>NZ_JAKQZC010000010.1 GCF_023736115.1 Salinicola avicenniae
TTGGCTGGGGTTCGGTATAGATGCCTGACGATGACCTACTCTCGCATGGGGAGGCCCCACACTACCATCGGCGCGGAGTGGTTTCACTTCTGAGTTCGGCATGGATCAGGTGGTTCCCACTCGCTATGGTCGTCAGGCAAAACTGACGCTGGAATGCGTTGCCCTCACGGCTTACCCGGCAATCATTCCAACTGATTCGGATCATGCTGACGATACGCCTCACGTATCCAGTCATTGTCGAGACCGTAACCACCAGACCCCTTGGGGTTATATGGTCAAGCCTCACGGGGCATTAGTACACGTTAGCTCAACGCCTTGCAGCGCTTCCACACCGTGCCTATCAACCAGCTAGTCTTGCTGGACCCTTTAGGAGACTCGAAGTCTCGGGGAGATCTCATCTTGAAGGGGGCTTCCCGCTTAGATGCCTTCAGCGGTTATCCCGTCCGTACATAGCTACCCGGCGATGCCACTGGCGTGACAACCGGAACACCAGAGGTACGTCCACTCCGGTCCTCTCGTACTAGGAGCAGCGCTTCTCAAATCTCCAACGCCCACGGCAGATAGGGACCGAACTGTCTCACGACGTTCTAAACCCAGCTCGCGTACCACTTTAAATGGCGAACAGCCATACCCTTGGGACCGACTTCAGCCCCAGGATGTGATGAGCCGACATCGAGGTGCCAAACACCGCCGTCGATGTGAACTCTTGGGCGGTATCAGCCTGTTATCCCCGGAGTACCTTTTATCCGTTGAGCGATGGCCCTTCCATACAGAACCACCGGATCACTAGAACCTACTTTCGTACCTGCTCGACGTGTCTGTCTCGCAGTTAAGCACCCTTATGCTCTTGCACTCATTGCACGATTTCCAACCGTGCTGAGGGTACCTTCGTGCTCCTCCGTTACGCTTTCGGAGGAGACCGCCCCAGTCAAACTACCCACCACACACTGTCCTCACACCGGATCACGGTGCCAAGTTAGAACGCCAATGATGCCAGGCTGGTATTTCAAGGTTGGCTCCACCGGAACTGGCGTCCCGGTTTCCAAGCCTCCCAGCTATCCTACACAAGCAACATCAGCGTCCAGTGTGAAGCTATAGTAAAGGTTCACGGGGTCTTTCCGTCTAGCCGCGGGTACACAGCATCTTCACTGCGATTTCAATTTCACTGAGTCTCGGGTGGAGACAGCGTGGCCATCATTACGCCATTCGTGCAGGTCGGAACTTACCCGACAAGGAATTTCGCTACCTTAGGACCGTTATAGTTACGGCCGCCGTTTACCGGGGCTTCGATCAAGAGCTTCGCCTTACGGCTAACACCATCAATTAACCTTCCGGCACCGGGCAGGCGTCACACCCTATACGTCCGCTTACGCGTTAGCAGAGTGCTGTGTTTTTAATAAACAGTTGCAGCCACCTGGTATCTTCGACCGGTTCACGCTAGGGACGCGAGGTCCTTCACGCTAAGCCGGCGCACCTTCTCCCGAAGTTACGGTGCCATTTTGCCTAGTTCCTTCACCCGAGTTCTCTCAAGCGCCTTGGGATTCTCACCCTGACCACCTGTGTCGGTTTGGGGTACGGTCGCATGTGATCTGAAGCTTAGAGGCTTTTCCTGGAAGCGTGGCATCGATGACTTCCGGACCGTAGTCCGTTCGTCTCGCCTCTCGGCCTTGAGATCCCGGATTTGCCTAAGATCTCGGCCTACGGGCTTTCACCAGGACAACCAACGCCTGGCTCACCTAGCCTTCTTCGTCCCCCCATCGCAATCACATCCGGTACGGGAATATTGACCCGTTTCCCATCGACTACGCTTTTCAGCCTCGCCTTAGGGGCCGACTCACTCTGCTCCGATTGACGTAGAACAGAAACCCTTGGTCTTCCGGCGGGGGAGGTTTTCACTCCCCTTGTCGTTACTCATGTCAGCATTCGCACTCGTGATACCTCCAGCAAGCTTCTCAACTCACCTTCGCAGGCTTACACGACGCTCCTCTACCGCTCATCCAGAGGATGAACCCGTAGCTTCGGCATCTGGTTTGAGCCCCGTTACATCTTCCGCGCAGGCCGACTCGACTAGTGAGCTATTACGCTTTCTTTAAAGGATGGCTGCTTCTAAGCCAACCTCCTAGCTGTCTATGCCTTCCCACATCGTTTCCCACTTAACCAGAATTTGGGGGCCTTAGCTGACGGTCTGGGTTGTTTCCCTTTTCACGACGGACGTTAGCACCCGCCGTGTGTCTCCCACGCTCTACTCACCGGTATTCGGAGTTTGCCTCGGGTTGGTAACCCGGGATGGGCCCCTAGCCGAAACAGTGCTCTACCCCCGGCGGTAATACGTGAGGCGCTACCTAAATAGCTTTCGAGGAGAACCAGCTATCTCCGAGCTTGATTAGCCTTTCACTCCGATCCACAGCTCATCTCAGCATTTTTCAACATACTTGAGTTCGGGCCTCCAGTTGATGTTACTCAACCTTCACCCTGGCCATGGATAGATCGCCCGGTTTCGGGTCTATATCCAGCGACTGGTCGCCCAGTTAAGACTCGATTTCTCTACGCCTCCCCTATACGGTTAAGCTCGCCACTGAATATAAGTCGCTGACCCATTATACAAAAGGTACGCGGTCACCGAACAAGTCGGCTCCCACTGCTTGTACGCACACGGTTTCAGGATCTATTTCACTCCCCTCTCCGGGGTTCTTTTCGCCTTTCCCTCACGGTACTGGTTCACTATCGGTCAGCCAGGAGTATTTAGCCTTGGAGGATGGTCCCCCCATGTTCAGTCAGGGTTTCACGTGCCCCGACCTACTCGATTTCACACATTCAGGTTTTCGACTACGGGGCTATCACCCACTATGGCCGGCCTTTCCAGACCGCTCGTCTAACCAGTCACATGCTTAAGGGCTACTCCCCGTTCGCTCGCCGCTACTGGGGGAATCTCGGTTGATTTCTTTTCCTCGGGGTACTTAGATGTTTCAGTTCTCCCGGTTCGCCTCACACACCTATGGATTCAGTGTGTGATACTCATCTGATGATGAGTGGGTTTCCCCATTCGGAAATGTCCGGGTCGCAGGTTGTTTGCCACCTCACCGAACCTTATCGCAGGCTACAACGTCCTTCATCGCCTCTGGCTGCCTAGGCATCCACCGTGTGCGCTTAATCGCTTGACCATATAACCCGAAGGAGTCTGGTCTAGTGATTACTATCACGACAATTGCCGGATACGCTTGAGACGTATCTCGTTGCTCTTCTCTGTCGAGAAGAGACTTGTCAGCATGATCCAAATTGTTAAAGAGCGTTTAGAGCCAAAGCTCTAAGCAATCGGTTTTGCGTACAAAACGGATTGCTTAGAACTTGTCGACTGTTGGGTGGGATGATGGTGGAGCCAAGCGGGATCGAACCGCTGACCTCCTGCGTGCAAGGCAGGCGCTCTCCCAGCTGAGCTATGGCCCCTTATTCTGATCGGTCGAGAATCTACCGATGAGAAGACAAGTTTAATTCCGGCAGAGACAAGGCGCTTTTGACCGACGTGTAGCCTGCTACACGAGGGAGAAAGCAACGTAGTATCTGGCGAAATTGGTGGGTCTGGGCAGACTCGAACTGCCGACCTCACCCTTATCAGGGGTGCGCTCTAACCAACTGAGCTACAGACCCGGCTTTACCACTGGGTCCGTGACCCAAACAGTCATTGCTCTTGGTCGATCAGGTAATTGATGTGAGCGCTTTGTCTTACGCGAACGCTGGTCGTTTAAGGAGGTGATCCAGCCGCAGGTTCCCCTACGGCTACCTTGTTACGACTTCACCCCAGTCATGAACCACACCGTGGTGATCGCCCTCCGAAGTTAGGCTAACCACTTCTGGTGCAGTCCACTCCCATGGTGTGACGGGCGGTGTGTACAAGGCCCGGGAACGTATTCACCGCGCCATTCTGATGCGCGATTACTAGCGATTCCGACTTCACGGAGTCGAGTTGCAGACTCCGATCCGGACTGAGGCCGGCTTTCTGGGATTCGCTCCACCTCGCGGTCTCGCAACCCTTTGTACCGGCCATTGTAGCACGTGTGTAGCCCTACCCGTAAGGGCCATGATGACTTGACGTCGTCCCCACCTTCCTCCGGTTTGTCACCGGCAGTCTCCTTAGAGTTCCCGACCGAATCGCTGGCAAATAAGGACAAGGGTTGCGCTCGTTACGGGACTTAACCCAACATTTCACAACACGAGCTGACGACAGCCATGCAGCACCTGTCTCAGAGTTCCCGAAGGCACGAAGCTATCTCTAGCGACTTCTCTGGATGTCAAGGGTAGGTAAGGTTCTTCGCGTTGCATCGAATTAAACCACATGCTCCACCGCTTGTGCGGGCCCCCGTCAATTCATTTGAGTTTTAACCTTGCGGCCGTACTCCCCAGGCGGTCGACTTATCGCGTTAACTGCGCCACTAAGTCCTTAAAGGTCCCAACGGCTAGTCGACATCGTTTACGGCGTGGACTACCAGGGTATCTAATCCTGTTTGCTACCCACGCTTTCGCACCTCAGTGTCAGTGTCAGGCCAGAAGGCCGCCTTCGCCACTGGTATTCCTCCCGATCTCTACGCATTTCACCGCTACACCGGGAATTCTACCTTCCTCTCCTGCACTCTAGCCTGGCCGTTCCGGATGCAGTTCCCAGGTTGAGCCCGGGGCTTTCACAACCGGCGTGCCAAGCCACCTACGCGCGCTTTACGCCCAGTAATTCCGATTAACGCTCGCACCCTCCGTATTACCGCGGCTGCTGGCACGGAGTTAGCCGGTGCTTCTTCTGCGAGTGATGTCGTTCCTGCCGGGTATTGGCCGACAGGCTTTCTTCCTCGCTGAAAGTGCTTTACAACCCGAGGGCCTTCTTCACACACGCGGCATGGCTGGATCAGGCTTTCGCCCATTGTCCAATATTCCCCACTGCTGCCTCCCGTAGGAGTCTGGGCCGTGTCTCAGTCCCAGTGTGGCTGATCATCCTCTCAGACCAGCTACGGATCGTCGCCTTGGTGAGCCGTTACCTCACCAACAAGCTAATCCGACATAGGCTCATCCGATAGCGCAAGGTCCGAAGATCCCCTGCTTTCTCCCGTAGGACGTATGCGGTATTAGCCTGGGTTTCCCCAGGTTATCCCCCACTACCGGGCAGATTCCTATGCATTACTCACCCGTCCGCCGCTCGTCAGCGGGTAGCAAGCTACCCCTGTTACCGCTCGACTTGCATGTGTTAGGCCTGCCGCCAGCGTTCAATCTGAGCCATGATCAAACTCTTCAGTTAAAAGCTTGATAGTCCTTTCATCCTCAATAAGGAAAGCGGACCAAACTTGGTTCAAGGTCAAACGAATCATGACGAGTCGCTTGCCTCGATATGTCGTGACTGGCGTCACGCAAGACAAGCGCCCACATCAATTACCTGATCGATTGTTAAAGAGCGTCCCTACCGAAGCGTTCTGTTGCTTCTGCCGTGAAGCCAAGTGCTTGTCAGCGCTTGTTTTCTCGGCCGCCGTAAGGAGTGGCGTATTCTAAGGATCCTGGCGAAGATGTCAACGTTTTTCTGTGCTGAATCCTGCGTGACTCCGTGGAGTCGATCCTGAAGAAGAGGCGAGCATTTTACGGCTT
>NZ_JAKQZC010000011.1 GCF_023736115.1 Salinicola avicenniae
TCGACAACCTGCTGGATACTTTCGACATCGACCTGTCGCAGACCGAGCGCCTGCTGACGCTCGAGCTCGCCGGGGCGTCACTGATCCCGCACCGGCTGGTCGGCGAGGAGCGCGTCAGCGCGCCTTTCCGCTATACCCTCGACTGCATCTCCCAGCAGGGCGACATCGCACTCAAGACGCTGATGGCGCAGCCCGCCAGCCTGTCGATCCGCCAGGCCGACGGCAGTTACCGCCGTCTGCACGGCTTGGTCGCCGAGGCGGCGCTCTTGGGCGAGGACGGCGGGGTCACCTACTACCAGCTCACGCTGGTGCCGTGGCTTGCGATGCTCGAACTCGGTCGTGATAGCCGGATCTTCCAGGACCGTTCGGTGGTCGATGTCCTCACCGACGTGTTCGACGATCATGAACTCGCCAAGGGCCGCTACCGCTTCGATCTGCGTCGCGACTACCCGGCCCGTAGCTACTGCGTGCAGTACCGCGAGAGCGATCTCAACTTCGTCAGTCGCCTGATGGAGGAAGAGGGACTCTGGTACTACTTCGAATATGCCGGTAACGAAGCCGGTGGCGACGGGGAAGCCTCCGGCAACGGCCAAGACCGTCAGTCCTTCGATGGCCATCGCCTCGTCATCACCGACGACGTCGACACCACCCGCCCCGTCGGCCCGCAATCGATCCGCTTTCATCGCCAGGCGGCGACCGAGACGGAAGACGCCCTCAACCAGTGGGGCGGCGTGCGCACCCAGCAGCCGACGCGCGTCAGCGTCGGCACCTTCGACTACAAGCAGCCTGGGCTTTCCAAGCGCACAGGGCTCGATACCCTGAGCGATCAGGGCAACCTGCCCGCTACCGAGCTCTACGACTACGCCGGCGAGTATTACTACTATGGCTACGAGCGCGGCGAACGCCTCACCGAGAACCGCCTGGAAGCCCACGAGTCCCGCGCCAAGCGCTTCCGCGGCAGCGGTGGTGCGCGTCAGCTTCAGGCCGGGCGCTGGTTCGAGCTCGTCCAGCACTCGCAGCACGACAGCGGCGGCGAAGCCGAGCGTCAGTTCCTGCTCCTCGGCGTCACTGTCCACGCTGAGAACGCCCTGCCCGTCTCCGCCCAGCTCAAGGCCCTGCCGGGCAGCCTGCAGCCGCAGCTCGACGCCGCCAAA
>NZ_JAKQZC010000001.1 GCF_023736115.1 Salinicola avicenniae
AGTGATTTATTCAATAAAATCAAACGCTTGGCTTTCTTCTTCACTGCCGTCGAAACCCTGTCTCGTCGTCAGCGGATGCGTACTTTACGGACCCAACGCCGTGTTGGCAAGGCCTGTTTGCAGAAAAGATTGACCGAATGGTCCAGTACGCACAAAAACGCCCGCACAAGGCGGGCGCTGTCGGGCCAGCAGGCAGAGAGCGCTGGCCGGCGACTCAGCTCAGCGTGACCCGCGCATAGCGCTTCTTGCCGGCCTGGATGACATAACACTTGCCGGTTGCCAGCATGGCACCCGGCTCGATGACTTCGCCATCCACCTTCACTCTACCGTTCTTGAGCATGTCCTTGGCCTGGGCACTATTGCTGGCCAGATCGGCACGATTGAGGACCGCAGCGATCGGCGCTTCCGCGGCGCCGTCGAAAGTGACCTCGATCTCGGGCAGATCTTCGGGCAGTTCGCCTTCGGCCAGCTGATTGCCGACTGCCTTGTGCGCATTGGCGGCCGCTTCCTCGCCGTGATAGCGGCCAATGAGCTCGCGCGCCAAAGCCATCTTGATGTCGCGCGGGTTGGCACCCTGCTCGATGTCCTGGCGAATCGCCTCGATCTCGTCGTTGGACTTCAGCGACAGCAGCTCGAAGTAGCGCCACATGAGGCTATCCGGCATGGAGACGATCTTGTTGAACATCACGCCCGGCGTGTCGTCGACACCGATGTAGTTGTTCAGCGATTTCGACATCTTCTGTACGCCGTCGAGGCCTTCCAGCAGCGGCATGGTGATGACCACCTGCGGCTCCTGGCCGAAGTGCTTCTGGAGCTCGCGCCCCATGAGCAGGTTGAATTTCTGATCGGTCCCCCCCAGCTCGATATCGGCCTTCAGGGCGACCGAGTCGTAACCCTGCACCAGCGGGTAGAGGAACTCGTGGATAGAGATCGACTGTCCGGCACGATAGCGCTTCTCGAAGTCATCGCGCTCGAGCATGCGCGCCACGGTGCTCTGGCCCGCCAGCTCGATCATGTCGGCGGCGGACATCTCGCCGAACCACTCGGCATTGAAGCGCACTTCGGTCTTTTCCGGATCGAGAATTTTGAAGACCTGCTCGCGATAGGTCTGGGCGTTGGCCTTGACCGCCTCTTCGGTCAGCGGCTTGCGCGTGACGTTCTTGCCGGTGGGGTCACCGATACGCCCGGTAAAGTCACCAATCAGAAAGACCACCTCGTGCCCGAGATCCTGAAACTGGCGCATTTTGGTCAGCAGTACGCTGTGCCCCAGGTGCAGATCCGGCGCCGTGGGGTCGAAGCCTGCCTTGATGCGCAGCTTGCGACCGGATTCGAGCTTTTTCACCAGCTCGTCTTCGATCAGAATCTCCTGCGTACCACGCTTGATCAATGTCAGCGCGTCGGCGACCTCGGTCATCGTATCCGTCTCCACTACGAACGCTATCGGGCTTGGAAAGGTCGCAATGGTAGCACGAGTCGTTCGCTGACGCTGAAGCCCGCCCTGCAGGAGGAATCCATGGCGCTTTTCGTGGGACTGATGTCCGGCACCAGCCTGGACGGTATTGACGCCGCCCTGGTCGAGATTGACGACGAGGGCTCCCGCCCACGGCTGATCGATGCACTCTGTCTGCCGCTGGAAACGGCACTGCGCGATGGTCTGCTCGCCTTGACGCAAGCCAGTGGCGTCACGTTCGCCATGCTGGGCGAAATCGAGCACGCCTTCTGCGAGCACCAGGCCCGCGCGGTCAATGCCCTGCTCGCGCGCCAGTCGCTCGAAGCGGACGCCATCACCGCAATCGGCAGTCACGGCCAGACCATCGAGCACGCGCCGCAGGCCGCCTCCCCCTTTACCTGCCAGCTGGACAACCCGAGCCGGCTAGCCGAACTGACCGGCTGTCGAGTCGTGGCCGATTTCCGCCGCCGCGATCTGGCCGCCGGCGGTCAGGCCGCACCGCTCGCCCCGATATTCCATCGCGCGCTGTTCACCCATGCCACGCGCACACGGCTGGTGCTCAACCTCGGCGGCATCGCCAACCTCACCCGGCTGGCCCCGACCCAGTCGCCAGAGCCGGTCGTCGGCTTCGACACCGGGCCCGCCAACCTGCTGATCGACGCTTGGCACCGTCGCCATCGCGGCACCCCATTCGACAAGGATGGAGCCTGGGCCGCCAGCGGCCGAGTCGACGCCCCACTGCTCGAGCGCCTGCTGGACGATGCCTACTTCACCGCCCCGCCACCCAAGAGCACCGGACGCGAACACTTTCATCTCGATTGGGTCGCGCCCCGACTTGGCGGTCACGAGACGGCCGCCGACGTTCAAGCCACGCTGACCGAGCTGACCGTCGTCAGCGTGGCCCGCGCCACCGCGCCGTTCGTCAGGGCCGGAAACAGCGATCTGATCGTCTGCGGCGGCGGCGCGCACAACGCTCACCTGATCGCTCGATTGATGTCGTCTCTGCCGGGGATACAGCTATTGCACTGCGAGGATTTCGGCTGGTCGGCCGACTGGCTGGAAGCGGGCGCGTTCGCCTGGCTGGCCTGGCGCCGCCTGCACGGCCTGCCGGGCAATCTGCCCGAGGTCACCGGCGCCAGCGGCGAGAGAGTGCTAGGCGGTGTCTACGCCCCCTGAGTGACGGTTGCTCCCGGGCGTCACACTCCAGGCGACATCACTCGTCATCGATCAGCGAGAAGCCGCCGCCGGCCTCACCGCCGCGTCCCGCGGTGCCGTACTTGATCAGCATGCGCAGATCGTTGGCGGAGTCGGCGTGCGATAGCGCCACCCCCTCGCTGATCGCGCCATCGCGATAGAGCGCGTAGAGAGCCTGATCGAAGGTCTGCATGCCCTGTTCGCCGGAGCGGCGCATCAGATCCTTGAGCTCGCTCACTTCGCCGCGTCGGATCAACTCGCTGATCAGCGGCGACTTGAGCAGCACCTCGGCGGCCACGCAGCGGCCGTCATCATGCTGACGCGGCAGCAGTTGCTGCGCCACCACCGCGCGCAGATTGAGCGATAAATCCATCCAGACCTGTTCCTGGCGAGAGGGCGGAAACAGATTGAGGATTCGCTCGATGGCCTGATCTGCGCTGTTGGCGTGCAGCGTCGCCAGACACAGATGCCCGGTTTCGGCAAAGCTCAGCGCCAGCTCCATGGTATCGCGACTGCGGATCTCGCCAATCATGATGACGTCCGGCGCCTGACGCAGCGCATTCTTCAGCGCGACTTCGTAGGACTCGGTATCGATGCCCACCTCACGCTGATTGATGATGCCGCGCTGATGCGGATGCATGTACTCGATCGGATCTTCGATGCAGATGATGTGCCCGCCGATCGAGCGATTGCGATGCTGGATCATCGACGCCAGCGTGGTCGACTTGCCGCTGCCGGTACCGCCGACCACCAGCACCAGCCCGCGACGGATCGAGGCCAGCGAGCCGACGACCTCGGGCAGCCCGAGCGTTTCAAGCTCCGGAATATCGAACGCGATGCGCCGCACCACCATCGCTGGCTGGCTGCGCTGGAAGAAAGCGCTGACCCGAAAGCGCCCCTTGCCGCTCAGGCTCAGCGCGAAGTTCGCCTCGTGCTCCGACTCGAACGCCACCCGCCGCTCACGCGGCAGCGTCACCGCCACTAGCTCGCGCACCTGCTCGGGCTGCAGCGGCACGTCGCCCAGCGCGACCAGTTTGCCATCCAGCTTGAGACATGGCGGCGCCCCGGTGGAAACCAGCAAGTCGGAAGCCTGTTTGGCCAGCATGATGTCGAGAAGCTGTTCGAACCATTGGGATGGGGTCATGATGCGTCCTGCGCTGAAGTCTTTATCCTGCTCGAGAAGCGACCTATGCGATCTCAGGCATCGATGCCGGCACGCGACTTTGCCTGAGCTTCCTGACGCGAGACCAGGCCATCGGCCACCAGACGTGCAAGGGCGGCATCCAGCGTCTGCATGCCGAGGCCGCCGCCGGTCTGGATCGCCGAGTACATCTGCGCCACCTTGCCTTCACGGATCAGGTTGCGGATCGCCGCACTGGCCACCAGGATCTCGTGTGCCGCGATACGCCCCCCACCCTCGCGCTTGAGCAGCGTCTGCGAGATAACCCCCTGTAGCGACTCGGACAGCATCGAGCGCACCATGCCCTTCTCTTCGCCAGGGAAGACGTCAATGATGCGGTCGATGGTCTTGGCCGCCGAGGTGGTGTGCAGGGTACCGAAAACCAGGTGCCCGGTCTCGGCAGCGGTCAATGCCAGCCGGATCGTTTCCAGGTCACGCAGCTCGCCGACGAGGATCACGTCGGGGTCCTCGCGCAGGGCCGAGCGTAGCGCGGGGGCAAAACCGCGGGTATCGCGATGCACTTCACGCTGATTGATCAGGCAGAGTTTGCTCTCGTGAACGAACTCGATCGGATCCTCGATCGTCAGGATATGATCCTGACGATGGGTATTGATGTAATCGATCATCGCCGCCAGCGTGGTCGACTTGCCGCTACCGGTGGGGCCGGTGACCAGCACCAGGCCACGGGGCAGCATCGCCAGACGCCGGAAGACATCCCCGAGGTCGAGATCGTCCACCGTCCGCACGTTGCTGGGAATCGTACGGAAGACGGCCCCCGCCCCGCGCCCCTGAGTGAAGGCATTGACGCGAAAGCGCGCGACGCCGGCCACCTCGAAGGAGAAATCGGTCTCCAGCTCGGCTTCGAAGTCGCGCCGCTGACGATCGTTCATGACATCGTAGATCAGGCGTCGTGCCTGGCCATCGTCGAGCGCCGGCACATTGAGACGACGCATGTCCCCGTCAACGCGAATCATCGGCGGCAGGCCGGCCGAAAGGTGAAGGTCGGAGGCCCCGTGCTTTGCCGAGAACGCCAGCAGTTCGGTAATATCCATGCGTTTTTATTCGTTCCCCTGCGTAAGGTACTGACCCAGTATGCCAGATGCCTCGGTGTCCGAGTCGCTATCCGCCGCCCGCCAGCGACTGACGGCGGCGCTATCCGCCGCCGGCCGGGCGCCGGATGCTGCACGTCTGCTTGCCGTCAGCAAAACCAAGCCAGCCGATATGCTGCGTCAGGCCTACATGGCCGGTCAACGCGCCTTCGGCGAGAATTATCTGCAGGAGGCGCTGGAGAAGCAGGCCGCCCTGTCGGATCTCGTCGGGATCGAGTGGCATTTCATCGGTGCGCTGCAGTCCAACAAGACCCGTGATGTTGCCGAGCACTTCGACTGGTGCCACGGCGTCGAGCGCGCCAAGATCGCGCGCCGTCTCGACGAACAACGCCCCGCCGGGCGCGCACCGCTTAACGTCTGCCTGCAGCTCAATGTCAGCGGCGAGGCCTCCAAGGCCGGCGTCGCGCTTCACGACCTGCCAGCGCTCGCCGAGACGGTGCTCGCACTGCCCCATCTGCGGCTACGCGGGCTGATGGCGCTGCCGGCTCCCAGCGACGATGACGCGGTACAGCGCCAAGCCTTCCGTCAGGTCGCCGACGCCCTGAACGACCTGCAGCAGCGCTTCCCCGAGGCCGCGCTCGATACACTCTCGATGGGCATGAGCGGCGATCTCGAAGCTGCGGTCGCCGAAGGCGCCACGATCGTCCGGCTGGGCACCGCCATCTTTGGCGCCCGGCCACCGCACGCCGCGCAGGCCTGACCCTGATCTTGGCCACGCGCGGCCAGATGACACCCGATTCCGGAGACAGGATTTCGCCATGAACGATTCGACCCCAGCCAGCCGCATCGTCTTCCTCGGTGCCGGCAACATGGCCAGCGCCATCTTCGGCGGCATGCTCGAAAGCGGCTATCCGGCCAATGCCATCGTCGCCACGTCGCGCAGCGAAGCGACACGCCAGGCCGTGACCCAGCGCTACGGCATCCGGACCAGCGGCGACAACGCAGCGGCCGTTGCCGAAGCCGATGTCGTCGTGCTCGCGGTGAAACCGCAGATGATGCGGGATCTCTGCCTGTCGCTGCGCGAGGCGGTGCAGGCCCGCCGTCCACTGATCGTCTCGGTCGCCGCCGGTCTCGAGGCGGATACGCTCGACCAGTGGCTGGGCGGTGGTCTCGCTGTCATCCGCTGCATGCCCAATACGCCCTCGCTGGTCGGCGAAGGCGCCAGCGGCCTTTACGCCAATGCGCGTGTCAGCGAGACGCAGCGGCGACTCGCCGGCGAGCTGCTCGAATCCGTGGGACTGGTCGAGTGGGTAGAGGAAGAGGCCCTGATCGATGCCGTCACCGCCGTCTCCGGTAGCGGGCCGGCCTACTTCTTCCTCTTTATTGAAGCGCTGGAGGCCGCGGGCATCGAACGCGGTCTGCCGCCGGAGAGCGCGCGGCGGCTCGCATTGCAGACCGCCTTCGGCGCCGCCAAGATGGCGCGGGAAAGCGAGTTCGAGCCTGCCGAGCTGCGCCGCCGCGTGACCTCGCCCAACGGCACGACCGAACGCGCCCTCGCCGCCTTCGAAGCCGCCGGCCTGACCGACATCGTCGACCAGGCGACGCGTGCCTGCGCCGACCGCGCCCGGGCACTCTCTCAGGAGCTGAGCCAGGCATGAGCCGGCGCAGCACAGAAGATAACTGCGGAGGCAATGCCGCCCTCTTGTCGAAGGCGGCCCTCCCCCGATGTCACCCGGCAACCATCGATCCCCGATAAGCGCCTACCCTCTACCAACAGGAGAACTCAATGGGCAGTAACCTCGGAAGCGCCGGCCTGATGCTGATCAACAGCCTGGTCAGCATCTATCTGTTCGTGCTCATGCTGCGCTTTTTGCTGCAGTTTTCGCAGGCGGACTACTACAACCCGCTGAGCCAGGGTGTGGTCAAGGCCACGCAGCCGGTCGTCGCTCCGCTGCAGAAGATCCTGCGCCCGATCGGACGCATCGATATCGCCACCCTGTTCGCCGGCTTCCTGCTCAAGGCCCTGGTCATCCTCGCCATCTTCCAGTTCGCCGGCTTCGGCGTGCCACCACTGCAGGGGCTACTGCTGGCCGCCGTCGCCGGCGTGCTCAACGCGATTCTCAAGATCTACTTCTTCGCCCTGATCATCATGATTATCCTCAGCTGGGTGGCGCCGCAGGCCAGCCATCCGGGGGCGCTGCTGGTGATGCAGATCGTCGAGCCGATCATGGCGCCGGTACGCCGCATCATCCCGCCGCTGGGGATGATCGATCTGTCGCCGATCGTGGTCTTCATTGCGATCAACTTGCTCGACAGTCTGGTGGTCGGCTCACTGGCACGCGCTGCCGGTCTGCCGGGCGCCCTGGTCGGCTTCTGAACCGCCGACCTCGTAGCGGTCGATTCCCGAACGGTCGACTCATGAACCTCCGCCGCGGCAGCATTTGCCGTGGCGTTCGGCCGCGCCGGTCAATGACCGGTGCGGCCGCGTAGCCCCAGGAGAGACACCCGTTTCATGTCCGCTTCCTTCCCGCCCGACTCCGTCGGCCTGGTCACACCGCAGGTCGCGGCCTTCGAATCGCCGCTGGCCCTGGCCTGTGGCAAGACGCTCGATCGCTTCGAGCTGATCTACGAGACCTACGGCACGCTCAATGCCGAGCGCAGCAACGCCGTGCTGATCTGCCATGCGCTCTCCGGACACCACCACGCTGCCGGCTACCACGATCCGGAGGATCGCAAGCCCGGCTGGTGGGACGCCTACATCGGCCCCGGCAAGGTGATCGACACGGATCGCTTCTTCGTCGTTTCACTCAACAACCTGGGGGGCTGCCACGGCAGCACAGGCCCGGCCAGCGTCGACCCGCAGACCGGGCGCGAATGGGGCCCCACCTTCCCGGTCATGACCGTGGCCGACTGGGTCCACAGCCAGGCGCGTCTGGCCGACCGCCTGGGCATCGAGCGTTTCGCCGCGGTGGTCGGGGGCAGCCTCGGCGGCATGCAGGCCATGCAGTGGACGATCGCGTATCCGGAGCGGGTCGCCAACGCTGCCGTGATCGCGGCCACGCCAAGGCTTTCGGCACAGAACATCGCCTTCAACGAAGTCGCTCGCCAGGCGATCCGCTCCGATCCCGATTTCCACGACGGCTGGTACGGCGCACAGGCGGCGATTCCCAAGCTGGGCCTGAAACTCGCGCGCATGATCGGCCATATCACTTATCTCTCCGAACACTCGATGGGGGCGCGCTTCGGCCGAGATCTGCGTAGCGATCAGCTCAACTTCGGCTACGACGTCGAGTTTCAGGTCGAATCCTACCTGCGCCATCAGGGCGATACCTTCTCGACCCGTTTCGACGCCAATACCTATCTGCTGATGACCAAAGCGCTCGACTACTTCGACCCGGCGGGCCAGCACGGCGGCGATCTCGCCGCGGCGCTGGCCCCGGTCACCTGCCCCTACCTCGTCATCAGCTTCACCACCGATTGGCGCTTCGCCCCGGCCCGCTCGCAGGAGCTGGTCAACGCCCTGCTGCGCGCGGGCAAGTCTGTCAGCTACGTCAACGTCGACTCGCCCCATGGCCACGACGCCTTCCTGCTGCCCAATGCCCAGTACGAGGCCGTGTTCGGCAGCTTCATGCGGCGCGTCTACGCCGATATCGCAGGGGAGACAGCCTGATGCGCGCGGATCTCGAACTGATCTATGACTGGGTGCCCGACAACGCCCGCATTCTCGATCTGGGCTGCGGCGACGGCACCCTGCTGGCGGCACTCGCCCGGCACAAGAACGTGACTGGCTATGGCCTGGAGATCGACCCCGAGGGCATCGCGGCATGCCTGGGCAAGGGGGTGAATGTACTCGAGCAGGATCTCGACGACGGCCTCGCCAACTTCGTCGACGACGCTTGCGACGTCGTGGTCATGACCCAGGCGCTGCAGGCGCTGCGCCGCCCCGACACCATGCTCGACGAGATGCTGCGCGTGGCACCGGAGTGCATCATCGCCTTCCCCAACTTCGCCTATTGGAAGCATCGCCTGCATCTGACCTTCCGCGGGCGCATGCCGGTTTCGCGCTCGCTGCCGCATGCCTGGTACGACACCCCCAACATTCACCTGTCGACGTTCCAGGACTTCTCCAACCTGTGCCGCGCCAAGGGCGTGACTATTGCCGATCGCGCGGTCGGCAGCGCCGATCACGAAGGTCACTGGAGCTCGCGCTGGTGGCCGAACCTGTTTGGCGAGACAGCCATCTTCCGCGTCCGACGCGGTCGCTGATCGATCCACGTCGGACGCGGCGGGTGAGCCTCGGGCGACGTCAGCGCGCCCCCGCACTCTCGTCGGCCGCATCCGGCGATGCGTAGCGACGAGCGAGATCGACCGGCAGGCGCCGATCGATCTCAAGCCCCCGCGGGGACGCCGGCGTTCCCAGCACCCGACAGCCGTAGGCCATCACCTCGACGCCGTCTGCGGCGGCGGCCTCGAGCGCGGCGGCGTAGGCGGGATCGAGATGCGCCGCCGGTGCAACGTCCTCGATGCCGGTGTGCGCCGCGCAGAACAGCAGGACGCTGCGATGCCCCTCTCGCGACAGCGCCCGCAGCACCTGTAGATGCTTTCGCCCGCGTTCGCTGACCGCATCCGGGAAGTAGCCGTGGCCATCCGCTTCCTTGAGCGTCACCTGCTTAACCTCGACAAAGGTGAGCGAGCCATCGTGGGCTTCCAGCCGGAAGTCGAGCCGAGCCTTCTCCGCCGGTACCTTGACCTCGCGCCGCAGGCTGACGTTGCCCGCCAGCTCGGCAATCTTGCAGTCTCGCAGGGCAGCCTCGACCAGCGCATTCGTGCGCCCGGTATGCACCGAGGCAAGATCGTGGCCGCCACGGTCGTTCGGCAGCGCGATCAGCTCCCACGTCCACGCCAGCTTGCGCGCCGGATTGGTACTCGGCGATAGCCAGACCCGGCAACCCGGCACGTTGACGGCACGCATGGAGCCGGTATTGGGGCAGTGCGCGACGACCTCCCGGCCATCATCGAGCGTGATATCGGCCAGAAACCGCTTGTAGCGCCGCTCGAGCCGGCCGGGTACCAGCGGGGGCAGCGTCATGCCCCCTCCTGGCTCGCCAGAAAGCGCCCGATTCGGGCTACGGCCTCCTCCAGCCGCGCCACGTCGGTGGTGAATGCGATGCGCACATAGTGCTCGCCGCCCGTGACGGCGAAATCCACCCCCGGCGTGATCGCCACGTTTTCGGCCTCCAGCAGACGATGACAGAACGTTTGACTGTCATCGGTGTAGGCCGACACGTCGAGCCAGACATAGAACGCGCCCTGCGGCGGCAGCGCCGGCGCCAGCCCCAGCGAAGCCAATGCGGCGAGCAGCGCATCGCGACGACCCGCCAACGCCCGCCGTCGCGCCTCGAGCTCTTCACGGCAATCCGGCGTGAAGGCCGCCAGCGCCGCGTGTTGCGACAGGGTCGGCGGGGCCAGAAAGATATTCTGCGCCAGGCGCGTCAACGGCTCGATGGCCGATTCGGGTGCCACCATCCACCCCAGCCGCCAGCCGGTCATGCCGAAGTACTTGGAGAAGCTGTTGACCACGAATGCCTGCGGCGCGCACGTCACCGCCGACACCGGATCGAGGTCGTAGCACAGCCCCTGATAGATTTCGTCGACCAGCAGCGCCCCCTCGCGAGCCGTGACGGCAGCGGCGATCTCCCCGAGCTGGGGCGCGCTCAGCATGTGCCCGGTCGGATTGGAGGGCGTCGCCAGCATGGCCAGACGCGTGCGCGCCTGCCAGTGGCGCGCGATCAGGCTCGCATCGAGCTGCCAGCCGCTGTCGGGCCCGACGGCGACCGTATCCACGGCGGCGTCGGCCAGGGCCATGAAGTGACGATTGCAGGGATAGGTCGGGTCCGCCATCAGCACGCGATCGCCGCGCTGTACCAGCAACTGGCTGGCCAGCAGCAGCGCCCCCGAAGCCCCCGGCGTGACTATGATGCGCGCCGGGTCGATGTCGACCCCGTGCAGGCGATGGTAGTGAGAGGCAATGGCTTCGCGCAGCGCGGGCAGGCCGCAGGCCGGCGTGTAGCGGGTCTGTCCCGCATCCAGTGCCCGCCGCCCGGCCTCGATCACCGCCGCCGGCGTCGGGAAGTCTGGCTCGCCGATCTCCAGGTGGATGACGTCATGACCGGCGGCTTCACGGCGCTGCGCCGCCTCCAGCAGCCCCATGACCCGAAAGGGTTGTACGGCATCGAGCCGCTCGCTCCAGAACATCTGAAAAGACTCCTCGGCCGGCCTCTCGCGGCACGCCAACGCCGCCGTGCCACATCAAAACGCGGTAACGGTTCGTATCGGTGGCGTGAGAAAAATAAAGCGGCCATTCAGTTGCAATGCGGCTACTTTTTCGCTAAATAAGCATGGCTTCGGGTAGCGGTGACGCTGCCCCCGGCCGATCCTCGGCCCAAGTCACTTGCGTAACGAGGCTGCCCCCATGCCAGTAGCGGAAAAGAAAACGGAAGCGCCCAGCCAATTCACCCCGTACCAGCCGGCGCCGGGTGAAGAGTACATGAACGAAAAGCAGCTTGCGCATTTCCGTGAGATCCTGCTGGGCTGGAAGCAGGACCTGATGGAAGAGGTCGACCGCACGGTGCGCCACCTGCAGGAAGAAGCCAACAACTTCGCCGATCCTGCGGATCGTGCCACCCAGGAAGAGGGTTTCAGCCTGGAACTGCGTACGCGCGACCGGGAACGCAAGCTGCTCAAGAAGATCAACGAAACGATCGAGAAGATCGACGAAGACGACTACGGCTTCTGCGAAGCCTGCGGCGTCGAGATCGGTATCCGCCGCCTCGAGGCTCGTCCCACCGCCACGCTGTGCGTCGACTGCAAGACGCTCGCGGAACTCAAGGAGAAGCAGCTCGGCGGCTGAAACGATCGACCGGCTCTGCTTGTCACGGGCACCCTCGCAGGTGCCCGTTTGCGTTTTTCCGCCCCGCGATTTCCTTTCGGCCTGAGGCGCCCATGATCTATACCGGCCGCTTCGCCCCAACCCCCTCCGGCCCACTGCACTTTGGCTCGCTGGTCGCCGCGCTCGGCAGCTGGCTCGATGCGCGCGCCGCCGGCGGCCGCTGGCTGCTGCGTATCGAAGATATCGACCCACCGCGCTGCCCACCGGGGGCAGACAGCGAGATTCTCGCGCAGCTGGAAGCGTTCGGCCTGACGTGGGATGGCCCGGTGCGCTACCAGCACGAGCGCGGGGACGCCTACCAGGCGGCGCTGACGCGACTGATCGAGCTCGACATGGCCTATCCCTGTGGCTGCTCGCGCCGGGAGTGGCAGCACCTTGAGCACTACCCCGGCTGGTGTCGCCATGGCTCGCGCCACCCCGAACGACCGCAGGCATGGCGCCTGCGCACGGATCGTGGCGCCAATCCGGTGGTCTGGCAGGACCGTCTTTTCGGCCGCCAGGCACTCGATCCGACCCGCCACGGCGACGTGGTCATCCAACGCAAGGACGGTCTGTGGTCCTATCAGCTCGCCGTGGCGGTCGACGATGCCGACCAGGGCATCAGCGATATCGTTCGCGGCCACGACCTCCTCGACAACACGCCCTGGCAACGCCAGCTTCAGGTCGCGCTCGGCTACCCCGAACCGCGCTACCTGCACCTACCCCTGGTGATGGGCGAAGACGGCCAGAAACTCTCCAAGCAGAACCTTGCACCCCCGCTGCCACGGCAGGATGACGCGGTACGCCCATTGCTGCACCGGGCACTGACGCTCCTGGACCAGGCGCCTCCGCCGGCGCTACGCACCGCCCCGGTGGCGCAGCAGCTCGAGTATGCCCAAGTGCACTGGCAGCCTCGGCGGCTGCGTCCGCAGGCGCACCGCATCGCCCGCTGAGCCAGTTGTCGATCGAGAAACGACGCCGGAAGAGACTATGGTCTAAGCGAAACCCATCGCGTTTTACGCCACCCTGTCGCCAGCGCCGCATGGGTGCACCATAAACAGGCAAAATTGATTCTTGATGCCCCTTAATGAAACATCGCCGCCCCCGTTCCTACGGGCCCGCGGCAACCTGGCATCACCAGAATAATCATAACCCCATGTTTAAAAGCGAAAAAAACTGGAGTGGCACGGTGGGTGCAATATCTAGGACAAGAAAAACAAACATCGGGTGCCGATCGCCCCAACAAGAACAAGATCACGATCGGCCGGTACCCCAGACTGCCGCCAACAACAACAACACGGCATGAAGATACAGGCTCTCGCCGACGGACCGCCAACAACAATAAGGGTCCCGACAGCAACCGACGGCAAACAACAATAATGGCCGCACGGAGCCAGACTCAGAATCAGGACGCGACGCGCTTCGCCGATGGGGCAACAACAACAAGCCTCCCCGAGATGCGAAGACTTCCCGGAACAACAACAAGAACCGGGTAGGGCATTGCCTGTCGTGTTGGATGATTGTTTTGAATACGAGGTGGTCGCTCACGGCCAGGCCGACAACGACAAGTCAGTGACTGCGATATCGTTCAGCGACTGTGATGCGTATTCAAGGCGATGCGCCATCACGAACAAGAAGAAGCGGCATGGACGTTGCACAGCATCCTTGGAAAGGGGAGGCCGATCGGGTCTCCCCTTTTTGCTGTCTACTCTTGTGGCTGTCTGAGACAGGCAGGCGCTTCCCCGAACGCCCTCTGCGCTCGTTCTCCCCGCCGCCGTCGAAACGGCCTGTTCATTCACACAGCAGACCGCCAATTCCCCTTGGCAATGCGGGCGGACACGAGGGTCGCGTCTTTGCAAGCCATCGGGGCTCCGCTACACTGGGGTTTTGCTATCTCGCGAGTCGATTTCGCCGCATGTTCAAAGGATTTTCCCGCTTTCTACAACGTCCCGGTGAACGTTTGAAGACCCTCTTCGGCGCTGAATCCGCCCAAGCTTCCGAAAACACCCGTCCCACGCGGCGAGTCCTGCCTCGCGACGAACACGATGTCTCACGCCGGGATCTCAGCGAAAACGCCCTCAAGGTGCTCTATCGCCTTAACAATGCCGGCTACGACGCCTATCTGGTCGGCGGTTGCATCCGCGATTCGCTGCTGGGCAACCGCCCCAAGGATTTCGACGTGGCCACCGCGGCCACCCCCGACGAAGTGCGCCAGCTTTTCCGCAATTCGCGCATCATCGGTCGACGCTTTCGCATCGTGCACGTGCGCTTCGGGCGCGAGGTGATCGAGGTCACCACCTTCCGGGGCCGACACGGCGAGGAAGACGGTGGCAACCACAGCCAGCAGTCCGATGAAGGGCTGCTGCTGCGCGACAATGTCTGGGGTAGCGTCGAGGAAGATGCCATCCGGCGCGACTTCACCGTCAACGCGCTCTACTACAGCGTCAGCGATTTCTCGATCCACGACTGGACCGGCGGCCTGCAGGATCTCGACGACCGCATACTGCGTCTGATCGGCGATCCCGAAACGCGCTACCGCGAAGATCCGGTGCGCATGCTGCGGGCGGCGCGCTTTGCCGCCAAGCTCGATTTCAGCCTTGCTGCAGAGACCGAGGCGCCGATCCGCGAACTGGCACCGCTGCTGCTGCAGATCCCACCGGCGCGTCTGTTCGAGGAAGTCCTCAAGCTGTTCCTCTCCGGCCACGCCGTACAAAGCTTCCGCGTACTGCGCGAGCTGGGACTGTTCGCCATGCTGTTCCCGGAAAGCGACGAAGCGTTGCAAGCGCTCCCCTGGGCCGAGGCACTGGTGGAGCAGGCGCTGGCCAACACCGACACCCGGCTGGCAGAGGATCGCCCGGTCACGCCGGCGTTCCTGTTCGCTGCCCTGCTCTGGCCCTGCGTGACCCAGCGCACGGCGCAGGTCGCCCACGAACAGGACCTGCCGGAGGTGCCCGCACAGCAGGCAGCCGCCCAGCAGGTCATCAGCCGACAGTTGCAGCACACCTCCATCCCCAAGCGTTTCAGCATGCCGATGCGCGATATCTGGGAACTCCAGCAGCAGCTGCCTCGCCGCCGAGGCCGGCGTGTCTTCCAGACGCTCGAGCATCCGCGCTTCCGCGCCGCCTACGATTTCCTGCTGCTGCGCGAGGAAGCGGGCGAGCTGACACCGGGGCTGGGCCAGTGGTGGACCCGTTTTCAGGATGCCGACGAGAGCGAACAGCATCAGTTGATGGCGGAGGTCGATGGCGGCCATCCGGCCGGCAACAGCGGCAAGCCGCGCCGCCGCCGTCCGCGCAAGCGCCGCCGTAATCCCAACCGCTCGACGCCGCCGACGCTGGATGAGTGAGGCATCGCGGCCCGCGCTGGCCTATATCGGCCTCGGCAGCAACCTCGAGACACCCCGCGAGCAGCTGCGGCGCGCACTGCGAAGCCTGGACGCGCTGCCGCTGACTCAGTGCGTGGCGCGCTCGTCGCTCTACGCCAGCGCCCCGATCGGACCGCAGGACCAGCCAGACTTCGTCAACGCCGTGGCCGCCATTCACACTCGCCTGTCACCACTGGCACTGCTCGATCAGCTGCAGGCGCTCGAACAGCGCCACCGCCGCGTGCGTCGCCGCCACTGGGGACCCCGTACCCTTGACCTCGATCTGTTGTGGTATGCCGGCCTGGCACAATATCACCCGCGCCTGACGCTACCGCACCCGCAGATGCCGTATCGGCGGTTCGTCCTGGAGCCGCTGGCCGAGATCGCGCCGGACTTCACCCTCGCCGACCGCCCCCTGGCGTCGTACCTTCCAGCGCTCGCCGATCAGCCACTGCACCGCCTCGACGACTGACGCCGCCTCCGCGCCGACTCCCGGCACTCGCCGCAGCCTCTCCGCCGCCATATGGGGCCAACGTCGAGTTGCGTCGTGTCGACAACCCGTTACACTCGGCCGCGCACGGCCATGCCGGCGCCCGCCGGCGTCAACGAGCGAGAGACCATGAAGAGCGTAACCCTCCACTCCCTGCGCGACTGTCGGGCGCGCGGCGAGGCGTTCAGCTGTCTGACCGCCTACGATGCAACCCTGGCGCGCTGCGCCGACAGCGCCGGTATCGATGTGCTGCTGGTCGGCGACTCCCTCGGCATGGTGCTGCAGGGACATGCCAGTACACTGCCGGTCACGCTGGAGGACATCGTCTACCACACGCGCTGCGTCGCCCGGGGCAAGCAACGCAGCCTGCTGATGGTCGATCTGCCCTTCATGAGCAACGCCGATACCGGCCAGCTCCTGCGCGATGCCGGCCAGCTGATGCGCGCCGGCGCCGAGCTGGTCAAGATCGAAGGCGAAGCGTGGATGGCCGACGGTATCCGTGAACTGACACGCCGCGGCGTGCCGGTCTGCGCGCATCTTGGCCTGACGCCGCAGAGCGTGCATCAACTGGGAGGCTTCAAGGTGCAGGGCAAGGCCGACGCCGAGGCCCAGCGCATTGTCGACGCGGCCCGTCATCTGGTCGATGCCGGGGCCGCGGTGATCCTGCTCGAATGCGTGCCCCGCGATCTCGCTCGGCGTGTGCGCGATGCCGTCGAGGTACCGGTGATCGGCATTGGCGCCGGCCCGGACGTCGATGGCCAGATTCTGGTCATGCATGACGTGCTCGGCCTCAACAGCGGCTACGTGCCACGCTTCGTGAAGAACTTCCTGCACGGCCAGGAGAGCATCGAGGCGGCCTTCCGCGCCTATGCGGAGGCCGTTCATCAGCGCCAGTTCCCCGCCGCGGAGCACACCTTCTGATGCAGCTCGAGCACGACATCACCCCCTTGAGAGAACGGCTGGCCATCGCACGGCGCGAGGGGCAACGTATTGCGCTGGTACCGACCATGGGCAATCTGCACGCAGGGCATCTGGCGCTGGTCGAGCGCGCCCGCGCACTCGCCGATCTGGTCGTCGCCACACTGTTCGTCAATCCGCTACAGTTCTCCGCCGGTGAGGATCTCGGCCGCTACCCGCGCACGCTCGACGCCGACCGGGCGCAGCTCGCCGCCCACGGCTGCGACTTGCTGTTCGCCCCGGACGTCGAAACGCTCTACCCCGGCGGCCTCGAGGCTCAGACCCAGGTGCAGGTACCCGTGGTCTCGGAAGGTCTCTGCGGCGGCTCGCGAATCGGTCACTTCGATGGCGTCGCCACGGTCGTCTCCCTGCTCTTTCATCTGGTGCAGCCGGACGTCGCCTGCTTCGGCGAGAAGGATTTTCAGCAGCTGGCGGTGATTCGCAAGCTGGTCGCCGACCTGCACTTCCCGATCGAGATCGTCGGTGTCCCGACGGTGCGCGCCGACGACGGGCTGGCGCTATCGTCGCGCAACGGCTATCTCTCGCCGAGTGAACGCGAACAGGCCACGGCGCTATACCGGACACTGTCGCGCTGTGCCGAAGCCCTTGCTCGCGGCGAAGCGGTCGACAGCGCGATCGCCACGGCCCGCCGCGAACTGGCGGCCAGTGGGCTGCGTCTCGACTATCTGGAGCTGCGTGCCCCTGACCTGACGGCCTTCGACCCGGCTCGGCATACGGCGGGCCGCCTGCTTGGCGCCGTCTACCTCGGGACGACGCGCCTGATCGACAACGTTGCGGTCCGCATGCCGAGCCGCAGCGATGGGTGAGCGGCGCTGGCGAGCCGCGCTGCCGAGCGATCTGAAGACGATCGCCCGCTGGGTCGATTCGCCGACCTCGCTGACTCGCTGGGCCGGTCCCGATCTCACCTGGCCAACCGATGGCCCGACCCTGTGGCAGGAGCTCGAGGGCGGCGCCACGCCGACGTTCTGTGTCGCCGAGGGCCCGCTGCCGGCCGCATTCGGCCAGCTTATTCAGAAAGGGCCGCGCCATTGGCATCTGGCCCGGATCATCGTCGACCCTGCCCGGCGCCGGGAGGGTCTCGGCGAGCAGCTGTGTCGAGCGCTACTGCAGGAAGCGCACGCGCGACACGCCGAGCATGTCACGCTCAACGTCTTCGCCGACAACGCCGCGGCGATCCCGCTCTATCGGCGCCTGGGCTTCGTTGCCCATGGCGAGGTCGATACGCGTGGCATTGTGCCCATGCACCTGAGACAATTCGCCGCGCACGACGGCGATAACCAGGCCCCGGGCGAGCCAGCGTGAGGGCTGTCGCGGGTCAGCAGATCGAAGAGATGCAATGAACCAATTGAGACCGGACCCGTTTTCCCCGTATCAGTTTTACACGGCCGAACAGTGGTCCGAATTCCGCGCCGATACCCCGCAGACGCTCTCCGCCGAGGAAGTACAGCGACTGCGTTCACTCAACGATCCGATCGACCTGAACGAAGTCCGGCGCATCTATCTTGCCCTGTCGCGGCTGCTCTCGGCCTACGTCGAGGCAAGCCAGGCCCTCTACGCACAGCGCAAGCACTTCTTCGATATCGACGATACCCAGAAGACGCCCTTCATCATCGGTATTGCCGGCTCCGTGGCGGTCGGCAAGTCGACCACCTCGCGCATTCTCAAGGAGCTGCTGGCACGCTGGCCTTCGAGCCCCAAGGTCGACCTGGTCACCACCGACGGTTTTCTGCACGCCAACGCCGAGCTGCGCGAGAAAGATCTGATGTCGCGCAAGGGCTTCCCGGAGAGTTACGACATCGGCGCCCTGCTGCGCTTTCTCTCCTGGATCAAGGCCGGCGTGCGCAACGTGCAGGCGCCGCTCTACTCGCACCTGACCTACGACGTGCTGCCCGACACCTTTCAGACCGTCGATCGCCCCGACATCCTAATCGTCGAAGGCATCAACGTGCTGCAGGTCCGTGATCTGCCGGAAGATGGCAAGATGGTGCCCTTCGTCTCCGATTTCTTCGACTTTTCGATCTATATCGACGCCGAAGAGTCCCATATTCATGACTGGTACCTGGAGCGCTTTCGCCTGTTGCGCGAGACCGCATTCCAGAACCCGGCCTCGTTCTTCCACCGCTATGCGCAGATCGAGGAAGCGGAAGCCGTCGCCATCGCCGAGGGCCTGTGGCGAGACATCAACCGCCGCAACCTGCGCGAGAATATCCTGCCGACGCGCCCCCGCGCCGATCTGATCCTGCGCAAGGGCCCCAACCATCTGGTCGAGCAGGTCGCCCTGCGCAAGCTCTGAGCGATCACGGCCGCGCTGACGCGGCCGTCCCATCACGCCGGGGCGCTGATCGCCCGAGCCTAGCGCCGATCCTGTCCTGGCCCTTGCCCGACGTTTTTCGAACAGCGTTTATCCTTTTCCCTCATCGGCGTGAACTTTTTGCGTCGATACCCTTCCCATATAGCGTCAATGCATGGCCATCAAGGGATTGAGAAAGGGATGTTGATTTCGGTACAGGCGCTACGCGCGCTGGCGGCATGGATCGTCGTCTTCCACCACTTCATGCAGGTGTTCTTCGGCTTCGAGGCCGACAACTGGGTCGAATACCTGTTCTCGACCCGGGGCCAGGTCGGCGTGGATATCTTCTTCGTCATCAGCGGCTTCGTGATCACCGTCTCGACCCGGGGCAAGTCGCTTTCCACGCCACAATTCCTGCTTCACCGGCTGGTGCGCATCGTGCCGGCCTACTGGCTCTACACCGCGATTACCGCGGCGATTCTCTATTTCGCCAGCAGCGTGATGCCGGAGTACGGCTTGAGTCTCAAGGGGCTCTTGATGTCGCTGTTCTTCATTCCCACGGAGAACCCGGCCGGCTACGGCTACTACCCGATTCTGCCGGTCGGCTGGACGCTCAACTTCGAGATGCTGTTCTACGTGGTCTTCGCCGCCTCACTGATGCTCAAGCGTCAGTGGCGCCTGTGGGGCCTGGTGCTGGCGATCGTGGTGATCAACACGCTGTTCGCCCACCAGCCGTTCATCAGCAGCTTCTACACCGATCCGATCATTTTCGAGTTCCTGCTGGGCGTGGGCATCGGCGTGATCTACTCACGCCACGGCCTGCCCGGCGGACGCTGGTGGCCGATCGTCCTGGCGCTGACGAGCCTCGGCACGATTCTCGCCTTCAACGACCCGTCCGGCATGCTGCGCTTCGTGGCCTGGGGCCTGCCAGGCGCCGCACTGGTCATCGCCTTTATCGGCATGGAACCGAGACTCGGCCACAACCGCGTGGTCAAGGCGATGGGCGACTGGTCCTACTCCACCTATCTGCTGCACGTGATCGTACTGTGGTCCGGCGACTACGTGCTGACCCGGCAGTACGGCCTCAGCCCCTATCTGGCGCTGGCGATCTGCGTGCCGATCATCGCCATCGGCTCGTGGCTGAGCTACGAATTCGTCGAGAAGAAGCTCTCGCGCCGCCTCAAGCGATATCTGCCGGCCCCGCGGCGTCAGACCGCCACGGCCTGAGAAGCCCCCTACCCAAAACGCCCGACCCGCACAGGGCGGGTCGGGCGTTGTCGTGTCGTGATCGCTCAGGCCTGGCGGCCTGCTGTCATCACACTTCTTCGACGAGCGAGGCCTCGAATGCTGCCTTCTCTTCCGGCGTGATCTCCTTGATGGAGAGCTTCACGCGATTGCGGTTGTCGATGTCGAGCACCTTGACCGTCACTTCCTGCCCTTCGCTCAGGTAATCCTTCACGTCGTTGACGCGCTCCGGCACGATCTGCGAGATGTGCACCAGGCCGTCGGTTCCCGGCATGAAGTTGACGAAGGCACCGAAGTCGGCCAGACGCACGACCTTGCCACGGTAGAGCTTGCCGATCTCGGCCTCGGCGGTGATCTCGTTGACGCGGTCGATGGCACGCTTGGCCGCAGCGCGGTCCTCAGCGTAGATGCGCACCAGGCCGTCGTCATCGATATCGATGGAGGCGCCGGTCTCTTCGCAGATGCTGCGAATGGTGGCACCGCCCTTGCCGATCACGTCGCGGATCTTGTCCGGCGAGATCTTGATGGTCTGCATCGCCGGCGCGTGCTCGGAGACTTCGGTACGACTTTCGCCGATGACGACATTCATCTTGTCGAGGATCTCGATACGCGCCTGGTGCGCCTGCTGCAGCGCCGTCTCCATGATCTCCTCGTTGATGCCCTCGATCTTGATGTCCATCTGCAGGGCGGTCACGCCGTTGACGGAACCGGCCACCTTGAAGTCCATGTCGCCGAGGTGATCCTCGTCACCCAGGATATCGGTCAGCACGGCGAAGCCATCGTCGTCCTTGACCAGCCCCATGGCGATGCCCGCTACCGGTGCCTTGAGCGGCACGCCGGCATCCATCAGCGCCAGCGAGGAGCCGCACACGGAAGCCATCGAGCTGGAGCCGTTGGACTCGGTGATCTCGGAGACCACGCGGATGGTGTAGGGGAAGTCGTCTTCGTTCGGCAGCATCGCCTGGATACCGCGGCGTGCCAGACGGCCGTGACCGATCTCGCGACGCTTCGGACCGCCCATGAAGCCGGCTTCGCCGACACTGTACGGGGGGAAGTTGTAGTGCAGCAGGAAGCGATCCTTGCGCTCGCCCTCGAGCGACTCGATCAGTTGAGCGTCGCGCAGCGTACCGAGCGTGGCAACGACCATGGCCTGGGTTTCGCCACGGGTGAACAACGCGGAGCCGTGGGTACGCGGCAGCACACCGACCTTGACGTCGAGCGGACGCACGGTCTTGTGGTCGCGCCCGTCGATACGCGGCTCGCCGGCGATGACGCGGCGACGCACGGTATGCTTCTCGAGGCTCGCCAGCGCGCCGGAGACGGCGTCGGCATCGAACTGCGGCGACTCGCCGCCGGCCAGCTGTTCGATGGCCTCGGCGCGGATCGCGGCTAGCGCGTCCTGACGCGCCATCTTGTCGGTGATGCGGTAGGCCTCGCCGATCTTGGCTTCAAAGGCGCCGGCAACGGCATCCTTGAGCGCGACGTTGGTCGCGGCAGGCTGCCAGGCCCACTTGGGCTTGCCGGCTTCGGCGACGAGCGAGTTGATCGCGTCGACCGCGACCTGCATCTCCTGGTGGGCGTAGAGTACCGCGCCCAGCATTTCGTCTTCGGTCAGTTCCTTGGCTTCGGACTCGACCATCAGCACGGCCTTGTCGGTACCCGCCACCACCATGTTCAGCTCGGAGCTGGCCAGCTCTTCGACCGTCGGGTTCAGGAAGTAGCCGCGCGACTCGGTGAAGCCGACGCGTGCCGCGCCGATCGGGCCGCTGAACGGCAGGCCGGAGATCGCCAGCGCCGCCGAGGTGCCGATCATCGCGGCGATGTCCGGATCCTGGTTGGCGTTGGCGGAAAGCACGGTGCAGATGACCTGGACTTCGTTCATGAAGCCCTTGGGGAAGAGCGGACGAATCGGGCGGTCGATCAGACGCGAGGTCAGCGTCTCTTTCTCGGTCGGACGGCCTTCACGCTTGAAGAAGCCACCGGGGATCTTGCCCACGGAGTAGGTCTTCTCCTGATAGTGCACGGAAAGCGGGAAGAAGTCCTGACCGGGCTTGAGGTCCTTGCGCCCGACCACGGTACACAGGACCACGGTGTCATCCATGGTGACCAGCACGGCGCCGGTGGCTTGGCGGGCGATGCGCCCGGTCTCGAGAGTGACGGTGCTCTGACCGTACTGGAAGGTGGTTTGTACCGGATTCACGGGCGTTCCTTTAACTTGTCGAATTCGTTGGGGTCGTTTGACTCGGCGCTCATTCTAGGCGTTCGCGGAAGCGAGAGCTACCGATGGCGACCTTGGTCCCATGCCGGACAGCCACGGTTTCTCGGCCCCGAAACACGGCGACCCCCGCCTGCGGGCGGGGGTCGTCGCAATCACCAGCGGGCCTTCATGAAGGCCCGCAGGGCCAGGGGGAGCGCAGAACGCGGCTCAGCCTTCGCGCTTGCCGTCGACCAGGCGCTTGAGCTTGAGCGGATTGTCCTGCTTGAGCGCTTCCGGCAGCAGCGCCTCCGGCAGGTCCTGATAGCAGACCGGGCGCAGGAAGCGGAAGATCGCCGCCGTGCCGACGGACGTGGTGCGCGAATCCGAGGTGGCCGGGAAGGGACCGCCATGGACCATGGCATCACACACCTCGACGCCGGTCGGCCAGCCGTTGACCAGGATGCGTCCCGCCTTGCGCTCCAGCGCCGGCAGCAGCGCTCGGGCAGTCTCCGTATCGGCATCGTCCATCTGCAGCGTGACCGTCAGCTGGCCTTCCAGGTGCTCGGTGACCTGCTTGAGTTCGTCGTCATCGGCGCACTCGACCACCAGCGACGTGGAGCCGAACACCTCGGCCTGCAGCGCCTCGTCACCGAGGAAGTCCGCTGCCGAAGTCACGAACAGTCCGGTCTGGCACTGGTTGGGGCCCTCGCCCTTGGCACCGCGGGCGATCTCGCGCGCCTTGCCGCTGCCGGCCAGGCCGGCGACACCGCTTTCATAGGCTTCGAAGATGCCCGGCGTCAGCATGGTCTGGGCGCCACTCTCCTTGACCGCCTCGCCGGCGGCCGCGACGAAGGCATCGAGCTCCGGCCCCTTGCGGGCAATCACCAGCCCGGGGTTGGTGCAGAACTGACCGGCCCCCATGTTGAGCGAGCCGACGAACGCCTTGCCCATGGCCTCGCCGCGCGCCTTCAGCGCCGCCGGCAGCGGGTAGACGGGGTTGATCGAGCTCATCTCGGCGTAGAACGGAATCGGCTCGGGCCGCGACTGGGCGGCTTTCCATAGCGCCAGGCCGCCACTGCGCGAGCCGGTGAAGCCGGCCGCCTTGATACGAGGGTCGGAGACCAGTGCCGTCCCGACTTCACGGCCGGAGCCGAACAGCAGCGAGAAGACGCCTTCCGGCAGACCGCTCTTCTTCACCGCAGCCTGAATCGCGCGCCCGACCAGCTCGCTGGTACCGGGATGCGCGGCATGCGCCTTGACGATTACCGGGCAGCCGGCGGCCAGTGCCGAGGCGGTATCACCGCCGGCCACCGAGAAGGCGAGCGGGAAGTTGCTGGCGCCGAAGACCACGACCGGGCCCAGCGCAACGTGGCGCTGGCGCAGGTCGACACGCGGCATCGGCTGGCGATCCGGTAGCGCCGGGTCGATACGCACGTCGAGCCACTCGCCGTCGCGCACGACGCGCGCGAACAGCCGCAGCTGACCGCAGGTGCGTCCGCGCTCGCCCTGGATGCGCGCCTGCGGCAAGCCGGACTCGGCCACCGCCCGCTCGACCAGCGCGTCGCCGAGCGCCTCGATTTCGTCGGCGACGGTTTCGAGGAACTTGGCACGCGCCTCCAGTGACGTCTCGCGGTAGGCGTCGAAGGCATCCCAGGCCAGTTGGCAGGCACGTTCGACTTCGGCCTGGGTGCCACCCGGATAGCCCGGCTCGAGACGCTCGTTGGTCGCCGGATTGATCGCCTGGATCGGATCGCGGCTGCCCTTGACGGCCGTCTGGCCGATCAGCATTTCACCTGTCAGATTCATCTTGCCTCCTGCAATGGTGGGGTCATGCTCGTGTGTCGGCTCCTCGTGAGCCGGATCCTGCTGTCTTGTCGGGGGCGGACTTCACTGCCGAGTCGCGCCCCCTGGGCTCAGCGCACCAGCGCCGGCCGGTTGGCATCGAAACGCCAGTACTCGATCAGGTACTGCATTGCCCTGGCATCGTCGCGGCCGCCAGCCGGCAAGCGCTGGTAGCATTCGTGGGCCTGTTCGATGCGCGCCATGTCGATCTCGATCCCCAGGCCCGGTGCATCGCCGACCGCGATGCGCCCGTCGACGATGCGCGGCGGTTCGCGTGTGAGGTGCCCATCGCCCTCCTGCCAGATCCAGTGCGTATCCAGCGCCGTGGTCTGCCCCACGGCAGCCGCACCGACCTGTGCAAACATCGCCAGCGAGATATCGAAATGATTATTGGAGTGGGAGCCCCAGGTCATGCCGTGGTCGCGGCAGAGCTGCGATACGCGCAGCGCCCCGGACAGTGTCCAGAAATGCGGGTCTGCCAGAGGAATGTCGACCGCGCGCAGCATCAGGGCATGCGCCATCTCGCGCCAGTTGGTGGCGACCATGTTGGTGGCCACCGGAAGACCGGTCGCGCGACGGAACTCGGCGAGAATCTCGCGGCCGGAAAAGCCCTGCTCCGCGCCGCAAGGATCCTCGGCATAGGCGAGCGTGCCGTGCAGATCGCGGCAGAGGCGAATCGCCTCGTCGAGCGACCAGGCCGCGTTGGGGTCGAGGGTGATGCGCGCCTCGGGAAAGGCGGCGTGCAGGGCAGTGACGGCCTCGACCTCCTGCTCGCCCGGCAGCACGCCCCCCTTGAGCTTGAAGTCGCGAAAGCCGTAGCGATCCTGGGCCGCCTGAGCCTGCTCGACGACGCGCGCCGGCGACATCGCTGGCTCGTCGCGCAGCCGGTACCAGTCATGATCGGCGCCCTGCCCCCCGCTTCCTCGCCGATAGTCGAGCGGCGTGGCGTGGCCGTCGCCGAGAAAGAAGAGATAGCCCAGCACGTCGACGTGATCGCGCTGCTTGCCCTCGCCCAGCAGCTCGGCCACCGGGACCTCGAGATGCTTGCCCAGCAGGTCGAGCAGCGCCGCCTCGAGTGCCGCCACCGCGTTGATCCGCAGCTCGAAGGTCCAGGCGCCCTGGCCGAGCGCGTCGAAGTCGGCGCCCTGCCCCGCCTGCTGCAGCGACGCGATCAGCGAGCGCAACCGCCCCAGCGGCTGCCCGACGACGTGGGCCTGCGCCTGCAGCAACGACTGGCGGATCGTCTCGCCGCCCGGCGCCTCGCCGACGCCCAACTGCCCGGCACTATCCTCGAGCAGCACCAGGTTGCGCGTGAACCACGGCGCATGGGCACCGCCGATATTGAGCAGCATGCTGTCGCGGCCGGCGACTGGAATGACCTGCATGCGCGTGATCGTGGGCGTGGCGTGAGTCGGCATGGCTAGCGTCTCCCGCGGCCGCACGGCCTCGCAAGGCGACGGCGCGAACAATCGGTGGGCACGCGGGCAACCCGCGCGAACGACAAGGCGCGCCGAGCCCCGACCCTCGAGTCTCGGCGCCGCTGACGTCAGAGTGCGTTGGCTTTCTCGACCAGCGCCTTGAGCGTCGCCGTTTCCTGCGCGTCGGGCATGGTCAGCGGTGCGCGAACCTGGCCGCCGGGGTAGCCCACGATATCGGCGCCGGCCTTGATCAGGCTGACCGCGTAGCCTTTCTGGTTATCGCGCAGGGTGACGAACGGCACGAAGAACTCCTGCGTTGCCTTGCGCACAAACTCGCTGTCGCCTCGGCGCAGCGCCTGGTAGAACTTTACCGCCATCGCCGGCACGAAATTGAAGACCGCCGAGGAGTAGGTGCTGACGCCGATCGCCAGATAGGCTTCGGCAATGATCTCGGCGGTGGGAACCCCGCCGACATAGGCCAGACGATTGCCGAGGGTCTTGATGGTGATATTGAGCGCCTGCATGTCGCCCTTGCCGTCCTTCAGACCGACCAGGTTGGGGCAGCGGTCGGCCAGCGCCTGCACGCCATCCACCTGCAGGTAACCGTTGGCACGGTTGTAGTAGATCACGTTGAGCTCGGTCGACTCGCAGATGCTGGCGGCATACTCGACCAGCCCCGCCTGCGGGCACTCGGTCAGGTACGGCGGCATCAGCAGGATGCCGTCGGCGCCGGCTTCCTGAGCGACCCGGCAGTGCGCCTTGGCCAGCTCGGCGCTCTGACCGGCACTGGCGATGATCGGCACGTGCCCCCCGATCGTCTCGACCGCCACCGTCACGATCTCGCGGTACTCCTCGAGGGTGATATTGAAGAACTCGCCAGTGCCGCCGGCCACGAACAGCGCGGAAACCTCGTACTCCTTCAGCCACAGCAGGCGACGGCGATAGCTCTCGGCATCGAACTTGCCGTTGGCGTCGAAATCCGTCACCGGGAAGGAGAGCAGACCGTCAGTAATGGAGGCGACCACCGCTTCTCTGGAAAAATTCACCTTGATACCCCTCTTCGCGAGTGTGCGTAAATCCGGCGCCCGGCATCGGCCCGTGGCGACCCTGTCGGCTGCACACGGCAGCCGCGACGCGCCCGGCGCGTGCTGGCCCGATCATATTGTCATACATCATACGAGATATGCCGTTAGACATTAGGCGCACGTGATACCGTGCGCTCGCGATCAGCGGGTCGATCAACGAGTAAAGGGCAGCTGCGTGGTCGACAGGACTTCGCGCAGCCCCATGAAGGAGCGGATCTGACGCACGCCGGGCAGATAGATGAGCTGCTCGGCATGCAGGCGGTTGAAGCTCTGGTTGTCGCGGGTGCGGATGAGCAGGAAATAGTCGAACTCCCCGGTTACCACGTGGCACTCCATGCAGCCGGAAATGCCCTGCGCTGCCGCCTCGAAGTCCGCAAACGACTCCGGTGTGGAGCGATCCAGCACCACGCCGATCAGCACCACCATGCCGACGTCGAGTCTCTCGGCATCGAGCAGCGCCACCATGCCCTTGATGTAGCCCTCGCGCTTGAGCCGTTCGACCCGGCGCAGGCACGCCGGCGGGCTCAGGTGCACGCGTTCGGCGAGCGTCACATTGGCGAGTGAAGCGTCTTGCTGCAGCTGCTCGAGAATCTGGCGGTCGATACGATCCAGCGACACCGCGTGGTTGTCGGCCCGGGCCATGTCCGGCCTCCTTGCTGAGTCAATATTGTTGTGTAATTTGGCACTGACACGAACTATTTATCACTTAATTATCTTTTTTACGAATTTTAACTTTAACTAATCAGGTTAATCTGCAACCTGCCAGAAGCCTTTTCCGCCTAGAGTAGAACTTGTCTCCCGCCACGTCATGGCAACCGATGACGCCATGGGCCATAGCGCCACGGACAACAACGACAACGCTCCGACGACAGACAGGTGTTTTCATGAAACTCGACAAGTTCTCCCGCTACCCCCTGACCTTCGGCCCCTCTCCGATTACCCCGCTCAAGCGACTCAGCGAGCATCTGGGCGGCGAGGTCGAGCTTTACGCCAAGCGCGAAGACTGCAACAGCGGCCTCGCCTTCGGGGGCAACAAGACACGCAAGCTCGAATACCTCATTCCCGAAGTGCTCGAAGGTGGCTACGACACGCTCGTCTCGATCGGCGGTATCCAATCGAACCAGACCCGCCAGGTCGCCGCGGTCGCCGCCCACCTGGGCCTCAAGTGCGTGCTGGTGCAGGAGAACTGGGTCAACTACTACGATGCAAGCTATGACAAGGTCGGCAATATCGAGCTGTCGCGCATCATGGGGGCGGACGTGCGCCTCGACCCTGCCGGTTTCGACATCGGCATCCGCGAAAGCTGGGAGCGCGCCATGGAGAGCGTACGCGCGGACGGCGGCAAACCGTTCCCGATCCCCGCAGGCTGTTCCGAACACCCCTACGGCGGCCTGGGCTTCGTCGGCTTCGCCGAGGAGGTCCGCCAGCAGGAGCGCGAGCTCGGCTTCCAGTTCGACTATATCGTCGTCTGCTCGGTGACCGGCAGCACGCAGGCCGGCATGGTGGTGGGCTTTGCCGCGGACGGTCGCGCGCGCCAGGTCATCGGCATCGACGCCTCGGCCAAGCCGACGCAGACCCACGCCCAGGTGTTGCGTATCGCCCAGCACACGGCCGAACTGGTCGAGCTCGGCCAGCCGATCGTCGCCGAGGATGTGGTGCTCGACACGCGCTTCGGCTACCCCGAATACGGCCTGCCCAACGACGGCACGCTGGAGGCGATCCGTCTCTGCGGACGCCTGGAAGGCGTGCTGACCGACCCGGTCTACGAGGGCAAATCGATGCACGGCATGATCGAGAAGGTGCGACAGGGCGAGTTCCCCCCCGGCTCCCGCGTGCTGTATGCGCACCTGGGCGGCGCCCCGGCCCTCAGCGCCTACAGCGAGCTGTTCCACAACGGCTGACAAGATGCGGTGCCCCACGCAGGGCATCTGCCGTCCCGGCCATCTCACCTCTCGGCGACACTGCCTCTCGGCCGTGTCGCCGGGACCGCGCCGGCCGGGCGGTCTCTACTAAGGTATGCTGAGGGCTCACCCGCTTCTCAAAGCCTCGGACACAATGACAAACCCTTTCTCCGACTCCGATTCAACGCCTGTCGCCGGCGCTGGTGCGGCGCCTCTCGTCCTGCCCGAGATCGTCGGCTGGGACGCCTCCACCCTCTCGCGGCGGATTCACGAGCGCAGCGTCTCCTGCCGTGAGGTGATGCGCGCCTATCTGACGCATATCGAGGCCGCCAATCCTCGGGTCAATGCCATCATCTCGCGCCTCGAGGCCGACGCCGCGATGGCCGAGGCCGCACGCGCCGACGCCGAGCTGACGGCCGGGCGGTCGCGCGGCTGGATGCACGGCTTCCCGCAGGCGATCAAGGATCTTTCGGATGCCGCCGGCCTGCCGACGACTCAGGGATCGCCGCTGTTCGCCGAGCATGTCGCCACCCAGGACAGTCTCATGGTCGAGCGCATGCGCGCGGCCGGTGCGATCGTCATCGGCAAGACCAATACGCCCGAATTCGGCCTCGGCTCGCAATCCTACAATCCCCTTTTCGGCGCCACACGCTGCGCCTTCGACACCACGCGCACCGCCGGCGGCTCCAGCGGCGGCGCGGGTGCCGCTCTCGCCATGCGATTGCTGCCGGTCGCCGACGGCAGCGACATGATGGGCTCGCTGCGCAATCCGGCTGCGTTCAACCACGTCATCGGCATGCGCCCCTCGTTTGGCCGCGTGCCGGGGGTGAGTCCGGAGCCATTCGGGCAGCAGCTTTCCACCAACGGCCCCATGGGGCGCTGCGTCGAGGATGTGGCCCGTCTGCTGGCCATCCAGTCCGGCTTCGATGCCCGGGCCCCGCTGTCGCTGGGCGAGCCGCTGCTCCCCGACGGCGCCGACCCGCGCCGGTCGCTGCAGCGCGATGTGCACCAGGTCTCGATCGGCTGGCTCGGCGACTGGGAGGGCTATCTGGCCATGGCGCCGGGCATTCTCGCACTCTGCGAACGTGCTCTCGGTCACTTCGAGACGGCCGGCTGCACGCTCGCGCCAGCGTCTCTCCCATTTCCTCCGGAGACGCTATGGCAAAGCTGGACCACGCTGCGCCACTGGTCAGTCGCCGGCAATCTCGCCGAGGCCTACGTCGATCCCGCGCGGCGAGACTTTCTCAAACCGGAAGCCCAGTGGGAGATCGAACAGGGACTCGCCCTCTCGGCCCAGGCGATCCATCACGCCAATCGCCAGCGCGCCGAGGCCTATCAGGCGTGGCGCACGCTCTTCTCACGTTTCGATTATCTCGTCATGCCCAGCGCCCAGGTCTTTCCGTTCGCTGCCGATACGCCCTGGCCGAGGGAGATCAACGGCCGCTCGATGGATACCTATCACCGATGGATGGAAGTCGTGATTCCGGCGTCGATGCTGGGGGCCCCGGCGATCAGCCTACCCGCCGGGTGCCAGGACGACGGCCTGCCGACGGGATTCCAGCTCGTCGGGCGGCCGCGCGACGACTGGGGCGTGCTGCAGCTCGCCCACGCCTTCGAACAGGCGAGCGGCGGGCTGGCACGCCTGCCACCGGCCTTCGCCAGTCCCTCATAAAGGCTGGCCACCATAGAGACGGCCGACAATAGAGGCGGCCGACAATAGAGGCGGCCGACAATAGAGGCGACCCAAAACAGAAAAGGCGACGGTCACGACCGTCGCCTTCGATATGCGTGCCGGTCGGGCAAGCCCGACCGCTGCCGAATGCAGCCTAGAACACGAACGTCAGTAGCAGGTTGAAGACCAGCGCGGCGACGAAGCCCAGCGGCGCGGCACGGAACAGGAGCTTGGGCAGCAGACCCGCGCGCTCCTCGTCGCTGGGGCAGGAGCCAAGGATCAGGCTGCCACCGGAGGAGAACGGCGAGATCGAGGTCGCCTGGGCTCCCACCACGATGGCGATGAAGATGACCATCGGATCGATGCCGACGGAGGCGGCGATCGACGGTACCAGCGGGAAGAGTGCCGGCGTCACCACGCCCAGCGTGCTGGCGAAGAGCGACATGCAGGCGGCCACGATACCGAACATCACGGCGACCAGCACCGGCGGGATGCTGGTCCCGATCCACGAGCCGAGCATGTCGATGGTGCCCGCCTTCATGGCAATCGAGATCAGCATGCCGACACCACAGATCATGATGATCGTGCCCCACGGCAGCGAGGCGATCGCCTTGCGCTCGTCGCCCAGCTTGAGCAGCAGTGCGATCACCGAGAACACGCTGGCGATCAGGCCGATATCGACCTTGCTGTTGAGCCAGGCCACGGTGGCGTTGTCCGGCGCGATGAGGCTGGCGATTGGCGGCAGCAGCACCGTGACCATCATCAGCAGTGTCAGGCCCAGGGTCATCTTCTGCTCGCGATTAAGCGGCGACGGGCGCTCGACATGATCGAGCGTCGCCATGGCCACGCCGCGGCGGCGATTGATCAGAATCAGCCCGCCCAGCACGACGATCGGCACGATCAGCGTGCTGGCAAAGATGCCGGCGCTATTGAGAAACGCTTGGTTATCGGAGAGACCGGCCTGGGTCATCAGCGTACGGAAGATGATCCCGCTCTGGCTGGAGACAAAGTTGGCACCCGCCAGCGCACCGTAGTTGACCGCCATCGCACCGATGATCAGGTTCAGCCCGGTTCGCGCGCAGAGCAACAGCGTCAGCGGCGCCATGAATGCCAGCACGGTGTAGTAGCCGGCCCCCAAAGCCGAGATCACCACGGCTGCCAGGAAGATTGCGAACGGCAGCAAGTGCGGAAAGTTGCGGCAGCGATACATCAGATGCTCGGCCAACTTCTCCAGCGTACCGTTGACGATGGCGAAACTGTAGAACAGGCAGACCGAGAAGATGATGAAGAATATCTTCAGCGGCCAGGAGGCAATCACCTCCTTCGGGCTCAGGCCGAGGCCGAAGCAGCCCAGCAGATAGGCGAAGGCAATCGCGAACAACCCGATATTGATCTTGGTTCGGTAACCCAGAACGATAGAGACGACGATCGCCCCCACCACAAGCAGACTCATCATGTATTGGTTCCCTCTATCCCCGTTAGGAAGCCGGCCTTACATGGACCGGTCAATCTTGAACAGCCGCGCCGGGTTCTCGACGAGAATACGCTGTCGCACGTCGGTATCCGGCAGCAGTGTCTGCATGAGCGAGAACTGCGCCTCGTAATCGGTCTGCGCCTCGAACCGGGTATGCGGCCAGTCGCTGCCCCAGAGCAGGCGCTCGCCGTGCCCGTAGGCCTCGCACAGACGGGCAATCGATACGCGCGCCTGTTCGGGCGTCGCCGCGCAGCGATAGGTCGCCGATAACTTGACCCAGAGGTTCTCGTGGGCCACCAGCGCCAGCAGTTCGCGATGTGCCGGCTCGTCTGGATCGATCGCGCCTTTCGGCAAGCCGAAGTGATCGACCACCACCGCCACGCCCGACGCCAGGATCGGCGTAATCACGCTTGCTACGTCGTCGATACCCCGCTGGACCTCGACCGACCAGCCGCGACGCGCCAGCTCGCCGAACAGCGCCTGCCACGGCGCACTGCGATAGTCCTCCGGCGTCTTGCCGATCAGGTTGAGACGAATGCCGACAACGCCGGCTTCGGCCAGCGCATCGAGCTCGCCGGCGCCGATGTCGCGCTCGACCACCGCGGTTCCGCGAAGACGCTGCGGGTAACGACGCAGAGCCTCGACCATGTAGTGGTTATCGGTCCCGAGGAAGCTGGGCTGAACCAGGACCCCGTGCGATAGGCCACAGCGGTCCAGATGCGCCAGATACTGCGTCACCCTCGCGTCGTAGTCCGGGCTGTAGCGGCGGCTGCCGGCCAGCGGCAGACCACGCTCAAAGATGTGCGCATGCGTATCGACGCCAGTCACTGTCGGCGCGGCGATTGAAGTCATTGCCTTTCCTTGTTGTCCTTGCGTAATCACGAATAACGGCGGGCCGACAGCCCGCTTAAGCAATTTGGCTAATTATCTATTCATATATATGAATAGAAGAAGCCACAGCATACACGCAATTAGTCGCAATCTTCGTTGCCTACGACTAAAGGTGGTACATTCGTGCAGAGGACCGCAGGGGACTCATAATATGAAAGGAAATGGCTTGATGACGGACACACGGCTACCTCTCTATCAACGCCTGCGCGACGACATGCTGGCCAAGATCGCCTCCGGCGAATGGTCCCCGGGCGGCGCCATACCGACCGAGGCGGAACTGACCAAGCACTACGGCGTCGCCGTCGGCACGCTTCGCCGCGCGGTGGATACGCTGGTCCAGGACGGCCTGATGGAGCGCAGCCAGGGGCGCGGCACCTTCATCCGCCGGCCCAACTTCGACGGCTCGCTATTTCGCTTCTTCCGCCAGATCGACAACCGCGGCCAGCGCCGCATGCCCACCGGCCGCGTACTGCTGAGACGTACCGAATCGGCGGATCACACCATTGCCGAAGCGCTGGGACTCGCGAAGGAGACGTCGGTCATTCATCTCGAACGCGTCCGTCAGATCGACGACCGCAACGTCTATCACGAGGAGATCTGGCTCCCCACCTCGCGCTTCGCCCCGTTGCTGGAGGTCGATCCCGACGATTTCGGCAATCTCCTCTATCCGTTCTACGAGTCGAAATGCGGCCAGCTGATCGCGTCGGCCCATGAGACGCTGTCGGTGGAGATGGCCGATCGCGCCATCGCCGAGGTGCTGGAGATCGATGCGGGGCAACCGGTGGTCATGATCGAGCGTATCGCCAGGGGTTATGACGGCACGCCGCTGGAGTACCGGCGCTCTCGCGGTGATGCCCAGACCTTTCGCTACCAGGTCGACATCTCCTGACGGCACCGCGGCGACGCCCGCCTGTCAGCCGTCGCCGCCAATGACGCTTTCAAAAAAACGGGCCTCCCGGTCACTGTGCGACCGGGAGGCCCGTCTCGTCTTGGCGCTGGCCATTCGCTATGCCGAAGCCGTCTCCGGCACGTGATAGGTAATGACCGGGCACGGCGCGGTCTCCGATACCTGCTGGGAGACGCTGCCGAAGATCAGGTTCTGGAACTGGCCCTGCCCCCGAGAGCCCATCACGATCAGGTCGGCATCGAACTCGCGCGCCTGCTCGACGATCGCCGGCGCTGGATCGCCGGACGCAACGTGCCAATCCGCCTCGCCGTCGCGATTGCCGACCTCGTGCCAGATCGACGCCAGCCAGTGCCGTTCTTCACTATCATCGTCGCCCGGGTTCTCGAGCATTTCCACGGGCGGCACGCCCACCATCGCCCCCAGATGCTCATCTGCCGAGGGCGGCTCCTTGACCCGCAGCAGGCGCAGCGCCGCGCCGCTCATGCGCTGCAGCAGGCTGGCATGTTCCAGCGCCTGTCGCGCGCTGTCGGAACCATCCAGCGGAACCAGAATGCGTTGCACCATCGTCGGCTTCATCCCTGTGGCCTGATTGCATGACATAGGCCCGGCGACGTCGATGTCGCCGGTACCTGCCTGATGTCACCGCCAGCCTAGACGATAGGCCCGGCCGCACGCGACCCGGAACGGGTTCGATAGCGCGATGCTAGTCGGGCACGTGCAGGGTAATGACCGGGCACGGCGCCACGTGAGATACCTTGTGCGACACGCTGCCGACCGCCAGCCCCTTGAGATCGCTGAGACCGCGGCTACCCATGACGATGGTGTCGATGCCAAGATTCTCGACCTGCGCCACGATCACCTGCGCCGGCCGCCCCTCCGCCACGTGATATTCGACATCACCGCTGCCGCCGGCGGCCTGCCACGCGGCTTCGAGCAGCGCCTCGCCCTCCTCGCGCCCCTTGGTGGGGTTGTAGTCCAGCGGCGGCGCGCCAACGCGCGCGCCAATGTAGTCGGTCGCTTGCGGCACCTCGGGAATGTGCAGCAGATAGAGCTTGGCCTCGAGTACCCGCTGCATCAGACAGGCGTGCTCCAGTGCCCGCTGAGCGCTTTCCGAGCCGTCGATCGGTACCAGAATATGCTGAGTCATGATCGTTCCCCCTCTTCGAGATCTCGATGAGACGATTGACCGGCGGGCGCCGCCCTTCTCGACGCCTTCTCATTATCCGGATGATCCCCATCCGGCGATCACACCGCCGCCAATAGCCACGTCTCTCCCGTGGTCACTATCAGCCTAGACAATTCCCGGGCATCCCGAGGGAGCCAAAAGGTCGCACGCGAGGCTTCGCCCACTGGCGAGCCGCGACGACACTCACCCTCGAGCCGAAGCACCTCCCTCACAACGCAGAACGGCGCCCCGTGGCGGGGCGCCGTTCGCACATCGCAGTGTAGGGGGCTGCCCGGCGCTAGCCGGCTTCGGCACGCTCCACTCCCGCCACGGCCTGATCGACGTGGATGCAGGCCACCTTGACCGCGTCGCTGACCGACTCGAGCGGCGGATCCTCCCGCGTGCACTCGGCCGTCGCCAGATGACAGCGTGGCGCAAACGGGCAGCCCGGCGGCGGAGCCAGGGGGGAAGGCGGCTCGCCCTTGAGCTTGACGCGCTGGCGGCTGCGCGTCGGATCCGCCACCGGCGTCGCCGAAAAGAGCGCCTGCGTATAGGGGTGACGCGGCGTGCTGAAGACCGCCTCCGCTGGCCCCGTCTCCACCGGCTGGCCGAAATACATCACGATCACATCGTCGGCAATACGCCGCACCACTGACAGATCGTGCGAGATGAAGACGTAGGCCAGCCCGAACTCCTCCTGCAGATCCGCCAGCAGGTTGAGTACCTGGGCCTGAATCGACAGATCCAGCGCCGAAACCGGCTCGTCGAGCACCAGGATCTTCGGATTGAGCATCAGCGCCCGGGCGATGGCGATACGCTGGCGCTGCCCGCCGGAGAACATGTGCGGGTAGCGGTCGGCGTGCTCGGGCCGGAGCCCGACCTTCTCGATCATCTCCAAGGCCTTCTGGCGCCGCTCGGTCGCGTGCATCTCCTTGCGGTTGAGCTTGAGCGGCTCCTCCAGCATGGTCGCCACGGTCTTGCGCGGATTGAGCGAGCCGTAGGGATTCTGGAAGATGATCTGCACTTCGCGGCGCAGCGCTGCCGGCGGACGCTGGCCCTCCTTGAGCGAGACCTGATGGCCACCGATGGTGAGCTCGCCGCTGGTCGGCGGTTCGATCATCGTCAGCACGCGCGCCAAGGTCGACTTGCCACAGCCGGACTCGCCGACCACCGCCAACGTCTGCCCCGGGAAAAGCTCGAAAGACGCCTCGTTCAGTGCCTTGACCGTGGCCGGCTTCGAGAACGCCCCGCCCTTGATTTGATAGTGTCGCGTCAGATGGGTCGCGCTGAGTACGGGTTCACGGTTCATGGGCGCACCTCCCGGTTCCCGCGGTTCACGTCGTTCGCCTCAGGCGGACGCTGCCCGTCGGATGGCGGATGGCCCGACACGTCGTGGCTCGGCGTCGCCAGCGCCTCCGCCGGGTCGTTCAAGGGATAGTGACAGAGCGTACGGGCCGGGTCGTCCGGCGCCACGACGGGCTCCACCTCTCGGCAGTGGTCGGTGACATAGCGGCAGCGCGGGTTGAACAGGCAACCCGTGGGCCGGTCGTGCTGCCCCGGCACCACGCCGGGAATCGTCGGCAGGCGGTCCTGATCGCCGGCGCGCTCCGGCAGCGCGGAGAGCAGCGCCTCGGTATAGGGGTGGCGCGGGTTGGCGAATAGCGATTTCACCTCCTGTTTCTCTACCTGACGCCCGGCGTACTGGACGATCACATGCTTGGCGGTTTCCGCCACCACGCCCATGTCGTGGGTGATCAGGATCAGCGCCATGCCCTTCTCTTCCTGCAGCTTGAGCAGCAGCTCGAGAATCTGGGCCTGAATGGTGACGTCGAGCGCCGTGGTCGGCTCATCGGCGATCAACAGCCGCGGGTCACAGGAGATCGCCATCGCGATCATCACGCGCTGGCTCATGCCGCCGGAGAGCTGATGAGGAAAGGCCTTGATGCGTCGCGCCGGATCGGGAATACCGACCTGTGCGAGCAGATCGAGGGCTCGCTCGTGGCGCTCCTTGCGCGACCCACCCTTGTGCTGCTTGATCATCTCGTCGATCTGCGTGCCAACGGTGAAGCAGGGGTTCAGGCTGCTCATCGGCTCCTGAAAGATCATCGACATCTCGCCGCCGACGATCCGCCGCCGCTGGCGTGAACTGAGCCGCTGCAGATCCTGGCCATCGAACTCGAGCCGATCGGCGGTCACCTGCGCCGTCCACGGCAACAGGCCCATGGTCGCCAGCATCGACACCGACTTGCCCGAGCCTGACTCGCCGACGATCGACCACACCTCGCCGCGATCGACGCTGATATCGACATCCTCGACGGCGGTAAACAGCCCGCTGCTCGTCTGGAAACGAACGCTGAGGCCTTCAATCTCTAGTAGTGCCATGTGAAATCCTCCGGCGTCACGAGCGCTTCATTTTCGGGTCGAGTGCATCGCGCAGGCCGTCGCCCATCAGATTGATCATCAGCACCGTCAGCAGGATGACCAGACCGGGGAAGGTGACCGCCCAGTAGGCGCTGCCCATGAACTCGCGGGCGTTGGCCAGCATCGCGCCCCATTCGGGCGTCGGCGGCTGCACGCCCATGCCGAGGAAGCCCAGCGCAGCGATATCCAGAATCGCCGTGGAAAACGAGAGTGTCGCCTGCACGATCAGCGGCGCCATGCAGTTGGGCAGCAACGTGTTGAACATCAAGCGCAGGTGGCCGGCGCCGGCCAGCCGGCTGGCGGTGACATACTCGCGGCTCTTCTCGCCGATCACCGCCGCGCGGGTCAGGCGCACGAAATACGGCAGCTGCACCATGGCGATGGCGATCATCGCGCTGGTCAGCCCCGGGCTCAGGATCGCCACCAGGCCCAGCGCCAGCAGCAGACTCGGAAACGCCAGCACCACGTCCATCACGCGGGTAATCACGGTCTCGACCCAGCCGCGGAAGTAACCCGCCAGCAACCCGAGGAAGATGCCGAACGCCATCGAAATCACCACCACCATGGCACTGATCGAGAGCGAGTAGCGGGCGCCGTACATCAGCCGCGAAAGCACATCGCGACCGACGGCGTCGGTCCCGAGGAGGTAACTCCAGCTGCCCTCGGCATGCCAGACCGGCGGCACCAGCAGCGCCGAGCGGTCCTGCATCGCCGGATCGTGCGGCGCGATCCACGGCGCCAGCAGCGCCACCAGCATGATGAAGGCGATGAAGATCAGCCCGTAGAAGGCGCCGCGACTGGCGCTGAAGTCACTCCAGAACGACTTGAGCTGATAACGGAAGGTCCCCGGCGCCGTCGGGGAGGCAATAGCGGTCATGTTCCGGCCCTCAGTGGCGAATACGTGGATTGATGACCCCGTAGGCCAGATCCACCAGCAGGTTGACGATCATCACGATGAACGCGATCAGCACCAGCCCCCCCTGTACCGAGGGGTAGTCCCGCCGCGAGATCGCATCGATCATCCACTTGCCGATCCCCGGCCAAGAGAAGATCGTCTCGGTCAGGATCGCCCCGGCCAGCAGCAGGCCAACCTGGAGCCCGATCACGGTAATCACCGAAATCAGCGCGTTACGCAGGGTATGCACCATGATCACGCGAAAGCTGGAGAGCCCCTTGGCGCGGGCGGTACGCACGTAATCCTCGCCCAGCACCTCGAGCATCGAGGAGCGGGTCTGACGCGCGATCACCGCCAGCGGAATGGTCCCGAGCACGATCGCCGGTAGCACCAGATGATGCAGCGCGGAGAGGAAGGCGCCCCAGTCACCGGCGATCAGGCTATCGATGGTCATGAAGCCAGTGACATCGTCGATGAAGTACATGAACGAAATACGCCCGGAGACCGGTGTCCAGCCCAGCGTGCTGGAGAACAGCATGATCAGCAGCAGGCCCCACCAGAAGATCGGCATCGAATACCCGGTCAAGCTGATGCCGACGATGGTGTGGTCGAGCGTCTTGCCGCGACGAATGGCGGCGATCACGCCCGCCGGCAGGCCGATGATGACGGCGAACGCCAGCGCGAAGATCGACAGTTCCATCGTCGCGGGGAAGCGGCTCATGAACTCATTCATCACCGGCGAATGGGTGACGAGAGAATTGCCAAGATCGCCGTGCAGCAGCCCGGTCAGAAAATCCCAGTACTGCACGATCAGCGGGCGATCGAAACCGAACTGCGACTGCAGCTGGGCATAACGTTCGGCGGAGAGACCGCGCTCTCCGGCCATGAGAAGAATCGGGTCGCCCGGCAACAGGCGAATGAAAGCGAACGCCACGATGGTGACGCCGATAAAGGTCGGTACAAGCTGCGCGAGCTTGACCAGCAAAAATCTGAACATGTTGGAGTACTAGCTAGTCACGCGTGCGGCGGGGAGCGGTTGTCAGGACCGCTCCCCGTCAACGCTAGGGGAGGATCACTCGATGTCGACGCCTTCGAAGCTGTGGCCACCGAGCGGGTCGACAACATAACCGGTCACTTCGGAACGCACCGGCATGAAGACCGTGGAGTGGGCGAGGGTGTCCCACGGCGCCTGCTCCTTGAAGATCTCCTGCGCCTGCTCGTAGAGCGCGGCGCGCTCGGACTGGTCGTCCAGCGTGCGGGCTTCCTTGATCAGGTCGTCGAACGGCTGATAGCACCATTGCGAGCGGTTGGAACCACCGACGCCGTCGCAGCCGAGCAGCACGCCCATGAAGTTGTCCGGATCGCCGTTGTCACCGGTCCAGCCCAGGATGACCGCGCCCTCGCGATCCTCGGCCTTGGATCGCTCGAGGTATTCACCCCATTCATAGGTGACGATGTTGGCGGTCACGCCGACCTTGTCCAGGTCCGACTGCATCAGCTCGGCGGTACGCCGGGCATTCGGCATGTACGGTCGCTGCACCGGCATCGCCCACAGGTCCATCTCGAGATTCTCGACGCCGGCCTCCTCGAGCATCTGGCGTGCCTGCTCGGGGTCGTACGGGTCATCCTCGATCTCGTCGTTGTAGCTCCACATGGTCGGCGGGATCGGGTTCTTGGCCACCTCGCCGGCGCCCTGGAAGACCGCATCGATGATCGCCTGCTTGTTGATCGCCATGTTCAGCGCCTTGCGCACTGCCGGCTGATCGAACGGCGGCTGCTGGGTGTTGTAAGCCAGGTAGGCGACATTCAGCCCCGGCTCCTGCATCACCTCGATGTCGGCGTTCTGCTTCATCGCGTCGACGTCGGCCGGATTCGGGAACGGCATGACCTGGCACTCGCCAGCGCGCAGCTTCTGGTAGCGCACCTGGGCGTCCGGCGTGATCGCGAAGACCAGATTGTCGATTGGCTGCTGGCCGCGGAAATAGTCCGGATTGGCCTGGTAGCGGATCGCCGCGTCTTCACGATAATCGACGAACTGGAACGGGCCGGTGCCGATCGGGCGCTGGTTGGCCATCTGCAGCTCGTCCTGCTCGATCAACTGCTCCTCGTACTCCTTGGAGTGGATCGAGGCAAAATCCATCGCCAGGTTGGCGACGAACGGCGCTTCCGGCCGTGTCAGGTGAAAGACGACAGTGTTGTCGTCGACCTTCTCGATCGAGTCGATCAGATCGCCCATCGACATGGCGTTGAAATACTCGAAGCCACCGTTGGCGAGCTGATAATACGGGTTCTCTTCATCCATCTGGCGTTCGAAGGTCCAGATGACGTCGTCGGCCGTGAGCGGCCGGCTTGGCGTGAAGTAGTCGGTGGACTGGAACTGGACATCGTCACGCAAGTGGAAGGTAACTTCCAGACCGTCCTCGGAGACCTCCCAACTTTCGGCAATGGCCGGCTCAATTTCGGTGGTACCCGGCTTGAACTGGACCAGACGGTTGTAGACCGTCTTGCTCGACGCATCGAAGGTGGTGCCGGCCGTGTAGAGCGAAGGATCGAATCCCTCCGGCGAACCCTCGGAGCAGTAGACCAGCGTCTTGGCCATGGCGGGGGTCGCGCCCGCCATCATGGCGGCGACCCCAGCCGCTAGCAGCGTCTTCTTCATGGTGGATCTCCTGCACAGCACTCGCTGTTATTGTTGATATCGGCGTTCTGCCAATCCTTGCCCGCTATCCGCCTGTCTGACAGGCGGGCAATCGCAACAGACTAGTCCGTTGAATAGCGTTTAATCAATCCGGCGAAAGCGTAACGGCAGAGGCTTGCAACAGGAGACCATTCGGTCTAGCGACACCGGAATCGATACCGCTCCTGGCGTCGGCGACGGCGTGTTCGCGCCCATGCCGACACCCTCGGTTCAGTCGCTCCCGCCGCGATAGAGCGCCAGGTTTTCGCTGCCCCAGACCTGAAGCGCACGCAGGATCGGCTCCATGCTGAGGCCGAGCTCGGAGAGCGAATACTCCACCTTGGGCGGCACCTCGGCATAGACCTTGCGCACGATCAAGCCGTCCGCCTCCAGCTCCCGAAGCTGATTGGTCAACATTCGTGGCGTGCAGCCGGGCATCTCGCGGTTCAAGGCGTTGAAGCGCAGCGTGCCACCCAGCAGATGCCACAGGATGATCGACTTCCACTTGCCGTCGATCAGGCCGATGGCGGCTTCGACGGCGCAACCGGGCGTACAGTCGAAACGCGAATGGCGACGCTTGGCCATGACACTATCCTCCTTTTAAATTTCGATACGGTTTTGTAAGTCAGTACGGTTTGGTAAGTCAGTGCAGAAAAGCACAGTATAGGCGATCGATGTGCGTATTGCGGTTTTCGCAAACAGGCCACAATCTGCTCCCTGACAAACCGCCGCGCGCCATAGACACCGGCTTCGCGTGGCCATCGCCCTATCGCATGGAGCCCTGCATGAAAGCTATCGGATACCGTCATCCCGGTGCGCCGGACGTCCTCGAAACGATCGATCTGCCCCGCCCACGTGCCGAAGGCCACGACCTGCTGGTCGAGGTCGCCGCGATCTCGGTCAACCCGGTCGACACCAAGGTGCGTCGACGTGCCGGCGCCGACGACGGCGAGCACAAGGTGCTGGGGTGGGACGCCGTCGGCCGCGTGGTCGAGGCCGGCCCCGAGGCCACGCTCGCCGTGGGCGACGAGGTCTACTATGCCGGCTCGATCGCCCGCCCCGGCGCCAACAGCCAGTTTCACCTCGTCGACAGCCGCATCGCCGCGAAGAAACCGCAGCATCTCTCCAACGCCGAAGCCGCGGCCATGCCGCTGACCTCGATCACCGCCTGGGAAATGCTGTTCGACCGGCTCGACATTCGGCGGCCCGTGCCCGGCGCTGCCAACGCCATTGTGATCGTGGGCGCCGCCGGTGGCGTCGGCTCCATCGCCATTCAGCTCGTGCGCGCGCTGACCGACCTGACGGTCATCGCTACCGCGTCGCGCCCCGAAACGCAGGCCTGGGTGCGCGAGCTCGGCGCCCACCACGTCATCGACCACAGCCAACCGCTCGCGGCCCAGGTGGAAGCGCTCGGCCTCGGCGCACCAGGCTTTGTCTTCTCGGTGACCGAAACGCACCGTCATCTGGAGGAGATCCAGACGCTGATCGCCCCGCAGGGCCGCTTCGGCCTGATCGATGATCCGGACACGCTGGACGTCATGGGCTTCAAGACGAAAGCCGTCTCGACCCACTGGGAACTGATGTTCACCCGACCGATGTTCGCCACGCCGGACATGGCCGAGCAAGGACGCCTGCTGGCCGAAGTGGCGAGCCTGATCGACGCGGGCCGCGTGAAGAGCACTCTCGCCGAAGTGTTCGGGCCGATCGACGCCGTCACGCTCCAGGAGGCCCACACCTTCATCGAGACCGGCCGCGCCCGCGGCAAGATCGTGCTGGAAGGTTTCGCGACCTGAGCATCGGCCACGCTCGATGACACCCCCAGGGCAGCGACGCGAGTCGCTGCCCTCTTTTCGTCGCCTGCCCTCGATGGCAGCGCAGTACTTCCCCCCGAGACGAAGCGCCTCCAAACCCGGATAATGGCCGCCATTCGGTGCTCGCGTCGCGAGCGCCCTGCCATTTGCCAACCCGGTCCGTCTCATGGAAATCAAGGTCAACTATCTCGACAACCTGCGCCAGGAAGCCAAGTTCGACGACTTCACGGTGATCACCGACCAGCCGATCCGCTACAAGGGCGACGGCTCGGCGCCGGGGCCGTTCGACTACTTCCTCGCTTCAACGGTGCTCTGCGCGGCCTACTTCGTGCGCGTCTACTGCAACGCCCGCGAGATCCCCACCGAGAACATCAGACTTTCGCAGAACAACATCGTCGACCCGGAGAACCGCTACAACCAGATCTTCCGCATCCAGGTCGAGCTGCCACCCGAGATCTCCGACAAGGATCGCACCGGCATCCTGCGCTCCATCGAGCGCTGCTCGGTCAAGCGGGTCATTCAGAACAACCCGGAATTCCAGATCGAGGCCGTCGACAACATCGACGAGGATGCACAGGCGCTGCTGATGGGCGGCAAGACAGGTACGGCAGGCGCTGACAGCGAATCGACCTGGATCGAGGGCAAGGATCTGCCGCTGGAGCAGACCATCGCCAACATGACCGGGATTCTCGAACGCCTCGGCATGAAGATCGAGATCGCCTCCTGGCGCAACATCGTGCCTCATGTCTGGTCGCTGCACATTCGCGATGCGGCCTCGCCGATGTGCTTCACCAATGGCAAGGGTGCGACCAAGGAAGCCGCGCTCTGCTCGGCGCTGGGCGAGTTCATCGAGCGGCTCTCGTGCAATTTCTTCTATAACGACCAGTTCTTCGGTACCGAGATCGCCGATGCCGACTTTGTCCACTACCCGAACGAGCGCTGGTTCCAGCCGGGGCCGAACGACGAACTGCCCGAAGAGATTCTGGACGACCACTGCCGCGAGATCTTCGACCCCGATGGCGAGCTCAAGGGATCGCATCTCTACGACACCAACTCCGGACGCACCGACCGCGGCATCGTCTCGCTGCCGTTCGAGCGCCACTCGGACGGCGAGATCGTCTGGTTCCCCTCGAATCTGATCGAGAACCTCTATCTCAGCAACGGCATGAGCGCCGGCAACACCGTCGCCGAGGCACAGGTGCAGTGTCTTTCCGAGATCTTCGAGCGGGCGGTCAAGCGTCAGATCATCGAAGAGGAGATCGCACTGCCGGACGTGCCGGAAGACGTGCTGGCGCAGTACCCGACGATCCTCGAAGGCATCCGCGCACTCGAAGCGCAGGGCTTCCCGGTTCTGGTGAAGGACGCCTCGCTCGGCGGGCGTTTCCCGGTCGCCTGCGTCACGTTGATGAACCCGCGCACCGGCGGCGTCTTCGCCTCCTTCGGCGCGCACCCGAGCTTCCCGGTGGCGATCGAACGCAGCCTCACCGAGCTGCTGCAGGGCCGCAGTTTCGAGGGAATGGACGACCTGCCGGCGCCGACCTTCAACTCCCAGGCCGTGGCCGAGCCCAACAACTTCGTCGAGCACTTCATCGACTCGTCCGGCGTCGTCTCCTGGCGCTTCTTCAGCGCCGCGGCGGATGTGGAGTTCGTCGAGTGGGACTTCTCCGGCGCCGACACGCAGGACAACGACGAAGAGGCCGCGGCCCTCTATGCCATCCTCGAGCAGGAGGGACTCGAAGCCTATGTCGCCGTGCACGAGGACCTCGGCGCGCCGGTCTGCCGTATCCTCGTGCCGGGCTACTCCGAGGTCTATCCGGTCGAGGACCTGGTGTGGGACAACACCAATATGGCGCTTGCCTTCCGCGAGGACATCCTCAACCTGCACGCGCTCGATGACGAGCCGTTGGCCGACCTGCTCGAGCGGCTCGAGGAGAGCGAGCTCGACGAGCAGATGAAGATCGTCACCCTGATCGGCATCGAGTTCGACGACAACAGCGTCTGGGCGGAGCTGACCATCGCCGAGCTGAAGCTCTTGATCCAGCTCGCGCTGGGTCGCTTCGAGGACGCCCTCGACGGGGCCCAGATGTTCTTGCAGTTCAACGACAACAGCCGCGACCGGGGACTCTTTTACCAGGCGCTGTCGGCGGTGCTGGAGATCGCGCTGGACGACGACCTCGAACTGGACGACTACCGCCACAACCTGACGCGGATGTTCGGCGAGGCGAAGATGCGTGACGCCATCGGCGCGGTGGAAGGCACGGTCCGCTTCCCCGGCCTGACGCCAACTAGTCTCGGACTCGAGGGCATAGACCGGCACCGGCGCCTGATCGAAAGCTACCAGAAGCTCCACGCCTGGCGGGCGGCACACGCGGGCTAAACGCTCGCGTTACCACCGGCGATGTTCTCACGGGCGATGTCTCCACCGGCAACGTCTCCATAAGCAACGTCGCCGCCACAGGAAGCCGCCTCTCGGGGCGGCTTCGTCGTCTTTCGCTCACGCTCGGGTGATACGCTCGAGCTTCTCGATCATCCAGCGGTGAATCGCGCTCTCCTGCGTGCGCGGGTGCCAGGCGACCGCCACCTCGAAGGTCGGCGTCGCGAAGTCCAGTTCGAGCGGCGCCATCTTGGGGTTGGGCAACAGCCGGGCCGGATAGAAGGCAATCAGGTCGGTGGTATAGAGAAGGTCCGGCGCGGCCTTGAAACTGGGCACGGACATGACGATGTTGCGCTCGAGCCCCTGCTCGGCGAACCACTGATCGTGAGAGCCCTTGAGATCCGAGCGCGACGGCGAGATCACCAACTGCGGCAGCGCCGCGATCTCACCAATCGAAAACCGCCGGCCATGCAGTGGCGAACAGGGGCTGGCAACGCACGTGTGGTGGTCGTCGAAGACTTTGAGATACGGCAGCGAGCTCGGCAGAAGGTCCGGGAACGACAACACCAGGTCCAGCTCGCCGGCCATCAGCTGGCGGTCGATCCGATCGCTCTTGAAGTTCTGCACGATCAGCTTGAGAAACGGCGCCTGCTGGCGCACTTCCTGCATAAAGGCCGGCAGGATCGCCTGGATCGCGTAGTCGGTCGCGCTGATCGTCACCACGCCCTCGTAGGTGGCCGGCGTGAACTCAGGCGGGGCCAGCAGCGCATCGACCTCCTGCAGGATGTGCGCCACGCGGTCGCCCAACGCCAGCGCCAGCGGCGTGGCGGCCAGGGTATTGCCCTGACGCAAGAACAGCCGGTCGTCGAACAGCGCCCGCAGTTTGCGCAGCTGCTCGCTGATCGCCTGCTGGGTCAGCCCCATCTCGTCGGCGACGCGGGAGAGATTGCGCTCGCGCAGCAGTGCCTGGAGCACGCGCATCTGCTTGATGTCGAGCCGATTAAGGCGTCCGGCGTGCCGATTCCCGTTCATGCCTGCGCTCCTCGCCCGGCTTTAGTCACCATTATGATTGGTAGCTTTTACAAGAAAGCCTTGTTTCTAATGGTAGCGCGGACGACCTAGGCTCCCAAGCCATGAATCAGACCACGACCCCGACCGGCCAGACCCGCCGGGGCCATGAGAAAAGGTGGGAGAGCAATGGATAACGCAGCCCTGTTCGAGGCGGTCCGCCTGGGCCCCTATACGCTGAAGAACCGCGTCGTGATGCCGCCGTTGACGCGGTCGCGCAGCACCCAGCCCGGTAACGTGCCGAATGCCTGGATGACCGAATACTACGCCCAGCGCGCCGGTGCAGGCTTCATGATCACCGAAGGTACACAGATCGAGCCACGCGGCCAGGGCTACGCCTGGACGCCGGGCATTCATTCGCGCGCACAGATCGAAGGCTGGAAGGCGGTAACGGAGGCCGTTCATGCGCGCGGCGGCGTGATCTTCTCCCAGCTCTGGCATGTCGGACGGGTCTCGCATCGCTCGCTGCAGCCGGCCGGCAAGCCGCCGGTCGCGCCATCGCCGATCCGCGCCGACGCGGTCAGCGTCTTCGTCGAAACCGCCCCGGGCGAAGGCAAGCTGACCGAGCCGAGCGAGCCCGTCGCGCTGACCACCGCGGAAGTCGAGGAGCTGGTCGAGCTCTATGCCCAGGCGGCACGCAACGCGATGGCCGCGGGTTTCGACGGCGTCGAGCTGCACTGCGCCAACGGCTATCTGGTGAACCAGTTCATCTCCGAGCATACCAACACTCGGACCGACCGCTACGGCGGCAGCCTGGCCAATCGCCTGCGCTTTCTCGAGGAGATCGTCGAGGCGGTCGCCGGCGTCGTCGGGCCCGAACGCCTGGGCGTGCGCTTCTCGCCGCTGTTCGAAAGCACCGACGAAGACCGCGTCTACCTGGGGCTGGTCGAACGTGACCCGCACACCACCTACCTCGAGGCGGTCAAACGGCTGGAGCAGGCCGGCGTAGCCTACATCTCCATCGCCGAGGCGGACTGGAACAATGCGCCCGACCTGCCGGAAACCTTCTATCGGGCCGTGCGCGAGGCCTTTTCCGGACGCCTGCTTTACGCCGGGCGCTATACCCCGGACAAGGCACGCTGGATGCGCGAGCAAGGTTACGGTGATCTCTTCGCCTTCGGCCGACCGTTCATCGCCAACCCGGATCTGCCGTCGCGGCTCTACCACGGCTGGCCGCTGAACGACGTCGACCCGGCAACGATGTACGGCGGCAGCGACGTCGGCTACCTCGATTACCCGACCTATGCCGGGACCGTCGATATCGAAAAAACCGATCTCGAAAACACCGACGCCGATACCCACGCGCGCGCCTGACGCGCGACGCGACGCCGCCTAGACCAGCTTGCCGGGGTTCATGATGCCGAGCGGGTCGAGGGCGGCCTTGATGGACCGCATCACGGCCCAGCCTTCACCGTGTTCGGCCTCCATGTACGCGCGCTTGCCGGTACCGATGCCGTGCTCGCCGGTGCAGGTGCCCCCAGCGGCGAGCGCCCGTTCGATCAGGCGCTGGTTGAAGGCGGCCAGCGTTGCGAGCTCTTCCTCGCTATCGCGATCCACGGCAACGACCAGATGGAAGTTGCCGTCGCCGACATGGCCGAGCAGCGGCGCGATCAGGCCGCTCTCGGCGACATCGGCCTGGGTCGCCTCGATGCAGGCGGCGAGCTGCGAGATCGGCACGCAGATATCGGTCGCCAGAAACTCCATGCCCGGGCGCAGCGCCTTGGCCGCATAGGCGGCGTCGTGGCGCGCCTGCCATAGCGCATTGCGCTCCTCTTCTTTCGTCGCCCAAGCGAAATCGCTGCCACCGAACTCCTGACACAGCTCGGCCAGGGTCTCCGCCTGCTCCTTCACCCCGGCGTGCGTACCGTGAAACTCCAGGAACAGCGTCGGCTTCTCGGCGTAGTCGAGCCCCGAGAAGGCGTTGACCGCGCGCATGGCGAGCGCATCCATCAGCTCGATCCGCGCCATCGGGATGCCGTACTGGATCGAGGCGATAACGGTATCGACCGCGCCGGCGACATCCTCGAAGGCCACGGTGGCGCTGGAGATCGCTTCCGGCAGACCGTGTAGCTTCACCGTCAGTTCAGTGATGATGCCGAGCGTGCCCTCGGCGCCGATCATCAGATGGTTGAGATCGTAGCCGGCGGCTGACTTGCGCGCCCGACTGCCGGTCCTGACCACGCGGCCGTCCGGCATCACCACGGTCATCGCCAGCACGTTGTCGCGGATGGTGCCGTAACGCACCGTGTTGGTACCGCTGGCGCGGGTCGAGGCCATGCCGCCCATGCTGGCATCCGCGCCCGGGTCGACGGAGAAGAAAAGCCCCGTGGCGCGCAGGTCGGTATTGAGCTGGGTGCGGGTGACGCCTGGCTGTACCGTCGCGTCCATGTCCTCCGGACGTACGCCGAGAATGGCGTTCATCTGCGAAAGATCGACGCAAAGGCCGCCGTGATCGGCGATCACCTGGCCCTCGATGGATGTGCCCACGCCGTAGGGAATGACCGGCACGCGGTGCGCCGCGCAAGCCTTCACCACCGCGGCCACTTCCTCTGTGGAATGCGGAAAACAGACCGCATCCGGCGCGGCAGGATGGTGCCAGGACTCGTCGTGCCCATGCTGCTCGCGAATGCCCGCCGCCGTGGTCAGACGCTCGCCGAGCACAGGCTCGAGCTCGGCGATCAGCGCCTGCATCGTTTCAGGCGTGGGGCGGGCGGGAGATTCGGCGGAAAACGCGGCAGCGGATGACATGAACAGCACCTCGGATGAATCGACTCGGGGGGAATCGTCTGAAAGCAATCCGTTCCGGCAAACTGGAACGGGTCGACAGTGAGCACGCTATCGACCCGTTCAGCATACCGGAGTTTCCCCCCTTCGGTCGCATCCGACGCGCATTCAGGCGTCGAGTGTCTCGACGCCCTCGGAGACGGCCACCCGACCGAAAGCCTGCTCCAGATACTCGCGATACTCGCGCTGATAGCGCTCGACCTCCGGCGCCTTGATCACATCGTTGGCGATAAAGCTCGGCAGCCCCTCGAGACCAATGAATGCCTGCGACTTGTGGAACGGGAAGTAGACGCCCTCGACGCCCTTGCCCTCGAAGAAGTTACCCGGCTCGTCGAAAGCCTCACGCGGTGCGTTCCAGGTCAGCGAGAGCAGGTAACGCCGACCCTGGAGCAGGCCGCCACTGCCATACTGCTGGCTCGGGTCGTGACGCGAACGCCCGTCGCTTGCGTAGAGAGCACCGTGGCCGGCGGTGAACACCTCGTCGATATAGCGCTTGACCGTCCAGGGCGCGCCCATCCACCAGCCCGGCATCTGCCAGACGATGACATCCGCCCACAGAAAGCTCTGCACTTCAGCTTCGACGTCATAGCCCTGCTCGACCACCGTTTCGCGCACGTCGTGGCCCAGCGAGGCGAGCGTGTCACGCGCCAGCTCATGAAGCGTATTGTTGAGTTCACCGTTGGAGTGCGCGAACGGCTTGCCGCCGTTGATCAGTAAAAACTTCATTGCCTACCGCCTCGAATTCGTCTGAAGGTCCTGAATAGACACGCCTGGATGGCCAGCGCGAGCCAGTCGATGGGCGGTATTTTGGGCGAACCCTCGCGCGGAAAAACCGTTCGGAAGACAAGTCACTGTTGACGTAAAATCAACAACCACCGGCGCCGATCGGAAGGCTTCACATGGCGGGACGGTTCGTATGAAAAGCACGCTCGAGGAACAGCAGGCGTTTGTCGCCGTGGTCGACTGCGGTTCGATCACCGCCGCGGCCGAGCGCCTGGACCTGACCGTCTCCGGCGTCAGCCGGGCACTCAATCGGCTCGAGAAGAAACTGGATACCACGCTTATGCGTCGTACCACACGGCGTCTGGAGCTGACCGACGAAGGCGAGACCTTTCTCGACCGCTGCCGCCAGATTCTCGACGCGGTAGAGAGTGCCGAGGAGGCGGTCGGCGGCTATCAGGACCAGCCGCGCGGAAGGTTGCGCATCAATGCCGCCCCGAGCTTCATGCAGTTCACCCTTGTCCCGCTGATCGGCGAATTCCGCCGTCGCTATCCCGGCATCCTGCTGGAGCTGGATACCCACGACCGCTTTGTCGACCTGCTCGAGCAACGCGTCGACCTCGCGATTCGTATCGGCGAACTGGAGGACTCCTCACTGCACGCACGGCCTCTGGGGCAGTCACCGCGACGTCTGATCGCAAGCCCGGCGTATCTCGAACGCGCCGGCCCCCCCCACCGTATCGAAGATCTTGCGAGCCACAGCCTGCTCGGCTTCAGCCAGCTCGACCATCTCAACGAGTGGCCGCTGACCGATGCGCGCGGCGAACCGTTTCATGTGAAACCGACGCTTGCCGCCTCCAGCGGCCCGACGCTGCTCGCCCTGGCCATCGCCGGCGAGGGCATCGCCTGCCTCACGGACGACATGACCCGCCTGCCTCGCAGTCAGGGACAACTGGTGGCGGTGCTGCCGACACTCATCCAGTATCGCGCCTTTCGCGTCAACGTCGTCTACTACCGCCAGACAGCGCTGACGCAGCGCGCCCGCCTGTTCATGGACTATCTCGCCGAAAAATTACCGGGCGACTACCTCGACGCCTGAGCGACGCGAGCATCACTCGGGAACCGGCCCAAAGCGATTGGCCGTGGTGTCACTCGGTCGCGTCATCCACCAGAGCATGACGGCAGCGACGATCAAACCCAGCATCACGCCATTCATGAGCAGGACCCCCGCCCCCGCCTGCTGGCTGGAAAGCCCGGCGTCCGAGGGCAACAGCCAGAGCACGCCGCCCCCGACCACGATCCCGCCCCCGATGGCGCCCGCGATCAGCACCAGCAGGTAATAGCCCGGCCTGCCGCTGTCGTGCAGCCGCCGCCAGCTCACCGCCAGTGTCGGGAGCAGCGTGGCAAGAGACAACACATTCGTGAACGGGCTGGGTTGAAAGCCCTGTGCGTCGGGGTCGAGCGGGAAAAACGCCATATCGAGTGCGCTGGCAGCCAGCAGCAGCAGATTGAGGAACAGCAGATACCACCAGTATTCCGAACGGGAGGCACGCCCCGAGAAGGTCGCGTACTGTCGAAAACACACCTTGATCGCCGTGAAGAACGTCACACCACCTCCAGAGTTCGAGAGATCCACGAGCCGGCGCCAAGGGTCTTGGCCCGATCGCTCGGTCTCAAGGATACCGCACACCGCCCATCGTGCCTGCGTCTATCGGCGGCGACACGATCACGCTTCCGGAGGCAGAAAAGTCAAGACGGGCACAGCGTGTGCTGACATTGGAAGAAGCGTCGCCGCTCCCCATGAGCGGCTGGTCGGACTGGGACAATCACGGCGTGTTGAACGGCGAACACCCGCTGCGCTGGCGCGTTTGAAACCGTCCTCGGGCCCACAGCACCTGTACAAGCGGCGACTAGCCTGCCGACCTCGCGCCAGGAGGTACTCGCAGTGTATCGACCGCCTCGTCGTCGGCATCAGACGACCCCTGATCGTCAAGATACTCCACCCGATTGCGACCGCTCGCCTTGGCCCGGTACAACGCCTGGTCGGCACGCTTGAGCAGAGGCTCGATACCGCGCGTGAGCGCTTGCGGTGAGGCGCGGTCAAGACTCGAGACGCCGACGCTGACCGTCACACTGGCGCCTCGTCCAGCCGCCGCGTTGGGAATCTGCTGGCGTTCGATCGCTTCGCGCGCCTTTTCGCCCAGGCGCCGGGCGCCTAGCTCTCCCGTGCCCGGCAGTAGCAACGCGAACTCCTCCCCGCCATAGCGCACGGCCAGATCGGCGGGCCGGGCGAGTACGCCGCGCAACGTCTCCGCGACCTGCTGCAGGCAGCGGTCGCCCGCGTCATGGCCATAGTGGTCGTTGAATTTCTTGAAGTGATCCACGTCACACATGATCACGGCCAGCTCGCCGGGGTGCCGCGAAAGCCGCGACCGCTCCTGTTCGAGCGCAGCGTCCAGTGCACGACGGTTGGCCAGTCCCGTCAACGGGTCCGTGTGGCTCAGCGTCTCCAGATATACATTATTGAGCGTCAGCTCTTCTTCGGCCTGATCGATCTGCTGGCGGAACAGGTAAAGCAGCGTTCCCGACAGGATCAGCACACCGGCCACGCTAAACGCATACATGATCTCGACCCACGGCGACGGTACCGGCGCCACCGCAGTATGCGGCGTGAACAGAAAGTGTGTCAGCAGATACAGGACGCCCAGCGACGCCATGATCCCGGAGTACAGGCCCTTGGGCAGATGCTGATAGAGGAAGCACAGCACAGCGGCGAAGGTGAAATAGAACAGGTTCACCCCGGCTTCCGCACTGATGAAGTAGGTCACCACGAACAGCTGCGTGCAGCCGTTGACCAGCAGCACGTTGCTGGCCGCGTTATGCCAGCGCTGATAATTGCAGATCAGCACCGCCCCATACGCCTTCATGAAAACCAGGTTGGCCATGAAGACGTCGCGATAGATGGCAAAATCATACAAGAGATAGAACAGTTGATAGGGCGTGGTCGCGGCGATCCCGAAGATGCTGACCTGATTACACAGAGCCACCTGCCGGCGCAACCTCACCGAATTGCCGGACATGCCGGGTGACCATAGCATCTTGATCGTCTCGATCATGAAACCGCCTCTGCGACACACCGTGGAAGAAATCAGCCGCCGCTGGTGCCGTGTGATCAGCGGTTATCACTCTATCGGCAGACTCTACGGATTGGCTGAGGCCTTGGGCATGTCTTTGTCGCCAGGACGCTCATCGCCTAACGCGTTACTACCAGCAGCCCCAACAGCAGCAGGCCGCCGCCCAACAGGAAGTTGGCCGTCAGTGGCTCATTGAGCAGCAGCGCCCCGAACAGCACCCCGAAGATCGGCGACAGGAACGAGAAGATGCCGAGCTGGGAGGCGAAGTAGCGGCGTAACAGCGCGAACCACAGAAGCAGCGCGGCGAAGGAGATGACCAGCGTCTGGAAGGCCAGACTGGCCACCGCCGAACCGCTCCAGCGAAGGGCGCCGAGGTCGCCCAACAGCGCCGCTGCGGGCAACAGCAGCAACCCGGCGACGATAATCTGGTAGCACAGCGTCTTCACCGGGGGCGCCTCCGACAGCGATGAGCGACGGATCACCAGCGTGGTCGCCGCCCAGGAAAGGCCAGCCAGCAATCCGAGGAAATCGCCCCACAGGATATCGCCGGCATTGTCGATATCGGTGGCCGGCGCCATGGCGAACACCATGCCGACAAAGGCCAGGCCGACGCCCAGCCACTGGCGTCGTGTCAGTTGTTCCCCGGGCACCAGCAGATGCAGCCCCAACGCCGCGAACACCGGCGCCGTGTACAGGAACACCGACATGTGCGAGGCCAGCGTGTAGTGGAGCCCCCACGCCACGAAGACGAATTCCGCCGTGAACCCCAATCCGACGAGCGCCCCCGCGCCGAGGTTCGCTCGGAAATCGGCGAGGCGAATGCCTTGCCGCATCACCAGTGCCACCACCAGCAGCGCCGCCAGGGATGAACGCAGCGCAATCTGCGCCAGCGGCGGAATATCGGCCGCGACCATCTTGATGGCCACTTGCTGAAAGCCCAGCGCCAGACAGAACAGCACCATCAGCGCACCGCCCTGCATATCCAGGCGCCGGCGCAGCCGAGCGCTGGCCAAGGGCGTGAACGCGTTCGAAAGCTCGGTATCCTGATCCTGCATGTCACCCTCCCGTGGCCATCAAGACGGCCAAGTGGAGCATTTGTCGGCCGCGCCGCCAAACGATTAATCTGATGGTCAAGGCTCAGGAAAAGTCACCCCATGAAGATCGAACGCCTTCCCCTGAATGCGCTGAGAGCTTTCGCCGAAGCCGCCCGTGCAGAGAGCTTCAAACAAGCCGCCGCGCATTTGGGCGTCACACCCGGCGCGGTCAGCCGTCAGGTCAAGCAGCTCGAAGATCGTCTCGGCGTGCCGCTATTCGCTCGTCACGCCAGCGGCGTCCAGTTGAACGAGATCGGGCGGCAGCTGGCGCGAGATATCGACGGCGGGCTCGAGCGTATCGCCGCGGGGGTTCGGACCGCTCAGGAGCGCGCCAGCGCGCGATATCAGCAGGTGCCGAGGTTGACGATCAGCGCCCCGCCGACCTTCGCGCAGCTGTGGCTGCTACCCCGGCTGTCCGAATTCGAGAGCCGTGTCGGCGGTGTCGAGATCTCACTGGACGCCAGTCAATCGCTCAGCTTGCCGGCCTGGCAGGCCGATGGCGCACGCCTCGCGATTCGCTACGGTCGCGGCCCCTGGCCGGCGTTCAACAGCCAGCGCCTGTTCGGTGACGAGCTGTTCCCGGTCTGCGCCCCCGCGCTGTGGCCGCCCGACGCTCGCCCCATGACGCCTGACGACCTGGCACACCACACGCTACTGGAAGTGCGCTGGGACTCCCCCCAAGGTGTGGCCTTTCCCGGCTGGCGAGAGTGGCTCGCTGCCGCCGGCATTGCCGACCGAGTCCCGCCGCCACAGCGCCACTACTCCCTCTCCGGCCTGGCCCTGGACCAGGCCATCGCCGGCCGCGGGATCATGCTGGCCAACCATCCCATCGTCATGGACCGGCTGGAAAGCGGGGTGCTGGTTCGCCCCTTCGGTGAGCGCTTCGTGCTGGCCTCCCCCTTGACCTATGACCTGCTGACGCCAAAAAGCGGCGAAGTACCGCCCGCGGTCGCACGCTTTATCGACTGGCTGCTGAATGAAGCCGCCCTCTTCGACGCGGCCACGACCGGCAACCCCCACTAAGCGCCAGTCACCGGCCTCGGTAGTCAGGCTCGCTCACGCCTCCTTGCCCGTTATCATCGGGCCTCTGCTCGGGGCCCGGGGTACGTCGTTTACCGCGACGCGTACCAGTCCGCATAAGGCGTGTTCTCGACCTTGTACTGGGTGTAATCCGGCGCGCCGTCCTGCCACCACACCGGACCGCGCTCGCCCAGCGCCCGCTTGGCCTCGTCGACGTCATGTCGAGCGTCTCGCTCCGCCTGCGAATCTTGCGCTCGCTTCGCCTGGCCCACCGCCCGGCGCGCTCGCATCAGTCGCTGTACCCACTGCTCGCGCTCCGCCTCGGCAAGATCGGGGTTCGAGCACCGCCACAAGCGGCCGCGCACCACGATATAGCGGCCGTCCGGCGTGGTCAGTGGCGAAGATGAACTCATGGATATCCACTCCCGATTCGATAGGAAAGCCTCCCGTGCGTATTGGTGCACTCGCACGGCCAGGTCACGTCGACAGCAGCATAGTCGTCTTTTCCTTACGCTCCCGGCTTCGCCCGATCGCCGGCATCAGTAGGTCTCGGCCTCCAGCGTCTGCCAGAGAACGATCGGCCAGCCGCGAATCGGCTTCATGCCCCCATCGATTTGCGGCACCATGAAGACCCGTTTCGCGTCGCCAAGGACCGTCCATGCCTCTCAGCCTTTCTCAGGGAGCCGAGTTCAGCCCCGGCTTCATGGTGATCCACGGCAATCGTCTCGAAGCGCTGCGCGATCTGGCGGTGGAGTGGCTGCGGACCCATCCGCTGGGGCCGCTGGAGGACGAGGTGATCCTGGTGCAGAGCAACGGCATCAGCCAATGGCTGAAGCTGGCGCTGGCCGCCGACCCGCCCGCGGGTGCCGGCATCGCCGCGGCAATGGATGTCACCCTGCCGGCGCGCTTCCTGTGGCAGGCCTACCGCGCAGTGCTGACCCAGCGCGACGGCCCGGATGCGGTGCCCGAGGTCTCGCCGCTGGACAAGCCGCGCCTCGTCTGGCGGCTGATGCGCCTGCTGCCCGAGCTGCTGGAAGAGGCGACCTTCGCCCCGCTGGCACGCTTCCTGGCCGACGACGATGACCTGCGCAAGCGCCACCAGCTCGCCGAACGCCTGGCCGATCTGTTCGACCAGTATCAGGTCTATCGCGCCGACTGGCTGGCGGCGTGGGCCGAAGGCCACGACACGCTGATCGACGCTCGCGGTCAGGCGCGGCCACTGGCCGAGGAGCAGCGCTGGCAACCCGCGCTGTGGCGGCGGCTGCGCGACGATATCTCGCAAGGCCACGGCGCCGCCGGCCTGGCCTCAAGCCGCGCCTGGGTGCACAACCGCTTCCTCGAGGCATGCCGCGAACTCACCCCCGAAACGCGACCACGCGATCTGCCGCGCCGCGTGGTGGTATTCGGCATCTCCTCGCTGCCGCGCCAGACGCTGGAGGCACTGGCGGCCGTCTCCACGGTGACTCAGGTGCTGCTCTGCGTGCACAACCCCTGCCGCCACTACTGGGCGGACATCATCGAACACAAGGATCTGCTGCGCGCGGCGCGACGGCGGCAGCGCCATCGCCCCGGCATGCCGCTGGAGCTCGACGACACCCAGCTGCATCTGCACGCCCAGCCGCTGCTGGCGGCGTGGGGCAAGCAAGGGCGCGACTATCTGCGCCTGCTCGACGAGTTCGACGACCACGGCGACTACCGTGCGCTGTTCGACGCCCAGTCGCTGCGCATCGACCTGTTCGACTCGCCCGTCGACGCGCCTACCGAAGACCCCGACACCTCGCCCGGCTTGCTGCAACAGCTACAGGACGACATCCTCGAGCTGCGCCCGCCGCAGGAGACTCGCGAGCGCTGGCCCGCCGTCGACCCGACGCACGACCGTAGCCTGCGTTTCCATGTCGCCCACAGTGCCCTGCGCGAAGTGGAGATCCTGCACGATCAGCTGCTCGCCGCCTTCGATGCCGACCCCACGCTGCGCCCGCGCGACGTGCTGGTGATGGTGCCGGATATCGACACCTACGCCGCCGCCGTGCAGGCCGTCTTCGGCCGCCTGCCGCCGGATGACCCGCGTCATATCCCGTTCACGCTCTCCGACCAGACCCGCCGCCATCGGCAGCCCTTGCTGGTGGCGCTGGAGTCGCTGCTGCATCTGCCGGAGTCCCGCCTGACCGTCAGCGATCTGCTCGACCTGCTCGAAGTCCCCGCGCTGCGGGCCCGCTTCGGGCTGGAGGCGGATGCCCTGCCGGTGTTGCGTCGCTGGATCGAGGGCGCCGGCATCCGCTGGGGGCTGGACGCCGAGCAGCGCGCCCGGCTCGATCTGCCGGGCGGGCTGACCGCCAACACCTGGGCCTTCGGCCTGCGTCGGCTGCTGCTGGGCTACGCCGTTGGGCCCGATACGCGAAGCGACGCTGCCGACGAGCCCTGGCACGATATCGAGCCGTTCGACGACATCGGCGGGCTGGAAGCCGCGCTGGCCGGCCCGCTGGTGGATCTGCTCGACGTGCTGGAAGTGCAGTGGCGCGCGCTATCCGAGCCCGCCGATGTGCCCACCTGGTGCCGCCGCCTGCGCGATCTGCTGAGCGGCTGCTTCGCCGCCGAGGACGAAACGGACCTGGCGACGCTGAGTCAGCTCGAGACCCTGCTGGAAAGCTGGCAGGAGACCACCGAAGACGCCGGCCTGCGAGAGGCCCTGCCGCTCTCCGTGGTGCGCGAACACTGGCTCGGCGAGCTCGACGACAACAACCTCTCCCAGCGGTTTCTGGCTGGCGCGGTCAATATCGCCACGCTGATGCCGATGCGCGCGATTCCGTTTCGCCATGTCTGCCTGCTGGGCATGAACGACGGTGAATACCCGCGCACCCAGCGCCCGCTGGATATCGACCTGATGGGGCGCGACTACCGCCCCGGCGACCGCTCGCGCCGCGAGGACGACCGCTACCTGTTTCTCGAGGCCCTGCTCTCGGCGCGCGACAGCCTGACCATCAGCTGGATCGGGCGCAGCATTCACGACAACGCCCCCTGCCCGCCCTCTGTGCTGCTCGGCCAGTTGCGCGATCATCTCGCCGACGGCTGGCAACTGGCCGGTCATGAGCCCGAGGAGGACGCCGGCCAGGCCCTGCTCGAAGCGCTCACCACCGAACACCCGCTGCAGCCCTTCAGCAAACGCTACTTTACGGCGGATGCCCGCACGGATTCGGGTGCGATAACAGCCCGCGCAGATCCGGGTGCGATAACAGCGGGCGCGGTCAAAAGCGAGCTTTTCACCTACGCCCACGAGTGGCGCGCGGTGCATGCGACCCAGCCCTCGCCGGTCACCGCCGACGCCGAACTGCCACCGCTCGCGCTCGAGGCGCCGCTGACGCTCGGACGCCTCGCCGCCTTCCTGCGCGATCCGGTCAAGGCGTTCTTCACCACCCGGCTCGGCGTCTTTCTCGAGCGCGACGCCCAGGAGAGCCCCGACCACGAGCCGTTCGCGCTCGACGGCCTCGACACCTGGCAGCTGCAGCAGGCGCTGGTCGAATCCGGGCGCCGCGCGGTGGATGACGGCCGCTCGCCCACGCCCGCCGTGCACGCCACGCTTGCCCGGCTCGAGCGCGAGGGCCGGCTAGCCATGGGTGGCTTCGCCGAGCGCATGCGCGAAAGCCTGGTCGAACCGCTGGACAAGCTGTTCGAGGAGTACGCCGACAAACTCGCGGCCTGGCCTCATGCCTGGGAGACCTCGGCCGCCGTCTCGCTAACGCTGGCGACGCCCGAAGGGCCACTGGCGGTGGAAGAATGGCTCGACGGCCTGCGCGAGAACGACGGCGGCGAGCGCTGCCGCCTGGTGCTGATGACCAGCAGCCTGGTCAGCCAGGGCAAGTACAACTGGAAGCACTGGATCGCCCCCTGGGTCGCGCACCTCGCCGGCCAGATCGCGCTCGGCCCGATGACCACGGTGCTGCTCTCCCGCGCCGGCGGCGGCACGCTGGAGCCGCTGCCCGCCGAGACCGCCCGCACGCACCTGGAAGCCATCGCCAGTGCCTGGCGCAGCGGCATGACTGCGCCGCTGCCGCTGGCCCGAGATACCGCCTTCATCTGGCACGAGAAAGGCGGCGACGAGCGCGCACTGGTGCGTCTGTTCGCCGATGAAGACACGGCGGAGGAGACCGACTTCAAGGCGTGGAAAGCCGCGCAGAGAGCCTTCGAGGGTGACGACTACAACGCGGGCGAGCGTGACCGCGATCCGTACCTCGCCCGCCAGTGGCGCGATCTCGAGAGCCTGGCCCGCCATCGCGTCGCCGGCCGCCACTTTACCGAGCTGACGAATACGCTCTACGCCCCGCTGCATGACCGGGTGAAGACGCGGGGTGAGAAACGTAAGGGCGGGAGCGGAGACAAAGGCGGCAAACAGCCAGCCGGCAAGCCAACGGGAGAGGGAGCATCGGCATGACGGCCAACGAAGCACAGTCACCGGCCACACCGCGACTCGACCCGGTGGCCCTGCCGCTCCTCGGTAGCCGCCTGATCGAGGCCAGCGCCGGCACCGGCAAGACCTTCACCATCGCCCTGCTCTACGTGCGGCTGGTGCTCGGCCCGCGCGATACCGACGATCGCGCCAGCTTCCCCCGGCCGCTGACGCCGCCGGAGATTCTGGTGGTGACCTTCACCAATGCGGCCACCCAGGAGCTGCGCGACCGTATTCGCGCCCGGCTGGTCGATGCGGCCACGGCCTTTTCACAGGCGCCCGAAGCCGCGCCATCGTCTTCACTAGAGCCCGACAATGAACCGGGTGTGGACAACGCGGCCCCTGTGATCGGCGATCTGTTCGCCGAACCGGCTGTGGATAACGCAAGTGTCGAAGCGGCTGCCCCGCCCAGCGACGATCCGTTGATTGCGCTGCGCGACAGCTACCCGCGCGAGAGCTGGCCAGCGTGCGCCCGCCGCCTGCGGTTGGCCGCCGAGTGGATGGACGAAGCGGCCGTCTCCACCATCCACGCCTGGTGCCATCGCATGCTGCGCGAGCACGCCTTCGACAGCGGCAGCCTGTTCGCGCTGGAGATGGCGCTGGATCAGTCGGAGATGAATCGGGAGATCGCCCGGGACTACTGGCGCACCTTCTATTACGACCTCGATCCGGACGCGCTGGCCGTCATCGCCCGCTACTGGACCACGCCGGATGCGCTTAACGACACCGCCGGCCGGCTGCGCAATCATGCCGCCGCCCTGCCCGTCGCCCCGCCACCGGGCGAGGCGCTGGCCCATTACCGAGAACAGCGCGCCGCCGCCCTGGCCGAGCTCAAGGCGCCGTGGCCGACCTGGCTCGACGAGCTGGAAGCCGTGCTCGAGGACGGCGCCAAGCGCAAGGCGTTCAACGGCCAGAAACTCAACGCCAGAAGCCGTGCCAACTGGCTCGCCGCGCTGCGCGAGTGGGCCGTTGATCCCGAACTTGCGACCCCGGCACTGACCGAGGCGGCCTGGAAACGCCTGACGCCGGAAGGGCTGGCGGAAATCTGGAAGGATGGCGCACCGCCCAACCTGCCGGCCCTCGCTGCACTGGCCGAACTACCCGAACGACTGGCCGCGCTGCCTGACCCGTTCGCCGACCTGCTCGCCCACGCCGTGCACTGGATGGCCGCGCGCCGCGAGAGCGTGCAACGCCGCCGCGCCGAACTGGGCCCCGACGACCTGCTCCACCGTCTGGACGCGGCGTTCGAGGGCGAAGCGGGCGAGACGCTCGCCGCGCGCATTCGCGAGCAGTTCCCGGTCGCGCTGGTCGACGAATTCCAGGACACCGACCCGGTGCAGTATCGGCTCTTCGACCGCGTCTATCGGCTGGCCGAAAATCGGGGTGGAGGCGATGACGTCGACCAGCATGAAAACAGGGCAGAGGCCAGTGCCCTACTGCTGATCGGCGACCCCAAGCAGGCGATCTACGCCTTTCGCGGCGCGGATATTCACACCTACCTGCAGGCCCGCCGCGACACCGCCGGCCGCCACGTCACGCTCGGCACCAACTTCCGTTCCGCCGAGGCGATGGTCGCGGCGGTCAATCGCGTCTTCGGCTATGCCGAGAGCGAACGCGACGCCGGCGCCTTCTTGTTCCAGCAGGGTCACGACAACCCGGTCCCCTTCAGCCCCGTAGACGCCAACGGCAGCAAGGACTCGCTCACCCGCCACGGCGCCACGCAGGCGGCGTTAACGCTCTGGCACCTGCCGAGCGACAAGCCGCTCTCGAAATCCGCCTATCTCCATGAGCTGGCCGGGCGCTGCGCCAGCGAGATGGCGCGTCTCCTGCGCGAGGGCCAGGCGGGGCAGACCGGCTTCGTGGCCGGCGAGGAGGACGCCCTGCGCCCGCTGGCGCCGTCGGATCTCGCCGTGCTGGTCAACAACGCCAACGAGGCCCGCGCCATCCGCGGCGCGCTGCTCGCCCGTGGCATTCGCAGCGTCTATCTCTCCGACAAGGAGGGCGTGTTCGAGACCGAGGCCGCCCTGGAGTTGGAGGTATGGCTGGCCGCCTGCGCCGCGCCGGACGACGAGCGCGCCCTGCGCGGCGCGCTGGCCACGCCCAGCCTGGGTCTCGGGCTCGCCGAGCTGGATGCGCTGAACGGCGGCCCGCAGCAGGACGAGCTGGCGTGGGAGGCGCGGGTGATGCAGTTCCGCGACTACCACCGCCAGTGGCAGCGGCGCGGTGTGCTGCCGATGCTGCACCGGCTGCTGGCCGATTTCGGCGTGCCCAGCCGCCTTCTCGCGGTGCCGGAGGGTGAGCGAAGACTCACCGACCTGCTCCACCTCGGCGAACTGTTGCAGGAAGCCAGCGCCGAGATCGACGGCGAACACGCCCTGCTGCGCTTTCTGAGCGAATCCCGCGCGCGGCCGCAGGCGCAGTCCGACGCCCACCGGCTGCGGCTGGAGAGCGACGCCGATCTGGTCCAGGTGGTAACGATCCACAAGTCCAAGGGGCTAGAGTATCCGCTGGTGTTCCTGCCCTTTATCGCCGCCTTCCGCGCGGTGAAAGCCGGCGATCTGCCACTGCGCTGGCACGATGACGACGGCCGGCTGCATCTCACGCTGGAGTCAGACGACGTGACGCTGGCGCGTGCCGACCGCGAACGCCTGGGCGAGGACCTGCGCAAGCTCTACGTCGCGCTGACCCGCGCCCGCCACGCCACCTGGCTCGGCCTCGCGCCGCTGGAATCGATGGAGCGCAGCGCCATCGGTTATCTGCTCCACGGTAGCGAGCCGCTGACGCCGGATAACCTGCGCGCCGCGCTGGAAGCGCTGGCCGGCGGCGGTTCGAGCCCCATCGCGATCCACGACGCCCCCGAGCCCGACCCGACACCGCTGCGGATCGAGGCCGACGAGACCCCGCTGGCGGCAGCCCGCGCGCCGACGCGGGCGATTCGCGAGCACTGGTGGATCGCCAGTTACTCGGCACTGCGGACCGGCGCCACGCCCGAGGGCTTCGAGCCGAGCGAGGAGGCCGCGCCCACCCCCGAACCCACCACCGCCGACGAGGCCACGGCGATGGAGGTGATCGACGAGCCCTTCGATGCCAGTGCCGCCACGGTGAGCGAGGGCTCACTGCACCGCTTTCCGCGCGGCCCTTCTGCCGGGACTTTCCTCCACGGCCTGCTCGAATGGGCCGGTGGAGAGGGCTTCGCCCGCGTCGCCGAGGACGCCGCGCTGCGCGAGGATACGCTCGCCCGCCGTGCCAACCGGCGCGGCTGGGAGGGGCAGATTCCCGCGCTGGCCGCCTGGCTGCCGGCGCTGCTGACCACGCCGCTGCCGGTGCCCGAGGCTAGCACGCCTCTGCGCCTGGATGCGCTCGACGGCTATCGCATCGAGCTGGAGTTCTGGTTTGCCGCCCACCGCGTGAATACCCGCCAGCTCGACGCGCTGATCCGCCAGCACACGCTGGAAGGCCGGCCCCGCCCGGCGCTGGAACCCGATACGCTGAACGGCATGCTCAAGGGCTTTATCGACCTGGTCGCCGAACACGACGGACGCTTTCACGTGCTCGACTGGAAATCCAACCACCTGGGCGCGGACGACGCCGCCTATACCGAGGCCGCCATGCGGGATGCCGTGCTCGAGAAGCGGTATGACGTGCAGTACTGTCTCTACCTGCTGGCGCTGCACCGGCTGCTCGAATCCCGCCTGCCGGACTACGAGATCGAGCGCCATCTGGGCGGCGCGCTCTACGTCTTCCTGCGCGGAACCCAGGCGCCCTCTCGCGGCGTGCACGTCGAACGCCCGCCGAGCGCGCTGATTCTCGCACTCGACGCCCTGTTCCGAGACGCCGAGGAGGCCGCCGCATGACGACGAACGATTTCCATCAGCGGCCCCTTTCACAGCGGCCCGAAACCGCCGCCAGCATTTCACAGCGGCCCGAATCCGCGCCGTTCGACCCGGTCGCACTGGCGCAGGCGCCGGAGCGCGTGCTGAACGAGACGGCGATGCTGTTCGCCCTGCTCGACCGCTGGGTGGATCGCGGCTGGCTGCGCTCGCTCGACCGCGCTTTCGCCGCCTTTCTGCGCCGCGAAGTGCCAGAGGCCCCGCCCCTGCTGCTGCTCGCGGCGGCGCTGGCGAGCCATCAGCTCGGGCGCGGGCATGTCTGCCTGGACCTGCACCAGACGCTGACCACGCCGGATCTCGCGCTCTCGCTGCCGCCAGAGGGCGACAGCCTGGAAGACCCGCCGCCGCTGCCGAGCCGGGTGATGGAATCGCTGACGCTCGACGCCTGGCGCGCCGCGCTGGATCAACCGGCGCTGATTGCCAACGGGCTTCTCGGTAACGGTTCAGGCAATACGCCGCTGGTGCTCGCCGGCAGCACCGAGCGTCCGCGTCTCTATCTACGCCGCTACTGGCAGCACGAGCAAGATATTCACACCCGGATTGGCGCTCGACTGGCCGGCGAAGCGGATGAGAAGGCGGGAGACCAAACCGAGCGCCAAGCGCCGGACGCGGCCCGCCTGCGCCCGATTCTCGACGCGCTGTTTCCCGGACGAGACGGCGCGAATGCTCCTATCGACTGGCAGAAGACCGCCTGCGCGCTCGCCGTGCGTTCGCGCTTTGCCGTCATCACCGGCGGCCCCGGCACCGGCAAGACCACCACGGTGGTAAGGCTACTCGCCCTGCTGCAGGCACTGGCGCTCGCCGAAAGCGACCGAGTGGAAGGCACGGCCAATCATGGCGCCCTGCGCATCCACCTCGCTGCGCCCACCGGCAAGGCCGCCGCCCGGCTGAATGAATCCATCGCCGGGCAGGTCGCGAGTCTCGATCTCGCCGGCCTCGCCGACGACCCCGAGCGGCTGCGCGACGTCATTCCGAAGGACGTCTCGACGCTCCACCGATTGTTAGGTTCACGACCCGACACCCGCCGCTTTCGCCACGACCGCCACAACCCGCTGCCGCTGGATGTACTGGTAGTGGACGAAGCCTCGATGGTCGACGTGGGCATGATGGCGGCGCTGCTCGAGGCGCTGCCGCCCCGCGCCCGGCTGGTGCTGCTGGGCGACAAGGACCAGCTCGCCTCGGTGGAGGCCGGCTCCGTGCTCGGCGACCTGTGCACCCGCGCCGACGGCGGCCACTACACGCCAGCCACCGCCGCCTGGCTGGCGGAGGCCACCGGCCAGCCGCTGCCCGAGACGACGCTCGACCCGAAGGGCCAGCCGCTCGATCAGGCCATCGCCATGCTGCGGGTCAGCCACCGCTTCACGGCGGAAAGCGGCATCGGCCAGCTCGCGAGCGCGATCAACGCCAACGCCGAACCCGCCGCCAAGCGCCAGGCCATTGGCACCGTACTCCGCCACGGCTTCGCGGATCTCTCGCACCTCAAGCTCGCCAGCGACGACGAGCGCGGCCTGGCCCGGCTCGCCGTCACCGGCTGCCCCGAGCGCTTCCCCGGCGCCGAGGCCGCCAATGCCCCGCCCGTGGGCTACCGGCATTTCCTCTCGGTGATGGCCGAACGACGCCCGGCGGATGACGCCCCGCAGGAGGCGTTCGATGATTGGGCAAGACAAGTGCTCACCGCCCACGGCGACTTCCAGCTGCTCTGCGCGCTGCGGCGCGGCCCCTGGGGCGTGGAAGGATTGAACGAACGCGTGCGCGACGCGCTGGAACGGGAACGACTGATCGACAGCCAGCAGGGCCGCCAACGCTGGTACCCCGGCCGCCCGGTACTGGTAACCAAGAACGACTACGGCCTGGGGCTGATGAACGGCGATATCGGCATCACGCTGGACTGGCCGCGCCCAGATGGCGCGTTGGGAAGCGAATACTCGCGACTGTTGCGCGTCGCCTTCCCCGCCGGCGACGGCACCGACCGCATCAAATGGGTGCTGCCCTCGCGCCTGCAGTCGGTGGAAACCGTATTCGCGATGACGGTGCACAAATCCCAAGGCTCCGAATTCACCCACGCCGCCCTGGTGCTGCCCGACGCCCCCAACCCCATTCTCACCCGCGAGCTGGTCTACACCGGCATCACCCGCGCCCGCCACTGGCTCACGCTGGTCGAAACCGGCCGGGGTCAGTTGATGGATGCGGCGCAGCGAAGGGTGATGCGGGTCAGTGGGTTGGGGGGATGAGGGGTTGAACCTGATTCGGGGTGACATGAATGTCCGCTTTCGGCCAAAAGCGGACATCAGACGATAGTGATATAGCGTTTTAATTAAGCCACACAGTGAAGCAGCGTCGACTTAAATCAATTTTCAGCGATTACTCTTTAGACTTATTTGTAATTCCAAACGGTATGTGTACTGAAGGTGCAACTTCACTTGCGGTAGCCAGATGACCAGATTGATCGTCAAAGAAGATGTGAGGCTGGAGGACGTCTAGAACTAGTTTTTTCTCAACGCCGCCCAAAAAGAATGCATCATTCGCCATCACGCCCCAGCTCTTGAGAGTATTAATAGCGCGTTCGTGCGATGGAGCATTTCTAGCTGTGACAATAGAAACCCGCAAACAATTTTTGTAAGCAGGGTCGATTTTTCTTTTTTCCTCTTCGGCCATTGGATCTTTGATATCCGAAGCAAGAACTCTTTGAGCGGGCCTCCACCATGTGGCTCCATGACGTTAGCAGTTTCATGGTCATGAAACTCAGTTAGATTTCGTTGCTGCATTACTGTTTCTGATGCGTCGTCAGCAATCACACCATCAAAGTCGAAAGCGATTCGAAGGGTAGTATCTTCCGGGTCATTAATCTTCTTGGACTCCATTACGTAGCCAGCTGGAAAGCCCTTGGCAATTGCCTCAAGAACATCAATTTTATTTGCCGAGAGAAATAGCGATATATTTAGAGCCGGGATGTAATCGTAGGGCGACAGACCCTGCTGAAATATGGCACGCGAAATAGAAAGTCCATGATGCTCTATGGATTTCATTACTCTAAGCCCTGTGTCTGGGTCATTACGTGACAGCAAAACCACCTCAATTAGTGGCCCAGCATCAAATGGGCTTAGGTCATTCAAGGAAAGAAGCCGCTTGATAAAAGAGAAAGAAAGTCCTTCGCCGAGAGGTTCGTTCTTGTGGGCTTCTTGGTATTCTCGGTATTTTTCCTCACCTTGAGTGCGAAAGACGTTGTCTGATTCAGACAAGTCAAACATGGCGCTTGATGCTACTCCTACAACAAGCCGATCTTTTAATTCGTAAGGCATAGATCCCCCCTTGATCGCTGACAGGCATTAAACGGCTACCACCTTGATTAGATTGGAATACCGATTCCTCTCTTAACTTTATATAGCATATATGCTCAAAATATATTTAAATTAAAAGCATATCAAGCACGCATAACAGCAAAAAGTCGAGCATGGTTATGGTTATATAACATCAAATAACGGGGTGACTGGCTTTGCAGGACCGGCCGCTTTAGGTCGGCAACCGGCCATTTCGACCCGCAGCTACCGTTCGTGAGTTCAGCATCGCCATATCGTATGGGCATTAACCGTTTAGATCGCGACTGGTCACCAATTCTTGAAGAAAATCCGTGAGCGCTTTCTTGGGATCATCCTCTTCCGAGACAATCATCTCGATACCCCACTGCCCTAATACTTCCTGTGCCACAGGGTTAGGTTTATTCGTAAAAACGTAAGACTTTGGCCTTGCAGATGACAAGACAGATCGTCCCCACATTTCTGTCAAACGATAAAACAAAAGTCGAATGTTGATATCCGAGATACTGTAACCAATGAAAAGAACAGAATTCCCTAGGACATCGTTGCTGAGCTTGATGTCCAGCGGAGAGTCATAATTCAGCCGCTGAAAGTAGCTGGTTTCATCGAGTACGATTGAAGTCTCATCATCGAAGTCCCCGTGGAATTTCACGATCTGACGCCGGCCTTCAGTGGCGGATACGAGGTCAGCTACTTTTGCGATCTTGTCGTACGGCACATCGAACTTGTCATGGGCCATTTCAAGCCATCTATCATAATTAGTAGTGTAGATCCGTGAGAATCTTCCAAGCGCAATCAGTCGATGAATCTCGGACTTTGAGATATCTGTACTGGGCTTGTCCCATTCGCGATCCATCCAGCTTCGAAGCGGGCCCAGAGTTCCTTTCTTTCTCTTATAGTACTCCGCAAGCGCAAGCGGAGTTCCATAAGTGGAGAAGATCTTTGGGTCATAACCCAGGTCTTGAGCAATGCGTTCGATTAGCTCGCTCCAAGTGGGTAAACCAAGGTTGGCAGACACGCCTGCTCCTACAAATAGCATCAGCTTGCCGGCACGATGTGAACGCAGCAACTCGTCGTTCATCTTATGCTCCTATACTTCTGAGGTATTCGGCGAACTGGTCGAGAGCTTTGCGACGCATTGAAATATTGTCTTTAGCTGGCCCCATTTCAGCGAAGGTTTTGTTGTGTCCTTTGGGGACAAAAACGCAGTCCCATTGGAAGTCCGTTGGACCAGCCGGTACGAGAGGTACAGTTCCTTCAATGGAGCCGGAGAAGAGGTGGATCTCACGTCCATCGCAATATCCAAGTACCGTTTTTGCGGTTACTTCGTCGTCTCCGAGACCTGCTACAAGCTTAACTAATCGATCTGCTTCCAGCTTGTCCCAGAATATCTGGGTCAACCCTGCAGGGAGTCCATTAAGACCATTTAGATAGAGCCCTGTGTGCTCGACGAAAAGAGGCCGACCTATAGCCTCGAAAGCCTTGATCAACTTGTCCCGAACTAAGCGCTCGACGTCCTCCGTCTGCAACTCTTCAATTTTCCGCGACACCGGCACGACGTCCACCCCAATAGGGGTAAGAATTCGCTTCACCTCGTTGATCTTATGCTGATTGCCGGACATGAATCGGATTTTCAATCTAGACCCTCTATAAATGAGAATTGTTTGGCAACTTCGAACTGTTGGTAGATATCACTAGCGGATAGTCCCTCGGTCAACGCCATAGCATCATCGTCTGCAAGGCCCCGCTGATGAATTGCTGGGTTGTCCGAGCAAATGACAAAGGGAACCTGGTGACCTCGAAACTCCAGCAAAGGATGCGCCTCGTCTGCAGGGACAGCTCCGGTGAGCCTGTTGCTGATAGGGCATACTTCTATGCAGATGTCTCGCTTCGCCAAGAGATCTAACAAGTGAGGATCCTTGCTAGCGGCTGTTCCATGGCCAATACGGTCTGCACCAAACAATTCCGCGGCTGCTCGAACGTTGTCCACGCGCCCGGTTTCGCCGGCATGTATGGTGATCCCGAGTCCAAACCGGTCTTTCGCCTTCCGATACAGTGACGGTAATTCGCTTGGATACGCAACTTCCTCGTCACCCGCCAGATCAAGCCCTACCACATCGTCAGGCTCACCAAGGTTTTGATATGCTTGCAGAAGTGTGGACAGGGCAACCGAGCTGTAGTCGCCACGGGTCACCGTGAGGATCAAACCGAGACGCATACCAAAATGGTCAGACGCGGCTCTAGACGACTCTATAAGGCGTTCCAGGGCTTGAGTAGGAGAGCAATTTTGAAGAGTCGCAAGATACAAAACGCTGCTGCGAAGTTCCGCAAAGCGCACATTGCTTTCCGCGAGACTTGCAACGACCGCTAAGGAAAGACGATCCAAGTTCTCACGCTTTTTAGGAAAGAGACGCAAAACCTGCCAAGGAGTCAGGTATGACGCCAGGGACTGACATGGGGTGCACCGCACCAAGTCCCGCTCAATTAAAAAACCGGACGGCAGCTCAGTTGATTCGTCGGCAAGGATATTCTGAATGGTCGACACCGGGATCGCTCCATTCATATGTACATGAAGTTCTCCGCGATCCCTCTCACAAAGTTTTGCAGTCAAGCTCTGGCGTAGCATCTCGTGCTCAATCGTGTCACTCTGCATTTTTGCTGGGTCAACCTGACTCTGATCCAATCGACACCCCTAATCGCTAGCCATGAATGCTACGCAGAAAAGCACGATGCGGCGATGCTCCAAACTATCTGATCGTGGATGGCTCCTTTGGGTCGCATTCAGCCAGAAGTTTCCAGCCTCCCTTTTAATCGCCCGGTTTGTGTTTATGAGGTTTAAGCGATTTCGTATTTCCAGGAGTGCTTTTGTTATCGCGTTGACGCCTGTCTGGCTTTCCGGTTGATTTAGCAGTTCTTTTCGGCCCTGGTTTAATTCCCATGACTTTCTCCTTTACTGTCTTTATGGGACGCTCGGCAAGAATGCGACCACTCCCAGACCTTGGAACCCGATTTCTATATTGCCATGGCCGCTTTGGGTCGATAGCAGACAATCTCATCCTTTAACTCAGACTAATACGTTAAAAACACAATGTCACCACATTGTTACTAAGCACTTCCACGCGCCTTAAACATACAGATGAAAGGCATTAATCACCGGCCCGTGGGCCCAGTCCACCGCCAACTTGACCTTACCTCCCCCACCCTCATTGAAAATTCCAAAAGGGCATATGAATTAAAATTCTTATTTCTTTTTCATCACTTGCGCTATCCTGCCGCCATCGTCGCGGTGGATAGCTGCTTAGCGGAGCGTTGAATGGACCGCGAGGCGGTGCCGGGCCAGACTGAGCTAAAGTCGGCCATTCGCCGCACCCTGTTTTTCTATCGGCAATCGGGAGTCTCTCTTCATGTCGCAGAATCGCAATCGCTTCCGGGCGGCGCTGCCGTCTTCTCTGTTCCGCCATGCGTTGGCATTGGGGGTGGGTACCGTCGTGGCGTTTGGCGCGGTCAGCGCGCAGGCCGATACGCTGCGCGTCGGCATGTCGGGCGGCTATTACCCGTTCACCTACGTCGAGCAGGATGAGCTCAAGGGCTTCGAGGTGGATCTGATGAATGCCATCGGCGAGATCACGGGGGATGACGTGGAGTTCATCACCGCGAGCTTCTCGGGGCTTGCAGGCATGCTGGATTCCAACCGTATCGATACCATCGCCAACCAGATCACCATTACGCCGGAACGCCAGGAGAAGTATCGGTTCAGCGAGCCGTACGTCTACGACGGCGCGCAGGTGGTGGTGCGCGAAGGCAACGACGAGATTCACGGCGTGGAGGATCTCAAGGGCAAGACCGTGGCGGTCAACCTGGGCTCCAACTACGAGCAGCTGCTGGAAGAGCTGCCCTACGCCGACGAGATCAATATCAAGACCTATGACTCCAACATCGAGCAGGATGTCGCACTGGGCCGCGCGGATGCCTTCGTGATGGACCGGGTCAGCGCCACGCAGGTGATCAAGGACAAGCCGCTGCCATTGCAGCTCGCCGGCCAGCCCTTCTCGCAGATCGAGAACGCCTATCCGTTCCGCGACGATGAGGCAGGTCGCGCCCTGCAGGAACGGGTCAACGAGGCGCTCGCGCAGCTGCGTGAAAGCGGCAAACTGAGCGAGATTTCCGAGCAGTGGTTCGGGTCGGATATCACGCAGCCCTGAATTGTTATGATCGGCCACAATCAGGCCGTGGGCCCATGACGCCTGTCGCGTCATGGGCTTTTGTGTTGTAGACGCCACCGCTTTTATCGGAACTGCGAACCAGGAGCCGCGGCATGCACGGACTCGATCTCGACTACATGGCGGCACTGGTGCCGATCCTGCTGCGCTATCTGCCGCTGACACTGGAGATGGCGGCGGCGGGCATGCTCTGCGCGCTGGTGCTGGCGTGCCTCTTGGCAGTGATCCGCGTGACGCGGGTGCCGGGCTTGAATGCCTTCGCGCTGCTGTTCATCTCGTTCTTCCGCGGTACACCGCTGCTGGTGCAGCTCTTCCTGTTCTATTACGGGCTGCCGCAGGTGCTGACCTTCCTGGTCTCGATCAACGGGATCACGGCGACCATTCTCGGGCTGACGCTGCACTTCTCGGCCTATATGGCGGAGTCGATCCGCGCGGCCATCGTGGGTATCGACCGCAGCCAGACGGAGGCCGCGCTCTCCATCGGCATGACCCAGAGCCAGCTGATGCGGCGCATCGTGCTGCCGCAGGCGACCCGCGTGGCGACGCCGACGCTGATGAACTACTTCATCGACATGATCAAATCGACCTCGCTCGCCTTCACCCTCGGCGTGACCGAGATGATGGGCGCGACCCAGAAGGAAGCGGCAAGCAGCTTTCTCTACTTCGAGGCGTTTCTGGTCGTCGCGGTGATCTACTGGATCGTGGTGGAAGCGCTGTCCTGGCTGCAGAAGTGGCTGGAAAACCGACTCAACCGGGCCTATCAGCGATGATCGAACTCAAGGGAATCGGCAAGCGCTTCGGCGCGCACAGCGTGTTCGAGGGCATCGACCTCTCGCTGGAACGCGGCGAGATCATCGTCATCGTCGGGCCTTCCGGCACCGGCAAGTCGACGCTGCTGCGCTGCATCAACTTTCTGGAAACGCCGGATGCCGGCTCGCTCACGGTGGGCGATCTGACGGTCGATACGACCCGCGCCACGCGCGAGCAGATTCTGGCGCTGCGCCGGCGCACGGCGTTCGTGTTCCAGAACTATGCGCTGTTCGCCAACAAGACGGCGCTCGAGAACATCGCCGAGGGCATGATCGTGGTCGATCACATGCCGAAGCGCGAGGCGCATTCCCGGGCGCGGGAGATCCTCGAGCGGATCGGGCTCGCCGACAAGGCGGATGCCTACCCCGCCTCGCTCTCCGGCGGCCAGCAGCAGCGCGTCGGCATCGGCCGCGCCATGGCCGCCAACGCGGAGGTGATCCTGTTCGACGAGCCGACCTCGGCGCTCGACCCGCAGTGGGTCGAAGAGGTGCTGGGGCTGATGAAGCAGCTCGCCGCCGAGCACCAGACGATGATCGTCGTCACCCACGAGATGCAGTTCGCCCGCGAAGTCGCCGACCGCGTGGTCTACATGGACCAGGGCCGCATCATCGAACAGGCCCCGCCGAGCGAGCTGTTCACCGCGCCGAAGGACGAACGCACGCGACAGTTTCTGAGGAAGATATTGCCGGCGCAGGAAGGGGTGTGAGGTTGAGGGCGGATTCGGGAAAGCGCTGGGCTTGCCTCACACCTCCCGAAAGTCGGCTTGATGGGGGTCGGTGGAGCTCCTAGGCTTTTTTGAGCCAGTCCATGGCGTGCCAACGGATCGCTCTGGGCTTACCCCGACTATCCTCACCGACGACCCTAACCGCATGGAGGCGCCATGAGGTCCCTGTCGAGTACCCAGTTCGCGCTGTTCGGTGCCGCGCTGATCGCCATCAGTTACGGGCTCGCGCGCTTCGCGTTCGGTCTTTTCGTGCCCCAGATCCGCACCGCGCTGGATCTCTCGCCCTATGTCATCGGTATCATCGGCGCGCTGCCGCTGATCAGCTTTCTGTTCGCCACGGCGATCGCGCCACTCGCCACCGATTATCTGGGTGCCCGCTACGCGGCGGCACTGTCCGGCGCCTTCGGCGTCGGTGGCCTGGGGCTGATCAGCCAGGCCCCCAACGCCTGGCTGCTCGGCGCCGGGGTGGTCGCGTGCGGCATCTGCACCGGCCTGATGATGCCGGCGCTCACGGCGGCCATGCAGGCGCTGGTGAAACGCTCGATGCATGGCCGGGTCAGTTCGGTGATGAACGCGGGGACCAGTATCGGCGTGATCGTCGCCGTGCCCACGGTGCTGTTCCTGGCCGATGCCTGGCGCATCGCCTATCTGTCGTTCGCCGTGCTGGCCGTTCTCGGCGTGATCGGCGCCTGGTTCATCCTGCCCTCGGTCGCGCGGATTGTGCCGGCCAATGCCGCGCCGCCGGCCCCGCTCCGCGAACTGCCCTGGTCGCGTCTGTGCCGGCTGACCCTGTTTGCCTTCGTGATGGGCTTCGTCTCCGCCGCCTACTGGATTTTCGCTCCCGATCTGGTGGTCAACCTCGGCAAGTTATCGCCCGCGACCACCGGGTGGCTCTGGCTGGCGGTGGGCGTCGCCGGCCTCGGCGGTGCCGTGGTCGCCGACCTGGCCGATCGCAACAACCCGCCCATCACCCAGGCCCTGATGCTGATGATGCTGGCCGCGAGCCTGGCCTTGCTCGCGGCGAGCCCGAGCCAGCCGCTACTGGCGACGTTTTCCGCGCTGGTCTTCGGCCTGGCCTACATGAGTCTGACGGGTCTCTACCTGATGACCGGCATCCGCTTGTTGCCGGGGCGGCTGTCGGCGGGTCCCGTGCTGCCCTTCATGGCCGTGTCGCTCGGGCAGGCGACCGGTTCTCCAGCCGTTGGCGGGCTGGTGGATGCCTTCGGCTATGCCAATGCCTTTGCCATGTTCGCCGCGCTCGGCATTCTGGTGGCCATTCTGTCGCCCTTCTATCCAGGCGCCATCGCCCAGAGCGACGATGAGGAAGCCGAAGAGGAGGCCAAGGAGGAGACCGGTCTGCAGGCAGCCTACGATCATCAGCTCCAGAACGACGAGGGCGAACCGCTGGAGGACCCCGCCGAGGAGGAAGAGGCGGAAGCGCCAGCGGCGCGCTCATAGGCCAGCGGGGCCCGGCCATGGCCCCTGCCGAGCGAGCGGTTCAACGCACCGAGGGACGAACGCATACCCCGCTCAAGTCCTTGATCACTCACGCGTGAACTGAGGCACTCCTGAGATAGGCGCAGCACATTCTCAGGACCTCATCGCGCAGGTGGTCGATCTCGGACGGTGCCAGATGGCGCTCGAAGGCGTTGCGAACCGTGCCGAAGATGACGGTGACCAGCGTCAGGTTGACGCTCTGCACATCCGTGAAAGCGGCATCACTCGCGCTGGCGAGCATGGCGGTCGTCGCCGCATCGACCCGAGCGGCGAAGGCTTCGATCAAGGCTTCGTTGTCGAGTTCGACCGCCGTCCTGTAGAGAACCCGTGTCACGTCGGCCCGCTCGGTTTTGGCACGCCAGTAGGTATCGATCAGGGCACCGACCATCGTTTCCAGGCATTGCCCCCGCTGCTCGCTGCAGAGCGTCTCGATCCGTGCCGCCAACCGCTCGAGGTAGCGCTCGTTGAGCCCGTAGAGCAGCGCCTGTTTATGCGGGAAGTACTGATACATCGTCCCGACCGAAACACCGGCACGCTCGGCCACCCGCGTCGTGGTCAAGCGGTGCGCCCCGTCGGTCAGCAAAAGCTGAATGGTCGCTTCGAAAATCGCCTCGATGGTGGCCCTGGAACGTGCCTGAAGTGGCTTCCTGCGGGGGCTCAGATGCGGCGGGGTTTGGGCGGACAAACGCGAATTCTCAAGCTGAAGGATCCTTCATATCCTACTGGGGAACTCACCACACGCAAGGCAACCTCATGATCGGCAGCAACAAACGCATCGCGCTGGTGACCGGCGCGAACAAGGGGATTGGCCTGGAGATCGCTCGCGGGCTCGCTCAGGCGGGGGTGTTCGTCATCATCGGTGTTCGCGATGCTGGCCGGGCCACAGCCGCGGTCGCTGAACTCTCCGCCACCGGATTGGCGGTGCAATCCGTGGCCTTGGACCTTACCGACCACGACACCATTCAGGCTGCGGCCGAGGTGATCGAGGCCGAGTACGGCCGGCTCGACATCCTGGTCAACAATGCCGGGATCGTCGATGCGCAGGACGGGCCGCCGACCACGGCTGCCCCGGAAGCAGCGCGACGCATCATGGAGACCAACTTCATCGGCACCTTGGCGGTCACCCAGGCGATGCTCCCGCTGCTGCGCCAATCGGCGGCGGGCCGCATCGTCAACGTGTCCACCGCCTTGGGCTCGCTCGCCGTCAACGGCGATCCCTCTTCACCCTACTACGACGCCCGGTTCATCGGTTACAACGCCTCCAAGGCCGCGATGAACATGCTGACGGTACAGCTGGCCGAGGAACTGCGCGGGACCCCGATTGCGATCAATTCGGTGTGCCCGGGCTACGTGAAGACCGACCTGACGGGCCACACCGGTTATATGACACCGGAGGAAGGGGCGAGGCTGCCCATCGAATATGCCTTGCTGGAACAGACCGCCGTGAGCGGTCGATTCGTCGAGCCTGGCGCGTCGACGCCATGGTGAGGTCGTAGTGAGGTCGTGGCGAGGTCGTGGCGAGGTCGTGGCGAGGTCGTGGGAGGTCGTGGCGAGGTCGTCAGGGCAACGCGGACGCCACGCTTCACCGTCATCCACGCCGACGCCGGCAGGACGTCGCTGGGGCGGCTAGCACGGCTCGCCGCCGAGCGAGCGGCTCACGCCGGTGGATGGGGCGCCACGCAGAGATAGGCCAGTATGACCTCCACGGCGTGCGTGCGGCGTTCGGCCAGCCAGTCCGGCGCGCCCAGATCCTGGTCGAAGATGATCGACAGGGTATCGCGCTGATTGATGTGAATGATCGAGAGCGAAAGGATCGAGATATAGAGCTGAGTCGGGTCGACCGCCTGGCGAAACACGCCCGCCGACTCTCCCCGCGCCAGGGTATCCCGAATCATGCCGACCAGCGGCACGGTCTGCTGGGCGACCTTGCCGGATTTTCGCAGCATGCGCCCGCCCAGCAGGTTCTCGTTGCGCACGAGACTGGTAAATTCGGAATGCTCGGCCATGTGGTCGAACGTGAACTTGACCAGCTCACGCATTCCCGCCACCGGCTCGAGATCGCCGAGATTGAGCGCCTGCTCCTTGGCACGCAGCTCATCGTAGACCCGCTCGAGAACGGCCAGATAGAGGCCTTCCTTGTCGCCGAAATAGTGATACGCCATGCGCACGTTACACCCGGCGCCGCGCACGATACGGTCCATACGCGCGCCGTCGTAACCGCGCTCACAAAACTCCTGCGTCGCCGCCTGAAGCAGCGATTCACGGGTTTTCCGGGCGTCACGACGCTTGGGCTGTGACCCGCGAAGCGCCGGTTTGTCGGCGATAGCCTCGCTTGCTGTCATATCAACATCCTGTGTCTTCACTGCCACACTCCCGGCCTAAAGCCCCAGTGCCCTGCCATCGCTGCGCGGATCGTGGGCAGCACGGGCGCTCCCGTCCGGGGCAATCGCCACTGCCCCCGGATGCCCCGCGAGCGGGCTCTGCGCCGGTAGCCTGCTCACCTGGTGGCCGCGACGCGATAATTCCGCGATAACGGCCTCACCCGCATCTTCCTCCAGCCTCAGCGTGTCGCGACCATCGGAAAAAGTACGTCCCAGCAGAAAGCGCGGCGCCCCCAACGCACTCAGGGGGTCCATCGCGTAATCTATCAGCCGGGTCAGCACGGCAGCGAGTGTCTGGGGTTGCCCGTCCGCCCCCTGGGTACCGTACAGCAGGCGCGGCTTGCCATCGACGCGATACATGCCCGGGTTGAGGGTATGGAAGGGGCGTTTACCGGGGGCCAGGGCGTTGGGGTGCTCGGGATCGAGACTGAAAGCCGCCCCGCGGTTGTGCCAGAGAATGCCGGTATCGCCGATACTGACCCCGCTTCCCCAGTCGTAGTAGATCGTCTGCAACATCGAAACGGCGTTACCGTCGCGGTCCGATGCCGCAAGATACACCGTGTCGCCCTCCTGATAAGGCAGCGGCCACGTCAGGGCCTCCTGCGGGCGGATCGCGGCGGCTTCGGCGTCGAGATGCGCCGGTGACAGCAGCCGTTCGACGGGCACCACGGCGAAGTCGGGATCGGCCAAGTAGCGGTTGCGGTCCAGAAAGGCGCGCTTAACCGCCTCAACCATCAGATGATAGTAGTCGGCACTGCCTTCTTCGACGGTAGAAAGGTCGAAGCGCTCAAGGATGCCCATGATCTCGAGCGTCGTCATGCCTTGGGTCGGGGGGCGGTGGGCCAGTAGTTCACCGCCACGATACGGCACCGACAGCGGGGCTTCGACCCGCGCCCGCGTCGCGGCCAGATCCGCGGCGGTCAGCGGCGACCCGGCCTCCGCCAACCCGGCGGCAATCTCCGCCGCCAGCTGCCCTTCATAGAAGTCGCGATATCCTCGCGTCGCGATCGCTTCGAGCGTCGAGGCCAGCTGCGGCTGACGCAAGGTTTCGCCGGCATTCGGTACCCGGCCACCGGGCATGAAGTGGCGCCTGACACCCGGCAACTCAGCCATCTCATCTCGCCTGAAGTCGAGCCAGAAGCGCTGCGAGGAAGAGAGGGGAAACCCCTCTCTCGCCAGCGCTATCGCGGGCTCGAGCAGGGCCTGCCAACTCATGTTCCCTCCGCAGCGCTGGCGGGAAATCTCTTGTGCCTGCCCCCAGGTGTCGACCGTCGCGGCCGTGGTCAGCAGGGAACCGGGGCCTCTGGCTGGCAAGGCATTCGGCAACGCCAACCGGGCTTGAGGCGCCTGGCCGATGCCCGAGAGCGCCTGTACCCCGCCCTTGGCGTCGGCGATAAGCATGAAGGCATCGCCGCCCAGCCCGGTAAAATGAGGGTACGTGACCGAGAGACAAGCCCCCATGGCGATCGCGGCCTCGACAGCGTTGCCCCCCTTGCGGAGCACGGCCAGCCCCGCCTGGTTCGCCGCCGTGTGGGGGCTGGTCACCACGCCCTCATGGGAGTGCGCCAGCGCCGATGACGCGAGACGTTCGGAAATTGCCACCGTTTCTCCTCGTGCGGACTGTTCAGCCGCCGTAAACCATATTGGGTAGCCACATGCTGATCGCCGGCACATAGGTCAGCAGCAGCAGTGCGATCAGCGCGATACCGATGAAAGGCAGCGTGCCCCGAACCGTCTGCACGTAATCGACGCCTGGGAGGGTTCCCGCCACAAACAGGTTGAGGCCAAAGGGGGGCGTGAACATGCCGATGGCGCCGTTGACCGTCAGCACGGCACCGAGATGTACCGGATCAATGCCAACCCGCGTACCGACCGAGTAGAACAGGGGGGCGAGGATCACCATGATGGAGGACGCATCCAGGAACATGCCGGCAATCAGCACCGAGACATTGATCAGCAGGAAGATGTGATAGGGATTCTCGGAAAGCGAAAGGATGACGTTGGCCAGTTTCATCGCCAGCCCGTTGCTGGTCAGGAACCAGGCCAGCACCGAGGCCGCGGCGAGGATGATCATGACTTGCGCGGTCGTCATGGCCGCGCCGACCACGCTGCGGAAAAGCTCGGCCAGGCTCTTCTCGCGATAGACCAGCACCGACACCAACAGCGCGTAGATCACGGAGACCGCAGCGGCTTCGGTGGGCGTGAAGATCCCCAGATAGATGCCACCCAGAACGACCGCAGGCACCCCCAGCCCCCAGGCCGCCTCTTTCAGGCCAATCAGGACTTCACGCCAGCTGGGTGGCGTCATGGGCGTGACGCCATCCTTCTTCGCGCGATACCAGCAGTACGGCAGCAGGCAAGCGGCATAGAGCACTCCCGCCCCCACGCCGGCCATGAACAGCGCCCCCACGGAAACCCCGGTCACGGCGGCATATACGATCATCACCACCGACGGCGGAATGATGATGCCCAACGACCCCGAAGAGACCAGCACCCCGATGGAGAACGGCCCGGAGTAGCCCTCCTTCCGCATGGCAGGGTATAGCAGCGACCCAACCGCCACGACCGTCGCCGGGCTCGAGCCGGAGATGGCGCCGAAGAACATGCTCGACGAAACGGCGGTCATGCCCATCCCACCGGTGAAACGGCCCACCAGTAGATTGGCGAAGCGGATGATGCGCTGCGACAGTCCACCGGCACTCATCAAACTGCCGGTAAGGATGAAAAACGGAATGGCCATCAGCGGGAACTTGTCCAGCCCCGCAAACAGGCGCTCGATGACGATAGCCAGCGGAATGTGGCTGAAACTCCCCATGGCAACCGCCACGGAGCCGGCCAGGGCAATGAAAATGGGCGCCCCCACCAGCATCAGGGCGGCCAGCAGAACAAGAAAGGTGACGATCATGACGCTAGCCCACCTGGCCGAGTTGTGCAGACGACTGTTCTCGACCGAGCAGCGTCCGGAAGAAATGCTGCGCGAAGCGAATGCCCATCAGCAGCCCGCCCACGGGGATCGCCAGCTGGATCACCCACATGGGTGCCTGCAACGCCGAGCTCAGCTGACCGAATCGATGCGTCTGCTCGGTCAACTGCACCCCGTAGACCACCAGAAAAAGGCAGAACCCCACCGAAATGCCATGAACCAGTAGCTCGATAACCTTGGCGATGGTCGGCGGCGTGAAACGACGCAGAATATCCACACCAATATGAATCCCCTGACGCGCCGCCACACTGGCACCCAACATCACCATCCACACGATCTGGTAGCGCACGAGTTCTTCTGCCCACGAGAACCCATCATTGAAGACATAACGGGCGATCACATTGGCAAAAAGCACTAGGGAAGCCGACAGAATCAGCAGGCCGACCAACCCCTCCTCGGCGCGAGATATCAGTAAATCGAGTTTACGCATGGCGCTATCCATCCAAAAAGGAGAAGAGAAGTCATCGGCAGCCGGTTCATGGACGTGTCATTCCGCCTCGGCAATCGCCTGCTGAAACTCCTGCATGAGATCCGCGCCAATCTCATCGGCAAAGGCCTCATGCACCGGCGCGGTCGCTTCGCGGAAAGCTTCCCGTTGATCGTCGCTCAGGGTGCTGACATGCGTGCCGCTCTCTTCGATCGTAGCGACGTAGTCCGCTTCCCGACGGGCCGTTTCTTCGCGTTCGAAGTCAGTGGTTTCCTGGGCCACTTCCGTCAATAACGCCTGATCTTCTTCACTCAAGCTATCGAACCATCGCTGACTGAACAGGAAGGCGTACCCCAGGTAAGCATGGTTGCTAATCACCATGTCGGACTGCACTTCGTAGAAGCGCATTTTCGCGATCGATACCAGCGGGTTTTCCTGGCAATCGACGACACCCTGCTGCAAGGCGTTGTAGGTTTCCCCAAAAGCGATCGGCACAGGATTGGCATCCATGGCCTCGAACTGCTCCATGATGATAGGACTCTGCATCACACGAACTTTGCGACCCGCGAAGTCTTCCGGACCATTGATCGACTGATTGCAGGTGAACTGCTTGAACCCGCTTTCCCAGAACGTCACGCCCCGCAGCCCGACCTGATCCACGGTTTCCAAAAGATCCTGGCCTGGCTGGCCATCCAGAATGGTGTGTGCGACCTCAGGGGATGGAAAGAGAAAGGGAAGATCGATGATCTGCATGGCCGGCACGAACCCCGACAGCTTTGCCGTGGGAATGATGGCGGCTTCCACGGCACCCATCTGCATCTGCTGGGTGACCTGTACATCGTCGCCCAGCGTGTTGTTGGGGAAGATCTCGACGGTAATCTCACCGTTGCTTCGCTCTGCTACGGTGTCTCTGAAACGCTCGGCCGCGAGATGCTGCGCACTGTCTTCCGGCAGATCATGGTGGAACTTGAGGTGCACATCGGCACTGGCCAGGGTGGCTGGCATCAGTGCAGCCAAGGCAACGCTACCGAGGAGAGTTTTCAGACCTGCAGGGTTGATCGGCTTTTTCATGGTGTCACTCTTGTTTTTGAGTTAGCCCCGGCCTCGCCTGGCCGCAGCATAGATAAGTAAATAGTTACTTAATTGCTGAAGCAAGATACGTGCCAGCCATGAGAGCCCGAAATGGCGCGGCTTGATGAGGTCTAATCGGTCTTGGGTCGCACCCTATTGGTGCGCTTATGCACCGTGATGGGACTTTTCGCACAGACCGATACCATTAGCAGCGTGGTCCGATGCTACGAGCGGTTCCGTTGCAGATCTGGCTAGAGACAAAGATGATAAAAATTCTCATTATTGACTGAAACTTATTCTCAATGGATACTCCCCAAGCCCGCTCATAAAAAACATGCGGGCATATCAGAAGGGATCATTCACTCTTGGGGATCATCACAATGATCGGTCGCGACCGCACGATCGTTCGCGGAGCCCAGCCATGGTGGTATCAGACCACCACGGCGATGCTCTGCGGTTCGGCACTTTTCACCTTTCCCGCGCTCGGATATGCGCAGCAGACCACAGACGACAACGGGGACTATCGGCTTTCGCCTGTTCTGGTCAACGCGCAGGCGATTGGCGATGACAACGCCGATACGATTCTGGCACGTGAACTGTGGGTCGGCGGCAAGGTAGCGACCAGTATCCAGGATACCCCCGCGTCTGTTTCGGTCATCACTCAGAAAGAGATCGAACAGCGCAACGCCCAGACCACCGAGGAAGTACTGCAGTATACGCCCGGCGTCGTATCGGGCTATTACGCCACGGATGACCGCAACGACTATTTCCAGATTCGCGGCTTTCAGGCAACGACCTACCGCGATGGCATGACGCTAGGCTCCATGCGCGGTGTTCGTGAAGAGCCCTATGCCTACGAACGTATCGAGGTCCTGCGGGGCGCCAACTCGACGCTGTTCGGTCCAGCCGACCCCGGTGGTTCGGTCAACTTCGTGAGTAAACGACCGCGATTTGAATCCTTCGGGGAAGGGTTCATCTCCTACGGCTCCTTCGATCGTCAGGAAGCGGGGCTGGACGTCGGCGACACACTGAATGACAGCGGCACCGTGGCCTATCGACTGACCGGGAAAGTGAAGGATAGCGACCTCGAGTACGACCACTCCGACAATGATGATGAGTTCATCATGGGCGGTTTGACCTGGGAGCCGACCGACTTCACTTCCGCGACGGTCATTTTCGATTACCTGAACCGTGACGGCACCGTGAACAGCGGCGGCTATCCGTTCGACCGTGAGTACGACCGCGACGAGTTCTACGGCGAGCCGGACTACAACTTCCACGATGTCGAAAGAACCAACTTGACCGGTCAGCTCACCCACGATTTCGACAACGGCCTGACGTTCCGAGGCAACCTCCGCTATAGCGACCTGACGGACGACTACGGTTACGTCTATCTGAACAGCGAGAGTCGTGTCGGCAGCACGGTGGATCGCGGTTATCTCGGCTCGGATACGGATGCCGAGGAGCTGATCGGCAACGCTATCCTGCAGTACGACGCCAGTTTCGACGATATCGACAGCAGCACGTTGGCCGGCGTCGAGTTCCGCGATGGCGAGTCCACGGGGACTTCCGTCTATGCTGCCGGTACGCCGATCGATATCGATAACCCGGTTTTCAGCGGCGCACCGGCCACGCTGACGCCCTACCTTCACGACAAGCAGGAGTACGATACACGCGCCGTGTTCCTGCAGCAGAACTTCTCGTTCTACGACAAGTTCGTTGTCACCGCCGGCGTGCGCAACGACGATCTCGACCTTTCCAGCACCGACTATATTGCCGGCACTCGGGAGTCTGACGATTTTTCGGAGACGTCCTGGCGTGGTGCTCTGACCTACATCATCAATCCGGAAGTCTCCACCTATGTCAGCTACGTGGAGTCCGTTTCTCCCCCCGAAGTCGGGGTGACGCCGGAACGCGGCGAGCAATACGAACTGGGGGTGAAATACGCACCGCTATGGACCGACGCGCTCTTCTCCGCGGCCGTCTACGATCTCAGCCAGGATGACATCGCGATTCCTGTGGTTCAGGGGGATGGGAGCATCGATCAACAAACTGTCGGCAAGTCCCGAGCTCGGGGGCTAGATCTCGAGGTGAAGGCAGAGCTAACAGATAACCTGAGCATCATCGGCGGCTACTCCTATCTGGATACAGAAGTCGAAAAGGGCTCACTTGAGCTAAATGGCACTGCTACCTCGATCAAAGGTAACGACCTCGATACCGCGCCGACACATACGGCCATGCTGTGGGGCTATTACACCCTTCCCGATCTGCCCATGAGTTTCGGCCTCGGCGCGCGCTACACCAGCTCCTACTACTTCGACGCGGCCAATTCCGCCAAAAGCGAAGACGCTACCGTTTTCGATGCCGCCTTCAACTTCGAACTCGCCCGCAATACCGACATCAGCCTCAACGTCAGCAACGTGTTCGACGAGCAGCACGTGGTCGGCTCGGGCACTGCCGACTACTACAACCAGGGTCGAGAAGCGATCGCCAAGCTCCGCTACCACTGGTAACGCCGGCGCGGCATCTCGAAGCCCCGCGGGATGGCGACAGCCGTTCCGCGGGTTGGTTGCCATGGCACATCCCCCACCTTATCGGCTCCTCCCTTTACCGATTTTCTTCTTCACCGCTCAGCGCCGGACTCGGCAGCAGCGAGCGATTGGCCTCGACGACCTCCTTCAGGACCTCGATAAACCGCTCGGCGGCGGGAGATATCTCGCGGCGACGCGACGTCAGCACGCCGATATCGCGATAGAGACGTTCGCGGATCGGAATCAGGCAGACGTCGTCGCGGCGAAACATCATCTTCAGCGACGAGGGCAGCGCGCTGACGCCGATATCGTTGGCGACCATGCCGAGAATGGTCGACTGATAGGTGGCGACCTGTACCGGGGCCATGGGCTTGCCGGCGATCTCGAATCCCTGCTCGGTGAGTCGGCGCATGCTGGTGCGTGTCTTCATGGCGATGAAAGGCCACTCGACGATCTGGCGCCAGCTCACCTCCGACGCGTTCGCCAGCGGATGACGCGGTGAGCAGACGAAATAGAGGTAGTCCTTGTAGATCGGATGAAAATCCACCTCGTCGACGGCGGTCGGCGCGACGCTGACGCCGAAGTCGACGTCGCCGGCCATCACCTGCTGGTAGATCGGCTCGTCACTCTCCTCGAGGTACTCCAGCCCGATATCAGGGTAGCGTGACTGGAATTCGGCCATGGCGGCGGGGATCAGGCTGCCGCCAACCGTGAGCAGCGCAGCGAAGCTGAGTCGGCCCCGCTGGCCGCTGGCGAGCGCGCGCATGTCCTGCATGCCGCGCTCGAGCCGAGCCAGTACGCGCTCGGCAACCGGCAAAAATTCCTGCCCGGCAGCCGAGAGTCGTACCCGACGGGTCGTGCGCTCGAACAGCTTCACCCCGAGGATATCCTCGAGCTGACGCACCAGATGACTCAGCGAGGGCTGGGAAAGATGAAGCTTTTCAGCCGCTTCGGTAAAGCTGCCAAGATCGGCGACGGCGATGAGCGCTTCGAGCTGACGAGCCGTGACGTTATTCATCGGGATCTCCAATCAATCCATTCTTCATTCAAATTTATCCGATTAATCCCGCCACGTATTCTGTGTTGACTCCAACAATCCCTTTTTCGCTCTCAGGGGCACGACACATGCTGAAGCAAGTCATCGATCTGCACGAAATTCTCGACAGCCCGAGCGCCTCCGGCGAACGCGTCAAGGCGTACCTGGTGGCCTGCGGCGCGGCGCCGGAAACAGTCAAGGTCACGCGCGTCACCTCCGAGAAAGGCGCATCCGACTTCCTGCATGTGACGATCGCCGGTACCCACGGCAAGCAGGCCGGCGGCGACGCCCCGACGCTCGGCGTGATCGGCCGCCTCGGCGGAATTGGCGCGCGCCCGGAGATCATCGGCTACGTCTCCGACGGCGATGGCGCCCTGGCGGCGTCCGCCGCGGCGGCCAAGCTGATCGGCATGGCGGCGAACGGCGACCGCCTGGCGGGCGACGTGATCGTGACCACGCATATCTGCGCCGATGCCCCGACTCGCGAGCACTACCCGGTGCCGTTCATGGACTCGCCGATCAGCTTCGAGGATACCTGGGAGCACGAGATCGATCCGGCCATGGATGCCATCGTCTCCATCGACACCACCAAGGGCAACCGCATCATCAACGTGCGGGGTCTGGCGATGTCGCCGACGGTCAAGCAGGGCTACATCCTGCGCACCAGCGAAGGGCTGATGGATGTGATGTCGCGCGTCACCGGTCGCCTGCCGGAAGTGTTCGCGCTGACCCAGCAGGACATCACGCCCTACGGCAACGGTCTGCACCATCTCAACAGCATCCTGCAGCCGGCGGTCGCCACCTCGGCGCCGGTCGTCGGTGTCGCCCTGGCCGCGGAAACGGCGGTCGCCGGCTGCGCCACAGGCGCCAGCCACGAGGTCGATATCGAACAGGCCGCACGCTTCGCGGTCGAGGTCGCCAAGGACTTCACCGCTGGCATCTGCCAGTTCTTCGATACCGAGGAGTACGCGCTGCTGGTCGAGCTCTACGGCGAGCAGACCCGCTTTCAGCAGGGCGGCGCGCGAGGATGAATACGGCCGCCGCCCATGCCCGCCTCGGCATCGTCACCATCGGCCAGGCGCCACGCAGCGACCTGCATGACGATCTGGCCTCGCTGCTGGCTCCGGGAATCGAGATCGTCGAGCGCGGCGCGCTGGATGCGCTGACGCTCGAGGAGATCGAGCAGCGCTACCCGGTCGGCGAGCAGCCGCAGGTCCTGGTCTCGCGCATGCGCGACGGCCGTCAGGTGACCATCGCCGAACCCGACCTGGAGCCGTTGCTGGACGCGACCATTCGCGCCATGGCGGATGGCGATCAGGTCGATGCCATCGTCGTGCTGTGCACCGGCGAGCTGCCCGACTACCGTGACCTGGGCGTCCCGGTACTGTCGCCGAAGCGGCTGGTGCGCCATGGCATCCAAGCACTGTTCCCGGAGGGCCGGCTGCTGGTGATGAGCCCGGAGGCACGCCAGATGGCGAATACGCAGGCGCGCTGGGAAGGTGCCGGATTTCGCGTCGCGACACTCAGCGCCTCGCCCTATGGCGACGTCGCCGACCTGGAACGCGCCGCTCGCGAGGCGGCGACGCTCAAGGTTGACGGTCAGTCTGGCGATCTGCTCTATCTGGACTGCATGGGCTATACGCTGGCCCAGCGTACGCGCATCGCCGAACTGTCGGGCCAGCGCACCCTGACGCCGCGCCAGCTCGTCTTCAACGCCGCCAACCTGCTGCTGGGGCAGTGACGCCGCGCATCCAACACAACAATCGCGCCACGCGATAACGGGGACAACAACGACATGAGCCACAATATCGACAATGTCACTTCGCCGCCGGCCGGAAGCGAAGGCGGGTCGGCGCCCCGCCGCCATCCGCGCTACTTCTCGCCAGGACAGATGGTAGTCAATGTCATCGTCTGCGTACTCGGCGCCATCATCGGCCTCGAGCTGATCACTCGCGTCGGGATCACGCCCAACACGTCGATCATCGGCGCGCTGATCGCCATCCTGCTCTCCTATATTCCGCTGCGTCTGTTCCGCAGTTACCGCTCGCTCGAGCGCCAGACCCTGGTGCAGACGACCATTTCCGGCGCCACCTTCTCGGCCGCCAACGGCCTGTTGCTGCCGCTGGCGATTCCGTTCCTGATGGGCGAGCCGGACATGCTGATCCCGATGCTCGTGGGGGCCGCGCTGGCGGTGATCACCGATGCTTCGATCCTCTACTTCTCGTTCGACAGCAAGATCTTCTCCGCTCGCTCGGCCTGGCCGCCGGGCCTGGCGACGGCGGAAGCGCTCAAAGCCGCCGCCAACAAAGGCCGCAACGCGCTGATTCTGCTGGTCGGCATGGTTGGCGGCGTGGTCGGCAAGTCGTTCGGCATTCCCGCCGACATGTTCGGCATCGCCTGGATCGCCAATGTCTTCGCCATGTGTGCGCTGGGCCTCGGCCTGATTCTGCGCGGCTACTCGGAACAGCTGTTCGGTTTCGACATCGCCACCGCCTACATTCCGCACGGCATCATGATCGGTGCCGGCCTGGTGGCGCTGGTCCAGATTCTCCTGCTGATGCGTCGCGACCGCCGCCAGAAGGAAGACGACGGCGAATCGACCCAGCGCCCGACGCGCTCTGCCCTGCAGATGCGCAAGGCGATGTTCTCGGGCTTCGGTGTCTACCTGATCATCGCGCTGATTCTGGCACTCGGCACCGGCGTCTATACCGGCATGTCGATGGGCATGCTGATCGGCTGGCTGGTCTTCGCGGCGCTGGCGGCCATGGCCTCCGAGCTGATCGTGGGTATCGCGGCGATGCACTCCGGCTGGTTCCCGTCCTTCGCCACCGCGTTGATCTTCCTGGTTATCGGCATGCTGCTCGGCTTCCCGCCGACCGCGCTCGGTGTGCTGGTCGCCTTTACCGTCGCCACCGGCCCAGCCTTCGCCGACATGGCCTATGACCTCAAAGCCGGCTGGACCATTCGTGGCGAAGGCGAAGACGAAGCCTACGAAATGGACGGCCGTCGCCAGCAGTACTTCGCGGAACTGTTCAGCTTCGGGGTGGCGATCGTGATCGTCGCGTTCGCCTTCCAGGCCTACTTCGCCGCCGACCTGGTGCCGCCGGTCGCGCGCGTCTACGTCGCCACCATCGACGCCGGCGCCAGCCTGGAAGTCGCCAAGCAACTGTTGATCTGGGGCATCGTCGGCGCCCTGATCCAGGCCATCGGCGGCATCTCGCGCCAGATCGGCGTGCTGCTGGCCACCGGCCTGCTGATCACCTCGCCGATTGCCGGCATCGTGATCTATATCGCGTTGCTGATCCGCTGGCTGGTGGTGAAGCGCTTCGGCACCGCAGGCGGTCAGAAGCTCTACGTGCTCGGTGCCGGCTTCATTACCGGGTCGGCACTCTACAGCTTCTTCTCCTCGACCCTGAAGCTGGGCTCGAAATAAGCTGGGATCGCATGATCCCTCGACCATGACCGAGAGGGCGCCGACCGGGCGCCCTCTCGGTTTCCGACCCGCTCGCGTCGCTGCCCCCGTTACCTCATCCGCGCAACCCAGCGCCCGTCTGTGGAGAGTCCCATGTCACGTCTTCTTCTTCTCAGCAGTTCCCGCGCCGGCACCACCGGCTATCTCGACCACGCCCAGCCCCTGATCGCCGACTTCCTCGGCGCCAACCCGACGCCGGTCAAGCGCGTGCTGTTTATCCCCTACGCCGGTGCCGGCAAGACGTTCGACGCCTATCTCGAGCAGGTGCGGCCAGCATTCGCCGCCATCGGGCTCGCGGTCGAAGGCATTCACCAGGCTGCCGATCCCCGCGCGGCGGTGCGCGAGGCCGAAGCCATCGCCGTTGGCGGCGGCAATACCTTCGCCCTGGTCAAGCGACTCTATGACGCCGACGTGCTGGATGCGATCCGCGAGCGTGTGGCCGCCGGTGTGCCCTATCTTGGCTGGAGCGCCGGCTCGAACATCGCCGGCCCGACGCTGTGCACCACCAACGACATGCCGATCGTCGAGCCGCCGAGCTTCACCACGCTCGGGCTGGTGCCGTTCCAGATCAACCCGCACTTCCTATCAGGCAAGCCCGCCGGCCACAACGGCGAGAGCCGCGAGGAGCGGCTGGCGGAGTATCTGGCACTCAATCCGGGCGCACTGGTGGTGGCGCTACGCGAAGGCACGGCGCTGCGCCGCGAAGGCGATGCCCTCACGCTGGTCGGCGAACTCGACGGCGTGACCTTCACCACGGCGGGCGAGCAGCCGATCGCGACCGGCAGCCGGCTGGATGCGCTACTGGCGACAGGAACGCCCGCATGAAGCGCATCGGGATTCTGCGCGTGGTGACCAGCGGGGATCGCTCCTTTCTCGAACACCATCAGCGCCTGATCCAGGCCCATCTCGCGGACACCGCCCCTGGGCTGACATTCGAAACCCGCTGCCTGCCCGATCAGCCCAACGGCATCCACAATGCCGCCACGCTGGCCCATGCGTTGCCGCAGATCGAGGCTATCGCGCGCGACTGGGCCCCGGCGCTCGACGGTTTGATCGTCAGCTGTGCCGCCGACCCCGGGCTCAAGAAGCTGAGGGCGACGCTGTCGATCCCGGTCGTCGGTGCTGGCGAGGCGTGCTGCGAGGTCGCGCGTCGCCATGGCGAGCGTGTCGGCGCCATCGGCATCGAAGCCGATGCACCGCCGGTCTTCCATGCCCGGCTCGGCGACCGGCTGATGCGCTATCGCCAACCCGACGGTGTCGCCTGCACGCACGACATCCATACCGATGCGGGCAAGCTGGCCATCATCGCCGCGGTCCGGGCGCTGGAGGCCGAGGGTGCCAATGTCATCGCGCTCGCCTGCACCGGCATGGCCACGACCGATGTCGCCGCCCTGGTCACGCCCTATATCGACCTGCCGGTGATCAACCCGGTGCTGGCCGCGGGCGACGTGATGGCACGTCGGCTCACCTCGAGTTAAGCCTCCTGTTCATTAAGCCTCCTGTTCAGGCCGACGCGGCCTGAACGGGCGCATCGGCATCTACCGCCGTACGGATCCGCGCTTCACTCTCGGGGTCGAACGCCACCATGCGCGAGACATCGAAAGCGAAGCGGGTGTCCTCTCCCGGCTGCGGCGGTGAACCGGGGCGCATACGCGCGTTGACGCTGATGCCGCCGAGGCGGGTCACCACGTAGAGATCGGCGCCGGTCGGCTCCACCAGCTCGACCTCGAGATCGGCCTCGAAGATCTCGCCTCCGTCACGGTTGGCGCTGGTCGGGTCGGTAATCGCCTCCGGGCGCAGCCCGAGCATCACCTGACGGTTACACCAGCCCTCGAGCGCCTCGCGGTCGCGCACGATGGGCAGCGCGAGCGTGGTCTCGCCGGCCTCGACGAGCGCTACCAGCTTCCCGTCCCTGTCGGCAATCCGCGCCGGCACCAGATTCATCGACGGCGACCCCATGAACCCCGCCACGAACAGGTTGTTGGGGTCATCATAGACCGCCTGCGGCGTGCCCAGCTGCTGCAGCTCTCCGCCGCGCATCACCGCGATGCGGGTCGCCAGCGTCATCGCCTCGATCTGGTCGTGGGTCACGTAGACGATGGTGGTGCCCAGGCGCTGGTGGAGCTGCTTGATCTCGGTGCGCATGTCGACCCGCAGCTTGGCGTCGAGATTCGACAGCGGCTCGTCGAACAGGAATAGCTGCGGATCGCGTACCAGCGCGCGCCCCATGGCAACCCGCTGGCGCTGCCCCCCGGAGAGCTGCCCCGGCTTGCGCGACAACAGATTCTCGATCTGCAACAGCTCGGCGACGCGCTGGATCGCCGCGCGCCGCTCCGCCTTCGGCACCTTGCGCATCTCCAGACCGAAACCGATGTTGCCCGCCACGCTCATGCTCGGGTAGAGCGCATAGGACTGAAACACCATGGCGATGTCGCGCCGCGAGGGGTGCAGCTCGTTGATCCGGCGGCCGTCGAGACGCAGCTCGCCCTCGCTGATCGTGTCGAGTCCGGCGATCATGTTCAGCAGGGTCGACTTGCCGCAGCCGGAGGGGCCGACCAGCACCAGGAAGTCGCCCTTGTCGATCTCGATGTCGATCCCCTTGAGCACGTGGGTCTCGCCGAAATGCTTGTGAACGTCATCAATGTGCAGAAAGCTCATGGATTCTCAGCCCTTGACGGATCCCGACATCAGACCCCGTAGAAAGTATTTCCCCGCCAGGATGTAGACGATCAGCGTCGGCACCGCCGCGACCATCGCCGCCGCCATGTTGACGTTGTAGGCCTTCACGCCGGTGGAGCTGTTGACCAGGTTGTTGAGCGCCACGGTGATCGGCGCGCTGTCGCCGGAGGCAAACGACACGCCGAACAGGAAGTCGTTCCAGACGTTGGTGAACTGCCAGATCACCGTGACCACGATGATCGGCACGGACGCCGGCAGCAGGATGCGGAAGAAGATCCGGAAGAAGCCGGCACCGTCGAGCTGCGCGGCGCGCACCAGCTCATCGGGGAAACTGGCGTAGAAATTGCGGAAAAACAGCGTGGTGAAGCCGATTCCATAGACGATATGCACCAGCACCAGCCCGCTCGTGCTGTTGGCCAGATGCAGGATGCCGAGCACCCGCGCCATCGGCAGCAGGATGATCTGAAACGGGATGAAGCAGCTGAACAGGATCAGACCGAAGACAATCTTGTGGCCGCGAAAACGCCACTTGGTCAGCACGTAGCCGTTGAACGCGCCCAGCAGACCGGAAATCAGCACTGCCGGCACCACGATCTGGATGCTGTTGAAGAAGTAGCCCTTCACCCCGCTGCACTCCAGCCCGATGCAGGCGCTGCCCCACGCCTCGCGCCAGGGTGCGGCCGTCCACTCGCGAGGCAGGGCCAGCATGTTGCCCTGCTGGATCTCGGCCAGCGTCTTGAACGAGGTGGTCAGCATCACGTAGAGCGGTAGCAGATAGAGCACCGCGAAGAACAGCAGAATGGCGTAGAGCAGCATGCGGGCAGGCGTGAACCGCCGGGCGGCTGGCGTCGCGGCACTCATGAGCGTGGCTCCCGCAGTTCGGAATAGAGATAGGGAATGATCAGCGCCGCGATCACCGCGAGCATGAAGACCGCGCTGGCCGCGGCGATGCCCATCTCGTTGCGCGAGAAGGCGTAGGAGTACATGAAGGTCGCCGGCACGGCGGTGGCATTGCCCGGCCCACCGCCCGTCATGGCGACGATCAGGTCGAAGCTCTTGATCGCCAGATGCGCGAGCACCACCACGGCGCTCAGGAATACCGGGCGCAGCTGGGGAATGATGATCCGCAGGTAGATCTTCCACGCCGGCGCGCCATCGATCTGCGCGGCCTTGATCATCTCGCCGTCGATGCCCCGGAGTCCGGCCAGGAACATCGCCATGATGAAGCCGGTGGCCTGCCACACCGCGGCGATCACCACGGTGTAGATCGCCATGTTCGAATCGATCAGCCAATTGAAGCTGAAGCTCTCCCAACCCAGCGCCTGGACCGTCTTCTCCAGCCCCAGCCCGGGGTTGAGAAACCACTGCCAGGCGGTACCGGTGACGATGAACGACAGCGCCATCGGATAGAGATAGACGGTGCGTAGCGCGCCCTCGGCGCGGATGCGCTGATCCAGCAGAATCGCCAGCAGTAGCCCCAGTAGCGTACAGCTGACGATGTAGAGCAGCCCGAACACCCAGATATTGTGCAGCGCGATGCCCCAGGTCCAGGAGCCCCACAGGCGCGACCACTGGCGCAGGCCGGCCCAGGTATATTCAGGCAGCATGCCGGAGTTGCTGAACGAGATGTAACTGGTCCAGGCGATGAAGCCGTAGACGAAAAACAGGATCAGCACGCAGGAGGGCGACAGCACCAGCTTGGGCAGCCAGCGCTGCAGTCGCTCCCGCGCGCCCTTGCCGGGTGGCGCAGCGGTATCGGACATCGTGACCTCGGTGCAGGGGGTCGATAAGCAGAGCGTCGAGACATAGCCGTCGATTCAGGCGCCGGGCTCCGCCCGATGGCGGGGCCCGGCACCAGGAGCGCGCCCCAGGGTCAGGAGGTCGCGCCGCGGATGGCCATCGCCAACTGCTCGGCCGCGACATCACTCGGCATGTCGCTGTTGACGAACGAGGCGACAATATCGAACACGGCATTCTTGACCGAGGCCGGCGCGGCGTAGCCATGGGCGAGACTGCCCATCAGCGTGTCGTGTTCGGCGGCCGACTGCACCTGGGCGTAGCCGCGCTGGGCGCAGGCATCGAGCGGGCCGGCATCGAGATCCGTGCGCGCCGGTACCGAGCCCTTGATCTGGCTGAAGGCGATCTGGAAATCGGGCGAGCCGATGATGCGGGCCATGGTGTGCTGCATCTGCTGCTGCTGCGCGTTTCCGGTGTCGAACATGATCATCAGATCGCTGTTGAACGTCACCGCGTCCTGCGTGCCTGGCGTGCGGAAGCACATGAAGTCCTCGTCGGCCTGCAGTCCGGCGTTGATGAATTCGCCCTTCGCCCAGTCACCCATGATCTGGTAGAGCGCATCGCCGTTGATCACCATCGCCGTCGCCAGGTTCCAGTCACGTCCGGGTGAGTTGTCATCCTTGAACGCGAGCAGCTCACGGAAGTTGTCGAAGGTCTCGATCATGGTGTCGGAATCGAGCGCCTCGGGGTCGAGGTCGATCAGCGAGCTCCGGTAGAAATCGGCACCACCGGTGGCGAGCACGACGTTCTCGAATACCGTCGTGTCCTGCCATGACTGGCCGCCGTAGGCGAGCCCGGTGTAGCCCGCCTCCTGCGCCGTCTCGAGCGAGGCGATGAAGGCGTCCCAGCTCTCCGGCTGCTCGATGCCGAGCTCATCCATTATCGCCTTGTTCGCCCACACCCAGTTGGTCGAGTGCACCTCGAACGGGGCCGAGATCCAGTGGCCGTCATACTTGGCGAACGCCTGAATGGCCGCGGGAAAGACGTCGTCCCACCCTTCCGACTGCGCCACCTCGTCGAGATTGGCAAGGGCATCCCGTTCCGCCCAGTCTCGCGCGTCGTACCCCAGCACCTGAGCCGCCGTCGGCGGATTGCCGGAGGTGATCCGCGAGCGCAGCACGGCCATGGCATTGGTGCCGGCACCACCGGCGACCGGCATGTTGCGCCAGCCGATGTTCTCTTCGGCGAGCCCATCCTTCAGCGCCCCCAGCGCCTTGGCCTCGCCGCCGGAGGTCCACCAGTTGAGGACCTCGACCTCGCCGCCGTCCTGCGCGTGAGCGCCGACGGCCACACCGAGCGCCAGCGGAAGCACCGCGTAACGCAGCCATTCAAGAGGGGTTCTTGTCATCTTGGCGTACATTCCCGTGATCCTTTTGCGGTTCTACCTGCAGGTTGGTGGTGCTACCTGAAGGTTTGTGGTTGAGCCTGGATGTCGATGGGCGGGGGCTGTTGCCGGTCGGCGGTGTTCGGTTCCCCACGGCGTTCGGGATTCGCATCGATTGATGGCCGGCCGCATGTCTTGCCAGACAACTGCGTCGAGATGAGAACCCAGACAGACGCGCCGCCATACCCTGCCAACAGCTCCAACGTTGGCGAACTATCACGCAGCGATTTATTTCCAACAATACAACGAAAGATTAACGCAACAACGGTTTTTGAATAATCGACAAGACAGGATCACGACACGGCCAAAACCTTGAATGACATTAGCGTTTGAATCCCTTGTTTTATTTATGATTTGCCGCAGCGGGAAAAAATTTCCTCGCCGTCACCAGATCACTTCCCCCCCTGACGCTCTCGCTATAAAAAAGCGAGAAATTTACGAATTGGCGGCAAGCGAAAACGTCATCAAGCCAAAAAGAAAACTCTTTATAAGCTTATTTATCAGCATCTTATTAGATAGTAAAAGGTTCTGACTAAGACCTTTGTAGCGCAATACCATGGTTGCAATGCAAGTTTGCAACAATCTGGCAATACTGGCGCCGAAGCTTGCACCCCTTTCAAAAAACAATCAAAGGGAATGAATAATGACAGCACAGTGCTCAGAAGTGTCATTGTCTTCATGGCATTATTTCACGGCCTTTCCACTGCTTTTCACTATTCGATGTGCCACTTCATGCCTGCGCCAGGACGATCTGTTGCCGCAGGCGTGCGTCGCACTTTTGTGACGTTCATCACGTCACGGGAACGCGTTCGCGACTGATTCGTCAGCATGAAAAACCTCATCAGGACCGTCGATCGACACGACGTGTACACGCCGTGCCGTCGGGGCGATGCAAGGCGCCTTGTTCGACGAGCTCCCGACGACAATCCGTCAATGACAGCGAGGGACAGGAACCATGTTCGGCTCATACTCCACGTCGCGCCGGCGTTATCTCGCCGTGCTGATCGGCGCCTCTTGCGCGATGCCGTTGCTGGCACACGCCGAGATCAATCCGGACTTCTTCGGCTATGCCCGTTCGGGGATCGGCTCGACTTCCGGCGGCGGCAGCCAGACCTGCTTCCGGGCTGCGGGGGCCCCCGCCAAGTACCGCCTCGGCAACGAGTGCGAAACCTACGCGGAGATCGGCCTCGGCGCCCAGCTTTATCAGCAGGACGAGGCCAGCTTCGACTTCGCCAGCCGCGTCGCCTATGTCACCGCCCAGGACAATGACGACGAGTCGCTTCAGGACGAGGACAACAACATTTCGCTGCGCGAAATGTACGTTTCCGGCACCGGCGTCATTGCCGGCCTGCCGAGCGCTTCGCTGTGGGCGGGCAAGCGTTTCTACAAACGCCACGACATCCACATGAACGACTTCTATTACTGGGATGTCTCCGGCCCCGGTGTGGGGATCTCGGATATCGACGTCGGCACCGGTGCGTTGAGCTTCGCCTGGACCCGCAGCGAGGGTAACGACGACGGCGACGGCCTGTTCCCGGACGCCGGGCAGCAGATTTCCGACGACACGCTGGACGCCCGCTGGAGCGGGATCCCGGTCAACCCCGGCGGCTCGCTGGAGCTCGGGCTCGACTACGGCCGTTCCTCGCTGCCCGACTGGCAGCAGGACTACTACGACGATCAGGGCGTCGATTACGACGAGGGCGACAAGGGCTGGATGGCCACCCTCGAGCACACTCAGAGCGACTGGTTCGGCGGCAGCAACAAGTTCGTCGTGCAGTACGCCACCGATGGCATTATCACCCGGGACGGCAATGCCGTCGGTCGCGGCACCGGCACGCTACGCCAGGAGGGCAGCATGTGGCGCGTGATCGACCAGGGCCAGGTGTGGCTGGCACCGGACAAGCTCGACATGCTCTATGCGCTGATCTACGAAGATAAGGACATGGACGACAATACCGGCAGACAGTGGTTTTCCGCCGGCGTGCGCCCGGTCTACTACTGGAGCGACATCATGAGCACGGCGGTCGAGCTGGGCTACGATCACATCGAGCCGCAGGGCGGCGTGACCGGCTACAACGACGGTGACCACGACCTGACCAAGCTGACCATCGCACAGCAGTGGTCGGCCGGGCGCGGCGCGCTGATTCGTCCGACCATCCGCCTGTTTGCCACCTATGCCAACTGGAGCGGCGATGCCTACAACGACGCGCGCGAATCCTATTCGCTCGATACCGGCGCCGGCCCCAACAACGTCGACATCGACGATTCGGATGGCCTGACGTTCGGCGCCCAGATGGAGGTCTGGTGGGGTAGCTGATCGCCCGACGTTTTCAGGTTCGCTCTGTTTCGATCCTTCGGGCTCCGGCGCCCTTACCGCGCCGGGGCCGTTTTCATGATCTCCCGCAGGAGTTGATGCATGCCGAGTTACCCCCAACCTGCGCTGCCGCGAAAAGCGCCGGCGCGACCGCCGAGAGCGCTACCGCTAACACGTCAGGCACTGCCGCTGGTTGCCCTGCTCGTTGCCCTGACGGGCTGCAGCTCGCCGCTCATGTCGCCGCAGGCACCGACATTACCCGCTCAGGCCGGGCAACAGGCACTGGCGAGTGCCAGCGAGTGCTGCCAGACGCTTGCCGACCTGCCCTATCGCCCCCTGCCGGCGAACGAGACACTGACGCTCGACTTCACGCCACAGACGCCGGCGCACGGCTTCACCGACGGCAAGAGCTTCTTCCAGGCCTTTTCGCTGCCGGCGAATGCCGGGCCGTTGACGCTCGACGTCACCAGTCCGATTCGCGACGGCCAGGTCTTCGCCCCGACGCTGCTGGTACTCGACGCCGCTTTCCAGCCGGTGCGCCAGGTCACCAGCGAGACGCTTGAGGTGCGCCGCCCGACCGGCTTCTCCGGCGCTCGCCTGAGCGGACGCTTCAGCGTTGCCCCGGGGCCCGGCGCCAGCTATCTCGTCATCTACAGTCGTGATACGGATCGCCAGGCCACGACGACCTACGAGTCGGAAGAGAAGGCCTATGCCCGCGTCCGTGGCCTCGCCGAGCCCGCCGTGCCCGACCCGGTGGCGGCGCATACCGCCACGGGTAGCCTGACGCTGACGGTCGCACCGTTGACGAGTGGCGGCCTGCTCTCTTCGCCCTCGCCGGCCAGCGCATCGGCCATCCCGCCCGTCGCCGCGCCCACGTCGCCCCCCCGCCAGGCGCCGACCGGCATCGCCTCGGCGGCACCGGCCACCGCGGAGCCGGCCTTCGACTACCGCCGCATGATCGAGGCCGCGCTCAAGGCCGGCGACGTCGAACTCGCCCTGGAACTGGCCGAACGTGCCGAACGCAACGGTGAGACCGGCACGCGCGCCTGGCTGGCCGAGCGCCTGCAGACGCGGACGCCCTGAGGGCCGATGTCTGGAGGCCCAGGCGAGCTTCCAGAAACCCGAACGCCGCGATCCTCGGATAGCGGCGTTCTTTTTATCCGCGGCGTGATGCCGCCTTGTCACGCGTCAGCCCTGAAGCGCCTTTAACGACAAGGCGTCGACGACAGGGGCCAACGACCGGGGCCGATGTCATAGCCTCAGGCGCCCATATCAGGGCATCCATGTCGGAACAACGGCTACAGAGCGCCGTCGGCGATCGCTTTCGCCATCGTCGGCGATAGCGGCAATCGGGGCAGCAGCGTGGACTGGTAGGCATGATAGAGGTCAGCCTTGCCGCTCCAGACTTCGCTGGAAGGGTGGTTGTGGCGGTCGAGCTCCTGCCACCAGCTACCCCGTTCGCGGTCGATCAGGAAGCGGTCGATGTAGTCCCAGAAGGTGCGATACCAGGTCTCGTAGGCGGTGTCTCCCGTGCGCTTGAGCAACATCGCGGCGGTAGCGGCCGCCTCCGCCAGCGTCCAGTGCATGCGCTCGTGAACCACCGGCTGGTTCTCCCAGTCGTGGGTATAGACCAGCCCCGGTTCACCATCGACATGCCAGCCCAGCTCGCACGCGCTGTGGAAGAGACCGCGGGCATCCTCGATCAACCAGCCCGGCGCCGTTTCCCCGTGACGCAGCAGGCCGCCTTCGAGGTGCAGCAGCAGCCGCGACCACTCGAAGGCGTGGCCGGGCGTGGCGCCATAGGGACGGAAAGGGTCCTTCGGCGTGTCCTCGTTGTAGTCGCGCCACTCGTTCCACTCGGCGTCGAAGTGCTCGACCACGCGGTAGTCGTTGAGCCGCGCATGGGCGTGGATGATCTTCTCGACGATCGACAGCGCGCGCTTGCGCCACTTGGGCTCGTCGAGCACATCGGCGAGCTGCAGAAAGGCTTCGGTGGCGTGCATGTTGCTGTTGCCACCGCGATAGGCTTCATCCTCGCGCCAATCGCGCGAGAACCCCTCGCGCATGCGGCCTTCGTCCTCGGCCCAGAAGTGGGTCTCGATCACCTCGATGATGTCGTCGAGCAGCGGCTTGGCGGTCTCGTCGCCGGCCTGCCAGGCGCTAGCGGCGGCCAGCGCGACGAAGGCATGAATATAGGCCTGCTTGGTCTGAGTCTCGCCGGGTTGCGGCAGCGCGCCGTACCAGCCGCCATGCTCGGCATCGCGCAGCTCACCGTTCAGCGCGGCGATCCCGTGGGCGACCAGCGGCGCGGCACCGGGCTCGCCGCGCATGGCCGCCAGCGCAAAGCAGTGGGTCATGCGCGCGGTGATCATGGTATCGGGGACGGCATCCGCCGGCAGGCGTCCGTCCTCGTCCAGCGCGGCAAACCCGCAAGTCGCATGGCGCGAGGCGCGATAGAACGCCAGCAGGCGCTGCCCTTCGCTCTCCAGCCAGTGATGGTGCGACGGCCGGTCCAGCCAGCTGTCGTGGCGCGGTGGCAGATTGGGGGTGGTACCTGGCATGTAATGGGCCTCCTCTGCCCATGGCGAAATTCAGAATGGCGCCCGCGTGGTGGGTGCTGCGCCCGGTAGCGGCACCCACCGCCACGACATCGATTAACCGGCGACGACCGTGCCGCCGTTCGGGTGCAGCGTCTGACCACTGATGAACGAGGCGTCCAGCGAGGCCAGGAAGACATAGCAGGGCCCCAGCTCGGCGGGCTGTCCGGCACGCCCCATTGGCGTTTCCGAACCGAAGTCCTCGAGCATCTGCGGGTCATGCGCACCAAGCGTTGCCGGCTGCAGCGGTGTCCAGACCGGCCCGGGGGCAATCGCGTTCACGCGGATGCCGCGCCCGACCACCTGGTTCGAGAGCGCGCGCGTGAAGCTGATGATCGCGCCCTTGGTGGCGCTGTAGTCGACCAGGAAATCGGGGCCAATGTAGGCGTTGATGGACGCCGTATTGATAATGGCATCATCCTCGCCCAGATAGGGCAATGCCGCTTTGGTCAGGTAGAACATGCCATGCATGTTGGTGGCGAAGGTTTGCTCCCACTGCGCATCGTCGAGTTCGACGAGGTCGGTGCAGACCTGCTGAGTGCCGGCATTGTTGACCAGAATGTTGAGCCCGCCGAAGTGTTCGATAACCTGTTCGAGCGACCGACGGCAGAAGGCCGCATCCCGTATGTCGCCGGCGATCAGCAGACAACGACGCCCCTCGGCCTCGACCAGCCGCTGCGTTTCGCGGGCGTCGTCTTCCTCGCTCAGGTACATGACCGCCACGTCGGCGCCCTCGCGCGCGAAGTGGATCGCCGCTGAGCGCCCAATGCCACTGTCGGCGCCGGTGATCAGCGCGATCTTGTCTTCGAGCTTACCACTGCCGCGATAGCCCGGGCGGATGAACTCGGCTGGCGGCTGCATCAAGCCTTCCTTGCCGGGCAGGGTTTGTTGCTGGGCGTGAATCTCGGTCTTCCTGACCATCTGTCGACTCCTGTCTGCAGGTTCTGGGATAAAGATTCTGGCGTTGACGCTGCCGGCGCATGAATCGTGTCATCTCGCTGTCAGATTGCTAATGACGCCAACGGCCAATTAGCGCCCTACTAGTCCTAGTCGAGCGGCCGGCCGACCACAAGCGCCGGTTGGCTCGCGTCAGACACTGGCCACACCGAACAGCCACCCGACGGCGCCGGTGGCCACCATTGCCAGCGCGCCCCAGAAGACGACGCGCAGGGTCCCCGTGGTCATGCGCGAACCGCCAATCCGCGCCGATAGGCCGCCGAGCAGTCCCAGCGCCAGCAGCGAGCCGAGCGCCACGATCACCGTCAACTGCCCGGGCAACGCCAGTACCGCCGCGACCAGTGGCAGCGTCGCCCCGGCAAGAAAGGTGAGCGCCGAGGCGGCGGCGGCCTGCAACGGACGGGCACGATTGACCGAGGTGAAGCCAAGTTCCTCGCGCGCATGCGCCGCCAGCGCATCGTGGTGCATCAACGTCTCGGCGACCTCGCGCGCCAGCGCGTACGAGAGCCCCCGGCCGACATAGATTTCCGACAGTTCCTCGACCTCGGCTTCGTAATTGGCGGCCAGCTCCCGCCGTTCGCGCTTGAGATCGGCGCGCTCGGTATCCTTCTGCGAGCTGACCGAGACGTACTCCCCCGCCGCCATCGACATGGCGCCGGCGACCGCGCCGGCCACGCCCGCCGTCAGAACGCCAGTCAGCGAGGCGCCTGCGGTCGCCATGCCGATAACCAGGCTAGCAGTGGAGACAATGCCATCATTGGCGCCAAGCACGGCCGCTCGCAGCCAACCGACACGCTCGGAATAGTGGCGCTCCTTGGGGATGGTCATGCCGTGCGGTGACGAGCGGGAAGGCGGATCAAGCCGACCAAGGTCCAGTGTCGGGACATCTCGTTTCCTGCGATCAAGGGGCGATAACACGTAGCGAACCCGGCCATTGTCAGAATCGGACGGGGTCGACGACAATCAGACCAGAAAAGCATAGTCGTGGAGGTCCGTTCATGCCGCGCTTCGCCGCCAATCTCAGCATGCTATTCAACGAGGTGCCCTTTCTGGAGCGCTTCGGCCACGCCGCCGAGCAGGGCTTTCACGGCGTCGAGTTCCTCTTCCCGTACGACTTCGAGCCGGAAGCGATCGCCACCGAACTGAAGCGCCACGGACTCGAACAGGTCCTGTTCAATCTACCGCCAGGGGATTGGGCCGCAGGCGAGCGCGGACTGGCCGCGCTGCCGGGGCGCGAAGCGGCGTTTCGCGACAGCGTCGACCTTGCGCTGCGCTACGCCGACACGCTCGACTGCCCGCGTCTGCATGCGATGGCCGGCGTGGTACCGCCGAATGTTTCACGGGAAACACTCAAGGCGGTCTATCTGGAGAATCTGCGTTACGCCGCGCGAAAACTAGCCGACCAAGGGCGCACCCTGCTGATCGAACCGATCAACAGCCGCGACATGCCGGGCTATTTCCTGAACCATCAGGCCGAGGGGCACGCGATCGTCGCCGAGCTCGACGAGCCCAACGTGCTCGTGCAGATGGATTTCTATCATGCGCAGATCATGGATGGCGATCTGTGGCAGCGCTACGAACAGGGCAGCGACAGGATCGGCCATATCCAGATCGCCGGCGTGCCCGAGCGCCACGAGCCGGACAGCGGCGAGGTCAACTACGCCTGGCTGCTCGCGGAGCTCGACCGGACCGGTTACGAGGGTTGGGTGGGGTGCGAGTATCGCCCGCGCGGTGACACCGCCTCGGGGCTCGGCTGGCGACGGGCGTGGCGCCCCTAATCACCGAGGAGCGTTGGCTGCCTCAGGTGTCGATTCGGCGGATGCCGTCGGCATCGATGCGGATCTGGCGCTGCTTGTAGAGCCGCCCGATCGCCTGCTTGAAGGCATTCTTGCTGACACCGAGGCGGGACTTGATCTCGGCCGCCGAACTCTTGTCGCCCAGCGCGAGGAACCCGTCATGCTCGGCGAGCGCAGCCAGTACCTTCTCGCCGACCACGTCGATTCTCGCCTCGCCAGGCGGCAGCAACGACAGGTCCAGCCGGCCATCATCGCGTACGCGCTTGACGTAGCCGGTCGTGCGATCGCCGCGCCGCATCGGCCGGGTCATATCGTCCTGATAGAGCAGCCCCCAGAAACGGTGATTGACCACCGCCTTGGCTCCCAGATCGGTCAAATCGGCGATCACCAGATCGACCCGATCACCGGGGTTCAAGCCTTCCGCGTCGTCGCGCAGGAAGCGGTCCAGCTTCATGCTGGCGACCGGGCGCATGCGATCATCGACATAGATCATGACCAGCACCCGCTTGCCGGGATCCGGTCGGAAGCGCTGCTCGCCGAAGGGTAGCAACAGGTCCTTGGGTCGACCCCAATTGAGAAACGCGCCGGTGTCGTTCACCTGGGTCACACGCAGGTAGGCCACCTCGCCCACCCCGACGCGGGGCTCGGGCGTTTCCTCCCGGGTGTCGGGTGCGGCGTCCCGCTCTTGGCTGCTCATGGCGAATATCCGGTCTCGAAAAGCATTCATTATGAAGGGCGCACCCGACGGCGCATAGCCTGCATCCGCGAGCCCCACCCCGGGGCACTGAAGGTATGGCTCCTCGTTCGCCGGGATTATTGCGCCAGATACACCACTATCGCCGGGGTGATCTTCGGGTATCAATCCTGTCGATAGTCGAATTTACCACTCGTGATTAGCAGACTAACAACGCGACTCCCATACTGTGCGCCACATAAGGAGGCCAGACGCCTCCCTGACGACACAGTTGGAGGTCAATATCATGAAAACCCGTATTCTTGCCGCCGTCGCGATTGCCATCGCCCTGCCCGCCGCCGCCCAGGCCAACAGCGCCGTCAACGAGCGACTCTTCGAGCAGCAGAGCGAAGCGCTGAATATCCAGCAGACGGCCCAGTACCACGCGCTGCCGAGCCGCAACGCCATCGAGCCGGTTGTCGGTGGTCACAGCACCGCCGCCGACGAGTCGTTCCAGCACGTCAGCGAATCCACGCAGCTGGCTACCGACCTGCGCCCCAGCGACAACAACCTGATCGGCGACGGTCAGAGCGCGGCCGCCAGCCAAGCGCTGCAGAACGCCAGCCAGACCCGCGTTCAGGATCAGGGCTCGGTCGAGGTCAGCTTCACCAGCCTGTAATGCCGCCTACCTTGCCTGGCGGATGAATCGTCAAGCGAGTGGACACAGTGCCTCATTTGGCACTTAGAAGGGGAGCCATCGGCTCCCCTTCTTTTTGTTTGTCGCATTCGTCCTGTTCGTCACATTTGCCGTCGAGACCCACTGCCCGGAATCGTGTTCCGACGCTTCGACGCAGGAAGGTTCGGCAGCATCGAGCGAAGCCGATATAGAGATTTGTCGCCATCAACGTGATCGATAGTCAATGTCACGCCATTCGATTAGCAGACTAACTTAATGCACCCCATAATGACATCACAGGTTGAGGCCAAGGCCTCACAGGACATAACAGATCATTTGGAGGCAACATCATGAAAACCCGCATTCTCGCCGCTATCGCCATTGCCATCGCCCTGCCCGCCGCTGCCCAAGCCAGCGAAGCGACCAGCGAACATTTCGTGGCACAGCGTGAAGCCCTGAATACCCAGCAGATTACCGAACACCATGCCCTGCCGACGGCCTACGCCTTCGACACCGCACTCGGGGGCCACAGCGCCGCCGCCGACCAGGCCTTCGCCAATATCGGGGAGGCCACGGAGCTTGCCACCTACACGCCCGCCAGCGGCAACCCGCTGGTCGGTGACGGCCAAAGCGCAGCTGCTGCCGAAGCACTGCAGACCGTCACGCAGCCCAGCGCCCCGCAGAGCCATGGTTCGGTGGAAGTGAACTTCGCCAGCCTGTAAGCCACACGCCAGTACCCAAAAGGCCCCGGAAGGGGCCTTTTTCATGTCCGCTCGTCGGCCAGCTCGGCTGGCGGTATCCTCCTGGCATCAATACCGGCCCATCCAACGGACAAACAAAAACCGCCGCGGCGACGATTGTCGCGGCGGCGGTTTTCGTGAATCTGATGGCGCGCCCTAAAGGATTCGAACCTTTGACCTTTGCCTCCGGAGGGCAACGCTCTATCCAGCTGAGCTAAGGGCGCGTATCGCGCGGCGGGTAGACGGTACGCCCGTTCGCGGCGCGGCCATCCTACCCGCTCGGCGCGAGGCTGTCCAGCGGCGGCGCAAGCCAGCCACCCATGCCGGGCGCCTCGGCTTTCGTCGCGCCCGATCACCATTATACTGAAGTCGGCAGATCACTATAACGACAGCGACCGACGATGAGGCAAGGCATGCACAAACCGCTACTGACATTGACCACCACGACATTGCTGGCACTGGCGGCCGTACAGGCTCAGGCCGACAACGGCCAGACGGTCTACGACGACAACTGCGCCGGCTGCCACAGCGGCGGCGGCGCGCCGCAGCTCGGCGATCAAGAAGCTTGGCAGTCGCGCATCGACAAAGGCATGGACGCACTCTACGCCAACGCGATCAACGGCGTCGGCGGCATGCCGGCCAAGGGTGGCAACATGGGCCTGAGCGATGCCGAGGTGAAGTCGGCGGTCGACTATCTCGTCGACGAGAGCCGATAACCGCGTGATACCCCCCGCCTGCCACTGGCAGACCGGCGTCGCCAACGCCCACCAGCGCCTGCGCGACCGGGCGCCGCTGGTCCACTGCCTGACCAACCAGGTGACCATGAATTTCGTCGCCAACACGCTGCTCGCGGCGGGGGCGTCGCCGGCGATGACCGACCACCCCGACGAGGCGGGCGAGCTGGCCGGTGCGGCCGACGCGCTGTTGATCAATCTCGGGACACCGGGCGAGGCGAGCCTGACGGCGATGCACCGGGCGGCGCTGGCGGCCCATGCCGCCGGCACGCCGTGGGTGCTCGACCCGGTCGGCGCGGCGGCGCTGCCTCTGCGTCGCGACGTCGCCCTGACGCTGCGTGCGCAGCGACCGGCGGTGATCCGCGGCAACGCCTCGGAGATCCTGGCGCTGGAAGATGGCGAGACCCGCGGTCGCGGGGTCGACACCCGCCACCGCTCGGAAGCGGGCCTCGCCGCCGCCGCCTCGCTGCTCGATCACGCCGACGGCATCGCCATCTCCGGCGAGGTCGATCATCTCGCCACGACCGACGATAGCGGCCAGCCGCAGCGTCTGCGAATCGCCGGCGGTAGTGCCTGGCAGCCGCGCGTCACCGGCACCGGTTGTGCACTGGGCGCGCTGATCGCGGCCTATCTGGCGGTCGCGGAGAGCGTCATGGAGGCCATGCTCGCCGCCCACCTGCATGTCGCGGCGGCGGCTGAACAGGCCGAGCGCACGGCCGCGGGGCCGGGCAGTTTTGCCGTCGCCTGGCTGGATGCGCTGGATCAGGTGGCGCCGGGATCGTTCACGGAGGAGCGCGTCACGCGCTTGTGCTGAACGCTCACGGGCACGTCATCCCAGGCGCGCCAGGCCGGTCTTTCTCGACCGCGCAACGCCAGACGGCCGGCAATCGCTGCCGGCCGCCATGCTGAGGTTTCTCTAACCGATCGCCTAGGCGATCAGGTCCGCGGGATCGCGTGGCGAGGCCAGCCCGATCTCAGAAGCGCCGCCGTCGCCGGATCAGCCAGTAGCCGACCAGCAGGACAACGACCAGCGCGCCGACGCCCATGCCGATTCGTGCCAGCATCACCAGCGGCGAGCCGGGGCCGCCATCGCGAATCACCTGCACGTCTTCGGGCGTGACCTCGAGCACTGCCTTGCCCGCCTCGTCGGTCTCGCCGAAATGCCCCAGCAGGTAGTTGGCGAGCGCCGCGATCTCATCGTTCTCCAGCGAGTTGAAGGCGTTGGACTGCTCGCCGAACGGTGGCATGAAGACATGCCCACCCGCTTCGGTCTCGCGATCGACGCCATAGAGGATCGTCGCGAGCAGATTGCTGGCGTTGTCGTCGCCGAGCACGCCGTTCTCGTAGAGGCGGGGGTAATAGCCGTCCGCCGTGCCGCTGCCGTCGGGCTGGTGGCAGGAAGCACAGTTGGCCGAGTAGATCTGCGCGCCGCGGCTGTCACCCTTGAGCCCTTCGGCATAACCGTCGCCGCGGAAACTCGCCAGCGCCTCCGAGGCCTCGCCATGGCTGAAGCGGTTCTGATCGTGCGCCGCCGAGGCCTCGACCTTGCCATCGGCATTCGCCGTCGAACCGATCGCCGGCAGCGACTCGATGTAGATCGCAATCGCCCTCAGATCGGCATCGCTGAGATGCTGAAAGCTGTGGGAGATCGCTTCCGCCATGCTGCCGGCCGCCTGCGCCTGATCGAGCTTGCCGGTCTTCAGGTAGGTGAACAGCTCGTAGTGGCTCCAGCTACCGATGCCGTCGGCAAGATCCGGCGTGATATTGGGGGCATACCAGGGCCCGACCTGGGCGCCGGCCATCGCTTCACCGTCCTTCTCCTGCATGAGAAAACCGCGCGGCGTGTGGCAGGTTCCACAGTGGGCAGGCCCCTCGGCCAGATAGCGACCGCGATTCCACTCCGCCGAGCGCCGGGGATCGTCCTCGATCTGCGTATCGTCGAGGAACAGCAGGTTCCACGCCTTCATCGCGAAGCGCAGATTCATCGGGAACGGCAGCTGCGTCTCCGGCGCCGGCTCATCGACCGGTTCGACACCCTGCATGAAGTAGACATAGAGCGCATGGATATCGGCGTCGCTGAGATGCGTATAGGCGGTATAGGGCATCGCCGGGTAGAGATTGGCCCCGTCGGCACGGATACCGTGGCGCAGCGCCTCGGAAAATTCCGCCTCGCTGTAGTCGCCGATCCCCGCGCTCGTCGAGGGCGTGATATTGGTGGAGAAGATTTCGCCGACCGGCGATTCGATCTTCAGGCCACCGGCCATCGGCTGGCCACCGGGTACGGTATGACACGCGGTACAGTCCGACGCGGTGGCGAGATAGGCACCGCGCGCCAGCGTGCTGTCGGGCGTGCCGGCGTCGCCCGGCGCGGGCGCACTGGCGAACAGCGGCAGCGGTGCCGCCAGGCAGGCCGTCGCGGCAAGAACGCGAGTCAGGGTACGAATCGACATGCTCATGCCCCCTTCGCCTGGCTGACCAGTGCCTCGGCGGCCTTGAACGCCAACGCCACCATGGTGATCGTGCTGTTGCCACAGGCCGTACTGGCCATGGCGCCGCCGCCCGGCAGGAACAGGTTGTCGTGATCGTAGGCACGGCAATCGGTATCGACGACCGAGTTGGCCGGGTCGTTGCCCATGATGGTGCTGCCCATCAAGTGCTTGCTCTGCGCGAACTGGGTGGGCTCCTTGACGTCGATCGCCCCCATCGCTTCGGCGATACGCCGGGCGATCGGCATCGAATAGACATCGGCGGAACGGCGCGTGTAGTCGCCCACGTCGTAATAGACGTGCGGCTTGGGCAGACCCAGCCAATCCTTGCGCGAGGAGAGCGTCAGCCGATTGTTCGGGTCCGGCAGGATCTCGTGAGCGGCGACGACGTTGACCGTGCAGGCGGTGCGCCGACGGATCTCCTCGTCCAGCGCGCGACCGACCTTGCCGGTCTTGAGCGCGTTGAAGGTCTCGTAGCGGTTGCGCGCGAAGTTGTTCATGCGGAAGTAGGCCCCGGCATGCTCGGCGCGAAAATCGCCTTGAGAGGTCTCCATGATACCGCTGTTGACCACAGGCCCCTGGCCCAGCCAGTAGGGCTCGTCGAGGGTCAGCGTCAGCCCCATCTGCGGGTGGTCCATCATGTTGCGGCCAACCTGATCGGAGCTGTTGGCCAGCCCGTTCGGATTACGCGAGTCGGCGGACATCAGCAGCAGCTTGGGCGTCTCGATGGCGTTGCAGGCGATCACGAAGTGCTTGCCGGTGACACGGTGGCTCTGACGCTCGGGATCGTAGTAGTGCACCGCTTCGATGCGGTTGCCTTCGCCGGTCTCGATGCGATGCACCACGGCGTTGGAGAGGATCGTCGCGCCCTTCTCCTCCAGCCGTTTCAGCGAGGTCGCCGCATCGTACTTGGCACCGATCGGACAGACCGGCACGCAGTTGTTGTTGCCGCAGCAGGCGGGACGCTCATCGTAGGGCGTGCCGCTGTTACGCGCCTGGGCCACCGGCAGATTGGTATAGCCAAGCGCGTCCTTCACCACGCGGGTGAACTTCTCTTCGCCCGGCGAGAACGGCAGGTGCGGCATCGGGTAAGGCTTCGAGCGCGGCCGCGGCGGCCACTGCAGCGCCGGATCGGCGGGACCGCAGATCCCCAGCTTGTACTCGGCCAGGTTGTAGTAGGGGTCGAGCGTCTCGTAGTCGAACGCCCAATCCCGGCCAACGCCGTAGCGCGAATTCAGGCGCATGTCGTCGGGCGTCAGGCGCCAGCAGGTGCCGGCCCAGTGCCAGGTCGAACCGCCGGCATAGCGGATGTAGGTCTGGGCGTACGCGTCCGGGCCATCCAGCTGCAGGTAATCCTCGTCCGGGTTACCGGTGCGCGGCATCGGGTGCGGCGCCCACGGCTTGGGCGGATAGCTCGAGGAAGCGCTGCCCTTGATCCCGAGCGGCAGGTTGCGGAAATTCTCGACGATCTCGGCGCGGGTCACGCGCGGACCGGCTTCGAGCATCACGACGGAGATGCCGGCATCGAGCAGCTGTTCAGCGACAACGACGCCGACGACACCGGTGCCGACGATTACGACCTCGGCGGAGGCGGTTTGAGTCATGTCAGGGATTCTTTGTGGGACGGGTCACTAAAAGCGAGCCACGGGTTAGAAGCGAGGCACGGGCATGAGCGGTGCCGGCGGGCGGCTCCAGCCATTGGGGCCCGATAGCCCGAAGGACGGAATCGGCACGATGTCGAGCGTGGTCTGATACGTCAGCGCATGCTCGTAAGTGAACGGCTCGGCATCGGCAGCGGCGCTGGAGGCGCCCGAGTACCAGGCGGCGATGACCCAGTAAGCCAGGTCGCGCAGTTCGCCTTCCGGAATCGCGTCGAAGAACTGTTCGACCTCGGTTGCATCGCGCTGCTCGGCGATCTCGACGATCTGCCCGATCATGCCGGAGAGATCGGCATGCTTCTGCGCGGCGAAAGCGGCGATGCGCAGGCCCACGCCTTCGTTGAGCCGATGATTGACCAGCAGTTGGGAGAGCCGCATGAAGCGCTGGTGCAGCGGGGTATCCTCGAAGTCCTTCGCCCAGGCCAGCGTAGGCCCCGCGAAGGTAAAGCTGCCAAGCAGGCTGGCGCCACCGATCAGTAGCTGGCGGCGCGAGACGCCCGGAGTCTTGTTGCTGTTTTGCACGCACGGCCTCGTGAAAGCATCCAAAGACAGGTGATCGCCCGCCAAGGGGCGGTCATGGCTATCGGCCATCAGCCCGAGCGATCACATCGTGCGCGCATGATACATGTAGACAATTATAACTTTAAGCCGGGCTTAACATATTGGGCGTCGACACAGGTGCCGGCGCGACTCTCCGCCAAGCGCCGGCCCGTGGACACGGCCCGGCGACAGAACGGTGCGGTTGGTCAGAGGCGCTCGCGACAGGATTCGTCAGGATACCCAGCGGATATTGTCGACACCCGACGGCGATACGAGCCAGCGTCAGCGGCGCCTCAGCGTCCGCAGCAGAGCCGATCCGACGTCGGCGCGGCGCGCTCGGGGTCGGGTGCCTCACGCGCTTTGTCGTAGCAGTGCTGCATCTCGCGCGAGGGGGCCTCGCAGCCGGCATCGCCGATGATCCGCGCCGGAACGCCGACGGCGGTGGTGCATGCCGGGACATCCTTGAGCACCACCGAACCGGCACCGATGCGAGCGCCTTCACCGATCTCGATATTGCCCAGCACCTTGGCGCCGGCACCGATCAGCACGCCGCGACGAATCTTGGGATGCCGATCGCCCGCTTCCTTGCCGGTACCGCCCAGGGTGACGCCCTGCAGCAGCGACACCTCGTCGTCGATTACGGTCGTCTCGCCGATCACCACGCCGGTGGCATGGTCGATGAAGACGCCGTTGCCGAGGCGTGCCGCCGGGTGGATATCGGTCTGAAAAACTTCGGAGCTGCGGCTCTGCAGATAGCGCGCCATCTGTCGCCGCCCGCACTGCCACAGCGCATGCGCGAAGCGGTGCACGGTCAGTGCGTGGAAGCCCTTGAGATAGAGCACGACCTCGGTGACCTGACGGATCGCCGGATCACGCTCGAGCACCGCGGTCAGGTCGTGGGCAATGCCGCGCTCGAGCGCCGGGTGCTCGGCGAGCAGGTCGTCGAACAGCGCAATCAGCTGGTTGGCGGCGAGATCGGGGTGGGCCAGGCGATGCCCCAGACGGTAGGCAAGCCCGGCGCCCAACGTGGCCCGATTGAGCACTGCTCCCAGCATCAGCGGCGTCAGCAAGGGTTCCTGGCGCGAGATCGTCATCGCCTCGTCGCGGGCCTGTTGCCACAGCTCGGTCGTGTTCATCGTCTCTCCTTGAAACGGCAGTCCGGTCGTCGTCGCCCGTCTAGCCTAGCAGCGAACGCAACCCGGCAATCGCACTCTGCCCCCGCTCCTGCTTCTTCTCGGGGTTCTCCTTGTCGGCACGCCCTTCCCACTCGAGGTCCTCCGCTGGCAGCTCGTCGAGAAAACGGCTCGGGGTGCAGTCGAGCAGCTCGCCGTAGGCCTTGCGCTGGCGCGCCAGCGTCATCGTCAGCGTGCGCCGGGCGCGGGTGATGCCGACGTAGGCCAGCCGCCGCTCTTCTTCGATGGTACCGGCCTCGATCGAGTTGCGGTGCGGCAGCAGCTCCTCCTCGAGGCCCATCAGGTAGACATGGGGAAACTCGAGCCCCTTGGAGGCGTGCATGGTCAGCAGCTGCACGCGGTCGGAGTCGTCTTCTTCGGCCTGCTGTTCGAGAATGTCGCGCAGCACCAGCCGCGAGATCGCCGACTGCACATCGTCGGTCTCCTCGCTCGCCTCGCCCTCCTCATCGTTACGATGCATCGACTTCTCGAGCTGGTCGATCAGCGTCCAGACGTTGGCCATGCGCCGCTCGGCGATAGTCGGCGCGCTGGCGTTCTGGTAGAGCCAGGCTTCGTAGTCCATGTCGCGGATCATCTCGCGGATCGCGGCAATCGCATCGCCCTGATCCATGCGCTTGCGCACACCATCGATGAAGTGGGCAAAGCGGCCGAGACGCTCGACCGCACGCGTCGGCAGCACCTGCTCGAGCCCCATCTCGCCACAGGCAGCAAACATCGAGCCGCCACGCTCGCTGGCGTAGTTGGCGAGCTTTTCCAGCGTGCCCGGGCCGATCTCGCGACGCGGCACGTTGACGATGCGCAGGAAGGCGTTGTCGTCGTCCGGATTGATCAGCAGGCGCAGGTAGGCCATCGCGTCCTTGATCTCGTTGCGCGAGAAGAACGAGGTGCCGCCGGAGAGCTTGTAGGGGATCTGGTGATGCTGCAGCTTGAGCTCCAGAAGCCGGGCCTGGAAGTTGCCGCGATAGAGCACGGCGAAGTCACGCCATTCGGCGCGCTCCTTGATGCGCCGGGTCAGGATCTCGCCCGCCACGCGTTCGGCCTCGGCCTCTTCGTGGCGGTTGACCACCACCCGGATCGGCTCGCCCTGGCCCATGTCCGACCATAGGGTCTTTTCGTAGACGTGCGGGTTATTGGCGATCAGGGTATTGGCCGCGCGCAGAATAGTCGCCGTAGAGCGATAGTTCTGCTCGAGCTTGATGACGTTGAGGCGCGGGAAGTCCTCGCCGAGCGTCACCAGGTTTTCCGGCCGCGCGCCGCGCCAGGCGTAGATCGACTGGTCATCATCGCCGACCACGGTGAAGGTAGCGCGCTCCGCCATCAACAGCTTCACCAGCTCGTACTGGCTGACGTTGGTGTCCTGATACTCGTCCACCAGCATGTAGTGGATGCGCTTGCGCCAGCGCGCCAGCGCCTCGGGATCGGTCTTGAGCAGCACCACCGGCAGCATGATCAAGTCGTCGAAATCGACCGCGTTGTAAGCCTTCAGATGACGGTTGTAGGCTTCGTAGATCCGCGCGGCGTACTGCTGGTCCTCGTCCTCCGCGTGGGAGAGCGCCGGCCCTGGCAGCACCAGATCGTTCTTCCACTGCGAAATCTGGCTCTGCACGCCGTTGATCTGCTCGGCGTCGGTATCCGCCTCTTTCTGCATCAGATCGCGCAGCAACGCCTTAGCGTCCTCCGGGTCGAACAGCGAGAAGCCGGGGCGGAACCCCAATGCCTTGAGTTCGCGTCGGATGATATTGAGGCCGAGGTTGTGAAAGGTCGAGACCGTCAGGCCGTGACCTTCGCGCCCCTTGAGCATCTGACCGACACGCTCCTTCATCTCGCGCGCCGCCTTGTTGGTGAAGGTGACGGCGGCGATCCGGCGCGCGCTCATCCCGCACTCCTGTACCAGCCAGGCGATCTTGGTGGTAATCACGCTGGTCTTGCCGGAGCCGGCACCGGCCAGCACCAGACACGGGCCATCGATGAAGCGGACGGCTTCCTGCTGACGCGGATTGAGCTTGGCGAGACGTTGGCGAATATCGGACATGAGGGCAGAATCGCAGAGGTAGGAACGGTGACGTCAGAACGGCTATATCAGAACAACCGACAGGGAATGATACACCTCATGCGCATCATCCGAGACGATTTACGCGGCCCGGAAATTGCCGCGATGCTGAAGGCCCACCTCAAGGACTTCGAGCCCCACTCACCACCGGAAAGCCGCCACGCGCTGGATCTCGAAGGCCTGCGCCATCCGGACGTGCACTTCTATACTGCGTGGAAAGATGACGATCTGCTCGGCTGCGGCGCGTTCAAGCGTCTCGACGACACTCACGCGGAGGTCAAATCGATGCGCACCGACCCAGCTCACCTGCGCCAAGGCGTGGCGCGGGCGATCCTGGCGCACCTCATAGAAGAGGCGCGTGCCGCTGGCCTGCAGCGGCTGAGTCTGGAGACCGGCCCGATGGCGCACTTCGCCCCGGCAAGACGGTTGTATGAAGCGTTCGGGTTTGACTACTGCGAGCCGTTCGGTAGTTACCGGCAAGACCCTTATAGCGTCTACATGACGCGACGACTGTGAAAGCGACCGCTCACCCTTGGTGATAGGAACCACTCAGAACCTGTTGCTACTAGATGAACCTCGACACCACGACCAGCAACGCCATTGCCGATAACGCCATCACCCAAAGAGTGAACTGTAAGGCCCTGGCACTATGGCGTACGGGAACGTAGCCAAGGCAGACAATTCCATAAGCGTAGAGGTAGTAGATAGGCAACATGAGGATCACACGGACACCCGAGCTGCCCTCGAAACTGCTCCCGCCCGTTGGTGGGAACCAGGTCAGCCACGCCATCAAGCACACCGCAGCAACCGGGAAAGCCAGTAAGAAATAGCCGACACGAGCGGCGCTACTGGGACGAGATGACTTGCCACTGCCACAACTGTCACTCTGCATAGGATCTAAGGTCACTCTTTTGCTCCGGCGAAATCGAGCTGGCGCCACGCTTCGTAGACGAGGATCGCGCAGGCGTTGGAGAGATTGAGACTGCGACTGTCGGGCAGCATCGGAATGCGCAGGCGCTGGGTGGGTGGCAGCGATTCGAGGATCGAGGGTGGCAGGCCGCGGGTTTCCGGGCCGAAGACCAGCGCATCTCCCTCACGGTAGTGCACATGGCTGTAGCCGTGGCGACCGCGGGTGGAGACGGCGAAGACCCGCTCGGGGCCGACGGTCTCGAGAAACGCCGACCAATTGGCGTGAACCTGGACGCGCGCCCACTCGTGGTAGTCGAGCCCGGCGCGGCGCAATCGCTTGTCGTCGAGCTCGAAGGCCATCGGCTCGATGATATGCAGCCGGAAGCCGGTATTGGCGCACAGACGGATGATGTTGCCGGTGTTGGGGGGAATCTCGGGTTCGAACAACACGATATCGAGCATGGCGGATCCCTCGCGAAGAGAAGCTCCTCGCACTATACGCCAACGGCGCCCCGACGGCAGAGACTCATCCTGCTCTCTCGCCGCTGGGGCGCCGCTGTCTTTTGCCGGCTGGGGCGCTCAGTCACCTTGCCGGCCCGTCACGCCAACCGCTCAGAAACCGACGCTGACCCCCAGGATCGGTCCGCTATCCAGCGTGTGGCTGCCCTCGCCGTCGAAGTCGGTGCGCATGTAGCGGTAGCCGCCGTAAAGGTAGGTGTGCGAGATCAGGTTGACCCGCGCCTGCGCGCCGTACTCGTAGCTCTTGTCGACGTCGCCGTGCGTCAGACCGTCCGGCGTGTAGAACCCGTAGGCGCCGACAGAGGCCAGCGGAATCGGCGTGTCGACGAAAGCCGAGCCACCCAGCCCCACACCGCCGCCATCGCCGTGATGCGTATCCTGGTATTGATAGCGGCCGCCGACGGCCAGATCGATGCCCGGCAGATAGGGCGAGAACATCAGCGAACCGGAGTAGGCCTTGGCGTTGTGGCCGCTGTCGTCGGTGTTAAGATAGCCGACACCGGCGCGCACGCCGGGGAAGATCGTCTGGCTGGCGTCGACGCCGAACGCCTCGTCACTACCGTTGGCGGAAACGCTCAGCGCCATGGCCTGCTGACTGGCCAGAAAGACGGTCGCTGTCGCGAGCGCGACACCCCATTGCTTGATCATGTTGCCACTCCCTGTAGATCACGCCGAAGCGCGGTGAACTGTACATTAGGGTGACATAGATTCGATGATTATCAAACAGCGTTTTAAAACTTGGCCTTCTTGCTGACACCCAAGGGCGCCAGCGGCGGGCGGCAGGACCGGTCGCGGGAGCGTGTCCTGCCTCGTGGAAGCGCGGGAAGTGCTTAGGCCTGGCGCACGCCGTAACGATCGCGGTAGGCACGGATCGCCTCGGCATGGCGACCGATGGTGGCGTCGGCGCCGGCCGAGGTGTCACGGGTTTCCAGATAGGCGAGCATCTGATCGAGGTTGACGATGCTCACCACCGGCATATGATACGCAGCCTCGACTTCCTGGATCGCGCTGTGCGGCTTGAGGCCGTCGGCGTCCTGGCCGCGCTCCTGACGGTCCAGCGCGATGACCACGCCCGCCGCACGGGCACCGGCCCCCTCGATGATCTGCATGACTTCACGAATCGCGGTACCTGCGGTAATGACGTCGTCGACGATCAGCACGCGCCCCGCGAGCTCGGCGCCGACGATATTGCCGCCCTCACCGTGATCCTTGGCTTCCTTGCGATTGAAGGCAAAGGGGACATCGCGGTCGTGATGATCCGCCAGGGCAATGGCGGCACTCGCGGCCAGTGAAATACCCTTGTAAGCTGGACCAAACAGTACATCGGCCTCGATGCCGCTGTCGGCGATGGCACTGGCATAGAAGCGCCCCAGACGAGCGAGCGCGCGCCCGGAGCGGAAAAGCCCGGCGTTGAAGAAATAGGGACTGACCCGACCGGACTTGAGCGTAAATTCGCCGAATCGCAGCGCGCCTTCGGCTATCGCGAATTCGATGAATTCCTTCTGGTAAGGCTGAATCTCTACGCTCACTCGCTCCCCCTGATGGCGCCAATCGTTGTCCGGGTCGCGAACGCCTTGTCCAACGGCGTTCTGCATTTACCTAAAACTCTCAAGCTCGGGTATCATACACGCGCGACAAAGAAGGAACACGGTATGAAAATCGCCAGCATCAATGTCAACGGGATCCGTGACGCCGTCGAACGGGGTTTTCTCGACTGGCTGGCCGAACAGGATGCTGACGTCGTCTGCGTGCAGAACCTGAAGGCCAAGAGCTTCGAGCTCGACGACAGCATCCTTTACCCGGAAGGTTACGAAGGCTATTTCCTGGACGCCGAGAAGGATAACTTCTCCGGTGTCGGGCTCTATTGTCGCAAGATTCCCAAGGCCATCATGTATGGTCTGGGCTTCGAGCAGTGCGACAATGAAGGGCGCTTTCTGCAAGCGGACTACGACCGCTTCAGCATCGCGACCTTTCTGATGCCCGACGGCCAGGACCCGGCCGCCAAGCAGACGTTCATGACGCAGTATCAGGAGTACTTGAGCAAGATGGCGCGCAAGCGTCGCGAGTACATCATCTGCGGCACATGGCATATCGCGCACAAGACGCTCGATCTGGCCAACTGGACCGACCACCAGACCACGCCGGGCTTCAAGCCCGAAGAACGCGCGTGGATGGATCAGGTGTTCGGGCCGACCGGCTTTATCGACACCTTCCGCGAGGTCAACCGCGACGCCGACCAGTACACCTGGTGGCCGAAGCTCGACCAGGAAGTGCCGCGCGCTCGCCAGGAAGGATGGCGCCTCGATTACCAGATCGTCGGCCCCAATTTCCGTCGTCATGTGAAAAATGCCTGGATCGATACCGACGCGACCTTCAGCGAGTTCGCTCCGCTGATCGTCGAGTACGATCTCGAGCTGTAATCGCTCCGGCAACGACCGCACGCCAGCAAGAGTTGCCCCGCCGTCACGGCAGACACCCCGAAGTCACGGATTTTCGATCCACGACTTCGGGGTGTTTTGTTATGCCGCTATCGCGCCGAACATCAGCCCGCGATTCGAGAAGCGATCTGCGAATCAAGACGCCGTTGTCGTCTCGAGGCCGGGATCAAAGATCGCCGAAGTGGTACTGCAGCAGCGTCAACGCCACGACCGGTGCGGTCTCGGTGCGCAGGATGCGCGGGCCGAGCGTCAGCGGTAGGAAGTCAGCGGTGCGAGCCGCCGTCACTTCGGTATCGCTCAGCCCGCCTTCCGGCCCGATCAGCAGCGCAGCGGTCGCCGGCGCCTCGCCCTCTTGCCAGCGCTGGTCGGTGGCCGGGTGCAGCACCAGCCGCAGCGTCTCGTCGCGTTCGCCCAACCAGGCAGCGAGCGTTCGCGGCGGATGAACGGGCGGCACGGTGGCCCGCCCGCACTGCTCGCAGGCGCTGGCCGCCACGCCCTGCCAGTGCGCCAGCTTCTTGGCCTCGCGTTCGCCCTTCAGACGCACGTCGCCGTGCTCGACATAGAGCGGCGTGATCGCTGCCACGCCGAGTTCGACCGCCTTCTGGATCGCGTAATCCATGCGGTCGCCCTTGGAGATCGCCTGGCCGAGATGCACCGCCAGCGGCGACTCGCCTCGCCCCGCCTCGACCGAGCCAATTCGCGCGACGACGCGCTTGCGGCCGACCTCGACCAGCGTGGCCGTCGCTTCATGACCCTCGCCGTCGAACAGCGAGAGCGCAGCGCCTTCGCGCAGGCGCAGCACCAGCGCGACGTGACGCGCCGGCCCTTCCGGCAGAACGACGTCGCCGCCGGCCACAAGGCTGGCGGCGACGTGAATACGCGGCGTGGCCATCGCGACGTTACTGCGTGGTTTCGCTGGCCTGGGCGGTACGCTGCTTCTTCTGCGCATACATCGCCTCGAAGTTGACCGGTGCCAGCATCAGCGGGGGGAAGCTGCCGCGGCTGACCAGGCTGTCGATGCACTCACGGGCGTAGGGGAACAGCACGTTGGGACAGAAGGCGCCCAGCGTGTGATCGAGCTGCTCGCCGGCGAGGCCGGAGATGCGGAACAGGCCGGCCTGCTCGACCTCGACCAGGAACGCGGTGGCGTCGTCTTCATTGTTGGAGACCTGCGCGGTCACCTTGACCACCACCTCGTAGAGGTCCTGACCCACGGACTGGCTGGTGGTGTCGAGATCCAGGCCAACCTTGGGCTTGAACGGCTGCTGGAACACGCTCGGCGCGTTGGGCGACTCGAACGAGATATCCTTGACGTAGATGCGCTGCAGCGAGAACTGAAGCTGGGGTTTCTCGTCCTGAGCTGCCTGCTGGTTGTTGTCTTCCGCCATGATGCGTTTCCTTTACGTTCCTGAATGACTGGGCGCGGCGCGCGGGCCGGCGTGTTAGCGTTTGACCACCGGCAGGTTGTCCGCCTGCCACTGCGCCATGCCGCCCTTGAGCTTGTAGACGCGCGAGAAGCCGGCCTGGCCCAGCTCGGTAACCACGGCACCGGCCGCCTGTCCCTGCTTGCAGACCACCACGATCGGCTGCTCCTTGTGCTTCTCGAGCTGGCTCAGGCGCTCCTTGAGTCGGGCCTGCGGCACGTTCTTCGCACCGGCGATATGCCCGGCCTTGAACTCGGCACTGTCGCGGATATCGATCACCACGCCGTCCTCGCGATTGATCAACGTCGTCGCTTCACTGGTGGAAACGCCCGAGGCACTGCCACGCTTGGCCTCGAACGCCAGCCACGCCAGCAGCACGACCAGGAAGGCGCTAACCAGCAGCGGATGGTTTTCGATGAATTCGAATAACTGATCGATCATGGGTCTGCCGACACTCTCACTCCGGGGCCAGGGATCGTGCGCCGGTCACCCCGCGCTGCCGCCCTGGCGCATCTGCGTCACATCACGTCCCCCGGCGCCGGAAAAGCGGCGTCTCGCGAGGCGTGACGGGCTCTGAATCGTGGCCCGCTTACGGGCGCCGGCCATTATACACGAGGCACACGTCGAGACGAGGCGGCGACCCGGATGGTCAGCCCGGCCCGGACGGCGGCTGACCCGGCCCGCGCGGTGCGCTATTCTTCTGGTCACTGCGCGACGCTTTCATGGATACCAGAGGCCGCCGGCGGCCCGCCCGCCCTTTGAGTGACCGCGTGCCTTGCCCATGCGCGCATGCCGAAGCGCCCCGCACCGATCACCCGACTTTTCGAGGCTTGTCATGGCAGAGACTTCCACTCCGCGCCCCGTGGCGCTACTGATTCTCGACGGCTACGGCCAGAACGACGATAACGCCAACAACGCCGTTGCCAACGCCGACACCCCGGTCATGGACCGACTGAAGCGCGACTATCCCCACACGCTGATTCATACCGACGGCCCCTACGTCGGTTTGCCCGACGGCCAGATGGGCAACTCGGAAGTCGGCCATATGAACATCGGCGCCGGGCGCATCGTCTATCAGGACTTCACCCGCATCACCAAGGCGATCGCCGACGATGAGCTGAAGACCATCGATGCCCTGACGGCCCCGATCGACGACGCGGTCGCCAACGGTCGCGCCGTCCACCTGATGGGCCTGCTCTCGCCCGGCGGTGTGCACAGCCACGAGGACCATCTGCTGGCCGTGGCGGCCCTGGCCGCCGAACGCGGGGCCAAGCGAATCTATCTGCACGCCTTCACCGACGGCCGTGATACCGCGCCCAAGAGCGCCGGCGCCTCGATCGAGCGTGCCAACGCGCGGCTCGCCGAGCTGGTCGGCGCCGACAACGGTTTCGTGGCGTCGCTGGTCGGCCGCTACTACGCCATGGACCGCGACAATCGCTGGGACCGGGTCGAGAAAGCCTACCGCGTGGTTCGATTCGGCGAAGGCGAGCACGTCGCCGAGAGCGCCGAGGCCGGGCTGGCGGCTGCCTATGAGCGCGGCGAGACGGACGAATTCGTCGGCGCCACCGCCATTCGTCCGCAAGGCGAGACGATCGCCATGGCCGACGGCGATGCCGCCCTATTTCTCAACTTCCGCGCCGACCGTGCACGCGAGCTGACCCGCGCCTTCGTCAACGAGAATTTCGACGGCTTCGCGCGCGGCGAGCGCCCTCGCCTGGCCGGCAAGGGACTGGTGATGCTGACGCAGTACGCCGAGGACATCGACGCGCCGGTCGCCTTCCCGCCACGTGACCTGGTCAACACGCTCGGCGAGGTCGCCGCCAGCCACGGACTCAAGCAGCTGCGCATCGCCGAGACCGAGAAGTACGCCCACGTCACCTTCTTCTTCTCCGGCGGCCGCGAGGCGGAGTTCGACGGCGAGGATCGCGCCCTGATCCCGTCGCCCAAGGATGTCAAAACCTACGACGAAAAGCCGGAGATGAGCGCCTACGAGCTGACCGACACCCTGGTCGAGGCGGTAGAGAGCGGCAAGTACGATTTGATCATCTGCAACTACGCCAACGGCGACATGGTGGGGCATACCGGCGATCTCGATGCCGCCACCAAGGCGATCGAAGCCGTGGACGTCTGTCTCGGCCGCGTGGTCGAAGCCATACAGAAGGCTGGCGGCGAATGCCTGGTCACGGCGGATCACGGCAACGCCGAGCAGATGGTCGACCCGCAGACCGGCAATCCGCATACCGCGCATACCACCTTCATGGTGCCGCTGGTCTACGTCTGCCAGCACGGCCACGCGCCGCTGAAGGCCGACGGCCGCCTGTGCGATCTGGCACCGACGCTGCTGCACATGCTGCACCAGCCGGTACCCGAGGAGATGACCGGCAACGTGCTGATCGACGATGCGTAACGCTGGCGAACGCGCCGCGCGGGGATGCCGGGCAACGTGAGTCGGCGTTCTCTTTCTGCCGTCCATCAAGACGCTCGCGCGCGGCGTGCCGGCATCCTCACCACCGCCCGACGCTTCCCCGGGGCGTTGGCCGGTGGCCTGCTGGCGTTCGGCCTGCTCGCGGTCGGCGGGCTACTGCCCGGCACCGCCCTGGCTCAGGCCAACCCGCAGGAGGCGCGGGCGCGGCTCGATAGCCTGGCGACCGATATCCAGGCGCTGCAGGGCAAGCTGGCGGATACCCGCACGGCTCGTGGCGACGCGCAGAGCGATCTGAAGCAGGTCGAAACCGCTATTGGCGAGACCCACCGGCGCATGGATAGCCTGCAGGCCGAACGGCGCCAGCTCGACGACGAGGTCACGGCGCTCGGCGAACGCCGCGAGTCGCTGCGCGCCGATCGCGAGCAGCAGCGCGAGGCGCTCGCTCATCAGATGGTCGCGCTCTATCGGCTGGGCCAGACCCCACAGCTCAAACTGCTGCTCAATCAGGATGATCCGGCGCAGGTCGACCGTCTCCAGCACTACCTCAACGCGCTTTCCGAGGCGCGCCAGACGCGCCTGGCGCAGCTGCAAACGCTTGACCGCCAGCTCGATGACAACCTCGCCGAGATCGAACAGCGTCGGACTCGGCTCGATACCGTCCAGGCCGATCTCGATGACCAGCGCGAGCGCCTCGCAGCCAGCCTGCGCGAGCGCCAGTCGCTGGTGGACTCCCTCGATGCCCGCTTTGACAGCGAGCAGTCGCGTCTGGAAGACCTCAACCAGGATCGCGCCCACGTCGAGCGCCTCCTCGACCGCATGCAGCAGGCGCTGGCCAAACTCGATGAGCCGCCGCCCTCGACCGATATTCAGCAGACCCGCGGTGGTCTGCCCTGGCCGGTGCAGGGCGCCATGCTCTCGCGCTACGGCAGCGGTCAGGGTGTCAACCGCAATGGCATCCTCATTGGCGCGCCCGCCGGCACCGCGGTCAAGGCCGTCCATGCCGGTCGCGTGGTCTTTGCCAACTGGATGCGCGGCTTCGGCAACCTGCTGATCATCGACCACGGCGACGGCATTCTCACGCTCTACGCGCACCTGCAGCGGATCGATGTCGCTGCCGGCGAACGCGTCGCCAATGACGCAACGGTCGGCACCGTCGGCGATACCGGCGGGCAGCCACGCGCCGCGCTCTACTTCGAAGTCCGCCAGAATGGCGACCCGATCGATCCCGGCGGCTGGATCGCGCGGCGCTGAGGCGCCGGCGCGTCGCTGGATCATTGCCCTGCCGAGACGCTATGCTGACGTTATCAAACGCCGTTCCTCCCCGACGGGCGATATCGGGATCGGCACGCGCAGCGCCCCTGCACCTTCCAGCCCGAATCGCGGAGACCGCATGAATCCAAGCCGTTCGTATCCGGCCACCGGCGCCCCCCGTCTGCGCACCTGTGCCGGCGCCCTGCTGCTCACCCTGAGCGCCTCGCTCGGGCTCCCCGCCGCCGCACTGGCGCAGGACGCAGCCCCGCACCAGGCGCCAGATGGCGCGAACGACCTGCCGGTCGAGGATGTCCGCACCTTCGCGGAAGTGTTCGAGCGCATCAAGCGCGCCTACGTCGAAGAGGTCGATGACAAAACCCTGCTGCGCAATGCCATGCGCGGCATGCTTGGCCAGCTCGATCCGCATTCGGAGTATCTCGACGCCGAGGCCTTCCAGGCCCTGCGCGAGACGACCGAGGGTGAATTCAGCGGCGTCGGCATCGAGGTCGGCCTGCGCGACGACCAGCTCACGGTGATCGCGCCGATCGACGATACCCCGGCCGCCCGCGCGGGCGTTCAGCCGGGAGACCGGATTGTCGCCATCGACGGCACGCCGACCAACAACCTGACCCTGCAGGAAGCCGTCGACCTGATGCGCGGCGATACCGGCACCGAAATCGAGCTCACGCTACTGCGCGAAGGCGAGCAGGAGCCGCGCGTGCTGACCTTGACGCGCGCCTCGATCCGTTCCGAAAGCGTGAACAGCCGCCTGCTGGAGCCGGGCTACGGCTACCTGCGCATCAGCCAGTTCCAGAGTCGGACCGGCGAACAGACCCGCGAGGCGCTCGAATCGCTCAGCGCCGCGGGGCCGCTGCGCGGGCTGGTGCTCGACCTGCGCAACAACCCCGGCGGCGTTCTCTCGGCCGCCACCGAAGTTGCCGACCAGTTCCTCACCGACGGCCTGATTGTCTACACCGAGGGCCGCCTGAGCGACGACGACCTGCGCTTCACGGCTCACGCCGCGACGATGGCCCCCGAGGTGCCGCTGGTGGTGTTGATCAACGGTGGCAGCGCCTCTGCGGCCGAGATCGTTGCCGGCGCGCTGCAGGATCAGCATCGCGGGGTACTGATGGGTACGCAGAGCTTCGGCAAGGGCTCCGTGCAGCAGGTGCTGCCGCTCGGGAATGGCGACGGCCTCAAGCTGACCACGGCGCGCTACTACACACCTGCCGGTCGCTCGATCCAGGCCGAGGGCATCACGCCGGACGTGCGCGTGGTGCGCGGTCGCCTGGAGGTGGAGGAGTCCAGCGGGTTGCAGCTGCGCGAATCCAGCCTGCGCGGCCACCTGCTCAACGACAGCCAGACGGACACGCGCAACACGCCCACGACATCGGTCGCCGCAGAGGACTACCAGCTCGGCGAAGCGCTGAATCTGCTCAAGGCGCTGGACGTGATCCAGCGCCCTGGCCGGGCGGCGAGCGACACCCCCACGCCCTGAGCGACGCCCAAGACGATCCACACAGGACGGTTCACACAGGACGGTTCACACAGGACAGTTCACACAGGACGATCCACGCAAGACAGTCCGCGCCAGGCGATCCGAATCAAACGATCGCGCGAGGGCGGGCCGAGCGGCCCGCCCTCGCTGTCAACGGCAGCGCTTGGGTAGGTCGCCGTATTCGCCCAGCGCCTGCCGAATCATCACGCGCTTCAACGGCAGCAGACGGTCGACGCCACCGAGCCCCCAGTTGCGCGCCAGGCGCAGGGCCGGCGAACGACTGCCGAACAGACGCTGGAATCCCTGCATGGCGGCCAGCATCGCGGCATTCTCGCTGCGTCGACGCCGCTCGTAGCGCGCCAGGATACGCGGGTCGCCGGGGTCGGCTCCGCGTTCGCGGGCGCGAATCCATTCCTCCGCCAGCACGGCAGCATCCATCAGTCCCAGATTGACACCCTGCCCCGCCAGCGGATGCAGGCTATGGGCCGCATCACCGACCAGCGCCAGCCCGGCGTCGACGTAGCGTCGCGCGTGGCGCTGCGCGATGGGAAACGCCAAGGCCGCGTCGATGACGTCGACGCGGCCCAGGCGGGCACCGAACGCCTGCGTCAGCTCCTCACCGAGGCGCTCACGCCCTGTCTCGCTTTCGCCCAGCTGTGTCAGGTGCTGCGCCTGCGCCGGCGTCGTCGACCAGACGATCGAACAGTGCGTGTCGCCGCCGTCGATCGCCAGCGGCAGGAAGGCCAGCGGCCCCCCCGGCAGGAAGACCTGGCGGGCGATGCCGCCGTGCCCTTGCGCGGTGCGCACGCTGGTCACCACGGCCACCTGGCCGGTATCGCGCTCGGCGACGGCGATGCCGGCCATCGATCTCAGCGGCGAACGCGCCCCGTCGGCACCGACCACCCGGGGCGCCACGCGCGTCTCGTCGTTATCGAGCGTCAGCCACGCCTGACCGGCTTCTCGGCGATAGGCGGTCACGCGCACCGCGCGCTCCCAGGTCACGTTGGGGAGCGTCTCGAGCCGTCGCGTCAACGCGGCCAGCAGCAAGTCGTTTTCGACGATATGGCCCAGCGTGTCGACGCCGACATCGTCGGCATCGAAATGAATCTCACCGCCGCCCTCGCTGTCCCAGACCTGCATGCCGCGATAGGCGGCCGCACGGCGCTGCGCCAGCCATGGCCATACCCCCAGCGAGGTGAACAGCCGCCGCGAGGCCGCGGTCAACGCGCTGACCCGCAGCGCCGGTGCTCCTTCGCCCGGTGTCCCTTCGCCCGACGGGCCGGCGGCCGCCGGTGCCGGGGCGGCATCGAGGATCGTCACCCGCCAGCCGGCCTCGCCCAGTAGCAGGGCCAGCGTGGCCCCGACCAGGCCACCGCCGACGATGATCACATCGCACTCGTCTTCTCTCATCGTTCGCCTTCCTGCACGTCGCCATCCCTTGCGGCCGGGAGCCACGTCGGTTCGAGATTCATCACCGCTCTATCCCCATCGCCCGGCGCGCCAGCGTGCGACGCAGCGGTCCTATCGCATTGAGCCCGATCAGGCCGGCAGCGCGCGCGTGACCCAGCGCCGCATGATCGATGCCGAACAGCCGGATCAAGCCGTCGCTGAAGCGCACAATCGCGCGATGATCGTCGGTACGACGTGCCTCGAACGCGGCCAGGGTTCGCGCATCCCCGGCCGACCGCCCTTCGCGACGTGCCGCCTCGATCGCCGAGACCAGGTCCATGACCCCGCGTAGCGCCAGATTGAACCCCTGCCCGGCAACCGGATGCAGCGCGTGAGCCGCGTTACCGAGAATCGCCAGGTGCGGGCGCACCGTCTCGCGGGCGGTGACCAGCGAGAGCGGATAGGCGTGACGCCGGCCAATGCGACGAAAGCGTCCGGCGCGATCGCCAAATGCCTGCTGCAGCGCGGCAAGCAGATCGCCGTCGCGACGCGCGAGCGTGGCATCGACCGTGGCGTGATCGTGGGTCCAGACCAGCTCCATGCGTCGACCGCCCAGCGGCAGCAGCGCCATCGGCCCCGCTGGCGTGAATCGTTCGAAAGCCCAGCCACCGTGGCTGCGACTGACCTCGACATTGGCGATCAGCGCCGTCTGCTCGTAGGGGTGATGGTCGCTGGCAATGCCGAGCCGTTCCTTGAGCCCGGAGCGCCCGCCGTCGGCCAGCACGGTCAAGCCCGCCTGCAGGGTTTCACCGGTATCGAGAGCGAGCCGGTAACCGTTGTCAACGGGGGTGAGGGCCTCGACACGCGCCGGGCAATGCCAGTCGATCGGCAGTGTCGCCAGGCGCTGGTGCAGCACCTGCCCCATCCAGGCATTCGGCAGCACGTAGCCGAGCGCCTCGACGCCCAGCTCATCGGCATGCAGGCGCGTCGCGCCGAGACGCCCGCGTTCGCTGACATGTATATGCCGGATCGGCGCGGCCTCACTGGCCATGGCCGACCATAGCCCGAGATGGGCGAAGTGACGCCGCGAGCCGTAGGCAATGGCACTGGCGCGAGCATCGAAACTGGGCTGGTAATGGTGCGCAGCCGCATCAGGCAGCGGCTGCGGCTCGACCACCGCAATTCGCAGCGGGCGTTCGCCACGCTCGCGTTCGATCAACGCGCCCAGCGCACACGCCAGGCTAGCCCCCACGAGTCCACCTCCGATGATTGCCACGTCGACCGTGGTTTCCGCTTGCGTCCGGGCCATCGACCGCCGCACTCCTTTACGATTGTCATTCACGAAACCGATAACGACGCACCCTACATGACAATTACAGGCGTTACGTAATTGTCATGGGCACAACGACGTCGATCAAAAATCCATCAATCCGCCGCCTGCATCAACGCCTCGATCGCATCGGCCGACTTGGGCACCTTGGCGGTCAGCACCTCGCCGCCCTCGGCAGTCACGACAACATCGTCCTCGATGCGAATGCCGATACCGCGAAACGCGACGGGAATGTCGTCGGCATCGGGAATGTAGAGCCCGGGCTCGATGGTCAGCACCATGCCCGGCTCCAGCGACCGCGACTCCCCCTCGACCTTGTAGCGACCGACATCGTGAACGTCGAGTCCCAGCCAGTGCGACGTCGAGTGCAGGTAGAAACGGCGATAGGCCTCCGCTTCGAGGCAGGCTTCCAGCTCGCCCTCGAGCAGCCCGAGCTCGATCAGGCCGGCGGTCAGGTCGCGGACCACGCCCTGATGCAGCGCCGCCAGCGTGGTCCCCGGGCGCACCGCGGCCACGGCACGCTCCTCGGCGGCCAGTACGACATCATAGAGGGCACGTTGCGACGGCGTGAAACGGCCATTGACCGGAAAGGTTCGCGTGATGTCGCCGGCATACAGGTCGAATTCGCCGCCGGCATCGATCAGCACCAGATCGCCGTCAGCCAGCCTGGCCCCATTCTCGACATAGTGCAGCACGCAGGCGTTGGCGCCGCCGCCGACAATGGTACCGTAGGCCGGCGCGCGCGCGCCGTGCCAGACGAACTCGTGCTCGATCTCGGCCTGCAGCTGATATTCGTAGCGGCCGGGGCGGCTCGCGCGCATGGCGCGGCAGTGCGCCAGCGCGCTGATCTCGCCGGCGTGTCGCATCAACGCGAGCTCCGCCTCGCTCTTGGTCAGGCGCAATTCGTGAATCAGCGGGCTGATGTCGGCGAAGCTGGTCGGTGCCACCGCGCCGCGCCGCGCCCGGGCACTGAGCTCGCCGCGCACGTCGTCCGCCAGCGCCATGGCCTGGGCATCGGCCAGCGGCAGATAGAGCGTATGCCGGCCATCCAGCAGTTCGCTCAGCGTCTCGAGCTCGGTATTGTCGAACGCCTCATCCAGACCGTAGTCACGCACGGCGCCTTCGGGCCCGATACGAATGCCGGTCCAGGCCTCCTTTTCGGGATCCTTTTCCTGACAGTAGAGCACCGCCTCGCCGGCATCGCGCCCGGGCAGCAGCACCAGCAGCGCGTCCGGTTCGGGAAAGCCGCACAGGTAATGGAAATCGCTCTGCTGGCGAAAGGGATAGTCGCTGTCATGGTTGCGCGTCTTGAGCGTGGCGCCAGGCAGCAGCACGGCACTGCCTTCGGGCAGCTCGGCCATCAGGCGCTCGCGCCGCGCGGCAAACTCGTCGTTGGCAATCGGCGCCGGGCGGGCTAGCGGCTCGGAATGCATGCGGTCTCTCCTGAATAACGGGGGTACGGCGGCCGATCAAGCCGCGGGCGGCCAGACAAACGTCGGCTAGTGGACCTGCGGCGCTGGTTCGTCGCCGGCGGCCGGCGGATTGCCGTTGTCATCCTCAACCTGCTCGACCTGCGGCTGTCCCGGATGCTGTTCGGTGTAGAGCAGCATCGCGGCCATGCGGGCATGTTCGGTCAGGGCAAAGAGATCGTTCTCGTTCTCGGCGTCATCTTCGATATCGACGTCGATCGCGGTCAGCTGCCCCAGGTCCTCCAGCGCTTCACGCAGCGACACCGACCAGGCGTCGTAGGTATCGCCGTTGACTTCGTTGACCACCTCGAGGAAGCCCTGGACCCACTCCTTGAGCCCCTGGGCCCGCTCGGAGAGCGCGAACAGCTCGTCGGGCAGCAGCGGTTCGAAATTGAGCTCGGCGGCGGCAAGCGCATCAAGCGTCTGGCGTCGCCAGCCCAGCAGGACGTCGGCGGCCTCGCGACTCTGCGGCTGCTCGACGTTGAGCGCCAGGCAAACTTCCTCCAGCCAGCGCTCCGGGCTCAGGTCGTGGAGGCCAAGCTCGGCACACAGGCGGCCGTCGAGAAACGCCGGCGATTGCATGCTGCCGTGGGCGAGAAAGACATTGGCGACGGTGGAAAAATCGTGCTGGTCGTTGATGATCGACATGTCGGCATCCGTGGTTGAGAGACCGTCGGCGGTCCGGCGCGCCGAACGCCGCGTTGACCGGCCATGGGCGGCTCTCTATAGTGACTGATCAGTCGCGGCGGCGGCCGGCTCGCCTCAGCATAGCCAATCGCCGGGCACCGCGAACGCCTGCCATCTTACCGCATCGATCTTCACCGCCCACCCCGGAGCGATACCATGAGCGACACGTCTCGCCCCACTACCGAAGTCACGCTGCTGGGCAAACCCTACGTGATCGCCTGTCCGCCGGAAGAGCAGGAACAGCTGATGCGCTCCGCTCGCTATCTAGATCGCGCCATGCACGGCATTCATTCCCGCGGCAAGGTCCTGGGTGCCGAGAAGATCGCGATCATGGCGGCACTCAACATCACCCACGAGCTGCTCTCGGCGCTCGACGACAACCGTGCCGGCGAGCAGACCCTGAACGACCTGACCGCACGACTCGAGCGCGCCCTGGAAAAGGTCGGCGATCCCAAGCCGGCTCAGGAACCGTCCACCTGAGTGTCAGTCGTCGCATGATCGTGACAACGCTAAATCCTTGATTGGGCAACTCGCCTGCCTCTGCTAGGATAGAGGCGTTCCCTGGGGTGTGCGCCAGTCGTTACAAGTCCCTCGAGCCTATGCGCAGTACCCAGGGGGCCAATAGCTAGGCAGGCCCGTGTGCATGTCCGCGCGACGGAAAGCCTGAAGGCCTGCCTGCGGCCACCCACCTTGAACCAATGGGTTCAAGGGCCAGAACGACAGCGGCACTCTGGGGAACTCTTATTGTCTGCACCGACCCTCACACCCGGTACGGATGCGTCCACCGCTGAAGGACGCGCCCAACGCCACTCGCTTCGCCGCAGGCTAAGACAGCGTCGACGTTCACTGACGCCGCGGCAACAACGTCAGGCTGCCCAAGCGCTCTGTCGCCGACTCAAACGTCTGCCAATGCTGCAACGTGCCCGCCGCGTCGCGCTCTACCTGCCCAATGACGGCGAGATCGATCCACGCCCGCTGATCGACTGGCTCGAACGGCGACGCGCCCGTGTCTACCTGCCAGTACTACGCCCGCTGTCCGATAACCGCCTCTGGTTCGTGCACTATCATGCCGGCACGCGCATGACCCGCAACCGGTTCGGTATCGCCGAGCCCAGTACTCGCTTCGGCGCCCACCGTGCCAACCGCCTGCCGGCCTGGGCGCTCGATATCGTGCTGCTTCCGCTGGTGGGGTTCGACGGCGACGGACAGCGCATCGGCATGGGGGGCGGCTTCTATGACCGGACCTTCGCCTTTGCCCGCGAACGGCGACCCCGACCGGCGCTGATCGGCCTGGCTCACGACTGCCAGCGCGTGGAGACCTTGCCGACCGCCAGCTGGGACGTGCCGCTGGATGCGATCGTCAGTGATCGGGAAGTGATTGCGCCGCGCGGCGACGATAGGGGCTGAAAAGCGGAAGACGGAAACGACGACGGCCGGCAGCCAAAAGGCTGCCGGCCGTCGAGGGCCAACCGAGACAATCGTGACAAAGGCGACAGTGACAAACCAGGGCGACATCCGTATCGCGACGTTCAGGCACCCATCAGGGTCTGGGCGTAACCGGTCGCGACCACCCCCACGCCGAAAATCAGTACCAATGCCATCACCAGGTCGGGTTTACGTCTCATGTCGACTCCAATACGTTCGGTTTGGCCGCTACCCCCCGTAGCGGCGGCACGACTATAGGTTCAGGCTAAAACCCTGACAAGAGGGTTTCTAGCCATGAATGCCCCTTTTTCGTTACCAAACATTATCGACACTAACACAAAAACATTGAGCCTGAATTTACGCCATTAAGATGAGCTATTTCAGCCTTTCCAGGCTTGAATCATGGCAACGGCATCCGCGCGTGGCGCGACCTCACACCATGAATCACGCCATGAACAACCGATAGGCCGTATTGTCCGTCTCCTTCCAGAACCGGTAGCCGATCCGCGCGAAATGCTCTTCCGCATGCGCACGATCGCCGTTGGGCATCTGCAGGCCCACCAGCACACGACCGTAGGCGGCACCGTGGTTGCGGTAGTGGAACAGCGAGATGTTCCAGTCCGCTGGCAGGTGCGTGAGGAAGTTCATCAAGGCACCGGGGCGCTCGGGGAATTCGAAGCGATAGAGCTCTTCCTCGAAACGCTCCTTCGGGCGGCCGCCGCCAAGATGGCGAATATGCAGTTTCGCCAGCTCATTGTCGGTGAGATCCTCGACCGGATAGTCCGCCTCGCGCAGACGATGGATCACGTCGGCCCGATCCTCACCGCCCGGTTTCACCTGCACACCGACGAAAATGTGGGCGCGCTCGGGGTCGGCATAGCGATAGTTGAACTCGGTGACCATGCGCCGTCCCAGCACCCGGCAGAACTGCTTGAAACTTCCCGGGCATTCGGGAATCTCGACCGCCAGAATCGCCTCGCGCTGCTCCCCCAGCTCGGTCCGTTCGGCCACGTGCTGCAGGCGATCGAAGTTGATATTGGCACCGGAGTTGATGCTCAACAGCGTCTGATCACGAACCTGGGTCTGCTGGATGTACTTCTTCAGTCCCGCCAGTGAGAGCGCGCCGGAGGTCTCGGCGACCGCGCGGGTGTCGTCGAAGGTGTCCTTGACCGCCGCGCACATCTCGTCGGTATTGACCGTGATGACCCCGTCGACGTGATGACGCAGGATCTCGAACGGCGCCTCGCCGATCTGCGCCACGGCGACCCCCTCGGCGAATACCCCGACTTGATCCAGCGTCACCCGTTCGCCGGCTTCCAGCGCCGCCTTGAGACAGGCCGAATCTTCCGCTTCGACACCGAAGACCTTGATCTCCGGGCGCAGGTACTTGATGTAGGCGGCGATACCCGCCAGCAGCCCGCCACCGCCAACCGGCACGAAGACGGCATCGAGCGGCCCGGTGTGCTGACGCAGGATCTCCATCGCCACCGTGCCCTGGCCGGCGATGACGTCGTTATCGTCGTAGGGCGGAATATAGGTGTAGCCGTGCTCCTCGATCAGCGTTTTCGCGTGCGCCAGTGCCTCACCGAAGGCGTCGCCCTTGAGCACCACCTTGGCCCCCCAACCGCGCACCGCAGCGACCTTGATCTCCGGCGTGACGCGCGGCATCACGATCACCGCCTTGACCCCCAACTGGCGTGCGGCCATGGCCAGCCCCTGAGCATGGTTGCCCGCCGAGGCGGCAATCACGCCCTTGGCTTTCTGCTCGTCGCTCAGCAGCGCCATCTTGTTGTAGGCACCGCGAATCTTGAACGAGAAGACCGGCTGCAGGTCCTCGCGCTTGATCAGAATCCGATTGGAGAAGCGCTTCGAGAGCGCCGGCGTGTCGGAGATAGGGGTTTCCCGGGCCGCCTCGTAGACGCGGGACTGGAGGATCTTCTTGACGATATCTTCGAGTTGCATGGTTGGGAGTGTCCTGGCGAGCAGCGCTCCCGCCTCGGATGGCGGGTTATAGTGGACCCGTATTGTTAACAGACGCCGGGGCCGAGCGTCCAGCACCGTCGGCAGCGCCGGCGCCTTGCTCTATAATGGCCGACGCCCGCGTGGCCCATGCGTGACGCCCTCTTTCCTCTGCCTGCCGGAAACGACATGACCCAGGACGACCTCAAGCGCGCCGTTGCCGCCGCCGCTCTCGATGACATCGACTCCCTGCTGACGCCGGATGCGGTAATCGGTGTCGGTACCGGCTCCACCGCCAACCACTTCATCGACCTGCTGGCCGCCCGCCGCCAGGATTTTCGTGGCGCCGTCGCCAGCTCCGAGGCTACCGCCAAGCGACTCAAGTCCCACGGCATCGATGTGCTCGAACTCAATCACGTCGGCAGTGTGCCGGTCTACGTCGACGGTGCCGATGAGATCGACCCGCACCTGCGCATGATCAAGGGCGGCGGCGCAGCGCTGACCCGCGAGAAGATCGTTGCCGCCTGCGCCGAGCGCTTCGTCTGCATTGCCGATGCCAGCAAGCGGGTCGAGGTGCTGGGCGGCTTTCCGCTGCCGGTCGAGGTGATTCCGATGGCTCGCTCCTATGTGGCACGGGAAATGGTCAAGCTGGGCATCACGCCGGTCTATCGCGACGGCGTGCTGACCGACAACGGCAACCGCATCCTCGACGGCTACGACAAGCTGTTCGACGAGCCTGAAACCATGGAGGCCACGCTCGACGGCATTGCCGGTGTCGTGACCAACGGTCTGTTTGCCCGCCGTCCGGCCGATGTGCTGCTGCTCGGCGGCCCCGGCGGGGTCGAGCGTTTCACGCGCTAAGCCAGTTCGCTAGGCGGCCCGGTCTGGATCGAAGCCGGGATCGCCGGCATCAAATTCTCCCGGTGGCGGCCGATATCCTCTTCTAACGGCCGTCGCGATCGACGCGGCGACCTCGCCGTGGCGCGTGGCCTTCCCGCCGCCACGACGGCACGCCACGCTCGCGCGCCCTCGCGCCGGGCCCGCATTCGATCAGAGGATCCCGTATGACGATCGCCAACCCCGCCACGGTCGCGGATATCATGAGCCGTGACGTCGTGACACTCCATCTGGCCCAGACGCTTCACGACGGCAATGAACTGATGCGCCAGCACCGCATTCGCCATATCCCGGTGGTGGATGACGACGGCCGAATGGTCGGCCTGCTGGACCAGAAGGTCGCCCTGCGCGAAGCGATGCGGATCGCCGACGATTACGGCACGCAGCGTCTGGAGCATCATCTGCGACAGGTGCCGCTGGCCCAGGCCATGCGCCCCGATTTCATCGCGCTGGCCGCCGAGACGCCGCTCGCCGATGCCGGGCGCAAGCTGCTGGCCCACCGCCAGGGCGCCATGCCGGTGCTGGCGGGAGAGCACCTGGTCGGCATTCTCTCCTCGGTCGATTTCGTGCGGCTTGCCATCACGCTACTGGAGCGCTGATCGGGCTCCTGCCTTCGACGCTTACAACCGGTTGGGACACTCGAGGCCCTCGGCAAACGCCAGCAGGTTGGCACAGGTGACCTGCGCGATCTCGGCAAGGGCCTCGACGGTAAAGAATCCTTGGTGGCCGGTGATCAGCACGTTGGGAAAACTGGCCAGCCGGGCAAAGACATCATCGGTGATGATCTCCGCCGAATGGTCGTGAAAGAAGAGTTCGCTCTCCTGTTCGTAGACATCGATCGCCAACGCCCCCAGGTGCCGCGACTTGAGCGCCTCGACCACCGCCGGCGTGTCGATCAGGGCGCCGCGCGAGGTGTTGACCAGCATCGCACCTGGCTTCATGCCAGCCAGCGCCTTCGCGTCGATCAGGTGGTGCGTCTGTTCGGTCAGCGGGCAGTGCAGCGAGACGATATCGGCACGCGCCAGCAGCGCCTCGAGCGGCACCATCTCGCCGAACGCCTTGAACGCCTCGCTGGGGTAGGGGTCGTAGCCCAAAACCTCGCACCCCAACCCCTGAAGAATGCGCGCCATGCACAGCCCGATCCGTCCGGTCCCGACCACGCCGGCAGTCTTGCCATGCAGGGTCACACCCAGCAGCCCGTCCAGTGCGAAGTTGCCCTCGCGCACGCGGTTGAAGGCGCGATGCGTCTTGCGGTTCAGCGTCATAATCATCGCCAGAGCGTGTTCGGCGACCGCCTCCGGCGAGTAGGCCGGCACCCGCGCGACGAACAGGCCGAGACGATGCGCGGCCTCCAGATCGATATTGTTGAAACCCGCACAGCGCAGCACAATCGCCCGCACGCCCTGCGCTGCCAACGCCTCGAGCACGTCGGCATCGAGCTGGTCGTTGACGAAGACACAGACGGCGTCGCTCTTATCGGCCAGCGCCACCGTATGAAGATTGAGACTCGCCTCCTGATAGACGAATTCGAGTTCGGCGTCCGGAAAGTGCGAGGCAAGAACCTCGTCGAAGGAGCGGCAATCGTAGGGCTGGGCGCTGTAGAGTGTGATTTTCATGGGGTCACTCGCCACGATACGGGATTTTTCTTAGCGTAGTGAATCCTCGTCGCGCCGCCAGAGACGCGTCGCCGCAGCGGCGCGACAGCGCCATCGGACCGGCCCCGTTCACCGCACAGGAGCGCGCTTGACGCTACCGATCGTTCATCACCCGGGCTACCGCATCGACTGGCCCGTCCGCCATCCCTTCCCGATGGAGAAGTTTCGCGTACTGCGTGAGCACTTGGGTGCGCTCGGTTTCGATAACCTCGATGCGGTTCGCTGGATCACGCCGCGCCCGGCCGGCGATCGTGCACTCCTGCGCGTCCATGGCGCCGACTATCTGCAGCGTTTCTATCTCGGCGATCTGCCGAGTGCGGCACTCGCGGCACGCCGCCCACCGAGCGGCTTTCCCTGGTCTCCGGCCCTGGTCACACGCACGCTGCTCGAGGTCGGCGGCACCCTGGCCGCGGTGGATCAGGCGCTGATCCACGGCCTCGCCCTCAACAGCGCCGGCGGCACGCACCATGCGCATGCCGACCATGCGAGCGGCTACTGCCTGCTCAATGATCTGGCCGTCGCCGCTCGCCACCTGCTCGCGCATCACGGCCTCGAACGCGTACTGATCGTCGACTGCGACGTGCATCAGGGCGACGGCAGCGCCGATATCTTCCGCGACGAGACGCGGGTGTTCACGCTCTCGATACACGGCGAGACGAATTTTCCCTTCGAGAAACGCCGCAGTGACCGCGATGTGGCCCTGCCTCGCGACACGGGGGACATCGCCTATCTCGACGTGCTCGCGCGCGAGCTGGATGCAGCGATGATGACCTTCGCGCCCCAGTTCGTGCTCTACGATGCCGGCGTCGACGTGCATGCGGCGGATCGCCTGGGCCATTTCGCGCTGAGCGACGCCGGCCTCTACCGCCGCGACCGGACAGTGCTGTCGCGCTGCCTGGCGGCCGGCGTCCCGGTCGCCGGCGTCATCGGCGGCGGCTATGACCGCGACCTGGCAGCGCTGGCCAGGCGTCATGCCCAGCTGTTTCTTGCCGCGCTGGCGGCGCTCGGCCACGCGCGCGAGGGCTAGGGCGTCATCAATGCGTCGAGGGCGCGGCAAGTCTGCGCCAGCGCGCCACGGTTGGCCGCCACCACCGCTCTGCCCGACTCGCCGAGGCGACGGAGACGTTCGCGATCGTCGAACAACGCGATCAGGGTCTCGCCCAGAGCGTCGCCATCAGCCACTTCGAGGCGCGCCTCGCTCGCCGCCAGGGTGTCGGCGATCTCGCGCAGGTTGTCGAGATACGGGCCACTCAGCACCGCCACGCCCAGCGCTGCCGGCTCAAGCAGGTTATGCCCGCCGATCGGCACCAGCGAGCCCCCGACGAAGGCGATATCGGCTGCGCCATAGAGCTTCATCAGATCGCCCATGGTATCGCCCAGCAGCACGCTGGTCGCCCGCGTGACCGGTGTGCTCGCACTCAGCCGCGCCACCGAAGCGCCATGATCCCGGCATAGTGCATCGACGGCGTCGAACCGCTGGGGGTGGCGTGGCACGAGCACCAGCAGCGCCTCGGGGAATCGCTGCCGCAGTGCAGCGTGCGCGGCCAGCACCGCTTCGTCCTCGCCCGGGTGGGTCGAGCCCGCTACCCACACCGGCCGCTCCCCCCACCGCTGGCGCAACGCCTCACTGTCGCGGATCTGGCAGGCACTCAGGTCGAGATCGAACTTCAATGCACCGGTCACCGTCACGCGAGCCGGCACCGCTCCCAGGGCCCGAAAGCTCTCGGCATCGGCCGCCGACTTGGCGCCGATCCAGGTGACATTCGCCAGCATGCCCCGGCTCAGGGCCGAGAAACGCCGATAGAGCCGGAAGGCGCCGGGGCTCAGTCGCGCATTGGCGATCGCGACCGGAACCTCCTGACGTTGGCAGGCGTGGAGCAGATTGGGCCACAGTTCGGTTTCGACGATGATCGCCAGCTGCGGGTTCAAGCGTCGCAGGAAACGGCGCGTGGCACCGGGAAAGTCGAGTGGCAGGAAATGGTGACGAACGCTGTCGCCGAAGGTCTGACGAACGCGCGCCGCGCCAGTGGCGGTCATGGTCGTGACGATCAGCGCGCGCTCGGGGTGCGTCGCCAGCAGCTCGCGGATCAGTGGCGTCGCAGTGACAACCTCGCCGACGGAGGCAGCGTGCAGCCACAGACAGCGACGCTCGCCGGTGGACGGCACGCAACCGAGACGCTCGCGGCGGCGGTGAGTGGGCAACCACTCACGCCATACACGCCACCAGATAAGCGGTGAAAGCAGATAGAGCAGCAACGTGTAGAGCGTGCGTGCACCCGTGGATGACATGGCCGCTCAACGCTCGCGGTCAAGGATGGTATCGATCATGGTGGTCGTCGAAACGCCATCCTCGAATCCCAGTACCTTGACCTCGCCACCGTTGGCGATCACGGCTTCGCCGCCGGCGATCGATTCCGGCTGATAATCCCCCCCCTTGACCAGGAGATCGGGCAACACCGCCTCGATCAGCCGCGCGGGGGTGTCTTCACCGAATGCGACGACCCAGTCCACCGCTGCCAACCCGGCCAGCACCTGGGCGCGCCGGGCCAGGGTATTGATCGGGCGCTTGGGGCCCTTGAGCCGCGCGACCGACGCATCGTCGTTGACGGCGACGATCAACCGGTCGCCAAGGCGCCGCGCCTGCTCCAGATAGGCCACGTGGCCGGCATGCAGGATATCGAAGCAGCCATTGGTCATGACGACCGTCTCGCCGCGCGCCTGGGCGGCCCGCACCGAATCGACCAACGCCCGTTCGGCGATCACGCCGTACTCCGCGAGCTTGTCGCCGTGGAGCGCCGTATAAAGCTCGGCTACCGACAGCACCGCCGTTCCCGGCTTTGCGACCACCAGTCCGGCGGCCAGGTTGGCGAGCATCACCGCTTCGCCGAAGCCGTGACCGGCCGCCAGCGCCAGCCCGAGCACGCCGATCACCGTGTCGCCAGCCCCGGTGACATCAAACACCTCTCGGGCATGGGTCGGCAGATGCAGCGGCGCATAGCCTTCGCGAATCAGCGTCATGCCGCGCTCGCTGCGCGTCACCAGCAGTGCCTCCAGGCCCAGCTCGGCGCGTAGTTGCTCGCCCTTCGCCGCCAGCGTCTCGTCATCGGGACAGGGACCGACGACTGCCTCGAATTCGCTCAGGTTGGGCGTGATCAGGCTGGCGCCGCGATAGCGCCGGAAATCGCTGCCCTTGGGATCGACCAGCACGCGCTTGCCGGCCTGTCTCGCGGCGGCAATCAGCGCCTCGACCCGACTGAGCGAGCCCTTACCGTAGTCGGAGAGAATCACCACGTCGGCCTCGGCCAGTGCCTTCTCCACCTGCGCGGCCAGCGGCGTGGTATCGATCCCCCATAGCGGCGACTCAAAATCGAGCCGGATCAGTTGCTGATTGCGACTCATCACTCGCAGCTTGGTAATCGTCGGCACTTCCGCGCTACGCTGAAAGTAAGCACTCACATTGGCCGCTTCCAGCGCCTGCTCCAGCCGGTCGGCGTTGTCATCGTCACCGACGACGCCGGCCAGGCTCGCCTGGCCCCCCAAGGAGGCGATGTTAAGCGCCACGTTGGCCGCCCCGCCCGGCCGGTCATCGGCATCCTCGACCTTGACCACCGGCACCGGCGCCTCCGGCGAGATGCGCGACGTGCCGCCGTGCCAGTAGCGGTCCAGCATGACATCGCCCACGACCAGTAGGCGGGCATGCTCGAGCTGGGAAAGATCAACCTTCATCGGCGGGCTCCGTTTCGGGATCGATGGTCACGGTCGCGGCCAGCAGGCGATCCAGATGGACAACGACATCGTCGAGTGTAATCAGTGACATGGCATCGGCATGACGCACTCGCGTGCCCCAGGTGATCTGGTCCAGAGGCTTCTGCAGGTAGCGCGCGACGGCATCGGGATAGCGATTGACCACATACTCGCGCCAGCAGTAGGGCGCGGCACGATCCGGGTTGGTCGTGGCATAGAGGCCGAGCGTGGGCGTTCGCAGCGCGTTGGCCATGTGTACCGGCCCGGAGTCGGGGGCGATCACCGCCCGGGCATTGTCGAGTAGCGCCAGCAGACCTTTCAGCGACGTGCGACCGATCGCATCGATGATCTCGACACCCGGGCAGAGCCGACGAATCTGCGCACCCATCTCGCGCTCCTGGGCGCTGCCGCCGCCGCTCAGGACAGTACGCAACCCGTGCTGCGCCCAGGCATGCTCGATCACCGCAGCGTAACCTTCCGCCGACCAGTTGCGGAAATTGCGCAGGCGCGGATTGGCGCAGGGGCTGATGACCAGATACGGCTGGCCTCCGGTCAACTCACGGGCTTCCGCATAGGCCGCCTCCGGTACCGGCAACGACCACTCGAGCGGCGCAGGCTCGACACCCAGTAGATGGGCAAAATCCATGAACGACTCGAGCACATGCGCCTGCGGATGGGGAGCGAGCTGACGCTGGGTGAACCAGTGCTGCCAGTCCTTGGCGCGCGCCTTGTCGTAACCGATACGCAGATCGCACTTCAGCCCGAGCGACAATACGCTCGCGCGCAGCGCCTGCTGCATATGCAGGAGCACGTCGAAGCGCGTGTCGGCAAACCGCCGCCACAGTTCGCGCATGCCCTTGAGCCCGGTGGCCTTGTCGTAGACCTCCAGTTCGACACCGGAGAGCCCCTCGAGCAGCGCGGCCTCCGCCTTTCCGACAATCCAGGTAATGCGCGCCTCCGGCCACTGGCGCTGCAGCGCGCGCACGGTCGGCACCAGATTGCAGACATCGCCCAGCGCGGAAAGGCGCAGGATGGCGATGTGTCGGGGGCGCTCGGGCAGTGAATGCTTCATGGGCGGAACTGATTTCCCATCGGTAAAAGCGACATTCTACCGAAATGCGCTCGAATTCGCGTCCTTGTTGACATCGCGATATCCACCCCCCGGGGTGGCTGATAAGGTTCTGCAGAAATCAGCGTTTGTCGGTGTCCAGACGCCATTGCCATTGCCATCGCCACGGCTAGATATCTCGCATGCACCGGCACTCTTGCATTTAACAACGGCTGTCACGGCAACCTTATCAACAAACGGCTGGCTGCCGAAAACGTTTCGCCATGCAAGCGGTTGTTTAGGCGTTACTACCACTAATAAAAAGTCTAAAAACACCTGGGCCGGCCCCATTCCCCTGGGTATACCTACTGAAAAACCGTGCCGCATCATTCTAAGAATGGCGTTTCCGGATATAAAAACAACGACTAGGCCTTATTGACAAGCATCTGCATTCGCCCTCGAAGTATAAAAATCGACTCAAGCTTTAGCACCCACTACCCGCTGACTGAATTCCGTTATCGACCCGTCCAAAAGTTCAAGAAACCAACATGAAAACTCGCTGCATTTTTGTCGAAAAACCAAAAATTATACACGCAGTCCATTTAAAAACATCGTTGCAGTCATGGCAGTAATATTGACATGCCATACGCCGCCCCCAATTAAAAAATCTTCAAATTTACATTGAACTCGAGATAGAACCAGGCGGTTACGGGGAGATTCCAGTCGAGCGCGGCATCGCGACTTTCGGTTATTGGAGGCGATGAGCACAATCGCTCACTCACCCAACAAAATTCAACCACACACCGAGCCAAACCGATTTCGACAGCATAAGCAATCATTCAAAAGTGATCGGTAAACCCTTTTCTCTCGCTGGCACTTGTCATGTCGTTGACTATCAGTAGGTGGTTAGCATTCGACCAGCATCAACCTGCATCTTGTGACATAATTAAATTATCTTATAAGGGCTGAACAATACGCAGGAGGTCATGGCATGACGCACACCGAAAAACAGGCCCGTGAAGCGCCCCATATTGCGCATCTCGTAAGTCTGAGGAACCTAGGCGGTGTCGAGCGTTTCTTTACGCGTTTTTTTGACCACTATGGCCGAAATCAACCAAGTGATGTGTTGCTTCAGACCAATGGCGTACACCCCTACCTCCAGGCATACCTTCAAGGATTGGACTCGCATATTCATAGCATCAAGGGCCCCGACGGGCTCAAGCTGCCAGCCTTCGCCGGTATGCGTAGCTATTACCAGCATCGATTGTTGCGAACCCTATCCCCTGAAGCCCTGCTGGTCTGGAACAAGATTTCCAAACATCCATTGGCGTTGCCGAAGCATCTACCGATCTATCATTTCGAACGTGGCAGTGCTTGGCTGGCAAACGATCATCCATCCCTACGCCGCTACATCGCCCGTCTTTCAGGCGTGCTGGGTATCTCACGTGCCGCACATAGAATTTTACAGATCAAGTGGGGAGTCGACCCTCAACTGCCCTCTCTAACCTTGAATAACGCCATTGAGCTTCCCACTCTGGCATCCGAACATCCCGCAGGCCGCTTTCGAATTGGCTTCGCAGGCCGCCTGACCGGGCTAAAGGCCCCTATAATTGCGTTGGAAACCCTCCGTGCTCTGTTACCTCGCTTTCCCGATGCCGAGCTCTGGGTTGCGGGACAGGGTCCGATCGAGCCCATCATGCGACAATGGACTCAGCGCTGGAAACTTCAGGATAGGGTGAAATTCTGCGGCGCCGTCGAGGATATGTCGGGATTCTATTCTCAGCTGGATGCTTTCTTATGTCCTTCATGGCGTGAGCCCTTCGGGAACGTCGTGCAGGAAGCCGTCGCCCATGGACTACCAACGATTGTCGGCAACGTCGACGGGTTGCCTGAATCCATACTCGATGCCCGGAATGGCGCCATTCTGGAGCCAACGCGTGCGCGCGATGCATTACGTCAATATGGCGAGGCCTGTTTGTCAGGCCCCAAAGAAGTGTACTCGCCTAATCAGGATGATCTCGTGGAAGCGAGAATCCTGGATCCCGAAGCCATCGCGACGTCGCTACTACCTTGGGCAGAGAATCCGCGGCAGCGACAAAAAATCGCCGAGCGCGCCCGCGCGCAGGTCGCTCGGGACTACACACTTGAACGCTACGTCGAAACGCTGCAGAACTTCTTTACGCAACAGCTCCGCTAGCCATCATGTCGAGGACATCAGCGACTTGAAAGACTGTTTCAGCTTCTCTGTCTGGCGCCGGTAGGAGTAGTCCGTCACCCGGGTCGAGAGGACAGTGCCCAGCGCTTCCAGGTCGACATTGTCGAGCAGGTGCTGGAGCCGCTCGGCCCAGCCTTCGCTATCTCCGCTGTCGAGAATCAAGTCATCGTGCTCGCCCTCGAGCAGTTCGGCGGCACCCACCGTGCGAGAAAGCAGAACCGGCGTGCCGCAGGCCATGGCTTCCAGCGCCACACGCCCGAACTCCTCGATATGAGCGGGCAGCACAAAGACGTCCAGGGCTCCATAGAGCGTCTCGACGTCACTGACGGTCGAGCGCCAGAGGAATCGGTCGCCGATACCAGCCTGCTCGGCCTGTTGCTGATAGGCCGTGGCATCGTCCTTGCCCACCACCAGAAAACGACAGCGGCCGGGGCAGCGAGCTTCGAGTGCGGCGGCCATCTGGACGAACCCGGCCACGTTGCGCTTGGGGAAGTTGCCGGAGGTGATCAATCCGATCAGCCGCGTTTCTTCGTCGGCACCGAACTCCCGGCGGCGTGCGGTTCGGTCAGCCTGCGCTCTGGCCACATTGAAAGTGTCGGGATCGTAGCCCGGGTAACTGATCTCGATCTTGGCTTCGTCGATACCGTAACGATCGCGGAAATCCTCGGCCATCAGTCGAGAGTTGACCGCGACCTTCCGAAACTTGCCGCCACTCAACACATGATCGTGAATGGCGGCGACTTCCGAGAGTCGCGATGCGGTATCACCATGGATGAGCTGCGCGGCCAGGTGAACACAGTTGTGCATGTAGACCGTATCCGGCGTCTCGACGTCACCGTGGCTGACCAGCAGCGCCGTGCCATGGCGTCGACACCAGGCCTGCACGCGTCGATTGAACCAGAACCGGCGAAAGGGTCCTTTGAACGGCCAACGCTTCAGACGCACGAGCTCAGCGCCGAAGTGTGTCGCTAGCTCCCGTCGGCCACGCTCGGCGAGAATCACCACCCGGTAACCGAGCGCTTTCAGCGCCACCGCCTGCTCGAACGCGTTGCGGCTGGCCCCGGTGCTTTTCTCGACCTGGCGAATGGCGATCACGGCCAGGGGCGCTTGGGAATCAGAGGACACGGTGGCTTCCTTGCTGTTGATGAATCGGCGCACTGCTGCCGGGAATAGGCGCGAGAGAGACGGGACGCGTACAATGCCCGGCGGCCGTTGGCGGCCCGCGACCACGACTCACCGCACGGGTATTCTCATGTCACTGGCGACCTATCACCGTCGAGGCACGCATATCTTATACGATAGCGCCCGTCTCGCTCAGCCCGATTCGCCCCTCCTGCCGGCACCGGGCTCCGACTGGCTCGATCCACAAGCCTGGGTGGCCAAGGGCTTGGTGACAGGCTCCGCGCCGGGGCGCGGCGCGAGCCAATTTCTCGCCGTCGGCGATGAAGAGTGGGTGCTGCGTCCCTATCGACGTGGCGGGCTCGCGGCCCGCATCAGCCAGGCCGACTACCTCTGGCTCGGTCTGGAGCGGACAAGAGCATTTCGCGAATGGCGACTGACGCAGACGCTGTTTTTGCAGGATCTGCCCGTCCCCGCGCCCGTCGCGGCAATCGTCGTTCACACCGGGCCGTCCTATCAAGCAGGACTGATGACCGCACGCCTACCTCGGACCGACGCCCTGGCGGAACGCTTGCCGACGGCGTCGCCGGACCTGCTCCGCCGTGTCGGCGCCACCATTCGCCAATTCCATGACGCCGGACTCGATCACGTCGATCTCAATGCCCGCAACCTGCTGGTTTCAGACACCGATAAGGTTTGGCTGATAGATTTCGACCGCTGTCGCCTGCGCCCCCCCGGCGCCTGGAGACAGCGCAACCTGGCGAGGCTCAAGCGCTCGCTGGAGCGGTTCCATCCCGCCGGTGCGGCGTCTTCTCACGCCCTGATTCTACAAGGCTACGACCAGGTTCCCGCCGGCTGTTCATCCTGAGGTTCTCTCGTTCATGCAAGACTCGCTGAGGCGCCGCTGGCGCGCCACACTGACCTTTGCGCTTCTGCAGCTCCCGCTGGTCTGGTTGATCGCCCTCCGCTACGTTCCCTACCTGGAAGTGCCCCACGATGCCATGGGCATTACCTATCTGATACTGACCTGGGCCGGTCACTTCGGCATGCTGGTCCTGCTCGGCTGGCTACCCTTGGTCATACTGGCGGCACTCTTGAAGGCCCGGTGGCTGTGGCTACCCAGCGCGCTGCTCGCGTCACTCAGCCTTTGCATACTGCTGCTCGACACCGTGGTCTACGCGCAGTACCGCTTCCATGTGAACTACTTCATGATCTCGCTGTTCCTGAATGACAAGAACGGCGAGATCTTCAGCTTCACGACCTCCACCTGGCTTGTGGTCGCCGCCTCCGTCGCACTGGCGCTGCTCTTCGAGGGCTGGCTGGCTCGACGGCTGATCGTCGGCGGCCGGGGCCAACGCCTGCCAGCGGGCAAAAGCTGTGCCGTCCTCCTTCTGATGCTGATCGGCAGCCATGTGCTGCACATCGTCGCCGATGCCCGCTACGTACGCAGCGTGACCCAGCAGGTTGGCATCTATCCGCTATTGTTTCCGGCGACCGCAAAGGATGTCATGGAGAAATATGGCTGGCTCGACCCCCGCGCCGCGCGCGCCGCGCGAGCCGATATCGAGGCGAAACCAGCTGAGAGCCTTGACTGGCCCAAACATCCGTTGACCTGCCAAGCCGAGACCCCACCCAACGTGCTGGTGGTACTGATCGACTCCTGGCGTGCCGACGAATATGGGCCGAAGAACACGCCGAACCTCTATGCCGCGCTTCATGAAGAGGGGCGTCGCTACCGCGATCACTACAGTGGCGGCAACGCCACGCGCAACGGCACCATGAGCCTGTTCTACGGCCTCACCGGCAACTACTACGCCCACCTGGACAACACCCAGACGCCGCCGCTGCTGATTACCCAGCTGCAGCAGCAGGGTTACTCGCTTGGCATTTTCTCGTCGGCCAGTCTCAACGGCGTCGGCTTTGATCGCACCATTTTCTCCTCCGTCAGTCCGCTGCGTCTGCGTACCGAAGGCGATTCACCGGCCACCCGCGACCATCGCATGACCGAAGACTGGCTCGCCTGGCAAACGCAGCAGGAGCAGCAGGACGAGTCCCCGTGGTTCGGCATGCTGTTCTACGATGCCCCACACGGCTACGACGTGCCCGAGGACGCTGCGCAGCCGTATCAGCCCTCAACCGACGGCATCGACTATCTGGATCTCGGGCCCGAGACCGATCCGACGCCCTACCGCAATCGTCACCGCAATGCCGTGCACTACGACGATGCCGAGCTTGGCCGGGTCATCGATGACCTGAAGTCGAAGGGTGAGTGGGAAGATACGCTGCTGGTCGTCACCGCCGATCACGGCCAGTCTTTCAACGACTTCGGCAAGAACTACTGGGGCCACAACAGCAACTTCGCCGCCCCCCAGACTCACGTGCCGATGGTCGTCCGTGGACCGGGCGTGCCCGCCGGCGATATCGAGGGCACCACCAGTCATCTCGATGTGGCACCGATGCTGATGCGCCACGCGCTCGGCTGCACCAATCCGCTTTCGGACTACGCGCAGGGCCAAGACCTGCTTGACCCGGACATCGATCACCCTTGGGTTCAAGCCAGTAGCTACATCGATTACGGCATCATCGAGCCGGATCGCATCACGGTCGTGGATGGCACTGGCCAGTACGAATTTCTCGACCGCCAGCTCGATCCCATTCAGGGCGGCGATTTTTCGCCGGCGGTGTTCGAGGCCGTTCAATGGATGCGCCGGTTCTATCGCTAGGCGACAGCCGGCTACAATGGGGCAGTGTCATGGGCGTCGCGGGTTCCGCGGCGCCCATGGCGTATTGCGACCTCTTGTACGCTTACCCATTGACGATTTCAGGACCGAGCCATGGCGAATATCACCGGCGTCGTGATCACGCTCAACGAAGCGGACAATATCGAAGCCTGTCTGGCCTCGCTCGCGCGCGTCTGCGACGAGCTGATCGTGGTCGATTCCGGCTCGCATGACGACACCGTCGCCCGAGCCGAAGCGGCGGGCGCCCGCGTGATCCACCAGCCCTATCTTGGCGACGGCCCACAGAAAAACGTCGGCCCCCGGGCGGCCAGCCACCGCTGGGTGCTATCGCTAGACGCCGACGAACGCCTGACCGATGCGGCCGTGGACACCATTCAGGCGCTCGAACTCGAGACCGCGCAGCCGGAAGCCTATGCGCTGCGCCGACGCAACTTCATCGGCAGCCGTTGGGTGCGCCGCTGCGGCTGGTATCCGGACTACTGCCTGCGGCTGTTCGATCGCGAACGTACGGGGTTCTCGGAGAGCCGCCAGCACGCCTCGGTGCAGGCCGCTCGCCCACAACGGCTGGACGCGGATCTGGAGCACTACTCCTTCGCCAGTCTGGGCGAGCTTTTCGGCAAGGCCAGCGGGCGCTTTTCCAACCGCGCGGCGAAGATCATGTATCTCAAGGGCAAGCGTGCCAACGCCTGGTCTCCCGCGCTGCACGGCGCCAATGCGTTCATGCGCAAGTATGTGTTTCAGGGCGGCTGCCTGGCGGGACAGGATGGCCTGTCGGTGGCTTTGTCGGCCGGCATCAATGCCTACCTCAAGTACGCCAAGCTGCTGGAGTTCCAGCGCGACGCCCGCGTGCGCGAGGCGGAAGATTTCGACAGGGTGTGGTGACGGCGATGATTAATGAGCGCGCTCCCCGAAGGCCGCTGCACGTTCGACACGTCAATCTGGCGCGCGGCTTTCGCGGTGGCGAACGCCAGACCCTGCTGCTGATCGAGGCCCTGGCCGCGCTCGAGGGTGACGCCGTTCGACAGAGCCTGGTGTGCCGACGCGATTCGCCGATGCGGGCACGGCTAGCGGCGGGCAACATCACGTTCATCGATGCGGACCACGCGCTCGCCGGGCACGTTGGCACGCCGCGGGCCGATATCGTTCACGCCCACGAGGCCAAGGCGGTGCACTGGGCCTGGCTCGAGCAGCGCCTGCGCGGCACGCCCTACCTGCTGACACGGCGCGTGCCACAGCCGGTCAAGGATAAGCCATTCAATCGGCTGACCTATCGCGGCGCGGCCTGCGCGGTCGCGATCTCGTCGGTGATCGAACGCCATCTGCGCGAGCGCGACTGGTGCCCGGTGGTGCGCATTCCCAGCGTGCTCTCCGGCCAGCCAGCCGACCCCGCCCGTATCGCGGGATTGCGCGAGCGCTTCGCCGGGCGCCGCGTGATCGGCCATATCGGGGCGCTGGTCGACCGCCACAAAGGCCAGCGCGTACTGCTGGAAGCCGCCCGCCAGCTAGGTCCACGCTATCCGGACGCCGTGTTCCTGCTGCTGGGTGAAGGCGAGGATGCCGAAATGCTGAAGGCGGAAAGCGCTGACCTCGATAACGTGATCTGGGAAGGCTTCCAGTCCCATGTCGGCGACTATCTCGAGATCATGACGCTCTTTGCCTTCCCCTCCCGCAACGAGGGGCTCGGTTCGACGCTACTCGACGCCATGGATCATGGCGTGCCGATCGTCGCGAGCGATGTCGATGGCATTCCCGACCTGATCGAACACGATATCAGCGGCCTGCTGGTCCCGCCGGGCGACGCAACGGCCCTCGCACGCGAACTGGCCGCGCTGCTGGATGATCCCGACTGTGCAGCCAGGCTCGCCGCCGGCGCGCGCCAGCGGCTGGCCGACTTCACGCCGGCGGCGATGGCCACGGCCTATCGCGCACGCTACCGCGACATACTCGGTTCTCGGGAGACGCCTGGCGATCGCTAAGCCGAAAGACAGCGTTCAGCCACGCGAACAGGGTACGCGGACGCCATGATCGTGGCATCATGGCGCCCGGGCGTCGCCGCGGCGGCAATCAGCAAGACAAGCGGAGCAGTGCCATGAGCAAGATTCGAGTCGGCGTCGTCTGCGGCGGCAAGTCGGCGGAGCATGAAGTGTCGTTGCAGTCTGCCAGGAATATCGTCGATGCGCTGGACCGCGACCGGTTCGACGTTGTCGTCATCGGCATCGACAAGCAAGGCCACTGGCATATCAACAACGCCGACAATTTTCTCGTTAATGCCGACGACCCAAGCCGGATCGCCCTCAATCCATCGCCGGGCGAGCTGGCGCTGGTACCGGGAAGGATACATGAGCCACTGATCGCGACCGACGCCGCGGCGACCTCGCTGGGCCATCTGGATGTCATCTTCCCTATTGTCCACGGCACGCTGGGCGAAGACGGCTCGTTGCAAGGCCTGCTGCGCATGGCCAACCTCCCCTTCGTCGGTTCCGGCGTGCTCGGGTCGGCCGCCGGCATGGACAAGGATGTTGCCAAACGCCTGCTGCGTGATGCCGGCATCCCGATTGCCCCCTTCGTCACGCTGACGCGCCGAACCGCGCGTGAGGCGGATGCCGAGGCATTGCTGGCCGAGCTGGGCTCGCCGCTGTTCGTCAAACCGGCCAATCAGGGTTCCTCCGTCGGCGTCAGCCGCGCCGATGATGCCATATCGCTGCGTGAGGCGATCGACCTGGCACTGGCGTTCGACCACAAGGTGCTGATCGAGTCCGCCGTCGACGGGCGAGAGATCGAGTGCGCCGTGCTCGGCAACGACGAACCGCAAGCCAGCGGCTGCGGAGAAATCGTGGTCGAACAGGGGTTCTACTCCTACGATACCAAATACATCGATGACGATGCCGCGACCGTGGCCGTGCCCGCCGCGATCGACGAGGACGCCAGCGAACGGATTCGTCAGCTGGCGATTCGTACCTTCCAGGTGCTCGAGTGCGCCGGGCTGGCACGAGTCGACGTCTTTCTCACCGCCACCGGAGAGATCGTGGTCAACGAGATCAACACCCTGCCGGGCTTCACCCGCATCAGCATGTATCCCAAACTGTGGCAAGCCAGCGGGCTCGGCTATTCGGCACTGGTCACACGCCTGATCGAGCTGGCCCTGGAACGCCATGCCGCGGATACGACACTACGCAGCTCGCGCTGACCTCGACCGACACGCAGAACCTGTTTGTCATCTGCGTGTCTTGTCTGCGTCATGCTAGAGTCATGATTCATCATGCGATGCCCGGAATCGGCATCGACGGAAACCGACGTTCACGGAACGAAGCACGTCATGACCATCTCCCGTAATACCCGACGTTGGTGTGCGCTCACCTACATCGGCCTCTGCATCGGCTACGCCATCATGGTGATCTGGGTATTGCCCTGGTGGACGCCGTTGCTCGTCGGCGCGCTCTGGCTAGCCCTGAGCTATCGCTTCCAGTGGGGGCATGCGAATCAGCGGGCTGCCCGCCGCAAAGCCTGGCCCTGGTCGCTGCTGCCGCTGATGCTGTGGTGGGTCTATATCTATCTTGACGACAGCTTCGGCCAGCTCGATCTCGGCGCGGTGATCTTCCATCTGCAGGCCGGCATCGAGGAGAACGGTAGCACCGACCGTCAGATTGCCGGTGTTCTCTACACCCTGGCGGCTATCGCCATGCTGGTGGCCGTGACCTGGCTGGTGCGCGCGGATCACCGCTGGCGCCTGTGGGAACGTGTCCTGAGCCTGTTCCTGCTGGCACTCAATCCGCTGCTTTTCGGGTTGTCGCTGCGCGGCGCCTCCGCCATCGACGACGACGAATCCTGGCTCAATGATCACTACCATCCACCGCAGATCGCCGAGGCGCCAGCGCGGCCGCCCAACCTGATCTATCTCTACATGGAAAGCACCGAGCGGACCTACAGCGACACCCAACGCTTCGGCGATGTCTACGAGGATCTCGAGCAGCTGGGCGAACGAGGCGTGGTATTCAAGGGCGTCCAACAGCTCGACAACACCGGCTGGACCATGGCCGGCATGGTCGCCAGCCAGTGCGGCGTGCCACTGATGCCGGCCGGCCTGATGCACGACAACCAGTTCGAACCGCTGTCCGATGTGCTGCCGGGGGTCAACTGTCTGGGCGATCTGCTGCATGAGCGGGGCTATGACTTGGCCTACATGGGCGGCGCCAGCACCAAGTTTGCCGGTAAGTCGAAGTTCTACAACGGCCATGGCTTCGATACCGTGCTCGGCCGCGATGAACTGGAGGATCAGGCCCCACCGGGCTATCTCAATGACTGGGGGCTCTACGACGATACGCTGCTGGATCTGGCCGAAACGCGCATTCGTCGGATGCACGACAGCGGTGAACCCTATGCCTTCTTTGGACTGACGCTGGCCGGGCACCCACCGTTCGGCAATCCATCGCGCGCCTGTATCGAGAATCAGGGACCATTCGACGGCACCGACATTCTCTACTCGGTCAAATGTACCGGCTGGCTGGTGAAGAACTTCATCGAGCGACTCGAGAACCAGGGCCTGCTCGACAACACGCTAGTCGTGGTCGCCAGTGATCATCTCTCGATGAAGAATTCGGCCTGGGAAGACCTGATCGCCGAAGAGCGCGAGAACACACTGATGATGCTGGGCAACGGTCTACGCCCGCGGGTGATCGAGCGCCCGGCAAGCATGGTCGATGTGCTGCCGACGGTACTGGAAGCGATGGGCTACGAGGTGCCGGCGCATCGTGCCGGGCTGGGTGTCTCGCTGCTCTCGAACTCGCCGACGCTGATCGAGGACTACTCCTTGGAGGAGATGAACCAGCGCATGCGCAGCGAGAACCGCCTGCAGGAGCGGCTCTGGAGCGGCGTCAACTGAGGTGTTGGTCTGGACTCGGGCCGGGGTGGTCGACATCACGTCCGCCTGCGTCCGGCACTTTCGGCGCCGGCCACGGCATATCACCGAGATCCTGGCTAGGGTCGCGCGGGCCGGGCTCGGTTTCCGGTAAACAGGCTTGCAGAGCCTCACCGAGGCGCGCGAGCGCCTCGTCTCCCCGCGTACCCTGAACGACGTCATCCCACCATTGGCGATGCACACCCCGCACCCGCACCGGAACGCTTGGCAAGCCCAGCCGCTGTGCCATCGCCAGACGGTGCAATCCCCGGTTGATCTTCAATAGCCGGCCCTCGCGCGTCACCGCCACCCCAAGGTCATCCTTGCCCAGCTCGGCGTTGAATCCCTCCCGCGCCATCGCATCGAGAAAACCCAGGTAGGTCTCGAGATAGGCAAGTATCTTCGCCTCCGAATCGAGCAGCAGCCCCTGCTGGTAGGAAGACCAGGGCTTGCCCGCGCGCAGGCGCGACTGTAGCTGGCGAAAGCGCTCGGTGCGCGAAAGGTCGTCGCGATGCTCATCGAGATCACTGATGAAACGATAGCGCGAACCACGACGCAGGTCGCCTCGGCTCTGGTCCCACTCGCCCTCCCACAGGAAGGTGGACGAATTGGGCTTCTTCCCGCCGTTGCCCTTGGCATTGAAGTCTCGGATCAGGGAGCGGGGATTCACGTGAAGCACCAGCGCCTCGCCCAGGCGTCGTTCAATGGAACGCCTCGGCAGTCCACGACGCTCGATCCAGGCAGCTCCAGGGCGATCCTTCATCCAACAGCGAAAGAAGCGTTCCTCGACAGGAATGCCAATTCCCCGCTGGAACGCCTCGCGCAAGCCGGTCTGGAACCGAGCACGCCGCACACCCCACTTCATTCGTGGGTCGAGAAGCTCACGGAATGCCGTATCTTCAGCCGGTAGACGCGGCGAGGAAGATGGCGGGGAAGGCGAGGCTCGTGACATGAACACCACATCTTGCGGCGGAGAAGCCGACGGTTAAAGAACAGCGTTCACAACAGAATACCACGATAGTAAGCACGCTATTAAGTTTTTCCGCCTGCCTTCACTGCGTCGGCAGGTCGAGGAACTGTTGCATGATCCGTGTATCCCGGAAGCGCTCGATCAGCTCAGGGTCCTGTTCCAGCGAGGGCGGTGATGCCAAACCTTCGCGAATCTTCATCGCCAGCCCGGTGACAGAGTTTTCGGCAATGAGCCTCGCCTGATCGTTGATCAGCACATTCCGCACGCCTCCAGGACAGTCCACCGCAACGCAGGGTGTCCCGCAGATCATGCTTTCCGCGAGCACGATACCGAATGCCTCGCTACGAGAGCTCAACACGAAGAGTCGAGCGTGCTTCATCCACGGATAAGGATTGGGACGGCTGCCGACAAAATGAATGCGCTCGCGAACACCGGATGCTTCCACCAGCGCTTCCAGACTCTCGCGCTTGGGCCCGTCACCGACAATGACCAGATCCTCGTCGATACCGGCTTCCAAATAGGCCTTGATCAGCCACGCCTGGCGTTTGACATCGGATAGCCGGGAGACATGCACGATGTAGGGCCTTGCGGGCAACTCAACCGTCTCGTCGGCTTGCCGGCGTATGGCATCGATATCGCAGGGGTTCATGATTGTCGCCCAGCGGCGGGGATGAATATCATGATGCCCCAGTTGCGCCTCCAGCTGGTGGCGAACGTTGGGCGTATTGCAAATCACCTGCTTGTCGGCATAGAGACAACGCAGATACAGCCCTTTTAGACGCCCGCCGAAGTCTCCCGGCCAGGAAACCGTGACCTGCCATAGCCGGGAGTCGCGCCAGGACCAGACCGTTTCGAATGCCCCTTGGCCCCGCATGATGACGCGATCAATCGGTCCATGCTCACGCTCCAGCCGAGCCACGAAGCGCTTCAGATAGGCGCCACCATAGAGTCCACGCCAGAGAAAACCGGAACCCGGCAACAGCGGTTTCAATAGGGCTCGTGTCGCCAGATCGTAAATCAGGCCTACCCCCGTACGTCGGAACGCCTTGTCGAAATCGATCCGGTGAACGATAACGCCGGGATCGGGAGACAGCTCGTTTCCTCCCTTGAGCACCAGGACATGCACCTCATGGCCTTCTCTGGCCAGCACATTGGCCAGATTGACGGTGACACGCTCGATCCCGCCAATGCTCAACTTGCGTACGACCAGTAGAACTCTCTGGGTCACAGTAGGTTCTTCCATCTTCAGTGAATCAAGGAGCCGGCGCCTGACTCACAGACACCGAAGATTCGAATATCAACGGCTTGAGTTCCGGGAAATACTCAAGACAGTTGGCAAACTGTCTGTCATTGCCTCCCCGCTTGATGTTGTCTTCATGCAATGCCGATTCCCCGGCTACCGGGGTCGGCAGAAAATCGACATTCTTGGCATTGATTCTGACACAGCGCGTGCCCGCTTTCAGCGACGCCATCTTGAACCAAATATCGTCCGCGTTCGGCGCCAGTTTACGGAACGCTTCCGTGTCGAAGACAACAGGATCAAGCACGCCCGGCGGATACAGCACGCCACCGCTACCAGTTGGCATGAGCGCCAGGTTCGGCGATGTCGCCCGCGAGTCCTTGCGGCTTTTCACGACCTGATAAGAGATCGTGCCGGAGCCCGGCGAGCTCTCGCATAACATGTGCCCGCGATGACAGATAATACTGCCAGGGTGGCGCCGACTGCCCTCGAGCAGTCGCCTCGCCCAGTCACGCGGGTACATCATGTCATCATCGGCAGTAATGATGGTGGCATCGGGATAACGCTTCAGCGCGTGGAGTAGCTTGTCATACGAGCGGTAATCCTCATCGCTGATCACGATCTCGACACCTCTACGCTGCAGCCGGTCCAGCGAGCTCGGCAACTCGCCGATCGTGTCTGCGTCCTTTCTGGAGAGGTAGAGATGGACATCAAAGGCATCGAGCGTCTGCTCGCACAGTGACTCGAGTGTCGCGTAGACCTGATCGATACGCGGCGGATGTGTCGTGAGAGAGAGGATCAATCGATTTCCACTACCCGGCACGCGCCGGCGGGAGCCTAGATTCTTGAGCCGATAATGAAGCAGGTAACACGCCGCCCTTAACTTTCGCTTCCGCTTCTTGGTCAATATTGCCATATCGGCTCTCGTGGTTGGCGCGAGGAACATGGCTCGCGTGCCAGCATCGCGCAGGCTGGCATTCGGCTTAAATGGCCTCGGCGAGGCTTTCGGGACGTATCTGCTTCAGACAGTTGCGGTGCCCCAGCGGGCAGTGACGCTCGAAACAGGGCGAACAGGAGAGCGCCAGATAGTGGATATCGGCATTGTCGGTCAGCGGCGGCGTGTAGGCCGGCGACGACGAGCCGTACAGCGCCTGGATCCGCGTGCCCACGGCGGCAGCCACGTGCATCAGACCGGAGTCGTTGGTCACGACCTGTTCACAAGCGGCCAGCAGATCGACCGCATCCGCCAGCTTCGTCTTGCCGCACAGGTTGTGCGCGTGTTCAAGCTCGGCGGTGATGGTACCGCCGGCCTCGGCATCCTTGGGACCGCCCATCACCCAGACGGCATACCCGCGCGCGATCAATGACTCGGCCAGTTCGCGGAAATACTCGAGCGGCCACTGCTTGGCCGGCCCATACTCCGCACCGGGCATCATGCCGATGGCCGGGCGATCGCCGAGCGCCAGCTCGGCACGTAGCGCGACCTGCCGCTCGCCGTCGACGCGCAGCCGCGGGTGGGGCGTCGGAAACTCGCCGCTCGTCGCCGCTCGTGCGTCCAGGCCAAGCGCGACGAACCGCTTGACGGTCTGATCGAGCACGCTCTTGTCGAGCCTGCGCCGCTCGTTAAGCAGCACGAAGCGCTGCTCGCCAGTGAAGCCGGTACGCCGCGGAATCCGCGCGAGAAACGGCACCAGCGCCGACTTCAGCGAACGTGGCAGCACGATGGCGTGATCGTATCGCCCTTTCAGCGAGCGGGCGACGGCACGGCGCGTCTGCCACCCGAACTCGCCATGTTTCACGTCGAGCGCGATCGCCTCGTCGACCTCCGGCATGCGCTCGAGAATCGGCAGCGACCAGCCCGGCGCGACCACCCCGAGGAAGGCACCGGGATGACGCGCCTTGAGGGTGATGAACAGACTCTGCGCCATGACCATGTCGCCCACCCAGGAAGGGCCGACGACCAGGATTCGCGGCGATGGCGAGGTGGTCTCGCGCATGGCGGCGGCGGCTTCAGCCATTCAGCCATTCCAGATAGGCCAGGACACCCTCGCGCACGGTCTTGAACTCCGCCGTGTAGCCGGCTTCGCGCAGGCGGCCGATATCGGCGCGCGTGTAGCTCTGATAGCGCCCCTTGAGCTCGTCGGGAAAGTCGATGTACTCGATGTCCCCTTTTCCGTAGAACTCGATCGCGGTCTCGGCGATCGCCTTGAACGGCTCGGCGCGACCGGTACCGAGGTTGTAGATGCCGGAAACGTCGGGGTTGTCGAGGAACCAGAGATTGACGTCGACGACATCGCCGACATAGACGAAGTCCCGGCTCTGCATGCCGGCTTCATAACCGTCCCAGGCGCCGAAAAGCTTGGGGTTCTCGCCGCGCTGCACCTGGGTGTGATGATGGTAGGCAACACTCGCCATCTTGCCCTTGTGCTGCTCGCGCGGCCCATAGACGTTGAAGTAACGAAAACCGACGACCTGGCTGTCGAAGGTGTCCCAGCGAGCCCGCACGTACTGATCGAACAGCAGCTTGGAATAGCCGTAGACGTTGAGCGGTTTCTCGTGCGCGGGATCCTCGACGAAGACCTCGCTGCCGCCGTAGGTGGCAGCGGAAGATGCATAAAGAAACGGGATGCGCTTGGCCTGGCAGTACTCGAGCAATACCTTGGAGTACTCGAAATTGTTCTCCAGCATGAAGCGGCCGTCCCACTCCGTGGTATCGGAGCAGGCCCCCTCATGGAAGATCGCCTCGATCGGCGGCAAACCGGCACCGATCTCGCCGCGCAGCGCGGCTTTCACGCGTGCCAGGAAATCATCCTTGTCGAGATAGTCTCCCAGGGTGCAGTCGGCCAGATTGACGAACTTGGTGCCATCGCTGAGATCGTCGACGACCATGACGTCCAGATGGCCGCGCGCGTTGAGTGCCTTGACCAGATTGGCCCCGATGAAGCCGGCGCCGCCGGTGACTACGATCATGTCGCTTTCCTCTTGTCTCGACTCGGCCAGATATCTCGGCGCGTCCTGGATGCATCCCGAGACTCGGCCCGAGGTGGATTCGTGACGGTGCCTATAACCGATTAGGCGGTAATTGTATACTTGGCGGCTCACGAATTCATGGGCAACGGTACGCAGTCAATGACAGAGTCGACGGCAGATGCGAAAACCTTTCAGGGGCTGATCCTCGCCCTGCAGCAATACTGGGCAGAAAAGGGCTGTGTGGTGCTCCAGCCTCTCGACATGGAAGTCGGCGCGGGCACCTTTCACCCGGCGACCTTCCTGCGCTCGATCGGCCCGGAAAGCTGGAACGCCGCCTACGTCCAGCCGTCACGGCGTCCGACCGACGGCCGCTACGGCGAGAACCCCAATCGCCTGCAGCACTATTATCAGTTCCAGGTGGTGATGAAGCCCTCGCCGAAGGATCTGCAGGATCTCTATATCGGCTCGCTGGAGCGGCTCGGCATCGATCCGAAGGTTCACGACATCCGTTTCGTCGAGGATAACTGGGAGTCGCCCACGCTCGGCGCCTGGGGCCTGGGCTGGGAAGTCTGGCTCAACGGCATGGAGGTGACCCAGTTCACCTACTTCCAGCAGGCCGGCGGCCTCGAGTGCTTCCCGGTGACCGGCGAGCTGACCTACGGGCTCGAGCGTATTGCCATGTACCTGCAGGATGTCGACAGCGTCTATGACCTGGTCTGGACGATCGCCCCGGATGGCACCCGCGTTACCTATGCCGATGTCTATCTGCAGAACGAGCGCGAGCAGTCGGCCTACAACTTCGAGCACGCCGACGTTCCCTATCTGTTCGAGGCCTTCGATCATTGCGAGGCCGAGTGCAACAAGCTGCTCGAGGCCAACCTGCCGCTGCCCGCGTACGAACAGGTCCTCAAGGCGTCGCACACCTTCAACCTGCTGGACGCACGCCACGCCATCTCGGTGACCGAACGCCAACGCTACATCCTGCGGGTGCGCACGCTGGCGCGGGATGTCGCCCATGCCTACTACGCCTCGCGCGAAGCGGCGGGCTTCCCCATGGCGCCGGAAGCGCTGCGCCGCGAACTGCTGTCCAAGACCACCGAAGCCAATCAGGGAGACGCATGAGCATGGCAGCCAATACCCTACTGATCGAACTGGGCGTCGAAGAGCTGCCGCCGAGTGCCCTGAGCCAGCTCGCGACGGCGCTGCGCGACGGCGTCGTCAAAGGTCTGGAGACCGCCGGGGTCGCTTTCGACGAGGCCCGCGCCCTTGCCTCTCCGCGTCGTCTGGCCGTGCATATCGAGTCGCTTGCCGACAAGCAACCCGACCGGGAAGTCGAGAAACGCGGCCCGGCACTGGCGGCCGCCTTCAAGGACGGCCAGCCCACCAAGGCCGCCGAGGGGTTTGCACGTTCCTGCGGCGTCAGTGTCGAGGAACTCATCCACCTGGAAACCGACAAGGGCACCTGGCTCGGCTACCGCGAGCAGCAGACGGGCGAGGCAGTCGACCAACTGCTGCCCGGTATCATCGCCGATGCCGTTCATGCGCTACCCGTGCCCAAGAACATGCGCTGGGGCGCATCGCGCCTCGAGTTCTCTCGCCCGGTGCACTGGCTGGTACTGCTACATGGCGATCAGGTCGTGCCCGCCAGCGTACTGGGGCTCGACGCAGGACGCACCACCCGCGGTCACCGCTTCCATGCGCCCGAACCCATCGAGCTGGCCCATGCGGGCGACTACGAATCGGCGCTCGAAAACGCCTATGTCCTGGTCGATCTCGAACGCCGGCGCGAACGCATTCGCGAACAGGTGCTGGCGGAGGCCGAGGTGCATGGTGGCCAGGCCGTCATCGACGAGGACCTGCTCGAGGAGGTCAACGGCCTGGTCGAATGGCCGGTCGCGCTGACCGGCAGCTTCGACGAGCGCTTCCTGGAAGTGCCGGCCGAATGCCTGATCTCTTCGATGAAGGCCAATCAGAAGTACTTCCACCTGCTCGATGACGCCGGCAACCTCAAGCCGCAGTTCATCACCCTCGCCAACATCGAAAGCGATGACCCCCAGCAAGTGATCTACGGCAACGAAAAGGTGATCCGCCCCCGTCTGGCGGATGCGGCCTTCTTCTACGAGACCGATCGCAAACAGACGCTGGAGTCGCGTCGACAATCGCTGGAAAACGTCGTCTTCCAGCAGCAGCTGGGCACGCTGGCCGACAAGGCCGCGCGCAGCGAGGTCATTGCCCGCTTCATCGCTGAGAAAATCGACGGCGACAGCACGGCTGCCGCGCGTGCCGCCCAGCTGGCCAAATGCGATCTGGTCACCGAGATGGTGCTCGAGTTCCCCGAGCTTCAAGGCATCATGGGCACCTACTACGCGCGCCATGACGGCGAGCCGGAAGCCGTCGCCGAGGCGCTGCACGAGCAGTATCTACCCCGCTTCGCCGGCGATGCCATTCCGCAGACCGCCACGGGCCTGGCCATCGCGCTCGCCGACCGACTCGACACCCTCACCGGGATCTTCGGTATCGGCCAGCGCCCAACCGGCGCCAAGGACCCGTTCGCGTTACGTCGGGCGACGATCGGCGTACTCAATATCCTGATCAAGGGCGAGCTGAACCTCGACCTGCGCGAGCTTCTGGAACTGGCAGCGTCCCAGCACCGGGACCTCCCCAAGGCCGAAGGGTTAGTCGACGACGTTCTTGCCTACATGCTCGACCGCTTCCGTGCCTGGGCGCAGGACGAAGGGCTGCCAGTCTCGGTCTATCTCGCCGTGCGTGCGCGCCCCGTGACTCGCCCGCTCGACTTTGCCCGTCGCCTGCACGCCGTGCACCGCTTCGAGCAGCGCGAAGAGGCCGCTGCCCTCGCCGCCGCCAATAAGCGTGTCTCGAATATCCTGGCCAAGCAGTCTCACGACGGCCGCACTGCCGTCGAAAGCGAGCGCCTCGTCGAGGATGCCGAGATCGCGCTGGCCAATGCCGTTGCCGACTGCCGTCAGCAGGTCGAACCGCTGTTTCGCGAGGCGGCCTACGCGGAAGCACTCGACATTCTGGCCACGCTGCGTGCGCCGGTGGATCGCTTCTTCGACGAAGTCATGGTCGCGGTCGACGATGAAGCGATGCGTGCCAACCGCCTCGCGCTGCTGGCAAGCCTTCAGGCACTGTTCCTCGAAGTCGCGGACATCGCCGAACTGCAGCAGTAATCCTGTGGTTTCACGTGAAACCACCCTGGCGACTGTCGCCACCAAACACCCGGCCACGACCGGGTGTTTGCATTTCAAGAACCGTCTTTGGGCCGCCATACCGTTAGGGAGCCACCTCCCCCTTGAAGAAGCCCAGTGTTCCACGTGAAACATTTACGCCGGGGTTCCGGCTCAAAAGGTATGGTTCTATCCCCCACCCCACTATCTGCGACGATCTACCCAGTGCGATTCCCGAACTGACTTAGCCGAGCTGACTTGGCCGTCGACGCCCCGCTCTCATACGGTCTCCCACTAAACCGCCTGCTTTGCCAACCCCGACGCCGACCGGGATAATGCGTCTCGGCCCTATTCTCCAGATGGACCGACCATGCCCAACGAACCCGGAATCGTCATACTCGACCGCGACGGCGTCATCAATCGCGATTCGGATGCCTATATCAAATCTGTCGACGAGTGGCAGGTGCTGCCCGGCGCCATAGAGGCGATCGCACGGCTTTCACAAGCCGGCTGGCGCGTCGCGGTAGCCACCAACCAGTCAGGCATCGGACGCGGATACTACGACACGCAAACTCTTTCGCAGATCCATCGTCTGCTGGTTGCCAAGGTCGAGGCCGCTGGCGGTCAGCTCGAGCGCATCGAATACTGCCCCCACCTGCCGGATGCCGGGTGTCGCTGCCGCAAACCCAATCCCGGCATGCTGGAGCGGATACTTTCGGCGGTCGACCGGAATGCCGTACCGTGCTGGATGGTCGGCGACAGCCTGCGAGATCTTGAGGCTGGTCTAGCCGCGCACTGCCGAACCGCGCTCGTACTTACCGGCAATGGGAAGGCAACGCGGGACAAGCTGGACCGGCGCTTCACCGAGACCTGGATCTGCGACGACCTCCATCACTTCGCCACACGGCTGCTCAGCGCCTCTGACTGACGTGCCTTGGCGGCCCCGTCGTGGTGACTGTGCTGTTTCACGTGAAACATGGCGACTACCCGAAAGGCGAAGGAGGCAAAACGTCACCTCGTCTATCCTTGGAGCACAAGCCCAAGGGACGGGATCAACCTCATGACACTCGGAAAGAAGATCGGCCTCGGCGCGCTGGCCGTTCTACTGATTCTCCTCGCCGCGCCTTTTGCGGTCGTGGCCTTCTATGACTGGAATGGCCTGAAGCCGCAAATCGAGGAACGTGCCTCTGCCACACTGGGGCGTGAGGTCGCCATCAGCGGCGATCTCGATATCGGATGGCAGTGGCCTTCTGGCGACAGTGGTTGGCGCCGCTGGGTACCCTGGCTCCAGCTGCACGCCGAACGTCTCCGCATCGGTAGCCCGGCGGCCCTCACCGACACCGATCTGGTCAATGCCGAGGCACTTTCCATCAGTTTCGCCCCTCTCCCACTACTAGATCGCAGGCTGTCGCTTCCGGCCATCACATTGCGAGGCGCCCAGGCCTCGCTGGTGCGGGTGGAAGATGGCAACAATAACTGGACGTTCGATCTCACCGGGGAAGATAACGTGACCAAAGAGGAAGGCGCCGGAAACGAAGATAGCCAGAGCGGATGGACAGTGGACGTTGGCACGCTCGATTTCGATCCGATCGACATCGACTATCGTGATGCCACGCTGGCAGCCGACATCAATGCCTCACTGGAACTGCTGGGTGAACCGATCGCCTTCGACGAGCTGACCGATCGCCAGGGCGTCGAGGCCGTCGCCGATCAACCGGTCGTCGACTACCGGTTCGGCTGGCAGGTCGAAGGCACCTATCAGCATCAGCCGGTGACCGGCTCGGGGCGTCTAGGCGGGCTCGCCGCACTGCGCTCACCGGGTGCCCCCTACCCGCTGCAGGCCTCGCTCGAAGCCGGTGGTACACAAGTCGACATTAGCGGCACCTTGACCGACCCGTTATCACCGAAGCAGCTGAATCTCGACCTCGGCCTTTCCGGACGCAGTCTGGGGGATCTCTACGACATCCTCGGTGTCACCCTGCCCGAGACGCCAGCCTATGCTACCCGCGGCCATCTGACCGCCAACCTCGACACGCAGGAGGCGCTGGTATTCACCTACGATGACTTCGACGGCGAAATCGGCGAGAGCGACATCCATGGTCATCTGACCTACCGTATGGGAGAGCCGCGTCCTTCGCTGACCGGCGAGGTCATCTCGAACCAGCTGCGATTTGCCGATCTCGCGCCGTTGATCGGCGCGGACAGCAATGAAACCACTTCGCCCTCCAACGAGGAAACACAGGACGAAAGCCGCACGCAGCCGGCCGACAAGTTATTGCCCGTCAGCGAATTTCAGACGGCGCAATGGCGCACCATGGATGCTGATGTCACCTTCACGGCGGAGCGGATCGAACATGGCAACTCGCTGCCGTTGGAAGATCTCTATACACACGTGACGCTGAACGATGGCGAAATTCTGCTCGATCCGCTTCGATTCGGCGTCGCCGGCGGCGATCTCAATACCACGCTGCGGCTCGACGGAAGTCAGACACCGATGCAGAGCCGGGTCGATATGCACATACGTCGCCTGCGTCTTGGCCAGCTGTTTCCCGACGTCGACATGATGGATGAGAGCCAGGGTGAACTGAATGGCGATGCGACCCTGAGCGGTAGCGGCAATTCCGTGGCCTCGGTTCTGGGCTCCAGCAACGGCAACCTGCAGATGCTGATCAGTGACGGCCGAATCAGTCAGAATCTGATGGAGCTGGCCGGCCTCAATGTCGGTAACTATCTGATCGGACAGCTATTTGGTGACGAGCAGGTCGATATCCATTGTGCCGCGACCCATCTTGAAGTCGAAAAGGGTATCGCGCGGACCCGATTCTTTGTGATCGATACCGAGAACGCGCTGGTCCGCATATCCGGAACGGTCAATCTGGGCGATGAGACACTCGATCTGACCGTCGAGCCGGAGAGTAAGGGCGCTCGCATTTTTACGCTGCGATCCCCCCTTTACGTACGGGGTACGTTCAAGAACCCGTCACCCGGCGTCGATACCGGCTCGCTGCTGACCCGCGGGGCTGTCGGTGCCTTCCTGGGGACCGTCGCGGCACCGGCCGCCGGACTGCTTGCGCTGGTCTCCCCGAGCACCGACGAGACGACTCCATGCAATGACTTCCTGAGTCAGCTGGAAACCGAGTGAGGAGACGGCAATCCACCAACTTGATGACCGTGCATGCCCCTGGCGAGGGCGGGGGCGCTATCGTGAATGCAGGAGATGTCATGTCGCCTGTTTCACGTGAAACATGAGGTAGCCGATCAACCGGACCGCCACCGGGCAACATCTTTCCCGGTGGCTCGCCGCCGTTGGCAAACTCGAGAGCCAACGTCTCAGTCTGCGGCCGTCGCCTCGGCATTTCGATTATCGTCGTACTGCTTGCCGAGCGCATCCAGGGCCTGAATCAGCTTCTCGATTTCAGCATCGAACTTCTGCTGCTGCTGGTGATAGAAGTGACGTGTAAACGTCGCCCCTTTGTGCTTCTTGGCTAAGGTGGAGAACTGATCGCCCAGCTGCTCGGTGTGGTAGCGCAGCCGTTCGGAGAGGAATGACGAATGTCCCTGCCGACAGGCGACATCCATCAGGGCACGGACCTGGACGGTCAGTAGATAGAGCTGCAACACGTTGCGCTCCTGCACCTCCCGCTGGGTGGAAACGCTGTCGTCGAGCAGGTTGATGGCACTCATCTCGCAGCAGTCGTTGTCGCGGGGCGAAGACGCTGACACCTGGGCGTATTTCTCTTGAGCGGACATGAGAATGCTGCCTCCTGACACGGTGATGGGACCGAAAGGTACAGTCTAACTCTGTAACTTCCGTTGACTGTTCGCCATTGGTCGAATCGCCGCAGGGCCTCCTAAAGCGTAATGGCGAAGCGCCGGCGTCGGCGCCAGAGTGATCGAAAGTTCTGCGTTAGGGGCCTATGCCCCGGGAGAGATCAGCATGCGCTACGCCAACCCCAACACCCCGGATGCCCTCGTCAGCTTCGAGCAGCGTTATGACAACTATATCGGCGGCGAGTGGATCCCGCCGCGCGACGGGCGTTATTTCGAGAACATCACCCCGGTCACGGGCGAGGTGTTCTGTGAGGTGGCACGCTCCAGCCAGAAGGATATCGATCTCGCCCTGGATGCGGCTCACCGCGCGGCACCGGCCTGGGGCAAGACGTCCGTCCAGGAGAGAGCGAACCTGCTTTTGAAGATCGCCGATCGTTTGGAGCAGAATCTCGAGACGCTGGCCGTCGCCGAGACCTGGGACAACGGCAAGGCCGTCCGCGAGACACTGGCAGCGGATATTCCGCTGGCCATCGATCATTTCCGCTACTTCGCCGGCTGCATTCGTGCCCAGGAAGGGACGACTGCCGAGATCGACGAGCACACGGCCTCCTACCACTTCCACGAACCGCTCGGCGTGGTGGGCCAGATCATTCCCTGGAACTTCCCCATCCTGATGGCGACCTGGAAGTTGGCGCCGGCGCTGGCGGCCGGCAACTGCGTCGTACTCAAGCCGGCAGAGCAGACGCCCGTCTCGATCTTCAAGGTAATTGAGGTCATCCACGATCTCCTGCCCAAGGGCGTGCTGAATATCGTCAACGGTTTCGGCGAAGAGGCCGGCCAGGCGCTGGCCAGCAGCAAGCGCATCGCCAAGATCGCCTTCACGGGCTCGACGCCGATCGGTTCGCACATCATGAAGTGTGCCGCCGAGAACATCATTCCCTCGACGGTAGAGCTCGGCGGTAAATCGCCGAACATCTACTTCGAGGACATCATGAACGCGGAGTCCGAGTTCATCGACAAGTGTGCCGAAGGCGTGGTGATGGGATTTCTCAACCAGGGCGAAGTTTGCACCTGCCCCTCGCGAGCACTAGTTCAGGAGAGCATCTACGATGCCTTCATGGCGCGCGTGGTTGAGCGGGTCAAGACGATCAAGCGGGGCCATCCGCTGGACACCGATACCCAAGTTGGCGCCCAGGCCTCTCAAGAGCAGTTCGACAAGATCATGTCCTACATGGATGTCGCCCGCGACGAAGGCGCGGAGTTCCTCGCCGGCGGCGAACGCGAGACGCTCGGAGAGGAACTCGCCCGCGGCTACTACATTCAGCCGACGCTGCTCAAGGGTAACAACAAGATGCGCGTTTTCCAGGAGGAGATCTTCGGCCCGGTGGTTTCGGTGACGACTTTCAAGGACGAAGCCGAGGCGTTGGCCATCGCCAACGATACCGAGTTCGGGCTCGGCGCCGGTGTCTGGACCCGTGATATCAATCGCGCCTACCGCATGGGGCGCGGTATCCAGGCGGGCCGTGTCTGGACCAACTGCTACCACCAGTATCCCGCTCACGCCGCCTTCGGGGGTTACAAGAAATCCGGAGTCGGTCGTGAAACCCACAAGATGGTGCTCGAACACTATCAGCAGACCAAGAACCTGTTGATCAGCTACGACATCAACCCCATGGGCTTCTTCTGATCACCTTCAGCCATTGCGCTATCGAGACTGAAGCCTGACGCGCGCCTCGACCAGACCGGCGAGGCGCACGTCAGGTAGTCTCTTCTACACTGTCGGAGACACGCTCAACCAGAAGCCACAAGCCCGAGGTGAGCCATGACCGATCTGAAGTCCTTCATTGCCAGTCTTGATCAACCGGCACCGCCCCGGACGCTGGGCCGCGAGTTACGCGCGCTCTGGTGGGCCGGACGTTCCGAGTGGGCCCGCGCGCACGGCCAGGTAGACACCGCCTCCAGCCGAGAAGCCGCCTGGGTTCACGCCTACCTGCACCGCTGGGAGGGAGACCTCGGCAATGCCGGCTACTGGTATCGCCGGGCCGGTCGCGATATGCCCGACCAGAGCCTCGACGAAGAGTGGCGCGAGATTGCCGACCGCCTGCTCACGACGCACGCTCCCGCAAACTGACCTCCCGACGCCCGCCAAGCGATTCAGCCGCCTGGCTGCCTCAGCGACCGTGTACGAGTGCCGCGAAGCGTGGGAGATCGATGTTGCCACCGGAAAGCATCACACCCACGCGGTGCCCCGCCAGCTTCTCGCCGGCCTGAAACGCCGCCGCCACCCCGAGACACCCGGTCGGCTCGATGATCTGCTTCAACCGCGAGGCCATAAAGGCCATCGCCTCGACGAGCCGGGCATCGCTGACCGTCACGATGTCATCGACCCGCTCGCGAATCACCGGAAAGGTAAGGTCTCCCAGCGCCGGCGTCTGGGCACCGTCGGCGATCGTATGCGGCGTGGCAATCGACACGATCTCGCCGCGTCGCAGGCTCTGCTGCGCATCGTTGCCGGCCTCGGGCTCCACCCCGATGATGCGACAGCCGGGATAGCGCGCTCGGGCCACCGTGGCACAGCCGGAGAGCAGCCCCCCGCCGCCCAGCGGTACGAAAAGGGTGTCGAGTTCACCGACGTCGTCAAACAGTTCCTTGGCCGCCGTGCCCTGCCCCGCCATCACGTGGGGGTGATTGTAGGGCGGTATCAGTGCCAGCCCTTCGGCTTCGGCCAGCGCCCTGCCGAGTGCTTCGCGATCCTGCGTGTAGCGGTCGTAGAGAACGACCTCGGCGCCATAGCCCCGCGTGGCCGCGATCTTGATCTCGGGCGCATCCTCGGGCATCACGATGACGGCTCGCGTGCCATGAAGACGCGCAGACAGCGCGATCGCCTGGGCGTGATTGCCGGAGGAAAACGCAATGACACCGGCTCGCTTCTGCGCCTCGCCAAGCAGGCTGACCGCGTTGTAGCCGCCGCGGAACTTGAATGCACCGACACGTTGAAGATGCTCTGCCTTGAAATAGAGCCTCGCGCCAGTGCTGGCATCGGCCGTGGTCGAGTGCAGCACCGGCGTGTGATGCGCGATACCTTCGAGTCGGCGGTGTGCCGCCGCGACGTCGTCATAGTCGATAGCCAGGCGGGTCATGGCGTCTTTGGTCTCCTCGAATGGTCCTGGGCAATCGCCCGACCGTCGATCTGGAACGGCCGGGCAGTGATGCCGGTGTCGTCCTGCTGACGACGATCGCCAACAGCCGATACCCGGCCTTGGCCGGCACGGGCGGATCGACGATCATGACGCCAGTGAACCAACGAGGAAAGAGACAGATGGAAGCATACGACTGGCGCTGGAGCACGGGTCCGACGCTCGATCCTCGCGGGCTCTACGATCTGCTCGCCCTGCGCGAGGCGATTTTCGTCGTCGAACAGCGCTGCCCGTATCCTGAGCTGGATGGCCGCGATCTGCTACCCTCGACCCACCATCTCGAGGTACGAACCCCCGACACCCTCGTGGCCACGCTACGCCTGCTGGTGCCGGCGACACTCGATGAACCCGTGGCGATCGGTCGGGTAGCGATTCACGCCGATCATCGCGGCGGTGGGCTCGGTCACGCCCTGCTGCGCGCCGCGCTGACGCGGATCGAAACACACTGGCCGGGGCGGGACGCCAGGCTCTCGGCGCAGGCCCATCTACAGCGCTATTACGGCCGCCACGGCTTTGTGCCGACGAGCGAGGTCTATCGGGAAGATGGCATCCCGCATGTCGACATGCATCGCGCGGCCGCTCCCCGATGAGCGGACATGAAAAAACCGACGCCGTTGCCGGCGTCGGTTCGATCATCGGCTCACCCGATGTCGACGGTCGCGTCGATTTCAGGCGCCGAATTCGCTCAGCATCGACTCGATCAGATCCAGCCCTTCGTTCAGCACCTCGTCGCTGATGGTGACAGGCATCAAGAAGCGAATGGTGTTGGCGTAGAGACCGCAGGAGAGCAGGATCAGGCCGCGTTCGCGAGCCGTCTTGCAGAGCTTGGCGGCCAGTTCGGCATTCGGTTCGCCGCTTGACGTGTCGGTAACCAGATCGAACGCCGCCATCGCGCCGAGGTTGCGAACGTTGGCGACGCTCGCGTAATCCCGCTGCCACTGGTCGAAGCGCCCCTTCAGCTTCTCGCCCAGCGCGAGGCTCTGGTCGAGAATGCGCTCCTCCTCGAAGACTTCCAGCACGGCCAGCACGGCCGCACAGGAGACGGGGCTACCGGTGTAGGTGCCACCGAGCGAGTTGCCGCCGGAAGCGTCCATCACCTTGTCGGTCCCCACCACGGCAGAGATCGGCATGCCATCCGCCATGCTCTTGGCCATGGTCATGATGTCCGGCTCGACGCCGCTGTGCTCGATCGCGAACAGCTTGCCGGTGCGCCCGAAGCCCGATTGCACCTCGTCGACGATCAGCAGGATACCGTGCTCGTCGCAGATCTCGCGAACCGCCGTCAGGAAGCTGGCCGGCGCGGCGTGAAATCCCCCCTCGCCCAGCACCGGCTCGAGCACGATCGCCGCCGTGTCCCGCGGGTTAGCATCGGTCTTCAGCGTCATCTTCAGGCTACGTAGCGCGTCCTCTTCGCTGACGCCGAGAGACGGCACCGGATAGGCCGCGCGATAGACCTGCCCCGGCATCGGACCAAAATCGTTGCGGTACGGGGCCACCTTGCCGTTCATCGCCATGGTCATGAAGGTCCGCCCGTGATAGCCGCCGGTGAAGCAGATCACGCTCGAACGGCCGGTCGCGGCACGCGCCACCTTGACCGCGTTCTCCAGCGCCTCGGCACCGGAGTTCGCCAGCATCACCTTGGCATGGCCACGGACCGGCGTGACTTCGCTCAGCTTCTGGGCGACGCGGACGTAGCCCTCGTAGGGCATCACCGTCTGGCAGGTGTGCATGACCTTATCCAGCTGCGCCTTGACGGCCGCCACCACCTTGGGATGACGGTGGCCGATATTGAGCACGCCGATCCCGCCGGCGAAGTCGATGAAGCGCTTGCCGTCCTCATCCCACAGCTCGGCGTTTTCCGCACGGGCAGCGAACTCCGTCGCCGGGCTGGCGGCGCCGCTCGCGACGTAGCGCTGCTTGAGTTCGTTGAGTTCTGCGTTGGTCATTGACGAATGCTCCTCGTGACGCGGCACTCGCGGTGCCGCTGGCTTGAATTGCGCGTCGTCGTCGAGGTCGGCAGGCGGCGCGCCATGAAATCGCTCTCGTGCGCTCAGGACTCGGTGTCGGTGTAGGCGCCACGGATAATGCGGTCGCCCATCTCTCGACCGTAGTGCCGGCGAGCCCATCCGTACAGCCCCAATCCACCCAGCATCCAGACGCCGAAGATCCACCACTCGGTCGCCGTCAACGCCGACGGGCTACCCGGCAGATAGAGACAGGCCATGCCCAGAGACAACAATGTCGCCAGCACGCCAACCAGCTTGCCGCTACGGACGAGGTAGGGACGTGGCATATCGGGTTCGCGCAGTCGCAGGACCAGGAACGACAGCGCAACGAACAGATAGGCCAGCACGATGCCCAGCCCGCCGGCATCGACCAGCCAGACCAGCGCCGGGCGGCCAAAGAACGGTGCCAGCGTGGAGAGCACACCAATCAGGATGATCGCGTTGGTCGGCGTCTTGTAGCGCGGATGCAACTTACCCAGGAACGCCGGCAGCATGCCGGAGTGGGCGAGCGCATAGATCGCGCGGGAACCCCCAATATAAAAGGCGTTCCAGCTGGTGATGATCCCGGCGATACCAGCCAGCACCATCAGGTTGCCAGCCCATGCACCACCGAAGACCACCTCCATCGCCGCCGGCACACTCAGCGCGGCGCTGCCAAGCGCGGCATCATCGAGCATCAGGCTGGTGCCGAGCACGATCAACGTGTACCAGGCGACCGCCATCAGCACCGACAGCACCAGGACCTTGCCGATATCGCGAAACGGCAGATCGATCTCTTCGGCCGCCTGAGGAATCACGTCAAAGCCGACGAACAGAAACGGCACCAGGATCAATACCGCGGTAATGCCGCCCAGGGCACCATGCTCGCCGCTGGCGAACAGCGGCTGCATGTTGGCGCTGTCACCGGTGAATAACGAGCCGGTCACGAACATCACGCCGGCAACCAGGATCAGGCAGGTCACGACCTTCTGCAACAGCGCCGCCGTGGAGATCCCAAGATAGTTGATCACCATCATCGCCAGCGAGCCGGCCACGCCGACAGCAACCCAGGTCGCCTTGACGTCCCAGCCGGCGACGGTCCACAGATCACCGACCGCATAGCCGGGGAAGAGGTGTTCGAACACGGTAGGCAAGGCGACCGCCTCGAAAGAGGCGACGCTTACATAGCCCAGCACGATGCTCCAGGTACACACGAAAGAGGCGGCATGGCCCAGCGCACGATAGCTGTAGACATGCTCGCCGCCGACCTGAGGCATGGCCGAGGCCAACTCCGCATAGGTCAGACCGACCAACAGCACGGCAATACCGCCGATCACGAAAGCGATCATGGCTCCCAGGCTGCCGCCATCGAGAATGGCACCACCGGTGAGCACGATCCAGCCCCAGCCGATCATGGCGCCGAACGCCAGGGCGAGGACATCGGTACGGGCAAGAACCCGCACGAATTGAGGGGGTTGGGCAGATTGGGACATAGCAGGGCGCTCATCAGGTTATTCTTGGAGGGTCGCGCGAGTCATACGACCCTGAGGCCACGCTATCACCAAAAGGCGGCGATGCGACTAGACCACTTCGGCGGTAGACTGGACCACCTTTCCCGTCCGGTCTGCCCACCGGAAGCCCCTGCTGATGGTCGTCGGGAGTGCCTCATGACCGAACAATCCACGCCGGCCCTACTGGCACAGATCGAACGCCGCTATCGCGCCCAGGCGGATCCGTTGAGCAAGCGCTGCCGCCTCGAGCAGGCCCTGCGCGAGCTGATCGAGACCTCCTGGCACAACGGCCAGCGCCTGCCGGGACACCGGGCGCTCTGCCGTCATCTCGGCGTCGCCCGCAATACGCTCGCCGGTGCCATCGACACGCTGCAGCAGCAGGGCTATCTGCTGACCGATCATGGCCGCGGCACTTGGGTACGCAAGGCACTGGTATCGAGTGTACCGTCGACCTCCGCCCCCGCACTGTCCGCGCGTGCCGATGCGGTCCTCGCCGAGGTCGGCGCCAGCCATATCCAGAGTGGCGCCTTCGTGCCCGGCGTCCCGGATATCATGCATTTTCCGATCGCCAAGTGGCGCCACCTCTACTCACGCATCACGGCACCGCACAATACGCTGATGCTCTCCTACTCCTCCGGCGGCTATGGTCCGCTCAAGCGGGCGATCGCCGACTTCCTGGAGCGCTGGAGAGGCATCCGCTGCGAGCTGGACCAGATCATCATCACTGAAGGCGCCCACCACGGCATGCAGCTATGCACGCTGGCGCTGGCCGACCACGGCGACCGGGTGGTCATGGATTCACCATTCTACTGGGGCGCGCGCAACGTGTTCATGGGCAGCGGTCTGACGCTGGATCATGCCATCTGGCAACCCGCCACCGGCTATGTCTCTCCGCTACCGCCGGCCCAGCCCCGGCTACTCTATTTCACCGGTTCGCATCACTACCCGATGGGCTATCACACAGTGAGCGCCCACAAACGCGACCTCGCCGAACGTCTGTCGCCGACCTGGATCCTCGAGGATGACTATGAGTTTGGCAACGGCCATGCCCCTGATCTGCTGTTCACACCCGACACGTCAAATCACGTGTTGATCGGCTCTTTTTCGAAGCTGATGTTTCCCGGTCTGCGTCTCGGCTATCTGGTCGTGCCCCGCGGCATCAGCGCCGCCGTCAATCGTTTGCGCAGCGAAATCTTTCGCGAAGGGCGTCTGCTCGACCAGGCCGTACTGGCCACCTTCATCGCCGAGGGCGATCTGGATACCTGGTGCCGGCGCATGTCGCGCGCCTATCTGGAGCGTCAACAGCGACTGCATCGCCTGCTGAGCGGCCTGCCAGGGGTGTGCGCGCTGTCCCCCCCGAGCGGCAACATCAGCCTGAGCCTGCAGCTCGATGCCGATCTCGACGATGAGCGTCTGTCGCAGTACCTGCTGACGCATCATCACCTGGTTGCCCGTCCACTGAGTCGCGTCTGCGCGGCCGGCGACCCGCGCCGTGGGCTGATTCTGGGCATCGGCATGATCGAGGGCGAGACGCTCGAGCGTCAGGGACGGCTGCTGGCGCGTGGGATTCGCGAGTTCGTGCAGCGCCAGCGGCGACGTGGCGGCGCCCTCTAGAACCGCCGCGCGATCGCCGTTCACCCCGGGCCAGAGACAGAACGGCCCGCCCCCGAAGCGGGAGCGGGCCGTCCGGCGCCCAAGAGCGACACGCTTAGATATCGAGATTGGCCACCAGCGCGAAGCGCTCGATGAAGTCGCGACGCGGCTCCACCTCGTCGCCCATCAGGGTATTGAACATCTGGTCTGCAGCGACCGCATCTTCGATCGAGACACGCAGCATGCGGCGCGAGCCCGGGTCCATGGTCGTTTCCCACAGCTGGTCCGGGTTCATTTCGCCCAGCCCCTTGTAGCGCTGGATGGAAAGCCCACGCTGCGCCTCGACCATCAGCCATTCGAGCGCATCGTAGAAGTTTTCGATCGGCTTCTGCCGCTCGCCTCGCGCGATATAGGCGCCCTCCTCGATCAGACCGTCCAGCGTTTCGCCGAGGCCGGCCAGCGCGCGATAGTCCGCGCTACGGAAGAAGTCGATACCCCAGACGTAGTCGGTGGTAACGCCATGCGCAGTCAGCGACACGCTTGGCAGCCACAGGCCGCGCTCGGTGTCCTCGTGCAGCTGGAAGGTATAGCGCGGGCCGCCCTCGTGAGCGATCAGCGAGTCCATCTCCTGCTGCAGCGACTCGATCCAGTTCTGCAGGGTGACACGATCGGCGAGACTCGATTCGTCGAGCTTGGCGGCGTGCACCATCTTGCGCAGCACGGCGTTCGGGTAGACCCGCGACAGACGGTCGATCCGCTTCATCACGTCGCGATACTGATTGACCAGCGTCTCGAGATGCTCGCCACTGATACCCGGCGCATCGGCATTGACGTAGAGACGCGCCCCATCCAGCGCGGTGGTGGTGAGGTAATCGGTCATCGCCTGCTCGTCTTTCAGGTACATCTCCTGCTTGCCGCGCTTGATCTTGTAGAGCGGCGGCTGGGCGATGAAGACGTGGCCACGTTCGATCAGCTCCGGCATCTGACGGAAGAAGAACGTCAGCAGCAGCGTGCGAATGTGCGAGCCGTCAACGTCGGCATCGGTCATGATGATGATCGAGTGATAGCGCAGCTTGTCCGGATTGAACTCCTCGCGCCCGATACCGCAACCCAGAGCGGTGATCAGGGTGCCGACCTCGGCCGAGGAAAGCATCTTGTCGAAGCGTGCCTTCTCGACGTTGAGGATCTTGCCTTTCAGCGGCAGGATCGCCTGGGTGCGGCGATCGCGACCCTGCTTGGCGCTGCCGCCGGCGGAATCACCCTCGACCAGGTAGAGTTCGGAAAGGCTCGGGTCCTTTTCCTGACAGTCGGCCAGCTTGCCCGGCAGGCCGGCGATATCCAGCGCGCCCTTGCGTCGGGTCATGTCGCGCGCCTTGCGCGCCGCCTCGCGGGCACGCGCGGCGTCGATCATCTTGCTGACGATCGACTTGGCCTCATTGGGGTGCTCGATCAGATACTCCGAGAACTGCCGGCTCAACTCCTGGTCGACGGCGGTCTTCACTTCGGAAGAGACCAGCTTGTCCTTGGTCTGGGAAGAGAACTTGGGATCCGGCACCTTGACCGAGATGATCGCGGTGAGACCTTCACGGGCATCGTCGCCGGACGTCGCCACCTTGGCCTTCTTCTGGATCTCTTCGGCCTCGATGTAGTGATTGAGGCTACGCGTCAGCGCGGCACGGAACCCTGCCATATGGGTGCCGCCATCACGCTGGGGAATGTTGTTGGTGTAGCAGTAGACGTTCTCGGCGAAGGTATCGTTCCACTGCATCGCCACCTCGACACCAATGCCATCCTCGCGCTGGGCCTCGAAATGGAAGACCGGGTTGAGCGCGGTACGGTTGGTGTTGAGATGGTTGACGAACGCCTTGAGGCCGCCTTCGTAGTGGAACAGCTCCTCCTTGGTATCGCGCTCGTCGATCAGACGGATCGCCACGCCGGAGTTGAGGAACGACAGCTCGCGCAGGCGCTTGGCCAGGATATCGTAGCTGAACTCGATGTTGGCGAAGGTTTCCGGTGACGGCCGGAAATGCACCCGAGTACCGCTCTGTTCGGTCTGCCCGACCACGGAGAGCGGCGACTGCGGCACGCCGTGGTGATAGATCTGCTCGTGTACCTCGCCAGCGCGCCAGATGGTCAGCTTGAGCTCTTCGGAGAGCGCATTGACCACCGAGACACCGACACCATGCAGACCACCGGAGACCTTGTAGGAGTTGTCGTCGAACTTACCGCCGGCGTGCAGCACCGTCATGATCACCTCGGCGGCGGACACGCCCTCCTCCGAGTGAATATCGGTCGGAATACCGCGGCCGTTGTCGCAGACGGTCACCGACTCGTCGGTGTGAATGATCACCTGGATCTCGCTGCAGTGGCCGGCCAGCGCTTCGTCGATGGAGTTATCGACGATCTCGAACACCATGTGGTGCAGCCCGGTACCGTCATCGGTATCGCCGATGTACATGCCGGGACGCTTGCGCACCGCGTCCAATCCTTTGAGGACCTTGATGCTCGATGAATCGTAGGCCTGTTCGCTCATTGCTCACTCCATGGTGAAATCATTCCGGGTGCAGCCGCCCGCCGGCGAGTTGCGATGCCGTGACATCCGTGCCCGGCTGCCAGACGTCGGCCAGCGCCTCGCGATCGACGCTGGTGATGAAGACCTGACAGCGGAGCTGCTCGAGCCACTGGCAGAAGATCTGCCGATGATGGCCGTCCAGCTCCGCCGGCAGATCGTCGATCAGATAGAGGCAGGTACGCCCGCTCAACTGTTCGAGCAATCGCCCCTGGGCCAGTTTCAACGCACTGACCACCAGCTTCTGCTGACCGCGCGACAATACCTCGACCGCCGGGTGACGGCCGACACGAATGCGCAGGTCGGCGCGCTGCGGCCCTTGCTGGGTAAAGCCCATCTGGCGATCGGTATCGCGACCGCTCTCGAAGACGTCGAGCAGCGCGCGTTGCCGATCCCAGCCACGTGAATAACGCAGGCGCAGATCGGGCAGCGGCAGCAGGGCCGACAGCGTCTCCTCGAACACCGGCAGAAAGCGGCGCATGTAGGCTTCGCGCAGGCCGTCCAGATGCTCGCTCCAGTGCGCCAGTTCACGCTCCCAGACGCGTATCGACGCGACGTCGATTCTATCATGTCTGAGCAGGGCATTCCGATGTTTCAGCGCGCGTCGCGCACGCTTCCAGGCATCGAGAAAATCGCGCTCGGCGTGGAACACACCCCAGTCGAGAAACTCCCGCCGAGCCGCCGGCGCGCCCTCGAGCAAGCGGAAAGCATCCGGGTTGATCAGCTGCAGCGGCAGCGCCTCGGCCAGCTGTGCCAGACGTTCGGCACGCTCACCGCCGATGCGCACCTCCAGCTCCTGGGTGTCGCGACGACGACGCACGCCGAGCGGCACCGGCGGATCGCCGGCAAGCCGCCCGTGAAGCGTCATCTCATCGCCCTCGTGAACGATCAGCGACTTGAGCTTCTGGGTACGAAAGGAGCGCGCCATGCCGAGCAGGTGAATTCCCTCCAGCAGCGACGTCTTGCCGCTGCCGTTGGCACCGCTGATCAGATTGATATGCGGCCCGGGCGCCATCTCGAACGCCTCGAGATTGCGCAGGCCACGGAAGCTCAGCCGATCAAGCGGCATGAAAAGCTTTTGATGCGAGAGACACGGATGCCATGGGAATGCTTGAACCCTGCATAGTTAGAGGAAGCTGGCGAGCGACGCTCAGGCAAGGCAAAAATCGGCGAACAAGCGCAGCTTATGGGTATAAGTGAGCAATGTTCGCCGATTATTAACACAGCATGAGCGAGCGCAGCCGCTTCAATGCACTCAAAGGCGCATTGGCATGACGACGTAACGGGCATCCCCGCCACCCGGCTCTTCCATCAGGGCCGAGCTGTTGGCATCCGACAGCGTCATCTGCATGCGATCGGCGTCGAGCACGTTGAGCACATCGATCAGGTAGCCGACGTTGAAGCCGATTTCGAGCGCATCGCCCGAGTACTCGATGCTGACGTTCTCCTCGGCCTCTTCCTGCTCCGGGTTGTTGGCCATCACCTTGAGGTTGTTCTCCTCGAGGTGCAGGCGGACGCCGCGATACTTCTCGTTGGAGAGAATCGCCGTGCGCGCCAGGTTCTGACGCAGCTCGCCACGCTCGGCGATGAACACCTTGTCACCGCCCTTGGGGATGACGCGGTCATAGTCGGGGAACTTGCCATCCACCAGCTTCGACGTGAAGGTGAACTCGCCGGTGTTGGCACGAATATGGTTGGCACCGAGCATCAGCTCCACCGGCTCGTCGCTGCCGTCGAGCAGGCGCGACAGCTCCAGCACGCCCTTGCGCGGCACGATCAACTTGCGCGGGTTTTCCAGCTCGATCTCGGCGCTGCGCTCGCAGACCGCGAGGCGGTGGCCGTCGGTGGCGACCGTGCGCACGAGATGGTTGGCCATTTCCAGCAGCATGCCATTCAGATAGTAGCGCACGTCCTGCTGGGCCATGGCGAACGAGGTCGCGTCGATCAGATACTTCAGCGTGCCGCGCGGCAGCGACAGCGTGGTGTCGTTCTGGCCGTCCTCGATGTTGGGGAACTCGGCCACCGGCAGCGTCGAGAGGGTGAAGCGCGAACGGCCGGCGCGCAGCACCACGCGGCCGTCCTCCAGCGAGAAGCTGATGTCGGACTGATCCGGCAGCGACTTGCAGATATCCATCAGCTTGCGCGCCGGCACCGTCACCGAGCCAGGCTCGTCGACCAGCGTCGGCGTCGCCCGCCCGATCAGTTCCACCTCGAGGTCGGTCCCCGTCAACGACAGCTGTTCGTTCTGCACCTCGATCAGCACATTGGAGAGCACCGGCAGCGTCTGGCGGCGCTCCACCACCCCGGCAACCAGAGTCAGCGGGCGCAGCAGGGCTTCGCGGGAGATGGAAAATTTCATTGGAGCTCCGTGGTTGAATTCAGTCCTGAAAGGGAATGGCGGTCGGCCAAGCAGAAAACGGCATGACGTACATTCTTGACCCGGCGGGCGTCGCTCGCAATCCCGGCTTGCATCGACCCCGCCATGCCCCGGCTCAGCTAGTGAGCAGGCGCATCAGATTCTTGTAGTCCTCGCGAATATCGGCACTCTCTTCCTGCAGCGCCACGACCTTGCGGCAGGCGTGCAGCACGGTGGTATGGTCGCGACCACCAAAGGCGTCGCCGATTTCCGGCAGACTGTGGTTGGTCAGTTCCTTGGCCAACGCCATGGCAACCTGGCGCGGCCGTGCCACCGAACGCGAGCGGCGCTTGGAGAGCAGATCGGCGAGCTTGATCTTGTAGTATTCCGCGACCGTGCGCTGGATATTCTCGATGCCGACCTGCTTGTCCTGCAGCGCCAGCAGATCCTTGAGCGATTCACGAATGAAATCCTGGGTGATCGGCTTGCCCATGAAGTGGGAGTCCGCAATCACCTTCTTCAGTGCCCCTTCCAGCTCGCGCACGTTGGAGCGAATCTTCTGCGCGATGAAGAACGCCGCATCGTGCGGAAGGTCGACCTTGGCCTGATCGGCCTTCTTCATCAGGATCGCCACGCGTGTCTCGAGCTCCGGCGGCTCGATCGCCACCGTCAGGCCCCAACCGAAGCGCGACTTGAGGCGCTCCTCGACACCGCTGATCTCCTTGGGGTAGCGGTCGGAGGTGAGGATCATCTGCTGGCCACCCTCGAGCAGCGCATTGAAGGTATGAAAGAACTCCTCCTGCGAACGCTCCTTGCCGGCGAAGAACTGGATATCATCGATCAGCAGGGCGTCGACACTACGATAGAAACGCTTGAAGTCGTTGATCGCGTTGAGCTGCAGCGCCTTGACCATGTCAGCGACGAAACGCTCGGAATGCAGATAGACCACCTTGGCGTTGTCGCGCAGGCCGGCCAGATGATTGCCGACCGCGTGCATCAGGTGGGTCTTACCCAGCCCGACGCCGCCGTAGAGAAAGAGCGGATTGTAGGCCCCGCCGGGATTCTCGGAGACCTGCCGCGAAGCCGCGCGCGCAAGCTGGTTCGACTTACCCTCGACGAAAGTCTCGAAGGTGAAGTTGGGATTCAGACCGCTCTGGTGCTTGAGGCTGCCCTCGACCTGCACCTGGCGCTCGCCGCCGCTACCACGACGTACGCCCTCCTCGCGACTCTGGTCCTGTTCGCGCGCCTCGACGGCCTCGTCGTTGCGCGGCGGCGTCTGCACAGTCGGTGCGGCAGGTCGCTGTGGCGCCGGCGCGGAGACCGGCGCCCCCAGATCGCGGGGAGACATTGCCGCCGCACGTCGACTTCCCACGGTCAGTCTGACCTTAGGCGGCTTGCTGCTGGAGGCGACTTCGCGCAGCAGTTCGTTGATGCGCTTCAGGTACTTGTCACTGACCCAGTCACGCACGAACCGATTGGGCGCCAACAGACACAGTTCGTCCGTCTCGCCATCCTCCGCCTGCAGTGGGCGGATCCAGGTGTTGAACTGCTGCGAGCTCAACTCGTCCTGCAGCGAATTGAGACATTGTTGCCAGAGAGCGACCGACACACGACCTCACGCAATATTCGAGAGATGAAAGAGAAACGGCTGCACATTGTAGCGTCGGCCGCCCAGGTTATCCACACGAGGTCTCGACACCATCATGCTGTGGATAAACGGTCGACAAGCCGTGCAGAAGATCGGGATAGCCTCGATAACATTCGATCTCAGCGTGCACCAGGCCAGTGCCGTTCGCCCACGTAAAACCCAGCCTTTGCACCACTATTCCGCATCTTCCCCACAAGCTGAAAAACCCAACAACTCATTGAAATAGAAAATAAAAATGACTTATTAACAATTATTATCCCCATCGTTAGTCACATGGTAGGCGAGACAGATGCCACGGCCTCGCCAAAGTGACCGGAAGGGTTTTTCCCGGCTTGCCGACATCGGCCAGCCACCGAGACCGAGAAGACGTCGCGATACCTCGAGTGTCGAATGGCGACAGCGGGCGGCGTTTCGCACACAACGGGGTGTGGATAATTCACGGAAAAATTGCACACGACCCGCGGATTCACTAGAATTCCCGCTCTTGAGCCGAGTGAGCCCGGAAACCCTGTGCGTGTCGGGCATACCGTTTCGAACCTATTTCCTAAGCTATTTCAATAGCTTGAACACCCAACTAATCAGGAAGCAGCAGCCATGAAACGTACTTTCCAGCCGAGCGTTCTGAAGCGCAAGCGCAACCACGGTTTCCGCGCCCGCATGGCGACCAAGAACGGCCGTCAGGTCATCAACCGTCGTCGTGCCAAGGGCCGCAAGCGCCTCAGCGCCTGATCGGACTTCGGGTGTCCGATCTGAGTTTCCCCCGGCAGCTGCGGTTGCTGAATGCCGGGGACTACAAGCACGTTTTCGACCACGCGCCCTATAAGGTTCACGGTAAAGGCATGCTGGCACTGGCACGCCCCAACACCTTGGGCCATCCGCGGATCGGGTTGATCTTCAGCAAGAAGAACGTGCGTCGCGCCGTCGATCGCAATCGTCTCAAGCGCCTCGTGCGCGAATCCATTCGCCATCAACAGCATCGTTTACCGGCAGTGGATATCGTGCTCCTCGCCCGTCGTGGCGTGCACGAGCTGGACAATGCCAGCGTCTCGCGTCAGCTGAACGGCATGTGGCGAAGGCTGGAGAAGTCCGCACGTCAGACGCGACACGATCCGACGTCGTCGAGCTGATCGGATGTCCCGCGCCGTAGGCCGGGGAGCACCGGCGACCGTCGCCGGTCGACCGCCAACGCCCGGCGCCCACCGACTCACTCCCTATACCGGGCAGACCCCTTTATGGATTTGAAACGACTCCTCTTCGTGATTCCACTGGCCGTGCTGGCCTATCTGCTGATCATGCAGTGGAATCAGGACTACGGTCAGAACGTCGTGAACAACCCGGCGCCGGAAGTCGCCGCCTCCTCCTCGGGTAGCAACGACAGTGACGACGGCAATGCCCTTTCCGCACCGACGACCCGCAGCGACGCTGCCGGGCCGGTCGAGGACGGCATGCCGGCCGGCGCCGAACCGGCTCAGGACAGCAACCTGATCCGGGTCCAGAGCGACGTCCTCGATCTGCGCATCAACCCGAATGGCGGCGACATCGTCTACGCCGCGCTCTTCGGCCACGACCAGGCACTCGACTCCGATACCCCCTTCGTGCTGCTCAGCGACAACAATGTGCGCAGTTACGTGGCCAAATCGGGACTGCAGATCGATGGTCACTCCGGTCGCCTCAACTTCCAGGCCGAGCAACAAAGCTATTCGCTGGGTGACAATCAGGACAGCCTGAACGTTGACCTGCACGGCAGCGTCAACGGTGTCGATGTCATCAAACGCTTTGTCATCGATCGCGACAGCTATGCGGTCAAGGTCGAATATCGGCTCGACAACGAAAGCCAGCAGCCCGTCACAGCCCGCTTCATCGGCCAGCTCGCGCGCGACCAGAGCGACGACCCGACCAACGGTTCCGGCGTGGGCATGCACTCCTTCCTGGGGGCCGCCTTCTCCTCACCGGACGAGCACTACGGCAAGGTCGACTTCGAAGACATCCGCAACGGCGATTTCCAGAATCGCGACGTGAAGGGCGGCTGGGTCGCGATAATCCAGCACTACTTCACCTCCGCCTGGGTGCCCAACGCCGACCAGCAGAACCTCTACTACGGTAACGTCGACAACCGTGACCGCACCGTGGCGGCTTTCGCCGGCCCCAACCAGACGATCGAGCCGGGTCAGCAGCAGACTCTGGCGGCCACGCTCTACGTGGGCCCGAAGGTGCAGTCGCGCCTCGAGGCCGTGGCGCCGAACCTCGAACTGACCGTCGATTTCGGCTGGCTGTGGTTCCTCGCCAACCCGCTGTTCTGGCTGCTGGAGAAGATCCACAGCATCGTCGGCAACTGGGGCTGGTCGATCGTTCTGTTGACCGTCTGTGTCAAGATCGTGCTCTTCCCGCTCGCCGCCAAGGCCTACAAGTCCATGGCGCGCATGCGCAAGATGGGCCCGGAGATGCAGCGGCTCAAGGAGCAGTACGGCAGCGATCGTCAGAAGATGTCGCAGGAGATGATGAAGTTCTACCAGAAGGAGAAGATCAATCCTCTGGGAGGCTGTCTGCCGATGGTGATCCAGATGCCGGTGTTCATCGCGCTCTACTGGATGCTGATGGAATCGGTGGAACTGCGTCATGCGCCGTTCATCCTGTGGATCCAGGATCTGTCGGCCAAGGACCCGTTCTTCATCCTGCCGATCATCATGGGCGCCACGATGTTCCTGCAGCAGCTTTTGAACCCGACGCCGCCGGACCCGATGCAGGCGAAGATCATGAAGATGCTGCCGGTGGTCTTCACCTTCTTCTTCCTGTGGTTCCCGGCCGGTCTGGTGATCTACTGGATCGTGAACAACTCGATCTCGATACTGCAGCAGTGGTTCATCACCAAGAAGGTGCTCAACGACGATGCCAGCGGCGGCAAGGCCGTGAAAGCCAAGAGCTGATCGTCTGCCCCGCGAGCCCTCCCGGACCCCCGCCCAGTGCGGGGGTTCGGCGTTTCGAGGCTGGCGTTTCCCGCACCGGCCTCGGACAATGCCCCGCAACGCCCGCCTCGTCATCGATTCCCGGAGACACTCATGAACGCGTCCTCCTCTCCCGCCAACGCATCGCCGCCGACCAGCGCGCTGTATCGCCAGGACACCATCGCCGCTCTCGCCACACCGCCGGGGCGCGGGGGCGTCGGTATCGTCCGGGTGTCCGGCGTCGCGGCCGCCACGCTGGCGGCCAGTATCCTCGGCTACACGCCGACACCGCGCCATGCCCACTACGGTGCGTTTCACGGCGACAGCGGCCTGATAGACGAAGGCATCGCGCTCTACTTCCCCGGGCCGCACTCCTTTACCGGCGAGGACGTGCTCGAACTTCAGGGCCACGGCGGCCCGGTGCTGATGGACATGCTACTGGAACGCTGCGTACAGCTCGGGGCCCGGCTCGCCCGCCCCGGCGAGTTCTCGGAGCGCGCCTTCCTCAACGACAAGCTCGACCTGGCTCAGGCCGAGGCGATCGCCGACCTGATCGATGCGAGCTCCCGCGCGGCCGCGGAGAATGCCCTGCGCTCGCTGCAGGGGGAATTCTCCACCCGCGTCTCGCAGCTGGTCAGCGAACTGATCGAACTGCGCCTCTACGTCGAGGCGGCGATCGACTTCCCCGAGGAGGAGATCGACTTTCTCGCCGACGGCGTGGTGGCGGACAAGCTGGCAGCGCTATGCGCAACCCTCGCCGGCGTTCGTGCCAGCGCCAACCAGGGCGCGCTCATGCGCGAAGGCATGAGCGTGGTGATCGCCGGGCGCCCCAATGCCGGTAAGTCAAGCCTGCTCAACCGTCTGACCGAGCGCGACAGCGCCATCGTTACCGAGATCGAAGGCACCACTCGCGATGTCCTCCGCGAGTACATCCATATCGATGGCATGCCGCTTCACGTGATCGACACCGCCGGACTACGCGATACACCGGATGCAGTGGAGAAGATCGGCGTCCAGCGAGCGTGGGCGGAGATCGAGAAGGCGGATCGCGTACTGCTGCTGGTCGATGGTCGCGACAGTGATGCCACCGATCCCCGCGCTATCTGGCCGGAGTTCGTCGAGCGCCTGCCCCATCCGGAGCGGTTGACGCTGGTGCGCAACAAGATCGACGAAAGCGGCGAAGGGGATCATGCCGATCTATCCACAACCCCGCCGGTCGTGCGCTTGTCGGCCCAGACCGGAGCGGGTGTGGATAACCTCAAGACGCACCTGAAAACGGTGATGGGGTTCGACGCGACCACCGAAGGGCGCTTTTCCGCCCGCCGCCGCCATCTCGATGCGCTCGACCGTGCCGCCCACGCGCTCGCCAACGGCACGGCACAGCTCGAAGGTGCCGCCGCCGGCGAACTGCTGGCCGAGGATCTGCGCGACGCCCAGCATGCGCTCAACGAGATCACCGGCGAATTCACCGCCGACGATCTGCTCGGCGAGATCTTCGGCAGCTTCTGTATCGGTAAGTGAAGCGGTCGAAGTGGAGTCGGCGCGTGCACCAGCGGCACACTAGGGCAGCGCCAACGGGGTAGGGTTGACCCTGGCCGGCGCCGACAACTCGCCGATCCGCGTCGCGATGCGCGCGACGGCATCTCGGGTGGCGTCGTCGAAGGTCGCGAAATTCAGCCGCAGGCAGTGGCGATACTTGCCTGTCGCCGAGAACATCACGCCGGGCGCGATACGAATGCCTTCCGCCATCAAGCGCGCATTGAGCGCGACGGTATCGACCTCGGTATCGCACTCCAGCCACAGCAGGAAGCCGCCGGCCGGATAGCTGACCCGCGTCGAGGCAGGAAACGCCTCGGCGATCAGATCGAGCATGGCGTTACGATTTCTCTGATACTGCGCCCGCATCCGCCGCAGGTGCGGCTCGAAGTGGCCCTCGCGAATAAACTCGGCCACGGCCATCTGGCCCTGGGTCGCTGTCGACCCCGTGCCCACGTATTTCATGTGCAGCGCACGCTCGAGATAGCGCCCCGGCGCCATCCAGCCCAACCGCAATCCCGGCGCCAGAGTCTTGGAGAATGAGCTGCAGAGCAGCACGCGGCCATCCTCGTCGAACGACTTGATGGTGACAGGTCGCGGAAATCCGTAGGCGAGGTCACCGTAGACATCGTCCTCGATGATCGCCACGTCGAAGCGCTGAGCCAGCGCATAGAGAGCCCGTTTGCGCTCGACCGACAGCGTGTAGCCCAGCGGGTTGTTGCAGGTGGGGGTGAGCTGGATCGCGCGGATCGGCCACTGCTCAAGGGCCAGTTCCAATGCTTCCAGGCTGATCCCGTTCTGCGGGTCGGTAGGGATCTCCATCGCCTTCATGCCGTAGGCGCGAATCGACTGCAGCGCGCCGTAGAAACTCGGCGAATCCACGGCAATGATGCCGCCGGGTTCGCAGACCGCACGCATGGCGATCGAAATCGCTTCGTGGCACCCGGTAGTCACGATCAGTTCATCGGGATGCAGTCGGCAGCCATGCCCCACCGCCAGCCGGGCGATCTGCTCTCGCAGCTCCGGCCGGCCATGCAACGTATCGTAATTGAGACCGATCAGATCCTGACGCCGGCTGACCCGCGAGAGCGAACGCATCAGCGGCTTGAGCGTCGGGGTATCGATATCCGGCATACCGCGCCCCAGATGCCGCAAATCGCTGTCGGGAAGCATGCAGGTGCCCTCGCGCACCTGCTCCCACTGGGAGACCTCCACCGGCCGCTGGGCGGTACGTCCTACCGGTGGCAGTACCGGCCTTTCCCGCTGCGGCGCGACGAAGTAGCCGGACTTGGGCCGGGCCTCGATCAACTGGGCATCCTCGAGCAGGTGATAGGCGTGCTGTACGGTGGAGAGACTGACGCCATGGGCGCGCGCCAGCTCGCGCACCGAAGGCAGCCGGTCACGCGGCCGGTAGTAGCCCCCCTCAATGCGCTCGCGCAGCTCCTCGGCCAATCGCTCGTAGCGGTGCATGCCCCTCTCCCTCGACGACGTCTCTCATTATTGTGTATGCCTGCCCTCGCCAACGCGCGATACACCTTCAGCGGAAAACGGCCATACAGATGGCTTCAAAGGCTGTCTGTATCTCCATAATAGGTGTTTCCTACCTCTGTATGGTATCTCGCCGCCTGCCTAAGCTGGACGCTTCCTGTCACGCTCGGGAGCGACCGCCATGCGTTTCACACCTCTTTCTCTGATCGTCAGCACGCTCGATATGTTGGATGGTATCGTCTGGGGCGGGGACGCCCACGCGCAAAGGCCATTGCGCCGCTTCGCCCCTCGCGCGGGACAGCGCTGGCGAACGCGCCGACAGCTGTCGACCCTGGACGAGCGCCAGTTGAAGGATATCGGGCTGCTGCCGAGTCAGGCCTATCGGGAAAGTCATCGTCCCTTCTGGCGCTGACCGCATGGATACTGCTAACCAACGGAAGACGGAGTGAAGAAAAGAGGCAACATGAGCGAATCCTTACTGACCGGTAAATGCCCATGTGGTGGGCGAGCTTTCCGCTACGTGCTGCTGGATGTCTTTACCGACACACCGTTCGCCGGCAATCCGCTGGCGGTCTTCCCCCAAGCCGCGGGGCTGGAGGACGAGGAGATGGCCCGCATCGCCCGGGAGCTCAACTTGTCGGAGACGGTCTTCATCGTCTCGCACCACCCCAGCCGTGCCAGACTACGCATCTTCACCCCGGGCGGCGAGATTCCGTTCGCAGGCCATCCCACCATCGGCACCGCCTGGCTGATTCGAGCCCTCGGCTGGCAGGCAAACGACGACCCGCTGACGCTGGAGGAAGCCGTGGGCGATATTCCGATCACATTCGACGACGACAGCGTCGGCTTCACGACAGCGCAGCCACTCGAGGTGTGTGAATCTTCGCTCACTCGGAAGACAGCATCACAAGTGCTGGATCTGCCTCTCGAAGCTATCGCTACGGCGCCGGTTCGAGCCTCTTGTGGCATGCCCTTTCATCTCATCGCGCTGCGTGACCTCGACGCCCTCGCCCATGCCCGAGTCAACACGGCGGCGCTTGAGACCTACCTGGCCGAACCTGCCGAGCGCGATCTCTATCTCTACGTCGAACTGCCCGAAAGGGCGCTGAGAACTCGCCTGTTCGCGCCCGCCATGGGCATCCCGGAGGACCCCGCAACCGGCAGTGCAGCCGCGCCACTGATCGGCTATCTCGCCACGCGCGCCAGCAGCGACGCGGTGCAGGAATGGACGATCCATCAAGGCGTCGAGATGGGACGGCCGAGCCGAATCCGCGGTCGCGTCGATCCAGCAGGCATGGCAGCCCCCTCGATTACCATTACCGGTCAGGCCGTCGCGGTCGGCGAAGGCACGCTCTACCTCTAATCCCGACGATCTGTCGGTTCGAGCTGAAGCCAGGCAGCCATCGCCTGGCTTCAGCCTTGTCCCTACCGCCGAGCAGCTTAGCCCACGCCTGCTATGCTGACAGGACGCACCAGGAGGGTGCGTCAAAGCAATAAACCAGGATATGGTTTTTGTTTCCCATTGATAATATGATCTTATAAATAAGGGCTTTTCACGCTAGAACGGCCAGCTCGGCACGCTTACTGCATGGATAGGTTTAAGCGATAGCAAGGAGAGAGCCATGTGGTCGTTGCTGCGACCCATTCGCGCCCTGCTGGGCAGCGTCGCACTGCTGCTGCTCGGCAACGGCCTGATCAATACCCTGTTGACCTTGCGCGGTGCTGACGAAGGATTTTCCACCAGCCTGATCGGCATCATCATGTCCGGCTACTTCGTCGGTTTCATCTGCGGCACCTGGATCAGTGGCCGCCTGATACGCCGCATGGGGCATATCCGGACCTTCGCCTTCTGTGCGGCGCTGTGCGCCTCTTCCGCCCTGCTGCACCTGATCTTCATCGACCCCTGGGTGTGGCTGGCGCTGCGCGTGCTCTACGGCCTCTCCTTCATCACGCTGATGACGGTCATCGAAAGCTGGCTCAACAGCCAGGCGGCCAGCCACCAGCGCGGGCGCGTCTTCGCGATCTACATGGTGGTCAATCTCGGCTCACTGGCCATCGCCCAGCAGATTCTGCGCCTCGACACGCCGGGCGGCTTTCTACTGTTCGCGCTGATCGCGATCCTGATCTGCTGGGCGCTGCTGCCGATTACCATGACCCGCCGTGCCCAACCGGTAATCGCCGAGCGCCCCAAGAGCAGCCTCAAGGCACTACTCGGCTTCGCGCCGCTGGCAGTGGCCGCTTCAGCGATGTCGGGCCTTGCCATGGGCGCGTTCTGGACGCTGACGCCGGTCTATGCACGCAATGTCGGCTTCGACGTGGCGGGTGTCGGCGTCGTGATGAGCTGCGCCATTCTCGGCGGCGCGCTGTTGCAGATTCCCATCGGTCGTTTCTCCGACAAGCACGACCGCCCGCGCGTGATGACCTACGTGGTCATTCTGGCTGCACTGGCCGCCGCCGCGATGCCGTTTGCGCCGGGTCAGAACTCACTGCTGGCACTCTATTTTTTATGGGGGGGGCTGGCGTTTTCGATCTACCCGATCGCGGTCGCGCAGCTGATCGACCAGCTGCACCCCGAGGAGATCGTTGCCGGTTCCGCCGACATGCTGGTGGTTCAGGGCGCCGGCAGCGCAGTGGCACCGATCCTGGGCGGGGCCATCATGCACGTCGCCGGCGACCAGGGCCTGCCGCTCTATATCGCCGCAACGCTCGCACTGCTGGCGATCTACGCGATCTATCGCCGGCGTCATGTGTCGGTGCTGGTCAGTGGCGACACCGCCCACTTCGAACCCATGACGCCTACCAGTAGCCAGGCACTGGAAATGATGTACGACGACGTGCAGAAGGATCTGTTCGCCGACCCCAGCTTCTACGAAGAGCACGAACGCCAGCGCATCGTCGAAATGGCCGGCAAGGTGTGACGCTTCGCGACGCACGTTCGCGCAGGGAAATCGTCCCGATCCAACGATCGGGCAGGAGGAGAAACAATGTTACTTGCAACCGATCTCGACGGTACCTTTCTCGGCGGCGATCCCGAGGACCGACTGAGTCTCTATCAGACGATCGCCGCCCACCCGGACATCCAGCTGGCCTATGTCAGCGGCCGCAGCCTCGAGGCGATCCTGCCGTTGCTGTCGGACCCGACACTTCCGCAGCCGGATTTCATCGTCGCCGACGTCGGCGCTAGCTTCTATCACGGCGACAGCCTGCAGCCGATCCAGCCACTGCAGAACGATATCGATGCCCGCTGGCCGGGCGAGTCGCGCATCGCCAGCGCCATGGAGCGCTTTCCCGATGTGGTGCGCCAGGACGAGCCCCAGTTGCGCCGCTGCTCCTACTACTGTCCGCCGGAGCGCGCCAACGATGCGGCCCTGGCAGGCCTGGCCGAGGAGCTGGACTGCGAGATGCTCTACTCCGCCGGCCGCTACCTCGACTTCCTGCCCAAGGGCGTCAACAAGGGCGCCAGCCTGCGCAAGCTGGTCGAGTGGCTCGGGCTGGACAGCGAAGAGGTACTGGTCGCGGGCGATACCATGAACGACCTCGCCATGCTCACCGAAGGCTTCAAGTCAGTCTGTGTCGGCGGTGCCGAGCCGGCACTGTTGGAGCAGACACAAGGCCAGACGCGCGTCATGCATGCCACGGCCGAGGGCTGTGCGGGCATTATCGAGGCTTTCGCCCACTTCGGTTTCCTCGGCGCCCACGGTGTGGCTGCCGAGAACCGACGCGACGAGACCCAGACCGGCAAGGCCGAGCTGGTCATGGTCTATCACCGCCTGCCCTACGAGGAGTTTCGGGTCGACGGCAAGATCCAGCGTCGCCGGCCGACCTCGCCCAACGGCATTATTCCGACGCTGTTGAGTTTCTTCGCCGACCAGCGCGGCTCCTGGATCGCCTGGTCGATTCACGAAGAGGACGACGAAGAGCCCTTCGAGACCCATACCAGCGTCGATGCCAAGCAGTATCCGCTGCTGACGGCCGCTCGCGTGCCGCTGACCAAGTTCCAGGTCGATACCTTCTACAAGCGCTTCTCCAAGGAGGCATTCTGGCCCACGCTGCATACCTTCTGGGAGCGGGCCGTGTTCCGCGAGGAGGACTGGGAGGTCTACTGCGAGGTCAACCGGGCCTTCGCCGAACGCACCGCCAAGGAAGCCGCCGAGGGCGCGCTGATCTGGATTCACGACTACAACCTGTGGATGGTGCCCGCCTACCTGCGCGAGATGCGCCCGGACCTGCGCATCGCCTTCTTCCACCACACCTACTTCCCGTCGGCGGATGTGTTCAACGTGCTGCCGTGGCGGCGCCAGATCATCGGTAGCCTGCTGCAGTGCGACTACGTCGGCTTCCACATCCCGCGACAGGTGGAAAACTTCGTCGACGTCGCCCGCGGCGTCGTGCCGCTGACCACGCTGGCCCAGCAGAGCTGCGCACCGCGTTTCCTCACCTACGGCTGCGCCGTGGGTCTCGAGAGCATGACGACAGCGGTCGATACCGGCACGCGTATCGTGCGCATGGGCGCGCATCCGGTGGGGCTGGATCTCAACCGCATCAGGAACGCACTGGCCCAGGAAGGCGCGGAAGCACGCATGGCCGAGCTGCGTGAGGAGTTCTCCGGGGTCAAGCTGATTCTCTCGGTGGAGCGTCTTGACTACACCAAGGGCATCCTAGAAAAACTGCAGGCCTACGAGCTGCTGCTCGATGAGAACCCGGAGCTGCGCGGCAAGGTCACGCTGGTCAGCATCTGCGTGCCAGCGGCGCGCGAGATGACCATCTACAACGAGCTCCAGACCCAGATCGAGCAGACCATCGGGCATATCAACGGCCGCTTCGCCGACGTCGGCTGGACGCCGGTACAGTTCTACTTCCGCGGCTTCCCCTTCGAGGAAGTGGTCGCCTGGTACGCGATGGCGGACGTGATGTGGATCACGCCACTACGCGATGGCCTGAACCTGGTCGCCAAGGAATTTGCCGCGACCCAGGGCATGACGCAGGGCTGCGGCGTGCTGGTCCTGTCGGAGTTCACCGGGGCCGCCGCCGAGCTGAAAGGGGCGATCCTGACTAATCCGCACGACCTCCACGATCTGGCCAGAACCTGCTATCTGGGGCTCAATCTGCCGCGCGCCGAAGCCGAGGCACGATTGCGCCAGCTCAACGATATCGTCAGCTACAACGATATTCGCCGCTGGGGTGACGAGTTCATCGACGCGATTCGCGGCGAGGCGACGGACACAAGCGAGAGTGCGGTCGATCCCCGCCCGCGTCTGGCCTAACCATCAGCGGCTGATGGCTCCACCTGTCTTCACGGTTCGCCGGTCCACCACTCGCCGTGGTGGCTGGCGTGCTCGCCCAGCAGCGGTGCCACCCGTGCCAGCGCCGTGGTTAGCGCATCATCGAACTGCCACGGCGGGTTGAGCAACAGCAGACCGCTGCCATACATGCCGCGCTCGGCCTCCGGGCGGCGCACCTGAAGTTCGCTACGCCACAGCTTGGGGATACCGGCCTCGCGGATCTGCTCCAGCATCGCCTGGTGACGCCCGGCCGGCAGCAGCGGATACCAGATCAGCACCACAGCATGGCGCACCTTGCGCACTACCTGCGCCAGCGTCGCGGCCACCTCTTCGTACTCCGCCTTGCGCTCGTAGCTGGGATCGATCAGTACGCAAAGCCGCGGCGTCGAGACCGGCAGCAGCTTGACCAGACCACCGAGGCCATCCGCCTGACGCCGCTGAACGCGGCCGTCGGCGGCCAGCGCCTGGTCGGCCAGATGCCGGTGCTCACCCGGATGCAGCTCGAACAGGGTCAGCCGATCCTGAGTCCGCAGCTGCGACCCCAGCCACCACGGTGAACCGGGATAGCAGCTCAACTCCGGCCCCGTCTGCTGTGTCGCCAGCGCCGCCAGCCAGTCGCCGACGAGCGGGCTCGCAGCCAGCGCACGCCGCCGCTGCCAGAGTGGCTCGACACCCGTCCGATACTCGCCCAGGCGCTGTGTCTCGGCGGCGGTCAGTGGATAGCGGCCACGTCCGGCATGGGTATCGACAAAGCTGATCGCCGACGACTTGTGCATCAACGCCTGGACGAGGGCGTGAAGCGCGAGATGCTTGTGAACATCGGCGAAATTGCCGGCGTGATAGGCGTGCTGGTAGGCAAGCATGGAAGCCTCTCGAGCAGAGAAAACGGGCGCGACCTAAAGGTCGCGCCCGGGCAGGATCGGTGCTGATGCGCCGACGTTCAGGATTGCTGAGTTGGCGTCAGCGTGATCTCGACGCGGCGGTTCTGGGCGCGCCCCGCTTCGGAATCGTTGCTCGCTATCGGGCGGCTCTCGCCGTAACCGGTCGCGCTGATGCGACTGGACTCCACACCACCCTGTTCGAGATAGGTGGCGACGGCACTCGCGCGACGTTCGGAGAGCGACTGATTGTAACTCTCCGCGCCCGTGCTGTCGGTGAAGCCGGCCACGTTGATGCGTGTTTCCGGATAGGAACGCAGCACCGCGTTGACGTCGTTCAGCGCCTGCCGTGCCGGCGTCTGAAGCTCGCTGGAGTCGACACCGAAGGTGACATTGTTCGGCATGTTGAGAATCAGGTTGTTGCCGTTACGCTCGACATCGATACCCGTGCCGCCCAGACGGTCGCGCAACTCCTTCTCCTGGGAATCCATGTAGGCACCGACCCCACCACCGATCGCCGCACCGGCGGCGGCACCGATCAGCGCGCGATCCCGACGGCTGCTGCTGCCGTCACCGCTCAGGGCGCCGGCGACGGCACCGGCCGCCGCACCGATACCCGCACCCCACCCGGTCTTGTTGCTGCTATCCTGCGGGGCATTCTGCTGATAGGGGTCGTTGGAGGCGCACCCGGTCGCGCCGATAGCCACGGCGAGCGGAACGGCCAACCAGACAGTCTTGATCATCTTCATGCTTCAAAGGCTCCTTGCTTGCATTGCGTCGCACCTGCCGGTCGCGGCAGGACCCAAGCGACGATTCCATCCCTGCTCACGGCCACGCGATCACTCATCGGCCTCATCGAACAGCGCGAGCAGGTCGTTCAAGAATAACAATCCCCGCGGGGTGGCCTGCAGTCGCTGCGAGAAATCCGCCAGCAATCCCTGTTCCTGCGCACGCTGCAGATAGGGCTTCAATACCGACAGCGGCCGACCAGTATGATTTTCCCAGGTCTCGCACGCCACGCCATCGACCAGGCGTAGCGCGTTCATCATGAACTCGAGCGGCAATGATGCGGCTTCGATCGCCTGCGAGCCGGCCACGAAGCCACGGGGATCCTGGCGCCGACGCAGATAGGCCTCGGGCTGGCGCGCTTTCCAGCGCCGTTCGATCTGCAATGTCCCGGAGGCGTCGCGCCAAGACAGCTTGCCGTGGGCTCCCGCACCGATGCCGAGATAGTCTCCGAAATGCCAGTAGTTCAGGTTATGGCGAGCGCGTTGACCCGCCCTGGCATAGGCAGAGATCTCGTAGCGCGCGAAGCCGGCCGCCTCGAGGCGCGCATGGCCCGCGTCCTGGATATCCCACAATTGTTCCTCGTCGGGCAGCACGGGGGGCTGCGAGAAGAAAGCCGTGTTTGGCTCCAGCGTCAGCTGGTACCAGGAGAGATGCGTCGGCGCCAACGCCAACGCCTGATCGATATCCTCCAGCGCATGGGTGAGCGTCTGTCCAGGCAGGCCATGCATCAGGTCCAGATTGAGATTGTCGAACCCGGCGGCGCGCGCCCTGGCGACCGCCGTGACCGCCTCGTCACCGCTGTGAATGCGTCCCAGGGCTTCGAGCTGCTCGCGGCGAAAACTCTGCACACCCAGCGACAGCCGATTGATACCGGCCTCGCGATAGCCTTCGAAACGCGCCTGTTCGACCGTGCCCGGATTGGCTTCCAGCGTGATCTCGATATCCGCGGCAAAGGTCAGGCGTTCGCGCAGCCCGGTGAACAGTTGCCGATAGGCCGCCGGCGAGAACAGGCTCGGTGTGCCGCCGCCGATGAAGATACTGACGATCTCTCGCCCCGCCACCGCCGGCAGATCGGCGTCGAGGTCCGCCAACAACGCCTCGACGTAGGCCGCTTCGGGCAGTTCGGCACCCCGGCCGATACCGTGAGAGTTGAAATCGCAGTAAGGACACTTGCGCACGCACCACGGCACGTGGAGGTAGAGCGCCAGCGGTGGCAAGACAGTCATCCCTTGAGCTGCTCCATCAGTTGCTGAAGCGCGCGACCGCGATGGCTCAATCGGTTCTTCTCTTCCGCGCTCAGCTCGCCGGCGCTCATGCCACATTCCGGCACCCAGAACAGGGGATCGTAGCCAAAGCCGCCTTCGCCACGGGGGTGAGCCAGAATATCGCCGCGCCAGTCGCACTGGACGATCAGCGGAACCGGATCGTCAGCATGGCGCAAATAGACGAGGACACACCAATAGCGAGCGCGCCGCTCACCTTCCGGCACATCACGGAGCGCCTCCAGCAGCTTGGCATTGTTGGCCGTATCGCTCTTGGGCTCTCCCGCATAGCGCGCCGAGTAGATGCCGGGTGCCCCGCCGAGCGCATCCACGGCCAATCCGGAATCGTCCGCCAACGCCGGCAATCCACTGGCACGCGAAGCGGCGCGCGCCTTGATCAAGGCATTCTCGACAAAGGTGAGCCCGGTTTCCTCGACATCGTCGACACCGAACGCCGACTGCGGCTGGACCCGATACCCGAGCGTACCAAGAAGTTGCTGAAATTCGGACAATTTTCCAGCATTGCCGCTGGCAACAACCAAGGTTTCGCTGCTTGCTTGCATGAGAATTCCTGCCAAAAACAACTATTCTACGAGTCACGAAGGGGCGGGTATAGACAACCTCGAGGCGATAGATGAATCCGCCGCTACCGACGGGGATGAATTAGCTAATCGGTTTGCCTGCCCACCGGCTTCATCGACAAAGCCCCGCACGGGTGCTTTTTCTAAAGACAAAAACAGCGTTTTCTAATCCAGTTTTGTTTAAAACCATACAAACCACTGAATTTATTTGGTATTTTAATTTCTTAACAGAAAATTATTTGTCTCTACTGTGTCACTTTTCGAAAACTTTACCGGGGCATATTTACAAGACGAAGGTTTTATTAACACTATGGAGACCCGGTTATCACCGGTTGGCGGGAAGCCATTCAGCCCAGGATCACAACGAATAATGTAAAAGACTAATTAAAATCCTTCGAAGGGATCAGACCATGAACACCGAAAATACCGATATTGTGCTTGTTACTGATTGTAACTCGCAGTCCGTGCTCTTCCTGGACTATATCCATCAGAAGACCGGCTGCCGAGTGTCGGCACTCAACCCGCAGGATCGCTATCAGATCCCCGACGGCAGACAGGTGCTGGTGCTGCTGGATGGCGATCACGTTCAGGAAAAGGATCTGCTGGCCTGGAACACGCGCTCCGAGGAGAACGGTGACATCATCCTCTCGGCTTTCAACGTGCGCGATAACAAGCAGGTCATGGAACTGCTGATCGGCATCCATCTGCGTGGCGTCTTCTACCGCCAGGACAACCTGGAGCTGATCTGCAAGGGCATCGTCAAGCTGCTGGACGGCGAGCTATGGATCTCGCGCCCGCTCTCCGCGATGCTGATCGACTTCTACCGTCGCCAGCAGGTCAATACCTACCGGCCAGTGTGCGGCCTGACCCGGCGCGAGCTGGAGATCGTCACGCTACTGGTTTCGGGTGCCAGCAACACCGAGATTGCGGAAAAGCTGTTCGTCAGCGAACACACGGTGAAGTCTCACCTGTACAACCTGTTCCGCAAGATCAACGTGCACAACCGTATCCAGGCCACCAACTGGGCGCGGCAGAATCTCGGCACCATTCCGGTCATGGCGTCTCGCTACGCCAACGGCCGACGCTGAAATCCCCACCGAGGCACTCGAGAATGGCAACACGACAACCCTGGTGACCGTCGACGTCCATCAGCGCCGAACATCGGCCCGGCTTTCCGCCATCCGTCGCCAGCTTGCTGGCCTTCCCGGTCGATGACGCCCAGCGTCATCGACCGGTGTCGTTTGCCAATCTTTCCGGTACGGTCCCTCAGTTGAGCCGCATACGCTCTTGAATCAGCGACGCGAGCGTCAGATTGGCGTCCGGTGCCGTGGTATCCAGATGGACGAGATGAGTGGTCTCGTCGCTGCCGAAGGGTTCGAAACGGGCCAGCTGCTGTTCGAGAATCGCCAGACTACGCTCGGATGGCTCACCGCTGCGCCGGGCACGCTTGACGATTCGCGCCCGCAACGTGGCCTGATCCGCTTCGAAGCTGACGATCAGCACGGGCAGCCCCCGCTTCTCCGCCTCGAAGCGCAGCCGATCACGCTGCGCGCGCCGCAGGCAGGTGGCATCGATACAGGCCGGCAGACCAGACTCCAGAACCATGCCGGCCAGCGCCGCCAACCGGCGATAGGTCTGATCGGTCGTCGCCTCGCTGTAGACGGCATCGGCATCGTCCGGCACCGCCGTGAAGTCGAAGAGTCGCTTGCGCTCGACGTCGGAACGCAGCCGCACGCCCCCCAAACGACGCACGATCTCCTCGGTGAAGCGGCTCTTGCCGCTGCCCGAAACGCCGACGGCCATGATCAGATAGGGGAAGCGAAACTCGCTGTACTCCCGCGCCATCTCCAGATAACGCCGAAAGACCTGAATCGGCTCCTCTTCGGGCAGGTCATCGATGCGACCGGCGTCGCGATCCCTCACCAGCTCGATGCGCGCCCGCAGGAGAGCCCGGTAGCGCTTGTAGAAATTGAGCAGCTGGACCGCCTGATAGTCACCGGAAAGCTCCAGATAGCGGTTGATCGCATAGTGGGCGAACTCGCGCTCGCCGCGCGCCTCCAGATCCATGACCAGAAAGGCCAGCTCGCAGGCCACATCGCACCAGCGCAGGCGCTCGTTGAACTCGATACCGTTGAACAGAATTGCCTTGCCCTCGAAGCGCACGGCATTGCCAAGATGGATATCGCCATGACTCTCGCGGATAAAGCCGTCGCGCCGGCGCGACGCCAGAATCGGCTCGAGCCGGGCGAAGCTCTCGAGCGTCAACGTCTTGACGCAGTCGAGTGCCTCGCGATCCTGCGGTGTCTCCAGCAGGGACTCGATCAGCTCGAACTCCTCGACCAGCATCTGCTGCGTATGCGCCGGCGATCCGTAGGGACTATCGTCGTCGATTCGCGCCGCGGATTCGTGCAGCGCGACCAGCTGATCGACGACGTCATCGATCAGCTCGGCCGAAAGCTCGCCGCTGGCCTGCAGGGAACTGAGCAGATGCCGGCTGCTGAACTGTCGCATCTTCACCGCATACTCGATCGGCGCGCTGTCGTCGTTGACGCGAGGCGCCGTTTCGCTGCCGGAAATGGCCACGCAGCCGAGATAGAGCGCCGGCGCCACACGGCGATTGAGCGCAACCTCCTGCTCACACAGCTGGCGACGCTTCTCCAGCGTGGAGAAATCCAGAAAGCTGCCGTAATCCAGCGGCTTCTTGATCTTGTAGGCGTAGTCGCCTGTCAGTACCACCCAGGAGATAGGGGTCTCGAACACCTCGACGGCTCCGATCGGATGATCGAAACAGTCACTCTCCTTGAGCGCCTGGATCAGCGTTCGGCTCATGCGGCATCTCCCTGTCAGTGGCGTGGTGACTCATGACCGACGCATGGCAGCAAAGGCACGCTCGCTGGCCATCAGGGTCGTCTGAATGTCGTCGTGGGTGTGGGCGCTGGACATGAAACCGGCCTCGAACGGCGAGGGAGCCAGATAGACGCCAGCCTCCAGCATCTGGGCGAAGAAGTCGCGGAATGCCTGGGCGTCGCAAGCCATCGCCTGGCCGAAATTATCGACCCGCTGCTGGGCGGTGAAGAACAGACCGAACATGCCACCGGACCCCTGGGTCATCAGCGACACACCAGCATCGGCGGCACGCGCCTCAAGTCCCTCGCAGAGCGTCGCCACTCGCGTCGAGAGTGCCTCGTGGAAACCGGGCTGACGCACCTTCTCGAGCAGCGCGATGCCCGCCGCCATCGCCAGCGGATTGCCGGAGAGCGTGCCGGCCTGATAGATCGGTCCCAACGGCGAGACCTGCTCCATGATCTCGCGCTTGCCCCCGAAAGCACCTACCGGCATGCCGCCACCGACGATCTTGCCCAGGCAGGTCAGATCCGGTGTGATCCCGTAATGCGCCTGGGCCCCGCCCAACGCGACCCGAAACCCGGTCATGACCTCATCGAAGATCAGGACACTGCCGTGGCTATCGCACACCTCGCGCAACGCCTCGAGAAATCCGGGCTGCGGCGGAATGCAGTTCATGTTGCCGGCGACCGGCTCGACGATAATTCCCGCGATCTGCTCGCCCATCTCCTCGAAACAGGCGTGGACGGCCTCGATATCGTTGTAGGCCAGCGTGATGGTGTGCTCTGCCAGCGATGCCGGCACGCCCGGCGAACTCGGTTCGCCATGGGTCAACGCGCCGGAGCCGGCCTTGACCAGCAGCGAGTCGGAGTGGCCATGATAGTTGCCTTCGAACTTGACGATCTTGTCGCGGCCGGTGGCGCCGCGGGCGAGTCGGATTGCCGACATGGTCGCCTCGGTTCCGGAGTTGACCATGCGCACCATATCGATCGACGGCATGATCTCGCAGATCAGATCGGCCATGGTGGTCTCGATCGCGGTCGGCGTGCCAAACGACAGCCCATTGTCGAGCCGCTCGCGCACGGCCCCCAGCACATCGGTATCGGCATGGCCGGTAATCATCGGCCCCCAGGAGCCGACGTAGTCGATGTAGCGTTTTCCTTCGACGTCGAAGAGATAGGCCCCCTTGGCACGTTCCACGAAGATCGGTGCCCGGGAAAGCCCTTTGAAGGCACGAACCGGAGAATTGACCCCACCCGGAATATGGCGGCAGGCGCGTTCGAAAAGTTCTTCGGATGTCGTCATGGCTCTCTAGTCTCAAGCAGTAACAGAATTCGGTATCGGGTTGGCGTCGATTTGTGCCTGGAGCGCGGCCACGGCCGCGGCGACATCGGGCGTTCCGAAAATGGCGTGTACCACCGCCAGCATCTCGGCACCGGCCGCACGGGCCTCGCCGGCCGTGGCGGTATCGATGCCACCGATCGCGACTCGCGGCAACCCCAGGGGAGCGACCTGCGCGAGAATCGACAGCGGCGCGGGGGCGGCCTCCGGCTTGGTCCGCGAGACAAAGAAGCGACCGAAAGCCAGATAGCTGGCCCCGTCCGTCGCCGCCTGACTCGCCAGTATCGGCGAGTCGTGGCAGGTTGCGCCGATAATGGCTCGCGGCCCAAGGTCCCGTCGTGCCTCGGCTAGCGCCACATCTTCTTGGCCGACATGCAGGCCGATGCTCTCGCCCCAGCGCTGCTGCAGGCGGCGCGCCAGCAGCAGATCATCGTTGATGATCAAGGGCACACCATGAGCCTGGCAGCGTGCCGCCAGTGCATCGCTCTGGCGCCAGCGGTGCGCCGCATCGTCAGACTTGTCGCGATACTGCAGCAGCGCGATGCCGGCCCCCAGCGCAGCCTCGCAGGCACCGAGCAGCGTCTTGTCGTCCCCCAGCAGGACACTGTCGGTAATGGCGTACAAGCCGCGCAGGCGCTGGCTGTCGACAAGGTTTTTCATCATCACTCCAGCGTGGCATCGAAGTCCGGCGCGCGCCAGACGCGGTCCGGCAGATACTGACCCCGGCCGAGTGCCAGCCCATGGTCCAGAGTATCCCAGGTAAAGCGCTGCGCCTGGGCGCAGGCAGCAGCCAGCCCCTCACCGGCCGCCAGGCGCGAAGCCAGCGCCGAGGCCAACGTGCAACCGGAGCCGTGATAGTGGGCGGGCAGCCGCGGCCACTGCCACTGACGATTGAGCTCGGGCGTATGGAGGGTATGCACGACCTGCCCCTCGGCTACCTCACCGGCCAACGGATCGGTACCGGTGACCAGCACGCCGGCACAGCCTAGCGACATGATCTCAACCACTTGGGAGACCTCGTCCGCCGTCGGCGTCGCGGCGATCAACGACAGCTCGCGCCGATTGGGTGTCAAGATATCCACAAGAGGTAGCAAGCGCTGCCGGATCGCCGCGACCAGACCGGGTGTGGATAAGTCAGTGCCGCCACCGCTCTGGATCACCGGGTCGACGATCAGCGGGACCCCGGGACAGAGCCGCGCCACGTCGATCACTGCGTCGAGCACCTCGAGATCGGGAATCAGGCCAACCTTGATCGCATGGATCCGGAAATCGTCGATCAGCGCGCGGGCCGCTCGGCGAATGAAATCGCCGCTGCAGGGTTCGACGCTGATCACGTCGCGGGTCGACTGCACGGTCATCGCCGTGGGAACCGTCACCGGCCAGCCGCCACAGCCGCGCACGGCTTCGGCATCCGCCACCAGCCCGGCACCACCGCTGGGATCGTGTCCGGCCAGGATCAGCACGACGGCCTTGTCGTCATAGCGAATCATGACGGCATTCGCCTGCCACCCAAATGGGTGCGCGACCGCGCGGCGCGACAGGCTCTCGTTCGTCGCATGCAGCGTCTCCTCATCGAGCGTATCGGTCGTCTCGTGTCAGCGTTTGCGTCGATATCAGCGTTTGCGTCGATAGTAGTTCTCGATCGCCTCGCGGGTGATGATACCGGAAATCCGGCGAATCATCGGCGCCGTGGTGTGTTCGACGTAGAGCGCGTCGACACCGGATTCGACCAGGGTATCGTAGGCTTCCGATAGGGTGGCCTCGAGATGCACCGGCGCGAGGTCGAGCCGCTGCCCGGGCACCTCCTCCAGATCGATCCGCTCGTGCTCCGCCAGCCACGCTTCGTCGTGGAGCACGCGAGCCAGATGCGCCGCCTTCATCGCCAGCGGCGGCTTGTTGCGATCCTCCTGCGTGATGACCAGCCAGGTCGGCTTGGCATCGAGCAGCGCCTTGGCGCGGTCATGGTCGATCACTCGCGGCGTGCGCGCCAGGTTACGCTCCATCACCGCCGGTACGGCGACACGCGATAGCGCCTGCATCATCGGCTGCTGCAGCGGATGCAGGCCCTGCTGAGTCAAGGTCGAGAGGAAAAAGCCCTGACGGCAGCCGCAGAGCTGGCGCGCGGTCAACACCGCGACGACCACCGCCAGCATGCCCGGCAACATGATCGCGGCGTTACGGGTCAGCTCGAGCAGTGCCAGCAAGGCAGCCAGCGGCGCCTGCAGGGCAGCGGCCATCATCGCCGCCATCCCGAGCACGGCGTAGAGCGCTGGCGTGGCCACCACGCTAGGCAGCAACATGCCGCCGATCACACCGAGTAGCGCCCCCACCGCGGCACCGGAAACCAGCATCGGGCCGATAATGCCCACCGGTACGCCACCGGCAACGCAGAGACCGGTCAGCGCGAGCTTCAAGACCGCCAGGGCCAGCAGGATATCCAGCGCCATCGGGCCGTTGAGCATCTGCTCGAGACTGTCGTAACCGATCCCCTGAACCTCGGGATACCACCAGGCGACGGCCCCGGTCAGAGCGCCGATCAGCGCCAGGCGCAGGGCGAACGGCAGCCGCGTGAAGGCCGGATGCCCCCGCGACAGGCGCACGAATCCGCCCGCCAGCAGCCCGACGATCAGCGCGGTCAGCACGATACCGGGCAGGTCGAGCAGCGAATCGAGCTCGAGCGGCGGTACGCTGAAAGCCGGCTCGGCCCCATAGACGCTCCACGACACCAGCGCCCCCATGGTCGCCGCCAGGATCACCGGCAGGAAACCGGCGATGGTGTACTCCATCATGACCACTTCCATGGCGAAGATGACGCCAGCGAGCGGGGTGTTGAACGAGGCCGAGATGCCCGCCGCGGTCCCGCAGGCCACCAGGACGCGTAGGCTATTGTGCGGCAGCCGCAGACGCGTGCCGATCCAGCTCGACGCCGCCGACCCGAGATGAATCGCCGGCCCCTCGCGGCCGGCGGAGAGCCCGCCGATTACCGATAGCACGCCGACCCACCACTGATTGATCCAGTTGCGCAGGGGCATCTTGCCCTGATGGTAGGCGAGTCGCTCGATGACGTGACCGATCCCCATCTTCAGCGCCCGGCGCGGCTGTGGCCAGAGCCAGACACCGATCAGGGCCACGGCCAGCAGCGGCAGCAGCGCACGCAGTGGCGGCGACAGGGTTTCGAAGGCTTCCGGATCGTCTCCGGGAATGAAAAACAGGGCACCGAATTCCAGCAGCAGTCGAAAGACCACCATGACGGTACCGGTGAGAACGCCGGCCAGGATACCCAGCAGGCAGAGTTGTGGCATGGCATCGACGCTGGCCAGCTGTCGACGAAAGCGTTCCAGGCTGGGACGTCGCAGAGCGAACCGCGGCACGCGTGACAAACCCTTCTCCTTGCCCGATCCGAATCGCTCGTCTTCGCGCCGCGCGCCCTTCCCGGGCGGCACACGCGTCCGTGCGAGCAGTTGACGGCGACCCCATCATACACCGATCAGCGAGCCGCGTTGACGGCGCTAAAGTTGACCGTTTTACTCGGTATTCAGGATAATGGCCCTAATCAGGTGGCGTGAACCGCCACCCCGTCTGAATCGACAGCCCGGCCGGCAACCGCCGCCGGCACGCACGGGAGCGTGACGATGAGTACAGTGGAGTCTTTCGCTCCGACCCCGATGTTCTTCACCGATGCCGCCGCCAGGCGCGTCAAGGCGTTGATCGCCGAGGAGAACAATGCTGCCCTGAAGCTCAGGGTCTATGTCACCGGTGGAGGCTGTTCCGGCTTCCAGTATGGTTTCGACCTCGCCGATCAGACCGCCGAGGACGATACCGTGATCGACAATGATGGCGTCAGCATGGTGATCGATGCCCTCTCCTATCAATACCTGGTCGGCTCGACGGTCGACTTCGAAGAGGGGCTCGCCGGCGCCCGCTTCGTGATCCGGAACCCCAACGCGCAGTCGACCTGCGGCTGCGGCGCCTCCTTCTCGGTGTAACGACCGCCGCCGCGGGCGATGGCCCGCGGCGACTATTCCCTCCCTCGGTCAGGGTGCCTGATGCGTCCCCACGCCTGATCGGTCGCCGCTTTCCCCCCTTGTCGATTGCGCCAACCGGCCTGGCTTGCACTGTCACGTCCCCTTTACATCACCCTTTCGCTGCCAGGCTCTCTCGCACCGGGTATTGCCCACGGCCCGCACGCTGCGTACGTCCCCTTCGATGATGGCTGACAGTTCCCGCGTGGCGACAACGCCGCTTCACGATACGTCAGCCGTATAACGCCCCTACCCCGGAACCTTCATTGAGACCTGAAAACCGGAGCTCGCTGCCGAGAAAGTTGTTCAGATGCCTTTTTTTTCGCCTGTGGATACTTTTTTGGCGTATCGCCCTACAGCCCCCACCACCACGATGCTGGCGCCAATCGAGACAGTTGTTGAGTATCGCGGTAACAGCTACCGTATGCACCGGTGGATAAGCCGTGCGCTGCTGGCGCTGTGGAAAAACCGCCCTTTCATCCACAGCTATCGCAGCGGATGTCAGCAGGCACATCAAAGCTTGTCAAGCAATTCGATAACAATACAGGCGCATGTAAAATATAGAGAAATTGTCTTTATCCACAGAAAATGTCCACACCAATAGTCATTACCACAACAGAACTTCTCTTTATTTTTCTCTTTATTTTATTAATGACTGTCTGATGACCTGATGCGCAGCGAAACCCGTGTGGAAAACCCCTGACGGTTACCCACAGGAGGTTTATACTGGGCGGCTTTTGCGACTGTGGTCGCCGCCGCTGAGGCGATTTTTGACTTATGGTCAACAATGCTTCAGTGGGCGATTTCAAGATTCATTCACTGTCGGGTGCCGAGTGACGCACCCCACGAGGTGAACCGTGGAGTATCCCGACCGTTATCAGGTCATCGTCATCGGTGGCGGCCATGCCGGTACCGAAGCCGCCCTGGCAGCGGCGCGCAGCGGCGCACGCACGCTGCTGCTGACGCATAACATCGAGACGCTGGGACAGATGTCCTGCAATCCGGCGATCGGCGGTATCGGCAAGAGCCATCTGGTCAAGGAGATCGATGCGCTCGGCGGTGCCATGGCCGCCGCGACCGACCTTGCCGGCATCCAGTTTCGCGTGCTCAATTCGCGCAAGGGGCCTGCCGTGCGGGCCACCCGGGCTCAGGCCGACCGTGTGCGCTACAAGGCCGCCATCCGCGGCATGCTGGAAAATCAGGCGAACCTGACCCTGTTTCAGCAGGGGGTCGACGATCTGATTGTGGATAACGATCGCGTCGTCGGGGTGACCACGCAGACAGGTATTCGCTTCATGGCGGATACCGTGGTGCTGTGCACCGGGACCTTCCTTGGCGGCATCATCCACATCGGGCTGGACCACCATGCAGGCGGGCGTGCCGGTGATCCGCCGGCCAATGCGCTGGCCCAGCGGCTGCGCGCCTTGCCGTTCCGGGTCGATCGGCTGAAGACGGGCACGCCGCCGCGGATCGATGCCAAGAGCGTCGATTTTTCCCGGCTCGAGCGTCAGCCCGGCGACACGCCGCTGCCGGTGATGTCGTATCTCGGGTCGCGCGAGCAGCATCCGCGCCAGGTCGACTGCCATATCGCGCACACCAACGAGCGGACCCACGAGATCATCCTGGCCAACCTCGATCGCTCGCCGATGTATTCCGGCGTGATCGACGGTGTCGGGCCGCGCTACTGCCCGTCGGTCGAGGACAAGGTGCATCGCTTCGCCGACAAGACCAGCCATCAGGTGTTCATCGAACCCGAGGGGCTGGATACCCACGAGCTCTATCCCAACGGGATCTCCACCTCTCTGCCGTTCGATGTGCAACTGCAGGTGGTGCGATCGATCATCGGCCTGGAGAACGCGCATATCACGCGCCCGGGCTACGCCATCGAGTACGATTTCTTCGATCCGCGGGATCTGAAGCACTCGCTGGAGACGAAATTTATCCACAACCTGTATTTCGCGGGGCAGATCAACGGCACCACGGGCTACGAGGAAGCCGGCGCCCAGGGGCTGCTGGCCGGCATCAATGCCGCCCGCCGCTCACGCGGCGAGGAGGCTTGGTGGCCGCGGCGCGACGAAGCCTATCTCGGTGTGCTGGTCGACGACCTGATCTCCATGGGAACGCAGGAGCCCTACCGCATGTTCACGTCGCGCGCCGAGTACCGACTGCTGCTGCGCGAGGACAATGCCGACCTGCGTCTGACCGAGACCGGGCGTGAGCTGGGTCTGGTTGGCGAGCCTCGCTGGTCAGCCTTCGCGACCAAGCGTGAGAAGATCGAGCGGGAGAGCGCGCGACTGCGCGCGACCTGGATCCAGCCGAAAACCGCGGCGGCCGAACGCCTGGCGGAGAAGCTCGGGCAGCCGCTCACTCGCGAATACAACCTGATGGACCTGCTCAAGCGTCCGGAACTCGTCTATGCCGACGTGGCCTCGCTCAAGGGGGACGCCGTGGAGGACGAACCGGTCGCCGAACAGGTGCAGATCGAGGCCAAGTACGCCGGTTACATCGCCCGCCAGCAGGAGGAAATCGAGCGTCTGCGCCGACACGAGGCGACGCCGCTGCCCGAAGCGCTGGACTATGCGAAGGTCGAGGGGCTGTCCCACGAGATTCGCCAGAAGCTCGAGCAGGCCCGGCCTGAAACACTGGGGCAGGCAGGACGCATTTCCGGCGTGACGCCGGCCGCAGTCTCGATTCTGCTGATCCACCTGAAAAAACGTCGACTGCTCGACGACAGTCGGGCGCTGAGCGCATGACGCCGGTCTGTGAACGGTTGCTCGACGACGGTCTGGCCGCCCTCGATGTCGCGGTCGATACCGAGCAGCGCGGGCGGCTGCTGGCGCTCGGCACGCTGTTGCACAAGTGGAATCGCGCCTATAACCTCACCGCTGTGCGCTCGCCGGAGGCGATGATCGGGCGGCACCTGCTCGACAGTGCCAGCGTGGCGTTTGCGGTACGTGGCCCGCGCCTGCTCGACGTCGGATCGGGACCCGGGTTTCCCGGTCTGGTGCTCGCGATCCTGAACCCGCAGCTTCAGGTCACGCTGCTCGACAGCAATGGCAAGAAGGTCCGGTTCCAGCGCCAGGCGGTCATGGAACTGGGGCTGACCAATGTCAGCTCCGAGCAGGTTCGGGTCGAAGCCTTCGACGGCACCTTCGATCAGATCATCTCGCGCGCCTTCGCGGCGCTCGGGGATTTCGTCTCGCTGACCGAGCCGCTCCTGCGCGAAGGTGGCGAGTGGCTGGCAATGAAGGGCTCGCTCGATGCCCGGGAGCGCGAGGCACTGCCGGAAAGCGTGGTCATCCGCGAGCGCTTTGCGTTGACGGTGCCCGGCGTGGACGCGGATGAACGCCAACTGCTGCGGCTGGAGCGCGCCGCGCCGTGAGCGGCCGGCAGCGTTGTCTGCCGCCAGGGTTATGTCTCGACGAAGGGAGTCGCCAGTGACCAGAATCATCGCGCTGACCAACCAGAAGGGCGGTGTCGGCAAGACCACCACCGCGGTCAATCTGGCGGCCTGTCTCGCCGCGCTCGATCGCCGGGTATTGCTGATCGATCTCGACCCCCAGGGCCATGCCACCATGGGCAGTGGCGTCGACAAGCATGCCCTCGACGGCAGCGTGCTCGACGTGCTGCTGGGCGAGCAGAGTGCCGCCGAGGTGATCGTCGACTGTGCCGTGGCCGGTTATGCGCTGCTGCCCGGCAACGGCGACCTGACCGCGGCCGAGGTCGACCTGCTTGACCGCGACGGCCGCGAGCGGGTGCTTCAGCGTGCGATCGAGAGCGTCGCGGGCGACTACGACGTGGTGATCATCGACTGCCCGCCGTCGCTCAACATGCTGACAGTCAACGCCCTGACCGCGGCCCATGGCGTGCTGATCCCGGTGCAGTGCGAGTTCTATGCCCTGGAAGGGCTCTCCGCGCTGCTGGATACCGTCGAGCAGATTCAGGAGAGCGTGAACCCCACGCTCGAGATCTTCGGCATCGTGCGGACCATGCATGACCCCCGCAACAGTCTCACCCGCGACGTCAGCAAGCAGCTCGGGCAGTACTTCGGCGATTCTCTGCTCAAGACGACCATCCCGCGTAACGTGCGCGTGGCCGAGGCGCCGAGCCACGGCGTGCCGGTGACCAAGTATGCGCGGCTGTCGCGCGGGAGCCAGGCGCATCGCGTACTGGCCAAGGAACTGATTCGCCGCCTGGCGCTGTAATGATCACGATCGCTGCGAGGAACACGCCATGACGACGCGCAAACGCCCTCTGGGACGCGGGCTCGATGCCCTGATCGGTTCCAGCGCCCGGCGGCGTGACAGTTTGTCGCAGGGTGGCGCGGACAGCGATGCGCCCACGCCGGCGCAGGCACCGCCCGATCCTCGCGGCAACGGCGAGCGACTCGCGCACCTGCCGCTGCGCCAGCTGACCCGAGGCAAGTACCAGCCCCGCCGCGACATTCAGCCGGAAGCGCTGGAGGAACTGGCCGACTCGATTCGCGCCCAAGGCGTCATGCAGCCCATCGTGGTGCGCCAGATCGGCCAGGAGCGCTATGAGATCATCGCCGGCGAGCGGCGTTGGCGGGCCTCGCAGCTGGCCGAACTCGAGACGATCCCGGCGGTGGTTCGCGAGGTCAGCGACGAGGTCGCGCTGGCCCTCGCGCTGATCGAGAACATCCAGCGCGAAAACCTCAATCCGGTCGAGGAGGCCATGGCGCTCAAGCGCCTGCTCGACGAATTCGAACTGACCCAGCAGCAGGTGGCCGATGCGGTCGGGCGCTCGCGCGCCCAGGTAGCCAACCTGCTGCGTCTGCTGGCGCTCGATCCCCACGTGCTGACGCTGCTCGAGCGCGGAGATCTCGATATGGGGCACGCGCGAGCCCTGCTGACGCTGTCTCCCGCCCAGCAGCGCCAGGCGGCGCACGAGGTGGTGGCTCGCGAGCTCACGGTGCGCCAGACCGAAGCGCTGGTAAAGCAGCTGGCCAGCGGCCAGAAAGGGCACGAGGAGAAACGTCAGCCGGCGGACGTCGGGCGGCTGGAGAGCCGATTGGCCGACCTGCTCGGGGCGCCGGTCAAGATCCATCACAACGCCTCCGGCAAGGGCCGTGTCACGATTCGCTATACCAGTCTCGATGAGCTGGACGGCATTCTGGGGCACATCCGCTGAAGGGGAACGCTGAGGGGATTAAAGTTAGCGCGTTAATGGAAATTGTGCGCTTTTCCCGAGCGTTTGCCTTTGCGGACGCGTCAGATCGGTGCAGGTCCGGTTGAAGCGGCCTGTGCCCTTCTCTATAATCCGCCGTGATTTGCCAAACTGACGCCACGGAGCAACAACCGGGCGTGTTCCAGGATCCGACGTTTTCACGACAGGCGAGACCGACGCCATGCATCCGACGGCACCGGCCAAGCTTCCTAGACCGCGCATCGCGTTCCTGATCCTGATACAGTGCGGCATCGTGATGGGCCTGACCCTGATCGCCTGGGGAGTTCGGGATCGAGAGACGGCGCTATCCGCCTTGACCGGTGGTCTCGTGGCGGCCATTCCGAACGCCTTTTTTGCCTGGCGCGCCTTTCGTCACCAAGGAGCCGCGCAGGCACGCAACATCGTCAAGAGTTTCTATCAGGCCGAGGCCGGCAAGTTCGGTTTGACGGCGGTACTGTTTACGTTGGCATTCGTGGCCGTGCCCCCTTCAAACCCTGCTTTCTTCTTTAGCGCTTATGTGTTGACGCTGCTGGCGCAGTGGCTGGGTCCCTGGCTTCTGCGCCGTCCGTCACGCACTCAATCTCGAGGCTGAACCATGGCTGGCAACAACCCGACGAGTACGGAGTACATTCAGCACCACCTGCAGAACATGACCTTCGGTCTGCACCCGGAGCATGGCTGGTCGCTGGCGCACTCCGCCGAAGAGGCTTCCGAGATGGGCTTCTGGGCGATTCATGTCGACACCATGCTGTGGTCGATCGGCCTTGGCGTGATTTTCCTGTACCTGTTTCGGTTGGTTGCCAAGCGCGCCTCGACCGGTGTGCCCACCGGTCTGCAGAATTTCGTCGAGATGATGGTCGAATTCGTCGACGGCTCAGTGCGTGAAACCTTTCACGGCAAGAGCCGGATGATCGCGCCGCTGTCGCTGACCATCTTCTGCTGGATCTTCCTGATGAACCTGATGGATCTGGTGCCGGTGGACTTCCTGCCGATGCTGGCCCAGAAAGTGGGTGCCTGGTTCGGTGCCGACCCGGCCCACGTCTACTTCAAGGTCGTGCCCACGACCGACGTCAACGCGACGTTCGGCATGTCGCTCTCCGTCTTTGCCCTGATCATCTTCTACTCCATTCGTACCAAGGGCGTCTCCGGTTTCATCGCCGAGCTGACACTGCATCCGTTCAGCACACCCAACAAGTTTGCTCAGGCGCTGCTGATCCCGATCAACTTCCTGCTCGAAGCCGTCACCCTGCTGGCCAAGCCGGTTTCTCTGGCCCTGCGACTGTTCGGCAACCTCTATGCCGGCGAGCTGATCTTCATCCTGATCGCCATGATCGGCCTATGGCAGCTGCCGCTGCACTTCCCGTGGGCGGTGTTCCATATCCTGATCATCACGCTGCAGGCATTCATCTTCATGATGCTCACGATCGTCTATCTCAGCATGGCGACCGAAGAGCAGCATTGAGACGCTTTTCCCCTTAACCCCTAACCCTTTGCAATACTCGACTGAAACTGGAGACAACCATGGAAGCACAAGTTCTGGGCATGACCGCGATCGCCGTTTCTCTGCTGATCGGCCTCGGCGCACTGGGTACCGCCATCGGCTTCGGTATCCTCGGTGGTAAATTCCTGGAAGGCGCCGCGCGTCAGCCGGAAATGATCCCGCAGCTGCAGGTCAAGATGTTCATCGTCGCGGGTCTGCTCGATGCCGTGACCATGATCGGCGTCGGTATCGCCCTGTTCTTCACCTTCGCCAACCCGTTTGTCGGTTAACGTCGCCGCTAGCGGCCATCATGGCCACCGGTGACACTAACCCCAAACCCGTGACGCGAGAGGTGCTGGCGTGAATCTGAACCTTACACTGATTGGTCAGGCCATTGCCTTTGCGGTCTTCGTCTGGTTCTGCATGAAGTATGTATGGCCGCCGGTCATGCAGGCGCTGCAGGAACGACAGAAGAAGATCGCCGACGGTCTGGATGCAGCCAGCCGTGCTACCCGAGATCTCGAACTGGCCCAGGAAAAGGCCGACGAGACGCTCAAGGAGAGCAAGGAGCAGGCGCAACAGATCCTCGAACAGGCCAACAAGCGGGCCAGTCAGATCGTCGAAGAGGCCCGCGAGACCGCGCGGGCCGAAGGCGAGCGCATCATCGAAGGCGCTCGCAGCGAAATTGATCAGGAGATCAATCGCGCGAAGGAAGAGCTGCGTGCCCAGGTATCGCTGCTGGCCGTGGCCGGCGCCGAGCGAATCCTGGAGTCCTCCATCGACGAAGCCAAGCATCGTGAGCTTGTCGACAAGCTCGCTGCCGAGCTCTAAGGAGGCGCACCATGGCTGAATCGTCTACCGTCGCTCGACCCTACGCCAAGGCGGCGTTCGAGTTCGCGCGCGATCACAAGGCGCTCCAAGCGTGGTCTCAGAGCCTGTCACTGGCCGCTGCGGCGGCCGGTGACGCCGATGTTTCCGAACGCATTCTCGGCAACCCGCGGCTTACCGCCGACGACAAGATCCGGCTGCTGCTGGAAGTCTGTGGCGAAGGCGCCTTCGACGAGCAGGTGGGCAACTTCCTGCGTCTCGTCGGTGAAAAGGGACGTCTGGCCGCGCTGCCGGACATCTTCGAGGAGTTCGAGGTGCTGCGCGCCCAGGAAGAGAAGCGGGTCGATGTCACCATCGTCTCGGCTTTCGAACTGGACGATGCCCAGCAGAACGTCCTTGCCGAAGCTCTGAAGAAGCGTCTGAATCGTGAAATCTCCATTACCACTCAGGTGGACCGCGAGCTGCTAGGCGGCGTGATCCTGCGTACCGGCGATACCGTCATCGACGGTTCCGTGCGCGGTCGATTGCAGCGTCTGCGCGAAGCGCTCACCGCCTGAGTTCGAGGGACATGGCATGCAGCAACTGAATCCTTCCGAGATCAGCGACATCATCAAACAGCGTATCGAAAAGCTGGATGTCGCCTCCGAAGCCCGTAATCAGGGCACCGTCGTCAGCGTGGCTGACGGCATCGTACGCATCCACGGCCTGGCCGACGCGATGCTGGGCGAGATGATCGAATTCCCCGGCGGCGTCTTCGGCATGGCGCTCAACCTCGAGCGTGACAGTGTCGGCGCCGTGGTCCTGGGCGACTATCTGAGCCTCGAAGAGGGCATGACCGCGCAGTGCACCGGTCGTATCCTCGAAGTGCCGGTGGGCCGCGAGCTGGTTGGCCGCGTGGTCGACGCGCTGGGTAACCCGATCGATGGCAAGGGCGACATCGACGCCAAGATGACCGACGCCATCGAAAAGGTGGCGCCCGGCGTCATCACGCGTCAGTCGGTCGACGAGCCGGTGCAGACCGGTCTCAAGTCGATCGATGCGATGGTCCCGATCGGCCGCGGCCAGCGCGAGCTGATCATCGGCGACCGCCAGATCGGTAAGTCCGCCGTGGCGATCGACGCGATCATCAACCAGAAAGGTACGGGTATCACCTGTATCTATGTCGCGATCGGCCAGAAGCAGTCGACCATCGCCAACGTGGTGCGCAAGCTCGAAGAGCACGGCGCCATGGACCACACCATCGTGGTCGCCGCCGGCGCTGCCGACCCGGCCGCCATGCAGTACCTGGCACCGTACGCCGGTTGCACCATGGGCGAGTACTTCCGCGACCGTGGCGAAGATGCGCTGATCGTCTACGACGACCTCTCCAAGCAGGCCGTCGCCTATCGTCAGATCTCGCTGCTGCTGCGTCGTCCGCCGGGTCGCGAAGCCTATCCGGGTGACGTCTTCTACCTCCACTCCCGCCTGCTCGAGCGCGCCGCGCGCGTCAATGCCGAGTACGTCGAGAAGTTCACCGACGGTGAAGTGAAGGGCAAGACCGGCTCGCTGACCGCACTGCCGATCATCGAGACCCAGGGCGGTGACGTCTCGGCGTTCGTTCCGACCAACGTGATCTCGATCACCGACGGTCAGATCTTCCTCGAGACCGGCCTGTTCAACTCCGGTATCCGCCCGGCCATCAACGCTGGCCTGTCGGTATCGCGTGTGGGTGGTTCGGCGCAGACCAAGATCATCAAGAAGCTGGGCGGCGGTGTGCGTCTGGCGCTGGCACAGTATCGCGAGCTGGCGGCGTTCTCGCAGTTTGCTTCCGATCTCGACGAAGCGACCCGCAAGCAGCTCGAGCACGGTCAGCGCGTCACCGAGCTGATGAAGCAGAAGCAGTACTCGCCGATGTCGGTTGCCGAGATGGGGGTGACACTGTACGCCGCCAACGAAGGCTTCCTGGACGATGTCGCTGTCGACAAGGTGCTGGATTTCGAGCGTGCCCTTCAGGACTACATGAAGGCCGAGCACGCCGACCTGCTCGACAAGATCAACCAGAGCGGCGGCTACGACGACGAGATCCAGAAAGGTCTCAAGTCGGGTCTCGAGTCGTTCAAGTCCACTCAGACCTGGTAAGCGGCGCGGCTCGCCTTTTCCCACGGGAGAGGCGGGCCGCCCTGCCCGGCTGAGCGGCATGAATCAGGTGATCCGCGATGGCAGCTGCAAAAGAGATCAAATCCCAGATCGGGAGCATCAAGAACACGCAGAAAATCACCAGCGCCATGGAAATGGTCGCTGCGTCGAAGATGCGTCGGGCTCAGGATCGCATGGCGGCCAGCCAGCCCTATGCCAGCCTGATCCGCCGGGTGGTCGGCCACGTCGCCAAGGCCAACCCGGAATACCGTCACGACTACATGGTCGAACGCGAGGTCAAGCGCGTCGGCTATATCGTCGTTTCCAGTGACCGCGGGCTCGCCGGCGGCTTGAACGTCAACCTGTTCAAGGCTGTCGTCAGGCACGCTCGCGAGTGGGACCAGCAGGGCGTCGGCGCCGACTTTGCGGCGATCGGCAGCAAGGCTGCGGGCTTCTTCAAGAAGCAGGGCGGCAACCTGCTGGCCGCGAAGAGCGGCCTCGGCGAAGCGCCGGAAGCCCAGGATCTGGTCGGTAGCGTCAAGGTGATGCTCGATGCTTTCGATGAAGGCAATCTCGATCGGCTCTATGTGGTGTACAACGAATTCGTCAACACCATGAGCCAGAAGCCCGTCGTGCGTCAGTTGTTGCCGCTGGAAGCGGTCGACGATGACGCCGAGGGAGAGGAACAAGTCCGTCCCGACAACTGGGACTACCTGTATGAGCCGGATGCCAAGACCCTGCTCGATCACCTGCTGGTTCGCTACGTCGAATCCCAGGTGTATCAGGCCGTGGTCGAAAACGCGGCCTGCGAACAGGCTGCGCGCATGATCGCGATGAAGAACGCGACCGATAACGCCGGCAATCTGATTGACGATCTCCAACTGGTGTACAACAAGGCGCGTCAGGCGGCCATCACCCAGGAGATTTCGGAAATCGTCGGTGGCGCCGCGGCGGTATGACGACGACGTCGCCTGCGTGGCGGCGGTCTCGAGTACGGCTTGGCCCTACAGGTTTCATTTGCAGGTTTACGAGGAACCACTATGAGCGGACGTATCGTACAAATCATCGGCGCGGTGATTGACGTAGAGTTTCCGCGGGACAATGTCCCCAAGGTCTACGACGCGCTGACGGTCTCGGGCAAAGAGGCCATTCTCGAAGTGCAACAGCAGCTCGGCGACGGCGTGGTGCGCGCCATCGTCATGGGCTCCAGCGAAGGTCTCCAGCGCGGTATCGAGGTGGAGAACACTGGTGCGCCGATCTCCGTGCCGGTCGGCACCGAGACACTGGGCCGTATCATGAACGTGCTCGGTCAGCCGATCGATGAGGCAGGCGAGATCGGCGGCGACGCCGAGCGCATGCCGATCCACCGCCCGGCACCGACCTACGCCGAGCAGGCTGCCTCCAGCGAACTGCTCGAGACCGGCATCAAGGTGATCGATCTGGTCTGTCCCTTCGCCAAGGGCGGCAAGGTCGGCCTGTTCGGCGGCGCCGGTGTCGGCAAGACCGTCAACATGATGGAGCTGATCCGCAACATCGCCACCGAGCATAGCGGTTACTCCGTGTTTGCCGGTGTCGGTGAGCGTACGCGTGAAGGTAACGACTTCTATCACGAGATGCAGGAGTCGAACGTTCTCGACAAGGTCGCCCTGGTCTACGGCCAGATGAACGAGCCGCCGGGCAACCGTCTGCGTGTGGCACTGACCGGTCTGACCATCGCCGAGAAATTCCGCGATGAAGGCCGCGACGTACTGCTGTTCGTCGACAACATCTACCGCTACACGCTGGCCGGTACCGAAGTGTCCGCCCTGCTCGGCCGCATGCCGTCCGCCGTGGGCTACCAGCCGACGCTGGCGGAAGAGATGGGCGCTCTGCAGGAGCGTATCACCTCGACCAAGACCGGTTCGATCACTTCCGTGCAGGCCGTCTACGTGCCCGCGGACGACCTGACCGACCCGTCGCCGGCGACCACCTTCGCGCACCTTGATTCCACCGTGACGCTGTCGCGTTCGATCGCCGAACTGGGTATCTACCCGGCCGTCGATCCGCTCGACTCCACCTCGCGCCAGCTCGACCCGCTGGTCGTCGGCGAAGAGCACTACAACATCGCTCGCGGTGTTCAGGGCGTGCTGCAGCGCTACAAGGAACTCAAGGACATCATCGCCATCCTCGGGATGGACGAGCTGTCCGACGAGGACAAGCTGGCGGTCTCCCGCGCGCGTAAGATCCAGCGCTTCCTGTCGCAGCCGTTCTTCGTCGCCGAGGTCTTCACCGGGGCGCCCGGCAAGTACGTCTCTCTCAAGGAGACGATCCGTGGCTTCCAGGGCATCCTCAACGGTGACTACGACGACATGCCGGAGCAGGCGTTCTACATGGTCGGCACCATCGACGAAGCGGTCGAGAAAGCCAAGAGCATGAAGTAAGCCCGCCCGGTTGCCGGGGGCGAACGCCCCCGGGATCTGGCTCAAGAGGATATCGCTATGGCCACATTTCAGTGCGACATCGTCAGCGCCGAGAAGGAGATCTTCTCGGGCGACGTCCAGCAGCTCATCGCTGCCGGCGTTGCTGGCGATCTGGGTATCCTGCGCGGTCACGCCCCGCTCCTGACCGAGCTCAAGCCCGGCCCGGTGCGCGTGATCCAGGAGAGCGGTGAAGAAGAGCTCTACTACGTGACCGGCGGCTTCCTCGAAGTGCAGCCGGACGTGGTCTCGGTGTTGGCGGATACCGCCACCCGGGCCAGCGATCTGGACGAGGCGGAAGCCGAGCAGGCGCGCCAGCATGCGCTGCAGTCGCTCAACGACAAGCAGTCGGAGCTCGACTACACCCGTGCAGCGGCCGAGCTGGCCGAAGCCACCGCGCAGCTGCGCACGCTGCAGCAGCTGCGTCGCAGCGGCCGCCGCGGCTGAGCCGACGCTCGCGCGACCCGCAGTACCTCAAGGGCGACTCTTCGGAGTCGCCCTTGTCGTTTGCATCGGAACGATATCGGCAACGTCGCCGAGCGGTGCTTTCCGTTGTCCCTGCGCACGCTAGAATGTCTCCCAATCGGACCTTGTCCGACCCGATCACGCCCAACTCGATGATCCCCCATTCGTTGACTGAAAGGATGCCCCGATGACTCTCGACGTCGTGATTCTGGCCGCCGGCCAGGGAACCCGCATGCGTTCGCGCACGCCCAAGGTGCTCCATCCGCTGGCCGGTCGGGCACTGGTGCGGCATGTTGTCGATACTGCCGCCGGTCTGGATGAGGCCAGCGTGCACGTCGTCGTCGGCCACGGCGCCGGGGCGGTGCGGACGTCTCTGGCCGAGTGTCCGGTCGACTTCTGCGAGCAGACCGAGCAGAAGGGAACCGGCCATGCGGTGGCCCAGGCGCTGCCAAGCGTCGGCGAGGGCAAGGTGCTGGTGCTCTACGGTGACGTGCCGCTGATCCAGGCGAAAACGCTGGAGGGACTGCTGGCAGGCGTGGACGAGCAGCATATGGCGCTGCTCACCGTGACGCTTGACGATCCCGCCGGCTACGGGCGCATCGTGCGCAGCGACAAGGGCGCCGTCACCGCGATCGTCGAGCACAAGGATGCCGATGCCGGCCAGCGCGCGATCCGTGAATGCAACACCGGCATCATGGCGATGACCGCATCCCAGCTGCGCCGCTGGCTGCCCGAGCTCTCCGCCGAGAACGCCCAGGGCGAGTACTACCTGACCGATGTCATCGCCATGGCCGCCGCCGACGGTGTCGAGGTTCTGGCGGCACAGCCGACTTCGCCGGTCGAAGTCGAAGGGGTCAACGATCGGCGTCAGCTCGCGGCGCTGGAGCGCGCCTACCAGCGTCGTCAGGCCGAGCATCTGATGAGTGCCGGCGTGACGCTCGCCGATCCGGCGCGTTTCGACCTGCGCGGCGAGGTCACTGTGGGGCGGGATATCCAGATCGACGTCAACGTCATCCTCGAAGGCCATGTCACCCTCGAGGATGACGTCGTCATCGGCCCGAATTGCGTGATCCGGGACAGCGTTCTCAGGCGTGGCGCGGTGGTGAAGGCGAACAGCCATCTCGAGGGTGCGGAGATGGGCGAGGAGAGCGACTGCGGGCCGTTCGCGCGGCTGCGACCCGGTACCCGGCTAGGTCAGAAAGCGCATGTCGGCAACTTCGTCGAGACCAAAAACGCGACGCTCGGCGAGGGCGTCAAGGCGGGGCATCTCAGCTATCTGGGAGACGCCGAGATCGGCCGCGATACCAACGTCGGCGCCGGCACCATCACCTGCAACTACGATGGTGCCAACAAGCATCGCACGCGAATCGGCGAAAACGTCTTCGTCGGCTCCAACAGCGCATTGGTCGCCCCGGTCACCGTCGGTAACGGCGCGACGATTGCCGCCGGTTCCACCATCACGCGCGAGGTCGCCGACGACGAGCTGGCCATTGCACGCAGTCGCCAGGTCACCAAGCCCGGCTGGCAGCGTCCGGTGAAAACCCCGAAAGGCTGAGGCATGGTCTCCTGGCTGCCGGCGATGACCACCATCGACTACCAGTAGCCGAGCAGCTTCCACCAGCCGAGACCCACCACGGTGAAGACTGCCAGCTCCATCAGGCACATCACGAAGCCGACGCCCCACCAGCGACCCAGGGTGACGTAGCCGCTGCCGTAGATGATCGGCGAGGTGCCGGTGGCATAGTGCGTCAGTGTCATCATGATCGCCGAGCCGGCCGTCATGATCAGCAGGAACGGCACGCTGTAGGCGGCCGGCACCAGATTGACGCCGACGCTGAGGAACGCCAGCATCATGGCGCTGATGTGCGCCGTGGTGCTGGCGAACAGGTAGTGGGAGAAGACGAAGATCAGCACCAGCGTGGCCGCCGCCCATGGCCAGCCGATGCCGCTGGCGACGATCGCCTCGCGCAGCCCCTCGGCGAACCACGCGATCACGCCCAGCGCGTTGAGCTGCCCGGCCAGCATCACCAGCGCGCCGAACCAGACCAGCGTATCCCAGGCGCTCTTCTCGGCCAGCACATCGTTCCAGTCGAGCGTCCCCGTGACCAACAGCACGAAGAGCCCGAGCGCGGCCACGGTGGTCGGATTGAAGCTGAGGTAGCGCAGGACCTCGGTATCGAGCGAGAACAGTCCACCCAGCAGCAGCGCCGGCAGATCGGCCCACAGCACCAGCAGCAGCGCGAAGGTGGCCATCATCACCCATTCGCTCGGGTGAAGGCTGCCCATGCGCGTGAGCTCGCCGCGGGCGAAATCGACCGCGTCCGGCGTGCGGCGAAGGGTCGGCGGCGCCAGCCAGTAGATCACCAGCGGCATCAGCAGCATGCAGATCAGCCCCGGCAGCAGCATGCACAGTGCCCATACGCTCCAGGAAAGATGGAAAGTCTGATTCGACGCCCGCGCGACATAGTCGACCACCAGCGGGTTGGGCGCCGTGGCGGTGAGGAACATCGCCGAGGTGATCGGATTGGCGTGATAGTTGACCAGCGCCAGGTAGGTGCCGACCTTGCCTTGAGTGCCCTTTTCCGGATCCGAGTCGAAGGCGCCGGCGATCGACTTCATGATCGGATGGACGATGCCGCCGCCGCGGGCGGTATTGCTCGGCGTGAACGGGGCCAGGATCAGCTCGCTGATCGCCAGGCCATAACCGATGCCCAGCGTGCGTCGACCGAGCAGGGCAATGAAGCCGAAGCCGAGGCGGGCGCCGAGGCCGGTCTTCTTCAAGCCGCGTGAAATCAGGATCGAGATGACGATCAGCCAGATCAGCGGGCTCGAGAAACTGCTCAGCGCGTCGGCGATGGCCCCCGAGGCGGAATCCGCCGTGACCTGCGACAGCGAGACGATGACGATCGCCATCAGTGCCATCACGCCGATCGGCATCACCTTGAGGATGATCGCGACGATGGTGGTCAGGAAGATCGCCACCAACGCCCAGGATTTCGGCGTCAGCCCCTCGGGGTGCGGGATCAGCAGCAGGCCGACGAGAACCAGCGTTGCCATGATGGCGGGGGCGAGACGAAAGGGAACCACATGCTTGAAGTACTGCCAGGCGCGTACCAGAGAGGCCATGAGACGATCCCGAGGCAAGAAGGCATCGATCGGCCGCCGCGGATCGAGATCGCTTGGCGGTCGCTTTCGACACCAGCTTACGCCGCTGCGATGCGTCTGGCAGTGTGCCGGCTCGCGCCACGTTGTCGCAGCAGGGACCGCGTCACGTGAGCCGTCAGGGGGTGAGGCCCGAGGAGCATGCTCGACTGGCATCCTCCGGCCGGTAGTGGCCGGCCTAGCTCAGGGCAGGGTGCGTGGCGCGCGCGAGAGACAGTCCTGGTAGCGTGCATCGACGCGTTGGGCGAACCACGCCGTGGTCAGGTTGCGCGTGATCTTGGGGCTGTCGAGCTGGATACCGGGCAGATGCGCGTAGGGGGTTGGCTGGCCTTCCTGCTGCATCGCAAGCGAATAGACCGCTTCATAGAGAGCGGTCCGTTCGAATGCCAGGGACTTCTCCTGTTCCAGTGCCTCGCGAATGTCGTCATCGTCCATGCCGAGACGGGCTTTCAATGTGCGCACAGCGAGTTCGGTCTGCCCCGCCCGGCGTGAGCCGGGGATGGTCAGGTCACCATCGAGCGCCAGCGGGATGCCCGAGAGCTGGCTGACGGCGGCCTGGAACGCGGCATTGCGGCTCGCATACCATCCCGCATTGAAGTCGGCGAAGCGGTAGATCATGTCATCGTAGTGGGCCGGATACCCGAGCAGATGCGCGATGCCGAAATAGAGACCGCCACGCCGCGTGAAGACCTCGTGGCGGATCGATCCGTCGATCGGATAGGGGTAATTGTCGGCGTGCGCTTCGGCGAAATCGACGCTGACCTGCATTGGTCCGCCGGTATGCACCGGGTTGAGACTGCCGAAGAGCTGGCGGCCCAGCGGCGCCATCGAGATGAAGTCCTCGAAGATCTCGCTCATCTCGCGCTCGGTGGTGACCTGATCGAGCCGTTCGTTATAGGTCTCGCCGGTGGGCGATTCGAGATTGAGTCCCGCGTTGACCAGAAAACCGGGGAGATGCAGCGCGTCGGCGCGGCGCTCGATCTCCTGACGCGCGATGGCCGATAGATTAGGCACCACGGGGTCGCCGCTATAGGTCGACTCCTGCTCGGTCACCGCTAGCGTGGCGCAGAGATTCTCGCGCGTGGCCGGCAGGTTCTGCGCCGCGAAGGCGGCGGTGATATCGGTGGCCCAACCGTCGCGATCCTCGGCGTTGGCGGGGATCAGCGAGACCAGCGCCTCCTTGACCGTGGCCGGACGCTGCTCGAAGCCGGGCTGGGGCGCCTGCGTGCTGCAGCCGGCGAGCACCATGGCCAATGCGATCACCGGCCAACGCCACGCTCTCAGCGTCGAAACCTCTTGCATATGCTTGGTCTCCTTCATCCACTGCATGCACTGCGCCTTTTTCACGAGCTCAAATGCTCGGCCAGGCGCTGCATCATCGCATCGCAGCGTTCGAGCTGTTCGATGGCGATGAACTCGTCCGGCTTGTGGCCCTGATCCATGCATCCCGGCCCGCAGACGACGGTGGGAATGCCAGCTTCGTGAAACAGCCCGCCTTCGGTGCCATAGGCGACCGTACCGAAGTCGTCGCGCTCGGCCAGGGTAGCGATCAGCTGGGCGACGTCGCTCGACGCCGCCGTGGTCAGGCCCGGATAGGACTGCAGCGGTTCGAAAACGATATCGGTATCGGGAACGACGGCGCGCATCGTCGGAATCAGCTCACGCTCGGCGTAGTCGCGCATTTCGCGTTCCACCTCGCTGGCGTCGAAGCCGGGCAGCGAGCGCACCTCCCAGTTGAAGCGGCAGTCCGCCGGTACGATGTTCAGCGCCTGGCCGCCTTCGATCACGCCGGTCTGCACCGTGGAAAAGGGCGGATAGAAGCGCTCGTCGTGGTGGGCGGGATCGGCCAGGCGCGTGCCGATTTCGGTCAGCTTGGTAATCAGCCTCGCCGCGTTCTCGATCGCGTTGACGCCCTCGGGGGCATAGGCCGAATGGCAGGGCGCGCCCTTGACGTGGCAGCGCACCCCCAGCTTGCCCTTATGGCCGAGCACCGGCTTCAGCTCGGTGGGTTCTCCGATAATGCAGGCGATCGGCTGGTGCGCCTTGTCCTTGAGCATCGAGAGAATCGAGCGCACGCCGAGGCAGCCGACCTCTTCGTCGTAGGAGAACGCCAGGTGGATCGGGGTCTTCAGGTCCGTGGCCAGGAACTGCGGCACCGCCGCCAGCACGCAGGCGATATAGCCCTTCATGTCCGCGGTGCCGCGACCGTAGAGCTTGCCGTCCCGCTCGGTCATCTCGAACGGTGGCAGTGTCCATGGTTGACCGTCTACCGGTACCACGTCGGTATGACCGGAGAGCACGACGCCGCCGCGATCGGTCGGGCCGAGGGTCGCCCACAGGTTGGCTTTGCTGGCGTCCTCGTTATGGATCAGCTCGCTCTCCACGCCATGGTCGGCGAGGTAATCTCTGATGAACTCGATCAGGGCGAGGTTGGAGTCGCGGCTGACGGTGGCAAAGCGGATCAGCTTGCCGAGAATCTCCTGGCTGGTCATGCAAGGTCTCTTCGATTGTGGTTGTTCAGGGGCAACCATGATGCCCAGCTCGCGCGACAGAGGCCACCATCCCGCTCAACCTTCTTGGCCAATCGCCCAGCGCGACTTGCCGTCCTTGCTGGACCATCGCTGACGAAAGGTTGACGACGGCGTACCAATCGGTTTTGATTCGAATCCATTACCTTTCGGTTCGAAACTAAAACGAAACTTAATTCTCCATGCCGAAACGCGATACGGCCCAGCGCCGTCACGCCATCCTGGCGTACATCAACGACCATGGCGAGACGCCGGTGGAGCGGCTTGCGAGCCGGTTCGCCATCTCCGAAGTGACCGTGCGCAAGGACCTCTCGACGCTCGAGCGTAGTGGTCTGCTGTTGCGCCGCTATGGCGGGGCGGCGCCACTGCCACAGGAGATGCTCGGTGAGCCGGCGCAGGCGCTGTCGCCGTTCAAGCGCGCCATTGCGCGGGCCGCGCGAGCCCGCATTCGCGAGCACAACCGCATCATTGTCGACAGTGGTACCACCACGGCGGCCCTGATCGGCGAGCTTGGCGGTCTGCGCGGCCTGGTGGTGATGACCAACTCGCTGACCGTGGCCGGCGCCCTACGCGAGCTGGAACCGGAACCGGCGCTGCTGATGACCGGTGGTACCTGGGACCCGCATTCGGAGTCATTCCAGGGACAGGTGGCCGAACAGGTGCTACGTGCCTATGACTTCGATCAGCTTTTCGTCGGGGCCGACGGCATCGATCTCGCACGCGGCACCACGACTTACAACGAACTGTTCGGGCTGACACGGGTCATGGCGGATGTCGCCCGCGAGGTCGTGGTCATGGTGGAAGCCGATAAGATCGGCCGCCGCATCCCCAATCTGGAACTGCCGTGGGCGCGCATCGACACCCTGGTGACCGATGCGCGCCTCGACGACGCGGCGGCCGCCGCCATCGAATGCCAGGGCGTGACCCTGATCGTGGCGCCCGCCGCCGAGGCCTGAACGCTTTTTCTCGAGGAGATCGAACATGTGTGGAATCGTCGCCGCGCTCGCCGCGCGCAACGTGCAGGGCATCCTGCTGGAGGGCCTGAGGCGGCTCGAGTATCGCGGTTACGACAGCGCCGGGGTCGCGGTCCTGAACGCTGCCGGGCAGCTCGAACGCCAGCGTGCGGTGGGCAAGGTCGCCGCGCTCGAAGCGGCGCTCGGCCAGCACGGCCTGCCGGGGCACGTCGGCATCGCTCATACTCGCTGGGCGACTCACGGCAAGCCTTCCGAGGCGAATGCACATCCGCATAGGGGCGGCCACGCGCTGGCGATCGTCCACAACGGCATCATCGAGAACTTCGAGCCGCTCAAACGCGAGCTGGAAGCGGATGGCGTGATCTTCGAATCGGAAACCGATACCGAGGTCGTCGCGCATCTGCTCGATCGGGCCTTCCTCGAACAGGGGGACCTGCTGACCGCCGTCCAGGCGACGCTTGCACAGATCGATGGCGCCTACGCGCTGGCGGTGATGCACGCCGGTGCGCCGCGCGAGATCGTCGGCGCGCGCAAGGGCAGCCCGCTGGTGGTCGGCGTCGGGATCGACGAAAGCTTTATCGCTTCCGATGCGCTGGCGCTCCTGCAGGTCACCGACCGCTTTATCTATCTGGAGGAGGGCGACGTGGTACGCCTTTCCGATGCGCGGGGCATCGAGGTGTTCGACGCTGACGGCCAGTCGGCCACGCGTGAGGTGCACACCTATGTCCATGGCGACGGCGCGGCCAGTCGCGGCGACTACCGCCACTTCATGCTCAAGGAGATCTTTGAACAGCCGGCGGTGATTGCCGCCACGCTGGAGGGCCGGCTGGGTGCCGGTCGCGTGCTGGAGGCGAGCTTCGGCGCCGAGGCGAAGGCGCGCTTCGCCAAGGTTAAGCAGATCCATATCGTCGCCTGTGGTACCAGCTATCACGCCGGCCTGGTGGCGCGCTACTGGCTCGAGAAGCTCGCCGGCCTGCCGACGCAGGTCGAGGTCGCCTCCGAGTATCGCTATCGCGACGTGGTGGTGCCGCCAGACACGCTCTTCGTCACACTCTCCCAGTCCGGCGAGACCGCCGATACGCTGGCCGCGCTGCGCTATGCCAAGACGTTGAACTATCTCGGTGCGCTGGCGATCTGCAATGTGCCGGGCAGCTCCTTGACCCGCGAGTCCGATCTGTCGCTGATGACCCAGGCCGGACCGGAGATCGGCGTTGCCTCGACCAAGGCCTTCACGACGCAGCTGGTCGCGCTGCTGTTGCTGACGCTGTCGCTGCGTCCCGAGCGCGGCGACGATCGCGAAGCTGCGCTGGTCCAGGCATTGCGCGGATTGCCTGCCGTGCTCGAGCGGGCGCTGGAGATGGATGCCCCGATCGCGGCGCTCTCCGAGGCCTTCGCCGAGAAGCATCACGCGCTCTTTCTGGGGCGGGGCACTCAGTTCCCGATCGCGCTGGAAGGCGCGCTCAAGCTGAAGGAAATCTCCTACATCCACGCTGAAGCCTATCCGGCCGGCGAGCTCAAGCACGGGCCGCTGGCGCTGGTCGACGCCGACATGCCGGTGGTCGCCGTGGCGCCCAACGACGAGCTGCTGGAGAAGCTCAAGTCCAACCTGCAGGAGGTTCGCGCGCGCGGCGGTGAGCTGTTCGTCTTTGCCGACGCGGGTGTGGCACTCCAGGCTGCCGACAATCTGCGTGTGCTTCATGTACCCCCCATCGATGAGATCCTCGCGCCGATTCTCTACACCCTGCCGCTGCAGCTGCTCTCCTATCACGTCGCCGTGCTCAAGGGCACAGATGTCGACCAGCCGCGCAATCTGGCCAAGAGCGTGACGGTCGAATAAAGCGTAACGGTCGAAGTAAGGCGCTTATGGGCGCCTAAGGAGAGTCGGTGACAATGAACAGGAGAACGTCGAATGACGAAACGACTCGCGCTACTGACACTGCTGATGCTCGGCATGACTTCCGGCATGGTCGAGGCCGACACGCGTGCGCTCTCGCAGCCGCCAAGCGGTGAACCGGCCGACTGCGAGGGGTGGGGCGACTACGGCGAGACCATTATCGGCAAGCTCTGGGAACGCGTCTCTCCCGCCGCGATCAATGCCGAGCTGCCGACGGCGACCGCCGAGGAGAGTGATAACGCCAGAGCGCAGGTGGTCATCGCCAGAGGCGTACTGAGAGATGCCAAGCAGATGATGCGCTATCGCCAGAACTACGACATTGCCAAGGCCGATGTCATGACGTCTTTCGGACGGCAGATACGTCGGAAGTGCGAGGAGGCCCAGGAGTAACCTGGCCTCATAACTCGGGCGAAGTCGCCCAGGTGGCGCCGGTCAGCTCGCAGGAGACCTGCCATAGCCGGTCTTCCACGGCTGGATCGCGCGCTGCCGGGCTGCGGTAGGCCCGCGTCGGTTGTCCCCGGGTTTCCCCCCAGCCGTCGGGGCCGTAGTAGTCGCCGCCTCGGACGTCGTTGGCGAGTGCCGCGTAGAGCGTGGGGCGGGCACCGTCGTCGGCGGACTGGCTCAGTAGCGGCATCACTAGTTTGAAGAGTCGCCCGGCAAGCGGACGGCTGCGGACGCCGACATCGAACAGCGCCGTGCGTGATAGCCCGGGGTGGGCGGCCGCGCTCAACAGGCCCCAGCCACCGCCATCGCTGCGCTTTTGTAGCGCCTGGGCGAACAGCAGCATGGCAAGCTTGGACTGCCGATAGGCGCGCCACGGATCGTAACGACGCGCGCCGGCGAGATCCTCGAAATCGATACGGCCGCTGCGGTGAGCCAGACTCGAGAGCTGAACCACCCGTGCCGGCTTCCCTTGCCGGCTCTCCTCGAACAGCAGCGGCAGCAGGCGGCTGGTGAGCAGGAAGTGACCGAGATAGTTCACCCCGAGCTGGCGTTCGAAGCCGTCCTCGGTCCGTTCGCGCGTCGGCAGGGCCATGAGACCGGCGTTGTTGATCAGGCACGCCAGGCGCGGCTCGTTCGCCGTCAGCCGCCGAGTGAAGGCGCGCACCGAGGCCAGGCTGTCGAGATCGAGCGGTTCGAAGCGCACGTCGGCGTCGGGCCGGTGGCGGCGTAGCGTGTCGCAGGCGATGCGCCCCTTGTCGGGCCGGCGCCCGGCGATGACCACCCGATAGCCCTGTTCGGCCAGCCCACGGGCGGTTGCCAGGCCGAGACCGGCGGTTGCACCGGTGACCACGGCCAGCGGGGGTGTCGTTTCTGACATCGAACTCGCTCCGTCGACGGTCTATGTTGAGACAGGCATATCAATCGGAGTCGGGAATGGCAAACGCATCGAGAAGTCTGATCGGGCGCAGCTGGTGGATCCTGATGGCGCTCGGCATCATCGCCGTGATCTTCGGTTTGATCGCGATCTTCCAGCCGCTGTCGGCCATCGCGGCGTTGACCTGGATCATGGGCATCATGGCGCTGGCGGAGGGCATTACCACGCTGTTTGGCGCAGCCACGGCCTACCGTGGCGCGGGCAAGGGCTGGCTGATCTTCTACGGCGCCTTCTCGGTGCTGTTCGGCCTGGTCGCGATCTTCGACCCGCTGTCCATGGCCAGCGCCCTGCTGGTGCTGGTGGGTATCTGGTTGGTAATCGCGGGCATCTATCGCCTGCTGCTGGGGCTCAAGATTCGCCGCAGCGCCCCCGGCGAGGGTTGGACGGTACTCAGCGGGGTGCTGGCGCTACTGCTGGGGATCCTGCTGGTGGTCAGTCCGCTCAGTGGCCTGGTGGTGACGGCGCTGTGGATCGGCGTCGTGGCGCTGCTCTACGGTATTGTCCAGATACTCGCCGCGTTGCGGGTCAAGCAGGCGTTCGCCTGAGCCTAGCGATTCGGCATCAGCACCCACATCTCGCCGCGCTGCTTCATCCGGCTGGCCGCTTCGCCGGCCGCGTCGCCGTGACCCCAGTAGAAGTCGGCGCGCACCGCGCCCTTGACCGCGCTGCCAGTGTCCTGGGCAACCATCAGCCGCTGCAGTGGCTGCTCGGAGAGCGGCCGGGTCGTCGACAGAAAGACCGGGGCGCCGAGCGGGATCTCGCTGGGGTCTACCGCAATGCTGCGTTCGGAGGTCAACGGCACACCGAGCGCACCGACTGGCCCGCTGGTGTCGTCGAGCGCCTCCTCTCCCTTCAGCTCGCGGAAGAACACCACGCGTGGATTGACGTCGAGCATCGCATCGACCTGCGAGGGATGACGCCGGGCCCAGTCGCGTACGCCGGGTAGTGTGGCCTCGGCGGGCGTGATCTCGCCGCGCTCGATCAGGCGGCCGGCGAACGACTGAAACGGCTGATTGTTGGTGCCGGCGTAGGCCACCCGCATGGTGCTGCCGTCGGTCAGTTCGACGCGACCGGAGCCCTGAATCTGCAGGTAGGCGGCTTCCACGGGGTCGTCGACCCAGACCAGTTCGGTGCCGTCGAGATCGCCGCTGGCACGCAGCTCTCGGCGCGTCGGGCCGACATGGGTGTGTCGCTTCCAGTAGCGCGGGTAGCGGTAGAGCGGTGTCTGGTAGGGACCGCCGCGCACCCGCGAACCGCGCAGGACCGGCTCGTAGTAGCCGGTGATCAGGCCGCTGGCACTGCCATCGCTGTTGGTCACGCGGTATGGGGTGAAGCGCGTCTCGAAGAAGGCCTGGATCGCCTCGGCGTTGAGCGGATCGACGGAGGCGGCATCCTCGCACACCGCGCGCCACTGGGGCTTGCGCGCGAGTCGCGTACAGCTCTCGCGGAAGGCGCTCCAGGCCGCCATCGGCTGGTCCCGGTTCCAGCCCGGCAGATTGTGCCAGTCGGCGACACGGTCGCGCTGCTCGACGCGCGCCTCGGCATCGCCACCCCGTGCGGTGGGGGCCGGCGTGACCGGGCCTCCGGCACAGCCGGCGATCATGAGCGCGAGCAGCAGGACAGCCAGCAGGGGCAGGCGGCGAGAAAAACGGGGATACGCGGGAATCCGCCCGGCGTCGAGCATGCGGTGTCGATCCTTGAAACGTGCAGATGAGGTACGAGACGTCGTGAGTCGGCGACGACCAACGAGCGCGGCGGCGCCGACACGAACAGCAGCGAGCATAGCGTCAGCATTCGGTGGCGTCGAGCAGCGGCTCGCCCCTGCCGTTGCGGCAGCAGGGCGATTACACTATGCCCTTTGCTTTCGTGGCAGGACCGTTTCATGACCCACGTCATCTCCATTCAGAGCCATGTCGCCTACGGCTATGTCGGCAACCGTGCAGCCGTCTTTCCGCTGCAGCGGCTGGGACTGGAAGTCACCGCCATCAATACCGTCCAGTTCTCCAACCACACCGGCTACGGCGCGTTTACCGGCGAGGTGTTCACGCCCGACCATCTGCGTCAGGTGCTGGACGGCGTCGAGGCGCTGACCGGGCTCGGCGGCGTCGATGCCCTGCTTTCCGGCTACATGGGCGACGAGGGCATCGGCCGTGCGGTGCTCGACAGCGTCGATCGGGTCAAGCGAGCCAACCCGGCGGCGCTCTACTGCTGCGATCCGGTCATGGGCGATATCGGGCGCGGCTTCTTCGTGCGCGAGGGCATCCCCGAATGGATGCGCGACCACGCCATCGGACGTGCCGATATCGTCACGCCGAACCAGTTCGAACTCGGTTTTCTTGCCGGGCGCGACATTCAGACGCTGGAGGACGCGCTCGAGGCCGCCGCCGAACTGCGTCGGCGCGGACCGAAGGTCGTGCTGGTCACCTCGCTGGAGGTGAGGGGGGACGACGGCGAACAGATCGGCATGCTGGTCGATTCGGCCGCCGGCAGCTGGCGCATTCGCACGCCGAAGGTGGCTTTCGACATTCCGCCCAACGGCGCCGGCGATTTTACCGCGGCGATGTTTCTTGCTCACAGCCTGCGGGCCGGGCTTGCCGAGGAAGGCCCGGCGCGCGCGCTCGAGCAGACCGCGGCCGCCGTGCAGATGCTGTTCGACCACACGCGCCAGGCCGGCACGCGCGAGCTGGCGATGATTCGCGCGCAGCACGATATCGTTTCTCCGACGGTGGCTCTGCACGCCGAAAGGCTGCGTTGATGGCCGCTCGGCGAAACGGTTTCCTCGCCTGCGGTCGGGCGTTAGCGTGAGCCCGACCGCATGTTGAATGCGCAGCCAGCGCCACCGCTTTACCTGGGTATGGCGATGTGGGCCAATCCCGACTGGCGCGGTAGTCTGTTGCCGGCGCACGGCGATGTCGAGCTCGCCGACTATGCCGGCGTGTTCAATGCGGTAGAGGGCAATACCACCTTCTACAGCGGGATTCCCAAGGCGGAAACGGTGGCGGCGTGGGCCGAACAGGCGCCTGATACCTTCCGTTTCTGCTTCAAACTCCCCGGGCAGTTGACCCACGCCAAACGCCTGCGAGACATCGACGACGAGTTCACGCGTTTTATTCAGCGTCTTTCGCCGCTCGGCGACCGGCTGGGGCCGCTGATGGTGCAGCTACCGCGCGATTTCGGCCAGGCCGAACTGCCTGCGCTCGAACAGCTGCTGACACAATGGCCCAGCGATATCCCCTGCGGTGTCGAGGTCAGGCACGGTGATTTTTTCCACAAGGGGACGGCCGAACAGCGATTCAACCGCTTGTTGATAAGTCAAGACGCCAATCGGATTATGCTCGACGTGCGTGCGCTCTTTGCCACACCCGCAGGGGTTGACAATCGTCTCGCCAAGGCTCAAGAAGAAAAACCGAAAGTCCCACTACACGTGCTCTCCACGGCGGTCAACCCGGTGATTCGTTTTATCGGGCACTTCGATGATGCGGTCAACGACGCTCGTTTTACCCCGTGGATAGAACGCCTCGTCCTGTGGATAAAACAGGGGAAAACCCCTTTTCTCTTTGTGCATACGCCGGACAATCGCCTGGCGCCGGAGTTGGCTCGCCGGTGCTATGCACGCCTGGCCGAGCGCATCGCGCTACCCCCGCTGGCGGCGTTTGCCGGCGAACATCAGGTATCGCTGTTTTAGTCGCTCGCCCCACGCCTGATCAGTCAGTCGAAAATGCAACGTTATCGCGATGCTTTGGTGAATCCAGTGGGGCGTCGATATTGTGTGATGAGCTGTTCTGGTGGTGTTTTCACGACTCAAGGTGGGATTTTCCAAGTGAAAGGAGGGATGAAAGGTCCATGAGTCGGTATAATCCGCGCCGACAAAAGGAGCCCGCCTGCAACCGTATGGGGATGACCACGGCTCCCGACAACAGCATTATTCGATGGTGAATTCATGGCCAAGCAATCCCACAACCATGCGCAGTGGTCCTCGCGCACGGCGTTCGTACTGGCCGCGACCGGCTCGGCGGTCGGTCTCGGCAATATCTGGAAATTTCCCTACATGGTGGGCGAGAGTGGCGGCGCGGTCTTCGTGGTCGTCTATCTGGCCTGCATCGCGCTGATCGGCTTGCCGATCCTGGTCTCGGAGTGGCTGCTGGGGCGGCGTGGCCAGTCCAACCCGATCAATACCATGGAGACGCTGAGCCGGGAGTCGGGCAGATCGCCGAATTGGGTGCTGGTCGGTATTGCCGGCGTGCTGGGCGCGTTTCTGATCCTGTCGTTCTATAGCGTCGTCGGCGGCTGGTCGCTCAACTATACCTGGAGCACGCTGACCGGCGATCTCGGTCGCTCCAGCGGCGTGGCGGTCGGTGACTATTTCGAGGCCTTGCTGAAGCAGCCGTGGACGCTCTTTATCTGGCATACCCTGTTCATGCTGCTGACCTTTGGCATTGTCGCCGGCGGCGTGAAAGGCGGCCTGGAGCGGGCGGCGAAATGGCTGATGCCGCTGCTGATCGTGGCGCTGGTGGGGCTGATCGGCTTCGGTACCACCACCACGGGCTTCGACGAAGCCGCCGCGTTCATGTTCTCGCCGGACTGGAGCAAGTTGAACGGTGGCGTCGTGCTGGCCGCGTTGGGTCATGCCTTTTTCACCCTGTCGCTGGGCATGGGCATCATGATGGCCTACGGCTCCTATCTCGGACAGGACGTGGATCTGATCAAGACGGCGCGTACCGTGGTGATCCTGGACACGCTGATCGCCCTGGCCGCGGGCATGGCGATCTTCCCGGTCGTGTTCGCCAACGGTCAGGACGCCGGCTCCGGCCCGGGGCTGATCTTCAGCACGCTGCCGACGGCGTTCATGGAGATGCCGGCGGGCACGATCTTCGGCACGATCTTCTTCGCGCTGTTGACCATCGCCGCGTTGACCTCGGCGATCTCGCTGCTGGAACCGGTCACCGAGTTCCTCGAAGAGCGCACATCATTGCCGCGTATCGGCGCGGCTCTCGTCGCCGCGCTGGCGACCTGGGCGCTGGGTATCGCCGCGTTGTTGTCGTTCAATCTCTGGTCCGGCTTCACGCCGTTCGGGTTAAGTATCTTTAACCTGCTCGATGCACTGACGGCGAAGTTCATGCTGCCGCTGACAGGCCTGGCAGCCATCGTCTTCACGGCGTGGTTCCTGGACAGCGACGGCGTGAAGCAGGAGCTGGGGCTGGGATCGACGGGACGCGTGGTGTGGCACTACGTCTCGCGCTACGTGGCGCCGATCGGGGTCGTGGTGGTCTTCTTCACCAGCCTGTGATTCGCGCGTGATGTGGACACTCCCGCTCGGCGGATTGCCGGCGGCGTGTTGACGGCCGCCCCTATGGAAGGGGCGGCCGTTCTGCATGTTGGGGGCCGGTCAGTCTTGCCGGGGTGATGTGGCGGCTAGCGTACCTGCCTCGGGCAACGCGCTATTCGGGCAGTTCGGCGATATCCTCCGCCAGACGGCGCTTCTCCTCGCGCTGTTCGATACCGCGACGGGCCTTGAGATAGCGAACGGCGGCCTTGCGCTTGCGCTGCTCGTGCTCGTCGACCTCCATGTTCATGAAAATGTCGAGAATTTCGCTCTTCAGAGTGTGAAGATTTTCAATGTCCTTCATTGATCGAATCTCCTGTCATCCTCGGATTCGTCGGCTTGTCACCCGACATGCATACTATAACCAATATGACAAGAGTATGACCCACGACTTTTTTCAGGTTTTCAACGCGCCCGGCCAACGTGTTCTCACCGGCATGACTCGGGCATACTGACGGACCAACCTCTCCACCGGGATCACCCCCCATGGCTTCACGTGAATCGTTTCCCCCAGCCTCGTGCCCACGTGAACTGCCTCCAGGCCATGGGCTGTCACGCGAGGTCCAGCCATGAGCCGTTCGCTGTTCGACGAGCTGCGCGTACGCATGGATCGACTGCGGCGCTCGGAGCAGAAGGTCGCTCGCTTCGTGCTGCGCAACCCGGAGGAGGTGATTCTGATGCGGATCACCGACCTGGCCAGCGAGGCACAGGTCAGCGAGCCCACGGTGGTACGCTTCTGCCGGGCCATGGGCATGGCTGGTTTTCAGGAGTTCAAGCTCAAACTGGCGCAGATGATGGCCAAGGGCAGCCAGTACGCGCAGTTCACCATGAACGATGGCGACAGCGTGGCCGAGTTCTCTCACGGTATCTTCGACAGCACCATCGAGACGCTCGAGCAGGTGCGCGATCACCTCGACAACGAGGCGCTGGGCAAGGCAATTGCCGCCCTGGCGGTCGCCAATCGGGTGGAGTTCTACGGCTACGGCGCGTCGGGTATCGTCGCCGCCGATGCCCAGCACAAGTTCTTTCGGCTGCAGATTCAGACTTCCGCGCACTCCGACCCGCACATGCAGGCGATGTCCGCGGCCACGCTCAAGGCGGGCGACGTCGTGGTGGCGATCTCCCAGACCGGCCGTACCCGGGCTCTGGTCGCGAGCGCCAAGACGGCGGTCAAGGCCGGTGCCACGGTGATCGGGCTCTGTCCCAGTGAGTCGCCGCTATCGCGCGAGGTGACGCTGACCCTGCCGGTGGACGTGCAGGAGGACACCGAGATCTACATTCCCATGACCTCGCGCATCGCCCACCTGCTGACCATCGATGTGCTCGCGGTCGGCGTGGCCAAGAATCGAGGGCCGCAGATCAGCGACCAGTTGAAGGCGATCAAGCGCAGCCTAGGCGCGCTGCGCGTGCCCAACTCGCCTTCCTGAAGCGCTGCGCTGGCTCAATGCTTGCGGTCGTCCGCGGAAGTGTGGGCGACGCAGAGGTCGCGATAGCTGAGCCCGTGCTGGCCGCGCAGGATGGAACGCGTAATGTGGTTCTTGTTCTCCATGGTGTCAGTCTCGCCGTAGTGTTCGATGGCCTTCAGCACCAGCGCCCGCCGGGGATCTTCCTCTTCGACATCCCAGAATTGATCTGACTCGAGATCGTAGACGCGTATCAAGATCCTCATCCTTATCGGGCTATTTAACTCAGACTAAATCATGCGGTTTGCCGTTAGCAAAAACCTATCGGAAAACAGTGCATACAATTTTGAAACCTCTTGTAACAATGGGTCGGTCTTTATTCACCGCGTTACCGAGGTTTTTCGACGGTCATGTCGATACTCGCCGTGTCGGCGACATTCTTTGATTCGACACCGCCGACCCGGTTGCCGTTCGACGGTCGATCACTAAATAATGCTGTATATATAGACAGTATTTGATCATCTGAGCGACACTACCCTTCTCGTGAATTGCTCGGGTCGCCGTCATGTCTTGTCAGATCGCTTCCGTAACGATGCTCTCGCCACCTTCCGTCACCGCCGCGGTGATCTGGGCATGCTTGTGTCGGTCGTGGTTGACGATGTTGCCGTGGCCCGGGCGTACGTGGCGGGAATGACCATGAGTGCACTGACATCGCTGCTCGATAGTCGCCGCGTCTGGCGTGCCCAGGAAGCCCGAGAGGAGACACAAGCGCATCAGCGCGAGCGAACGCTCGCCACCGGCCATGTGTCGCTGAATGCCGTGTTGCCCGGCGGCGGTTGGCCACGGGGTTCGGTCAGCGAGTTGCTCTCCACAGGGGCCGGCAGCGGCGAGCTAGCCCTGCTCTGGCCACTACTGGCACGGCTGACACAGGCTGATAAGCCGGTGTTGCTGGTTTCGCCGCCGGCGGTGCCGTATCCCACTGCCTGGCGTCAGGCTGGTGTGCGGCTTTCCCGCTGCCACTGGCTCGACGTCGCCGGGTGTGATGCGCTGTGGGCGACCGAGCAGAGTCTGCGCGCTGGCTGCTGCGCGGCGGTTGTCGCCTGGTTACCGCTGGCCGATAGCCGCGCCATGCGCCGGCTGCAAGTGGCAGCGTCGAGCGGCGATACGCCAGGGTTTGTCCTGCGCGGTGCCAGCCGGCAGCAGGAAGCATCGCCCGCGGCGCTGCGACTGCGGCTGCATGGCCGCGCCGGGCTGGAGGTGATCAAGTGCCGCGGCGGCTGGCCTCCGGCCGGCCGTATCGCCTTCGGCGATGAGCGATGACGCCGTGCGCTGGGTCTGCCTGCTGTTGCCGCGTCTGTCGCTGGAAGGGGCGCTGCGTCGTCGCGTCGACCCCGAGGCGCCGTTCGCGCTGACCGAGGGCGCGGCGCCGCGCCGGATCATTCGGGCGGCCAATGCGACGGCGCGTGCCGCCGGTGTCCGACCGGGGCAGGCGCTGAGCCTGGCCGAGTCACTCTGCCAGGGGCTCGATCCACGACTCGAGACCATGCCGCTCGATGACGATCTCACGCGACGCTGGCGCCGTCGGCTGGCGGCCTGGGCCTATGGCTACAGTGGGCAGGTGAGCCTGCACTATCCGCATGCTCTGGTATTCGAAGTCGCCAGCAGTTTCGCGCTCTTCGGCCCCTGGCCGCGTCTGGAAACCCAACTGCGCCAGGATCTCGCGGCGCTCGGCTTTTCCCATCGCCTGGTGATTGCCCCCAATCCCGCGGCGGCCCGAGTGCTCGTCAACGTGCACGACGGGCTGGCCGTGGACGACGAGACGCTGACGACGGCGCTGGGGGAGCTGCCGCTGACGCATGCCGGTCTGGAACGTGACAGTTTGCGCACCCTCGAACGCAGCGGTTTTCGCCATCTCGGTGAACTCTTCGCGCTGCCGCGCAGTGCGCTGGCACGACGCTTCGGCAAGCCGTTGATGCGCCACCTGGGCGAGCTGCGCGGCGAGTGGGCGCTGGCGCTCGAATACCATCGTCCCGCCTCGCGTTTCTCGCGTACCTTCACGTTCGATCGTCCCGTGCAGGCCGTCGCTGGGCTCGCCTTTCCGCTCAAGCGCCTACTGCAGGAGCTTGGCTTCTATCTACGCGGGCGGGATGTCGGCGTCGAACGCTTCCAGCTGAAACTGACACTGGAAGACCGGCCGGCGCAGACACTCGATATCGGCCTGCAGTCGGTCGCGCGCGATGCCGAGACGCTGCTCGAACTCACACGGGCGCATCTCGAACGCGTCCGGCTGGCGGGACCGGTCATGGCCGTGACGCTGAAGACTGCGACGCTGGCCGCCTATGCGCCAGCGCGGCGGGAACTGCTATCGGGGCCGCTGCGCCAGTCGCAAGCGTGGCATGAACTGCAGCAGCGACTCATGGCACGACTAGGCGAGGAAACGCTCAAGTCGCTGGTGGAATATCAAGAGCATCGCCCGGAGGCGGCGGTGCTTGCCGGCCGCGGTGCGCTGGTGGCTGACACCGACACCGTCGAGTCACGCCGACGCCCCGGCTGGCTGGTCGCGCGGCCCGAGCGCTGCGACGCGGAGATCATCCGTCTGCTGAGTGGCCCGGAGCGCATCGAGAGCGGCTGGTGGGACGGCGACGACGTGCGCCGCGACTACTATCTCGCCGAGTGGCACGACGGGCGTCGAGCCTGGGTCTGGCAGCAAGCGGGCCAAGCGGGCTGGTATCTCCACGGGTGGTTCGGGTGAGCCTGCCGCGCACGTCCGGCAGGGAGGCGGCCAACGACGCGCCCTGCGAATCGCCCGACAACGCTCATTGGACAGGCGAGAACGCCGCAGCCGTGCCGGCGTACGCCGAGCTGCACTGCCTGTCGGCGTTCAGTTTCCAGCGCGGTGCTTCCACGGCGGAGGAACTCTTCGCCCGCGCGGCCCGGCTCGGTTACCGGGCGCTGGCGATCACCGACGAGGCGACCCTGGCCGGCATCGTGCGCGCCTGGCAGGCAGCCCGCGAGCATGACGTTGCGCTGATCGTCGGTGCCGAGTTCACCACCGACAGCGGCCTCAAGCTGGTGCTGCTGGTGGAAAATCGCCAGGGGTATACTCGGCTCAGCGGTTTGATCACTCGGGTTCGCGGCCGCGCACCCAAGGGGGAATATCGCCTGCTCGAATCGGATCTGGCCGAACTCGACGGCGGCGACGGGCTCTTTGCGCTGTGGGTGCCCGGTGGGGCACCGGACCGCGAGGGCGGCCGGCGTCTGCGTGGCTATTTTCCCCTCCGGCTGTGGCTGGCGCTAGAGCTGCATTACGATGGCGCCGGCGGCCTCGATGATGAGGCGCGTCGCGATCAGGCGGGTTCGCTCGCCAGCGAACTCGGTCTACCCATTCTGGCAGCGGGCGATATCCACATGCATGCCCGCGGTCGCCGTGCACTGCAGGATTGTCTCACTGCCATTCGCCATCACCGTCCGGTATTCGAGGCCGGCGATCGCCTATTCGCCAACGGCGAGCGTCATCTGCGCACGCGTGCCGCACTGACGGCACTCTACCCCGCTTCGCTGATGGCGGAGAGCGTGGCGCTGGCGGCACGCTGCCGATTCGATCTCGGCGAACTCGAATACACCTATCCCCACGAGGTGGTGCCCGCGGGCAAGACGGCCGCGGCGTGGCTGCGCGAGCTGACCGAGGCGGGCTGTCACCGGCGCTGGCCCGACGGCATGCCGGCCGACAAGGCCGAGTCGATACGGGCTCAGCTCGAGCATGAGCTGACACTGATCGAAGAACTCGGCTACGAGCACTATTTCCTGACCGTGCACGATATCGTCGATTTCGCCCGGGGGCAGGGCATTCTCTGCCAGGGGCGCGGTTCGGCGGCCAATTCGGCGGTCTGCTTCGCGCTCGGCATCACCTCGATCGATCCTTCGCAAAGCGCCCTGCTGTTCGAGCGCTTCATCTCCAAGGAGCGCGACGAACCGCCGGATATCGACGTCGACTTCGAGCACGAGCGCCGCGAGGAGGTGATCCAGTACGTGTTTCGTCGCTATGGCCGTCACCGTGCCGCGCTGACGGCGGTAGTCAGCCATTACCACGCCGCCGGCGCCATTCGGGACATCGGCCGTGCGCTCGGCTTTTCACCGGCGTCTATCGATGCCCTGGCCCGCTGTGCCGGACGCTGGAGCGACGAGATTCCCGGGGCGGAACGCCTGCGCGAGCAGGGCTTCGAACCGGAGGCGCCGCCACTCAAGCGCCTGCTGGTGCTGGCAGGTACGCTGATCGGCTTTCCCCGCCATCTGTCGCAGCATCCCGGTGGCTTCGTCATTTCCGATGCGCCGCTCGAGTCGCTGGTGCCGGTGGAGAATGCCGCCATGCCCGAACGTACGGTGATCCAGTGGGACAAGGACGATCTCGACCTGGTCGGGCTGTTGAAGGTCGATGTGCTCGCGCTGGGGATGCTGAGCGTGCTGAGACGCAGTTTCCAACTGCTCGAGCGACATCGCGGCCGAGACTGGGGGCTAGCCGATATTCCACCGGAAGACGCCGCGACCTACGCCATGATTCAGCGCGCCGACACCGTGGGCGTGTTCCAGATCGAGTCGCGGGCGCAGATGGCGATGCTGCCGCGACTGAAGCCGGCCACGTTCTACGATCTGGTGATCGAGGTGGCGATCGTGCGACCGGGGCCGATCCAGGGCGATATGGTGCACCCCTATCTCAAGCGCCGACATGGCCAGGAGGCGATTACCTACCCCTCCGAAGCAGTTAGATCGGTGTTCGAGCGGACCCTCGGCGTACCGCTGTTCCAGGAGCAGGTCATGGCGCTGGCGATCGCGGCGGCGGGTTACACCCCCGGTGAGGCGGACCAGCTGCGCCGCTCGATGGCGGCCTGGAAGCGTCACGGCGGGCTCGAGCACCACCGGTGTCGAATCGTCGAGGGGATGCGCGAACGGGGGTATACGCGGGAGTTCGCCGAGCGGATCTTCGAGCAGATCAAGGGGTTCGGCAGCTACGGTTTTCCGGAATCCCACGCGGCAAGCTTTGCGCTGCTGACCTACGCCAGCTGTTGGATCAAGTGCCACGAGCAGGCGATCTTCGCCTGCGCGCTGATCAACAGCTGGCCGATGGGGTTCTACTCGCCGGACCAGATCCTGCAGGATGCCCGCCGCCACGGTGTCGAGGTCCGCCCCGTGGATATCCGGACCAGCGAGTGGGAGAGCACGCTGGAGCCCGCGTCCGCGAGCCGTGGCGAACTGGCGATTCGCTTGGGGCTGCACATGATCAAGGGGTTGTCGCCGCACGACGCCGAACGGCTGCTGGCGGCGCGCGAAGCGCCCGACTGCGATAGCGTCGAACGCCTTGCCGCCCGCGCCGATGTGCCACGGTCGGTGCTGGAGACCTTGGCCGATGCCGGCGCGCTGGAACGGCTCTCCGGCGATCGCCATCGGGCGCGCTGGGCCGTTGCCGGGCTCGAGCGGACATTGCCGCTGTTCGACGGTCTCGACGCTGCGGCTCTCGAGGCGAGGAGTCGCGCGATTCCGGGCCGCCCCGTCGCGACAGCGAGCGACACGAACGAGAGCGGCAACGCAGACAACAGCCACACAGACAACGGCAAGGAAGACAGCGACAGGGAAGATCATGACAAGGAAGCGCCGATCGAATTGCCGCCGGTCTCTCCTGCCGAGGCGCTCAGCGCGGACTACGACACGCTCGGCACGACCCTGGGCCCGCATCCCATGACGCTGCTGCGCGAGGCGAATCGGACGGGACGCGCACGGGGCCTGGGCGGCGTGGTGGACTCGCGTCGCCTGGCGACGCTCGGCGGCGAGATTGGCGTATCGGTCGCCGGGCTGGTGATCGGGCGTCAGCGCCCCGGCTCCGCCAAGGGGGTGGTCTTCGTCACGCTGGAGGATGAGTTCGGATTGGTCAACGTCGTGGTCTGGCCGCAGCTGGCCGAGCGCTACCGGCGCGTGCTGCTCGGCTCCCGGCTGCTGCGGGTGAGTGGCCGGCTCGAGCACCACGAGGGCGTGCGCCATGTCATCGCCCGGCGGCTGGTCGATCTGTCGTCGCACCTGGATGGACTCGCCGTTCGCAGCCGGGATTTTCACTGATGTCGCGCGCCGGTGGCGGGGCTGGCAATACGCCCGGCGGGTGTGCTTAGGTAAGGAACCATTCGTCCACGTCGCGAGTCTCTGTATGACGTGGCATCCGATAGCGATGCGTATCGCCCGACCGACGGCCTTTCGCCGGGCCACGCCAGTGCGGCCGGCGCGATGCGGATCGACAATGCGTACAACCACTCGAGAGGCGGCTGATTGATGGAGAGTCTTGGCGTAGGACCCTGGATCGCGATCGTGGTGGCGGTGGGAGCCGTCGGCATTCTGATCGGTTATTGGCTGGGTGCCCGGCTGGGTGGCCACAACACCGAACCGATGCGCGAGCTGCACCGAGAACACAAGGCGTACAAGGACGACGTGCGTGAGCACTTCGAGCAGGTTTCCGCCACCATGACGCGCATGGTCGAGGACTACCGCGACATGTATCAACATGTCGCCAAGGGGGCCGAAAAACTGGCCGACATGCACCACGAAACCGTGATCGAGCCGCCGCCCAAGCCGGAGGCGATCACCCAAGAGCCTGCCGACCACGCCGACACGCCGCCGGCGCGAGGCAAGCCCGGCACCGACAAGGCCGAGCCCAACGCGGCCAAGACGGGAGCCGGCACGGCCGATGCCGAGCGCGACAGACACGGTGACGCCGGCAAGGCGGGCGAGCGTGACGATACTGCGTCGGCCACATCGAAGCGCGAGACCGATACCGGGTCGGCGTCGCAGCGTGCGACGACGTCAGGACAGGGCGCTACGACGTCAAGGCAGGGTGCGTCGAAGTCGTCCGTTGCCGGTACCCAGGCCACGACCGGCAAGGGTGATGCGCTCGATGATCAGAAGCAGGCCGCGGGCGCGCAGACGCCTTCCGACACGGCGCGCCCGCAGGATGCGGCGATCCGTGCCGCCGCCGAGGACGCTGCAACGTCGCGCAAACCCTGACCAACGCTGACGAGCCATGCCGGGTGGGGCCACCCGGCTGTGTTAAGCTGGTGCGTCACCCCTTTCAGCAGCAGGCCCCGCACGGTTCCCCATGGATGAAGTCTCGGCGCTAATCGACTCCCTCAATGCCAATCAGCGCGAAGCGGTCGCCGCGCCGCCCGGTAACATGCTGGTGCTGGCCGGCGCCGGCTCGGGCAAGACGCGCGTGCTGGTACACCGCATCGCCTGGCTGATGCAGGCCGAGGCGGTCTCGCCTTACGCGATCCTGGCGGTGACTTTCACCAACAAGGCGGCACGCGAGATGCGCACGCGTCTCGAAGCGCTGCAGGGCGTGTCGCTGCGTAGCCTGTGGGTCGGTACCTTCCACTCCATCGCCCATCGCCTGCTGCGTACCCACTGGCACGATGCGCGTCTGCCGCAGCATTTCCAGATCATCGACAGCGACGATCAGCTGCGCCTGGTCAAGCGTCTGCTGCGCGATCATAACGTCGACGAGGAACGCTGGCCGCCCAAGCAGGTGCAGTACTTCATCGGCGGCTGCAAGGAAGAGGGATTGCGGCCGCAGCAGGTACCGACGCACGGCGACGCCTACATGGCGAAGATGGTCGAACTCTACGAGCTCTATCAGCTGACCTGCGAACGTGGCGGACTGGTCGATTTTGGCGAGCTGCTGCTGCGCAGCCTCGAGCTGCTGCGCGATACACCGGCGCTGCTCAACCACTACCGTGAGCGTTTCGGACATATTCTCGTCGACGAGTTCCAGGATACCAACACGCTGCAGTACGCCTGGCTCAAACTGCTCGCCGGCGGGGCTGACGACCATCACAGCGCGACGATGACCGTGGTCGGTGACGACGATCAGTCGATCTACGGCTGGCGCGGGGCCAAGGTCGAGAACATCCGCCGTTTCGAGGAGGAGTTCAAGGACACCCGCACTGTCCGTCTGGAGCAGAACTATCGTTCCACCAGCGTCATTCTGGATGCCGCCAACGCGCTGATCAGCCAGAACAGCGGGCGGATGGGCAAGGAGCTGTGGACCGAGGGCGAGGCCGGCGACAAGATTTCGGTCTACGCCGGCTTCAACGATCTCGACGAGGCGCGTTTCATCGTCGATACCATCGGCGAGCAGAGCCGGGCCGGGCACGCGCGTCGCGAAATCGCGATTCTCTACCGCTCCAACGCCCAGTCGCGGGTGATCGAGGAGGCGCTGATTCGCAGCGGCGTGCCCTACCGTATCTACGGCGGGCAGCGCTTCTACGAGCGCCTCGAGATCAAGAATGCTCTGGCTTATCTGCGCCTGCTGCTCAATCGCGAGGACGATGCCTCGCTCGAGCGCGTGATCAACGTGCCGGCGCGGGGTATCGGGACGCGCACGGTCGAGATCCTGCGCCACCGCGCTCGCGACACCAATGTCTCGCTGTGGCAGGCGCTGCACGACAGTCTCGGCGACGGTACGCTCAAGGGCCGCGCGGGCAATGCCGTCAACGCCTTCGCTGAACTGATCGAGCGGCTCGACAACGATACCGCCGGCATGGCGCTGCACGAGATCATCGATCACGCGATCCAGATTTCTGGCCTGGTCGAGCATCATCGCAGCGAGAAGGGGGAAAAGGGTCAGGCGCGTGTCGAGAACCTCGAGGAGCTGGTCAACGCGGCGCGGGCCTTCTCGCAGAGCGAGGGCAATCCGGTCGATCTGCAGGAGGCCGGCGAGGGGGCGGCGGCGCTGGAGCCGTTCCTGGCCGAAGCGGCGCTCAACGCCGGCGATCACGAGGCCGACGAGTTCGAGGACTGTGTGCAGATGATGACGCTGCACTCGGCCAAGGGGCTCGAGTTTCCGGTGGTGTTCGTCGCCGGCATCGAGGAAGGGCTGTTCCCGCACAAGATGTCGCTGGAGGAGCCGGGGCGTCTCGAAGAGGAGCGGCGCCTCTGCTACGTCGGCATGACGCGTGCCATGCGCAAGCTCTATCTCACCTACGCCGAGATCCGCCGTCTCCACGGCCGCGAGACGCTGGCGCGACCGTCGCGCTTCCTGCGCGAAGTCCCGGAAGAATTGCTCGAGGAAGTCCGCCTGCGCGGTCAGGTCTCGCGGCCGGTCACATCCCGACCCAACGTTGGCGCGGCGCGCCAGCAGAACGTCGAAGGCGGCGATGACCTGCCGTCGCTCTCGCTGGGCCAGCGGGTCAGCCATCCGCTGTTCGGCGAGGGGGTGATTCTCGACGCCGAGGGCGAGGGCGCCCGAGCCCGGGTCCATGTGAGCTTCGAGGGTGAGGGCGACAAGTGGCTGGTGCTGGGCTTCGCCAAGCTAACGCCACTCTAGGACCGATACGCCGCGGCCGTCACAGGATTGCAATAAACTCGTGGCATGATGCGGCGATAGGTGGTGCTACGCCTGTCAGGGACTGGGCCGGTCAGGCGGTCGCCTGTCGCGTCAGCCCCGTGCCCAGAGAACCAGCCGCCGGAGTCACGCATGGATATCACCAGCGACACCCACAGCCAGCATATTTCGCAGCAGTACAACCAGGATCTGGAAACCCTCAAGACCCAGTTGATGGCGATGGGCGGGCTGGTCGAGAAACAGTTGCAGGAGGCGCTCACCGCGCTACTCGACGGCGACAGCAAGATGGCCGCCCGGGTGCGCGACAACGACAGCAGCGTCAACGAGATGCAGCTCAAGATCGACGAGGAGTGCGTGCGCATCCTGGCCCGGCGCCAGCCGGCCGCTTCCGACTTGCGTCTGGTCATCGCGGTGATCCGCGCCACCAACGATCTCGAGCGCATGGGCGACGAAGCCAACAAGATCGCGCGCACGGCGATCGACCTGATCGACGCGGGGCGCATTCCCCAGGGCAGCGTCGAGATCCGCCATATCAGCGAGCACGTGCGTCACATGCTGCGCGATGCGCTGACGGCCTTTGCCCGCTTCGACACCGACATGGCGCTCAAGGTGGTTCAGGAAGACGCCTCGGTGGATAGCGAATACACCACGGCGATGCGCTCGCTGGCGACCTTCATGATGGAGGATTCGCGCTCGATCGGTGGCGTGCTGAGCGTGATGACGGTGCTGCGCGCGCTGGAGCGCATCGGCGATCATGCCGACAACCTGGCCGAGCACGTCATCTATCTGGTCAAGGGGCGCGACATCCGGCATACCTCGCTCGACGAGCTGGACCAGGAGTCGCTGCGCCAGAGCGGCAAGCGCTGAGCCTGCCTATTGGCGTCGTCGCCGGCCGGACTGTGATAGCCTCGCAGCGCATAGTCTGACTGGCGGATTCCGCATGATCTATTCCCTACAGGCGATCGGTCGCGGCACGCGGCTGGTCCTCGAGCCCGGGCTCAGACGCTTCGTCATCGGCCCGGTCATCGTCAATCTGCTGCTTTACGGCGGCGCGATCTTCTATCTAGTCGAGCACTTCGGCGGTTGGCTGGACTACGGCATGCGCCAGGTCCCGGGCTGGCTCAACTGGCTCGAGTGGCTGATCTGGCCGCTGCTGGTCATCGCGCTGATCCTGATTGTCTTCTTCACCTTCACGCTGGTCTCCAACCTGATCGCTGCCCCCTTCTACGGCTTTCTTGCCGAGAAGGTCGAGACCCAGGTGACCGGCCGCCCGCCGAGCGACGAGCGCGGCTTCGTCAAGGCCGGCATCGATGCGCTGGGGCGCGAGCTGGTCAAGCTCGTTTATCTGCTGCCACGCATGGCGCTGCTGTTTCTGCTCGGCTTCGTGCCGGGGGTGAATCTGTTCACGCCCTTTCTGTGGGCACTGTTCTCCGCCTGGATGATGGCGATTCAGTATCTCGATTATCCGATGGACAACAATCAGGTCGGCTTCAGCGACATGCGTCGGCGGCTACGCGCGCGCTGTTGGCCGACGCTGACCTATGGCGCCTGCATGTCGCTGGCCACCTGGGTGCCGCTGCTCAACCTGGTTCTGCTGCCGGGCGGCGTCGCCGGTGGCGTGATGCTGTGGGATCGCTACTATCGCAGCCTGCCCGTGACCCGGGCCTAAGACACGCCGGCGTGGCAACCTGGCCCCAGCGGCAGCGAAAAAAATGCCGCGCGGGGTTGAAAGCGCTGCGACAACACGCCATGTATCCCCCTAGCCGTGCTGAGAACGGTCTCGCCGATGTGATCTTCGGCATTCTGAAATCTCAGCGATATCAAGGTGATAGACAACTTGAACGACGTCATCGCAGAGTCGGGACCGCTTGACACCGATGCGCGCCGCTCTCTATTTTGATTCACCCGTGAGGCGCCCACACTCGGGCAAGGCCTCCCCCCACAAAAGGGAGTTTTGATCATGGCTCATAGCTTACCGTCGCTTCCGTACGCCTACGACGCGCTGGAACCCAAAATCGATGCAATGACGATGGAGATTCATCACTCGCGTCACCATCAGACTTACGTCAACAACCTCAACGCCGCGCTGGAAGGCACCGGCCTCGAGGACGTCCCGGTCGACAAGCTGATGGCCGATATCGACAAGGTCCCGCAGGACAAGCGTCAGGCTGTCATCAACAACGGCGGCGGTCATGCCAACCACTCGCTGTTCTGGACCGTCATGTCGCATGATGGTGGCGGCGAGCCGACCGGCAAGGTCGGCGAAGCGATTGCCTCCGAACTGGGTGGCTACGAAAGCTTCAAGGACGCCTTCTCGAAAGCCGCTACCGGCCGCTTCGGCAGCGGTTGGGCCTGGCTGGTCGTGACCCCGGAGAAGAAGCTCAAGGTGATCAACACCCTGAACCAGGATAGCCCGCTGATGGAAGGCAACACGCCGATCCTCGGTCTGGATGTCTGGGAGCACGCCTACTACCTGAAGTACCAGAACAAGCGTCCGGACTACATCGCGGCCTTCTTCGACGTCATCAACTGGGATGAAGTCAACCGCCGCTACGCCGAAGCCACTGCCTAATCGCCGGCAGCCCGCTTCGACATGCCCCCGCCACGGCCTCGCCGTGGCGGGGGCATCTTGCATTTGGTGCCGTCATCCGACAGGCTGGGCACCTGGCGCTTCCTGCCATCCCGCTGATTCCGATTCCACCTCGCTAAACGGCTCGATATCGATGACTGCACTCCGCTGTGACGCTACGCTGACGCTTACCGATGTAAACGATTTTCAATCGCGGCTGACAGCGTTTCTGGATGAGTACGATGTCGCCTACTCCCGGGACGCCAGCGGCGTAGCGATCGAGCTGCCAGGCGGGCAAGCGCGTTTCCGGGCGATTCGCGTCGGACTGCACATGGAGGCCCACGCCGAGTCGCGTGATGGCCTGGAGACTCTGCGCGGCATCATCGAGCACTACGTGGGGCTGTTTGCCGGCGACAACGCGCTGCCGCTGCACTGGCACGGCGATGTGATGGCCGCGCCGACCTTCGCCAACTTCCGCGAGATGACCGTCGTGCGAGTAGAGGATATCTCTCCAAGCATGCGCCGGCTGACGCTGGCAGGTGAAGATCTGGCCCGTTTCGACCATCCGGAGGAGTGGCACGTGCGTCTGCATTTGCCGCCCGAGGGCATCGAGCGGCCGCAGTGGCCACGGCCGACGGCGGAAGGCGGGACCCAGTGGCCGCCGGCAGCGCAGCGTGCCGAGATTCGCTACTACACCATCCGTCGTCTCGACGTCGCTCGCGGCGAAGTGGAGATCGACTTCCTGCTGCACGAGGCGCCCGGCCCCGGCGGCGACTTTGCGCGTCGCGCCCGGCTAGGCGATCTATGCGGTATGGCTGGCCCCTATGGCCGTGGCGTGGCGGATGCCAGGCACTACCTGCTGGCGGGCGACGAGACCGCGCTGCCGGCGATCTCGCGCCTGCTGGAGACGCTGCCGGCGAGCGCTCGGGTCGATGCCTGGCTGGAAGTGGACTCGGCGGCCGATGAGCTGGCCCTGCCGGTTCCGACGCACGGCCGGGTGCAATGGTGCCACCGGGGCGACGCCCATGAGCCGAGCGAGCAGCTGGCCGAGGCGGTGGTCGCCTCGATGCCGGCGGCGCGCGAGGATCTGTTCGTCTGGTTTGCCGGCGAGGCCGACGTCAGTCAGCGCCTGCGCAAGTGCCTCAAGCGTGAGTTCGGCCTCGAAAAGGGGCAGCATCTGGTCACGGGCTACTGGAAGCGGGAGCGCGCCTGAGCGACCTGCTTGCCATAGGCCGGCAAGCGCTGTCTCTGTCGGTTCTTGCGGCGTACACGCAGCCATTGCTAGGGCGCGCGCTCGAGTACCAGCAGCGGGTCGATGCGCGTGTCGAACCAGTTCATGCCCCAGTGCAGGTGGGGGCCGGTCGCGCGACCGGTCGCTCCCACCGCGCCGATGACCTGGCCCTGTTCGATGCTATCGCCCACCGCCACGTCGATCCGCGATAGATGCAGGAAGTTGGAGCTGATGCCGTGGCCGTGGTCGAGCAGCACGGTGCCGCCCGTCAGGTAGAGATCGTCGGCAAAGGTGATGACGCCACTTGCGGGCGCCCTGACCGGCGTACCCGTGGCGGCGGCAATATCCATGCCCGAGTGCGCCGAGCCCGGTGTGCCGTTGTAGATCCGTTGATTGCCGAAACGGCCGCTGATCCGCCCCTCTACCGGCCACTGAAAGTGCTGGGTAAAGCCGACTCGCGCGTCGTTGCGTGTCCGTTCGGCGCTCACCGCGGCCTGCTCGCGCTGGATGCGCGATGCGATCTCCGGCGGGGGCGCGACCGTCTTCGGCGGCACGCCGTCGATGCGCTCGATCGGCCAGTCGCGAGGCGTGATCGCTACCGACGCGTGGCGAGAGATGCCATCCGGCGTGATGATCTCCACGGCCTGTGTGCCGCTGGCGTCGCGACCGATGCCGAAGACCACGGTGCCATAGTCGGTCACGTGCAGATCGTGACCGGCAACGCGGACCTCGCTGGTGGGTGGCACGCGGCCGATGACCATCGAGCCCTGCGGGACGCTTTCGGGGAACGTAATGGGTATGTGCGCGTCGGCGAAGACGTATGCCGCGCTGGCGACAAGCGCGAGGCCCAGCGTGATGGCGCCGAGACGACGGCGCCACGCCGTGGAATGGGATCGAAGCAGAGAGAGGATGGCCAAGAGCGGACTCCGTATCGCGGTTTTACTACCTTAACCCGCCATGCAATACGGAGAAATGCCCGCGATCGGCCGGATCGCGGGCAAAGGGCGCCTTAGAACGACTCCCAGTCGTCGTTGTCGCTGGTGGCGTAATTGGCGCTGGAGCTCGAGGCAGCGGAGCTCTGCGACGGCGCCGGGCGGCTGGGCGCAGCCGCCAGCTGAGGCGTTTCCCGCGGCGTCGCACGCTTATAGCCGGACATCGAACTGCCATAACCCAGATCGGCGACCTTGAAGCCCTCCAGTGCGCGCTCGAGCGTCGCCACCTGCTCGTTGAGCGTGGCGGCGGCGGCCGTGGCCTGCTGTACCAGAGAAGCGTTTTGCTGCGTGACCTGGTCCATCTGGACCACGGCATCATTGACCTGACCGATACCGTTGGACTGCTCACCCGACGCCACGGAGATCTCTTCGATCAGATCGGTCATGCGCGTGACCGCCTCGACGGCCTTGCGGATGGTCTCGCCGGCCTGGGCGACGATCTCCGAGCCGGAGTCGATCTTGCGGTTGGAGGCGTCGATCAGCTCGCGAATCTCGCGCGAGGCATCCGCGCTGCGACTGGCCAGCGTGCGCACCTCGTTGGCGACGACCGCGAAGCCGCGACCCTGCTCGCCCGCGCGTGCCGCCTCGACGGAGGCATTGAGCGCCAGGATATTGGTCTGGAAGGCGATGGAGTCGATGACGCCGACGATCTCGGTGACCTGGCGCGAGCTGTCGGTGATGCCCTGCATGGTGGTGACCACCTGGTCCATCATCTTGCCGCCTTCAGCGGCCGTGCTGCGGGCTTCGCCGGCCAGGCCGCTGGCCTGACGCGCGTTGTCGGCGTTCTGGCGGACGGTCTGGGTCAGCTCTTCCATGCTGGAAGCCGTTTCACCGATCGAGGCCGCCTGCTGTTCGGTGCGCGCGGCGAGATCCTCGTTGCCGCTGTGGATCTGGCCCACGCCAACGGTAATGGTGCTGGATGCCTGGCGGATGTTGCCCATCGACTCGGCCAGGTGCTGGCGCATGCTCTCGAGTGCGCTCAACAGGCTGCGCTGGTCGTTCGCCTTGACGTTGAGCGAGGTGGTCAGATCGCCCGAGGCGATGTTCTGGACCACGTCACGCGCCTCGCGCGGATCGCCACCCAGGTCCGCCAGCACGTTGCGGATGATCCAGGCCATGACAGCCGTGATGATCAGGCCGATCGCCAGCACGACCAGGCACATCTTGAGCACGCTGCTCCAGAACTGCTGCTGAATGTCGGTGATGTAGACGTTGGCGGCGAGATACCAGTCCCACGCCGGTACATAGCGCACATAGTTGATCCGCGAGACGTTCTCGCCGGCATCGTTGGTGGAATCGTACTTCAGCGTCCCGTCGCCCGGCGAGTCGGCCAGTGCCTTGAGTTCGCGATAGAAGTACATGCCGTTGTCGTCACGGAAACCGCTCATGTCGGAGCCGATTTCGCGCTTGGGATGGTAGACGAGGTGAATGTCGCTATCGAAGGCGTAGACGTAGCTGCCGTCGAGATCCAGCGCCGAAAGGTTCTGGCGCGCGAAGTCCTTTGCTTCCTCGACGGAATACTCACCCGCCTCGGCGTTCTCGACATAGCGTTCAACCAGGGTCTGCGCGCTCGCCACGAAGCTCTTGAGGCTATTGATTCGCTCGGTCATCAGGGTGTCGCGCTTCTCCAGCGCCATCCAGCCGACCATCACCAGCATGCCGAGCCACATCAGCCCGACCGTCATCCAGAGTTTTTGCCGCATCGTCATGAGTAAGGGCATCCTTATGTCGCGAGCGCGCGACTCATTTAGAGGATTAGTTGGAACATTACTCACTATCGGCCGGCACTCGGGAAGGTTGAGGCCGAAAGACGGCGCCAGCGATTGGCACGTTGTCGATTACCGCGTTGTCGATTGCCGCGTTGATGATTGTCACGTGTGGGCGGGATATCAGCGCGCGGCGTCGGACAGGCGGGTGGCCGGGAAGGCGCAGCGGAAACGGGCGCCGGTACCGGGCCGGCTGGCGATGTCGAGCTCGGCATCATGGCGCAGCAGCACGTGCTTGACGATCGCCAGCCCCAGGCCGGTGCCACCGGTCGCGGTGCTGCGACCCTTGTCGACGCGATAGAAGCGTTCGGTGAGCCGCGGGATATGCACCGGATCGATGCCGTCGCCGTCGTCCTCGACCTCGACGGCCGCGCCGTCGTGCCACGGTTTCCAGCGCAGGGTGACGGTGCTGCCTTCGGGGGTATAGCGCACCGCATTGAAGACCAGGTTGGAGACGGCACTGCGGATCTCCTTGGTGTTGGCCAGCAGGTGGTGCGTCTCGGGGGTTTCCAGCACGAAGTGATGCCGGCCGGCGCTCAGGCCGCGGGCATCTTCGACAATGCTGGCGAGCAGGCTGGCCATATCGACCGTGTCGCGATCGTCGTCGGGGCTATCGATCTCCAGTCGCGACAGCAGCAGCAGATCCTCGACCAGGTTCTGCATGCGCGTGGTCTGTGCCTGCATCTGGATGAAGCCACGCTGCCAGCGCTCGGGTAGCTCGCCGGCATGCTCCGAATAGGTTTCCAGATAGCCGGCGAGCACCGTCAGGGGCGTGCGCAGCTCGTGGGAAACATTGGCGACGAAGTCGCGGCGCATCATCTCCAGCTGGTGTAGCCGCGTGACGTCGCGGGCCATCAGCAGACGCTCGTTGTCGCCGAACAGGGTGAGATGAAACTGCAGGGTACGGTTGGCGTGAACCGGTGACGGCAGGAGCAGCGGCTCGCGATAGTCGCAGGTCTCGAAGTACGCGATAAAGCGCGGGTCGCGCAACAGGTTGGTGATCGGCTGGCCGCGGTCATGCTGGGGCTGCAGGCCAAGCATGTCGCTGGCGGCGCTGTTCCACCAGTCGAGATCGCCGTTGTGATCGAGCATCACCACGCTGTCGCGCATCGCCTCGCAGGAGTCCTGAATGCGACGGAGGATATCGCGCAGGCGCTGCTGCAGCTGGCTCTGGGCCTTCTGGTAGGTGTAGAGACGATCGAACAGGTCGCCCCAGACGCCGGTGCCGGGCGGCGGCGCCTCGCGCGGGTTGCGCAGCAGCCAGATATAGAGCAGCCGCACGTGGCGCAGGTGCAGGAACACGTAGAGGCCGAGCCCGGCGGCGACGCCCCAGCCGAGACCGGCGAACAGACTGCCGAAAAGCTCGCCCAGCAGGAGGCCCAGCGCTCCGAGCCCGAACAGCATGTAGCCGAGGCGCCACAGTTCGTTGATCCAGTAGCGCACGCCGTGAGTTACTCCTTCATCGAGAAACGGTAGCCGGTACCCCGTACGGTCTGGATCAGGTGCTGATGCGCCTCACCCAGCGACTTGCGCAGCCGGCGGATATGCACGTCGACGGTGCGTTCCTCCACGTACACATTGCCGCCCCAGACCTGATCGAGCAACTGGCTGCGCGAGTAGGCGCGCTCCTGATGAGTCATGAAGAACTGCAGCAGCCGGTATTCGGTGGGGCCGATCTCCAGCGCACGCCCGTGGGAGGTGACCCGGTGGCTGGAGGGGTCGAGCTTGAGCCCGCCCACTTCGACGGCCTCCTCGATTCCCGGCGGCGTGGCTCGGCGCAGGACCGCCTTGAGCCGGGCGACCAGTTCGCGCGGCGAGAACGGCTTGGTGATGTAATCGTCGGCGCCGGCTTCCAGCCCCTGCACCTTGTTGTCCTCCTCACCCTTGGCGGTGAGCAGAATGATCGGCATCTCGGCGGTCGCTTCCTCACGCTTCAGGCGTCGCGCCAGCTCGATGCCGCTGACGCCCGGCATCATCCAGTCGAGCAGCATCAGGTCCGGCTTGCGATCCAGGGCGATAGCGTGGGCGGTTTGGGCGTTGTCCGCCTCCAGCACCTGATAGTCCGCCATCTCCAGGGCGACCGCGATCATCTCGCGGATAGCGGGTTCATCGTCGACGATGAGTACGGTCTTTGCGCTCATGACAGGCCTCGAGTGAGCCGCCGACCGATCTCCCGTGGACATGGGGCGACCGGTCAGCCGTGACAGAACGGTGACGATTACAGCGTGAAAATATGACAGCGATGTGACAGCTCGGCCAGTCGGCGCGATCGCCAGCGGGACTCGGTCAGGCGGGGACGCCAGGCCACAGGGTCAGCGCCAGCCCGGCGAAGACCAGCAGGCCGGACCAGAAGTTGTTGAGAAAGGCCTGGAAGCAGGGCTGACGCGCCCGATGGCGGATCAGCCATTGCTGATAGACGAAGGTCGCCGCCATCGCCGCGAGGCCGAGCCAGAAGAAGCCGCCCAGCGCGAGTCGCGTGCCGACCCAGGCCAGCAGCAGCAGCGTCGCCAGCTGCAGCAGGCCGATGATCAGTTTGTCGGCGCGACCGAACAGGCGCGCGGTGGATTTGACGCCGATCTTGATGTCGTCGTCGCGGTCGACCATGGCGTACTGGGTGTCGTAGGCCACGGTCCAGGCCACGTTGGCGATCAGCAGCAGCCAGGCTTCGAGCGGCACGCTGCGCTCGACGGCCATGAAGGCCATCGGGATGCTCCACGAGAAGGCCATCCCCAGTACCACCTGCGGCAAGTGGGTATAGCGCTTCATGAAGGGGTAGACCGCGGCCAGCGCGACGCCGACGAAGGAGAGCAGGACGGTCGGCAGGTTGGTGAAACAGACCAGCACGAAAGCCAGTGCCACCAGCGTCGCGAACAGCGCCTTGGCCTCCCCCTCGCGGATCCGGCCGGTGGCCAGCGGCCGTTCGCGGGTGCGCTTGACGTGGCCGTCGACGTGGCGGTCGGCGTAGTCGTTGACCACGCAGCCGGCGGCGCGCATCAGGTAGACCCCGGCCACAAAGATCAACAGCGTCGGCCGATCCGGCAGCCCGTCGGCGGCGAGCCACAGCGCCCATAGCGTGGGCCACATCAACAGCCAGGTGCCGATCGGCTTGTCGAGCCGCGTCAGGCGCAGGAAATCGGGCAGGCGAGCAAGGCCGCGGGGGCGAGCGGGAGCGTCGGCGCTGGGCATAGGGGTCTCCGAAACGACAGCCGCAAGCACCTTACCCTAGATGCCCGCCATCTTCGAGACTGGGGCAGCGAGTCGCCTCAGCGGGGGGGCAGGCCGAGATCCGCGGCCATGGCCGCGTCGAAACGCTCCTGTACCAGGAGCTGCAGGCCGGTATGACGGAAGCGTGACCGCCGCAGCCAGACGCCCGTCGTCGATGGGCGAAGCGCCTCGATCGGGTCGCGCTCGAGATCGGACTGGGCGAACAACCAGCTGCCCAGGGAGCGCTCGCCCAGCGCGCGTAGCACGCGCCGGCAGGCGGGCGTTAGCGGTGCCACCGAGCGCGCACTGACCCAGGTGCGCGAGCCGCTCATCAGCGCCACCTCGCGGACCCAGGCGACCCGGGCGGGAGATTCACCGAGCGCCAGCGCTTCGTCGGCCAGCGGCCGCTCTATCGCCTGGTGCACCAGACAGACCCGGAAGGGTGCGGGGGAGGCCGCGATCAGTCGTGCCGTCAGCGAATCGGTCGAGGCGATCCACTGCCACCAGGCCGGGCTCATCGCCGGGCGCAGCGCGGCGACCGGGACCCAGCGGCGAGGCAGGGCGGCGGCGGGCAGCAGCGGGCAACGCAGGGCTGGGAACACACACGACTCCGGAACGAACGGCGGCACACGCTGACGCGCGCGGATTCTCGAGCGAGGCTCGAGGCGAGGTGCGGCGACCTCGAGCAACGGCGGCGTAGTGTACCATGGGCCTCTCTCCCGTAGCCCTGCGAGGATGGCATGAGCGTTGCCAACGAGCCCCCCACCGCGCCAGCGCCGCTGACGATCATCGGCACCGGCATGGCCGGTCTCGGCGTGGCGCGCGGTGTGAGGAACCGCGATGCTGCGCGCCCGATCACGCTGATCAGTGCCGACAGCGGTGACGAGTACAGCAAGCCGCTGCTGTCGAGCGCGCTGGCCAAGCGGCAGGCGCCCGAAGCGCTGGCGATGCGCGATGCGGTCGGCGTGGCCGAGGCGCTGGATGCCCAGCTGCGTATCCATACGCCGGTGACGGCGATCGATACCGCGTCGCGCTGTCTGCAGCTTGGCGCCGAGCGGCTGCCCTACGGCCAACTGGTCATCGCCACCGGCGCGGCGCCTTGGCAGCCGTTCGCCGTGCCGCCGGCGCTCGCTTCGCGGGTCTTCCAGATCAACGATCTCGACGACTACCGGCGCTTTCGTACCGCGCTCGACGGCCATGGCGGTCCGGCGCGGGTGGCGATCGTGGGGGCCGGTCTGGTGGGCTGCGAGTACGCCAGCGACCTGCAGGCGAGTGGCCACCGGGTCGCCCTGGTCGCGCCCGAAGCCACACCGCTGCCGCGTCTGCTGCCGCCACCGCTGGGGCGGGCTTTGGGCACGGCCTTTGCCGAAGCGGGCATCGATCTGCATCTCGGCCGTCGGCTCGACGCCATCCAGGACGAGGCGGAGACGGTGGTGCTGACGCTGGATGACGGCGCGGTGCTCGCCGCCGACCTGGTTCTGGTGGCTACCGGGCTGCGCCCGCGCACGGCGCTGGCGGCCGCCGCTGGGCTTGCGGTCTCCGAGGCGGGTATCCAGGTCGATCGCTATCTCGCGACCGGGGCGGCCGATGTCTTTGCGCTGGGCGATGTCGCTTGCGTCGACGGTCTCAGTGCCATGTACGTGCAGCCGCTGCAGGCCAGCGCCCGGGCGTTGGCGGCCACGCTGACCGGGACACCGACGCCGGTGAGCTACGGCGCCTGGCCGATCATGGTCAAGACGCCGCTGTTGCCGGTGGCCGCCCTGCCGCCGCGCGAGGCACCGGCACGCTGGCGTATCGAAGGCGAAGCCGGCGATCTCGTCGCGCTGGCCGAGGACACGAACGGCCAGTTGCTGGGGTTTGCGCTCACTGGACGCTGTGTTCGGCGGAAAGTCGAACTGGCGCGAGCGGCGCCGCCGTTGCTAGGCTAGCGACGGTAGTCACGGGTGCGTCAGCCACGATTCGTCACTTGCACTGGACAAACCGCGCCTCGAGCTGCCTATTATGCGCTCGGAGGGTATGAGTCCCTCATCGAGAACAACAACGCGTAACAACTGCGAGGCGTGCCAGGTGACGCCATTGCTAAACCAGGAGGGCTTTATGCGTAAGCCAGAACTCGCTGCGGCGATTGCCGAGCGTGCGGATCTTTCGAAGGACAAGGCCAGCCAGGTGCTTAACGTCATTCTCGACGAAATCACCGGCACGGTTTCCAAGGGTAGCGATGTCACCCTGATCGGCTTCGGTTCGTTCACGGTTCGCGAGCGTGCCGCGCGCACCGGTAAGAATCCGCAGACCGGCAAGCCGCTGAACATTCCCGCCAGCAAGACCGTGGCCTTCAAGCCCGGCAAGGCGCTCAAGGACGCGGTCAGCAAGTAGTCCCGGTTTTATCGTCCTGGCAACCGCCCGTCGCCGGACGGGCGGCCTGTACGCCGATTCGCCGACCGTTGGCGAATCGGCTTCCTGCTTGCCGGTACCACCGGCGCTGATTGATCGCTGCGAGGTAGCATGAAGCTCAAGTTGATGCTGTGGTGGCTCGGCGTGATGCTCAAGCGCGCGCGTGCGCGCAAGTCGGCGTTCCGCGAGACATTGACCCGCCTGCAACGCTTCGATTGGGGCGTGGCGACGGAGGACCTCGCGATCGCACGCCATTACCGTATGCGCCCCGAGGCGATCGACAGTGCGCCGGGGTTGCCGGTGGATCTGGCGCTGGAACTGCGCTTTCGCGATGCCGACAGCGCGACCCGGTTTCTGCGCAAGCCCTCTCAGCGTGCTTTTCGCGAAGGACTGTTCGACGGTCGTCTGCGCCTGGTGGGCGATTCACGCGACCTGGAGCGACTGCAGAGTCTGCTCAAGCATCTCTGAACCACGAGCCACGAGCCACGAGCCACGAGCCACGCGTTCTTAGGCGTCTAATGCGGCCCGCCTCCGCGTCAACATCATGACCGCGCTGGCGTCTGCCGGGTCAGGCTGCCGCGATCTCCGGCAAATCGAAGACCAGCACTTCCGCCGCCTCGCCCTGCGCCAACGACACCTCCGGCTCATCGACCAGCATCAGCGCATCGCCACCCGCCAGCCGTTCACCGTTGACCGTCAACTCGCCGCGCACCACGTGCACATAGCTCTGACGCCCGGCCGCCAGCGCCAGCGAGGCATGTTCCTCGCCGTCCAGCAGCGTTGCGTAGATGAAGGCGTCCTGCTGCAGCGTGAGCGAGCCGTCGCGGCCATCCGGCGACAGGATCAGGCAAAGCCGGCCGCGCTTGTCCGCTTCGGTGAAATCCTTCTCCGCATAACGCGGCGTGAGATGGCGCTCGCGCGGGAAGAGCCAGATCTGCAGAAAGTGGACCGGCTCGCTCGACGAGTGGTTGAACTCGCTGTGCTCGACACCCGTACCGGTGGTCATGATCTGGACCCGGCCGGGGCCGATCGCGGAGCCGTTGCCCAGGGTATCGCGGTGGGCCAGCTCGCCGCCGAGAACATAGGAGAAGATCTCCATGTCCCGGTGGCCGTGCTGGCCGAAGCCCTGACCGGGCGCAACGCGATCCTCGTTGATCACGCGCAGGACGCTGAAGTGGACATGTTCGGGGTCGTGATAGCCGGCGAACGAGAACGAGTGAAAGCTCTTGAGCCAGCCGTGGTCGGCATAGCCGCGTTCGTGACCGCGTCGGATCGTTAACATCGTCGAACTCCTCTTCTCCGGGGCGCCGAATGCGGATCAGTCGGCGCGTGAGAGGAGTCTAGCGCGCAAGCGATCGAACAAAAGCGCGTATTTATGCGCGATCGCCTGCACAAAATCGAACGATGTCTCAGCGTGCCTCGGCGATGGCCGCTGCCAGCGTGCGGGTCAGCGCGAGCGCTCCTTCGACGCCCCCGGTCTCGAGCGCTTCCACCAGCGCGCTGCCGACCACCACGGCATCCGCCTGGCGTGCGACCGCGCCTGCCGTGGCCGCATCGCGAACGCCGAAGCCGACGGCCACCGGTAACGGCGTCTGCTGCCGCAAATGGGCGATGCCGGCAGCGAGCGCGTTCTCCGGTTCGCTGTCACGCCCTGGCTCAAGCCCTTTCTCAAGCACTTTCTCGGTCGAGGGGCGTTGGCCGCCGGTCACGCCGTTGTAAGCGATGCGATAGACGAAGCCGTTGCCCTGGGCCAGTAGTGTCGGCAGTCGCGCCGGCGGCGTGGTCGGTGCCACCAGTGGAATGCGGGCCAGGCCCAGATCGCGTGCCTGAGCGGTCAGCGCGGCGCCGTGCTCGGGTGGCAGGTCGACCAGAATCAGCCCATCGACCCCGGCGTCGGCCGCGGCTTCGAGAAAGCGCGTCTCGCCGAAGCGCTGAATCGGGTTGAGATAGCCCATCAGCACGATCGGCGTGTCGTCATCGTGACGACGGAAGGCGCGCACGTCCTCGAGCGTCCGCGCCAGCGTCTGCCCTGCGGCCAGCGCACGCTGTCCGGCGCGCTGAATGGCCACGCCGTCGGCCATAGGGTCGCTGAACGGCATGCCCAGCTCGATGATATCCGCCCCGGCCGCCGGCAGACTCTCGAGCAGGTGGCGGCCGGTGCCCGTCTCCGGGTCGCCGGCCATCGCGTAGGTAATCAGCCCGGCGCGCCGAGCCTGGCGTAGCGCTTCGAAGCGGCGTGTCAGGCGACTTTCTGACATGACGGTAGGAACGCTCATGAGCGGTTCTCCTCGGCGGGCAGGTGATCGATGAGGGTTTGCATGTCCTTGTCGCCGCGGCCGCTCAGGCACACCACGATCGAGGCATCGGCGCTGCGTGCAGCGGCCTGGCGCCCGGCTTCGTGCAAGGCATGCGCGGATTCGAGCGCCGGCAGGATGCCCTCCAGGCGGCAGCAGAGCGTTACCGCGGCCAGGGCCTCGTCGTCGTTCACGGCGATGTAGCGCGCGCGACCGCTGTCGTGGAGCCACGCGTGCTCGGGGCCGACCCCGGGGTAGTCGAGGCCCGCGGAGATCGAGTGAGCATCCTCTATCTGGCCGTCGTCGTCCTGCAGCAGATAGGTCCGATTGCCGTGCAGGATGCCTGGCGCGCCGCCGTTGAGACTCGCGGCATGACGGCCACTGGCCAGCCCTTCACCGCCGGCTTCGACGCCGATCAGTTCGACCGCATCGTCGAGAAACGGATGGAACAGCCCCATCGCGTTGGAGCCGCCGCCGACGCAGGCGATCAGCGTGTCGGGCAGACGCTCCGTGCGCGCCAGCATCTGCTCGCGGGTTTCGCGGCCGATGACCGATTGGAAGTCGCGCACCATGCGCGGATAGGGGGCCGGACCCGCGACGGTGCCGATGACATAAAAGGTGTCATCGACGCTGGCGACCCAGGCGCGCAGGGCCTCATTCATGGCGTCCTTGAGCGTCGCCGTGCCGCTGGTCACCGGCACCACCTCGGCGCCGAGCAGACGCATGCGCTGTACGTTGGGCTGCTGACGCGCGATATCCGTTGCGCCCATATAGATCTTGCACTGCATGCCGAGTCGGGCGGCGACGGTTGCCACGGCGACGCCGTGCATGCCGGCGCCGGTTTCGGCGATCAGCCGGTTGCGCCCCATGCGCCTGGCCAGCAGGGCCTGGCCGAGCGCATTGTTGATCTTGTGCGCGCCGGTATGATTCAAATCCTCACGCTTCAGGTAGATCCGGGCGCCGCCGAAATGGGCGCTCAGGCGCTCGGCAAAATAAAGCGGCGTGGCGCGGCCGACGTAGTCGCGCTGCAGATCGGCCAGACGTGTCTGAAAAGCGGGATCGGCGCGAGCCTCGTCGTAGGCGGCCTCGATCTCGCCGATCAGCGGCACCAGGGTTTCGGCCAGGTAGCGGCCGCCGTAGCGCTGGTCGCCGCTGCCGAAAAAGCCGTTGTCGTCGGGAAAGTCCGTCATGGCGGTCATCCTTATCGAAGGTCACTCGGCATCGAAGGTCACTCGGCGCCTCGGCGTGAGGGCGAGTCGATGGACGTAGACTAGGCCGTGTCGGCGCCGGAGAAAATCGATAAACTCTCTCTAATCTGTGAGAAAAACTCACATCCGATTGGAGAGGCCATCCGTCATGTCGAGTGCTGCAAGCCTGCCGCCGCTTAATGCGCTGCGAGCCTTCGAGGCGACTGCCCGTTGTGGCAGCGTGACCGCCGCCGCCGAAGAACTGCACGTGACCCACGGGGCGGTGAGCCGGCAGCTGCGCACGCTCGAGTCCCATTTCGGGACGGCGCTGTTCGAGCGCGTTGGCCGCGGGTTGACCCTGACCGCGCACGGACGAGAGCTGCAGCGCTCGGTCGGCGAGGCCTTCTCGCGCCTGAGCGAGGGCTGCGCGACGCTGAAACGGCGGCTCGACGAGGCGCCGTTCACACTGGCCTGTCCCGGCAGCCTGCTGGCGCGCTGGCTGATCCCGCGGCTCGATCGTCTCAACGCCGATCTGCCTGCGCTGCGCCTGCGGGTGATCTCCAGCGAGCATGAACTCGACCCGCGTCGCGACGACGTCGACGCCACGCTGCGCTTCGCCGCACCCCCCTGGCCGGCAGACCTGAGCGTGTTCACGCTGCGGCCCGAGCGTATCGTCGCCGTGGCGACGCCCGACGTCTGGCGGTCGACCCCGTCCGAGACGGCCGCCGACATGCTGGCGCATGGCACGCTGCTGGATACCGCCTCCCGTCCGCAGGCGTGGACGCAGTGGACCGACGCCATGGGTGTCGACCCCGAGACGCTGGCCGCGGCGCGCCAGCGAGGGCGAACCTTCGAGCACCTCTACTACCTGCTCGAGGCGGCACTTTCCGGATTGGGCGTGGCGATTGCCCCCGATGTCCTGGTCGCCGGCGAGATCGAACGCGGCCAACTGGTCGCGCCCTGGCCGGCAGTCGAGACCGGCGCGGCGCTGGGGCTCTGGCTGGCGCCCGGTGCCGACGAGCGGCGCGCTGGCGCGCTGGCGGCGTGGCTGAAACGGGAATTGTGAGGGGCCAATCGACACGCCTTGGCCGATGGGTGAGCGCCACCTTGAGGCCGTGAGCCGGCGGTATCAGCCGTCTCGCCGCGTGCTCTGCTCCTTCGCCTGCATGCGCTCCATGGCGCGACGATAGGAGCCGTTGCGCACCGCCCAGCGCACCACCGGCGCTAGCGTGCGGATCCCGCCACGTACCGCCCGGCGTTCGCGTGCCGACATTTCCAGGCCGAGCAGGGTCGCCGCCCACGGCGGTAGCAGGTCGATGCCGGCGCGCATGAACAGGGCGCCGGCAGGCTGGATGATCGGGCTCGGCGGCAGCGAGTGCAGCAGCACCTCGACCACGTCGCGGGTGCGCGTGTCGCAGACCAGAAAGCGACGCTGGCGCTCGAGATAGGCGTCGACCGCCGCGCGGCTGCGTGGCACGTCGCGGGCGCCGAGGGCTTCGGCGACGCGGGCGGTCTCGTCGAAGTAGCGATCCTGATCGGCCAGGCTCAGGCGCGGGTTGCGATAGCGCCGATGCGCAGCGAGAAAGCGGCTCATCTCGGCCACGTGGACCCAGGTCAGCAACTCGGGGTCGCTGGCGGCATAGGGAGTGCCGTCGGCGGCCTCGCCGACGACGCCTTCATGCACCTGGCGCACGCGCTGGAGAATCCGTTCGGCATCCTCCCGCGAGCCGAAGGTCGTCACGGCGATGAACTGGCTGGTGCGACGCAGCCGACCGATCATGTCCTGGCGGAAGTTGGAGTGGTCCCATACGCCGGCGAGTGCCAGCGGGTGCAGCATCTGCAGCAGCAGCGCGCTGATGCCGCCGCACATCATCGAGGTGAAATCGCCGTGAATCCGCCAGGCGACGGTTTCCGGCCCGAACAGCCCCGGATCGCCCTTGGGCTGTGTGTAGTCCACCCCGCCAAGCGTGCGGCCGGTCAGGTGGCTGATGCGCTGCTCGATGGCGTCGCGCAGGCGGGTCGGCGTCATGGGGTCGCTGCCGTCTCGTCAGGGGAGGAAAGGTCGCCATTGGCGAGCGGTACGCCTTGGCGTATGGCACGCGAAAATGTCCGACTGCCGGCCGCATAGGGCACGGCTTGGGCGCGGGGGTTGATATAGCCCCGCTCGCGCAGCACCTCGAGCGGCTGACGGGTATTCAGTCCGCCGACCTCGTAGACGTACTCGGGCAGATAGCCGGAGAGGATTAGGCGAATGTCCTTCGGCAGTCCCGACACGATCTTGTCGACCATATTGAACACGATGGTGGTGCAGTTGCTGGTGAGCGTGTTGTAGAACGCGGGCTCCTGCTGCAGGCGCTCGGCCTCTTCGAGATAGGCCAGAAACAGCTCGCGCCGCGCGGCTGCCGGCAGCCCCACGTTGTAGAGATAGACATCCTCGTGGCGCACATTGCTGCGCAGCCGCAGGATATCGTTCTCGTCGGCGGCGATCAGATTGACCTCGAACTGCTTGAAGAAGCCGCCGCTGATCGAGAAGGCCTCGTCGCGCTCGCGCCGTATCTCCACCGAGAAGGTCAGGTGGCGGCCGTCGTCGAAGCCAAAGCTGACCAGCGTGTGGGCGATGGCCGGTCCCATCCAGTAGGAGACGATCATGTCGACCGATGACAGCGCATCGAGATTGTAGTCGCGCGTCTCCCAGCGCGGTGTCGCGGTCTCCGGCGTCAGCCACGCGAAGTCGCGGACGTTGTGCAGCCGAACGCGATCCCCGTCACGCTCGAATGATAGCTGATGCGCCACATCCGGCGCCCAATCGCGGTCGTTGCTGGGCTCGAGGCGTTGCCACCAGGCCACGATAGCGATCAGCGCGGCGACAAACGTCAGCCGTAGCGCCAGGGCGAGGCGCGGGTAGCGCCGTCGCCATACCGGGGCCAGCAGTGCCGCCGAGCCGAGCAGCGCCCAGCCGATGATGGCGAGGAGCACGCCGGCGCGCGGCCCCGGCAGCGCGAAGTGCAGGGCCATGACACCCCAGGCCGTCGCCAGCCCGAGTCCGAGCGCGCGCAGGGCATGACTGAGTAGGACGAGTGCTCGACGCCAGAAGGGCGGCCGGATAGCGGACATGAGGATTCCCGAACGAAGAAGGCCGGCGTCGTCGACGTCGTCGCGACAGCCGATGGTGCCCCAGTGCCGCGCGCGAATAAAGCCTGGGCCGTTGCCGCCGATAAGCGATAGAACGTTATACTAAAGTCTAAATTCATGGGCCGCTGCCGGCGATTTGCGACTCATGGTGCCTGTCGCCGTCGCCGCCGACAGGCTATCGTGCCCCTGCAGCCACGACCTGGAGACACCGAGATTTCCGATTCGCTCTCCCACTCCCTGCGCCGACTCTGGACGCTCGACAAGTTCGCCTACAGTTTTCGCGTCTTCCTCGCGTTCAGCGGTGCCATTGCCCTGAGCTGGTCGCTGGACCAGATCGCGCTGGCGATCCCCCTTTTCCTCGGCATCATTGCCAGCGCGCTCTCGGAAACCGATGACAACTGGGAGGGGCGAGTTCGCGCTCTGCTGGTCACGCTGCTCTGCTTTCTTGTCGCCTCCGCCTCGGTGGAGCTGCTCTTCCCCTGGCCCTGGCTGTTTGCACCCGGCCTGGCGATCTCCGCCTTCCTCTTCATCATGCTCGGGGCGGTCGAGCAGCGTTATGCCACCATCGCCTCGGCGACTCTGATTCTCTCTGTCTACTCGATGATCAATATCGAGCAGCACGGCGGTACCACCGGCGACAGCTTCTGGCGCCAGCCCCTGCTGCTGGTGGGGGGGGCCGCCTGGTACGGGCTGATCTCGGTGATCTGGTGTGCGCTCTTTTCGCGCCAGCCGGTCAAGCAGAGCATGGCGCAGCTCTATCGCGAGCTGGGCGAGTATCTGATCATCAAGGCGACGCTGTTCGAGCCGCTGCGCGGTGTCGACGTCGAGGCGCGCCGGGTGGCGCTGGCGCGCCAGAACGGGCGCGTGGTGACCGCACTCAACCAGGCCAAGGAGATGATCTTTCGGCGCCTGGAAGGCCAGCGCGGCAACCGCAAGCTCAATCGCTACCTGCGGCTCTACTTCATTGCCCAGGATATCCACGAGCGGGTCAGTGCCTCCCACTATCCCTACTCCGCACTGACCGAGACCTTTTTCCACCATGACGTGCTGTTTCGCTGCCAGCGACTGCTCGATCAGCAGGGTAGCGCCTGCAAGCGTCTCGGCAAGGCACTGCTGCTGCGCCAGCCGTTCGATCACAGCCTGAGCGAGCAAGCGCTGGAGGATCTGCGCGCCTCGATCGTCTACCTGCGAGCGCAGCGCAATCCGGCGTGGACGCCCCTGCTACGCTCGCTGCAGGCGCTCGCGCGCAATCTGGCGACGCTCGAGAACCAGCTCTCCAGCGCCCACAATCCCGACGCGGTGGCCGACGAGAAGGACGCCAGCCTGTTCAACCGCTCGCCGCGCAGTTTCAAGGATGCCTGTGAGCGCGTTCGGCTCAACCTGACCCCCGGCTCGCCGACCTTTCGTCACGCCCTGCGCCTGCCGCTCGCGCTGCTGGTAGGCTACGGCGTGCTGCACCTGGTGCATCCGACCCAGGGCTACTGGATCTTGCTGACCACGCTATTTGTCTGTCGGCCCAACTTCGGGGCGACGCGGCGCTTTCTGCGCCAGCGCATTATCGGCACGGTCGCGGGGCTGGTCGTTGGCTGGGCGCTGATCAGCCTCTTCGTCGACCCGCTGCTGCAGTCGTTGATCTCGGTGGTTGCCGGGGTGGTCTTCTTTGCCAACCGCGAGAAGCGCTACGTCATCGCGACTGCCGCGATCACCACGCTGGTGCTGACCAGCTTCAATCAGATCGGCGACGGCTTCGATCTGATCCTGCCGCGGCTGATCGATACCCTGATCGGGGCCGTGATCTCGGGGCTGGCCGTCTTCTTTATCCTGCCCGACTGGCAGGGGCGGCGGCTCAACAAGGTGGCTGCCACGGCGCTCGTCAACAGCACGCACTACCTGCGCGAGATCATTCACCAGTACGAGGCTGGCAAGCAGGACGATCTGGCCTACCGGCTGGCGCGTCGCAATGCCCACAATGCCGATGCCGCGCTCTCGACCGTCCTCTCGAACATGCTTCAGGAGCCCGGCCACTACCGCAAGAAAGACGCCGACGACGGTTTTCGCTTCCTGGTCGTGTCGCACACGCTGCTGGGCTATCTCTCGGCACTGGGTGCCCACCGTGGCACGCTGACGCCGAGCGAGGCGGACGCCGAGATCTATGCCGCGGCGCGGCGCGTGGCCGACGGTTTCGAGTCGATTGCCAACGCGCTGCAGACTCGCCAGCCGGTCCCGGCGCTGGAGAGCGAGCAGAGTGCCTTGATGGCGATTTTCGAGCAGGAGCCTGCCAGTGCCCAGGACGACGGCGACGACGAGCGCCGCGTCATCCAGAACCAGCTGTTACACATCAGCCGCCAGCTCGTTCCCATGCGCGAGGCGGCCGAGCGGTTGGTGAAGACGACGGCTGCCTCGGCAACGGCTGCAGAGCAGGTCGTGTCGAAGTGATAAGTGTAAGATACACAAAGACACTCAATTAACTGTCAGTAAATATAGTGTTACTGGAGATGTCGCGTAATTGTGTTTTTATCTCTCTAGGATAAAACTTTTTTCAATGCGCTTTTCTCCATGTCCGAGATACTGGCTACCGAACACGTCGAGTTTGTCGAGAGCAGGCAGTGTAACTATTTGCTCCTGGACCCGATTCTGCAGGATCCGCAAGGGCTAAACGCGACGCCGGGTGGGCTGAAGCAGTGGGTCGAGCAAAAGCCGCTGGCCGGCATGCTGGTGACGGACCCCAGTGGCGCCAGAAGCCCCAAGCACGCCTTGCGGGTCATGACGTTCGGGCAGGATCCGGCGTTGGCTCAGCAGAGTGAAGCCTGGGCCCAAGACCCCAACGTTCGGCATGCTTCCCTGTGCGGTTGGCTTGAAAGCCCGCAGCCGCTCTTCGCGATTGCGCGACATCTCCAGCGCGCTGTCCTTCAGAAGAATCCCGCCGGCAAGAACGTGATTCTGCGGTTCCATGATCCCCGTGTCATGAATCACCTGCTGACGATTCTGACGCCGGCCCAGTGGAGTGTGCTCCTGGGGCCGATCAAACAGTGGATCTTCGTGGATCACAACGGGAAGCTGAAGCGACTTCGTCATCCCGGCGTCTGGCAGCGCCAGCTCGACCTGAGTGCCGCGCAGATGGCTGCCATCGCTCGCATCGAATTGATCAATCGGTGTCTGGAGGCCTGGAAACGCGAGCAATCCGGCGTCGTGCTGCCGGATGACGCCAACGCGATCCTCGACCGCCATCTCGAGCGCGCCGAGCGATATGGTATCCGGGATCAGGCCAGTCAGATTGCCTTTGCCCTCCAGGGCGCCTGGACGCGGCCCGACTTTTACCGCCACCCCCTGATACAGAACGCCCTGCGGCAACTGGCTCAGTCGCAACAGCGCTATATCACACTGACTGATACTCTGAACGAGGCGGATTGGCAGAGACTTGCCAGCAGCCCGGAGGAAGATCTCGAGGAATCCCTGACATGAGCTCTGCCAACCCCGCCAACGCGAATACCGCGGCTCGAGAAAGCAACTGCCCGGGCACGGCATCGGGAGATTGTCGCTACTGCCAACGGCCGAAGGGTATCCCGATCCTGCCCGTTCGCTATAGCGTGTGCCGGATCGACGACAACCCCAACCTGCGGCCCTTGCCCGAGGATCGCGTGTCGGCGTTTACGCAGATTGGGCTCGACAAGCAGAAAGTCGACGGCGTCGAACAAACGAAGGCGCCGGTCAACCAGTACATCCTGCGCCGACTCAGGCAGGGCTATCTCTACGTTTACGACGAGGGAAATGGTGACTGGTATGGCTTTGCGGTGGCCTCCACCGGCGAACTGCAGCAGTTTCCGGTCGCGGAACCCCCGGATGAGCCACCCGGGGATTTCGCCTGTGTGCATGAAGGCCACAGCGACAAGGCATCCTTCTTCACGCTGACCAACGCCGAGTCGGTGACCCGCGTCTTCCTCGCCTATACCGAACACGCCTGGCCCCGGGCGCATTTGCGGGAAAAAGGCAACGACGCTGCCTGGCGAGAGCAGCACATGCAGTGCCTGGATGCCGCTGCCTGGGTGGCGTCACAGCAAGCCCGCCACGCCTTTCCCAAGGAGGCGATAGAGCAATACCTGCCCGAGCTCGGTGAGTCTGAAGCCGTCTATCAAGCGAGTTGCCACTACAGCGGCGTCGGCTCGAGACGTGTCGCGCAGTGCGACGGGGCGCCGGGGCTGGTCAGATGCATGGTCGATAGCGCCGGCAGCCTGCCCGACAGCGTGCCGCTGATGTTCGCTATGAATGACGAGGTCGGCATCATCGAAGAGCTGAATGCCTACCGCCATGAGCCCGCGCAGCGGATGCAGGATTTTCTCGAACAGGGTGACAACGCGCGCAAGGTGCTCTGGCTCTCGGCGCGGGAGCGCCTGAAAAACGGCTTCGACGCCAGCGAGGCGGAGAAAAGACGGCAAATTGAAGAGAGCACGGCGCCTCGGATCGAACGCGAGAACGATGAAGCCCGCAGAATTACCGAAACACGCCATCGCAATTTTCAGAGAGCCATCGATAACGCCGAATCGGACGAAGAGCGTGCTCGCCTGCGCGAAGAGCGAGATCAGTACGATGCGCTTTATGCCGATGGCTACACTCACCTCAAGGGCGGTGAGTGGGAGCGACAGGATCAGCTGGCCACGCTCGACCGACATTCGGACAAGCTGGAAGAGGAGTTCGAGGAGCTTTATCGGGATGAAGCCGACGGCTTCGAAAGCGATTATATCGACCTGCGAGATAGCTGCTCGAAGCAGACCAAGCGGTTCGATGCGGACTACGCCCGCTGGGTGGATCAGCATCTCGAAAGATGTGTGTCCCGCTACAGCGATAGCGACCTGCACCACGGTATCGGCGTCTCGTCGATCATCGCCGATACGCTGCAGGGTGGCATTCTGGGCGAGGACAGCCTCGCGCTATGGCGCAAGCTGGTCGAGCTCGACGACAAGCATGCGCTATTGATCCGGGCGTTCGCCGCCAATCTGGCGTCTCTCGGCGAGCAACTGCTGGAAGCGATCCGCAAGGTCGACACCGAGCAGGATGCGCTCGACCGCATGACGCTCGGCAACTGGTTCAACCTCTACAACCTGGCTCGCACCTCGAGCGTCAATTTCCGCGATCTCGACACCACGCGCCGCACCATGGCCAAGGCGTGGCGGAATCTGCAGAACGTGGTCAGTGACGTGAGTGTCGCCTTGGGAATGCGGGATCAGGCGCTCAGCCGAGGGTCGGCACAGGCCAACACCGTGCCGATGATTCGCCTGGGTCGCTTGCTGCAGATCGGCGCCATGGGAGACCCGGACGCGCCGGATTGGCAAAGCCGCGCTTCCTATCTGGTCGAGCTGGATATCGAGGTGGGTGAATATCGCGATATGGTGCGCTACGTCGCCGAAAACAGCGGCGAGCCGAAACTCACGAAGAACGATGCTTACCAGTTCGTCGATCCGGAGATCGACACGCCGAATCGCAGCGGCAACTTCGCCTCGGTCGACGGAGAGGACTCCGCCCGCGTCCGGATTCTCTGGCAGGTCCGGGAAACGGAGCTCGACCGTCTCGCCGGCTATCTGGATTGCGAGCGCGTCAGGAATGGTGGCAGCTTCCTGCATGTGCGGGTCGAGGATGGCATGGCCCGTGAGCTGGCTCGTCAGAAGGTCAGCGCGCTGAAAAGCGCCAGTCCGGCGCTCACTGGCGTGGCGAGGCTCTTCCTGGTCATGGGCGTGATCGAGGCGCTGCGCTCGGCCAATGCCAACGACTGGCAACCGGAGAGCTGGTGGAAACTGCTGTCACCGACGTTGGCCATCGCCAGTCTCGGTGCCGGCATGGCCTCGGGGCGCTACGAGCGCCGGGCGGCCAGGCAGGGCATCGCCGCTGCCAATCAATCCCTGGAGACCGCCAGCCGACTGGCGCGCTTCGGCCAGATCGCCGGCGCCGTCGGTAACGTGATCGGCATTATCGACGCCTTCAGTATGCTGGCAGATGCGGAGAAGGCCGAACGGCAAGGGGAGCTCTCGCAGTTCACGGACAATATGTACCTGCTGGTGGGCGTCAACGTCGCCGGCGCGGTCGTCGGGCTCATCTTCTCGAGTGCGCTGGTCGTGCCGCTGCTGATCACCCTGTTCGCGATCTGGATTGCCGGTCAGATCATTCACTACGTGCCGCTGGGGATTCGCGTCTGGGTGCGACGCAGCATCTTCGGCGTTCCGGGTCGCCAGGAAGCCCCCTTCGCCTCGCTGGAAGAAGAGCAGGAATCGCTGGAGATGGTGATTCGTGGGATTTCCGTGGATATCGACGTGATTCAGCGGTGGCGGCGTATCGAAGATGCGGGGCCCATTGCGGCGTTCGAGCAAGCCGATCATCAGGGGGAAGAGCCTTATTATGTTAATATGAAAATCAACCTCCCTAAGCGTATTGAATCCGATATAGATGTTGAATTTGTTCAAATTTCTAACTCGGCACCTATAGCGATAGGCCAGTTCTCTATCCTCGATTCTGAAGATGAACCCCGGTTGGCTGAAGAAACGTCTTCTGATCGACTTAAGCGTGGGGATGAAAAAAACTTACGTCCTAGTCTAACTATCGAGGATAATGGCATCCTTGTGGCTTGGAATGCAGATCTAAAGGGTTTTCCGGAAAAAGTTCGGCTTGCTTTGGTTTATCGTTCTAACAGTAATTTCTCAGGAGCAAGAGATGTTTTTGAAATCAATCTATAAAAACCTGTCTTTCCCCTTGTTTTTTTTGGTCCTTTTAGTACTTCCTTTTTGTGCAAAAGCTTCGGTGTCTGACCTAGAAAACCGCTTTGAGGAATATGGTCAACAAGGGTTAGTAGGAAAAGCAGAACATCAAGATGCCTATTCGCAATATATACTGGGGCATGCTTATCTGAATGGCTATGGTGATCTAGAGGTTGATTATCCCAAAGCATATCAATGGTTTGAAAGCGCAGCTGAAAATGGCAGCGACGAAGCCTACTACTATATGGGTTTAATGCTCGCCTATGGCCGCGGAGTTGATAGAGATGTCGAGCAAGGCATGCTCTATATAGAAAAATCTGCGGAGAGTGGAGTGTTGGAGGCTCAGAAAGATATAGCCGAAGCATATATGGTAGGGATAAATGGCGACGTTAGCGTAGTGAACGAAAGTAAGGCCGCATATTGGAGCGGGGTCTTGGCGGATAATGGCGATCCTTTAGCAATGCAGAGAATGAGCATCTTTTATAAGTTTGGGCGAGGTGTTGAAAAAAATGAAAATGAAGCTTTTAAATGGATCAGCCGGGCAGTTGATAAAGACTACATTCTAGCTTTTGATCAAGCAGGCGACTTTTACGCCCAAGGCATTGGCACTGAACAGGATCTGGTTCGCGCCTACATGATGTATGACCTCGGCGGCACGGCATCATCCGGTAAAAAGGCGGAGCTGGCGGAGCAGATGACTCAGGCGCAGATCGACGAAGCGGTTTCACTGTCGCGCCAATGGCAGGAAGAGCACAACAGCTATCGCCCCAGCTATCACGGCCTGGAAGCTCAGGGTAGCGACGGTCACTACGAGTATCACTGATCGATTTCTCTCATCCGGTAATCCCTCCGATTTCGATTATCACCGGCCTTTAGGGCCGGTGCGACCATGGCTCGGCAAACGTTTGGTATGCCAGGGCGGTAGCCATTTCTGTCAGATAACTCTGATTGTGTTCACCGACACTGGCCATCGCCAGTCTCGGTGCCGGCATGGCCTCGGGGCGCTATGAGCGCCGGGCGGCCAGGCAGGGCATCGCCGCTGCCCATCAATCCCTGGAGACCGCCAGCCGACTGGCGCGCTTCGGCCAGATCGCCGGCGCCGTCGGTAACGTGATCGGCATCATCGACGCCTTCAGTATGCTGGCGGATGCGGAGAAGGCCGAGCGGAAAGGGGAGCTCTCACAGTTCACGGACAATATGTATCTGCTGGTTGGCGTCAACGTCGCCGGCGCGGTCGTCGGGCTCATCTTCTCGAGTGTGGTCATACCACTACTGATCAGCCTGTTCGCGATCTGGATTGCCGGTCAGATCATTCACTACGTGCCGCTGGGGATTCGCGTCTGGGTGCGACGCAGCATCTTCGGCGTTCCGGGTCGCCAGGAAGCCCCCTTCGCCTCGCTGGAAGAAGAGCAGGAATCGCTGGAGATGGTGATTCGAGGGATATCGGTGGATATCGACGTGATTCAGCGGTGGCGGCGTATTGAAAATGCCGGGCCGTTTGCGGCATTTGAGCAAGCCGATCATCCGGGGGAGGAGCCCTATACTGCTAGGATAAAATTGCTTGTGCCAAAGTTGGAAACATCTATTCTAAAGGTCGATTTTTTACAGGTCAGCGATGGCATGACTGAGCTGTTGAAAAAGGTAAAGATCATCGAGCACCGGCAAGAAGATGGTTCGGTTACACTGCCAGAATCAACTGTGGTAGATGAAATTCGAGAAGGTGAACCTAAAGCACCTAGTGATGATGGGTTTTTATATCCTGACTATGAATCAGGGCGAGGTGAACTGGCTGTATCCTGTGACCTGTTAGGTTTTCCTGAAACATTAGTGATTCGGATGGTGCTAGTTGGCGAGCGCGTAGGTTCTGGGTGTCGAGACGAGTTGAGTGTGTCAGTAGATTAGGGGTGGTCTATGTTTTTGAGAAAAATAATAGCGATTATTGTTGTTTTTTTTCTTGGGATCAGTTGTTTTGCGATTTCCGAAACCCGCTCGGACGACGTGAATTCTCATGCGATAGAAAGCTTGGAGAACGAGTCTGAGGACGGCAATGGTGAATCTAGCTATACGTTGGCAATGGCGTATTTTCGTGGAAGCGAGGGCCTAGATAAAAATGTAGGGAGAGCATGCGAACTTTTTGAGCGGGCTTTTGAGCAAGGCTATAAGCCAGGAGGGTTTTATGCCGGTTTGATGTATTTTAATGGTTACGGTGTAGATGAAAATGTAGAAAAAGGGATTCGCCTGATGTCGGAAGCCGGCGAGTCTGGCTATTTGAGAGCCCAAGTAGAGCTAGCGAAGATATACTATTTTTCCAGAGGGCATGAGGAAGTAAAAGACTACGAAAAAGCTGCGTATTGGTTTTCTAAAGCTGCTAGGTCTGGTGATGGTTTGTCTATGCTTAATCTGTCTCAAATGTATTTAAATGGTCGAGGGTTAGAAGGAAATCAAGAAGAAGCTTTTTATTGGATACAGAAAGCAGTAAATGAAGAAGCGGCTACATCATTTGGAGTGGCCGGCGACTTCTATGCCCAAGGCATCGGCACCGAACAGGATCTGGTTCGCGCCTACATGATGTACGACCTCGGCGGCACGGCGTCATCCGATAAAAAGGCGGAGCTGGCGGAGCAGATGACCCAGGCGCAGATCGACGAAGCGGTTTCGCTGTCGCGCCAATGGCAGGAAGAACATAACAGCTATCGCCCCAGTTACCACGGCCTGGAAGCCCAGGGCAGCGACGGTCACTACGAGTATCATTGAGCTTTGTCTGACAAGCGCCCGAACTCGCCCATACGGCGTTAAAAATCGGCTGGAGCGCCAGCTCGGTCAAGAGGCTCATTTACACCCCGTAGATTCCGCGCACTCACCGATTTTTGCCTTGTCTGGCCTTCCTTCGTCGACTTCTGAGACAGCGCCTAGGCGCTGTCGATCTATACCTGCCCGTAGCGCCCCGCCTCGTCACCCAGCCAGCGGCGCATGAGCGGCTGGGCGGCGTCCGGGGCCTCTTCCAGCAGGGCCTGAGCGAGCGCGGTGACGGTGTCGAGCAGGTCGCGATCGCGTTCGAGATCGGCGATCTTCATCTGTGCCAGGCCGGTCTGGCGGGTGCCGAGCACTTCGCCGGGACCGCGCAGTTCGAGGTCCTTCTCGGCGACCTTGAAGCCGTCGGTGGTGTCGCGCAGGATGCCGAGCCGCTCACGCGAGTGATGCGACAGGGGCGGGTGGTAAAGCAGTACGCAATAGCTGTCGACGCTGCCGCGCCCGACGCGACCGCGGAGCTGGTGGAGCTGCGAGAGCCCGAGGCGCTCCGGATTCTCGATGATCATCAGGCTGGCGTTGGGGACGTCGACACCAACCTCGATCACGGTGGTCGCGACCAGCAGGTCCAGCTCGCCAGCCTTGAACGCGTCCATGACCTCACCTTTTTCCGCGGCCTTCATGCGCCCGTGGACCAGCCCGACGTTGAGTTCCGGCAGGGCTTCGACGAGCGTGTCGCGGGTGACTTCGGCCGCCTGGCAGGTGAGCGCTTCCGATTCCTCGATCAGGGTGCAGACCCAGTAGGCCTGCCGGCCCTCGGCACAGGCGTTGCGGATACGCTGGATCACCTCCGGGCGGCGCTCGTCGGGCACGGCTACGGTCTGCACCGGCGTACGCCCCGGCGGCAGCTCGTCGATCACCGAGAGATCGAGATCGGCGTAGGCGCTCATCGCCAGCGTGCGCGGGATCGGCGTGGCGGTCATGATCAGCTGGTGCGGCGTGAGCCCGCCGGCTTCTCCCTTCTGACGCAGCGCCAGACGCTGGTGTACACCGAAGCGATGCTGCTCGTCGATCACCGCGAGCCCCAGCTTGTGGAAGTGGACATCCGCCTGGAACAGGGCGTGCGTGCCGACCGCCACCTGGACGCGCCCGTCGGCCATGGCGGCCTTGGCATCCAGCCGGGCCTTGCCCTTGAGCTTGCCGGCGAGCCAGCCGACCTCGATACCGAGCGGTTCGAGCCAGGTGCGGAACTGGCGAAAGTGCTGCTCGGCCAGAATCTCGGTGGGCGCCATCACGGCGGCCTGGCAGCCGCCGGCGACGGCGTTGAGGACGGCCATGGCGGCAACCACCGTCTTGCCGGCGCCGACATCGCCCTGCACCAGCCGCAGCATCGGGACTTCGCGCTCCAGATCGCGACCGATCTCGTCGAGCACGCGTTGCTGGGCGCGGGTCAGCGAAAACGGCAGCTGGGTCAGAAAACGTGCCTGTAGATGACTCGCGGCGGCGAGCGCCGGGGCGCCGTCGGTCTGAATGCGCAGGCGTACCTGCCGCAGGCTCAGCTGATGCGCCAGCAACTCCTCGAGTGCCAGCCGCCGCTGCGCCGGGTGGCGGCCGTCGGCCAGCCGCTCCTGGGGGGCGTCCGGCGGCGGTTCGTGCAGGTAGCGCAGGGACTCGATCAGGCCCGGCAGGCGGAAGCGACCGCGCAGTGGCTCGGGAATCCAGTCGGGCAGTGAAGCCGGGTCGTCCGCCAGGCGCTTCAACGCCTGCTGGATCAGCGCGCGCAGGCGGGGTTGCGCCAACCCTTCCGTCGCAGGGTAGATCGGCGTCAGGTGTTCCTCGACCGGGGCGCTGTCGGTTTGTATCAGACGGTATTCCGGGTGATAGATCTCGAGCCCGGTGCTGCCGGCCCGCGCCTCGCCGAAACAGCGCACGATGGTGCCCTTCACGAACTGCTGCTGCTGCGCGGGAGAGAAGTGAAAGAAACGCAGACTGAGAATGCCGGAGCCATCCTTGAGCCGAACCAGCAGGCTGCGCCGCCGCCCGCGAATGACATCGGCCGCACTGACCTCGCCCTCGACCACGGCCTCGGTGCCGGCGCGCAGCGTGCCGATCGGCGTGATTCGGGTGCGATCCTGGTAGCGCAGCGGCAGGTGGAACAGCAGATCGGCGACGCGCTCGATCTGCAACCTGGCCAGCTTTCCGGCGAGCGCCTCGCCGATGCCGGAGAGCGCGGTGACGGGGTCATCGAGGCTCATGCGGCCTCGACGTCGCTATCCTGAATCTTGTCGATCGCCTGAATCAGGGCGTCGATCGCCTTGGGCCTGGGGAAGCTGGCACGCCAGGCGAGCGCCACGCTGCGCGTCGGCACATCGCCCCGGAAGGGCCGGCTCTCCAGCAGGCCGCCCTCGTAGTGGCCGGTGCCGATGGCCAGCTTTGGCAGCACCGTGATGCCGAGGCCGGAAGCGACCATGTGGCGGATGGTCTCGAGCGAGCCGCCTTCGGCGATCAGCGTATTCTGCGGATTGTTCAGCTGGGCGCTGATCGCCGGGCAGGCTTCCAGAATCTGATCGCGGAAGCAGTGACCCTCGCCCAGCAGCAGCAGGCGTTCGCTGAGCAGGTCTTCCTTGTCGATGGCCGCCCGCGACGTCCAGGGGTGGTCGGCGGGCAGTAGCACTTCGAAAGGCTCCTCGTAGAGGGTCTTGGTGACCACGTCCGACTCGTTGAACGGCAGTGCGACGAAGATGGCGTCGAGCTCGCCGTTGCGCAGCTTGCGCCGCAGCACGCCGGTGAAGCTCTCCTCGATGTAGAGCGGCATCTGCGGCGCGAGTTTCGACAGCGCCGGGATCAGGTGCGGGAAGAGATAGGGCCCGATGGTGTATATCGCCCCGATACGCAGCGGGCTGATCAACTGGTCCTTGCCTTCGGTGGCCATTTCGCGGATCAGCGTCGCCTGCTCGAGCACCCGATGCGCCTGTTCGACGATGCGCTCGCCCAGCGGCGTGACCTGCACCGTGGACTTGGAGCGTTCGAACAGCGCGATACCGAGCTCTTCCTCGAGTTTTTTGACAGCGACCGAGAGCGTTGGCTGAGAAACGAAGCAGCGCTCGGCGGCGCGGCCGAAGTGACGCTCCTGCGCCAAGGTTACGATGTAGCGGAGTTCTGTTAGAGTCATGAGGTGGGACCGAAAGGCTCCCTGTCGCACAAAAAAAGGACGTGATTCTCGAGGTTACTGGCGTCTTCACGAACGATTCGTGAAAGGCCGACAAGGCAGTGGCCGGAGCATGCGATGTCCGTCTCTACCGGGCGCGATTGACAGGCAGTCAATGCGTCTCTCGACAGGGATATCGAGGCTCTCGGATCCGGTACGGCCGGCACCGACGTCATCAGGATGACGTCCTCTGCCTTCGCACCGCGCCTTGTCCGCACGCTCATCATCAAGGACGTTTTACCAAGAGGCTAGGGAAAGGTGAAGAAAACGACGTTAATTCTCGGCTGCGGTGACATCGGCACCCGGCTCGGAAGACAGTTGGTCGAGGCCGGTCATCGGGTGATCGGTGCGCGCCGCAATGTGGCCGCGCTCGAGGGTACCGGCATCGAGGCGGTTGCGCTGGATGTGAACGACGACGCGGCGCTCGCCGAGCTGCCCGATGTCGACATCATCGTCTACGCGGTGACCGCGGACCGATTCGAGGAGTCGGCCTACGAGGCTGCCTATCCACAGGGGCTGCAGGCGGTGATCAAGGCCTTCGAGACGCGTGATCGCGTGCCCGAACGCGTCTTTTTCGTCTCCTCGACCAGTGTCTACGGTCAGCAGGGCGGCGAGACGGTCGACGAGACCTCGCCAACCGAGCCCAACGGCTTCTCCGGCACGCTGATGCTCCAGGCGGAGCAGACGCTGCTCGCGCATGAGCTGCCGGGCACCGTGGTGCGCTTCTCCGGCATCTACGGCCCCGGGCGCGATCGTCTGATCCGACAGGTCGGCGAGGGCCGGATCGCCGCCGCGACGCCGCCGATGTACTCCAACCGCATCCATCGGGATGACTGTGCCGGTGTCCTGGCTCACCTGATCCAGCGCGTGCTGAACGGTGAGCCGATCGATGCCGTCTATCTTGCCAGCGACTGCGAGTCGGCGCCGCTGCACGAGGTGATGCAGTGGATCGCGGGGCGCATCAAGGTCGAGCCCAGCGATGTCATCCAGTCGCCACTGCGGCGTCGCTCGAGCAAGCGCTGCCACAATGCGCGCCTGCTCGCGTCCGGCTACACCTTCCAATATCCCACCTTCCGTGAAGGCTACGAGGATGTTCTCGCCCAGGGCGGCTTCCTGAAACCCGAGAAAGCCAAGGCCTGACGCCGAATCGCAGCGGCCAATCGCCGTCGGGTGCTCAGTCGCGGTCGTGTGCCATCGGGGCACGACTGCGACCCAGGGTCCGGTAGCGCGAACCGGCTTCGCCCGGCGTCGATACCACGAGCGTCAGTCGACCGAAAGGCCAGCGCACGGGGTGTTCCAGGCGGTAGTCCGGCGCGGGGCGTTCGGCACCCCGAACCAGACTGACGTGCGGAATGAATTTGCGCGGCGGGGTGAAGCCGTGAGCGGCGAGCGTGCGCCACAGGGCATCATGCCATTGCATCAGCGCAGCCGGGATATCCCCGCCGGCCCAGACGATGCGTGGCCCGGGGAAGTGTCCAAGGCGGTCGAGTCTCCACTCGCCGGCCGGGGGGCTCCAGTCGGCCGTCAGGTGGCGAAGCGTGGCTTGCCGGGCGTCATCGACCCGACCCAGAAAGGCGAGGGTGATATGCAGGTTGTCGGCGGGCAGCGGTGCGCCACCGCATACCGGCGCCAGGCGGGCCGCCTCGGCAGCCAGTGCCCGACGGCTGTCAGCGTCGGGCCACAGGGCCAGGAAGAGTCGGGACATGGCATCGCGCCCGGTGACACGCCGCGGCGTGTCACCGCGGGTGTCGCTGGCGCTGTCAGTCGCCGATGACCATCACGGCTTCTGCCTCGACCTGGCTACCCTTGGGCAGCTGGCGGACGCCGACGGCGGCACGGGCGGGATACGGCGCCTGAAAGAACTCTTCCATGACCCGATTGACCACGGCAAAGTTGTCGAGGTCGGTCAGGTAGAGGTTGAGCTTGACGATATCCTGCAGCGAACCGGCGGCCTCGCGGCAGACGGCGGCGAGATTGGTGAAGACCTGACGCGCCTGCGCTTCGAAATCCTGCGAAACGATCTCCATGCTCTCCGGGTCCAGCGGAATCTGACCCGACAGATAGACCGTGTTGCCCGACTTGATCGCCTGCGAGTAGGGGCCGATGGCGGCCGGCGCATTGTCGGTATTGATCACGGCTTTGTTGCTCATAGCGTACCCTCCAGCGTTAGTTGTCTAATTTTTTTCGATGATCGCCGTTTCAGCCTGTCGGCGATATGAAAAAAACGACGCCCTGCCGCGGTTGCCGCGGCAGGGCAGTCATGTCGAATCAGTTTCGGGCGCGGACGATGCGGCCGATATGGTTCAGATTGCGCAGGCGCTTGATGATCCGCGCCAGATGGATGCGACCCTTGACCAGAATGGTCAGGTTGACGATCGACAGGCGCGCGTCGCGCTCTTCGATGCCGATGCGTTCGATGTTGGCATCGGCATCGGTTATCAGGCTCGCGAGCTCGGCGATCAGGCCGCGCCGGGTTTCCACCTCGATGCGCAGTGGCACCGGGAAGTCCTGGTCGATCTGCTTCGACCAGCTCAGCGAGACCAGCTTGTCGGGATCGTCGCGCAACTCCTCGAGGTTACCACAGTCGTGCCGGTGGACGACGATTCCCTTGCCGATCGACAAGTGCCCGATCACCGGGTCGCCGGGGAGCGGGTGACAGCAGCGGGCGAAGCTGATCGCCATGCTCTCGGAGCCGTTGATCACGATCGGCCCATTGTGCGGCGAAGTCGTCGTGGTCTCTGCGCTGCTCTTGTCGTCGCCGGTCAGCGCGTTGTCCACCAGACGGCGTGCGGTGGCGTGCGCCAGTCGCGTGCCCAGGCCGATAGTCTCGAGCAGGTCGTCCTCGCTCTTCAGGTCGAGCTCTTCCAGCAGCGCCGCGAGGCGGCTGGTCGGCAGATTCTCCAGGCTAGTCTCGAAACCGCCAAGGGCGCGATTGAGCAGGCGCCGGCCGAGCTGGATAGCTTCGCTGCGCTGCTGATTCTTGAGCGCATGGCGGATGGCCGAGCGCGCCTTGGCGGTGACCACGAAGTTGAGCCAGGCGAGATTCGGCCGTGCGCCCGGTGCGGTGATGATCTCCAGCGTCTGGCCACTCTCCAGTGGTGTCGACAGCGGCGCCAGATGGCGATCGATGCGGCAGGCAATGCAGCTGTTGCCGATATCGGTGTGCACGCTGTAGGCGAAGTCGACCGCCGTCGCCCCCTGTGGCAGCTCCATGATGTCGCCCTTGGGGGTGAAGACGTAGACATCATCCGGGAACAGGTCGTTCTTGACGTGCTCGATGAACTCCAGCGAATCGCCGGCGTGGCGCTGCATCTCGAGTAGCCCCCGCACCCATTCGCGGGCGCGGGCATGGCTGCCGACGGCGATCGGCCGCTCGGTCTGGCCCGCCTTGTAGAGCCAGTGGGCGGCGATGCCATTGTTGGCCATCGCTTCCATCTCGCGGGTGCGGATCTGCACCTCGATCGGCATGCCGCTGGGGCCGAACAGCGTCGTGTGCAGGCTCTGGTAACCGTTCGCCTTGGGGATCGCGATGTAGTCCTTGAAGCGCCCGGGGACCGGTTTGTAGAGGTTGTGCACCGCGCCAAGGATGCGATAGCAGTTGTCGACGCTGTCGGTGATGATGCGGAAGCCGAACACGTCCATGATCTCGGCGAACGGCTTGCGCTGGTCGTGCATCTTGCGATAGATCGACAGCAGGTGCTTCTGGCGACCGACCACGCTGCCGACCAGGTCGTCCTCGTCGAGGCGACGCTGCAGGCTGTCCTGAATCTGGCGCATGGTCGAACGGCGATTGCCGCGTGCCCGGGCCACCGCGCGCTTGATGCGCTCGGCGCGCATCGGGTGGATCGCCTGGAAGGAGAGATCCTCGAGCTCGACGCGAATGGTGTTGATGCCCAGCCGGCCGGCGATACGGGCGTAGATCTCCAGCGTCTCGCGGGCGATGCGGCGCTTCTTGTCCGGGCGCAGCGCGCCGAGCGTGCGCATGTTGTGCAGACGATCGGCGAGCTTGACGATGATCACGCGGATGTCCTGCGACATCGCCATGACCATCTTCTGGAAGTTTTCGGCCTGGGCGACCGCCTTGTCCTCGAAGGTGATCTGGGTCAGCTTCGAGACGCCGTCGACCAGTTCCGCGACCGCTTCGCCGAACTGTGCCGCCAGCGCATCCTTGGTAATGCCGGTGTCCTCGATCACATCGTGCAACATCGCGGCCATCAGGCTCTGATGGTCCATGTGCATGTTGGCGAGGATATTGGCGACGGCGAGCGGATGGGTGACGTAGGGTTCGCCGGAGCGGCGACTCTGGCCGTCGTGGGCCTGTTCGGCGTAATAGAAGGCGCGCCTGACCTGCTGGATCTCGTCGCTGGGAAGATAGCCGCCGAGACGATCGGCCAGATCATCGATGGTGAACATGCAGCGCGCCTATGGTGAAGACCTGTCCGCAGGTGGGAAGACCTATTCGCAGGAACCCGCCGGCCGGCGTCGAGGCCGCCGGCGGACTCCGTGCTTCAGATATCGAAGTCCTGGCTCGGCTCGGGGCGCGGGCGCGGCGGTGCGGCTTCGACCGGCTCGTCCAGGATGCTGTCGTCGATCTGACCAGTGGCAATCTCGCGCAGCGCCATCACGGTCGGCTTGTCGTTTTCCCACGGCAGCAGTGCGTCGCGAGAGCCGCGGGAGAGCTGACGTGCACGCTGGGAGGAGATCATCACCAGCTTGAAACGGTTCTCGATGTGGTCCAGACAATCTTCAACGGTCACTCGTGCCATGGTGAAAGCCCTGCTGCGAAAGTGAGGAAAACGGCCGCCATACTGCCATTTTCGGGTTTATGCGGGACCGTACAGTCTACGGTAGCGCTCGCGCTGCTGACAAGCATTCCGCCGGCGTTCAGGCCGGGCCGTGAAGCAGCTCCTGGATCAGCGTCGCATGACGCCGTTGGACGCTGTCGAGTCGCGAGCGACGCGCGTGCACGATGCATTCGAGCTCGGTCAGGGCGTGTTCGAAGCTGTCGTTGATCACCACATGCTCGTACTCGTCGTAGTGCGACATCTCGCTGACTGCATCGCGCATGCGCCGTTCGATGACCGTGTCGTCGTCGGTACCGCGTCCGGCGAGCCGCTCGCGCAGTGCCGCCTGGGAAGGCGGCAGGATGAAAATCGATTCGGCGTCCGGAGCCAGCTCGCGGATCTGGCGGGCACCCTGCCAATCGATCTCCAGGATGATGTCTTCACCCAGCGCCAGACGCTTCTCCACCTCGACCCGCGACGTGCCGTAGTGGCGGTCGAAGACCCGCGCGTGCTCGAAGAACTCGCCGCGTTCCACCATCGCCTCGAACGTCTCCGGCGTCACGAAATGGTAATTGACGCCATCGGCCTCGCCCGGACGCATGGCCCGCGTGGTGTGGGAGACCGAGACGCCGATGGCGTCGTTGCGTTCCAGCAGCGCGCGAACCAGGCTCGTCTTGCCGGCGCCGGAGGGGGCAGAAACGATGTAGAGCGTGCCCCGCGCGCCGGCAGTTGCCGGCGTCGGGGATGTCGAGAAAGCGTGCGACATGACAGGACGACCGTTCGGGAATGCGTGAAGCCCGACAGTATGCCATGAAACGCGCTCACCGTGGGCGATCCGACCCCTCCCGACCATTTTCGCCATCCTGGCAGGATGAGGGATTTAAGGCAGTGTCATCAGTCGCAGTTTGCTAGGTATTTCCTATCCGCGGTCTCAGCGGAAAACGCGAAAGTTTTGTTTCCCAATGTTGATAAGGAAACACTTTTTCGTGACATACCGAGCCACTGCGAGGGCAAGCCATGCGTCAGAAACTGCTTTCCACCCTGATCGGCGTCGGCAGTATCGGCTGCGGCGAGCCGCTGCTGGCAGACCAATGGTCGTTGGCGGCTGGCTTGGGGACCACCGGCATCGGCGGCAACGTGAGCTGGCGTTTCTCGGAGCACTTTGCGCTCACGGCCGGTTACAGCGGTTTCACCTACGATGGTCTCGATCGCGAGATCAACGATGTCGAGTATCGCGGCGATGTCGATGCCGACATCTATAGCCTGAAGCTCGATATCTATCCTAGCCCCGACAGTGGCTTCTTCCTCTCCGCGGGGCTTGTGCGCCCCGACATACAGATTACCGCCATCGGGCGTCTCGGCCTGCCCACCTGGGTACCGGACAGCGTCACGCTGGATGATGGCCGGGTCATCGACATCAACGAGCTCGCCAGCGTGGATGCCCGAGGTGAAGTCTCCGATAACCTCGAGCCCTATCTCGGCATCGGCTGGCGCTCCAGCGCGCGGCAAGGGTTCGGCTTCTACGCTGAGGCGGGCGCGTTCTGGGTCGACCCCGACGTCTCGCTGTCGCCGCGCGCCTCGACCGGCGACCCCCGCGGCGATGCGCTGCTGCGGCGCTACGTGGAAGCTGAGGAAGCCGATGTGCGCGACGAGATCGACAAGTACGACGTCTATCCCGTGGTCGTGCTGGGTGTGCAGTACACGTTCTGACGGCAGCTAGCATCAGGCAGGACGATATCTCGAGGCATTCTCTCAAGAAACGCTCTTAAGACGCTCTCTCGAGCTGTTCTCTCGAGATGCCCTGCTTGGATAAGCCGGCGCTGAAATACCCCCCGAAAGGTTCTCTTATCGGCTCATGGCTGACGCGAGATTCAGATGATTATCGACCCGTCGTACAGGGAGAGGTCGACGATCATCTATCGATAAGAGAACACTCGGGGGATTCATGCAGCGATTGAGACTTTGCTTTCTGTTGGGGATCGCCGGTTTCGGCATCCAGACGCCGGCCATGGCGGCGGACAACTGGTCACTCGCCGCGACGGCGGGCACGATCGGGTTTGGCGGTAACGTCAGCTGGCGGTTTGCCGATCACTTCGCCCTGACCACGGGCTATAGCGGTTTCACCTACGATGACCTCGATCGCGAAGTCAGCGGTATCGACTATTTTGGCGACATCGAGGCGGATATCTATAGCCTGAAGCTCGATATCTATCCGTGGGTCGACAGCGGTTTCTTCCTGTCGGCGGGTGCCGTGCGTCCGGATATCCAACTGCGCGCGGTTGGTCGTCCCAATTCGCGAGATGGCCTACCTCCGAGCGTGACGCTGGGAAACGGGAATGTCGTCGCCACCGACGACCTGATTGGCCTGGATGGTCACGCCGAGCTTTCCGACGGGATCGAGCCCTATCTCGGCATCGGCTGGAGAAGTACCTCCCGCGAGGGGCTGGGATTCTATGCCGAGGCGGGCGCTTTCCTGATCAATCCGGAGGTCTCGCTGTCGCCGCGCACGCGCACCAGTCATCCCACGGTCAATGCGCTGCTGCAGCGCTACGCCGACGAGGAGGAGCAGGACGTGCAGGACGAACTCGACAAGTATTCGGTCTATCCCGTGGTCGTGCTGGGGCTGGAATACACCTTCTGAGCGTTGTGCGGAAGCGGCCAGATCCAGGGCCGGTCGCTTTCCGCGTCGCCTCTCCGCATTGGTCGTCCGCGCCTTGCCCCGGCGTCTCTGCCTTCTGGTGTCACGGCTGCCGTGGCGACATGCGTCTTCTGACGTGTTGCTTTCTTGTCGCTGAGCAGCCGCTATAGTGGAACTCTTCGTTCGAAGGGATCACTTTCGAGAGGCATCGCTTTCGAGGGGTGTCATCGCGCTCGGAGAACGCGATGATGCCACCTATCCGTTTTACAGCCGCAAGGATGCGCATGCGTACCGTTGACCCGTCGCGCCGCGTCGGCCCCTTTCTCGGGGCGGCGCTGGCCTTTGCCACCGTGATGATCGGCACCACGATGCCGACGCCGCTCTATCCGCTTTACCAGCAGCAGTTCGGTTTCTCGCAGCTGACCATTACCGTCATCTTCGCGGTCTACGCCGCGGGCGTGATCGCGGCGTTGCTGATTGCCGGGCGCTGGTCGGATCAGCTCGGTCGACGGCCGATGCTGCTGGCCGGGTTGCTGTTGTCGGCACTGAGCGATCTGGTCTTCTGGCAGGCCGACGGGCTCGCCATGATGCTGTTGGGGCGGGTGTTTTCGGGAATCTCGGCGGGTATCTTCACCGGTACCGCGACCGTCGCGGTGATGGAGCTGGCGCCCGAGCGCTGGAAACGGGGCGGTACGCTGGTGGCGACCGCGGCGAACATGGGCGGGCTGGGGCTCGGGCCGATGCTGGCCGGCGCTCTGGCGCTAGCCTTGCCGCTGCCGCTGGTTGTCCCCTATCTCGTCCACCTGGCCCTGGCGCTGTTGGCGATCGCCTGCCTCTGGTACGCGCCGGAGACAGTCGAGAGGCCGGCGCGGGTACGCCTGCGCGTGCAGCGCCCCCAGGTGCCGGCGGAAGTCCGCGGTGTCTTCGTGCCCGCAGCGACCGCCGCCTTCGCCGGGTTCATGGTGTGCGGTTTCGCGACCTCGGTCACGCCGGCCTTCGTCGGCGGCGAGCTCGGTCATCACAACCCGCTGTTGATCGGTGTGGTCGCCGGTCTTCTGTTCATCGCCTCGACCGGGGGACAGATGCTGCAGGAGAGGCTCCCGAGCGCGAAGCGCCTGCCGATCGGCTGCGGCGTACTGTTGGTCGGGGTATTGCTGCTGGCCTGGGGCATGGCGGCCGAGACCCTCGCCGGCTTTCTGCTTGGCCCGGCGGTCGCCGGTGTCGGTCAGGGCATCGCCTTCCGTGCCGGGCTGGGTGCCGTGGCGGCAGCCAGCCCGGCCGAGCGCAAGGCGGCGGTTGTCTCGACCTTCTTCGTGGTGGCCTACGTGGCGATTTCCGTCCCGGTGATCGGTATCGGCCTCATGGCCAGTCTCGTCTCGCTTCAGCTCACCGGACTGATCTTCGCCGGGCTGGTGGCGCTGCTCTGTGTGGTTGCCATGCTGCTGTTGCATCGGTCCGGCAGGGCTGGCGCAACGGCCTGAGCGTGTGTCGCCGGCCCGTGGCATCGGGCGCTCTGGTATCATGTCGGCGTTCGTTGCCAACCCTGGCTTCCCGCCGCCGATCTTCAGGAGTGCCCGATGACCGCCTCGCCCGATACGCTTACCATTCGCCGCCCCGACGACTGGCATCTCCATCTGCGTGACGGTGCGGTCACCGAGACGGTGCTGCCGTACACCAGTGCCATTTTCGGCCGCGCCATCATCATGCCCAACCTGGTGCCGCCGGTCACGACGCTCGAAGCGGGTACGGCCTATCGCGAACGTATTCTCGCGGCGCTACCGGCCGGCCACGACTTCACCCCGCTGATGACCTGCTATCTCAACGAAAGCGTGGCGGCAGAGACGCTCGAGCGCGGGCACGCCGAAGGCCTCTTCACCGCGGCCAAGCTCTATCCGGCCAATGCCACCACCAACTCCCAGCACGGGGTGAAGCGCATCAGCGATGTCTACCCGCTGCTGGAGACGATGCAGCGTATCGGCATGCCGCTGCTGGTCCACGGCGAAGTGACGCGTGGCGAGATCGATATCTTCGATCGCGAAAAGGTCTTCATCGACGAAGTGATGAGCGACATTCGCCGCCAGTTCCCCGAGCTCAAGGTGGTGTTCGAACATATCACGACGAAAGACGCCGCCCAGTTCGTGCTCGAAGGCGATGAATTCCTCGGCGCCACGCTGACCCCCCAGCATCTGGCGCAGAACCGCAACGACATGCTGGTCGGTGGCATTCGCCCGCACCTCTATTGCCTGCCGATCCTGAAGCGCCAGGAGCATCAGCGCGCGCTGCGCCAGGCCGTCGCCAGCGGTCATCCGCGCTTCTTCCTTGGCACCGACTCCGCGCCCCACGTCACCGCGGCCAAGGAGACCGCCTGCGGCTGTGCCGGCGTCTTCAACGCCGAGGCCGCGCTCTCCGTCTACGCCGACGTGTTCGAGCAGGAAGGGGCGCTCGAACACTTCGAGGCGTTCTGCTCGGAGAACGGCCCGCGCTTCTACGGCCTGCCGCTGAACGAGGGCACGGTCACGCTGACGCGCCAGCCGACGCCGGTGGCCGCGTCGGTCGGTACGGGCGATAACACCTTCGTGCCCTACCAGGCCGGTGAGTCGCTGACCTGGCAGGCGACGCGCGACGACTGACGTTTGGTCGTCGGCCCGGAGACGCCACGCCGAGAACGCCTGTCCAGATAAGCCAACGGCCCGCCAACATCGCGTTGGCGGGCCGTTTGTTTTTGCCAGTGAACCGTTTTGGCGGTCGTGGCGTCCATCAGTTCGAAACGCCGATCAGTTCGCGGTGGCCTCGGTGAGCATCGCGCCCTTGCGTAGATGCTCGGGCTCGCGGACCAGCGTCGAGCCGGCGAGACTCACGGCGGCGGCAAACATGACGTAGAACGCCGGCGCCATCGGGTTGCCGGTAACATCGATCAGCCAGGTGATGATGAAGCCGGCGAAACCGCCGAACAGCATTACCGCCAGGTTATAAGCGATCGAGAGCCCGGTAGAGAGCACCCGTGGCGGCAGGATCTCGGAGAAGGTCACCACCACCACACCGGTGTAGCCGGAGATCGCGATCCCCAGGATCAGCTCGCAGAGCAGCAGCGAGCCCAGGCCGGGGAAGTGGTTGATCATCGCGAACATCGGATAGATCAGCACGAGGATGGCGAGCGACGAGCCGATCAGCCACGGCCGACGGCCGGTGCGGTCGGCGAGATGACCGGCGATCGGCGTGCACAGTGCGAGCACACAGCCGCCGAGCATCCCGCCGGCGAAGCCGACGCGCTCCGGCAGCTCGAGAAAGCGCTGCGAGTAGCTCGGCAGATAGAAGAGGATCGCGTAGGAGCAGACCGTCCACAGCGCCACCAGCGAGAAGCTGACCAGCGTCTCGCGGGGATAGCGGCGCACGATCTCCGCCAGCGGCGAGTGCGATCGCTCGTCGGCCTTGAGCACGCCGGGCTCCTTGAGCCGCCGGCGTATATAGAACCCGAGCGGCCCGGCGAGTGCGCCGAGGATGAACGGCATGCGCCAGCCCCAGGCGTGCAGCGACTCGGTCGACATCGCCAGGCTCAAAAGCGTCCCGCTGGCCGCGCCGAGCAGGATCGCCACGCCGATGCTCGACTGGATCCAGCTGGCATAGAACGCCTTGCGCTTGAGCGGGGCGTGCTCGGTCAGAAACGCCGCGGCGCTGCCCATCTCGCCGCCCGCGGCGAGCCCCTGGGCGAGACGCGCGATGACGATCAGGATGGGCGCCCACACCCCGATCTGCTCGTAGGTCGGGGCGATACCGATCAGCAGGGTCGCGCCCGCCATCAGCATGATGGTGAGCATCAACGCCGGCCGACGTCCGACGCGGTCGGCATAGATCCCCAGCAGGATGCCGCCGAACGGGCGGATCACGAAGCCGACACCGAAGGTGCCGAGCGCCAGCAGCAGCGAGGTCATCTCGTCGTCGCTGGGGAAGAACTGCGTCGCGATGATCGCGGCAAAGAAGCTGTAGACGGTGTAGTCGAACCACTCGAGACCGTTGCCGATCACGGTGGCCACGATCGCGCGGCGGCGCTGGCTGGCGTCGGCGTCGTGGGGAGAGGCGGCGTCGCGCATCAGGAGCTCCGAGTCGAGGTTGAGAGATCGCCGAGGTCGGCTGCGGGGTTGGCGAGCGTGGCCTCGAGCGAGATGAGTGCCGCGTCGAAACGTGACGCCGCGTGCGCGAGTGCGTCATCTATCGCGCCTTCCCGCGGAAAGGCCGACGGCAGTTCGGCCAGCGCGGCATCGAGGACGGCCTGACGGCTCGTCCGACGCTGGACTGCCGGCAAGGCGAACAGCGCGTGGTGCAGGCGATCGAGTCGCGCGGGCGAGAACACGGCATCCCAGCGCTCGCGTTCGGTACCGAGGGCACTCGGCGTCGGGCGGTCACGGCGCAGCGCCTCGGTTTCGGCGTCGTCGACCGAGGCGCGCCCACTGGCGTCAGCGATGACGGCGACGCCGTAGTCGCGGCGCGCGGCGTCCCGCGAGACCAGCCCGCGCCGCACGTCGGCCAGTACCGCCTCGGGTTCGCGGTCGAAAGGATGCCCCCAGCCGCCGCCGCCCGGCGTGTAGAGCGCGATTTCGTCGTTTTCGGCCACGGCAAGCATGTCGATCTTGCCGAGCGATCGCGGCGCTTCGCCGGCCCGGTGCAGTTCGAGACGCGCGGGTTCGCCGGCGCCACCGCCCTGGCTACCCCAGGGGCGGAAGGTCAGGCGCTCCATGCCCCGCGCGAGCACGTGCCCCTGCGCGCCACGGATGCGAAAGCGCAGCATCTGGCCGCTGCCGCCACGCCACTGGCCCGGACCGGCGGAGTCTTCGCGCAGGCCGTAGCGGACGATCTCCAGTTCGGTTTCGGCTTCCACCGTCTCCACCGGGTTGTTGGAGAGGTTCGAGATGCTGCTGTCGCGGCCGTCGGCGCCGTCGAAGCCCGCGCGGCCGCCGGTGCCGCCGACCATCGGCTCGACCACCTGGACGTTCTGGCCGCCACCATGGCGCGCCGGCTCGGCAATCACCACCGGAATGATGGTACCGCCGCTGGCCGCCGGCATCGTCTCCGGCAGCGCCTGGCCGAGCACGCCGTTGAGCGCATCGTTGACGCGTACGGCGGCGGCGTGACGAACCCCGACGGCGGCGTTCGGCAGCGGATTGACCAGACTGCCTTTGGGGGCGGTGACGTCGATCGGCGCCAGCAGCCCGCCGTTGATCGGAATACCCGGATCGAGCGTGACCATCAGGGCGAGGACGCGCAGCGTCAGCCAGGCGTGCGGCCGGCCGTGGCTCGGAATATTGATCGCCGCGGCCACCTGCGGGTCGCTGCCGGTGAAATCGAGATGGATACGGCCGTCGGCCAGCGTCACCGCCAGCGCGATACGCACGGGCGCGCCGCTGCCGGCTTCGTCGTCGAGAAAGTCGCTGAAGCGGTAGGTCCCTTCGGGCACCTTCGCCAGCACCGCACTGCCGCGCCGCGCCGCGTACTCGACCAGGTCGCGCTGGACATCGAGCAGGGCGGCGACGCCGTGCTGGGCGATGGTCTGGCGAAGCCGCTCGCGGCCGGTGCCGACAGCGCCGATCATCGCGCGCAGATCGCCCATGTTGGCCTCCGGCGTACGCGAGTTGGCGCGCAGCAGGGCGGCCACGTCCTCGTTCAGCTCGCCGGCACGCATGATCTTCACCGGCGGGATCTGCAGGCCTTCCTGATAGATCTCGTGGTTGGTCGGCGAGATGCTGCTCGGCACCTTGCCGCCGACGTCGGACGCGTGCAGGAAGCCCCAGCCGTAGGCGACGATCTCGCCGTCATGGAAGAACGGCTCGAGAATGTGCAGGTCGGGCAGGTGCGTTGCCAGGCCGCCGGAGCGCGCGGGATCGTTGGTCAGGATCACGTCGCCGGGCTCGAGATCGCCGTAGCGTTCGCGCGCGGCCGCGAGCGTCGCCGTACAGTCGAGGCCGACGAAGCCGGAGACGCCGAGCGCCCGCGGGTAGGCGAAGAAACGCCCGTCGAGGCCGACCAGCGCGCAGCAGAAGTCGGCGGTCTCCTTGACGTAGAGGGTGCGCCCGGTGCGCTGCAGCGTCAGGCACATCTCCTCGGCGATGGCGGTCAGCTTGTTGCCGAGGATCTCCAGCGTGATGGGGTCGAGTTTCATGCGCGCGGCTCCTCGTCAGCGAAAGACTCGTCGGCATCGGCGGCGAGATGCAGGTTGCCCAGGGCGTCGACGCGGGCGTGCCAGCCGGGCAGGATCACCACGGTGGTGTCGTCCTGTTCGACGATGGCCGGCCCGGCAAAGCGATCATTGGCGCCCAGCTCGGCGCGGGCGTAGATGGCGGCCTCGTGCCACTCGCCATGCAGGAAGAGGCGACGATGCGTGCGCGGCGTGACGCCTTCGCCGGCGAAGCGCGACGGGCTGGTCGCGTCGACCAGCCGGCCGACCACGGCCAGGCGGATGGTCGAGACCTCGATCGGCGTGGGCTGGTCGCGGCCCTCGTCATTCCCGAAGCCTTCATCACGAAAGCCCTCATCTCGAAAACCATAATGAAGCTCGTGCTCGCGGTGGAACGCTTCGCGCAGGGTGGCGGCATCGAGCTCGGCCAGGCGGTCGGCGGCGAAGGCGACATTGAGCTCGTAGGCCTGGCCGGCGTAGCGCATGTCCAGCGCGGGCAGCAGCTGAACATCGTCGCCGTCAGCGCTCTCGAAGCCCTGATCGGCCAGCCAGTCGCGGGCCTCGTCGATCATCGTCGCCCAGCGGTTGGTGATCTCGCCGGCGGCCTCGTCATCCAGCGTCACGCGCAGGCTGCGTACGAAGTCGCGGCGCAGGTCGGCGGTCGCCGCGCCCAGGGCGCAGAAGGTACCCGGTTGCAGCGGCACCATCACGCGCGGCAGGCCCGCTTCCGCCGCCAGCCAGTTGGCGTGGGTCGGACCCGCGCCACCGAACGGCACCAGCGTGAAGTCGGCCGGGTCCAGGCCGCGCTGCGCCAGCCCCTTGCGCAGCTCCGCGGCCATCTGCGCGGTGGCGATCTCGAGCGCGCCGGCGGCGGCGCGCACGCCGGCGTCTTCGCCGCTCATCGCCAGACGCGCGGCGACCGCTTCCAGGGCCTGCGAGACGTCGCGGGTGTCGAGCGTCATGGTGCCGCCGGCGAAGACCTCGGCATCGAGCACACCGAGGGTCAGGTAGCAGTCGGTCACCGTCGGTTCGGTACCGCCACGGCCGTAGGCGATCGGACCGGGATCGGCGCCGGCGCTCTCCGGGCCGACCTTGAGCACGCCGAGTTCGTCGACCCAGACCTTGGAGCCGCCACCGGCGCCGATGGCGGAGACGCCGACCACCGGTACCACCAGCGGCATGCCGCCGATTTCCGTGCGCGTGACCATCTCCGGCGCGCGCGCCTGGGAGACCGCGATATCGCTGCTGGTGCCACCCATGTCGAAGGTGACCAAGCGCGAGACGTCCGCCTCGTTGCCCAGGCGAATCGCCGCGACCACGCCCGAGGCGGGGCCGGAAAGCACGGTGTCGATCGGCCGCGCCAGCGCCGTCGCCAGCGACATCGAGCCGCCGTTGGAGGTGGTGACCAGCAGCGGGGCGTCGATGCCGAGCTCGCCGATCAGCTCGGTCAGGCGCGCGAAGTAGCGATCCATCAGCGGCTGGATATAGGCGTTCAGCACCGCCGCCATGGTGCGCTCGTATTCACGAATTTCCGGCCAGGTCTGGGCGGCGGAGAGCACGCTGATCGTGCTGCCGTGGCGCGCAAGCGCGGCGGCGAGTTCGGTTTCCTGCTCCGGCTGGAGATAGCCGTTGATCAGCATGAGCACGGCGGCGTCGACGTCGAGCGCGGCCAGGTCGGCGGCGACGCGCTCGATCTCGGCGGCGTCGGGCCAGCGCGTGATCGCGCCGTCGCGGTCGAAGCGGGCGCCGATCTCGAGCACGTTCTCGCGCGGGATCAGCGGCGTCTCGCGAGTGGCGTGGAAGTCGAATGACGACGGCATGCGCGCGCGGCCGATCTCGAGAATGTCGCGGAAACCTTCCGACACGATCAGTCCGACCCGCGCGCCGCGCCGCTGGATGATCGCATTGAGCCCGATGGTGGTGCCGTGCTGGATCGCGGCGATGGCCGACGGCGGCAGTGCCTGCTCGGCGATCAGCCGGGCCAGGCCGTTGCCCACGGCCTGCGCCGGGTCGGCCGGCGTGCTCGGCTCCTTGTGGAAGATCGGTGCCTGTCGGCCGCTGGGGTCGAACAGCACGAAATCGGTGAAGGTGCCGCCGACATCGATGCCGACGCGGAAGTTGTTGTCGTTCTGGGCCATGTCAGAAGGAGCCAAGTGTCATCTCCGGCCGGGGCTATCCCGGCGCGCGCGTGGCGTCGTCGCCGGTCATCGAATCGGGTGTCGATGAGCGGCCGATGTGTTCAGGTCGGCCGCTCGGTAGAGGCGCATTCTACCTCAGTCATGTAGTTGTTTGTCTCTTCCGCATTCTCGACGCGGAAACGGGCGGTACGCGGATCGGCCACATAGCGACTCGTCCAGCGCGAGGCATCGCAGGCCAGTGCCAGCACACCGTCGAGAATTCGCTCGATCTGATCGTCGCTATGCAGATAGTGCAGGCTCAGCCGCACCCAACCCGGCTTGGCCAGCTCTTCGCCATTGTCTAGCCTGGCCAGCAGCGCCTCGGAGGCATCGCCGTCGATCGCCATCAGGCGATGGGCGTAGGGCCCGGCGCAGGCGCACCCGCCACGAGCCTGGATACCGTAGACGTCGGAGAGCATGCGGGTGAAGAGCTGGTGGTGAATCGGCGCGCCGTGTGCGTCTTCCACCTGGAACGAGAAAATCGGCAGCGCTGGTGTCGCCGGGTTGCCGAGCAGGCGCAGGCGCGGCTCGCCCTGCCAGCGTGCCAGCGCCCGCTCGCGCAGGGCCGCGTCGCGCTCGCGAATGAAATCGCCACCCACGGCGGCCTTGACCAGCAGTGCCAGCGCGGCGCGAATATCGCCGATCACGTTGGGCGTGCCACCCTCCTCGCGCGCTTCGACCCGGTCGCTGTAGCGGTGCTGCCACGGCGAGACGAAGCTGACCGTGCCGCCGCCCGGCTGGGTCGGGGCGTTGGCGTGGACCACGCTGTCGCGGAACACCAGCACGCCGGAAGCGCCCGGTCCGCCGACGAACTTGTGCGGCGAGAAGACGATGGCGTCCTTCTCGCAGTCCGCCGCCGGCGCCATGTCCATCGGCAGGTAGGGCGCGCCGCCGGCGTAGTCCCAGATCGCCAGCGCGCCGTGACGCTTCAGGCAGCGCGTGACCGCGTCTACGTCGGTGAGGGTGCCGGTGACGTTGGAGGCGGCGGAGAAGCTGCCGACGATCAGGGCGCTGCCGGCCGCTGCCGTGAGCGCCGCTGCCAGCGCGTCGAGGTCCGGTCCGCCCGCGGCGGCTTCGGGGATCTCGACGAGATCGGCGCCGCTCTCGCGCCACGGCAGCAGGTTGGAGTGGTGCTCGTAGGGGCCGATCAGCACGGTTATCCGTTCACCGGCGCGTACCCGCGCGGCGATGCCGAGCAGTGCCACGAGTCGATTGAGCCCCGCTGTGGCACCGGCGCCGTTGAAGACGACGTGGCAGCCCGCGCCGTTGACCTCAACGCGCACGACCTCCCGCGCCTCGGCGCGCAGCCGGGTCATCGCCTGGCCGCAGAAGGAGGCTTCGGTATGCGAGTTGGCATAGAAGGGCAGCACCTGTTCGGCGATAAAGCGCTCGACCTGGCGCAGGGCGCGTCCGGAAGCGACGTGGTCGGCGTAAAGCAGGCGCCGGCGGCCGAAGGGCGTGTCGAATTCGACGTCGTCGCCGATCACGCCGGCGCGCAGGCGGGCAACAACGTCGGGATGGGCCAGGGAGTCGCGGAACGCGTGCAGCGCGGACATGGTGTCTCTCTTGTCAGTCGGTGAAATCGGCCGGCGAAGCCGATCGATGCGACCTTAATGATACGAGAGCTGCCGTCGTTCACAGGTTGTAAGATTGACGACGAATCATGCCGATTGTGGAGAATTTGAACGAATGACAGGCGTCAAGCTGGATCATTACAACCTCGCCATTCTGCGAACGCTGCAAACGCATCCGACGCTTCCCCAGCGCGAGCTCGCCGAGCGCATCCATCTCTCCCAGAACGCCTGCTGGCGGCGGCTGAAGCAGCTCGAGTCAGCCGGCGTTATCCAGGGGACGCGGCTGGTGATCGGCCGCGAGGCGCTGGGCATCGATCTGGTGGTGTTCACCATGATCCGCACCCGCAGCCACTCGGCCGACTGGCTCACCGCCTTTCGCGAGCATGTGCTCGGCATTGACGAGATCAGCGACTTCTACCGCATCAGTGGCGACTATGACTATCTGCTCAAGATCGTCACCCGCGACATCGCCGGCTTCGACCGGGTCTACCAGCGCCTGATCGACGGCTTCGAGATCGACACCGTCACCTCCTACTTTGCCATGGAGGCGCTGGCCGAGAATCGCCCGCTGTCGCTGTAGCGGGGTTGCCCCGGGTTGCCGAGCTGTCGCAGCTTTCTTGCTGACCTCTCGCCGCTCCCTAGAACGACACGCTGGCGCCCAGCGTCACCTCCAGCGGCTCGCCGACCACCACACGGGTATTGCCGCCGCTCGACGGGTAGTAGGTGGTGTCGAAGAGATTCTTCATGTTGAGCTGCAGATGGGTGGCGTCGCCCAGCCAGCCGTTGTCCCAGGCGACGAAGGCGTCGGCCACGGTGTAGTCGTCGAGCGTGAAGCTGTTGGCGTCGTCGCCTGCGCGCGAACCGACGTAGCGCACGCCGCCGCCGACCCGCCAGCGACCGTAGTCCGGGTTCAGCGGCAATGCCTGCGCCAGCAGCAGCGATGCGGTATGACGAGCGACGTTGGGCAGCTCGTTGCCTTCGGTGCCTCCGTCGGCATCGTCGAGAATCTCGGCGTCGGTCCAGGCGTAGTTGGCGAGCAGCGAGGTAGTCTCGGTCAGTTGCCCCTGCAACGAGAGCTCCACGCCCTGCAACCCGCTCTTGCCGATGGCTCGCGAGGTGCCGTTGTCGCTGACGACGACGTTCCCCTTGGTAATGTCGAACCAGGCCAGCGAGGCTTCCAGGCGATCGCCGAGCAGGCGTCGCTTCAGGCCGACTTCCCAGCCGCGCCCTTCTTCGGGATCGAAGGTCCGGCCGCTGTCGCTGTCCGGCGAGTTGGGCACGAAGGATTCGCTGTAGCTCACGTAGGCCGAGGTTCGCGGGTCGATCCGGTAGAGCAGGCTGGCGTGGGGCAGGAAGACGGTGTCGTCGGTATCGGTCTCGACTTCGAAAGGACGCCCCTGGCCGCCGTACTGTTCGGTGTACTGGTAGCGCCCGCCGAGGCCCAGAATCCAGCGTTCGCCGAGGTGGAGGTTGTCATCGATGTAGGCAGCGGTGGCGTTGATTTCGTCGAGCCGATGGCTGCGCCCGGTCTGGTAGGTGGCGCCGTCGAGATCGATATCGCCATCGTCCGGATCGTAGATGGAGATCGTGTCGGTCTCGCCGAGATAGCGGTCGGCGAGATAGTCGCGGCGGCGTTCGTGGTCGAGCCCCAGGGTCATCTCGTGGCGCACCCCGGCCAGTTCGATGTCGCCGAGCAGCTCGGCGGCGGTGTAGATCACGCGCCGGTCGAAGCCGTGGTTGGCGTCGGCACGGCGGCTGGCATTGCCGTCCTCATCGACGCTGAGCACGCGCGGCTGGCCGTCGTCGTACTGGCGACGGTTCCAGCCGTAGGTGAGGCGACTGGTCCAGGCCGGCGAGAGATCCTGCTCCCAGCGCGCGGTAAACGACTGGTCGTGCCCTTCGACGCCGGACCAGTCTTCGTCCAGCCGGCGTGTGCGCGGAATATCGACGGCCTGGCCATCGACAAAGGCCGTGCCGCGATCGAGCGTCAGATCATAGTCACGATACTCATAGGCGAGCCACAGCCGGGTGTCGTTGTCCTCCCATGACAGCGACGGCGCGATCACGGTCTGGCGATTGTTGCCGAAGTTGCGCCAGTAGTCCTCGTCCTGCTGGCCGACGATGACGCGAAACGCCGCGCCGGTGTCGCCCAGCGGGCCGGTGACATCGACGCTGGCAGTGCCGCCGCCGAAGGAGCTGCCCTGGCCGCTGATATGGCGCTGCCATTCGTATTGCGGCTTCTTGCTGACCAGGTTGATCACCCCGCCGGGCTCCTGGATGCCGTAGCGAAACGAGCCAGGCCCCTTGAGCACCTCGACGCGCTCGGTGGTGAACAGCGGAAAGACGTTGCGCGGCTGGCGGATGCCGTCGCGCAGGATCGATCCGTCGCTGTTGCTGCCGAAGCCGCGCTTGATAAAGCCCGCCTCGGTGCCGCCCATGGTGTTGGCCTGGGTGACGCCCGCGACATAGGCCATGGCGTCGGTCAGGGAGTCGGCGCCGCTGTCCGCGAGTACCTGGGCGGTGATCGCGTCGACGGTACGCGCCTCGGCCAGGAAGTCGGTCGCGCGACCGGTCGCTATCGTCGAGGCGCTCGGCCGATAGCCCGTGTCGGCGAGTGTGGTCGCAGTGACCACCACCGGGTCGAGGTCGGCATCGTTGGCGTCGGCGTTGGCGTAGGCATTGGTGTAGGTGATCGGCGATGCGAGAGGCGCCAGCAGCGCCAGCGAGAGCGGCGCAAGGCGCGGGAGGACAGTCGTCGAGGACATCTTGGGTTCCCGGAATGTGTCGTGGTGATCGATCTTGGCAAGAGAGGGCAGGATTGCCGCTATAGCCGGGCGGCCTCGGAGGCATAGTCCGCCTGGAAGGTGCCGTCGGCGGCGATGGGCATGAAGTCCCGATAGAGCGCCGTCAGCGTCGCTTGTGGATCCAGCGCGCCGCACTGCTGCGGATGCAGCCAACCGGCGATCGCCTGCAGCGCCACCGGGGCGAACGGGCCCTGGTGATAGCCGTGCCAGAGCGCGTGCAGCCGCCCGGCCTTGATCGCGCTCAGCGCCGGCCAGCCGGCACGGCGTGCGACGACGGCGGCCAGGTCCTGCTGCGTCCGTGCTGGGTCGACGCCGAAACCGGCGCGCACCGAATCGTCGCTGCGCCAGCGGGCGGCGGTGGCGATGATCACGTCGGGGTCGCTGGCCAGTACGGCTTCCGGGCTCAGCACGTTCTCGGTGCCGGGGCTGAAGCCGGCGGCGATATTGTCGCCCTCGGCGTCAGCGACCAGATCGGCGAGACCGCTGTCGAAGTTGCTGCGACAGCAGTCGACCTTGAGTCCGGGCGCGATGTCGATCAGCACGCGCGGGCGCTGCGTCAAGCCCTCGAGGCAGTCGTCGACGCGGGTGCTGGCCGCCTGCAGTCGGGCGATCAGCGCATCGGCGCGGGGGGAGACGCCAAGCGCTCGGCCCAACAGCGCCAGCGAGCGGGGGCCGTCGACCAGCGGGTGCCGGCGAAAATCGACGAACAGGACCGGAATCTCCAGCGCGTCGAGCTGGCGCAGTCGCGGCGAGCCCTGCCAGTCGGCATAGCGCGAGATATCGGCGACGATCAGATCCGGCGCCAGCGAGGCCAGTGCCTCGGCGCTCACCAGGCCATTGGCGGCGCCCCCGAGCTGCGGCAGCGAGGTCAGCGCGGGAAAGGCGCTCTCGAAGCGTCGCTGCGCCTCGTCGTCGAACCCGGCCAGTGACCCGCGCCAGCCGCTCAAGCGAGCCACGGGGTCGGGCAGCAGCGCGGCCAGCGCAAACAGGTGGCGCGGATTATCGAGAAAGAGATGGCGAGGCGACGCTTCGAGCGTGACCTGGCGGCCGGCGAGATCGGTCAGCGTGATCGGGAAGTCGTCGGCGCCGACCGGGCCGGCGGCCGCCACGCTGAGCAGCAGCGCGAGCCATGACCAACCGCGGCGCAGGAGAAGCGCGAACTGGAGAAGGGCAGCCGGATATTGGCGGAGGGAAGAGACAGGCATCGGCTTTCTTCTAGATGTTTTATTGGAATCATTATCATTTACATCTACCGAAATGGCAACGCCGGGTCACGGCTACTCAGGTGTGTTCGGCGCCGTTGTCGGGCCTGACATCAGGCGACGCCGTATCAGCGCTATAGGTCGTCGCGTGCGAAGTCTCGGATGAGCCAGTCATTGTCGCCCTGCGGGGCGATCCACAGCGGGATCGCGTTGGCCGAGCGCGGGCCGGAAGGGCTGCCGGTCGTCAACCAGCGCACCGCCCGGATCAGCCCGGAGTGGCCGACGATCAATGGGGTGTCGGCTTCTGCCAGCAGCGCGTTGAGCGTAGCGGCGATACGCGTGACGAACGTCTCCCAGGCTTCACCGCCGGCCGGCGTGCTCAGGTAGGGAATGGTATCGGGAATCGGCTGCCCCTCCAGCTCACCCCAGTGGCGCTCCATCAGGCCGTCGAGCAGCCGGTCGGGCGCGCGGCCCAGCGCCAGCTCGGCGGTATGGCGGGCACGCATCAGCGGGCTCGACACCGTCAGCGACCAGTCGATGTCGCCCAGCACCGCTCGCGCCTGTGTTGCCTCCGCCTCGCCGCGTGCCGTTAGCGGAACATCGTGCTGGCCGCCGATCCGGCGTTCGAGATTGCGCGTGCTCTGGCCGTGGCGCAGAAACACGAAAGGGCGGCGGACGAGGGCGAATGGTTGAGGCATGCCGCGTATCTCCGGGGCGTGAAGGGCTATCGACAGGCTAGCGTCCCGGTGCCTCCGATGCTGCCGGCTCCGGGTGCGGGACCTGCGCTACTCCGGTTTCAGATCGATCTGCAGCGAGGTGATCGGATGGCGCCTCAGTGCCCGCAATCCGCGGGCGAGAAAATGCTGTTTGTGGCGGCGGTCGAACAGCGGTGGATGGTGTCGAATGGTCGTAGAAATCTCGTTCTGCGCGATGCGTGACAACGCCGCTTCGTCGTAGAGATGCACGCCGGCAACAAACGCCGATTGGGCATGCTGGCGAATGCGTTCCATATGATAGGTATCACCACCGCTGTCGAGAATGACGGCGACGTCGAGGTTGTGGGGAGAACCGAGTGCGGCTATGACAAACCAGCACCGCTCGATATCGTCATTGTCCCGGCAGTAGCGATACAGCCAATCGAGAAAGGCCTTGGGATACAGGCGCCGCCGGGCGTCTGCCGCTGGGGCGGTCTCGTTCGGCGTTGTATGCATATTGGCAATACGTGCCAGCAGATTCAGTTGCTCGTATGTCAGCAATAGCCAGTCGTCACTTTCCGGACTCTCCATGATGCAGAGGACGAACTCTTCCTGCGCCGTTAGATGCAGGATGGCGAGCCCTGATACTTCAAGTAGCTCCAACCCTTCGGTATCGAGACTTTCGAGCATTAGCTCGCGGTTTCCTCCGGCGATGAGGCTATTTACGCCATTGGTCTCGCCAAAGGCGATACCCACCTGCCCGTTCTGCACTGGCTTTACGACAATGTGGAATTGGCGTGCCTGGAAGGCCTCGTAGAAAGCTTCGTAATCGTGGCCTTCAGCGGCCTCTCGTTGAATCGTACGCTTGGCGATTTCGAAGAGCGGGATCGTTGAGGAGGCTGTGTCTGGTGAAGTCGAGGGCATCGTACGGGCTCGCTGATATCTAGGGATAGACGCACTGTGCCGAGTTGGGCTCAGACGATAGCCGCTCAAAGCATGAACGATTGCCTGTCAAATCAAAAGGGTAAAGAGCGCCTGCGTGGTCTCCGGTGCTATCTGATGCATTCCGGCCCGGTCTGAGTACCATGTTGGTTATATCGTGATTTGTCTCGCTTCTGGCGTCGCGGCACACTGCAAAAACCCCCTGCTTTCGAGGACTTCGCATGACCCACTGCGTTCCGCCGCTTCGCCTGCATATCCACACCGATCCCGATTTCCGTCAGTCGCGTGACTTCGCGGAGGCGCGGGTCCTCGCAATTCGCGACGAGTTCGAGGGCCTGGCGGCGAGGCTCGCGTTGAGCTTCAGTCAGGACGAAGCCGACCTGGAGGCGGCGCTGGCCGAGGTCGAGGTGCTGATCGTGGTCGGCGCGCTGGACCTGGCCGATGTCGCTGCCCGCGCGCCCCGGCTGCGCTGGATCCATATCACCAGTGCCGGCGTCGATCGGGTGCCGCTGGATCGCCTGCCGCCACAGGTGCTGGTGACCAATGCTAAGGGCAATCACGAGGCGCGCACGCGCGAGTTCTCGATGACCGCGCTGTTGATGCTCAACAACCAGCTGCCGCTGTTTGTGACGCAGCAGCGAGAGCGGCGGTGGGCGCAGGCAGCGCTCGAGCCGATCGAGGGCAAGACGGTGGTGATTCTCGGGATGGGGGCGTTGGGCAGCGCGGCGGCGCGCGCGGCGAAGCAGCTTGGTCTGAAGGTGGTTGGTGTCAGTCGCTCGGGCAAGGCGCACGAACTGGCCGATATCAGCCTGCCGCAGAGCCGGTTGAAGGAAGCGCTGGCGGACGCTGACTTCCTGCTGATTACGCTGCCGCTGACGCCCGAGACCCATAGTGTCGTCGGTGAGGCCGAGCTGGCGGCGATGCCGGCGCACGGCGGGGTGATCAACATCGGCCGAGGGCCGGTGCTGGATGTCGCCGCGCTGGCCCAGCGGCTGGAGGCCGGCCAACTGCGCGGCGCGGTGCTGGATGTCTTCCCCGAGGAGCCGCTGCCGGCGGACTCCCCTTACTGGCGCACGCGCAACCTGATCGTGCTCCCGCACAGTGGGCTCTACGACGCCGACTACGTACCGCGCTGTCTGCGCTTCTTTTTCGCCAACGTCGAGCGGTATCTGGACGATCGGCCGCTGGAGAACCGGGTCGATACGGCGTTGGGCTACTAGCCGCCGTCGATCGCGTCGCCCGGCCTGACTCTCAGACCGTCTGCCACAGCAGCGGATCGGGATTCCCGACGGTGTCGGCGATGATCTCGAGCGCACGCTCCAGCGCCTCGCGGCTGTCGGCGGCACTGATGCAGACGCGGATCGCCTGCGGCGCGCTCACCGCGCCCAGGCAGAAGCTTTCGGCGCTGCTGACGTTGACGCCCTGCGCCTGCAACTGGCCGACGACCTGGCTGGTGCGCAGCTCGCCGGGCAGTGCCAGCCACAGATAGAAGCCGCCACGCCGGCCGCGAGGCGAGAAGTCGCCCAGCTTCTGCATGGCGCGATCGAAGCGCCATTCGAGCTCCTCGCGCTGCCAGTGCAGCAGCGTATCCGCATCGCCGCTCTCGATCCAGCGGCACACCAGCGAGGCCATCAGTGGCGGCGGCATCCAGCTCTGCGCACGCAGCGCCGCCGTCAGCCGCGGATGCAGGCTCGGCGGCGCGCGCATGGCACCGACGCGCAGCCCGCCGCCGAGCAGCTTGGAGACCGAGAACAGCGTCACCGTGCATTCCGGTGCCAGCCGGTAGAGCGGCGTCAGCGCCTCGTCGTCGAGTTGTGGGTGAATGTCGTCCTCGATCAGCCAGAACTGACGTTTGCGCGCCAGCGCCACCAGCGCGTGGCGGCGCGCCTCGCTGAGTCTCGCGGTGGTGGGATTGTGGCAGTCCGGCATCAGATAGAGTGCGCGGAACGGTTGCTGATCGTGGGCGCGCGCCAGCGCCTCGAGATCGATCCCGCCTTCATCGTGGGCAACCGCCACGCTTTTCAGCGACAGCTGCTGCAGCGCGCTGATCAGACCAGGATAGGTCAGCCGCTCCGCGGCCACGCGTTCCCCCGGCGCCAGTAACGCGCTGAGACTCAGAAAAATGCCGTGCATCCCGCCCTGGTTGATCACCAGATCTTCCGCCGCTACCGGGCGACCCAGTGTCGCCAGCCAGCGCGACAGCACCTCCCGTTGCCAAGCCTGCCCCGCTTCCGGCTGATAGTCGATCGCCGCGCGCAGCAGCTCGGGGTCGTGCTGAATCGACTGCATGGCGCGCGCCAGCGCTGCCTCGCGCTGCGGATGCGGCGGCGGCAGTGACAGGCTCAGATCCATCGTGGTGCTACCTAGTGCCACTTGGCGGATGTGACTGAACGCCACCGAAGGCGTGTTGGGCTCGCACACGTAGGTGCCGCTGCCGACACGGGCGGTGACGATGCCGCGCTGTTCTGCCAGCGCATAGGCGCGGGTCACGGTGCCGACGGTCACGCCGAGGGCATCGGCCAGGCGCCGCTGCGGCAGCAGTTTGGTACCGGGGGCGAGGTCGCCGTCGGCGACGGCATCGGCGATGGCTTCGGCCAGCTGGCGGTAGCGCGGGCCCTGCCCGGAGAGTTCGGGAATCCAGATTGTCATGGTGACAAAAATCGCGTTGACCGCGTCAGTTATCGGTTTATGCTCGGATTGTTCGGCTTTTTCGCCGCAATGTCAATTAATTGTACCCATACGATTTGAGTCCAACTGATGAGGTGTCCGATGGCAACCGCGTTGACGTTCCGTGATCTTCCCCATGCCCGTGAAAGCCTGGCGACGGTGGTGATGGTCGCCGAGGATGGCACGGTGATCACCGACGCGACGCTGTTCTATCCGCAGGGTGGCGGGCAGCCAGGTGACCGTGGATCGTTCATTGCCGCCGATGGCCGCGAGTTGGCGGTACATGACACGCGCAAGGGCGAAAATGGCACGGTTCTACATCGGCTCGATCCGGACCATGGCCTGGTGGTGGGTCAGAGCGTGACGCAAAAGCTCGACTGGCCGCTACGGCACGCCCACATGCGCATGCATACGGCGCTGCATCTGCTATCGGTCGTGGTGCCGCACGGCGTCACCGGTGGCAGCATCGGCGCCGAGCGGGGTCGGCTCGATTTCGATCTCGGTGACGCGAGCTTCGACAAGGATGAACTCACCGCGCGTCTCAATGGGCTGATCGAGGCCGACTATCCCGTGACCAGCGAGTGGATCGGTGAGTCCGAACTCGAGGCGCGCCCCGAGCTGGTCAAGACGATGTCGGTGGCGCCGCCTCGAGGGGCGGGCGACATTCGCATGGTGCGTATCGGCGAGATCGACTATCAACCCTGCGGCGGGACTCACGTGGCCTCGACCGCGGAGATCGGCGCGATACAGGTGGCCAGCATCAAGAATCGCGGGGCACGCAATCGACGCTTCACCCTCACCTGGGCAGCCGAGTCGGGAGGTGGCCAATGATGTCGCTCGGCTGGTGGTTCTCGGTGGCACTCTTCTCCATCTCGATGACCGGTACGCCGGGTCCCAACAATGTGATGCTGACGGCGTCGGGGGCGCTGTATGGCTATCGCCGTACCCTGCCGCATATCTTCGGCATCATGGCGGGCTGCTTTACGCTGTTCATGGCCGTCGCGCTGGGCCTTGGCGTGTTGTTCGAGCGCTTCCCGCTTATCCAGCAGGGGCTGAAGATCGTCGGTGCGGCTTATCTGCTCTATCTGGCGTGGAAGATTGCCACCGCGCCGCCGCCGGATCTTGCCGCCAGCGAGGGCGGCCGGCCGCTGACCGCCTGGCAGGCCGCGACCTTCCAGTTCGTCAACCCGAAGGCGTGGGTGATGGGCATCGCGTTGATCGCCGGCTTCATGCCCGCCGACGGTCCGCTGCTCATCAACGCTTTAGTGCTTTCGGCGTTCATGGAGGTCATCGGCTTCTTCTGCATCTCCTGCTGGGCCGGCTTCGGCATGGCCATCGGCCGGCTGCTGAAGACACCGCGCGCCTGGCGGGTCTTCAACGGCCTCATGGGGCTCGCCACCGCCGCCTGCGTCGGTTTTATCGTGACGTGAAGCGTACTGCTGTGTCGATTAGACAGAAAAGGTGATGAGCCATCGGCGAACGGGATGCTGCGTGAGGCGCACGGCGCGCAGGCGTTCGAGCCTATGGGGGTATAGGTGAGATCGTCGAGCACCGCGCAACGAAACGCAGCGCCCGTGCAGCCATGGAATCATCGCTTTTTCAGCGCGTGGCCCAGCCCTGCTGGTGCAAGTACTCCAACATGAACGGCCGCGACTCCTTCACGATCAGACGCTGGATCAGTTCGCTCCAGGTTTCGACGCGCTGATTGCTGCCACGGTTCTGGTAGTAGGCGCGCATGTCGTCGTCATAGGCGGCCAGCGCTTCGCGATCCAGCGGTTGGTAGCGGTTTTCGTGTACCAGCATCTTGTGCGGCAGCCGCGGTTTGAGGTCGGGCTCGGCATCCGGCCAACCGATGCAGAAGCCGAACAGCGGCAGTACGAACTTCGGCAGTTCGAGCAGCTCGGTGACGGCGCCGATATTGTTGCGCAGGCCACCGATGAAGACGCCCCCTAGCCCCAGCGATTCCGCCGCGGCCATGGCGTTCTGCGCCATCATTGCGGTATCCACCGAGCCTAGCAGCAGCTGTTCGGCCAGCCCCAGTTCGGCTTCCGGACAGATCTCGAGATGACGATGGAAGTCGGCGCAGAAGACCCAGAACTCCGCCGCCTGGGCGACCCACTTCTGGCCGCCGGTCAGCTCGACGAGCGTATCGCGCATGGCCGGATCGGTGATGCGCACGATCGATGAACACTGCAGAAAGCTCGAGGTCGATGCGCTCTGCGCGGCGTCGATGATCGCTTCGCGCTGGGTATCGCTGATCGGCTGAGCGGTAAAGGCGCGGATCGAGCGGTGGCTCTTGAGCAGATCGATCGTGGGGGTCATGCGTTGACTCCTGCTGAATTCGAGAGGCGCATGATCGCGCGTTTGAAGACGGAAAAGAAAGTTCGCGGGCTCAAGAAAACTCAGAACGACGAGCCCGGTCGAGCCAGGAATTCGCGCTCTTCCGGTGTCGACTGGCGGCCGAGAATGGCGTTGCGGTGCGGGTATCGGCCGAAGCGCTCGATGATGTCCCGGTGTCGCTGCTCGAAGCGAAGCTGCTCCTCCATGCCGGGCTGATTGAAAAGCCGCATGGCCTCGCCATGAATCAGCAGCGACTCACTGTGCATGAACGGCATATACAGAAAAATGCGCTGCGATACCGGCAGGGCCATGTCGTGACCGGCGCTGATCGCTTCCTGCGCCAAGCCCAGCGCCAGCGGGTCCTGGGCGAAGGCGAGCGGGGTATCGCGGTGGATGTTACGCGAGAACTGGTCGAGCACGACCACCTCGGCCAGCCGGCCCTGCGCGGATCGGCGCCATATCCACATCTCGCCGTTGGCGGCGGCTGCCAGCGTGTCGGCAAACCGCTCGGCGATCGTGCGATCGAGGTCGGCGTCCTTGGCGAACCACTGCTTCGGCGTTAACTCATCGAACCAGAAGTCGAGCACGGTCTGAAACGAAGGCGGTCGTGCGTTGTGGTCGAACATGGCGTGCTGGACTCTCCATACAGGTTTTCCGCTTATCGGCGGCGTGCCGCGCTGTCGGGTAGCGATGGCGGCTCAGCATAGCGCGGCCCGACAGCGGGAAGCATCAGCTCGGGTCGATCGGCTGGTCATGCAGCGGTACGCGCGACAGCTGGGCCATGGCGCGGCGATAGGCGTCGACCTTGGGCGGATATTTGACGCCTTCGACCAGCGATAGATGCCGCAGTACCGGATAGAGCGTGATGTCATCCAGCGACAATACCTGATTGACCGCCTCCGGCGACTGGATCAGCGGCTCGAGTTCGTTGAGCCAGCGCTCCAGTTCCACGAGCAGCGGCGCAGTCTGTTCTTTCAGCGACTCAAGGTCACCCACCATGTTTGTCATGTGCGCGTGAAACTGACTGGCGGCCTCCGGTGTTGCCAGCTCGCCCAGCGGGGCCTCCACGACGCGCGGCGCGAACAGCTTGAAAATGGTGGGGCTCGCCGCTTTGACCCAGCGCTCGATCTCCGGATTCTGCGGGCCTTCCATCACCTTGACGCCTTCGGCCTGGTCGTCGATGCCGCGCACAATCTGCTGCGTATCCGACAGTGTGCCGCCTTCGTCGAATTCGAGAATCGGCGCGTCCTTCTGGCCGACCAGTCGGGTCGGCGTTTCACCGTCGTCGAAGAGCATCGTCTGCACCTCGACCGGCACGTCGCGCAGCCCGAATATCATCCTGGCGCGAGCGCAAAACGGGCAGTGATCGTAGATATAAAGGCGCATCGTCTTCTCTCCCTGAATAGCGGTTTGGCTCTGTCTCTACACGACTCAGCGTAGAAAAGCGGGCGCGAATTCGCAGAGAGAAATGGCGCTCTAACCGGCAACCTCCGCTGCCATGGTTTTTTGACGCCGACGCACCTGCGCCGCAAAGCCGAAAGCGACCGGCAGCACGCCGACAGCGGCCAACCCCAGGGTCGGCGTCGTGCCGTAGAAGCCGATGATGGCGCCTCCGACGGCGGTACCGAGCGACTGGCCGGTGAAAAAGGCGGTGGCGAAGAGCGAGACGGCGGCGCCGCGACGTTCGGGGGCCATCTGCGTGGCGGTCGTCTGCAAGGTGTTGTGCAGCATGTAGAAACCGAGCCCGAACAGATAGCAGCCGATGATGGCCACCAGTGGGGTCGGCCGCAGCGCGATGGCGGCAATCGCGGTCGCGATCATCATGCCGCCGATTCGGCACAGCCCGGCCTCGCCAAGCCGAGGCACCAGTTGCCTTGCCAACAGCGCGAAGCTGAGCCCGCCGAGTGCGAAGACGGCGAGAATCATGCCGGCCTGGGCCAGCGGCAGATGGCCGACTACGTGCAGATGGCTGGCGACGAAGGCGAAACCGCAAAACACGACGGCGCCCTCGCAGAAGACGGCCATCAGTACCACGCGGGGCCACGGTTGGCTGAGTACGGCGCGCAGACTGACGGCCAGCGACTCGTCTCGGCGGCCCTTGGGGCGCTCGTGGCGAGCGGCGCGAAGCCACAACAGGCCGCTCGCCAGGGCGAACAGCAGCGTATAGGCGAGAAACGGCCACTGCCACCAGGTCTGTTCCGCTGCCAGACCACCGAAGGTCTGGCCGCAGGCGAGCCCGCAGATCTGCCCGATCAGAAATCGCGCCAACACGGCCTGGCGCTGCGCGTAGGGGACGTTGTCGCCGATCCACGCCATCGCCAGCGGAATCACCGCGGCACAGCCGACGCCGGCCAGCATGCGTGCCGCGATCAGCGTGGCCAGACTCCCCGACAGCGCGCACAGCAGACTCGCGACTGCGGCCAGCAGCGAAAACAGCGCAATCACCCGCAGCTTGCCGTAGCGGTCGCCGCTTGGCCCCAGCACCAATTGCAGACAGCCATAGACGATAGCAAACGCGGTGATCGCCCATGACGCGGCAGCGAGCGAGGTGGTGTACACCTCGGCGACCTTGGGCAGCATCGGATCGAGAATGCGCTGCGTGGCGGCCGCGCAGAAGGCGGTCAGCGCCAGCAGCACTATGGTGGGCCAAGGCGTGGAGGGCGTCGTCTCGGTAGCGGCGGTTGTCACGGGCGGCGGTCCGTCGAGAGAGAAGGAGGTTGGATGAGCGATATTAGCATGCTAAACGGAGACGCCACTTTCACAATTAGTGAACGCTGTTTTCCAATTTTTGATTCATGCTGTGTCCCATCGTCAATCAGGGCGGACCGTCAGGAGGTCGACATGAAAACACGCACATTGATGGCATCTTTGATCGTCGCGACGCTGGCCACCGCCGGCGTCGCCCAGGCCAACCCCGGTCAGGGAGGCCCCGGCAACGGCCAGGGACCGCAGCATCAGCAAGGCCAAGGTGGCCCTCAGGGTCACGGTAATGGCCATGACCCAAGACAGGAACAGGGCGAGCCCGGTAATGGCCGCGGCGGACCGCCCAACTGGCATGAAGGCGACCATGTGCCCGATCGCTATCGCGGTGAGGGTCACTGGGTGCAGGACTGGCGCGGTCATGATCTGCCGGAGCCGCCGCATGGCCATCGCTGGCTCGAGATCGACGGTGACTATGTTCTCGCCGCCGTCGCGACCGGTGTGATCACCTCGATCATTCTCGGCCACTAGCCAACGGAGCACGAGGCTGATTCGACGCCTCGCTGAGTCTTATTTATCGTTGTCGCCCGGTCGATGATCGGGCGTCGGTATCCTCTATCGACACTCATCCCCTCACCGCGCTCGACAGCGGCGCGGAAGGAGATCGACATGAAAACGCAGCGCTGGATCTTTCCGCTTCTGGTGGCATCGCTGGGACTGTCTGGAGTCGCCCAGGCCAACCCGGGCCATGGCAACGGACACGGTAATGGACATCATGGCGGTGGGCCGCCGGGGCACCAGGGCCATGGGGGCGGTCACCATCATCAGGCGCATCATGGTGATGATCACCGGGGGCACGGTGGACGTGATTTCGATCATCACGGGTGGCACGAAGGTGGCCATCTCTCCCGCCACTATTACCACGATGACCGCTATTGGGTGCGCGATTGGCATGCCCGACATCTCTCACCGCCGCCGCGGGGCCACCGCTGGCTGCATATCGACGGTGACTATGTTCTCGCCGCCGTCGCGACCGGCGTGATTACCGCGATCGTGCTGGGCCATTGAGGCAAGTGGCGCTTCGCACAAACGACAACGGCCCGACCGCTACCGGCGATCGGGCCGTTGTCGTGACAGGGATTACACCTCGACGTTGAGCGTCACATCGATATTGCCCCGGGTGGCGTTGGAGTAGGGGCAGACCTGATGCGCCATCTCGACCAGCGCTTCGGCTTGCGTCTTGTCCATGCCGGGCAGTTTGACCGTCAGGGTGGCCTCGATGCCGAAACCGCCGCCGACGGGGCCGATACCGACTTCACCGGTAATCGCGGTGTCTGCCGGCAGCGTGGCCTTCTCCTGCGAGGCGACCAGCTTGAGCGCGCCGATGAAGCAGGCCGAGTAGCCCGCGGCGAAGAGCTGTTCCGGATTGGTGCCGTCACCGCCGGCGCCGCCGAGCTCCCTGGGCGTGGATAGCTTGAGGTCGATCGCGCCGTCATCGGCCGTTGCGCGGCCATCCCGGCCGCCGGTCACGTTGGCCTGGGCGCGATAGAGGACTTTTTCCAGCGACATCGTCATTCTCCTGTCAGGTGTAGCGTGAAGCCCCCGGGTGGTACGCCGGGTCGCTTTGTATCGGTTCTCCCCACCATAGTCCATTTGTCGGCGTTCGCCGCATGCATACGCTTCCACCAGGGCTTCTGGCCTGTCGGGTAGGCTTTGGCGCGGGCTTCTTGAACAGCACTTTGAGATGAACGGTACTTTGAGATGACAGCACTTTGAGACAGGGATCTTTGGGGCAGGGGGCTTTAGACAGGGGGCATTAGACAGGAATCTTGAGACAGGGCTTTTCAGTCGGGACGTTTGAGTCAGGACGTCTCCGCATCGCGTTTTTCCTGCCAGCGATCCCAGGGGGGGATGGGCTGCAAGGTGTCGAAGAGGTAGTCGAGGAAGGCGCGGACCTTGCGCGTTCGCCGTCGGCGTTCGGTCGTCAGCACGTGGATATCTCGCTGCCCGGGCACTACCTCGCCGCGCCAGCTCTCGAGCAGCGCCACCAGGGTACCGGCCGCAAGCTCATCGGCGATCAGCCAGGTCGGGAAGAGAACGACCCCCTGGCCTGCCAGCGCCGCCTGCAGCAGGCTGATGGCGTCGTTGCTGTAGAGATTGCCGGCGACCTCGTGAGGGGTCGAGGCGCGCTCTCCCGGTGCCTGGAAATACCAGCGCTGGCGCCCCAGCTCGCCTTGGTAGAGCAGGCAGTTATGCGCGGCCAGCGCCTCCGGCGTAGCCGGTGCGCCGTGCGCTTCCAGATAGCGGGGCGCGGCCGCGGCCACATAGTGCATCGGCGCCAACCGGCGCGCGACCAGTGACGAATCGGACAGGTCGCCGACGCGGAAGGTGATGTCGTGCCCCTCACGGACCGGATCGACCACGCGGTCGTCCAGCTGCAGTTCCGCCTGCAGCGCGGGATGCCGGCGCTGAAACCGATGCAGCAGCGGCACGATTCGACGCTGGCCGAAGGCGACCGGCGCATTGATGCGCAGCACGCCGCTGGGTTCGGTATCGGGATGCGCCAGCGCCTCGCTCGCCAGGTCGAGCCGTTCGAGAATCTCGCGAACTTCCTCGTAGTAGCGCCAGCCGGCTTCGGTCAGCGTGACGGCCCGCGTGTGGCGGTAGAAGAGCGGCTGGCCGAGGGCCTCTTCCAGCCCGCGAATCTGGCGCGAGACCGAAGAGACCGCGCGGTGGAAGTGGTGTGCCGCCGCGGTGAAGCTGCCCGTGGCAGCGACCCGCTCGAAGACGCGCAAGGCATTGAGATCCAGATGGTTGATCGTCATCGAGTTGCGCCTTGTGCAATAAAGATTTGCGAATTTTGTGATTGTAGCAAAGGTGAGGCGTGACCAGACTGCTGTCATCGCTTCGGCGCGACCGAAGCCAAATCGCAAAGGCGTAATCGTCACGGAGGCAATCATGCAAAAGGGTACCGCACTGGTCGTTGGCGCAACTGGCATCACCGGCGGCAATCTGGCCGCCTATCTGGTCGCGAGCGGCTGGACAGTCTATGGCCTGTCGCGCCGGGCAACCGAACAGAGCGGCGTGATTCCGGTCACCGCCGATCTGCTCGACGCCGAGCAGACGAAGGAGGCGCTCGCCGAGCTACCGATCAGCCACGTTTTCTACTGCACCTGGATCCGGCGCGACAACGAGAAGGCCAACGTCGAGGCCAACAGCCAGATGATGCGCAATCTGTTCGCCGGGCTCGAAGCGGCGCCGCTGCAGCACGCGTCTCTGGTCACCGGCACCAAGCAGTATCTCGGTTCGTTCGAGGCCTATGGCAGCGGGCGCATCGAGACGCCGTTCCGCGAATCCGAGCCCCGGGTGCCGGGAGACAACTTCTACTATGCGCTGGAAGACGTCCTGTTCGAAGCGGCCGAACAGCAGGGCTTCGACTGGAACGTGCACCGCCCGCACACCGTGATCGGCTATGCTCGCGGCAACGCCATGAATATGGGCACCACGATTGCCGTCTACGCCTCGATCTGTCGGGAAACCGGCCGGCCCTTTGTCTACCCGGGCTCGCAGACCCAGTGGAACGCCCTGACCGACATGACCGATGCGCTGGTGCTGGCGCGCCAGATGGAGTGGGCCGCCACCACGCCGGGTGCCGCCAACCAGGCGTTCAATACGGTCAACGGCGATGTCTTCCGCTGGCGCCGCATGTGGCGCGAGATCGGCGACTATTTTGGTCTCGAGGTGCCGGATTGCCCGGAGACCCCGCAGCCGCTCGAGATGCAGATGGCGGGCGCGGAATCCACCTGGCGCGAGATCGCCGAGAAGCATGACCTGGTCGAACCGGACGTGACCCAGCTCGCCTCCTGGTGGCATACGGACGCCGACCTCGGCCGCGATCAGGAGTGCGTCAACGACACCACCAAGTCGCGCGACTTCGGTTTCGACCATTTCCGCGAGACACGTGGCGCGTTCTTCGATCTGTTCGACCGCCTGCGGGCCGAGAAACTTATTCCCTGATCGGCCCGAGTGGTCGCAATCTAACTGCAGGTAACAGAAACCGGCGCCCCTGGGGCGCCGGTTTTTGTCGTCATGGCGGGTGCCAACGCGCGGATCGCGCTCAAACCAGGAAGCTGAACTTGTCGCGCAGCTGCTCCCAATGGGCGCGTGAGCTGGCGGCCAGCACGCGGCCTTCATGGATCGTCGGCGCGTAGGGCGTACCGTCGAGCAGCGCCGAATAGCCCCCCGCCTCGGCGTGAATCATCAGGCCGGCGGCGTGGTCCCACGGCATCAGCTTGCCGGTCAGCATGAAGTCGACGAACCCGAAGGCCATGGTGCGGTATTCGTGGCAGGCGCAGCCGAAGGCCATCATGCGCTGAAAGTCGGGGAAGGTGGCGGCCAGCTGGTATTGCAGCGGCTTGGGGAAGAGGCGGATCGAGGTCGAGCCGACCATCTGGCCGAAATCGGTCGTGTCCGAGACCTGCAGACGCCGCTCGGTGCCGTCGGGGCGGCCGAACCAGGCGCCTTCGCCATGCCGCGCGACAATCCAGTCATCTGCCAGCGGGTCGTAGAGCAGCCCGAAGATCGTCTCGCCGAAGCTCGTCGCCGCCAGGATCACGCCGAACTGGTTGAGTCCGCGAGCGAAGTTCCAGGTGCCGTCGACCGGGTCGATGATAAAGGCGAGTTCGGCGCCCGCGATCGCTCCCAGATCGGCATCGCCGGCCGCCACCGCTTCCTCGCCAAGTACCGTGGCATCGGGCCACTGCGCCTGGATGGCCGCGGTCATCATCCGCTCTGCCCCCTGGTCGGCATCCGTCACCAGATCGTCCGGCGCGCTCTTCGAGCGGATCGCCTCATCGGAAAGATTGCGGAAACGCGGCAGGATCTCGGCCTTGGCAGCGTCGCGCACGATCTCGATCAGGTGGTGCTGTGCCTCGAGGGAGAGGGCTCTGGCTGGCATGGGGCGCTCCTTGAAGGATGGAGCTTCAAGGGTAACCGAAATGGCCGAGGCTCGCGTGGCCCCCGGCCGGCGGTGGCTCGCGGCTTTCCGATTTTACCATGTCCGCGTGCGCTAACTTCCCTTAAGGCTTGCGACATGCTGCCGCTGACGATATGTCGCAGCGGAAAGCCCGGTCCGAGCATTGTATTGGTGCCCCGATATCCGAATCATTACCGGCCTAATCGTATCGGTGCGGTCGGGGAAGTCTCGAGACTGCTGGTGGGTTCCAACCTTCCGAGACGAACCCGCCTCGCCCGCGCACTGCCGGACGAGGTTGTCCGCACCGAGTGTTTGCTGGAGGCCCTGTCGGGCCATGAACGGCGGCCCTGCCGCCGGATGAGGAGAACACCGTGAATGCGGCCGATCTTTCCACGTTGATCTCGCGAATCGATTTCGCGTGGATCACGACCTTTCATATCATCTATCCGCCGCTGACCATCGGACTCGCCATGCTGCTCTTCTTCGCGGAGTGGCGCTGGGTGCGCAGCAAAGACGAAGGCTGGTATCGCCTCTGCCGCTTCTTCGAGCGGCTCTTCATCGTCAACTTCGGCGCCGGTGTGGCGACCGGGGTCACCATGGAGATGGCCTTCGGTATTCTCTACGGGCCGTTCTCCCAGGCCGCCGGGCCGTTCTTCGGTCAGGTGCTGGGCTACGAGACGATCACCGCCTTCATGTACGAAGCCGGCTTCATCGGCCTGATGATCTTCGGCTGGGGGCGCATCAGCCAGCGCATGCACCTCTTTGCCACGGCCAACGTGGCGATCTCCTCGACGCTCTCGGCGATGTGGATTCTGTGTGCCAACTCCTGGATGCAGTCGCCGACCGGCGTCGAGCTGCGCGACGGTGTCTTCCACGTGGTCGACTGGGGTGAGGCGATCCTCAACCCGCACTTCCTGACCGCCTTCCCGCACATGCTGATCGCCGCCGTCGAGCTGTCGATCTGCTTCGTGGCGGCGGTCTCTGCCTGGTTCCTGCTCAAGCGCCGCCACGTGGCGCTGTTCCAGCGCGCGCTGAAGTATTCGATTCTCTCGCTGATCTTCGTGGCCGCCGTGCAGGTCTGGGTCGGTGACGAACTCGGTCAGACCGTCGCCGAGACCCAGCCGGCGGCGCTGGCGGCGATGGAAGGCCACTACGAGACCCACAACCCGGACGGCTCGGTCAATTCGAGCTGGAACGTGATTGGCTGGCCCAACGCCGACAATGACGGCATGGGCTGGTCGATCGCCATCCCCCACGTGCTCAGCCTGCTCGAAACGCACAGCTGGGACGGCGCCGTTCAGGGCCTCAACGAGTTCGATCAGCAGGATCGTCCGCCTATCGCGGCAACTTTCTACTCGTTCCGCGTGATGGTGGCGATCGGCGGCGTACTGTTGCTGCTGGCGCTGTGGGGCGCATGGCTCGCCGCGCGGGGGCGTCTCTCCGTCGAGCGCGTCACCGAAAACACATGGTTCCTCAAGGCTGTCGTCGTCGCCGGCGTGCTGCCCTATCTGGCGATCTGGACCGGCTGGTGGACGCGTGAAATCGCCCGTCAGCCGTGGGTGGTCTACGGCCTGATGCGCACCGAGGACGGGGTCAGCCACATGTCGCCGGAACTGGCGATCTTCTGGTTCGTCGGCTTCGCCATCTTCGAGATCGGCGTCACGCTCGGCACGATCCACTTCCTGGCCAAGATCTGCCGCCACGGCCCCGACGTGAACTCGCCGGTCGCGTTCGATCCGCACGACAACGACGGCATGGCGCCTGCGGGTCAGGCCGATCACACCGCCGCGCAAACCGCCTGAGCCATCGGACAGATTCGAGGAATTCATCGATGCATACGCTTTCCGCTTCACAGCAGGTCCTGATCTTCGCGTGGTGGTTCGCGCTGGGGGTGAGCGTGCTGATCTACATCGCGCTGGATGGTGCCGATCTGGGCGCCGGTATCTTCTCGCTGTTCGTTCGCGATCACGACGAGCGCGGCGCGATCATGGCGGCCATGGCCGGCACCTGGGATGCCAACGAAACCTGGCTGATCGTTGCCGGTGGCATTCTGTTCGGGACCTTTCCGTACGTCTACGGTTCTGCCTTTAACTATCTGATGGTGCCACTGGCCTTCGTACTCTGGGGCATCATGGCCCGCGCCGTGGCGCTGGAGTTTCGCCATCTCGCCTCGCCGTTCTGGCAGCGCTTCAGCGACGGTGTGTTCGGCGTCGCCAGCCTGACGGTCACCTTCTTCGGCGGCATGTCGGTCGGCGCCGTGCTTCACGGCTACCCGATGACCGAGGAAGCCGGTCGCGTGCCGACCTACGTCGGCGGGGCCTTCGCCTTCATCACGCCGTTCTCGATCTGGGTCGGCATCGCGTCCACCATCGCCATGACGCTGGCCGGCTTGCTGTTCGTGCGCGCACGCTTCGAGAAGGACGAGCCGATCCGTCAGGATGCGGCCAAATGGACCGCGACCATCTTCTATCTCGCCATTGCCGCCGTCGCCGTGACCACCGCCTGGAGCGCGCTGATCTTCCCGTGGGCCGCCAATCGCTGGTTCGGTCCGGGGATCTGGATCTGGGGCATTCTGTTCATCGTCAGCCTGTTCGCGATCATCCAGATGCGCCGGGCGACCCACCAGGACCGAGATCTCGCGGCGGTGCTGTGGTTCAACGGCGCGGCGGTAATCATGGGCCTGGGCATGCTGGCGACCATGTTCCCCTACCTGATTCCCGGTACCTGGACGATCTGGGATGCGGCGAGCCCCGAAGTGTCGATCACGACCTTTACCCTGACCATGGGCGGCTTCATTCCGGTCATGATTATGTATAACGCCTACCAGATCTGGGTGTTCCGCGCGCGGGTGACCAAGCTGGCGGCTCATGCCCACTGACCCGCCGCCGGCCGGCCCGTGACGAGGCCCCGTCTACCCCCGTAGACGGGGCCTCGCCGTCCCTCGCGGAAGGCGCGTATCGTTCGCGCCTGGCGAGCGCGCCGTCGATAGGCGTCATCGATAGGCGTCATCGATAGGCGCCGTCGATTGATGCTGTCTTCCGCCACTTTCATTCACGCTTGCTTTCACGACTTTCGTGACAGGAGATGTCATGGCTCTACCTGGCGCCCCCACGCACGGTGGCTCGGCCCGCCGCCATGAACAGTGGTTGAAGTCCCGTGCTCGCGCCGTGCGCGGCACGCTCTCGCTGACGGCTTTCAGCGGCCTGCTTGGCGGTCTGCTGCTGATCGTGCAGTGCTGGCTGGTAGCCCGTGTCATCGATGCGGTGATCATCGACGGCGCCGGGCTCGAGCAGGTCTGGCGCTGGCTGTGGCCGCTGCTCGGCGTGTTCGGGCTGCGCGCCATCGTCGGTATGGTCAGTGACCGGCTCGCCTTCGAGGCGGCCAGCCGCATCAAGCGCACGCTGCGCGAGCGAGTGATGGCCAGCATCGCCGCGCGCGGCCCGCGCTGGATGGAAAGGCAGCGCAGCGGCGAGATCGCCAACGCCCTCGGCACGGCGGTCGAGGGCGTGCACGATTACGTCGCCGCCTACCTGCCGCAGAAGCAGCTCGCCGCGTTGATCCCGCTGGCGATTCTGGTCGTGCTCTTCCCGCACGACTGGGTTTCCGGGCTGATTCTGCTGATCACCGCGCCGATCCTGCCGCTGTTCATGATCATCGTCGGCCGCGGCGCCGAAGCGCTGAGCCAGAAGCAGTGGCGGCGCCTGGCACTGCTGGGCGCGCACGTCTTCGATGCGATCGAAGGCCTGACCACGCTCAAGCAGTTCGGCGCCAGCAAGCGCGAAGCCGAGGCAGTCGCGCGTCTCTCCGAGGACTACCGCAGCGCGACGATGACGGTGCTTCGGGTCGCCTTCCTCTCCTCCCTGGTACTCGAGTTCTTCGCCACGCTCGGCGTCGCCATGGTCGCGGTCTATATCGGCTTTCGGCTCTACTACGGCCAGCTCGACTTTCTGCCCGGCCTGTTCGCCCTGCTGCTGGCGCCGGAGTTCTACCGCCCGCTGCGCGACATGGGGGCCAACTATCACGCGCGCATGGCAGCCATCGGTGCCGTTGGTGCGTTGATGCCGGTGCTGGAATCCTCGGATCGCGAAGCGGACCCGGCCACGGATACCGCCGACGGCCAGACGGCGGGGAGACCGTCAGGGCAGCCGCTGCCGAGCACGCCGGTCGAGCGGATTCGCTTCGACCGGGTGAGCTTTCGTCATGATTTGCGCGACGGCGGTAACGCCGGCGTTCACGAGGTCGAGCTGTCACTGGCGCGAGGCGAGTGCGTGGCGCTGGCCGGGCCCAGCGGCGCGGGCAAGACGACGCTTGGCAAGCTGCTGCTCGGCTTTCTCGACCCCGCCGCCGGTCGAATCTGGGTGGATGAGGCGCCGCTCGACACGCTGGACGGTGCCGCCTGGCACGCGCGTCTCGGCTGGATGCCGCAGCGTGCGACGCTGTTCGCCGGCAGCGTGCGCGACAACCTGACGCTCGGCGCCCCGGACGCCACACCCGCCGACATCGACACCGCGCTCACTGCCGCCGATGCGCTCGATATCGTGCAGAAGCTGCCGGACGGCCTCGATACCTGGCTCGGCGACGGGGGCAGCGGGCTCTCCGGTGGGCAGATCCAGCGCCTGGCACTGGCTCGGTCACTGGTCGCAAAGCCTGAAGTCCTGGTGCTTGACGAACCCACGGCCGCGCTGGATGCCGAGACGGCGACGCGGGTGCTCGACGGTCTGCAGACGATACGTGCGCAGGTGGCCACGCTGCTGATTACCCATGACATTGCCTGCGCGCGGCGAGCCGATCGCGTGCTGTTCGTCGATCGCGGGCGGATCGTCGAGCAGGGCTCCCCCGCCGAGCTCGCGGCCGCCGGCGGCGATTTCGCCCGCTTCGTCGCCCTGGCGTCAGGAGAGATCGCATGACGATACTGCGGCGTCTGCTGGCGCTTTTCCGCCCCTATCGGCGCTGGGTCATTGGCGGCATCGCGCTGGGCGGCGTGGTGATTCTCGCCAACGTCGCGCTGCTCGCGCTCTCCGGCTGGTTTATCGCCGGCATGGCGCTGGCCGGGCTCGGCGTCCAGTCGATCTCCTACTTCGCCCCGGCGGCGCTGATTCGCGGCCTGGCGATCCTGCGGACGGGCGCGCGCTACGGCGAGCGGCTCGTCACCCACGAAGCCACGCTGCGCGTGCTCGCCGAGCTGCGCGTGTGGTTCTACGAGCGGCTGGAGCCGCTGGGGCCGGCGGCGCTGGATACCTGGCGTGGCGGTGATCTGCTGAGCCGTATCCGGGCGGATATCGACAGCCTCGACAATTTCTACCTGCGCATCCTCGCGCCGGTGATCAACGCGCTGCTGTGCTCACTCGTCATCGTCGCCGGGCTCGCCTTCTACGATGGCCGCGTCGCGGTGCTCGACCTCGTCGCGCTGCTGCTCGCCGGGGCGATCATCCCGCTGCTGGCACTGCGGCTGGCCGCGGCGGCCGGGCACGGGCTGGCCGATACCCGAGCCGCGCTGGATGCCGCCGCCACCGATACCACGCGGGGGCTGGGCGAACTCTTCGTGCTCGGCGCGTTCGAGCGTCAGCGTGCGCGCGTGCTCGAACTCGGCGAGCGCCTGGTCGCGGCCCAGCGCCGCCAGATGTGGGTCGGGGCCATCGGCCGTGCGCTCTCCGGGCTGGTCGGCAATCTCGCCATGTGGGGGGCGCTGGTGCTGACGATTCCGCTGGTGGCCGCCGGCGACATGCCGGGGCCGCAGCTCGCCATGCTCGCGCTCTGGGTGCTGGCGAGCTTCGAGGCCGTCGCGCCACTGCCGGTTGCCTTCGCCGCCTTTGGCGAGACCATCGCTGCCGCCAGGCGGCTGTTCGAGATCGCCGACGCCCGGCCCGCTGTCACCGCGCCGCTGCCGGCGCAGGTGAAGACACCCGAACGCTTCGATATCGCGCTGGAAGGCGTCAGCATGCGCTATCAGTTGATCGGCGACTGGGCGCTCGAGAACGTCTCGCTGCGCGTAGCCGAGGGCGAAGCGGTCGGTCTGGTCGGGCCCAGTGGCGCCGGCAAGAGTACGCTGCTCGCCTTGATTCAGCGCTTCCGCGAATTCCAGTCAGGCGAGATCTCCATTGGCGGCGTCGACCTGCGCGAGATCGATGACGCCACCCTGCGCCAGACGATCTCCGTCATCGCCCAGCGCACGCATCTCTTCAACGCCTCGATCCGCGACAACCTTCTGCTCGCCAAGCCCGATGCCAGCGATGATGAACTGCTCGAGGCCCTGAGACTCGCCGGTCTTGGTGACGAACTTGACGACTTCCCCGAGGGCCTGGACACGCTTGTCGGCGAAGTAGGCACCCGCCTCTCCGGCGGGCAGGCAAGACGCGTCGCCATCGCCCGCGCTTTCCTCAGAGACGCCCGCATCCTGCTGCTCGACGAACCCACCGAAGGCCTCGATGCCGACAGCGAAGCGCGGGTGCTAGAAGCCCTCGGCAAGCTGATGCAGGGCAAGACCACGCTGCTCGTCTCGCACCGGCCGCGGGCGCTCGCGTTCGTGGGGAGAGTGGTGAGGGTGGGGGCGTGAGGCTCTTAACGAGGCGGAAGTTAAAGTAGGGGCGATGACTATTTTACGTTCGCGCCAAAAATGAAATAACAGTGATCAGGTTGCGCTAGTGGCTGGTGTCGATGGTATCGACATGACAGCGATGTCATGTCGATTTTTTTGCATATCGTGAACATGACTCGCCGGGTGGGGCGCGGGTGGGGTGATAGTCTCGACACAAGCTAACTGGAACTGTCTGAGAACTCCCGATGCCCTGGCAGTAATTTTATTGAACACTAACGAATACCTGCCCGATAGCTATTGGGCTCAAGCCACAAATAATCGTTCATATCCCCCTGCAAGCAGAACATTCTCGGTTTATTGCGAAACGTGAATAGGCGGAAAAGATGATAGCGCTCGGCGTTGTCGCGTGAGCAAGCGAGTTCGTTGGGCGTGATGAAAAATGCGCTCTCTTTGGCAAAGGCAGTCGTTTTGACCTCAATCCAGCGCTCACGTCCATTCGGCTCGAAGGAGAGTACGTCGAATCCGGCGCCGTCACCCTGTGTTTCAGCAATGTGCTCTACCCGATCCGCGAGTCGAGATTCGCCTGCTTGACGCAAGCGGTGCTGCTCGAAGCTAACGACAAAGCGCTCACCAGAAAGGCCGAGTTCGCGGTTATGCGCTTCACGGGCGAGATAATCACGCTTGATGGGGCGTCGTTCGTAGGCGGCGGGCTTTTCGTTGATCTCGTGATGGGACTGCGGTGCCTCTGGTGGCATCACAATGACACCATCATGGGCTGGCTCGGCTGAATCGACCGCCGGCCGCTCGGCGGCGGAGCGGGCCGCGCGATCGAAAATTTCGCTACCCAACAAGACCCGCTCTACGGCTTCGACGAGCATTCCTTGGTAGTTGCCCAAGGGTTTGTAGCCGTCCACATAGGGGCAGTCTGCATCGCGTAGTACGGCGCTGATATTGCGGTGTTTATATTCGATGGAGGACCTTGAGCGGTCTTGGAGACGTTCCATCAACGCTTGATTGAGCTGACTCTTGTTGTAGCGCTGTCCACTTAGTTCGGCGACGAGCATCTGCCGATACGTTGCAACGATGGCTTCGACTTCGAGAACGCTCCAATGCGATTGGGGCATAGTAATCACTCAAGGATGATTCGTTTGGTTTGCAATGAGTGCCTAGTCATTCTAGACCCGCCGAATCGGCCCCGAATAACGTGCCACCAGCTCATCCGCCGTCAGCAGCAGAAAGCCTTCAGACTCGGCCTGGGCGACCAGGATGCGATCGAAAGGGTCTTTGTGAATATCCGGCAAATGGCTGACAGCCAGCGTGTGTGACGCGGCGATGGGTAGCTCAAGGTATCCGTTGTCGATCAAACTGCGGCGGAAGAGATGCGGCTCCAACTGGAAGTCGGGACGCTTGAGCCCGTTCTTGATCACGATCTCCCACAGACTTGCCGCGCTGAAATGGAGAGTGTTTCCGGTATCTTCGATCAGCGCGACGGCTTCATCGGACAGTCGCTCTGGCTCTGCGGCGGCCCACAGCAAGACGTGAGTATCGAGTAGCAGATTCACTTCAGGCTCCGAACATGTCAGCGATCTCTTGCTCGCCCATGCGGTCGAAGTCCTCGGGGACCTTGAACTGGCCCTTCATGAAGCCAAGCCGTTTCTGCTGACCGGCGTCCGGGCTATCGATAGCCGTGACCTTGGCAATTGGCTTGCCGGCCTTGGCGATGACAAAACCTTCTCCCTGCGCGGCTTTGGCAAGAAGCTGAGAGAGTCGAGTCTTGGCTTCGTGAATGTTGACGGATTCCATGGCCGTTACCTGGACTTAGTTTAATGGGCCTAGTCTATGCAATTACCGTTGAACTGACATCAAGATTCGACATCACTCTGCCAGTACCGAGCTTTTCGACCGCCGTACTATCCCGCGAAAACGATCCCATACCTTCCCGGCATGCACCACCACGCAACGGCATTGGGCAGCCGTTCGCGGCGGCGTTACCGTAGCGTCACTGAATTACCGGATCGCGCCGCTCTGGGCGGCGTGGCCTTTCTCCCCCCGCTGCGAAGACGACTGCGACCATGATGGCAACACCGGACCACGGCACCGATGCCGATGCGATCCTCACCCGTGAAGAGAAAGACCTGCTGGGCGTGCTGCCCGTTCCCCTCACTGCCTATTACGGCATCCAGACGCAGCGGGCGCTGGATAACTTCCATCTGAGCGGCGTGCCGCTGTCGCACTATCCCAAGCTGGTGATGGCGCTGGCGATGGTCAAGCAGGCGGCGGCAGAGGCCAACCACCAGCTCGGTTATCTCGACGAGACGCGGCTGGGGGCGATTCGTCACGCCTGCCAGCAGCTGGTGGGCGGCGAGCATCTCGATCAGTTCGTGGTCGACATGATCCAGGGCGGGGCCGGCACCTCGACCAACATGAACGCCAACGAGGTGATCGCCAACCTGGCGCTCGAGCATCTCGGCCACGCCAAGGGCGACTACGCCGAGCTGCACCCCAACAACCACGTCAACATGGCGCAGTCGACCAACGACGCCTACCCGACGGCGATCCGGCTCGGTCTGCTGCTGGGTCATGACGATCTGCTGACCAGCCTTTCGCGCCTGCGCGATGCGCTGGCGGACAAGGGCGAGGCGTTCTCGGGCGTGTTGAAGATGGGCCGTACTCAGCTGCAGGACGCGGTGCCGATGACGCTGGGGCAGGAGTTCCACGCCTTCGCCACCACGCTGGGTGAGGATCTCGGCCATCTGGAGTCGCAGATTCCGCGCCTGCTGTGCGAGGTGAATCTCGGCGGCACGGCCATCGGTACCGGCATCAATTCCGACCCGCGCTACCAGCATCTGGCGGTGGAGCGGCTCAGCACGATCAGCGGCCAGCCGCTGGTGCCGGCGAAGGATCTGATCGAAGCGACCTCGGACATGGGCGCCTTCGTGCTCTTCTCCGGCATGCTGAAGCGGCTGGCGGTGAAGCTCTCCAAGATCTGCAACGACCTGCGCCTGCTCTCCAGCGGGCCGCGCGCCGGGCTCAACGAGATCAACCTGCCGGCACGTCAGCCGGGCAGCTCGATCATGCCGGGCAAGGTCAATCCGGTGATTCCGGAGGCGGTCAATCAGGTCGCGTTCGACGTGATCGGCAACGATCTGGCGCTGACCATGGCCGCCGAGGGCGGGCAGTTGCAGTTGAACGTGATGGAACCGCTGATCGCCTACAAGCTGTTCGACTCCATTCGACTGCTGACCCGTGCCATGAACATGTTGCGTGAGCACTGCATCAATGGGATTACCGCCAACGAGGCGCACTGCCGCGAGATGGTCGAAAAGTCGATCGGGCTGGTCACGGCGCTGAACCCGCACATCGGCTACGACAACGCCACGCGCATTGCGCGCGAGGCGCTCGCCACCGGGCGTGGCGTGCTGGAGCTGGTGCTGGAAGAGAACCTGCTGGATGAAGCTTCGCTCGCCGATATCCTGCGCCCGGAGAACATGATCGCGCCGAGGCTCAAGCCGCTGGGGCAGTAGGCCCACGCCGTCGCGGCGACGCGCCGGCTCAGGTCAGTACGCGGTCCTGCGTTGCCAGTGCGGGCGGCAGCTCGGTTTCGCCCAGCGCCTCGAGAATCTCGCGCTCCAGGGTGCGCGTCATGCTGTCGGTGGGCAGGTCGTTTTCGTCGTAGCCGAACGGGTCTTCCAGCTCGTCGGCGATGGCATCCAGGCCGAAGAAGGTATAGCTGACGATGGCGGTGAAGACCGGGGCGATCCAGCCCAGCGGCTGCGCCATGGCGAACGGCAGCAGGATGCAGAACAGGAAGATGGTGCGGTGGAGCAGCAGCGTGTAGGGGAAGGGCAGCGGCGTCTGCTTGATCCGCTCGCATACGCCCTGCGCGTTCGCCAGCACCTGCAGCCGCTGCTCCAGAATCGTGTAGCGCCACTCGTTGATCGTGCCCTGCGTGGCCAGGGTGGCGCACTGCTCGCCGACCTGTCTCAGAATGCTGTCGCTGACGTTGATGCCATAGGCGGCGCGAGGCGCCGAGAGCCACGGCGAGGCCGCCAGAAATTCATCCTCGCCGCGTAGCCGGGCGTTGAGCGCGTGGCTGAAACCGCATAGCGGCCGCAGCAGCGCCCGCCGGGTCGCGGGGTCCTGCACGGCGACACTGGCGCGGATGAACGAGCGGGTCTCGATGATCACGTTGCCCCAGGCGCGGCGCCCTTCCCACCAGCGGTCGTGACAGGCCGGATAGCGCCTCTCGATCAGAACGATCAGGCAGGCGAGCAGCGTGATCATCAGGCAGCGCAGCGCGATGCGCTTGATGATCGAGCCCTTGAGCGTGACCAGCGCCCCGATCCAGCTTGGGTTTTGGTTGACGATCATGCAGCGAATGCCCCGAGTGGATGGAAGAACAGAACGACGGTCCGAGGCCTCGGGACACGGCTTTCACTCCAGATTCTGAATCTGCTCGCGCATCTGTTCGATCAGCACCTTCAGCTCCACCGCGCAGCGGGTGGTGTCGGCGACGATCGCCTTGGAGGAGAGGGTGTTGGCTTCGCGGTTCAGCTCCTGCATCAGGAAGTCTAGGCGCCGGCCGATGGGGCCTTTCTGCTTGAGCTGGCGTTCGACCTCGGTGACGTGGGTTTCGAGCCGGTCGAGCTCTTCGGCGACGTCGGCTTTCTGCGCGACCAGCACCATCTCCGCTTCCAGGCGCTGCGGGTCGAGCTCGGCCTTGGCCGTTTCCAGTCGTTCGAGCAACTGCGTGCGCTGGCGCTCGAGAATCGCCGGCAGATGCGTGCGCACCGTGGCGACCTGTTCGCGCACCCCGGTCAGCCGCTCGCGGATCAGCTCGGCCAGGCGTTCGCCTTCGCGGGCGCGGCCGGTCGTCAGGTCCTGCAGCGCGGCGTCGAAGAGTTCGCGCGCGGCGGCCTTGACGGTGTCCAGATCCATGCGCTGAGTCGCCATGATGCCGGGATGAGCCAGCAGCTCCAGCGCGTTGGGCATCGGCGCTTCCGGCAGGCGTCCGCGTACCTGCGTCAGCACCTGCGAGAGGGCGTCGAGCTGATCTTCGTTGATGCCGGGGGCGGCGCTCGCCTCGGCGGGGTCGAAGCGCAGAGTGCACTCCACCTTGCCGCGGGCCAGGCGTGAACGCAGCGCTTCGCGGAAGTGCGGTTCCAGATCGCGCAGGCTGTCGGCGAGGCGGAAGTGGGGCTCCAGGTAGCGCTGATTCACCGAGCGCAGTTCGAGCTGCAGGCTGCCCCAGTCGGCATCACAGGTCTGGCGCGAGAAGGCGGTCATGCTAAGGGGCATGGGGAATCCTTGGTTCGACGGTCAACCCGTCGAGTGTACCGCATCGCCGGGCGCCTTGGCGGCCATCGGCCCCGCACGCGTGCCAGGCCGTGAATTCGGGCGGGAGATCGGTAGAATGGCGGCTCATCCATCCACGGTTCCCCGATTCGAGAGGCTTTCATGCGCCCGAGTGGACGACAACCCGATCAACCCCGTGAAGTCACCCTGACTCGCGGGTTTACGCGTCACGCCGAGGGGTCGGTGCTGGTCACCTTCGGCGATACCCAGGTGCTGTGTAACGCCAGCGTCGAGGCCGGCGTGCCGCGCTGGCTGCGGGGCAAGAATCAGGGCTGGGTCACGGCGGAATACGGCATGCTGCCGCGCGCGACTCACACCCGCGGCGGTCGCGAGGCGACCCGTGGCAAGCAGGGCGGGCGTACGCTGGAGATCCAGCGTCTGATCGGTCGCAGCCTGCGCGCGGCGGTGGATCTGAAGAAGCTCGGCGAGTTCACCATCACGGTCGACTGCGACGTCTTGCAGGCCGATGGCGGTACGCGGACGGCCTCGATCACCGGTGCCTGTGTCGCGCTCGTCGAGGCGATCCAGTACATGCAGCGCAAGAAGATGATCAAGACCGACCCCTTCCGTCAGCTGGTCAGCTCGATCTCGGTCGGTGTCTTCAAGGGCACGCCGGTGCTCGATCTGGACTACCCGGAAGACAGCGCCGCGGACACAGACATGAACGTGGTGATGACCGAGGACGGCAAGCTGATCGAGGTTCAGGGCACGGCGGAAGCCGAAGCGTTTTCACGCGCCGAGCTGAACGGCATGCTCGATCTCGCCGAACTCGGGTGCAATACCCTGTTCGAGAAGCAGCGCGAAGCGCTGGGCGTGCGCCGCTAAACCCGTTTGCCGCTACCCTAGTCGCCATTCCCCCTCGACGATCGATTCGTCACGGATCAACGGTCGAGACCGAAACAGAAACCCCGCCGCCTAACAAGGCGGCGGGGTTTTTGGATCAGAGCGCTGATTCAAGGATGCCTGAGTTGCGGGTACGGCTGCTCAGGATGTCTCTTTCAGCATCATTTCTCCTTCAGCATCCGCTCGCGTTCCAGGCGCGCCTGCTCTTCCTCGTAAGTGGGAAAGTCGACGTAGCCGCGGGCATCGCCACCGTAGAAGGTATCCGGATCGAAGTCGGCGAGCGGCCAGTCGTTCTGCAGGCGCTCGACCAGATCCGGGTTCGAGGTGAACGGGCGGCCGAAGACCGGCAGATCGATGGTGCCGTCGTCGACGAGCTTCTGTGCTTCCGCCTTGTCGAGATTGCCGGCGAACAGCAGCGTGCCGGTGTAGGCGTCGCGGAACCGACGCAGGAACTCGCGCGGCAACCCTTCCTGTCCCTGAGCGCCCTGATCCATCAGATGGACGTAGGCCAGATCGCGCTTGCTGAGCTCCTCGGCAAGATAGAGATAGGTCGCTTCGAGATCGTCGTAGAGCGGCATGTCGAAGAGCGTGCCGTAAGGGGTCAGGCGCACGCCGACGCGGTTGGCGCCGATCAGCGCGACGGACGCATCGATCGCTTCGAGCAGCAGGCGGCAGCGGTTCTCGCGCGAGCCACCGTAGGCGTCGTCGCGGTCGTTGAGCCCGGCGTTGATGAACTGCTCGAGCAGATAGCCGTTGGCGCCGTGCAGTTCGACGCCGTCGAAGCCGGCGTTACGCGCATTGAGCGCGGCCTGCGCGAAATCGCCGACCAGTCGACGGCACTCCTCGGTGGTCGCCGCCCGCGGCGTGCTCGCCGCCAGCATGTCCGGCTGGCCCTGCTCGTTGTAGCCGAACGCCATGCCGCCCTGCTTGGCGCTGCTGCTGATCGGCGCGGCGCCGTTCTGCTGGATCGAGGTGTGCGAGACACGGCCCACGTGCCAGGTCTGGCAGAAGATCACGCCGCCACGCTCTTGCACGGCGCGCGTCGCTTTCTGCCAGCCGGCGATCTGGTCCGGCCCGTAGATGCCCGGGTTGAACAGATAGCCTTGGCCCTCGCGGGAAATCGGGCTGCCCTCGGAAACGATCAGGCCGGCGCTGGCGCGCTGGCGATAGTAGAGCGCCCCCATTTCGTCGGGGATATCTCCTTGGGCGCGGGCCCGTGTCATCGGCGCCATGACGATACGATTGTTCAGACGCGTGCCGGCGAGATCGAAGGGTTCGAATAGCGAGGCCATCGGCGAGACTCCTGTCCTGATTGGGCAAATGATATGGATCAAAGTCTAGGAAACGATTAGCCGGCCAACAATGAAACGCGTCGACCGACCCGATACAGGCAAGCTATCGGCTCGACAACGGTCGGCTGATTGACCCGAAGCGTCGCGCCCAGAAAGGCCGGCCGGCGCCGGGTGCGAGACGCCGGCGCTGTGGTCTCGGGAGGCTACACCACCGAGGTCATGCCGCCGTCGACGAACAGGTTCTGGCCGGAGACGAAGTTCGCGGCGTCCGAGCAGAGGTAGATCAGCGTGCCGACGAGCTCCTCGATCTGGCCCCAGCGCCCGGCGGGCGTGCGCTGCTCGATCCAGGTGTTGAAGTCGTCGTCCTGCCACAGGGCCTGATTCATGTCGGTCTGGAAGTAGCCGGGCGAGAGGCAGTTGACCTGGATGTTGTCGCGCGCCAGATCCGCGGCCATACCCTGGGTCAGCAGCGCCACGCCGCCCTTGGAAGCGGCGTAGGGCACGATGGTTTCCCGCGCGAGCTTCGACTGCACCGAGCCGATGTTGACGATCTTGCCGCTACCGCGCGCGGACATCGCCGGGCTCACCGCTTTGGAAACGTAGAAGGCGCTCGACAGGTTGGTGGCGATCACCGCGTCCCAATCCGCCGAATCGAAGTCATTGAAGGGAGCACGCTTCTGAAGGCCCGCGTTATTGACCAGGATATCCGGCACGCCCAGCCGTTCGATCAACGGCTCGACGGCGGTTTTCACGGCGTCGGCATCGGTCACGTCGAACGCCACCGCCTCGACCGTGGCGCCGGTCTCCGTGGCCAGCCGGCGAGCGGCGGCCTCGACTTGGGCGAGATCGCGCCCGTGAAGGATCACCCGCGCGCCGTGTGCTGCCAGCCCCCGCGCCAGCGCGTGACCCAGCCCTCGGGTCGAACCAGTGATCAGGGCGAGACGGTCGGTGACGTCGAACAGTGCGGGCATGCGGGCTCCTGAAATCGCAGAGAGTGACAAGTCGAGCTCTCAAGGTGAACGTGATATGACGAGGTGCCAATAGGCGATTGGTGGTCATCGAGCTGGCGGCAGCGCCCGTCGGCGCGATCCGCCATGGCCGCGCGTGCTAGGCTCGACGGATTAACGTCTGCCGTCACGAGGTCTGGCATGTTCCGTTTCCCCTGCTATCGCCATCAATCGCCCGTCGCCGACGACACGGCGCCGGCCGCCGCCGGGGGCGACCCCTATCGCTGGCTGGAGTCGGTCGAGGGCGCCGAGTCGCTGGCCTGGGTCGAGGCGCAGAACCGGCGCACGCTGGCACGCTTCGAAGATGACGACTTCCATGCGCTGGTGCGCGGACTGCGCGAGATCCTCGACGCCGATGACCGCATCCCCTTCGTGGTCAAGCGCGGCGCGCACTACTACAACTTCTGGCAGGACGCCGACCACCCGCGCGGGCTTTGGCGGCGCACGAGCTGGGCTTCCTACCGTCAAGCCGAGCCCGAGTGGGAGGTGCTGATCGACGTCGATGCGCTCAATGCCACCGAGGGCGAGAACTGGGTCTGGCACGGCGCCAACTGCCTCGAGCCGGCCGAGCCCGATGGCCCCTGGGAGCGGGCATTGGTGTCGCTCTCCCGTGGCGGTGCCGATGCCGATGTCACCCGCGAGTTCGATCTGCGCGAGAAGCGCTGGATTGGCGAAGAGGAAGGCGGATTCACGCGCGCCGAAGCCAAGGGCGGTATGAGCTGGATCGACCGCGACACGGTCTTTGTCTACACCGACTTCGGTAGCGACTCCTTGACCACTTCCGGCTACCCGCGCTGCGTCAAACGCTGGCGGCGTGGCGAACCGATGGCGGCGGCCGAGACCATGTTCGAGGCGGCGCCGACGGAGCTGATGGCCGTGGCATTTCATGACGCTACCCGCGGCTTCGAGCGCGACTTCGTTCATCACGCGCTGACGTTCTACGAACAGCGGCTGATCGAATTGACGCCAGCCGGCGACTTCACGATCGACGTGCCGCGCTCGGCGCAGGCGTCCGTTCATCGTGACTGGCTGCTGGTTCACCTGCGCGACGACTGGACGCTCGATTCGCCGGAGATGACGTATCCCAGCGGGGCGTTGCTGGCCATCGACTATGCCGCCTTCAAACGCGGTGGGCGCGATTTCACGCCGCTCTTCGTGCCGGATGCGCATCGCTCGCTGGAGGGCTTCGAGTGGACTCGCCACTATCTGGTGCTGGATATCCTCGAGGACGTCAAACATCGCCTGCAGGTGCTGACACCGGGGCAAGGCACCGACTGGTCGCCACGGCCGATCCCCGGCCTGCCCGAGGCCGGGGCGATCGGTGTGAGCGCGATCGACGATGAGGAGAGCGACGACGTCTTTCTCACCACGACCGACTATCTGACCCCGACGACGCTCTCGACGCTGGACCTGGCTCGGCTCGAGGACGCGCAGGGCGAGATGTCGCCGGAGGCGGTCAAGCGCGCCCCGCGTTTCTTCGACGCCGCGGGCATGCAGGTCACGCAGCGCTTCGCCACCAGTGCGGACGGCACCCAGATTCCCTACTTTCTGGTGCTGCCGGCGGGCGTCGAAGGAGACGTGCCCACGACACCGCTGCCGACCCTGCTTTACGGCTACGGCGGCTTCGAGATCTCGCTGACGCCGCACTATCTCGCCGGGGCCGGGCGCAGCTGGCTGGCGCGCGGCGGTGCCTACGTCGTGGCCAACATTCGCGGCGGCGGCGAGTACGGCCCGCGCTGGCATCGTGCCGCGCTGCAGGGTGAGCGCCACAAGGCGTTCGAGGACTTCGCCGCCGTCGCCGAGGATCTGGTCGCCACCGGTATCACCGTGCCCGCACGTCTCGGCATTCGCGGGGGCTCCAACGGCGGCCTGCTGGTCGGCAACATGCTCACGCGCTATCCGGATCACTTCGCGGCGGCGGTGTGCGAGGTGCCGCTGCTCGATATGCAGCGCTACCACCAGCTGCTGGCGGGCGCCTCATGGATGGCGGAGTACGGCGACCCGGATAGTGCCGACTGGGAGAACTTCCTCAAGGCGTACTCGCCCTATCACAACCTGCGCGACGACAGAGACTACCCGGCGGTGCTCTTCACCACCTCGACGCGCGATGACCGCGTCCACCCCGGCCACGCCCGCAAGATGATGGCGAAGATGCACGCGGCGGGCGGCGAGGTTCACTACTACGAGAACACCGAGGGCGGCCACGGCGGCGCGGCGGACAACGCCCAGCGTGCGCGAATGGGCGCGCTGGCTTGGCGCTTCCTGTGGGAGAAGCTGGGCGGTGAGTGAGTGGCCGGCAACGGGTATTCGGCGGGCATGGCAGCCTTGGTGCTGCCGTGCCCGCTGCGTCATACTGCGGCCCATTCAATCTCTCTTTCGGAAGGCCTGACCGATGAGCCAGAACACGTTACACCCCGGCACCGTCAAGCTCGGTGTGGTGATGGACCCCATTGCCGACATTACCTACAAGAAGGACACCACGCTGACGCTGTTGTGGGCGGCGAAGGCGATGGGCTGGTCGCTTTACTACCTCGAGCAGGAAGATCTCTATCTCTACGAAGGGCGCGCCATGGGTAGCGTGCGTGCGCTCGATGTGCATCGTGACCCTGCCCACTGGTTCGACCTCGGTGAGCGCGAAGCGATGCCGCTGGGCGAACTCGACGTGATCCTGATGCGCAAGGACCCGCCGGTCGACGAGCACTTCCTCAATGCCGTGCATCTGCTCGGTTTCGCCGAGCGCGAGGGCTCGCTGGTGGTCAACCCGACCCGGGCGCTGCTCGAGTGCAACGAGAAGCTATTCGCCCAGCAGTTTGCGCACTGCATTCCGCCGACGGTCGTGTCCTGTCGCGATGCGGTGCTGCGCGCCTTCCACGCTGAACAGGGCGACACCATCTTCAAGCCGCTCGACGGCATGGGGGGCAGCGGTATCTTCCACATCGGCCCGGAGGGTCGCAATCTGGGCTCGGTGATCGAGCAGCTGACTCAAGGCGGCCAGCGCCAGATCATGGCGCAGCGCTATCTGCCGGAGATCGAGGCCGGTGACACGCGCATCCTGCTGGTCGACGGCGAGCCGGTCGAGTACGGCCTGGCACGCATTCCCAGCGCGGGCGAGACCCGCGGCAACCTGGCCGCCGGCGGCCGCGGCGTCTCCCGCGAGTTGACCGAGCGCGACCATTGGCTGATCCAGCAGGTGCAGCCGATGATCCGTGAGAAAGGGCTTTTGTTCGTCGGCCTCGACGTGATCGGCGACTACATCACCGAAATCAATGTCACCAGCCCGACCTGCGTGCGCGAGATCGACGATCAGCGCGGCACCGATATCGGCGCCCAGCTGATGGCCGCGATCGCCGCCCGTCTTGACGCTCGCTGACGCCCGCTGCCTTGCCATCACCGCCGGACGTGCCGGCGGAGGTGTTACAATCACGTATCACCATTCTTTCAAGCATCATCATTCTTTCGATCCGGCGGTTCGAGACGTCCGTCCGCCGGTGTCGCCGCGCGACGTCCGATGGAGTCTCATGCAAAGCCTCAAACACCATTTTCTGATGGCGATGCCGCACCTGGAAGACCCCAACTTCGCGGGTACGCTGACCTATCTCTGCGACCACGACGATGACGGCACGCTGGGCGTGATCGTCAATCGCCCCTCGGAGCTGACGCTGGAAGGGCTCTTCGAGCAGCTCGATATCGAATCCGAACCGGGTCCGCACAACGATGTGCTGGTCTACAACGGTGGGCCGACCTATCGCGATCGCGGCTTCATCCTGCATCGCGGCAACGCCAGCGACTGGGACTCCAGCATCCAGGTCGCCGACGGGCTGGCGCTGACCACCTCGATGGACATGCTGCAGGCGATCGCCCAGCGGCGCGGTCCGTCCCAGTATCTGGTCACGCTGGGATGTGCCGGCTGGAAGACCGGACAGCTGGAAGACGAGCTCAAGCAGAACAGCTGGCTGACCGTCGAGGGCGACGCCTCGATTCTCTTCGATCGCCCGCCGGAGCAGCGCCTCGCCGCCGCCGCCGGTATTCTGGGGGTCGATCTCAATCTGCTGACCCGCGACGCCGGGCACGCCTGATGGCGACACTGGGCGGCAAGGCGGATGCCGACAGCGGTCAGCGGCTGGTCATGGCATTCGACTACGGCACGCGACGCATCGGCGTCGCCGTGGGCAACGAGATGCTGCGTTCGGCCAGCGGGCTCGAACCGCTCTCCGCCCGCGACGGCATTCCCGACTGGCGCGTGATCGAGCGGCTGTTGAACGAATGGCAGCCGGATCTGCTCGTGGTCGGCCTGCCGATTCACGATGACGGCAGCGAATCCGAGATGAGCCTGCGGGCGCGCAAGTTCGGCAACCGCCTTCATGGCCGCTTCGGCAAGCCGGTGGAGATGTTCGATGAACGCGGTACGACCCGTGCGGCCAAGCTGATCGCCCAGTCGCAGGGCCACAAGGGCAACTATCGCGACCGCGGGGTCGACGGCATCGCCGCACAGCTGATTCTGGAAAACTGGTTCCACCACGCCGCCGCCTGACCGCCGCCGTCGATTGCCGATTCCCGAGCCTCAGAGCCGTTTCCCCAGCCTCGGGGCCGTTGTCAAAACGGCCCCGAGTGCCTTTCCGGGCGCGTGATGTCGGTCTTCTCGATTTTCTCTCAGGACGCGCCGTCGGCCTTCAGCTCTCGATCATCCACGCCGAATGTCTCCGGCACGAACCAGCGCACGTCGCGCAGATCCTGCTCGATCAGATCCTCGACCTTGAGCAGGTGCGCGAAGATCGCCATGCGCATGGGGATGCCGTTATCGGTCTGGCGGAAGATCGCCAGGCGCGGGTCGCCATTCAGGTCGGTGGAGAGGTCGTTGGCACCGGGGCGGCTGTCGCGGGGGAGCGGGTGCATGACGATGGTGGTCGGCGAGCAGCGGCGATCGAGGAAGCCGCGATCGACGACGAAGTCCGCCGTCAGCTCGGTGAAGTTCTCCGACATCTCGGCGGTGAAGCGCTCGCGCTGGATGCGCGTGGCGTAGATGACATCGACGTCGTCGAAGTTCTCGGCGAGGCTCGGACGCGTGTCGATGCGGTGCCCGCGCGACGCGACCAGATCGACCAGGTGCTGCGGCATCTCCAGCCCCGGCGGGGAGACCAGCGTGATCCGCAGCGGATCGAAGAGCGACAGCAGCTTGATCAGCGAGTGCACCGTGCGGCCATGGCGGAGATCGCCGGTCAGCAGCAGGTGCGCGCCCGCCAGCGGCTTGCCGAGCCGCGCGAACTCCTTGGTGATCGTGTAAATATCGAGCAGCGCCTGGCTCGGGTGCTCGCCCGGCCCGTCGCCGCCGTTGATCACCGGCACCTGCGTTGCCTCGGCGAATTCCGCCACCGAGCCCTGTTCCGGATGCCGCATCACGATGGCGTCGACGTAGCCGCCCATCACGCGGCTGGTGTCGTAGAGCGATTCGCCCTTGGCCATCGACGAGAAGGTGAAGCCGGTGGTGTCGCAGACGCTGCCGCCGAGCCGGCAGAAGGCGGCGTTGAAGCTGATGCGCGTGCGCGTGCTGGCCTCGAAGAAGAGGTTGCCGAGTACCGCGCCTTCCAGCACTCGCGTCACCTTGCGGCGGCTGGCGATCGGCTCCATGCGTTCGGCCACCCGGATCAGGTGATCGACGGCATCGCGGGAAAGTGAGTCGATGGAGAGCAGATGCGAAGGCATGGGCGGAAACCTCGTTGGCGGCGGGTGGCGAATCGGGCTGGCGCGACGTTGGCGCCGGGCGGCGATGTTTGGCGGCGACAGTGTAGCGTCGCTGGCGATTCGCTTCACGCGCGGCGATGTCGCGTGGCGGAGCTGATACCCATCGTGCCGGGCAACAAGGCCGCGCCGAGCGGGGCGCGGCCGACGTTTCAGGGCATGGGCGTCATGACCTGCTTCAACTCCTGATAGGCCGCCAGGCCTTCCTGGCCGAGCTCGCGGCCAATGCCGCTCTTCCTGCCGCCACCCCAGGCCAGCGAGGGCGGTGCCACCTGATCCATATTGGTCCAGACCGTACCGGCCACCAGTTGCTGCGCGATCGCCGCGGCTCTGTCGCGGCTGCCACTGACGACACTCGCGGCCAGCGCGAAATCGCTGTCGTTGGCGACGGCGATGGCTTCCTCGTCGCTGGCAAACGAGCGCGCGCAGAGCACCGGGCCGAAGATCTCTTCCCGCCAGAGGCGACTGTCGACCGGGACGTCCCGAAACAGTCGTGGGGTCACGAAGTAGCCCTGGCCTGGGGCTTGGCGAGGGCGCGTGCCCGACACGGCACGCAACCCCTCATGTTCGGCCTGCGCGAGATAGCGGCCCACGGTCTCCCGCTGGCGGGCGCTGACGAGCGGACCGAGTGTCGTGCTGTCGTCCTGAGGATCGCCCATCACCAGGGCCTCGATATGCCGGCTCAGTGCCGCATAGAGTGGTTCGGCGAGCGCCTGGTGTACCAGTAGCCGCGATGTGGCGGAACACATCTGCCCGGCGTTGGCGACAATCCCATTGAGGACGAGGCCCGCCGCCTGCGCGAGGTCTGCGTCCTCGGTCACGATGATGGCGGACTTGCCGCCCAGCTCGAGCGAGACGTTGCGGACTCCGGTCGCCGCGGCACGCATGACCGATTCACCGGTGGCGGTGCTGCCGGTGAATGACAGCTTGTCGATACCGGGGTGTTGCGTCAGTGCCGTGCCAGCGTGGGCGCCATCGCCGTTGATCAGGTTGAACACGCCAGGCGGCAAGCCGATCTCCTGCGCGATCTCGGCGATGGCCTGCTCCGGCAGTGGCACGACCTCCGAGGGCTTGAAGACAATGCTGCAACCGGCCGTCAGCGCGGGGGCGATCTTCCAGGCCGCCGTCACCAGAGGGAAGTTCCAGGGCGTGATCAGCCCTACCACACCAATCGGATCCCAGTAGCGACGCACGTGGACACCGGTCACGGTGGCATTGCTCGACTCCCCCTGGCGTGCGTCCAGCTGCCTGGCGACCGTCGCGTAATGGCGATAGCACGCGACTGCATCGTCGACGTCCAGCTGGCTTTCGGCCAGCGGCTTGCCGCCATTGCGGCTGATCGACCGGCACAAGGCGTCACGTCGCGCGAACAGACCGTCGGCCAGCGCGTCCAGGTAGCGCCCGCGGGCTTCGCCCGAGAGCCGTTGCCAAGCGGGCAGGGCGCGACGCGCGGCCTGCACGGCGGCATCGACATCCTGCGGGCTACCCACCGTCAGCGTGGCGATCTTGGTTTCTCGGTAGGGATCGATCACATCCAGCCCGTGGGTGGCGTTGCTCGGGCGCCACGCGCCGTCGATGAATTGCTGACGAATCTCCTGCATGTCGGCTGACTCCCTTTTCGCCTTCACTATTGAAACTATTTTCAATAGTGAAGTATAAAGGTGTGAACTGAGCGTTTGCCACTCGTATCCGCCGTCGATGCCGAGCCGCTTTGCGGCGCCTCGAAACGTCGCGCCTGCGAGTTTTCATCACCGATCGGGAAGGAAGCCTTTATGCGAGCCGCCGTCTCTTCACTCGCGTCTGTCGAATGGGATCTCTCCTACAGCGTCGAATCGGGCCCCGGTGCCATCGCCCGCTTGAATGCCGTCTTCACGAGCCGCGGGCTCAGCCGGCCATTGATCGTGACTGACCCCGGGTTTGCGAGGCTGGACCACCTGGCGACGTTGAAGGCGCAGTTGGCGACCTCCGGCATCACCTGTGCCCAGTTCGACGAGATCCATGCCAACCCTTCGGACGCCGATGCGCAGGCGGCAGCCCGGTGCTATCGCGATCATGACGCCGATTGCATCATCGCGATCGGTGGTGGCAGCGCCATGGATGGCGCCAAGGGCGCGGTGCTGATCGCCAGGCAGAACCGCTATGCGTTGTGGGATTTCGACTATAACGACAGCGTGCCGACGGATCTCTCGGCGGCGGATTTTCCGCCGCTGATCACCGTACCGACCACGGCCGGCACCGGGGCGGAAGGCGATAGCACCGCCATGCTCATCGACAGCCGGCGCGGCACCAAGGAGTGCGTTCATCACCCGCTGGCGCGACCGGCGAAGATCATTCTCGATCCCCATTTCACGCTGGGTCTACCGGCCGACATGACGGCGTGGACGGGGCTGGATGCCCTGACCCACGCGCTGGAATCCTATCTCGTGCCGATGTTCCATCCGTTGAGCGATGGCGCAGCGCTTCAGGGGCTGGCGCTGATCTGGGAAAGCCTGGAGGAGAGCGTCGCCAACGGCGAGAACCTGGCCGCGCGCAGCAACATGCTGACAGGCTCCTTTCTGGCCGGCGTCGGTTTCCTCAAGGGGCTGGGCCTCGTGCATGCCATCAGCCACATGGTGGGCGCTGCCTGTCATACGCACCATGGCATGACCAACGCCATCCTGTTGCCCGCCGTTCTGCGCTTCAATCGCGCCGCCCTCGAAACCCGGTTGCCGATGATTGCCCACGCCATGCGCCTTGAGGATGCCCGATTCGAGACGTTCTACGCGGCCGTCTGCTCGCTGCTGGACCGGCTGGATATCCCCAGAGGGCTGGCCGGCATTGGCGTGTCGCACGATATCGTCGAGGGGCTCCTGCCGGCGATCGAAGGTGACCCCGCCTACGCGACCAACCCGATTCACTGCCCTCGCGAGGCGCTGGCCGAGCTGATTCACGGCGCCATCGATGCCGCGCGCTGAGCCATGGCGGCATCGTCCATCACGGCATCATCCATCACCATCATCAGGAGGGTCATCATGAGAGGCTTCACCCAACGCTGTTGCACGACGCTACTCGGCACGCTGCTGCTGGGGGCGAGCCTGCCCGTACTGGCCGAGGCGCCATCGACGCCCGTCCGGCTGGTGGTGCCGCCGTGGCCCGGGGTAACCGTCAAAACCGAAATCCTGGCGCAGCTGCTGGATACGCTGGGCTATGATGCGGAGGCGATCGAGACCGGCGCCGCAGTTGGTTACAAGACGATGGAGACCGGGGATAGCGACATCCTGCTGGCGGGATGGATGCCGGCGCAGCAGGAGAGCTACGACGCGGCGATGGCGGCCGGCGCCATCGTCGATGTCGTCAACAATGTCAGCGGTGCCAGAATGGGCTTCGCGGTGCCGGGGTATGTCTACGAGGCCGGCGTGACCAGCGCCGAACAGCTGGACCAGTTGGACAACCGGGCTCGCTTCGAGGCGACCTACTATTCGATCGAGAGCGGCGCCCAGGCCAGCCTGATGATTCATGAGGCGGCCGATGCGGATACCTACGGGCTCGGCGACTGGCAGATTCTCGACTCGTCGACGCCGGGCATGTTGTCCGAGGTCGACGCAGCGTACGACAGCGGTCGATGGATCGCCTTCTACGGCTGGACGCCGCACTGGATGGCCGTGCGCTACGACATGCATATCCTGGAGGATCCCGAAGCCGTCTATGGACCCGACCAGGGGCGCAGCGACGTGCGCACCATCGTGCGTACCGGCTTCGCCGATGACCATCCGAACCTGATGACGCTGTTGCGGCAGTTCACGCTGACTGCCGACGAGCAGAGCCAGTTCATCAGCGAATACAGCCTTGAGGAGAAATCCAAGGTGGCTGTCGCGCGGGACTGGTTGGTCGAGCATCCCCAACGGGTTGCGGCATTTCTCGACGGCGTGACCACGCGCGACGGCCAGCCGGCTATCGCCGCCTATGAAAGCCGCTTTCGTTGACCGACACGCGGCCTATGTCAGCCGGCGAGCAGGCGCTCGGCGACGTCCAGCGAGTCCTGCAGGGCGTCGTCGACGTCGAAGGCTTCGGGGTCGAGCGCCCACTCCAGCCAGTAACCGTCGACCAGCGCGGTAAGGATGCGCGCGAACCTTGAGGCCTGGATCGGGCGCGCTTCGTCGCGAGCGATCTCCTCGAAGAGCGACTGCATCTCCTGGCGATATTCGTTGTAGAGCTGCCGGTTGAGCTTGGCCAAGCTGGGCGTGGCCACCGTCGCACTCCAGAAACCGACCCAGGAGGTCAGCACCTGCTGGTTGAAGATCTCGCGCTTGAACGCGGAACGAATCATGAGCATCAACCGCTCGCGCGCGCCGCATGTCAAGTCGGCATCCCGTTGATCGCTCTCCCGCCGCAACTGCTCGGTGAGCTCTTGATAGGCCGCCAGCATGAGCGCTTCCTTGGACTGGAAATAGTGGCTCACCAGTCCGATCGAGGCATCCGCCTGCTGGGCCACTCGCGTCATGGTCGTTCCCGCGTGGCCGTAGCGCGTGACGCAGTGAAGGGTCGCCTCGATGATGCTGCGGCGGCGGGCTTCGGGCTCGATCCGTCGACGCTGTCGACTTTTTTCCCGGTTCTGTTGACTGCTGTTCAAGGCCATCTCTCGTCTACGAAGCCTGACAATGCCGTGGGGTCACGAACGGATACCGCTCAGCGCGGCAGTTCGGTCGGCAGCTTGCCGCCAATGCGTGCGGTGATTTCGGCGGCGGTCTCGGCGACCAGGCGAGCGAGCTCCGGCAGGCGCGAGTCGTCGATGCGGGCGACCGGGCCGGAGACGGAGATCGCCGCCAGGGGCAGGCCGCTCTCGTCGTGCAGGGTCGCCGCCACGCAGTTGAGCCCGATCGCATGTTCCTCGCGGTCGATGGCGTAGCCGCGCGCGCGGACTTCCTCCAGCTGGTGCGTGAGGGTGGGGATATCGGTGAGCGTATTGGGTGTTTCGCTCTCGAGCTCGCGGCCGACCATGATCGTGTCGAACTCCGCCGATGGCATCCACGCCAGCAGCGCCTTGCCGACGCCGGAGGCGTGCAGCGGTGCGCGCGAGCCAAGCCGCGTGATCATGCGCATCATCTGCTTGGATTCGCTCTGGGCGAGATAGACCACCATGCCGTCGTCGCGGATACCGAGGTTGGCGGTTTCTCCGGTGGCCGCCGCCAGTTGGCGCAGGTAGGGGCGGGCGGTGGCGACGAAGTCGCGCGCCTCGAGAAAGCTCGAACCGATGCGGAAGGTCTTGACGTCGATCTTCCACAGCCCGGTTTCGAGATCCTGGGTGATGAAGTGCTGCTGGAACAGGGCCTGCAGCAGGCGGTGGGTGGTCGAGGGGGCGAGCTCGAGCTGCTCCGCGACATCGGAAAGCGCCAGGCCGTTCGGCGCCGCGGCGAGCCGCTCCAGGATGGTCAGCCCGCGCACCAGCGACTGGCTGTGGCCGCCGCTGCTCTTGGCGCCGCCGGCGGGGCGGCCGGCCGATCGGCGTTTCTGCGCCGGTTCGGCTGCCTGCTGTTTTCCCGACGCGGCCGCCTGCCGCTGCTCTCGATCCGTCACCCGTGGTTACTCTCGTATCCGCCCTGATATCAGGCGTTCAGGATACCCATTCGCCGGGGTGCTGTCTGCGCGCTAGCGGGTACGACTTTCGGTGGCGCGGCTCTCGAGCCGTAGTTGGGCAATGCGATGAATCTGCGCGATGGCGGTGCGGCGTTCCTCGTCCGGCGTGTGATGGAGACGCGTCTCGAAGGCGGCAAGAATCGCGTGACGATCCAGGCCGCGGACGGCGATCACGAAGGGGAAGTCGAAGCGGGCGCGATAGTCGGCATTGAGCCGTTCGAAGCGGGCGAATTCGTCCGCCGTGCACTGATCCAGCCCGGCGCCGGCCTGTTCGCGGCGTGAGTCGTCGGTCAGCTCGCCGGCCACCGCCGCCTTGCCGGCCAGGTCCGGATGCGCGCGGATCAGCGCGAGCTGGGCCTCGGGCGTGGCCGCGTCGACCTGCCGCTGCAGGCTGTCGGCCAGGCCCGAGGGGGTGTCCTGGGTGGCGTCTAATCCCGCGTCCCAGGCGCCGGCGGCCACCCAAGGCGAGCTTTCGTAGAGATCGCCGTAAGCGGCGACGAAGGCGTCACGGTCGAGTTGACTGGGGCGCGGCGAGAGCAGGGGGAGGGACATGGCGACTCCGGTTGACCTTTGTATACAAACGCACTTGAATGAGCCTAACGCCTTGTCCGCGCGTCGATCCAGCGTTTTCCGGCGCCGGCACGTCACGGATTCTCAGTCTGGCTCGCCGGCCTGGCTCTCGCCGTGCAAGGCCACATTTTCGACGACCCGACATGCCGCAGGTCACGCTTTCCGTGCAGTGCCGCATTGTCGTGCAAGGAGCAGGCGCATGAGCGATTCCTCGACGGGCTACCTGACCACCCACGTTCTGGATACGGCGCTGGGCCGGCCGGCCAGTGGCCTGCGCATCGAGCTTTACCGGCTCGAAGGCGGCACGCGGCTGCGTCTGGCCGATGTGACCACCAACGCTGACGGCCGCTGCGAGTCGCCGCTGCTCGAGGGCGCGGAGTTTCACGCCGGCGTCTACGAGCTCTTGTTTCACGCCGGTGATTATCTGCAGGCGAGTCACGAGAAGAACCAGGAGGCGAATCAGGAGGCCAACCGAGAGGGCAGCAACGCACCAGCGGGGCGCTTTCTCGACCGCATTCCGTTGCAGTTCATCGTCGACGCGCCGGAGGAGCACTATCACGTGCCGCTACTTCTGTCCCCTTATAGTTATTCGACGTATCGGGGTAGCTGATGACGACCACGCTGATCCGCGATGCCGAGCTGATCGCGACCTTCGACGATGACGCGCGCGAGTTGCGCCACGCCAGCCTCTTGATCGAGGACGATCGTATCGCGGCCATCGGCCCGGCGATGGAGATAACCGTCGGGCTGAAGAAACCGATCGACCGGGTGGTCGATGCGCGCGGCCACGTGATTCTGCCGGGGCTGGTGAACACGCATCATCACTTTTACCAGACGCTGACGCGCAACCTGCCCGCGGCCCAGAACGCCGAGCTGTTCGACTGGCTGGCCACGCATTATCCGATCTGGGCGCGGCTCGATCCCGAGGCGATGTTCGCCAGCAGCCAGGTCGCGGCGGCGGAGCTGCTCCTCTCCGGCTGCACTACGGCGGCGGATCATACCTACCTGTGGCCCAACGGCGCGCGCATCGACGACCAGATCGCGGCGGTCGCCGAACTGGGCCTGCGTTTTCACGCCTCGCGCGGGTCGATGTCGGTCGGCGAGTCACAGGGCGGGTTGCCGCCGGACAGTGTGGTCGAGTCCGAATCGGCGATTCTCGACGACACCCAGCACGCCATCGAGCGCTACCACGATGCCGACGAGCGGGCCATGACGCGGATCGTGGTCGCGCCCTGCTCGCCGTTTTCGGTCTCCCGCGATCTGATGCGCGAAAGCGCCTTGCTCGCGCGAGACTATGGCGTGCATCTGCATACCCATCTGGCCGAAACGCGGGACGAGGAAGCCTACTGCCGCGAGCAGTTCGGCTGCACGCCGGTCGAGTATGCCGAGCAGGTCGGCTGGGTCGGCCGCGATGTCTGGTTCGCCCACATGGTGCATCCGCACGCCGATGAGATCACGCGGCTCGGCGGCCACTGCTGTGGCGCGGCACACTGCCCGAGCTCCAACATGCGCCTCGGTTCCGGCATCGCCCCGGTGATGGCGATGCATCGGGCCGGTATGCGGGTGGGCCTCGGCGTCGATGGCAGCGCCTCCAACGACGGTTCGCATCTGCTGGCGGAGACGCGCCAGGCGATGCTGCTGGGCCGCCTGCAGGGCAGCATGACCGATTTCACCGCCCGCCAGATGCTCTGGTTCGCCACTCGTGGCGGTGCCGCCGTGCTCGGGCGCGAGGATATCGGCCAGCTGGCCGTCGGCAAGGCTGCCGACATCATCGGCTACCGGCTCGATTCGCTGGCGCTGGCCGGCGGTGCGCTGCACGATCCGCTCGCCGCGCTGGTCTTCTGTCAGCCGCCGCAGGTGGATCTGTCGTTCGTCAACGGCATTCAGCGGGTCGAGGCTGGCCACCTGCTCGGCCATGACGTGGAGGCCATGGTCGCGCGACACAACGCTTGCGCGAGCAAGCTGGTTGGCGCTTGAGTCCGGCGCGGCTGTCATGACCTGGCAGGCCATATACAATCGATGACGAATCAGCGAGACGGTGACGCCGGGGAAGCGGACGAGAATGGCAAAAAGTGCGAGCGCAGCAAGCGACACAACGACACCGCCCAAGGCGAAACGGACGCGTGGTGCGGGCAAGGCGGGTGACGGCGCCGAACGGCACGACGCGATCTATCGCGAGATCCGCGAGGCGATCGTCGAGCATCGGCTCAAGCCCGGCGCGCGGCTGCGCGAGGATGCCCTGGCCGACGTCTTCGGCGTCAGCCGTACCGGCGTTCGCAAGATTCTGCAGCGGCTGTCGCTCGAGTATCTGGTCACGCTGACCCCGCGACGGGGCGCCAGTGTCAGTCGCCCGAGCATCGAGGAGGCGCGTGACGTCTTCGCCGCCCGCCAACTGGTCGAGTGCCAACTGATGCCGTGGGTCTCCCGGCGGCTGAAGCCCACCGATGGCGCCGAGCTGCGTGAGCTGGCGGAGCGCGAGCGTCAGGCGCTGCGTCGCGGTGAACAGAGCCAGGCGATACAGCTTTCCGCGCGTTTTCATCAGCGCCTGGCCGAGCTTTCCGGCAACACGCCGCTGGCGGAGTTTATCGAGCGGCTCTGCTCGCGTTCTTCGCTGATCCTCGCTGTCTACGGCGGTCACGGCCATCTCGGCTGCGAATCCCACGACCACGACGAGCTGGTCGCACTGCTCGAAAGCGGCAAGGAGGAGCGTGCCGTCGCCTTCATGCGCCGTCACCTCAAGGCGATCGAAGCCTCGCTCTCCATTGAGGAGAGCGATGATGAAACGCCGGATCTGAACGCGATTTTCGGCTGAGGCGCTGACGGGGTTCGATTAGGCCCCCCAGTCCGCGAACCGACCCACGAACGGTTTGGGCCGGGGGAAGGCGAGATCGCCGTGCTTGCTGGTGCCGAGGCCGAGCGAGACGAGCGACTCGGCCAGCTTGACCGCCGCGCTCACCCCTTCGACCACCGGCAGGCCGAGCGCCTCGGTCAGACGTTGGGTCAGATCCGCCATGCCGCCACAGCCGAGGACGATGGCGCCGATGCCATCCTCGTCGCGCGCCCGCCGGCACTCCGCCAGCAGTGCTTCATACGCGTTGCCTGCCGGATTCTCCAGTTCGAGCACCGGAAGGTCGATCGCGCGAACGCGCCGGCAGTGATCGCGGAAGCCGTACTGCGCGAGCAGATGCTCGGCGATGATTGCGGTGCGCGAGAGCGTCGTCACCACCGAGAAGCGCGTGCTGATCAGCGTCGCCAGATGGAAGCCCGCCTCGGCGATGCCGATGACCGGGGCGCGGGTCAGCTCTCGGGCAGCGAGCAGGCCCGGGTCGCCGAAACAGGCGATGACGTAGGCGTCCGCGCCGTGCGCTTCTCCTTGTCGGACTTCCTCGAGCACGCCGACGGTGCTGATCGCCTCGTCGAAGTGGCTCTCGATCGAGACCGGGCCACTCTCCGGCTGGCTGACCTGAATGCGGGTGCCAGGGGCCGCCACGCGGGTGGCACAGGCGCCGATCTTGTCAGTCATGCCGGCGGTCGTGTTGGGGTTGATGACGTGAATCAGCATCGATGGCGAAACCTCTCGCTCGGTCAGCTTGGCGAATCGCGTAATTCGCGATACGGTTGTTTTGTCCACAAAAATAAATGACTTTGCATACAATATCGATGGCCGGACTGCCCTGGCCGCCCGCAGAAGGAACGCCGTCCATGCTATCCAACGACTCCCTTGGTGGCCGCTATCCCAGAGATCTGGTCGGCTACGGCCGCACGCCGCCGCAGGCCAACTGGCCCGGGCAGGCCCGCGTGGCGGTGCAGTTCGTGCTCAACTACGAGGAGGGTGGCGAGAACAGCGTGCTGCACGGCGATACGCACTCCGAGCAGTTCCTCTCCGAGATCGCCGGTGCCGAGGCCTATCCCGCGCGCCATCTGAGCATGGAGTCGATCTACGAATACGGCTCGCGAGCGGGCGTCTGGCGGGTGCTGAAAGAGTTCGAGCGCCGCGGCCTGCCGCTCACCGTGTTCGGCGTGGCGATGGCGCTGGCGCGCAACCCCGACGTGGCGCACGCCTTCCATGAACTGGGCCACGAGATCGCCTGCCACGGCTACCGCTGGATTCACTATCAGAACGTGCCGGAAACGCTCGAGCGCGAGCACATGCAGCGCGCCATCGAGATCTTCCGGTCGCTCTATAATGATGCCCCGCTCGGCTGGTACACCGGGCGTGACAGCCCCAACACGCGCCGGCTGCTGCTCGATCAGGGCGGTTTTCTCTACGATAGCGACTACTACGGCGATGACCTGCCGTTCTGGTGCGATGCCGAGGATAGCCAGGGGCAGATGCATCGGCATCTGATCGTGCCCTACACCCTCGATACCAACGACATGCGCTTCGCCTCGCCGACCGGCTTCGACCACGGCGAGCCGTTCTTTCAGTATCTGCGCGATGCTTTCGATGTTCTCTACGCCGAGGGCGCGGAGACACCGAAGATGCTCTCCATCGGCCTGCACTGCCGGCTGATCGGTCGTCCCGGCCGCTTCCGCGCGCTGCAGCGCTTTCTGGATCATCTCGAGGCGCACGACCGGGTGTGGATAACCCGGCGCGTGGATATCGCGCGACACTGGGCGCGAGAGCATCCCGCCTGACAGGATGACAGACGGCGACCGTCGCCGATCGGGTCCATCGCGCCGAGATCCTGCGACTCGCGCCATACGCTGGTGCGCGAGTACGTTTCGGCGCCCCGTTTTTGCGCGCCCCGCTGATCAAGACGCTTCGATGATGGCTTCTGGATGCCTTCGGTTGCCGTTAACTCCTTGAATCGCTGAATCCAGACAGTTTCTGGCGCTAAATTTGCGAGCACTGTCGATGAAACGAATGTTTCTCAATGGTTAAAGAAGTCGCTAAACGTTTCTTTTGCGTCGTCTCTTCAGCCTGCTTATTCCGACATAACAATTCGCCCACAAGAGGCCCGACATGTTCGCTTTTGCCAAGCATCTACCGCTTCGCCAGTTCGCGCTGGCCGCCGTCTGCACCGTCATGACCGTGACGACGCTCTCCGCCCAGGCCAGCGACCTCGACACCATCGAGCAGCGCGGTACGCTGCGTGTCGCGGTACCGCAGGACTTTCCGCCTTTCGGCTCCGTCGGCACGGACCTGCAGCCGCAGGGCTACGATATCGACATGGCGCAGTACCTGGCCGACCAGATGGATGTCGAGCTGGAGCTGGTGCCGGTCACCAGCGCCAACCGTATCCCGTTTCTGCAGACCGACAAGGTCGATCTGGTCATCTCGAGTCTTGGCAAGACGCCGGAACGTGCCGAGGTGATCGACTTCACCGATGCCTACGCGCCGTTCTTTCAGGGCGTCTTCGGCACGCCCGGTGCGGCCTCCGTCGACGACGTCTCCGGTCTCTCCGGGCTGACCATCGGTGCCACCCGGGGGGCGCTCGAGGATCTGACGCTGAGCGACATCGCGCCGGACGATACCGAGATCCAGCGCTACGAGGATAACGCCACCACGATCTCCGCTTTCCTTTCCGGACAGGTCGAGTACATCGCCACCGGCAATGTGGTGGTGGCGCAGATCGCCCGCCAGAACGAGGCGCGTGCGCCGACGCTGATCTTCAAGATCAAGGATTCGCCCTGCTATGTGGGGCTGAGCCAGGGGAACGAGGCGCTCAAGGCGAAGGTCAACGAACTGATCGAGCAGGCCAAGCAGGACGGCACGCTGGAGTCGATGTCCGAGACGTGGTTCCAGGCACCGCTGCCGGATGACCTGTCCGCCTGACCGGAGTCGATCATGACGCTGGATTTCTCCACATTGCTGCCCTACACGGACGAGATCGTCACGGGCCTGGTGACGACGGTCTGGCTGACCGTCGTCACCACGCTCATCGGCCTCTCGCTGGCCGTGGTGGTGGCCTATGTGCGTGACGGCGCGCGCGAGAACGGTGCCAATATCGTCAGCCGGTTGCTGGGTGGCTACGTCGAGGTGATCCGTAACACGCCGTTTATCGTGCAGCTCTTCTTTCTGTTCTTCGGCCTGCCGGCGCTGGGCGTACCGATCAGCGCGACGGTCGCGGCGTTGATCGCGATGATCCTGAACCTGGCCGCCTACACCGCCGAGATCCTGCGTGCGGGGATCGAGTCGACCACGCGCGGCCAGCACGAGGCCGCCCGTGCGCTGGGGCTCTCGCGTCTGCAGCGCTTTCGCCACGTGGTGCTGGTGCCGGCGTTCTCGCGGGTTTACCCGTCGCTGATCAGCCAGTGCATCATCGTGATGCTGGGCTCGGCGGTGGTCTCGCAGATCTCGGTCTTCGACCTCACCTACGCGGCGAATTTCATCCAGTCGCGCAACTTTCGCGGCTTCGAGGTCTATCTGGTGGTGACGGCGATCTATCTGCTGCTGGCGATTGGCCTGCGACTGCTCTTCGAAGCCGTCGGACGGCGGCTGTTCGCGTTTCGCCAGGGGGGCTCGGCATGACCGATTTCACGACCTGGGACATCGTGCGCAACCTGCTGTTGGCGGCACGCTGGACCGTGGTGCTCTCGCTGATCGCGTTCGTTGGCGGTGCCATTGTCGGCCTCGTGCTCACGCTATTGCGCATGGGCGGGTTGCGTCCCATCCGCTGGCTGGTGCGCGGCTATGTCGATCTGTTCCAGGGTACGCCGCTGCTGATGCAGCTGTTCCTGGCCTATTTCGGGGCGGCGGCGCTGGGTTTCGATGTTTCCGCCTGGACCGCCGCCAGCGTGGCGCTGACGCTCTTCACCAGTGCGTTTCTGTGCGATATCTGGCGCGGCTGCGTCGAGGCGGTGCCGAGCGGCCAGTGGCAGGCGGCGCGCGTGTTGGGCCTGAACTATCTGCAGTCGATGCGTCACGTCATTCTGCCGCAGGCGCTGCGTCTGGCAGTGCCGCCGACCGTCGGCTTTTCGGTGCAGGTGGTCAAGGGCACGGCGCTGGCCTCGGTGATCGGCTTCGTCGAGTTGACCAAGGCCGGCACCATGCTCAACAACGCCACCTTCGAGCCTTTCACCATCTTTACCTTCGTGGCGCTCGGTTATTTCATTCTCTGCTATCCGCTGTCGCGCTACGCCCGTTATCTGGAGAGACGACTCTATGGCGCTGGTATCCGTTAACGACCTGCATAAATCCTTCGGCGAGCTGGAGGTGCTCAAGGGGATCGATCTGACGGTCGAGGCCGGCGAGGTTGTCTCGATCATCGGCCGCAGTGGCTCGGGCAAGAGCACCTTGCTGCGATGCCTCAATCAGCTCGAGCGTCACGACTGGGGCACGATACAGCTGGCCGATCAGCGACTCGACGGCGCTTCGATGACGCCAGGCGAGCTGAGCCAGAATGTCGGCATGGTGTTCCAGAGCTTCAATCTGTTCCCGCACAAGACGGTGCTCGACAACGTTATGCTGGCGCCGGTGGTGGTCAAGCAGACGCCTAAGAGCGAGGCGCGCCGGATCGCCGAAGAGGTGCTAGCCAAGGTCGGCATGTCGGAGAAGGTCGACGCCTATCCGGCGCAACTCTCCGGCGGCCAGCAACAGCGCGTGGCGATCGCGCGCGCCTTGGCGATGAACCCCAAGGTGCTGTTGTGCGACGAGGTGACCTCGGCGCTCGACCCGGAGCTGGTCGGCGAGGTGTTGCGCGTGCTCGAGAATCTGGCAAAGGAGGGGATGACGCTGATTCTGGTCACCCACGAGATGCGTTTCGCCCGCGATGTGAGTGACCGCGTGGTGTTCATGCACCAGGGGCGCATTCATGAATCCGGCGATCCGCAGACCCTGTTCAGCCAGCCCGAGACACCGGAACTCGCCCAGTTCATTGCCTCGGTGATCTGAACAGGGAGGAGACGCCATGCCGGACAAGCGCGATCAGACTCCCATCGGCCGGCGCCTGCAGCAGCATTTTGACAGCCTTGGCCCGCAGGAGCGCCGCGTCGCCGATTTCATTCTCGCGCATCTGGAGGATCTGGCGGTTTACAGTGCGGCGGATCTGGCGCGCTATGCTGGCGTCTCCAAGGCGACGGTGACGCGACTGTTTCAGCGGCTCGGCTATGCCAGCTTCAAGGCGGTCAAGGCGCACGCCCGTCAGCTGCGTCACTACGGCGTGCCGCTGGCGGCCAGCGCATCGGCGTTGGGCGAGGGCGCGGAGCCATTTCGTCGGCACGCCGAACGCGAGCGGGAGAATCTGCATCACTGTCTCGAAGCGCTGTCGCCTGAGCGATTCGAGGCCGTGACCGCGGCGCTGGATAGCGCGCCGGAGATCGCGATTGTCGGCTATCGCAATAGCTATCCGGTGGCGTTGCATCTGCGCCAGCAGCTGCTGCAGTCTCGCCCCGGCGTGCGTTTGATGCCGGCACCGAACCAGTCGCTGGCGGAAGAACTGATCGGGCTCGACCCGCAGGCGATGGTCGTGGTGATCGGCTTCCGGCGTCGGCCGCGGCTATTCGGGGCACTAATCGAGATGCTGGCGCAGCAGCGGCAGCGAGTGCTGCTGATCGGCGATCCGACGACGACAAAATATGAGAGTCAGGTCGCGTGGCGTCTGGAATGTCTATTGGAGACGATTTCGGCGTTCGACAGCTACGCCAGCGCCATGAGTCTGATCAGTCTGCTGGCCAATGCGCTGCTGCATCGGCGACTGGCCGACGGCCGCGCCCGCATCAACGAGATCAGCGAGTGTTACGAAGCACTCGACGAGCTCGGCGAGTAGACCGTGACGAGCGCACGGGTAACCAAGGAGAAAGCATGCCGCCAAGCAAGAACGATTCAGTCCCGCGAACCTACTACGCGCCCCGCGGCGGGTTGCCACCGCAGAGCCAGCTGATCCACGACCGGGCGGTATTCACCGAGGCCTACGCGGTCATCCCCAAGGGCGTGATGAGCGATATCGTCACGAGTTTCCTGCCGCACTGGGAGAAGACACGGCTGTGGGTACTGTCGCGACCGCTCTCCGGCTTCGCCGAGACCTTTTCACAGTACATCATGGAGGTCTCTCCCGGTGGTGGCAGCGAGCGACCGGAACCGGATCGCGGCGCCGAGGGCGTGCTGTTCGTGGTCGAGGGTGAGCTAGCGCTGACGATCGCCGGCGAGGCACACGCGATGACACCGGGCGGCTACGCCTATCTGCCGCCGGGGGCGGATTGGCAGCTGCACAATACCAGCGACGCGCCGGTGCGTTTCCACTGGATCCGCAAGGCCTATGCCTTCGTCGATGGACTCGAGGTGCCGCCAGCGTTCGTCACCAACGAGCAGACGATCGACCCCACGCCGATGCCGGATACGGACGGTCGCTGGGCGACCACGCGCTTCGTCGATCCGGCCGACCTGCGTCACGACATGCACGTAACCATTGTTACCTTCCAGCCGGGGGGCGTGATTCCGTTCGACGAGACCCATGTCATGGAGCATGGCCTCTACGTGCTCGAGGGCAAGGCGGTCTATCACCTCAATCAGGACTGGGTCGAGGTCGAGGCGGGGGACTACATGTGGCTGCGCGCCTTCTGCCCGCAGTCCTGCTATGCCGCGGGCCCGGGGCCGTTCCGCTACCTGCTCTACAAGGACGTGAACCGGCATATGGCGCTCAATCTTTCCCAGCGCTGATGAGGTCGGGTGCCGGCCCTGCCGGAGCGCCAAGGCTTGCCGGGTCCGACAGGGCCGGCACCCTGGCCGTATCGCCTCAATCGAAGCGGTCGAGGCGATACGGTTCGCGTGACGGGAGATCGCTGGCGGGCGGCGGGCTCTCGCCGTCAGCCGAGCCGGCCAGCGACGCGATCAGTTCGGCCGTGATCGCCGCTTGCGTCAGGCCGAGATGGTGGTGACCGAAGGCGAGCAGCACGCGGCCGTCGGCGACACGGTCGATGATCGGCAGCGAATCCGGCAGCGAGGGGCGAAAGCCCATCCACGGCTCGGCGCCGTCGAGATCCAGCGGTGCCCGGAAGAGCCCGCGACTCAGGTGTTCGAGCTGCCAGGCTCGGCGCATGTCGGGCGGGGCCTCGAGCCCCGCGAACTCCACCGTGCCGGCGAGGCGCAGGCCGCCCGCCATCGGCGTCATGATGAAGCGACGTTCCAGCGAGGTGACCGCAAACGGCAGCCAGTCGACCGCCCGTGGCAGCATCAGGTGATAGCCGCGCTCGGTGTCCAGCGGCACGCGTGTGCCGGTCAGGGCATGCGTCAGGGCCGCCGAGTGGGCGCCGCAGGCGACCAGCACCCGGTCGGCGGCCATCTCGCCGCCGGCGGTCAAGAGCGTGATGCCTCGCTCGGTCAATCGTCCGCCCTGGACGGTGGCCTGCTCGAAGCGCACGCCAGCGGCCTTCGCTGCCGTCACCAGCGTATCGACCACGCGCCACGGATCGATTACGTGGCCCGTGGCAGGGAAGAACAGCCCTCCCAGCAGGCTCTCGGCGAGTTGGGGGGCTGCGTCGTAGAGCGTGTCGCTGTCCCACCGCTCGACTGGCACCCGCTGTTCACGCAGTCGCGACGCCAGGGCATCGAGTTTCTGGCGTGATGCCGGTTTCTCGTAGACGAGCAGCGAGCCGTCGGTCTTGAGCAAGTGGGCGCTGCCGACCGATATCAGCAGGCGCTGCCAGGCGCCAAGACTCTTCTCGTTGAGCCCGCGAATGCCGGCCACGCTGCGCGCGAACGGCGCCGGACGCAGGTTGAGCAGCAAACGCGCCAGCCAGGGCGCGGCACGCGGCAGGTAGCGCCAGTCCAGCCGCAGCGGCCCCAGCGGATCGTGCAGCATGCCCGGCAGTGACGTGAGGAGCGAGGTATCGGCAATCGGGAAGACCTGCTCGGTCGCCAGATGACCGGCGTTGCCGAAGGAGGCGCCCAGCCCCGGCGCCTGGCGATCCAGCACGCGGACGCGATGTCCCTGCCTGGCCAGGGCCAGCGCCGCGGTCACGCCGATGATGCCGGCGCCGACGACGACAATGTCCGCGTGAGCGCTGGCCGCGGTGGAACGGGCAGTCCCCGGGGCCGTGGCAGGCCGAACCGCGCGGGATGTATGTGCCGACATGCGATTCCTCGTGGATGGCGATGCCTGATCGATGACCGAAAACGACAGCCTCTCGCGGCGTCAACTGCTCTGCAGACGCTCCTCCAGCACCGCGACGATGCCCTCTGCCGCCTCGCGGATATGGCGTTCGAGCAGCGCGCAGGCGCCTTCGATATCGCGTTCGCGGGATAGCGCCAGCAGCTGGCGATGTTCCGCTTCTGCCTTGGCGATCTCGCGGGTATAGAGCAGCTGCATGCGGATATAGCGCCCGGACTTGGTGTTCAACTGGGCGATCATCGCCTGCGTCTCCGGCAGCGCGGCGGGCGCGTAGAGCGCCTGATGAAAGGCGAAGTTGTAGTCGCTCCAGTTGTCGATCTGACGGCCGGCATCGAGCGCCGCTTCGTACTGCGACAGGATCTCCTCGGCGCGAGCGTGGTCCGCCGGTGTCAGCCGCGGGATCGCCTGGCGCAGCACGTAGGGTTCCAGAAGCTCGCGCAGCGCGAACAGCTCGCGGATGGCGGCGACGGACAGCTCGGTGGTGAAGGCACCGCGATGCGCGTGAAACTCGACCAGCCCTTCGGCTTCCAGGGTCAACAGGGCCTCGCGCACGGGAATCCGGCTGACGTCATAGTCTCGGGCCAGCGCATCCTGACGCAGCTGCGAGCCGCCCTGGAATTCACCGCCGAGAATGCGTTCGCGCAGGTCGTCGGCCACGAACTGGGCGCGGGTCTTGAAAGTCGCCATGATGCTCCGAATGCTCGGTTGCCGCGTGGGGCGAGCGCGTCGCGATGGCGCGCTCATCGAGAAAAATCGCAGATTGTAGGCAATCCGCACCTTGCCAGCCACGGCGCTGGCGGCCGGGCCGACTCGCGGCCGACGCCGACCGAGCGCGGTGTCAGCCCGCGATCTGCCCGGCTGGCGTCTCCATCGACCACTGCGTGTACCACTCGCGGAAGCGGGCATACTGCGTTTCCGCATAGTGGCGCTGGGCGTCGCTCAGGGCATCGCTCGCGTTGAAGTGATGGGTGTAGGCGGTCTCGCCGTTGAGCACCATCAGGTACTTGTAATAGAGCACCAGGTCGACGCCTTCGTCGAAGGAGGAGAGCACCGCCAGTGCCGATTCCAGCTCTTGCGCGCGTCGACCGGCCGCCACATCGCCGGCCGCCGCGCGCTCGCTCAGCGCGACCAGCTGGAGCACGGCCCGCGGCAGCGCGTTGCCGACCCCGGTGATCGCGCCGGTGGCTCCACAGTTGACGAAACCATGAAAGACCTGGGTGTCGACGCCGACCATCAGGCTCACGGCGTCGTCCTGCGAGGTGATGTGCTCCGCTGCGTAGCGCAGGTCGGCCGCGCCACCGAACTCCTTGAAACCGATCAGATTGGGATGGTCTCGGCGCAGTGCGAAGAACAGGTCGGCGCGGGTGGCGAAGCCGTAGTAGGGGCTGTTGTAGATCACCGCGGGCAGCTCGGCAGCGGCGTCGAGAATCGCCGAGAAGTGCGCCTTCTGCGCGCTCGTCGAGGTGCCGCGGGAGAGCACACGGGGAATGACCATCAGCCCTTGGGCGCCGACCTTGGCGGCGTGCGCGGCATGCGAGACCGCCTCTGTCGAATTGACCGCGCCGGTACCGACGATGGTCGGCACGCCGGCCTCGACCAGTCGCGCCACGCCTTCCTGGCGCTGGCGCTCGCTCAACAGTGGCCAGTCGCCCATCGACCCGCAGTAGACGACGCCGCGCATGCCCAGCGCGACCAGCTCGCGTCCTTTGTCGACGAGTGCGTCGTAGTCCGGCTGGCGCGCGGCCGTGCAGGGCGTCATCAGGGCCGGGATACAGCCGGAGAAGATCGACCGGTCAAGCGTGACTGTAGCGTTCATGGGGGCTCCCGTTGAGTGGTCGGCGTGGCGGGTCACGATGCCGTGATCCCCCAGGCGAAGGGGTCGTTGTCGTCGATCAGCAGGGTGGTGTCGGCCGTGACGTAAGCGTGACCGGTGATATAGGGCACGACCCGATCCCCCTGTCGTTCGTAGCGCCCGACAAAGCGACTGCCGGTGATGCTGGCCTGTACCCAGGGCTCGCCGGGCGCCAGCTTGTTGTCGGCCGCCAGGCAGGCGAGCTTGGCACTGGTGCCGGTGCCGCAGGGTGAGCGGTCGTAGGCCTTGCCGGGGCAGAGCACGAAGTTGCGACTGTCCGCGCGCGCGTCGGCATCGGCAAGCGTGTCCTCGCCGAACAGCTCGATATGACCGATTACGCCGCCGTTCTCGCCGGTGATCGCCTGCGCTTCGAGCGCCTGGCGAATCGCCCAGGTGAAGGCGGTCAGGGCGGGCTCGTTGTCGAGGGTCAGGCGCTGGCCGTGATCGCCGACGAGGAAGAACCAGTTGCCGCCCCAGGCGATATCGCCGTGCACAACGCCGTAACCCGGGACCTCGAGCGGCACGTTCCGTCGATAGCGGTAGGCGGCCACGTTGCGAACGGTGACGGCGCCGTCGGTGTGCAGCTCTGCCTGCACGGGGCCGACCGGCGTGTCGATGCTGTGGGTACCCGGTGCCATCCGGCCGAGATAGTGCAGCGAGGCCACCAGGCCGATGGTGCCGTGACCGCACATGCCGAGATAGCCGGCATTGTTGAAAAAGATCACGCTGCAGGTGGCGTCGGCGGAGACCGGTTCGCCATAAAGCGCGCCGACCAGCACGTCGTTGCCGCGCGGCTCGTGCAGACAGGCCTGACGCCAGGCGTCGTATTGCTCCCGCAGGCGATCTCGCTGCTCGGCGAGCGTAAGGCGCGGTTGGCCCGGGGCGCTCAGCGACGGAAAGCCGGACATGACAAGTCGCGTCGGTTCGCCGCCGGTATGTGAATCGATCACGTGGATGCGCTGCATGCGTCGGATCCTGTGGCAGGACGGAGCGCCGGTATCAGCGACTCGTCTCGGTCATGTATTGTAGATTTTATACAATCTACCGAGGCGTATGGGAAGACCGTTCCAGTAAGCGGCAGGCAAAAAGTGGGGCAGGCAGAAGATGGCTTGGGTTGTCCGTGAGATGACGGACGACCGGCGAACGAGACGAAAAAGGCCGGCACCCGAGAGTGCCGGCAGAGGGAGAGCGCGCCTGACGGCGCGTCGGTCAATCGAGTGCCGCCCCGCTCTCGGTCGCGCGGGAGGCCGGGGCGGCGGAGGCTGTCAGGACGCCACGGCTGCCGCGGCCGTGGCACGCCGCATTGCCATCGCATAGAAGCTGGCGCCGAGCAGGCCGCCGATGAAGACCGAGAAGTGACCGAGATCGCCGAGTGGCAGGAAGTTGATCACGATGCCGATTACCGTGGCGGCGATGACCGCCTTCACTGCCGCCGGATTGATACCGTTGCGATACCAGTACGGGCCGTTCGGGTCGGTGCTGAACAGGGCGTCGACATCGATCTCGCCGCGGCGGATGCGGTAGTAGTCCATGATGATGATGCCGTAGAGCGGGCCGATAGCGGCGGCGAGCAGATCGACCGTGTAGTGGATGATTTCCGGGTTGCTGAACAGATTCCAGGGCGTCAGGAAGATCGAACCCACGGCGGCGATGAAACCGCCCGTGCGGAAGCTGATCTTGCTGGGTGCCATGTTGGAGAAGTCGAACGCCGGTGCCACGAAGTTGGCGACGATATTGATGCCGATCGTCGTGGTCACGAAGGTGGCAGCGCCGAGCACGGCGATAAAGGTGCTGTCGAGGCGCGAAACCGTCTCGATCGGATCGTCGATCATCTCGCCGAAGACCGGAATCGTCGCCGAGACCATCATCACGGTGGTCGCGGAGAAGACCAGGAAGTTGACCGGCAGGCCCCAGAAGTTGCCGCGTTTGACGTCGCCGAAGCTGCGCGCGTAGCGGGTGAAGTCACCGAAATTAAGCGTCGGCCCGGCGAAGTAGCCGGCCACGATCGCCGCCGCGATCACCATCTGCCACAGCTGCTCGCCCGGCGAGAGCTGGATGTCGGCCAGCGTGAAGCTGATATTCGCCCAGCCCGCCTGCCACACCAGCCAAGCCGCCAGTGCAAACATCACCACATAGACGGCCGGCCCGCTCCAGTCGATGAAGCGACGGATCGAATCCATGCCGCGCCAGAACACGATCGCCTGTAGGCACCACAGCAGCATGAAGCTGATCCAGCCCAGATAGGAGAGCCCCAGAAAACTCGGGCCGGCCAGCGACTCCATGCCCGGGAAAAGGCGCAGGATGACGATGGTCAGTGCATTGGAGGCGAGATAGGTCTGGATGCCGTACCACACGACGGCGATCAAGCCACGAATCATGGCCGGGATGTTGGCGCCAAAGACACCGAAGGAGAGACGGCAGATCACCGGGAAGGGCACCGCGGCCTTCTGGCTCGGCCGCGCCATCAGGTTGGCGAAGATCTGCACGATGCAGATGCCGATCAGCAGCGAGATCAGCACCTGCCAGCCGGCCAGGCCGAGGGCGAACAAGCTCGCCGCTACCACGTAGCCGCCGACGCTGTGGACGTCGGAGAGCCAGAAGGCGAGGATGTTGTACCAGTTCCAGTTCTGTTTTGTAGGCGCGAGATCGGCGTTGTGAAGCCGCTCGCTGTAGTGATGAGGCGAACGGTGGTGTGAGTCTTGCGGTGGTTGTGCCATAACGAGAGCCCTCCGCGCGGGCCGGCTGTGATGGGGGTCTCTTTTTTGTATACAAGATGCGTGCCATAACTTATTTACGCTTTGTTGCAGGGGTCAACTTTCGCCAGAGTCGACGCTTGGCCCTCGGGAAAACGGCCGTCATTCAGCGGGTTGCCGGCATCAGGCATGGCACGCGTCGAGTGGCGGGAGACTCAGGGAGTGAGGCGATGTCTTGGCTTGAGCCTAAGGAAGCCGGGGGCCAGTTCCCGTGCGTGCACCCTTGGCGCCCATGACCAGCCTATGTTGCACTGATTTCGTGCACGATAAATCTTGTCTTTGTATACGAAAGTGGCTGGGGCCGTAGGGATATCGGTCTCGACTAGGGTGGCGTCATTCGTGGCGGCGCAACCGCAGCGCGAGTGAAGCGCGCTATAGAGGACGACAGAGAATCAGGAAGACCATGGATCAGGAGAGAGGAGCGTCATGCTGCAACTGACAGCCCGACCGCTGACGGCGGAAGCCTTTGCCCCCTTCGGTGACGTTATCGATGCCCGTACTAGCGCGTCGTTCCCCATCAACAACGGGCGTACCCAGCGCCACCACGATCTGGCAACGATCGAGGTGGCCGACGCCTCGCGGCCGCTGATCAGCCTCTTCGTCAGCCAGCCGGTGACGTTGCCGCTCGACCTCGAGCTGCTCGAGCGCCATCCGCTGGGCAGTCAGGCCTTCATGCCGCTGCACGAGGAGCGTTTCATTGTCGTGGTCGCGCCGCCGGGCGAGGAGATCGACTCACAGAAGATCTGCGCCTTCGTCACCGATGGCCGCCAGGGAGTCAACTACCGCGCCGGCACCTGGCATGCGATTCACTCGGTCCTGGAGCGAGAGGGGGAGTTTCTCGTCGTCGACCGTGGCGGCGACGATAACCTTGATGAACGCAACATGCCGATTCGGGTAGTGGTTTAGGCAGTAGGTGGGAGGTCAGGAACGGCGGCTTTAGAAGTGGAGTCGATAAAGCCGGATCGTTCAACGCGACGTTGTTGAAAGATCGTCCAGAAACGGAAGCGCCCCGCCATAGGCGGGGCGCTCGAGGCCGAGGCTATCAAGCGGTTCTGCCGCTCACCGCGTCGGCCGGTTCTTCATCGAGTTCCATGCGTTCGCGTTCGTCGTCGATGATCTGGAGCGCCTGTTCCGGTGTCACCTTCGAGGCCGGCGTGACCAGGCTGACGATGACGCCCACGACCAGCGCGACCAGGACGGCCGGAATGCTCGGATTACCCCAGAAGGCGCTCCAGCTGTCGACGTTGATCACGGCGAGCGAGGTCGCCGACGCCGATACCAGCGTGGCGACCGCGCCCTGCCAGTTGTAGCGGGGCCAGAAACGTCCCAGTACGCCGCAAACGAACATGCCGGCCATCACCGTGGCGATCATGCTGGTGATGTAGCTGATGACGTTGTCGGAGGTCAGCGCGAGCAGCAGCGCCAGTCCGATCGTCACCACCAGGGCCAGGCGGGATAGCGTGACGACCTTGCGTGCCGACGGTGTGTGACCGGTGAACAGGACATAGACGTCGCGCAGCAGGATCGAAACGCCGGCGATGGCGTCCGAGCTGGCGCTGGACATCGTCGCCGAGAGCCCTGCGACCAGCAGGAGCAAGCCGAGCCACAGTGGCAGAATCTCGGTGGCGAGGAACGGAAAGGCGAAATTGCTGTTGTCGAGGTCGGGATTCAGGGCATGTGTCGCCATGCCGATGATCGCCGGGATGATCGAGAAGAAGAGGTAGAGGATGCCGGTGATCACGAACGACTTGCGTACCGAGCGCACCGAGCTGCCGGAGTAGATGCGCTGACGGAAAGAGGGGGTCGCCAGCACGCCGACGGCGATGACGGCGATCAGCGATAGCGCCGGTATCCCGCCGATCTTGTCGATGCCGAAGAAACTGGTCGCGGCAGTATCCATGTTGGCGCCGAGTCCAGCGAACCCGCCGACTTCGAACAGCGCGATGATCGCCATCGCGATGAAGCCGACGAACAGCACCACCGCCTGCACCGTATCGGTCCAGACCACCGCCATGTAGCCGCCGATCACGCAGTAGATGCCGAAGCCCAGCGCCACGAGAATGCGCGCGGTGGTCAGGTCGATGTCTGCCATCCAGGAGAGATAGAGCCCACCGCCCAGGATGTGTGCGCCCAGCCAGCCGATGCAGGCGATGTAGATCAGCACCGCGACGATGTTGCGCACCAGCCGGCTGGCGCCGACGTAGTAGGAGAGCTCTTCGCTCATGGTCATGAAGCGGAAGCGTCGCACCGGCGCGAACCAGGCCGCCAGCAGCAGCACGCCGATCGCGCCGCCGATACCGTATAACGCGCCACCCCAGCCGTTGGCGTAGCCGAAGCCGACGGCGCCCATGCTTGAGCCGGTGCCGACCATCGTGGCCACCGTTGTGCCGATGGTGAGAAAGATCGGCAGGCTGCGCCCGCCGAGGAGAAAGTCGTCGCCGTTGCTGCGGCTGTTACGCGAGACCCACCCACCGAACGCGATCATGATGACCACGTAGGCGATAAAAGCCCCGAGGAAGACTTGGCTGTTCATAGTGACCTCTTATAATTGTTGTTCCGGTCGTTGCCGCGACCGGAGCAGTGTGGAATGTCATGGCCTATGGGGTTTTTCACTGCGGTCGCGCCCTTGCCGGGGCGCGACCCCTTTCTTTCTCACGCCTTTTTCCGGCGTCTGTTTCGTTTCTGCGAGTGTCAGTGAATCGGCGCTGCCTCGAAGCGCAGCAAGCTTCGAAGCTAGGCGCGATCAGCGCGATAGCACTTGATGTCGACCTCCACCTTGCAGTCCACCACCAGGTCCTGGACGCTGCAGATGCGTGCCGGCGGGTGGTCACCGAAGACTTCCTTGAACACCTTGTTGAACGAGCTGAAGTAGCGCGCGTCGGTGAGCACGGCGGTCACGTGGACCACGTCCTCCACGCCGTAGCCGGCCTCTTCGGCGATAGCCAGACAGTTGGCGAAGGCCAGCCGCGACTGCTCGATGATGCTGCCTTCGACGACTTCGCCGTCGGTCATCGGCGTCTGGCCGGAGACGAACAGCCAGCCGGCGGCTTCCGTGGCGCGGGCGAACGGCAGTTTCTGGCCGCCGGTACCGACGCCGCCTTCGACGCCATATCGTTTGATGCTCATGCGGTATCTCCTGCGGTTGTGGATCGGGAATGAAGCGATGGGGATGAGGGGGCCGCCGACAGCGGCGATTGGCGACGCAGCAGACGACCGCGACGTGCTTCGCTCGCCTGGCCGTGAAGATAGGCGTCAGCGCCGTTGACGATGACGCGCTCGATGCCGCTGGCAGCCGAGATCGGGTCGCTGTAGGTGGCGGTGTCCTCGAGTCGATCGAGATCGAACAGCACCAGGTCGGCGTAGGCGCCGACGCGAACGTAACCGCGGTCGACGAGCCCGAAGTTGGCGGCCGAGAGCCCGGTCATCTTGCGGACAGCGTCGGCCAGTGACAGCAGCTTCAAGTCGCGACTGTAGTGAGCCAGGACACGGGGAAAGGCACCCCACAGCCGTGGGTGCGGATGCGGGTCGTTGGGCAGGCCGTCGGAGCCGACCATCGACAGCGGGTGCGCAAGCACCTGGCGCATATCCGCTTCGCTCATGTTGTGATAGACGGCGCCGGCCGGCTGCAGGCGGCGCGCGGCGTCCATCAGCGATAGGTTCCACTGGTCGGCGATGGCCGCGAGCGGCTGGCGCGCGACCTCAGGATGCGGGTCCGACCAGGTGATGAAGATATCGATCTCGTCGGTGACCTGCCCCAGGTCCAGCGTCGACGAGCCCGCCGTGTAGGGGTAGCAGTCGCAGTGCACGCCGTGGGTGAGCGCGGCGGCGTCCAGCTTCGCCAGAGCGCCGGGCGCGTTGCCCCAGTTGCCGGCACCGGCACACTTGAGATGCGAGATCACCAGCGGTGCTCGACCGTGCGTGGCGGTGGCGAAGGCTTCGTCCATCGCGGCCGGCAATCCGGCGAACTCGTCGCGAAGGTGCGTGGTGTAGACCCCGCCGGCCCGACCGACCGCCGCGACCAGGGCATTCATCTCCGCCGTCGGGGCATGGAAGGCATTGCGGTAGGCGAGGCCGGAACTCAACCCGACAGCGCCTTCCGCGAGCGCCGTCGTCAGGGCTTCGCCCATGGCGGCGATCTCGGTGTCGCTGGCCGGGCGGTCGAAGCGATCCATGACCTGACTGCGCAGGCTGGTATGCCCGATCAGCGCGGCCACGTTGAGGCTGGGGCGCGCCTGTTCGATGGCCTCGGCGTAGGCGGAAAACGTCGGGTAACGGAAGTCCTCAGCGCGGCCGAGCAGGTTCATCGGATCGGGAACTTCTCCGCTCAGCGTGACGGGGCTGGCGCTGATACCGCAGTTGCCGACGATGACCGTCGTCACGCCCTGGGAGAGCTTGGGCAGCATCTGCGGGGTGCGAATGACGTTGGTGTCGTCGTGGGTGTGCACGTCGATGAATCCGGGAGTCAACGTCAGGCCCGCTGCCTCGATGATCTCATCGGCGATTTCGCCTTGCAGGTCACCGATGGCAGCGATGCGTTCGCCGTCGATGGCGACATCGGCGACGAACGCATCGCGACCGGTACCGTCGAGGATGCGGGCGCCACGAATCAATCGTGCGTAAGCCATGCTCAGTCTCCCAGCGGCTGGCGGTCGTCGCCGCCACGATGGGCATCGAGCGCGATCTTCAGGCGTCGCAACTTGTCACGCGTGCGCGTGCGGTGGCGCAGGGCCAGACCGAGAGCGAGCATGTCGATGGCGGCCATCATGGCGTAGCGGGACGACGACGGAAAATAGATGTAGTCGGTCTCTCGGGTGGCGATCGGCAGTGCCAGATCGGCGATGTTGGCCAGCGGCGAGCCGACGGCGGTAATCGCGATGACTCGGGCGCCGTATTCGCGGGCCAGCGCGGCGGCGTCGTTGATTTCCGGGGTATAGCCGCTGACGGAGAGCGCGACGACCACGTCGCTCGGCTCCAGCGTCGAGGCCACCATGCGTGGCAGGAGCGATTGGGGGTAGGCGCTGATCGCGTAGCCCAGTCTGACGAGGCGAAACTGGAGCTCCTGTGCCATCACGGTGGAGCCGCCACCGGCGCCGAAGACGAGAATCTGGCGAGCGTCGTCGAGCATCTCGACCGCGCCCTCGACATCCGCCTGTTCCATCAAGGTGCGGTTGAGCGCCAGCGTCTGGGCGGCGGTGTCGTAGACGACCTCGAGGCCATCGTCCTCGCTGGCCTCTTGAATGAACCGGCGGCCGGCCGCCAGGGCCCGGGTCAGCCGGGTCTTGAGATCGCGCACGTTGCGGCACTCCACGGCGCGGGCGAAGCGTGTCACCGTGGCTTCACTGACCGCGGCGCGCGCCGCGATCTCGCCGATGCTGGCCTCGGCAACGAAGTCGATGTCGTCGAAGATCAGGCTCGCGACCTTTTTCTCTGCGTCGCGCAGGCTCGGCAAGCGGGCGGTGATCTGGGAGAGAATGTCGGTTTCCTGATTCACGATAGGCTCGTTGTCCGTCGACGATTGCGGTCATGTTAGTAACTAACATATTTTTATTTTCCGTGTTAGTAAATAACCATAACGTCCATGACGAGCTCCATCCCTACCCATCACCTTTCTCGAGGAGAGCGAGATGTCCACGACCGCGACGATGCCAGACGGTTATTCCCGACAACCCCTGGAAAAGGGAACTCCACGCGCGATGCCTGCCAATCTGCTGCGCGACGTACCGCTGCCGGCAGCGGCGCTCTTCGAGACGCCGCTTGCGCACAACATCGCCTGGATGCAGCGTTTCGCCGAGCGCCACGGCGCGAAACTGGCGCCGCACGGCAAGACGACGATGGCGCCCGCGCTGTTCCAGCAGCAGATGGCGGCGGGTGCCTGGGGAATCACGCTGGCGACGGCGGTGCAGACGGCGGCGGCGCACGCGCAGGGCATCGAGCGTGTGCTGATGGTCAATCAGCTCGTCGGCCGGCCCAATATGGCGCTGATCGCCGAGGCGATCGAGACAGGGCTCGACTACTACTGCGTGGTCGATAACGTCGATAATGTGCGCGAACTCGGCGCCTACTTTGGCGAACGTGGCCTGGTTCTCAATGTGTTGATCGAACTGGGCGTGGCCGGCGGACGCTGCGGCTGCCGCGATGCCGCGCAGGTCGAGACACTGGTGGCGGCGATCGCCGACCAACCGGCTCTGGCGCTGGTGGGGGTCGAGGGATACGAAGGGTTGATCGGTGGTGGTGATGAAATCGTCGCAGTGCGGGCCTACGGCGAGCGGTTGGTCGATACCGTCAGAAAGCTGCGTGCCAGCGGGGCACTCCAGCGCGATGCGCCGATCGTCACGGCGTCCGGCTCGAAATGGTTCGATCTCATCGCCGAGGCGTTCGATAACGCGTTCTCCGCGACCGAGTCGCGCGCGCATTACACGCCGGTGCTGCGGCCGGGCTGCTACGTGGTGCACGACCACCGGCTCTATGCGGGAGCGATGGACGATATCAAGGCGCGCCGTCCTGAGCTCGAGGGCGAGCTGAAGCCGGCGCTGGAGATCTTCGCGCATATTCAGTCGTTACCGGAGCCGGGGTTGGCGATCGCGGCGCTGGGCAAGCGCGATATCGGCCACGAGCCGGATCTCCCCATCCCGTTGCGCCTCTACCCATGCGCTAGCGAGGCGTCGGCGGCGGTCGAGCTCGACGGCTGGCGCAGCTTCCACATCATGGATCAGCACCTGTTTATCGAGATTCCGCCGACGGCTTCGGTGGCTGTCGGCGATATCATCGCCTTCGGTACGTCGCATCCCTGCCTGACCTTCGACAAGTGGCGGACGCTGCTAGTCGTCGATGACGATCTCGAGGTGCGCCGTACCGTCGAGACCTGCTTCTGATGCGCGAGCGGCATGCCCGGTACCAAAATTGGAAAGGTTTTCCATAAATATTGACGACTGGCCGACGCTCGCTTAATTTGGCATCCATCGGTCGTGGTGGCCGGCGCCTGTCGGTGCCGCCTCGGCCTCCGAATCGAGTGAGTGGTCGGCAACACGTGGGCGTCGAAGGGCGCGCCGGGTGGCGGCTTCTCCCCGGGCGCTCTTCCGTCGGGATGAGATTGAATGAATCAGTGACGGAAGTTTCGTGGCGAGCCAGATGGCTCGCCTTTTTTATGCGCGTTCGCTACCGGGAGTCGTTCTTGAGGGCCGTCGGCGCCAGGGGCCAAAGGCCGGCCGTCGTGGGTCACTGCCGGTCCGAGACGTTTCCCCTGTCGACTTTGTGTCGCGTCTCTGTTGGGGAATGGTGAGCTTGCGTAGGGCGCGGTTGAGGGAAGGCGTCAGGTTAAGTTTAATGAACGGCCCCAACGTCACTACGACGTTTGGCTAGGGGCTATCCAATCGCTGCAAGAGGTCGAAGTGTGAATCACCAAGGACGCAAGACATATCAGGGAAGAGATCGACGCAGTGCCTGGCTGCTCGCCGCCAGTCTGGGGCTTGTCGGGCTGACGGGGGCGGGCGCCGCCCAGGCGCAGCTCGAGGATTTCGAGGTGATGGACAATCCGGCCGAGGCGGAGAAGCCGTTCGAGGGGACGGCCGAGCTGGGCTACAACAAGATCAGCGGCAATAGCGACAGCGAGAGCCTTCGCGCCAGTGCCGACATGACCTGGTTTCGGGCGCCCTGGTCATACAGCCTGAAGCTGGCGGCCCGCAACGCGAGCGACGATGACGAGACGTCGGCCGAGGAGTACCTGGTGGCCGGGCGGACGCGCTACAACCTGTCCCGCGAGAATTATCTGTTTGGTCTGGCGCGATGGGACAAGGACCGCTTTTCGGGCTACGACTCGCAGTCGACGCTGGCGGGGGGCTACGGTCGGCAGCTGCTTTCCGGGCCGCCGCATTCGCTGGCGGTCGAGGTCGGCCCGGGGGTGCGTCACGATGAGTACGAGGATGGCGGCAGCGACAATGTCGGGCTGCTCTATGCCGGACTCGACTACGACTGGCAGTTCTCCGACACGTCGAAGTTCTCGCAGTCGCTGGCCACCGAAGCCTCCGACGAGAATATCATCGGCCGCTCCGAGACGGCGTTGACGGTCGCCATGAACGACGCGCTGGCGCTCAAGGTCTCCTATGAAGTGGAGTTCAACGACAACCCGCCGCCCGGCGCCTCCAGCCAGACCGATACCTACACGGGCGTTTCGCTGGTCTACGACATGTAGGCCGCCAAGGCGGCTGTGGTGAGTCCGGCTGTGGTGAGTCCGGCTTTGATAAGTCCGGCTGTGATAAGTCCGGCTGTGATAAGTCCGGCGGCAGCGGATCGTGGGGCGCGCCGGTGACGCGACAGGGCCGCCGCGATGCGGCCTGCCCCCGCTCCGCCCTGTGTATCGCCCGCCTCAGTTCTGCAGAGCCATCACCGAGCCGCCGTCGACGCGGACATTGCTGCCGTTGACGAACGAGGCGTGCTGCGACACCAGCATGGCGATGACGAAGGCGACTTCGTCCGCCTCGCCTCGGCGCCGGGCAACGATGCCGGGGCGCTCCTCGGCGAGAAAGCTCTCCACGGCCTCATCGAACGAGCAGTTCAGCGCCTTGGCGCGATTCTCCATCATGCCGTCGGTCATCGGCGAGGCGATGAACGCCGGCGCCACCGTGTTGCAGAGCACGCCGTGAGCCGCTTCCCGATAGGACAGATTCTTGATGAAGGCGCCGAGCGACGCCTTGGCCGTGTTGTAGACGGCCTCTTCCCAGTAAGGCTGTACGCTGTTTTCCGAGGTGATGCAGACAAAGCGGCCCCAGCCGCGTTCGCGCATCGCGGGAATCGTCGCGCGCGCCACGCGGACCGCCGAGAAGAAGTCGATCCGCCAGGCCTCTTCGTAATCGGCGTCGCTGAGCTCGAGCGGATCGCCCTTGGCCCCGGTGATACCGGCCGCGTGCACGACGATATCGATGGCGCCGAATTGCGCGACACCACGCGTCACCAGCGTGTCGACCGCCGCCTGATCGGTGACATCCGCACTGAGACAGAGCGGCTCGCCGGGCAGTGTGGCGGCGGCTTCCGTCAATGCTGTCTCGTCGAGATCGCTGAGTATCAGATTGACGCCTTCCTCGGCCAGGCGCCGCGCCGTGGCCAGGCCGATGCCTCCCTGGGCGCCGGTGATCAGCGCCGTTCGTCCCTGGATGGCTAGATCCATGCTCGAGCCTCCCTGCTGATGGTCGTGAGGGCGGCGAGCTCCCTTGTGCTGCCGCCGGTCTTTGAGCATGGACAAGATCCGGCCGCTGCGCCAATGCGTGTTGTCTCCTCGCTATCGCCAAGTCTCGGGATGTCGGCCATGGGCCGACGGGATACAATGAGCGCGACATAACGAACACAGGGATGCCCGGCGTCGCGGGTCGCGCCGCCGGAGGCCTAGCAGGGAACATCTAGCAGGGAACATGATGACCTACCGCCATTTCACGCTGGCTGCGCTCTCGTTGATCGCGACGGCGCCGCTCGCCCATGCCCAGCAGACATCGCCGGGCGATAACGATACTGCCCTGGCACAGCCGGTCGTCGAGGTGACCGCGCCTCGCCTGGCGCGCGAGCTTTACGCCACGCCGGCGGCGGTCTCGGTGGTCGATCGTGACGAGATTCAGCGGGGGCAGCAGCGGGTTCGGCTGGACGAGTCGCTGGTCGCGGTGCCCGGTGTCTTTCTGCAGAACCGGGACAACTTCGCCCAGGGGCAGCGCATCGCGATCCGCGGTTTCGGCGCGCGAGCGCCGTTCGGCGTCCGTGGTATCACGATTCTGGTCGATGGCATCCCCTATACGCTGCCCGACGGGCAGGCGCAGCTGGACGCGATCGATCTCGACAGCGCCGAGCGCATCGAGGTGATCCGCGGGCCCTCCGCGGTGCAGTACGGTAATGCGGCCGGCGGCGTGATCAGCGTGACCACCGCCGACGGTCGTGACGATCCCGGCAGCCATCTGCGCGTGGCGGGCGGCAGCGACGGCTATCGCAAGGCATCGGTCAGCAATGGGGGCGTCAACGGCCCCTGGTCGCACCACGTCAGTCTCTCCGCGCTGGGCGTCGACGGCTATCGCGATCACAGCTCGACCGAGAAGTATCTGCTCAATGCCAAGCTGCGCCGCGACCTGGGCAGCGACCGTGCGCTCACCGCGATCCTCAACCTGCTCGACAACCCGCGTTCCGAGGACCCGGGCGGGCTGACGCGCGAACAGGTTCACGAGGATCGCAATCAGGCGGGACGCTTCACGGAGGATTACGACACGGGCCAGACGGTCGATCAGCAGGTGGTCGGGCTGCAGTACGAAGACCTCTCCGCTGGCCCAGGCGAGTTCTATCTCAAGGGTTTCTATCTGCAGCGCGATTTCGAGCAGCAGCTACCGTATCCCGGTGACAGCCTGATCGACTACGACCGCGACTACTACGGTGGCAGCGCCGAATATCATCAGGCGCTGCGTCTCGGCGAGATGCCACTGCGCTACGTGGCCGGTATCGATGTCGCGCATCAGAACGATGACCGGGGACGCAAGAACGTCGCTTTTGACGGCACGGTTACGGGCAAGGTCGCTGATGAAACCCAGACGGCGACTTCGGTGGGAACCTTCTTGCAGGGCGATCTCGACCTGACCGAGCGCTGGACGCTCTCCCTTGGCGGCCGCTACGACCGGGTCGATCTGGATATCGACGACGACTATCTCGCTGACGGCGACAACAGTGGCGACCGTACTTTCCATCAGTGGAGCGGTTCGGCCGGCTTGAGCTATCGCTATCGCCGCAACCATCAGGTCTACGTCAACACCGCGACCGCCTACGAGACGCCGACCTTCTCGGAATTCGCCAACCCGGCCGGTGTCGGCGGTTTCAATGCCGATATCGAGCCGCAGAAGTCGTGGAGCCGGGAGATCGGCCTGCGCGGCCACTTCGACAACGGCATCGACTACGACGTGGCGCTGTTCTCGATTCGCGTGCGCGACGAGCTGGTGCCGTACGAGCTGGACAACGACCCCAGCGAGCGAACCTATTACGAGAACGCCGGCGACAGCGATCGCGACGGTCTGGAAATTTCGCTTGGCTGGCAGTTCGATCCGAGCTGGCGGATCGACAGCGCGCTGACGCTGGCCAAGTACGAGTTCGATAGCTTTGATGCGCAGGACGGTGATTACGACGGCAAGCGTATTCCCGGGCTGCCGGAGCAGACCTGGGTCAACCGCCTGACCTGGGAGGGGCTGGACCGGCAGTTCGCCACGCTCGAGACCCAGTACGTCGGCGATATGGTGGCGGACAACGCCAATGACGTGCACGTCGGCGATTACTGGCTGGTCAACCTTCGCGGTGGCGATGGCTGGCAGCTGGGTGCGGATACCGTACTCAGGCTCTATGGCGGCGTACGCAATCTGTTCGATATCGATCACTACGCCAACGTGCGTATCAACGCGAGCAACGATCGCTACTTCGAGCCTGCGCCAGGCCGAACGGTCTATGCTGGTATCGGCGTGGACTTCTAGCGGTCGTTGCAAGACGCGACGCCGCCATGAAGCGACGCTATCGAGAGAGGCGGCCGTGACGCGGCGCCCGAAAGATCATTCAAGGAACTCTGCTATGCGCCATCTGCTTCTGCCGGCACTCGTCGGCGCGCTCAGTCTCGCCGTACTCGCCGGCTGTACGGTCAACACCTACGGCCAAGGCCAACGCGAAGTGAAGGCGGGCGTGCCCGAAGAGGGCCCCACCGCCAACCCCGCCGACGCGTCGCGCGGCCCGGAAGGCTCCGGCGCCATGCCCTGAGCCAGGCCGCAAGCCAAGCTCTGAGCGATACCGGAAGCGGCCGTCAGTCGTGGCCCTCCCGGCAAGAAAAACCGCCCGGTGACCTTGGTCACCGGGCGGTTTTCGTCTCGGCCGTCGAGGCCAGCTCAGGGCTGGCCGTCACGATGCCTTAGCTCTGATAGTCGCTCTCGGAGTAGAGAACGCGCAGGCGCAGGGTGTGCTTGACCTGCTTGAGCGCCTCGAGCGCCTGCTGGCCGTAGGCCTTGTCAACGTCGATGACCACGTAGCCGACCTTGTCGTTGGTCTGCAGGAACTGGCCGGCGATATTGATGCCGTTCTCGGAGAGCACGCGGTTGATCTCCGAGAGCACGCCCGGCACGTTCTCGTGGATGTGCAGCAGACGGTGCTTGTCCGGATGCGAGGGCAGCGCCACTTCGGGGAAGTTGACCGAGGTGATGGTGGTGCCGTTGTCGGAGTAGGTGACCAGCTTCTCGGCCACTTCGATGCCGATGTTCTCCTGCGCTTCCAGCGTGGAGCCGCCGATATGCGGGGTCAGGATCACGTTCTCCAGCCCGCGCAGCGGCGATTCGAACTCCTCGTTGGCGCCCTTCGGCTCGACCGGGAAGACATCGACGGCCGCGCCAAGCAGCTTGCCGCTCTTGAGCGCGTCGGCCAGCGGCTCGATTTCGACCACGGAGCCGCGCGAGGCGTTGATCAGAATGCCGCCCTGCTTCATCAGCGCGATCTGCTCGGCGCCGATCATCCAACGAGTGGTCGGCAGGTCCGGCACGTGAAGGGTCACCACGTCGGCGCGAGCGAGGAGCTCTTCGAGACTGCCCACCTGGCGGGCGTTGCCCATGGCCAATTTGGTGACCACGTCGTAGTAGAGCACGTCGAGCCCCAGCCCCTCGGCCAGCACCGAGAGCTGCGCGCCGATGCTGCCGTAGCCGACGATGCCGAGCGTCTTGCCGCGCGCTTCATGAGCGTTCTTGGCCGATTTCAGCCAGCCGCCCTGATGGGCGCGGGCATTCTTCTCGGGGATGCCGCGCAGCAGCATGATCGTCTCGGCTAGCACCAGCTCGGCGACTGAACGGGTATTGGAGAAGGGGGCGTTGAAGACCGGAATCGCGCGCTTGAGCGCGGCGTCGAGATCGACCTGGTTGGTGCCGATGCAGAAGCAGCCCACGGCGGTCAGCTTTTCGGCGGCGGCGAAGACGCGTTCGGTCAACTGGGTGCGCGAGCGGATGCCGATGAAGTGCACGTCGCGGATCTTCTCGATCAGATCCTCTTCCGTCAGCGACGTGGAGAGCGTCTCGATATTCGTGTAACCCGCATTCAGCAGCGTGTCCACGGCGGACTGGTGAATGCCCTCGAGCAGCAGGATCTTGATCTTGCTCTTGTCCAGAGACGTCTTGGCCATTGGTGGGTCAACCTTTCTTCATCGGCTTGTCGCGACGTTGGCACTGGCGGGTGGCGTCGCGGTTAGGGGAAGACCGGCGAAAACTGGGCGATCTGCTCCGCCGCAGCGGTTTGCCGGGGGCGCATAGGGTAACACATGCGTCGTGGATAAAGATGAAAATGGCGCAGCGAAGACATGCAGGGCTTGCAATGCCGGCGGCCATGCGCTGAGGTCGTCGGGGCGGGGATTTCCCCGCCAAGGGCAGACGACCCCCCGGGGCGGCGGTGTATACTTAGCCCTTTCATGCATCGCCGCCGCGAGCGCCGGTGTGCGCTGGCTCCTCCCGCGCGGGAGCGAGCGTTCAGGACCGAGAGCCCACAGCCGAGACCCCCATGGCCGAACAGGACGTTCCACAGGATTTCGCCGCCACGCTGACACAGCTCGAGCACCTGGTTTCCCGGATGGAGTCCGGGGAGCTGACGCTGGAAGCGTCGCTGGCCGCCTTCGAGCAGGGCATTCGACTCACCCGAGACGCGCAAGGTCGGCTCGACAGCGCCGAGCTCAAGGTGCAGGCGCTGCTCGAACAGGCTGACGGCCAGCTGCAGGCGGTGCCGTTCGACGCCGCGCCCGACGCGTCGGGAGGCAACGGCCATGAGCGTTGAGGGTGTCCGCGACGAAGCGGTGATCGATGAAGCCCGCTCGCGCAGCGAGCACGTGCTCGCCGGCTGGCTCAACCGCCAAAGCGGCGTCTGCAGCGCGCTCGACGACGCCCTGAGCTACAGCGTGCTGGGCACCGGCAAGCGCCTGCGCCCGGTGCTGGTCTATCTGGCCGGGCGTGCACTGGGGGCAGCCGATGAGGCGCTGGATTCGCCAGCGGCGGCGATCGAGATGATCCATGCCTACTCGTTGGTCCACGATGATCTGCCGGCCATGGATGACGATGATCTGCGTCGCGGTCGTCCCACCGTCCATCGTGCGTTCGACGAGCCGCTGGCAATACTGGCCGGCGATGCGCTGCAGACACTGGCCTTCGAGGCGCTGGCATCGCGTGCCCATCCGCGTCTCGGCGCGCTGGTGACCACACTGGCTCAGGCTGCCGGCCGCGATGGCATGGCGGCAGGGCAGGCGATCGATCTCGGCGCGGTTGGCTCGATCATGGATCTGGCGGCGCTCCAGGCCATGCATCAGCATAAGACCGGGGCGCTGATTCGCGCCGCGGTGCGCCTCGGCGCGCTGGTCGCGGTGGCGGAGACGGACCCGCGCGTGGCGGCACTCGACCGCTTTGCGGCCGCCATCGGCCTGGCCTTCCAGATTCACGACGATGTGCTCGATGTCACGGGAGACACCCAAACGCTGGGTAAGGCTTCCGGCGCCGACGCCCATCGTGACAAGCCCACATATCCCGCCCTGCTGGGCCTGGAGACCGCCCAGGCACGTGCCCGCGAGTTGCTCGATGAGGCGCTCGAGGCGCTCAAGCCGCTGGGTGAGGCCGGCCAACCGCTGGCCACGCTTGCCCGCTTTATGATCGCGCGCGATCACTGACCGGTAACGACATGTCTATGAAGCTGTTCGACGAGATTCCCACCCAGCGCCCGACCACGCCTCTGCTGGATACGCTCGATACCCCGGCCGGGCTGCGCGAGATGACGCTCGCGCAGCGACGCCAGGTCGCCGACGAGCTGCGTGCCTATCTGCTCTATAGCGTCGGCGTCAGCGGGGGCCATTTCGGCGCCGGCCTCGGTGTGGTCGAACTCACCGTAGCGCTGCACCGGGCGCTCGAGACGCCCCATGACCGACTGCTCTGGGACGTGGGCCATCAGGCCTATCCGCACAAGATTCTCACCGGGCGACGCGAGGCGCTGCTCGGCATTCGCCAGTACGGCGGCCTGGCCGCCTTTCCGCGGCGCGAGGAGTCCGAGTTCGACACCTTCGGCGTCGGCCACTCCAGCACGTCGATCTCGGCGGCGCTCGGTATGGCGCTGAGCGCGCGCACCAAGGGCGAACAGCGCCGGGTCTGCGCGGTGATCGGCGACGGCGCGCTGACCGCCGGCATGGCGTTCGAAGCCCTGGCCCACGCCGGCCACGTCAAGGCCAACCTGCTGGTGGTGCTCAACGACAACGAGATGTCGATCTCGGAGAACGTCGGTGGCATGGCGAGCTATCTGACCCGGATTCTGACCAGCAAGCCCTACGCGGCGATGCGCGAGAACTCCAAGCGGGTGCTGTCGCATCTGCCGGGGGCGCTCGAGTTCGCGCGGCGTACCGAAGAGCACGTCAAGGGCATGATCAGTCCGGCGACGCTGTTCGAGGAGATGGGCTTCAACTACATCGGCCCGATCGACGGTCACGATTTGGCCGCGCTCGACCAGGCGCTCGAGCTGCTGCGCGACCAGGAAGGGCCGCAGTTCCTGCACGTGCGCACGCGCAAGGGGCGCGGCTTCCGCCCGGCGGAGTCCGATCCGATCGGCTTCCATGCGATCACCAAGCTGGAGAGGACGCCGCCGACGCCGCCCAGGGTCGACGACATCACGCCGCCGGACTCTTCATTGCGCCCCAAGCCGCGCAGCGATGATTCCATGCGCCCGACGCCGCGCAGCGATGACGCCATGCGGCCGAAGCCGCGCAAGTACTGTAACGTCTTCGGCGACTGGCTGTGCGACATGGCGGCGGCGGATGCGCGCCTGATTGGCATCACGCCCGCGATGCGCGAGGGCTCCGACCTGATCCGCTTCTCGCAGACCTATCCCGAGCGCTACTACGACGTGGCGATTGCCGAGCAGCATGCGGTGACGCTGGCCGCGGGCATGGCCTGCGAGGCCATGAAGCCGGTCGTGGCGATCTACTCGACCTTCCTGCAGCGCGGCTACGATCAGCTGATTCACGACGTCGCCGTGCAGCACCTCGATGTCACCTTCGCCATCGACCGCGCCGGCCTGGTCGGCGAGGACGGTCCGACGCACCACGGTGCGCTCGATCTTTCGTTCCTGCGCTGCGTGCCCGGGCTCATCGTGCTGGCGCCGGCGGACGAAGCCGAATGCCGAGCGATGCTCTCCACCGCCTACGCGCACGACGGCCCGGCGGCGGTGCGCTATCCGCGCGGCACGGGGCCCGGCAGCGAGATTCCCGCCGACCTCGAGGCGCGCATTCCGCTCGGCAAGGCCGAGATCCGTCGCGAGCGCCAGGACGATGACGCGAGCCGCGATGGTCCGCGCATTGCGCTGCTCGCCTTCGGTAGCCTCAATACGCCGGCGGCCGAGGTCGCGGCCACGCTGAACGCGACCCACCTCAACATGCGTTCGGTCAAACCACTCGATGGCGAGGCGGTGCTGGCCGCCGCGCGCGAGCACGATCTGGTCGTCACGCTGGAGGAGAACGTGGTCGCCGGTGGTGCCGGCAGTGGCGTCAACGAGCTGCTGGCGGCGGCGGGCGTTCAGGTCGCGCTGCTCAACCTGGGCATTCCCGATGCGTTCGTCGAGCACGGCAAGCCGGCGGAGCTGCTACGCGACTGCGGGCTGGATGCCGAGGGCATCGAACGAGCGATTCGCCGGCGTCTCTCATCCCTGACTGAATAACGAACAACGGATACTCCATGCTGTTTTTGATTCTTATCGGTGCCTTCATCGGCTATCTGGCGGGCAAGCTGCCCGGACTCATCATCGGCGGCGGTATCGGCTGGTGGCTTTACAACCGCATGCGCAAATCGCTGCTGGGCCGCGTGGTCAACGTGCAGCATCAGCTGCTCGACTCCTCTTTTGCCGTCATGGGCTGCGTCTGCAAGGCGGACGGCCATATCACTCAGGACGAGATCCGTGCCGCCGAGATGTGGTTCGATCGCATGCATCTCAACACCGAGCAGCGCGAACGCGCCAAGGCGGCGTTCAATCGTGGCAAGGCGCCGGATTTCGATCTCGATGCCGAAGTGGCCAAAGTACGCCAGATCACCGGTGGCCAGCGTGTGCTGCTGCAGGTATTTCTGCAGGTGCAGCTCACGGCGATCGCAGCCGACGGCCAGATGCATCCGGCCGAGCATGAGATGCTCAAGCGGGTCGCGCGCGGGCTCGGTTTCTCGGAGGCCGAGATCCAGCAGATCGAGGCGATGCTGCGCGGTGGCGCGCAGCCGGGTGGCGGCAGCCAGGCCAGCAGCGGTCTCTCGCTGGAGGATGCCTACCGCGTACTGGGCGTCTCCGAGGAGGTTTCCGATGCCGAGCTCAAGCGTGCCTATCGCAAGCTGATGAGCGAGAACCACCCGGACAAGCTCGCCGGCAAGGGACTCCCCGAGAGCATGCGCGAGGTTGCCAAGGAGCGCTCAGCCGAGATCAGCAACGCCTACGAACTGATTCGCAAGCAGCGCGCCGGCACGGCCTAGCGCCTGTCTGTCCGGCGCCGTCCAGGCCGGCAGGAGGATGTGCGCGGGGCGATGCGCCATCGCGACGCGTCTTGCGCAGGGCGGTTGCTTCCGTCGCCACGAGACGCTTAGATGGGGGATTGATCCGCAGGATTGCCGCCACAGGGACGTCGCCGCATGACCGCCAAGGCCGGACTCTACCGCACTGCCGCCCGCCTGCTGGGGACCATCGATCACAGCGGTTGGGTGTTGCGCTATCGCTACGGTGATCGGCGACTGCTCGAAGATGTCGTCCTGCCGGCGCTCGATCGTGACCCGCACGTGGCCACCGTCCTGCTGGTCGGCTGCGCCTGGTATACCCGCCACTATCCCACCCTGCTGCCGGCGACCGATGTCGTCACCATGGAGATCGACCCCGCCAAGTCGGCCTTCGGCGGTGATCGGCATATCGTCGCCAACATGGCCGACATCGCCGCGCATCTTGCCCCGGAGAGCCTGGATGCGGTGGTCTGCAACGGCGTGCTCGGCTGGGGGCTGGACGAGCGCGCGCTGATCGAAAGCGCCTTTGCCGGCGCCGCGGCCTGCCTCAAGCCCGGTGGGCTGCTGCTGCTCGGCTGGAACGACATCGCCCCGCGAAATAGCTGTCCGCCGCACGAAATCGACGCGCTCGAGGCCCTGGACGCCGTCGATATCCCGGGGCTCGGCACGCACTCGCTGATCGCGCTGGAACGCAATCAGCACTGCTATCAGGCCTGGCGCAAGCCGATGACGGGCGGCTGAGGGCGAACGCTGATTGCCGGCCACTGTGGTTGGCTGTCAGTTCCGGTCACGCCTACGCTGACAGGCGTCGCCCCTCAAGGAGCCCGCCATGTCCCCCATTCTGCACACGCTTGTCGTCGGTGCGCTCAGCTTTGTCGCGCTGATCGCCATTATCCGTCTGTCGGGCAAACGTACGCTGTCGAAATGGAACGCCTTCGATTTCGTCGTCACCATTGCTCTGGGGTCGACGCTGTCGACGGCGCTGATCTCGACCGATGTCTCCCTCATGCAGAGCCTCGTGGCGTTCGTGCTGATCGTCGCGCTGCAGTTCGTGATCACCTTCTCCTCGGTGCGTTCGCGCCGCATCAAGAATCTGGTCAAATCGCAGCCGACACTGCTGCTGGAGGCGGGGCGGTTTCGCACCGAGACGATGCGTCGCGAGCGCGTGGTGGAAGCGGAAATCCGCGCGGCCATTCGCGAGAACGGCATCGCCGATGTAGAAACGGTGCAGGCGGTGGTACTGGAAACCGACGGCACTTTCAGCGTGATTGCGGAGGCTGGTACCAGTCATTCCGCGTTGATCGGCGTGGCACGCTAGCCGGTGGCGCGGTTGACAAGGAGGCCGGGGGCAAACCGGGGCCGACCGAGGTCGGCCCCGCGGCGTCAGGGAACGGCGACGCCCGGTCGGCCACCGCCATTGCTGGCGCGACGCTGGATCACGATCAGCAGGGCGACAATGGCGGCGCCCGCCAGGTCGGAGTAGATCCCGCCGTAGATCATGCATAGCGCACCCACGAACATGACGACCCGCTGCCACAAGCGGACCGGGCCGAAGAACCAGGCCTGGACCGTGGCCGCCAGCAGCACGATACCCACGGTGGCGGTGACGCCGACGCGCAGGATCTGCAGCCAACTGCCTTCCATCAGCATGGCCGGGCTGTAGAAGAACATGAACGGCACGATGAAGGCAGCCAGGCCGATCTTGAACGAGGCCACCGAGGTGCCCATGGCGTTGTCGCCGGAGATGCCCGCCGCCGCGTAGGACGCGAGTGCCACGGGCGGGGTGATCGCGGAGACCACCGCGAAGTAGAACACGAAGAAGTGGGCCACCAGAGGCTGAATGCCGATGCCGATCAGCCCCGGCGCGACCACCGAAGCAGCCACGGCGTAGGCCGCGGTGGTTGGCATGCCCATCCCCAGCAGGATGCTGATCAGCATGGCGAAGAAGAGCGCCAGCAGCTGGCTGAAGCCGGCCATGCCCAGCAAGAGCGAGGAGAAACGGGCGCCGACGCCGGTCAGGCCAATGACGCCGACGATCAGCCCCGCACAGGCGCAGACGGCAATGATCTGGATCGACATGTTGCCGCCGAGCTGCAGCGCCCGCAGGATCGCGACCGGTCCCATCTTGTGCGGCGAAATCCAGCTGACGATCGCGGCCGAAGCCGTCGCCAGCGTGCCCGCTCGAATCACCGAGTAGCCCATGAATAGGGCGACGATCAGGATAATGATCGGCGCGAACAAGTAGGCCTGCTTGGCCAGCGTCACGAAGCGCGGAATTTCGTCCTTGCGCATGCCGCGCATGCCCTTGCGCGCGGCCTCGAAGTCGACCATGAAGTAGACGGAGGCGAAGTAGAGGATCGCCGGAATCACCGCCGCGATGGCGATGTCGGTATAGGGGATACCGGTGATCTCGGCCATGATGAAGGCGCCAGCGCCCATGATCGGCGGCATGATCTGCCCGCCGGTGGAGGCTGCCGCCTCGATGGCCCCGGCGCTGCGGCCGGGATAGCCCACTTTCTTCATCAGCGGGATCGTCAGCGAACCGGTGGAGACCACGTTGCCGGCGCTGGTGCCGTTGATCATGCCCATCAGGCCGGAAGCGAAGATCGAGACCTTGGCTGGACCGCCACGCGCGCGACCGGCCGCGGCGAAGGCGAAGTTGACGAAGTAGTCGCCGACCTTCGAGGCCTGCAGGAAGGCGGCGAAGATGATGAACAGGATAATGTAGGTCGAAGAGACGGCGGTCGTCGGCCCGAGCACGCCGGCGTCAGTGTAGACCTGGCTGAAGAAGCGGTTGAGCGACAGTCCCGGATAGCCAAGAAAGCCCGGCAGCCAGGGGCCGATGAAGACGTAGGCGATGAACAACCCGGCGATTACTACCAGCGCCATGCCGGCGACGCGACGGGTCAGCTCCAGAATCAGCATCGAGCCGGCGATCGCCGCCCAAGAGATGCCGATCGGCGCGAACGCGGTGCCGGTGGAGGCGCGCATCGGCGAGTTGAACATCATCAGCAGATAGCTCGAGGCGGCAGCAGCGGCTACCATCAGCACCAGTTCGGCGATCGGCAAGCGCCCGCGCGTGCGGCGAATGCACCAGGAGAGCAGGATAGCACCGGCCGTGGCGACGATCAGCGGTGCGCCGAACTGCCAGGTTTCGACGGCCGGCTCGATGCGCAGGGCACCGCCAGCCATCGCCTGGCGCATGAGGAAGACTTGCACCAGCGCATAGCCGGCAGGTAGCAGCAGCAGTGCGGCCAGGCCATCCAGCCAGCGTGGCGAGGCGCTCGCCTCGTCGTCGACGAAGCGCGCGCCGGTATAGAGACCGAACCCGAGAATCAGGGCGCCGCAGACGTGGAGGATGCGGAACGTCCAGGTCTCGATCGGATAGAGGTTCAGCGTGATCAGGTGAAAGCTGGTGTAGGCCACCGCCAGGCCGGCGAACAGCCACCATTTCCAGCCTTCGAAGAGACGGCGGCCGGGCTCGACAACGTCTTCGTCAACGCCGTCGGCGATGATCCGATCGTCCTCGGGGCCGGGCTTATCGTGCCGGGGGGCGGTGTCTTGAGTCATAGAGGTGCTTCCTTGTTCAACGCGCGGCGCGGAGCCGCGCGATAGCGAAAAACGGCGCCGCCCCCGCGAGGGAGCGGCGGCCGATCACTCGTGGATCAGGGACGGGTCGATCTCATAGCCGTTTTCCTCGTACCAGCGTGCGGCGCCCGGATGGAACGGCAGCACGGTGTTGTACTCGAGGTTCTCCGGCACGCTGTTGGCGGCGCTGCGATGGATATCGCGCATGCGGTCGTTGTTTTCCATGCTCAGCTTGGTGATTTCGTAGACGAAGCTCTCCGGAAGGTCGCAGTTGGCAATGGTGAAATTCCACATCGAGACCGCGCGGGCATCGTCCTCGAGCGTGCTGTAGGTGCTGGCCGGAATGGTGAAGGCCGAGACCGGGAAGGCATCGATCACCTGCTGCTGTTCCTCCTCGGTGAACTCGATGATGTTGACGTCCGTCTGCACTTCGAGCTGGCTGACCGCCGGGATCGGAATGCCGGCGGCGAAGGCCACCACGTCGATCAGGCCGTCCTGCAGCTGACCACCGAGATCCGACCAGCCGCCGTTGCGGCGTTCGAAGTCCACGCCGAGAGTCTCGAGGATGGCCGGGAAATAGGTGTCGGAGGTGGAGGCGGCCGGGCCGAAACCGATGCGCGCACCGTCGGGGATTTCGGAGATCGAAGTGATGCCGCTGCTGGAGAGCGCGGCGATCGAGAAGGGCGTCTCGTACATGGGGAAGAGGGCGCAGACGTTATCCATCGCCATGCCTGGTGCCAGCGGGCTTTCGCCGTTCAGCGCCTGGGCTGCCGGTCCCATGGTGGTCAGCCCCAGCGCGACATCGCCGCTGTGAACCAGTGCCATGTTCTGGGTCGGTCCGCCGGTGATCTCGCCACCGCCGGAGATGCCGAGTTCGTCGGCGATCAGGTTGGCCCAGCCCGAGCCGTAGACGTAGTAGGTGCCGCCCTGGCTGGCGGTGGCCACGGTAATGCTGTCCGGCCAGTCGCTGCGGTCGCTCTCTTCGGCGGCCTGCGTGACCACGGAAACGGTCGCCAGCGTGGTGGCAACGGTGAGCGCGAGGGTCGTGCGTGCAATCTGTGGCATGGTGCGTGCTCCGGTGTCGTGGATAGCGGGCGTGTCGATCTCGGGCCGACGCGTCCTTCACCGAAGTCATGGCAAGGCATGAGCCACTTCCTGCGATTGGCTTTTGTTTCAGTCAGTTACTGACTGGTAATTACACTTTAGTCACAGACCGGTTTCGCGCGAAATGGCGGTTATTCGCACGCCCGCTACCGCCGAATGTGCGGAAATCCGCACATCGGCACATCGGCACATTGATCTAGCGGGAGCTGTCGGTCGCTTCGTCCCCCTGCCGGCGATAGGCTTCGGCGCGCAGCCCGTATTTTTTCAGCTTGTCGTAGAGGGTCTTGCGCGGTACACCGAGATGCTCGCAGACCTCGTTCATGCGCCCGCGGCAGCGGGTCAGCGCCTGGTCGATCAGGCTCTTTTCGAACATTTCCACCTGCTGAGAGAGGGCCATGTCGCCTCCGGCACCCTCGCTGTCGCCCATCAGCGCTTCGAGTCGATAGTCCCAGGCGCTGCCGATCAGCACGTAGCGCTCGGCCAGATTGCGTAGCTCACGCACGTTGCCGGGCCAGTCGTGGGCGAGCAGGGCGGACAGGCCGGCGCTGTCGAGCGGCGGTGCCTCCTGGCCACTACGCGTGGCGGCGACCACCGCGAAGTGTTGAAAGAGCAGCGGAATATCCTCGCGGCGCTCGCGCAGCGGTGGAATGGGAAGGGTCACGACGTTGAGCCGGTAATAGAGGTCTTCTCGGAACTGGCCGGCTTCGGCGGCCGCCTTGAGATCGATCTTGGTCGCCGCGATCACCCGGATATCGAGTTCGATGGCGTTGTTGGAGCCAAGTCGCTCGACGGCACGCTCCTGAAGTACGCGCAGCAGACGCACCTGCAGACTCATCGGCATCGACTCGATCTCGTCGAGAAAGACGGTGCCGCCTTGAGCATGCTCGAACTTGCCGATTCGCCGTTCGACGGCGCCGGTAAAGGCGCCCTTCTCGTGGCCGAAGAGCTCGGATTCGATAATGCTTTCCGGCACGGCGCCGCAGTTGATAGCCACGAACGGGGCGCCGCTGCGCCGGCTGCGTTCATGGATGGCTCGGGCAATCAGGTCCTTGCCGGCGCCCGTCTCGCCGAACAACAGCACGTCGGCCTCGACCTGGCTGATGCGCGAGACCATGGTGGCGAGTCGCGCGATGGATTCGGTGCGCCCAACCAGCCGTGGCCCCGGCGCGGACTGCTGGGCTTCCAGTTCGGCGCGCAGGTGACGATTCTCCAGCGCCAGACGACGAGTTTCGACACCCCTTCGGACGACTTCGACCAGTTGGTCGCCAGCAAAGGGTTTTTCCAGGAAGTCCCAGGCGCCGTCGCGCATCGCGGTCACGGCCGTGGAGACATCGCCGTGGCCGGTGATCAGAATCACCGGCAGGTCCGGGTCGCGGCCATGAATTTCCCGCAGCAGTGCCATGCCATCCATGCCGGGCATGCGGATATCACTGACCACGACGCCGGCAAAATCCTCGCCCAGCACGGCCAGGGCCTCCTCGGCGCTGGCCACCGGCCGAGGCTGGTAGCCGGCCAGCTCGAGCGTCTGTCCCGTGGTGAAGCGCATATGGGGTTCGTCGTCGACGATGAGTACCGGCGTGTCCGGGCTGTCATTCATGATCTATCGCTCCGCTGGCATGGTCTGTCGTTCCGCTGGCATCGTCTGTCGCTCCGCTGGTGGCAGGCAGGTGGATCAGGAACAGGGCGCCGCCCGCCTCGCGGTTCTGCGCCTCGAGACGCCCCCCGAGATCGGTGATGATTCGCTGCGAGATCGACAGCCCCAGGCCGAGCCCCTTGCCGGCAGCGCGGGTCGTGTAGAAGGGCTCGAAGAGGTGCGTGAGCCCCTCTTCCGTCAGCCCGGTGCCGTTGTCGGCGACGCCGAGGGTGACCCAGCCGCCGTCGCGTGTCGCACTCAGCTCGAGATGCGGGTCTTCGGTATCGTGCATCGCCTGCAGCGCATTGCCGATCAGGTTGACCAGCACTTGCTCCAGGCGGACCGGATCGGCGCGCACCCAGAGTGTCTGCGCCGCCCAGCATTTGTTCACGCGCAGGTTGGACTCGACCAGGCGGGAATGGAAGAGACGCAGCGCATAGTCGAAGCATGCCTGGACCGAGACCTGGGTCAGACGTTCGCTGCCCTGACGCGAGAACTGGCGCAGCTGGGCGCTGATCGTGGCCATGCGTTCGATCAGCTCCGCGATCTGGACCAGGTTGGCCGTGGCCTCGGCGGGGCGGTCGCGTTCGAGCAGTATTCGCGCATTGTCGGCGTAGGCGCGAATCGCCGTCAGCGGCTGATTGAGCTCATGATTGATGCTCGCCGCGAGCTGGCCCAGCACGGCCAGCCTGGCCGCCTGCACCAGCTCGTCGCGGGTCTGGCGCAGACTCTCCTCGGCCCGTTTGCGCTCCTCGATCTCCTGCGACAGATGCCGGTTGGAGGCGAGCAGCTCTTCGGTGCGTGTGGCGACATGGCGCTCAAGTTCGTCTCGTGCCTGGGCCAGCGTGTTGCGCTCGCGCTCGGCGAAGCGTTCCCGTTCGCGTCGCAGGCGCTGGCGCTGCCAGCCGATGGCGCCACCCAGTGCCAGCAGCATCCAGGCGCCGCCGGCGCCCAGTGCGCCGAGCCACTGGGCGCGGATGACCGGCGTCAGCGGTTTGAGAATCCGCAGGCTCCAGTTGAAGCGCGCCATCGGGCGCGACAGGCTCAGGTACTCGGCGTTCTCGAGACGGATCAGGCGCGCCCCCTCGGCCAGCGATTCGGTGATCTCGAGACCCAGATCCGGCAGCGGCTCGTCGGCATAGCGGCGGGTAGTGCGCAGGCCGCGACGGGCGCTGTCCGACAACGGCTGCATGGCAGTGAGGCGCAGCGCCGGGTCGCTCGCCATGAACACGATGCCGTTGATGTCGGTGACCAGCAGGCGGGCGCCGAGACGCTGCCACTCCGCCTCGATGGCATCCAGACCGACCTTGACCACCATGACGCCGTCCGGAGCATCGCCGGCATGGCTGTCGGCATCCCAGACCGGCGCTGAGAAGTAGTAGCCGCGAGCACCGGATTGGGTGCCCAGCGCGTGGAAGCGACCACCACGGCCGTTGATTGCCTGGCGATAGTAGCCGCGAAAGGCGTAGTTATGGCCGAGAAAACTGTCCGGGCGCTGCCAGTTGCTGGCGGCGATGGCGGTGCCGCTACGATTCAGCAGGTAGACGTCGTAGACGCCGGCGCGGGCACGGGTGCGATCCAGCAGCCGGTTGAGCGGCACCGGTTCGCGTTCGGCCGGCGACTGGGCGAGGAATCGGCGCACGCTTTCACGGGTCGCGAGCAGATGGGGCAGATAATCGTGCCGGGTGAGATAGCCGGTGAGGTTGGCCTGAGACAGCCGCAGGTCGTTGCCTGCGCTCTGGATCAGGCTCTCCAGCGCCTGCTCCCGGGCAAGCAGGGCCCCCTGCCACGCGGTCAGCGCCAAACCACCGATCAAGGCGGCGCTTGCCAGTAGATACTTCATGCGCTCGCGGCGTCGAGCGAGCGGGAGGCAGGTATTCGGGGGCGCATGGCGATTCCTCGACCGGCAACGGGGGAACGCCCGATGCTACGCATGCCGAGCGCTCGAGCCCAGTGTCGTTGGGCGGATGGTCACGGCCATCACTTCTCGGCGTTGGCCGTGGCAGCCTGCTCGGCCTCCAGAAAGCCGCCGGATTGGCGTCTCCAGAGGCGAGCGTAGACGCCGTCGCGACGAATCAGTTCGGCATGTGTACCCTGTTCGACGATGCGCCCTCGCTCCATCACGACCAGCCGATCCATCGCCGCGATGGTCGACAGGCGATGGGCAATGGCGATGACCGTCTTGTCCTGCATCAGGCGGTCGAGGTTCTCCTGAATTGCCGCCTCGACGTCGGAGTCGAGCGCCGAAGTGGCTTCGTCGAGAATCAGGATCGGCGCGTCCTTGAGCATGACTCGCGCGATGGCCAGGCGCTGGCGCTGCCCGCCGGAGAGCTTGACCCCGCGTTCGCCGACGTGGGCATCGAAGCCTTCCCGGCCGTGTGCATCGCGCAGCGCCTCGATGAAGGTGTCGACATGCGCCTCGCGGGCTGCCTGCCAGGCCATCTCGTCGGTCGCGTCGGGGCGGCCGTAGAGCAGGTTGTCGCGCACCGAACGGTGCAGCAGCGAGGTGTCCTGAGTGACCATGCCGATACTGGCGCGTAGGCTCTCCTGGGTGACATCGGCGATATTCTGGCCGTCGATGCGGATCGCCCCGGCCTCGAGATCGAAGAAGCGCAGCAGGAGATTGACCAGGGTCGACTTGCCGGCGCCCGACGGGCCGATCAGGCCGATCTTCTCGCCGGGGCGGATATGCAGCGAGAGGTCGTCGATGACGCCGCCGCCCTTGCCGTAATGGAAACGGATATGGTCGAAGACGATATCGCCCTGCGCGATCGCCAGCGGCGTCGCGGTGTCGCGATCCTCGATCTGACGCGGCAGCGACAGTGTCGACATGCCGTCCTGCACCGTGCCGATGTTCTCGAATAGCGCCGAGACTTCCCACATGATCCACTGTGACATGCCCCACAGCCGCATCACCAGCCCCAGGGCGACCGCGACCGCGCCGACGCTGACGGCTTCCTCTAGCCAGAGCTGGATCGACAGCCAGCCGACGCCGAACAGCAGCAGCGCGTTGAGCAGATAGAGCAGGCCGTAGAGCCCGGTGACCAGGCGCATCTGGCGGTAGACGGTGGTCAGGAAGCCGGCCATGCCCTCGCGGGCGAAGGCGGCTTCCCGACTGGCGTGGGAAAAGAGCTTCACCGTCTGGATATTGCTGTAGCTGTCGACAATGCGTCCGGTCATCTGCGAGCGGGCATCGGCCTGGGACTTCGACACCCGGCCCATGATCGGCACGAAGACCCGCAGCAGCACGATGTAGCCGGCCAGCCAGATCACCAGCGGCACCGCCAAGCGCCAGTCGGCGCTGCCGACCAGCAGCAACGTGCCGAGGAAGTAGACGCTGACGTAGTTGAGCACCTCGAACAGCTTGATGATGCACTCGCGCACCGCCAGCGCCGTTTGCATCACCTTGGTCGCGACGCGACCGGCGAACTCGTCCTGATAGAAGTGCATCGACTGGCGTAGCAGGTAGCGGTGCGCCAGCCAGCGAATGCGCATCGGATAGTTGGCCATCAGCGTCTGTTGCTGGAACAGCGAGTGCAGCCAGACCATGCCGGGCAGCAGTACCAGGATGACCAGCGCCATGCCGATGAGCTTGCCTCCCTGATCGGCCAGGAAGGTTTCCCGGTTCTGTGCCGAGAGCCAGTCGACGATGTTGCCGAGAAAACCGAACATCCACACCTCGACGCCGGCGATCAGCGCCATCAGCACGGTGGCGCCCAGCAGGTAGGGCCAGGCGCCGCGTGTGTAGTGGAGGCAGAAGGCGACCAGCGAGTCCGGCGGTCGCACCGGCTCCTGGGGCGGGAAGGGGTCGAGACGTTGTTCGAACCAGCGAAACATGAAAGAAGGTCCTGTCTGACGCGGCGGTATGCTGGCCTCGAAAAGGGCCCGCCGACGATGATCCGTGGAAGTCTGGCGATCATGATAACCGCTATGCCACCGATGTCCTGCGTGGGATCGCGTTTCCGCCGGCTAGGGTTCGAACGGTAGTACGGCAGTGTAAACCGCGAAGAAATGGCAGACGCTGCCACCGATTACGAACAGGTGCCAGATCGCATGGTGGAAGGGGATGACGGGCAGGGCATAGAAGAGCACTCCGACCGTATAGGTGATGCCGCCGGCGACCAGCAGGGTCAGGCCGGTCTCGGAGAGCTGCTCGGCCATGTCGCCGGCGGCGACCAGGATCAGCCAGCCCATGACCAGGTAGACACAGACCCGCAGGATACCGAAACGGTCGGGCCAGCGGAGACGCAGCGCGATGCCCGCGGCGGCCAGCCCCCAGATGATGCCGAAAAGCGTCCAGCCCACCGGGCTGCGCAGATTGACCAGCAGAAAGGGCGTGTAGGTACCGGCGATCAGCAGATAGATCGCACAGTGATCGCAGGCCTGGAAAAAGCGCTTCAGGCGCGGGTCGCGCATGCTGTGATAGAGCGTCGAGGCGGTGTAGAGCGCAAGCAGGCAGCTGCCGTAGAGCGAGACGCCGACGATCTTCCACGGGTCGACGTTCGCCGCGAGACTGGCCACCACGATCAGAACCACCATGCCGGCCAGGCTGAGTGCCGCGCCGACACCGTGGCTGATGCTGTGCAGCCACTCCTCGAGTCGCGAGAATGTATCTTCAGGTGCGTCGTCTTCCGGCACTTCACGTGCCAGGGCCTCGAGGCATTCAGGCCCGGGCGCGTCGGGCTTGGCATACGAAGCGCTACGCCTTTGGGACGGGGCGTGATCGGACATGGTCTCGAAACCCTCGGCAGGATTTGGAAAGCCGTCTGAGAGAAAAGTCATCGCCAAAGAGACCGGCCATCGACAAGATCGTTCACGCGTATCGCGCAACCGGCACCTGCTGTCCGGTCGTGGCGACGCCCTGTCGTCGTCACGATAGAACAACATGATGACGCCGCGATGACGCCGGTGGGAAGCGCCAGTCGCAGCGAGTTGACGAAAATCAGGCGTCGCGTTCGATGTCGACGTCGCTGGCCGGCGTGAACTCGTCGAGCGCCATCATGTGTCCGAGTTTGCCGACCTTGGTCGTCAGGTAGTGCTCGTTGAACGGGTTGCGTCCGGTGGTGATGGCCAGGCGCTCGCGAATGTGCACGCCGTCGCGGGCAAGCGCTTCCACCTTGCGTGGATTGTTGGTCATCAGCCGCAGGGCCTGGATGCCGAGATGTTCGAGCATTGGCACGCAGATATCGTAGCGGCGCTGGTCGGCACCGAACCCCAGCTGCTCGTTGGCTTCGACGGTGTCGGCCCCGTCGTCCTGCAGGGCATAGGCGCGGATCTTGTTGAGCAAGCCGATACCTCGGCCTTCCTGACGCAGATAGAGCAGGGCGCCACGGCCTTCGTCGGCGATCCGCTTGAGCGCCTCCTGCAGCTGATAGCCGCAGTCGCAGCGCATCGAGAAGAGCGCGTCGCCAGTCAGACACTCCGAGTGTACGCGCGCGAGGACGGGCTCCGGCGTGGTGATGTCGCCCAGCGTGAGCACGACATGCTCCTTGCCGGTGGCGGTTTCCTCGAAGCCGTGCAGCATGAAAGTCGCCCAAGGAGTGGGCAATTGCGATGCGGCGATGAAGCGGATCGACACGATGACCTCGCGAGCGGGGAGGCGGACCCCTGATAATTAAAGGGCCGGCATTATAACAGGCTTGCCGGTCGATCCGTTACAATGCCGGCAAATCTCGAATGCGAAGAGAGCCATGACCTTGAACCAGGATTGTGAGCCGCAGGCGCTGCAGAACGATCGCCTGCTGCGGGCGCTGGCCCGCCAACCGGTCGACCGCACGCCGGTCTGGATGATGCGTCAGGCCGGCCGCTACCTGCCGGAGTATCGTGAAGTGCGTGCCCAGGCCGGCAGCTTCATGGATCTCTGCCGCAACACCGGGCTCGCCTGCGAGGTGACGCTGCAGCCGCTGGAGCGCTTCCCGCTGGATGCGGCGATCCTGTTTTCCGACATCCTGACCATTCCGGATGCCATGGGGCTGGGGCTCTACTTCGAGCCCGGCGAGGGGCCCAAGTTCCGTAAGCCGTTGCGCACGGCTGCCGATATCGCCGCGCTTAGCGCGCCGGATGCCGAGCGCGATCTCGACTATGTGATGAATGCGGTGCGCACGATCCGCCACGAGCTGAACGGCCGCGTGCCGCTGATCGGCTTCTCCGGTAGCCCGTGGACACTGGCGACCTACATGGTCGAAGGCGGCTCGAGCAAGGATTTCCGCCACATCAAGGCCATGCTCTACGGCGACCCGCAGGCGCTGCATACGCTGCTCGGAGTGCTCGCGACCGCGGTGACCGACTATCTCAACGCGCAGATCCGCGCCGGTGCCCAAGTGGTGCAGATCTTCGATACCTGGGGTGGCGCGCTGTCGACGCCGGCCTACCGCGAGTTTTCGCTGGCCTATATGCAGCGCATCGTCGGCGGCCTGATCCGCGAGCAAGGCGGTCGCCGGGTGCCGGTGATTCTGTTCACCAAGAACGGTGGACAATGGCTCGAGACGATTGCTGACAGTGGCTGCGATGCCGTCGGCATCGACTGGACCACCGAGCTTGGTGATGCCCGACGCCGGATCGGCGAGCGCGTCGCGATCCAGGGTAACCTCGATCCCAACGTGCTGTTCGCGCCGCCGGCGCGCATCCGCGACGAGGTGGCGCGCCTGCTCGAGAGTTTCGGTCCCGGCGAGGGTCATGTCTTCAACCTGGGCCACGGCATCAGCCAGTTTACCGACCCCGCCAACGTCACCGCCTTTCTGGAGACGTTGCATGAGCTCAGCCCGGCCTACCACCGCTGACGATACGGGCGCCGACGCACTGCTGCTGTTCGACGCCGGTTGCCCGTTCTGTCGCCGCTCGTTGCGCTGGCTACTGGCACGCGAGCGCGCTGACAGCCGGCTACGTCTCAGCGCGCTGGACGGCCGGTTGTCGCGGCGACTCGGCGGCCACTTTGGTATCGACTTCGCCGGCAGCGACAGTATCTGGCTGTTTGCCGATGGCGAGATGGCCCGCAACAGCAGCGCCGCCTGGCGTCTCGCAACCCGTCTGCACGGACCCTGGCGCTGGCTAAGCGGTGTGCGCTGGATCCCCCGGTCCTGGCGCGATGGCGCCTATCGTTTCATCGGCAATCGACGTGGCCGGCTGGCTTTCCTCGATGCCGACAGGCTAGAGGGTCATCCGCGCTGGCTTGACCGGCTGACCCCGGGTCTCTGTACGCAGCTGGGCCTGCCCATGACTCTGGCCGATGCCGAGGAGTTCGACGCTTCATGATTCGACGCTTCATGCATCGACGCCCACACCTGACACCGCGGCAATGCTTGTTCGCGCTGCTGACCTGCGGTTGGGCGGCTGCCATTGCCTGGGGCAGCCTGACGCCGGCGGATACGCTGCCGCGAGACCTGCCCTGGGACAAGCTCAATCATTTCATTGCCTATGGCGGGCTCGCGATAGGGCTAGGCCTTAGCGGCTGCCGTCGAGGGACCGCGCTGATTGCCGCCGTGGCCTTCGGTGCGGCCATCGAGTTTCTGCAGATCCCGGTGCCCGGCCGTCACGGGGGTGATCCGGCGGATCTGCTGGCCAATGGGCTGGGTGCCCTCAGCGGGATCCTGCTGGGGCTCGGCGTTGCCGCATTCCGCGAGCGTCACCCGCAGCGGCACAGGCAGTGACGCGGGGCGACGACGGGGCTATCGGTGAGGTCTCCGTTCAGCATTGAACACCGATTCAACAAAACGCACCTCGGTGGTGCATCTGTGCGATTCCTGCAGCTTTTCTGCAACAAATTGTAGCGATATGCCCGTTCAGCCAATACCTCATCGGGGCGATAACCGCTCGTAGATAGCGTTGAAACAAGGTTTTAGGGCGGTTTGGGCGAGAGTGGAACGAACTTTGCTACCGTCTTGGAGGCATGCTCATGCATGCACTCAAATGACAATGCGAGGGAGTTGATTCCACATGCGCTATAAGAACAAGAGCCTGCTGGCTCTGCCCGCAGCCGCCGTGGCACTGGTAGCAGTGTCCAACGCTCAAGCCGCCACTCTGGACGACGTCATGGACGCCGGTGAATTCAACTGTGGCGTCAGCACCGGTCTCGCCGGTTTCTCCGCGCCCGATGACACCGGCACTTGGCAGGGCATCGATGTCGAAGTCTGCCGTGCCGTCAGCGCCGCTGTACTGGGCGACCCCGAAGCCGTCAATTTCACGCCGCTGACCGCCGTCGAGCGCTTTACTGCCCTGCAGTCCGGCGAGATCGATGTGTTGTCGCGCAACACGACCTGGACGGCCACCCGCGACAACTCGCTGGGTCTCAACTTCACCGGCGTCAACTTCTACGACGGCCAGGGCTTCCTGGTGCGTAGCGATCTCGGCGTCGACAGTGCCATGCAGCTCGATGGCGCGGCAGTCTGCGTGCAGTCCGGTACCACCACCGAGCTCAACCTGGCCGACTACTTCCATGCCAACGACATGGAGTTCCAGCAGGTCTCCCTCGACACCTCCGACCAGTCCGCGCAGGCCTTCGACAGCGGTCGCTGCGACGTGCTGACTTCCGACTCCTCGCAGCTGGCGGCCCTACGCCTGCAGCTGGCCGATCCGGAAGGCGCCGTGATCCTGCCGGAACGCATCTCCAAGGAGCCGCTTGGCCCCGTCGTGCGCCAAGGCGACGACCAGTGGTTCAACATCGTCAAATGGAGTCTGTTTGCCATGCTCGACGCCGAAGAGCTCGGCGTGAACAGCGAAAACGTCGACGAGATGCGCGACAACCCGCCGAATCCGGACGTTGCTCGCCTGCTGGGTCAGGACGGCAACTTCGGTGAACAGATGGGTATCAGCAACGACTGGGCCTACAACATCATCAAGATGGTCGGCAACTACGACGAAGTCTTCCAGGAAACCGTCGGTTCCGGTTCGCCGCTGGAGCTCGAGCGCGGTGTCAACGCCCTGTGGACCGATGGCGGCATCCAGTACGCTCCGCCCGTCCGCTAAGCCATAGCACCCTTTCGACATCTCGTCTCCGGCCGGCGCCGGAGGCGAGGTGCCTCTCAACGCTCGAGTAGAGATAGATACTCATGCTGCGTCCATCGACTTCTCTACCGCGACGGGGACAGGGTCCTCTGTGGCGTAACCCCGCCATGCGTGCACTGGTCATCCAGGCCGTGCTGTTCATCGCGTTGGCGGGCTTCATCAGTCTGCTGGTTCACAACACGCTGCTCAACCTCGACGCCCGCGGTATCCATACCGGTTTCGGCTTCATGGACGAGCGTGCCGGTTTCTCGATTTCGCAGACCCTGATCGAATACACCAACAGCAGCACCTACGGGCGCACCTTCGTCATCGGTCTGCTCAATACGCTGCTGGTTTCCTTTCTTGGCATCATCGCCGCGACCATCATCGGTTTTCTGGTCGGGATCGCGCGACTGTCGCCCAACTGGCTGCTGGCGCGGCTGGCGACCGTCTATGTCGAGATCTTTCGCAATATCCCGCTGCTCGTGCAGATCCTGTTCTGGTACTTCGCTGTGCTGCGGGCCCTGCCATCGCCGCGAGATAGCGTCTCGCTGTTCGAGGCGTTCTTCCTCAACGTGCGCGGGCTGGTGATACCCGATCCGCAGCCGCTGGAAGGGTTTGCCGCGACTCCCTGGGCACTGCTGGTCGGTATCGTCATCACGGTGCTTTTCAGCATCTTTGCCAAGCGTCGGCAGATGGCCACCGGCAAGGCGTTGCCCGTCTACTGGATCGGGGCAGCGATCGTCATCGGGCTGCCGCTGATCGTGTTTGTTGCCACCGGCGCGCCGCTCGAGTGGTCGCTGCCCGAGCTGACCGGCTTCAACTTCCGCGGGGGCATCAATATCCTGCCGGAACTGGTCGCCCTGTGGCTTGCGCTGTCGATCTACACTGCTGCCTTCATCGCCGAGATCGTGCGCTCGGGCATCCTCTCGGTCCCGCACGGGCAGACAGAAGCCGCCCGCTCGCTGAGCATTCCCGGCGCCATCACCCTGCGCAAGATCATCATCCCGCAGGCCATGCGCGTCATCGTCCCGCAGATGACCAGCCAGTACCTGAACCTGATCAAGAACTCGTCGCTCGCCACCGCAATCGGCTATCCGGACCTGGTTGCCGTCTTCGCCGGCACCACGTTGAACCAGACCGGCCAGGCGATCGAGATCATCGCCATGACCATGGCGGTCTATCTGGTCATCAGTCTGACGGTGTCGTTCCTGATGAATCTCTACAACGCGCGTACGCTGCTGAAGGAGCGTTGAGATGACCGCGACGACTAGCAACTCTACCTTCCGCACAGAAATGATCGAGGCGCGCCGCGCGCCGGATCAGCGCCGCGGCGTGTCCGGCTGGCTGCGTGCCAACCTGTTCAGCAGCCCGCTCAACAGCGTGGTGTCGATTGTCGTGATTCTGGTGATCGCGCGGTTGATCTGGCCGCTGCTGGAGTGGGCGGTCATCGACGCCAACTTCATCGGTGCCAGCCGCGACGCCTGTACCGGTGCCGGCGCCTGCTGGGCGTTTATCGGTGCGCGCTTCGATTCGATCATCTACGGCTTTTATCCGGAGGGCGCGCGCTGGCGGGTCGACATCGTCTTCGCCATGCTGGCGATTCTGGTCGCCTGGCTGGCCGTGCCACGTCTGCCGCAGAAGAAGTGGGTGGCGCTGTTCGCGCTGGTCGGCTTTCCGATCATTGCCTATTTCCTGCTGCTGGGTGGCAGCTTCGGGCTGGAGTATGTGCCAACTCGTGCCTGGGGCGGCCTGATGCTGACGCTGACGATTGCCGTGGTCGGCATCGTCGGCTCGCTGCCGATCGGTATCCTGCTGGCGCTGGGGCGCCGTTCGCAGATGCCTTTCGTCAAGGCGGTCTGTGTGATCTTCATCGAGTTCTGGCGCGGCGTGCCGCTGATCACGGTGCTGTTCATGGCGTCGGTTATGCTGCCGCTGTTCGTGCCCGGAAACATCGAGTTCGACAAGCTGCTGCGTGCCCTCGTCGGCATCATGCTGTTCTGGAGCGCCTATATGGCGGAAGTCATCCGCAGCGGGCTGCAGGCGATCAGCAAGGGGCAGGATGAAGCCGGCAAGGCGCTTGGGTTGAGCTACTGGCACCGCATGGGGCTGATCATCCTGCCGCAGGCGCTCAAGCTGGTCATACCCGGCATCGTCAATACCTTCATTGCGCTGTTCAAGGATACCTCGCTGGTGCTGATCATCGGGCTGCTTGACATGCTGGCGATCATCCGCGCCGGCCTGACCGACACCAACTGGCTGGGGTTCTCGACCGAAGGATATGTCTTCGCGGCGCTGGTCTACTGGGTCTTCTGTTTCAGCATGTCGCGCTACAGCCAGTACATCGAACGTCGCCTGAACACCGGACACAAGAACTGACGTCGCGCCCCGCGTCGTCGCGGGGTGGCGGTTTCGCCCAACAAGATCGTCATCAGGAACGCACTGCCATGACCGAAGCAACAGCCAGCCGGCCGACAGCAGGCAAGGACACCCCGATGGTCGAGATCGATCATCTCAACAAGTGGTACGGTGACTTTCACGTACTGCGCGATATCAACCTGACCGTGAGCAAGGGCGAGCGTATCGTCGTCTGCGGCCCGTCCGGCTCCGGTAAGTCGACCATGATCCGCTGCATCAACCACCTGGAGGAGCATCAACAGGGGGCGATCGCGGTCAACGGTATTCCCATGAACAACGACGTCAAGCGGATCGAACAGATCCGGCGCAACGTCGGCATGGTGTTTCAGCACTTCAACCTGTTCCCGCATCTCACCGTGCTGGAGAACTGCTGTCTGTCGCAGATCTGGGTACAGAAGAAGCCGCGTGCCGAGGCCGAGAAGACGGCGATGGAGTATCTTGATCGCGTGCAGATCGCCAACCAGGCGCAGAAATATCCCGGCCAGCTTTCCGGCGGCCAGCAGCAGCGCGTAGCGATCGCCCGGGCGCTCTGCATGCGGCCGGAGGTAATGCTGTTCGACGAGCCGACCTCCGCGCTCGATCCGGAGATGATCAAGGAGGTGCTCGACGTCATGATCGAGCTTGCCCACGAGGGCATGACCATGCTCTGCGTCACCCACGAAATGGGCTTCGCCAAGACCGTGGCCGACCGGGTCATCTTCATGGACCAGGGCCAGATCATCGAGGAGGCGCCGCCGACCGAGTTCTTCAACAATCCTCGCTCGGAGCGCACGCAGTTGTTCCTCAGCCAGATCCTGGGGCACTGATGGGTATCGAAAAGCGCTTCGTCGAAGGGGCGCCGCAGCCGATCGCGCCGTTCTCCCACGCCTGTCGCGTGGGGGAGCTGGTCTTCATCACGGGTCAGATGCCGACGGTGCCGGAAACCAACGAGATGCTGCTTGGCACTTTCACCGAGCAGACCCACCGGGTGATGAAGAACCTGGCGATCGTGCTCGAGGCCGTCGGCAGCAGCTTCGAGCATGTTGTGCAGAGTCGGGTCTTCATCACCAACATGGGGCATTTCGACGAGGTCAACAGCGTCTATGCCAGCTACTTCGAGGCGCCGCTGCCGACGCGTACCTGTGTCGGCGTTACGGGGCTTGCCGGCGGCGCCGACGTCGAGGTCGATATGATCGCCTGGATTCCTCCGGCTCACGACTGAGCCGAAGGTGACGCCGAACACTCAGCGCCCCGCCATCGCGGGGCGCTGTCGTTTCCGTTATCGCAGCGAGAACGATGCCGGCATCCAGGCCTCGGAAGGCACTGGGAAAGCGTGGCCTTGAGCGGCGACGAAATCTCTACCACGCTTAGGTCACGATCCACGGAACCGGAGAGTGAGTCATGGAAAAGATCTATGTGGTTGCCGCCGATGCGGCGCGGGCTCGCATCTTTGCGCGCCAGGCCAATGTACTGCGCGAAGTCGAGACGCTGACGCATCCTGAAGGGAGGGCCCATACGGGCGATCTGCGTACCGGAGGCAAGGGAGAGGCTACGTCGGGGCCCAGTCAGCGCCAGACCGGCGACGACAACGCGACCTCCGACAAGCAGGAGATGTTCTTTGCCAAGGAAGTCGCCGATTACCTGCGCGACGCGCGCACTCAGGGCAAGGCCGACGAGTTCATCCTGATCGCGGCGCCGCAGTTCCTAGGGCTGCTGCGTGACAAGCTGGACAAGCCGACCCACTCGCTGGTCACCAAGACGCTCGACAAGGACCTGTCGAAGGCGAGCGAAGACGAGATTGCCAGCAAGCTTGGCTGGTCCTGAACGCGTAGACGGGGTCATGCCCCGTCGTTCGGTATCGTAGCGCGCCGCTCTCCGGAGCGGCGCGCTACGTTAGGGCTTGTCGGTAGGGACCGCCCTCGCGACCTAGGCCGGTGCCGCTTTGTGCCTGATATCGGTATCGCATCCGAGCACTTTCGAACGCTGGTCGGCGCTCAAGGAATGGTCGGCAGCTTGATTTCGTCACTGCGCTGGGCCCCCACGGTCATTTCGCGACACAGGCGCAGGAACTCGCGCATCGCCGTGGTCAGATATTTATGGCGATGCCAGATGAACGCAAAGCTGCGCGTCAGGTCGAGCTCCGGCGTGGCGATCGGTACCAGGCTGCCGCGGCGGAAAGCGTCGCGCAACGCCAGTCGCGACACGCAGCCGATACCCAGGCCCGATTCGACCGCGCGCTTGATGCCTTCCGTGTGCTCCAGCTCCAGCAGGATATTGAAGCGTCCCCGGCGGTGACGCATGGCATGTTCCAGCGTGCGCCGGGTGCCGGAGCCGACCTCGCGCATGATCCACGCCTCGCGCAGCAGCCGTTCCAGATCGGCGCTGCCTTCGCCGGCGAGGGGATGTCGCGGCGAGCAGAAGACCGTCAGATCGTCCTCGATCCACGGTTGGATCACGATGTCGTCGTGCTGACAGTCGCCCTCGATCAGCCCCAGATCGATTTCATGCAGGGCGATCCGTTCGACGATCGACGCCGTGTTCTGAACCTGCAGGCGCACCCGGCTCTCCGGATAACGCTGCATGAAGTCGCTGATCAGCAGTGTCGCCAGATAATTGCCGATGGTCAGCGTGGCGCCGACCTCGAGCGAGCCGATGCCGCGCTGCCCCTTGAGCAGCTCCTCGATCTCTTCGCCACGATCGAGCAGCGCCACCGCCTTGGGCAATAACTGAAAGCCTAGGGCATTGAGCTTGAGCCGTTTCCCCAGGCGGTCGAGAAGCTGGCAGTCGAACTGCCGTTCCAGCTCCGCCAGCGCAGTGCTGGTCGCCGACTGAGACATCGATAGCGAGCGGGCCGCACGGGAGACGCTCTGATGTTGGGCAATGGCCACGAACACCTCGAGCTGACGCAGGGTATAGCGCATGGCGGGCATCCATATCGATTTTATGGATATAGGTTATCCAAACAATCCACTTAACAGAAGACTCGCCCTTTCTTATAGTTCCGTCATCTACCGAACAGGCAATCTATGCCTTTTTGCTATTACGTCAGGAGTGCCGCATGAGCAAGTTCGCCTTGGAAGAGGTTCTCAGCGTTCACCACTGGAACGATACGCTGTTCAGCTTTCGTACCACGCGCGAGCGCAGCCTGCGCTTCAAGAACGGTCAGTTCGTGATGATCGGTCTGGAAGTGGATGGTAAGCCGCTGGTGCGCGCTTACTCGGTGGCCAGCCCGAACTACGAGGATCATCTCGAGTTTTTCAGCATCAAGGTGCCTGATGGCCCGCTGACCTCGCGGCTGCAGCACCTCAAGGTCGGCGATCAGATCATGGTCAGCCGCAAGCCGACCGGCACCCTGGTGTGCGACGACTTGCTGCCGGGGCGCAATCTCTACATGCTCTCCACCGGTACCGGGCTGGCACCGTTCATGAGCCTGATTCAGGACCCGGAAGTCTACGAGCGCTTCGAAAAGGTCGTGCTGATTCACGGCGTACGTACCGTCAGCGAACTCGCCTACGCCGACTTCATTACTCAGGAGCTGCCGGCGCACGAGTATCTGGGCGAGGAGATCAGCGAGAAGCTCGTCTACTACCCGACCGTGACGCGCGAGGAATTTCACACGACGGGTCGTCTGACCGACCATATTCGCAGCGGCAAGCTGTTCGCGGATACCGGCCTGCCGCCGCTCGATCCGAAGCAGGACCGCGCCATGATCTGCGGTAGCCCGGCCATGCTGGACGAAACCAGCGAGCTGCTCGATGAACTGGGCTTCGCGATCTCGCCGCGCATGGGCGAGCCGGGAGACTACGTCATCGAGCGCGCCTTCGTCGAAAAGTGAAGCCTCCATACAGGCCAGGCGCCGGTGAAGCTGGCGCTCGCCACGTAGCGAGCGCCGCGTCCTGCTCGACCTGATCTTGGCGCGCCAGCGTTTCGATGCCGCAGCAAAAAGCCCTCGTCGACATCCTGTCGACGAGGGCTTTTCAGTGATGTTGCTGGTCAGCGGGTGTTTTACACCGCGTCCTTGCCGGTCTCGCCGGTACGGATACGGATCACCTGCTCGAGCGGGGAGACAAAGATCTTGCCGTCGCCGATCTTGCCGGTATTGGCCACCTTGGTAATGGCGTCGATCACCTGGTCGCTCATGTCGTCGTCGACGGCGACTTCGAGCTTAATCTTGGGCAGGAAGTCGACCACATACTCAGCGCCACGGTAGAGCTCGGTGTGACCCTTCTGGCGACCGAAGCCTTTCACTTCGGTCACGGTGACGCCCTGCACGCCGATCTCTGACAGAGACTCACGCACGTCGTCCAGCTTGAACGGCTTGATGATGGCGGTAACCAGTTTCATGGAGTTTCTCCTCGCGTGCGGTAGACGGATGGCTGCGCGTCCGTGTCCGATGGATAAGCCATTGTGACGGCAACTTCGCTGTCATCATGAGCTGTTGTCATCTTAAGCATCTGTCATCTTAAGCATACTACGTCGTCAGGGAAACACTGCCGAGGCCGTGCGGGAAATCCCGAGCCCTGTCGCGCCAGCCTTCTTTCATCGAACCGGTGCCTGTCTGGCAGTGGCCGCGCTGTTGCAACCTTTCTGGCGGCATTAAAAAAGGCCCCCCGAAGGGGGCCAGGGGAGCACGCCAGCTCACTCGGTCTATCGGCGTTACTTCTTGCCGACGTTGAATTCAGGGTAGGCTTCCATACCGCACTCGGCGATATCGACGCCTTCGTACTCTTCTTCTTCGGAGACGCGGACGCCCATGACGGCCTTGATGATCAGCCAGACGACCAGGCTGGCCAGGAAGCACCAGGCGAAGATGCCGACAACGCCCAGCAGCTGCGCGCCGAAGGTGGCGTCACCGTTGGTGAAGGGCACCACGATCACGCCCCAGATGCCGACCACGCCGTGGACGGAAATCGCACCGACCGGGTCATCGAGTTTCAGCTTGTCGAGGCTGACGATGGAGACCACCACGATCAGGCCGCCGATGGCGCCGATGATGGCGGAGGCAAAACCGGACGGGGAGAGCGGGTCGGCGGTGATCGCGACCAGGCCAGCCAGGGCGCCGTTGAGTGCCATGGTGAGGTCAGCCTTGCGGAACCACAGCTTGGCGAGGATCAGCGCCGCGATGACGCCGCCGGCCGCGGCCGAGTTGGTGTTGACCAGAACCTGGGCGACGTTGTTGGCGGAATCGACGTTGGAGACCATCAGCTCGGAGCCGCCGTTGAAGCCGAACCAGCCCATCCACAGGATGAAGGTACCCAGCGTGGCCAGCGGCAGGTTGGCGCCGGGGATCGCGTAGATCGCGCCGTTCTTACCGTATTTGCCCTTACGCGGGCCGAGCACGATGACGCCGGCGAGGGCGGCTGCCGCGCCTGCCAGGTGGACGATGCCGGAGCCGGCGTAGTCGGAGTAACCCGCTTCGCTCAGCCAGCCGCCACCCCAGGTCCAGTAGCCGGACGTGGGGTAGATGATGCCGGTCATGACCACGGCGAAGGCCAGGAAGGCCCACAGCTTCATGCGCTCGGCCACGGCACCGGAAACGATCGACATGGCCGTCGCCACGAACACGACCTGGAAGAAGAAGTCGGCGCGCGCGGAGTAATAGACGTCGCCGCCGCTGCTCATCACGTCATCGACGCTGTTCTCGGCGCCGATCAGGAAGCCGAAGTTGGGGAAGAAACCACCGGCGCTGCTCGAGTACATCAGGTGGTAGCTGAACAGCAGGTAGACGACGCTGGCGATGGCGAACAGCACCACGTTCTTGGTCAGAATCTCGGTGGTATTCTTGGCGCGTACCAGGCCGGCCTCGAGCATGGCGAAACCTGCCGCCATCCACATGACCAGCACACCCGACACCAGAAAATAGAAGGTGTCGAGTGCGTAGGATAGTTGCACGACTTGATCATTCATTCTTTTGTCTCCTAGTCCCGCGCCTCAAACGGCGTCGGCCCCGCGTTCCCCGGTTCGGATCCGGATGACATCTTCGAGTGGCGTCACGAACAGCTTGCCGTCACCGATCTTGCCGCTGTTGGCAGCATTGCGAATCGAGTCCAGCACGCCATCCAGGCGGTCATCTTCCACAGCCACCTCGATCTTGACCTTGGGCAGGAAATCGACAACGTATTCCGCGCCCCGGTACAGCTCGGTATGGCCTTTCTGACGACCGAACCCTTTCACTTCTGTGACGGTAATGCCCTGCACGCCGTTGTCGGCCAGTGCTTCTCGCACGTCGTCGAGCTTGAAGGGTTTAATTATGGCGGTGATGAGTTTCATCCCTTTCTCTCCCATAGTCGGCTTGCGCCTTCGGGTAACAGGCAGGACACATGCCACAAGCCGACGATTCTTTTATTATCATGTGGTTACAGTGATCATTGGCCGCCGGTTGGCATGACAGACGATGTGTGGGTTTTGTATCTGCACCAATAAAGTGCGCACAGCTTTCGTTTGCGCCCCTTTTAAGGGCATTGACAGCGTCAACCTTGGGCGGCGAGGTCGCGAGAGTTTGCGTATGCTGGTGGCTAGATACCGTCGACTTTCACGAGCAGGAGAACATCTCATGTCCGCACAGGATCGATTCGAGCGTCTGACCCGCCAGTTGGGCGAACGTCTGCAGGGCGCCTCCCAGGCGCCGGGTGATATTCAGCGTAACGTGCAGGGCGTACTGCGCGGCGCCATGGAGCGCATGGAGATCGTGTCGCGCGAAGACTTCGACATCATGATGGATGTGCTGACGCGCACGCGGGAGCGTGTCGAAGCGCTGGAAGAGCAGGTGTCCGCGCTGGAAAATGCGATGCATAGCGAGCAGGCGGCACAGCCGGCATCGCCCTCTACCCCGGAAACTCCGGCAGAGGATGACGTTGACGGCAGTGCCGACGGCGCCAAGCCCTGATCCCCGCCAACCGGTTACTCGAGGTCGGATGGGTTGCCTTCATGCGTAACAGAATGTAGTCCTATAGGGTGGGGTCGATGCGCTGACATTGTCGGCCCCGCCTGCGGCAGTCGCCTCAGGCGGATCTCAACCGTGGAGGCGGCGAATGACGCTCGCGATCGTCCAGACCCGTGCCAGTCTCGGGCTCGAGGCACCCGAAGTCTCGATCGAGGTGCATCTCAGCAACGGCTTGCCGGGTGTCACTCTGGTGGGGCTGCCCGAAGCCGCGGTCAAGGAGAGTCGGGAGAGGGTACGCAGCGCCCTGATTAACGCCGGCTTCGAATTTCCCGCCCGTCGCATCACCCTCAATCTCGCCCCCGCCGATCTGCCCAAGGAGGGCGGGCGCTTCGACCTGCCGATCGCCCTGGGTATTCTCGTGGCGTCCGGCCAGGTGCCGGCAGCGGGGATCGCGGGACTCGAGGTCACCGGCGAACTGGCGCTGGATGGCTCGCTGCGTCCGGTCACCGGCGTACTGCCGATGGCCCTGGCCGCACGGCGGGACGGTCGCGGGCTGATCGTGCCCTTGGCTAACGCCGATGAGGCCGCACTGGCCGAGGGCATCGAGGTGTTCGCCGCGGGGCACCTGCTGGAGGTCGTGGGGCATCTGCTGGGGCGCGAGCCGCTGTCACCGCACCAATTTGGCGCACCCCTCGGCACCGCCGCGGCGCAGCCGGACATGGCCGACGTCAAGGGACAGCATCAGGCGCGTCGGGCGCTGGAGATCGCGGCGGCGGGCGGCCACAACCTGCTGTTGGCGGGGCCGCCCGGCACCGGCAAGACGATGCTGGCAAGTCGCCTGGGTGGCATCCTGCCGCCGCTAACCCGGGACGAATCGCTGGCGGTGGCCGCGGTACGCTCCGTCTGCGGTCTGCCGATCATGCCCTACTGGGGGATACGCCCGTTCCGCAACCCGCACCATACCTCGAGCAGCGTCGCACTAGTCGGCGGGGGCTCGCGTCCGCGTCCCGGGGAGATCTCGCTGGCCCACCACGGGGTGCTGTTTCTCGACGAGCTGCCGGAGTTCGACCGGCACGTGCTGGAGGTGCTGCGCGAGCCGCTGGAGTCGGCGCAGATCCTGATCTCGCGTGCCAACCATCAGCGCCGCTTCCCGGCACGCTTCCAACTGGTGGCGGCGATGAACCCGTGCCCCTGCGGGCACCTCGGCAACCCGCGCCAGCGCTGCCAGTGCACGCCGGCGCAAATCCAGCGCTATCAGTCGCGACTCTCCGGTCCGCTGCTGGATCGCATCGACCTGCAGGTCGAGGTGCCCGCGATGCCGGCGACCCAGCTCACGGACACGACGCCTGGTGAATCGTCGGCGACGGTGCGCGAACGGGTATTGGCCGCGCGCGAGCGCCAACAGGCGCGCGGCGGGCTCAATGCCCATCTGCCCGGGGCAGAGGTCGAAGCCGCCTGCGGCCTGTCGAGCGCGGAGCGCGCGTGGTTCGCCGACGTGCTGGACCGGCTCAATCTCTCCGCGCGCGCCTATCACCGCCTGCTGCGTGTAGCGCTGACGCTGGCGGATCTGAGTGGCGAGACGCGAGTCGGCAAGGCGCAACTGATGGAGGCGATCGGCTACCGCCAGCTCGATCGAATGCTAGGCAAGCGCGAGCATACCGCCGTCTAAGATCAGCCTTCCCGCGCCAGCCCCTGCGCCAACGTCGCCAGGCGCCCGGGCTGCAGCGCATCCTCGAGCGCGCTGATGCGCAGCACGTGGCCCAGTGCCGGATGGGCCGGGCGGTGGATCAGCGTGCCCTCATCCAGCAGCGCCTGGTGAATGGCGGCGGCCTGTGCGGCGCGGGGCAGACGCAGGCAGACGAAGTTGGTGGTGCTGGGCAGCACCGCCGCGCCCTGCTCGCGTAGCCAGTCGGCGAGCGCTTCGCGACGGGCGATGACCGCCGCGACGTGCCCGCGGGTCTCGTCGGGATGGGCAAGCACGGTGTCGGCCGCAGCGAGTGCCAGCGATGAGACGGCGTAGTGAATCCTCACCTTCATCAACATGGCCAGGGTCTCTGGCGTGGCGATGGCGTAGCCCACGCGCAGCCCGGCGAGGCCGTGTGCTTTGGAAAAGGTGCGCAGGCGGATGATGCCGGCCCAGGCCGGATTGGCCTCGGGGGACCAGGCATCTTCGCGGAAATCGTGATAGGCCTCGTCGAGTACCAGCGTGCAGCCGGCGGGAAGGGCATCGCGCAGTGCCAGTACGTCGGCGTCGGCGTGTAGATAGCCGGTCGGGTTGTCCGGGTTGGCGAGATAGACCACGCGAGCGCCCTCGCGATGCGCGGCACCGGCCAGTGCCGAGAGATCCGGCGCCAGCGTTTGCGTGCTGTCGGCGTAGGCCACTTCAATCTCGCGGCAGCCCGCGCCACGTACGAAATAACTCCAGGTCGGATAGGTGCCGGCACTGGTGATGACCGGACTGCCCTCGTCGCAGAGCGCCCGCAGCGCGAGCGCCATCAGGCTGTCGGCGCCGGCATCGACGAGTAGCTGCTCGGGAGAGAGGCCCAGGCGCTCGGCGAGTCGGTGGCGCAGCGACCATGCCTCGGCGTCGCCATAGGTTCGCGCCAGATCGGCGAGCGCATCGCCGAAACGGGCACGCAGGGCGCGATGCGGCATGTCCAGCCCTTCGTTGGAACCGATACGGTGGGGCAGGGCGTGGCCGAGACGGCGCTCCAGCGCCTCGAGGCCGGGGAAGGGATTGTATGGGCCATCCTGCTGTTCGAGATGGCGGGCGAAGCGGGGCATGGGCGTCTCGTTGTCGGCGGTGAATGGATCAGGTCGCGGGTCAAGTGGCATCAACGGGCCGGGCGGTGCCCTTCTCGATGCGCCGAGGTGTTTACGGCGCGGCGCCGTCAGGCAGCGCGTCCAGGTCGACCGCCCCGCTGGCCTGCCACTGCCAGTGGGCCGTGCCGTTCGTCGGGCGCGAGAGGTCGAGCTGCAGGCGGTAGGGCTGCAGTGTGCGGTCGCTCAGGCGCAGCGGCGGCGCCGGCGCGTTCAAGCTGATCTGTAGTAGCCACTGGTCGCTGTCGCCGATGTCGATGGCCTGTGGCGCCCAGTCGAGCACGAGCGGTGCCTCGGCAGTCGCGAGCAGAGCCCGGCCCAGCGCTTCGTTGAGCGCCTCGGGCGTGATCGGTAGCGGGGCGTCGACCTCGGCCGGGCGCATCAGCAGCGTGATCTGCGGCGTGCGTTCGGCGGGCCAGGGCGGTTGCTCGAGCAGACCGGAAGCGGCTTTGCCTGCCAGGCCTCCGAGGGCCTGACGCGAATCCGGCGCTGGCGTCGTCAGCCCGGCGCAGCCGGCGAGCGTCAGCAGGAGCGCAAGCGCCAGCGGCTTCATGAGGGTAGACGCTCCTCATCGACCAGAGGCCTCGCCTGGTAGACCAGGAAATCGTCGAGTGACGTGAAGAGCGCTTCGCGAATCTCGGGCGACTCGTTGACCAGGTGATGACGTGCCTCGGCGTGGCGCACGATGCGGGCCTGTGGAAACTTGCGCTTGAGCGCCTTGAGATTCCAGCTCCAGTCCACCGTGAGATCCTGCTCGCCCTGCAGGATCAGTACCGGCAGCTCGCTCGGTGGCCGCTTCAGTAGCGTCGGCATCCAGCGGCGCATGGCACTTACCCAGGTCAATGCCAGGTGGTTGTCCTGCAGCGGGTCGTGCAGACGCAGGAAGTCGGCGAAATCGAGATCGGTCGTGTTGGCCCGATACTTTCGGGGAATGGTGGTCACGAACGGACTGGCGATACGGTGGAGCCAACGGGATTGATTCCAGCCCCAGGGCCGTACCAGCGGTGCCAGCAGTATCAGCCCCTGCCACGGCGCCTGCTCGCCGCGGGTGAGAGCGTCGGTGGCGATGATCGAAGCTCCGGTGCTCTGGCCTGTCGCGAGCCACGGGCCGGGGGCCAGGTCACTGTCGACCAGGTGGTGCTCGACGGCGTTGAAGCAGGTCACGTAGTCGGTGAAATCGTCGATCGTGGCGCGCTCGCCGCTGGAAAGCCCGTGACCGGGCAGATCCCACAGGACGACCTGCCAGTCCCGTGCCAGCAGACGCTCGAGCAGATGTCCGTAGAGTCCCAAGTGATCGAAATAGCCATGCACCACGAAGACAGTGCCGCGCGGGCGTGCCGGCGCCCAGACCTGGGTCCATAGGTCGAAGCGCTTGCCAGCGTCGCCGTCGGCCTGCAGGAAGCCGGCATGCAGCGTGAGCGAGGGGTCCGCCTCGAGCAGGCGTGCCAGTCGATAGTGGCGCAGATAGTCGCCCAATGGCGAATCGGCGGGTGTCTCGATACGCTGGAGCGGGCCGGTAGCCTTCAATGGCGAAAAGTCGAGCATGCGTGCATCTCCTAATTGGCCCATGCTACTCGTCGTGCTGCCGCGACACCATGATCCCGACTGAGTGGTGTGGCGCCGGGGTGAACGAAGGTCGAACGAGACAAGCGGCAGCGGCAGGGATACCATGTGGGAAGCCATTCATGGAAATGATTTCCATAAACGCGCGAACCGTTCATGATCTATCGCGCTGCCCCCAACGACAGGCCGTTTCCGGAGGCTGACATGACCCAACGTACCGTTCACCACCGCCTGCAGGTCGCGGACGCGCTCGAGTGTTTTCTGATCGACGAGGCGCTGCCGAATGCCGGCATCGATGCCGAGACGTTCTGGGCCGGTTTCGACGCGCTCGTTCACGATCTCGCGCCGCGCAACCGCGAACTGCTGGTCGAACGCGAGCGGCTGCAGGCCAAACTCGACGAGTGGCATCGGGACCATCCGGGCCCCGTCGAGGATATGGCGGCTTATCGTGCCTTTCTCAAGGAGATCGGCTATCTGGCCGATCCGCCGGTGCATGTCGAGACCACCACCGCCAATGTCGACGCCGAGATTGCCCGTCAGGCGGGTCCGCAGCTTGTCGTGCCGGTCAACAATGCGCGCTACGCGCTGAATGCCGCCAACGCGCGTTGGGGCAGCCTCTACGATGCGCTCTACGGCACCGACGTCATTGCCGAGGATGACGGGGCCGAGAAAGGCGGTGACTACAACCCCCGGCGTGGCGAGAAGGTCATCGCCTATGCACGCAATGTGCTCGATATGGCCGTGCCGCTGGCGATCGCCTCGCATCGCGATGCCGTCGGCTATCTGATCCGCGACGGTCATCTCACCGTCAAGCTCGAGGGAGGGCGCGAGACCGGGTTGAAGAACCCCGGCCAGTTCGTCGGCTACCTTGGCGAGGCGACAGCGCCCAGCGCCGTGCTGTTGGTCAATCACGGCCTGCACCTGGAGCTGCAGATCGATGCCGAGCATCCGATCGGTCAGCAGGACCCGGCCGGGGTCAAGGACCTGCTGATGGAAGCCGCGGTGACCACGATCATGGACTGCGAAGATTCGGTGGCGGCGGTGGACGCCGAGGATAAGGCCCAGGTCTACCGCAACTGGCTGGGCCTGATGAAGGGCGATCTGGAAGAGCGCTTCGACAAGGGCGGCAAGACCGTCACGCGGCGGCTTAATCCGGATCGCGACTATACCCTGCCGAACGGCGAGTCGCTGACGCTGCCCGGGCGTTCGCTGATGTTCGTGCGCAACGTCGGCCACCTGATGACCACGCCGGCCGTGCTCGATGGCGACGGCAACGAGATTCCCGAAGGCATGCTGGACGCAGTGGTGACGTCGCTGATTGCGCTGCACGACCTGCAGCGCGAGCGCGGCAACTCCCGCGCCGGGTCGATCTACATCGTCAAGCCGAAGATGCATGGCCCCGACGAAGTGGCGTTCGCCGATACGCTGTTCGGGCGCGTCGAGCAGATGCTGGCGCTGCCGGCTAACACGCTGAAAATGGGCATCATGGACGAGGAGCGGCGCACTTCGGTCAATCTCAAGGCATGCATCGCCGCCGCCGCCTCGCGCGTGGCCTTCATCAACACCGGGTTCCTCGATCGCACCGGCGATGAGATGCACACCGCCATGAACGCCGGGCCGATGCTGCGCAAGGGCGACATGAAGGGCAGCCGCTGGATTGCCGCCTACGAGCGCAGCAACGTGCAGATCGGTCTGGCCTGCGGCCTGCGCGGGCGGGCCCAGATCGGCAAGGGCATGTGGGCAATGCCGGATCTGATGGCGGCGATGCTCGAGCAGAAGGTGGGGCATCCCAAAGCGGGGGCCAACACCGCTTGGGTGCCGTCGCCGACGGCGGCCGTGCTGCATGCGTTGCACTATCACCAGATCGACGTGCATGCGATCCAGCGCGAGCTGGAGCAGCAGGGCGAGAGCGACCTGCTCGATGACCTGCTGACGGTACCGGTGGATCCCGACGCCGACTGGGATGCCGACGCGATCCAGCAGGAGCTGGACAACAACTGCCAGGGCATCCTCGGCTATGTGGTGCGCTGGGTAGAACACGGCGTTGGTTGTTCCAAAGTGCCGGACATTCACGATGTCGGCTTGATGGAAGACCGTGCCACGCTGAGGATCTCCAGCCAGCATATCGCCAACTGGCTACACCATGGCATCGTCGACGAGGCGCAGGTGCGCGAGACGCTGGAACGCATGGCCAAGGTGGTCGATGCGCAGAACGCGCAGGATCCAGACTACACGCCGATGACCTCGCACCTGAGCGAGTCGACCGCCTTTCAGGCCGCCTCCGATCTAATCTTCAAGGGACGCGAGCAGCCGGCCGGCTACACAGAGCCGCTGCTGCATCACTGGCGGGCGGTGGACAAGGCGCGCGGCTGACTCGGGGGCACCAGTGACGATCCGACCGGCATCTCTCGTTGCGGGTCGGGTCGCGCAGGCTGTCTTCCCGGACCGGCTGTCTTCCCGGCTAAGAGAGAAACGACGGCGGTGGCAGGGGAGCGAATATCGGTCCCTGCCCGACGTGACCAAGCGGGCGTAACAAACGGGCATAAAAAAAGAGAGCCAGGCGTGCACGCCGGGTCTCCCTCTTGGTCAGCTAGGCCAGAAGTGCTGAACTCCTACGGTCATCGCGATCCGTATGTCCCTGGCGGCAGTCGTCCTGACTGCGATCCTTGCCAATCCCCATTCCTTGGGGATTGGCCCTCACCGTACGCGCTATGACGCACTATGGATAGCACTTTCCAAAGTATATTTCGTGTATGGCAGCGAGCTGTTGCGTCGTTCGATGCCGGGTAGCCAACCCTATCGCCCCGATGGTTGGAGAAACCACTCCTGTGACGCGGTAGCGGGCTTGGGCTATCTTGGCGGCAGGGCCCGCCTTCCGTCTACGCCGAGGCCGACCTTCATCGTATCGCCAGGAGAGAGACGTCCGATGACCGTCATGACCGCCGCCGAGATCGAGGACTTCCTCGACGATGTCTTTCCCCAGCGCCAGGGCACCATCGAAGCCGTCGATCACATGCGTGCCACCATGAGTCTGGCGATCGAGGACGAGCACCTACGCCCGGGGGCCAGCGTCTCCGGCCCCTCGATGGTGAACCTGGCGGACGTCGCGCTCTACGTCGCGATCCTGGCGCAGATCGGTCCCGAGCCGATGGCGGTCACCAGCAACTTCAACTGCCATTTCCTGCGCCGCGCCCGCGGTGACCGCGATCTGATCGCCAACGCACGTCTGCTCAAGCTGGGTCGCCGGCTGGCGGTCGGCGAGGTGCAGCTCTTCTCCACCGGGGACAACGAGCCGGTGGCGCTGGTCACCGCGACCTATGTGCTACCCGATCGCGACGATTGAACCCTCGATCACGGAAGCCTGCGAGCCTTCATGACGCGGCGGCCGGCCGCTGACGCCAGGCGCACCAGGCCAGCATCAGCCAGCCCGCCATCAGCAGCAGCCCACCGAACGGCGTAACGATGCCCAGCGGGCGAATGCCGCTCAGCACCAGCAGATAGAGCGAACCACTGAAGAGCACGATCCCCGCGAACCACAGGCTGACGACCAGCCTCTGTCCCCGCAGCGCGCGCTGTTGCTGCCACGCCAGGACCCCCATGATCGCCAGGGTATGCCAGGCCTGATAACGCACGCCGGTGCGAAACACCTCTAGCTCGTGTGGGGCCAGCGTCGGCCCCAGGGCGTGCGCGCCAAAGGCGCCGGCTGCCACAACGATGAATCCACTCAACGCGGCCAGTGTCCAGGCCCACTTTTGGTGCATACCGTGCCTCCCGGTAGACGATTATGCTGTTTTTTCGCGGCAGCGGCCGGTCAATCCCCGGCCTCGCGTGGCGCGTCTCGGAATTGACGCCCGCCAGTCTAGCGCGTAAAAACCGCTCCGGCAGCCGCCCTGGCGTCTGCGCCGTCATCGTTCTCCATAAGGATCTCCGAAATGGAATTCATCACTACTCTGCGCGACGCGGCCTATGCCGTCATGACGCCAGTCAGCGACTTCGTCTGGGGCTACATCCTGCTCTATCTGTTGCTGGGTGCTGGCCTGCTGTTCACCGTGATCACCGGTTTCATGCAGTTTCGCCTGTTTGGCCACATGGCCCGGGTGACTTTCACCAGCCGCGGTTCCGGCAACGGCGTCAGCGGTTTTCAGGCCTTTGCAACATCGCTGGCGGCGCGCGTCGGTACCGGCAATCTGGCCGGTGTAGCCCTGGCGCTGTGGGTCGGTGGTCCGGGCGCGATCTTCTGGATGTGGATGACCGCACTGGTCGGTTTCGCGACCTCGTTCATCGAATCGACGCTGGCGCAGACCTACAAGAAGCGCAATGAGGACGGCGTCTATCGCGGCGGTCCGGCCTACTACATCGAGCGGGCACTGGGGCAGCGCTGGATGAGCGCGCTGTTCGCGATCTTTCTGCTGATCGCCTACGGCCTCGCTTTCAACGGCGCCCAGTCCAACACCATCGCCCAAGGCATGCAGAAAGCCTTCGAGATTCCCAACTGGATGACCGGCGTCGCCCTGGTCCTGCTCTCGGCACTGGTGATCTATGGTGGACTCAAGTCGATTGCGCGGACGGCCGAGAAGATCGTGCCGATCATGGCGATCGGTTACTTCCTCGTCGCCCTGTGGGTGCTGCTGGCGAACCTGAGCGAAGTACCGGCGATGCTGGCGCTAATCGTCAAGAGTGCATTCGGCTACGGCCCCGCGGTGGGCGGCGCGGTCGGCTACACGATCAAGATCGCGATGGAGAACGGCATCAAGCGCGGGCTCTTCTCGAACGAGGCGGGCATGGGCTCGGCACCCAACGCCGCTGCCCAAGCCGACGTGAAACACCCTGCGGCCCAAGGCCTGGTACAGTCCTTCGGCGTGTTCATCGATACGTTGGTGATCTGCAGCTGTACCGCCGTGGTGATCCTGCTGTCGGGCGTCTACGAGACGCTGATGAGCACCTCGCCGGGCCAGGAGATCGTCGGGATCCAGCTGACCCAGGACGCGATGGTCGACCACCTCGGCAGCTTCGGTGAGATTTTCATCGCGGTCGCCATCTTCCTGTTCGCGTTTACCTCAATCATCGCCAACTTCTCCTACTCGCAGATCAACATCGAGTATCTGTTCCAGCGCCATGCCAAGCTGGCGGTGGGGGTGCTGCGCATCGCGGTGCTGGCGATGGTGATGATCGGTTCGGTGGCGCAGCTGCAGTTCGTCTGGGACTTCGCCGATCTGGCCATGGGGCTGATGGCGACGACTAACCTGATCGCGATCCTGCTGCTCTGCCCGATCGCCCTGCGTGTGCTGCGCGACTACGAGCGCCAGCGCCGAGAGGGTGTGCGCGAGCCAACCTTCGATCCGCAGCGTGTGCTCAAGCGGCCCGAGCAGGTCGATGCCGATGTCTGGCCGCGGCGTGACGATGCCTGAACCGCGCGCGAACTTGATTGGCGTGGATGCCTGACACGCCGCAAAGCGCTACAATGCGGCCGCTCGAATTCGCCCTTCGGGAGACCGTCATGCAGATCCAGCTCAATGGTGAATCCCGCCGCCTCGACGGCGACTCGACCCTCGCGCAGTTGATCGAGACGCTCGGCCTGGCCGGGCGTCGCGTCGCCATCGAGGTCAACGAGGAGATCGTGCCGCGCAGCCAGCACGCGCAGACGCAGCTGGCCGAAGGTGACCGCGTGGAGATCGTGCACGCCATCGGTGGCGGCTGATCGCCGCCACGCTCATTGAAGGAGTGACGCATGACGCAGCTCAAGCAGGATACCCCGTTGACCGTGGCCGGGCGTCGCTTCGCCTCGCGCCTGCTGGTCGGCACCGGCAAGTATCGCGACTTCGACGAGACCGCTGCGGCGATCGAGGCCAGCGGTGCCGATGTCGTCACCTTTGCCGTGCGTCGCAGCAACCTCGGTCAGAATCCGGACGAGCCTAACCTGCTCGATGTCATCTCGCCCGAGCGTTATACCCTGCTGCCCAACACCGCCGGCTGCTATACCGCGAAGGATGCGGTGCGCACCTGTCGCCTAGCGCGTGAACTGCTCGACGGCCATAACCTGGTCAAGCTCGAGGTGCTGGGGGACGAGAAGACGCTCTATCCCAACGTGACCGAGACCCTGGCGGCGGCCGAGACGCTGGTCGCCGACGGCTTCGATGTGATGGTCTACACCAGCGACGATCCGATCGTTGCCAAGGAGCTCGAGCGGCGCGGCTGCTGTGCGGTCATGCCGCTCGGTTCGCTGATCGGTTCCGGCAATGGCCTGCTCAATCCGGCGACCCTGGCGCTCATTCTCGAGCATGCCGAGGTGCCGGTGCTGGTGGATGCCGGCATCGGCACCGCGTCCGATGCGGCGCTGGCCATGGAGATGGGCTGCGATGGCGTGCTGATGAATTCGGCGATCGCCCACGCGCGCCAACCGGTGCTCATGGCCGGCGCCATGCGCAAGGCGGTCGAGGCCGGACGCGAAGCGTTCCTCGCCGAGCGTATGCCGCGCCGGGCCGACGCTAGCCCCTCCTCGCCGTTTGCCGGGCGCATCAACGGCTGATCTCGTGGCCGCTCGTCGAGAGCGGTCGCCTTTCCTCTCTTCTCACCGATACCCGACCGCATGACCGACCCGTCAAAACCCGAGAACGATGATCTCCCGCGCGAGGCGGAAGAAACCCCCAACAAGGCCCATCGTGGCATCAAGAGCTACGTGCTGCGCGCGGGACGTATGACGGCCGCCCAGGAACGGGGGCTCACGGAGGTCTGGCCACAGTGGGGGCTGACGCTCGACGCCGGCCGTCAGGATCTCGATACCCTGTTTGGTCGCTCGGCGCCGCGCGTGGTGGAGATCGGCTTTGGCATGGGGCAATCGCTGATCGAGCAGGCCGAGCGCCATCCGGAGACCGATTTCATCGGGATCGAAGTGCACGCGCCCGGTGTCGGCAAACTGCTCGACGAAGCCGACAAGCGTGGCCTGACCAATCTACGTGTCTATCGCGAGGATGCCCTGGCGGTGCTCGCGGACTGTCTGCCGGCAGCGAGCATCGACACCCTGCAGCTCTTTTTTCCCGATCCGTGGCCGAAGAAGAAGCATCACAAGCGCCGCATCGTGCAGCTGCCCTTTGTCGAGCTGGTGCGCACGCGCCTCAAGCCTGGCGGCACCTTGCACATGGCGACCGACTGGGAAGCCTACGCCGAGCACATGAGCGAGATCATGGCTGAAGCGCCCGGCTACGAGAACACGGCGCCGGCGGAGACCTCGCCCTATGTGGCCCGCCCGGCGTTTCGCCCGCTGACCAAGTTTGAAACCCGTGGCGAACGGCTCGGGCACGGGGTCTGGGATCTGATCTATCGACGTACCTGATCCGCGTGGCGCCAGCGCGAATGTCGGCTGGCGACCGTGGTCAGGGGCCGGATCGAAGGGCGTGAATCGGTAGGTGCCAAACGAAAAAAGGCCGCCCCAAGGTGGGGCGGCACTAAGGACCGTGACTAGCTTGATGAGGAGATAACCATGGCAGGAACCTGACATTCACTGCTGTGGTTAGTGGCGTTTGGCGACGCCACGAGAGAAAGGTTAATCATTCTCATTTGGCTTTGCAAGCTAAACGAGAATATTTTTTATTTGCACGCCTCAACTGGCGCCGACCAGCTTCAACAGCAGCGGCAGCGACGCCATGGCCAACAGCGTCTGGCCGGTGATGATCGCCGCCATCAGCTCGGCATCGCCGCCTAGCTGGCGAGCGAGGATATAGGCCGACGTGGCGGTGGGTAGCGCGGCGAAGAGTAGTGCGACATCGCGCTCCACGCCGGCAAGTCCGCATAGCCGGGCCAGCACTACGACCAGCAGCGGCATCGCCACCAGCTTGAGCAGGCTCGACAGCCAGAACGCGCGGCCGCCCTGCCACAGCGCTTGCGGGCGCAGCGCCACGCCCACTGCCACCAGCCCGAGCGGCAGGGCGGCCGCACCGAGCAATGAGGTCGCCTCGCGGCTCCAGCCGGGCAGACCGAGTCCGGTGAGGTTGAGTGCGATGCCGGCGGCACAGGCGAGAATCAGCGGGTTGCGTGCCAGCGCCAGGGCACTGCGACCGAGACTGGCACGGCCGAGTGTGCCCGAGGCGATAAAGGCCGCCACGCAGAGTAGATTGGCGCACGGTACCATCAGGGCCACTGCCACGGCGGCGACCGTGGCGCCTTCGGCGCCATACAGGGCGGCCGCGCCGGCCACGCCGACATAGGTGTTGAAGCGCACGGCGCCCTGAAAGGTAGAGGTAAAAGGCGCCGGCGGCAGCGCCAGCCATCGCCGCATACGCCATAGCGCCAGCGCCATGACTATCATGGCGCCGAGCAGGGTTACGCCGAGGCGTGCCACCGGTACGCTGGCGATATCGGCCGTGGCGAGCGTGGCGACCAGCATCGCAGGGAACAGCAGGTAGTAGATGACCCGTTCCAGGCGGGGCCAGAAGTCGCCGCCGGGAAAACGTGCCCATCCGAGTAGCGCACCGAGTAGAATCAGCAGGAAAAGCGGGCCTAGCGCATTCGCGATGTCGCTCATGTGGCATCCTTGTCGGCGCGGCGTCGTTCGTGGCTCGTGCCGTACATGTTATCGATCAAGTCCCTGAGGTTGGAGTCTCCAAACGTCCATGGCTGCATACGAAGAGGATACCTACCGGCCGCGTACGCTCAATCTGCTGATTGGTGTGACGCTGGCCACGATCGTGATCGCCCTGTGGTACCTGCTCGACTATTACTATTTGCGCGAATCCGAGGCACGCGTGACCTGGTATCCCCCGGCCCAGGGGTGCGTGCTCGAGGAGGGCTGTCGTGCCGGGCTCGGGGTCGCGGCGGCGATGCACTTCGCGATGCGCGAGGCGCCGGCGGGCGCCGGACAGTTGACCTTTGACGTCGACGTTCAAGGGTTCGAGGCGAAGCAGGTGAGGATCGAGTTCGTGGGGCGCGAGATGGACGTGCGTTCGCGCGCGTTCACGCTGGACGCGCAGGGCGACGGCCATTTCATCGGACACGGCGATCTCGGCGCCTGCAGCAGTCACGTGGACGCTTGGCGCGTGCAGGTCGCGATCGAGAGCGATCATGGACTCAAGGGAAGCTGGTTCGACTTCGACAGCGCCCAGTTTCCCGCGGCGGTCTCGCGTCGCGACAGTCGCCGCGAGGCAATCGATGGCTGCCTCTGGCGCAACGCTTAGGCCGGATCGCGGGCGGCCCAGAGGGCTGCTCGCGATAGCGACGCCAGAACGAAAAACGCCGGCGCTTGGCCGGCGTTTCTCGTGACAGGGCGGTGATCAGCTGTCGCTATCGTTGCCGCTGTCGTCGGGGTTGATGCCGAGCAGCTCGATCTTGAACTGCAGCGCTTGGTTGGGGCCGATCGGGCCGCCGGTACCGGCCGGACCGTAGGCCAGATCGGAAGGTACAGTGACCTTCCAGGTGTCACCCACGTGCATCATCTGGAGCGCTTCCTGCCAGCCGGGGATCACCTGATCCACCTGGAACGAGATCGGTTCGCCGCGCTCGTAGGAGCTGTCGAAAACGGTGCCGTCGGGCAGCGTGCCCTCGTAGTTGACGCGCACGGTATCGTCGCCGCTCGGCGAGGCGCCGTCACCGGACTCGAGCACTTCGTACTGAAGGCCGGAGTCGGTGGTCTCCACGCCATCCTTCTCGGCGTTTTCGGCGAGGAAGGCTTCGCTATTCGCACGATTGTCCTCGGCGACCTGCTCGCGCTGGGCCTTCTGCTCCTGCATCTTCTGCTGCTGGTACTGGGTCAGCGTGCTGCTGATCTCGTCCTGGCTTAGCTGCAGGTCGTTGTCGCCGTAGACATCACGGATCGCGGCGGCGAAGGCATCGACATCGAGATCCTGGATATCCTGGGAAAGCCCCTGGCCCAGCGTGGCGCCGATGCTGTAGCTCAGCTTGGACTGATTGCTGTCGAGGTCGACGCTGTCCTGGGCCAGTGCCGTCAGCGGCAGAGTGACAAGGCTGCCGAGCGCTACGGCGGTTACCAAACGTTTCATGCAAACTCCTTGGGGTCGCGAAGAGAACCGGTGCTGGCGGGTGCGAAGATGCCTCAAACACCGGTACGAGTCGTGTTGAGACTCTAACAGGTGGCCTCGGGTTCCGCATCCGCTGCCATCCAGGCCGCGAAAAGCGCCTCGAGCAGCGGTGCGCTGGTGGCATCGACGGGGCCGAGCCAAGCGCTGGCGGCCACCAGTGTTGCCGGCGTCGGCTTGGTGGGCCAGGCCGGTTCGGCGGGCAGACTGGCGAGCTGGCGCAGGGCTTCCTGCTCCGCCAGCCACTCGGCCTGCTTGAGCGTCTCGCGCAGTGGCACCAGGGCGGGCGAGCGCTGAGCCGGCGCTTTCAGGCGGCGGCGACGTTCACGCAGCGGCCATGTCATCTCGCGCTGCCAGCGGCGCACGTCCTCCAGCGCCCGGCGGGCCTTGTCGGTGGGCTGGTGGCCGGCTTCGGCCAGCCAGGCGATCCACAACAGTTCGCAGATATCCCAGCCATGGCGGTCCTGCAGCGTCAGGCAGCATGCCTCGACGCCGGGGCGTGCGTAGCGGTCGAGGGCGTAGTGCCACAGCGAGAGATCGTCGCTGGCGGACATGCGGTGCTCCCGGTCGGTGACTGTTAGAATGAGCGCCCATTCGACGCGCCCTGGAGCCCGGCATGATTGCATTCCGCCAACTCGCCCTGCAACGCGGCACACGCCGGCTGATCGAGAACGCCGATCTGGTCCTGCATGAGGGGCACAAGGTCGGTATCGTCGGGGCCAACGGTGCCGGCAAATCGAGCCTGTTCGCGTTGATTCGCGGCGAGCTGGGGGCTGACGCCGGCAGCGTCGAGATCGCCGGCGGCAAGCGAATCGCGCACATGGCGCAGGAAGTATCGGCGACCGACCGGGCACTGGTCGAGTTCGTGCTCGATGGCGATACCGCCCTGCGCGAGGCGGAGCGCGAACTGGCTGCGGCCCAGGCGAGCGGAGAGACCACCCGCGAGGCGTCGCTGCACGGGCGCATCGAGGCGCTGGACGGCTATACCGCGCGGGCGCGGGCGGAGCAGCTGCTGGCCGGATTGGGATTTGCCCAGGCCGATCTTTACCGGCCGTTGGCTGACTTCTCGGGCGGTTGGCGCATGCGCGTCGGGCTGGCACGGACGCTGTTCACGCCGTCGGAAATTCTGCTGCTCGACGAACCGACCAACCACCTCGATCTCGATGCACTGGTCTGGCTGGAGCAGTGGCTGGTGCGCTACCCCGGCACGCTGATGCTGATCTCCCACGATCGCGATTTCCTCGATGCCGTGTGCGATCACATCCTGCATATCGACCAGGGCCAGCTGGTGCTCTACCGGGGACATTACAGCGCTTTCGAACGGGTGCGTGCCGAACGTCAGGCGCAGCAGCAGGCCGCACTCGAGAAACAGCAGGCGCGGCGCGCCGAGATCGAGCGTTTCGTCGACCGCTTCCGCGCCAAGGCGACCAAGGCGCGCCAGGCGCAGAGCCGGCTCAAGATGCTGGAACGGATGGAGCATATTGCCGCTGCGCGCGTCGATTCGCCGTTCCGGTTCCGCCTGCCGTGTGCCGACAAGACTTCGTCACCATTGCTCTCGCTCGATCAAGCCTCCCTCGGTTATGCCGAGCGCATTATCCTCGAGAACGTGAAAGTCTCGCTGTTGCCGGGCGAGCGAATCGGGCTGCTCGGGCCCAACGGCGCCGGTAAGTCGACCCTGATCAAGACGCTGATCGGCAGTCTGCCGCCGCAGGCCGGTAGGCGTACCGCCGGCGACAATCTGGCCGTCGGCTATTTCGCCCAGCACCAGCTCGAGCATCTCGACATCACTGCCACGCCTTTCACCCACGTGCAGCGGCTCTCGCCGACGGCGAGCGATCAGTCGATCCGTGATTTCCTCGGCGGTTTCGGCTTCCGTGGCGACGATGTCTTCGGCGACGTCTCGCGCTTTTCCGGCGGCGAGAAGGCGCGTCTGGCGCTGTCGTTGGTGGCATGGGAGAAACCCAACCTACTGCTGCTCGACGAACCGACCAACCACCTCGATCTCGACATGCGCGAGGCGCTGGCCGAGGCGCTCGCCGAGTACGAGGGGGCGGTGGTGATCGTGTCTCACGATCGCCATCTGTTGCGGGCGAGCGTCGACACCTTCTGGCGGGTGGCGGAGGGGCGCGTCGAGCCTTTCGATGGCGATCTCGATGACTACCATCAGTGGCTCAAGTCACGCGAGGCGTCGCAGCGGCAGGCGGCGCGCCAGGAAAAGTCAGGCGTCGAAGGCGGTGATCGCAAGGCGGTTCGACGCGCCGCCGCCGAGCGCCGCGAGCAGATGAAGCCGCTGCGCAAGCAGCGTGATGCGGCAGAGAAGCAACTGGAGACCGCGCAGGCCGCGCTCGCCACGCTGGAGGCGCAGCTGGCCGACCCGACGCTCTACGAGGCGTCGCGCAAGGAAGAGTTGACCCGTCTGGTCCGCGAGCAGGGCGAGCGTCAGACCGAGGTCGAATCGCTCGAAGGCGACTGGCTGGCGGCGGAGGAAGCGTTGGAGGCGCTGGAGGCGGAGCTCGACGCGGCATCCTGAGTCTCGCCGACTACACTGTGCGGGAGCTTTCATGTGCAGGAGAGCGCCATGCCCTACGCCAATCGCGACGAGATTCCCGACAGCGCCCGCAAGGTGTTGCCACCGCATGCTCGTACGATCTACCGGGAAGCCTTCAACAGCGCCTGGGAAACGTACAAGAACCCCGAGGATCGGCGCGGCGACAGCTCCCGCGAGGCTGTCGCCCACGCCGTGGCCTGGAAAGCCGTCGAGGCCAAGTATGCCAAAGGTGACGATGGCCAATGGCATCCCAGGAAGTGAATCAGGAGAGGCGCCGCGCGGCCAGGCTTGTGGCTCGCAGTTAGTCCGCGTAGATCATCTTCCGCGTCATCCCTCCATCGACGGTGATCTGCTGGCCGGTAATGAAACCGGCCCTGTCGCTGGCGAGGAACTGGATTGTGGCGGCCACGTCGCTCGGTTCGCCGATTCGCCCGACCGGGTGCTGGGTGCGATCGATGTCGCGAGGCTCGGGAGCCGTCCGCGTCCGTGATTTCTGCCACGGCCCGGTTTCTATCCAGCCCGGGCAGATGGCGTTGACGCGAATCTCGGGGCCGAGGCTGATGGCGAGCGCGTGGGTCATCGACAGCAGGCCACCCTTGGCGGCGGCGTAGGATTCGCAGTGCGGTTCCGACTGCAGCGCACGGGTCGAGGCGATGTTGACGATCGCGCCGTGACGCTCGCGTAGTCCGGGGACCGCGGCGCGCGTGCAGAGAAAGGCGCCGGTCAGATGGCTTTCCTGCCAGCGTCGCCAGTCGGTCAGCGACAGGTGCTCGATCGGGCCGCATTCGGGGTCGGCAATCCCGGCGTTGTTGACCAGCAGATCTAGCCCGGTTGTCTTGTGGTTCTCCTGCTGCCAGGCGAGCAGGTGCTGGAACGCTTCCTTGACCTGTAGCTCATCGCTGACGTCTACCACCATCGCCAGCAGCGGGGCTTCCGGATAGGCTTCATCGAGTTCCGCCACGGCTTCGGGATCTCGGTCCAGCGCGGCCACGCGCCAGCCCTCCTGCAGCAACAATTCCACCGTTGCCAGGCCGATACCCTGGGCACCGCCGGTAATGATCGCGAGAGGCGTTGTCATTTTCGATTCCTTTCTCGTGGCGTCGTGCCACTGTTTCCCTGTCGTCTCCGCCGCACCATGCGGGGAGATCCTGTCGTTATGAGCGCCTTGTCACTGGCGCCTTGCCCATGGGCGGCGAGACGTGAGGGCCTGGCCCATGGCAATTTTGTTATTGGTTCCGAATTATCCGCCCGTTGCCGCTGGGTTTGTCACTGCGGTTCCCCCGAGACAGCGGCAGGCGCGTACCAGGCGGCAAGCTATCCGGCGGGGGCTCAGGTTTCCAGCAGAAAGGTCACCGGCCCGTCATTGACCAGCGCCACCTGCATATCCGCCCCGAAGCGCCCCGTGGCGACTTTGGGCCAGGCCGCCTGCGCGCGGGTGACCAGATGCTCGAACATCGCCTGGCCGTGCGCCGGGGGAGCCGCGCTCGAAAAGCTGGGCCGCAGCCCCTTGTCGGTGGCGGCGACCAGCGTGAACTGCGACACCAGCAGCAGGCCGCCCTCGGCCTGCTGCAGATTGCGATTCATGCGGCCCGCCTCGTCGGCAAAGACCCGGTAGTGCAGCAGTTTGTGCAGCAGGCGTTCGGCGCTGGCGGCGTCATCCTCGGCGGCGACACCGATCAGCGCCAGCAGCCCGTGATCGATACGACCGACGATCTCGTCGTCGACGCTGACCGAGGCGTGGGTGACGCGTTGGATCAAGGCTCTCATGGGGCGGGCAATCTTTTCCTTGTCGCGAGGGACGGTGCGCGGCCAGTGCGCCGTGGGGCAGGCCGTGCCGCGGACAAGCGTAGCATGCCGAGGGCGGTTGAAAAGCCCCGCCGGTGGCGAGTCTCACGCCGGGTAGCGCTGGCCGACATTCGGCGGCCTTCTGGTAATCGCGGCGTTCATCTTGTTATAAATGAAGTCCTTCGAGCCTGGGGCAGCGGCATCTTCACCCGCCACGGCGCGGTGTTGGCGGCTGTCGTCGGGTGCTTTCCACGACAAGGATAACCGCTATGAATCGAACCTCCACGGCGTCGGGCGGTGGCAAGGAGGGCGGTGCGCTTCTCGGTGCGCTGCTCGCCCTGGATCGGCTGCTGGGGGTGATCGAGCGCACCCTGATTGCCGTCGCCATTCTCTTTATGGCGCTGCTCATGAGCGCCCACGTGGTCGGCAACATTCTTTTCAACCAGGGGATCGCCGGCACCTACGAGATCACCGAAATGCTGATCGTGGTGATCACCTTTGTCGGCGTCGGCTACGCTGCTCGCCACGCCCGTCATATCAGCATGTCCGCCCTCTATGATCAGTTGAGCGGACGCGCGCGCAAGGCGCTGATGATTCTGATCTGCCTCGGCACCGCCGTGCTGATGTTCTACTTCTGCTACAAGTCGATCGAGTACGTGATGGCGCTCTATCAGCGAGGGCGAACCAGCGCCTCGCTGCAGATTCCGTTCTGGATCGTCTATCTCGCACTGCCGGTGGGCTTCACGCTTGCGGGCATTCAGTACGTGCTCACGGCGATTCGCAATCTCGTCAGCCCCGGCGTGTGGCGCTCACTGACCGAGGAAGAGGACTACGCCGAGGTGCCCGAGGAGGGCGCCGCGCCGGCCGACGGCGTGGCGGCTGACGATACCGCGCCGCGCGAGCGATAGCGGATCGTGAGCTGAACGGATGACTACCGACAACGACAACAGAAGACAAGGACAACCCTCATGCTGATTGGCCTGGGCCTGATCATGCTGGTGCTGCTGCTGCTGGGCTTTCCCATGATGGTGCCGCTGGCAGCCGGCACTCTCTACATGATGTTCACCGGAATGACCTTCTTCGGCCCCGATCAGGCGGTGAGCTGGATGATCAGCGGTGTCGGCAGCTGGGTGCTGGCGGCGGTGCCGATGTTCATCTTCGCGGCCGATATTCTCACCAAGGGCCATACCGCCAACCGCCTGCTGGACGTGGTCGATGCCTTTACCCGCCATCTGCGCGGTGGCCTGCCGATCACCACCGCCGCGTCGTGTGCGCTGTTCGGGGCGGTCTCCGGCTCGACCCAGGCGACCGTGGTGGCCATGGGCGGGCCGATGCGCCCGCGGCTGTTGAAAAAGGGCTACTCCGATCCCTTTGCGCTGGCGCTGATCATCAACGCCAGCGATATCGCGCTGCTGATCCCGCCGAGCATCGGCTTCATCATCTACGGCGTGGCGATGCAGACCTCGATCGGCGATCTGTTCCTCGCCGGGATCCTGCCCGGGGTGCTGATCCTGGTGCTGTTCGCGATCTACTGCTGGGTCGATTCGTGGCTCAAGGGCATCGAGCCGGAACCCAAGGCCTCGTGGCGCGAGCGGGGGCGTGCGATCAAGCGCGTGATCCTGCCGATCGGCTTTCCGATTCTGGTGGTCGGTGGCATCTACGGCGGTTTTTTCAGCGCCGTCGAAGCCTCGGCGGTCGCTGTGGCTTATGCACTGCTGCTGGAAGTGGTGATCTACCGTCAGGTCTCGGTCCGCGATCTCGGCAGCCTGGCGCTCTCCACCGGGCTGATCACCTCCGTGGTGTTCATTCTGGTGGCGATCGGCGCCGCCTTCTCCCAGGCGCTGGGAACGGCCGGCGTGCCGAACCAGATTCTCGGCCCGTTGATCGATGCCATCGGCGACAATCAGTTCCTGGCGCTGTTGCTGATCGCGGTCGCGTTCTTCATTGGCTGCATGTTCGTCGACCCGATCGTGGTGATCCTGATTCTGGTACCGATCTTCAAGCCGCTGGTGGAGTCCACCGGCCTCGATCCGATCCACGTCGGTGTCATCGTGACCCTGCAGGCGGCGATCGGCTCGGCCACGCCGCCGTTCGGCTGCGACATCTTCACCGCCATCGCGGTGTTCCGTCGTCCCTATCTGGATGTGATCCGTGGCACGCCGCCATTCATCTTCATCCTGCTGCTGGCGACGCTGCTGCTGATCCTGTTTCCGCAGATCTCGCTGCTGCTGCCTTCGCTGGGCGGTGACTGACGCCGATCATGGCGCCACGCTGGCCATCGAGCCATAAAAAACCCGGAAGCCATGGCTTCCGGGTTTTTTGTGACTCGGTGACCCGCTCGCCCATGGGCGGGCCACCATCAGCGGTTTGTCTTTCGCCAATCAGGCGCCGGTGTCGCTGGAACCGGATTCGCTGGCTTCGACCTGCTCGAGGATGATATCGAGGGCTTCGCCGCCACGCTCGCCGACCATGTCGACGAATTCCTCGCGAATCGGGCGAGCCAGCTCACGGAAGCGATTACGCTGCTCTTCATCCAGGCGGATGATGTTAATGTCGCTGTTTTCCTGGATGGTGCTCAGGCGCTCTTCGTTGAGTTGAGCCTGGATCTCGTGGCCCTTCTGCACCATCTCGTCGATGGTCTCGACGAGCATCTGCTGCTGCTCGTCGGAAAGCCCTTCGTACCACTCCTGATTGGAGATCAGGTTGGCGATGAACTGCGACTGCCCGGCGAAAATCATGTCGTCCTGAACTTCGTAGAAGCCCATGTTCTCGTGCGCCCAGACCGGCTGGATATTGCCTTCCGCCTGGCCCTGCTGCAGGGCGCTGTAGAGCTCGCCGTAGGCGATAGTGATCGGCGCGGCGCCGTAGGCTTCGTAGGTGGCGCGCAGCAGGCTGTTGTCCATTACGCGGATCTGCAGCCCCTGCATATCTTCCGGCGTGTGGATCTCCTTGTTGGCGGTCCAGACCTGAGCGCCTTCGGGCAGGGCAGCCAGCGGTACCAGGTCTCGCTCGCGGAACGACTGCTGCCAGGCATCGCTCTGCATGAAGGCGTCGGAATTGAGAATCTCCGCCGTCTCCTGCTGGTCGTTGGGCATGACATAGTTGAGGCTCATCAACTGGCTTTCGGGGACCGTGCCGCCGAGGAAACCGGAGCCGAAGGAGAGCGGAATCGCGCCGCTCTGGATGGCATCGTAGAGCGTCGAGTAGCTGGAGCCCCACACGCCGTAAGGCAGAATCTCGACGGTAATGTCGCCGCCGCTCTTTTCTTCGATAAGCTGCTTGAAGGCCTCGGCATACTCGTACTGCACGCTGCCTTCGGTTTCCTCGAGGCCGAAGCGCCAAGTGTCGGCGAAGGCGGCGGAGGCGGTGGTCATCATGGTGGCGGCAATCACGCCGGTTGCAATGCTGCGCATCTGCATACGGATACCTTTAGTCGTTATTCACCCGATTCAGAAGAGGACAGCAGGCGGCATCTGTCAACTGACGAGGTCGCTCGGACCGTGCGTCGCGACGCCGCGCTGCCATCGCGCGAAAGTTCACTGTAACACGTCGGTGCGCTCGGGGCCGGCTGCTACCACCAGGCATGAAAGTGATGCGGTGGCCCCTTGCCGCGGCCGACGGAAAGTCGCTCGCTGGCTTCCAGCGCGCGATGTAGCCATCCCTTGGCCGCCTCGATCGCGTCGTCGGCACGGCGTTCGTCCGGCGCCAGCTTCGCCAGCTCGGCGGCGATTGCCGAGGAGAGTGCGCAGCCGGCGCCATGCAGGTTTTGCGTCGCCAGGCGCGGTGCTTCGAGCCAGCGCGTGCCGGCCGGTGTCCATAGCAGATCCGGACAGCGCGACAGCGTCAGGTGCCCCCCCTTGAGCAATCCCCAAGGGGCCCCGAGGGCCGAGAGTGCGGTAACAGCCTGTTCCATCGAGGCGAGATCCCGCGGTGTCGGTGTGCCCAGCAGCGCCGCGGCCTCGGGCAGGTTCGGTGTGATCACGTCGGCCAGCGGTACCAGTACCTCGCGAACCGCGCGCAGTCCCTCATCGTCGACCAGACGATCCCCGCTCTTGGCCACCATGACCGGGTCGAGCACGATCCAGCGCGGGCGATGCCGCAACAGCGCCTCGGCGATCGTCTCCGCCACCTCGCGACTGGCCACCATGCCGATCTTCACCGCATCGATGGCGACATCGTCGAGCAGGTTGTCGAGCTGCGTTCGGATCATGCCGGCCGACACCGGCTCGACCGCCTGCACGCCTTGGGTATTCTGTGCAATCACGGCGGTGATCACGCTGGTAGCGTAGCCGCCGAGCGCCGAGAACGTCTTCATGTCGGCCTGCAGGCCGGCACCGCCGGAGGGGTCGGAGCCGGCGATGGTGAGTAGATGCGGTATCGGTACGGGAGCCATGGATCAACATTGCAAGCGACGGGAAAGCAACTAGCCTAAAACAGGACGCTCGGTTGTCCCAACGCTTCTTCGACGCCGTGTGTCCTGTCTGGTCGCCGCACCTTGCGTGCCTCGGGTTGAATTCGGACGATGTGCGTCCGCGGCGGTGATCGATGCGTGAAAATAACGATGAAAGGCATCGCCGATTCAATTCCATTAGCCTGCTTGTTAACGTCGAAGAAAGGCGTAAACTTACAAAATTGATAGCTTGATCGATGACGGTTTATTGCCGGATGTGCCGTCTTTTGGCCGAGAGCTTGGGCAGCACCAAGCGCCGGATTCGGCGGCAAGGTATGAATCGATACACCGATATTAGCCATTGGCATGACGACATCATTTTTTGGTAAATCGACGTTACTATTGGCGCAGCAACGTGGTTGTCGTCACCACAACGCGGCTATCAGTACGACGACGTTATTGGCAGCACGGCGTGATGGTCAGTATGACGGTGTTGCCAGCACGACATAGTCTTTCAGCATGATCATGACGGCGCCGGTCATCGAGTGCCGTCTCTGTCTCGCGAGGGAACGCATGTCCGATCAGGTCTCTGCATGGATCGCCAGCTACTGGGCCACGGGATTGTTCGTGGTTGCCGTATTTGCGCTCTGCGGCCTGATGATCGGCGCGGCCAGCCTGTTGGGCGGTAGAAGTCGCGGACGCAGCAAGTCTCTTCCCTTCGAATCCGGCATCGTCGGCGCGGGGACCGCCCGGCAGCGGTTCTCGGTCAAGTTCTATCTCGTCGCCATGCTGTTCGTGATCTTCGATATCGAAGCCGTCTACCTGTTCGGCTGGGCCGTCTCCGTCCGCGAGGTGGGCTGGACAGGGTTCGCGGCGGCGGCGACCTTCATCCTGATTCTATTGGCCGGCCTGGTCTACGACGCTCGCGTCGGGGCGCTCGATTGGGCGCCGCGCAAGCGCGGGCGCGAGTCCGACTCGCGGGCGCGGGAGCTGGCCGCCGTACCGGGCGCGCGCGATGCGCGCTGAGTCCGGCAAGCACGACCGGTGGCGCGGTCGGCAACAAGATAACGACGGGAGTCCGTCTACCGTGATGCAGCAAGGCGACTCTCTCGACCGATTTTCGATCTGGTTTGTTGAGGCTAACCATGCAGTACACCCTGACCCGGGCGGAAGGGGGCGATTCCGCAGCTGATCGCTATCCCCTCGATCAACGCCAGCACGGCGTCGACGACCCCATGAAGCAGCAGGTTCATCGCAATGTCTTCATGGGCAAACTCGAAGACGTGCTCAATTCGGCGGTCAACTGGGGGCGCAAGAACTCCCTGTGGCCCTACAATTTCGGTCTCTCCTGCTGTTATGTGGAGATGACCACGGCGTTCACCGCGCCTCACGACGTGGCGCGCTTTGGCGCCGAGGTCATCCGTGCCTCCCCGCGCCAGGCGGACTTCATGGTGATCGCCGGCACCTGCTTCATCAAGATGGCGCCCGTCATCCAGCAACTTTACGACCAGATGCTAGAGCCCAAGTGGGTGATCTCGATGGGGTCCTGCGCCAATTCCGGCGGCATGTACGACATCTACTCGGTAGTGCAGGGTGTCGACAAGTTCCTGCCAGTGGATGTCTACGTGCCGGGCTGTCCGCCGCGGCCGGAGGCGTTTCTGCAGGGGCTGCAACTGCTGCAGGATTCGATTCAGGAGGAGCGGCGGCCGCTCTCCTGGGTGGTCGGCGATCAGGGCGTCTACCGCGCGGAAATGCCCTCCCAACGCGAAAAGCATCGCGACCGGCGAATTGCGGTCAAGGAGCTGCGTACCCCGGACGGTATCTAGCCCGATTGTGCGATCGGAGAGTGCCGTTACCGAACCCGCCGGACGCCAGTCGACCGGCCGTCGATTTCCCTACCGGGGCCGCCAGCCATGACCGCAGCCGATGAAACGTCAATTGCCAATACCGCCGCGTCGACGCGCAGCGGTGCCGAACGCGACAGCGACGACGTCGTCGCCGAGCTGACCCGCCAATTGGGTGGCGACCGCGTTGCGCCTCAGGAGACTCTGACCGGCATGCCGGTTATCTGGGTACCGCGCGAGCAGCTGCGAGACGCGCTGAACTATCTGCGCCGGGTGAGCGGGGCGTTCTCGATGCTCTACGACCTGAGCGCCGTCGACGAGCGCCTGCGCACTCAGCGACGAGGTCTGCCGCCAGCGGACTTTACCGTCTTCTATCAGCTGCTGTCGGTCGAGCGGAACGCCGACATCCTGCTCAAGGTGGCGCTTACCGAGCGCGATCTGACGCTGCCGTCGGTCAGCGATATCTTCGTCAATGCCAACTGGTACGAGCGCGAGGTCTTCGACCTCTTCGGCATCGATTTCGCCGGCCACCCGCATCTCACCCGGATCATGATGCCGCCGACCTGGCATGGTCATCCGCTGCGCAAGGATTACTCCGCGCGGGCGACCGAGTTCGACCCCTACACACTGACGGTGAAGGGGCAGGAGGTCGAGCAGGAGGCGCTGCGTTTCGACCCCGAGGCCTGGGGCATGAAGCGTGAAGGTGAAGAGACCGAGTTCATGTTCTTGAACCTCGGCCCCAACCACCCCTCGGCGCATGGCGCCTTCCGCATCGTGTTGCAGCTCGACGGCGAGGAGGTCGTCGACTGCGTGCCGGACATCGGCTATCACCATCGCGGCGCGGAAAAGATGGCCGAGCGCCAGTCCTGGCACAGCTTCATCCCCTATACCGATCGCATCGACTACACCGGCGGGGTGATGAATAACCTGCCTTATGTGATGGCGGTGGAGAAGCTCGCCGGCATCACGGTGACCGATCGTGCCAAGACAATTCGCGTCATGATGGCGGAGATGTTCCGCATCAATAGTCATCTGCTGTTTCTGGGTACCTACCTGCAGGATCTCGGCGCGATGACGCCGGTATTCTTCACCTTCACCGATCGCCAGAAGGCCTACGAGGTGATCGAGGCGATCACCGGGTTCCGCATGCACCCGGCGTGGTATCGCATCGGCGGCACGGCACACGACCTGCCCAAGGGCTGGGAGAAGCTCGTCCAGGGCTTCGTCGACTGGATGCCCAAGCGCCTTGCCGAATACGAGAAGGCAATGATGGAGAATGCCATCGTGCGCGATCGCACGCGCTTCGTGGCGGCCTTCACGACCCAGGACGCGCTTGACTGGGGGGTCACCGGGCCCAACCTGCGCGCGACCGGCCTCGATTTCGACCTGCGCAAGGCGCGCCCCTATTCCGGCTACGAAAACTTTGACTTCGAGGTGCCGACGGCCGCCAATGGCGACGCCTTCGACCGCGGCATGATGCGCATCGAGGAGATGCGCCAGAGCGTGCGCATCCTGCAGCAGTGCATCGATCACATGCCGGCCGGCGACTACAAGGCCGACCACCCGCTGACCACGCCGCCGCCACGGGAAAAGATGCTGCAGCACATCGAGACCCTGATCACGCATTTCTTGCAGGTCTCCTGGGGGCCGGTGCTGCCGGCCAACGAGTCGCTGCAGATGATCGAGGCGACCAAGGGCATCAACAGCTACTACCTGACCAGCGACGGCAGCACCATGAGCTACCGTACGCGCATTCGTACGCCCAGCTTCCCGCATCTGCAGCAGATTCCCGCCGTGATGCGCGGCGGCTTCGTGCCCGATCTGATCGCGCATCTGGGCAGTATCGACTTCGTCATGGCCGACGTGGACCGATGAGGATGGCCGACATGAACCAGACAACCGCCGATGACGGCGCCCGCATCGCCAGCGATGCCTTCGCCCTCGATCCCGCGGACCGCGAGGCGATACTCGAGGAGCGTTCGCACTATCCCTATCCGCAGGCGGCGAGTATCGAGGCGCTGAAAATCGTGCAGAAGCGCCTGGGCTATGTGCCGGATGGCGCCATTCCCGCGATCGCCGACACGCTGGGCATCCGTCCGGCGGACGTCGAGGGCGTGGCGACCTTCTACAGCCTGATCTTCCGCCAGCCGGTGGGGCGTCACGTCATCCTGATCTGCGACAGCAGCTCCTGCTTCCTGACCGACTACGAGGCCCTGCGCGATGCCTTTATCGAGCATCTGGGCATCCACATGGGGCAGACCACGGCGGACGGGCGCTTCACGCTGCTGCCGGTCTGCTGTCTCGGGGCCTGCGATCGCGGGCCGGCGGTCTTGATCGGCGAAACGCTGCATGGCCCGGTGACGCCGGAAGACATTCCGAAACTGCTGGAGGCCTACCCATGATTCCGAGGCAAGAGCCGACGCGCATGACGTGGGGGAGCGAGACATGAGCCGCATTCTGCAGCCCGCCAGCGAGCGTCGCCCGGAGACGCATCCGCTCACCTTTCGTCTCCACGACGACGAAAGCCCCGTCAGCTTCGACGAGTATCGCAGCACCCATGGCTACGAGGCGGTTGCCCAGGCGCTCGACAAGCATACATTCGAGTCGCTGACCGACGAGGTCAAAGCGGCGAACCTGCGTGGCCGGGGCGGGGCTGGCTTCTCTGCCGGGATGAAGTGGAGCCTGACCATGAAGGGCGAGGGCGTGCCGCGCGGCTATGTCGTCTGCAACGCCGACGAGATGGAGCCGGGCACGTTCAAGGATCGCCTGCTGATGGAGCAGCAGCCGCATCTGCTGATCGAAGGGATGATCCTGGCCGGCTATGCCAATCGCGCCAAGCAGGGCTACATCTTCCTGCGCGGTGAATACCATCGCGCCGCTGCCTCGATCCAGCGTGCGCTGTCGGATGCCCGCGCCAACGGCTGGTTGGGCAAGCGCGTCAACGGCAGCGACTGGGATTTCGATATCGCCCTGCATACCGGCGCCGGTCGCTACATCTGCGGCGAAGAGACGGCCCTGATCAACTCGCTCGAAGGCAAGCGCGCCAACCCGCGTGCCAAACCGCCGTTTCCCGGCCAGTCGGGTGCCTGGGGGCTGCCCACCGTGGTCAACAACGTCGAGACACTCTGCAACGTGCCGGGGATCGTCGCCCACGGCGCCGACTGGTTTCAGGCGCTCTCCGGCGAGCTCAGCGACGACGGCGGCACCAAGCTCTACGGCGCCTCCGGCAAGGTCAAGCAGCCAGGGCTGTGGGAGCTGCCGATGGGCACCAGCGGTCGCGAGCTGCTCGAGCGGGCCGGCGGCATGCGCGATGGCCTGACGCTCAAGAGCTGGCTGCCCGGCGGCGGCAGTACCGGCTTCCTGCTGCCGGAGCATCTCGAGCTGGCGCTCGACTTCGACACCATCGGCGGCACCGGCAGCCGCATGGGGACCGGCCTGATCACGGTGGTCGCCGACAACCAGAGTCTGGTTTCGCTGACGCGCAATCTGGAAGAGTTCTTTGCCCGCGAATCCTGCGGCTGGTGCACGCCGTGTCGCGACGGCCTGCCATGGAGCGTCAAGCTGCTGCGCGCGCTGGAAGCGGGCGAGGGCGAGCCGGGCGATATCGAACTGCTCGAGCAGATGGCGCGCGATCTCGGCCCCGGCAAGACCTTCTGCGCCCATGCGCCGGGGGCGGCGATGCCGCTGGCCTCCGCCATTCACTATTTCCGTGACGAGTTCGAGCGCGGCATCTCCCGACCCCGGGGAGAAGCCCACGCGGACCCGATTCCGGTCGGCAGCGTGTAGGAGGAGTTCGACGCATGGCTACCATTCATGTCGACGGTAACGACTACGAGGTCGAAGACAGCGACAACCTGCTGCACGCCTGTCTCTCGCTGGGGCTGGATATTCCCTATTTCTGCTGGCATCCGGCGATGGGCAGCGTCGGCGCCTGCCGCCAGTGTGCGGTAAAGCAGTATAAGGATGCCGACGACGATCGCGGCATGCTGGTGATGTCGTGCATGGCGCCGGTCAAGGACGACGCCTATATCTCGATCGCCGACGACGAGGCCAAGGCCTTCCGCGAGACGGTGATCGAATGGCTGATGGTCAATCACCCGCACGACTGTCCGGTGTGCGAGGAGGGTGGCCACTGTCACCTGCAGGATATGACGGTCATGACCGGCCACGATCGGCGCCGCTACCGCTTCCGCAAGCGGACGCACCGCAATCAGAACCTGGGGCCGTTCATCGCTCACGAGATGAACCGTTGCATCACCTGTTATCGCTGTACCCGCTTCTATCAGGACTACGCCGGCGGCGAGGATCTCGGTGCTTTCGGCGCGCACGATAACGTCTACTTCGGGCGCTACGAGGAGGGCACGCTGGAGAGTGAGTTTTCCGGCAACCTGACCGAAGTCTGCCCGACCGGCGTGTTCACCGACCAGACCCACTCCGATCACTACACGCGCAAGTGGGACCTGCAGTTCGCGCCGAGCATCTGCCATCAGTGCGCCGCCGGCTGCAACATCAGTCCCGGCGAGCGCTACGGCGATATCCGACGCATCGAGAATCGCTACAACGGTGACGTCAACGGCTACTTCCTATGCGATCGCGGCCGCTTCGGCTATGGCTACGTCAACCGCCAGGATCGCCCGACGCGCCCGGAATGGCGCCAGCGCAGCCACGAGAGAGCGCTGGCCGAGTCGCCGACGACGCTGGAGGTGGACGCCGCGCTCGATTGCGCCGCCGACAGCCTGCGTGGCGCCAAGCGGATCATCGGTATCGGCTCGCCCCGGGCCAGCCTGGAGAGCAATCACATGCTCGCGCAGCTGGTCGGCGAGGCGAATTTCTCCACCGGCATCGAAGCCGGCGAGCTGACGCGGATCCGGCGCATGCAGGCGCTCAACCGCGAGACCGGCGTGGCCACGCCGAGCCTGCGCGAGATCGAACACGCCGACGCCGTGCTGGTATTGGGTGAAGATCTTATCCAGAGCGCTGCGCGGGTCGGGCTTAGCGTACGTCAGGCGGTACGTGGCAAAGGTGCCGAACTGGGGGCGACGCGCGGCATTCCGGACTGGAATGCCGAGGCGATCAAGACCATTGCCCAGGATGCCGGCCATCCCTTGTTCCTGGCGACGCCGGAGGCGACCAAGCTCGACGGCATCGCCGCGCACGCCTGGCGAGCCGCGCCGCAGGACATCGCTCGCCTCGGTTTCGCTGTGGCCCACGCGCTCGATCCGACCGCGCCGGCGGTCGCCGATCTCGAGGCGGAGCTTGCCCGCCTCGCCGAACGGTGTGCCGACGCATTGCTGGCGGCGAAGCGGCCGCTGGTGATCGCCGGCGACTCGCTCGGCGACATGGCGATCATCGAGGCCGCCGGCAACGTCGCCCGGGCGCTGGCCCGGCGTCAGAAGGCCGAGGCGGGCCTGACACTGATTCGCCGAGAAGCCAACAGCGTCGGACTCGGCCTGCTCGGCGGCGAGTCGCTCGACTGGGCGCTGGAGCGGCTCGAGCATGGCGATGCCGATGGCGTGGTGATTCTCGAGAATGACCTGTATACCCGGTTGTCGGCAGCGCGGGTGGAAGCGGCACTGACCGAGGCCGGCTGCGTGGTGGTGATCGACCACCAGCGCACCACGACCTGGGAACGTGCCGATATCGGGCTGCCCGCCGGAACCTTCGCCGAGAGCGACGGGACCCTGGTCAGCCTCGAGGGGCGCGCCCAGCGCTTCTATCAGGTCTTCGACCCGAGTTACCTGCGCCCGGAATCACGAATTCGCGAGAGCTGGCGCTGGCTGCACGCCCTCAAGGCGACGCTCGAGCGCCAGACGGTCGAGACCATCGTGCTCGATGAGCTGACCGAGGCCGTGGCCGGTGTCGCGCCGGCGCTTGCCGCACTGCATCGCAACACGCCGGAGTCGCTGTTCCGTATCCATGGCCTGAAGCTGGCGCGGGAACCGCACCGCTACAGCGGGCGCACCGCGATGCGCGCCAATCTCGACGTCAACGAGCCGCGGGCGTCGGTCGATCTCGACACGCCGTTCGCGTTCTCGATGGAAGGCTATTCGGGCTACCGCGAGCCACGCCGTGAGGTGGCTTTTGCCTGGGCGCCCGGTTGGAACTCGCCGCAGGCGTGGAACAAGTTCCAGGATGAAGTCGGTGGTCATCTGCGTGCCGGCGATCCCGGCGTGCGCCTGTTTCCGGTACAGCCCGCCAGCGGCGATTACTGCGCCACCCTGCCCGATGCCTTTGCACGCAGCGAGCACGAATGGCAGATCGTCGATCTGCCGCAGCTCTTCGGTGGCGACGAGATGTCGCGTCGCGCCGAGCCGATCCAGGCGCGCATGGCACCACCGCGGGTGGCATTGAGTCATGCCGATGCCGCGCGACTCGGCATCGATGCCGGGGCGCCGGTGTCGATCACCGTTGGCGAGGCGACGTTCGTGTTATCGGCGCGGCTCAGCCCGAGCCTGCCCAACGGTATCGTCGGGCTGCCCGCCGGCAGCGTGCCCGAGGCGGCGCCGGCGCTGACACCGGGGACGATCCGCCGTGGGCGGGTGGCGCCGGGAGCGCGTGATATCGGCACCGGGGAGGCACGCTCATGAACTGGTGGACGCCGCAGGTCGCAGCCACCCTGATCGCGATGTTGCAGGCCGTTGTCATCCTGCTTGCCGTGGTGCTAGCCGGTGCGCTGCTGAGCATGTTCGAGCGGCGCCTGCTGGCACTATGGCAGGACCGCTACGGCCCCAACCGGGTCGGGCCGCTGGGGCTTTTCCAGATCGTCGCCGACATGCTCAAGATCTTCTTCAAGGAAGACTGGATTCCGCCGTTCGCCGATCGCACCTTCTTCGTGCTGGCGCCGGCGATCGCCATGGCATCGCTGCTGCTTTCGTTCATGGTGATCCCGATTACGCCTGGCTGGGGCGTCGCTGACCTCAATATCGGCATCCTGTTCTTCTTCGCCATGGCCGGTATCAATGTCTATGCGGTGCTCTTCGCCGGCTGGGCCAGCGGCAACAAATATGCCTTGCTCGGGGCGCTGCGCGCCTCGGCCCAGACGCTCTCCTATGAAGTGTTCATGGGGCTGGCGCTGATGGGCATCGTCGCCATGACCGGCTCGTTCAACATGCGCGACATCGTCAATTCCCAGGAGAACCTCTGGTTCATCGTGCCGCAGTTCTTCGGTTTCTGTACCTTCGTCATCGCCGGCATCGCCGTCACGCACCGGCATCCCTTCGATCAGCCGGAGGCGGAGCAGGAGCTGGCCGATGGCTATCACATCGAATATTCCGGCATGAAATGGGGCATGTTCTTCGTCGGCGAGTACATCGGCATCGTGCTGATCTCGGCGCTGCTGGTCACGCTCTTCTTAGGCGGTTGGCATGGTCCGCTGCTGCCACCGATCGTCTGGTTCCTGCTCAAGACCGCCTTCTTCGTCGTGCTGTTCGTGCTGCTGCGCGCCGCGTTGCCGCGTCCGCGCTACGACAAGGTGATGAGCTTCGGCTGGAAGGTGTGCCTGCCGCTGACACTGGTCAATCTATTGATAACCGGAGCGATGATCCTGCTCATCGATCCGGCCGCGTAGAGGAGCGCGATCATGCTGAGTCAGATTCAGAAGATCATCACGGGCACCGGCACGCAGCTGCGCACGTTGTGGATGGTGTTCAGTCACGCCTGGCGCAAGCGTGAGACGCTCTCGTACCCGGAGGAGGAGGTCTATCTGCCGCCGCGCTATCGCGGACGCATCGTGCTGACCCGCGATCCGGACGGCGAGGAGCGCTGCGTCGCCTGCAACCTCTGCGCGGTGGCCTGCCCGGTGGCCTGTATCTCGCTGCAGAAGGGCGAGAAGGAGGATGGCCGCTGGTATCCGGAGTTCTTCCGGATCAACTTCTCGCGCTGCATCTTCTGCGGCATGTGCGAGGAGGCCTGCCCGACCTCGGCGATCCAGCTGACGCCGGACTTCGAGATGAGCGAGTTCCGGCGCCAGGAGCTGGTCTACGAGAAGCAGGATCTGCTCATCGATGGTCCGGGCAAGGACCACAACACCAATTTCTATCGCGTGGCAGGGCTGTCGATCGCCGGCAAGGACAAGGGCGAGGCCCAGAACGAAGCCGAGCCGATCGACGTCAAGTCGCTGCTGCCGTGAATCGGCTGGCACCGGGCGGGCAATCGAAACGGTCAACGGGTGAGCGGCGGCATGGTTGCCGTCGTTGGGGAGAGAAGCATGGAAATCGCGTTTTATCTGAGCGCGCTGGTCGCGGTACTGGCCACGCTGCGGGTGGTGACCGGCACGCATCCGGTGCATGCGCTGCTCTATCTGATCGTCTCGCTGATCGCCGTGGCGATGGTCTTCTTCGCACTCGGGGCGCCCTTCGCCGGGGCGCTGGAGATCATCGTCTACGCTGGCGCGATCATGGTGCTGTTTGTCTTCGTGGTGATGATGCTCAATCTCGGCGACTCCGCGGTCGCGCAGGAGCGTGCCTGGCTCTCTCCACGGGTCTGGCGTGGGCCCGCCATCCTGGCGGCAGTGCTGCTGGTGGTGATGATCGTGACCCTGTTTGGCGGTAATCAGGACGGCGTGATCCGTGGCGATACCCTGATGGCGAAGGAGGTCGGTACGCTGCTCTTCGGTCCTTACCTGGTCGTCGTCGAGCTGGCGGCGATGCTGCTGCTGGCGGCACTGGTGGCGGCCTCGCACCTCGGTCGCAGCGAAGCGCACGATGAGGCCGATCTGGCACGCGAGCGTCAGCGCGAACAGAGCGATGCCGGCGCTGCGGTACCACGGCCGGCGCCCCAGGAGACACCGCTGGCGGCGCCTCGTCCGGCGACCGCCGATTCGACGAATCGATCGCAGGAGGGGCGGACATGAACGGTATTCCCATGGAGCACGGCCTGGCGCTGGCGGCGATCCTGTTCGCGCTGGGACTGGCCGGGCTGATGACGCGGCGCAATATGGTCTTCGTGCTGATGAGCCTGGAGATCATGATGAACGCGGCAGGGCTGGCGTTCATTGTTGCCGGTACCCGCTGGGAGCAGCCGGATGGCCAGGTGATGTTCCTCATGGTGATCACCCTGGCTGCCGCCGAGGCGAGCGTGGGGCTGGCGCTGCTGATGCAGCTCTACCGTCGCTTCCGGACTCTCGATATCGATGCGGCCAGCAGGATGCGCGGATGAGCTCTTTCATGGAATTCTCGCTCGTAGGTACCTTTGTCTTCCCGCTATTGGGATCGCTGATCCTGGCGCTCTCCTACGGCCGGCTCTCCGAACGCGCCAGTGCCACCGTGGGCGTGGTCGCAGTCGGCCTCGCGGCCCTCTGCGCGCTGGCCGTGGGCCTGGATTTCTACGACCACGGCAAGGCCGCCAGAACGCTGACGCTGTGGCACTGGATCTCGGTCGGCGACTTCCAGCCGACCATTGGTCTGATGCTGGATGGCCTCTCGCTGACGCTGCTCGGCGTGATCACCGGCGTCGGCTTCTTTATCCACTTGTTCGCGGCTTGGTACATGCGTGGCGAAGAGGGCGTGACACGCTTCTTCTGTCACATGAACCTGTTCGTGTTCAGCATGATTCTGCTGGTACTGGGCGACAACCTGCTGCTGCTCTACTTCGGCTGGGAGGGCGTCGGCCTTTGCAGCTACCTGCTGATCGGATACTACTACCGCACGCCGGCCAACGGCTGGGCAGCGTTCAAGGCATTCGTCGTCACCCGCACCGGTGACGTCTTTCTCGCCGTCGGCATGTTTTTGCTCTTCGTGCAGCTGGGTTCGCTCAATATCCAGACACTGCTGGCACGGGCGCCGACGCTCTGGAGCAGCGGCGACGTGATGCCACAACTGACCGCTTTGATGCTGCTAGGTGGGGCGGTCGGCAAGTCCGCGCAGCTGCCGCTGCAGACCTGGCTGGCTGACGCCATGGCCGGCCCCACGCCGGTATCGGCACTGATCCACGCGGCGACCATGGTCACCGCCGGGGTTTATCTGATCGCGCGTACGCAGGGGATCTTGGCGCTGGCGCCGGACATTCAGCTGCTGGTGGGTATCATCGGTGCGCTGACGCTGCTGATGGCCGGTTTCGCCGCGCTGGCGCAGACCGATATCAAGCGGGTGCTGGCCTACTCGACCATGAGCCAGATCGGCTACATGTTCCTGGCGCTCGGCGTCGGGGCCTATGATGCGGCGATCTTCCATCTGATGACCCATGCCTTCTTCAAGGCCTTGCTGTTCCTCTCCGCCGGTTCGGTGATCATCTGTACCCATCACGAGCAGGACATGCGGCGGCTCGGCGGGCTGTGGCGCAAGCTGCCGCTCACCTACACCGGTTTCGTCGTCGGCGGAGCCGCGCTGGCAGCGCTGCCGCTGGTGACGGCGGGGTTCTACAGCAAGGACGCGATTCTGGTCTCCGCGCTGGCCTCCGGCCACGGCATTCTGATGCTGGCCGGGCTGATCGGTGCCCTGTTGACCTCGATCTATACCATGCGGCTGATTCTCGGCACCTTCCACGGTCGGCCGAAGAGCGACCACGCTCGCGAGGCGCATGAAGGCAAGGGGCTGGTACATGGTCTGCCGCTGATCGTGCTGATCGTGATGTCCACTGCCGTCGGCGCGCAGCTGACGCCGCCGCTCGCTGACGTGCTGCCGCCGGGCCCCGAGGGCGAAGGGGCGGCGGCGCACGCGCTCGAGATCATCGCCATGCTGGTGGCGGTGGGCGGGGTGATACTGGCGCTATGGCTGTTCCAGCGTCGTCGTGACCTGGTGCGTCGGGCCGTCGCCGATCCGCGCGGTGCACGTCTGTGGCAGGTCTGGCACCACGCCTGGGGCTTCGACGCGCTCTACGACTGGTTCTTCGTGCGGCCCTATCGCGGCCTGGTGCGCATCAATCGTGGCGATTGGATCAATGCGCTTTGCAATATCGCGCCCTGGCTGGCGCGCAGTGCGCACCGGGGGCTGCGGCGGACCCAGACCGGCCGATTGCGCGACTATGCGCTCTCGATGGTGCTCGGCAGCACGCTGCTGCTGGCCTTCCTGCTGGTGGGCTGAGATGCGCACGCGGCGCATGGACAAGGCGGTTCCGGTGACGATCGTTGCCGGGCCGGCCACGGAATTCACTCGTTGGCGGAAGATAGACTCATGACGTTAGTCTGGCTGATCTTGATCCCTTTCATCGGCGGGTTGCTCTGCTGGCAGGCGGAGCGCTTCGGCGATCAGGCGCCGCGCTGGATCGCGCTGGCGACGATGCTGCTCGAGCTCGCGATGGTACTGGCGCTGTGGGTCGGCGCCGATTTCAGCCTTCCCACCGAAGGCGCGCGCAGCGCCTGGACGCTGGAGTGGCAGGCGGACTGGATTCCGCGTTTCGGGATCCAGGTTCATCTAGCGCTGGACGGGCTGTCGCTGATCATGATCGCGCTGACCGGCCTGCTCGGAGCGATGGCGGTGATCTGTTCGTGGCGCGAGATCGTGCGTCGCGTCGGCTTCTTCCACCTGAACCTGCTGTGGATTCTGGGCGGCGTGGTGGGTGTCTTCCTGGCCATCGACCTGTTCCTGTTCTTCCTGTTTTGGGAAATGATGCTGGTGCCGATGTACTTCCTGATCGCGCTGTGGGGGCACAGCGGTTCCCTGGGAAGCTCGCGCATCGGCGCGGCCACCAAGTTCTTCATCTATACCCAGGCCAGCGGCCTGTTGATGCTGATCGCGATCCTCGGTCTGGTTTTCGCGCATCACGCGGTTACCGGGACGTACACCTTCGCCTACGCCGAGCTTCTCGACACGCCGCTGCCCGAGCACGTGGCCTGGTGGCTGATGCTCGGCTTCTTTGTCGCCTTCGCGGTCAAGCTGCCGGTCGTGCCGCTGCATGGCTGGCTGCCGGATGCCCACGCGCAGGCGCCGACGGCGGGCAGCGTCGATCTTGCCGGCATCCTGCTGAAAACCGCCGCCTACGGCATGCTGCGCTTCGCCCTGCCGCTATTTCCGGAGGCCTCACAGGCCTTTGCCCCGGTCGCCATGACACTGGGGTTGATCGGCATTTTCTACGGCGCGATTCTCGCCTGCGGCCAGCAGGACCTGAAGCGTCTGATCGCCTATACCAGCATCTCGCATATGGGCTTCGTGCTGATCGGTATCTACGCCGGTACCGAGCTGGCGTTGCAGGGCGTGGTGGCGCTGATGGTCGCGCATGCCTTCTCCGCGGCCGGCCTGTTCATTCTCTCCGGCCAGCTCTACGAGCGATTGCACACACGTGACATGCGCGAGATGGGCGGCCTCTGGGGACGTATCCGGGGGTTGCCCGGCTTCGCGCTCGTCTTCGTGGCGGCCTCGCTAGGCCTGCCCGGCACCGCCAACTTCGTCGGTGAATTCATGGTGATGTTCGGCAGTTTCGGCGTGGCGCCCTGGGTCGTGGCGATTGCCAGCATCGGCTTGATCCTGGCGGCAATCTACTCGCTGTTCATCATGCAGCGGGTCTATTACGGGCCGCCCAAGGCGGAGAGTTCGCTCGACGGCCTTGATCGGCGCGAGACGGTGCTGCTGTTCGGCATCGTGGCGCTGGTGATCTTCTTCGGGCTCTATCCGCAGCCGCTGCTGGAGACGTCGGCTGGCGCGATGCAGGTGGTGCAGCATGCCTTCGCGGCCGGGACGATGACAGGAGGTGTCCAATGAATGCCGTGATGATGGCCATCTCGCCGCTGATCTTCATCTGTCTCACGGTCATCGGTGTGATGCTGTCGATCGCCTGGCGGCGCAACCATACCCTCAGCGCGATTCTGACGGCGGTCGGGCTCAATGTGGCCTTGCTCTTGCTGTTATTCGGCTGGCCGCTGGGCACGGTCGACGTCACCGACCTGCTGGTGGTCGACGATCTGTCGCGCTTCGGCGGCGTGCTGATTTTGGTGGCGACACTCGCCTGCGTGACCCTGGCCCACCACTACCTGGAAGGCTACGAGGGGCCGCGCGACGAGTTCTACCTGCTGTTGGCAAGCGCCGCGGCCGGCGGTCTGGTGCTGGTCTCCGCCCGCCACATGGCGACGCTCTTCTTCGGTATCGAGCTGCTATCGATGCCGCTGTTCGGCATGCTGGCCTACACCTTCCGCGATCGCGGCGCGCTCGAGAGCGGCATCAAGTACATGGTGCTGTCGGCTGCTGCCACCGCCTTTCTGCTCTTCGGCATGGCGCTGCTTTACGCGGTGACGGGCACGCTCGCCTTTACCGCCCTGGGCGAGGCGCTGGCGACCCACGGCAGCGATCCCTGGCTGCTCGCCGGGGCGGGGCTGATGCTCGTCGGTCTCGCGTTCAAGCTCTCCATCGTGCCGTTTCATCTGTGGACGCCGGACGTCTATCAGGGCGGACCGGGACCGGCGACGACCTTCCTCGCCACGGCGAGCAAGGTGGCGGTCTTCCTGGTACTGCTGCGGCTGTTCCAGTCGGCGCTGGCGCTTCACGAGGGCTGGTGGCATGACCTGCTCGGCTTTGTTGCGCTGGTGACCATGCTGGTCGGCAACCTGCTGGCGCTGACCCAGAGCGATCTCAAGCGCTTGCTGGGCTACTCCTCGATCGCCCACTTCGGTTATCTGCTGGTGGCGCTGGTGGTCAACGACGGGCTGGCCGTCGAAACGGTCGGCATCTATCTGGTGACCTACGTGCTGACCACGCTCGGGGCTTTCGGCGTGGTCACCCTGGTCTCGAGTCCCTATACCGCTACCGGCGGTACGGCGGATGCCAGCCCGCTGCACCACTACCGCGGCCTGTTCTGGCGCCGCCCCTATCTGACCGCGGTGATGGCGGTGGCAATGCTGTCGCTGGCCGGTATCCCGTTTACTGCCGGTTTCATCGGCAAGTTCTATATCATCGCCGTCGGGGTCGAGGCGAGCCGCTGGTGGCTGGTTGGTGGTGTGGTCCTCGGCAGCGCCATCGGTCTCTATTACTACCTGCGAGTGATGGTCACGCTGTTCCTGCTCGAGCCGGGTATGCAGCGGCGTGATGCCACGCACGACTGGGCCGAACGGGCCGGCGGCATGGTCGTGCTCGGCGTGACCACGCTGGTCATTCTGCTGGGACTTTACCCGACGCCGATGATCGACTGGGTGCATTGGGTGGCTTCGGGCTCGTGACGGGGCACGTAACGGGATAGCCCCACGGCGGTTCGTGCCGATCCCCGGTCAGAACGCCTCTTCGGCAGCGTTCTGGCAGTAAAAGGAGGGGCGACGTGTCGCGAATTCGGTTCAGGCGCTGGTCAGGCCGATGCTGAAGCGGCAGGCGGCGGGCAGGTGGATATCCACGGCCACCGGCAAATGATCGGAGTACATCGCTTCCAGCACGCGTGGGGCTTCGGCCTTGAGCGAGGCGGAGAGAAGGATGTGGTCTAGCGCCCGGCGTGGCTGCCAGGCGGGATAGCTGGCGAGCGGCTTGAGCGGGTTGAACTGCAGTGCCCGGCAGAAGCGCGAATGCGTCATCAATTGTTCCGGCGTGCAGTTGAGGTCGCCCATGACCACCACGTGATGCAGTGGCTCGATCAGCTCGCCAAGATAGTCGAGCTGACGTGCCCGACCGCGCTGGCTCAAGGCCAGGTGCGCGACGAACACATGCAGGGCCTCCGGCCCCTCGCCATAGCGGGCATGGATGGCGCCGCGTCCGCGCATGCCGGGAAGTCGGTGCTCGTCGATGCGACTGGGGGCGAGGCGCGACAGCAGCCCGTTGCTGTGCTGGGCGAGTTGCCCCAGGTCGCGGTTGAGCTGCTGAAAGTGAAAGTCGAACGCGGAGCGGCGTGCCAGGTATTCGACCTGATTGACCTGACTCGAACGGAAACTGCCGCCGTCGACCTCCTGCAGACCGACGATATCGAAGCCCGACAGCGTGCTCGCCACCCGATCCAGACGCGAGCTGCGCTTGGGGTGCGGCAACAGGTGCTGCCAGCTGCGGGTAACGTAGTGGTGATAGGCCGAGGTGTGGATGCCGACCTGCAGGTTGCAGGTCAGCAGGCGCAAGGTCGGCGCAATCTCGCTGGCGGGTTTCGATGTGGCTGCCATGGACTTACTCGGCCTCGGCGCGTTCCTCGCGAACCTTGTCGATCAGGGCGCTGGCGATACGCGGCATGTTGTCGAGCGAACCCGCGGAATCCGGTGTCACCACGTAGCGGTTGTCGACGATCAGGTCCGGCACGCCCATCAGCTGGTAGGCCCGCATCTTCGCGCTGGCCTGCTGAATCTGGCTCTTCACGCCGAACGACTCGAGCGCCTTGTGCGCCTCGTCTTCGGTCACGCCGTATTGGCTGAAGAAGGCAGCAATATCATCTTCGTCGGTCAGGCGCTGACCCTGCTGATGGATCGCATCGAAGAAGTCCTGGCGCAGGTCGCTTTCGATATCCAGTTCCTCGGCGGCATAGAACGCCTTGGCATGCTGCTCCCAGATCTGCCCCAACGGCGCGGCCATGCGATCGAAGGTGACGTCGTCCGGTAGTTGATCGACCCATTCGTTGAGCGGCTCTTCGAGGGCGTAGCAGTGCGGGCAGCCATACCAGAAGACTTCGGTGACCTCGATCTGGTCGGCCGGCGCCTGGGATTTCATCGGATTGTCGATGACCTGATAGTCCTCGCCCTCGACGATATCCGCTGCCATGACGGCACTCGAGAAGGTAATGCCAGCCAACAGGGCCACAAATGACTTGATCATGCGTTACTGCTCCTGAATGTCGGAAAGGTTACCGGTAATGCGTCCTGCATGATTGGAGCGCCGGGAAACCGGGAGGTTCCCTCGCTAGCCTGCTAGCGAACGCTTCTCACTAGCCTGACAGAAACACGCCAAAAAGCGTAGGCCCGCCGACATCGGAGACGCCAGGGCGAGCGTGGTACACTGCGCGCCGAAGATCTCCCACCCAGTCTGCCGAGCCAAGCCATGACCTCGACGCCGCCACGCCTCAATTATCAGACGGCGCGCTTTATGATCAGCGCCCCCAAGCTGGCCCAGTGCCCGGCCGACGACGGTATCGAGGTCGCCTTTGCCGGCCGCTCCAACGCGGGTAAATCCAGTGCGATCAATGCGCTGACGCAGCAGAAGGCGCTGGCGCGTACCTCCAAGACCCCCGGGCGTACCCAGTTGATCAACTTCTTCAGTCTGGGTAGCGATGACGCTCGCCGTCTGGTCGACCTGCCCGGCTACGGCTATGCCAAGGTGCCGGAGGCGATGAAGAAGGAGTGGCAGGCGCATCTGGCTCAATACCTTCGCCGCCGGCGCACGTTGTCCGGGCTGATTCTACTGATGGATGTACGTCATCCGTTGAGCGAGTTCGACATCCAGCTGCTGGAGATGGCCGACGACCGCGATCTGCCGGTGCATATCCTGCTGACCAAGGCCGACAAGCTGAAGCAGGGGCCGGCCAAGGCTTCGCTGGCAAGCGTCAAGCGTCAGCTAGGCGAATGGGACGACCTCGTCAGCGTGCAGCTGTTCTCCTCGCTCAAGCGGCAGGGGCTGGACCAGACCTACGCCGTGATGGACCGTTGGCTGGCGAGCGCCGACGCCTGATCTTGTCGGCTTTCTGACGGACTGGTGCTCGCGCTAGTCATGGTCGGCGATCGTCGCGAGCTAGCGAATGCGGTCGTCCAGCAGAGCCACGATCTCCGGCAACTCCCGCACATGCGTGACGCGGTGCACGCGCGGCGGCAGCTCCCGCTCGCCCTCGTTCTTGGCGTCGATCCACACCGCGTGCATGCCCAGTCGCTGGGCCGCGAGCACGTCCTCCTCCCAGTTGTCGCCGACGTGCAGCGCCCGGTAGGGCACGGTTCCGAGCTGGAATAGGGCAGAGAGGAAGGGGCGGGTATCGGGTTTGGGCGCGTGCATTTCGCCGGCCAGGATGATCACGTCGAAGTGGTGGTCGAGCTTGAGCCGGCGCACGTCGACGTTGCCGTTGGTGATGATGCCGAGGCGATAGCGCTGCGCCCAGGCTTCGAACATCGGCTCGACCTCGGGGAAGGGCTCGAGCGTATGGCGTAGCTGCATGAAACGGTCGAACCCGGCCGCGGCCCAGGTCCGCGCGCGCTCCTCGTCGAGACCGTGCACCTGCAGCAGCTCGAACATGGCGCGTTCGCGAATCCAGCTGTGGTCGCCGCGGCTCAGCGGAAAGCGCTGCATCAGCGAGGCGCGCAGGCGCTGATAGGCTTCCAGCGGAAAGGAGTCCGCCAGCGAGGTGGCCACCTCGGCGCACGCGTCGATTTGCTCGACCAGCCACTGGTAGTGGGTCGGCTCGGCGTGTGCCATGACCGGACCGTTGTGCCACAACGTGTCGTCCAGATCGAAGGTGATCGCATCGAGTGCCATGGGGTCAGCTCTCCTGCTGGGTGTCGGGACGCCGCCGCGCTCGGGGGTGCGCCTGATCGTAGACCTCGGCCAGCTGTTGCCAGTCCAGTCGCGTGTAGATCTGTGTCGTCGACAGGTTGGCATGACCGAGCAGCTCCTGCACGGCGCGCAGGTCCTGGCTCGATTCGAGCAGGTGACTGGCGAAGGAGTGACGTAGCCGGTGCGGGTGAAGATGCTCCGGCAGACCGCGACGTCTGGCGATTTCCGCCAGTCGGGTCTGAATGGCACGATGGCCGAGCCGGCCGCCGTGACGGGCCACGAACAGCGCCCGTTCGCCATCGCCGGCCAGCGCGGCGCGAATGCCCAGCCAGTCGTGAATCGCGCTGGCCGCGCGCCGGCCCAGCGGTACCTGACGCGGCTTGCCGCCTTTGCCGACGACACGCACGTGGCGCGTATCCAGGCTGTCGAGGTCGAGTGCCGCCAGCTCGGCCAGGCGCAGTCCGCAGCCGTAAAACAGCTCGAGCATCGCCTGGTCGCGAAAATCCAGTGGCTCGCCGTCGTGCGGGGTATCCAGAAAACGCCCGAGCAGGTCGACATCCACCGGGCTAGGCAGATGGCGTGGTTGCCGTGGCGCCTGGGTCAGCTGGACCGGGTTGTGGTCGAGCTCACCGGACTGCACCAGTGAATCGGCGAACCGGGAGAGCGCCGCCCGGCGCCGGGCTAGGGTGCGCGGGGCCAGCCCGCGGGTTCGTTCGTGGGCGAGGTAACGCCGCAGCAGGCCGACATCGAGCTGCTGCCAGGCTGTCACTCCCTGCGCCTCGAGCCAGTCGAGCAGCCCGGCGATATCGCGGCGGTAGGCGTCCACCGTCGCCGGGCTGGCGCGCTGCGCCAGGCGTCCCAGGAAGGCATCAAGTGCGGCGTGCATGAGCGCTCCCGGCACGCTTGAGCAGCCGGCTGACCACCTCGCCCAGGTATTCGGTGAAAAGCGTATCCAGCGTGGCGCGGAAATGTTCGCCGTCGTGACTGGCGAGAATCAGGAAGCCTAGGGATTCGCCCTGCGTCAGCCGGGTGATGGCGCAGGAGCCGGCAGCTTCCGGCGCCGGGCAGTGCGGCAGCAGGGCCTGCCAGTCGTCATGATCGAGCGTCGTGCAGCGGCTGGTCTGCTCGTTGAGCAGCAGTTCGAGGCGTTGGCGCGCGTCCTCGGTCAGCACGAAGCGCGGTGGCTGCCAGTCGGTAGGGTGGCGCGGTGCGGCGTGGCTGACCGGCGGCGCCTCCAGCCACAGGCCGATCGCCTGGGTGCGAAAGCGCTCGGCGAGCTGGGTCGAGAGCGCCTGGGCCAGGCTATCGACATCCTCTGCCTCGATCAGGCCAAGGATCAGCTCCTTGGTTCGCCGATACTGGGCTTCGTTGTAGCGCGCTGACTCGAGCAGGTTCTCGAGACGCCACTCGGCCTCCTCTGCGCGTCGGCGCAGGTCGAGGACGAGCCGCTCGAGCAGCGAGACCGCGCCGGATGCGTGGGGATGCGGTACCTTGAGCTGCTGCAGCAGTCCCTCGCGGCCGACGAAGAAGTCGGTGTGCTGTGCCAGCCATTCGGCGACCCGGTCGGGGTCCAGCGTCTGGCGCGGCTCGGGGACCTGGGCACGTGACATGCGGTGGTTCTCCTGTAATCCCTGCGATGGCGGCGGTGAGTGATTGCCGCGTCGTTATTTTCTTGTCGTCGGTCTGTCTCGGCGGTCGCCTCGCGTCGCTATCGGCGGCCACTGGATCGTCAGGTCAGGGCGATACGCCCTTCGAAAACCCGGGTCGCCGGCCCGGTCATGATCATCGGCGCATCGCCGCCCGGCCACTCGAGCGTCAGACGGCCACCGCGCAGTTCGACCTCGACCGGACTTTCTAGCAGGCCGCGGCGAATGCCGCAGGCCACCGCGGCGCAGGCGCCGGTACCGCAGGCGAGGGTTTCCCCGCTGCCGCGCTCATAGACGCGCAGACGGATGGCGTGGGGCGAGTCGACCTGCATGAAGCCGACATTGGCCTGACGCGGAAAGCTCGGATGCTGCTGCACGCGCGGGCCGAGGTCGGCGACCGGGGCGCTGTCGACGTCGTCGACCTGCAGCACGGCGTGGGGATTGCCCATCGAGGCGACGCTGAGCTCGAGCGGCTGGCCGTCGAGATCGATCCGCTGCAGCGGGCGATCCTGGTCGGTGACGAACGGGATCGATGCCGGCGCGAAGCGCGGGGCGCCCATGTCGACGCGAACCCGGCCGTCGTCGGCGACCTTCAGCGTCAGCGGGCCGCCCAGGGTCTCGACCCTGAACTCGCGCTTGTGGGTCAGGCGCTGGTCGATCACGAAGCGGGCGAAACAGCGCGCGCCGTTGCCGCAGTTTTCCACCTCGCTGCCATCGGCGTTGAAGATCCGGTAGCGGAAATCCATGTCCGGTTGCCTGGGCGGCTCGACCAGAAGTAGCTGATCGAAGCCGATGCCGAAATGGCGATCGGCGAGCTGCTTGATCTGCTCTTCACGCAGATGGGCACGTTGGCTGATCAGGTCGACCACCATGAAGTCGTTGCCCAGGCCATGCATCTTGGTGAAGTTGAGCAGCATCAGTCGCTCTCCGGCAGGCGAGACTCGAGCGCCCACAGCGACTCGACGGACTCACGACGGCGGATCAGATGAGCACGATCGGCGTCGACCATGACCTCGGCCGGCCGGCCGCGACTGTTGTAGTTCGATGCCATGGCGAAGCCATAGGCGCCGGCGGAACGAACGGCCAGCAGGTCGCCCTCGGCGATCGCGAGCTCGCGTGCCTGGCCGAGGAAGTCACCGCTTTCGCAGATCGGGCCGACCACGTCGTAGAGCGCGCTGGGACGTTCGGCACGGCTATCGACCCGGTCGATGCCCTGCCACGCCTGATAGAGAGAGGGCCGGATCAGGTCGTTCATGCCGGCATCGACGATGGCGAAGTTCTTGGTTTCGCCCGGCTTCAGGTATTCGACGCGAGTCAGCAGCACGCCGGCATTGGCGGCGATCGAACGGCCCGGCTCCAGCAGCAGGGTCAACTGGCGTCCGGCCAGGCGCTCACGCACCGCGGCGACCAGCTCGCCGGCCGCCGGCGGGCGTTCGTCCTGGTAGGTGACGCCGAGACCGCCGCCGAGGTCGAGGTGCTCGATCGCGATGCCGTGATCGGCGAGCCGGTCGACCAGCAGCAGCAAGCGGTCGAGGGCATCCAGGTAGGGCGACAGCTCGGTCAACTGGGAACCGATGTGGCAGTCGAGGCCGACCACCTTGAGATAGGGGCGCTCGGCGGCCCAGGCGTAGAAATCGAACACCTCATCCGCGGCAACGCCGAACTTGTTGGCCTTGAGCCCGGTGGAGATGTAGGGATGGGTCTTGGCATCGACGTCCGGGTTGACGCGAATCGAGACGTTGGCGATCTGGCCGCGCGCCGTGGCGACACGGTCGAGACGCTCCAGCTCCGAGCGCGACTCGACGTTGAAGCACTTGATACCGACCGCCAGCGCACGGGCCATCTCGTCGGCCTGCTTGGCGACGCCGGAGAAGACCACCTTGGCGGGATCGCCACCGGCGGCGATGACGCGCTCGAGCTCACCGACGGAGACAATGTCGAAGCCGGCGCCGAGACGGGCGAGCAGGTCGATCACCGCCAGGTTGGAATTGGTCTTGAGCGCATAGCAGACCAGGTGCGGCATATCGCCGAGGGCGTCGCTGTAGGCCTGGAACTGCTGCGTCAGCGCGGCACGCGAGTAGACATAGCAGGGCGTACCGAACTGCTCGGCAATGGCCGTCAGCGGCAGGTTCTCGGCGTGCATGACGCCATCGCGAACGGAAAAGGCGTCGAACCTCACGGGGTGTCCTCGCTGTCAGGCTGCGGATTGGCGGGCTGCGCGTCGTCGGGCATGGGGCTGGCCTGAGGTGCGGGCGCCGCTGTGTTGCGCTCCTCCTCGGTGCGAGATTCGGTCCGTGGATCCTGCGTCGATTGAGGCGCGTCCTCGTAGGCGTTCTGCGGGTCGTAGGTCTCCGCGGACTCGCTATCGCCGGGCAGATAGAGGGGGCCCTTCTGGCCACAGCCGGCGAGCGCCAGCAGCGCGCCGACAAGAACGCCGAGCAGCAGGGGGTTACGCGCCATGGTCGGTGCCCTCCTGCGGGCCGCCCGCGAGCGTCGCGAGCGCCTCTCTGGCTCGCTGCGCAGCGGCGCGAACCTGGTCCGGCGCGGTGCCGCCGATGTGATTGCGGGCAGCGACCGAGCCTTCCAGCGTCAGCACCTCGAAAACGTCATCGTGGATGGCGTCGGAGAAGCGCTGGAGTTCGTCGAGCGACATCTCGGAAAGGTCCTTCTTCTGTTCGATGCCGTAGGCGACCGCCTTGCCGACGATCTCGTGAGCATCGCGGAAGGCGACGCCGGCGCGGACCAGATAGTCGGCCAGATCGGTGGCGGTGGAGAAGCCCTTGCGCGCAGCCTCGAACATGTTTTCCGCCTTGGCCTCTAGCGCCGGCGCCATGTCGGCGAAGGCGCGCAGACAACCCTTGACCGTGTCGAGGGTGTCGAACAGCGGCTCCTTGTCTTCCTGGTTGTCCTTGTTGTAGGCCAGCGGCTGCGACTTCATCAGCGTCAGCAGGCTCATCAGGTGGCCATAGACACGGCCGGTCTTGCCGCGCACGAGCTCTGGCACATCCGGATTCTTCTTCTGCGGCATGATCGAGGAGCCGGTGCAGAAGCGATCCGGCAGATCGACGAAGTCGAACTGGGCGCTGGCCCACAGCACCATCTCTTCGCTCATGCGCGAAAGGTGCATCAGCAGGATGCTGGCAAAGGCCGTGAATTCGATCGCGAAATCCCGGTCGCTGACCGCATCCAGCGAATTTTCCGCTGGACGCTCGAAGCCGAGCAACTCGGCGGTGACGTGGCGGTCGATCGGATAGGTGGTGCCGGCGAGCGCGGCGGCGCCCAGCGGCAGCACGTTGACGCGCTTGCGGCAGTCGAGAAGGCGCTCATGATCGCGCGTCAGCATCTCCTGCCACGCCAGCAGATGGTGGCCGAAGGTGACCGGCTGCGCCGTCTGCAGGTGGGTGAACCCCGGCATGATGGTGTCGGCCTCGCGCTCGGCGAGTTCGATCAATCCGCTGCGCAGCCGAGCCAGCTCGGCGGCCACGGCATCGATCTCGTCGCGCAGGTAGAGGCGGATATCGGTGGCGATCTGGTCGTTGCGCGAGCGGCCGGTATGCAGCTTCTTGCCGGTGATGCCGATCTTGTCGGTCAGCCGCGCCTCGATATTCATGTGGATATCTTCCAGCGCGATCGACCATTCGATCTCGCCGCGTTCGATCTCCGCCTCGATCTCGCCGAGTCCCTCGATGATGCGGTCGCGTTCGTCGTCGGTGAGCACGCCGACGCGCGCCAGCATCGTCGCGTGGGCGATCGAGCCGCGGATGTCATGGTGATAGAGGCGCTTGTCGAACGGAATCGAAGCGGTGAAGGCGGCGACGAATGCGTCGGTGGGCTCGCTGAAACGTCCGCCCCAGGATTGGTTGGTTGCCTGCGTCATCGAGAATCGAACTCTGCCTAGGGTTGCGAAGATAGGTTTGCCGTGCGGCACAACGAAGAAAACGCTGTCTCGAGTGTATCAGAGTCGGCACGCCCGTAGGGCGGCGACTTGGCCGGCGGGCCGGGCGGGCGGCGTTTTTCCTTGTCCGGAGACTGCTTTATCATGCCTGGCAGAGTTCGCGTTCATGAACATTCATTCGGCGATGGTCGATGCGCTGTCGGCGCCGACCGTTCTGCCCCTCGACCTGGAGACCGGCGTGCTCGACGCTAATCGATTGAGAATCGCAACCCGCAAGAGCGCGCTGGCGCTCTGGCAGGCCGAACATGTCAAGGCGCTGCTGGAGCGTCACCACCCTCACCTGAGCGTCGAACTGGTGCCGCTGTCCACCCGCGGCGACAAGATCCTCGATACGCCGCTGGCCAAGATCGGCGGCAAGGCGCTGTTCGTCAAGGAGCTGGAAGAAGCGATGCTCGACGGCCGCGCCGATCTGGCTGTGCACTCGATGAAGGACGTGCCGATGCAGTTTCCGGACGGTCTCGGCCTGTCGGTGATTCTGGAGAGCGGTGCGCCTACCGATGCCTTCGTGTCCAACCACTATGCCGGCGTCGATGCGCTGCCGGAAGGTTCACGGGTCGGGACGTCGAGCCTGCGCCGCGGGCTGCAGATCAGTGCCCGGCGCCCGGATCTTGAGGTGCTGCCGTTACGCGGCAACGTGCAGACGCGCTTGGGCAAGCTCGACGCCGGCGATTTCGAGGCGATCATTCTGGCTACCACCGGCCTGCAGCGCCTCGAGCTGGCCGAGCGCATCACCGCCGAACTGACGCCGGAGGAGAGCCTGCCTGCCTGTGGCCAAGGCGCGTTGGGGATCGAGTGTCGTCACGACGACGCCGATCTGGTCGCGCTGCTGGCGCCGCTGGATCATGGGCCGACAGCGACCCGCGTGCGCGCCGAGCGCGCCATGAACACGCGCCTCGACGGTGGCTGCCAGGTGCCGATCGGCGGCTATGCGGTGCTCGAGAATGGCGGCGACACCCTGTGGATGCGCGGCCTGGTTGGACATCCCGACGGTTCGCGTGTGCTGCGTGCCGAAGATCGAGGATCCGCGATGGAGCCTGAGTCGCTCGGCATCCGCGTGGCCGAATCCCTGCTCGAGCAGGGCGCCGGCGAGATTCTCGCCGAGGTCTACGGCGACGCGTGATGGCCGGCCGCGTGCTGTTGACCCGGCCGGGGGGGCGGGGCGAAGTGCTGGCCAGCGCGCTCGCCGCTCGCGGGCATGATGCGGTATTGCTCGACGTGCTGCAGTTCGAACCGCTCACCCTGGTGGCGGGCGCCCGTCAGGCGCTGCTCGATCTCGATCTCTACGACGGGGTCGTGGTGGTCAGCCCGCAGGCGGCGACGTGTCTTGCCGAGGCCATTACGTCATACTGGCCGCAGCTGCCGCAGGGACTGCGTTTCTATGCGGTCGGGGAGGCCACGGCACGGACGCTGCATGCCAAGCTGGGCGTTCCCTCGGTGCTGCCGCCGGCCGGTGCCGGAGAGCACGGTGAGGGGCTATTGCAGGCTGCCTCGCTACACCGGGTCGCCGGCAAGCGTTTATTGCTGGCGCGGGGGGAGCGCGGGCGCGACGCGCTACCGGAGGGGCTGCGCGAGCGCGGTGCCGAGGTCGTGACGCTGCCGCTCTACCGCCGCGGCTTTTCGGCGCCGGGGGAGCCGGCGGCCAGCTGGCTGGCGCAGGGGGATTTTGCGGCGCTGGTGGTGAGCAGCGGGGAAATATTGCAACATCTGGTCACGGGGTGTGGCCCGGTGGCGTTGAACCAACCGCTAATCGTTTCGAGCCCGCGGTTGGCTACACTGGCGAAAACGCTGGGGTTCGGCACGCGATACGTGGCGCCGGGCGCGTCGCCCGCGGCGCTGTGCCAGGCGGTGGATGCCGTTCTCGGGGCGCGGAGCGCCACCTTCGATCAGGGTGATCACGAATAAAGGCAAGCGTAGATGAGCAAGCAACGCAGAGATCAGCAGTCGCCGTCGGACACCGCTTCGGGAAAGACCGCTGGGGCAAGCGACGCCAGTGGTACCCGGCAGGATGTCGATCCGGCTCAGCCCGAGCCGCGACAGGAGACAAATCCCAGCAAGCCCGATGTCACCCCTGACAAGGCCGGCGAGCCCGCCAAGCAGGCGGAGGCAACGACGCCTGCCGCCTCGTCGCATGGCGATCGGTCCGCGTCGACACCGACCGACACGAAAAAGCCTGAGACGACGAAGCCGGCGTCGGCCAAGTCCGGAACGGCCAAGTCCGAGACGACCTCCAGCGCGTCGAAGCCGAGCACGAAAACGCCCGGCCAAGCCAAGGCCGCGACGTCGGCAGGCACCTCGAACAGCGGCGCCAAACCGGGGACGGGAGGCACGCCGCCGTCGGGCAGCAAGCCGACCGGTAGTGGCCGCGGCAAGGGCGGCAAGCTGGGGCTGATCGCCCTGATCCTGGTGATTCTGCTGGCGCTGGCCGCTGCCGCTGCCGGTTACCGCGGCTGGCAGATGCTGCAGCAGCAGCAGGCTCGGCTGAGCCAGGTCGACGATAACCGTAGCGCGCTCGACGAGCTGGAATCGCGTCTCTCCGATCTCGACTCGAATCGCCAGCATACCCTCAACATGATGCGCGGCGAGTTCGACCAATATCGCGAAAATCTCGACAGTACGCTCGACAAGGTACTCGATGAGCTGGCCCAGGAGCAGCAGGCGGACCCGCGCGAGTGGCTGCATGCGGAAGCCGAGTATCTGCTGCGTCTGGCTAACCAGCGTCTGCAGCTCGAGCGAGACGTCAAGGGCGCCAAGGCGCTGCTCAATGCGGCCGACTCGCGCCTGCGTGAAGCCGACAACCCGGCGTTGGTGCCGGTGCGCCGGGCGATCCAGTCAGAACTCGCGGCGCTCGACTCGGTGCCGGAGATCGATCGTACCGGACTCTATCTGGCGCTCATGGCGCAGCAGGAGCAATTGGCGCGACTGCCGCTCAAGCAGGAGGTCGACGAGATCGCAGCCGGTGAAGGCGAGACCCGACCGAGCGGAGGCTGGCGCGATCAGCTGGCGACGCTGGGCCGCGAGCTCAAGGATCTGGTGACCGTGCGTCGTCATGATCAGCCGTTGGAAGCGTTGATCACGCCGGAGCAGGAGTCCTATCTGCGCCAGAACGTGCGCCTGCTGCTGGAACAGGCGCAGCTGGCGCTGCTGAAGTCGGAGCCCGAGCTTTATCAGGCCAGTCTCGACAAGGCGCGTGAGCTGGTCGAGGGGTATTACGCGGCCGACAACGAGGGCGTCCAGCGTTCGCTGAGCCGGCTTGAATCGCTGCGCGAGACCAACGTTCGCCCCTCGTTGCCGGATATCAGCGAGTCCTCGCAGCGGCTCAAGCGCTTTATCGAGCAGCGCTTCGGCAACGGCGGTAGCAACGGCTCTGGCGCGCAGAACGGATCGGCACAGGGAGAGGGCGAATGAGAAAGCTGATCCTGCTGATCGTCTTCGGTCTGGCGGTCGGCGCGCTGTTCGGGCAGTTGATGCAGTCGCTGCCGGGCTACTGGTTCATCCGGGTCGGCGACACCTCGGTCCAGACCTCTTTCTGGTTTGGCTGCGTGCTGCTGCTGGCCGTGTTTCTGGTTCTGCACTTCGCGCTGCGAGCGCTGATGCGTCTGCGACGCCCGGTCAGCCGGCTCAAGGTCTGGAACAGCCGCTCTCGCCATCGCACGGCGATGAAGCGCACCGTTCGCGGGCTGGTCGCGCTGGCAGAAGGGCGCTGGAAGCGTGCGGAGAAGGCGCTGACCAAGGCCGCCGACGACTCCGGCACGCCGCTGGTCAACTATCTCTCGGCCGCGCTCGCCGCTCACTATCAGGGGCGCTACGAGCAGGCCGACGTGCTGCTCAAGCAAGCTCATCACAGTACCGAGGGCGCGCATACGGCGGTCGGCCTGGTGCAGGCCCAGCTGATGCTCGACCGCCAGCAGTTCGAGGAAGCGTTGGCCACATTGACGCGGCTCGAGCAGCAGCTGCCGGAGCATCCCCAGGTGCTCAAGCTGCTCAAGCAGGCCTATCTCAGCGTCAACGACTGGGACGGTATGCGCCGGCTGCTGCCACGACTGGACAAGCACCGTCTGATCACTGACGACGAGCGTCTGGAACTCGAGCAGCGAGCCTACCGCGAGCTGCTGATCCAGGCCGCGCAGCAGCCCGACAACCTGCAGCGGGTGCGTTCTCTGTGGGCGGACATGCCCGATGCCCTGCGCGGCGACGTGGAGCTGGTCGGTCTCTACGCCGAAGCGCTGATCCAAGGCGGCGAAGAGGGCGATGCCGAGCGACTGCTGCGCAATGCCCTGAAGGAGCACTGGGACACGCGCCTGGTACTGCGCTACGGGTTGCTCAATGTCGACGCCGCACGCCAGCTGGTCTACGCGGAAAAGTGGCTGCAGGAGCGTCCCAACGACCCCGACCTGCTGTTGACGCTGGGCCGACTGTCTCTGCGCAACGCCTATTGGGGCAAGGCGCAGGAGTATTTCGAAGCCAGCCAGCGGCAGCGACCCAGCGGCGTGGTCTGTGCCGAGCTGGCGCGGCTCTATGCCAACCTCGGCGATCACAGCAAGAGTCAGCTCTACTATCGCCAGAGCGTGACCCTGCTCGACAAGTCGCTGCCGGCACTGCCGCAGCCCAGTGACATGACACGCTGATCGTTTCAGCGGTCTCGACCCATTGCTCTCCTGGGCGCCTGCGGGCGCCCTTTTTTACGGCTGGCCGGCAGGTGATGACGCGTCGCCTGCCGCTCGATGGCGAGGAAGCCTATGCATTACGGGATCGATATCGGCGGGACCAAGACCGAAATCGCCGTCTACGACCAGAACTGGCAGGTACAGTCACGCTGGCGTGAGCCAACGCCGGCCGCCGATGGCGACGCCCTGCTGGGGCTGCTTCAGACGCTGGTCCAGGAGGCCGACCGGCGCGCGGGCGTGCGCGGCACGCTAGGCATCGGTGTGCCGGGCGTGCTGGACCGTCGCGGTTGCCTGATCGCGGCCAACCTGCCTGGCCTGCGCGACCTGCCTCTGGGCGCGGCGCTCACGACACGGCTCGAGCGCCAACCGGTGTTGGAGAACGACAGCCGCTGCTTCATTGTGTCCGAGGTAGGCCCGGGCGGAGCCGCCGCCGCCGCGAGCCATGCCTTTGGGGCCATTCTTGGCACCGGCGCCGGCGGTGGCGCGGTCATCGAAGGCCAACTGCTGCGCGGCGCGGGCGGCCTGGCGGGGGAATGGGGGCATCTGCCGTTGCCGGCGCTCGCCCGCGAGCGTCATGACTTGCCGCGGGTCGCCTGCGGTTGCGGGTTGCCGGACTGTCTCGAAAGCTATATCGCCGGCCCCGGGCTGGTGCGTCTTCACCACCACTTCGGTGGGGAGAGCGAGTCCACGCTGGCTTGGCAGCAGGCGCTACAGGCCGGTGAAGACGCTGCACGCCGGGCGCATGACTGCCATCTCGAACTGCTCGGCGGGGCGCTGGCCAACGTGGTCAAGCTGTTGGCGCCGGAGGTGATCGTGGTCGGAGGCGGGGTCTCGCTGGTACCGGGGCTGGTCGAAGCACTGCCGGCGGCGCTGGCCGAGCATCTGTTCGCGGGGGTGCCGACGCCGGCGATCGTGCGCTCGCGCTTCGGCGATGCCAGCGGCGTGCGGGGGGCGGCCATGCTGGGGGCTCGAGCTCGAATGCTGACCTAACCGTGGGCGGTGGTCGTACCGGCGCACCTACAGCCTGTGTCGCGAGGACGTCGAGCGGCTGCATCGGTCCACAAGAAAGGGCAGTCCACAAAAAAGGCCGCCCGAGGGCGGCCTTGTCGCTATCGTCGCGTGTGATCAGCGCTCGTCACCGGCATCGTCGTCGACGTCGTCATGCGTCGGCTTACGATGCGTGTCGTCGGCAGGGCGCGTGTCGGGCTCGCCCTCGCCGAGTTTTTCTTGGGCTTCGCCGGCAATGTCGCGGCGCTCGTCACGCAGCACGCGAACGTGAGCGGGCGGTGCGCTGCCGTCCCGGTCCTCGCCGAAGTAGAGCGTGGTGTGCGGGAACGGAATCTCGATGCCGGCCTTGTCGAAGTAGAGCTTGACCAGCCGGTTGTAGGCGCGGCCGACGCCCCACTGGTCACCCGGCGTGGTCTTGATCACGACGCGGATATTGACCGAGCTGTCCGCCAGCGCGGTGACGCCGGCCACGGTCAGCGGCGCCAGCAGTTTGTGGCCGTGCTCCTCGCTCTCCTTGAGCTCCTCGAAGGCGGCCTGCAGCTGTTCGATCGCGTAGTCGATGCTCTCGCGATAGGCGATGCCGTACTCGCCGACGTGGTTGCCGTACTCGCGCATGAAGTTGGAGACGGTATCCACTGAAGAGAACGGCACGATGTGGTAGGTGCCGGAGAGATCGCGGATGGCGACCGAGCGGATGCTGACGCGTTCGGCCGTGCCGGTGATGCCGCCGGCGGTGACCACATCACCGGTGTTCATGGCGTTCTCGAGCTGGATGAAGACGCCGGTGATGACATCTTGCACCAGCTTCTGCGCGCCGAAGCCGATGGCCAGACCGAGCACGCCGGCACCGGCGATCAGCGGGCCGATGTTGATGCCGATCTGCGACAGCACGATCATCACGGTCATGATGATCAGGGTGATGGCCAGCGCGTTGCGGAATAGGCTCATCAGCGTCTGCGCGCGTGCGGTGGGGGCGCCGCCGCCGGTTTCCGGGTTGAGGTAATTCTCGATCAGGCTGGCCAGCCCGATCCAGACGGCGCCGGCCACGATCAGGATGAGGATGACCTGGATCACGGTGGCGACGGTGCGTGCACCAGCCTCGCTGGCGTACCAGGCGGCAAGGTCGAACGTGCCCCAGGCATCCAGGGTGTACATGACCACGGCGATCAGAATGATGGCTCGCAGCACCTTGAGCAGCGTCGGCACGTAGGAGTTGAGCCGCGTCTCCAGCATCGGCAGCCGCTGGCGCAGCTCGTCGCTCAGCGTGATGCGGCGGTCGATCAACTGTGTCAGCAAGCCGGAAACCAGCATGCCGATGCCGATATAGATTACGGTTTCGAGCGTCGCCAGCAGCACGAAGGGCAGGGCGGTCTCGGGGTGCAGCAAGGTCACGCCAAAGACCATGAGGGCGTAGAGCAGGGCGATGATGTGCCAGACCCGTGCCAGCAGGTTGAGCGCCATGCGCGAGGCGGACATGGTCGTCGTTTCGGCCTTCCGCTGGATCATGTCGCGCACCGGCTCGCGCTTCTTGAGAATCACGCAGACGGCATAGATCAGCGCCAGCAGCATGATCAGAACGCCGACGGTCTTGCCCAGCGTCGGTGAGAGCGTGACGTTGAGAATCGGTACCGCCACCAGCATGCCGTAGCCGATGAAGCCTGCCAGCGTCGCCAGGAAGCGATTGCAGTAGCGGGCCTGGCCGGCCTCGATCGGCACCAGGCGCAGTCCTTCATGGCTCGAGGCGAACAGCACACGCAGGGCGCACTTGAACAGCTCGATCATCAGGAAGGCGTTGAGGAACAGCGACAGACGGGTATTGAGGCTGCCGCTCTCGCCGACCAGGAAGGTAGCCACGAGATTGCCGGCCACGTAGGCCAGGATCACTACCGCGACATCGACGACGGCGGCCAGGATGACACCGACGATGACGCGCAGCAGGTGGCCGCCGCCTTCGCCCTTGAGCGACCACTGGCTGAAGCGGGAGAACAGTGGCCGGGCGATGACGCGTAGCACCAGGAAGGCCACGATGGTGGCGCCGATCACCATGATCAGGTCCAGCGCGGCACTCAGGAAGTCGCTCATGCTGAAGGCCGGTCCGCTGCTGGCTACTGCGTCGCCGCTGCTGAAGAAGCCACCAACCATGCCGGCCAGCGCGGTGAACTGGCCGCCGATATCACTGGCGAAGCTGCTGGTAACCTCGGCCATGCGGCGTGGGAAGGACGCGGCCGTGGCGGTCTCTGTCTCGTCCGCCGCGGCGCTGCCACTCTCCGTGTCGGATGCCGGCGTGTCTGCCGCGTTCTCTGCTGTTTCGGCCGAACCCGAGCCTTCACTCGAATCGGATGCCGGTGTCTCGCCGCTCTCCGCCGACGGTTGCTCGGTGGCGAGCTGTCTGAGCTGATCGATCAGTGCCTGACGGGATTGCTCGTTCTCGAGCAGGTCCGCCATGGTCGAGTAGGCTGGCCCCTCTTGAGAGGCCTCGCCGCCGGTCGTGCTCTCCTGAGCGAATGCCGGTGCGGCAAAAATCAATAATATCAGCAGTAGCCAGCGGCTTAGCCAGCGATCGGGGCGAAGGACTGTCAAGCTCCAACCTCCTTGTCTTATGGGCGAAATCGCGCGGCGAGTCGGCGACGCGCGGCGAACCGAAACATCCTTAGGGTATCATTTTCTTGATCTGGGCCAATTTCCGACGGCAGCGAAACCCTCTAAGAGAAGGCTAGCCAATCCGGTCGGGATTGCCATGGCGGGCCTGGCTCCGTCGCATGGCGAGGTAGCCGGGCGGTGCGGCAATGAGAATTTTCGCCCCCACCTCCTGAAAAAGTTCACCCGTGACGGCTGATGTTGGGCGATGCAAGGGCTCGCTATAGTCGAACGGTCGGCAAAGCCGTCCAACGATGATCGTCGGGCCCCGCAAGCGTCATGGCGTCGCCTGGCCGAGCCCACATCACAAGGTGAGACCGCCATGCAGAACCCTACCCTGACCGAGCGCGGCCCAGCCGCTACCGGCTCCACCGATGCGGCAGCCGCGGCGCTGGCGCGTGGCGAGTTCGAGACTGTCCTGGCGCAACTGGAGCCATCGTATCGTGCCGGTGCCGACAGTGCCGAGATCCTGTTGCTGTTGATCCGGGCCTACGCGGGGCTGGGGCGTAGCGATGAGCGTCGGGCAGTGCTGGCACAGGCCTTGCAGAAGTATCCCGACAAGCTGGAGTTTCGCGTCGCCGACGCGGAGTTCGCCATGGCCCGCCAGGATTGGACAGCGGCGATCGAGCGCTGGCAGCGGATCGAGACGAGCTTCCGCGAATTCCCGTCGGCCGTTCACCTGCGTCACGCGCGTGCTTGCCTGGCGGCTAGTGATTTCGATGCCGCCCTGCGAGCGGTGGATGCCGCGCTCGAACGCCAATCTGACAACGCGACGGCGCGTGACCTGCGCGACGTCATCGCCAGCCGCAAGGCGCGCAAGTACCAGATCGCCGATCAGGCGCTGGCGGCACCCTCCCTACTGAGCTGGACGCCAGCGGAGGCGCAGCGTCGAATCGCTACGCTGTCGGCCTTTCGCCAGTGCCAGATTCAAGTTGCGCTCGATAGCAGTGCGACAGAGGCGGCGCTGCTGCTGATCCGTACCGGAGACGAGGTCGAAACGCGACCGCTGCACCCGAGTGTGGAAGACGCGGCCCAGGTCGTACTGACGCTCGATCTGACTCGACCAGTGGAGCTCGGCGTATCCCAGGCGGGCGAGGCACACTGGTGCGTGAAGCTGAGCTTGAGTCCGGTCATGGAGGTGATCCAGGGTAAGGACGGCTGGCTGTTTCTGGCCAATGACTCTAATGCCAGCGTCGACCAGTTCACCGGCAGGAAGCGGCTCGAGGCAGAGCAGCGCCAGCAGTGGAGAACGTTTGCGACGGCGCTGTCGGCGCTGCAGCGTCGTCGTTCGGTGCTCTTCCTGATTGCCAACTCGAAGGAAAAGGTGCGGCCCGAGCGTTATCCGCATCAACAGGCCGCCGTCACGCCGACCGAGCAGGTAGAGGCGATCCTGCAAGCTGCCGGGGCAGCCTACTGCAACCCGATCAAGGCGATGCAGGCTGCGCCGGCCAGCTACTACGCCACGGATACGCACTGGAGCGGCCTGGGCGCCTTTCTGGCATTCCAGTCCTGTATGCGGCGGTTCGGCTATCAAGACCATTTCGAAAGCCTATTCGCCTTTCACGAGCAGGAGGTGGTCGGCGATCTTGGTTCCAAGCTCGACCCGCCGGCTCGCACCCGCATGACCGTGGCAACCTATCAAGGTGGCAGTCAGACGCGCTGCCTTTTCACCAATGCGATCCCCGGCACCGGCAATATCACCATCTTCGAGAACGCGCGACCGCGTCATGCGCGCACCCTAGTGATCTTCGGCGGTTCCTCGTCGGGCGCCGGGGGCTTTGCCAATCTGTTCGCGGCGATCTTCCGACGTGTCGTCGTGATCAACCTCCCGGGGAGCTACATTCACGAAGTGGTCGATCGGGAGCAGGCGGATCATGTCATCATTCAGACCAACGAGCGCTACCTGCCTTCGCCCGGCAGCGTGCGCGAGACGCTGTCGGAGATGACAACGGATATTCAGCGACATCGTCTATCGGAGGCACAGCGCGCGAAATTGCGGGAGAGAATTCAGCATCAAGGGCCTTGCGCGCCATACGACACTTTCATGGCCCAGGCGCTGCGCTGAGGGAGAGTAAGGCCCGGGCGCGTCGTGATAGTGCGTTGTACGGGGTTTGTACATCGCCAGCGATTCTGCCAAGGTGTGGGCTCGACGATACCGGCTTGCCGGCACCTCATGAAGAAGCCAAGGAGGGACTCTCATGCATCATCGTCTCGAATGCCCGCGCTGTGGCGACCACCACGCCGTCTCTGCCGATCTCGGTGTCGCCTGGGATGACATTCACTGCGAGACTTGCGGTGAATTTCTCGAGACGCGCCAGGCGCTGTCCGAGCGCGTTGCTCCCTCACTACTGATTGAATCCTGCCTACGCGCACGCCAGATGGGTATCGCCGCCTGACGCCGGACGATATCGGCCAGCGCGAGGCCTTGCCGGCCAGAATCTACGAATAACGCCGCGCGACGCGGCGACACTACCAGGGAAGAATCTTGCCATGCTGAAAGTCACACTGGCGCTGCGTTGTAACGTCTGCGGCGGGGAGCAGTTCATGTTGCCCTCGCCGGCGGACACCAATGAGGACATTCGTTGCGCCGACTGCGCTGCCTTCAAATGCAAGAGCGACGATCTGGAGCGGACCATGGCCGCGGCACCCCGTGCCGCTGGCCCGGTGCGCGCCAGCCTCTAAGTCGAACGCGACGCCGCCAACGAAAAAGCCCCCGATGAGCGAATCATCGGGGGCTTTCTGGTGTTTGGTGGAGGCGGGGGGAATTGAACCCCCGTCCGCCGGCACTCACCCATCGGCTCTACATGCTTAGTTCCGTCTTTTGATTTAGCTCGGTGCCCTCCGACGGGCAGGATGACACCTTGCGATCTCTCTAAAGTTTAACGCACGTCAGGAGAGCGCTGACGTACGCGGTCCCATCAATCTGAGCTCTTCTCCTCTCCACGATGAATGGGCACATCGCTTCGAGGCCAGGCTAACAGCTAGCAGTTGTTACGCTGCCAGTGCGCCCTGAGCGTAGTTTTCGTCGTTTGCGACTATTTAATCGTAACGTTGGATTTACGAGATACGTTACGCTCTCGGCATGCACCTCAGGGATTGCCACCGGCGTCGAAGCCATGTCGCCCCCGTGGAACGTCTTCATTCTAGCAGGTGGGGATGATCCGGCGCCATATCAAGTGGCAGATCAATCCCTTGGATATCACTCAGGCGTGATCACGCATCACGCGTGCCTTCTCGCGGTTCCAGTCGCGCTCCTTCTGCGTGGCGCGTTTGTCGTGAAGCTGTTTGCCGCGAACCAGTGCCAGCTCACACTTGATCAGGTTCTTCTTCCAGTAGAGACGCAGCGGCACGCAGGTGTGCCCCTTCTCCTGCGTGCGGGAGAAGATGCGCGCGATCTCCTTGCGATGCAGCAGCAACTTGCGCGTCCGTGTGGGGTCGGCCACCACATGGGTGCTGGCCGTGTTCAACGGCATGATATGGCTACCGAGCAACCAGGCCTCGCCGTTCTTGACGAGAATATAGGTGTCGGTGAGCTGGGCCTTGCCGGCGCGCAGGCTCTTGACCTCCCATCCGGCCAGCGACAGGCCGGCTTCGAAGGTTTCGTCGATGTGATACTCGAAGCGAGCCTTCTTGTTCTGGGCGATCGTGCTGTCGCCGGGCGCATTGCCTTTCTTCTTACCCATGACACCTCTTCGCGGTGATATCCGGTCCGCCCTTCGATATGTGGGCGAGCGTGATACCATTCAAGCATTCGGGAAATAGCCCCATGATACGCATGTCGGGGCGATAAATCAGTGGAGAACCCCATGCCAAACGTGAACCGCTCCGCCTTTGTCCGGCACACGCCGGAACAGATGTTCGAGCTGGTCAACGACTTCGAACGTTACCCGGAGTTTCTGCCGGGCTGCCGCCGTGCCAGCGTGGTAGAGCGCGGCGACGATTATCTAGTGGGGCGTATGACGCTGGCCAAGGGCGGCGTGGAGCAGAGCGTGACCACGCGCAACGATCTGGAGCGCCCGGAGCGTATCGATCTATCGCTGGTGGACGGGCCGTTTCGTCGTCTGAGTGGGCGCTGGCATTTCCGTCAGATGGGCGAAGGCGCCTGCAAGATCGAGCTCGAGATGGAGTTCGAGTTCAGCAACCGCCTGCTGGGCATGGCGTTCGGGCGCCTGTTCCAGCAGGTAGCAGGGCAGCTGGTCGACGCGTTCACCCGGCGTGCGGACCAGATCTATGGCCGGCAGGGTGCCTGAGATGGCTACCATCGAGGTCGCTTTCGCCACGCCGCAATGCCAGCTACTCGTGGCGTTGCCGCTGACGCCAGGCCTGGATGCACGCACGGCCGTTATGCGCGCCGATCTGGCATCGCGCATTGAGGGCTATGACGAGGCCTTCTTTCGCCAAGCGCCGCTCGGCATCTTCGGCGAGCGGCTGCGCGAGCCGGAGCGACGCGAGCTGTTGAGCGGCGAGCGGGTCGAAGTCTATCGTCCGCTCGAGATCGACCCCAAGCAGGCAAGACGCGAGCGGGCGGCCGGCGCGTCATAGCGCAGACCGCTCGCCGCGCCTTCTGTCGAGCCAGGCTGGACGTCCGTCAAGACGGCCAGCCTGGCTCTCTAGAGAGGCACGTGTCTTTCGACCGGCGATTTAGACGCCGCTCGGCCCCACCTGCGGCACTGCGGTGCCTTCGCCGGCGCCTTCCACAGCGGGGCCGGGGCCACCGTCCTGGTTAAGCTCGATGTTGGATTCCATGTCGCCGGACTTGTCGATGTCGACCAGCTGGTCGTTATCGAAGGTCAGCGTCAGGCGTTTCTCGACGGTGTCCCCGTAGGCTTCGTCCAGATAGAAGACATAGTCCCACTGATCCGACGAGAAGGGGGCCTCCATCAGCGGTGTGCCCATGATATAGGCGACCTGCTCTCGGCTCATGCCGGGGTGCAGTTGGGACACCATTTCCTGGGTGATCAGGTTGCCCTGAGGGATGTCTCTTTTGTAGACGCCGAAGTAGCTGCAACCCGCAACGAGAGACGCTGCGAGAAGAAATACGACCGTTTTGATCAGGTTTTGCATTTGAGTCCGTCTTTCACTATCGTTGCGTGGATTGATCATACCCGACACGAGACGCTACTGCGAAGAGCGACCATGGCCGACGAAAATCAAGAATTGCGCAAGGCGGGGCTGAAGGTCACTCTGCCGCGTGTCAAGATTCTGCAGATCCTCGAAGCGACTCGCATGGAAGAAGAGCTCCACATGAGTGCCGAGGACGTCTACAAGGCGCTGCTGGAGTCTGGAGAGGATGTCGGGTTGGCCACGGTCTACCGCGTTCTGACTCAGTTCGAGGCGGCGGGCCTCGTAGTGCGCCACAACTTCGACGGCGGCCACGCCGTGTTCGAGATGACCCAAGAAGAGCATCACGATCACATGGTCGACCTGGAATCCGGCGAGATCGTCGAGTTCTACGATGAAGAGATCGAACGGCGTCAGCGCGAGATCGTCGAGGAGCACGGCTACGAGCTGGTTGAGCACGCGTTAGTGCTTTACGTGCGCCCTCGCGGCTCCAAGGCGACTCGCCAAGATGGGGTCAAGAAGTAGTCTCGTGTGGTTGACTCCTGGCTCGATATCGCTTCGAGCCCGCCTGGCAGCGGCTGCCGGCTTTCAAGGCTGCCCGTTGTTAGGGCCACAAGATGGTTTCCCACGAGAAGCGCCGGCCCTTGAGCCGGCGCTTCTTGTTTTGAGCGGCCGCGCTAGCGGCTCTCGCCATTCGGCGTGTGTCTGTGCTTAGCGCGATGACCCTCTGCTTCCCCGCTTCCCCGGCACTTCTTGCTACCTCTATATCTCCCCTGTCTTCCCCGGTGTCGCTGCTTCACTGTCGGACACTAGCGTGTAGGTCGGAAGGCCGTCGATAGCATCATGCTTGGCTGTCGCTCGCGGCGTAACACAGATCGGCGCGACGGCTGTCGCGCCCGGCAGGTTCAGTGTGCGGCGCTCTGGCTGGCTGCGAGCATCTCGCGGGCGTGTGCCAGGGTTCGGTCGGAGAGCTTGACGCCGCCCAGCATACGCGCCAGTTCGCGGACGCGCCCGGCATCGTCCAGCTGTGCCATCTGCGTGCGCGTGGCATGGTCGTCCGACTGCTTCTCGATGTGCAGGTGCTGATGCGCCTGGGCGGCGACCTGCGGCAGGTGGGTAACGGTCATGACCTGCGCGTGCGCGCCGAGCCGACGCAGCAGTTGGCCGACGATCTCCGCCGTCGCGCCGGAAATGCCCACATCGACCTCGTCGAAGACCAGCGTGGCCAGCGTGCTGTGGCTGGCCGCGACGACCTGGATTGCCAGGCTGACGCGCGACAGTTCCCCCCCGGAGGCGACCTTGGCCAGCGGACGAGTCGGCTGGCCCGGGTTGGCGCTGATCTGCAGGCTGACGCGGTCCATGCCGTGGGGCTGGGGTGTATCCAGGGGCGTTACTTCGACCGCGAAGTGCGCCTTGCCCATACCGAGAAAGGCGAGCTGCTCCTGGACCTGCGTGGCGAAGGTTTCGGCCGTGCGCTGGCGTGTCTCGCTGATGCGGCGAGCGGCATCACGATACTGCTGGCGCAGCTCGTCGAGTCGGCTGCGCAGTGTCTCCAGGTCGTCGTCGCCACCGTCGAGCGTTTCCAGCTCCTGGCGCAGACGCTGATGCAGGTCGACCAGCTCTTCCGGCATGACATGGTGCTTGCGCGCGATGCGGTGAATCTCGCCCAGGCGCTCGTCAACCCAGGCAAGACGCTGCGGGTCGAGCTCTGTGGATTCGACATAGTGGTGAAGTTCGCGAGCGGCCTCCTCGAGCTGGATCTGGGCGTCGTTGAGCATGCCGAGCGCCTCCGCCAGGCTGCCGCGGTCGCTGCCGGGGGTCCGTGACAGGCGCAAGGTGGCCTGCCCCAGTAGGGTCAGAGCGCCGCTCTCTTCATGATCGCAGCTGTCGGCCGCGAACTGTGCCTCGTGCAGCGTCTCCTCGAGATGCGCCAGGGTCTCCTGCTCCTGCTCCAGCTCGACCAGTTCGTCCGGCTGCAGGTCGAGTTGGTCCAGCTCCTCGACCTGGTAGCGCAGCAGCTGGCTGCGCGCCTGGCGCTCTTCGTCGTTCTCGCTGCGTTCGCGGTACTGGCGTCGCAACGTGTGCCACTGGCGGTGCAGGGCGGCCAGGGCATCGACTTCCTGGCGATGGCCGGCGGCGTCGTCCAGCAGCCGTCGGTGCGTCTCTTCGTTGAGCAGCGCCTGATGGGCGTGCTGGCTGTGTACGTCGATCAGGCACTCACCCAGTTCGCGCAGATCGGCCACGGTGCAGGGTTGGCCGTTGATCCACGCCTTGGAGCGGCCGCTGGCGGTGACCACGCGGCGCATCAGGCAATCATCGACGGGCAGTTCGCGATCTGCCAGCCAAGCGCGAGCCTCTTCGCGCGCGGTGATATCGAAGCGCGCGCTCAGGTCGGCGCGCTCGGCGCCGTGGCGGACGCCACCGGCGTCGGCGCGTTCGCCCAGGCAGAGTCCGAGGGCGCCGAGCAGGATGGATTTGCCGGCACCGGTTTCACCGGTAATCGCCGTCATGCCGGCCTGAAAATCCAGGTCGAGGGTGTCGACGATGGCGAAATCACGAATCGCGAGTTGAATCAGCATGCTGCCTCCCGAGTGTCGATGGCGGCCTTGTGATGTCCGGAGAATCTAGGGTCTGTTCGTTTATACAGTAGTCTTGAGCCCCCTTCAATCGCCACCCGAGGGGTTCGTTCAGGGCATGCGCGGTCAATGCTTGAGATCGCGAGCAGGGCCCCCATATAGGCTGACAACTCGATACTTATCGAATCGCTGTCACAACATCCTGCCAGGAGAGACTCATGGCTAGAGACCCGCAGAAGCCCGTAGACGAAGAGATCGAGCGCGCCGAGCGCGAAGGTGAGCCGCAGCCAGGCGAGGAGACGCTGGAAGGCGATCTCGAGGAAGTCGCCGACGCGCTGGAACAGGATATCGAGGCTGCCGAGGCCGGTGACAATCCCGAAGCGGAGGTGCTGGCCGCGCGTGTCGAGGAGCTCGAGCAGTCGCTCGCCGAGGCCAAGGATCAGTCCATTCGCGCGGCGGCCGAGGCGCAGAATGCGCGTCGCCGTGCCGAACAGGATGCCGACAAGGCGCGCAAGTTTGCGCTCGAGAAATTCGTCAAGGAGCTGCTGCCGGTCGTCGACAGTCTCGAGAAGGGTCTGGAGAGCATGCAGGAGGTCGACGAGACCCATCGCGAAGGGGTGTCGATGACGCTCAAGATGCAGCTCGACGTGCTCGGCAAGTTCGGCGTCGAGCAGATCGACCCGCAGGGCGAGCCGTTCGACCCGCAATTCCACGAAGCCATGACCATGGTGCCCAACCCGGAGTTGGAACCGAATACGGTCATGGACGTGATGCAGAAGGGCTACACGCTGAACGGCCGCCTGGTGCGTCCGGCGATGGTGGTGGTCAGCAAGGCGGCCGGCTGACGATGGCGACTGGGGAATGGCGCCGGGCCTTGAAAGGTGGCGACCAGCCCCCACATAGCAATCAAACGCGCGAAAGCGCAGCCATCGTCGGAGAGCGAATCTGCTCTCGACACAGTGAATCAACGGTTTTCGATCAACCGAACAACGATCTCCCGGCGAGATCGATAAAGACTCAGAGGTGAGGAATTATGGGACGCATCATTGGCATCGACTTGGGTACGACCAACTCCTGTGTCGCCGTTCTCGACGGTGACAAGTCGCGCGTCATCGAAAATGCCGAAGGCGGCCGCACGACGCCGTCGATCATCGCCTACACCGACGACGGCGAGACGCTGGTCGGTCAGGCGGCCAAGCGCCAGGCAGTGACCAACCCGAACAACACGCTCTACGCCATCAAGCGTCTTGTCGGTCGCAAGTTCAAGGACGATGTCGTTCAGAAAGACATCAAGATGGTGCCTTACGAGATCGTCGAAGCCGATAACGGTGACGCTTGGGTCAAGGTCGGCGACAGCAAGCTGGCGCCGCCGCAGGTCAGCGCGGAAGTGCTGAAGAAGATGAAGAAGACCGCCGAAGACTATCTTGGCGAGGAAGTGACCGAGGCGGTCATCACCGTGCCGGCCTACTTCAACGATTCCCAGCGTCAGGCCACCAAGGATGCCGGTCGCATCGCCGGTCTCGACGTCAAGCGCATCATCAACGAGCCGACGGCAGCCGCGCTGGCCTACGGCATGGACCGCTCGCAGGGCGATCGCACCATCGCGGTCTACGACCTGGGCGGCGGGACCTTCGATATTTCGATCATCGAAGTGGCCGATGTCGACGGCGAGAAGCAGTTCGAGGTGCTCGCGACCAACGGTGACACCTTCTTGGGCGGCGAAGATTTCGACCTCAAGCTGATCGACTATCTCGTCCAGCAGTTCAAGAGCGACTCCGGCATCGATCTGTCCGGCGACAGCCTTGCCATGCAGCGTCTGAAGGAAGCCGCCGAGAAAGCCAAGATCGAGCTCTCCTCCGCGCAGCAGACCGAGGTCAACCTGCCGTACATCACGGCTGACCAGACCGGGCCGAAGCACCTGGCGATCAAGGTCACGCGCGCCAAGCTCGAGTCGCTGGTCGAAGATCTCGTGGCTCGCTCGCTCGGCCCGTGCAAGACCGCGATGGAAGACGCCGGTCTCTCCAACAGCGAGATCCACGACGTCATTCTGGTCGGTGGTCAGACCCGCATGCCGATGGTTCAGCAGAAGGTCGCCGAGTTCTTCGGCAAGGACGCTCGCAAGGACGTCAACCCGGATGAAGCCGTGGCCATGGGTGCCGCGATTCAGGGTGGCGTGCTGGGTGGCGACGTCAAGGACGTGCTGCTGCTCGACGTGACCCCGCTGACGCTCGGTATCGAGACGCTGGGTGGCGTGATGACGCCGCTGATCGAGAAGAACACCACGATCCCGACCAAGAAGACCCAGACCTTCTCGACCGCCGAAGACAACCAGACGGCCGTGACCATTCATGCGCTGCAGGGTGAGCGCAAGCAGGCGGGGCAGAACAAGTCGCTGGGTCGCTTCGATCTGGCCGACATTCCGCCGGCGCCGCGCGGCGTGCCGCAGATCGAGGTCGCGTTCGACCTGGACGCCAACGGCATCCTGAACATCACCGCGAAGGACAAGGCGACCGGCAAAGAACAGTCGATCGTGATCAAGTCTTCCGGCGGTCTCTCCGACGACGAGATCGACCAGATGGTCAAGGACGCCGAGGCGCACGAGGCCGAGGACAAGAAGTTCGAGGAGCTCGTCCAGCTGCGTAACCAGGCCGACGGCATGATCCACGCCGCCCGCAAGACGCTCGAAGAGGCCGGCGACAAGGTTGAGGCCGACGAGAAGAGCAACATCGAGAACGCGATCAGCGAGCTCGAGGAAGCGCTCAAGGGCGACGACAAGGATCAGATCCAGGCCAAGCTGGATGCCCTGACCGAAGCCTCCGGCAACCTCGCGCAGAAGATGTACGCCGAGCAGGGCGAAGGCGCCGAGGCTGCCGGCGAACAGGCCGACGCGCAGCAGGGCGGCAAGAAGGAAGACGATGTGGTCGATGCCGAGTTCGAAGAAGTCAACGACGACCAGAAAAAGCAGTAACCACAACGTCTGACGCCGTGTAGACGGCCGTAGCGCGGGAGCCTGCAACGACTCCCGCGTTGCTGTTTGCACGGTGCCGATACGGAGGCGGACGCGTCATGTCCAAGCGTGACTACTATGAAGTGCTGGGCGTCGAGAAGGGCGCCGACAGCAAGGAGATCAAGAAAGCCTATCGCCGGCTGGCGCAGAAGTATCATCCGGACCGCAATCCGGAAGACCAGCAGGCGGCGGAGAAATTCCGCGAGGTTTCCGATGCCTACGAGGTGCTCTCCGACGACGAGAAGCGCGCGGCCTACGATCAGTTCGGCCATGCCGGCGTCGACGGTCAGGCGGGGGGCGGTTTCGGTGGCGGCGGCTTCGGTGGCGGTGCCGGCGGCTTCAGCGATATCTTCGGCGACGTGTTCGGGGATATCTTCGGTGGCGGTGGTGGCCGACGCAATCCGAACGCGCCCCAGCGCGGCAGCGACCTGCGCTACAACCTCGAGCTCGACCTCGAGAATGCAGTGTTCGGTACGACCGTCGATATTCGCGTGCCGCGCCACGTCGAATGCGAGCATTGTGATGGCAGCGGCGCCGAGCCGGGCTCCAGCAAGGAGACCTGCCCGACCTGTCACGGTCAGGGCCAGGTGCGCATGCAGCAGGGCTTCTTTGCCGTGCAGCAGGCCTGCCCGACCTGTCACGGTAGCGGCCAGTCGATCAAGGTGCCGTGCCGCAAGTGTCACGGCGAAGGGCGGGTGCGCGAGACGCGCACGCTCTCGGTCAAGATTCCGGCCGGCGTCGATACCGGCGACCGCATCCGCCTGAACGGCGAGGGCGAATCCGGCCTTAATGGCGGCCCGGCAGGCGATCTCTACGTGCAGGCCGAGATCAAGCCGCACCCGATCTTCGAGCGCGATGGCCGGCATCTGCACTGCGAAGTGCCGATCAACTTCGTCGATGCGGCATTGGGCGGGGAGCTGGAAGTACCGACGCTCGAAGGTCGCGTCAAGTTGAAGATTCCGCCCGAGACCCAGACCGGCAAGCTGTTCCGGCTCAAGGGCAAGGGCGTCAAGCCGGTGCGCGGCGGCCCGGCCGGTGACCTGCTGTGCAAGGTCGTGGTCGAGACGCCGGTCAACCTCTCCGAGGAACAGAAGGGGCTGCTGCGGCAGTTTCAGGAGAGCCTCGGCAGCGCCAGCCGTCACTCGCCCAAGAAAGAGGGCTGGTTCGACGGGGTGAAGCGCTTCTTCGAGGACATGAAGCCGTAACGACCGACGGTGTCGAGTCTCACGAGCCCCGTCCGGCCATGCCGGGCGGGGCTCGTGTCGTTTCGGGTATCCGTCGCCGGCGGCGGTCTGGCGCGGGCCCGCTCGATGGTTGTCGGCTGATATACTGCCGCCACGACAGATCATCGGCGTAGCGGTAGCGCGTCGTTCAACGGAGACGGGAGGAGTCATGACGCGGATAGCCATCATGGGAGCGGCGGGCCGCATGGGTCGCATTCTGCTCGAGGCTACGCACAAGTCGGCGGACGCCGAGCTGGGGGCGGCGGTGGTGCGGCCAGAGAGCTCGCTGATCGGTAGCGATGCCGGTGAGATGGCGGGCCTCGGACGCGTCGGCGTCGCGCTGGTCGGCTCGCTGGAGGCCGCGGTGGGCGACTTTGACGTATTGATCGACTTCTCGACGCCGACGCTGACGCTGGAGAACCTCGCCTGGTGTGCGGGCAACGGCAAAGCGATCGTGATCGGCACCACGGGCTTCGATGATGCGCAGCTCGAAGCGTTGAACGGCCACGCGGCGCGTCTGCCGGTGGTGTTCTCCGCCAACATGAGCACCGGCATCAATCTGACCGTCAATCTGCTCAAGACGGCGGCGAAGGCGCTTGGCGATGCCGGCTACGACATCGAGGTGATCGAGGCGCATCACCGCCACAAGGTCGATGCGCCTTCGGGAACTGCATTGATGCTGGGTGAAGCCGTGGCCGAGCCGCTCGGGCGAGATCTGAAGACGCACGGGGTGTTCGAGCGTGTCGGCCAGGTCGGGCCGCGGGACCCGAAGGAGATCGGTTTTGCCACCGTGCGCGGCGGGGATATCGTCGGCGAGCATACGGTGCTGTTCGCCGCCGAGGGGGAGCGTATCGAGATTACCCACAAGGCCTCGAGTCGGCTCACGTTCGGTAATGGCGCGGTGCGCGCCGCGGCCTGGCTGGCCGGCCGTGCGCCGGGGCGCTACGACATGCAGGATGTGCTTGGGCTGAAGGGATAAGCCGAGGCGGCGGCGCCAACCGCATCGGTCGACGATTGAGGGGTGGAGTCCAGCGACAAGATTCGGTATCATTAGCCCAATTTGGCCGGGCGAAGCCGCAGGCAATGCTGCAATCAGGACAATAAGCGGGATGAAACCGGTTTTCCGGATTTCGTCCCGCTTTTTTACGACCTGGAATCGCGGCATCCCGGTCGACGAGATCTCGGGTACGGGTAGCGCGTCGCGCCGCCATGACGATGTGCCCACATGACACAGTTGGTGACCAGTGAGGAGGATGTTGCCTTGAACAGACCCGCGATACTGGCTCTCGAAGACGGTAGTGTATTTCACGGTACTGCGATCGGAGCCGATGGGCAAACCAGCGGGGAGGTGGTGTTCAACACCGCCATGACCGGCTATCAGGAAATTCTCACCGACCCCTCCTACACCCGCCAGATCGTCACGCTGACCTACCCGCATATCGGTAACACTGGTATCAATGCCGAAGATATCGAGTCCACGAGCATCGCCGCCGCCGGACTGGTGATTCGCGATCTGCCGCTGATCGCCAGCAACTTCCGCAGCGAATCCTCGCTCTCGGATTACCTAGCTGCCCAGAACGTGGTCGGCATCGCCGATATCGATACGCGTCGCCTGACGCGCATTCTGCGCAGCAAAGGCTCGCTCAACGGGGCGGTGCTGGCCGGCGAGGCGGCGCGCGGTGACGACGCTATCGAGCGTGCGCTGGCGGCGGCGCGCGAGTTCCCCGGGCTTAAGGGCATGGATCTGGCCAAGGTCGTCTCGTGCCAGTCCACCTACGAGTGGGCCGAGGGTGAATGGGCGCTGGGTAGCGGCTATGCCGATGCGGCGCTGGGCGAACGACCCTATCACGTCGTTGCCTACGACTATGGCGTCAAGCACAACATCCTGCGCATGCTGGCGTCGCGCGGCTGTCGCCTCACCGTGGTCCCGGCCGAGACGCCGGCCAGCGAGGTGCTGGCGCTGAACCCGGACGGCGTCTTCCTGGCCAACGGCCCGGGCGATCCGGAGCCTTGCGACTACGCGATCAGCGCGATCGGCGAAATTCTCGAGACCGGCATTCCCGTCTTCGGGATCTGTCTGGGGCATCAGCTGCTGGCGCTGGCCGCCGGCGCGAAGACGATGAAGATGAATCACGGTCACCACGGTGCCAACCACCCGGTGCAGGACCTCGACAGCGGTCACGTGATGATCACCAGCCAGAACCACGGCTTCGCGGTCGACGAGACCAGCCTGCCGGGCAACGTGCGTGCGATCCATCGCTCGCTGTTCGACGGCACGCTGCAGGGCATCGAATTGACCGACCGCCCCGCTTTCAGTTTCCAGGGGCACCCGGAAGCGAGCCCGGGGCCGCAGGACGTGTCGCCGCTGTTCGATCGTTTCGTGTCGATGATGCAGGCTCGCAAGCCGGCGGCGGCCTGAGCCGCCACCCGACGGTCGCGGCCTTGAGGGCTGGCGCCTGTCGCCATGAAGAACCGAACCTTATTCAGGGTGGCGCCCGTCGCCATCCTCACTTCTCGACGAGTGTTAGCGCATGCCAAAACGTACGGATCTCGACAGCATTCTGATCATCGGCGCCGGCCCCATCGTCATCGGGCAGGCGTGCGAATTCGACTACTCCGGGGCCCAGGCCTGCAAGGCACTGCGTGAAGAGGGCTTCCGCGTCATCCTGGTCAACTCCAACCCGGCCACCATCATGACCGATCCGGTCATGGCCGATGCCACCTACATCGAGCCGATTACCTGGCAGGCGGTGGAGAAGATCATCGAGAAGGAGCGCCCCTCGGCAATCCTGCCGACCATGGGCGGTCAGACCGCGCTCAACTGCGCGCTCGACCTCGATAAGCACGGCGTGCTCGAGCAGTACGGCGTGGAGATGATCGGTGCCAACGCCGACGCCATCAACAAGGCCGAAGACCGCGACCTGTTCGACAAGGCGATGAAGAACATCGGCCAGGAGTGCCCCAAGGCGAAGGTCGCCCACACCATGGGCGAGGCCTGGGAGATCCAGGCGTCGCTCGGTTTTCCGGTCATCATTCGCCCCTCCTACACCATGGGTGGCTCCGGCGGTGGCGTGGCCTACAACAAGGAGGAGTTCGAAGAGATCTGCGGTCGCGGCTTCGAGCTCTCCAACAATCACGAACTCCTGATCGACGAGTCGCTGCTCGGCTGGAAGGAGTACGAGATGGAGGTCGTTCGCGACAAGAACGACAACTGCATCATCGTTTGCGCGATCGAGAACTTCGATCCGATGGGCGTTCACACCGGCGACTCGATTACCGTCGCGCCGGCGCAGACGCTGACGGACAAGGAGTACCAGATCATGCGCAACGCCTCGCTGGCGGTGCTGCGCGAGATCGGCGTCGAGACCGGCGGCTCCAACGTCCAGTTCGGCGTCGATCCGGATACCGGGCGCATGGTCGTGATCGAGATGAATCCACGCGTGTCGCGCTCGTCGGCACTCGCCTCCAAGGCGACCGGTTTCCCGATTGCCAAGATCGCCGCCAAGCTGGCCGTCGGCTACACCCTGGACGAGCTGCAGAATGACATCACCGGCGGTGCCACGCCGGCCTCCTTCGAGCCGTCGATCGACTATGTCGTCACCAAGATTCCGCGTTTCACCTTCGAGAAGTTCCCGCAGGCCAACGATCGTCTGACAACGCAGATGAAGTCGGTCGGTGAGGTCATGGCGATCGGCCGCACCTTCCAGGAGTCGATGCAGAAGGCGCTGCGCGGTCTCGAGATCGGCGTCGACGGGCTCGATCCGAAAGTGACCGAGTTCTCCGCCGAGAACATGGCGCTGATCCAGGGCGAGCTGCAGGCTGCCGGGGCGGATCGCATCTTCTACGTGGCGGACGCCATGCGCAGCGGCATGAGCGTCGACGAGGTCTTCGCACTCACCAATATCGACCGCTGGTTCCTGGTGCAGCTCGAGGAGCTGGTGCGCCTCGAGGGTGAGGTTGCCCGTCGTTCGCTCGGTGACTTCAGCGCCGACGAACTCTACCGTCTCAAGCGCAAAGGCTTCTCCGACGCCCGCCTGGCTCGCCTGCTCGGTGTCTCCGAAGGCGAATTTCGCAATCGTCGTCGTGAGTTCGACATCCGTCCGGTCTACAAGCGGGTCGATACCTGCGCCGCCGAGTTCGCCTCCGATACCGCCTACATGTACTCCACCTACGAGGAGGAGTGCGAGGCTGAGGTCAGCGACCGCCAGAAAATCATGGTGCTGGGTGGCGGGCCCAACCGGATCGGTCAGGGCATCGAGTTCGACTACTGCTGTGTCCATGCCGCGCTCGCCATGCGCGAGGACGGCTACGAGACCATCATGGTCAACTGCAACCCGGAAACCGTCTCCACGGATTACGATACCTCGGACCGTCTCTATTTCGAGCCGGTGACGCTCGAGGACGTGCTCGAGATCGCCGACAAGGAGAAGCCGGCCGGCGTTATCGTGCAGTTCGGTGGCCAGACGCCGCTCAAGCTGGCGCGCGCGCTGGAGGCTGCCGGCGTGCCGATCATCGGCACCACGCCGGATGCGATCGACCGTGCCGAGGATCGCGAGCGCTTCCAGAAGATGATCGAGAAGCTCGGTCTCAAGCAGCCGCCCAATGCGACGGCGCGCAGCTTCGAGGAGGCCTTCGCCAAGGCTGAGAAGATCGGCTATCCGCTGGTGGTGCGCCCGAGCTACGTGCTTGGTGGTCGCGCCATGGAGATCGTCTACGACGCCTCCGAGCTCGAGAACTACATGACCCATGCGGTCAAGGTCTCCAACGACTCCCCGGTGCTGCTCGATCACTTCCTCAGCGCGGCTGTCGAGGTCGACATCGATGCCGTCTCCGACGGTCAGCAGGTGGTCATCGGCGGTATCATGCAGCATATCGAGCAGGCCGGCGTGCACTCGGGAGACTCTGCCTGCTCGCTGCCGCCCTACTCGCTGCCGAAGGACGTGCAGGACGAGATGCGTGACCAGGTCAAGCGCATGGCGGTCGAGCTCAACGTGGTCGGGCTGATGAACGTCCAGCTGGCCTGGCAGGATGGCGAAATCTACGTCATCGAAGTCAACCCGCGCGCCTCGCGTACGGTGCCGTTTGTCTCCAAGTGCATCGGCCGCTCGCTGGCTCAGGTGGCGGCACGCTGCATGGCCGGCAAGACGCTCGCCGAGCAGGACTTCACGCGCGAGCTGATTCCGGGCTACTTCAGCGTCAAGGAAGCGGTCTTCCCGTTCAACAAATTCCCGGGGGTCGATCCGATTCTGTCGCCGGAGATGAAGTCCACGGGCGAGGTGATGGGGTCCGGCGAGACCTTCGCCGAGGCGTTCTACAAGGCGCAGCTGGGTGCCGGCGAGGCGATTCCGCGACTCACCGGCGAGCGCAAGGCGTTCCTCTCCGTGCGTGAACCGGACAAGCAGGGTCTTATCGAGGTAGCCCAATCTCTGCTAGCCTTGGGGTTCAGTCTCGTGGCAACTCGCGGCACGGCCAGGTCTCTGGAAGAGGCGGGTCTGTCCGTTGCCGTCGTCAACAAGGTTTACGAAGGCCGTCCGCATATCGTCGATCTGCTCAAGAACGACGAGATCGCCTATATCGTCAATACCACGGAAGGCCGCCAGGCGATCAACGATTCCTCGGTCATTCGGCGTACCGCGCTGGCGCGCAAGGTGCCCTATGCCACGACGCTGGCGGGGGCGCGTGCCGTCTGCATGGCGCTGGAATACGGTAATGAGATCACGGTGCGGCGGCTGCAGGAACAGCACGCAGGAGCAGTTCATGAATAAGGTCCCGATGACCGTCCACGGCGAGCAGGCCTTGCGCGAGGAGCTCAATCATCTCAAGGGCGAGGAGCGTCCGCGGGTGATTGCCGCGATCGCCGAGGCGCGGGAACACGGCGATCTCAAGGAGAACGCCGAATATCACGCCGCGCGCGAACAGCAAGGCTTCATCGAAGGCCGTATCCAGGAGATCGAGGGCAAGCTCTCCAACGCCCAGGTCATCGACGTGACCAAGATGCCGAAGAACGGCAAGGTGATCTTCGGCGTTACCGTCGAGCTGCTCAATCTCGAGACCGATGATGAAGTGCGTTATCGCATCGTTGGCGAGGACGAGGCCGATATCAAGGCAGGCAAGATTTCGGTGACCTCCCCGATTGCCCGCGCGCTGATCGGCAAGAGCGAGGGTGACGTGGTTAATGTGCGCACGCCGGGCGGGGATGTGGAGTACGAAATCTCCGGCGTCGAGCACCTCTGATCAGGCGCGCTTGAAACCGGCCTTGGCGGGCGCTCGACGCCCTTCGGGCTTCACGGCCGAGGCCGGTTTTGTCTGGTTTTCCCCTGACGCGCCAGCGCGTTCGACAAGGCAGTTCGTGATCCAACGACAGACGCCAGTGACAATGTCACTGGCGTCTGTCGTTTCCCGCGTTCGCTTTCTGCGTTACAGGCTGGCTCTCGGCCGCTCAGTGACGGCCGTGGTGGTGCTCGGCGCGGGCGATGTTGGAGAGCTTGGGGTTGGCTTTGGGGTTATGGCGATAGAGCAGTGCCACCTTGCCCAGTGATTGCACCAGCTCGGCGCCGGACAGAGCGACCAGCTCCTCGATCATCGCCTGGCGGTCATCGCGCTCGGGGATGGCGAGCTTGACCTTGATCAGCTCGTGATCGTCCAGCGCGCGTTCGAGTTCCTGCCGGGCGCCGTCGCTCAGGCCGTTCTCGCTGACCGTGACGACGGGCTGCAGGTGGTGGCCGATGCTGCGATAGGCTTTCTTTTGTGCCGCTGAGAGGCTCATGGTAATCTGACCGTTGGACTTCGCGAATAGGGAAGGCGGTGCCGCTACAGGTCTCACCACCGCAATGTCGAAACGCGTTATGGTACGGCTTTCGGCGTTGGCGGGGAAGACGGCATCGCGTGATCTCCCGGACATCGGCCCCTGGATCGGCTCGTGCCGTTCCGCCAAGCTTCTCCCGCATGACCCCCGGCGGCCGATCGCGACCGCATCCACATCGTCCCTTGCCCCGTATCCGACTTCAGGTGATCTTTAGTGGCTCGCCCCAACCGTTCCGACAAGCCCGGCGCCGCGGCGCGACAGAGCAAGAGTAGTGCCGGATGGCTGAAAGAGCATTTCGATGACCGCTACGTGCAGCAGTCGTGGAAAGACGGCTATCGTTCTCGCGCCAGCTACAAGCTGATCGAGCTCGACGCCCGCGACCGGCTGTTTCACCCTGGCATGGCCGTGATCGACCTCGGCGCGGCGCCGGGCGGCTGGAGCCAGATTGCCGCCGACAAGGTCGGTGGCGAGGGCAGGGTCGTGGCCTCCGACCTGCTGGAGATGGATGCGCTGGCCGGGGTGAGCTTCATCCAGGGGGACTTTACCGAGGAGAGCGTGCTCGAGGCGATTCTCGCCGAGCTCGACGGTCGCCCGGTCGACCTGGTGATGTCGGACATGGCGCCGAACATGAGCGGTATGGCCGCGATCGATCAGCCCCAGGCGATGTATCTGGTCGAGCTGGCGCTCGATCTTGCGCGCCAGACCCTGTCGCCGGGTGGTAACTTTCTGGCCAAGGTGTTCCAGGGTGAGGGCTTCGACGACTATCTGCGTGACCTGCGAACCAGCTTTCGCAAGGTCGTCACGCGCAAGCCGGAGGCGTCCCGCGCGCGGTCGCGGGAAGTCTATCTGCTGGCGCAGGGATTTCAGGGCTAGGCTTGCAAGCATGGTCGCTCGCCCCCATCTGATGTAGGGTCGAACCATGGCAAGCACGGGCAGCAGGATTCGTACTATGAGGGTGGTGTCTTGAACGACATGGCGAAGAATCTAATTCTCTGGTTGGTCATCGCGGCAGTCCTGCTGACGGTGTTCAACAATTTCAGTGTGGATAGCTCGCCGCAGACGATGAGCTATTCGCAGTTCGTCGAGCAGGTGCAGAACGATCAGGTGCGCAGCGTCACCATCGACGGCTACACCATCAATGGCGAACGCAGCGACGGCACGCAGTTCCAGACCATTCGCCCGGCCGCTCAGGATCCGAAGCTGATGGATGACCTGCTGTCGCACGAGGTGACCGTGGTCGGCCAGAAGCCCGAGGAGCAGAGCCTCTGGACTCGGCTGCTGATCGCGAGCTTCCCGATTCTGCTGATTCTGGCGATCTTCGTCTTTTTCATGCGCCAGATGCAGGGCGGTGGCGGTGGCAAGGGCGGGCCGATGAGTTTCGGCAAGTCCAAGGCCAAGTTGCTGAGCCAAGACCAGATCAAGTCTACCTTTGCCGACGTGGCCGGTTGCGATGAGGCCAAGGAGGAGGTCGTCGAGCTCGTCGACTTCCTCAAGGACCCGTCCAAGTTCCAGCGCCTCGGCGGGCAGATTCCGCGCGGTGTGCTGATGGTGGGGCCGCCGGGTACCGGTAAGACCCTGCTCGCCAAGGCGATTGCCGGCGAGGCCAAGGTGCCGTTCTTCTCGATCTCCGGTTCCGATTTCGTCGAGATGTTCGTCGGTGTCGGCGCCTCTCGCGTTCGCGACATGTTCGAGCAGGCGAAAAAACAGGCGCCCTGCATCATCTTCATCGACGAGATCGACGCCGTCGGTCGCCATCGTGGCTCCGGCATGGGGGGTGGTCACGACGAGCGCGAGCAGACGCTCAACCAGCTGCTGGTCGAGATGGACGGCTTCGAGGCCAACGACGGCATCATTGTCATCGCCGCGACCAACCGTCCCGACGTGCTCGACCCGGCGCTGCTGCGCCCGGGCCGCTTCGATCGTCAGGTCACCGTGCCGCTGCCGGATATTCGCGGTCGCGAACATATCCTCAACGTGCACCTGCGGAAGGTGCCGATGGGTGACGGCGTCAAGGCCAGCGTGATCGCGCGTGGTACGCCCGGCTTCTCCGGTGCCGACCTGGCCAATCTGGTCAACGAGGCCGCCCTGTTCGCGGCCCGCCGCAACCGGCGCACCGTGGGCATGGAAGAGCTGGAACTGGCCAAGGACAAGATCATGATGGGGGCCGAGCGCCGCTCGATGGTCATGTCCGAGAAGGAGAAGCTCAATACCGCCTATCACGAGTCCGGTCACGCGATCATCGGTCTGCTGATGCCGGAGCATGACCCGGTCTACAAGGTCACCATCATTCCGCGCGGCCGTGCGCTCGGCGTGACGATGTTCCTGCCGCTCGAGGATCGCTACAGCTATTCGCGTCAGCAGATCATCAGCCAGATCTGCTCGCTGTTCGGCGGGCGTATCGCCGAGGAGATGACGCTGGGGCCGAATGGCGTGACCACGGGAGCCTCCAACGACATCAAGCGGGCTACCGAGCTGGCACACAGCATGGTCGCTAAATGGGGCCTCTCCGAGGAGATGGGTCCGCTGATGTACGACGAGGACGAATCGCACCAGTTCCTCGGCGGCCCGGGCCAGGGCGGTGGCAAGCTGACCTCCGGCGAGACCTCGACGCGTCTCGATAAGGAAGTTCGCCGGATCATCGACGAGTGCTACGATACCGCGCGTCGCATTCTCGACGAGAATCGCGACAAGCTCGATCTGATGGCCGAAGCGCTGATGCAGTACGAGACGATCGACGCCGATCAGCTCAAGGACATCATGGAAGGGCGCAAGCCGCGGCCGCCGAAGGACTGGGACGACAACGGCCCGACGCCGGGCAGCGGACAGACGATCGACGGTACTGCCGAGCCCAAGCCGGAAGGCGAGGGTGACGCAGGCGATGAGGCCGGCGGCAGGCGGCCCTCCGATCCGCTGGGCGGCCCGGCCGGTTCCTGACAGTGCCAGTGGTAATCCCTGCGACAGGGCGTCAGAAATGGCGCCCTGTCGCGTTTCCGGCGTCGGTGAGTGTGTGTATCGTCCCGAGATCGCCGACGGCGACGTGGGGCTGCATGCCAGCAGCCGGCGACGCCTCGCCTAACCGGCTAGCGGCGGGCTGTCCCCGTCCGCCGAGCCACGATTCACGGAGCAATGACTGACGCCATGACCGATTCGCCCGCCGTGCTGCGCTGCGGCAAGCACCTGCTGGATCTCTCGCGCCCGCGGGTGATGGGGATTCTTAACGTGACGCCGGATTCTTTCTCCGACGGCGGTCGCCACAACCAGCTCGACGATGCGCGACGCCACGCGGAGCGACTGCTCAAGGAAGGCGCCGCGATCATCGATGTGGGCGGCGAATCGACACGCCCCGGTGCGGAAGCGGTTCCGCTGGACCAGGAGCGCGAGCGTGTGCTGCCGGTGGTGGAGATGCTGGTGCAGGAGTTCGATGCGCTGGTGTCGGTCGATACCAGCACGCCCGAGCTGATCACCGAGGTCGCGGCGGCAGGGGGTGGGCTGATCAACGATGTGCGCTCGCTCGTCCGGCCCGGTGCCATGCAAGCGGCCGCAATGACCGGCCTGCCGGTGTGTCTGATGCATATGCTCGGCGAGCCACAGACGATGCAGGCAGCGCCGCACTACGACCGTTCGGTCGAGATCGAAGTCGCGGATTTTCTGTCCGCGCGCGTGGCCGAGTGCGAGGCCGCTGGCATCCCGCGCTCGCGCCTGCTGCTCGATCCCGGTTTCGGTTTCGCCAAGACGCTCGAGCACAATCTCGAACTGCTCAATCGCATGGCAATGCTGAACACGCTGGGGCTGCCGTTATTGGTCGGTATGTCGCGCAAGAGCATGATCGGCAAGACCTTGGGGCGTGCCGTCGACGAGCGGCTGCCCGGCGGGCTGGCGTTGTCGGTGATGGCGGTGGAGCGAGGCGCTAGAATTGTCAGGGTGCACGATGTGGCTCCCACGGTCGACGCGGTCGATATGGCCTGGGCTGTGCTTCAGGAACGTGCGGTTTCAGAACGAGGCGAACATGAGTAGACGTTATTTCGGTACCGACGGCATTCGCGGGACGGTCGGGCAGTACCCCATTACCGCCGACTTCATGCTCAAGCTCGGCTGGGCGGTCGGGCGTGTGCTCTCGGGCAAGCTGGCGGGGCAAGAGGGGCGTCTCAAGTCGCGTCAGTCGCCGCGCCCCAAGGTGATCATCGGCAAGGACACGCGAATCTCGGGTTACATGTTCGAATCTGCGCTGGAGGCGGGGCTTTCCGCGGCCGGTGCCGACGTGTCGCTGCTCGGGCCAATGCCGACGCCGGGGATTGCCTACCTGACGCGCACCTTTCGCGCCGACGCGGGTATCGTGATTTCAGCGTCGCACAATCCGTACCAGGATAACGGCATCAAGTTTTTCTCGGCGGAAGGTCTGAAACTGGCCGATGCGACCGAGCTCGAAATCGAGGCCGAGCTCGATCGCGAGCTCGAAACCATGCCCCCGGACCAACTCGGTCGTGCCGTGCGCATCAACGACGCTGCGGGTCGCTACATCGAGTTCTGCAAGTCCACGGTGCACAACCGGCTCGAGCTGCATGGACTCAAGCTCGTGCTCGACTGCGCCCACGGGGCGACCTATCACATCGCGCCCAACGTATTCCGCGAGTTGGGGGCGGATGTCAGCGTCATCGGGGCCGAACCGGATGGGCTCAACATCAATCACGAAGTGGGTTCGACGCATACCGAACGCCTGCGCGATGCGGTGCTGGCGAGACAGGCCGATCTGGGGATCGCCTTCGATGGCGATGGCGACCGGGTGCTGATGGTCGACGCCCAGGGCAGTCTGGTGGATGGCGACGAGATCCTTTACGTCATTGCCAGCGACCTGCAGGCGCGCGGCAAGCTCAATGGCGGCGTCGTCGGTACGTTAATGAGTAATTTCGGACTGGCAGCGGCATTCGAAAAGGCCGATATTCCGTTCGAGCGCGCCAAGGTCGGCGATCGCTATGTGACCGAAAAACTGGTGGCCAACGATTGGCTGCTGGGCGGTGAAGCCTCCGGGCACATCGTCTGTCGTCATGTGCAGACCACCGGTGACGGCATCGTTGCCGCGCTGCAGGTGCTGGCCGTGATGGTGCGCGAAGAGGCGTCGCTGGCGCAGCTGCTCGACGGCTTTGAGAAGGCGCCGCAGTCGCTGATCAATGTGCGCTTGCCGACAGGAACCGACGCCGGCACGCTGTTGAAGAGCGATGCCTTGCATCACACCGTAGAGGCGGTCGAGCGAGAACTGGGCGACAGTGGCCGGGTTCTGCTGCGACCGTCCGGCACCGAACCCCTGATCCGGGTAATGGTGGAGGGGCGGCCGCGCTTTGACGTGCAGGCGCTGGCGCAGCGCATCGCCGACAGTGTCGAGACGCTGATCGCCTGAAATACCGGTGTTGCCGGTGTGTCTGCAGTAACGTGGCAGTAATTCCCTTGTTGTCTTGCTGTCAAGGCTTTTATACCATGTCGCACCACCGACGGGAGGTAGCATGCGCAAGCCGCTGATCGCGGGTAACTGGAAGATGAATGGCTCGGCGGAGTTGGTCGAGGCATTCGGTCGGGCATTTGCCGAGGCGTCTTTGCCCGCACCGGTCGAAGTCGTCATCCTGCCTCCCTTTCCCTATCTCGATGCCGCGCGTCAGGCTTTTGCCGACACGCCGGTCACGCTGGGGGCGCAGACGTTGAACCCGTTGCATTCGGGGGCGCGCACCGGCGAGGTCAGCGGTCAGATGCTGCGCGAGTTCGGTGTCGACTACGTGCTCGCCGGCCACTCCGAACGTCGCCAGCTCTATCGGGAGAGCGACGAAGAGGTCTACGACCGGGTCATCGCCGCCTTCAGTGTCGGTATTCGGCCGATACTCTGCGTGGGGGAAACCCTGGAAGAGCGTGATGCCGGGCATACGGAGGATGTGGTGCTGCGTCAGGTGGGTTATGTCATGGCGCGCCTCGATCCAGAGCAGCGGCGTCGCATGACGATCGCCTACGAGCCGGTCTGGGCGATCGGTACTGGGCGTACCGCCACGCCTCAGCAGGCACAGCAGGTGATGGCGGCAATTCGGCGCTATCAGGCCGGGTTCGACCGTGAGCTTGCCGGTGAGCTGCGCCTGCTCTATGGCGGCAGCATGAACGCGAGCAATGCCAAGGAGTTGCTCGCGCAGGAAGATATCGACGGCGGCCTGATCGGCGGTGCCTCGCTCAAGGTCGACGATTTCATAGCGATTTGTCAGTCAGCAGGTTGATTTCATGCAGATAGCAGTCTTGATGGTTCATGTTCTTATCGCCATCGCCGTGGTGGTGCTCGTCCTGCTGCAGCAGGGCAAGGGCGCCGAGGCCGGAGCGGCGTTCGGTGGCGGTTCCTCGCAGACGGTGTTCGGCTCACGCGGCAGCGGCGGTTTCCTCGCCAAGCTGACCGGGGGCCTGGCGGCACTGTTCTTCGTCACGTCGCTGGCCCTGGCTTACTTTGCTGCCAACGCCGGCAGTGCGCCGCAGACCGGGATTCCGGATGCGCAGGTGATCGAACAGCAAAGGAATAGTGCGCCGACGCTTGACGACGGCGAGCAAAGCGGGAATAATGCTGCGCCAGCACTCGAGGAAGGCGGTAGCCAGAATTCGTCAAATCCTTGAGTGGCAAGGAAAACTCGTTGTCGCTCAGCTTGGCTGTTTAGTAGCGAGTTTCGTGTGACGCCCAGGCGTGACACACCCCCGGATGCCGAAGTGGTGGAATTGGTAGACACGCTATCTTGAGGGGGTAGTGACCTTACGGTCGTGCGGGTTCAAGTCCCGCCTTCGGCACCATCGTCAAGCCAAGCGGCCAGCCGCTGACGCGAGACGAAAAGGGTTTCTCGCAGAGAGAACCCGGCGATATGAAGGAGCTCCTTGACCCATCCAGAGGTCGTTCCTATAATCGCCAACCTGATGTTGCGGGGTGGAGCAGTCTGGTAGCTCGTCGGGCTCATAACCCGAAGGTCGTCGGTTCAAATCCGGCCCCCGCTACCAAGTTTCTTGAAAGGCCCCTTCCTGTGAAGGGGCTTTTTGTTAGCAGCCCCGTCTGCTGACGCCAACGTCAGTCAGCCACCTAGCACCTTGCATTTCTCTCAACTCCCGGTCAGGTGCCTGATGCAACTGCTGTAGGAGTCGTCTGTGGTCACCAAAGACGCAGCACTGTATGCGATCATCGAGCCCGTGGTCAGCGCCATGGGCTTCGAGCTGTGGGGCCTCGATTATCTGGCTCAGGGCAAGCACTCCAAGCTGACGGTCTATATCGACAGCGACAACGGCATCTCCGTGGACGATTGCGCCGAAGTCAGCCGCCAGATCAGCGGCGTGATGGATGTCGAGGACCCGATCTCGGGCAACTACCATCTGGAGGTGTCGTCTCCGGGTATGGACCGCCCGCTCTACACGCTCGATCACTTTTCCCGTTATCGCGGACATGTGGTGCAGCTGCGTCTGCGTACCGCCTTTGACGGCCGTCGCAAGTTTCAGGGGCAGTTGGCCGGCGTCGATGGCGACGAAGTGCTGCTGCGCATCGACTCGGAAGAGTACTGCTTTCCCATTGAGAGTATCGACCAGGCTCGCGTCGTTCCGCAGTTCGACGACTGATTTCGATCACCTGCTAATTCGATGATAAAGAACCGGTTTTTCGGCGAGGCATAGGCATGAGCAAAGAAATCCTGCTGGTCGTTGACGCCATCTCCAACGAGAAGAGCGTGCCCCGAGACGTCATTTTCGAAGCGGTCGAGGCGGCGTTGGCCAGTGCATCGCGCAAGCGTTTTGAAGGCGAGGACGTCAGCGTTCGCGTCGAGATCGACCGTCGCACCGGCGAGTACGATACCTTCCGCCGCTGGGTGGTGGTCGAGGACGAGGAGTATCTCAGCGAAGAGCGCGAGATCCCGCTTTCCGAGGCAGAACAGCGCGATCCGCCGCTCGGGCTCGGCGATGTGGTCGAGGAGCAGATCGAGTCGGTGGCGTTCGGTCGTATTGCCGCGCAGACTGCCAAGCAGGTGATCGTGCAGAAAGTGCGCGAAGCCGAGCGCGCGCAGATCGTGCAGCAGTACACCGAGCGCGAGGGTGAGCTGGTCGCCGGTATCGTCAAGAAAACGACACGTGACGGCCTGATCATTGATCTGGGCGAGAACGCCGAAGGCTTCCTGCCGCGTGGCGAGATGATTCCCGGCGAGCGATATCGCATGAACGAGCGCGTCCGTGCGCTGCTGTGGAAGGTCGACGCGGAAGCGCGCGGTTCCCAGCTGATTCTCTCGCGGACCAAGCCCGGCATGCTGGTCGAGCTGTTCAAGATCGAGGTGCCGGAAATCGCCGAGCAGCTGATCGAGATCAAAGGCGCGGCCCGCGATCCTGGCGCCCGCGCCAAGATCGCCGTCAAGACCAACGACAAGCGCATCGACCCGGTCGGTGCCTGTGTGGGCATGCGCGGTTCGCGTGTGCAAGCGGTGTCCAACGAGCTGCGCAATGAGCGCGTGGACATCATTCTATGGGACGACAACCCCGCGCAGCTGGTGATCAACGCCATGGCGCCGGCGGAAGTCGCCTCGATTCTCGTCGATGAAGACGCCCATTCGATGGACGTCGCGGTCGGCGAGGACAATCTTGCCCAGGCCATCGGTCGTAGTGGTCAGAACGTCAGGCTCGCCAGCGAGCTGACGGGTTGGACGCTCAACGTCATGACCGAAGATGAGGCCGAGGGCAAACGCGAGCAGGAAGTCGACAGCCTGGTCGAATATTTCGTCAACCATCTCGAGATCGACGACGAAGTCGCTCGCATCCTCGTGGAGGAAGGCTTCACGACGATCGAGGAGCTGGCCTACGTGCCGCTCGAGGAGATGCTGGAGATTGAAGACTTCGACGAAGAGCTGGTCGAGGAACTGCGAGCACGCGCCAAGGATGAGTTGCTCAACCTGGCGATCGCCTCGGAAGAGGAATTGGACGGCGCTCAGCCCGCCGAAGACCTTCTCACGATGGACGGCATGGACCGCCACCTGGCCTTTGTACTTGCCAGTCGTGGCATCGTCACCATGGAGGACCTCGCAGAACAGTCCATCGAGGATCTGAAGGATATCGACGACGTGGACGAGGAGCGCGCAGCGGCACTGATCATGACTGCCCGTGCGCCTTGGTTTCAGAGCGAAGAGTAACGTGGTCACGGGTTCAGGAGGGTCGTAATGTCAGACATGACCGTAAAAGAGTTTGCAGGGAAGGTGGGGCGCGATGTGTCCCGCCTGCTCGAACAGATGAAGGATGCGGGTCTGCCGCATCAACAAGAGAACGACGCGGTGTCCGAAGAGGACAAGCAGCGTTTGCTGGATCACCTGACCAAGAGTCACGGTGGCGGCCGCGGGCCGCGTAATCGCGTCACGCTGACGCGCAACACGCGCAGCAAGATTCGGTCCGGCGATCGTGGCAAGACGATCGAGGTGCAGGTTCGCAAGAAGCGCACCTACGTCAAGCGCGAGGCGGAGCCGGCCGAGGAGACTCAGGCTGAAGAGACCGGCCCGCGTCAGCTGGTCGGCGACATGGCTGACCAGGCGGCGGAGCAGCAGGCCAGTGCGGAGGCGGCAGCCGAGCAGCAGGCGCAGAGCGCAGGCCAGGCCGTTTCCGACAAGGCAGCAGCGCCGGCGCCCGAGCCGGAAGCCCCCGGTGCCGACATTCCGCAGGAGCCGCAGGTCGAAGACGACGCGCCGACATCCAACAGTCAGCCGTTCGTCGAGCCGCCGCCCAAGGAACCGCGCACTGACAATCGTCGCGCCCATCCGAAGAAGGACAAGGAGCGCGATCAGGGGCGCCGCGGCCGGCGTGACGACAACGACGATCGTTCCGAACGTCGTCGCGGCGGCGGTGCCAAGAAGGCCAAGCGCGCCGAGCGTCGTGGTACTCGCCGCGGTCGCGACAACGAGCATGGCTTCCAGAAGCCGACGCAGCCGATCGTGCGTGAAGTCGCGCTGCCGGAATCGATCAGCGTGGCCGAGCTGGCCGACAAGATGTCGATCAAGGCCAACGCCGTGATCAAGGCCATGTTCAGCATGGGCGCGGCGGTGACCATCAACCAGACCATCGATCAGGATACTGCCGCGATCGTCGTCGAGGAGATGGGCCACAAGCCGAAGCTGGTCAAGGAAGATGCGCTCGAGACCGAAGTGCTCGAAGGCATCTCCTACGAGGGTGACGAAATTGTTCGCTCGCCGGTTGTCACCGTGATGGGTCACGTTGACCACGGCAAGACCTCGCTGCTCGACTTTATCCGTCGCACCAAGGTCGCGACCGGTGAAGCCGGCGGGATCACCCAGCATATCGGTGCCTATCACGTTGAAGGCGAACACGGCGGCGTGACCTTCCTCGATACGCCGGGACACGCGGCCTTTACCGCCATGCGTGCTCGCGGTGCCCAGGCGACCGACGTGGTTATCCTCGTCGTCGCGGCGGATGACGGCGTCATGCCGCAGACGATCGAGGCGGTCGAGCACGCCAAGGCGGCGGAAGTGCCGCTGGTGGTCGCGGTCAACAAGATCGACAAGGAAGGCGCCGATCTCGACCGGATCCGCAACGAGCTGTCTCAGCACGGTGTGATCTCGGAAGAGTGGGGCGGCGATACGCAGTTCGTGCCGGTCTCCGCCAAGACGGGCGAAGGGATCGATCAGCTGCTGGAATCCGTGCTGCTGGTGTCCGAAGTGCTCGAGCTCAAGGCCGTGCCGGAAGCGCCTGCCAAGGGCGTGGTGGTCGAGTCGCGTCTCGACAAGGGTCGTGGCCCGGTGGCAACCGTGCTGGTCCAGAATGGGACGCTGAACCGCGGCGATATCGTGCTGGCAGGTCTGCACTACGGTCGTGTCCGTGCGCTGACCAACGAGCTCGGCAAGCAGGTCGAGTCGGTCGGTCCGTCGATGCCGGTCGAGATCCAGGGTCTCGACGGCACGCCGGAAGCCGGTGAAGACTTCATGGTGCTGGCCGACGAGAAGAAGGCGCGCGAGATCGCCAACTTCCGCCAGGGCAAGTACCGCGAAGTGCGCCTGGCGCGTCAGCAGAAGGCCAAGCTGGAGAACATGTTCAGCCAGATGGGCCAGGACGAGGTGGCCAAGGTCAATATCGTTCTCAAGGCCGACGTGCAGGGCTCGCTGGAAGCGATCCGTGGTGCGCTGGAAGAGCTCTCCACCGACGAAGTCCAGGTGGCCGTGGTCTCCTCGGGTGTCGGCGGTATCACCGGCACCGATGCCAACCTGGCGCTGGCTTCCGAGGCGATTCTGGTCGGCTTCAACGTGCGTGCCGACGCCTCCGCTCGCGAGATCGTCGAGCGTGAAGGGCTGGATCTGCGCTACTACAGCGTCATCTACCAGCTCATCGACGAAGTCAAGCAGGCCATGAGCGGCATGCTGGCACCGGAGTGGAAAGAAGAGATCGTCGGTATCGCCGAAGTGCGCGACGTCTTCAAGGCGCCGAAGATCGGTGCCGTCGCGGGCTGCATGGTCGTCGAGGGCGCCGTGCACCGCAACAAGAAGATCCGTGTGCTGCGCGAGAACGTGGTCATCTACGAAGGCGAGCTCGAGTCGCTGCGTCGCTACAAGGACGATGTCAACGAAGTGCGTAATGGCATGGAGTGCGGCATCGGCGTCAAGAACTACAATGACGTTCAGGTCGGCGACAAGATCGAGGTCTTCGACCAGGTCAAGGTCGAGCGCACCCTGTAAGTCGCAGCACCGCGAACGCGACGTTCGCGGTGCCGTGACGGCAGCCCGGCATCGCCGGGTCATGAATCGCGGCGTCCGACATCCACCCTCGGGTAATGTCGGGCCGCAGCACAGACGGCGGCCCTCGCGTGTTTTCACGCGGGGGCCGGTCCGCAAGGTAGAGAGTCATGCGCGAATTCAAACGCACCGACCGGGTCGCCGATCAGCTGCAGCAGGAGCTGGCGGTGCTGATCCAGCGCGAGATCAAGGATCCACGCCTGGGCATGGTGACGGTCAGCTCGGCGAAGGTCAGTCGCGACCTCGGCTATGCCGACATCTATGTCACCCTGCTGGGCGAGAACGACCCGACACGTATCAAGGAAAACCTGGCGGTGCTCAAGCGCGCGTCGGGTTTTCTCCGGACGCAGGTGGCACGCCGCATCAAGCTGCGCCACGTGCCGGAACTGCGTTTCCACTATGACGAGAGTGTCGTTCGCGGGCATCAGCTGTCGGCCCTGATCGACGAGGCCGTGGCCAGCGACCGTCACGATGCCGACGGCAACCCCGCCGAAGGGCATGAGGGCACCGCCTCCGGGGGAGACGAGGAGTCCCGCTGATGGCGCGGCGTCGCAAGGGCTTGCCCATCGACGGTGTGCTGCTGCTGGACAAGGCAAGCGGCATGTCCAGCAACCATGCCCTGCAGCGGGCACGTCGCCTGTTCCAGGCGCGCAAGGCTGGCCACACCGGCACGCTGGATCCGATGGCGACCGGGCTTTTGCCGGTCTGCTTCGGCGAGGCCACCAAGTTCTCCGCGCATCTGCTCGAGGCCGACAAGGTCTATCGCACCCGGGTCAAGCTGGGGGAAACCACCGATACCGGCGATGCCGAGGGCGAGATCGTCTCGCGCCGAGCGTTACCGGACGGTCTGGACCAAGCGATGGTCGAGGCGGTGCTTGCGCGCTTTCGTGGAGAGATCGAGCAGGTGCCGCCGATGTATTCGGCGCTCAAGCATCAGGGCCGCAAGCTCTACGAGCTGGCCCGCGAGGGCAAGACGATCGAGCGTGCGCCGCGCCGCGTGACAGTGTATGATGTGCGGCCGTTCGACTGGGCCGAGGATGGCTTCTGGCTTGAGGTGCGCTGCAGCAAGGGCACCTATATCCGGACGCTGGCCGAGGATATCGGTGAAGCGCTCGGTGTCGGGGCGCATATCACCGCGCTGGAACGACTAGAGACCGGCCCTTTCGATAGCGAGCAGCGCCTGTCGCTCGAGACGCTCGAAGCGATGAGCGACGCGCAACGGCTTGCGATGCTGCTGCCGGTCGACGTGATGCTCCAGCATCTGCCAACGCTGCAGGTAGCGTCCGATGTGGCAGATCGCCTGCTGCATGGACAGCCTGCCACCGGTCTCGATATCGAGCTGGCACCGGGTGACACGGCAAGACTGTATTGCGGCCGGGCCTTTCTGGGGCTGGTCGAGTCGACTGCGCCGGGGACACTGATCCCCAAGCGTCTGGTCGACACCGCGGCAATGACGGCTGCACCGGCGTAACGGCGTCGGGCAACGTGATCGCTGCGGCGACGTCGGCAATGGCCGGCGTTATCCGGAGAGACTGCAAATATGCGTGGTCTCCGACATTCATGACTCAAGCATATTCCGATTGGAGAGTTTGCATGGCACTGACTGCTGAAAAGAAAGCCGAGATCGTCAAGGAATTCGGCCAGGGCGAGAACGACACCGGTTCCCCGGAAGTTCAGGTTGCGCTGCTGAGCGCCAACATCGATGGCCTGCAGGGCCATTTCAAGGGCCACAAGCAGGATCACCACTCCCGTCGTGGTCTGATCCGCATGGTCAACCAGCGCCGCAAGCTGCTTGACTACCTCAAAGGCAAGGACTTCGATCGCTACCAGGCGCTGATCAAGAAGCTCGGCCTGCGTCGCTAAGACGTGTCGTCAGGCATCGCCTGACGTCCGACACCGGGGCCTCTGCCGCCGGTCTCGCAAAAAGCCCCACTTCGGTGGGGCTTTTTGCGTTGGGTGTCTGGAATGTCTGTTTGGAATGTCTGTCTGTATTGCCAGCTTGCGCTCCCTTGTCTGGCGGAGACGATGTTGCGATGAAGGCCAGGCAGGCGGGGGGGCGCCTCCCAACGGCCGGGCGCCGATGCGCTGTTCTGTTCTTCATGCCCTCCTTCCCTCCTTTCATTTCTCCTCGCCTTGCCGGCGGATCTGCTGGCGTGACAGCCTCCGACGCCAGCCCTCCGACGCCAGCCTACCGAGGCCATTGCTTGGCCGATAGCGGCTGACGCCCGGTAATGGTTTTTTCTTGTCGGGTCTTTACATCGCCTTGCAAGGCTGGATATCGTGGCGAGTAAACGCGTTTACTAAACCGGTTTACGTGCTTGTTTTGGAGTACAGCATGGCCAACCTGCAGGACGTGGCGAAAGCGGCGGGGGTGTCCAAGACCACCGTGTCGCGCTACCTGAACGGTTCCCTGGAGCTGCCGGCCAAGACCGCGGAGGCCATCGATGCCGCCATTCGGCGTCTGGAATACGTGCCCAACCCGCACGCGCGTCGCCTCAGTCTCGGCCGCTCCGACACCATTGCACTGGTCGTGCCCGATATCGCCTCGCCGTTCTTCGCTACCTTCGTGGCGGCCGTGGAGGCGGAAGCCGACAAGCAGGGGCTTTCGCTGGCACTGCACGCGACCCTCAATCGACCCGATCGCGAGATCACCTATCTGGATCGTATTCGGCAGGGGCACGTGGATGGATTGATCTTCGTCACCAACCATGCCGGCAATGCTGCCCTGGCTGCCAAGCTCAACAGCGCCGGTCCCTGCGTGGTGGTCGACGAGGACGTGGCCGAGGCGCGGGTGCCCAAGCTGTTCTGCGACAACGAACAGGGCGGCTATCTGGCGGGGCGTTACCTCGCCGAGGCGGGCCACCGTCATGTGCTGTTCATCGGTGGTATCGACCAGATGATCAGCGGTGCTCGCCGTTTCCGTGGCTTCGAACGTGGCCTGCGCGAGGTCGCCGGCGAAACCGCGAAGATCGAGCGCTCGTGCGGCACCTACACCTTCGAGGCCGGTCGCGAGGCGGGACGTCGCTTCGCGGCCCGAACGCAGGCGCGCCCCACCGCGATCTTCGCCACCTCGGACGAACTGGTGATCGGGCTCTACGAGGCGCTGGGTGAGGCCGGTCTCGTGGTGCCACGGGATGTTTCCGTGATGGGGTTCGACGATGTCGGCCCGTTGCACCTGTTCGCGCCCGCCGTGACCGCGATCCGCCAGCCGGTACGCGAGCTGGGCAAACGGGCACTCGAACTGCTGCTCGATGCGCGCCCGGTCGACCCCGCCAAGCCACCGGCCGAAGCGTTGCTACCGGTCACCCTGGTCGAGCGCCACTCGGTCGGCCCGCCGCCTGTGGTGCCCTGATGCGCGGGCAGACCTACAGCCAGGCCGCGCGTCGCTCGCTGCAGTCTTGTGCCGACGGCTCACTGACAGCGCGCCGCCGCCACGACATAACAATGTTTTGACACAGAAATGTTCTGACACAACTAACGCATTACCCAAACCGCAACAAATCCAATAACGAGGAAACCTCATGTCTTCAACGATCGATCGTCGCAAGCTCGGCGCCCTCCTGATTTCCAGCGCCGTCGGCCTTGCCGCGCTGCCCAGTGTCGCCCAGGCCAAGACCTTCGCGCTGGTGCAGATCAATCAGCAGGCACTGTTCTTCAACGAGATGAACCGGGGTGCCGAGGAGGCCGCCAAGGCCATGGGCGCCGACCTGCAGGTCTTCAACGCCAACAATGTCTCGTCGGATCAGAACAGCGCCATCGAGACCTATATCCAGGAGGGCGTCGACGGCATCGCCGTCGTGGCGATCGACGTCAACGGCATCATGCCGGCGATCGAGCAGGCCGATGCGGCCGGCATTCCGGTGGTCGGCATCGATGCGGTGCTGCCGGAAGGACCGCAGAAAGCGCAGGTCGGTGTCGACAACGCCGAGGCCGGCGCGCAGCTCGCGGCCTACTACAACGACACCGTCGAGGGCGAGACGAAGTTGGGGGTCGTCGCGGCGCTCAACTCGCTGACCCAGAACATGCGTCGCGATGGCTTCGTCGGCGCGCTCGACACGGATCGTGTCGAGGTCATCAACACCGTCGACGGGCAGAACGTGCAGGACCTGGCCCTGAGCGCGGCCGAAAACCTGATGATCGCCAACCCGGATCTGGACGCCATCTACGCGACCGGCGAGCCGGCGCTGATGGGCACCATTGCCGCCGTGGCCAGCCAGGGTAAGCAGGGCGATCTGTCGCTCTACGGCTGGGACCTGACCCAGCAGGCGATCGATGCCATCGATCAGGGCTACGTCAAAGGCATCGTCCAGCAGGATCCATCGGCCATGGGCGCGGCGGCGATCGAAGCGCTCAATACCCTGTCCGACGGGGGCGAGGTCGAAGCGAATATCTCGGTGCCGGTCACCATCGTCACGCAGGAGAACGTCGATGCATTCCGGGGGCTGTTCCAATGAGTGCGGCAGCGGCCTCCTTCTCGGCGGAAAGCGATGTCGGTGCACCGGCGCCGATTCTCAGCCTGCGTGATATCCACAAGACGTTCGGGTCGCACCAGGCCCTGCGCGGTGTCAATCTGGACATCCGGCCGGGCGAGTGTCTCGGCCTGATCGGCGACAACGCGGCCGGCAAGTCGACCCTCTCCAAGGTGATCGCCGGTACCTACGTGCCCGATGACGGCGTGATCGAGATGGAGGGCCGGCGCGCTCACTACGCGAGTCCGCTGGAGGCGCGCGACCTGCACATCGAGATGGTCTATCAGGATCTCGCGCTGTGTAACCACGTCGACGTGGTCGGCAACCTGTTTCTGGGGCGCGAGCTGAAGCGCGGTCCCTTTCTGGACCAGAAGCGGATGCTTGCCGAGGCCGAAAAGATGCTGGCGGCGCTGGAAATTCGTATCCCCCGGCTGACCGCCAAGGTGGCGAACCTCTCCGGTGGCCAGCGGCAGGCCATCGCCATCGCGCGGGCCGCCAGCTTCCAGCCCAAGGTGTTGATCATGGATGAGCCGACCTCGGCGCTGGCGGTGGCCGAGGTAGAAGCGGTGCTCGAACTGATCAACCGGGTCAAAGCCCGGGGTGTTGCCGTGGTACTGATCACCCATCGCATGCAGGACCTGTTTCGGGTCTGCGACCGTATTGCCGTGATGTACGAGGGTACCAAGGTTGCCGAACGTCTGATCGGCGATACCAACCTGCAGGAACTCGTCGACCTGGTCGTCGGCAAGGGAGGCGAGGCATGACTACCTATACCGAACGGCAGCGTGGTTCGCAGCTGGCGGATTTCGTCGCGGAACACGCGCAGGTGCTGTCCATCGCCACCTTCTTCGTGCTCTGTCTGGCGTTCTTCGGATTGATGAACGACAACTTCCTGACCCTCAGCAACCTGCTCAACGTGGTGCGCCAGGCGGCGCCGATCCTGATCGTGGCCGTCGCGATGACGCTGGTCATCGCCACCGCCGGGATCGACCTCTCGGTCGGCTCGATGGTGGCGCTGATCAACGCGACCGCCGCGATCGTGATCGCCGCCGGGGTGAGCTGGCCGCTGGCGATCGTGCTGATGCTGCTGATGGGGGCCTTGATCGGCGGTGTGCAGGGTTGGTTCATCTCCTATCAGGGGATCCCCGCGTTCATCGTCACGCTGGCGGGTCTGTCGATCCTGCGTGGGGCGGCGCTGTTCCTCACCGAGGGGTACTCGATCCCGATCCGCGATGCCGGTGGCTTCTTCTGGCTCGGCCGGGGCGAGGTGCTGGGGCTGCCGGTGCCGGCACTGCTGGCGGTGCTGGTCGCGGTACTGGGCTTCGTAGTGATGCGCAAGACCGCCTACGGACGCCAGGTGATCTCGGTCGGCTCGAACATGGAAGCGGCACGTCGTGTCGGCATGCCCGCCAAGCGGGTGCTGGCCTCGGTCTACGTCGTCGCCGGCGTGGCTTGTGCGGTCGCCGCCATCCTGCTTGCGGCCCGCTTGGGGTCCGGCTCCTCCAATGCGGCCCAGGGCTTCGAACTGCAGGTGATCGCGGCGGTGGTGCTGGGCGGTACGGCGCTGCAGGGCGGCAAGGCGTCGATGCTCGGCACGGTGCTCGGCACCATGACCATCGCGGTCATCGGCAATGGGCTGATCCTGATGCACATCTCGCCGTTCTTCACCCAGATCGTCACCGGCACGATCATCCTGATCGCGATCTGGATGAACACGCGGCTGTTCGATCGTCGCTGGCGCTGGGGCAAGAAGAAGGCGGCGTAGGTGCTGTCAGGTGCTGTTGGCTGGCGCGCGCCGATGGTCATCGAGACGTTCGGCGCGCGATAGGGTGCTGGCTCAGCCGGCGAGGATCGCCTCCATCTCGGTCGGGGAGGGGAAGGCGGTCACGGTGCCGGGGCGGGCCACGGTATGCGAAGCCGCTCTGGCAGCATGAACCAGAGCGCGCTCATCCAGCGCGCCACCGCGGCGAATCGCCGAGGCCAGCACCACGGCCATGAAGCAGTCGCCGGCACCGGTGGTATCGACGATAGCGCAGGGTTCTGCGGGCACGTCGAGTCGCTGGTGCTGGCGGATCAGCGCCGCTCCCTCGCCGCCGAGCGTCAGCACGATATCGCTGACGCCCCGGGCGAGCAGGTGCTCGACGCCACCCAGCGCGGCGGCCTCGCCCTCGTTGACGAAGGCGACGTCGATCAGCGGCCAGAGCGGATCGAAGTAGTCCTGCAGCGGGGATGGATTGAAGGCGGTGCGCATGCCGAGTTCCCGGGCCCGCTCGAGTGCGGCGACGGTGGTCTCGGCACCGAGGTTGCCCTGCATGACCAGCCAGTCGCCGGCGACGGCGTCGGCCAGTGCGGTGCGGGCCATCTCGGGCGTCACTGCCGAGGCGGCCTCGCGGGTGGTGATGATGGCATTCTCACCCTGTTCGCTCATCAGCACCGTCGAGAAATCGGTCGCGGTGTCGTCAAGCTCCAGCAGGTGTGCCTGGACGGGCTCAGGCGCCAGTCGTTCGGCAATTTCACGCCCCCGGGCATCGCGACCGACGCCGGCGACCAGAATGCAAGGCACCCCCGATCTCGCCAGAACCGTGGCCTGATTGGTGCCTTTTCCACCCAGATCGCGAGATAGAGACTGGCCGAAAATGGACGCGCCGGGCTGTGGGAAATCGGGAATGGATAGCGTCTCGTCGAGCGCGACATTGCCGATAACGAAAGTCTTGATCACTGATTGTTTTTCCTATTCCAAGAGATAACGACATGCAAATTATTTCCGATCGCTCGGAGAATGCAATAAGCGAAATTTTCGGTCGCGATAAAGCGCTGATCGGCATGATTCATTGTCCAGCATTTCCCGGTTCTCCGCGCTACCGTGGGGAATCCATGGCGACGATCTACGACGCTTGTCTGCGTGATGCCGAGCGCCTGATCAAAGGGGGGCTTCACGGGCTTGTGGTCGAAAATCACGGCGACGTGCCTTTCTCCAAACCCGAGGATATCGGTCCGGAAACCTCGGCATTTCTGTCAGTTGTTACCGACAGAATCAAGCAGGAATTCGACGTGACAATGGGTATCAACGTGCTCGCGAATGCGCCGTTGCCGGCACTGGCGACTGCTGTGGCGGGTGGGGCGGATTTCATCCGCGTGAACCAGTGGGCCAATGCCTATGTGGCCAACGAAGGCTTCATGGAGGGGCGGGCAGCGGAAGCGATGCGCTACCGTTCGCTGCTGCGCGCGGAGCACGTGAAGATTTTCACTGACTCTCACGTCAAGCACGGCAGCCATGCCATCGTCGCCGATCGTTCGATTCCCGAGATGACCCGGGATCTGGCGTTCTTCGACAGCGATTGCATCATCGCCACCGGCCAGCGCACCGGCAACAGCGCCACGCTGGAGGAGATCGAGGAGATCGGCGGTGCCACGCACCTGCCGCTGCTGGTCGGTTCCGGGGTGACCGAAGAGAACATCGCGCAGATTCTCGATCTGACCAACGGCGTGATCGTGGCGTCGTCGCTCAAGGAGGGCGGCGTATGGTGGAATCCGGTCGACGAGACACGCGTCGCGCGCTTCGTGGCCGCCGCCCGGGAGCAGCACGATGTCTGAGCTGCTGACCGATCGCATCCTGGCCGAAAACGCCGCCGTCTTTGAGGCCATGGTCTCCCACCGCTTCGTTCACGACATCGAGGCGGATCGCCTGCCGGTCGAGGTCTTCGATCGCTATCTGCTGATCGAAGGCGCATTTGTCGAAACGGCCATTGCCATCTTCGGCTACGCGGTGGTCAAGGCGACTGACCTCGACGATCGGCGCAAGCTGATCGCCTCGCTCGACGCGCTGGCCAACGAACAGATGCCCTACTTCGAGGCGGCATTTGTCCAGCGCGGTATCGCACCCGATCCCACATTGCAGGCAGAGCCTCGGGTGGCGGCGTTCCGCGACGGGATGCTGGCGATTGCCCGTGACGGCGACTTCAGCGCCATCATCACCGCCATGTTCGCGGCCGAGTGGATGTACTGGACCTGGTGCGATGCCATCCGCCAGGCGCCCATGAGCGACCCGATGGTGCGTGACTGGATCGAGATGCACGCTGCGCCCGGTTTTGCGGCGCAGGCGCGCTGGTTGCGGGATCGACTGGATGCGTTGGGCGCGCAGATGACGCCGGCCCAGCGCGACGAGGCGGTCCGCGTGTTCGGTGAAGTGCAACGGCTCGAGATCGATTTTCATGCCGCGGCCTACGTCGAGAGCGAGCTCTCCCCGGTGGCCTAGGTGTCATTTTGACCGCTGTTGCCTGTCCGTCGAGGCGCGTTGACGCGCCAGTGACAGCGTTTGCCACTCATGGTCCTGATCGGCGACCTCGACGCTGGTCGGGCCAATTGCAAAGCGCGGCGAGGTTGCCTAGTCTCCTCGCCCGATCTTTTTCGGGAACCCCGTTTTGTCGGCGTGTCCCGCGTCCCGTTATCTCCGCCCGGTTTCTGCCTGCCCGTCGTTTGCCGGCTGTCGTCAACGGCTGTTTTCAATGGCTTTGGGCCCTCCAAGGATATTTCCATGACCCGATCGCACGCTGTCGCCGGCATCTCGCCTACGCGGCATCTGATCGTCCTCACTGTGTCGCTGTTTCTCTCCTACTTGTGCGTGGCGCTGTCGCTGCCGGTGGTCTCCGTCTACGTCAACCAGCATCTGGGGCTTGGCGATACGCTTGGCGGTCTGGCCGTCGGGATCACCTTCCTGGCGACCATTCTCACGCGCAATCTGGCCGGTCGTCTCTCCGACCGTTACGGCGGCCGACATGCGATGTTTCGTGGGCTGGCGCTCTACGCGCTGGCGAGTCTCGTCTGTCTGGCGTCGTCCCTGGTTAGTGCAACGCCGTTGTTGGCTTATGCTGGGCTGCTCGTCGGCCGGCTGTTGCTGGGGCTGGGCGAAAGCCTCACGATCATCGGCATGGTCAGCTGGGGGATGGGGCTGGGCGGCCCGGCGCGCTCTGGACGCGTGCTCTCGCTGATGGGCATGGGCATGTACGGCGCCTTCGTGGTCGGTGGTCCGCTGGGGCTGGCGCTCTATCATCAGTTCTCCTTCGCGGGTTTGATGGGGCTGGCGGGTCTGCTGCCACTGCTGGGCGCGCTGCTGGTCCGCTCCGTGCCGGCCGATACGCCGGTGGCGGGCGAGAGGCAGTCGTTCTGGCGCTTGATCGGGCGAATCTGGAAGCCCGGCGCGGCCGTCGGGTTGCAGGGGGTCGGCTTCGCCGCGCTAGGCGCCTTCATCTCGCTCTACTTTCTTGACGAGGGTTGGCCCTGGGCGGGTTGGGGGTTGAGTGGCTTCGGTCTCGGTTACGTGCTCGTGCGTCTGCTGTGCGGGCACCTGCCGGATCGGCTCGGCGGAACCCGGGTGGCGATGGTGTCGCTGGCCGTCGAGGCCTGCGGTCAGGCGCTACTATGGCAGGCAACCGGGCCCGGGATGGCGCTCGTCGGCGCCTTCCTGACCGGTCTCGGCTGCTCGATGGTGTTCCCGGCGATGGGGCTGGAGGCGGTGCGCCGCGTGCCGGCATCGCAGCGCGGCACGGCGATGGGGGGATTCGCCGCTTTCCAGGATGTCGCCTACGGCGCCACGGGGCCGGTCGCCGGCCTGTTCGCCGGCGCTTTCGGCTACGCCAATATCTTCCTGCTCGGCCTGCTGGCGGCGTTGCTGGGGCTTTGGGTGGCCTGGCTGGCCCACCGGGATACGCCCGGCGAAGGAGGCTGATATCGGCGCGTTGAAAGGTGAGCCCGCTGCGGCAGCGCGCATCGCGGCGAAGATGGCATAAACTGCAGGTATCTCGACGATAGACACGATGACAACCACAAGCACGGCGAATCGCACCGAGACCCCTTATGGCCGAACACTTCATCGATATTGGCGGACGACGTTACCGCTTTGAATCGCTCGGCGCGCTGATGGCGGCGGCGTCACCTCGGCGTTCCGGCGACGAGCTGGCCGGCATCGCCGCGGAGAGTGCCGAGCAGCGCGCCGCGGCGCAGATGGCGCTGGCCGAGCTGCCGCTGACGACCTTTCTCGACGAGCCGTTGATCCCCTATGAAACCGACGAGATCACACGGCTGATTCTCGACCGCCACGACCGCACGGCGTTCGCCCCTGTGGCGAGCTTGAGCGTCGGTGAGTTCCGCAACTGGCTGCTCTCCGAGCGCGCCGATGGCGGCACGCTCAAGGCGCTCGCGCCGGGGTTGACCCCGGAGATGGTCGCCGCGGTCTCCAAACTGATGCGGGTGCAGGATCTGGTACTGGTCGGGCGCAAGTGCGAGGTCGTCACGCGCTTTCGCAATACCCTCGGCCTGCCCGGGCGTCTGGCGACGCGGCTGCAGCCCAACCACCCCACCGATGATGCCGCCGGCATTGCCGCGAGCATCCTCGATGGCCTGCTCTACGCCAGCGGTGACGCGGTGATCGGCATCAACCCGGCGACCGACAATACCGGCACCGTGGTGACGCTGTTGACGATGCTCGACGAGATCATCTCGCGTTACGAGATACCGACCCAGAGCTGTGTGCTGACGCACGTGACGACCGCGATCGAGGCGATCGAGCGTGGTGCACCGACTGATCTGGTGTTCCAGTCGATTGCCGGCACCGAGGCGGCCAATCGCGGCTTTGGCATCGACCTCTCGCTGCTGCGCGAAGGCCAGGACGCGGCGCGCTCGCTGGGTCGCGGCACGCTCGGCGACAATGTCATGTACTTCGAGACCGGCCAGGGCAGCGCGCTGTCGGCGGATGCCCATCATGGGCTCGATCAGCAGACGCTGGAGGCGCGCGCCTATGGTGTCGCGCGTGAGTTCTCGCCGCTGCTGGTCAACACCGTGGTCGGCTTCATCGGCCCGGAGTATCTGTTCGATGGCAAGCAGATCATCCGCGCCGGGCTCGAGGATCACTTCTGCGGCAAGCTGCTCGGCGTGCCGATGGGCTGCGACATCTGCTATACCAACCACGCCGAGGCGGATCAGGACGATATGGATATGCTGCTGACCCTGCTCGGCGCGGCCGGCTGCAACTACATCATGGGCATTCCGGGCTCGGACGACATCATGCTCAACTACCAGACCACGTCGTTTCACGATGCGCTCTACCTGCGCGAAGTGCTGGGCCGTCGGCCGGCGCCGGAGTTCGAGACATGGCTGGAATCGAGCGGCATCTATCGGCACGGCAAGGGGATCGCCTTCGCCAACGCGTTGCCGGCGCGCTTTCAGCATGTGCTCGCCGATGCCGGAGCGCCGACATGACGCAACGCGACAGCCGTTCCGTGACCGTGGTCAACCCCTGGCGGCGCCTGCGCGACCTGACCGACGCCCGCATTGGCCTGGGGCGCGCCGGTAGCAGTCTGCCGACCGATGCCCAGCTGGCCTTCCAGATGGACCACGCTCGCGCTCGCGATGCGGTTCACATGGCGCTGGATACCGAGTTGCTGATGCCCGAACTCGACGCGCGCTTTCCACTGGCGCTGCGTCTCCACAGTCAGGCGGCGGATCGCGACGAATACCTGCGCCGCCCGGATCTGGGGCGGCGGCTGGCCCAGGCGTCGGCGGACGAGCTCGCCCGGCTCGAGCTGGCGCCCTCCGATGTCTCGGTCTGCGTGGTCGACGGACTCTCGGCGCGGGCGATTCACGCACAGGTGGTGCCGTTTCTCGATGCCGTGCTGCCGGCCATCGAGCGGCTAGGGCTGTCGCTCGCGCCGGTGGCGCTGGTCGAGCAGGGTCGTGTCGCCATCGGTGACCCGATCGGCGAGGCGCTCGGTGCGCGCATGAGCGTGGTGCTGATCGGCGAGCGGCCCGGGCTCAGCTCGCCGGACAGTCTCGGCGTCTACTTCACATGGGCGCCGCAGAGCGGCCGCCGCGACAGCGAGCGCAACTGCATCTCCAACATCCGCCCGCGCGGACTCTCCTACGCCAATGCCGCCAAGCTGCTCGCCTACCTGATGCGCGAAGCACAGGCCCTCGGTGCCTCTGGTGTCGCGCTCAAGGATGACAGCGAGGTCGACTCGCAGCTCGGCGACGGCCGCGAGGGCAACTTTCTGTTGCCGTCGCAAGACTGACCCCCAGCCTCGCTGGGTCTCAGCCCCCGAATCGATCGTTTGCGCCAGATTAAAGTCCGGGCGCAAGCTGGATTCACCATAACCGAGGGTTCCGGGGGGACCGATGACACGACCCAATATTCTGGTGCTGATGGCCGATCAGGTGAACGGCACGCTGTTCGAGGATGGCCCGGCGGACTTTCTGCACATGCCGAACCTGAAGGCGCTGGCCGCGCGCTCGGCGCGTTTTTCCAAGGCCTATACGCCGAGCTATCTCTGCGCGCCGGGGCGTGCCGCGTTCATGTCCGGCCAGTTGCCGTCGCGCTCCGGTGTTTACGACAACGCCGCCGAATTCCCTTCCAGCATTCCGACCTGGGCGCACCATCTGCGTCGTGCCGGCTACGCGACCTGTCTCTCCGGCAAGATGCACTTCGTCGGCCCGGATCAACTCCACGGCTTCGAGTCGCGCCTGACCACCGATGTCTATCCCGCCGATTTCGGCTGGACGCCGGATTACCGCAAGCCCGGCGAGCGCATCGACTGGTGGTATCACAATCTCGGCTCGGTCACCGGCGCGGGCGTCGCCGAGATCTCCAACCAGATGGAGTACGATGACGAGGTCGCCTTCCTGGCCGAGCAGAAACTCTACGACCTGGCCCGCGGTCACGACGCACGACCGTGGGCGATGTGCGTGAGCTTCACGCATCCGCACGACCCCTATGTGGCGCGACGCAAGTACTGGGATCTCTACGCCGATTGCGAGCACTTGGAACCGACATTGGCCGAAGTGCCCTATGCCGAGCAGGACCCGCATTCCCAGCGTCTCTATGTGGCCAATGACTACACGCAGTTCGATATCCAGCCCGAGCACGTGCGGCGGGCGCGCCGCGGCTATTTTGCCAACCTCTCGTATGTCGATGACAAGATCGGTGGCATTCTCGATGTGCTCGAGCGCACACGCATGCTCGACGACACGCTGATTCTGTTCGTCTCCGATCACGGCGACATGCTCGGCGAGCGCGGATTGTGGTTCAAGATGAGCCCGTTCGAGGGCTCCTCCCGGGTGCCGCTGATGATCGGTGGTCCGGGTATCACCCCGGGGCGTATCGACGATCCGGTCTCGACGCTCGACGTCAACGCCACGCTGGCCGATCTGGTCGGGCTCGATCTGTCGGCGATCGAACCCTGGACCGACGGCGAATCGCTGGTGCCGCTGATGCCGGGGGCCGCCCCAGGGAGGCGGCGCGAAACGCCCGTCTATCTGGAGTACGCCGCCGAAGGCACCGACGCGCCGCTGGTGACGATTCGCCAGGGCCGCTACAAGTTCAATCACTGCGAACTCGACCCGCCGCAACTCTTCGATCTCGAGACGGACCCGATGGAGCAGCGCAATCTGGCCGAAGATGCTGACCATGCCGAGCTGCTGGCGGACTTTCAGCGCCAGTGTCGCGAGCGCTGGGACATGGCCCGGTTCGACGCCGAGGTGCGCGAGAGCCAGGCACGGCGGCTGATCGTCTATGAAGCACTGCGCAACGGTGCCTACTATCCCTGGGATCATCAGCCGCTACAGGTCGCCTCCGAGCGCTATATGCGCAATCACATGGATCTCAACGTCCTGGAAGACTCCCAGCGCTATCCCCGCGGGGAGTGACGGTTCGCCTCGTTCCTTCAAGCCAGCCCCTTAAAGCCGGTCCCTTCAAGGCGTGCACGCAGCGACGCGGATGTTGATCGCGGCCGACCGGGCGGTGACCCGGTCGGCAACGGCGCGTACAATGCGCCTTCGACATAGGTCGATATCCCTGCTGATCGACGACCGATGCCGATTCATTCACGCCGTTTCCCCGCGAGATCCCCGCTGTGCTCTCTACTGCCAACATCACCATGCAGTTCGGCCCCAAGCCGCTGTTCGAAAACGTCTCCGTCAAGTTCGGCGAGGGCAATCGCTACGGCCTGATTGGCGCCAACGGCTGCGGCAAGTCCACGCTGATGAAAATTCTCGGCGGTGATCTGGAGCCGACCAGCGGCCAGGTCATGAAGGATGCCACCACGCGCCTCGGCAAGCTGCGCCAGGATCAGTTCGCCTACGAAAACGAGCGCGTGATCGACACCGTGATCATGGGTAACGAGGAGCTGTGGCAGGTCGCCGCCGAACGCGAGCGTATCTACTCGCAGGCGGAGATGTCGGAAGAAGACGGCATGAAGGTCGCCGATCTCGAAGTGCGCTTCGCCGAACTCGACGGCTATACCGCCGAGGCCCGCGCCGGCGAACTGCTGCTGGGGCTCGGTATTCCGCTCGAGCAGCACTTCGAGCCGATGAGCGTGGTCGCGCCGGGCTGGAAGCTTCGCGTGCTGCTGGCGCAGGCGCTGTTCTCCGATCCCGACGTGCTGCTGCTCGACGAGCCGACCAACCACCTGGATATCAACACTATCCGCTGGCTGGAGGACGTGCTGCGCGCGCGCAGCTCGACGATGATCATCATCTCCCACGACCGCCACTTCCTGAACAGTGTCTGCACGCACATGGCGGATCTCGACTACGGCGAGCTGACGTTGTTCCCGGGCAACTATGACGAGTACATGATCGCCGCGACCCAGGCGCGAGAACGCCTGCATGCCGAAAACGCGAAGAAGAAGGCGGAGATCGCCGAGCTGCAGCAGTTCGTCAGCCGCTTCTCCGCCAACGCCTCCAAGGCCAAGCAGGCCACCTCGCGCCAGCGCAAGATCGACAAGATCCAGCTCGACGAGATCAAGCCGTCGTCTCGCGTCAGCCCGTTTATCCGCTTCGAGCCGAGCAAGAAGATCCATCGCCATGCGCTCAACGTGGAGAAGCTCTCCAAGGCGTGGGGCGACAATGTCCTGTTCGAGCGCTTCGGCCTGCAGATCGAAGCTGGCGAGCGAGTGGCGATCATCGGCCCCAACGGGATCGGCAAGACGACGCTGCTCAACTGCCTGACCGGCGCCATGGCGCCCGACGCGGGCGAGGTCAAGTGGACCGATGCCGCCGAGGTCGGCTATTTCGCGCAGGATCACGCGGCCGATTTCGCCGGCGGCGAGACGCTGTTCGAGTGGATGGGGCAGTGGACGACCGAAGGTGAGCAGACCGTGCGCGGGGCGCTCGGCCGCATGCTCTTCTCCAACGACGACATCGGCAAGTCGGTGAAGGTGATCTCCGGCGGCGAGCAGGGACGCATGCTGTTCGGCAAGCTGATCCTGCAGAAGCCCAATGTGCTGGTCATGGACGAGCCCACCAACCACCTCGACATGGAGTCGATCGAAGCGCTCAACCTGGCGCTGGAGAACTATCCCGGCACGTTGATCTTCGTCAGCCACGACCGGGAATTCGTCGGCTCGCTGGCCACCCGCATCCTCGAAATGACGGACGAAGGCATCGTCGACTTCAGCGGCAGCTACGACGACTATCTCCGCAGTCAGGGCGTCTACGGCTAAGCCGATCGGCCAGTGGCCTATGCGCGACGGGCGGCGAGGTGATCGTGCCGGCAGGAATGGACTACGCTGAAACCGGTTCTGTCCATCTCCGGTTCTGTCCTTCTATTGAGGAGCGTACTCCCATGCCCGTCGATCCCTCTCGCACCGCGCTGGTGCTGATCGAATTCCAGAACGACTTCACCACCGAAGGCGGGGTTCTGCACGACGCCGTCGAGACGGTCATGACGAGCAGCGACATGCTCGCCAACACCCGGCGTGTCGTGGCCGAGGCGCGCGAGGCAGGGGTCGCCATCCTGCACGCGCCGATCCACTTCGCGCCGGGCTACGCCGAGATCACCGCTCATCCCTACGGGATTCTGGCCGGCGTGGTCGAGGGCAACGCCTTCGTCAAGGGCGAGTGGGGCGCCGAGATCTGCGAGTCGCTGGCGCCGCAGCCCGGCGATATCGTCGTCGAGGGCAAGCGCGGACTGGACACCTTCGCCTCCACCAATCTCGATTTCATGCTGCGCAGCAAGGGGATCGAGACGATCGCGCTGGCCGGTTTTCTGACCAACTGCTGTGTCGAATCGACCATGCGCACCGGCTACGAGCGCGGCTTCGAGGTGCTGACGCTGACCGATTGCGTCGCCGCGACCAGCCAGGCGGAGCACGATGCCGCGATCGCCTACGACTATCCGATGTTCTCCAAGCCGATTTCGGCCGCGGATTTCCTTGCCCTGCTGCCCTGAGAACGTGACGACAGGGATCGAAACGCGATTTCTGCGGTCTATCGCTCCATCGATGCCGATAACCTGCTCTCATCACAAGGCGCCGCCTGGGTGAGGGTGCGTCATCGGCGCTGACCGACGCCGGCGCAGCGAGGCGCCGGGTCCACCGCAGATCCGCGGGACTCGATGAAGGAGCGACGAGCGATGATGTCACGGATGCGACCCTTGACCCTGGCGGCAACGGCCGTGCTGACGACCCTGTCGGCCACTGCGGTCCAGGCACTCCCCAGCAGTTTTCCCACCGGTACCACGGTCTATGATCCCGAGCGTGCCTACAACGGTTATGTCCTGTTCCCCGGCGGCGATCGCAAGACGCACCTGATCGACATGAACGGCAACGAAGTGCACCGCTGGGATCACGAGAGCTTTCCGCCGGTGCCGCTGGGGACCGCTCGCGATAGCGGCGAACCGGGTCATGTGCTGGTCCAGCTGGCGCGTGCCGAGACGCTGCCCGAGCATGCCAGCCCCGGCAACGGTCTGACCAACGCGTCGGTCGCGGAGCTCGACTGGGCGGGCGACGTACAGTGGCAGTGGGGCAGTCAGGATGCGCCGGTCTACCAGCACCACGACATGCATCGCGCCGAGAACGGCCACACCCTGGTGCTGACGGCCGACCTGCGCGAGATCAACGGCCTCGACTTCGAGATTATCGACAATGCCATCGAAGAGGTGAACGCCGAGGGCGATGTGGTCTGGTCCTGGTCCGTTGGCGACCACCTCGACGCCCTGGGCTTTTCCGATACGCGGCTGCGGGCATTGAAGGACGCCGAGGACCCTGACTTTCTGCACCTCAACACGGCGGTGCCGCTGGGGCCCAATCGCTGGTACGAGGCGGGCGACGAGCGTTTCGCACCGGACAACATTCTGGTCAATTCGCGCAACGCCAACGTCACGTTCATCGTCGATCACGACAGTGATGAGGTCGTCTGGCAGATCGGCCCCGATTTCCCGGCGCTCCAGCTCAACGGCGAACTCGGCCGCGCCGTGGATCAGACGGTCGGTTCGCACGACACTCACCTGATCCCCGAGGGCCTGCCCGGTGCCGGTAACCTGCTGATCTTCGACAATCAGGGTAACGCCGGCTTCCCGCCGTCGAAGCAGGGATTCTTCTCCTCGTCGCGGGTGATCGAGGTGGACCCGAGTACCCACGAGATTGTCTGGCAGTACACCGGCAGTCAGTCCGGCCGCGCGCCCTACAGCTTCTACAGCTCGTTCATCTCCAGCGCGCGGCGCCTGCCCAACGGCAACACGCTGATCGACGAAGGTCAGAACGGTCGCCTGTTCCAGGTCACGCCCGAGGGCGAGATCGTCTGGGAATACGTGAGCCCCTACTTCGGCAAGTCGATGCCGAACGACGATTACGTCACCAATCAGGTCTATCGCGCGCAGCTGGTCGACTATGACTGGGCTCCCGAGGGCACGCCGCGCGAGGAGACGCCGGTCGTTCCCGACTGCGAGCGCTATATCGCCGCGCCGGGCTGCGAGCCGGACGCGTGACGTGCACGCGATGACGGCGTAACGCGCGACCGCCCGGCCTGACGGCAAAGCGCCGCAGTCCGGGCGGATGCAGCCCGCGGTCTGGCTGCGTAAACTGGGTAGCGTCACCTACCCGCGCGAGTATCCATGTCCGCTTCCCTTGATATCCCTGCTAGCCACACCGACGCCGCCCGCCACGACGCGGCGTCCGCGCCGCTCGATGTGCTTGTGGTCGGCGGCGGCGCTACCGGCCTGGCGGCGACCTGGAGCCTGGCCCGACGAGGCCGGCGCGTCGCCCTGCTGGAGCGCGGTGCCGCGTTCGGCGGCAATCTGCAGACCGAGCGCGATGGCGACTGGCAGATCGAGCACGGCCCCAATACGGTAATCATGAAGCCGCCGTTGTACGCGCTGCTCGAGCAGCTCGAGCTGCTCGACGAGGCGCAGGCCGCGAATGCTGTCGCCAACAAGCGCTACGTCGTACTCGATGGGCAACTCGAGGCGCTGCCGATGAAGCCGCTGGCGGCGCTGCGCTCGCCGCTGATCGGCTGGCGTGGCTGGGCACGGCTGGCGCGAGAACCGTTCATCGGTCGTGCCCGGGGCGACGAGGAGAGCCTGGCCGGCTTTGTCGAGCGCCGGCTTGGAGAACGCATTCTGCGGCGGATGATCGACCCCTTCGTATCCGGCGTCTATGCCGGCGATCCGGCCAGGCTGTCGGTACAGGCGGCGATGCCGCGTCTGGCCGCGTTGGAGGCGAACCATGGCTCGCTGATCCGTGGCGGACTCAAGCGGCTCAGGCAGGCCCGTCGCGAGCCGTCTCCGATACCCGCCGCCTGGCGCGGCAAGCTGGTCAGCTTCCCGCGCGGCCTGCAGCAGCTGGCCGAGCGCCTGGCAGAACGCATCGCGGCTCAGCCGCAGGCGGCACTGGTGGCAGACTGCGAGATCGTCGCGCTGCGACGCGACGGGGCAATATGGGTCGCCGAGTCCGCGGCGGGCCGGCAGTGGCGCGCCCGCGACCTGGTCCTGGCGGTGCCGGCGCCGGTTGCGGCGCGGCTGCTGCGACCGCTGGATGAAGCGTTGGCGGCGCCCCTGACCGAGATTGCCTATCCGCCGGTCAACGCCGTGGCGCTCGGTTTCCGCGAAGCGGATATCGGGCATCCGCTGGATGGCTTCGGCGTGCTGATTCCCCGCGCGGAGGGGCGTCGTACGCTGGGCGCACTCTTCTCCTCGACGCTCTTTCCCGGGCGCGCGCCGGCCGGTCACAAGCTGCTCAACGTGTTTATCGGCGGGCGCCAGGACCCGGAGGCGGCCACAGGCGACGATGCCGAACAGGTCGCTCGGGTGATCGCCGAGCTGCGCGACCTGCTCGGGATTCGTGGCGAGCCGGTGTGGCAACGCGTCACGCGTTGGCCGCAGGCAATTCCACAGTACGAGCTCGGCCATCTGGCGCGCCTCGAGGCGCTGGATGCCGCGCTCGCCGCGCAGGACGGCCTGCACCTGGCCGGCAACTGGCGCGGCGGTATCGCGGTCGGCGACTGTCTCGAAAACGGGCGCCTGCTGGGCGAGGCGCTGGCCGACGCCGCCGTGGAGGCGCCGGACCCGCGAGGTGGCGGCGGGGCGTAAGGAGCTTACTTGTCGACCAGCTCCGCCACCGACGACAGCGTCTCCTTGGGCCGGAACGGGTAACGCTCGATCTCGGCCTTGTCTGAGATTCCGGTCATCACCAGCACCGTGTGCATGCCGGCTTCGATACCGGCGACGATATCGGTATCCATGCGATCGCCGATCATGCCGGTATCGTCGGAGTGGACACCGAGCTTGTTCAGCGCCGAGCGGAACATCATCGGATTGGGCTTGCCGACGATATATGGCTTGCGTCCGGTCGCTTCGGTGATGAGTGCCGCCACCGCACCGGTCGCCGGCAGCACGCCCTCGGCGCTCGGCCCGGTGGCGTCGGGGTTGGTGCAGATGAAGCGAGCGCCGTCCCGGATCAGCCGGATCGCCTTGGTGATCGCCTCGAACGAGTAGGAGCGCGTCTCACCCAGCACCACATAGTCCGGTGCGGTATCGGTCATGATGAAGCCGGCCTCGTGGATGGCCGTGGTCAATCCCGCTTCGCCGACGACATGGGCCGTGCTGCCCGGCGCCTGGTCGCGAAGGAAGGCGGCAGTGGCCAGCGCCGAGGTCCAGATCCTGTCCTCCGGTACCTCGATACCGCTGTGCTTCAGCCGGGCGCTCAGGTCGCGCGGGGTGAAGATCGAGTTGTTGGTCAGTACCAGAAACGGAATCTCCCGCTCCCGCCACTGGTTGATCAGATCCGCAGCGCCGGGGATGGCCTTGTTCTCGTGAACGAGAACGCCGTCCATATCGGTCAACCAGGATTTGATGTTGCGGCGACTCGCGGTGTTGTCTTTCTTGCTGGCCATAAAATCCCTTAGCGTGCGGAGAAACAAAGTCGCGCCGGGTGTCGACGCGACAAGGCCAGTTTAGCAACTTGTCGGCGCGCGTGCGGCCGTCGCCGTCAGCGCCTGTTTGTCGGGCTGGTCGCCGCTTTCAGTAGCCGCGCGCCGCATCGGCGAGATCCTCGACGTGACCGGTCTCCTCGAAGCGGGCGATATTCGCGGCCACGATGCGCGAGCCGGTCGGCGCGTCGATCAGCGAGGCGATATGCGGCGTGACCGTCACGTTCGGGTGCGTCCAGAACGGGTGCGCCTCGGGCAGCGGCTCGACGTTGAAGACATCCAGCGTGGCGTGATTCAGCCGGCCGCTGGCCAGGGCCGCGAGCAGGTCCTGCTCGACCAGATGCGGGCCGCGTCCGGCGTTGATGAGACTGGCGCCCTCGGGCAGCTTGGCGAACAGCTCGGCGTTCAGAAGGCCGGTCGTCGCCTCGGTCAGCGGCAGCAGGCAGACGAGGATCTCGCAGCGGCCGAGGAAGTCGTCGAATCCGGCCTGGCCGGCGTAAGTGGTCACGCCGGCGAGCTCGCGCGGAGTGCGCGACCAGCCGAGCGTCTCGAAGCCGAGCGCGGCCAGTGTCGTCGCGGCCGCACCGCCCAGATTGCCGAGCCCCATGATGCCGACGGTACGCCGTGTCGCGGGCGGCACGATCAGCTGCTGCCAGCGTTTCTCGCGCTGGTGGGCGCTGATCGCCGGCATCTCGCGGTGATGGCGCAGTACGTGGAGCGCCACGTACTCACGCATGCGCTGGGTCAGATCGGTCCCCACGGTGCGAATGATCGGCACTTGGCGCGGCAGCTGGGTATCGGCCAGCACGTGGTCGATACCGGCGCCGAGCGAGACGATGGCCTTGAGGTTGGGAAAGGGCAGGAAGGTGCCCGTGGCCGGCTTCCACACCACGGCGTAGGTGACGTCTTCCGGCGCACCGGGATCATGGATCGAGCGCAGGGTCCAGCCCGGCAGCAGCGGCGTGAGCTGTTCTATCCACCAGTCGATCTTTGCGTGCGAGGGGTGGGCAACGATAATGGTCATGATTCATCTACCTGACGATAACAATGAACGGATTGTCCGCGAATGAATTTCAAGCAGCTGGAAGCCTTTTACTGGCTGGCCCAACTGGGTAATTACCAGCGCGTCGCCGAGCGTCTGAGTCTGACCCAGCCGGCCGTCTCGGCACGCATCAGCGGGCTGGAAGAGATGCTCGAGACGCGTCTGGTCGAGCGTCGCGGCGCCGACTTCGCGTTGACCGAGGCGGGCCATTCGGTGGCCGGCTACGCCGAACAGTTCCTCAACCTGCGCGAGGCCATGAGCGGGCGGCTGAACCAACGCCAGCGTCAGCGCCTCTCGATTGCCATGACCGGGCCGGCGGCGTTGACCTGGGGCGCCGGGCTACGTGCCGATATCGTCCGTCATTCGACGGATCTCATGGTCGATCTGCACGCCTCCGCCAACTACCAGCTGCGCCCGATGATCGCCTCCGGCGCGATCGATATCGCCTTCCTCTCCAACGATGCCGGGCTCTCGTCGGTGGCCGACAGCTTTGGCGTCGAGTATCGCGTCGGCTGGGTCGCACGGCACGATGTCGTGGCCGATCTCGACACGCCGAGAACACCGGACCAGCTGCGCCAGATGCCGTTGATCCTCTATCCGCGTACCTCGCCGCTGTTCTCGCCCATCGCCGACTACGTGCACGAGGAGCAGCATGGCCAGGGGCCGCGCCACTACGCCAACTCGCTGCCGATGATCGTCGAGATGCTGCGCCAGGGATTCGGCCCCTCGGCGATCCCGCTGGCGGTCGTGGAGGAAGAGCTCGCCAGCGGTCGCCTGGTCGAGCTCCCGACCACGACGGCGCTGGCGCCGCTGGAGATCCGCTGCGTTCATCTCAACGAGGCGCGGCGGCCCTTCATCGAAGAGATTCTGACGCTGGCGCGTGCCGCCGCCGAAACCTGGTGTCGCCAACACGCCAACTACGCGCGCTTCCTGCCGGCCGTCGGTTCAGGGCCGCACCACCGGGCCGTCGTCGCCGAGTGACGCCAGGTCGAACGGCGCCGGCACCGCGCCGCCACCGATCGGCTGCGTCGGATCGTTGAGCCCCACGCACTCGCCCGTGGCCGGGTCGCGCGAGACCGCTGAAATACAGGCGTAGAGCTTCGGGAAGACGGTCTGCTGGCTGATCTCGAGCGCGAAACGCTCGCCCAGGCGCTTGCGCGTTGCGGAATCGAAGCGTGGGTCGATGCGGATTGATCCTCGAAAGCTGGCGTCGAGCCGTGGGTGGTGTACGGCCTCTTCCACGCTCATGTCGAAATCGGTCATCAGGGCCGCGACCTGCGTCACCGCCGGCATGATCAGATTGCCGCCGGAAGCGCCCACCGAGAAACGCGCTTCGCCGTCCTTGACCGCGACGGTCGGGCACATGTTCGACGAGTTGATGCGCTTGCCGCCGACCATGGTCGTCGGATAGCCGGGGCGCGGATCGAAATAGCTGACGCTGTCGTTCATCAGGATGCCTGTCGAGGGCAGCGTGACGCCGGAGCCGAAGCGATTGAGCAGGGTATAGGTCAGCGCCACCATGTTGCCCTCGGCGTCCACCGACGACATCGAAGAGGTACAGGCGCCGTTCTCGCCATCGGTATGCCCTGCGCTCGGTGGCAGCACGCCGTTGCGGATCTTGTGCTGTTTCCAGCACGCTTCCAGCGCCTCGGCATAGGCCAGCCAGGTCTCTGGCGTGGGCGAGGCGGGGGGCGTCGGCATCGATTCTCGCGTGTGGGCCAGCATTTCGCGCTGGCGCAGGCCGCCGGAGACGCTGCCCGGCGTATAGAGCGTGTAGCCGCGATGCTCGGCGGTCATCGGTTCGTATTCGAAGACCTCGTAGGCGGCGAGGTCTTCTCGAGAAATCCGCGAGCCGCCGGCCTGGAGATCGACAGCGAGTCGTTCCGCCAGTGCGCCCCGGTAGAAGGTCTCCGCGCCCCCTTCGGCAATCTCGGCAAGCGTTTCGGCCAGATGGGGAATTTTCAGCCGACTTTCAGGCATCGCCGGGTGCCCGCCGGGCAGATAGATCGACGCTGACATCGGATCGCGTGCCAGCGTGCGTGCGCAGACGCCGATCTGCAGGCTGGTGAACCAGTCGACGAACAGGCCGCGTTCGGCCAGCTGGATCGCCGGGGTCATGACCTGCCGACGCGTGCGGGCGCCAAAGCGCGAGAGCGCGTGATCGAGACCGGCCACGGCACCGGGCACCGTGATCGAGCGATAGCCTTCGATATTGGCGTTGTCGACGACGCCGGGGAATCCCATCGGCGTCGGCGGCAGGTTCGGGTCGAGCGGATAGTCCTCGAGCCGAATGGCGCCTGGCAGCGTGCCCTGGAAGTCGAGTGCCACCGCGCGCTGCTCCTTGGCCAGCCAGATGACCATGAAGCCGGCGCCGCCGAGCCCGCACATCCAGGGCTCGACCGCATTGAGCGCGTAGGCGGTCGCGACGATGGCATCGATCGCGTTGCCGCCGGCATCGAGCTGGGCGGCGCCGGCCTGCGCCGCCAGTCGGTGCTGCGACGCGACCGCGCCGCGCGTCGAGCGTGCCGCGGGTGTGGTCAGCGTCCAGTTATCGATATCCGCATGCAGCGTGTTCGTGGCCATGGCTACCTCAGTTCGCCAGCGTGTCTTCGATCATGCGCGTGGCACCGGTCAGATCGCCCAGGCGCTCGCCGGCGCTGACGCGCGCCTCGTTCTGGAGCCCCTTGGCCGTCTTGGCCTCGCCCGCCTCAAGGACGGCATCGAGATCCTCCGGCGCGATGAACAGGACACCGCACTCGTCCGCCAGCACGGCATAGCCTGGCAGCACGGCGGCGCCGCCGATCGAGACCGGAATGTTGAATCCGCCCCCCGTATTGTAGAGCCGAGTGGTGACCGGCGAGGCGCCGCGCGACCACATCGGGAAATCCTGCTCTCGGATCTCGGCGGTATCGGTGTGCGGGCCGTCGACGCAGCCGCCGGCGATCTGCATCGACGCCGCCATGCGCGTGACGCCGCCGCCCCAGCAGGCATACTTGCGATCGCCCAGACGGTCGACGGCGAGAAAGTAGCCCGGCCCCATCTGCGCCAGACAGTGGTGCAGCAGCGTGCTGTCGAGGCCGGGAATCGCCAGCGTGCAGACGGTGCCGACGACGGTCTTGCCCGGCAGCACCGGCGAGATTTCCGGCGTGGCGAAGCCGAAGTGATAGAAGTGACCGAGGGTCGCGGTCTCGAGCTTGGCCAGGCGCTCGAGCTTGTCGGCGGCGATCGGCTCGGGCATCGGATTGATCTTGTAGCGCAGTTGGCTCATGTCGTTGCTCTTGTCCTTGTGAGTGAGGTTACCGATAGGTCGACGGATTGCCGCGGGTGTCGATTTGTCGTCATCCGCGCCGCGGACCGCCGCCGGTCACGACGACGGTCCCAGTATCAGGTCGGGGAGAAAGGTCACGAGATTGGGCACGAAGGTCACCAGAAGCAGGACCAGAAAGAGCGGTATCAGCATCGGCAGCACGGCCCGCGTGACATCCTCGAAGCGCACCCGGCCGACGTTGGAGACGATGTAGAGGCCGATGCCCATGGGTGGCGTGGCGATACCGAGCAGCAGGCCGAGCTGAATGATGATGCCGAAGTGCACGCGATCGATGCCGTAGGCGTCGATCACCGGCAACAGCGTCGGCACCAGGATCAGTTTGGCGGGCACGCCCTCGACCACGCAGCCGACGATGACGATGAACACCAGCAGCAACAGCAGGAAGACGTTGTGGTTCTCGGTCAGGGCGAACATCTGATCGGCGATCTGCTGTGGCGCCTGTTCGATCGCCAGCACCCAGCCCATGGCGATGGAGAAGGCGATGATGATCATGATCACCGCGGTCATCGAGGTAGTATCGGTGAGCGCTTCGCGGAACTTCTTCCAGGTCAGCTCGCGATACCAGAGTCCGAGGCCAATGCAGTAGAGACAGGCCAGCACACCGGCCTCGGTGGCGGTGACGAAACCGGTCATGATCGAGCCGAGGATGATCGCCGGTGCGAGCAGGGCGAGGAAGCCGTGCTTGCCGGCGGCGGCGACGTCTCGCGATGAGGCGCGAGGCTGCATGGGGAAACGCTCGCGGGTGGCGCGCAGGCGCAGGTAGAGCATCAGCGATAGCCCCACCAGCAGTCCCGGCACCAGACCGGCGAGGAACATGCGTTCGATCGATACCTGCGCCAGGAAGGCATAGATCACCAGCCCGATCGAGGGCGGGATCAGCGGCCCGATCACCGACGAGGCGACGGTGATCGCGGCCGAGAAGTCCCCGCGATAGCCGCGCTCGCGCATGGCCTTGATCTCGATTGCGCCGAGGCCGGCGCAGTCGGCCACCGCAGCGCCGGAGATGCCGGCGAAGATCATCGAGGAGAGCACGTTGACCTGCGCCAGTCCGGCACGAAAGTGCCCCACCAGCGCGTTGGCGAAAGCGAAGATGCGGTCGGTGACACCGGTCGCGTTCATCAGGTTGCCGGCCATGATGAAGAAGGGGACCGCCGTCAGCGATGCCTTGTTGACCCCTTCCAGCATCTGCTGCGGGATGATCTGCAGCGCCGTCGAGAAATCCGAGGTCAGGAAGGCGAGCGTCACCGCGCCGCCGATGGCGATCGAGATCGGTACGCGCAGCAGGATCAGGACGAGAAAGGCACCGAACAGCGCATAGATCATGGCGCGACCTCCGGGTGAATGGGGGCGTGATTCTCGGGCAGGCCGACGCAGAGCTTGGCGATGTCGACCAGCGCCGTCAGCGCTACCAGCACGCAGGAGATGAACAGCGGCACGAACAGCGCCTGACGCGGCAGTTCCTCGCCGCCGGGTAGCAGGGCGCCTTCGACATAGCCTGCGGCGGCACCGAGAACCGTGGCCCACTGCTGCACGATGAGCAGGCAGACGCCGAGTGCCACGGCGTCGGCGAGCAGCCGGCTGATGGCGTCAGCCGCCCGTCCGAGCCGCTTGACCAGGAAGTCGATGCGCACGTCCTTGAGACGCACGTGGATGGCAAAGAAGCCGAGGAAGCTGAGCCAGATGAACAGCACCATCGTCCACGGCCAGAACCACCACACCGAGATATCGAAGGGGCGGAGCAGGAAGGTGGCCGCGGTCAGCGTCAGCATCCCCAGCAGACAGCCGTTGCAGAGCCAGAGCCAGAGTCCGCCGAGCGACCACAGACCACGATCGAGCCATGCCACGAGGCGCTGCAGCGGCGTCAGGGCATCACGCATGGTGTCGCTCACTCCGTGACGTCGCGGGTATCCTGCACGCTCTGCAGGAAGCCTGCCGGCAGGTCGCCCTCGGCGTCCAGGCGCTCGTAAAGCTCGCGCGTCCGCTCGATGAAGGGTTGCGTGTCCAGCTCGGTGTAGCTGACGCCATCCTGCTGCATGCGTTCGAGGCTGGCATCTGCGACCTCGGCCATGGCTGTCTGGCTCTCCTCACCGGTCTCCCGGTAAGCGCGCATCAGGCCCTCGCGCGTGTCGTCGTCCAGCGCCTCGAGGGCGGCCTGGTTGGTCATGAAACCGATCGACTGATAGTACTCGTTGGTGCGGGCGATATGGGGGGCGACCTCGTTGAAGCGCATCGCTTCCACCATCGAGATCGGGCTGGTGACGGCCTGCACGATATCCTTGGAGATCGACTGATAGACCTCGGTCCAGGGCAGCGTCATGACCTGGGCGCCGAGGTTGTCCCACGCCTTCATCAGCAGCTGGTTCGGCGGCAGACGCATCTTCAGGCCCGCCACGTCGTCGATCGAGTCGACCGGCGTGTTGGAGACCAGGACGCGGTAAGGGCCGCGAACGATCGCGGAGGGGTCGCCCAGCGGCACGATGCCGGACTGCTCGGCGGCATTGGCAAACCAGCCGTCGACCAGATCGGAGTTCATGAAGCGCGACCAGTGTGCCTGGTCGTCGAAGGCAAAGGGCGCGACGACCCAGGCCAACTGTGGCTCCCAGCGTTTCATGAAGGCGAAGCTCTCGGCGTAGATGTTGACGACGCCGGACTGCATCTGCTCGAGCACGGCGTCTTCCTTGCCGAGCTGCTCGTTGGGAAAGATCTGGATGGTGAGGTCGCCGTCGGTGTAGTCGTCGACACGCTCGGCGAAGTGCTGGAACAGCTGACCTTCGGGGCTGTCCACCGGCATCTTGGTCGCCATGCGCCAGGTCTCGGCGTAAGCCGGTGTCGTCAGCGAGGCGGCGGTGACCGCGGCAAGGGCGGCAGCCAGGATCGTTCGTTGCATGAGGCGCTCTCTGTTGTACTTGGAGTCGTTGCCCGACAGGGCGAAAAGACCTTGCCTGCCGGACGTCATAAGTGAGTCGCGTTGATGAGAGGAAATCGATTCTCGAACGGAGCGTCCAATCGATTTTTCTTTGGGTGGGGATAAGCGTTTTTTGCGCCGCAGGTCGGCGAGGCGGGAATCGCGGGCCTGGGCGTCGGCACGATGGGGCCTTACGCGTCGTCGGTCGCCTCGATCAGCTCGGCGACCAGGGCTTCGACGCGTTCGTTATAGGCACTACCGCTGGCGGGCGGCGTGGGGTCGGAGGTCATGACCACGGTCAGCGCGCGGCCGGGCACGATGTAGAGCAGCTGGCCGCCGTAGCCCCAGCCGTAATAGACCGCTTCGCCGGCGATCTCGCCGAGAAACCAGCCATAGCCATAGTCATCGCCGTTGTAGAAGGAACGGGTGCGCGGCTGCCATGACCGCGCGATCCAGTCGCGGGATAGGACCCGCCGACCGTCGTATTCGCCCTGCCGGCGGATCATCTCGCCGAATCGCAGGATCGCTCGCGGTGTCAGGCCCATCTCGTTGCCGCCGAAGTAGATGCCCTGCGGGTCGCGGGTCCAGGGCGGCACGGCAAACCCGAGTGGTGTGCCTAGCCAGTCACGGGCAAGGGCCAGGGTGCTACGGCCGCTGGCCTCGGTGAGCGCCGCCGAGAGCAGGTGGGTGTTGCCGGTGGAGTAGAGCATGCGCCCGTCGATGTCGCCGACGAAGGGGCGCGTCAGGGCATCGCGGACCCAGTTCGAACTGGTGACCCAGCCACCGTAGTTGCCGCCGGAGGTCCGTTCGAGGCCCGCCTGCATCGACAGCAGGTTGCCGACGGTGATGTCGTTCACGCGTGGGTCGATGTCGGCCGGGACCCGCTCCCCCAGCAGCTCGACGATCGGTTGATCGGCGCTCTCGAACACGCCGCGATCAATCGCGATGCCTATGAGGGTGGCGATCACTGTCTTGGAGAGCGACTTGATATTGGCCGTGGCGGCCGTCGAATGACCGCGGAAGCCTTCGTCGATCACGGTCTCGCCGTCGATCGCGACCATGAGCGTGTGGCTGCGCGGCAGCTCGCTGGCGCGTTCGACGATACTGGCCCGCTGGTCGGGGGGCAGTGACGCGACGGCTGAATGAAGTGTCAGCAGCGGCAGTAGTGCCAGCAGGGCGAGAAAGCCGAGCCGCCAACGGAGAGTGCGGGCGGCCGGCGTCGAGTGAGGGCGTGGCTTGGGATTGGGCATGACATCGAGTGTGGCGCATGCCGCCGCGATCTTCCATGGGGAGATGTCGCCCTTCATGCCGTGCGAATTGAGGCGCCCGCGCGCCCGATCTGTAGGTAGAACGCCAGGTAACGAAGGGTGACGTAGCCGACGATAATGGTCGCGACGCCCAACTCCAGCGTCGCCAGACCGTGCACGATGGCAATGTCGTGACCACTGAAGCCTTGCCCTTGCATCCAGACGGCGGTCTTCGCCAACGCCGTGGCGCCAATCACCATGGGGAAGGTGAAGGCGGCGTAGCCGGCGCTGTAGGGCAGGCGCAGCAGCGTGAAGAAGGCCAGATAGATGACCAGCGTCATCAGCACCGCGATGCCGCCCAGCAGTGCCACCAGCAGCGCGGAGGGTTCGGCGACGACGGTCAGATAACCGGCCAGGGACAGGCTCGCCGGCGCCGCCATGATGGCGATAGTCGGCTTGGCCGGGTCGGGGATCTCGTCGGCGAAGATCAGGCGGTAGACCATGATCGGCAGCAGCAGCGCATAAAGCCCCATGCCAAAGTAGAGCAGCGCCGTGGCCAGCGGGTGCAGCGCGTCGACGCCGGGAAAGGCGACGTCGGCGACGATGATGCCTACCGGCGGGACGAACCACGCCGGGACCATTTGATGAAGCGCAAACCGGCGGGCGCGATGAACGACGAACGCGACGAGGAAGGCGAGATGCAGTGCAACGGCCACCAGCCAGAGCGCGACGCCGACATCGTGCGATAGCCACTGCGTGACGGACTTCGACACCACCATGGTAGCCATGGCGAAGGTGGGCACGACGCTGCCGATCACCGGATGCGCCAGGTCGGACCGCAGCAGGTGCGGATGGCACACGAACTTGGCGCTCAACAGCAGCAGTAGCAAGCCCCCGACGGCCGCGCCGGCGGCTTGCGCCAGGCCATCCAGCGGGGCAAAACTCTCCCAGGCCCAGCCGAGGCTCGAGAGGCCCAGCGCCAGTCCGGCCATGGGCGTCGGGGCATTGCTGAGTCTAAGGCGCCGGTGAGGCATGGCTCTCTCCGCGTGTCGGATAGCGTGGCAAGGGAGAGACACCTTATGGCAAATCGCGCTATCGTTATATTTTAACTTTTTTCACTATCTGTTCTGTAAAATCTAACGATTTTGTCGAGAGCGGCGAGGATGCGCGATGGCCATGACGTTCCGTCAGCTGCAGGTGTTCGTGGCCGTGGCCAGGGAGCGCACGCTGACGCAGGCGGCAGCGCGTCTTTTCCTGAGCAAGCCGGCGGTCAGCAGTGCGCTCGCCGAGCTGGAAAAGCAGTGTGGCCGCGCGCTGTTCGACCGCCACCGTAACCGGCTGCATCTCAATGACCAGGGGCGGCGTCTGCTGCCACTGGCCGATGAGCTACTGGCGCGGAGCGAGGCGATCGATCATCTGTTCGGCAACGAGGCGCTGGGCGGACAGCTGCATATCGGCGCGAGCTATACCATCGGCCACCAGCTGCTGCCGAGCCTGCTACGGGACTTTCGGGCGGCGACGGGGCATCGCGAGCAGCAGGTGACGATCGCCAACAGCGCCGCGATCTGCGCGTCGCTGGAAGCGTTCGAGCACGATATCGGGATGATCGAGGGACGCTTGGCCGACGAGCGGTTCGTGGTGTTGCCGTGGCGGCAGGATCGCATGTGCGTGGTGGCGGCGCCGGAGCATCCGCTGGCCGGCCGCGGCGCCGTCGAGGTCGCCTCGCTGGCCGCGCACGACTGGCTGCTGCGCGAGCCCGGTTCGGGTACCCGCGAGCAGTTCATGCGCTTTATCGCCCCTCAGTTGCCGAATTGGCGTATCGCGCTCGAGATCAACTCCGCCGAAGCGATCATCAACGCCGCCGCGGTCGGACTCGGCTTGACCTGCGTATCGACGCTGGAGGCCCGTCACGCGCTGCGCGACGGGCGACTGGTCGAGATCGATGTGGGGCTGGCCATGACGCGGGAGTTCAGCCTGGTCGTGCACCGCGACAAGTATCGCAGCCCCCTGATCGAGCGGTTTCTCGCCTTCTGCCAGACGTGGCAGGAGGGGGCCGCGCTACCGTCGCCCTGACTCAGCCGCCGAGAAACGACGACATCGCCTGGTCGGCGATCATGCCGCAGGCGCGCTCGCCGAGCTGGTCCTTGAGGCCGGTCAGGCTAAAGGACTGGCCATTACCGCCCTGAAGCAGTCCGCTCAGCCCTTCGCGATAGGACGTCGACTGCTCGGCCTGGGCCTGGCCGCCGAACTGTTCCATCAGGCGATTCTTGACGCGCTCGCTGGTGCTCTCCATGTATCCCTGCTCCTGACAGTAGCCGAGTACGCCGGCTGCGTTCTGTACGCTGCCGAGATTCAGCGAGCCGCTGCCGAGCGCATTCAACAGCGACGCGCCGCTACTGGCGCTGGCGCCGGAACTGGACTGACCGGACAGCAGATTGCCGGCGCTTTGCGTGGCGCTGTCGAGACTGAAGGCATTGGCCAGCGGCGCCGCGCTCAGGGTGGCCGTCAGCAGGATGGTGGAGAGCGTGGTGACAACGAGATGACGTGGCATGCAGGTAACTCCCGGCTTGCTATCGATGAGACACACGGGCGTGTGTCGATGAGGCGCCGTATAACCCGGTAGCGACTAATAGCGACGTCTCGATCAACCCGGAAACGTCGGATGACGATGTGCCGTCCTGGCGCGCTCACGCTAGAGCAGTGGTCGGCACTTGTCCATGCTGGCGCCTGGCCGGTCCTTGGCTCGATGCCGGCGGAATGGTCTAGGCTGACAGGCGGGTCGCGAAGGAGAGCGGCCCGCCAGCGACCAACCAAGGAGGCGTCATGATCATTACCGTGGGCGAATTCAAGCAGCTGCTTGAGACGTACGATGATCAGCTGGAGTTGAGCTTCAGCGGTCTGGAGTATCATCGGCTGAGACAGAAGGGCGACAAGCATCTGGAAGTCGAGTTCGAGGAGAAGGTCTTCAAGGACAAGCTGGGGCACACCCGCGTCTACGACGAGTAGGGCCGATGCGAGCGGCATGGCCGGCGCGAAAGCGCGCCGGCGTGCCGCTTTGTCGCTTCGCCACGCGACGCTTTTCCGTTACGGTACGTTCTCGGTTCAGCAGGGACGGCACAGATGGATGAGGCAACCCCCAACACACGGGTCGACGTGGCCATCGTCGGCGCGGGCCCGATCGGACTCTGCTTCGCCAGAGCGCTGTCGCGCCGCGGGATTCGCGCGGCGCTGATCGACCGGCAGTCGCGCGAAGCGCTGGCGAATCCGCCCGGCGATGGCCGCGAGATCGCGCTGACGCAGGCGTCGCAGGAGATCCTCGAGGCGCTATCGGTCGGCTCGCACATCCCCGCCGAGGCCCGCGCACCCCTACGCGCGGCCAAGGTATTCGACGGCCAGTCGCTGTTCTCCATGCAGATCGCGCCCTCGTCGCGACACGATGAGCCACTTGGCTGCCTGGTGCCCAACCAGACGATTCGTCGGGCCGCCTATGCTGCGCTGACGACAGAGACTGCCGCGGGCGACACGGCGACTCCCGCCGGCGAGATTCTCTGGCGCGACGCGCGCGAGATCGCGCGGTTCGAGGCCGACGATACGCATGTGACGATTCGCCTCGACGACGGCGAGTGCCTCGAGGCGTCGCTACTGGTCGCGGCCGATGGCCGTTTCTCGATGACGCGCCGGCGCATGGGCATTCCCGCGCACACCTACCAGCACGGCCAGCACATGCTGGTGTGCCGCATGCACCACGAGCGCGCGCACGACCACACCGCCTGGGAGTGGTTCGGCCACGGTCAGACGCTGGCGCTGCTGCCGGTCGATGCACACTGCTCCTCGGTCGTGCTGACGTTGCCGCCGGCGGCCATGGAAGCACTGCTGGCGCTACCGCAAGCGGCCTTCGAAGCCGACATCACCGCGCGATTCGAGCATCGTCTTGGCACGATGACGCGCGCGGCGGAGCCGCACAGCTACCCGTTGGCGAGCGTCTATGCCGAGCGCTTCGTGGCACCGCGGCAGGCGCTGATCGGTGATGCGGCCGTCGGCATGCATCCGGTCACCGCACACGGTTTCAACCTGGGGCTGCAGGGGCTCTGGCGCCTGGCCAATCGGCTTGGCGACGCCTATCAAGCCGGCGAGGATCTGGGGGCGTTGGCCTTGCTCAAGCGCTACCAGCACGAACAGCGGCTGGCGACAGCGCCGTTGTTCGCGGCCACCCTGGCGGTGGTCGGACTCTATACCGATGATCGCGCCCCGGCGCGACTGCTGCGTAAGGCGGTGCTGCGTGTCGGCGAGGCGGCCTGGCCGGTGCGCCGGCTCATCGCCGGGCATCTCATGCGCTCGGCGGATAAATCCTGACAGCGTCTGGCGCCCACGTTTTGCCCCCAGGTTTTCCGCTATTCTGGTAACGCTATCGTCAGGTTTCGTCGTGCCGGCGCCGTGATCGACTCGCCGACCCTGGCGTCATTTCCCTGTCACAGGAGCTTACATGGATCTGGCAATGGTGGGGTTGGGGCGCATGGGCGCCAACATGGCCGAAAGGCTGGTGCGTGGCGGTCATCGGGTGGTTGGGCATGATCCTGGCGAGGAGGCTCTGACACGCGCGGCCGGGAAGGGTATCGAGCCTGCGGCCTCGCTGGCCGCGGCGGTCGAGGCGTTGCCGACGCCGCGCATCGTCTGGCTGATGATTCCGGCGGGCGCGCTCGTCGATACGCTGCTCGACGAACTGCAGCCGCTGCTCTCGGCTGACGATATCGTCATCGACGGTGGCAACTCGCTCTACAAGGACACGGTGGCGCGGGCCGAGCGCTTGCGCGAGCACGACCTTCACTATGTCGATGTCGGCACCAGTGGTGGTGTATGGGGGCTCGCCGAAGGCTACAGCATGATGGTCGGCGGCGAGACGGCCGTGGTCGACTCGCTCGCGCCGCTGTTCGAGACGTTGGCGCCGGCTGCCGGCAAGGGCTGGGGCCACGTCGGCCCGAGTGGCGCCGGGCACTTCTCCAAGATGATCCACAATGGCATCGAGTACGGCATGATGCAGTCCTATGCGGAGGGCTTCGCGATCCTGCAGAAGAAGACCGAGTTCGATCTCGATCTGCATCAGGTCGCCGAGATCTGGCGTCATGGCAGCGTGGTGCGTTCCTGGCTGCTCGATCTCACCGCCAATGCGTTGGACAAGAACCCCGCTCTGGCGGGTATCGCGCCCTATGTCTCGGATTCCGGCGAGGGGCGTTGGACCGTGGCCGAGGCGGTCGAGCTTGACGTCAGCGCGCCGGTCATTACCCTGTCGCTGCTCGAGCGTCTGCGTTCCCGCGAGTCGGATGCCTTTGGCGACAAGCTGCTCGCCGCGATGCGTAACGAGTTCGGCGGCCACGCGATCAAGTCGGACTGACCCCGCTGCCTGTCCGCTGAATCGTGGTCATGAATCGGCTACCAGATGTAGTACCGAAATGCGCCTTTCGACACTAGTCGGTTGGCGCATTTTCGTTGAGAGAGAGAAATTTCGAGACGCTTGACAGGCCATGAGGCGCGCTATGACGCGGGCTCTGGAGAGGCGAAAAATTGTCCACAGGAATCTCACAAAAAAAGACCACATCTATGCTTGGAAAAGCGATGGCCTACCATATATAGTGTTTCTCAGAGGCGGCGGAGACGGGGCGATAGCGTCATTTCCGCGCCAACAGGTCCGCGCCATCGCACATCGATGGGCGTCTCATCACGTCACGGATGGTAATGATTATCATGAGCATCACGATCTATAGCAAACCTGCCTGCGTCCAGTGCAACGCCACTTACCGCGCCCTGGACAAACAAGGGATCGACTATACCGTGGTCGACCTGACGCAGGACGCCGATGCGATGCAGCGCGTACAGGATCTGGGCTATCGCCAAGTCCCGGTCGTCGTGGCCGGTGAAGACCACTGGGCCGGTTTCCGCCCGGACAAGATCAGCACGCTGGTCGCCTGATCCCTCTCTAGTTTGGCGTCCGAGGTCCCTCGGGCGCAGCAGTCTCGTTTTCTCTTGTCGGGTGGCGCACTCTCACGCTGTCCGATATGGCGCAGAGCGCGGGAGATCGTCATGGCTGAGCTGGTCTATTTTTCGACCAAGTCAGGCAACACGCGACGCTTCGTGGAAAAGCTGGGCATACCGGCAAGCCGCATTCCGCTGAATCGTGACGACCCGCCCCTGCGTGCCGACGAGCCTTATATTCTCATCGTGCCGACCTATGGCGATGGCGATCCGAAAACCTCGGTGCCGCCGCAGGTCATCCGGTTTCTCAACGATGAGCACAACCGATCCCTGATCCGGGGCGTGATTGCCGGAGGCAACTCCAATTTTGGAGCGGCCTTTGGCCTGGCCGGTCGGGTGATCGCGCAGAAATGCCAGATACCGTATCTCTACCGTTTCGAGCTGATGGGCACCCAAGAAGATGTCCGTCGCGTTATTGCAGGGGTGAATGAATTTTGGAAACGCTCAGCCTAGACAAAGCGGCGGCAACGCGACCCGCGGCCGACCACAACGCCAAGACGCTGGACTACCACGCGCTCAACGCCATGTTGAACCTGTACGACGCCGAAGGCCGTCTGCAGCTCGACAAGGACCGCGAGGCCGCGCGTCAGTATTTCCTGCAGCACGTGAACCAGAACACCGTGTTCTTCCACTCGCTGAAGGAAAAGCTCGACTACCTGGTGGAAGAGGGGTACTACGAGTCGGCCGTGCTCGATCAGTACGACTTCGACTTCGTCAGCGCGCTGTTCGATCAGGCCTATGCGGTCAAGTTCCGCTTCCAGAGCTTCCTGGGCGCTTTCAAGTACTACACCAGCTATACGCTCAAGACCTTCGACGGCAAGCGCTACCTCGAGCGCTTCGAAGATCGCGTTTGCATGGTCGCGCTGTCGCTCGCGCGCGGTGACGAGACGCTCGCGCGGCACCTGGTCGACGAGATCCTTCACGGCCGCTTCCAGCCGGCGACGCCGACCTTCCTCAACTGCGGCAAGCAGCAGCGTGGCGAGCTGGTCTCCTGCTTCCTGCTGCGCATCGAGGACAACATGGAGTCCATCGGGCGCTCCATCAACTCGGCGCTGCAGCTCTCCAAGCGCGGCGGCGGCGTGGCGTTCTCGCTCTCCAACGTGCGCGAGTCAGGGGCGCCGATCAAGCGTATCGAGAACCAGTCCTCCGGCATCATCCCGATCATGAAGATGCTCGAGGACGCGTTCTCCTACGCCAACCAGCTTGGCGCGCGCCAGGGTGCGGGTGCGGTCTATCTCAACGCGCACCATCCGGATATCCTGCGTTTTCTCGACACCAAGCGCGAGAACGCCGACGAGAAGATCCGCATCAAGACGCTGTCGCTCGGCATCGTCATGCCGGACATCACCTTCGAGCTGGCCAAGCGCAACGAGGAGATGTATCTCTTCTCGCCCTACGACGTCGAGCGCATCTACGGCGTGCCATTCGGTGACATCAGCATCACCGAGAAGTACGAGGAGATGGTCGACGACGGGCGTATTCGCAAGAAGAAGATCAACGCGCGCGAGCTGTTCCAGACCATCGCCGAGCTGCAGTTCGAGTCCGGCTATCCGTACCTGATGTTCGAGGACACGGTAAACCGTGCCAACCCGATCCACGGCCGGATCAACATGTCGAACCTCTGCTCGGAGATCCTGCAGGTCAACACGCCGACCGAGTACGACGACGATCTCGGCTATCGCAAGATCGGCGAGGATATCTCCTGCAACCTGGGCTCGCTCAACATCGCCAAGGCGATGGATTCACCGGATTTCGGCGCGACCGTCGAAACCGCGATCCGCGGCCTGACCGCCGTTTCCGAGATGAGCGATATCACCTCGGTGCCGTCGATCGCCGAAGGCAATGCCAAGTCCCACGCTATCGGCCTGGGGCAGATGAACCTGCACGGCTATCTGGCGCGTGAGCACATCTTCTACGGCAGTGAAGAGGGGCTGGACTTCACCAACCTCTACTTCTACACCGTGGCATTCCACGCCATCCGGGCTTCCAATCTCATCGCCATCGAGCGCAACCAGCGCTTCGCCGGCTTCGAGCAGTCGACCTATGCCAGCGGTGAGTACTTCGACAAGTACACCGAGCAGGCGTGGTTGCCGAAGACCGAGAAGGTGCGCGCACTGTTCGAGAACAGCGGCATCCAAATTCCGACCCAGGACGACTGGCGCGAGCTGAAGGCCTCGGTCATGGCGCATGGCCTGTTCAACCGTAACCTGCAGGCGATCCCGCCGACCGGCTCGATCTCGTACATCAACAACTCGACCTCGAGCATCCACCCGGTGACGGCCAAGGTCGAGATTCGCAAGGAAGGCAAGCTGGGCCGCGTCTACTATCCGGCGCCGTACCTGACCGACGAGAACCAGCAGTACTATCAGGATGCCTACGAGCTCGGCCCCGAGAAGATCATCGACACCTACGCCGAGGCGACACAGCACGTCGACCAGGGTTTGTCGCTGACGCTGTTCTTCCGCGACACGGCGACGACCCGCGACGTCAACAAGGCGCAGATCTACGCCTGGCGCAAGGGCATCAAGACGATCTACTACATCCGTCTGCGTCAGGCGGCGCTGGAGGGGACCGAAGTCGAGGGTTGCGTCTCCTGCACGCTGTAAGCCTGAATCGCTGAATGTGTTTGAACGCGCCGGGCGTGATGTCCCCTCCGCACCGGCGCCAACCGAACGAGAACGCCCATGGATATGCCCGCTACTTCCGCCGCCCGTCGCCTGAGCCGGGTCGATGCGATCAACTGGAACCGTCTGCAGGACGAGAAGGACCTGGAGGTCTGGAACCGCCTGACCGGCAACTTCTGGCTGCCGGAAAAGATTCCGCTCTCCAACGACATTCCCTCCTGGAATACGCTGACCGAGCATGAGCAGCAGCTCACCATTCGCGTGTTCACCGGTCTGACCCTGCTCGACACCATCCAGGGTACGGTGGGCGCGCCGAGCCTGATCGACGATGCGGTGACCCCGCACGAAGAGGCGGTGATCACCAACATCAGCTTCATGGAGTCGGTCCATGCGCGCTCCTACAGCTCGATCTTCTCGACGCTCTGCGCCACGCGCGACGTCGACGATGCCTATCGCTGGAGCGAGGAGAACCCGTTCCTGCAGAAGAAAGCCGATCTGATTCTCGAGCGTTATCGTGCCGACGATCCGCTGATGCGCAAGGTCGCCAGCACCTTCCTCGAGTCGTTCCTGTTCTACTCCGGTTTCTACCTGCCGATGTACTGGTCCAGCCGCGCCAAGCTGACCAACACCGCCGACCTGATTCGCCTGATCATTCGCGATGAGGCCATTCACGGCTACTACATCGGCTACAAGTTCCAGCAGCAGCTGGCCAAGCTGCCGACGGAGCGTCAGGAAGAGATCAAGATCTACGCCTACGAACTGCTCCACGAGCTCTACGATAACGAGGTCAAGTACACCGAAGCGCTCTATGACGACGTCGGCCTGACCGAAGACGTCAAGAAGTTCCTCCACTACAACGCCAACAAGGCGTTGATGAACCTGGGCTTCGAAGCGCTGTTCCCGGCGAGCGTCACCGATGTCAGCCCGGCGATTCTGGCTGCGCTCTCGCCCGGTTCCGACGAGAACCACGACTTCTTCTCCGGTTCCGGCTCCTCCTACGTGATCGGCAAGACGGTCAGTACCGAGGACGACGACTGGGCATTCTGAGTACACCAGGATGTGTCGGAGATGCGCCGGAAACCGCCCCTCATGGGGCGGTTTCGCGTTGTCGGCGAGGCGAATCGACAGGCGCCGTGCGCCGAGCTTCCATGCTCGCTGCACACTGGCTGCACGAAGCGTCGCGATAGTGGGGCGGCACCCTGTCTCGGTGCGCAACCTGGAGTGTCCCCCATGAAACGTCCGATATCCTCTTTGCTGGCGCTCGCCGTGGCGGCCGCCTCTCTGTCTCCGCTGGCCCAGGCCGGATCGAACGATTCCACTCATACCCCGGTGGTGCATGGCGAGCCGCGCGTCCAGGCCAACCCGCTCAAGGACGCCGTGGTCGCGAGCTGGTCGCTGGATAACGATCAGCTTGCCGCGCTGGCCCGCTCCGACAGTGAATTTCGTGCCGGCCTGAGGCAGTTGCATGATTCGCGCGACGACGCTTCGCGCGAGTCGCGTCGCGCCGCCGTCGAATCGCTGCTCGAGCAGCAGCGTGACCAGCTTTTGGGGACGCTCAGCGATGCACAGCTGCACGCCTACCAGATGCTCGAGCGTCCGCGCCCAGCGATGCGGCGCCCTCATGACGGCCCTGACGTCGCCGACCAGCCGAGCCGGGAAGCATGGGCGTCGCACTGGCAGCAGCGCTTCGAACCGCTTTTCGCCAGCTGGCATCTGAGCGAGCAGCAGAGTGCCGAGGTCAGGAACGCGGAGCGTACTTTCTTCGATGGCCTGCACGCGTTGAAGCGGCCCGATCGCAGGGCGCCTGATGCCGAGCACGACGCCCGCAGCGCGACCGTCCGGCAGCTCATCGAGCAGCGGCAGGCGGCGCTCTCCGAGGTGCTGAGCGATGACCAGTTGACCGCCTACGAGGCGCTGACGCGCCCGCCACATCATGCTCGAGGCCCCCATCCTAGGGGGGATTCACCCGCCGCTGGCTGAGGCGCACGTCTCTCGCCGCTTGTCCCGCCATGCCTCGGCGTTGCCCGGCTGCGTCGCCGAGGCCTGACGTAGCCCCATCGCGCTTGCTAGTCTTGGAGGCCTCTCTTTTCTACCTGTCGTGACCGGGAAACCTCTCATGGAAGATCAATGGCTCGCCTGGGCCAAGCGCCTGTCGGCCCTCGCGGATACCGGACTGCATTACACCCGGGACAAGTTCGATCGTGAACGCTACGAAGAGATCGCCGAGCTCTCTCGTACGATGATGGCGACGCTGGGCGAGATACCGCTCGAACGCGTTTCGCTGACCTTGGGCCCCGCGGAGGGGCATGTGACTCCCAAGATCGACGTGCGCGGGGCGATCATCGATAACGGCAGGATATTGCTGGTCAAGGAGAAGATGGACGGTCGCTGGACGATGCCCGGCGGCTATGCCGAGGTCGGCGTCTCCGCGGCCGACAATACGGTCAAGGAGGTGTGGGAAGAGGCCGGCATTCGCGTCGCGGCGTCTCGCCTCTACGCCATCCGTCACAAGGCGCGGCATGCCTATCCGCCGGATGTGGTCGATTTCTACAAGTTCTTCTTTCTCTGCGAGCGGCTCGACGGCGCGGCCCTGGACCCCGGCCACGAGGTCCATGACGCGGCCTATTTTTCGCCCGACGACCTGCCGCCGCTTTCCGAACCTCGCGTCATCGCGCGGGATATCGCCGATGCTTTCGCCTACTTGGCCGATCCGCAGCGACCCGCGATAATCGATTGATATCCCATCGACCGTGAAAGCGTCTCTCCGCCGCCGGCCGTCAGGCTGGTGGCTCGCGGTTCGAGGCCAACAATGCGCTCAGGCGAGGAGAATCCCGGATGCGGCGGATCGGCTGGCTGGGCATGGCGTTCGTACTGTGTAGCGTCGCGGGATGCACCGCCTTGCCACCTCCGGAGGGGCGCTCGGTCTCCCGTGCCCTGCCCGCCGAAGCGACCGCCGATACGGTGCTGGGGCGCGCGGTCGAGGCACGCGCGGCGCGCGAGCCGGCCGGTCGTAGCGGCATTCACCCCATGCTCGATCCTCGGGAAGCCTTCGCGGCGCGCCTGCTGCTGGCCCGGGCGGCGGAGCGGACGCTGGATGTTCAGTACTATATCTGGCGCGACGACTTGACCGGCACCTTGCTGCTGGATGCGCTGCGAGACGCCGCCGACCGCGGAGTTCGCGTGCGCCTGCTGCTGGACGATAACGGGACGACAGGGATGGATGACACGCTGGTCACGCTCGATGCGAATCCCAATATCGACGTCCGCCTGTTCAATCCGTTCAGGCATCGGGATTTCAAGTGGCTCGGTTACCTGACCGATTTTTCCCGCGCCAACCGGCGCATGCACAACAAGTCGTTCACCGCGGACAATCAGGCCGCGATCATCGGGGGGCGCAACGTTGGCGATGAGTACTTCGGCGCCGATGACGGCATCCTGTTCGCGGATCTGGACGTGCTGGCCGTCGGCCCGGTAGTTCAAGCGCTTTCTCGCGATTTCGATCGTTACTGGGCCAGCGACTCGTCGTATCCGGTCGCCGACGTGGTCGACGACGTCGCCCCCGACGATTCGTCGTCCTTGGCAGCGCGAGCCAGAGCGCTCGAAACCGCGCCGGAAGCGAGGGCCTATCAGGAGGCGCTGGAGCGCTCGGCGCTGATTCGGCGCCTGGAGACGGGCAACCTGTCGCTCGAGTGGGCGGATGTCGAGCTGCTCAGTGACGATCCGGCCAAGGGTCTGGGGCAGGCCTCGTCGGACAGCCTGGTGCTGAGCCACATCATGGCGCTGGCCGAGGCCAGTGATCGCACCTTCCTGCTGGTGTCGCCCTATTTCGTGCCGACCGATGCCGGCAGCGAGATTTTTCGCCAGATGGCCGCGCGTGGCATCCAGGTACAGGTGCTGACCAACTCGATGGCCGCGACCGACGTGTTGGCGGTGCATGCCGGCTACACCCGCCAGCGTCGTACGTTGCTCGAGTCCGGCGTCACGCTCTACGAGCTCCGGCGGCAGCACTCGGCAGCCGGCCGTCAGGTAGGCCTCTTCGGCAGCTCCGGGGCCAGCCTGCATGCGAAGACGTTTGCGCTGGATGGCCAGCGGCTATTCGTAGGGTCGTTCAATTTCGATCCGCGCTCCGCCAACCTCAACACCGAACTGGGCTTCGTCATCGAGAGTCCCGCGCTCGCGGCGCAGATGGCGGCGCTGTTCGAGGAGGACATTCCCCGGCTCGCTTACCGGGTCAGACTGGATCGCGATGGCGACATGGAGTGGATAGCGCTGGACGGAGATCGACGCGAGATCTATCGGCATGAGCCCAACTCGACCTGGTGGCAGCGAGGCACCGTCTGGCTGATTTCGAAGCTGCCGGTGGAGTGGCTGCTGTGATCTACCCAAGACGCTGCGAGGCGGCTATCGGGCACTGCGCTAGCCGCTGTCCATGGTGACGGTCCTCAAGGTGACGGTCCGGGAATCGGGCGCCGGGATTGACACCTTGAGACGTGGTGCTGGGGATGAGATACGGTGGGTCGGGTTTCGAGCGCCGCCGGCTCAGAACTCGGTCCACTCTTCAGCTTCGGTGGCACGGTTCGTCTGCGGCGCGGCGGAAGGGCGCGTAGCCTGGGCAGGCATGGGTGTGGCGGCGTTGAGGCGCTGCGGCGCCGGCGCATTCATGCGCGGCGTGGCACTATCCACGGCGTCCAGTCGGAAGATGGCCACCAGCGTCTGCAGTTCGTCGGCTTCCTGCTCGAGTGTGCGCGCGGCATTGGCTGCCTGTTGGACCAATGCGGCATTCTGCTGTGTCACCTCGTCCATCTGGGTGATCGCCTGATTGACCTGGGTGATGCCGTTGGTCTGCTCTTCCGAGGCGGTGACGATCTCGCGCATGATGTCGTTGACGTGGCTGATCGCCGAGACGATATCGGTCATGGTTGCGCCCGCATTGTCGACCAGTTTGGTCCCCGCCTCGACTCGTTCCGCCGAACCCTGGATGAGTTCGCGAATCTGCTTGGCCGCGTCCGCCGAGCGGCGGGCCAGCGTCTGCACTTCACTGGCGACAACCGCGAAGCCGCGCCCCTGCTCGCCGGCACGAGCGGCCTCGACCGAGGCATTGAGCGCGAGGATATTGGTCTGGAACGCCAATGAGTCGATCGTATCCAGATTCTCCACCGCCTGGCGGGAGTTGGCGCTGATCTCGTGCATCGTCGTCACCACCTGGCCAACGACCTCCCCCCCGCGATTCGCGACACCGGTTGCTTCGTCGGCCAGCTGGCTGGCCTGACGCGCGTTGTCGGTATTCTGGCGTACGGTCGATGTCAGCTGTTCCATGCTGGCGGCGGTCTCCTCGAGCGAGGCCGCCTGCTGCTCGGTGCGCGAGGAGAGATCGGTATTGCCCTGCGCGATATCGGTCGCGCCGCCATGCACATTGTCGCTGGCGCGGCGAACATTGCCGACCGTGCGTGCCAGATGGCTGCGCGTGCTCTCCAGCGCCTTGAACAGGCGCCCGATCTCATTGTTGCCACGACTCTCCACCGCGCCGGACAGGTCGCCGTCGGCCAGCCGCTCGAAATGTCCGACGAGGCGGTTAAGCGGGCGGATCACGTTGGCCGTCACGCCCCACAGGATGATGCCGACCAGCAGCACGGTCATCACGACCGTGATGCCGATGGCCATGTTCAGCCAGCCGGTATCCAAAAGCCCCTGGCCACCGGTATTGACGGCATAGGCGGCCAGGCCGGCCTCGGCCAGGACCAGTAGCGCAAAGGCCGCGACCACAAGAATCCAGCTGGTGCGTACGGTGAGATCGTCGATTCGTTTCATGCGGCAGCATCCATCTTCGAATTGGCTGAGCGAAAGCGGGATGGCGGGTGCGGTGGCGTGCAGCGTTACCCCTCCCCGATAACGGATTATCGGCCGGTCGAGCGCTGCCTTGAGCGCGTTGGCCAGCGGTGGCGGTCACCCTCTTTGCGTCACGCGGTGGTAACGCCAGGCGGGTGCGGATGCCGGGCAAAATCATCGCACGGGGCTGAGTTCCGCAGACGGTGACAAAACGTCACGCGCCAAGCCGCGCCGCCGGCCCGGATAAGGGCTAGCGGCGAGGTTGCCGTCTTGAAGGAGTGGGAGGGCGTCGGGACAGAGCGTCATGCGGGACGCCGAATCAGCGCGCGTGAGCGTCCAGGCGCCGTTGTATCAGCGTACCGAGGAAGGCGGCCAGTGACAGCAGCGCGACCAGGCCGCCATAGGCGTAGGTGGTCGGCAGCAGACCGAAATGCTGGGTCGCGATACCGCCGAGCAGGGCCAGAGAGCTCGCGGAGAGATAGCAGATCACGTAGAACGCGGCCATCAGCGCGGAGCGCTCATGGGCGGGAGCCATGGGCATGATCGTGCGCATCGCGCCCATGAACGCGGCGCCGAAGCCCACGCCGGCGACCGCCGCCCCGAACAGCAGCAGGGCCAGCAGCTGCAGATGGACGCCGGAGAGCATCAGCAGCATGCCGACGATCAGGCAGGCGGTCCCGATCAGCAGGGGAACATGGGGCGGTCGGGCCCGCAAGTAGAGAATGCTGATGCCGCCGACGAACGGCAGCAGGAAGGTGATCAGGCAGTCGACCACCGGATTGTGGATACCGCTGACGCGCTCGACCAGCATGGGCCCGAGGGATAGCGAGAAACCGCCCAGCGCCCAGGACGAGATGACGGCGGGAATGGTGCGCAGCAGCGGCCCGCGAACCGGTGGCGGTACGCGCGCCCGGGGGCGCAGCGACGCCATGGCACCCGGGCGGCGTTCGACGCTCTCGGGAATTCGCCGAAGCAGCAGCAGTTGCAGGGCTAGCAGGGCCGCCAGCAGGGCATAGGTCAGATGCATGGGCGACGGGGCATAGGTAACCAGCGCCCCGGCCACCAGCGCACCGATACCCATCCCGCAGAGTGGCGCGATGCTGGCCATGACCGGGCCGCGGGTATGGTCGCTGTCGAGCATGGCGGCCGCCAGGGCGCTGGTCACCACGCCGGTGGCGATCCCCTGCATGACGCGTGCGGCCAGCAGCCAGACCAGATCGTCGGCGAGCAGAAACAGGCCCATCGACAGCAGTTCGAGAACGATCGCGACCGCCACTACCGGACGTCTACCGAGATAATCCGAGAGGGAGCCGGTAACCAGCAGCGTGATCATTAGGGCAAAGATATAGCTGGCGAAGATCAGCGTCAGCCAGGTGGTCGAAAAGCCCCAGGCGGTCTGATACGCCTGATAGAGCGGTGTCGGTGCGCTGGAGGCGGCGAGAAAGGTCACCATCAGCAGGGTGTAATAGAGCAGGGCGCCCGGGCGTGGCGAAGGATAGACGTTGGTCGAGCCGGCGGACGAGGGCGGTGCCATGAAGGATTCCATTAATGCTAAAATTTTGCGTTAGGCAGGAGTCTGAGCTTAGCAGGCTCATAAAGCAAACTTTTTGCGTTTGTCTCCGGCGCCCCGGAGCGCGCCCTCGGCGGATAGAGACCATGACAGGCAGGGAAGGAGTTCGGCCTGGCGGCCGAAGTGCCAGAGTGCAGCAGGCGGTGCACGCCGCGGTGCGAGCGCTGCAGGAGAGCGGTTCGCGCGAGATGCTGACGATACCGAGGATCGCCGAGCGCGCCGGCGTGACACCGTCGACGCTCTACCGGCGCTGGGGTAATCTGGCCGAGCTGCTGGCGGATGTCTCGCTGGAGCGGCTGCGCCCCGATGAGACACTGCCGGATACCGGCACGTTGGCCGGTGATCTTCAGGCCTGGGGCGATCACTATCTCGAGGAGATGCTGTCGGTGCCCGGGCGTCTGGCCCTCAACGACATCATGGCGAGCACCGACGATGCCCGGCGCGAGCGCTGTCGCCGCTATACCGAGTCAGTGCTCGAGACCCTATGCTGGCGCGCGCGGCAGCGGGGCGAATGGACGCCAGAGATTCCGCGGCTTGTCGATGGCGTGATCGCGCCCATGACCTATCGCCTGCTCTATGATCGCGCCGCGGCGACGCCTGCCAACCTGGCCCGATGGATCGCCCATAGCCTGGGCGGACCGGCTGATCGTGGCCGCGATCCCGCGTAACCGACCTATCAAGGTTCAACCGACATTAACTTGATTAACATCAGCCTCATCAATTAACTCTGGTGAATTTTTCCTTCTTTTTCAGTGATTTATTGAATTTTGGCGGTTGCCGGACTAGAGTGGGATTCTCCTTGGGGAGTAGCCGGTCGCCATCAGGGCGACGTTCGCGTCAACATGCTCGGTCCTTGACCGTGGCGCGGACACCGATCTCGGTTGGCGAGACCATGGATACTGCCGCGCGCAACGTCGGGTGCCGGCGGTGTCATGGGAACCACCGGCTGGACAATGTCATGAACCCTGCATCCTTCATTCTGCTGGCCTTCGCGATGTCGACCGATGCCTTTGCCGCTTCGGTCGGCAAGGGCGCGGCGCTCGATCGTACGCGAGTCGGTGAGGCGCTACGCATCGGCGCGATTTTCGGCGCGATCGAAAGTATCACGCCGGTGATCGGCTGGGCCCTTGGCATGGTGGCCGCCCGCTACATTGCCGAGTGGGACCACTGGGTCGCCTTCGTGCTGCTGGGGGGGCTGGGGTTACACATGGTCTGGTCCGGGCTGCAGGTCGAACGGCAGGGTGACAAGACGCCGGCGACATCCCGACGCGCGTCGCGGTGGGGCATGGCCGCCACCGCGCTGGCGACCAGCATCGATGCCATGGCCGTCGGCGTGACGCTAGCCTTCACCGACGTCAACATCGTGCTGGTCGCCGCAACGATTGGCCTGGCCACGATGTTCATGGTGACGATAGGCATCCTGCTCGGGCGTGCGATCGGCTCGATCGTCGGCAAGCGCGCCGAGGTTCTGGGCGGATTGGTGCTGGTCGGTATTGGCGCCACGGTGCTCTACGAACATCTGTCGACCCAGGTGGGATGAGCCGCCGCCCCGGGAGAGATCACGCGTCACGACATGGTTTTCTGCACGACATGGTTTTCTGTACGACTTAGTTTTCTGCACGACATGGTTTTCTGTACGACTTAGTTTTCTGCACGACATGGTTTTCTGTACGACTTAGTTTTCTGCACGACATGGTTTTCTGTACGACTTAGTTTTCTGCACGACACAGTTTTCTGGAGGTAACATGAGCCGCCACCCGATTCGGGATAACGCGCTCAAGGCCGCACTGCGCTCACCGCAGTTTCGGCAGCAGCAACAGCAACCCAAGAAAGGCAAGGGCAGCTATACCCGCAAGGGTCGCGCCCCTCAGGGAGGGCGCTATCGCCAAGCGGCCTAAGACCGACCGCTTGGCCATGGCGCTCTCCGCCCGCTGGCACCCCGATGCCCCCGCTTCTGTTTTTTAACGCTTCGTAAGCACTCGCGCTTTCGATGCCGCCCCATTCTCGGTTTATGGCGTCCCGTCTTCTTCCGGATAGCTAGACGTCTACGCTAGAAGAGACATCCGCGATGGAGCCTTTCATGTCCTCCTCTCTCTGGCACATGCCGCTGCACGATTTTCAGCGAGCGGTCGAAACGCGCTCCACGCCCGGGTGTGGTGCGGCGGCTGCGCTCAATGGCTGTTTGGGGCTTTCTCTTGTGCTCAAGGGCGTACAACTGGCGAATGACAAGAGCGATGCACAGCAACGCCTGATCGAGGCAGGCGAAAGCTTGCAGCGTGCGCTGGCGGCGGCAGTCGATGACGATGCTGCCGCTTTTTCTCGCTATCTCGAGGCGCGCAAACGTCCGGCAGATAGCGCTCACGCGCGTCAGCAGCGGGAAGCGGCGCTGGCGGCAGCGGGGGAGGAGGCGATACGCATTCCGCTGGCGGCGGCCGAACGGTGTCTGGCGGCACTGGCCCTGGCGCTCGACATCCGTCCGTTGACCGGTGCGATGCTGCAAAGCGATATCCGTGCCGGGGCCGCATTGCTCGGCGGTGCGCTGGAGGCTCTGCTGGTCGGCGTCGAGGCCAATCTGGCCGGTCAACCGGATTCGGTCGGCCGCCTGTCGCATGAAGCGCGCTGTCGGGAGCTGCGAGAAGCCGGGCAGGCCTATCGGCGACAGCTCGATCCGCCGGACTGACGCGGTGAACGAGCCAGGCAAGCCCCAAGCGCCCGGATTCGTCGTCGACCAAGCCGCCCTAGACCGATACCCCCATGTTTCCCGGTCCCGTTCGGGGTGGGCATTGCACCGTCGCTTCGACGCCTGCGCGCAGGCCCCGTGAGTCTGGCGGCAGTCGGCCACCCAGCTGGACTGTTCCTGCTCGGTCAGGCGAACGTTGCCTGCAGCGCTGGCGTACCGGCTTCAGACGTCCGGCTTGCCGCGCTCTGAAGGTGACTGCCGCGCTCGGACTCCTCGAGCCGGAAGGTCGCCACGGCGTCGGCGAGCTGATTGGCCTGTTGCTCGAGGGTCTGCGCCGCGGTCGCTGCCTGCTGCACCTGTGCCGCGTTCTGCTGGGTCACCTCGTCCATCAGCCCGACCGCCTGGTTGACCTGAGAGATGCCCATGCTCTGTTCGCGCGAGGCCGCCGAGATCTCCTGCATGATATCGGCGACCTGGCGGATCGAACTCTGCAGCGTCTGCATGGCACCATCGGCCTCCTTGACCAGCCTGTCCCCGTCCGCCACCTGGCGGTTCGAGGTCTCGATCAGGCCGCGGATTTCGCGAGCGGAGTCGGCGCTGCGACTGGCCAGGTTACGGACCTCGTCGGCCACGACAGCAAATCCCTTGCCGTGCTCCCCGGCACGGGCTGCCTCCACCGAGGCATTGAGCGCCAGCAGGTTGGTCTGGAACGTGATCGCATCGAGCACGCCGATGATTTCGTGGATGCGTTTGGCACTCTCGGAGATCGCTTGCATCGTGCTCGTGACTGCCGCGATCACCTCCGCGCCCTGGCTGGCGCTGGCGCTGGCCTCGCCCGCGAGCGTATTACCCTGGGCGGCGTTATCGGCGTTCTGCTTCACCGTCTCGGTAATCTGATCCATGCTGGCGGCCGTTTCCTGCAAGGAGGCGGCCTGTTCGTCGGTGCGTACCGAGAGATCCATATTGCCCTGCGCGATGTCGCGACTGCCGACGTGGATGGCGCCGCTCGCCTGGCGTACCGTCAGTACGGTACTCGACAGACCGGTCTGCATTTCCCGCATGGCGCGGAACAGCGTGCCGATCTCGTTGCGGCCGTCGACGTGAATCGGGCGCGTGAAGTCGCCGCCGGCGATCGCCTCGAAATGGGTGGCGGCCTGGCGCAGCGGGCGGACGATGGTCCGTGCGATCCCCTGACGTACCATCACCACGATCACGATAGCCAGCAGGAGCACGCCGATCTTGATCAGGTCGGCACGCTGCTGGAAGGCGGTGATTTCCGCCATCAGGCCGGCACCGCGCGCATCCGCATAGTCGATGAAATCCTGCCCGACATGATGGAACTCGGCGAACGTCGCCTCGACTTCGGGCAACAGCGCTTCGAAGGCTGCCATGTCGCCTCGGTTCAGGGCGTCCAGCTGTGGCGCGATGCCGTCATCCACCAGGTGCTGGTAGGTTTCCTCGATGGCGTTGGCGAGCGGTTGGCCACGCGGTGACTTTGGCTCATCCGCAAACTGCTGGTGGCGATGCGCCGCCAGCGCCATGGCTTCCTGGGCCAATGCGAGGTAGTGGCTCGCACGCTCGGTGTTGCGCTGCTCCAGCGCCCGTGCCGCCTTGGTACTGTCTAGTTGGACATCGGCGAGATGGGCCCAGGTCAGGTTGAAGGCATTGAGCTGATGCACATTGATGGCATTGAGCTCGTCCAGTGCTGTCTCGCCCTTGCGGTCGACGAGATAGCCCAGACCCGCGGTTAAGAGAATCAGCAGACTAAAGACAATCAGCATCGCGGTCAGAGAAGTGTTGACCGAAAGGTTATTGAACAGGCGTCTCATAGCAGTAACCCGAAGTGTGTTTTCTAAGTTTGATTAGTTTTGGCCGAATCCTCGTCTTTCTTGTTGTCTATAGCGAGCGCGTTTTCCCGGTTTGGCCTGTTTTTATCAAGATGCTGTTTTATAGAGTTTTTAATCGGCAGTAGTGCTTTTCGAGTCTCCCGGATGACTTGATGTACTCGTTATATCGCCCATTCGATAGGCCCTCTTTAGGGCGCTCCCAAAATAAACAGAACCTGAGTCTTCAGTATAATTAGGCTTTCTATTAGGCGTTTGTCCGATAAAAAATTCGGAAGCCTCGAGCTGCCGTTTGCGACTCACGCGGCGAGGCATGACAGGTGCGCATGATCGTGAAATCTGCCGTGACTCGGCCTAACCTGAGACGACTCAAATCTTAGATAGCAGGAGCATCGCCAGCGCTCGGAAGAGAACTCAATCCGGTAGGGGCGCTTCGAAGGTGTCGTGATGGCGCAGGGTCAGGGTAGTCCCGATGGAGGCGACGATGATCAGGCCAATTGCAAACCACTGCAGCAGGCCGAGATACTGGCCGAGAAAGAGCAGACCGGAGAGCGCTCCGATGGCCGGTTCCAGGCTCATCAACGTGCCGAAGGTCTGGGTTGGCAGGCGAGGCAGCGCGATCATCTCCAGAGTATAGGGCAGTGCCGTGGAGAGCACCGCCACGGCGAAGGCGAAGGGCAGGACGTCCGGCGAGAAGATGATCGGACCGACATCGATCAGGCCGACTGGCGCGATGATGACCGCAGCGATGCTAATGCCCAGCGTGGCGCTCTGCGCCCCATTGACAGCGCCGGCCTTCTGGCCAAAGAGGATATAGATTGCCCAGCAAACGCCGGCCCCGAGCGCGCAGGCAGCGCCATAGGGATCAACCGGTTCGGCGCTGTCGTCGCCCAATAGCAGCAGCAGGAGCAGTCCGATCACGGCGAAAGCCACCCAAACGAGATCCAGCCAGCGCCGCGAGGCGAGCATGGCCACCGCCAGCGGGCCGGTGAACTCCAGGGCCACCGCGATCCCGAGTGGTACGGTGGCCAGCGCCTGATAGAACAGCAGATTCATGAAGCCCAGCGCAACGCCGTAGGTCAGCGTCGATTTCCACGCTCGGCGGCTCAACTTCCGCCGCCAGGGGCGCATCACGGCCAGCAGCAGGACCGCGGCTAGAATCAGACGAATCGAGGTGGTGCCGGTCGCGCCGATCACCGGGAAAAGCGTCTTGGCGATCGACGCGCCACTCTGGATCGAGCACATGGCGACCAGCAGCATGGCGACTGGCCAGATTCGAGCCACGAGCTCACGCACGGCAACGGACATGACACCTCCCCGATGGATGGTTTTCAGACGATTCGCTCGGCGACGCCGCGCCGGATGCTAGAGTGCCCATCCAACACCCGATGGTGACCGGCTTCTGTGCTCGGGACGCCTTGCGCTTCACTACGCTCGTCGTCGCGGCGGCATTGGCCCAGGAAAGGATGGCTGATTGTACGTATGGGCAATATATTGCACAACTCCGGTAGGCGCTCCGATGTGCTGGTCAACGTGGCAGCCAACGTGCGTCGCTTGCGCCTCGCTAGAGGGGAGAGCCAGCAGGCCCTGGCCGAGCGTGCCGGTATTAGCCGTCGCATGCTGGTCAATATCGAAAAAGGCGACGTCAACGTCAGCCTGGGCACGCTGGACCGGCTGGCTGCGGCGTTGGGTGTCGCCTTTCACGCCTTGATCCAGCAGGCGGATAGCGACGGCGCGGCGCGCATCGACGAGATTGCCTGGGCCGGGGCATCACCGCAGAGCCGCGCTCGGCTGCTGGCAAGCCAACCGGCGCGTCATGAGGTTGAACTGTGGGCCTGGTCGCTGGCGCCGGGCGAGCGTTATGACTCCAGCGCCGACAACGCCGGCTGGCACGAGATGCTGGTGGTCATCGGAGGGCGGCTCACACTCGAACTAGCGAGCGGCGACGTGACGATTGCTTGCGGCGATTTCCACGTCTTTCCCAGTGACCAACCCTATGCCTACCGTAACGACGGCGACGAGCTGCTGCGCTTCCTGCGCAATGTGGTGTATTGAGGGGGCGCGAGTCGCGGTAAAAACAGGCCGACGGTTCGCAAAAGGCCGTCTATCCCCGATCGCCCGGTGGGGTGATCCTCCGATCACTAAGCAGCCGGCCGATAGACACTTCACCGGTGGAGATGGAGAGCGTCGGCTACAGACCTGCCTATTGCGCGGCCGTGCTCTCCTGGTTCAGGATTTTTAATCCAAAAGAACAGGTAACAATATTTTAACGATGCATCGGGTCTCTCTAGTGTTGGGTCGACGCGACCAATAACAACGCTAGAGGCCAGATGAGTACATCAACCGCGTTCGTTTCGACGGGATTTTGTCTCAGGCCGTATGCCGATCTGGCTGTCAGTCGCTGGGTGCAGTGTCGAATGATGCGGGGTTCTTGTCCGTGGGGCAGCGAGCGCGACGTGCTAGGCAGTATTAAGCATCGCCGATAGCGACAGCCGCGCGTCCCGCATCTCGGTAGCGCCTCTCGATTTTCAAGGACACGGATATGACACACGACAAGACAAGCACCGATACGCTGGTCGTCGGCGCGGGACAAGCCGGCATCGCCATGAGCGAGCATCTCGGCCGCCATGGCGTGCCGCATCTGGTGCTGGAGCGCGACCGCATCGCGGAGCGCTGGCGCAGTGCCCGCTGGGATTCGCTCGTGGCCAATGGCCCAGCTTGGCACGACCGTTTCCCCGGCATGGAGTTCTCGAATATCTCTCCGGAAGGCTTTGTGCCCAAGGAGCAGGTGGCGGATTACTTCGAGTCCTACGCACGCAAGTTCGAGGCGCCCATTCGGACCGGTGTCGAGGTCAAGCGGGTCACCCGCAACGAGGGGCGGCCGGGGTTCACGGTGGAAACCTCGGAAGGCGTGATCGAGGCGCAGCGCGTCGTGGCGGCAACCGGTGCGTTCCAGGCACCGGTCATTCCCTCGATCGCACCGCAGGATCCCCTCCTGACTCAGCTGCATACGGCCGACTATCGCAATCCCGAACAGCTCCCCGAGGGCGCCGTACTGGTCATCGGCGCTGGCTCATCCGGGACTCAGGTCGCGGCTGAACTGAATCGTGCCGGCCGGAAGGTCTATCTCTCCGTCGGGCCGCATCATCGCCCACCGCGCGCCTATCGTGGGCGTGATTTCGTCTGGTGGTTAGGGGTGCTCGGCGAATGGGACAACGAAATCCGCCAGCCGGGATCGGAGCACGTCACCATCGCTGTCACCGGTGCGCGGGGTGGCTATACCATCGATTTCCGCCGACTGGCACACGAAGGCGTGACGCTAGTCGGGCGTACCGAGGCTTTCGTGGACGGCGTGGCGCGCTTCGCCTCCGACCTGCGCGCGAACCTCGATGCGGGGGATGCCAACTATCTGGCACTGCTGGATGGCGCCGATGCCTATGCCGAGCGCAACGGTCTCGAGCTGCCGCCGGAACCGGAAGCGCGGGTTATCCCGGAAGATCCCACCTGTGTCAGCGACCCGCTGGCCGAACTCGATCTGGCGAAGGCGGGCATCACGACCATCGTCTGGGCGACCGGGTTCTCGCAGGACTATGACTGGCTGGCCGTCGATGCCTTCGATGAGCAGGGCAAGCCGAGCCACCAGCGTGGTGTTTCGAGCGAACCCGGAGTCTATTTTCTTGGCCTCCCCTGGCTTTCCCGCCGTGGTTCCAGTTTCATCTGGGGCGTTTGGCATGACGCCAAGCATATCGCCGATCACATCGCCAAGATGCGTGGCTACCTCGCGCACTACGAGGCGCCGGGGGCCGTATCGGTGACGTTAACGGCGTCGACTGAGCCGGCGAGCACCGATGCCGACGCACGGAGGGTCAGCTAATGCCGACGCATACGCGCATTCGCATGTTCAATACCCAGGAAACCTATCCCAACCAGACGCTGGACAATGATCTGTGCCAGGCCGTCCGTGCCGGCAACACGGTCTATGTCCGCGGGCAAGTCGGGACCGACTTTGACGGCAATCTGGTCGGCCTGGGCGACCCACGAGCGCAGGCCGAGCAGGCAATGAAGAACGTCAAGCAGCTGCTCGAGGAAGCCGGCAGCGATCTCTCGCACATCGTCAAGACGACGACCTACATCACTGATCCGCGCTTTCGCGAGCCAGTCTATCGCGAAGTCGGTCAATGGCTGCGCGGGGTCTTTCCGATCTCGACCGGACTGGTCGTTGCCGGTCTGGCGCAGCCGGAATGGTTGATGGAGATCGATGTGATTGCCGTCATTCCCGAGGAGGAAGCATGACCTTTTCCATCGCGGCACGTTGCGCCGAGACCGGCGAAACCGGTTGCGCGGTCAGCTCTTCAAGCATCTGCGTGGCGGCACGCTGCGCGTTCGCTGGTCCCAAGGGGGCCGTGCTGACACAGAACGTGACAAACCCGGCGCTGGGACCGCAGGGGCTCGCGCTGATGGCGGCCGGTCACGCACCGCAAGAGGCGCTGAAACAGCTATTGGCCGGTGAGGCTGCCCCCGAATACCGGCAACTGCTGCTGATCGACGGTGCGGGGCGTACCGCGGTCTACGATGGCGCCAGCGCGCTGGGTATCGTCGGGCGAGCCGATGGGGTCGACTGCGTCGCGGCAGGCAACCTGCTTGCCGACGCCGGCGTGCCAAGAGCCATGGTCAATGCGTTCGAGCAGAGCAACGGGCCGCTGGCCGAACGTCTGCTGGTGGCCATGGAGGCTGGCATGGCGGCCGGCGGCGAGGCGGGGCCGGTCTACTCGGCCGGGCTGGTGGTCGCGCGGCCTGACGTATCCTGGCCGGTTGTCGATCTGCGTGTCGACTGGGCCGAGGCGCCCATCGACGGACTGCGAAATCTCTGGATGCGCTATGTGCCGCAGCTCGAAGCCTATGTCACACGCGCCCGGCAGCCGGTAGCCGCGCCCAGCTACGGCGTGCCCGGTGATCAATAGCGCAGGTTGCGTTGCTGGATCGGAAAAGCTGATTCAGCGTCTCGGATAAATTGATTATCGCTGAGCTATCGACCTTCGGTAAGTTGACCTCAGATCTCTCTGCCGCGGCCGTTTGCCAGCAAGACCACGATAACAACAAGGTGGTGACAGACATGTTAAGTCATTCTCAGATCGAACAATTTCACCGTGATGGCTATCTGGTCGTGGAGAACGTGCTCGCTGCAGACGAGCTGACGGCACTCAACGACGCCTTCAACCGCTGGGTCGATGATAGCCGCGAGCAGACGGCAGCCTATGGCGAAACGCTGGATCGCCGTGCGCGTTTCGACGTCGGTGGCGACCATAGCGCCGAGCATCCTTCCTTGCGCCGGGTCGCGTCGCCGACCGAAATCTCGCCGGCCTACCTTCAGGTCGCGACGGATTCCCGTATGGCTGACATGGTGCACGAACTGATCGGTGCCGCCGGGGTTCGCCTGCACCACAGCAAGGTCAATTCCAAGCTGCCGGGTACCGAAACGCAGGTGAAATGGCATCAGGATTTCCTTTTCACGCCCCATAGCAACGACGATCTGGTGACTGCGCTATTGATGGTCGGTGAAGTGACGGCCGAGAACGGCCCGCTGCAGGTCATCCCGGGCAGCCACAAGCAGCCGCTCTACTCGCATTGGCAGGACGGGCGCTTCACGGGCAGCGTCGATGACTCGGTCATTGCCCGCGAGTGCCAGTCCCCGGTCGAATGCATCGGTCCTGCCGGTTCGGTCTGCTTCATGCATACGCGCCTGCTGCATGCCTCGGCGCCCAATGCTTCTCGTCTGCCGAGAACCCTGTTTATCACGGTCTATGCCGCCGAGGATGCGCTGCCTTACGGCGACAACCCGCTGCCTAGTCGACATCAGGGGATGCTGGTGCGAGGCGAAGAGAGTGGTGCGGTACGCACCACAGCCAACGTGCTGAAGCTGCCGCAGAAGCCCAATGGGGCCTCCTTCTTCGTGCAGCAAGCCGGCAGCGATGCGATGACATAGGCCGATCCCGCCATCGCCGTGAGAAACCGATAAAGACCCTAAGAAAGGACAGTCGACGTCAACACAGTCGATGCCAGCGCAATCTGTTCCAACAATGACAAGACAGGATGACAACCATGAAGATGATGATGGCGGTGGGTGTACTGGCCATGCTGAGTGCGTCGGTGATGGCGCAGGCCGACACGCTGGATGATGTGAAAGAGCGCGGCGTGCTGCGAGTGGGGACCGAGATGCAGTTTGCGCCCTTCGACTACCTGGAGAATGGTCAGCAGTCCGGTTTCAACAAGGCCGTCTTTGAAGAGGTCGGTAAAGCGCTGGGAGTCGAGGTGGGTTTTGTCGATCTGCCCTGGGCCAGCGTGCTGCCGGGTCTCGAGGCCGATAAGTACGATATGGTGGCGGGGCCGCTGATCATCACGCAGGAACGCATGGAGCGCTATCGTTTCACCGCACCGGTGGCGGAGAGCTCGGTGGCCCTGCTGACCCGGGCCAGCGACGATAGCATTCATGCGCCATCGGATATCGCCGGCAAGGTGGCGGGTGGCGGCAAGGCTTCGGCACAGCTCGCCGCGCTGGAGTCCTATGTCGAGACGCTCGATGAGCCGGTAGAAATCCGTGAATACGTCGACAACAATCAGGCCTATGCCGATCTGGCGGCGCGGCGTCTCGACGCCGTCGCCAACTCGCTACCCAATATCGCCTACATTGCCAAGCAACGGCCTTCGCTGTTCAAGGTGGTGACGCCCTCGTTCGGGCCGCAGAGCTGGTTTGCCTATATTGGCCGTGGTGGTGATGAGTCGGCGAGCCTGATCGACGCGTTCAACGCGGCGTTGGCGGAGATGCGCGAGGATGGCCGTCTGGCGCAACTGCAGGAAACGTGGATCGGCCAAGCGATGGATGTGCCCGATCACCCGGTGCCCGCCGAATAAAGGGCGCCTGCGATGTTCGATCCTGGTCTGTTGATTCAGAGCCTGCCGTTACTGCTGGCAGGTCTCTGGAACACTGTCTGGCTATCCGCCGGCGGCCTGCTGGCGGGTTTCGTTATCGGCGTTGGCGTGTGTTCACTGAAGCTCTCTGAACGCACGGTGCTGCGTCGGCTCGGTGGCGCCTATGTCAGCGTCTTCCGCGGCATTCCCCTGCTGATCCAGCTCCTGTTCATCTATTACCTGCTACCGCGTCTGGGGCTTGATGTGCCTGCCTGGGTCGCGGCGATGGCAGGTCTAGCGCTTTGCTGCGGTGCCTATCTGTCGGAAATCCTGCGCGGCGGGTTCTTGACCCTGCCGCCCGGACAAGTCGAGGCGGCGCGTCTACTGGGACTCGGCGGACGCGACATCCTGGTTCGCATCAAGCTGCCTCAGGCGTTGCGGGCAACGCTGCCGGCACTGCTCAATGAGGTGATTCTGTTGATCAAGGCTTCGTCGTTGATCTCGGCGGTCGGGCTAGCGGAGTTGACTCGCACGGCGCAGAACCTGGCTGCCAGTACCTTCCTGCAGCTGCAGTTCTACCTGGCCGCGGCGGTGCTCTATTGCGTCGTCAACATCAGCCTGGCGCTGCTGGCCGGACGGCTGGAGCGGCGTTTCGAAGCGGGGAGAGCCTGATGGATTTCAGTGTGTTGACCGAGCATGCCGGGGAGATCGGCAGCGGATTCCTGATGACGCTCTGGACCTGGATCGGCGGCGTCGCGCTCGCACTGGCAGCGGGCCTGGTGATCGCTGTGATCCAGCTCAGCGCGGGGCCCTGGATTCGCGGTGCGCTGCGGTGCTACATCGAGGTCATTCGGGCCACGCCGTTTCTGGTGCAGCTATTCCTGCTTTACTACGGTGGCCCCAGTTTCGGACTATCGCTTTCGCCGATGGCCGCCGGCCTGATCGGTCTGGGCCTCTACGGTAGCGTCTACTTCGCCGAGATCTTCCGTACCGGCTTCACCTCGATACCGCAGGGCCAGATTGAAGCGGCACAAATGCTGGGATTGACGTCACGACAGATCGTCTGTCGCGTGCAGATACCGCAGATGCTGGTGCTGATCCTGCCGGCGCTGGTCAACTTCACCACCATTCTGGGCAAGGAAACGCCGGTGCTGTCGATCATCACCGTACCCGAACTGACCTTCGTACTGACCGGTGTCGGGGCCGAGACCTTTGCCTACGTCGAGACCCTGCTCGCGCTCTGCGTGGGTTACTTCATCCTGGCCGAGCTTTGCTCTCGACTGGGGCAGTGGCTCGAGCGCCGAGCCAGTCTTTATCTTACCCAAGGCGTGCGGACGCCGCGTACCCTCAAGCCTCAGGAGACCGCCGCATGAGTGTCTTGCCGCTGACAAAGAATGGTCACGAGGTCATGCTCGAAGCGCGTGGCATGAGCAAGCGGTTCGGAGAACACACCGTGCTGCGAGATATCAGTCTGTCGATCCAGCGCTCGGAGGTTGTCTGCCTGATCGGCCCTTCGGGGTCGGGCAAGAGCACCTTGCTGAGAAGTCTCGCCTTTCTCGAGGCGTACGACGACGGCGAAGTGTTCGTGGAAGGGGAGCTGCTCGGCTACGATCGTGCTCAGGGAGGGCGCCGTGTGATCTCGCGACCGGCCCGGTTGCGTGAGGTGCGGCGCAACATGGGGATGGTCTTTCAGCAGTTCAATCTCTGGCCGCACATGAGCGTGGCCGAGAATGTCATGGAGGCGCTGATTCGTGGTCGAAGGCTATCGCGCGCCAAGGCACGCAAACTGGCGCTGGAAACGCTGGAGAAGGTCGGGCTCGTCGACAAGGCCGATGCCTGGCCCAATCGCCTGTCCGGCGGCCAGCAGCAGCGGGTCGCTATCGCCCGTTCCTTGGCCATGTCGCCGGCGATCATGCTGTTCGACGAGCCTACTTCTGCGCTCGACCCGGAACTGGTCGGTGAAGTGTTGCAGGTGATGAAGCATCTCGCCGAAGAAGGCATGACCATGGTGGTGGTGACCCACGAGATGGGATTTGCCGCGCAGGTGGCGGATCGCGTTGTCTTTCTCGACGGGGGACAGATCGTCGAGCAGGGGGCGCCGGCCAAGCTGTTCCGGGAGCCGAGTTCTCCCCGGTTGGCTCAGTTCCTCAAGAACTATCTCGAGCGCAATTCGCTATTCGACGATCGGCCAGCTGCCAACGGCACCTGTCTCTAGGCTTCGTTAAGGCTGACATGGACGGGCGTGACAAGGCAGCGCAAGATGCTTGACGCCGCACCGGTGCGATACGGGGGCGGCCCATCCCATCGAATTCGACTCTGCCGGGAAGCCCAGATGTTACATGCCACCCTTAAGCAGCTGCGCTATTTCGTGGTCGCCGGGGAGCTCAAGAGCGTCACGCGTGCCGCCGAACAGCTACACGTGTCGCAGCCTTCGGTCTCGGCGGCCATCGCCTATCTGGAAGGTACCGCTGGCGTACAGCTGTTCGTGCGCCACCATGCCCAAGGGCTATCGTTGACGACCGCAGGCGTTCAACTGCTCAATCGGGCACGTGCGCTGCTTTACGATGCTGACAGCCTGATGCAGTTCGCAGTCTCACTGGGCGAAGAGATTGCCGGCCCTCTGAATATGGCTGCCTTTCATACCTTTGCACCTATCTTCATGCCGCGGCTGATGCAGGCGTTTCTCGATCGGTTTCCACGAGTCGAACCGCAGTGCGACGAGGGGCATCAGGTCGATATCGTCGATGGACTGCGTCATGGTCGCTACGAGCTTGGCCTGATCTACGATATGCAGGTGCCGGACGATATCGACTTCCAGCCGCTCTGTCGTTTCCCGCCGTACGTCGCGGTCGCGCCAGACCACCCGCTCGCCGCGCACGAGCGTCTCTCGATCGATACCCTGAGCGAGTACCCCATGGTGCTGCTCGACTGGCCGATGAGTCGGGACTATTTCCTGTCACTGTTTTTGGATGCGCCACGTCAGCCGACCATCGCCCATCGGGCGACATCGCTGGGGATGGTACGCGGGCTGGTTGCCAATGGGTTCGGCTTCTCGCTGCTCAATGTGCCACCGGGGCGGCATCTGGCACTCGATGGCAAATCCTTTCGCACGATTCCGCTCGAAGGGGAGGTGAGGGCCTTGACGGTAGGCATGGCCAGGCTCAAGGGCATTCGTCTCAGCCCCGCGGCGCAGGCCATGGGCGAGTTCCTGCGCCACAGCGAGCTACTACGACAGGCGCCGCTGTCGGCAGAGGTCGAATCGTCGGCCGTCTCGCCGCCCGGGCAACCAAGGAGTGTTGAATAGGAAAAACTGATGCCAAAGCGAGCATAAAGATATTTTAAAAATTCAAGGCGGCTCAGTAGCGTAAAACTATGACGACACGAGAATCTCTACGGTTCCCGGTCGCACCATAACAATGACAAGGATATTTTCTCATGCCCGATAGGCTCCCTGACGAGGCGCAGCTTCGTGTGGATATGGCCGCGTTGTTTCGGATCGTAGCCCGTCAAGGCCTGCACGAGGCCGTGGCGAATCACTTCAGCGCTGCGGTCTCCGCTGACGGTCGCCGATTCCTGATGAATCCCAAGTGGAAACACTTCTCACGCATCTGCGCCAGTGACCTGGTGCTTTTCGATCTCGACGGTGAGACACCCGATGTATCGCGGGTCGTCGATCCTACGGCCTGGGCGATTCACGGCCAGATGCACCGTCTGATGCCCCAGGCACGCGTCGTTCTGCACCTGCATCCCCCCTTCGCCACCACGGTAGCCACGCTGAAAGACCCCACGATATTGCCGATCGATCAGAATACGGCGCGCTACTTCAATCGTGTGGCCGTCGACCAAGGGTTCAGCGGCATGGCCAACAGTGAGGAGGAGGGGGCCCGTCTCGCCGGTCTGCTGGGGGACAAGTCGCGGCTGATGATGGGCAATCACGGTGTCATGGTCGCGGCGGAGACCGTCGGCGAGGCCTTCGACGACATGTACACGCTAGAGCGCGCCTGCCGCACCCTGGTGCAGGCCTATGCGACCGGGCAGCCGCTCAACGTGCTGCCCGACGCCGTGGCCGAAGCGACGGCGCGTGACTGGGAATCGATCCGTGATTTCTCGGTGACTCACTTCGAAGAGATGAAAGCGATTCTGGATCGTGAGGATCCGGATTACGCGGCGTGAAATCTCGGCGCGATGCTCATCGTGTCCCCGACTCCTGCCAATCGTGATCGTGGCCCCGGTTTCCCTACAGGGGACGGCCGTTTAGGCCAGGAGGGAGTGCGTTGCGAAAAATTTGTCCATGGAGAGAAAAACAATGACTCAAATCATGCGCTTTCACCATGACCGAACTGCCAACTGGAAACGCAAGTTACTCGGTGGTTTCGGCGCGATGGCTCTGGGTGTCGCCAGTCTCGGGGCGCAGGCCGGCACCTTGTCGATAGGTCACACCACCTGGGTTGGTTACGGCACACTGTATCTTGCACAGGCCAAGGGATTCTTCGAGGAAAATGGTTTAACGGTCGAACTGCCCACATTCGAGGATTCTTCCGCCTATATGGCGGCACAGGCGGCGGGCCATCTCGACGGCTCGGCGGGGACCATCGCGGAATTGCTGAAATATCGTTCCGCCGACTTCTGCTTCAAAAGCGTGGTGGTGCTAGATGGCAGTAACGGTGGTGATGGTTTGTTAGCGGACGAGTCGGTAGCGTCGGTCGAGGAGATCAAGGGCGAAACCGTTGCCATGAACGAGGGAGGCGCTTCCCAGTTCTGGCTCGCCTACCTTCTGTCTCAGCATGGCATGTCTCTCGATGACGTCACAGTCCAGAACATGTCTGCGGATGCCGCAGCGGCAGCATTCATCGCGGGTCGTGTACCGGTCGCTGTCACTTGGGAACCTAATCTGAGTTTCGTGCGCTCTCATGATGCGGGCCAGGTCTTGGTTGATAGCAGTGCGACGCCGGGTGTCATCATCGACGTCGTGGCGTTGAGCTGTGATGTCATTGATGAGCGCCCCGACGATGTTCGAGCGCTGGTCCAAGGGCTCTATAAAGCGGTCGACTATCTCGATGCCCATCCTGCTGAGTCCTATCAGTTGATGGCCGATGGCGTGGGCGGCTATCTCAGTGACCCTGCGGATCTCGCCGAAGCCACTGAAGGCGTCGAGTTCTACGGCCAGCGCGGCAACCGGAACTTGCTCGGTACACAGGACGAACCAGGGTCTATCGCCGAACTGATTGATCTCGCGCGTGATACCTGGAATCAGTTGGAAAACCGGGATATCACGGCAGCCTATAAAGAGGTCGTGGATCCGTCATTTGCCGAGACGCGTTGAGGGGGATTCATGGCCACGTCTACGCTATGGCAACGATGCTTGACCCCTCGGGCTCATCTCCCCAAGCGCCTGACCTGGATCGCGGGCATTGGTATCTGGCTGTTGGTGATCGTCCTCTGGTCTCTGGTGACATACGGCGGACTCGTACGGTCGATCTTCCTGCCGACGCCGACTGCCGTGTTGAGCACGGCAGTGCGTATGATTGGTGATGGTTCGCTATGGCAAGATATCTGGGCTAGCGCCCAAGTCGTCATCTATGGGTTCGTACTGTCGTCGATCCTGGCCATCCCGCTCGGCATTCTGATGGGCAGTTTTCGCTTGGTACAGGCACTACTCGATCCATTGGTCAACTTCATGCGCTATCTGCCGGTCACGGCCTTTGTGCCGCTGTTGATCCTATGGATCGGCATCGGCATTGAGCAGCGGGTTACCGTGATCTTCTTCGGTATCTTTTTCCAACAGCTTGTCATGATCGCCGATGTTTCACGTGGAGTGTCTCAGGATCTCATCAACGCCTCCTACACACTTGGCGCCAAGCGTCGGGATGTCGTTGCGCACGTGTTGTTTCCCGCCTGCTTGCCAGGTGCGATCGACATGCTGCGCGTCACCATGGGATGGGCATGGACCTTTGTCGTGGTTGCCGAGCTGGTCGCGGCGGACAGTGGGCTTGGCTACATCAGTCTCAAGGCGATGCGAGGGTTTCAGGTTGACGTGATTTTCCTGTCCATCGCCCTGATTGGTCTGTTGGGACTGATGACGGATCAATGTTTTCGATTCCTGCGTGCGAGGATTACATCATGGGCACTCTAACCGTCCCTGGTCCGACGATAGGAGTCGATTCGAAGGATATTCATGCCTCGGCGGCGCCAAGCCCCTGTCTGGATATCCGGGATATTAGCCTCACCTTCTCGTCGGGGAGTCGCTCGGTTACCGCGTTGGAGCATATCTCTCTGCAAGTGCCGGAGAATGAGTTCGCTGTCATCGTCGGCCCCTCCGGGTGCGGTAAATCGAGTCTGCTGTATCTTACCGCCGGATTGATGGCTCCGACTGCTGGTGAAATTCGTGTCAACGACCAGCGAGTCACCGGCCCGGGAGCCGACCGCGGTATGGTTTTCCAATCGTATACGCTATTTCCTTGGCTTAGCGTGCGCGACAACGTGGCGTTCGGACTGAAACGACGTCGTATACGGCCAGCGCAACGCCAGGAGATCGTCGAGCAATATCTCAGAGAGGTAGGCCTCGAGAGCTTTGCCGATGCTTGGCCGCGACAGTTGTCGGGCGGCATGATGCAGCGAGTGGCGATTGCGCGAGCATTGGCCAATGACCCCGATATTCTCTTGATGGACGAGCCTTTCGGCGCGCTTGATAGTCAGACACGGCTATCCATGCAGCAGTTGCTACTGGATGTCTGGGAGCACAACAGCAAGACCGTGCTCTTCGTGACGCATGACATCGACGAGGCCATTCTGTTGGCGGACCGGATCTATGTCATGAGCGGCCGGCCTGGCGTCATCTGCGAGACGATCGATGTACCACTCAAGCGCCCTCGGTCATCCGAAGTCGTCATGGACGCGAGCTTCATCGAGATCAAACGGCAAATCCTGTCTCGTCTTCATCAACACGATGATTGAACTCCTTGCCGAGTACGCTGGTCTCGACGACAACGTCTCCCGACCAGTCCCCTCGCCGCTGACGGCTTTTCGTCAATTACCGTTCTGACCAATCTCCCGCCTCTCAGCGGCGTTCTCCGGGACGCCTTGAGAGGTTGTCCGCTATCGCGAAAGGCCGCCTAGGGCGCGACCTATTCGATGGCCACTCGATCTAACCTGGTCACTCTCTCCTGCTAAGCCACACTACAAGGTTTGTCGGCCCGCGGCCTCCACGGGGGACGGCTTGGAGTCTTACCCTTCAACCCATGCGTTCGCCGATACCGTCTACGCTGAGGGTTTATGCCTTCACGCGCGATGATAACGACAACCCCTAGTGACCGAGGCTAGTCATGCAATGGACGATCAACGGCCAGATTCGACAGGCCGAGGTGGATTTCCGAACATCGCTGCTCGACTTGCTGCGCGAGCAGTTTCAACTCAGTGGTACCAAGAAGGGCTGTAACCAGGGCGCCTGCGGGGCCTGCACCGTGCTGCTCGACGGTCAGCGCATCAACGCGTGCCTGACGCTGGCCGTGCAGGTTCAGGGGCGCTCGATCACGACGATCGAGGGGCTGGCGAGCGGCGAGGCCCTGCACCCTGTTCAGGCTGCCTTCATCGAACATGACGGTTTCCAGTGCGGCTACTGTACGCCGGGGCAGATCTGCTCAGCGGTGGGGCTGGCCGGCGAGCTGGCGCGCGGCTGGCCGAGTGCCGTCACCGCCGATCTCGCCGCTGATGACATCGCATTCGATCGCCTCGAACTGCGTGAACGCCTGAGCGGCAATCTCTGCCGTTGCGGTGCCTACAACGGCATTGTCGATGCCGTGGCCGCGTCACTGGGCCAGGAGGCGGGCGCATGAGAGCGTTCGACTACCACCAGGCCGTGGGCAGCGAGCAGGCGATCGAGCGGGCCATGCGCCGCGAGCAGGCCCGTTATCTAGGCGGCGGCACCAACCTGGTCGACCTGATGCGCGAGACGATCGAGGGGCCGGCGATGCTGATCGATGTCAGCAATTTGGCTCGCGACATCGAGGAGAGCGAGTCGGGTGGTTTGTTCATCGGTGCGGGTGTCACCAATGCCGAACTGGCCGCCGATCCGCGCGTGCGGCGGCAATATCCGGGGCTGTCGCGCGCGATCCTGTGCGGCGCCAGCGCGCAGATCCGAAATCGAGCGACGGTTGCCGGTAACCTCCTCCAGCGCACCCGATGTGCCTATTTCTATGACATCGGCGCCCACTGTAACAAGCGCGAGCCGGGCAACGGCTGTGATGCCCAAGAGGGATTCCATCGTTATCACGCGATTCTTGGCACGTCGTCATCCTGCCTTGCCACCCATCCGTCGGATATGGCCGTGGCGATGGTCGCGCTCGAGGCCCGCGTGCATCTTCGTGGCCGGGACGGCGAGCGCGTGATCGCGCTGACCGAGTTATACCGTGAGCCCGGCGAGCGACCGGACCTCGAGACCGTGCTCACGGCCGAAGAGCTGATTGTCGCGGTCGAGCTGCCGCCGCTGCCGATGGCGGCGAGTAGCGAATACCGCAAGGTACGTGATCGCGCCAGCTACGCGTTCGCGCTGTTATCGGTGGCGTCGATGCTCGAGCTCGATGGCGCCACCATCAAGCAGGTGCGCCTGGCACTCGGCGGCGTGGGCACCCGACCGTGGCGTGCCTGGAAAGCGGAGGCGGCACTGCGTGGACGACCGGCAAACGCCGCAACGTTCGAAGCGGCCATCGATGCCGAACTGGCCGCGGCCCGACCGCAGTCAGACAATGCCTTCAAGGTGCAGCTGGCACGTCGCGTGGTGATTTCGGAACTGAATCAGCGCCTGGCGCAGGCCCGCCAGGGAGGGGAAGCCTCGTGAATCCGTTTACGCCATCCCACGATACACGTCACGAGGAGAAGCCTCCCGGGGCACTGGCCGGTGACTACTGGCGTCCGGACGGTTCTCCCGATCCGCTGGGCAGTGGATTGCATGCCGGGATCGGTGTGTCACTGGCAAGAGTCGACGGTCAGCGGAAAGTGACCGGTCAGGCGCCGTTCGCCGCGGAATTCCGCTTCGCTGACATGCTCTATGCGGCGCTGTCCTACAGCACCATCGCCAACGGGCGTATCGTCGACATCGATACGCGTGCGGCCGAGGCGATGGACGGCGTGGTGCTCGTCATGACCCACGAAAATGCGCCGCCGCTGCGCACACCTCCAGTGTTTCTCGGCTCGCCCCACGGTGCGGCGGGCGATGACTACCCGGTCATGCAGAGCGATCGCGTGCACTGGAACGGCCAGCCGGTAGCGCTGGTGCTGGCCGAGACGCAGGAGCAGGCGGATGCGGCGGCCGAGAGCCTGCTTGTCCGTTACGCGCGCGAGACGGCGATGACCGATTTCGAGATCGCGAAGTCGCAGGCGCGTGAGCCGGATAGTGTCCTCGGCGGGCCGGCGACGATCACGCGTGGCGACGCCGACGCTGCGTTTGAGACGGCGGCATATCGAATCGATGCGACCTACACCACGCCGCGCCACAATCACAATGCCATCGAGCCGCATGCGCTGACGCTTGCCTGGCATCATGACGGCAAGCGCGAGACCCTGCGAATCCACGATGCCTCGCAGTGTGTCGACCTGGCAGTGACATCGTTGGCGGACGTGTTCGGTCTCGACCCCGGACAGATTCACGTGACGTCGCCTTTCGTCGGTGGCGGCTTTGGCAGCAAGACGCTCTGGCAGCATCAGATCCTGGCGGCGGCAGCGGCGAAGCTGGCGGCGCGCCCGGTACGGCTGGCGCTCTCGCGCGAGGGTGTCTATCGCGTTGTCGGTGGGCGAGCCTGTACCGAACAGCGGGTGGCTTTGGGCGCCGACAGCAGCGGCAAACTGCAGGCGCTGGTCCATACCGGGGTGGCGGCGATGACACGCCACAATTACCTGCCGGAGCCCTTCGTCCAGGCCACCAAGTGTCTCTATGGGGTCGACAATCTCCGGCTCGCAGTGACGGTCGCCGACATGCATATGCTCGCCAACACGTTCATGCGCGCACCGGGAGAGGCGGTCGGTACCTTCGCGTTGGAAAGCGCGCTGGACGAGCTGGCCGAGCTGCTCGGTATGGACCCGCTGGCGCTGCGCGCGCGCAATGAGCCGGAGCGCGATCCGCTCAGCGGTCTGCCATTTTCGTCGCGGCATCTGCGGGAAGCGGCGAGCGCCGGCGCCGAGCGCTTCGGCTGGTCTTCTCGCCACGCAGCACCCGGCAGCCGACGCGAGGGCGAGTGGCAGATCGGCATGGGCTGCGCTACCGCGACCTACCCGTATCAGCGCATGCCCGGGGCGGCGGCGCGAATCACGCTCGATGCCGAGGGCGCGACGGTCGAAGTCGCCGCGCACGAGATGGGCATGGGCACGGCGACGGTACAGACGCAGGTCGCTGCCGCGCGCCTGGGCCTGCCTGTGGAGACGATCCGCTTTCGCTATGGGGACTCCTCGCTGGCGGGGGCGGTGCTCGCCGGTGGCTCGCAGCAGACCGCCGCCATCGGTGGGGCGGTAATTGCCGCGCAGCGGGCGCTGGTCGACGCGCTGCTGGCGAGGCTCGAGGACGACTCTCCGCTGGCTGGGCTCTCCGCCGATGACATCGAATGTCGTGATGCCGGACTGGGGGCCATTGGCAATGCCGTGCGTTTCGTGAGCTACCGCGAACTGCTCGAGCAGGCCGGAAAGCGCGAGATCTCGGTCGAGGCGAAGGCCGCCGACTCGGAGGAGAAGTCGCACTGGTCGATGCACTCCTTCGGTACGATCTTCTGCGAAGTCGGCGTGAGCGAGGTCAGCGGCGAGGTGCGCGTGCGCCGATTGCTGGGCTCGTTCGACTGCGGGCGAATACTCAATGCCAAGACGGCCGCGAGCCAGTTCCGCGGCGGCATGATTATGGGGCTCGGCCTCGCGCTGATGGAGGAGACCTGGTTCGACGCGCGCAGCGGTCGGATCATGAATCCGAGCCTGGCCGATTATCATGTGCCGGTGCAGATGGACGTGCCCGATATCGACGTCATGTGGACGGACATTCCCGATCCGCACACGCCGATGGGGGCCCGCGGGATCGGCGAGATTGGCATCACCGGCGTCGGTGCGGCGGTCGCCAACGCGGTCTACAACGCCTGCGGCAAGCGAGTACGCGATTTGCCGATCACGCTCGATAAGCTGCTGTAGCGCAGCTTCGCGGCAGGAAACGAGCCGGCCCGGCATCTTGCGGGCCGGCTTTTTGGTGTCGAGTTCAGTTCCGCCGTCAGGCGGTTTCACGCATGATGTCGAGGCACGGGCAGCGACCGATCAAACGTGAAAGGAGACCGGACATGGTCAGGGCGGGGATGAAGCGGGCGGGATGTGTGGCCAGTATGGCGCTGGTGTTGGCCGGCACGACGAGCGGGGCGATGGCGCAGCAGGCGCCGACGAGCCCGAAAGACGCGCTGGAAACCGTCATCTTGCCGCTGATGGACGAACAGCAGATACCCGGCATGGCGATTGCCCTCATCCAACCCGGCGGCATGCTGATCGCCAACTACGGCCTTGCCGATCGAGAAGCGGGTACGCCGGTCGACAACGAGACCTTGTTCGAGATCGGGTCGCTGAGCAAGCCATTTACCGCCACGCTCGCCGCGCTGGCTGTCGAGGAAGGTCGGTTTGATCTTGACGCGCCGGTGAGCGATTACCTGCCTGCGCTCGAGGGGAGCGCCTTCGACGGCATTACCGGCGCGAACCTCGCGACGCACACCGGGGGCGGCTTGCCACTGTTCGTGCCGGACGCGGTGACAGATCGCGCCTCGCTGATGGCGTGGTATCGCGACTGGCAGCCGAGCCAGCCGGTTGGCGAGAGCCGTACCTACTCCAACTTGGGCATTGGCCTGCTGGGGCTGGCCGCCGCTGCCAGCCTTGAAAGCGACTTCGTGCCGGCCATGCGTCACCGCCTCTTTGCCCCGCTGGGGCTCGATCACTCCTGGTATGACGTGCCCGACTCGCGGCACGCTGTCTATGCCATGGGCGAGAGCCAGACGGGAGAGGCGGTTCGTGTTTCGCCGGGGATACTCGATGACGAGGCCTACGGCCTCAAGACCACGGCGGCGGATCTGGCGAGACTGGTGCAGGCGAATCTGGGGCTGCTGGCGCTGGACGACGAGCTGCAGCGGGCGATCGATGCCACGCGAGCGGGCTACTATCAGGTGGGCGCCATGACTCAGGATCTGATCTGGGAGCAGTACCCTTTGCCGGTATCACTTGACGCGCTGCTGGCCGGCAACGGCTACGACATGATTCTCGAGCCCAACACGGCCGAGGCGATAGCGCCGCCGCAAGCGCCGCGTGATGACGTCTGGATCAACAAGACGGGCTCCACCAACGGCTTCGGCGCCTATGTGGTGATGCTGCCAGGCGAGCGGACCGGGCTCGTCATGCTCGCCAATCGCAACTATCCCAACGAGGCCCGGGTGAGGGCGGCGTATCGTATTCTCGAAGGGCTCGGCACCCTCCCCACCTCGTAGCAGGCGCTGCAGGGCGTCGCATTGTCGCCGGGCGTTGTCGTGCAGCCGCTTTTCGCCGAGAGCGTCGAGGCGCGGCTGTCGGCAAGCCATGGCTCAGGCAAAGCCGATGCCTTGGCTGTTGACGAAAAGGGCGTAAAGCGAGTGGCTGCTCGCCATGAAGAGGCGGTTGCCTAGGGCCCCGCCGAAGCAGACATTAGCGCAGCGTTCGGGGAGGTGAATGTGTCCGATTGCCTGTCCGGAAGGGTTGAAGATCCGCACGCCATCGAGAGTCGCTGGGTCGCCATCAGGCGTGCCGCTGCTACCCCATCCCGCCCAGATATTGCCATGGATGTCGACGGCAAAGCCGTCCAGTGCGCCAAAATTCTGCGCCTCAACAAGCTTGGTTTTCTGGCTTAGCTGGCCATTTTCGTGAGTAAATTGCCATAGGATACGGTTGGGTTTAGTGCGGCCTTCGACCAGGAAAAACCGACTACCGTCGGCGGAAAAGGCCAGACCGTTGGGGCCGGCGATATCATCGAGTACCTGCTCGATTTCACCGCTGTCGGCATCGATGCGATAGAGCGCGGCTGGCAGTTCCTGCTCGACGATGCGGCCTTCGTAATTGTTGCCGAGCTGAAAAGGTGGGTCAGTAAACCAGATGTCGCCGTTGCTGGCGCAGACCACGTCGTTGGGTGAATTGAACGGTTTTCCCTGATATTGATCGGCCAGTACGGTGATCTGGCCGTTGTATTCGGTACGTGTCACTCGTCGGCCGATGGACCCCTCGCAGGTGATCAGCCGGCCTTGGTTGTCGCGAGTGTTGCCATTGGCATAGTTGGACGGTGACCGAAACGTGGACGCATGGCCGGTTGTTTCGTCCCAGCGAATCAATCGGTTGTTGGCAATATCGCTGGCGATAAGGTAGCGGCCATCGCCAAACCAGACCGGACCCTCCAGCCATCGGAATCCGGTGGCCAAGCGCTCAACACTGGCATTGAACAGCCGGTAGTCGAGAAAACTCGGATCGAGGACTTCAACGGCGGGGTCGGGGTATCGCAAAGAGGGCTCCCATGCGGCACGGGCCGGCAGCACGGCCATCGTGGCGAAGGCCGCACCCGCCGTTATCAGACCTCTTCGCATGGTGTCGACAGGAATTTTCGGGGATGAAGTAGGATCATTCATGCGTGTTGTTCTCTATGTCATACAAAGTCTCTCGAACTCTAATTCACGAGGGAGAACGCAGAAATAACGCAAAAGTCGTACAACATCCGGAAAGCGCATTGGCTCGATGCGATTTTGCGAGATCAGTTTGGCTTCGTGGCTGCCGCGATGACACGCGCGGCCGACGGCAATACCCTCGGTCGGCCCCACCCGGTGGCTCTGTCAGACTGGTCTGTCATCTGGTCAACCAAGGCCTGGCGTGTCCCCACGGCATCGCTCGATGAGACTTAGCTGTTGACGTCGACCACCAGCCGACCGCGGACCTCTCCCTTCAATAGCGCTGCGGCCTGCTCGAGCGTCTCGCTCAGGCGAGTATCGCGGGCGATCTCCTGTAGCAGGTCTGGCTCGATATCCTCCGCCAGGCGGGCCCAGGCGCGGTCGCGCTCCACGGCGGGGCGGGTAACGCTGTTGATGCCGAGCAGGCTGATGCCTCGCAGAATGAACGGCGCCACGCTGGCGGGGAGGTCCATTCCCTGAGCGAGCCCGCAGGCGGTCACCAGGCCATCTGGCAGTGTCTGCGCGCAGGCGTTGGCCAGCGTATGGCTGCCGACGGAGTCGACGGTGGCGGCCCAGCGTGCCTTCGCCAGTGGCTTTCCCGGGGTCGACAGGGTTTGTCGGTCGATGATCTCGGCGGCGCCAAGGCGCGTCAGGAAGGCGGACTCCTGCGGTCGGCCGGTGGCAGCGACAACCCGGTAGCCCTGGCGCGCAAGCAAGGCAATCGCGAAGCTGCCCACGCCGCCGTTGGCGCCGGTCACCAGGACGTCGCCGTGGTTCGGTGTCAGGCCGTGGCGCTCGAGCGCCAGTACGCTCAGCATGGCCGTGTAGCCGGCGGTGCCAATGGCCATTGCCTGATGGCTATCCAGCGCGTCCGGCAGACGCGTCAGCCAATCACCGCTGACCGAGGCGCGCTGAGCCAGCCCGCCCCAGTGGGTCTCGCCGATGCCCCAGCCATTCAGGACCACGCGGTCGCCTGCGACCCAATCGGGATGCTCGCTGTGTTCGACCACACCCGCGAGATCGATCCCGGGCACCAGTGGGAATTGGCGAACCACGGCGCCGTTGCCGGTGATGGCCAGAGCATCCTTGTAGTTCAGCGTGCTCCATTCGACGCGTACCCGGACATCGCCCGCCGGCAGGCTATCCTCTGACAGGGAGGTCAGCGAGGCATGGCACCGGTCATCGACCTGTTCCAGTAAGATGGCATTGAACACGGCAATCTCCCTAGCGCGCGGCAGAAGCGGGCATCACTGCCCGTCAAGGCGCCGACATCGTCTGTCGACCGCCATCGCTGACGATAGGAAAAGCGCTCGGCGAATGCCATGCGCCCTTTGTGGCACGCGCATGCGGCGGGAACAACGGCCGTGCGTGCCCATTCGATGGGTGGCAAGGCGAGGGCACGCGCGCCTTCGAACGCCGGCGGCCCGCACTGGGAGTGCCGGTGCGGGCCGTCGAGCGTGTCACGGACGCATCGGATCAGCCGTCGCTGGTTGCCGGCTCCGATTGCGATGCCGGCGTTGTGGTCAAGTCCGGCTCGGTGAGCTCCAGGAGTTCGCGGGACATGGTGCGCACGTCGTAGAGCAGCTGCGGATTATCGGCGAGCGCCTGGCCGTAGGAGGGAATCATCGTTTTCAGCGTGGCCTGCCACTCGGGGCTGGCTACCTGATCCGGGAAGACACGCTCCAGCAGCTTGAGCATGATCGACGGCGCCGTCGAGGCGCCCGGCGAGGCGCCGAGCAGTGCCGCGATGGAGCCCTCGGCGCCGGTCACCAGTTCGGTGCCGAACTGCAGCGTACCGCCCTTGCCCTCGACGTCCTTGATCGTCTGCACGCGCTGGCCGGCGGTCCAGAGTTTCCAGTCTTCCTGCTTCGCTTCCGGATAGTAGTTCTGCAGTTCCTTGAACTGTCCGCTCTCGGACATGCGAAGCTGGCTGATCAGGTAGCGGACCAGATCCAGATTGTTGAGCCCGACCTTGGTCATCGGCCACAGGTTGTTGGGCGTGACCGAGCGCACTAGGTCCGTCCAGGAGCCGTTCTTGAGGAACTTGCTGGAGAAGGTCGCGAACGGCCCGAACATGATCGCCGGGGTACCGTCGAGAATGCGCTTGTCGATATGCGGCACCGACATCGGCGGCGAACCCGCGGGCGCCAGGCCATAGACCTTGGCGTCGTGCTTGGCGACCACTTCCGGATTGGTGGTATAGAGGAACTGACCGCCCACCGGGAAGCCGCCGTACATGCGGGCTTCCGGAATGCCGGATTTCTGCAGCAGCGGCAGCGCCGCGCCGCCGGCGCCGATGAACACGAAGCGGGCATTGACGCTGCGTTCGTTGCCGCCGTCGCTGGTGTTCGCCACCGTGACCTTCCAGCTGCCGTCGGCGTTGCGCTTGAGGTCGCGGACCTGGGTGTTGACCGACAGGTGGAAGTTGTCGCGCCGGGCCAGCGATTTCATCATCTGGCGGGTGATCTCGCCGAAGTTGACCTCGGTGCCGATAGGCATGCGGGTCGCGGCGACCGGTTCAGCGGCATCGCGCCCGGTCATCACCAGCGGGATCCACTTCGAGATCTGCTCGGGATCCTCGGAGTACTCCATGCCCGCGTAGAGCGGATTCTCGTGCATCGCCTCGAAGCGCTTGTTCAGAAACGAGACGCGCTCGCCGCTCCAGACGAAGCTGAGATGGGGCACGGTGTTGATGAAGGACCGCGGATTGGCCAGTACGCCTTCGCGGACCTGGCTGGCCCAGAACTGGCGCGACACCTCGAACTGCTCGGTGATGTTGATGGCGCGCTGGATATCGACGCTGCCGTCCGGCTGCGGCGAGGTGTAGTTCATCTCGGCGAAGGCGGCGTGGCCGGTGCCGGCATTGTTCCAGACGTTGGAGCTCTCCTCGGCGGCCTTGTCGAGGCGTTCAAAGAGGTGAATGGTCCAGTCCGGCTGGAGTGCCTGCAGCAAGGTTCCCAGCGTGGCACTCATGGTGCCGCCGCCGATCAGAACCACATCGACGTTGGGGGTATCGTCGGAACTCGCGCCAGCGGAGGAGGTATCGATACTGGCGCTCAGGATAGAAGCGTGACGCAGTTTCATGGGGGCTCTCTGTCTGATGGACAGGCGCGAATGCGAATACGCGATTAGTTTAATGAGGTCGCCACGCTATTGCCATGGTCCCGCAACGGCGAAAGCCGCTGGTAGTTGCGGGGTTTTCGTTTTTTATTTGTTAAAAACAATTAGTTATCGCCAAATGGCGATTTTTTACAGCCTCGAAAGGAAACGACCCCGTGCCGCCGGAAGGCGGTACGGGGTCGTGATCGGGCGTCGCGGTACCGAGCGTCAGACGTCGGTGGTTGCCTCACCGGCGGGCGCGCCTTCCGGGGCGATCGCTTCCTCGGAGGGGGCTTCACCCTCTTCGGCTTCCGCCTCGGCCGCCTGTTCGAAGGTGGTCGGCGCGTCGCCATTGGTCAGTCCGAGATCGTCCGCCGTGCGCTGGCGCAGTTCGCGCAGCAGTGCCGGATTGTCCGCCAGCTGCTGGCCATAGGAAGGAATGATCTCACGCAGCTTGTCCTGCCAGGCCGCGCTGGCCACCTGCTGCGGGAAGACGCGATCCAGCAGGCGCAGCATGATCGGCGGGGCGGTGGAGGCGCCGGGAGACGCCCCCAGCAGCGCCGACATGGAACCGTCCTCGGATGTGACGACTTCGGTGCCGAACTGGAGCACGCCGCCTTTATCCGGATCGTTCTTGATGATCTGCACGCGCTGACCGGCGGTCCACAGCTCCCAGTCGTCCGGATCGGCTTCCGGATAGAACGCCTGCAGGGCGTCGAAGCGATCTTCGTCGGACTGCATCACCTGGCCGACCAGGTACTGCACCAGATTGAAGTTGTCCATGCCGACTTCCATCATCGGCCAGGTGTTGCTGAAGGTCATCGAGTCCAGCAGATCGGTCCAGGAGCCGTTCTTGAGGAATTTGCTCGAGAAGGTCGCGAACGGGCCGAAGAAGAGTGCCGGTTGGCCGTCGAGCATGCGCGCATCCAGGTGCGGTACGGACATCGGCGGCGAGCCTTCGGCGGCCAGGCCGTAGGCTTTCACCTGATGGCGAGCGACCACGTCCGGGTTGGTGGTGTAGAGGAACTGGCCGCCCACCGGGAAGCCGGCATACTGTTCGGCCTCGGGAATGCCGGAAGCCTGCAGGAGCGGCAGCGCGGCACCGCCTGCGCCGATGAAGACGTAGCGAGCATCGACGGAGGATTCGCCGCCGTTGGCCAGATCGGCCACGGTGACTTTCCAGGTGCCGTCATCGTTGCGCTCCAGGTCGCGCACTTCACTGTTGAGGGACAGGGTGAAGTGGTCGTCGTCGGCCAGCGAGCCAACCAGCTGACGGGTAATCTCGCCGTAGTTGACCTCGGTACCGATCGGCATGCGAGTCGCGGCGATAGGACCGTCGTTTTCCGCTCCCTCCATGGCCAGTGGCAGCCACTCGCGGATCGTTTCGCGATCTTCCGAGTACTCCATCTGGTCGTAGAACGGGTGCTGATGCATGGTGGAATAGCGCTCGCGGAGGAAGTTCACGTGATCCTCGCCCCACACGATGCTCATGTGTGGCGTGCTGGTGATGAAAGAGGCCGGATCGTGCAGGACGCCCTGTTCGATCTGGTGCGACCAGAACTGGCGCGAGATCTCGAAGTCCTCGGTCACGCCGATGGCACGGTCAATGGCGACGCTGCCGTCTTCGCGCTGCGGCGTATAGTTCATCTCGCAGAAGGCGGAGTGGCCGGAGCCGGCGTTGTTCCAGGCATTGGAGCTCTCCGCGGCGACTTCGCCGAGCCGTTCGAACAGCGTGATGTTCCAGTCCGGCTGCAGCTCCTGCAGGTAGGTGCCGAGCGTGGCGCTCATGGTGCCGCCGCCAATCAGCACGACGTCGACGGGCGCATCCGACGCCCAAGCCGGCGTGACACTGGTCGCAAGACCCAGTCCCAGCGCAATACCCCTTAAATGTTTCATGAAAACCCCTTGAGTGTGAATCGTGACGCGAGTCGATCCCGATGCGAACGCTGACGAATTGCTGTCGCATATATGGTTGTTATTGGCTGGCGGCAATGGACGAGCGATGCGGCATGGCGCAACGCGTTATCGGCGCCGAATAACGTCGCTGTAGCGGTGACGGCGATGAAGCTGACTGGCAGACCCTCAGGCCATTCAACACGTTGGGCATGCGCTGTGGTGGCACGCCATCGCGGTCTTATCCCGAAAAGGCGGCAGCGATTCTAGGGAGCGCCAGGGGTGCTGTAAATTGTCGCAGGCCAGGCCGCTCAGGGGTTTGATTTTATAAGTTTAATAATGGATCGATGATCGTCAGCTTTAATCAGAAAAAGCGGAGAAGCATGGCGATTTCGACAGATCGCGCGCGTCTTTTTCGATAGTAAATAAACTAAAAAATCATTTATTCAATGATCAAATATCGGCCTCGTGCAAGCAGAAAGCGCTCGGCGACAGCCTGTGACCTTCTCGTTCATGGCGTGCTTGACGGCCGACGAATTGTTTAGCAAGCTAACAAGGCGTTGCGGCAATGTGTCGCAGGAGTGTGCGTTGCAGGAAAGTGCGTCGCAGGAAGGTGTCTCGCAAGGAAGGGGGCGCAGGAAGGAAGTGCGTCGTAACGGCGAGTGGCCCATGAGCCACTGTCATCTTTTTCGTCACCGCAGGAGGGAGTATGAAAATCTTCAACCGGTTGTTATCGATGCTGGCGACGGTCGTCGTCTCTGCCGTACTGCCGTTTTCTCTGGCTGCGGAAAGCGAGGCAAGCCAGGCGGTGAGCCATCACAGCGAGGCGGCCAACGAAGCGGGTCTAGCGGCGCCTCAAGATGACGAAACGCGTTCGGCAGACTCGACCCACTGAACGCGCCTGCCACGGCACGCAGGGTGCCGGCGGTGCCGGTTTGGCTAAAGTCGGCTGGTTGCAGGGCCAAGCCCGGGGGAGCATGGGGCAACGCCATCAACGACCGGAGTGCCTGTCATGCCTGTTTATGCCTATTGGGATCATGTGCCTCGTCTACCCGACAAGAATCGCTATTGGGTCGCCCCCGGCGCGCATGTCATCGGCCAGGTCGAACTGGGAGAGGATGTGGGTATCTGGTTCAACGTGGTGATCCGCGGCGACAATGACCGCATCGTGATCGGCGCGGGCAGCAATATTCAGGAAAGCGTCATGCTGCACACCGATCCGGGGTTCGAGCTTCGTATCGGACGCGGCTGCACCATCGGTCACCATGCCATCCTCCATGGCTGTACGTTGGGGGACAATACGCTCGTCGGCATGGGCGCGACCGTACTCAACGGGGCACAGGTCGGCAATAACTGCCTGATCGGTGCCAGCGCCTTGGTCACCGAGGGCAAGTACTTCCCCGACAATTCGCTGATCGTGGGCTCGCCGGCCAAGGCGATTCGCACACTCGACACGGCAGCAGTGGAAGGCCTCAAGACCGCCGCAACGCACTACGTCGAGCGCTGGAAATCGTTCGCCACCGGATTGCGCTGCCTTGAGGCCTGAACGAGTTGATCAGGCACCGCCCCGCCTGCAAGGCGTGTGCTGGCGTTGACGACTCGAATGCCCCCCGGCAGGCCGACTCACCAGTCTGGCCCGCCCTCATCAAGTCTGATCGTTTCCAGGAGGGCCCATGTTGCCCGATTACACCACCGATGAGCCCGACCTCGAAACGCTGCGTGCGCGGTCGGGTTGGACCGTCATCGAGTTTGGCGCTCCCTGGTGCCCCTGGTGTCAGGCCGCCCGTCCTCTGATCGAGGCGGTTCTCGATGAGAGACCGGACCTTGTCGTCTTTCGTATCGAGGACGGCAAGGGGCGTCCGCTGGGTCGAGCATTCGGCGTCAAGCTGTGGCCGACGTTCGTCTTTCTGCGTGATGGCGAGGAGATCGCGCGTTGCGTGAGACCGGAATCGACCCAGTGCCTCCGAGAGGCGCTGCCGCCGGGCCTTGGCGGCCATGCTGTGGATGGGTGACTGCCTAGTTCATAGCGAAATCGGCGCAAATGCCTTACAAATCGATACATAAACAAGCCGATTACTTGATCTGCATAAAGCTTATTCATACCCAACGGGCGTAAGGTGGGCGTACAGCGTCAGGGAGACGCCGTGCCAAGGAAGGAGTCGCGGGAAGCGACCGCCACAAGGACGCATGGCAGGAAGCCATGGCTAGTAGGCAAGGAACCGCAGCGCTATCGACCCGGCCCCCGTGGCCGGGTTTTTTGTGTCTATCGTATGGGCTCGTACCGCCGTTGTTCGCGCCGTGTGGTGCCTGTTCCACTCTTGTCTTGTGGCGAATGAGAGACGGCGTGACGGCGTAGCCCTGCTCACATGTCGGTGGCGATGGTCATGCCGAGCCGCACGGCTGACGACCTCTCGACGAGACGCTGGTCTGAGAGGGCCTCGTGGTCGATAGTGAGGGAAACGGCCATGGTTGACGCCGGTCCGGGCTTGAACAGTGGTCGGAAGAGGAGATGCGTGATGAAAGATACCGCTAGCAGGCTGCGAGCGTTATTGACCGGGTTTTGCCTGGTACTGGTAGCTGCCGTGACAACGGCACACGCGCAGGGCGTGGAGAGTGACTCGCGGGCTGGTTCGACGGCGTCGGAGTCATCGTCTCGGCCTACCCAGGTCACCCGCCCTACCGATACGAAGGCGTCGGCGTCCCCTCGCGACGAGAACTCGATGACCCGCTACCAGGACCGACAAGCCGAGCAGGCAGAGCGATCCCGCAGGCTCGGCAGAGATGGCGCCGACCATCAGGGGGCGGCTCGGCAGGAGCGCCGCGATCCTTGAGCCTTCACTGGCAAGCGGCGCCGGGCCACCGCATGCGGTGGCAGGGCCTTACCGCTTTCAGGTGGGCGCCAGCGTCAGCAGTTCGCGCTCCAGGCTGAAGACGTGGGCGTCGCCGAATCCCAGTTCCCGTAGCGCCGCCGCCAGATTGAGCAGATAGTCGCGATTGGGGCCGCTGGGGCCATGCGAATCGGCGATCTGACGGGCAATATCTCGCTCTGCCGCCGGTCCGAGGTAGGCTTCGTTGTCTTCGCCGGCGAGATAGACCACACCCTCTCGGGCCGTCCCGTCATCGAAGCGCATCTCGGTGACGACGCGCAGATAGCCGTTCTTTTCGCGATGGTCGAGCTGTGCGAATAGAGCCGGCGAGATGCGATAGGCCATGCCGTGACAGGTCGCCCCTTCCTCGGGTACCAGCGTGACCACCCGCCCAGGAGCGTCCGGCGTGCCACGATGATCGTGGGACCCCTGCCAGAAACGTCTCGTCCAGCCGCGAATCGAGGCCGGGCGACGCTCGAGATAGTCGAAGTCCGCTTTCCAGATCAGTGAACCGTAGCCGAATAACCAGACCGACTCATGGCCATCGAAGTGAGTCATCCGGCGATTGTGCGCGGTGGTGTCGAGTGACATGAGAACCCGTAGCCGTGGGTGAAGCAGGCAATATGCGGGGCGGGTTGGCGTTTCTCAAGCCTGGCCATCAGGCCCGGTACCCTACCAGTGCCGTTGCGGATCGTTTAGCCACTGGCTGACCGGGCCGATGCCGTCGGCACACCAAGGCTCGCTCAGGCGAGTGATGAAGAAGTCGGTCTTGCTACCGAAGGCGCGCGTCAGGCGCGAACGCAGAAACTCGATCGGGTTGGTCGACTCGATCAACCAGGCCGTGCTGAAAAGGCGCGTCGTCTCGAAGCGATCGAGCATGGTTTCCAGCCGGTGTCGGTCCATCCGCCCCAGCGGTCTGTCGAAAGTCAGGCAGTAAATGCCCATGACGCACTCCTTGCTGTCGATTGCTCGCTACCGATTGACCGTTCTGCCGTTCAGCCTAGGAGGTTCTCGCGTAACTGTCTTTAGCATCGGTCAATGCTTGGCGGCGTCCCCGGTATCGCAGTGGTCACGGGGCAGGATCAAGTTGAGCACGATGGAGGCCAGGGCGCCCGGGATCAGGCCGGACTCGAGCAGCACGCCGATCTGTTGAGGCGCATTCTCGTAAAGTCCGCTCTGAGCCGGCAGGCCGATCGCCAACGCCAGCGAGACGCCGACGATCAGCATGTTGCGTTTGTTGAACGCCGCGTGAGAGAGCATTTTCACGCCAGCGCTGGCAATCATTCCGAACATGATGATCACGGCGCCGCCCAGCACCGCTGCGGGGATCGCCGAGACGATCGCGCCGAGTTTGGGCACGAGACCGGCCAGCACCAGGAAGGCGCCGCCGATCGCGACCACGAAGCGGCTGGCGACGCCGGTCAGCGCCACCAGGCCGACGTTCTGGCTGAAGCTGATCTGCGGAAAGGCGCCGAACAGGGCGGCGAAGCTGCTGGATAGGCCGTCGGCCATGACGCCGCCGGAGAGTTCGCGCGGTGTCGCCTCGCGCTCGGCGCCGCCGATCGCCGTGCCGGAGATATCGCCGATCGATTCGGCGCACGTCACCACGGCCATCAGCGCGATCGCGAGAATTGCTACCGGGTCGAAGGCGAGGCCGACCTGGAAAGGTATCGGCAACTGGAACCAGCGGGCATCGCCGACCTTGGCAAAGTCGAGCAGGCCCATCGGCGCCGCGACTACGCAACCGACCAGAATGCCGATCAGCACCGCCGCTTCGGAGAGAAACCCGCGACAGAACTGGTGAAAGGCCACGGTCACGACGAATACCAGTGCGGCCAGCAGCAGGTGATGGGGCGCCCCGAAGTCCGAGGCGCCGACGCCACCGCCGACATAGGCGAAGCCAACCGGCAGCAGCAGAATGCCGATCAGCAGCACGAAGGTGCCCGAGACCACCGGCGGGAAGAAGACGCTCAGGCGTTTGTAGAAGAGCCCGACCACGGCCATCGCCAACCCGCCGACCAGCGCACCCCCGAAGACCGCGGGCAAGCCTTGGCTGGCCGCGATGGGGATCATCACCGGCACGAAGCCGAAGCTGGTGCCCATGACGATCGGCAGGCGAGCCCCGAGCGGCCCGACGCCGAGTGTCTGTACCAGCGTCGCCACGCCGGCAACGAACATCGCCATTTGCACCAGAAACATCGTATCGGCGCCGGAGAGCCCGGCCGCGCCGGCGATGATCAGCGGTACGGCGGCATTGCTGACAAACATGGCCAGCACGTGTTGTATACCGAGAGGAATGGCTTTCCGCAGCGGCGGAAGATAGTCGACGTCACGTAGCCTGGCGTCGGTTTTTTCTGCCGTGAACGGCTGTTTTCGGGGCGTCGCCGTGTCGACAACCGGGGATCTCGAGGCGGCTTCCTGGCTCATGATGGGCTCCGGGCGCGTTATTGTTGTGTCGCGTTAGGGCTACTGTAGAGATTTTTTGTGTACAAAAAAACCGATAGACACTCGCGATGCTCGACAACGCTCATGGCGGATCCGGCCACCAGCGCGATAGCGCCTCGTCGGCGCGTCGTTTGATGTCTTCATCGAGGTAGACCGAGACGGCCACCAGTGCCGCGGCCAGCACGCTGGCATCGTCGGTATAGCCGACGCCTGCGATGAAGTCCGGAATCGCGTCGAGCGGGGAGATAAAGTAGCCCAGTGCACCGACGATCGTGGATTTGGCCCACACCGGCACGTCGGGACGCTTGAGCACGAAATAGAGTTCGAGCGCCTTGCGCGCACCTTCTCGTCCGGTTTGCCTGCCGACGCGTGTCAGCTTGTGCCAGAAGCGTTTATCGCTGTAGGCCGCGCGGTGCGGTGCAGTGTCGAACGCACCCGACGACCGGGCTTCGGTGACGCGAACTCGATCGTCGTCGGTGCAATCCGCCGTATGGCGTGGCTCGTCGATAGGGTGGGATGGCTCTTGCCGGTCAATGGCATCGCCGGCGGTGCGGTTGCGCCGGAAGAGGCGAGGGACGCGTGGGGTGGCGGGCATGGCCGGGCTCCGTCTTGGACCGTCTTTCCAGTCTAGTCAGCGTGACGACGACGGCACAACGGCGCCCGGCAGGGACGGAATCAGTCCTTCACGCCGCCGTCGAAGTCGATCTCGAGGCTGAGGGCCGCGTTGAGTGGCAGATTGTTCACGCTGAGCGCGTGCTCGGTCATCTTGCGAATCAGCGTTTCGTACTCGTCGCCACCGCGCTCCTTGATCGCCTTGACCTGATTTTCCGACAGGTTTTCGCTACCCAGATAGTTCTTGGCCGTCTTGCGCAGTGCATTGCCCGCCTCGCCGCCGGTGAGAGTGTGAAACTCATCGGCGTCCATGCCGTCGTTATGGACCAGGATTTCCATGTCGAACACTCCTTGTGATGTGACGTTGTGGCACTCAAAACCTAGTCGTCCCCAGCGCTTCGCTCAAATGCTGTCGATGAAAATTTGATGCATCATGATTTGACGCCGCCTGGAAAGCGGAGTAACGAATGACAGTTGGCGGCATGGCCGCACTCACGTGTCTTGGCGACGTCATGCCATGGCGACGATGATAGCGACGATGTCGAAGCCTCTCGTTTCAGGCAATACGCTCCTTAGGTAACTCGATCCTCAAGTAACTCGCTCTTCAGGTAACAACAAGGACAATCGCATGACCCCGGCAACGACCGACCTGACTCCGATCCGTACCGCCGTCGACGGCAAACGTCTGTGGCAAAGTCTGATGGCGCTGGCCGTTATCGGCGCCACGCCCAAAGGCGGCAACAATCGCCAGGCGCTGACCGAACTCGACCGCGAAGGGCGCGATCTGCTGACGCGCTGGTGTGAAGCCGAAGGGCTGACGGTGCGCTTTGATGCCATCGGCAACCTGTTCGCCCGACGCGCCGGTCGTCAGCCCGACGCCGACCCGGTGGCGATCGGCAGCCATATCGATACCCAGCCCACCGGTGGCAAGTTCGATGGCTGTTTCGGCGTGTTGGCCGCGCTCGAGGTGATCCGCACGCTCAACGCCCAGGATATCGAGACCGAACGGCCGATCGAACTGGTCTCCTGGACCAACGAGGAGGGCTGCCGGTTCGCCCCCTGCATGATGGGCTCCGGTGTCTTTACGGGACAACTCTCGCTCGAGGCAGCCCGCGCGCGTGCCGATGTCGACGGCATCACCGCCGGCGAGGCGCTGGATGCCATCGGCTATGCCGGCCGTGATGCCGATTGTCCGCGACGTTTCGCCGGCTACCTCGAAGCCCATATCGAGCAGGGGCCGATCCTCGAGGATGAAGGCAAGACCATTGGCGTGGTGACCGGTGCCTTGGGGCTCAAGTGGTTCGACGTGACGCTGACCGGCATGGACGCGCATGCCGGACCGACACCGATGCATCTGCGTCGAGACGCGCTGCTTGGCGCCACGCGGGTGGTCGAGGCGGTCAACCGCATCGCCACCGCGCAGGCCCCCGACGGACGCGGTACCGTCGGCGCCTTCCAGGTCTCGCCCAACTCGCGCAACGTGATTCCCGGACAGGTCACGCTGAGCGTCGATTTCCGCCATAGCGACGACAAGACGCTGGCCGCGATCGTTGACGAGTTTCGCCGTACGCTCGATGGCATCGCCGCCGAGACCGGTCTCGGGATCGAGATCACGCCTACCGCCGACTACCCGCCCCAGCATTTCGACCGCGCCTGCATCGACGCCGTGCGCCGCGGCACCGAGGCGCATGCGTATGCCCATCGAGAGATCGTCAGCGGCGCTGGACACGATGCCGTATTCGTCGCTGACGTGGCACCGACGGCGATGATCTTCATCCCTTGCGAGAACGGTATCAGTCACAACGAGAGCGAGTACGCTACGCCCACGGACGTGACCGCCGGTGCCAACGTGCTGCTGCACGCCACGCTCGAGTTGGCCGGTCAGACGGCTAAAGTCACGGCGGCGGAGACTGATGCATGAGTCATAACATCGATACGCCAGCAACCGCGCTGCACGCGCTGCACGCGCTGACCGCGCAGGAAGCGTTGGAAGGCTTTGCCAGCGGCGCATTCTCTCCGGTCGAGCTGACCGCCGACTGCCTGTCGCGGATCGAGCGCTTCAATCCGGTGGTCAACGCCTTCTGCCATGTCGATGCCGACGGCGCGATGGCCGCAGCGCGCGAAGCCGAAGCGCGCTGGCAGCGTGGGGCACCGAAGGGGCCGCTCGACGGTGTTCCGGCGACGATCAAGGACCTGACGCTGACGGTCGGCATGCCGACCCGCAAGGGCTCGACGACAACGGCTGAACTGACCATGGCGACCGGCCCGTGGGAGATCGATGCGCCCTTTACCGCGATGATGCGCGAGGCGGGCGCCGTGCTGCTGGGCAAGACCACCACGCCGGAGTTCGGCTGGAAGGGCGTCACCGACAATCCGCTCTACGGCATCACCCGCAACCCCTGGAACCCCGAGCTGACCGCCGGTGGTTCCTCCGGTGGTGCTGGGGCGGCGGCCGCGCTCAATCTGGGGCTTCTGCATCAGGGCAGCGATGCCGGCGGCTCGATCCGCATTCCGTGCGGCTTTACCGGGACCTTTGGCCTCAAGCCGACCTTCGGCTTCATTCCGCAGTGGCCGGCCAGCGCGATGACTACGCTCTCGCACCTGGGGCCGATGACGCGCAACGCCGCCGACAGCGCGCTGATGCTGTCGGTCATCGCGCAGCCGGATCCGCGCGATGGCTACGCGGGGCCGGCATGCTCGCTCGACTGGCTGGCAGCACCGCCGGCCGATCTCACGGGCATGCGCATCGCCTACAGCCGGGATCTCGGCTATGTATCGGTGGCACCGGATATCCTGCGGGCAGTCGATGCGGCAGTGGCGCATCTGCGCGCGCTGGGTGCCGAGGTCATCGAGTGTGACCCGGGCTTCGACTCGCCCCAGCAGACCTTCGACACCCTCTGGCACGCCGGCGCCTCGCGGCTGCTGGATGGCCTCGACGACGCGCAGATCGAGGCGCTCGATCCGGGTCTCCGGCGGATCGCCGAGCACGGTAAGACGCTCTCGCTCACCGACTACCTGATCGCCCGCGAGCAGCGTGCGGCGCTGGTGGCACGGATGGCCGAATTCCACCGCGAATTCGATCTGCTCGTCACACCGACGCTGCCGTTGGCGCCCTTTGCCGCCGGCCACGAGACTCCCCCCGGCAGCGGCTACGTCGATTGGGTCGACTGGACGCCGTTCAGCTATCCGTTCAACCTCACCCAGCAGCCCGCCGCCTCGTTGCCCTGCGGCCTCGATGACGCTGGCTTGCCTGTTGGTCTGCATCTGGTCGGCCCGCGCTACCGCGACGACCGCGTGATGGCCGTGGCCCAACTGCTCGAAGCGCAACTGCCGAGGCTAGTACCGCCGATGGCCGCGACGTGATCCGGCGCGGGCCCGCCCCGAGCGGTGTACGAGGCCCGAACGCCGTCCGCGGGAAGACATCCGCATGAGTCAGGCGTCCTCTTGGGGAAGAGAAGGGAGAACCATGATCGCCGAGACACCGGAACCGCCTTACTACGCCGTGATCTTTACTTCGCTGATGACCGAGGAGGTCGATGGCTATGCGGCCATGGCCGAGCGCATGGTCGCGCTGGCGTCGCAGCAGCCCGGCTTTCTCGGCATGGAATCGGCACGCGAGGAAGTCGGGGTCACCGTTTCTTACTGGAGCAGCCTGGAAGCGATCAGGGCGTGGAAGGCGCAGCTCGATCACCGGGAGGCGCAGCGGTTCGGTCGAGAGCGTTGGTATGCCGCTTATCGAACGCGTATCGCGCGCGTCGAGCGGGAATATGGCACCTCGATTCCGCCCCCGTCTGATGGCCCGCTTTCACCGACACAGGAGTATTCATGACCGCCGCACGCCCGACAACGCTATCCGCCGCCTGGAGCCTCTGGACCCTGCTGCTGGGCGTCGGGCTTCTGATGATGGGCAACGGTCTGCAGGGGTCGCTACTCGGCGTGCGCGCCTCGGCAGCGGATTTCGGCAATACCGTCACCGGGCTGGTGATGTCTGCCTATTTCGTCGGATTCCTCGCCGGCTCGGTACTAACGCCACGCAAGCTCAGGGAGGTGGGGCACGTTCGCGTCTTTGCGGCGCTAGCGTCGATCACCTCGGTCGCGATCCTGATTCATGCGTTGTTCGTCGATCCACTGATGTGGGCAGCGATGCGGTTTGTCACCGGGTTTGCCTACGCCGGGCTCTATGTCGTCGCGGAGAGCTGGCTCAACGGCTATGCCAGCAACCGCCTGCGTGGTCGCCTGCTCGCGATCTACATGGTGATCAGCTATCTCGGCATGGGCGGCGGCCAGCTGCTGCTGGGTAGCGCCGATCCGGACGGCATGGCGCTGTTTCTGCTGGTCTCGATTCTGGTCTCGCTGGCACTGGTGCCCATTCTGATCAGCTACACGCCGCAGCCGGAGATCACGCAGGCGGAGTCGATGAGCCTACGGGCGCTCTACCGTCTCTCGCCGCTCGGCACGGTAGGCTGCTTCATGACCGGTGTCACCAACGGCGCCGTGTTCGGCATGGGCGCGGTCTTCGCCAACGGTAGCGGGCTAGACGTGGGTCAGGTCTCGGTGTTCATGGGCGCGTTCATCTTCGGCGGTGCCGTAACACAGTGGCCGCTGGGCAAACTGTCCGACAAGGTCGATCGGCAATGGGTGATCGTGGTGGTCGCGCTGATCGCTGTCGCGCTGTCGCTGTTCGGTGCGATCTCCAGCGGCGGGTCGCCGACCTCGCTGACCGTACTGGGGGCACTGCTGGGGGCGACCACGCTGACGCTCTATTCGATCTTTCTCGCCTGTGCCAACGACTTCCTGACCGATCAGCAGACCGTCGCGGCGAGCGCCAGCCTGGTGCTGGCGCTGGGGATCGGGGCCATTCTCGGGCCGGTGAGTGCCGGGTTGCTGATGGAGTGGCTGGGGCCGGATGGCTTTCTGTGGGATCTCGCGGCGATGCACGTGGTGATGGTGCTGTTTGGCCTTTACTGCATCCGCATGCATCCGACCAGCGCGTCCGACGAGCAGGGCCACTATGTGATGGTGCCCTCGGAGACGGCGCCGCTGGGGACGGCATGGACCGAGGAAGCCGCAACGGAGCTCGGGCAGCTGGAAATGAACTTCGACGAGGCCGACACCGAGGCGGCAACGTGACGAGGCAACGCCCTAGATGGTCGGCGTGTCGTCTCGCGAGGCAGTGCGGGGGTGACGCACCGCCCCCGGCGTCTGCCCGGTTTCGCGCTTGAAGGCGCGGGAGAAGGCGGCCTGCGAGCCGTAGCCGAGACGGTCGGCGACCTGCTCGATGGAGAGCCCTTTCTCGCCGATCCACTGGCTGGCCAGCTGCATGCGCAGCTGCGTGACGTAGCCGAGCGGGGAAACGCCGAGCGCGGCACGGAATTTCTCGGCGAAGACGGAGCGCGAGCTGCCCATCGCCGATGCCATCTCAGCGACCGTCCAGTCGTGGCCCGGGGCACGGTGAATGGCGGCGATCACGCGGCCGAGGCGCGGGTCGTGCAGTGCCTCGACCCAGCCGCCGATATCGCTGCACCCGCACTCGACCCAGCCGCGCACGATGCTGGCCGCCACCACGTCCGCCAGTCGCGAGAGAATCCCCGCGGCGCCGGCGCGTTCCAGTCTCGCTTCCCGTGCCATCGCTTCCAGCATGGGCAGGATCTCGGGATAACGGGAGAGCAGCGTGCCCACATGCATCACCGTCGGCATCATCGAGATCAGCGGCTGCATGCCGCCGAGATCGAATTGCATGCAGCCACTGAAGAGGTGGACGGCTTCGCGCTTGTCGATCGGATCGCGGCAGGTATCGACATGGCTGACGCTGTCGCAAAGCGGGATGGCGTCGATCTGCTCGATGTCGCGGCTTTCGACGTCGGGCGAGGAGAGCAGGTGATGGTCGCCGCCGCGCGGCAGCAGGACGGCATCGCCGGTCTGCAGCCACTGGTGGTCGTGGCCGACCGTCAGCAGGACCGGCCCCTGGGTGACGAAGTGGAAATGCGCGAATTGCCTGGCGTTATCGAAATGAATGCCGAACGGCGGCGCAACTTGAACGCAGCGGTAGCTGAGGCCCGAGAGCCGCATGCCGAGCAGCAGCTCGTTGATCCATGCGTTGGCGGTGACGCCGATCGTTGTCATCAGACGGAATCCGGAGTATCGATCAATCATTCGAGAGTATCGATGATAGATTATCCTGTCTTGCGACTTTAGTCTAAGCGGCATTCTCGACACCGACAGGATCCTTCGCGATGCCGACCCAAGACTCTCGAGACGCCGCTTCGGCGTCTACCTCACCACCTTCTGCCACGACGTCTGCCCCGGCCACGCCCAAGGCTGCCTGGAGCGCCGTATTTTCGCTGACGCTGGGCGTTTTCAGCCTGGTCATGGCGGAATTCCTGCCGGCCAGCCTGCTGACGCCGATGGCCGAATCGCTCGCGATCAGCGAGGGGCAGGCCGGTCAGGCAGTGACCGCGACCGCTATCCTGGCGCTGCTCTCGGGGCTGCTGGTGACGGCGGCGACCCAGCGACTCGATCGCCGTCACGTCCTGCTGGGCTTCTCCGTGTTGATGATCATAGCCAACCTGCTCGTCGCGCTGGCTCCTCATCTGGCTTGGCTGCTGGCCGGCCGCATGCTGCTGGGCGTCGCGCTCGGCGGGTTCTGGGCGCTGTCGGCCGCCACCGTGATGCGGCTGGTACCGGAGCACGACGTGCCGCGAGCGCTGTCGCTGATCTTTACCGGTGTGCCGATCGCTACGATCAGTGCCGCGGCGCTGGGTAGCTATCTCGGCGATCTGGTCGGGTGGCGCAACGTGTTCCTGCTGGCGACGGCGCTGTCGGCGGTTACGCTCCTGGTCCAGGCGGTCACGCTGCCGAAGATGACGCCGGAACGTCCGACCCCGTTGAGCACGCTGATCAGCGTGGTCAGGCGCCCCGGCATCGGGGTCGGTATCGTCGCCATCGTGCTGGTCTTCTGCGGCCACTTTGCGCTCTTCACTTACGTGCGGCCGTTTCTGGAGACGGTTTCCGGCATGGGCATCAACGGTATCTCCTCGACCCTGCTGGCATTCGGCGTGGCCAACTTCGTCGGTACGCTGGTGGCTGGCTATCTGCTCGAGCGCAGCCTGCGCCTGACGCTGCTGTCGATGCCGTTGATCATGGGCGTCATGGGCTGGCTGCTGTCGACGTTCGGCGGTATTGCCATCAGCACCGATGCCGTGATGATCGCGCTCTGGGGCTTCGCCTTCGGTGCCGTGCCGGTGGCGTGGTCGACCTGGATCACCAGGGTGGTGCCGGATGAAGCCGAGAGCGGTGGCGGCCTGATCGTGGCCTCGATCCAGCTGGCGATCGCGCTGGGCGCGGCCATCGGCGGCGTGGTCTTCGGCGTCGGTGGTGTCCTCGGTGTCTGCGCCACGGCGGGCACGCTGCTGCTGGCGGGCGCGGCGTTGGTGACGGTTGGCGTGCGAACCCGGGCGCGGTCGTCCATGGATGCGTGCGCGGGAGTCGCGGACGGTCATTGACGGACTCGTCGGGCATCCGTACGGGTGCCCGACGTCTCTCTCCTTCGGGGCGGTTTTTAGAAAGAAGCCACCAGATTAGCAAAGGCGTACTGACCGGCAGCAAACGCGATATGGGCGATGATGACGTAGACAATAAGCACCGCCTGGTTGGGTAGCTTGCGCCCCAGAACTCCGCCGCCGAGTCCTGGCATCAGGATGAGCAAACCGGCCAGCGAGCTGATCACGACTCCGACCCAGAACACCGGCATGACCTGTGGATCGGCGATATAGTCCACGCCCCAGATCAGCAGTATGAGCATTGCGTAGGCCAGGCCGACGAGATAGTGGAAGAGCCAGCCGACGATCTTTTCGCGACCGCCTGGAGCCGGCCGATCGGGACGACTGTCCAGTACCAGACGTCCTTTGGGAATATCGAGCAACCAGCGGCCAACTACACCCCAATCGGTGCCCGCCATGCCCGTGGTTTTTGCTACGAGCCATGCCCAAAGGTCGAGAACGATCGTCGAGCCGACGCCGACGACCAGTATGAAAACCACGACTCCATCCATGACGCCTCCTTCGCGACGAGCTTCTGAAACCTCGGCAGCCAGATAAACGGACTGTACAGTCTCACCACCTGCCAAGACCATGATAAAAACGGCCAGATATTATCACGCCTGAAGCACTATGACTTCACGGATGTGCGCTTGACGTTCAATTATGGATCGATTAGTCTATAACTATGTGAGGCAGACTCCGTACCAGTGATTACGAGGCAATCTTGTACTGAAATTCGCCTCATAAAGCTTTGCCAATTTATCGCAAATTCTGTGGAGGAGGTAATATGGCTGCGTCTACGATCAATCTCGAACTTAGCTGGAAAGATGGATTCAAGGGTAGTGGCAAGATCGTCGGTAAGGAATTTTCCACCGATATCAGCATCCCGGCGGAGTATGGCGGCCCTGGTAAAGGCAGCAACCCGAAAGAGCTTTACACAGCCTCGACGGCGGCGTGCTTCATCTCGACGCTGACGGCGATGATCGGCGGCAAGAAGCTGCCGCTTCAGCAGCTTTCGGTAGATACCCAGGCCGATATCGATGGTGATGAATTCGTTATCACGCATACTGCCAATGTCGTGCTCGAAAGTGCTGCGAGCGACGAAGATGTCGAAAAGACGAAAGAAGTCGTCATCAAGGCAGACGAAAACTGTGTCGTCGGCAACCTGGCCCGCAAGGCTGGCGTAGAAGTGAATGTGAAGCCGGTCGTCAGCAAAGCCTGATTCGATTTCCGGTAACGCCGAAATGAAAATGGCCTGCTGAAAAGTAGGCCATTTTTTATCGATATATTCGCGATTACGTCAGTTTTATCCAGGATAATATTCTATCAAGTCATAAAAATCGGTAGAAATACGTCCTTGAAAGAACTCAGTTTTGTCAGTAAACACGAAAAAACGGGCGAGTGTTCATGTTTCACTCGCCCGTTTGGCATCGTACCGGGGTGATGAACTATCTTATCCGGTTCGACTCTCCTGCTCGCTGAGAAACTTCTCGGCATCCAGCGCTGCCATGCAACCGCTGCCAGCCGAGGTGATGGCTTGGCGATAGACGGCATCGGCGACATCGCCTGCAGCAAAGACCCCGGGCACCGAGGTTTCTGTCGAATTCCCATCCAGCCCCGAGTTGACGATGATATAGCCATCTCGAAGTTTCAGGGAATCGGCAAAAATTTCGGTGTTGGGTTTGTGGCCGATGGCCACGAACAACCCGGAAATGGCCAGGCGCGTCAGGGCACCAGTCTCGGCATCCTCGATCATGACTCCGGTCACGCCGGTCTCATCGCCGAGCACTTCGGAAACCGTGTGATTCCAGCGAACACTGATCACACCTTCTTTCACTTTTTCCATCAGCCGATCCTGCAGTGCGGCTTCTGCGCGAAGCTTGCCTCTGCGATGGACCAGCGTGACGTGGGAGGCAAGATTGGCAAGATAGAGCGCTTCCTCCACCGCCGTATTGCCGCCGCCCACGACCACGACGTGGTTTCCCTTGTGAAAGAAACCGTCACAGGTAGCGCAGGCCGAGACGCCTTGTCCCATGAAGCGGCCCTCGGACTCCAGTCCGAGGTATAGCGCCGTGGCACCGGTCGCGATGATCAATGCGTCACAGGTGTAGGTTTCGTTGCCTTTCAGCGTGAAAGGGCGCTTGCCGAGATCGACCGACTCGATGTGATCCATCAGGATCGTCGTGCCGACGTTTTCAGCGTGCTGGCGCATCCGTTCCATCAGCTCGGGCCCGAGAATGCCGCTGCCTTCACCGGGCCAGTTATCCACGTCCTGGGTCGTGGTTAGCTGGCCGCCCATCGTGCTTCCGGTGATCAGCGTCGGCTTCAGGTTGGCCCTGGCGGCATAGACTGCCGCCGTGTAGCCGGCCGGGCCGGACCCGAGCAAGATGACGTTGCTATGGCTCATCGTGTAACTCCCAGAGGGTCAGATCGAGTTGACGAGATCCACGAGGCCGCGCTCGTTCAAAAGCCCCGTATGGCGCTGGACCTCTTCGCCGTTCTTGAACGCGACAACGGTCGGGATGCTGCGGATGCCAAGCTTGCGCGCGATGTTCGGGCTGTGATCCAAATTCATTTCAGACAGTAGCGCCTTGTCGCCAATGTCCTTCGCCGCCTTCTTGTACATCGGCTGCATCATCATGCAGGGCGGGCACCACGGCGCCCAGAAGCGGACCAGCACTACATCGGATTCGCTCAGCGTGCTGTCATACTGATTTTCGGTGATCGATTTGATTTGATCGCTCATTATCACACTCCTGATTGGGTCGATTGACAGAGATTCGCCGTTACGCTGCGGCTGACAACGATTTGGCGTGCTTCTTGTCCCAGGCACCGCTCACCAGGGTCAGCAGGATGCTGACACCGACAACGATGGCGGCCGCGGGACCGGTGGCCATCAGGCCAAAGTGTTCGACGACGATCCCGCCAATCCAGGCGCCGGCGGCGATACCGCCGTTGAAGGCGCCGATATTGATGCTCGAGGAAGCGTCGACCGATTTAGGGGCGTGGATTTCAGCCTGCTGCACCACGTAGAGCTGCAGGACGGGAATACTGCCGAAGGCGACGGCGCCCCACAGCATCACGACCGGCACCATGAGCACCTTGTTGACCGCGACGAGACTGAGAACCGCCATGGCGAACGTGAGCAGACCGAGGATCCAGAGCAGAGCGGCAATGGCGCCTCTCTTGTCTGCCAGGCGTGCGAAGAAGGTATTGCCCAGCGTGACGGCTATGCCGTAGAAGATCAGCACGGTGCCGACACCGGAAACCGAGAAGCCGGTCACCTCCTGCAGTATCTCGGAGAGATAGGTGTAGGCGATGAAAGCGCCACCATAGCCGATGCCGGTAATCAGGAAGACGAGCAGCATCTTGGGGACGGTGACGATGCTGAGCTGCTCGATCAGGCTGGCTGGCTCAGGGCGCTCGACCTTCTTCGGCAGAAAGATCCACAGGGCGATGATCGACAGTGCGCCGAGTACCGTGATGAACAGAAAGGCTGCGCGCCAGTCGAACAGATCGGTCAGGAAGGTACCGAGCGGTACACCGGCCACGAGCGCCACGGTCAATCCCGTGAACATGATGCCGATCGCCGCACCGGATTTTTCCTTGGGGACGGAGTTAGCCGCAACCACGGTCGCCATGGAATAGAAAACACCCTGAACTACGCCGGCCAGCACGCGGCCGATCAGCAGCATTGGGTAACTCTGCGCCTGCCAGGCGAGCCAGTTCGCGGCCACGAAAAGAATCATCAAACCGCAGGCGAGCAGACGCCGGTCGATTCGACTGGTCAACGGTGTGATGATCGGTGCCGCGATGGCTACGCCCAGCGCGTAAAGACTGACTAGTTGGCCAGCAGTAGGGATATCGATCTGCATGTCGGTCGCGATAGCGGGCAGAATGCCCACGACCACGAACTCGGCCATGCCGATGGCAAAGGCGGCTGCGGCCAGTGCATAGAGAGAAATTGGCATCGTTTGTCCCGGACCCCGAAAGGGAAGTTAGTGACTTATGGAATGGTTAGTCCGGAATTTGAGCAGAAGTCGTATTCCCTTGTCAATGAATTGTGGAATGAGTAGTCTAATAATGTGTGAAGCGCGGTGAGCAACACCCCGCGGGAGGGCGAAAATGGCCAGAACCGGAAGACCCAGAGAGTTCGATCGGGAAAGCGCCGTTCGGCAGGCGATGAATCTTTTTTGGGCGAAAGGGTTCGAGAGTACGTCTCTCTCGGATCTCAAAAGCACGCTGGGCGGGCTCTCCTCGGCCAGTTTCTACGCGGCCTTCGGCTCCAAGAAGGCTCTGTACGAGGAGTGTTTGGCGGAGTACATGGGCACCTGCGGAGAGCTCGTCGCGACGCTGCGGGACGAGTCGCTGTCGGCGCGGGAGGCACTTCGAGCGATGCTGTGGCGCTCCATCGAGATTCAGACTTCGAGAGATTCACCGCTGGGCTGCATGGCGGTGCTGTCAGGCATCGTCTGTGATGATGACAACGCCGATGTCGCGGAGTTGGCGCGTAACGCCAGGAAGGTCAATCGTGACGCCATCGCCGACTGTATCGCCAGAGGCGTGGCGAATGGGGAGCTCGCCGATGATGGCTCCGCAGAGGCCTTCACGCTGACGCTGGACTCCTTTCTCAAGGGGCTCGCCGTTCAGTCGCGAGACGGAATCTCGCGTGAGGCACTGCTGCGCTCGGCCGATCAGCTGCTGTCGATCCTGGATCGCTGAACGCTCCATGCGCTCACCGTCGTCGTCTGGCAAAGGAGCTTGTGAGTCGCGTGCCCGAAAGAGGAGATAATCGGACAACCGGACCGAGAAGGCTCGTCTTGCCTGGGGTGGTCGATAATGGTCTGCTATAAGTCGGACTACCGACCATGAACATCGAAAAGGACACGACGATGGGTATCTCCCCCCAAGCAGGACGCTTGCCCGAAGAGAAGACGCTGGCGAATCTGCCGCGTCTCGTCGCACGCTATTACAGCGAGCGTCCCGATCCGAGCGACCCCGGCCAGCAGGTCGCCTTTGGCACCTCCGGCCATCGCGGCTCGTCGCTCAAGACGAGCTTCAACGAGTGGCACATTCTGGCGACGACCCAGGCGATCTGCGAGTATCGCGAGGCGCAGGGCATCGACGGGCCGCTCTACATTGGCATGGATACCCATGCGCTCTCCGAGCCAGCGTTCGTCTCAGCGCTGGAAGTGCTCGCGGCCAATGGTGTCGAGACGCGCATCGATGCCGGCTGCGAGGAGACTGGGGGCGACGTCGGCTATACACCGACCCCGGCGATCTCCAATGCCATCCTGGTCCACAATCGCGGTCGAGCGCACGGTTTGGCCGACGGTATCGTGATCACGCCGTCCCACAATCCGCCGGTGGATGGCGGTTTCAAGTACAACCCCACCAACGGTGGTCCCGCCGATACCAGCATCACCGGCTGGATTCAGGATCGCGCCAACGCCCATTTGGCCGACGGTCTCGCCAATGTTCAGCGCGTGAGCTATGCCGACGCGCTGGCAGCGCCTACCACCCAGCGTTTCGATTTCATCGATAGCTACGTCAGCGGTCTGGATCAGGTCATCGATATGGCCGCGATTCGCGATTCCGGGCTCAAGTTCGGCGTCGATCCGCTGGGTGGCGCCGGTGTGCACTACTGGCCGCGCATCGCCGCGAAGTACGATCTGCCGCTGGAGGTGATCTCGACCACCGTCGATCCGACCTTCCGCTTCATGCGCGTCGATTGGGACGGCAAGATCCGCATGGACTGCTCGTCACCGCATGCGATGGCGGGGCTGATCGAGAACAAGGATCGCTTCGATGTCTCCTTCGCCTGCGATACCGACCACGATCGCCACGGGATCGTCGCTCGCTCGACGGGGCTCTTGAACCCCAATCACTACCTCGCTGTCGCCATCGAGTACCTGTTCACGCATCGCCCGAACTGGGGTGACAAGGCCGCGATTGGCAAGACGCTGGTCTCCTCCTCGATGATCGATTACGTCGCCGAAGGACTGGGACGCGAGGTGGTCGAAGTACCGGTGGGCTTCAAGTGGTTCGTCGACGGGCTGATCGAGGGCTCGCTGGGCTTCGGCGGCGAGGAGTCCGCCGGCGCGTCGTTCCTGACCAAGGATGGCCACCCGTGGTCGACCGACAAGGACGGCATCATTCTCGGCCTGCTGGCCGCCGAGATCACCGCCGTCACCGGCAAGGACCCGGGCGAGCGCTACCGGGCGCTGACCGAGCGTTTCGGCGCCCCGGTCTACGAGCGGGTCGATGCGCCGGCCAACCGTGAGCAGAAGGCCAAGCTCAAGGCGCTCTCGCCGGAACAGGTTACGGCCGAGACGCTGGCCGGGCATCCGATTACGCGCAAGCTGACCGAAGCGCCGGGCAACGGTGCCGCCATCGGCGGGCTCAAGGTCGTCACCGATGCCGGCTGGTTCGCCGCGCGGCCATCCGGCACCGAAGATGTCTACAAGATCTATGCCGAGAGCTTCGAGGGCGACGCCCATCTGAAACGCATTCAGGAAGAGGCCAAGGCGCTGGTCGACCAGGTCCTCGCCGGCTAGTTCGTCTCCCGTCGAGGAGATTGTCGCCGACATGGCGCGCCAGCCGTGTCGGTGCCCTCCTGCCAGATCGCCGACGTCCTGTTGGCGAACATTCACTTCAAGTTTGGCTTCGGTCTCGCCGATATCGCAGGCAGACGGTCACCAGACCGGTGATGCGATATGCCGCCCACGCGAGGTGGTTTGGTGTCTCATGCCTGCCGAGGTCTTTCCATGCATTTCAAATCCGTACGCACCCTGGTCACGCTGCTGGTCGGCGGTTGCATCCTGCTGGTGGTGGCCGCGCTGGTCGGCTATTCGCTGTATGCCAGTACACGCTCCCAGGCGCTGGTCGATGCGCGCACCCAGGCCTTGATGGAAGATAGCGTGGATCAACGCCTCGACGCGGTCGCCTCGGATCAGGCGGCACGTATCAAGGCGCCACTCGAGCGGGCGCTGACACTAGCCACGCAGCTGGCCAATACCAATGCCCTGATGGGCGAGACCGATGCAGACGGGCAGAGGCGCCTCTACCTGGGGCGCAACGAGCTTTCGAATCTGGTGCGCCAGACGGTGGTCGACAACCCTGACCTGCTGGACGCCTTCATCGGCTGGGAGCCGGACGCCTTCGGCAGTGACAGTTACTATCTCGATCGCGAGGATCAGGGCTACGATGCCGACGGCCGCTTCATGCCGTGGTGGTACCGTAACGAGAGCGGCGATGTCGCGGTGTACCCGTTGGGCGAGACGCTGGAAAGCGAGACACTGATGGCCAGCGGCGTGCGCGAGGGAGAGTATTATCTCTGCCCGAAAGAGACCGGCCAACCCTGCATCATCGATCCGGCTCCCTATGACTACAACGGCGAAACGTTGATGGTGACCTCCTTCAACGTACCGGTCATGGTGGACGGCGAATTTCGAGGCAGCGCCGGGGTCGACCTCTCCGTCGATTTCATTCAATCGCTGCTGGTCGAGGCCGATGCCTCGCTCTACGACGGCGCGGGTCGATGGGCGTTGATCGCGCCGGGTGGCGGCGTCACGGCGCTGACCGACAGCAGTGACGTGAGCGCGGCGCTGGGCGAGCCGGCGACGGCCGTCTTTGACACCGCGCTGGCGCAGCGAATCGACAGCGCCCGCACGGGCAGCCCGGTGCGCGAGACCGTCGACGGCGAAGTTCAGCTCTATTGGCCGTTCACTGTCGGCGATGCCGAGAGCACGCCTTGGGTCCTGATGATCAGCCTGCCGCAAAGTGCAGTCCTGGCCGGGCTTCACGACCTGCAGGGGGCGCTGGAGGCTCGCCGCCACAGCGATACCCTGGCGATGCTCGCGGTTGGACTCGGTGTCGTAGTGCTGGGGCTGATCGTCAGCTGGCTGCTGGGTGGCAGCTTGTCCCGGCCGCTGCGTCATCTGGCGAATCGCATGCGCGAGATCGCGTCCGGCGACGGCGACCTCACTCGCCGCCTGCCGGTGAAGGGGCGCAACGAAACCGCCGAACTGGCGCTTCAGTTCAATGCGTTCGCCGACAAGATGCAGGATGTGTTGCATCAGGTTCGCGACAGCAGCGAGAGCGTCAATATCGCTTCGCGCGAGATTGCCAGCGGCAGCGAGGATCTCTCGCGGCGAACCGACTCGATGGCCGCCAGCCTGCAGCAGACGTCGGCCTCGATGGAGGAGCTGACCAGCACGGTCGAGCATACCGCGCAGTCAGCCCGTCAGGTCGACCAGCTCGCGGTTTCCGCCACCGAAGCGGCGCAGCGGGGCGGCGAGGTGGTCTCCGACGTGGTACAGACGATGGACGAGATCGAGGCGTCGTCACGCCAGATCACCGAGATCGTCACGACCATGGATGGCATCGCCTTCCAGACCAACCTGCTGGCGCTCAACGCTTCGGTTGAAGCGGCGCGGGCCGGCGAGCATGGGCGCGGTTTTGCCGTGGTGGCCGAAGAGGTGCGCAAACTTGCCAGCCGTAGCGCCGAGGCGTCGCATCAGATCAAGGCGCTGGTGGAGACCTCGACCGGCAAGACCCAGCTGGGCGCGCAGCGGGTGCGTCACGCCGGCGAGGCGATGGAAGAGATCGTGGCCAGCATCGCACGAGTGACCGATGTGCTGGGCGAAATCAGCGCGGCGACCGGCGAGCAGAGTCAGGGCATCGGGCAGGTCAATCAGGCGGTGGTCGAAATCGACAACGTGACCCAGAAGAACGCCTCGATGGTCCAGCAGACCGCGGCGGCGGCGGCGGAGCTGCAGCGGCAGTCGCAGCGTCTGGCCGCGACCGTGGGTGTCTTCCAGCTAGGCGAGCCGCCGGCGACAACGAACGCCGCATCCCGAGAGACCCCCGCCGCACTCTCCTCACCGGTGCGTCGGACGCCTGAGCTCGCCTGATCAGCGCCGCGCGGCCAGTGCGCAGAAGAAGTCGATGTACTGGCCGTGCCCGTCGGGAAAGATCACGTCCAGCTTGAGGGGATCGTCGGGGTCGGTGATCCCCTCCAGCGCCGGCCAGATGTCGACCTCCGCTCCCTGAAGCTGCTCGGCCAGGCGGTCGGCATCGACGCCAGGCCGTCTGACCTCGCCGCCGCTGCTGTCGACGAAGAGCACGCGGTTGCCGCTGTCGAATGTCTCGCCCAGCTGCTGGACCAAGGTCAGGAAACCGCGGTCGCTGCCGCCGCGCAGCCGTTGGTGCCGACCCTCGGTCGTTTCGGTGAAGGAGGTCACGGTATCGCCGACACCGACGATCGTCGGCATCAGTGCCGGATCGAAGTGATCACGGGCCAGCGCGAGCAACGCGTCATGGTCGCGCGGCGCCTCGCGGGCGTTGAACGCCTCGCCGAGGGGATAGTGACCGGTATGGCGGTGATAGTAGCGGTTGAGAATCACCAGCACGCCGACCTCCTTGACCGCTCCGCGGAGCATGAATTGGAAATCCGTGGTACCGGCGCTGGTCGATCGGCCCTCGCGTTCCACGCTTTCCCTTAGCCGTTCGTTGCCGGCCTCGTCATGGCCGGCGTTGGGCGCATAGTGCACGAAGAAGGCATCGCCGAGCCCGGCCTCGTCGGCGGCCTCGAGCTGGCCCTGCATGAACGCGGCCACGTCCTGCTGCAGCTGGCGGTAGCGCTCGGGCGCTGTCTGCCAGTGGCGATGAAAGACGTTGAGATTAAGCGTCGGCGAGGCCAGGTTGTCGAGCACGGCGGCAGCGATCAGATCGCGGCGGCAGGCGCTGTCGAGCGCGTAAGGCGGCTCGGCGAGTCGTGCATCGAGGAACTGCTCGGCTTTGGCCGGAAAAGCCGCCAGAAAAGCCAACTCCGCATCGCTGACGCCAGGATGCGAGACATCGCCGAAGCGGTCCTGCCACTGTACGCCTCCAGCGGCCAAACCCGGCAGATAGCGGCCCTGCTCGCCAGCACGATCCGGCGTCGCGAAATGCGCCTCGACGATGCCGTTTACGCCGCGCGAGCCGATGTGCTCGCCGTTGGTCAGCACGAAAAAATGACCGTCGAGTCGGCGCGCCGCGTCGAGGTAGCGGCGTTCGAGCTGGCGGGTCAGCGGATCGCCGACCAGCCCCATGCAGACACCATCCAGGTCCTGGATGATCAACAGGTTATCGGTCGCGGCCAGGTCGTCCAGCAGCGCGTCGTGGTCGAGCGAAAAAGGGGCGGATCGAGTCATGGTCGGCAGCAAGCCATATCGAGACAGTGGAAAGACGTTGGCCTTCAGTATAGAGGTTTGGCACGTTGTAGAGAGTTGACGCGTTGTAGAGGGTTGATGCGTTGCCATGGCCAGCGGGCGCTGATGTCACCGGCCGGTTTGCCGAGGCCCGCCGGGACGACTAGCCTGCAGGGGCGCGCCGTGATAGCGGCGTGCGCCCGTCGCGCCGGGAGGGCGTGACGCCAGCCACAGGAGGAGGCAACGATGTCCAGTCCCGAACACAAGCAGAAGATCTGGCAACTGATCGACAAGATCAAGGTCGGCATGCTGGTGACGCTCGACGATGGGGTGCCGCGCTCGCGGCCGATGCACCTGGTGCAGGATGCCTACGACGGCACGCTCTGGTTCTACACGCGCCGCAGCGCCGAAAAAACCTTCGAGGCAGCGGAAGACCGTGACGTCTGCCTCTCGTTTTCCGATCAGAACGATGGCATCTACGTGTCGCTATCCGGGCGGGCACGACTGCGGGACGACCAGGCGCTGATCGAGAAATACTGGAACCCGTTCGTTGCGGCCTGGTTCGAGGGCGGCAAGGATGACCCCGATATCACCATGCTCGAGGTCGACGTCGATTTCGGCGAGCACTGGAAGGCTCGGGAGAGCAAGACGTTCCAGCTCTACGAGATCGCCAAATCCAATCTCAAGAAAGACCATCAGCCCGATCTCGGCGAAAACGAAAAGTTCGGCGAGTAAGAAGCGGCGAGTAAGAAGCGGCGAGTGAGAAGCTTGGGTGAGAGGCGGCAAGTGATTCCCACTGCATGATTGCCTGCGCCGTCGGCACGCGGCCGGCGGCGTCACGGCCGGCCGAGATTGACAGCGACCCGCCAAGTCAGGATAAAGGCTCCTCAACGGTGACATAGCGAATTCCCATGTTTCTCCTGACGGCGTTTGTCGTTCTCTCCATCGGCTTCTCCTTCATCTGCTCGGTGCTGGAGGCCGCGTTGCTCTCTCTGACGCCCAGCTATATCGCGCAGTTCAAGGAGTCGCGGCCCAAGCTGCATGACTCGCTCAACGCACTCAAGTCCAATATCGACCGTCCGCTGGCGGCGATCCTGACGCTCAATACCATTGCGCACACCGTCGGCGCTACCGGCGTTGGGGCGCAGGTCGCGGCTGTCTTTGGCGAAGCGCACGTGGCGATCGCCTCCGCACTGATGACCTTTGGCATCCTCGTCTTCTCGGAGATCATCCCGAAGACGATCGGCGCGACCTACTGGCGCACGCTGGCGCCGCTGTTGCCTAAAGTGCTGCGAACCATGGTCTGGATGCTGGCACCGTTCATCTGGCTCTCCGAAATGATCACCAACCGGATCGCCAAGTCGGAGAACGATGTCGACATGCGCGGCGAGATCAAGGCGCTGGCGCGCATCGGGCTGGAAGAGAAGGCGCTCGACCCGGACGAGACGCGAACTATCACCAATATTCTCAATCTGCACGAGATTCCGGTGAAGAGCGTGATGACGCCGCGCACGGTGTGCGAGACCGTCACGCCGGACATGACGGTGGCCGAATTCGACCACCGCTACGGTAAGACGCAGTTCACCCGCTTTCCGGTGATGGACGGCGCTGAGGACGCGCTGGGCTACGTGCACAAGGCGGATACCTACCACGCCGACGACGAACAGACGCTGAAGACGTTGATGCACTCGGTGGCCGCGGTCGACGAGAGCGACAGCGTGGAGCACGTCTTCACCGCGATGCTCAAGGACCACAACCATATGCGCGTGGTCTACGACGACCATGGAAGCTGGGTCGGCCTGATCACCATGGAGGACGTGATCGAGACGATCCTCGGCCAGGATATCGTCGACGAGACCGACAACGTCCAGAACCTGCGCAAGTACGCTAAACAGCGCTGGCTGAAGCGTATTCGGCGCGACAGCGCCAGCTGATCGACAGCGGTCGTCCCTGCTGGATATCGCTCCCGGTGTAGGCCGGGGCGACCGCGATCGGCTTTCCCGGCTGCTCTTCTCAACCTGTCGACCGCGGCGGCCATAGCTGTGGACGATAGCGTTTGCTTGGCACATTAAATGTTATGATATAACATTGTTTATCGCCAGCGCCGAGGAGGTTGTCATGGCTCGTCAGACACACATCGACAGCAACGCCAAGCTGTTGGCAATGCCAGAGCAGGACTACATGAACGCCGCGCAGCTTGCGTATTTCCGACGTCTTCTGACCGAGGAGCGCGCATCACTAGAATCGGCACTGGCGCAGACGCGCCAGACCATCGTCGACAGTCGCGGTGCCGGTGACGATGCCGATCTCGCCGCCAACGAAGAGACGCTGCGTCTGCTGCTGCGGCAGGCAGAACGCGAAACGCGTCTGCTGCGCAAGATCGACGTCACGTTGCGGCGGCTCGACGAAGGTGAATATGGCTTCTGCGAGGAGACCGGCGCGCCAATCGGTCTGCAGCGCTTGCTGCTGCGCCCGACCGCGACGCTCTGCCTCGAAGCCAAGGAGCGCCAGGAGATGCAGGAACATCATTACGCCAAGCGGCGCAGCGCCTGACACGCAGCGACGCTTGGCCGGACCGTTGGGAGCCATGTCATGAATCCTTTACCCGTCACCGTGCTCTCCGGCTTTCTGGGTGCCGGCAAGACCACCGTGCTGAATCATCTGCTCAACAATCGCGACGGTCGGCGTATCGCCGTCATCGTCAACGACATGAGCGAGATCAACATCGATGCCGCGCTGGTCGAGCGCGAAGTCGAATTCAATCGCGCCGAAGAAAAACTGGTCGAGATGAGTAACGGCTGCATCTGCTGCACGCTGCGCGAAGACCTGCTGGTCGAAGTGAACCGGCTCGCCGACGAGGGTCGCTTCGACTATCTGGTGATCGAATCCACCGGCATCTCCGAGCCGCTGCCGGTCGCCGAGACCTTCACCTTCGAGGACGAAGAGGGCCGCAGCCTGTCGCAGGTCGCGCGACTGGATACGCTGGTCACCGTGGTCGACGGCGCCAATTTTTTGTCGCAGTACCATGAGGCCAAATCGCTGGCGGAAGCCGGTGAAAGCCTGGGCGAGGAAGACGAGCGCAACGTCGCCGACCTGCTGGTCGACCAGATCGAGTTCTGTGATGTGCTGTTGATCTCGAAGTCGGACCTAATTGCGCCGCGCCAGCTCGAGGAGCTCAAGGCGGTGCTGCGAACGCTCAATCCCGACGCCGAGATCCTGCCGATCCAGCACGGTGGCGTCGCGTTGGACAAGGTGCTTGATACCGGACTGTTCAATTTCGACAAGGCGCAGCAGGCGCCGGGCTGGCTCAAGGAGATGCGCGGCGAGCACGTGCCGGAAACCGAGGAGTATGGCATCTCCAGCTTCAGCTTCGAGGCGCGGCGGCCCTTTCATCCGCAGCGTTTTCACGATGTGCTCCACGGTGATTGGGGTGGCGGCAAGCTGTTGCGCTCCAAAGGCTTTTTCTGGCTTGCCAGCCGCCCACAGTTCGCCGGCCAATGGAGTCAGGCTGGTGGCATTGCTCACCACGGTTTTGCCGGGCTGTTCTGGCGCGCGGTGCCGGAATCGCGCTGGCCGCAGGAGCCCGACTATCTCGCCTCGATCCGGGAAAAATGGGAAGAACCGTTTGGCGACATGCGACAGGAGCTGGTCTTTATCGGACAAGGTCTGGATGAGGCCGAGATCCGTCGTCGCCTTGAAAGCTGCCTGCTCACCGATGAAGAACTGGCGGGAGGCAAGGCGGCTTGGTTGAACCTGCCCGACCCCTTTCCCGATTGGGGAGTCGGTGTGCCCGCCGCTGACGACACCGCGCCTGCCTGACCTCATTTCCAGTCTGGTCTCCACCAGGGTTTCCCCGGTCCTCGGACCGGGGTTTTTTTGCCTGAAATCGTGATCCGCAGCTCGCGGCGATCAGCCGGGGTCAATCGCCAACATCAGACGCTGGCCCGGTGGCGAGCGATGGATCAAGCCGCCACCGGCATTGCCGATCCAGCCCGAGCCCTTCATCAATGCCAGGTCTCCGGCGGCCAGGCGTTGAATCTGGCTGGCGTCGCGGACGATATCGGGTTTGTCCGGAGACGCCGCGCCCAAGCCTCGGCGGTTGGCGGCATGCTCCGGCAGCCACTCGGTGCCGGGGCCGGCGTAGGTGGTGATAAAGCGAACGCCGAGATTGTCGACGTGGAAGCGGGGGCACATCGCACTGTTCAGCCGGCGCAGGCGGACACCGATCAGCGGCGCCTCGAACAAGTAGGCGATCGCCTCGGCCAGCAGGCAGACGTCGTCGACCAGGGCGTCCTCCTGTGGCGCTTTCAGCTCGCGTGCCAGATCGGCGCGCATGGCATCGTTGGGCGCGCCGCGCCAGGACCACTCGAGGGAGCGGGGTTGGCCCATTACGCCGTCGACGCTCGCCGCGATCTCGTCGGAGAGCGGTCGTCGCATCACGCTCAGCGTCATGCCGTCGTCGAAGATGCATAGGAGACGATCAATCGTGTCGCCGATAGCCCAGTGGGGCATGGCCGCCAATGGCGGGGAGGGAAGATCAATGGCTGGCATGAAGGCTCCGGTGGCGGTTGTCATGGCGTTATCGTCCTCGTCGCCGCGACGCCAAGGTGACAGCGCGCGCGGAGAGGGGGCGTAGCGTTTCGGTGGAAATATCAGGGTTGTGCGTCGCCATATTTGTTATGTTATAACATAATTAATTGAGCGTCGACGGTCCGCAGCGATCGTGCAGAGATGCCATGAGCTGGGCGGATGGCCTGCAGCAGGGTGTCCCGCACCGAATGAAACCGGCGACGTCACGGCGTCGTCCCAACGATTCAGGAGTAGAGTCATGAAGACACGTGCCGCGATTGCCTGGGCGCCGAACCAGCCGCTCGAGTTCGAGGAGGTGGACCTCGAAGGCCCGAAAGCGGGCGAGGTCCTGGTGCGCATCGTCACCACCAGCCTGTGCCACACCGATATGTTCACGCTGTCGGGCAAGGACCCGGAAGGGCTCTTCCCCTGCGTGCTGGGGCACGAGGGCGTCGGCATCGTCGAGGAGGTCGGCAAGGGAGTCACCTCCGTGGTACCGGGCGATCACATTATCCCGCTCTACACGCCGGAAGACCCCAACTGCCCTTACATCCAGTCCGGCAAGACCAATCTGTGCCAGACCATCCGCAAGACGCAGGGCCAGGGCCTGATGCCGGACGGTACCAGCCGTTTCTCCTACAAGGGCAAGATGCTGCGCCACTACATGGGCACCAGTACGTTTAGCGAGTACACGGTGTTGCCGGAGATCGCCGTGGCCAAGATCAGCAAGGATGCGCCGCTGGCCAAGGCCAGCGTGATGGGCTGCGCGGTGCCGACTGGCATGGGCGCGGTGCGCAATACGGCCAAGGTCCAGCCCGGCGACACGGTCGCGGTTTTCGGCCTGGGCGCGGTCGGCATGGCGGTGATCCAGGGCGCCAAGCTGCAGGGCGCGGGGCGAATCATCGGTGTGGACATCAACCCGGCGAAATTCGCCCTGGCCGAGTCGCTGGGTGCGACCGAGTGTATCAATCCGGATGACTTCTCCGAGCCGCTGCACGAGGTCGTGATCGACATGACCAATGGTGGCGTCGACTTCTCGTTCGAGTGCGTGGGCAACGTGCGCCTGATGCGCGCCGCGCTGGAGTGCTGTCACAAGGGATGGGGCGAGAGCATCATCATCGGCGTGGCCGGTGCCGGCGAGGAGATCGCGACCCGACCGTTCCAGCTGGTAACCGGGCGCGTCTGGAAAGGCTCGGCATTCGGCGGCGTTCTGGGTCGTTCCCAGCTGCCGGGCATGGTCGACGAATGGCTCTCGGGGCGCTTCGACGTCGATCCGTACATCACCCACAACATGGCGCACGACCAGCTCAATACGGCCTTCGACCTGCTTCATCGCGGCGAGGCGATCCGCTCGGTGATCCACTATCAGCCTCAGGAGACGATGACCGGCGACCTCCCCGGCACCATCGTCGGCCGGCATCAGAAGACATTGGAGCCAGCGTGATATTCAGACAATCCCGATCCCTTCAGCGGCGTCCGGTAAGCGGACGCCCGATGAAGCGCATGCTGTGGCTGTTGGGGCTTGCCGCTGCTCTAGCGGCGCTGCCCGCGGTTGCCGGCAGTACGCACTACCCGCTGACGATCGATAACTGTGGCACGCCGGTGCGAGTCGCCGCGCCGCCCGAGCGAACCGTGACGGTCGGTCAGTCGGCGACCGAGACGCTCTATGCGCTCGGCCTCGCCGACAAGGTCGTCGGCACGTCAGTCTGGTTCACGCCGGTCTTGCCGCAGTTTCGCGAGGTCAACGCGGGTATCGAGCGGCTAGCCGATAACGACCCAAGCTTCGAGTCGGTGGTCAACCGTCATCCGGATCTGGTGACCGCCCAGTTCGAATGGCATATCGGCCCGACCGGTAGCGTGGGCACCCGGCAGCAGTTCCGCGATCTGGGCATCGCCACCTATATCATGCCGGCGGATTGCGAGCACAAGGACAATTCGACGGGCGGCGACGGTACCCGGGCGGCGGCGTTTTCGCCCGACTCGGTCTACCAGGGTATCTCACAGTTGGCCGCGATCTACGACGTCCAATCCGCCGGCGAGCAGTTGATCGCCTCGCTCAAGGCGAAAGAGGCCGCAGCGGTTTCGCAAGCCAAGGCGCTCGATCTGCCGGAGGATCTCTCGGCGGTCTTCTGGTTCTCGTCACCGGACGATGGTGTAGCGCCCTACGTGGCGGGAAGAAAGGGGGCGCCGGGTTACATGATGAAGACGCTTGGCATCCACAACGTCATCGAGTCGGATGACGAGTGGCCGACCGTCGACTGGGAGACGATCGCCAGAGCCAATCCGGACATCATCGTGATCGCGCGGATGGATCGCCGGCGCTACCCGGCCGATTCGGTCGAGGCGAAGCTCGCATTCCTGCACAGCGACCCTGTCGCCAGCCAGATGATGGCGGTCAAGCAGGGGCATATCGTCGAGATGAATGCCCATGCGATGAGTGCCACGATGCGCACGATCTATGGTCTCGAGACGTTGACCGACGCGCTGGCGACAATGTCCTTCCCGCGATGATGGCGGTGAAGCCACAGCAGGCCAGCCCGCTTCGGTCTCGCTGGTTTTGGCTGTCGCCGCTGCTTCTGCTGGGCTCCTTGGTGGCGGGCGCGGCGATTGGCGAGACGACGATCCCGATAGACACCGTCCTGAAAGTCGTCGCCAACCGTTTCGTCGATGCCCATTATCCCATCGATCCCATCGATGCCGGTATCGTCTGGAACTACCGCTTGAGCCGCTCTGTCGTGGCGGGCTGCTGCGGTGCGGGGCTGGCATTGGCCGGTGTGGTCTTGCAGGCGCTGCTGCGCAATCCGCTGGCCGATCCCTACCTGATGGGGATTTCGGCGGGGGCCTCGACCGGCGCCGTGCTGGTGGCCATCGCCGGATGGGGCGGCGGTGTTCTCTCGCTCTCCTCGGGGGCCATGGCTGGGGCGGCCGCTGCCTTCGGTCTCGTCACGCTACTGGCCGGCGCGGCAGGTCGCGGAGTCGGTCGCAGCGGCAGTGCTGCGGGGGCGGGGGGCATCATCCTGGCGGGAATCGCCGGCTCGAGCCTGTTCAATGCGCTAACCGCTTTTGTCATCGCGCGCTCTGCCAGTGCCGAACAGGCACGCGGCATCATGTTCTGGTTGATGGGCAACCTCTCCGGGGTGCGCTGGGAGGATGCTTACTTCGCGGTTCCCGCCGTTCTCGTCGCGTTGTTGACCTGCCTCTGGCATCGGCAGGCGCTCGATGCCTTCACGTTCGGCACCGACAGCGCAGCGTCCATGGGAATTGCGGTACGGCCGGTGCGCGCCGTGCTGATCGGTACCGTGGCACTGGTCACGGCGGTGATGGTGTCCATGGTCGGTGCCATTGGTTTCGTGGGACTGGTTGTTCCCCACGCGATGCGCCTGCTGGTGGGTAGCCGTCACTGGCGCTTGGTGCCGGCTTCCGCTGTTGCTGGCGCTATTTTTCTGATCGGTGCCGATGTGGTCTCGCGCATCATCGTCAAGGGGCAAGTGTTGCCGATCGGCGTGGTCACATCGTTGATTGGCGCACCGGTATTCGCGGTCATTCTGATACGGGGAGCGACATCACGGTGAATCTGACCGTCGACAATGTGGGGTGGCGGATCCGTGGCCGCCCGCTGCTACAAGACGTGAGCTTCGAGGTCCAGTCTGGTGAGACACTGGGACTCATCGGGCCCAACGGTTCTGGCAAGACCACGCTGTTACGGTTATTGGCAGGACTCGAGAAAACCAAGCAGGGTACCGTCTATTTGGGCAATCGGGATATCAGTCGTCTGCCCCGGAGGGAGGTAGCTCGAACGGTGGCTTTCGTCGAACAGCAGGCGAGTACGGAAGAACGCATCAACGTCTACCAGGCTGTCAGTCTAGGGCGTACGCCGTTTCTATCTCCGCTGCGGCCGTGGGCGCTGGAGGACGAGCAGATCGTTGCCTGCGCCCTGCACGACGTGGGGATGTCGCAATTGGCCAACCGTGCCTGGCATACGTTATCCGGCGGTGAGCGTCAGCGTGCGCATATCGCCAGGGCACTGGCGCAGCAGCCAGAGATTCTTCTGCTCGACGAGCCAACGAATCATCTGGATATTCGCCATCAGCTGTCGCTGCTGCAGCTCGTCGATCATTTGCCGGTCACCGTGATCGTCGCACTCCACGATCTCAACCAAGCCATGATGTGCGATCGAATCGGCGTCATGGAGGAGGGGCGGCTAGTCGATATCGGAACGCCGCGAACGGTGCTTACCGCGGCGAGGCTGCGTCAGACCTTCGGCGTACATGTCGATATCTTGCCGGCGCCCGGTGAAGCGAATCCGGTCATGCGCTTCCGCCAGGCGCTCTGATGTCCCGGGCGTTGCCAAGAGAACAAAAGAGTCTATTTATCGAGCTGTTTGAGACGTTGTTCAGCTTTTTTCAGAGCGGTCATCTTCTCCGGTCTTTTCATGGACTTCCAATGGCGTATGTCTTCGAGGGTGCGTCCGCAACCGGTACACAGCCCTCCTTTGAGCTGACAAATGGCAACGCAGGGGCTCTCGATTTTCTTGGCCATGGGGACGCGATATCCTGTCGTGTGTTCGTCGCTGCCAAACTTTCGCCATGCTTTGCGGGGAGTTCGGCGCCTCTCGTCCGGCTCGCGGCCTGACAGTCAAGGTCGTTTGAGCGTCTCGTATCCTTACCCCGCAACGCACCGGCGAGATGCTACCCGTGTCAGCCGACTGAGAGCATAGATCCCGAAGCTCAGTCCGGCGATGCAGGAGGATGCCGGCAGATTGGCGTAATAGGAGAGGATAAGCCCACCCATTGCTTCGCCAAGCGCGAGCAGCGCAGTGAGAGCCAGCCCCATGCCAACACGCCCGCTCCACGCCTGTGCGGCGCTGGCAGGACCGATGAAGATGGCAAAGCTCAAGAGCGCGCCGATCACCGGCACCGCGATGGCGGAAGCGGCGCCCAGCAACAGTAAGAACAGCGTATCGATCAGTGAGACCGGGATGCCTCTGGCGCGGGCGGCATCCGGGTTGAGGCTGGCGAAGCGCAGCGGACGGAAGAGGGCAACCAGTCCGGCCAGCACGACGAGCGAGGTGATCGTGATCCAGCGGATCTGGCTGGCGTCGATCCCGAAGACGCTGCCGAACAGGATGCCGATGGCGGCGTTGGCATTGGCACTGTAGAGATTGACGAACAGCGCGCCGAGACCCAGAGAAAACATCAGGATCATTCCCACGCTGATGTCACGCTCGCCGACATGGCGTCCGGTCCAGGCCATCAACAGTGCCGCCCCCAGGACGAAGACCAGTAACCCGAGCATCGGTTCTGCGCCGATCAGCGAGGCGCCGGCCGCGCCGGCGAAGCCGATGTTGCTCAGCGCATGCGAACCGAATGCCTGGCGTCGCAGCACTACAAAGTAGCCCACCAGCGAGCCCATCAGCGCGATCAACGTGGTGGCGATGAAGGCGTTCTGCATGAAGTCGTAGCGCAGAAACCCGGGCATCAGCATTGGCCCACCGCTTGCAGCCGACGCTGGCTCCCCTCGAACACGAAGCGGCGTCCGCCTTCAATGATGACGCGCATTGGCGTGCCGTAGAGCTCGCTCAGCGTGCGGTCGCAGATGATCTCGTCGACGCTGCCGGCGCGGCCGCGCCCTCCGGCCAGGTAAAGCACCTGATCGCAAACCGGTAGTACCGGGTTGATATCATGAGTGCTGAATATCACCGCGATACCGCGCCGGGTCAGTGCGTTGGCCACCGACACGATACGGTCACGCGCAGCCGGGTCGAGCTGCGATAGCGGCTCGTCGAGCAGAATCAGGCGTGGCTCGTTGACCAACGCCTGGGCAATCAGCAGACGTTGACGCTGACCACCGGATAGCGTCGACAGGCGACGTCGAGCCAGGTCTCGGGCGTCGACCGTCTCCAGGGCCGCATCGACGGCCTGCAACTGCTGCCTGCGACCGCTCGGCAGCGGCATGCCCCAGCGGTGCGATTGATAGGCGGCGCTCACGAATTCACGGCCGACCAAAGCATCGTCATGGAGCAGTCGGGAGACTTGGGGGACATAAGCAATCCGACGTCTGGCATGGCATGGACGACCGCCCATCACTGTGAGCGTTCCCGCACGCAAGGCCACTAGCCCGAGCAGGGTGTCGAACAGGCTGGTTTTGCCGGCGCCGTTGGGGCCGACCAGCGCGGTGAAGCTGCCGGGGGAAATCTCGAACGATAGCGCTTCGAATACGCTCGTCGTGCTTTTGCCAGCAGTGATATCCAGGGCTCGAACCAGCGCATTATCCGTCATGATTCGCGCTCGGCCCGGCCTCGTCCAGCGCCCGGTCGATGGCGCGGAGCTGTTCGATCTGCCACTCGACGTAATTTTCGCCATGCAGCGGAATGGCGCTGACGCCGACGGTCGGGATGCCAGCCTCTCTGGCAATGCCGACCTGATTTTCCGTCAGGCGGTTATGGACTTGCAGGTTGTAGATCAACAGGTCGACCTGATGCTGCTTCAGCGCATCCGTAAACGTCGCGACCTGCTGAGCGCTGGGCTGGTGGTTGTCCATCGAGGCGAACTGGATGTCGTGATAGCGATTTTCGTAGCCGATCAGATCGATCATGTAGCTATAGACCGGGACCGTAGCAGTAATGCTCAGGTTGGGATGATCGGCGATCAACTGCTGAACGGCGCCGTAGACCGGCAGCAGCGATTGCTGGAAAGCGGCCAGGTTGGCCTGATAGTCATCGGCGTTGCCCGGGTCGAGCGCTTTCAGCGCGTCAGTCACACGGCTTGCGGTGGCGAGCATGATCTGCGGTGAGTAGAACAGGTGCGGGTTGTTGTCCGCCATGACCTTATGGCTACCAGCGTCGCTGGCGCGGACGACCCGGCGCTCATCACCGCCAGTGCTCTCGAGCAGCGGCTCCATCCAGCCATCGAATCCGAGACCATTGAACACCACCAGGTCGGCTTGCTCCAGATCCCTGGCGATCCTCGGATCGGCTCGGAAAGCGTGTGGGTTGACGTCCGGGCTATCCAGCAGCGAGACGACATCAACATGCTCGCCGCCAATCGACTTGACCATACTACCGTAGCTGCTCTCCGCGGCGACGACGTGAATAGCGGCTTGGGCGGAGCTGACACCGGCAACGGACAAAAGCGAGAGCGCGAGAAGCGTAGAGAGCGAACGGCGAGATAGTGGCATGGCCATGGTTCCAGATGAAAAGCGGTATAGATATTATACGTTATAACATAACATTGTAGATTTGGAGGCTCAATGCCGTCTGCCTCGTTCGCCTCGACCCATGATGGCGGATAGGCAGGACAACAATGCGTCATGGCACCGGTTGTTGCCTATGCTGACAGTCGTTGCGATTGGCCATGACCCCGGTTCCGACCCGCATCGAGGGGGATACTGGGACTTCATGACCGCGAGTGCGGCCGGGTTGATGCGATCGTTTGCAGAGGCGTCACGTCTCCGAGGTTGGTGAGCGTCGCCTTGGCGAGTTTCTCGCTGGCGTCATTGATACCGCGCATTGGTAGATCAATCAGCACCAACTGCGCGTCGGGATCATCCAAGTCGATATCGCGGGCCTAATGAGTCGTGTGCAATGAACGATGGACGCCTTCGATGATTTCTCCTGTCAAAAAGTTTCCGTTGTCTTGGCCGCTGTCTCTTTGGCTGAGACGACCGGGCGACGTCGTGTCGCGCCGGGTTGCCAATCAATTATTAGCCGGCTACTTTTGGCGCATACGTCAGTCATACCCTATTCGGACCAGGAGACCTTGATGGCTTCCCCAAGACTCTTTCACCCGCTCAAGCTGGGTGGGCTCGAGCTGCCCAACCGTATCGTCATCGCGCCCATGTGCCAGTACTCGGCGGATGCCGAGGGCAACATGACCGATTGGCACCATACCCACCTGGGCCATCTGGCGCTCTCCGGTGCCGGACTGCTGATCCTCGAAGCCTCCGCCGTGGCCGCAGCCGGCCGGATCACGCCGGGCGACGTCGGGCTCTATTCGGCGGACAACGAGGCGGCCATGGCCCGCACGCTCGAAGCCGTGCGGGCACACTCGCCAATGCCGATCGGCATTCAGCTCGGTCATGCCGGGCGCAAGGCGTCGTGCAAAGCGCCGTGGGAGGGCGGTTCGCAGCTCGGTCTCGACGAGGGCGGCTGGGAAACCGTCGCGCCTTCCGCCGCGCCCTACGCCGACAGCGATCGCGCGCCCCGCGCCATGAGCCTCGACGATATCGAGCAGCTCAAGGCGGACTTCGTTGCGGCTGCCGAGCGCGCCGATCGCCTCGGGCTCGACCTGATCGAGCTACACGCGGCCCACGGCTATCTGCTGCACGAGTTCCTGTCGCCGCTCTCCAACCATCGTGACGATGCCTATGGCGGCAGTCTCGAGAACCGCATGCGCTTGATCCTGGAAATCTTCGATGCGGTGCGCGCGGCGTTCCCGGCACGCAAGCCGGTCGGTATCCGCATCTCCGGCAGCGACTGGGTCGAGGGCGGCTGGGATCTCGAGCAGAGCGTCGAGCTGGCCAAGGCGCTGGATGCGCGTGGCTGCAGCTTCATCCACTGCTCCGGTGGCGGGCTCGATCCGCGCCAGACGCTGAACGTCGGTCCCAACTACCAGGTGCCGTTTGCCCGTCGCATCAAGCAGGAGGTGTCGATGCCGGTCATCGCCGTCGGCCTGATCACCGAGCCCGAACAGGCCGAGGGGATTCTGGTCGGCGAGGAGGCGGATGCCGTGGCGCTCGCCCGCGGCATGCTCTACAACCCACGCTGGCCATGGCATGCCGCGGCGCAGCTGGGGGCGACGGTCCACGCGCCGAAGCAGTACCTGCGCAGTCAGCCGCATACCCTGAAGGGGCTGTTCGACGCCTGAGCCGGCATCCCTGATGTCAGCAGTCTTGCGCTCGGCCGAGCGCAAGACTATCGCCTGGGTGACCTCCGGCGCTCGCCTGGTGATAGCGTCGGGCGACTTCTCGCCAGTCGATGATTTCAAAGAATGCCTCGATGTAGTCGGGCCGACGGTTCTGGTAAGCCAGATAATAGGCGTGCTCCCAGACATCGAGTCCGAGAATCGGTGTCGCCCCGGAGAGCGCGGCGAAATCTCCCATCAGCGGGTTGTCTTGGTTGGCACTGCTTTCGAGGCATAGACGTCCCTGCTTATCCACGCCGAGCCAGGCCCAGCCGCTACCGAAGCGCCCCTTTGCCGTTGTCGAGAAAGCTTCTCGAAACGCCTGCAATCCCCCCAGCTCACGATCGATGGCCGCAGCGAGCTCGCCTTCCGGCGCCGTGCTGTCGGGCGTCAGCACCTGCCAGAACAGTGAGTGATTGGTGTGACCGCCACCGTTGTGGCGAACTGCCGTGCGAGAGGATTCAGGCAAGGCGTCAATGTCGGCAATCAGCCTTTCCACCGGCATGTCGGGAATGTCGGCCGCGGCAACAGCCTCGTTGAGGTTGTTGATATAGGTCTGGTGGTGTCGGGTGTGATGAATTTCCATCGTCAGACGGTCGATGTGCGGTTTCAGGGCGTCGTAGCGGTAGTTCAGCGTCGGCAGTTCGTAAGTCATGTCAGGCTCCGTGGCAATGGATAACGTCTGTCGTCCGGCCGGCTTGCCAGACGAGGACGCTGTCTTTATAAATCCTCAAGTTAACTTGAGGTCAATGCCATGAGCCGTCGAACGTCCTACACCGGTCGTCTGCTGAGCGTCGGGGAAGTTTCCCGTCGCAGCGGGCTTGCCGTCTCAGCCATTCACTTTTACGAAACCAAGGGATTGATCGGCAGCGTGCGGAGTCCGGGTAACCAGCGGCGCTATTTCCCCAACGTGCTGCGCTATCTGGCGATCATCAAGGTGGCACAGCGTACCGGCATTCCACTGGGAGAGATCGGTGAAGCGCTGGGACCATACGAGCCCGGTGCCAGGATGACCGCGGACGACTGGGGGCGGGTCGCCACTCACTGGCGCTCGGCGTTGGATTCCCGGATTCGCGATCTCGAACGTCTGCGCGATGAACTGGACGGCTGTATCGGCTGCGGCTGTCTCTCGCTCGAGGCGTGCCCCCTGCGTAACCCCGACGATACCCTGAGCCGAGAAGGCCCGGGACCGCGCATTTTCGAACGCCCTTCGGGTCGCGGATAACCTCCGACATTCGTGCCGGTGGCGCCTGGTCAAGCTGTCGATGATGGACGCTCGACACTGTTTGATAGCGCTTGACCTCAACTTTACTTGAGGTCTTAGAGTGCTCTTCCGATGACCCTCGTCGCCGTGAGGCGGATGTCGGTCGCCGACGGACACCATCGTCTACTGAAGGAGCCACGTGATGTCGGAGAGTCAAAAAATTGCCCTGGTAACGGGAGCCAATCGGGGATTGGGGCGTGCCATTGCCGATTCGCTGGTCGGCCAGGGAGTGCAGGTGCTGGCGGGGTGCCGAAATCCCGAGTCGCTGCGTGACGATGAGCGTCAGGGGTTCATGCCCGTCGCGCTGGATGTGACCGATCCCGCAACCGTAGATCGCTTGCGCGACGAAATCGCCGAGCGCTTCGGCAGGCTGGATATCTTGGTCAACAACGCGGGCCTGTTCCTGGATTTCGAGACGTCTCTAAGCCTCGAGGCGCGCTATCGTCGTATGTTCGATGTCAATGTCTTCGGCGCCACGCTGATGACCGAGACGATGACGCCGCTGCTGGCGCGTGCCGGCAGCGCGAATGTGGTCAACATCTCCTCCGGTCTTGGCGCCTTTGGTTTGCGGACCGACCCTGAGTGGGACTATGCGGAAATGAACGTACCGTTTTATGCGGCCTCCAAGGCCGCCTTGAATGCGCTGACGCTCAGTCATTCTCGCGCGTTGGCGCCGCTGGGGATTCGTGTCAATGCGGTTTGCCCGGGGCTGACCGCGACCGAAGCGACCCAGTTCCAGGGGCGCGAGGCATGGGAGAGCGCACCGATCGCCGTGGCAATGGCACTGCAGAGTGCCGACGGGCAGACAGGAAAATTCCTCAACGACGCCGGGGAGCTGCCCTGGTAGGGGATGTGGCCTGATTCACGCGGTCCGAGGTCGAGCTGATCTTGATCGGGGCTGTGTTCCTGTCCAGCGCCGCGGCCCTTGGGGGCGACTAGGAATCGGCGCCTGGCCGCGCTCGCCCCATTGCGGCGCGGGCGTCGTCCAGGCTGGTCGGGTCGTCGATCGTGGCGGGGACGTCGAATGGCTCACCGTCGGCGATATGGCGTAGCGCCTTGCGCAGGATCTTGCCGGAGCGGGTCTTGGGCAGGCGGTCGACCACCAGCACCTGCTTGAGGCAGGCGACCGGGCCGATACGTTCGCGCACCAGTGCGACCAGCTCCTGCTCGAGCGCGGCCTCGTCGCCGTCGAAACCGTCCTTGGGTATCACCAGCCCCATCGGTAGCTGTCCCTTCAGCGCATCCTGCATGCCGATTACCGCGCACTCCGCAACCGCCGGGTGGGCGCCCAGTACCTCTTCCATCTCGCCGGTCGAGAGCCGATGGCCGGCGACGTTGATCACATCGTCGGTGCGCCCCATCACGAACAGGTAGCCATCCTCGTCGAAGTAGCCGCTGTCACCGGTCGTGTAGTAGCCGGGATAAGTACTCATGTAGGCCTCGCGCATACGCTGCGGGTCACCCCAGATACCCACGAGACAGCCCGGCGGCAGCGGTTGCTTGATCACCACGCTGCCCTGCGTGAGCGGCCCCACTTCCTCGCCGTGGCGGTCGAGAATGCGCACGGCGTAGCCGGGTACCGGCACGGTCGCCGAGCCGGCGCGGGTCGGCATCGGTGATAGTCCCAGCGGGTCGGCGGCGATCGGCCAGCCGGTTTCGGTCTGCCACCAGTGGTCGACCACGGGGACCGAGAGGTGGGCCTTGAGCCAGTGATAGGTCGGCGGGTCGAGGCGCTCCCCGGCCAGAAACAGGGCTCGCAAGGAGCGAATGTTGTGCTCCGCCAGTAGGCGCGCCTCGGGGTCCGCCTTCTTCACCGCGCGGAAGGCGGTCGGTGCGGTGAAGAAGCACTTTACCTGGTAGTCGTCGATCAGCCGCCAGAAGGCGCCGGCATCCGGCGTCCGTACCGGTTTGCCCTCGTAGACCACGCTGGTTGCCCCCCGCAGTAGCGGGGCGTAGACGATATAGGAGTGCCCCACGACCCAGCCGACATCGGAGGCGGAGAAGAACACCTCGCCCGGCGCCGTGTCGTAGATCGCCTCCATGGAGTAGTGCAGGGCCACCGCATAGCCGCCGGTGTCGCGCACTACCCCCTTGGGACGCCCTGTCGTGCCGGAGGTATAGAGCACATAGAGCGGGTCGGTAGCCCGCACCGGCACGCACTCGGCTGGCGTCGCGGCGGCCAGGGCCGAGTGCCAGTCGTGCTCGCCGCGCTGGCAGGCGTCGCGCTGATGTTCGCGTTGCACGATCAAACACGCCTCGGGCTTGTGTGCGCTGCGCTCGATCGCTTCTCGCAGCATCGGCGGATAGGCCACGATGCGGTCGATTTCGACACCGCAGGAGGCGGTGATGACCACGCGGGGTGCGGCATCCTCGATGCGTGCCGCCAGTTCGCGCGGGGCGAAGCCGCCGAACACGACCGAGTGAATGGCGCCGAGGCGCGCGCAGGCGTACATCGCAATCAGCGCTTCCGGCACCATCGGCATGTAGATCACGACCCGGTCACCCGGGACGATACCGAGATCGCGCAACGCACCGGCACAGCGGGCCACCTGATCGCGCATCTCTCGATAGCTCAGCCGGCGGCGGTCGGCGGTGACTGGCGAATCCCAATAGATCGCGATCTGTTCGCCGCGCCCCTGGGCGACATGATGGTCGAGCGCGGCGTGGCAGATATTGAGTTCACCGTCGCCGAACCAGCGAGCGTGACCCTCGGCGTCGTAGTCGAGCGCACGGGTGGGGGCTCGGAACCACGGAATGCGCTTGGCCTGCTCTAGCCAGAAGGCCTCCGGATCCTTGATCGAAAAGCGATATGCATCGTGATATCGACTCATGGAAGGAGCCTCCCGAAAGGCGAGACGAACGGACTCGCGACGATGGGTAATGATTGCCACTGTATGGCGCGGCCACGCCTTCCGCTGTCCGACCATGGGCTAGATTCGACGAACGGACGGCCAGCCAGTGCGGCAAAGCGCTATGCCGCGGTGAGAGATGACGGGGCAGGAGAACGCGGCAGCGAAGAGCGACAAGAAGTCAAACGAGCCGATGACAGGGCTGATAAGAGGACTGGTGAGAGGACTGATGAGCGCCTCGACAAGCGAGCGGTGCGGCGGCCGAGTTGGTCTGGAGCCAGCCACGGCCGTGCTTCAAGCGGCCGGCGTCAGACGGTCGGTTCGACCTGCCAGTTGATCGGGATCTCGGCGATACCGGCGGTGGGCGGCAGTTCGAGCACCAGTGTCACGACGCGCGCAATCTCCTCGGGGCGTGTGATATCACCGCCATCCAGACCGCCCTCGATCGCCATGTCCGTCGCGACCGGGCCGGGACAGATGGCGGTGGCGCGCACGCGGGTCTCTGCGCTGCAGTGGCGCAGGCCGTAGACGAAGGCCTGGGCGGCGAACTTGCTCATGGCGTAGAGCCCGGAGTGGGCCGACTTCACGCGTTTGCCCGAGAGCGAGACGATCGAGATCACCTTGCCCTGCTCGGCGGCGACCAGGTGCGGCCACGCCTGCTGGGTCAGCAGCATCGGCGCACGCACGTTGACCGCCATGAGCTGGTCGAACTCCTCGCCGCTGGCGTCCAGCACCGTTGAGCGGCTGAGGATGCCGGCATTGTTGACCAGCGCGTCGAGGCGGCCGTATTCGGCCACCGTGCGTTCGACCCAGGCGCGGCCGCTGTCGGCATCCAGGGCATCGTAATGGCAGACCAGCCAGCCGTCGCGTTCGAGCGGATCCTCCGGGGCAGTGCGACAGCCCAGGCTGACGCGCCAGCCGGCGGCGTGGAGGGCTTCGGCGATGGCGGCACCGATGCCGCGATTGGCACCGCTGATCATGACGACGGGAGAGGTTGGATCCATGTCGAACTCCGTAAGTGGGCGAGGCTATCGGATGACAGCGTCGCGTCAGATTGCCGGCCGCGGCGAGCGCTGTCAGTCGGCCAATGCGGCAAGGCTAGCCGCCAGCGCGCCACCGAGAGACTCGACGTGTTCCGGACCGAACACCAGCGGCGGGCGGATCTTGAGCACGTTGCCGTGCGGTCCCGTGGCGCTGATCAGTATGTGGCGCTCGCGCAGTGCGTCGACCAGCGCTTGGGCGAAGGCGGCATCCGGCGAGCCCGCCGGGTCGAGCACCTCCACGCCCGCCAGCAGGCCCGCACTGCGCACCTCACCGAGCCTGGGGTGGGCGTCCGCCAACTGGTTCAAGGCGACATGAAGTTTGCCACCGACCGTTGCGGCGTGTTCCACGAGTCCCTCTTCGGCGATGACCGACTGTACCGCCAGCGCGGCGGCACAGGCCACCGGGTTGCCGCCGAAGGTGTTGAAGTAGCGTGACGTCTCGCCGAAGTGGTCCATGACGTCGCGTCGGCCGACCACGCCTGCCACGGGGTGGCCGTTGCCCAGCGGTTTGCCGAGCGTCACCAGATCGGCACTCACGTCATGGCGGGGAAAGCCCCACATCACGCCGGTGCGGCCGAGCCCGGCCTGGACCTCGTCGGCAATGTAGAGGCCGCCGGCCCGGCGAATGGCGTCGACCGCGGGACCGAGGAAGCCGCGCGGCCCGGTAATGATACCGTCACTGGAGAAGACGCTGTCGAGCAGCAGCGCGGCCGGGCGGATGCCGTGGGCGGCCAGGTCGTCGATCGCGGCCTGTACGCCGGCGGCAAAGCGCGTGCCCATGGCCGCGGCGCCGTCGCCAAGGTCGACCGGTGCCGGCACGGTGCGCACCGCTTGGCCAAGCCGGACCTTGCTGCCGAGCGAGGGAGAGGCTTCGGCGATGGACTGGGTCACGCCATGGTAGGCAAGCTCGGTGACGATGAGCCCGTCGCCGCCGGTGAAGGCCCGAGCCATGCGCACGGCGAGATCGTTGGCCTCGCTCCCCGAACAGGTGAAGACCATCTGCTCGAGAGGCGGTGGCAGCGAGTCGATCAGGCGCTGTGCGCAGTCGAGAATCGTCTCGTGCAGGTAGCGGGTGTGGGTGTTGAGCGTGGCCGCCTGGGTGGCAATCGCTTCCACCACGCGTGGATGGCAGTGGCCGACGCAGGCGACGTTGTTGTAGGCATCCAGGTGCGGCGTACCGTGGCGATCGAAGAGCCACACGCCTTCGCCACGTACGGGATGAAACGGCTGCCGGTAGAACAGCCGGTATGAGGCGCCGAGCAGGCGTCGACGGCGTTCGATCAGTGCCGTGTCGACGCTATCCTGGTGATCGCTCATGGCTGGGTTTTTCCTGTTCCTGTGCCCGTCGGGAGGCCGTTCAGCGCCCCCGCCAGGCGGTGCTGGAAAGTGCTCTCGGGCAGTGCCGTACAGTAATGCAGCGCGCGCCAGGAGGCGGCCGTGTTGCGCAGCAGGTAGTCGGCATTCTCCGGGTAGCGCTTCGCGCGATGGGTCGAGACGGTGATCGCCATCGCCAGCCGAGTCTCGATCAGCCCGCGCAGCAGCGCGACTTCCGTTGCCTCGAGCGGGGTGCGCGCATGATAGCCGGCGATCAGCGCCAGCGCGCCGGTCATCGGGTCATCCTGCGCCTTCATCTGGTAGGCGGCGGCGACGGCCAGATCGACGATGCGCGGGGCGAACAGCATGTCGCCGAAGTCGATGATGGCGGCCGGTCGTTCGGGCGGTGCGTCACGACTCTCCGGGGCGGCCGCGAACAGCACATTGTGGCCGTTGAGGTCGTTGTGGATCGGCTGGCGCGGCAGGGTTGCCAGGCGTGGACGCAGCTCTTCGGCGAACCGCTGCAGCACGCGCCGAACCGTCTCGCGCGTGGTGTCGTCGGTGAGGCTCTCGGTCTGTGGCAGCAGGTCGTCCGCGCGCTGCAGATCCCATGGCATCGAGAGCGCACGAACCGGGTGATCGAAATCGGCCAGGGCCGCGTCGAGACGCGCCAGCCAGTCGCCGAGGGTAGCCTGGAAAGCCGGTGCTGCCACGCGGTCGGCGAGCGGCTCGCCGGGCAGGAAGGTCGACAGGCGTACGCGACTGACCCTGCCGTCATCCAGGCGCAGCGGTGGTGCCGGATCGCCATCGCGGTCGCGGAGCACGCGGGGAATCGGCAGCGTCGGATCGCGTTCGGCGAGATGCATCAGCGCGCGCACCTGAAAGTCGCTGACCGCCTGGCGCTCGGCCGGGTGGGTGAACTTGAGCAGGTAGGTCTGGCCGTCGGCGGTGGTAGCGCGGAAGTTGCGGTCGCGCTCCCCGGTCAGCGGCTTGAGCGCGGCATCGAGGCCGAAGCGGGTCGTCAGCAGCCGCTGCGCGGTCTCTGTCGACACCGACAGCGCCGGTGCCTCCAGCACGCTGGCGGTGTCGCGTTCCGGCGGCGTGGTCATTCGAACCCCGACAGGGCGCTGACGAGGTTGTCGCCGAGGGCGTCGGAGAGATAGCCGCCCTCCTGCACCAACACCGTCGGCAGCCCGAGCTGGGCGATCTGGCGCGTGATCCGCGCAAAGCCCTCGGTGGTGACCGCGACGCCCTGGTAGGGATCGTGTTCGTAGGCATCGAGACCGAGCGAGACCACCAGGGCGCCGGGCGCGAACTCGGCGATGCGCTCGCAGGCGCGGGACAGCGCGCGCAGATAGCCGTCGGTATCGAGCCCCTTGGGCAGCGGCAGATTGAGATTGTAGCCTTCGCCCGCGTCGCGTCCGGTCTCGTGGGCATGGCCGGTGAAAAACGGTGTCATGAAATGCGGATCGGCATGCAGCGAGACCATCAGTACGTCGTTGCGGTCATAGAAGATGCCCTGGGTGCCGTTGCCGTGATGCACATCGATATCGAGGACGGCGACGCGGGCGTGGTGGCGGCGCAGCTCGCCGACGGCGACGGCGGCGTTGTTGAGATAGCAGAAGCCGTTGGCGCGTTCCGCGTAGGCATGATGGCCCGGCGGCCGGCACAGCGCGTAGGCGCTACGATGGCCGGCCTGGACATGACGCGCGGCGCTCAGCGCACAGTGGGTGGCGCACAGCGCGGCACGCCAGGTGCCGGCGCCGATCGAGGCCGCCATGTCGCCGAGATGGAAGCCGACCCGGCCGACCAGATGCTCGGGGTAGGTGCAGGGCTCGCCGGGAAACGGATGCACGTTCGCCACCACTTCGTCGGGGTTGCGATCCTCGAGGGCCAGCCATCGAGTATGCACGTGTTCGAGGAAGTCGAGGTAGCGTGGCGTGTGCACCCGCTCCAGCGTTTCGCGACCGAGGTCCGTCGCGGCGTCAACGAGGGTATGACCGGCGCGTTCGGCCGCCTGGCGCAGCCGTTCGGCACGTTCCGGCTGTTCGTTGCTGCGACGGACCTGGCCCCGTACGACAAAGAAATGCGGATCATGCTCGCGGTGGGTATCACTGACGAAAACGTGCACGCGACGACTCCTGGCGGATCACAGAGACAGGGAAAGAGATGTGATGTTAATGGATACATGATGCATCATAAGTTGTCGAGAAGAATCCATGCTTGCCGACGCCTCTTCAGCCGGGGCTCGGCAGGAGACATGGCCGCAAAGGCGGTGATCGTCGGGAGTGAAGCGAGGCCTGACCCACGATCCAGACTGCTGAAAGCGGCCGCGGTATGACTGGGCATCTCGACGCGGCCAAGGTAGCGTTGGCCCCGACAAGTACGTGTCTTAACGACGCCAGCATTGCGGCGGGGCGTCAGCGCGATTTTCGAGGGACGACAGCGTTTTTAGGGATGACAGCGTTTTGAAGGATGACAGAGCCATGGAACATCGCTTTTCCCATGTCGAGCCGGCGTCGCTTGGCGGCAGCGTCTACACGCATCTGCGCGAGGCGCTGATCGGCGGGCAGCTGAAGCCCGATGATCGCCTGCGCATTCGCGAGCTGGCGGAGCAGTTCGGCACCAGCGTGACGCCGGTACGCGATGCCATCCTGCGCCTGTGCAAGGAGCAGGTGCTCGAAATGCGTACGGCCCGCGATATCCGTGTGCCGCTGATCGATGTGGCCCAGTACGACGAGATCTACCGTCTGCGGCTGGAACTCGAGGGGATGGCGGCGGCACTGGCGGCGGCGGCTATCGACGATGCCGCTGCCCGCCAGCTACGCGAGCAGGTCGGGCAGAACCACCGCGCCATCGTCGAAGGTGACATGGCACGGGCGATGAAGCTCAACCAGCAGTTCCATTTCGCGCTGGCGGGACTGGCCGGTTCTCCCATGCTCGAACGCTTCATCGACAGCCTCTGGATGCGCGCCGGGCCGGTGATCGCACTGGCCTATCGTGCTTTCTCCGAGCGCGTCGCGATTCAGCACCACTGGGAAGTGCTCGAGGCGCTGGAGTCACGCGACGCCGAGGCGGCACGCCTGGCGATCCGCCGCGACATCGAGGATGGCTACGACATGATGGTGCAGTTCCTGACCTCGCTTCGCCAGGATCGACGCTAGCGGGCCATCCGGTTCGGTCGCGCCGAGGTCGATGGGAAATCGCGCTCGATCCGGGCCACCGCATCGTGAGCGTGCAGGCTCTCGGCGTGCGTGATGTCGATACGATAACCGTCGACACCGGGCTGCGCGTCGCAACAGCCGCCGAGACGGCGTGCCGCATCCTCGCAGAACAGCAGATTGGCGCCGTTGCGCTCGGCGAAGGCCTGCTCGTCGAGGCGTTTGACCAGCGTCTGCACCGGTGTCTGCAGGGTCTCCTCGAAATCGACGATGCGAGCGGCGATATCGAGCGATGCTGACGCGCCGAGGCTCAGTGCGATCTCGGCACGGCTGCGCTGGCTGTGTGGCGTGGGGAAGCTGCCGTCTTGCTCGATCCAGCGGGCCAGTACATCGGGGGCGCGCGCGGCATCCGGGTGTTCCTCGGCCCAGGCGCGCCAGTCGCGTGCCATGGCGTGTCGCGCCAGCGCCGCCGAGCAGGGGCAGGTCGACGAATAGTCGAGCGACAGCGTCAGTACGGTCTGCAGGTCGCCAAGCGTGCCGCAGAGCGTGAGCGTGACCGGATAGTGCCGCCAGCCGCTGGCCTCACTCAACAGCGCCGGCCGCCGTAGCGGCAGATCGAAATGCAAGGCGAGTTCGAGACGTTCGCTGATCCCCGCCTGACTCTCGAGCAGCGAAACACCGAGCGCGTGGAAGGTATCGACACTCAGTGGCGTCTCATCGAGCCGGTCGAGCAGCCGATAGAGCCGCGACATGTGAATGCCACGATGGCCGGTAGCCAGGTCCACGCCGACGTCCACGGTGACAGGCAGTCGCGTGCCGTCCTCCAGTTGAAGACGCGAGGCGATACCGCGCATGCCGACGTGTTGCAGCGCGCGCGTCTCCGCGCTTGGCGATGACCCGTCTGAGGAGGAAGCGGCAGCTCGGCTGGCGGCCACATCGGGAAGAGGAGAACGTTGCAGCATAAGAGACCGGGTTTGATAAGTTATGTTATTTCATAACAATAAGGTGCGTGAGTCGCTGACACAAGCATTGAGATTCTCGACGGGCAGTCCGAGGCCGCCCGCCGCGTACGCCGATGGCAAGAAGCGTGTCAGTTGCCGACCACCGCCTTTTCCAGACGCTGCAGATGCTCGGATCCGATCTTGTCCGGCGAGCTGGCGCCGATCAGGGTCATGGTCACCTTCATGTCGGCGGCGATCAGCTTGAGCAGATTGGCGACGCCGCGCTGGCCGTCGGTGGCGAGAGCGTACATGTAGGCGCGGCCGAGCAACACGCCCTTGGCGCCGGAGGCGAGCATGCGGACCACGTCGAGCCCCGAGCGGATGCCGGAGTCGGCGAGCACGGTGAGATCGTCGCCGACCGCTTCGGCGATCTCCGGCAGCACACGCACCGTCGGCGCGGCGCCGTCGAGCTGGCGACCGCCGTGGTTGGAGACGACGATGCCATCCGCGCCGAGGCGCACCGCGTCGCGGGCGTCTTCCGGGTCGAGAATGCCCTTGATGATCAGCTTCCCTTTCCACGTCTCGCGAATCCATTCGAGGTCCGTCCAGGCAATGGACGGATCGAAGTTCTTGCCGAGAAAGCCCATGTAGTCGTCCATCTTCATCGTGCGGCGGGTGTAGGCTTCGATGTTGCCGAACGAGAGCGGGCGTCCCTTGTAGCCGACGTCGTAGGCCCACTGGGGATGCGTGAGGGCCTGTAGATACTGACGACTGGTGGCGAAGGGCCCGGACATGCCGGAGTGGCGGTCGCGATAGCGCGAGCCGGGCACCGGCATGTCGACGGTGAAGACCAGCGTCTGCATGCCGGCCGCCCAGGCGCGCTCCAGCGAGTTCTGCATGTAGCCGCGATCCTGCAGCACGTAGAGCTGCGACCACAGCTCGCCGCTGGCGCCCGCGGCGACCTCTTCGATGGCGCAGACCGAAACGGTGGAGAGCGTCGAGGGGATGCCGGCATCGGTCGCGGCGCGTGCCGCCTGCACCTCGCCACGGCGGGCATACATGCCGCACGCGCCGATCGGCGCCAGTGCCGCCGGCATCGACCAGTGGCTGCCCAGGATATCGGTCCCGAGCGTCGGTGCACCGACACCCTGCAGGACGCGCTGACGCAGGGAGATGGCGTTCAATGCCGTTACGTTGTCGTTGAGGGTTTTCTCGCTGACGGCGCCGCCGTCGAGATAATCGAACAGGAAGCGGGGCAGCTTGCGTCGGGCGGCCTCGCGATAGTCGTTCGGGCTGGAAATGATCATTGGCGTCCTGTCTGGGGAGGCGAGTATCGGCATGGATCGGTAGCGTTAGCATGCACTCGAGCGGTATCGGATTTGAATCCGCTATCGCCTAAAGTCGAATGTGTCTTCTTTCTCGAAGGCGGGGCGGCGCTGCCGGGAGAATCCCGTATGCTGTGCGATCCGCGCACCGGTTGGAGCCTTGTCCATGCGTATGTCGCCCATGCCCCCGCTCAATTCGCTGATCGCCTTCGAGGCTGCGGTCAGGCATCTGAGTTTCACTCGCGCGGCCGTCGAACTGCATCTCTCGCAGAGCGCCGTCAGTCGGCAGATCGTGCATCTGGAGGCGTTTCTCGGCCGCAAGCTGTTCGTGCGCCAGCAACGACAGTTGACCCTGACGCGCGCCGGCGAGACCTATGCCCTGCAAGTGCGCGCGATCCTGGACGACTGCGTACAGGCCACGGCGGAGGTGATGAAGAGCACCGGCGAGAACGAGCTGACGATTGCTTGCACGGCCGGAGTGGCGCAGTTCTGGATGGCCCCGCGTCTCAGTCGGTTTCGTCGCGACAATCCGGACATCAATCTGCGCCTGGTGGTGCGCGACGGCGTCTCGTTGCTTTCGTCATTCGAGTTCGATATTGCGCTCTACTACCTGAAGACGGCGACGCTGTCGGGTTACGAGACCGCACCGCTGATTCCCGAGCAGGTCTTCCCGGTCTGCGCGCCGGGCTACCTCGAAGCCTGTCGCGCCCGTCAAGGTCTCGCCGACGAGGCCCGCCTCGAGCCGTCGCACCTGCTGGGCGAGACATTGCTGGCGCTGGAAGATGCGCAGAGCCTGTGGATCTCGTGGCGCGACTGGTTTCGCTATCACGATCTGGCGCTGCCGGCGGCCACGAGTGCGGTGGTCTTCAACAACTATCCGGCACTGGTGGAAATGGCGGTACAGGAGCAGGGTGTCGTACTCGGCTGGCGCCATGTGATCGACAGCCAGATCGAACGGGGTCGATTGGTGTGGGCCTGTGACCGCTGGGCGAGCCACGGCGGCGGCTACTACCTGATCACCCCCGAAGAACGACGCGAAAATGCCGCCACGCGACGCTTCAAAACCTGGTTGCTGCGGCATGAAAAGGTCGTCGAAGCGGAGGCATGATCGATGCCTCCAGCGCATGCTGGCATGCGTTTTTTGCGCTTTTCAGGCGTCGGAAGGGCTCAGTAGGCTCGTGATGAATTCGCGTCACTCATCACAAGAGCGCTCGCTTTACCCGAGCGCGTCACAATAGAGTCCATGTCATGACCGATTCTGCTTCCCAACCAACGTCTCTACTCCTGACTAATGCCGATCTCGTCGATGGGACTTCCCCCGAGCCGCGTCGCGGTGTCAATGTCCTGATCGAGAACGGCCGAATCGCCCAGGTCTCCGAAGCGTCGATCGCCGCGCCCGACGCTCGCGTTGTCGACCTCAAGGGCCGCACGCTGATGCCGGGATTGATCGACTGCCATGTGCACGTCATTGCCACCACGGCGGATCTTGCCGCGAATGCGCTGCTGCCGGATGCCCTAGTCGCGGCACGGGCCACGCCGATCCTGAAAGGCATGCTTGCGCGCGGTTTCACCACCGTACGCGATGTCGGCGGCGCCGACCGTGGCATCCAGCAGGCCGTGGAAGAGGGGCATTTCGCCGGCCCGCGGCTGGTGGTGTGTGGCAAGGCGCTCTCTCAGACCGGCGGGCACAGCGACCTTCGTGGCTTCTACGATGAACGTGATGACCAGTACCAGACGCGTCGCCTTGGGTCGCTGGGCCGGCTCTGCGACGGTATCGATGCCGTGCGGCGCGCCACGCGCCAGGAGATCAAGGGTGGTGCGCAGTTCATCAAGGTGATGGCCAACGGCGGGGTCTCCTCGCCCAGTGACCCGATCGATTTCCTGAGCTTCTCGGTCGATGAGCTGAAGGCTATCGTCGAAGAGGCCGCCAACGCCCAGACCTACGTCGCCGCCCACCTCTATACCGACCAGGCCATTCGGCGGGCGGTCGAAGCCGGCGTGCATTCGCTCGAGCACTGCAACCTGATCACGCCGGAAACCGCGAGGCTCGCGGCCGAGCGCGGCGCCATGGCCTGTCCGACCCTGGTGACCTATGAGCGGCTCAAGATCGACGGTGCCGACTTCGGCCTCAAGCCCGAGTCGGTCGCCAAGATCGATGACGTGCGCCTGGCCGGCCTCGAGAGCCTGGCGATCATGCGCGAAGCCGGTCTGGAGATGGCATTTGGTACCGATCTGCTTGGTCAGATGCACCCGCATCAGTCCGAGGAGTTCGTCATTCGTTCCCAGGTACTGCCGGCCCAGGAGATCATCCGCAGCGCCACGGCCACCGCCGCCAAGCTGCTGCGCATGGAAGGCGAAATCGGCTGCGTGGCCCCCGGCGCGCGCGCTGACCTGATCGTGGTCGATGGCAATCCGCTCGAGGATCTGCGCCTGCTGGCAGGGCAGGGAGACCACCTGTCACTGATTCTGCAGGGCGGCATCGCGGTCAAGGATCGCCTCGGCCTCCAGTGAATCGCTGGTTGCCGGCGGCGGGCCGGCAGCCATTGACCTGTTCTCGCCCCGTCTGCTGTCGACCCAAGCCTTTTCGACTCGACGTATAACAATCACAATCGGAGGCTGCACGCATGCAAGCACTCTTTGTCATCGCCTATCTACTGCTGATGGTCGTCATCGGCTTCTATTTCTCCCGGCGCAAGGTCCACGACGATACCGACTTTATCGTCGCCGGGCGCTCGCTCTCGACGATCGTCCTGACAGCCACCCTGCTGGCGACCTTCGTCGGCTCCGGTTCCATCGTTGGTGGTGCCAGCTTCGTGTTCCAGCACGGCCCAGGCGCCGCGATCTTCTTATTCTCTGGCACGCCGGTCGCTGCGCTGGTGATCTACTTCCTGCTGGCCCGCAAGATGCGCCGCTCGCGGGCAACGACCATTCCCGCGCTGATCGAGGAGCGTTTCGGCCCGGCCGCACGCGCCATCGCCTCGTTGATCATCCTGCTGGCCTATGTCGGTATCGTCGCATATCAGTTCACCGGTGCCGGGCAGGCGCTCAATCTCGCTTTCGGCCTGCCGGTCTGGCAGGGCGTACTGGTGGCAGCGGCGGTGATGATCGGACTGGCGACCATGGGCGGGCTGATCTCGGTTGCCTATACCGATTACCTCAGCGCGATTCTCATCTTCGGCAGCATGCTGATTGCGTTGCCGCTGGTATTGACGCGGCTTGGTGGACTGGATGGCCTGTTCGAGGCGCTGCCGGCGACTCAGCAGACGCTGCTGGGCGGGCTCTCGCCGTGGCAGGCGCTCGGCTATTTCCTGCCGTTGTTCCTGCTGATCCTGGGAGATCAGAACCTGTTCCAGCGCTTCGCCGCCGCGCGCGACCCGGCCACCGCTCGCAAAGCCTCCATGGGTCTGGTGATAGCCTCGATTGCCAGCTCCGCCCTCATCATCTTGCTGGTCTGCGCCACGCGGGTGATGTTCCCGAACATCACCCCCTCGACGGCGATGATGACGCTGGCCCAGCAGGGCTTACCGACGGTGGTGGGCGGTCTGCTGCTCGCCTCGCTGGTAGCGCTCTTGCTGACGACCGGCAACTCCTACCTGCTTTCCGCCTCCGCCAGTCTGACCCAGGATATCCTCGGCGGCTGGATGAAGCTGAAGATCCCCGCTGGCAAGGCGCTACTGGTCAATCGCCTGACCGTCGTCGGTCTCGGCGTGCTGGCGTGGATTCTGGGTGGCTTCTTTCCCAGCGTGCTGGCGATGCAGATGTACTCCTACGGCATGTACGGCGCGGCCATCACGCCGGTCTTCCTGGCGGCATTGCTGTGGCCGCGTGCGACACCGACAGCGGCCCTGGCCGCCATGATCGTCGGTGGCATCGTGACCCTGGTCTGGGAAATTCCGCTGGCCAAGCCGATGGGCTGGAATAGCGTACTGGTGGCGATGCCGCTCGCTTCGCTGACGCTGATCGCGGTCAGTCTCGCTGGCGGGCGCCGCGCAGTGGCCTCGGCCAACGCCTGATCGAGCATCGATCGCCGATAGCGCCCGGCGCTCGCGGATAGCGAGGCCGGGCGCTGTCGTTCCTGGTGCGCGGCGCGCTTAACGGGCCAGCCAGCCACGGGCGATCAGCGGTGCGAAGAGACGGCGATGCAGGGTACGCGCCAGCGCATGCAGTGGCGGCAGGTAGCGCGACTCCAGCGCGGCGGCGAGGCCGGCGACGCCGAGCGAGACCGCCAACGCCCCGAGCATGTCGAGCGGAAAGTGGACGCCCAGGTAGACCCGCGACCAGGCGATGCCGACGCCGATCCCCGCCAGCGCGATACCGAGCGTGCGCGCGCCGCGCGACAGCAGCAGGCTGATCGCGAACGTCGAGATAACGGTCATGTGATCGCTGGGGAAGGAGGCGTTGGGTGCATGCGCGAGATAGGTGTGGCCCACGGGCACCACGAACGGGCGTGGATGCATCCACACCAGCGTGATCAGCTGGTTGACGGCCAGTGCCGCGATGCAGGCGATGAGTGCGCGCAGGGCGATCTTCTGGCGCTCAAGATCTCTCTGCAGCCAGCCGACGATCAGCAGCAGCGGTACCAGATAGATGGCGTAGATGGCGAAGGCGTAAGCGAGATCGAGGGTCAGACGCGGGGCGTGAGCCGGGGCATTGAGCCAGTCGAACAGACGCAGGTTGAGAGCTTCCATGACAGTGAACCGATGACCTCCTGGGTGACGAGCGGCTTATGCTACGCGCCGGCTCGAAGGCCGACGGCAGCAATTGGTAACGCGATCGTCATCTTTGTGTAGTCGTCGCGGCGCTGGCGTCGTGGCTAGCCGACACGGCTGGTCTGCCGGACACTCCGGCGCAGCGACTGGACAAAGGCGGCGATGAAGACCAGCGAGAAGAGCAGCACGATGGTCGGTGCCGGCGCGCTGTCGAGGAAGAACGAGAGATAGACGCCGAGAAAGGCGATGACTGCCGACATGATCACTGCCACCAGCAGCATACTGCCGAAACGCCGGGTGAGCAGGAAGGCCACGGCGCCGGGGGCGATCAGGAGGGCAATGGCGAGGATGATACCCGCCGCCTTCAAGGCGCCGACGATGGTCAGCGAGATCAGGCAGAGCAGGCCGTAGTGCAGCCAGTTCACCCGCAGGCCTACCGCGCGGGCCTGTGCAGGATCGAAGGCGTGGAGCAGGAAGTCCTTCCACTTGAGGCCGATGAGGCCGGCCACGATTGCGGCGATGGCGGCCGAGCCGGCGATGTCCTGCCAGCCGACGCCGAGAATGTCGCCGAAGAGAATGTGATCGAGATGCACGTGGGTCTGGATCCGCACGTAGAGCACCAGCCCCAGGCCGAACATGCCAGCGTAGACGATCCCCATGATCGTGTCCTGCTTGATGCGGCTGTTCTCCTGGAGAAAGCCGGTGGCGACGGCACAGAACATGCCGGCGGCGAAAGCGCCGATGGCGTAGGGAAGGCCGAGCATGTAGGCCACCACCACGCCGGGAAAGACCGCATGCGAGATCGCGTCCCCCATCAGCGACCACCCCTTGAGCACCAGGAAGCAGGAGAGCAGCGCCATGGGGACCGAGACCAGCACGGCGATCAGCATGGCGTTGACCATGAAGTCGAACTGGAAGGGGGCGAGCAGCCAGGCGTGCCAGCTCATCGTCCCGACTCGCCGTGATGCGTGAGGGCGCCTTCTGCGGGCTCGGGTGGCCGGCGCAGGGTCGCGGCGGCGCGGCGTCTGGCGGCAAGCATGCCGTGCTTGGGTGCCAGCAGGAAAGCGATGAGAAACAGGAGCGTTTGCAGCACCACGATGACGCCGCCGGTGGCCCCGTCGAGAAAGTAGCTGAGATAGGCGCCGATGGCGCTGGTCAGCGTGCCGATCGCGACCGCGACGACCAGCAACCGAGGGAATCGGTCGCACAGCAGGTAGGCCGTGGCGCCGGGGGTGATCACCAGGCAGATGACCAGAAAGGCGCCAACGGTCTGCAGGGCGGCGACCGTCGAGGCGGACAGCAGCGTGAAGAAGACGATCTTCAGCGCGTTGGGGTTGAGCCCGATCGAGCGCGCGTGGTGCTCGTCGAAGAAGGTCACCATCAGATCCTTCCACTTCGCCAGCAGCACGAGCAGCGAGACGCTGCCGATCAGCGCCAGCTGCCAGGTATCACTCGGGCTGATGGCGAGCACGTTGCCAAGCACGATGGTCTGGATGTTCACCGACGTCGGTGACAGGGACACCATGAACAGCCCGAGGCCGAAGAACGTGGAGAAGATCAGTCCAATGATCACGTCCTCCTTCAGTTGGCTGCGCTGATGCAGAAACAGCATGGCCGCCGAGGCGAGCCCGCCGGCGAAGAAGGCGCCAAGAGAGAAGGGCAGACCGATCATGTAGGCACCGGCGACGCCGGGCACGATGGCGTGCGATAGCGCATCGCCGATCAGCGACCAGCCCTTCAGCATCAGGTAACAGGAAAGAAAGGCGCATACGCCGCCGACCAGCGCCGAGACCCAGATAGCGTTGCGCATATAGCCGTAGGCGAACGGTTCGAGCAGCAGATCGATCATTCGCGCGTTCCCCCGCCGACGTCGTCATCTGCGCCTTGAGTCGGACCAGATGCCGAGGCCGAAGCCGACTCTTGGTCTCGCGTGCGGCGCCGTGCGGCGATGCCGTTTTGCAGCACCAAGGGGCGTTCGTCGTCGGTGAAGACGCCGACCGGATGCCGTGACGCCGTTTGGCCGGCGTCCTGCTCGAGCACGAAGTGGCGCAGTACGCCACCGAAGGTGTGCTCCAGGTTGGCCTGGGTGAACGTCTCTTCGGTCGGGCCATGAGCGAGCACCGTGCCCTTGATCAGCACGGTGCGGTCGCAGAATTCCGGCACCGAGCCGAGGTTATGGGTCGACACCAGCATGACCCGCCCTTCGTCGCGGAGCTCCCGCAGCAGTCGGATGATCTGGTCCTCGGTCTTGACGTCGACACCGGTGAAGGGCTCGTCGAGCAGAATGACGCGCCCTTCCTGGGCCAGCGCGCGGGCCAGGAAGATACGCTTCTTCTGGCCGCCGGAGAGCTCGCCGATCTGACGCTTGCGAAATGCGCTCATGTCGACCCGTGCCAGCGCGGCATCGACCGCCTCGCGATCGGCGCGCTTCGGTAGGCGCATAAACCCCATACGACCATAGCGGCCCATCATGACGAGATCCTCGACCCGTACCGGAAAGTGCCAGTCCACCTCCTCGGACTGCGGGACATAGGCGACCAGATTGCGCTTCAGCGCCTGAGAGACCGGCATGTCGAGCACCCGGATCTCGCCCCTGGCCAGGCGGACGAATCCCATGATCGCCTTGAACAGGGTCGATTTGCCGGAACCGTTGACGCCCACCAGCGCGGTGATGGTGCCGGTGGGAATCGCGAAGGTCGTGTCGTGCAGCGCGGTGTGGCCGTTGCGATAGGTCACGGTGGCATCGGTGACGCGAATGCCGCTGCCGTCGGCCGTGTCGGCCACGCCGCGCGGGGCAGCGGACGAGCGGGCGGTCATGGCGTCGTCCCCGCGGTCAGACCGTCGGCAATGGTATCGGCGGTGACGCGCAGCAGGTCGATATAGGTCGGTACCGGCCCCTCGGGCGTGCTCAACGAGTCGACGTAGAGCACGCCGCCATAGTGGGCGCCGGTCTCGCGGGCAATCTGGCGAGCCGGACGATCGGAAACGGTGCTTTCGCTGAAGATGGTCGGAATATCGTGCTCGCGCACGCTGTCGATGACCTGACGTACCTGTTGCGGCGTCCCCTGCTGATCGGCATTGATCGGCCACAGATAGAGTTCGCGCAGCTCGAAATCCCGCGCCAGGTAGGAAAAGGCGCCTTCGCTCGTCAGCAGCCAGCGGTTCGATTCGGGAATGGCGGCGAGCTTGTCGCGGATCGGGGAGACGGCCGATTCGATCCGCTGCTTGTAGTGCTCGGCGTTCTGGCGATAGGTCTCTGCATGCGCCGGATCGTGTTCGATGAAGGCGTCGCGGATGTTGTCGACGTAGATCAGCGCGCTGGATGGCGACATCCAGGCGTGGGGGTTGGGTTTGTCGCGATAGGGTCCGTCCGTGATGCTCATCGGCTCGACGCCGTTGGACACCACGGCGCTTGGCACGTCTTCCAGGTGGCGAAAGAAGCGTTGGAACCAGAGCTCGAGATCGAGCCCGTTCCATAGAATCAGGTCGGCATCCCGGGCACGCAGGATGTCACCGGGCGTTGGCGAGTAGTTGTGAATCTCCGCGCCGGGCCGGGTGATCGAGGTGACCGTGGCAGCGTCGCCGGCGACGTTTTGCGCCATGTCCGCGATCACGGTGAAGGTCGTCACTGCCTTGAACCTGGCAGGCTCGTCATCCTGTGCGTCGGCGGCGGGGGCGATGACCATTCCGAAGAGGGTCAGCAGCGCCACCGCGATGGCATTCACGAGCATCGTATACCGCGCCATAAAACCGAGCATGAAGGCTCCCACTTGAGGCATGGCGGAAAGGCTATTGGTGTCACGCTGGCGTGATACTTCGAGCGCGAAACATTAGCGAATCCGCCTTTTTTACCATGGTTAAACTGATATCCCTTGGTTTCGATTTATAGCACCGGTTGATTTGACTGTGAAGCCTGTGCGATCCGTCGGAATGCACGGGAAGGGAAAACCAGAAAGGGAAAACCGGGAAGGCGGTAGCCCCCGGAAGCCGATAGGCGTCACGCGTCGCGGGGTAGCCAGGGTGCTGCCAGCGCCAGGCTGCCATGGCCGCTGCGCTTGAGGCACGAGAGCACCGCGAGCCAAGTCAGGTCGGTCGGGTGAACCTGGGCCGCGGGCACGATCTGCAGGGCGCCCGCCGTCAGGCCGGCCGAGCCACCATCCGGAATGAAGATCGACGTCCAACCATCCGCGCTGTCGACGATCAGGCAGAACTGCACGACATCCCCATCGATATATAACCCGACCTGTGTATCGGTATCCTCTTCCATGCCGGTCAGGCGCGCCATCGTGTCCTTGAGCAGGCGATAGCCGGGCACGTTATCGAGCAGCTTGTCCTCGATGACATGACGAATGCGCTTCGCTGCTCGGGTCTGGGCCAGCAGGCCGGCCAGAAAGCAGAGCAGGAGCAGGGCCAACAGCGCGGCGAGGGAGAGCAGGGTCACGCCGGCCACGCTGTGATGGGCGAAGACGGGCAGCAACTTGGCGATCGGCACGCGCAGGATGCCCACGGCTTTCTGCACGAGGATCGCGATCAATATCAACGGCAGGATGAACAGCACGCCGCCGAGTGCCGTCGTCTTGAGAAATCGGAACATCGGCCCCTCCTGATGCCCGCGCCGGGGCGGGCGGATACCGCGCACGAATATCGACAAGCGTCATCGACGTCGGTTGCCCGGCGAGCCTAGGCACGGTTCGGATCCACCTAGTATGGAATCTTCCGATCAGCGCGTCGCGGCCATGTGGCGAGGCAATGGTCGAATCGGCAAGTCGTCGCGGTGGCGTGCAATAGCCGAGCAGTGGGGGCGCGACCCTCGAAATTGACGAGATTTGGGGGTCTCGACAGTCGAGGCTGGCATCAGATGCGCGGCGCGGCAGACGCGACGTTATCCCTCACGCGGCAGGGCGCGCAGCAGCGCCTCGCAATCGGCGAGCTGCCAGTCGACGTCCGTCGGGTCGCGCATCGTGGGGGCATTGACCAGTACCGTTCGCGTGCCCGCCGCCCGGCCGCAGGCCATGTCCAGATGGCTGTCGCCGACCATGACCATCGCCTCGGGCGCGACCTGCCATTGGTCGATGAAATGATCGAGCCCGCCGGGGTGCGGCTTGGGCGGTGCCTCGTCGCGCCCGAGTACGTCGTGCGGCGCGAAGCAGTCGTCGAGCCCGATTGCTTCGAGTGTGATATGCGCCAGTGCCTTGGCGTTGCGGGTCAGAATGCCGAGCCGACAGTCGCGCCGACACAGCTCGCGAATCAGCTCGATGGCACCGACCGCTGCGGTGGAGCGCAGCGCCAGCTCACGCTCGTGTGCGAGCAGCCAGGCATGCTTCGCCTCGCGCTCGGCGGTGGGCAACGTCTCCAGATGGTGGAGGATATCCGCCGATTCGGGAATCTCCAGCTCGCGCCGAATGGCGGGGAAGTCATGCACGCCAACGGTCAGCGTGCCATCCATGTCGAAGACCCAGTGGGTCAGCCGAGGAATCGTGGAGCAATTCATTTCAGGCATAGGAGCACGCTAGCAGACGACGAGACCTCATCCTAACCCTGCCTTGGTGTGCCTTCACGTCTCGCTACGAAATAGCCGAAAGCGATAGGTCATTGACGTTCGTCTAATCGTATACGAATATGCAGAAAGACCATTGGTCATCATTCCAATAACAATTGAGACTCATCATGGCATCTGTCGTTACGTACCCTGGGCTCGACACGGCCGATCGGCCGATGGGGCCGGCACCACTTTCCCCCGCGCTTCAGAGCGGTCCCTTCCTTTTCGTCTCTGGCCAGGTTGCCATCGATCCGCTGAGTGGCGAGATCATTGGCGATGACGTCGCCACGCAGACGCGACAGGTGCTGACCAATATCCAGACACTGGTCGAGGCCGCCGGGCTGACGCTGGCCGATGTGGTCAAGGTCGGCATCTTCCTGACGCGTCCCGAGCAGTTCGATGCACTCAACGCGGTATACGCCGAGTTCTTCGGCGCCCCCTATCCGACCCGCGCCACCATTGGCGTCAGCCTCAACAATCCGGCGCTGCTGGTGGAGATGGACGCCATCGCCCTGCGCTGGCCCGATGCCACGGCGAGCTGAGGCCGTCATGCACATTCACGTTCTCAACGGCAGTGGCCCGCTCGCACTGGCGCCGGGAGAGCTGGACGCCCGGATAGCCGAAGCGGGGCTTGATGCGGGTACCCTGCGGATCACGCAAAGCCTGGGGGCCGAACTGCCTCACGATCTCGGCTCGCCGGAGGTGCTCTTTACCTGCCACGCGCTCGACCTGAACGCGGCGCGTGCGGTCTATCCGTCGCTGCGTTGGGTGCAGGCGATCTCGGCAGGCGTGGAGACATTCACCGCCGACCGCGAGGGCCGCGTGATCCTGACCAATGCGTCCGGCGTGCATGGCGAGAAGGGTGCCGAGTTCGTGCTGACGGCAGTGCTGATGCTCAACTACGCCATTCCCAACTTCATCGACGACAAGCGCGAGCGACGTTGGCAGCCGGTCTTCGGCGGCACCCTGGCCGGCAAGACCTGCACACTGCTCGGCGTTGGCGGTATCGGGCAGGCGGTGGCGGCGACGCTGCGCGAGCGAGGCATTCGAGTGATCGGCGTGACCCGCAGCGGGAACAGCGCCGCGATGCTCGATCGCTGTATCGCGACGAGCGAGATCTGGCCGAGACGGACTTTCTGGTCTCGACGCTGCCCTCGACACCGGACACACGCGGGCTGATGAGCCGTGAACGCCTGGCGCGGCTACCGCAGGGCGCCGGCGTGGTCAACGTCGGGCGCGCCGATGTCTTCGATGACGTTGCGCTGCGCGAGGGACTGGCGGATGGGCATCTAGGCGGCGCCGTGCTGGACGTGTTCCCGATCGAACCGCTGCCGGCCGCACATCCATTGTGGGAGACCCCGCGTCTGATCATGACGCCGCACTGCAGTCTCGATGACCACGACAACTACATGCGCCGCTGTGTGGACATTTTCCTCGACAACCTCGGTCGCTATCGGCGCGGGGATGTTTTGAACAACCGGGTCGATCTCGGTCTGGGTTACTGAACCCGTGCTGCCGCAGCACGGGCATCGACAACGAGCAACGGCAAATGGGCGGTGTGTGGCGAGGTCGGTCCCAGGAGCGAGGTGGTCGCTGCACAGCGTCTCTTAACGAAGAACCAACTTGATTGACCTTTGGAGAACAACAAATGAAGGCAAATGGTTTGAATTCCCGCGCCCTGAAGCCGCTCGCGTTCGCGCTGAGTGCACTGGGTCTTGCGGCTTTGAGCGGCCCACCGGTGCAGGCCGCCGACGATATCTCGCCGACGGCCGAAGCATTCTCCGACATGCCGGCGTGTCAGTCGCTGCGCGAGCAGTATCCAGATCTCGGCGACACGTTGAAGGTCGGGCTCGGTGGCTACACCAAGGGGTGGGAGGCGCCCACCGCCGATGACCCCTCTCAGCTCGAAGGACTGGATCCCTCGCTTTTCGATCGAATCGGCAGTTGTCTTGGCATGACGCCGAGCTATCAGAATGGCTCGTTCAACGTGCTGCTGACCTCGATCGCCAGCGGTCGCGTCGATATCGGCCCGATGCTCTACGTCACCGATGAGCGAAAAGAACAGGTCTCGTTCGTTGCCTCGATTCAGGTGCGTGACAGCTCGATCGTCAAGCAGGGAAATCCTGAAGCGCTGACGTCGATGGATGATCTGTGCGGCAAGACCGTAGCTTCGGCGGCCGGTACCTATGAAGCCGCGACGCTGATCCCGCAGCAGAGCCAAGCCTGTACCGCGGCCGGCAAGCCGGCGGTCAGTCTGTTGTTGGTGCAGAACACTGACAACAGCATTCAGGCGGTGCGCAGCGGACGCGCGGATATCTATCTGACCGAAGCGGGGTCGGCACGTCAGATCTCGGCACAGGATCCGACTCTGGACACGGCTTTCTCCATCGACCTGCCGATCATGGTCGGCTACCCGCTGGCGAAGGACAACACGACGCTGATCAACGCCGTCCATGATGCGTTAGCGGTCATCCAGTCCACCGGGGCCGAGAAGCGACTGCTCGAGCGGTGGGGGCAGGGCGCCGACGGTGAACGTCCGGTCGCGATTTTCGACTGATGTGAGATCCGCCTCGGCCGCTGGCGGTCGGGGCACTGGGCATGCGCGCTCATGACAGCGGCGCGAGGAGCTGCGGCGAGGGTGCCTTGGACGCAACATATCTCGAGGTTGTGACATGCAGGATTTCTTGCACTACCTGACCCTGCCGTATCTGTGGCAGGGCGGGTTGATCGCGGTAGAGCTGCTGATCGGCGCGCTGACCGGCGGCGTGGTGATTGGGTTTTTCCTGGCGCTGGCCAGTCTCTCCAAGCAGTGGTGGATTCGGCTGCCGGTGCAGACCTACATCTATATTCTGCGCGGTACGCCGGTGCTGCTGCAGCTGATTTTACTTTACAACGTGCTGCCGCAGTTCGGCGTAGAGTTCTCCGCCTTCTACAGTGCGTTGATCGCGTTGACGATCAACGAGACCGCGTTTTGCGCCGAGATCATTCGTGGCGGCATTCAAGCCACCGACCGGGAGCAGCGTATGGCGGCACAGGCCTTCGGTTTCTCGCGCACCACCGAGATGGTTCGTGTAGTGATTCCGCAGGCGCTGCGGGCCATCTTGCCGACACTGGGCAATGAGGCGGTCGGTCTTCTGAAGTCGACCTCGCTGGCCTCGGTCGTGGGCGTCAACGAACTGACCATGCGTGGCCAGACCATCGTGTCGCAGAACTTTCTGTTCATTCCGGTGCTGGTCGCCTCTGGCGCTATCTATATCGCGCTCTCCTCGGGGCTGGCCGGCATTCAGTGGTGGCTCGAAAGCCACGTCGGGCTCGAACATCGCGCGCGCCGGGCGCGCCGTCGATATCAGCGATTGAAGGCGAAGATGACCCGCAGCGACGGCACGGCGCTGGTCGCCACGCCCGAGAGCCGGAAGTCTCGTGTGCTCGAGATCGATGATTTGCATGTGGCCTACGGCGACAGCGAAGTCCTCAAGGGGATCTCGCTGACGGTCAAGCGCGGCGAGGTGGTGGTCATGCTCGGCCGCTCCGGGTCGGGCAAGAGCACGCTGCTCAAGTCGATTTTGGCGCTGGCGCCGGTCACGGCCGGCTCGATTCAGGTCGATGGGCACCGCATGGGGCAGACGCGCGGGGGGCGGCCGCTGCGCGCCGGGCAGCTGGCGGACAATCGCGCCCGCTCAGGCGTCGGTATCGTGTTCCAGCATTTTGCGCTGTTCGACCACATGACCGCGCTGCAGAACGCCATGTCGATCCCGCGGCTGGTGCAGCGGTTGCCGACCGGCGTCGCCTGTGAGCGGGCCAGTCGGGCGCTCGAACATGTCGAGCTCGGCGCGTTCGAGGCCAGCATGCCGCACGAGCTGTCCGGCGGACAGAAGCAGCGCGTCGGCATTGCCCGCGCGCTCGCCAGCCACCCCAAGGTACTACTGTTCGACGAACCGACCTCGGCGCTCGATCCGGAGCTGGTGCGTGAGGTCAATCAGACCATTCGCGGGCTGGCGCATACCGGTATCACCATGTTGATTACCACCCACGATATCGCCTTCGCCGAGTCGGTCGCCGACCGCATCGTGTTTCTCAAGGACGGTCATCTGGTCGAGCAGGGGCCGCCGAGCATTCTGCAGACGCCGCGGACCGAGGCGCTGGCGACCTTTCTACGCCATGAAGAGGCGACGCATTTGAAGACGATGGAGGTCATGTCATGAGATCCGCCGACAACCTGCCCTTTGCCGAGGCGACGAGGGCAAAGCTGGGCGATACGCTCTATCGCTATCTGCTCGGCGGCGCGCGGGATGCCGGCGGCGCGGACGGTGATGCCAATGCGGCGGCGCTGAGGCGCTATCGTCTGCTGCCGCGTCTGTTGACTGGGCTCGAGGGCGTCGATACCGGAGTCTCGCTGTGGGGCCATCGCTTCGGCGCGCCGCTGGCGGTGGGTGCCTTCGCCGGGGATCGAGTATTCCACGCCGATGGCCTGTTGCCGGTCGCGGCGGTCTGTCGCCGGCTCGCGCTGCCGCTGATCGTCTCCGAGGAGACGGTAACACCGCTGGCCGAGATCACTGCGATCCACGATGCCTGCTGGCTGCAGCTGCGCGGGGCCGGTCCGCTCGAGCGCGTCGTGCGGCTGCTGGACATGGCCGTCGAAAGTGGGGCGATGGGCGTGATCTTCACCGCCCTGGCACCGACGCACCCGGCGCCGGACATGCAGCCGGGCGGCTTCTCGATCAGCGAAGAGATCGCCGCGCGCGGCTGGTCGACCATCGGCGCGGCCGCCGGCGTCGAGGCGCTGCCGACTTTTCCCGCCTGGAGCGCGGAGACTTTTACCGAAGTCTGTCGACTGGCCGACATGCGCGGATTGCCGGTACTGCTCAAGGGCGTGCTGCGCGGCGAGGATGCGGCGCTCGCCGAGGCGTGTGGGGCGAGCGGCGTGATCGTTTCCAACATCGGACTGCGCCAGAGCGCGCGCTGGGCGCTGGGTGTGGACCGGCTGGCCTCGATTCGGGCGGCGACCTCGCTGCCGGTCGCTCTCGACGGTGGCGTGCGCTCGGGCACCGATGCGCTGATCGCCCGTTGCCTGGGTGCCGATGTCTCGCTTGCCGCACGACCGGTGCTCAGCGCGCTGGCGGCTGGCGGTGAAGAGGCGGTGGCCTCGCTGCTGACGAGTTGGTGCGATGACATTCTCGCCATGCTGACCTGGTGCGGCGTGGACGGCGTTGACGCGCTCGGTCCCGATTTTCTGGCCTCTTCCCCGTCCGAGGAGCCGTCATGAATCACAACGATGCGATAGCCACGCACCATTCCGTACTGCGGCTCAATCTGGGCGATGCCAGCGAATCGCGCATTTACTACTGCGCACACTTCGTCGCCCGCGCACTGGGGCTGTTCGCGCGCCACGGGGTCGAGGTGCGGTTTCAGATGACCGAGGCGGGTGGGCACACGGTTCGCGGCGGCCAGATCCCGGCGCTGCTCTCCGGCGAGGCAGACCTGGCCGTCGGCGGGCCGATGGTGATCATGAAAATGCGCGAAGAGAACGAGGCGCATCTGGTCGCGTTCTGCGCCGTCGCCAACGCCAATCCGTGGGTGCTGGCGAGACCGGAGCCCGGTCGTTTCGCCTCGCTGGCCGAGCTCAAGGGACATCGCGTGCGCGACGTCGCCTGCGTCGGCACCGCGACCATGGCCTTTCGCGACGCGCTGGCGCGGGCCGGCCTCGCCGAGGAGGATGTCGAGATCGTGGACGGTCCTCCGCCCGGCAACCACTGGTCGGACGAGGAAGTCGTGCTGCATTCGCGTCATGCGCTGGCCGAGCCGCTGGCTGCCGGCGAGCTCACCGTGTGGTGCGATCTGGCCGAAGAGACCGGCGCCGTGCCGTGGAGCGCCTACATCGCGGCGCCCGAGGTGCTGGCTTCGCGACCGGCGGCCTTCGAGGCTTTTGTCGGCGCCATTGGCGAGGCGCAGCGTGTCATCGCGAACCAGCCGGCAGCGAAAATCGCCGCGCTCATCGCCGCGGACTATCCCGAACTCTCGCCGGCGGCACTGACGGCCGGGATCGAGGGTTACCGCGAGAGCGGTGTCATCGCCACCGAGCCCGCCATTTCCGCAGCTGACTTCGAGCGCTTCTCGCAGCTGCTCGAGGCGATTGGCTGGCTCTCGGGCGCCGCCGATTATCACCAGCTGGTCGACACACGGCTTTGGCCGGCCCATTCGGCCGCTGCCACGCAGGAGGTATCATGAAGCGTTTGATCCAGGGTGGCACGGTCGTCACCGAACAGGGCGCGCAGGCGCTCGACCTGGTGATCGAGTCCGGCCGTATCATCGGGTTTCACGCCCACGGCACGTTCGCGCCGCGCGACCATGAGGTGATCGATGCGCGCGGACTGATCGTCATGCCCGGCGCGATCGATGTGCACACGCACTTCACCGGGCCGCACGACTCCCCGGAGGAGGAACTGCGCGAGGGCACGCTCGGCGCGGCGATCGGCGGCATCACGACCATCATCGAGATGCCGCACTCCGACCCACCGGCCACCACGCCGGCGGCGTTCCGGCGCAAGCGCGAGTTGCTCGAGGCGACCTCGACGCTCGACTTCGGCCTCTGGGCCGGGCTGACCAACGACAATGCAGACTCGCTCGCCGAACTCGATTCATTGGGGGCGTCGGCGTTCAAGGCGTTTCTGACCAGCGGCAATCCCAGTGGTGAGGCGCCCGACCAGCGCGGCCTGCCGCAGATGAAGGATTCCGCGCTGCTCAAGGCGATGAAGCGTATCCACGGCTTCGACGGCGTGGTTGGCGTGCATGCGGAAAACCACGAGTTGCTGTTGGAAGCGCGACTGGGCGAGCAGGCCGCCGGGCGCCGTGACGCCCGCGCTCACGCGGCCTCCGCGCCGGAAATCGCCGAGATCGAGGCAGTCTCGCGACTGATGCTGTTCGCGGCCGAGACCGGCGTGCGCTGCCATGTGGTGCACGTGAGTTCACCGCGTGCGGTCGAACTGATCCGCCAGGCTAGCGCCAGCGGCGTGCGAGCGACGCTTGAAACCTGCCCCCATTATTTGATTCTCGATGAGGAGGATCTGGTGAGAATCGGCCCGGACGCTCGCTGCGGCCCGCCGCTGCGCCCGCGGCCGACGGTCGATGCGCTGTGGCGCCATGCGCTCGCCGGGCGTATCGATATGCTCTCTTCCGATCACTGTCCCTACCTGCCGGCGCAGAAACGCGTCGGCGACGACTCGATCTGGGAAGCCGGCATGGGGCTGACCGGCGTCCAGACGCTGGGGCCGATGTTCTTCAGCGAAGCGGTCGCCGAGCGTGGGTTGGGGCTCGAGACCTTCGCGCGTATGACCGCGACGGCGCCGGCGCACCTGATGGGGCTCTACCCGCGCAAGGGGGCGATTCGCATTGGCGCCGACGCCGATCTGGCACTTTATGACCCCGAAGCCCAATGGACCGTGCGCGGTGAGGGGTTTCACGGTCTGGCGCCCTGGAGCGCCTTTGAGGGAATGACCTGTCGCAGTCGTGTCGTGCGTACGCTGCTGCGTGGCCAGGACGTTCAGGTCGACGGCGAACGTCGTCTGGTGCCGGGGCAGGGCCAATTTGTCACGCGTCGCTACGCCGAGGAGGAGGTATGAGCGAAGACAGTTCCAGTGTCTCCAGCGGCTGGGAAGCCGCACGGCCGCGCACGCTGGTCGATCATGCTGTCGATACGATTCTCTCCGCCGCGGCGCGCGGGGCGCTCTTGCCCGGTGACAGAGTCAGCGAGCCGGAACTCTGTGCACGGCTCGGCATGAGTCGAGTGCCCGTGCGCGAGGCGCTGCGCATTCTGGAAAGCCAGGGGGTGGTTACCAGCGAGCCCTACAAGGGGATGCGGCTGATGGAGGTCTCGACCCGCCGGCTCGAGCAGATCATCGATGTGCGCGTGTCGATCGAGAGTCTCGCCTGCTGCCGCGCGATCGAAGCGGGTCGCAACGGACCCGAACAGCTCGCGCGACTCGAAGCGGCCATCCATGAGTTGACGCTGATGGCGGAGCGCGGCGACGCCTACGCGTTCGCGATGGCGGACACCGACTTTCATCGTGTGCTGTGCAGCTTTGCCGACAACCCGGTGCTCGATGGTGTCTGGGAGTCGATCGCCCGCCAGCTCACGGTGCTATTCGGGCTATCCACGGCAACCAAATCGATGACGACCATCGTGGGCGAGCACCGGGCGCTGATCGACGTCTTCGCCGCCGGCGACATCGGCCAGATGCAGCGGGAAATCGAGGAGCATATTCGCGTGCAGACGCTCGACATCAACTACGAGGCGATCATCGAGGAGAAACGCCGCGCGCGCGACGCGTGATGCCTCTTCGGTCGGCGAACCGCCAGCGTTCGAGCGGATCGTCGGCCAATGCAGTGACCCACTATCGACCGGGCCAGGCGCCATTTGCGACGTCCGACGCGGTCGTTCATACCAATAACAAGGGCCGTTTTCATGAAAATTACCGATGTCGAGGCGTTCTACCTGCGCCTCCCCGACGTGCAGGCGCGGACCGACAGTTCGCAGGATGCCTTGATCATCCGGATCACCACCGACGCCGGCATCATCGGCTGGGGCGAGGTCGACGGCTGTCCGGTCGTGACCCAGGCGATCATCGAGGCGCCGTACTCTCACACCATGGTGACCGGGCTAAAGTCGCTGCTGATTGGCGAGAATCCGCTCGAGACCACGCGTCTGTGGGACAAGATGTACCAGGCGACGATCTTTTACGGTCGCGGCGGCGCCGTGCTGCAGGCGATGGCGGGGATCGACATTGCCCTGTGGGATATCAAGGGCAAGGCGCTGGACAAGCCGATCGTCGAGCTGCTGGGCGGGGCAGTGCGCGATCGCATGCGGGTATACTCTTCAAACATGTTCCAGTTCGAGCTCGCCGACACGCTGGATCGGGCGCGCCATGCCGTCGATACCGGGCATACCGGGGTCAAGTTCGGCTGGGAGCCGTTCGGCCGCGATGCCAAGGAGGACCTGCGCATGGTCGCCGCGGTGCGTGAGGCGATCGGGGACGACATCGACTTCATGCTGGATGTCGGCATGGCGTGGGACGCCAAGACGGCGATCCAGCGCGCGCGCTCGTTCGAGCCTTTTGATCTCTACTGGATCGAAGAGCCGCTGCATCCGGACGATTATGCCGGCTACGGCAAGGTGTCCCGTACGGCAACTCAGCATATTGCGGCGGGCGAGGAGGAGTGCTCGCTGACCGGTTTCCGCCGTCTGATCGACGAGGGCGATATCGATGTCGTGCAGGTCGATCTCACCCGCACCGGCTTCACTCAAGCGATCCAGATTGCCGATTATGCGCGCGCGCGAGGCAAGAAGGTCTGCAATCACAACTTCACGACCGACATCAATACAGCGGCGTCACTGCACTTCCTATGTGCCATCGATAACGCGCTGGTGATGGAGTATTGCGTGGAGCCCGGTGAGATCAGTCGTAATCTGGCAAGCAACCCGGTGCGTATCGAGGACGGCTTCGCGCATCTGCCGGCTGGCAATGGCCTTGGCGTCGAGCCCAATCTCGACGTGATCGAGAAGTTTCTGGTCAAGCCGGCCCGGTAGCTGTCGGGCGGTTTAGCTTTTCTCCTCCCCCTTTTTCTTCTCCCCACTTTTACGTGGGGAGGAGCCTTCTCCCCCCTCCCGTTCCCGAAACATCTCCACCACACGCTGCTGGGCGACGCCGATGTGGTAGTCGAGCGCGGCTTCGCAAGCGGCTGGATCGCGACTGCGCAGCGCGTCGATGATCGGTTCGTGGGTGTCCGCGACGCGCAGGGCGTCGTCGTAGAGCTGGCCGATCAGCAGAATGCAGAAGCGCATCTCGTGGCAAAGCTCGTCATAGACCTTGACCAGCCGCTGGTTGCCGCTGAATTCGCACAGCATGCGGTGAAAGGCGACATCCTCCTCGATCTGCTGGACGGCGGTGCCGCCCCGGGCGACCTGGCGCATCGTTTCCAGCTGTGCCTGCAACTTGGCTTCCATGTCTGCCGTCAGCGTGCCGGCAAGCTGTCGCGCCGCGTGGCGTTCGAGGCAGAGGCGTAGCTCGTAGACGTCATCGAGCTCGCGGGCGTTGAAGGTGCGCACGAAGAAGCCGCGACGCGGCTGCGAGACCAGCATGCCGCGGCTTTCGAGCAGTCGTGCGGCTTCTCGCACCGGCGCGCGGCTGACGCCGAAGTCCCGGGCGAGCTGTGCCTCGGAGAGGTGCGAGCCGGGGGCGAAGTCTCCCTTGAGCAGGGCCTCGGTCAGCATGTCGGCAATCTGATTGACCAAGTCGCGCTGCTGAATGGCGGCGAACCCGCGTGAGCTCGTGGTCATGGCGTCCCTGTTCTGTCGTTGCCGGCCGCGATCGCGCGGTAGCCGGTATGGGCGAAGGATCTGGCGATGGTGAGATCATCGCGTAAATCGTCTTCCGGGTCGACTGTCGAGTGTCGACAGTTTGAGCGGGGCCTGATAGGTTAGCTTTCAGACATCGGACAAGAACACCGCTTCGACGGCGACGCTTCTGACGAGCGACAGCCCGGACAAGCGGCAACCGAACCAGTGACAGGAGAATGACGATGGATATGGCGACCGACGCCTCCAAGACACCGGTGATCACCGACGCGCGCCGCGACCTGGCGGCGGCCTATCGGCTGATCGCCCATTTCGGGCTGGATGACAGCATCTATACCCATATCTCGGCGCGGGCCCAGGCGGACAAGGAAGACTTCCTGATCAATCCGTATGGCTATCGTTTCGAGGAAGTGACCGCCGGGAATCTGGTCACCGTGGATATCGACGGTCACGTGGTCGACGATCCGGAAGGCGCCGGGATCAACAAGGCCGGGTTTACCATCCACAGCGCAATTCATGCCGCGCGTCCGGACGTGCATTGCGTGCTGCATACGCACTCCGTCGCCGGTGTCGCCGTCTCCTGTCTCGAAGAGGGGCTGCTGCCGCTCAACCAGTGGGCGATGGAGTTCCATGGCCGCACCGCTTATCACGACTACGAAGGGATCGCGCTGGATCTCGCCGAGCGTGAGCGGCTGGTCGCGGATCTCGGCGACAAGTCGATCATGGTGCTGCGCAACCACGGCATGCTGGTCTGTGGCCGAACGGTCGGCGAGGCCTTCAAGCGCATGCACAACCTGGAGCGCAGCTGTCAGGCGCAGCTGGCTGTGATGGCGACCGGCATGAAGATCCGCCGCCCTGACGAGGCGCTGGCCGAACACACCGCCCAGCAGTACGAAAAGTGGGATGCCGACCACGATGTCAGCGATCGCGACCCCGAGTGGGAAGCGTACCTGCGACTGCTGAAGCGCATCCAGCCCGACTTCGAAGGCTGATCGGGCGGCGCGAGACCGGGATGCGCCACCGCACTGCGAGTGTGAAGACTACGCGAGCGTGATGAACGAGGCCGACACCAGAAGGTCAGCGCGAATAGAGCTCAACAAGACGACAAGAGACAATACCGAACGGTAAGAGACAAGACAGAGCGGCGGCGCCGACCGCCGCTGTGACAGCGGTTGAAGATTCGACAAATCCAATAATGACGAGATCGACCATGACCCTGCTATCGTCCGTGCCCGGCCGCCTGTCGGTGGCCACTCTGCTGGTAACGCTCACTGCGCCCGTCCTGGCGCAGGAAACCCCGCAATCCGGTGGCGTCGCCAACGTCGCGATCCAGCCTGAACCCCCTGGTCTGATGCTGCCGCTGGTGCAGAATGCGCCGACCCAGCGCGTCGCCGGCAACATCTTCGAAGGTTTGCTGCGCTACGATGCTGACCTCGATCCCATGCCGCAACTGGCCGAATCCTGGGAGATCAGCGACGACGGCCTGACCTACACCTTCCATCTGCACCCCGACGTGACTTGGCACGACAGCGAGCCGTTCTCCGCCGAGGATGTGCTGTTCTCCGTCGACTTCATGCGTGAGACCAACCCGCGGACCCGTGCCGCGCTCGATCACGTCGCGGACGTGACGGCGCCGGATGACGCGACCGTCGTGTTCACGCTCGATCAGCCTTTCCCCGCCTTCATTCAGGCCTTCGAGGTCGGCACGCTGCCGATGGTGCCGAAGCATATTTATGAAGGCACCGACTACTACAACAATCCGGCCAACCGCCATCCGATCGGCACCGGCCCGTTCGAGTTCGCCAAGTGGGATCGCGGCTCGGTGATCGAGCTCGATAAGAACCCGGACTACTACGAAGACGGCAAGCCCTATCTCGACAAGATCTACTGGCATGTGATTCCGGATGCCGCTTCCCGTGCCGCGGCGTACGAGAACGGTACGCTGGACATCATGCCGGCCGGTTCGGTGGAGAACTTCGACATTCCGCGCCTTTCCGAGATGGAGGGCAGCTGCATGACCGAGGCGGGCAACGAGTACTTCAACCCGTTTGCCATGCTGTGGCTCAACAATCGCGAAGGCCCGACCGCCGACAAGCGTTTCCGGCAGGCGGTGATGTATGCGCTCGACCGCGATTTTGCCAAGAACGTACTCTGGAACGGCCTTGGCCAGGTGCCGAGCGGGCCGTTCACCTCCTCGCTGGCCGCCCATGACGACGATCTCGAGCCGTATCCGCACGATCCGGATCGCGCCGAGGAACTGCTCGACGAGATGGGCTACGACGGCGAACCGGTGCGTCTGCTGCCGCTGCCCTACGGCGAGACCTGGACACGCTGGAGCGAGGCGGTGCGCCAGAATCTCGAGGATGTGGGTATCCATGTCGAGACCGAGTCCACCGACGTCGCCGGCTGGAACCAGAAGATCAGCGACTGGGACTACGATATCGCCTTCACCTATCTGTTCCAGTACGGCGACCCGTCGCTCGGCATCGCACGGACCTATGTCTCCGACAATATCGCCAAGGGCTCGCCCTGGAACAACGTCGAGGGCTACGAGAATCCGCGAGTCGATGAGTTGTTCGAGGCCGCCGCGGTCGAGAACGACCCCGACAAGCGCCAGGCGATGTATGACGAGCTGCAACAGATCCTGCACGAGGACGTGCCGCTGGCGTGGATCATGGAGTTGGCGCAGCCCACCATCTACCGCTGCAACGTGCACGACCTGATCACCACGGGGATCGGTCTGAACGATGGTTTCAAGAACGCCTGGATCGAGCAGTAAGCGACCCTGACGGGAAACGGGATGGGCTGGCGGCCGGCATCGGTCGTCAGCTCCCCTCGGCGAGGACGGAATGATGCCCTATCTCTCCCTGATCCTGGGTCGTATCGGCAAGGCGGTCATTGTGCTGCTGGCGATCCTGGTCTTCAATTTCTTTCTGATACACGCGGCACCCGGCGACCCGGCGGCGGTCATGGCCGGCGAGGCGGGGGCGGCCGACGAGCAGTTCCTGGAAGATCTACGCGAGCGTTTCGGTCTCGACCAGCCGCTGCCGGTTCAGCTTTGGCGCTACATGAGCGGCGTTCTGCAGCTCGACTTCGGCTACTCCTACCGCCAGCAGATGCCGGTGCTCGATCTGATTCTGGACCGGCTGCCGGCCACGCTGATGCTGACCGGTGCCGCCTTCGTGATCTCGCTGGCGCTGGGGATTCTCGCCGGCACGCTGGCGGCGATGCGGGTCAAGCGACCTTCCGGCTCGATCATCATGGGGCTGTCGCTGCTGTTCTATGCCACGCCGCTTTACTGGGTGGCGATGATGGCGGTGCTGATCTTCTCGGTGGTGCTCGACTGGCTGCCAGCCTACGGCTATGCCACCGTCGGTGCCGGCTACACCGGGCTTGCGCATGCGGGCGATGTCGCCGTGCACCTGATCCTGCCGGCGCTGACGCTGGGGCTCTTCTTCATGGCGGTCTACACCCGCATGACGCGCACCTCGATGCTGAGCGTCTCCCAGCAGGACTTCGTCAAGACGGCACGCGCCAAGGGGCTCGCGCCTGGCGTGATCCAGCGTCGTCATATCCTGCGTAACGCGCTCCTGCCGATCATCACCCTGGCTGGCCTGCAGGCCGGGCAGATGGTGGGCGGCGCCGTGCTGACGGAGACCGTGTTCGCCTGGCCCGGCATCGGCCGTTTGATGTACGAAGCGCTGATGCAGCGCGACTACAACCTGTTGCTCGGCATCTTCTTCTTCTGTGCCCTGCTGGTGATCCTGTTCAACATGCTGACCGACGTGATCTACCGGCTCGCCGATCCCCGCATCAAGCAGAGCGCTGCCTGAATGTCTGCGCAGACGAATCGCTTCGTTGCGCGGTGCTCTAGCGCAATCCTAACAGCCAGTTATGTCTTGCCCTCTGAGCGCCGTGCGCCTCGCGCTTCATTCCGCTCGGCGATCCAGGCAACACTTTCCATGGAGGCTGCATGAACTTCTTCAAACGTTTTGCGCAGAATCGCGGTGCGCTGGTCGGCCTGATCATCCTCGCGCTGGTGGTCCTGCTCGCGCTGCTGGCGCCGTTTCTCTATCCCGACTCGCCATGGCGCATGGTGCAGCGGCCCTTCCTCGCGCCCGGCGAAATCGCCGGCTTCCCGCTGGGCACCGACACCATGGGGCGCGACGTGGCCGCCGGGCTGGCCCATGGTGCCTGGGTGTCGCTGCTGATCGGGTTGATCTCGACTGTTGTCGCGCTCGCCATCGGCGTACCGCTCGGCGCGCTGGCCGGCTACTTCGGCGGCAAGATCGACGATGCCCTGATGCGCTTCACCGAGTTTTTCCAGACGATCCCCAATTTCGCCCTGGCGATCGTGCTGGTGGCGATCCTGGAGCCGAGCACGGTTTCGATCGTGCTGGCGATTGCCATCGTCAGCTGGCCGCCGGTCGCGCGTCTGGTCCGCGGGGAGTTTCTGTCGATCAAGCACCGCGAGTACGTCGAGGCGGCGCGGCTGGTCGGCCAGACCCACCGCGACATCATCATCAAGCAGATCCTGCCCAACACGTTGTCGCCGGTGATCGTGCTCGCCTCGCTGATGGTGGCCACCGCGATCCTGCTGGAGTCGTCGCTGTCCTTTCTCGGCCTCGGCGATCCGGACACCATGTCGTGGGGCTACATGATCGGCGCGGCGCGCACGGTGATGCGTCAGGCCTGGTGGCTGTCGGTGATCCCCGGTGTCGCGATCCTGCTTACCGTGCTGGCGCTCAATCTGGTCGGCGAAGGCCTGGATGACGCGCTCAACCCGCAACTGGCGCGTGCGCGCTGAGATGACAGGAGGTCGATCATGAGTGAACTGTCTCGCAACGAGGGGGCGTCCGCCGACGCGTCGAACGCCCCGCTGCTGCGCATCGAGCGCCTGGCTTTGTCGCTGCCGGAGGGGGCCGACCGCCTCTACGCGGTCGATAACATCAACTACGAATTGAACGCCGGCGAGATCCTGTGCGTGGTCGGCGAGTCCGGCTCCGGCAAGTCGATGACCGCCAACGCCGTCATGGGCCTGCTGCCCCAGGGCGTGAACGTGGCCCAGGGTCGCGCGCTGTTTCACGGCCAGGACGTGCTGGCGCTCTCCGAGATCGAACATCGCGAGCTGCGCGGGCAGCGCATCGGCATGATCTTTCAAGAGCCGATGACCGCGCTCAACCCGCTGATGCGCGTCGGCGAGCAGATCGCCGAGGTGTTCGAGGCCCACGGCCTGCTGACGTCTAAGGCCCGGCGCGAGCGGGCCCTGGCGCTGCTGGAAGAGGTGCGCCTGCCCGATCCGCAGGCTGCGCTACGGGCCTATCCGTTCGAACTTTCCGGCGGTCAGCGCCAGCGGGTGATGATCGCCATGGCGCTGGCGCTCGAGCCGGAGCTCTTGATCGCCGACGAGCCGACCACGGCGCTGGATGTGACGACCCAGGCGCAGATTCTGCATCTGGTGAAGGACCTTCAGACCCGTCGCGGCATGGCGGTGATGTTCATCACCCATGACTTCGGTGTGGTGGCCGAGATCGCCGACCGCGTCTGCGTCATGCGCATGGGCAAGATCGTCGAGATGGGCGAGGCGCGCGACGTGCTCGAACGGCCGCAGCATGACTACACCCGGGCGCTGATCGAGGCGATCCCGGGAGACGCGGTGCCGCCGACGCGCGATGCCGGCGACACCAAGCCGCTGCTTTCGGTGTCGGGGCTCGACAAGGTCTATCGCTCGAGCGGCGGCTGGTTTCAGCCCAAGCGGGAAGTGGTCGCGCTGGACGGTATCGAGTTCTCCCTGGGGCGCGGTGAAACGCTGGGTATCGTCGGCGAGTCGGGCTCTGGCAAGTCGACGCTCGGGCGCTGTATCGTCGGTCTCAATACGCCGGATAGTGGCGAGATCTCGCTCAACGGTGTCGATCTGCGCGCGCTCGAGGGGCGCGAGCTGCGCGAGCATCGCCAGCGCATCCAGATGGTCTTCCAGGACCCGTACGCCTCGCTCAACCCGCGTATCAAGGTCGGCATGGCGATCGCCCAGGGGCCGATCGCCAACGGCGTCCCCAAGGCGCGGGCGCTCGAACAGGCGCGCGAACTGCTGGCTACGGTGGGGCTCGATGCCAGCGCCGCCGAGCGTTTTCCGCATGAATTCTCCGGCGGTCAGCGTCAACGTATCGGCATCGCGCGCGCGTTGGCACTCGACCCGGAGCTGATCGTCGCCGACGAGGCGGTCTCGGCGCTGGATGTCTCGATCCAGGCGCAGGTGCTGGCACTGCTCGACCGCTTGAAGCAGGAACTCGAGCTGTCACTGTTGTTCATCACCCACGACCTGCGCGTGGCGGCGCAGATCTGCGATCGTCTGATCGTGATGCAGAAGGGGCGTATCGTGGAACACGGCAGCGCCCGCGAGATATTTCTCTCTCCGCAGCACGCCTACACTCGCGAGCTGCTCGAGGCGATTCCCGGGCGTCAGGATCGACGCGAGACGGCCCCGGCGGCGGTCGGCGCCATCTGAGCGCGGCGGCGACAGCACGTGGATGACAGCATAGGAACGACAACACAGCGCCGACAGTCGCCGGGAGACCGGCGCTGTCGAACTGATTGTAAAGAGCGGACTGACAAGACAGTGAAGAAGGCGAAGCAGACGTGACGAAGACGATGGTCAGTGATAGGCCCGGCGGCGCCGGCAATACCCCCACCACGACGCCGGTTCAGGGGGTCCTGCTGGGCGACCCGGAGATCATGACGGCCTATATCGAGGCCTTCGCACGCTATGCGCCGCAGGTTCGGCTGGCGCTGCCCGAGGCGATCAAGGAACCCGAGGCGGTGACGTTCGCGCTGGCGTGGTACCCCGACGATACGGCGTTCGAGGCCTACCCGAACCTGCGTCTGGTGTCGTCGATCGCCGCCGGGGTCAACGGCATTCTCGACAATCCCAGCCTGCCGGCCTCGGTACCGCTGATGCGTATCGCCGGGGAGGCGCAAGGGCAGATGATGGCGGGGTTCGTGGCCTGGCACGTGCTGTGGCACCACCGGCGCTTCGGCGAGTATCTCGCCAATCAGCGGCGCCGACAATGGGAGCGGTTGCCCAAGCGCGACGCCGCCGAGGTTCGTGTCGGGCTGCTGGGCGCCGGCAAGATGGGCGGTGCCGTGGCGCAGGCGCTGCTGGCGCTGGGTTACGACGTCGCGATCTATTCACGTAGCGGACGCAATCTGCCGGCGGGCGTCGAAGGCTTCAGCGGCGAAGCGGGGCTGGGCGATCTGGCGGCCCGCAGCGAGATTCTGGTCACGCTACTGCCGCTGACCCCACAGACGCGAGGCATCCTGAATGCCGCGCTCTTTGCGCGTCTGCCGGAGGGGGCGGCGCTGATCCACGTCGGCCGCGGCGAGCATCTCATCGAGGCGGATCTGCTCGCTGCACTCGACAGCGGCCAGCTCGCCGGTGCCTCGCTCGATGTCTTTGCCACCGAGCCGTTGCCGCCAACGCATCCATTCTGGACGCATGAAAAGATCACGGTCACGCCGCACGACGCCTGCGACTCGACGCCGCCGCAGGTGGCGCAGGAAGTCGCCGCAGCGCTGGCCGGGCTGGAGGCGGGGCAACTGCCCGTCAGCCTCGTCGATCGCGACGCCGGTTACTGAGCGCCCGGCGAGCGCGAGCCCCGCGAGTCCGGTTTTGTCTCGAGCCTTCCCTCAGGCCGTCGTCTCAGACCCTAAGGACAACAACATGAAGACCTTTTTTCACGACGATCAGCTGCTGCACCAGCCGCAGACCTACTTTTCACGCGGCAAGATGCGCCAGCCGCAGGAAGTTCGCGATCGCGCTGAGCATCTGCTAAGCGCTGCCAAGCGCCTCGGCTTCGAGGTTCAGTCGCCGGTGGATCACGGTGTCGCGCCGCTACGCGCGGTGCACTCGCTGCCCTATCTGCGCTTCCTCGAAAGCGCGCACCGCCGCTGGCACGAACTCGGCGAGGATTGGGGCGAAGAGGTGATCTCCAATGTTTTCGTGCGTTCCCCCAACGCCCTGCGCGGGATTCTCGCCGAAGCAGCGCGCTATCTGGCTGATGGCAGTGCACCGGTCGGCCAGCACACCTGGCAGGCCGCCTACTGGGCGGCGCAGAGCGCGGTGGCCGGCGCCGAAGCGCTGCTGGCGGGCGAGCGCACGGCCTATACGCTGTCGCGCCCGCCGGGACACCACTCGGGGATCGACTCCGCCGGCGGCTTCTGTTTTCTGAACAACGCCGCCATCGCCGCCCAGCACCTGACCTCACGCTATCCGCGCGTCGTCGTGCTGGATACCGACATGCACCATGGCCAGGGCGTGCAGGAGATTTTCTACGAGCGCGCGGACGTGATGTATATCTCGATCCACGGCGATACCACTAACTTCTATCCGGCCGTCAGCGGCTTCGAGGACGAGCGCGGTCGGGGCGAGGGGCTGGGCTACAATCTCAATCTGCCGATGCCGCACGGCTCGCCCGAATCGGTATTCTTCGCACGGCTGGCCGAGGCGCGCCAGGCGATCGAACTGTTCGAGCCCGATGCACTGGTGCTGGCGCTCGGCTTCGATATCCACGAGCAGGACCCGCAGGCCAAGGTGGCGGTCTCTACGGAAGGTTTCGGCCGTCTGGGCCGCGAGGTGGCCGCGCTCGATCTGCCGACGCTGGTGGTGCAGGAGGGCGGCTACTACCTCGAAGGGCTCGAGGAGAACGCGGTCAGTTTCTTCGAGGGATTGCTGGCACGTTGAGCGTCCGGCGATTCGGCGTCATAGCATCTCGTCGCGAAAATCCGCGGCGCGGTCGATCTCCTCGCCGGCGATCATGAAGCGGCCGTTGCCGCGATAGTGGAGCGTCTTCGGGCGCTCGACCGTGGGGTCGACATGCGCCTTGACGATCTCCCAGATAAACAGCTCGTGGCGATCGATCTGGCTGTCGTCGGCCAGCCGGCATTCGAAGCTGGCGTAGCACTCCGCGACCGTGGGTGCCGACACGCACTCGCCGTGTTCGGGGGTCAGGCCAAAGGCCGCGAACTTGTCGACCTCATACCCTTTGCTGTTACCGACGCCGACCACCGCATCGGCGAGTTCGCGTGTCGGCACGTTGATCGTGCATTCGCGGCTCTCGCGGATCAGGCGATAGCTGTAATTGCCCGGGCTGATCAGACAGCCGAAGTGCGCTGGTGTGAAGCCGAGCATCATGTGCCAGCCCATCACCATCAGATTGCGCGTCTCCTGCCACTGCGATCCCACCAGGACCACCGGCCCGGTCTCCAGATGACAGCGGCACTGGTCGAGCGGGAAATCACGCTTGCGGTCACTCAAGTCGCTTGCCTCCTGGCCGATAGCACTCACCTCAGCATAGGTCATCTCGGACGTCGGATAGTCGTATCGACGTTTGGCATGGGCGTTATCAACGCCTTCAATTTTTCGTCACAGTTGTGTGGTCTTATGCTGACTGCCACCTCTCCCCACCTTCCTTCTCCAGGAGCCGCAGCGTGAAGATTTCCGGGCGCATCAAGGCGTTGATCATTATGGCCGTCGTCATCTACGTGTTGGCGCATTTGGTACGCGCCATGATGATAACGCTGACGCGACCGCCGCTGCGCCTGGCCGCCCCGAGACGTACGCTGCGTCTCCGTCAGGAAAAGTCCCTGAAACACTGCTCGCGCTGCTGAACATGCCGTGAAACGAAAACGACGCCCGCGCTCATTCGAGCGCGGGCGTCGTTGTATGAAGCCGCACGGCGGAGTCGTTCGCTTACTTGTTCGGCTGCTTGGTGACGCGCAGGTAGGGCTTCTTCTCCTCCCAGCCGTTGGGGAACAGGGCCTTCGCCTGCTCGTTGTCGATCGAGGGCACGATGATCACGTCGTCGCCGTCGGTCCAGTTGACCGGCGTGGCGACCTTGTAGCCGTCGGTCAGCTGCAGGCTGTCCAGCACGCGCAGGATCTCGGCGAAGTTGCGGCCGGTGCTCGGCGGGTAGGTGATGGTCAGCCGTACGGTCTTGTTCGGATCGATGATGAAGACCGAACGCACGGTATTGGTACCGCTGGCATTGGGGTGAATCATCCCGTAGAGCTCGCTCACCTTGCGGTCGGCGTCGGCGAGCAGCGGGAAGTTGAGTCCGCAGCCCTGGGTCTCTTCGATATCGCCGATCCAGCGCGTGTGATCGTCGAGCGGGTCGACGGAGAGGCCGATGGCCTTGGCGTTGCGACGTTCGAACTCCGGCTTCAGGCGTGACACCTCGCCGAGCTCTGTCGTGCAGACCGGGGTGAAGTCGGCAGGGTGGGAGAACAGGATGACCCAGTCATCGCCGGCCCACTCGTGAAAATTGATCGGTCCCGCGGTGCTTTCCTGCGTGAAATCCGGGGCGGTATCGCCGAGTTGCAGAGCCATGACTTACTCCTTTTACCGGTGGTGGCCTCTTCGCGAAGCCTCGAATCGGGCGCTCATCATGCCGAGCGGCGGCGGCGCTGTGAAACAATCGATGGTGATAACGACATGCCACCGCTCGGCTGATGCGCCGCTGCGTCTGTAAAGGTGGTAGCCACGCAGGCATTTCTCAAGGGCAGAGGCGCGCGCGCGAGGTGGGGGTGCCCACCTGATCAGCCGCTCAGCAGCAGCGTCAGCTGGGTCAGGGCGTGGATCGCCACGCCGATCAGCCCCCCGACCAGTGTCCCGTTGATGCGGATGTACTGCAGGTCGTTGCCGACGTTCTTTTCGATCTGCGCGACGATCTCGCGGCTGTCGAGACTGTTCAGATAGCGCTCGATCCAGGCATCGACATGAGGGCCGCTGCGCTGCACCAGCGGCGGGATGACCGCCAGCGCCTGGTCGTTCAGCCACTGACGGGCGGCCGGATCGTGCTGAAGCGAGTCGGCGTACCAGCCGATGAAGCGCTCCAGATAGCCTCGCACCTCGGAATCGGGGCTTGCCAGATCCCGAGCCAGCCAGGCCATGATGTCCTCCCATACTGCGCCGAGCCAGTCGGCCAGGCGCTCGTTGGCGAGCAGATCGTCACGCAGGCGGTCGAGCCGTTCCCGAAGCGCTGGATCCGTGCGGACTTCGTCGATCAACGAGGCGAACTGGCGGTCGAGATGGTGACGTAGCGGATGATCGGGATCGTCGCTCACGGCCTGGATCAGGCGCGCGCTCTGTTCGACGATTCGTTCGCGTATCAGCCAGCCGGCCAGGCGGTTCAGGCTCACCTCGCGCCCCATGACCTTGGGGTTGAACAGCCGGAAGACCGTGTCGGTAATGAAGTGCTTGACCCGCTCCTGGTTCTCTTCTTCCGCCAGCCAGTCCGAAAGCCGTTTCAGGCTGTCGTCGAGCAGTGCCTGATGACGCCGCTCGGCTACCAGCACCTGTAGCGACGCCGCCAGCGTGCGCGAACTGTCGAGACGGCCGAGCTGATAGCGCAACGCCTGAGTCAGAAACGTCCGCGCCGCCTCCTGGCGCACGGCGGAGAGCGCACTCGCCAGCGCCGTGGCGAGACGACCGGCGAGCGCACGCTGGCGCGTCGGTCGCGATAGCCAGTCGACCAGGGCCGTCGCGACATCGAAACGTGCCACGCTATCGCGGACGTACTGCTCGTCGAGGAAATTCTCGCGAATGAACGCGGAGAGGCTGCGCCCCAGGCGTGCCCGGTTGCGCGGCACGATCGCCGTATGCGGGATCTTGAGGCCCAGCGGGTGCCGGAACAGGGCAGTGACGGCAAACCAGTCGGCGATGCCACCGATCAGCGCGGCCTCGGCGAAGGCAGTCAGCCAGGCTAACCCCGGATAAGGGCGTTCGAGCCAGACGCCGGCCACATAGAGTATGGCGGCGGCGGCCAGGCAATAACCGGCGATGCGCCGGCGATCAGGTATGGGAGCGGTCAAGCAGCGGTATCCCGACATGAGTGGGCGTAGGTAAAAGTACGAGCGTGCCCACCGAAAGAGCAATCAGGCGTCTCAACAGTGGCGCGCGTGCGGCCACGGGCAAGCCAGGTATCATCGGGCTGGCGCGGCGGCGCCGAGGTAGTGCTGACGCCAATAGCGGATATCCAGCGAGGAGACCGTCACGGTGCGCCCGCTACCCGGGGCATGGATCATCTGGCGGTCCCCCATGTAGATGCCGACGTGGGTGGCTCGGCTGCCACTGCCAAAGAACAGCAGGTCGCCGGGGCGTGCGACGTCGATCTCCTCGAAGGCGTGATACTGGTCGTTCGACGTGCGTGGCAGCGAGATACCGGCCTTGGCGTAGGCCATCTGCACCAGCCCCGAGCAATCATAGCCGGCGGGCGTCGTCCCGCCCCACCGATATGGCGTACCCAGCGCGTCCTTGGCCGCCGACATCACCAGGATACGATCGATGGAGAGGTTGTCGCCGTCGATGGCAGGGCCATCGTCACGGGTGGCGATCGTCTTCTGCGAACTGCAACCGGCGACCATCAGCATGAGTAGGCACAGCAGCAGGCAGCCGAACGAGGCGCGCGGGGCGTCTCCGATGAGCCGCGCGCCGCGAAGGGCGGGACGACGGTCTGGCCGCTGGGGAAGCGGAAGTCGTGAAAACGGAGTTGTGCCTGTCGCCATGCCGCGGGCTCTATCTGCCAGTTTGTCTCGAGTGTAGAGCAGGGTCGTAAGGCTGCAAATAGCCGGTGTTGGCGGGGCCCGACGCCACGCGCCGCCGACGCCACTTGTGGCCTGGTGGTGTCGCCCTCATCTTGGTGACATACGGGCCGTTATCCACGCCTTAAATGATCAATCAGAGGGAGAGTTTCATGGCGATCAGCGAAGATCAGGTGCCGGGCGTCGAGCCGGCCCCGCGCGAGACCGAAGGGTTCGTATTCAACCACACCATGCTGCGCGCGAAAGACCCGCAGGCCTCGCTCTCGTTCTACACCCGTGTGTTCGGCATGCGCCTGTTGCGCAAGCTCGATTTCCCCGAGATGCAGTTCACGCTCTACTTTCTGGCGCGCGTCGACGACGAGAGCACGATTCCGTCCGAAGAGGGCGAGCGTACGGCCTATACCTTCTCGCAGAGGGGGGTCCTGGAGCTGACTCATAATTGGGGCAGCGAGAACGACCCCGAGCTTCAATATCACGACGGCAATGCCGAACCGCAGGGCTTTGGCCATATCTGCTTCTCCGTGCCCGATATCGCCGCGGCGGAAAGCTGGTTCGACGCCAACAATGTCGAATTCAAGAAGCGGGCCGATCAGGGCAAGATGAAGAACGTGATCTTCGTCAAGGACCCGGACGGTTACTGGATCGAGGTAGTGCAGCCGTCGTTGTCGAAAGGCCTCGGTCAGTAAGAGAACGGCTCGCCGACCCTGTCGTGAGGGCGGTTTCGCTTCGGGTATGGCATCTGGAGATCGAACGGCAGATACCGAACAGGGAGTCAGTATGAGCCAGCAGCAGGGCGGCGGCGTCGACAAACAGGCATTCATCGAGCGACTCAACGGGATCGTCGGCCGGCGCCACGTGATTACCAGCGAGGTTGGCACGCGACGCTACCGCAGGGGCTTTCGCTTCGGCGACGGCCCGGTGGTGGCGGTGGTACGCCCCGGTTCGCTGGTCGAGCAATGGCGGGTACTCAAGGCGTGCGTCGAGAGCGATCGTATCGTCATTACCCAGGCCGCCAATACCGGCCTGACCGGTGGCTCGACGCCGGACGGTGACGACTACGACCGCGAGATCGTCATCGTCAGTACCCTGCGTCTCGACCAGCTGCAGGTGATCGACGAGGGAAGGCAGGTGATCTGCCTGCCCGGCGCCACGCTGGACCAGCTCGAGAAGCGGCTGGCGCCGCTCGGTCGCGAGCCCCATTCGGTGATCGGTTCGTCGTGTCTCGGCGCCTCGGTGTTCGGGGGCGTCTGCAACAACTCCGGCGGGTCGCTGGTGAAGCGCGGGCCGGCGTACACCGAGCTTTCGATCCACGCCAGACTCGATGCCGATGGTCGGCTCGAACTTGTCAATCATCTGGGCGTGCAGCTGGGCCGGGGGCAGGAGGTCGATCCCGAAGCGATCCTCTCGCGGCTGGAACGCGGGCAGTATACCGCCGCCGATATCGCCCACACCGGTGCGGCGGCCTCGGATCCGGACTACCGCGATCACGTGCGCGAGATCGATGCCGAGACGCCGGCGCGCTTCAACGCCGACCCGCGCCGGTTGCACGAGGCCTCCGGCTCCGCCGGCAAGTTGATGGTGTTCGCGCTGCGTCTCGATACCTTTCCGCAGGAGCAGGGCGCCCAGGTGTTCTACCTCGGTACCAACGATACCCAGGCGCTGACGGCGCTGCGCCGGCGTATTCTGGCCGAGTTCGAGACCTTGCCGGTGGCCGGCGAGTACATGCATCGCGAGGCGTTCGACGTTGCCGAGAAATATGGCAAGGACACCTTCCTCACTATCCGTGCGCTCGGTACCGGACGGCTGCCGCGCTTCTTCGCGCTCAAGAATCGGATCGACGGCTTCTGTGACCGTCTAGGCTTTCCGGCCAACATGTCCGACCGTGCGCTGCAGCGATTGAGCCAGCTGTTTCCGTCGCACCTGCCCGCTCGGTTGACCGAGTATCGTGATTGCTTCGAGCACCATCTGATGCTCAAGGTCTCCGGCGAGAGCGTCGAGCCGACCCGCGCGCTGCTGCGCGAGCATTTTGGGGGTGCCGAAGGCACCGGGTACGAAGGAGAATACTTCGAGTGCACGGTGGACGAGGGCGCCAAGGCGTTCCTGCATCGCTTCGCGGCGGCGGGCGCGGCGGTGCGCTATCGCATCATGCACGATGACACGGTCGAGGATATCGTCGCGCTGGATATCGCCCTCAAGCGCAACGAACGCGACTGGTTCGAGACCTTGCCGGACGAGATCGAGCGACCGCTAGTGAAGAAGCTCTACTACGGTCACTTTCTCTGCCACGTGCTGCACCAGGACTATATCGTCGCCAAGGGCACGGATTGCCTGGCGCTCGAGCACCGCATGTGGGCACTGCTCGACGCTCGTGGCGCGGAATACCCCGCGGAACACAATGTCGGTCATCTCTATAAGGCCAAGCCCGCGCTGGCCGATTTCTATCGTGAGCTCGACCCCTGCAACGCCTTCAACCCCGGCATTGGCCAGACCAGCAAGTGCCGTCACTGGGCTGGGGCTGCAGCGAGCGAGGCGGCGTCGACGGCCGCCTCGTCGAAGAGGGCTTGATCGCGTCGCCCGTCAAGGTACGTCGCCGAGGTGCTCGCCGTTCGGTGCCAAGGCAGAGGGGCGCCGCGGGGTGTCGTCGGCGCCCGGCGCATAGGGCGAGCGGCGCAGGCATTCGGGCGTCAACTGATCGAGCGTCGGCCGACCGAGCTGCGCAAGCAGGTTGTGGAGCTGGTCGCGCAGCAGGTCGAGCGCCTGCGTCGCGCCGGCTTCGCCGCCAAGCGCCAGACCGTAGAGCGTGGCGCGGCCGCACAGTACGCCTTCGGCGCCCAGCGCGACCGCCTTGGCGATATCGCCGCCACGGCGGATGCCGCTGTCGAGCAGAACATGCATCGCGTCGCCCACGGCGTCGACGACCTCCGGCAGGGCATCGAGCGTCGCCGGGGCACCGTCGAGCTGTCGCCCACCGTGATTGGTGACGACCACGCCATCGGCGCCGATGCGCTTCGCCTCGCGAGCATCGGCGGCATTCATGATGCCCTTGATCAGTAGCTTGCCCGGCCAGCGCGCGCGAATGTCCTCGAGCGCCTCCCACGTCAGCCGGCGCGTCATGCGCTGATTGATGTAGCCCGCGGCGCTGGCGGCGCTCTGCTGCTCCTTCGGCAGATACTTCATCAGGTTGCCGAGCGTCGGCAGCCCTGCCGGCCACAGAGCCCGGTAGGCCCACTGCGGATGGAGCGCGGCATCGAAAAGCTGTGGCAGCGCCAGCCGGCGCGGATTGAGATAGCTGCGGGCGTCCCATTCGCGGCGACCCAGCACGACGGTGTCGGTCGTGACCAGCAGTGCCTCGGCGCCTGCAGCGTGGGCGCGTGCCAGCATGTCGTTGCGCACCGCTTCATCGTCGAGCACATAGAGCTGGAACCACAGGCGTGCCTCGGGAACCGCCTCGGCGATCGCCTCGAGGCTGTTGCAGGAGACCGTGCTCAGCGTGAAGGGCACCCCGCGGGACGCCGCCGCCCGTGCCAGGGCGATATCGCCATCCTTCCACAGCATGCCGTTGTAGCCGGTCGGGGCGATCGCCAGTGGCATCTCGGCGGTTGCGCCGAGCAGCGTCGTTCGGCTGTGTCGTGTCTCGACATCGACCAGCGTTCGCGGTTGAAAGCCCCAGGCGGCGAAGGCCCGGCGGTTGTCCTGCAGCGTGATCTCGTCCTCGGCACCACCGTGGACGTACTCCCAGGCGAAAGCGGGCAGGCGACGGCGTGCCATCCACGCCAGTTCGTCGATGCTCTGCGCACGACGCCAGTGATAGTGGGATAGATAGCGACGTTTCACGGGGCCTCTCTCACAGCCGAAACAGGGAGGCCTTTGACGTTAGCACGCTTCCTTTCCGGCGGCGATGCCGTACTCTTCTTGCCACGCCCAGGCGACTGAACCCCGCGCCCTCCATGACGTCTGAAGAGGGAATCTTTTCCGATGCAGCCTGCCCCGACGGGATCGGGTATGCTGCAGAATCGACGGCAATTCACAAAGGATGCGTGTTCATGGATCGTAGAACCCTGCTGAAGAGTTCCATTGCGCTGGCGGCATGGTACGGGCTGCCTTCGGCGCCGCTGTTCGCGGTGGCCCAGGAGTCCAGCCGAATCGCCGATGGCGACTCCGAGGCGTTCAGCTTCGAATGGCTGCAAGGCTTTGCCAAGGATCTCGCCGCCAAGGCCTATCAGAGCAACGTCGAGCAGCTGCCGCCGACGCTGGCCAACCTGACGCCGCAGCAGTACAACGCCATCGGCTACGATCCCGAGCACTCGCTGTGGAACGAGATGAACGGGACGCTCGATATCCAGTTCTTTCATGTCGGCATGGCATTCAACCAGCCGGTGCGCATGTACTCGGTCGATCCAGAGACCCAGCGCGCCCGCGAGATCCATTTCCGCCCGGACCTGTTCGACTATTCGCGGGCCGATGTCGATGTCTCGCAGCTCGAGGGGCAGGGCGATCTCGGGTTTGCCGGCTTCCGCGTGTTCAAGTCGCCGCTGCTGACCGAGAAGGATATCGTCTCCTTCCTGGGGGCGAGCTACTTCCGCGCCGTCGACGATACGTACCAGTACGGGCTCTCCGCGCGTGGCGTGGCGGTGAACACCTACACCGACGGCCAGCAGGAAGAGTTCCCGGCGTTCACCCGCTTCTGGTTCGAGACGCCGGAGCCGGGCAGCACGACCTTTACCGCCTATGCGCTGCTCGATTCGCCGAGCCTGGCCGGTGCCTACCGCTTCGTCATCCGCTGCGAGGAGACGCGCGTGGTGATGGATATCGACAAGCACCTGTACCCGCGCGAGACGATCACCCAGCTCGGGGTCACGCCGATGACCAGCATGTTCAGCTGCGGAACCCAGCAGCGCGACATGTGCCTGACCTACCATCCGCAGATTCACGATTCCGACCGTCTCTCGATGTGGCTCGGCAATGGCGAGTGGGTCTGCCGCCCGCTCAACAATCCGCCGCGCCTACAGTTCAATACCTTCTCGAACGACAACCCGAAAGGTTTCGGGCTGCTGCAGACCGACCACGACTTCACCCACTACGAGGATATCGTCGGCAACTACCACGAGCGTCCGAGTCTGTGGGTCGAACCGAAGGGCGACTGGGGTCCCGGTGAGCTGCAGATGCTCGAGATCCCGACGACCGGCGAGACCATGGACAACGTGGTGGCCTTCTGGAAACCGGAAAAGGCGATCGAGCCGGGGCAGATGCTCTCCTACGGCTACCGCCTCTACTGGAGCGCGCAGCCGCCGGTGCAGAGCGAGCTGGCGCGGGTGCGCAAGACCTTCACCGGGATCGGCGGCTTCCCCGAGGGCTGGGCGCCCGGCGAGCATTACCCCGAAGAGTGGGCGCAGCGCATTGCAGTCGACTTCACCGGCGGCGAGCTCAAGCGTTTCTATGACGACGGGGTCGATATCAAGACGGCACTCGATATGCCCGAGGGCGAGGTTCGCCAGCTCGATATCCTGTGGGTCGACGAGTTCGAGGGCTTCCGCATTCAGTTCGACTGGTACCCGACCAGCGAGTCCAGTGACCCGATCAACATGCGTCTGCACCTGACCGCCAACGACGAGACGGTCAGCGAGACCTGGCTGTTCCAGTATTTCCCGCCGGCACCGGAAGAACGTCAGTACCCGGCGCATCCCAACAGCTAGCGGGCAAGTTGGCGCTAGATCTAGCGCGTCAGGCGGGACCCCTTGCGGGGCGGCTACCGGGCCGCCCCGTTTTGCGTGGAGATCGCAAAACGAGGCTGGCCGCCTTCAACGCGTTCCCGGGGGACCGCCGCTGTCGATGTGACGCCCATACCCGAAACGCTGTGCCGTCGGGCCGGTGATCTCGGCGATCATGGCGAGCTCCTCGTCGCTGAAGTCCGGGCGATAGTAGGTCGGGGCATGCAGATCGCCGGCGGCGGCCTCGAGGGTGGGCGCGTCGATCTCGAGGTCGGCGTGGGCGAAGATGCCGCCCAGGGTGTCGAGCGGTTGGCCGCAGAGTTCCTCGTAGCGCACGATCAGGGCGCTTTCCCGTAGCGCGGAGTCTGCATCCAGCGTGTCAGCGACGTGGGCGTAGATCGCCGCCCAGTAGCGCGCCCAGCCCTCGATTTCGCTGGCTCGATCCCCCTGTGCGCCGGCTTCCCACAGCTTGGTGATCCGCCGCGTTTCCTCGTCGTTGCCCACGTTAATGGCACGGCGGTCGAGCCCGAACTCGTAGTGGCCGACACGACGCATATGCTCGAGTGCGCGCGGCTCGCTGATTTCGCCGGCGACGAACAGCTTTTGCTGTTTCATCAGCGAGGCGATATGCCAGATCGGGTCACGGATCACCAGCAGAAAGCGGGCATCGGGATAGCGCGCATGGAGATAGCCCAGCCGCACCAGGTTGTAGTTGCCCTTGGCGACATAGCGGGACCGCTTGCGCACGGCGAGCAGCTTGCGCACGTGCTCGTCGTAAAAGCGCGCGAAGGCCGAATGCTCCGCTTGCCGGCCCATCACCGAGCTGGTCGCGGGATCATGGGTGGCGGGAAAAAACGCCATCCACAGCATCTCCTCGAAAGCCTCCGGGCTTTGCGAGGTCACTTCGATGCCGTCCTTGTGCGCGCGCTCCTGCGCCTTTTCCCCCGACTTGGGAACCCTGGCCAGCCAGCGATTCCACCAGTAAGGCGTCATGAGCGGCGGGAAATCGATGTAGCGATGCGTGGCGACGGCCGGGTTGGCGGCGAGGTGCTCGAGCAGAATGGTCGTGCCGGAGCGGGCGAGGCCGGAGACGTAGACCGGGCGGTCGACGCGGATATCGGCAATGGCATCGCTGACCGCGCGGGTCTCCAGGTTGCCGAGCCGGATCCACGTCTGTGGCTTGCGATGGATCCAGCCGCCGAGCCAGTGCATCCAGCCGGGGACCACGAAGCCTGGGTCATCGGCCGTGACGCTCTCGCGCTGGCGGTCGTCGGGGGCGGTCTCTTTCGAGCGGTTGACGGTTGGCTGATTCATTCGCTTGTGCCCCTCATTCGATTTTGGCCCAGCGGTAGGTCAACAGAGAAACGATCAACATCACGGGGAAGAAAATCGCCAGCCAGTGGCGCATCCAGCTGGGGCCGAAGGGCAGGTACTCTGGCTGTGGCAGCGCGATCGTGACGCGCTCGATGCCGCTTTCCGCCGGCAGATAGCCCAGCGGGTTGCCGGCCAGCCAATTCCACCACTGGTGCGGCTCGACGACCGGGATCGGCGCCGTCATGGCGATATTGGCCAGCTCGCCGTTGCTGTCGCTGACAATCAGGTGCGGTGCGTTGCCCTCGTCTCGCCACTGTGGTTGATACGTCTCCGGCGTGACTTGAATCTCGGGCGCCTGGCTCGGCGCCGGCAGGGTATGGGCGTAGTGGCTCTCCAGCCAGGTCAGCAGGGCCAGTAGCGGCAGAATCGAGACCAACGTGGGCAGCAGCACCAGGCCAAGATGGCGAAACGCACTGACGAACTGGTTGCGGATCAGTGGCCCGGCATCGCTGAATTCGCCATCGAACGCGTTGAGCTGTTGGCGCGCGGCGCGGGCATTGCGCTTGGCCTCGCCGATCCGGCCCTGCGGTGACAGCAGCCGATAGAGCAGCAGCGTGCCGACGCCGGCGATGATCGCCCATATCGCTAGACGCACGCCGCCCGGCAGAACCGTGGCCAGGCCGTCGTCGAGGGCACCGAAGAGCGGATCGGGTAAGTCCAGTAGTCCCATGTGTCCTCCTGACACGAGACACGCGATCACTCGCGGTAGCGGCGCTCGGCCACTGCCGTCGAGACGATTGCGCGGGGGAATCGGGTCGGCCGGCGTGCCGCTCAAGGACGTGAACGGCACGCCGGTCGAGGTTGCGATCAGTGGCGCGATTCGGGGGAGCGGATCTCGCTCTCTTCGACCTGGCGGGTGGTCGGTGGCGTCTCGGGGTCCTGAGCCGCCTGGTTGACGTGCGCGGCTTGCGCCGGTGTGCCGTTGGCGGCGGCAGCCTCTGCCTTGCGCCGCCGACGCATGCGCCGAATCGGCCAGGCCACCACGAAGAACAGCGCCATCCCGATGGCGGCAATGATGCCCCAGAGCGCGGTGAGCAGGCTGAGGCCCGCACCGGGGCCGACATAGGCCTCGGCGGTAAGCGGCAGGATGGCGACGGCGGCGAGCAGGCCGGTCGGCATGAGCTTGGCGTATCGGCGGGTCATGTGGGTCATGGCGTTCACCTCCCAAAGGTGTCGAGATCGACGCGAACGGTCGCGCCGAGTGGATCAATCACGATGTGGTGTCGCAATGATGGGGTATTGCAATGATGGAGTGTTGCAATGATGTGGTGTCGCAACGAGGTAGCAGCCACCACGATCCCTGGCGCGGCTGTGACGCGATCCTGCCTGGAAGGGCGCTGCGAGGAATGCCGTTGACGATCTGGCGGCGGGTAGGGCGGCACCGCCGTCGCGCTGCGACGGGGCGGGCGCGGCGGGCACGATCCAAATTGTGCATGTCACATGTTCCTGAAGTTGCTGAGCTAGCCCCTTCAATCACCCCCGGAGGCTGCCGACAGCGCGGCGGCCTCGGCCGGTACTCTCCGTACCGGTCCGTTGTTACTGTTCAGCTTAGGGTCGACGAGGCGAAAAAGAATCAGGTTTTTTGTTAACTCGTTCGCCGACATTCGCCGAAATTTGTAACCACTGGTTGTTCAGGTAACCGTCACGATGGCAGTCGATCCGGCTCGAGCAGGGCGCCAGCCGGGGTGTTTGTTGTGTTGCCGTCGATTTTCGCTGGCGTTCACGAATCGGGGCGATATCATCGGCGCCTTTCTCGGATCGGTAGCGTCCGGACGAGTGGATTTCGCGGCAAGAGAGGCAATGCATGAATGCGGTAGTACTGGCCATCCTGTTGATGGTGACCTTGAGTCTGGCGCGCGTCTCGGTGGTGTTTGCGCTGATTGTGGCGGCGCTGGCGGGCGGACTCTATGCGGGAATGCCCCTCGACGAGATTCTCGAGGCCTTCAACGACGGTTTGGGCAACGGCGCGACGGTGGCGCTTTCCTACGCCGTGCTTGGCGCTTTCGCGGTGGCACTATCGCGCGCCGGGATCACTCAGGGGTTGGCTCGCCGCGCGGTCGATCGCTTTCACCTGCACGGCGCTGGCGGAAAAAGGCGCCAGTTGACGCTGGGTCTGCTGGGTTGCCTGCTGCTGGCGGCGATCAGCTCGCAGAACCTGATCCCGGTGCATATTGCCTTCATACCGATCCTGGTGCCGCCGCTGCTGACGCTGATGAATCGCCTCAGGCTGGATCGCCGCGCCGTGGCCTGCGTCATCACCTTCGGCATCACCGCGCCGTATATGTTGCTACCGGTCGGCTTCGGCGCGATCTTTCTCAACGACATCCTGCTCGCCAATCTCAACGCCAGTGGTGCCGAACAAGGGCTCGACATTGCGGCGTCCCAGGTGCCGTTGGCGATGGCGATGCCGATCGGTGGCATGGCGCTGGGTCTGCTGGTGGCGGTGTTCTTCAGCTACCGTCGCCAGCGCGAGTACGCCGATCGTGATATCGAGCGCGCGAACAGCACCGACGCCTCGGTGACGCCTCCGGTCGTCTCGCTGTCGACCTGGCAGAAGGGCGTGTTGGCGGTGGCCCTGGTGGGTACCGTGGTGGTCCAGCTGGTGACCGACTCGATGGTGCTCGGTGGCCTCTTCGGTTTTGCGCTGCTCTCGCTGAGCGGCGTGTTCCGCTGGCGCGAGCAGGACGATGTCTTCACCGAAGGCATGCGCATGATGACGCTGGTGGGCTTCATCATGATCGCCGCCGCCGGCTTCGCCAGCGTGATGCAGGCGACCGGGGCGGTCGACAGCCTGGTCACGAGTTCGGCGGCGGCGATCGGTGACCACAAGGGATTGGCGGCGCTGGTCATGCTGCTGGTGGGGCTGTTCATCACCATGGGGATCGGCTCGTCGTTCTCGACCATTCCGATCATCGCCTCGCTCTATGTGCCGCTGGCGCTCGGTTTCGGTTTTTCGCCGCTGGCGACCACCGCCCTGGTCGGCACCGCCGCCGCACTCGGCGATGCCGGCTCGCCGGCCTCGGATTCGACCCTGGGCCCGACCGCCGGGCTCAACGCCGACGGCCAGCACGACCATATCTGGGATAGCGTCGTGCCGACCTTCCTGCACTACAACGTGCCGCTGCTGATCTTTGGATGGATTGCGGCAATGGTGCTCTAGCTTCGCCCCGTCACTGCGAGGACGCCTGCGCGTCGACGTGCCCGGCAATCGCACCGGGCGTTGTCCACCACACGCCATCGGCGGTGCCGTAGCCGGCCAGTTCGGTCAGCACGGCGCGCAGGCGGCGCAGACGAAACGGCTGGCCGGTCAGGAAAGGGTGCAGCGCGATACCCATGACCAGCGGCTGGTGCCGGGACTGCTCGCGTAGCTCATGGAACTGGTCGCGAATCATGTCGCAAAACTCTTCCATCGACACGCGGTGCGTCGAGATCGTTGGAATGTCGTTGAGCTCCTGCGGATAAGGAATCGACCACAGAGGGCCGTGATCCGTCTGCATCCGGGTCGGGCGGTCGTCGTGCGCCCAGTTCAGCGTATAGGCGAAGCCCGCTTCGGTGAGCAGATCCGGCGTTTTCTCGCTCTCCGAAATCCACGGCGATAGCCAGCCCGGCACGGCTTGCCCGCCATGCACCTGCAGGCGTTGGCGCGTCGCACCGATCAGTTGTCGTTCTGCCGTCGTTGTCATTTGCCCCTGACGTTCGGCGTTGGTATGGCCGTGAGCGATCAGCTCGTCGCCGCGCTCGATGAAGGCGTCGATCAACTCGGGGCAGTGATCGAGAATCGACGTATTGGCAATCACGCCGGCAGCCAGGTCCAGTGCGTTGAACAGCTCGAGACAGCGCCACGCCCCCACGCGATTGCCATACTCCCGCCAGGCGTAGTTGAGCACGTCGGGTTCGCCCGCCGGTGCGGGTGGCGCAATGCCCGGCCCGCGCCCTTGGCCGAACTCGAAATGTTCCAGATTGAGTGCCACGTAGACGGCCAGACCGGTGTCGTTGGGCCAGCGCCAGGCATCGCGGTCGATGATCGGGCGGTAGGCAAAGCGTTCGTGGTGGTTGAGCGGCGCTCGAGACATGCGGTCTCTCCATGACAGTCAGCAGGACTCCTCAGCGTAGACGCGTCCTCGTCGCCTGCGACGTCGCGTCAGCGAGCACTCGGCGCGGGGGTAGCGCATTCGCGACCCTGAGGCTGCTAAGCTAGATCGACGAACCGACCTTTCAGGGAGATGGCATGAGCAAGACGACCGGCAAGAGCCCGAGCAAGAAGGGCGCCCGCAGCAGCGCCAACCGTCCGCTGAATGCGGACGCCATGACATTCCTCGAGCGCTATCTGAACAACGCCTCGCCCACCGGTTATGAGTGGGAAGGGCAGAAGCTGTGGATGGAGTACCTGCGACCCTACGTCGATGAATTCATCACCGACACCTACGGCACCGCGGTCGGCGTGATCAATCCGCACGCCGACTACAAGGTGGTGATCGAAGGCCACGCCGACGAGATTTCCTGGTACGTCAACTACATCACCGACAGCGGGCTGATCTACGTCATCCGCAACGGCGGCAGCGACCATCAGATCGCCCCCTCCAAGCGCGTCAACATCCACACCGACAACGGCATCGTGCCGGGCGTCTTTGGCTGGCCGGCGATCCATACCCGTCGTCAGGGGCCGAAGGAGAAGCCGCCAGAGCTCGACAACATCTTCATCGATGTCGGCGCCAGCTCGAAGGATGAGGTCGAAGCGCTCGGCGTCCACGTCGGCTGCGTGATCACCTATCCGGATGAGTTCATGGTGCTCAACGGCGACAAGCTGGTCTGCCGCGCCATCGACAACCGCATCGGCGGCTTCATGATCGCCGAGGTCGCGCGTTTGTTGAAGGCGCGCAAGCAGAAGCTCGATTTCGGTCTCTACATCGTCAACGCGGTGCAGGAAGAAGTCGGCCTGCGCGGCGCGGAAATGATCGCCGAGCGCCTCGACCCCAACGTCGCCATCGTCACCGACGTCAGCCACGACACCTCGACGCCGATGATCGAACCGCGTCGCGAAGGCGCCAACAAGATCGGCGACGGGCCGGTGATCTGCTACGCCCCGGCGATCCAGAACAAGTTGCGCGAGCGGTTGATCCAGGTCGCCACCGAGCAGAAGATTCCGTTCCAGCGCCTCCCGCGCTCGCGTGCCACCGGCACCGACACAGACGCTTTCGCCTACAGCAATTCAGGAGTCGCCTCGGCGCTGATCTCGCTGCCGCTGCGCTACATGCACACCACCGTCGAGATGGTCCACAAGCAGGACGTCGAGCATGTGATCGAGCTGATCTACCACACGCTTCTGGCGATCGAACCGGGCGAGACCTTCAGCTATTTCGAGTGAATCCGAAGGCATGCCGCGACCGTCGGGTCGCGGCATATTCCTTTCGCCCTGCTCCTCTCGCCTCGGCCCCGTTCAACTCGCCTCGGCCCCGTTCGGCTCGCGTCGATGCCTCTTCATACTAACGACCAATTGCACTCTGAGAATTGACTTGCATGCCATGGTATGCCAAAGATATTCCACAGCGGCACCCATAAGACAACATGGCCGCGAACGAGATGACAGCCGCTTTTCGTGGCGACAACAATAACCCAGGAGTCGAACATGAAGCCGACCCTTTCCCGTCTTGCCGTGCTCGGTACGGCAACCCTCCTCGGTACGAGCGCCATCAGTGCCCAGGCCGCGACGCAGCTGATGATCGTGACCCCTTGGCCCGAAGGCAATTTCCAGGCGCAGACGCTCAAGCAGTTCTCTGCCGCCGTGGAAGAAGCTACCGACGGTGAAGTCATTCTGGATGTCCACTCGGGTGGCGAGCTCGGCCTCAAGGGCCCGGAACTGCTGTCGGCCGTGCGCGACGGTATCGTGCAAGGCGCGGACATGCTGCTGACCCAGCAAGTCGGCGAAGCGCCGCTGCTGGGCATCGAGTCCGTCCCTTACCTCACGCGCGACGAGGATGACGCGGCACTGCTGCGCGAGACGGCATGGCCCTACTACGAAGACGTGGCCGCCCGCTTCAACCAGAAGTTTCTGTATACCGTGCCGTGGCCGGGACAGGGCGTCTTCACCCAGCAGCCGGTGGAAACGGTCGATGATCTGGCCGGCGTGAAGCTGCGCACCGTGGACAAGAACGGCACCGAGTTCTTCGATGCACTGGGCGCCTCGCCGGTGCAGATGCCGTGGGGCGAAGTGGTGCCGGCATTGGCTTCCGGCGCGATCGACGGGGTGACGACCTCCACGCCGTCCGGCGTCGACGGGAACTTCTGGGAGTTCACCGATTACTTCAACAAGCTCGACTGGCAGCTGGCACCGGATGTCGTCTCGATCAATCTGGACGCCTGGAACTCGCTGACCGACGAGCAGCAGCAGACCATCGAGTCACTGGCTCGCGAGATGGAACCCCAGTTCCAGCAGGTCTCGAAGGACGAGGACGCGCGTAACGCGCAGATTCTGGCCGACAACGGGATCCAGCTCTCCTCGCCGGATGCGGCGATGTCAGAGGCGCTGACCGAAGCGGCCCAGCCACAGTGGCAGCAGTTCCGCGAGGCCGCCGGGGCCGAGGCGGACGAGCTGATGACGCGCTACCTCGAGGCGCGCGACGCCGACTAGTCGCGCCACTGCTATCCGATCCGTGCGGTGAGTCTCGAGGCTCGCCGCGCGGCGCGCTCCGTTCGACCAGGGGACACCTCCGATGATCTCTCGCTTGCTGCGGTACAGTGACCGTCTGGCCTGGGCCAGCGCGGCACTGGCTGCCCTCGCCATGGCGCTGCTCTTCATTCTCATGCTCTCCGAGATCGTCTCGCGCAATCTGCTCGGGTTCAGTCTCGGCTTTACCTGGGAGATCAGTGGCTATCTGCTCGGTCTGATCATCTTCATGGCCAGCAGTTGGTCGCTGCGCAATGAAAAACATATCCGCATCACCCTGCTGCGCGAGAATCTGCCGGCCGGCGGCGTGCGCTGGCTGGACCTGCTGGCGACCCTCCTCGGCGCGGTGATTGCCGTATTCTTCAGCGCGGCCTTCATCGGATTCTGTCTGCAAACGTGGCAAAGCGGCACGGTGTCGAGCACACCGCAGCAGATCCCGCTGATCTATCCGCGCCTGCTGATGGCCATGGGCCTGATGATCTTCACGGCGACGCTGATTGTGCGCGGGCTGGTACTGGTGTTGGCGCCCACGCTGCTCGACGAGCTTCCCGACAAGATGCCGGACAACGCGCCGGCCCGCACGACGGAGGGCGTTTCATGACGGCGATCATGCTGACTGCATTTGCGCTGCTGGTGGCACTGCTCGCCAGCGGTGTCTGGGTCGGGCTGGGGCTGGCTGGGGTCGGGATCGTCTCGCTCGAGACGTTCCGTGGCTTCATGCCGGTCGAGAAGCTGCTGGCACAGACGGTATGGAATTCGACCACCAGCGCCGAGCTGGTCGCGCTGCCGCTGTTCATTCTGATGGGCGAGCTGCTGTTCCGCAGCCGCCTGACGCAGCTGTTGTTTGACGGTCTGGCGCCCTGGGTCGACCGTATTCCCGGGCGGCTGCTGCATACCAACATTCTCGGCTGCACGCTGTTTGCCGCGATTTCCGGCTCCTCGGCCGCGACCACGGCGACGGTCGGGCGGATTACCGCCAACGAGCTGACCCTGCGCGGTTACGATGCGCGGCTCGCGGCGGGTACGCTGGCCGGTGCCGGTACGCTTGGCTTTCTGATTCCGCCCAGCACCATCATGATCATCTACGGCGTGCTGGCACAGGTCTCGATCCTGAAGATGTTCATCGCCGGGATCGTGCCGGGACTGCTGCTGGCCCTGGCCTTCATGAGCTATATCGGCATTCATGCGCTGCTCAATCCGGGGCAGTTGCCACCGCGTCAGCGTGGCTTGCGCGCGGCGGATTACCTGCGTGCACTGGTCCAGCTGGGGCCAGTAGCGCTGCTGATCGCCTTCGTCATCGGCAGCATGCTGACCGGCATGGCGACCCCCACCGAAGCGGGTGCGGTCGGTGTGCTGGGGGCGCTGATCGTCTGCCTGCTGCAACGCTGTCTGAGCTGGCAGAGCCTGTGGAGCGCGCTGATGGGGGCGGCCCAGATCACCTCGATGATCGGACTGATCATCGTCGGTGCCATGTTCCTGTCGGTGGCAATGGGCTTTCTCAGCGTGCCGCGCACGATCGCCGATGCCATTGCATCGCTGGGGCTCTCGCCGCTGGCGCTGATCGCCATGCTGCTGGTGTTCTTCGTGGTGCTGGGGATGCTGCTCGAGGGGATGTCGATTATCGTCATGACGCTGCCGATCACGCTGCCGCTGATTACGCAGGCCGGCTTCGATCCGATCTGGTTCGGCGTGTTCCTGGTGCTGGTCGTGGAGATGGCGCAGATTACGCCGCCGGTCGGCTTCAACCTGTTCGTGATCAACGGCATTACCGGGATGAAGATCGGGCAAATTGCTCGTGCGGTGCTGCCATTCTTTCTGATCATGGTGGCGTTCACGCTACTGTTGGCGGTAATGCCGGAGATCGTGACCTGGCTGCCCAATCATGTTCAGGGGCGGGGGTGATCGCAACATGGCAGGGCGACAGTCATGACATCGCAAGAGACGACAGGTGATAGGCAGGCCGAGTCAAGGCGCTATTCCCTCGTGCCGCTGGCCGATCAGGGCGTGCTGGTCGACTGCGGCGAGACCATCGACGTCGAAACCAATCGATGGATCGATGCCGCCGCGCGGGCGGTGAATGCCGCCGCCATCGCGGGAGTTACCGGCGTCGTGCCCACCTACCGCTCGCTAACGGTGGAGTACGATAGCACCACGACGACCCAGGACACGCTGACGACGCGACTGGACGCGCTGCTCGCCACACTGACGGTCGCGTCGCGCCGCTATCGTCGCTTTCACGTGCCGGTCGTTTATGGTGGCGAGTACGGGCTCGACTTCGACGACTTTTGCCGCCGCCACGCGCTGTCCCGCGAGGAGGTCATCGCGTTGCATACGGCACCGGACTATCGCGTCTTCATGATCGGCTTCATGCCCGGCTTCGCCTATCTCGGCGGGTTGGAAGCGCAACTGCACACTCCACGTCGGGATTCGCCGCGCACGCGAACGCCGGCTGGCAGCATCAGCGTCGGTGGCCAGCAGACAGCGGTCTCTTCCGTGGAAGCGCCGAGTGGCTGGCATCTATTGGGGCGTACGCCGGTACGTACCTTCGACCCGCAGCGCGAGCCGCCGATCCTGATCGAGGCCGGCGACAGCGTGCGTTTCGAAGCGATCGACGAGGCGCGTTTCCGGGCGCTGCAGGCCGATCCCGACTGGCAACCGGCCTGGGAGTGGATGTCGTGAAAGGAAGTCGTGACAGTGAAAACGTCATGAGCGAGGGCTCGATGGCCAGTGACTCGATGACCAGTGATCCGATGACGAACGACGCGATGAAGGCGAGTGCCGCGCTGCGCGTCAGTGCGCCCGGCATGCTGACGACGTTGCAGGACGGTGGTCGCCCCGGCCAAGGGCATCTGGGCGTACCGCCCTCCGGCGCCCTGGATGCGATGAGCCTGGCCCTGGCCAATGCGCTGGTCGGCAATGCACCCGAAACCGGTGCCCTGGAGATTACGCTGCTGGGGCCGACGCTGGTCGTCGAAGGTGGCAACTGCGCCGTGGCGGTGGCCGGAGATGTCGAGATGCTGCTCAATGATTGTCGCGTCGACGCCTTTTGCTCACTATGGTTGCGCGACGGCGACGTGCTGAAGGTCCGGCGCGTGCTCAGCGGGGCCCGGGCCTATCTGGCGGTGGCGGGCGGTTTTCGCGCGACGCCGTTTCTGGGTAGCGTCGCGACGCTGGCGCGGGCCGGCATCGGCGGTTTCGAAGGCCGCGCGCTGCTCGCCGACGATCGCTTGGAACTCGCGGCACCGGGGAGCGGGCAGGCGAGTGTCGGGCGCGTCGGCGAACAGCATCTACCGCAGCGGGAAAAGCGTCCGATCCGCGTGGTGCTTGGCCCGCAGGCGGCGCATTTCGCGCGGGCGAAACAGGCGCGTTTCTTCTCCGCCGAGTGGGCGATCTCGACGCTGGCCGATCGCATGGGCTATCGGCTGACCGGCCCGGCGCTGGCGAGCGCCAAGGGGCACAATATCGTCTCCGATGCGTTGCTGACGGGCAGTGTGCAGGTTCCCGGCGACGGTCAGCCGATCATCGCCATGAACGACCGGGGTACCACCGGCGGGTATCCCAAGATCGCCACCGTCATTCGCGCCGATCTGGCGCGGCTCGGGCAGATGAAACCGGGGGACCGCCTGCGTTTCGAGGCGGTCGACGTCGCCCACGCCGAAGCGCTCTGGCGCGGGCGGCAGCAGGAGTTCCAGGCCTATCTCGAACGATTGTCCGGCTGAGTCGCCTGACTCACTGGCCGGCAGCGGTAATAACCATAACCATCCATTGTCAGGGAATTGCAGCAATGCAGACGCTGGACATCGACAGAATCTTGCAGGGAACGCGCATTCAGAGCCTGGCGGGCCGGGCCTATCAGCAGCTGTTCGAGATGATTCAGCTCGGCAAGCTGCCGGCCGGCACGCTGCTGCAGGAGCGCAACCTGGCGGAGGCGCTGGATATCTCTCGCACGCCGGTGCGTGAGGCCTTGAGCCGGCTCGAGCACGAAGGCTTCGCGATCCGCGTGGCGCGTGGACAGCTGGCGGTGAAGGCCCCGTCGGTGCACGAGTATATGGAGATCCTGCGCGTACGCGCGCTGCTCGAAGGGGATTCGGCGTGGCATGCGGCCAAGCGGCTCGATCTCGACGCGATCGAGGTGCTGGAGCAGCAGGTCACCACCCTGTTGGAGACGCCCCCGGAAGCGCGCACCTCGGAGCACCTGCATCGGGTCGACGATGCCCTGCACAATGGTATCGCCGAGGCCAGTGACAACCAGCTGCTGGCACGCATGGTCGCCGATCTGCGCCTGAAGACGCGTGTTTTCGATCTGGTGCAGGTGCCAGAGCGTTTCGAACCCGGTTGTCGCGAACACCTGGCCCTGCTTGCACGGCTACGCGAGCGTGACAGCGAGGGGGCCAAGGCGGCGATGGAAACGCATATCGGCAATGTGCGCCAGAGCATCATCAATCGCCTGGCGCATATCTGAGCGCCGCCGCTCACGGTGACTGGGCGCGGCGCTGGCCCGTCAAGCCGGGCCTCTGGCGCCCGGGCGCTATGTCTGAATCCCGCTATGCCTGACTCTCGCTATTCCTGAATCAGGGCGGCGAGCACGCGTATCCCTTCGACGAAATCCTCGATGCGCATCGCCTCGAACGGGTTGTGGCTGCCGTGCTGGTTGCGCACGAACAGCATCTGGGTCGGCACGCCGGCGTTGGCGAAGGTCGCCGCATCGTGCCCGGCGCCGCTCGGCATCAGGCGGTGCGAGATTTTCAACTGTGTGGCGAGCGTCGCGGCGCGTTGGGTCAAGGCCGCGCTCATGGGGGCCGGCGTGCTGGCGGTCCGCGGGCCGAGATCGAAGCGGACGCCACGCTCGCGTTCCAGTCGCTCGATCGTAGTCTGGAGCGTCGCCTCCAGATCGACGAGCACGGCTGGATCCTCGCTGCGCACGTCGAGGCAGAAGCCGACTTCGCCGGGAATCTTGCTGAAGGCGTGCTGCGCCGGCGGGGTCGCGATCTGACCCACCGTCACGGTGGCGCGGCGGCCGTCCTGTTCCAGGGTGTCCCATGCCTGCTCGAGTGCCATCGCCAGCTCGGCGAAGGCCATCAGTGCGTCGTGTCGATAGGGTTTGGCGACGGCGCCCGAGTGGCCCCACTCGCCGAAGCAGCGGGCTTCGCGATAGCGGAAACTGCCGGCGATGCCGGTGACGATACCGACCGAACGCTTCTCGGTCTCGAGCGTCGGGCCCTGCTCGATATGCAGCTCGAGCATGCCGTGCAGTGCACGTTGGCCCAGCCAGTTGTCGCCGGTGGCCACCGCGTCGGGGTCGCCACCGCAGTCACGCAGGTGTTCGGCGAGCGTGCGTCCGGTATCGGCGCGCGTCAGCGCCAGTTCTTCTGCGGCCAACTTGCCAAGCGCCGAGCGGCTGCCGAGGTAGGAGGCCGGGAACCAGGTGCTCTCCTCCGCCCGAAAAGCGGCGACGATGATGTCTCGCGGCGGCGTGATGCCGCGCTCGCGTAGCGCCGCCACCGCTATCAGACCGGCCACGACACCGGCCGCGCCGTCGAAGTTGCCGCCCTGCGGTACGGAGTCGAGATGCGAGCCGACGACCCAGGCGGGCTGATCGCGATCCTCGCCCGGGTAGATGGCGAAATGGTTGCCGGCGGCGTCCTGCTCGACTGCCAGCCCCAGCGCGCTGGCCGTCTCGATGAACAGTTCGTGCGCGCGTTGCTCGCCTTCCCCGTAGGCGTCGCGCGTGATGCCGATCTGCTCGGCATAGGGCGCGGCCAGCCGCGAGAAGAGAGTGTCGATCAGGGATAGGTCGATGGCATCGGAGATCATGGCGTCACCTTCGGCGGGTTGCTGGCGGCTGATGTGGCCGCGAGCGCGTCGGGATTGACGACGTGCGCTGGTGTCACGCCCCGGCTGACGTCGAGGATGTTGCGCGCCACGGCGAGCGCCGTGCGCGACATGCTGGCGGCGGTCGAGCCGCCGTTGTGGGGCGACACGACCACGTTGTCGAGCGCCAGCAGCGGGTGGTCGTAAGGCATGGGTTCGACGGCGAAGACATCCAGACCGGCACCGCCGAGGTGGCCCGAGGCGAGCGACTTGGCCAGGGCCATTTCGTCCACGGTGCCGCCGCGGCCGGTGTTCAGAAGCAGTGCGCCGGGCTTCATGCGGGCCAGCTCCTCGCGGCCGATCATGTTGCGGGTGCGGTCGTTGAGTCCGACATGCACCGACACTACGTCGGCCCGGGTCAGCAGCGCATCCAGCGTTGGCGCGCGGCCGACGCCTGCGGCGGCGAGATCGGCATCCGGAGCGTTGGGAGAGAATACGACGACGCGCATGCCGAGCCCCTTCGCCATGGCGGCGGCGCGGCGCCCGATATTGCCGAAACCGACGACGCCAAAGGTCTGGCCGGCCAGCTCGATCATCGGTTCGTTGTACTTGAAGGCAAAGAAGTCACCCTCGCGCACGATGCGGTCGGCCAGCGGCACGCGGCGTGCGCAGGCGAACATCAGCGCGATGGCCTGTTCGGCGACGGCCTGGGCATTGCTGCCGGGGGTGTTGGCGACGATCACGCCATGGTCGGTGGCGGCCGCCATATCGATGGCGTTGACACCGACGCCGTGCACGCCGATCACTTCAAGCCGTGGTGCCTGCGCCAGCATCTCGCGGGTGACGGCGGCACTGCGCACGATCAGTGAACGGGCATCCGCCAGCAGCGGTATCAAGCTCTGCGGATCGGGGGCCTGGGCATCGATCACGTGGATGCCGCCCTGATGCAGGCTATCGACACCATCGGGATGAATGGGTTGGGCGATGACACAGATGAAGTCGGTCAAGTGGGGTCTCCCTGATTGTTATTGGTGGCCCGGGCTCGCGGGGCTCGGTAGTACCTGCGGCACGAGGCGACAAACCAGTGGCGCGGTAATGCATACTATTGGTATACCATGGATATGGCATGATCGATACCCGACCCGCGACGGGTTTTCGATAACGCTAGCCAACGTCAACGCCGCTGCGCGTGGCACCCTGGCCAATAACAATCCTTCAGGAGGACGCATGAGTCTAAGCGTGGATCTCAACTGCGACATGGGCGAAAGTTTCGCCGCATGGAAAATGGGCGACGACCGGGCGATGCTCGATATCGTGACCACGGCCAATATCGCCTGCGGCTTTCATGCCGGCGACCCGATGGTCATGCACGAGACCCTGACGCTCGCGCGCGAACGGGGCGTGCAGGTCGGGGCGCACCCGAGTTTCATGGATCTGGTCGGCTTCGGTCGCCGGCGACTCGAGGGTGAGGATCCGCAGGATCTGGAAAAGCAGCTGATCTATCAGATCGGCGCGATGGTCGCGATGGCGCGAGCGGTCGGCCACCCGATCCGCCACGTCAAGACGCACGGTTCGCTGGGCAACATGGCCGCGGAAGACCGGGAGATGGCGCTGGCCGTATCGCGGGCGATCCAAGCGGTCGACGGCAAGCTGATCCACCTCTGCATGCCGGGTATGGAGACCTCGCTGACGGCGCAGGAACTGGGGCTCAAGGTGGGCAACGAAGTCTTCGCCGATCGCGCCTACGCCGACAACGGCAACCTGCTGTCGCGCAAGCTGCCCGGTGCCGTGATCCATGATCCGGACGCGGCCGCCGATCGCGTGCTGCGCATGCTCGAGGAGCAGGCGGTGACCACGGTCTCCGGCAAACAGATCCCGCTCGCCATCGATAGTATCTGTGTCCATGGCGACACCCCGGGTGCGGTGGCAATGGCGGAAACGCTGCGCCGGCGTCTCGAGAGTGCGGGCGTCGCGATTCGGCCGATGGCGGATCTCGTCGAGGCACGCTGAAGACCCGCTTGCCACGCTTGTCTTGCGACTGTCGCCAACCCCCAGGCATTCCTTTCAGGGCATAACAACTCAGGGAACCACACCATGACTCAACTTGCGCAGCGACTCTCCGTCGTTCGTCCCTCCGCCTCCATCGAGATCAGCCGTCGCGCCGCCGAGATGCGCCGTGAAGGTCTCGACGTGATCTCGCTCTCCCAGGGCGAGCCGGACTTCGAGACGCCGGCGGCGATTCGCGATGCCGCCAAGGCGGCGCTGGATGCGGGCGCGACCCGCTATACCGACGTCGACGGTACGCCCGCGCTCAAGCAGGCGATCGTCGAGAAATTCCGCCGTGACAACGGGCTCGATTACCAGACCAGCGAGATCAGCGTCGGTGCCGGCGGCAAGCAGGTAATCTTCAACGCGCTGATGGCGCTGGTCGATCCGGGTGACGAGGTGATTTTCGCCGCCCCGCATTGGGTCTCCTATCCGGATATGGTGCGCCTGGCCGGTGGTACGCCGAAAGCACTGACCTGCCCGGCCGAGCGCGGCTTCAAGCTCGGTGCAGCGCAGCTCGCCGAGGCGATTACGCCGCAGACCAAGGTGCTGATTCTCAACTCGCCGGGCAACCCCTCCGGGGCGGGCTACACCCGCGACGAGCTGGCAGCGCTGGCCGAGGTACTGCTGGCGCATCCGCAGGTCTTCGTGCTCTGCGACGATATCTACGAATACCTGGTCTACGACGATTTCGCGTTCTACACGCTGGCGCAGGTCGAGCCGGCGTTGAAACCGCGCACGCTGACCATCAACGGGGTGTCGAAAGGCCACGCGATGACCGGCTGGCGCATCGGCTTCGGCGCCGGCCCGGCGGATCTGATCAAGGCGATGGCGGTGATGCAGTCGCAGACCACCTCCAACCCGGCCTCGGTCTCGCAGGCGGCGGCGGTCACCGCGCTGGGACTGCCGCTCGACGAGATTCGGGCCCGCAACGCGATCTTCGCCGAGCGGCGCGATCGCTGTCTGGCCGCCTTTGCCGAGATCGACGGGCTGAGCTGCCGCCTGCCGGAGGGGGCGTTCTATCTGTTCCCCAACTGCGAGGCGCTGCTGGGGCGGCGCACGCCGGCCGGCGACACGCTCGACAGCGACCAGGACCTGGCGCGCTATCTGTTGGAGGCGGGGCAGGTGGCCGTGGTCCCGGGCAGCGCCTTCGGTCTGCCGGGCTATTTCCGCATCTCGTTCGCGACCGACACCGAGCGGCTGATGGAAGCGTGCCGGCGTATCGCCGAGGCGTGCGCGGCGCTCGACTGATCGGGGGGGCAGGCCGGCAAACGACCGCGGGGCGGCAGAGTCATCTGCCGCCCCGCGGTCGTTTGCGATGGGTCGTTTGCGATGGGTCGTTTGCGATGGATCGTTTGCGATGGATCGTCGCCGATCAGATGCTGACCAGCCCTTCCCACCAGCGGCGGATCGGTCGCCACCAGTCCGCTTCCGCTTCCAGCGCGTCGCGGTCGCTGTCGAGGTAGATAGTCGCGGTCAGTCCGGCGGAGAGCTTGGTTTCCGCCGGCACATCGTCCAGCGCGATGCGTACCGGAATACGCTGCGAGAGGCGTACCCAGTCGAACGAGGCGGAGACACTGGCCAGGCCGTTGCCCTGGCTCGCCAGGCTGTTGTCGCTGATACCGCGGGCGAAGCTATCGACATGGCCCCAGATCGGCTGGTCGCTGGAGAGCAGTTGAATCCTGACCGGCTCCCCGATGTCGATGCTGTCCAGTTTGGTCTCCTCGAAATAGCCGAGGGCGTAGAAGCTGTCGGCGTCGACCAGCGTCATGGCGTTGGTGCCGACATTGACGTACTGACCCGGGCGCAGCAGCAGGTTGGTGACATAGCCGTCGACCGGCGCGCGCACCGTGGCGCGCTCCAGGTCCAGTTCCGCCTGATTGACCTCGACCCGCGCCTGCTGCACGGCGGCCTGCGCGCCGGTCAGGGTGAAGCGGGCGTTGTCCTTGTCTTCCTGGGAGACGTAATTCTGCAGACGCTGACGCCGGCTGTTGGCGGCCTGCGCCTCGTCACGCTGCTGTTCCAGCTGGTTGAGATTCGCCTGCGCCTCGTCGAGCGCCAGCTGATAGCGCTGCTTGTCGATGGTGAACAGGACATCGCCCTGCTGCACGAGCTGGTTGTCGTGGACCTGCAGGTCCTCCACCAGCCCTGACACATCGGTGCCGAGATTGACCACGTCGGCACGAATGCGGCCGTCTCGGGTCCACGGGTCGTGCATGTAGTGGTCCCAGATCTGGGCGACGGCAACAATCGCGGCTGCGACCAGGATCAGCGTCAGCAGCAAGCGAACCGTTTTGCGAAGTCCGGTTGGCCAGTTCATCGGTTATTGTTCCTCATCCTGCCATTCTTATCCTGCTACCGGGAGAGCGCCGCCTACTTCGAGGACGCCCCACAGCAGCAGTGCGTAAAGCGCGATATCCAGCAACACTGGTTGCCAGAACCAGTGATAGAGCTTCAGGCGCACGAAAAGCCGGCGGAGCAGCAGATAGCCGGCCAGCGCCAGCAATACCGGTACGGCCAGGGGGGGCATCAGAAAGCCCAGAAACGACCATTCAGCCAGCATGTCCGGGTTCTCCTGCCGCCGGGGCGGACGTGGCCTGCGTCTCCTGCCCGCGAGTTTCGAGTTCGACGCCGGGGGCGTCGCGCATCAGATGTTTCAGCATGGCGAATTCGCCAATGGTGGCGATCGGCAGCCGCGCCTCGTGATAGAGCCGCTCGAGCCACGTCTGCGCCTCGTCCGCCAGGGTCTGCCACATGGCGGGGTCGTGCTGCCGTCGGTCGGTCAATTGGCCGCCCACCTGCGCCAGCCACGCCTCGATATCGGCATGCAGAGGCCCGACGGCATCGCGCAGACGGCGGATTCGCCAGACGCAGAGTGCCATGGCATGCAGATCGACCGCTTCACGCAGCGCCTTGTCGCTGCCGCCGAGCGCGATCAAGCGGCCGAGACGGTCGTAGAGCCGACTCTCGAGGCGTGCACGGTTGGGTAGAGAACGCTCGCCCAGCAGTCGTCCCAGGCCGCGCCAGTAGGAGGACATCAAGGTATTGATGCGATCTTTCGGCGAGCGCTGACGCAGCAGCGAATAGGTGAACATCGAGGCAAGCGTGCCGATGATCGAGGCCAGGCCGCCGTTGACGTAGCTGGTCGGCGAAAAGGTGTAGGTCGAGTGCAGGTTGAGTAGAGTCATCATGGTGATCGCCCCGGCCATACCGACCAGTGACCAGCGTGGATAGGGCGTCATCAGCGTTCCGATGGCGATCGGAATGCCGATGGCAATGGCCAGCAGCGGGAAACCGTTGATCACCGGTAACACCAGGAACAGCAGGATGCCGCCGAGAATGACGGCCGCGATCGACCCCCACAGGAACTGATAGACCACGGCTGCGGGGTCGGGTGCCTTGGCAAACAGCATGGTGAAGACGCCGAGCAGCATCATGGCCAGATAGCCGGAGTGCCAGCCGCTGTGAATCCAGAACTGGCCGAGCAGCTCGAAGGCGATGAATAGCCGAAATGCGTTGTAGCGGGCGACAAAATGCTCGTTGTGCGTGGTGCGCGAGCGGCGCGACCAGGGTAGCGTCTTGACCTTCGCCGAGGCGGGGTCTTCGAGCGCGTTACGCAGGCGTCGGCCGTGCTGCAGCAGGCCCAGTACCTCGCCCAGGCGCTGCCTTACTAGCTCGGCACGGGCGCGGGTACGCGGCTCGACCGTCTCCTCGTCCCAGTCGAGATCGTTCAGCACCAGCCGTCTGCTGGGCTTGCCATCCGGCGCCGCCTCGATCGCCTGCAGCAGGGGGATCGCCTGACGCTTCAGCGCGTCGAGCCAGCGCTCGCCGTCGTCGCACTCGCGCAGATAATCGAGCGCCGTCTCCAGTTCGCGTACCGCGGTCAGCAGCGCGAGACTGTCGCTGGCGAAGCGGTCCAGCGCCGGAATGAAGTGGCTGAGCCGGCGGGTTTCCAGCCGTGTCAGCCCGCGCAGTTTCTCGAACTGCTGGTAGCGCTGCAGCAGCATCTTGAGCTGCGTATCGCGCATCTCCCGGGAGCGAGGGGCATCGAGTGTCGCCAGTGTCTCGGTGGCGGCCTTGGAGAGGAATTCCGAGAGCGCGCCGGGCAACGCGCGGCTGCCGAAGCGCGGTGCGATCGCCACGTGCACCAGCAGGGCACAGCCGATACCCAGTGCCGTCTCACTGAAGCGTCCCTGAGCGACCGACCAGATATCCTCCACGCCGGTACCGATGGCGGTCAGCGACACCAGCGTCGAGGTATAGCCGCTGAGCATCATCACGTAGCCGATATGCTCGTCCTGCTCGAGCATCACCCAGTAGAGACAGAAAGCCAGCCAGGCGCCGGCGAACAGCAGGTAGAGCATCGGCTGCTGTCCGAACATGACGATCAGGACCAGGCCGACGATGGAGCCGAACAGCGTGCCGAACAGGCGCGCCATGCTGCGCCCGATAATGATACCGATGGGCGGTGTACCGCCGGTGAACATGACCGGCTGCAGCGTCACGATCATGACCGCCATGATCGCCCACGCGGGTTGGTAGAGATCGAGACGCATGGACAGAAACAGCGCCAGCCAGGCGGCCAGAACCGTTCGCAATGCCAGCAGCCAGTGATCGGCAGGAATTCGCAGCATAGACAACCAGAAAACCCCACGAATGGGCTCACTCGTGGGGACGAGAAAGAAACGGGGTGAAAGTTAGGCTGCGAATGATCTCACCGGTTGCGGCGTTTGTCTACCGTGGCATGCAAGATCCTGTGGAAAAGCGAGCGAAAGCTGCTGCAGGTGGCAGTGGGGACAGGCATAAAAAAGGCCACCGCAAGGGTGGCCAACCATCGTGCCCGATAGGGTTTTTCGGCTCAGAAGCGGAAGCCGATGCCGCCCATGATGACCCAGGGGTCGATATGGACGGTGGTGTCGTAGTCCTGACCACCGACGGTCGCTGTGGCGTCGGAGTCGATGTCGAGATACCAGGCCGCGGCATTGAGCGACCAGTGGTCATCGATCAACAGGTCGACGCCGAGCTGGCCGGCGGCGCCCCAGGAGTCGTCGAGGTCGAGGCTGCCGACATCCAGGTCTTCGTCGGAAAAGTGGGTGTAGTTCACGCCGGCACCGATATAGGGCTGGACGCGGGCCTGAGTACCACCCAGCGGGTAATACTGCAGGGTCAGGGTCGGCGGCAGGTGCTTGGTGGAAGCCAGCTTGTCGCCATTCAGGTTGATGTCGTGCTCGAACGGCTCGGCGGCCAGCAGTTCCACGCCCCATTTGTCGAGGAAGCGGTAGCCGAAGGTAAACGCGAAGCCGGTCTTGTCCTCGACATCGACATCCATATCCAGGCCGTCGAAGTGGCCGTTGTCGTCCTGCGGGGAAACCTTGGCGATACCGAAGTGGGTGAACCAGTCACCGGCGCCGTAGGCGAAAGCGTTGGCTGCGCTGAGAGAGGTCATGACCGCCAGTCCGGCGATGCTGACTCGGCGTAGGATCGTATTCATGGATGGCGTTCCCTTATGAAGCCCTGAATGAAGCCCTGAGTCTGTAATCCCACGGCGGACCCGGCATCGGTCCGCTACCGTGTGGACCCAGCTTACGCCTCAATAACCACAAGGTCTGTGTGGTTATTTGTCGCAAAAGTATTCTTAAGGATTCGAAAGCTTAGGGGGCGGCAGGAAAAGCTTTAGGGCGTCGACAGGATCCGTCATCGTGCGCTGCGTTCGACAAGGTAAGCGGGGGCCGTCACGTCAAGGCGAGACGACGCTGCGAATCCACCGGCCAATGGCTGGTCAGGCGCCGAGCCAGGTCGCGCTCGCAGGCAAGATGCAGCTGCGCAAGCCCCAGCCAGCGAGCCAGCGATTCGAGTCGGTCGGCGAGCGTCTCGAGAGCGTCGGCGTCGAAATCGACGCCCGGCTCGGGGTGAAGCGCCAGTATCGCCAGCTCACGCGTCTCGCGCCGGGTGCGCAGATCGACACGGGCGATCAGGCGGCCCCGGTGCAGGAAGGGCATCACATAGTAGCCGAAGACCCGTCGATGGGGCGGTACGTAGAACTCCAGCCGATAGTGAAAGCCGAACAGCCGCTCGGTGCGTTCGCGATACCAGATCAGTGAGTCGAAGGGCGATAGCAGGGCGCTCGCGTCCAGTCGTCGAGGAATCACCGGATCGCCGACGAGATACGCCGTCTGCCGCCAGCCGGCGACCGATACCGGCGTCAGCGATGCCTCTTCAAGCAGGGTCGCCAGCGCCTCGCGTGTCGCCTTGGGTGTCAGACGGTAGTAGTCGCGCAGATCCTTTTCGGTGGCGACGCCGAGTGCCTCGGCGGCCTGATAGAGCAGCTGGCGGTGCGCCTCGAGGGGCGTCGGTACCGGTTGCTGCAGAACGCTGGCTGGCAGGACACGCTCGGGCAGATCGTAAAGTCGTTCGAAGCCGCGCCGGGCCGCGACGGTGACCTTGCCCGCCGCGAAGAGCCACTCCAATGCGTGTTTCTCGTCGCTCCAGTCCCACCACTGACCGGCTGGTGTATCGCGCGTATTGAGCGCCCCGGCGCTGACGGGGCCGTGTGATTGGACGTTGGCCAGCACGCGTTCGATGACATCCTGTCGTTCACGACCGAAGCGTGCCAGCCCCTTGTAGATGCCGATGCCGCGGCGGGCTTGCTGCATGCGCCAGACGAGCGCGGGATAGCGCGACAGCGGCAGGAGCGAGGCTTCATGGCCCCAGTATTCGAACAACTGGCGATGGCGATTCCGCCCCCAGGCCGCCTCATCGAGCAGGGCGGTCGGGTAGTCGCCGAGACGCGCGAAGAGCGGTAGGTAGTGGGAGCGAACCACGGCGTTGACCGAATCGATCTGCAGCACGCCGAGCTGGTTCAGCAGGCGTTTGAGATGACCGCGGTTGGGGCGCTGGGGCAAGGTCGCCGTGAAGCCCTGTGCCTTGAGCGCGAGATGTCTTGCCTGGGCGGGTGTCAGCTCGCGCTGGGCGCGAGCAAGCGAGTCGCGTGAAAACATGGCAGCGGAATGAGTGGATTCGAGTGCCGGTCAGTGTCGTTCAGCCTGCATGAGATGACCAGCGGCGGACACGCCAAACGCGAACGGGAGGGGGAGCGAAAACGCCAGGGCCGACGATTGGCTTGCGATGCCGACGAACGCCACCATTGCTAACATGGCGATTCCAACGCGGGCGGCGAGTTCGCGTGTGCTGCGTAGGAAGGATGCCGTGCCTCATCTGTTTACCAATCGTGCCAAACTTTCCAACCTGACGCGTCGCCCCCAGAACTGGCGCGACGACTTTCGCTGGGAAACCGCCAACGCGGTGCTCTACAAGGCCGGCGGCCTGCTGTTTATCATCGGCAGCGTCTTCTTCTTTCCCCACTTCGAGGCATATCAGGATGTCGGCGCCTGGATTTTTCTGGTCGGATCGCTGCTTTACCTGGTGGTGACCGGACACGATATTCTGGAGGTGCGCAAGTTCTGGCGGTTACGCGCGCATCATGGGCTCGACCGAAGACTCGAGCTGATCGCGGCCGTTAGCTATCTCGCGGGTACGGTGTTGTTTACCGTGGGCAGTCTCTTCTTTCTCGACTGGTGGGGCTGGATCGTTGCCGGTGGCTGGTGTTTCGTGATCGGCTCTCTGCTGTTCGTGCTCGGGGCTAGCGTCAACGTGCTGCAGATCATTCAAGCACCATCGCTGCTTTCCATGCAGCTGACCAATCTCACGGCGGTCACGTTCGTCGTGGGCTCGGTGCTGTTCGCCATCGCCTCCATTCCCTACCTGTGGCATTTCGATGCCGCGACAAGGCCGGAACGGCTGTTCACGTTTCTTGCCTGGCAGTATCTGACCGGCAGTCTGCTTTTCTTTCTGGGCGGCGTGTTCAACTACTACCGCGCCTATCTGCTCATGTGTCGCCGGCGTGACGGCGAGAGCCGCCACGCCGGCGACGATGCCTTGCTGATGGCCTATCTGCGAGGCGAGATCAGCGCCGCCGAGTTTCGCGCGGCCTGGCGCAGCGAGGGGCTGCCCGCCAGCGGCATGCCCTGACGGGTTCGAGATCGGCTCCTATCGTTCATCACTCTTTCTCGGCCAGTGCCTCAACGAGCGTGTCGACGTTGTGGCGGAACATGCCGAGATAGGTGCTGCCTTCGCCTTCCGGCGTCAGGGCGTCGGCATAGAGCTCGCCGCCGATGGCCACGTCGGTCTCTTCGTGAAGCTGGTTGATCAGCGCCGGGTTGGTCATGTTCTCGATGAACAGCGCCCGAGCATGGCTCTCTTCGATCTGCTGGATCAGTGCGCCCATGTCGCTCGCGCTCGGCTCGGATAGCGTATTGATGCCAACCGGTGACAGCATCTTCAGCCCGTAGGCATCGGCGAGATAGCCGAAGGCGTCGTGGCTGGTGATGATCAGACGGTCCGACTCGGGGATCTGGCCGAGCCGTTCCTGCGCGCTGGCGTCCAGCGCCTGCATCTCCTCGAGGTACTGCTCGGCGTTGGTGCGGTAGTCTTCGGCGTTGTCCGGATCGAGTTCGACCAGCGCGTCGCGGATGTTGCGCACGTACTGCTCGGCGTTCTCGAGGTCCTGCCAGGCGTGCGGATCGACACCGCCATGATGGTGGTGATGGCCTTCCGCTTCGGCATGGTCATGCCCGTGGTCGTCATGATGCTCGCCGTGGTCGTCATGATGCTCGTCGTGATCGTCATGATGTTCGTCGTGGGCGTCATGATCACCCGCGTGATCGGCGTGCTCGTCCTCATGACCCGAAAACGCGCGGGTCTCGATGCCGTCGCTGGCCACGACCACGTCTCCCTCATATCCACTCGCGTCGATCAGGCGGTCGATCCAGCCCTCGAGCTGCAGGCCGTTGACCACTACCAGATCCGCGTCCGCCAGCGACTGGGCATCGGCCGGGCTCGGTGAAAAGGCATGGGCGTCGCCGTTGGGGCCGACCAGCGAATCGACGCGCACGTGCTCGCCGCCCACCGTTTCGACCATGTCGTCGAGAATGCTGAAGCTGGTGACGATCTGCAGCGGCGCCTGCGCCTGGGCGCTACCGGCGAGTAGGGCGGAAGCACCGAGGGCGCCGGTCAGCAGTGCGCGAAACGGGACGTGCGACATTCTGGGATTCCTTCTTCGGATCAACGAACGAGGGGGCAGGCGCCGGAAACGGTCAACCGGGGTGCGGCGCCTTGGAAAAGCCGATTAGCCGTGGGCGTCCGGCGGCAGCATCGGCTGGACTCGGCGGCGCCAACGCGCGAATACGCTGTGGTAGCGCCCGAACAGGGCGGAAAGCAGATAGATGCCACCCGCCAGTAGAATGATGCAGGGCCCGGAGGGCAGGCCGGCATGATAGGAAAGCAGCAGGCCGCCGACGCTTGATAGCATGCCGATCGCGATCGCCAGCCCCATCAGCCCCTCGAGCCGCTTCGACCAGAAGCGCGCCGCGGTGGCCGGGAGCATCATCAGACCCACCGCCATCAGCGTCCCCAGCGTCTGGAAACCGGCGGTGAGGTTGAGCACCATCAGCCCCAGGAACAGGCCGTGAACCGCGCCGCCGCGCACGCCCTGGCCGCGCAGGAAGAGCGGGTCCAGGCACTCCACCACCAGGATGCGGAAGATCGCCGCCAGGATGAGCAGCGTGGCGCTGGAGACGCCGACGATCAGCCAGAGGGCCGTGCTGTCCACGGCCAGAATCGAGCCGAACAACACATGGGTCAGGTCGACACTGCTGCCGCGTAGCGAGATCAGCATGACCCCGGCGGCCAGCGAGATCAGATAGAAGCTGGCGATCGCCGAGTCTTCACGATGTCCGGTCAGGCGCGACACGCCGCCGGCCAGCCCCGCAACCAGCAGCCCGGCTATCAAACCGCCGGCACTCATTGCCGGCAGCGAGAAGCCCGCCAGCAGAAAGCCGACCGCGACGCCCGGCAGTACTGCGTGCGCCATGGCATCGCCGACCAGGCTCATGCCGCGCAGGGTGAGAAAGACGCCGAGCGGCGGCGCCACCAGCGATAGCGCCAGCCCGGCCACCAGGGCGCGGCGCATGAACCCGAAATCGACAAGGGGGGAGATCAGCCAATCGATCATGACGCCTGCTCCCCGGTCATCGACGCAGGTGCCGTGGAGAAGAGCGCGCCGGCCGTCGGCGAGGCCGTGCCCAGCGCCGCCGGCGTGGTCCAGGTGCCATGGCCGCGATCCAGCAGCAGGACTCGATCCGCCAGCCGCATGAGCTGCTCGTGATCGTGCAGCACGATAATGATCGATACGCCCTCGCGGGCCATGTCGCGCAGGACGTCGATCAGAATATCGACGGTCGCGGCATCGACGTTGGCGAAGGGCTCGTCCAGCAACAGCAGCTGTGCCTCCTGCATCAGGGTCCGCCCGAGCAGCGCACGTTGGCGCTGCCCGCCGGAAAGCTCACCCAGCGGGCGGTGCTCGAACGCCTGCAGGCCGAGGCGGTGCATGATCGCCTGGCCACGGCGATACTCCGTTCCGCCGTAGCGGCGAAAGCTGCCGTGCGTCGGCCAGCAGCCGGACATCACCAGCTCCTCGACGCTCATCGGGAAGCTCAGATCCAGCGCCAGCTGCTGCGGCAGCCAGGCGCGACGGGCGTTGGGCACTGCGCAGTGCACGCGGCCACGGATCGGCTTCAGCACGCCCATGATGCCCTGCACCAGTGTGCTCTTGCCGGCGCCGTTGGGCCCGACCAGGGCGGTGATGCTGCCGGAGGTGAATTCACCATCGACGTTTTCCAGCACCAGGCGATCGCCCTGGGCCAGGCTCAGGGATTCGAGGGTCAACACAGGTTTCATGTTCTCAACCCAACCAGCCGCCGGCCCAGGCAGCCGCGAGCCATAGAACGGCAACCGGCGCCAGTGCCAGCAGCACGCGCTGGCCCGCGCCAAGAGACATCAGGGAAAAATGGCAAGGCCCGTCAGGGCGGTGACGATGTGACATGACAAGGAGGTGCCTCGGGGAATCGGTGGGTAAGGTTATAATATAACAAAAGAGGTGGGAAGAGCTGACGCTGAGATTGGGCGCACCCGAATGCATTGCCGGATTTTTGTAGGAGATCTGCGACAGTCATTGTCAGTTGGCTTGCTGCGCCAGCGTAAGTGCGTTACGAACAGTAACGGATATAACTAAAGCAGCCAGTCTACATGGATGACCTTTCCAGTACCGATCTCAAGACGATTCTGCACTCTAAGCGGGCGAACCTCTATTACCTCCAGCACTGCCGCGTGCTGGTCAATGGTGGTCGAGTCGAGTACGTCACCGATGAGGGCAAGCGATCAAAATACTGGAACATCCCGATTGCCAACACCACCTCACTGTTGCTGGGTACCGGCACCTCGGTCACTCAGGCGGCGATGCGTGAGCTGGCCAAGGCCGGTGTGCTCGTCGGCTTCTGCGGTGGGGGCGGGACACCGTTGTTCTCCGCGAACGAGATCGATGTCGAGGTCGCCTGGTTCAACCCCCAGAGCGAATACCGCCCGACCGAATACTTGCAGTACTGGGTAAAGTTCTGGTTCGACGACTCGCTTCGACTGGAGGCCGCCCGTCTCTTCCAGATCGAGCGCGCCAAACAGGTCGAAAAGCTCTGGCTGGACTCTCGTTACCAGCGTGATAGCGGCTTCTCGCCCAATGACGGTGAATTGGCCGCCCTGCTGGCGCGTAGTCGAGATTCCATTGCGCTGGCACCCGATACCACGGCGCTACTGACGGAAGAAGCGCGGCTGACCAAGCAGCTCTTCAAGCTGGCGAGCCGCGCAACCGACTACGGCGATTTTACTCGGGCCAAACGCGGCAGCGGCGCGGACCCTGCCAATCGATTTCTCGATCATGGCAACTATCTGGCTTACGGCCTTGGTGCCACCGCGACCTGGGTGCTCGGTTTGCCACACGGCCTGGCGGTATTGCATGGCAAGACGCGTCGAGGCGGTCTGGTGTTCGATGTCGCCGATCTGATCAAGGACGCCGTGATTCTGCCACAGGCCTTCATCTCGGCCAGTCGTGGTGATGAAGAGCAGGAATTTCGCCAGGCCTGCATCGAGCGACTCAGCCGTGTCGAGGCGCTCGACACCATGATCGATACCTTGAAGCGCGTGGCCGAACGCCTTGGTCATGAGGCAACGTCATGAATGTGCTGCTTGTCTCCCAGTGCCACAAGAATGCCCTGAAGGAGACGCGGCGAATTCTCGATCAGTTCGCTGAGCGCCGTGGAGAGCGCACCTGGCAGACGGCTATCACGAAGAGCGGGCTGGATACGCTCCGCAAGCTGCTGCGTCAGAAGGCGCGCAAGAACAGTGCGGTTGCTTGCCACTGGATTCGCGGCCACGACCACAGTGAGCTTCTGTGGATCGTCGGCGATGCCTCGCAGTTCAATGTGCGGGGTGCCACGCCGACCAACACCACACGTCGCAACGTGTTGCGCGCCGAGGACGAAAACGACTGGCACTCGCTGCGGCTGATCCATCTGCTCGCCTCGCTGGCGGCGCTATTTCACGATCTTGGCAAAGCCAGTGACGCCTTCCAGCTTCGGCTAGCCGGCAAGCTGGAAGGGCGTAATCGCTTTCGCCATGAATGGGTGTCGCTGCGATTGCTGGAGGCATTCGTCGATGATGACAACGATGCAGGCTGGCTGGCGAGACTTCAGCAGCTCGGCGAGGGAAATGATGCCCGGTGGCTTGGTCGACTCAAGCGCGATGGTCTGGATTCGCTAGGGGAGGAAGACGCACCGTTTCTACATCTGCCGCCACTGGCCGCCGCTGTCGGCTGGCTGATCGTCAGCCATCACCGTCTACCCGCGAACCCTGCCGAGTATGAAGATGGCACTCAGAAATGGGTCGGCGCTCGCGCCACTCTCAACGCGGATAACGTGCCGACACTCCCCGGTGCGATCACCGCCAAATGGAACGAGATCGTACAGCCCGCCAGCGAAGACGAAGACTGGCCGTACTGGCGCTTCTCCCGAGGATTGCCGATCGAGAATGAAGCCTGGCGCGCGCGCGCGGCACGACTGGCTCGCCAGTTGGAAGAGTTACGCCTAGCCGCGCCACCGCTCGAGTCGCCCTACGTCATGCATCTCGCGCGACTCTCGCTGATGCTCGCTGACCACCACTATTCGAGCCTTGCGACTGAAGGCCGGCTGCAGGGCGATTGGACGGCAAACGATGGCAAGATTCATCTCTATGCCAATACCGTCTTTGAGAGCGGCAAGCGCAGACTTTCGCAGCCGTTGATCGAGCACCTGCTTGGTGTGGTGCGCGCGACTGGCGAGATCACACATCACTTGCCGGATCTGACTACGGCACTGCCGCGCATCGCTCGCCATAAAGGCTTCAAGGCGCGTAGCAAGCTCTCTCGCTTTCGCTGGCAGGACAAGGCCTACGACCTTGCGGTCGGGCTGCGCGATAAAAGTCACGAACGGGGCTTCTTCGGCATCAACATGGCGTCGACCGGTTGCGGCAAGACAATCGCCAATGGCCGAATCCTTTATGGACTGGCGAATCCGGAGACCGGCGCGCGCTTCTCGATCGCGCTGGGGCTGCGCACGCTGACCCTGCAGACCGGCCAGGCCTATCGCGAACGACTGGGGCTTGGCAGCGACGAACTGGCGATTCGTGTGGGTGGCAGTGCCAGCCGGGCGCTATTCGAACATCAGCAAGGCCAGGACAGCGGTGGGTCGGAGTCCCGTGCGGGCCTGCTGGATGAGCAGGCTCACGTCGTCTTCGAGGGAGACATCGACAATCACCTGGCGCTCGGCAAAGCCGTGAGCGATCCGCATGCGCGTGCGCTGATCGCCGCGCCGGTGCTGGTCTGTACCATCGATCACCTGGTGCCGGCGACCGAGAGTCTGCGCGGTGGTGGGCAGATCGCCCCGATGTTGCGGTTGATGAGCGCAGATCTGGTGCTCGATGAGCCGGACGACTTCGACATCAAGGATCTTCCCGCCCTGACGCGACTGGTCTACTGGACAGGCCTTCTCGGCTCACGGGTACTGCTCTCGTCGGCAACGCTGCCGCCGGCGCTGGTGCGCGGACTTTACGATGCTTATCGAGAAGGGCGCGCCGAGTACCAGCGACATCGAGGAACGCCAGGCGCACCGGTCGAGCCCGTTTGTGCGTGGTTCGATGAGAACGGCTGCGCACATCAGGGCTGCGCGGACGGTGAATCGTTCGACGCCGCTCACAATGCCTTCGCCCAAAAGCGCGCGGATCGGCTCGCCGCCCTGGAACCCCGGCGCCGCGGTATCCGCGTGCCGGTGTCGGCGCCTTCCAAACATCCGGATGCGGTTCACAAGGCGGTAGCGCAGACCGTGCTGACACAGGCGCTTGCGCTGCACGCGCAGCACCACTCGATCGACCCGTTCAGCGGCAAACGCATCAGCTTCGGGCTGGTGCGGATGGCCAACATCGAGCCGCTGGTCGCCGTGGCGCAGGCGATCTATCGCTCGGAAATTCCCGAAGGCACGCGGATTCATCTCTGCGTCTATCACTCCCAGTTTCCGCTGCTGCTGCGCTCACGGCTGGAAAACCGGTTGGATCAAGTGCTGGACCGCCGCGAGCCGAACGCGGTGTTCGAACTGGCCGATGTTCGCGCCCGGCTCAGTGATGAAGACGAGAACCATCTATTTATCGTCCTGGGATCTCCTGTAACAGAGACCGGCAGGGATCATTGCTACGACTGGGCCGTGGTCGAACCCTCCTCGATGCGCTCCATAATTCAGCTCGCCGGGCGCGTACGGCGCCACCGCCAAGATCCCGTTACCGCGCCCAATATCGCCCTGCTGGAGACCAACGTGCAGCGGCTAAAAGGTGAGCGGCCCGCTTTTCGCCGCCCAGGCTTCGAAAACGACGACTGGCCGCTAACCAAGCATGATCTAACCCACCTGCTGCGCGATGAAGAGATCGACGCCATCGACTCGCGCCCATGCCTGTTGCCGATAGAGGTTCCCGAGCCGACCGGCAAGCTGGTCGACCTCGAACACGCCCGGCTCAAAATGCTGATGGTGGAAGGTGCCGAGCTGCCGCGGCAGCGGCGTGCTCGGCGCAGAAAAACACTCCATCTGGGCACGTATCTCTTCTATCGCCCCACGGCGATGTCACTCAGTGGCATCGCCAGCCAGCAGCAGCCGTTTCGTGAAGACAACGAGCCGGAGGCCGAATTCGTGCTCTACCCGGATGAATTTGATGAGGATTACGGCTTCTACCGAGTAGATCAGGAAGGCCGTGAGGAGACACTCACGCCGGTGGAATCCGAGCTGGATCGTCTGGCCGACGAAACGCTGGCGAACTCGCGCATCACACCCTGGAACGAGCCGGACTACATCGCCGCGCTGAACGAGCAGGCCGAAGTGATGGACATGACGCTTGAGCGCTGCGCGAGGCACTTTGGAGGGATTCGACTCAAACGGGACCGCGCGCCGCAGGGGTGGCACTTTCATCCCGCGCTGGGGTTTGTTAGGCGGAAATGAAGCAGCCGGCCCTATAAGGCCGGCTGCTGCTGCCTATGCGGCAGCAGAAATAAACCGCTGATAGGCACGCGGTAATTTTCTGAGCTGTCTTGCGACAGGTGGTTGATTGTACCTACAATGTCTCTAGACATCTTTTATTCTCCTTAACCTCTGATGGTCACGCTGTAATGGTTGTTTTTCAGTGGCTGAGGACTGTAGGATTAGAGATGTGGGGCATGGCAGTGCCCCACGTCAAAGTGAATCAATGCTGACTTGATGAGGTCGGCCCCAAGCTTTCTGGGCAAGTGAGGGCAGGAGGATACGCAACGTGGCTAGCTACCACCGCAAGATAATAACCCTGTGACGGGCTAGCGTCCGTCCATATCCAAGCCCCGAGGCAGCAATGCTTCGGGGTTAATTATGCCATGTCTTCAAAAAATCCCCCAACTAATGGCAGATCGCCCATGTCGGAATCTCCTCCGCCAGCGTCTATGCGCGCGCTGATCGATCAATTCATTTACCACCGTTATCAGACCAAGACGGAAAAGCTCGCGCCGGACGATCCCGCTTATCTCAAGCTGCAGCAACAGTTCGAGTCGCAGACCTGGCTGGCTGACGCCGCGCGACGCGTCAGTCAGCTTCAGGTCGTCACCCATTCGCTCAAGGCGATTCACCCCGACGCCAAGGGCACCAACCTCTACGTCGAGCCGGGTCAGCTCGAACGTGACGAGCTGGTCGGTAGCCACTGCCTGTCTCCGGATTTTGAAGGCGACGTCGTCGGTAACGCAGCTGCCTTAGACGTCTATAAGCTATTAAAATTGCAATGGAAAGGGCGCTCTCTGCTGGAGCTGGCGCTGGAAGGTGATGGCGCCCTGGTCGAAGGGCTTAGCGATAATCGCACCGAGGCGGAAACCTGGGTACAAGCCTTTGCCAATATTGTCGAACCCAAAGGCGCGCCGAGTTCTCACGCCCGTGGCAAGCAGCTTTACTGGCTGGTCGGTGATGAACCTGGCAATGACGCGAACTACCGACTGCTGGCACCGCTTTATGCCACGGCTTTGGCGCATCCGTTTCACGCGCGATTGAGCGAAGCTCGTTTCGGCGAGCACGCCAAAGCCGGCCGCAAGGCGCGGCGAGACAATACGGTTTTTGAAGGCGGCTACGCCGACTACCTCAATCTCGCCGTTCAAAAGTTCGGCGGCACCAAGCCCCAGAATATCTCCCAGCTCAATAGCGAGCGCGGCGGCCAGAACTACCTGCTCGCCTCGCTGCCCCCCCACTGGCAGTCGCGCGAGGTCACAGCACCCCTGCGAACCGAGTCGGTTTTACCTCGTTTTGGAAGGCGAGCGCCGGTGCGGCAGTTGGTTAACGATCTTGTGAGCTGGATGAGACACAACATCAAGGAGGACGAGAGGCGACTACAACAGGGGAAAAAGCCCCGCAAAACGATGCAGGATCGAGATCTTCACGATGACCTGACAGCATCTCTGACAGATGAGCTGTTGCTGTTTACCTTCGAACTACACCGGCTGCCGGCCGGTTGGTCGGCCAACGCTGACTGTCGTCTGGTTTTGGCAGAGCAGTACTGGCTCGACCCGGGACGTGCTTCGCTAGACGCCGATTTCGATAGCGCGCGTCGACAGTCGCAATGGCAGGAAGAGATCGCACAGCGCGTTGCCCGGTGGCTACGCCACGCTATTGATCGTCGAGTGACGGTAAGTCTTGGCGACCCGGAACATGATTTCTGGGCCAGTCGGGTTGAGACCGTGATGGAAAGCTTCCGCCGCCAGCTCGATGACCTGCAGGACGCGCTGCGTGACGACGATGACGAAGGAGAGGCGGCATGATCGTTTCCACACCGCACCTTCTCGTACTGCCGCGGCTGCGCATCCAGAACGCCAATACCATCTCGAGTTCCATGACCTGGGGCTTTCCCGCCATGAGCGCCTTCATGGGGGCCGTTCAGGCGCTGGAGCGTAACCTGCCTGACGATATCCGAATCGTCTTTAACGGTGTCGGCGTGGTGTGCCATCACATCGAGCCGCAAGTTACCGAGGGCGGTTTTACCCGCGCCTTCCATCTCACCCGCAACCCGGTGGACAAGACCGGCAGCACGGCGGCCATTGTCGAAGAGGGCCGCGCACATCTGGATGTCACGCTGCTGATCGGCATCGAGTCCAACGGTGACGATCTGGGCAGCGCCGAGCGCCGCCGTGACATCGCCCATCGGCTTTTCGAGCAGGTGCAGGGCATGCGCGTCGCCGGGGGCAGCGTCATGCCGCCCCTGAGTGACGCGACGCGCCAGCGCCCTGAGCTGATCAGCTTCGATGATGACGAAGATAGGCGCGGCAAACAGTGGCGCCGTCTCAAGCGCCGGCTACTGCCCGGATTCGCGCTGGTACTGCGCGATGACTATCTGAACGAGCACACTGCAACGCTCAAGGTCGAGGATGACAGCGCGACCGCGCTCGATGCCTGGCTCGATCTCTGTCGGCTCAATCACGAGTGCCGGATCGAGACGCAGCAGGACAAGGAGGGCCAGGCGAAGGAGGTAGCAAAGTGGGAGATCCGCCGCCCCTATCCCGGCTGGCTGGTGCCCATTCCGGTCGGCTATGGCGCCATCTCCGAGCTGTTTGCGCCCGGTGAAGTCGCCAACGCTCGCGACCCGGCGGTGGCGTTCCATTTCGTCGAAAGCCTCTACTCGATCGGCGAATGGGTCAGTCCCCATCGCCTGCGAACCCACGACGCGCTGCTCTGGTTCGTGGAAAACGACCTCGAACGTGGCGTCTATCGCCTCACCAACGACTATGCCCTGACCCATTCAGAAAACGACTGATCATCAAGGAGAACACCATGGCCAAGAATGATGCTTTGAAAACCGCTTCCGTCCTCGCCTTCGAGCGCAAACTCGATCCTTCTGATGCCCTGTTCAGCGCGGGCCGCTGGGATGATCGCAGCCAATATGAGCAGTGGCCCGCGATCACGGTTCGGGAAAAATCCGTACGCGGCACGATCTCCAATCGTTTGAAGGCCAAGGATCAGGATCCGGCCAAGCTCGATGCCGCTATCGAGAACCCCAACCTGCAAACGGTCGATGTTGCGACGCTCCCTCATGATGCCGATACGCTGGCGGTGCACTTCACGCTACGTGTACTGGCCGGCGCTGGCACGCCCTCGGCCTGCAATAACGCCGCGTATCAGCAGAAGCTCAAACAGACGGTGACCGGCTATGTCGGTGAGCACGGCTTTGGTGAGCTTGCCCATCGCTACGCCTGCAATCTCGCCAACGGGCGATTCCTATGGCGTAACCGCATTGGCGCCGAGATGGTCGAAGTCGTCGTTAGCCAAATTCAGGAGGGCCAGAAGGCACAGCAGTGGACGTTTGATGCACTCGGGCAGTCCACGCGCCGCTTCGACGGTGATGCCGATACGAAAGCATTGGGGGGCTGCATCGATCAGGCGCTGTCTGGAGAGCGCTACCTGCTACTGGATGTCGTCGCTTTCGCCCGAGTCGGGGCAGGCCAAGAGGTCTTCCCGTCTCAGGAGCTGATTCTCGATCGTTCCCGTGGCGACAAGAGCAAGACGCTCTACAGCATCGGCGATGCCAAGCATGCCGCCATTCACTCGCAGAAGCTCGGTAATGCGCTGCGCACCATCGATACCTGGTACCCACAGCCGGAAGACGGTAGCGATCTTGGCCCGATCGCAGTCGAACCCTACGGTTCCGTGACGACGCAGGGCAGTGCTTACCGGCAGCCGAAACAGAAAAAGGATTTCTACAACCTGCTCGACAACTGGCTGCTCAAGGATCAGGCGCCCGCAGTAGAGGACCAGCACTTCGTGATGGCGACGCTGATTCGTGGCGGTGTCTTCGGCGATGCGGGGTAAGCCATGGATCATTACATCGACATTCGGCTGCGGCCGGATCCGGACTTTCCGCCCGCCATGCTGATGGGTGCGCTCTACGGCAAGCTACATCGAGCGCTATTTGATCTGGACGCGAACGATATTGGCGTGAGTTTTCCTGAGCACAAGACTGGCGTGCGAGCGCGTACGCCGGGAGATCGACTACGGATCCATGGAAAACGAACTCGACTGGACCTGCTGATGACGAGGCCCTGGCTAAAAGGAATCAATGAACTCGTCGAGTGTGCCGAGATCAGCACTGTTCCAGTTGAATCACAACATCGCAACGTTCGACGCCGGCAGTTCAACACGGGCAGTCCAAGTCGTGCCAAGCGTTACGCGAAGCGCCACGACATGACGCCAGACGACGCGCAGGCACTCTATCGGGACGTCGCGCAACGACGTATCGAACTGCCATTCGTTCAGATGGCCAGTCGGTCCAGCAGCGAGCGCTTTGCCCTGTTTATCGAGCATGGCCAACCACAGCCGGAGCCATCGTCCGGCCAGTTCAATCACTACGGTCTCAGTAAGGACGCAACGATCCCCTGGTTTTGACCCTTTTTTGAGAGATATCTCGTGAAGACTATAAATCAGTAACTTAGCGACGCCTCCTGAATTTAGGGGGCGTCGCTTTGTATAGCCGTTGCTCTTTAACAATCAGATGGTTAACGTGAAATAGCGCTAGTGCGCTGCCGCCCAGGCAGCTCAGAAATGCACGCCTCACCGGACTGCACCCACCACAGCGTGCGCTGCCGCCCAGGCAGCTCAGAAATGGTTCCGCTCACGGATCAACACCAGTCGGCAGTGCGCTGCCGCCCAGGCAGCTCAGAAAAATGACGGGTCCATGTCCAGCAGTGCCACCTTGTGCGCTGCCGCCCAGGCAGCTCAGAAATTACGTATGTCTTGCATATGTAAGCGAACATCGTGCGCTGCCGCCCAGGCAGCTCAGAAATCAACGTGAAGCGCTACGCTCTCTTCGTCGACGTGCGCTGCCGCCCAGGCAGCTCAGAAAGGCGAGATCACCGGGCCACCAGAGCCCGAATAGTGCGCTGCCGCCCAGGCAGCTCAGAAAGGCTCACGGCCGACGCCGACATGCACGACCAGGTGCGCTGCCGCCCAGGCAGCTCAGAAACTGTCTGGCAGGACATCGGGCGTCGACTGCAAAGTGCGCTGCCGCCCAGGCAGCTCAGAAATGGCGAATCAGGCTCCATGGCTTGACCGGCTGGTGCGCTGCCGCCCAGGCAGCTCAGAAACTGGATCTCTCGCCACCCTCGGCGTTTGATCGGTGCGCTGCCGCCCAGGCAGCTCAGAAATCTCGCCAGTTGCCGTTTAGACTGATATTGGAGTGCGCTGCCGCCCAGGCAGCTCAGAAATTCGCCAGTTGCGTGACCCGCGCTACCCGCTGGTGCGCTGCCGCCCAGGCAGCTCAGAAATAGACTCGCGTCGCCTCGCGCGAGGCGGAGAGGTGCGCTGCCGCCCAGGCAGCTCAGAAAAGGGCCTCCGCCTCGCACAGCACATGCGCGAAGTGCGCTGCCGCCCAGGCAGCTCAGAAAACTCGGTCGCGCGCTGGAGTTGCTGGTAAGGCGTGCGCTGCCGCCCAGGCAGCTCAGAAAATGGTGCCTCCGGGCATGAAAAAGCCGCCCGTGTGCGCTGCCGCCCAGGCAGCTCAGAAACGCCGGAGAACCGACGAGAGGTGGCACGATGAGTGCGCTGCCGCCCAGGCAGCTCAGAAATATCTGGTCGGCCTGGCCGTCACCGACACGCCGTGCGCTGCCGCCCAGGCAGCTCAGAAAATCACCGATCGCGTCGAGTGCCTTTTGCAAGTGTGCGCTGCCGCCCAGGCAGCTCAGAAATGCGCAAGGCGCTGAATATCGCGGCGACGGATGTGCGCTGCCGCCCAGGCAGCTCAGAAAAATGCGTTGTCACGCAATGTGACCCTTGACACGTGCGCTGCCGCCCAGGCAGCTCAGAAAGTCCCGATGGCATGAACGATGCGAAATGGACGGTGCGCTGCCGCCCAGGCAGCTCAGAAAAGCGCGCCATGGCCGAGGAGCTGACAAAAGATGTGCGCTGCCGCCCAGGCAGCTCAGAAAACAGCGCCCACGCGTCCAGCAAGTCATCGATTGTGCGCTGCCGCCCAGGCAGCTCAGAAAATAACGGCATTCGCATTGAGATGAACGAAGCGGTGCGCTGCCGCCCAGGCAGCTCAGAAATCCCGCAGCACCTCGGCTACCGATTCCGGCCAGTGCGCTGCCGCCCAGGCAGCTCAGAAAACCTCCGCATCAACAAACTCGATTTCATCCTGGTGCGCTGCCGCCCAGGCAGCTCAGAAATCGGCTCGCTGCCGCGAACTGCAGGAGAGCCGGTGCGCTGCCGCCCAGGCAGCTCAGAAATTGATCTGCGCGGCCTGGTCCTTGTCTGCCACGTGCGCTGCCGCCCAGGCAGCTCAGAAATACCTCGACGAATATTTCTGGATCAACGGCTTGTGCGCTGCCGCCCAGGCAGCTCAGAAAGACGGCGAGCTCACTGATGGTGATCTGGCTGCGTGCGCTGCCGCCCAGGCAGCTCAGAAAGAGACCACCGTCGCCAAGACCGAAGACAACACGTGCGCTGCCGCCCAGGTAGCTCAGAAATGTCAGATTCCGTCGGGGAAGTACTCGGGGACGTGCGTTGCCGCCCAGGCAGCTCAGAAATCCTCCGACCGGATAGCGTGTCGCATGATGTCGTGCGCTGCCGCCCAGGCAGCTCAGAAACTGATAGACCGTCGCGCCGGCTTCGAGGTCGTGTGCGCTGCCGCCCAGGCAGCTCAGAAACTGATAGACCGTCGCGCCGGCTTCGAGGTCGTGTGCGCTGCCGCCCAGACAGCTCAGAAACGCAGATATCGGCCGACCCGGACAAGCTCCAGGTGCGCTGCCGCCCAGGCAGCTCAGAAATCCAAAACCCCGGTACCATGAACATGACCACGGTGCGCTGCCGCCCAGGCAGCTCAGAAAACTGGGAGTATCAGATCGCCAAGGGATATGGTGCGCTGCCGCCCAGGCAGCTCAGAAAACGCTGAGCGAGAACACCATCAACAAGGTGATGTGCGCTGCCGCCCAGGCAGCTCAGAAATGCTCGGAGCGGAATGCCGCGAGCTTGGCGTCGTGCGCTGCCGCCCAGGCAGCTCAGAAAACACCGCGACCGGGCCGGTCGAATCGCCAGTGGTGCGCTGCCGCCCAGGCAGCTCAGAAATGAAAATACGACATGAGCGCATAAGGGTCGGAGTGCGCTGCCGCCCAGGCAGCTCAGAAACTCTCCGTGGCGGCTTTCAACATCGCCAGCCCGTGCGCTGCCGCCCAGGCAGCTCAGAAATGTTGAATACGCGGCTAGACTCTACGAAGGAAGTGCGCTGCCGCCCAGGCAGCTCAGAAATTGAGCGACGTCGCATCGTTGAGCTCGTCGTTGTGCGCTGCCGCTCAGGCAGCTCAGAAACCAACCTCGAAAGGCTTGGGAATGAAAAACGCGTGCGCTGCCGCCCAGGCAGCTTGGAAACGCCTGTGCTCGAGCGTTAGCAAGGAGGGCTAGGGTAAGAGCGCATAGGTAGAGATTGTTACTGGTGCTCTATCAATAGCCGCGATATTTTTCTTCGGAACCATCAATTAGTGAGCTAATAAAATAACCCCCATCATATCGTCAACGGTTGAGCCAGGGGGCCAACCCCCTAACGATGATATGGGAGGTTCCGATGAAAACTCGTCTTCTTGCAGCTGTTGCCATGATTGCAGTACTACCCACCATGGCTCAGGCCAACAGTGCCATGACGGAGAAGGCTTTCGCGCGTCAGCACGAGGCGTTGAACACACAGGTCACGACGGAATATCAGCTGCTGCCGAGCACGTATCGTTTCGATACGGTGGGTGGTGGTCACAGTACTGCCGAAGGGGCGTCGCTGAGTTTCGTCAATGCCGTGACGCAGCGCGCGACAAATATCGATGGCGGCAGCCCTGCGCTGGTTGGCGGCGGTCAGAGTGACGCCGCGGCGAAGGCGCTCGAGCGCGTTAACGGTGGCGCAGGCCCGGTCGCCGGTCATGTCGAGATGTCGTTTGCCAGCACCCGCTGATCGCGTTTCACGCGACGCGACGCGCGCGCCCACCTTGGCAGGATCTGCCTGAGTCACCTCCAACTTCCCCGGTCTGTCGATCGGGGTTTTTTGTTTTGGGTCGGCGCACTGCCGTCCAACGCCATGCGCCAATATCTAGAGGACTCAACCTCTGGTGCCATCGGTCGATAACGACAGTATGTTTAGGCAACGACGCCAGGAACGCTCTCGACGCCGCCATGGAAGTTGAAGCTCCTCTCGGGGAACCGGTCACTGTGACCGATACTGCGCATATCGCGACCGTTATCGAGTCGCTGGAAGATGACGTCTATACGCTGTCGCTGCGCGTCGATGGCGAGGCAACGCATTTCCCGGTCATGCCGGGAGTCGTCGAGCGTGAGTCCCGGCGCGTGCGCCTGCGCGCGCTGGATGCGCAGTCACTGGATATCGACCGGCTGCAGGGCGCCAGTGTGGCGCTGCATGCTGAAGGGGTGGCGGAAACGCTGCGCTTTGGTGAGAGCGAGGTGATCGAGGTGACCCGCGATGGTGACCGCGTGGCCATGCTCTGTCGGCTGCCGCAGTCGCTGCAGACGCGCTCCAAGCGTCGCAACGCGCGCTTTACCCTGGTCAAGGGCATGAACGCGCGGGTTTCGATGACGCTCTTGCCGGGACAGCCGGCGGTTCAGGGGCGGCTGTGCGATCTCTCCGCCTGCGGTTGTCGGGTCGAATTTCCGTTGAACCAGAGTGCGCCTTGCCTGCCGGGTAACGAGATTCCTGCGCTGGAAATCCTCTTTCCCAATGGCAGCGCGTTGTCGCTGCGTGGCGAGATTCGTCATGTGACGCCAGCGGGGCGATCGCATCGGGTGGCCATGGGCGTGGCCTTTGGCGAACTGAGCGCGGAGCAGGCAGAGCGGCTGGTGCATGCCGTCAACGAGACCGAGCAGGAACTGGGGTATCGAACGCGCGAAGCAGGGCAGATGGCCTGGCCCTCACCGCTCTATCGCTCCGACCGGGGCGTTCGCTCGTCGGCGCTGAAACGGCAGTCACGCCAGCCGCAGAGCTCGCCGATGGTCAAGGTGCTCAAGGACGTGGCGCGACAGCTTCACCTGACGCTCCTGAAGCTGCAGCAGCGTCGACCGTTGCCGACGGCAATGCTGAACCTGTGCGCGGATCGCATGCTCGAGCTGCACGGGCAGCATCGCCAGAACTTTCTCTATGCGTTGCACTGTCTCGGTGATGAGCCGGCCTGGGTGCAACATTCGATCGGTGTGGCGGGGCGGCTGGCGGACCTGCTGGCCGTGGATGAGGCGATGCATGGCATGGTTCGGGACGCGGTGGTCGGCGCGCTGCTGCACGATATGGGCAAGGCGATGTTGCTGGGACGTTCGTTGCCGTCGCTGGTCGGCGAAATGAGCGAGACACAGAAGCTGGAGCTGCGCGGCCACGTCGATGTGCTCAATACTCGGCTGCGGGAAGTGGGCTGGCGTGGTCGCCCGGCGACCCAGTTAGTGATCGATACCATCAACGAACGCCTCGACGGCAGCGGGTACCCGCGAGGACTGACGGCGGAGTCGATGTCGCCGCTGTCACGTGTCGCGGCCGTGGTCGACGTGATCGATGCCATGACCCGCTCGCGCGGCGACCGTCCGCCGCAGACGGCGGTGGAGGCCTATCGTTGTCTCTATGGTGCGCCGGGATGCTTCGACAAGTCCTGGGTTACGCGCTATATCCAGCGCCACGGCTTCTATCCCATCGGTAGCCTGGTGCGTTTTTCGCGCGGCTTTCTGGCTTGGACCATGCAGCTCGACGAAAGCGGTCAGCCATCGCAGGTACGCGTGGTGATGAATATCGCCGGCAAGTATTCCGCGCTCGACGATATCGTCTCGAAAATCGACTTTCATGAACTAGGCAAGCCGGATGGGCTGGTGCGGCCGGAAGCCTACGGGCTGACGCCGTTCTAGGCGCCGCCCGTCAAACGCATCAATCCTCGTCGTCTTCCGGCGCCTGGAAGGCGCGCTTGTCGTCGGGCAGACGCACCATGTCCCCCAGCGAGAGGTCGCCGAAGTTGTCGTGGCGCTTGCCGTCATCTCCGATCAGCGCGGCCACCTTGCCGATGCTGGTTCCTTCCTTGTAGGCCTCGACCTGCACACGCACGGTCGCACCGTGGTAATGGCCTGTCAGGATCATGCCGGGTTGCGGTGTGACGCGATGCTGCTCGTCCTTGGCAAAATGGGCATCGACGCTGTCGCTGCCGGGGCTGTCCCATTCGATATGCTTGTGCATGGCGTCCTCCTTCGCTGCTTTTGATGAATCTGGCGTCTACAGCGTAGCGTGGAATCGCCGCAAACGCCGCCGCTCCCGGCGCGCGGCATGCGATCACGAAGCGTTACAGACAGGCTTGTCTTTTGACCGGGCAAGCAGCAGAGTTAACGAGGCAGTATTGGCCAACCACGATTCGTAATCCGCCATTCACAATCAACAATCCATTACCAGCCATTCATCATCAACCACTCATCATCAACCACTCATCATCAACCACTCATCATCAACCAAGAGCGACAACAGCGATGAAGAAGACAGTATTGGCACTCGCGATCGCCGCGAGTGCGGCGTGCGCCAGCGCCGCGCAGGCTGAGGTCAAGGTCGGTTTTCTGGGGGGCTTCACCGGTGGCATCGAGAGTCTGACGCCACCGATCTTCGACGGCGCCAAGCTGGCGATGCAGGAGATCAACGAGCAGGGTGGGCTGCTCGACGGCGAAGAATTGGTCATGCCGTCCGGCGATACCACCTGCTCCGATGCGGCCGCGGCTTCCAACGCCGCCGATCGGCTGGTCAACAGCGAGCAGGTCACGGCAATCGTGGGGGCGCTGTGTACCGGGGCGACCATTGCCGCCGCCAACAATGCGGCCATTCCCGGTGGCGTGGTGATGGTCTCGCCGGCCTCTACCGCGCCGGCGGTCACGGATCTCGACGACAACGATCTGGTCTTCCGCACCGTGCCGTCGGATGCCTTCCAGGGCGAGCAACTGGCCAAGCTGCTGCTCTCCAAGGGAATCGAGGATGTCGCGGTGACCTACGTCAACAATGACTACGGTCAGGGGCTCGACAGCGCCTTCACCGACACCTTCGAGGCCGAGGGCGGCACGGTCACGGCCAACCTGGCCCATGAAGACAACCGCGCCGACTATCGTTCCGAGATCGGTCAGCTCTCTGCCGGTGGCTCGCAGACGCTGGTCGTGCTCGCCTACGCCGATACCTCGGGGCAGACGATTCTGCGCCAGGCCTACGAGAGCGGCGCCTTCATGCAGTTCGCCGGAGGCGATGGCATGGTCGGCAATTCGCTGGTCGAGGCGATCGGTGCCGATGTGCTCGAAGGCATGATCGCGACGCGGCCGGGCTCCCCGGATACGCCGGGAACCGCGCTCTTCACCGAGCTGGCCGAGTCCGCTGGTATCGATCCGAGCGCGGTCTTCGCGGCGCAGTCCTACGATGCCGCCTTCCTGCTGGCGCTGGCGATCGAGAAGAATGGTAGCGCCGATCGCGAAGGGCTCTCGGCGGCGCTGCGCGATGTCGCGTCGGCACCCGGCGAGACGATCCTGCCCGGCGAATGGGAAAAGGCCAAGCAGCTGCTCGCCGAGGGTCAGGAGATCGACTATGAAGGCGCTTCCGGCAGTCAGGACTTCGATGACAACGGCGACGTGCCGGGCATCGTGGTTGAAATGGCGGTCGAGGACGGTGCCTTCGTGACGAAGGGACCGGTTGGCGAATAGTCCCACGGTACTATGACTCCGGGATGCAGCAGGCCCGGGGCGTAACCGGAAGCAATAAATGCAGAACCCCGAGCTCAGGCTCGGGGTTCTGCGTTTTCGGGCGGCGCGGCCGCTCTCAATCGTGATGCTTGACCTTCTCCGGGATCAGCCCGCCCGGCGCGAAGCGCAGCACCAGCAGGATCAGCAGGCCAATGACGAAGACGCGCGCCTGCAGCGCCCGGCTGTCGAGGTTGCCGGGCTGCCAATCGAACCAGTGTGCGCCGAGGGCAGTCACGCCGTGCATGACCGCCAGCGCCAGCGGGCCGGACATGATCCAGATCACGTAAACCAGCACCGCCCCGAACAGCGTGCCCAGGTTGTTGCCGGGGCCGCCCAGAATCACCATGACCAGCACGAGAAAGGTGTGATTGAGCGGCAGGTAGCCCTGCGGGTCGAAAATGCCGGTGAAGCTGGTCAGGGCCGCGCCGCCTAGCCCCATCAAGATGCAGCCGAAGACGAAGATCTCCTGGCGGCGGCGGTTGATCGACTTGCCCATCGCCGCAGCGGAGACCTCGTTGTCGCGGATGGCACGGATCATTCGCCCCCAGGGCGCATGATAGGCGCGGTGGAGCAGAAAGAAGATCACCGCGATCATGATCACGGTCACCGACAGATAGAGCGCACGAGCGGTGACGAAGCCGACGGCGCCGGGATCTGGCACTGGCCAAGGCAGTGGCGAGATGGTGGCGGTGCCGCGGGTCAGCCAGTCCGAATTCTTGAGAAACGCCTTGATGATCTCGGCGATCCCCAGCGTGGCGATGACCAGGTAGTCGCTGCGCAGCCCCAGGCAGATATGGCCGATGAGGTAGCCGACGCCGCCGGCCAGGGCGCCGCCGACGATCCACCCGAGCCACACGGGCAGCCCCAGTCCGCCGACGAAGTCGACCTGCGACTGGATATCGCCGGTAACCTCGCGCAGCCAGCTGACCACGACCAGGTAGGCGACAAGCCCCACGACGACGGCGAGCAGCGTGCGCAACAGCTTCGGCACGCCGAGACGGTCGACGCGACAGACCGCCCAGACCAGCGCGATCGCGGCGACGATCGCCAGCAGAACGCCACCCAGCCGCCACGGCAGGTCGCTGGCCCAGAAGTCATGATTGACCGGGATACTGAAGAAGGTTGCCGAGAAGCCGCCGAGCGCGACAAAGCCCATGATGCCGGCGTTGAACTGGCCGGCGTAGCCCCACTGAATGGTCAGCCCGAGCGCGAGAATGGCGTAGCAGGCGGCTTCCACCAGCATGCGCGTGGCGTAGGCCGGCCCCATCATCGCGAAGACGCCGAGCACGATCGCGGCGAGACCGCCGAACAGTACCAGCTCGCGGATCGGGCGCGTCGGTGGGGTGGGGGCGGGCGCCTGGCGGCGGTGCTGCGAGGCGTCGTCGCGGTTGGGCGAAGTAGACATCGTCATCAGATCACCTTCCCTTTGAAAATGCCGGTCGGGCGCCAGATCAGCACCGCGATCAGGATGAAGAAGGGCACCACGATCTTGTACTCGGTGCCGACCAGCGCGAGATTCGCGGGCAACGCCAGCCAGTCCGGCAGGCTGTCACGGATCGGGCGCAGCAGCACTGACCAGTTGAAGACCGCTAGCGTCTCGGCAAAGCCGACCAGGAAGCCGCCGGCGATGGCGCCGAACGGATGACCGACGCCACCGACGATCGCCGCGGCGAAGATCGGCAGCAGCAGGAAGAAACTCAGGTCCGGCTTGAAGGCGACATCCAGCGACAGCAGCGTGCCGGCTAGGGTCGCGAGCGACCCGGCGATGACCCAGGTCAGCGTGATGATCAGCCGGGTATTGATGCCGGAAGCGCGAGCCAGATCCGGGTTGTCTGACATCGCGCGCATGGCCTTGCCGAGACGCGACCGGGTCAGAAAGAGATGCAGGCCGACCACGGCGGCGATCGTGACGACGAACAGGATGACCTGCGGCTCGGTCAGAATGATCGGTCGGGTAATGCCCGGCACCTCGAGGCGGAAGATCTCCTTGCGCGCATCCACATAAAGGCTCTGCGCACCGGTGCCGGCGAACAGGCGAATCAGACCCTGCAGCATCAGCGTGACGCCGAGCGAGGCGATGACCATCACGATCGGCTTGACCTTGTGCGTTCTCAGCGGTTGGTAGAACGCCCGGTCGATGCCCACCGCGACCAGCGAGGTGAACACCATGCCGATCGGCAGCATGACGATCGCGGTCGGCAGGCCGAGGGCATCCCCCGCATGCGGGAAGAGCATGGTCAGCAGCAGCACGACGAAGGCGCCCAGCGTCATCATGTCGGCATGGGCGAAGTGGGCGAAGCGCAGAATGCTGTAGATCAGCGTTACGCCGACCGCGCCCATGGCATAGATGCAGCCGGTGACGCTGCCGGCAACCACGACATAGTTGAAGAAGTAGATCAGCTCATTCACGGCGACATCTCTTGGATCAGAAAGACTTTCTGGGATCAGAAAACCCTGGAAATCGAATTCATGCCGGCTGCGCCAGCGTGAAGGTCGGCCTCAACCGCCGAGGAAACTCCTGGCCACCTGTGGATCGTTCAGCAGCGCCTCGCCGCTGTCGGTAAAACGGTTTTGCCCGGCGGCCAGCACGAAACCCTTGTGCGCGATGCGCAGCGCCTGCTTGGCGTTCTGCTCGACCATCAGCACGCCAACGCCGGTCGCGGCAATCGCCTTCACGCGTTCGAAGATCTCGTTCATATAGCGTGGTGAGAGTCCGGCAGTGGGCTCGTCGAGCAGCAGCACGCTGGGCTCGTTCATCAACGCGCGCCCCATGGCGACCATCTGGCGCTGGCCGCCGGAAAGCTCGCCGGCGGGCTGGCGACGCTTCTCCTTCAGCGGCGGGAAGAATTCGTAGATCTGCTGCTTGAGGCGCGAGGCGCTGGCCGGCTTGAGAAAGGCGCCCATCTCGAGGTTCTCCTCGACCGACAGGCTGGGGAAGATGTTCTTCTCCTGGGGGACGAAGCCCATGCCCCGTTCCACCAGCTTGTGCGGCGAGAGGTTGGCGATTGGCTCGCCGCGCAGGCGAATGTCGCCGTCGGTGACGCTCAGCAGGCCGAAGATCGCCTTGAGCATGGTCGATTTGCCGGCGCCGTTGGGGCCGACGATGACGCCGATCTCTTCGGCTTCGATCGCCATGTCGACGCCGTTGAGAATGTTCATGCCGCCATAGCCGCCATGAACGTCGATCGCTTCGAGTAGTGGCATGCGTCGCTCTTTCGTTGTTGTTTGGCCGGTGGTTGCCGCGGATGTCATCGCGTAGGGGCTTACCGTTTGTCCGGGGCAACGAAACCGCCACGGTGACCCTCGGTTTCCCCCCAAGGCAAACCGCTAGGCGGTTTCAGCGCCGAAATAGGCCTCGATCACGGCCGGAGTGTTCTGGATCTCCTCGATCGAGCCCTGCATCATCACCTGGCCTTGAGCAAGCACGATCACCGGATCGCAGAGCCGCGCGATCATGTCCATGTCGTGCTCGATCACCAGGAAGGTGTAGTCCAGTTCGCGATTCAGGCGCTCGATATTGCCGATCAAGTCGCCGAGCAGGGTGCGGTTGACCCCGGCGGCGATCTCGTCGAGCAGCACCACGCGCGCGTCGGTCATCATGGTGCGGCCGAGCTCCAGCAGCTTCTTCTGGCCGCCGGAGAGGTTGCCGGCCAGTTCGTTGCGGACGTGGGCGAGACCGATGAAGTCGAGCACCTCGAGGGCACGGCGGCGGGTCTCCGCCTCCTGGCGGCGGACCTCGCCTGGCTTGAACCAGGTGCTGAAGAGGTTCTCGCCCTCTTGCGCGGGCGGCACCATCATCAGGTTTTCCAGCGCGGTCAAATGGCTGAACTCGTGCGCGATTTGAAAGGTGCGCAGCAGCCCCTGGTGGAAGCGCCGGTTGGCGGGCAGGTCGGTGATCGGCTTGCCGTCGAGCAGGACTTCGCCGCTGTCGGGCATCAGGCTGCCGGCGATGATATTGAACAGGGTCGACTTGCCGGCGCCGTTGGGGCCGATCATGCCGGTGATCGAGCCTTGCGCGACCTGAAGGGAACAGTCATCGATGACCGTCAGGCCGCCGAAGGATTTTCTGATATGACGGACATCGATGATGGGGCTCATCGCGTCTCTCCGAGGCGTTGTTGCTGTTGTTATCGTGCTGTCGTTGCCGACGCTATCGTGATCGCGGGTTCCGCGGTGGCAGCGGCGTGGACAATGTTGCCGATTGTACAGGGGTCTGAACGTCTGAATAGTCCCGCGTTTCGAATAGTCTTCTGACCGGTCTTTCTGAACAGCCTTTTGGCGTAGCCCTCTCTTACCTAGCCCTTTTTGCGTAGCTCTACTGAACAGTCCTGCCTGAAACGACGACACCCGCCGATTGGCGGGTGTCGTGGCAACGGATCGGCGGGCGATCAGCTCTTCTTGGCGCGCTTGCGCTCGTTCTCGGTGAGGTGCTTCTTGCGCAGGCGGATGTGCGACGGTGTCACCTCGACGAGTTCGTCGTCATCGAGGAACTCGATCGCCTGTTCCAGCGTGAAGCGGACCGGCGGCGTCAGCACGATGTTCTCGTCGTTGCCCGTGGAGCGCATGTTGTCGAGCTTCTTGCCCTTGGTCGGGTTGACCACCATGTCATCGGCACGGTTGTTGATGCCGATCAGCATGCCTTCATAGACCTCGGTGCCGTGCTCGATGATCAGCTTGCCGCGATCCTGCAGGGCGTAGAGCGCGTAAGCGAGCGCCTTGCCGGGAACCATCGACACCAACACGCCATTGCGGCGCTTGATGGCGGCGTCGGGCTTGAGCGGGCCGTAATGATCGAAACGGCTGGTCAGAATGCCGGTGCCCGACGTCAGCGTCAGGAACTGACCGCGGAAGCCGATCAGACCGCGAGCCGGGATGATGAAGTCCAGACGCACGCGCCCCTTGCCGTCCGGGTTCATGTTGGAGAGCTCGCCCTTGCGGTAGCCGAGCTCTTCCATCACCGCGCCCTGATGCTGCTCTTCGCAGTCGATGATGACCTCTTCGTACGGCTCCTGCTTGACACCATCGATCTCGCGGATGATGACTTCCGGGCGGCCCACGGCCAGCTCGAAACCTTCACGACGCATCGATTCGATCAGCACCGACAGGTGCAGCTCGCCGCGGCCGGAAACCTTGAACTTCTCGGCGGATTCGCCCTGCTCGACGCGCAGTGCCACGTTGTGGATCAGCTCCTGGTCGAGACGATCCTTGATGTTACGGCTGGTGACATACTTGCCTTCCTTGCCGGCGAACGGCGAGTCGTTGACCTGGAAGGTCATCGAGACGGTCGGCTCGTCCACCGACAGCGCCGGCAGTGCCTCGACCGCGCTCTGCTCGCAGAGCGTGTCGGAGATCGCCAGATCTTCGATACCGGTAATGCAGACGATGTCGCCGGCGGTCGCCAGATCGGTCTGCACGCGGTCGAGCCCCAGATGGGTCATGACCTGGCCGACCTTGCCCTTGCGGACGTTGCCTTCCTTGGTGATGACGCTGATCTGCTGGCTCGGCTTGACGCTGCCGCGCTTGATGCGGCCGAGGCCGATGACGCCGACGTAGCTGTTGTAGTCGAGCGCCGAGATCTGCATCTGGAACGGGCCGTCGATTTCGACCTTCGGCGGCTCGACGATGTCGACGATCGACTGGAACATGGGCGTCATGTCGTCGGTCAGCTGATCCGGCTCCATGCCGGCGATGCCGTTGAGCGCCGAGCAGTAGATGATCGGGAAGTCGAGCTGCTCGTCGGTCGCGCCGAGGTTGTCGAACAGGTCGAAGATCTGATCGATGACCCAGTCAGGGCGCGCGCCGGGACGGTCGATCTTGTTGACCACGACGATCGGCTTCAGGCCCTGGGCGAACGCCTTCTGGGTCACGAAGCGGGTCTGCGGCATCGGGCCGTCGACGGCGTCGACCAGCAGCAGCACGGAGTCGACCATCGACATGACGCGCTCGACCTCGCCACCGAAGTCGGCGTGTCCTGGGGTGTCGACGATGTTGATGTGGTAGTCGCGGCCGTTGCCATCGTTCCAGCGGATCGCGGTGTTCTTCGCCAGGATGGTGATGCCGCGCTCTTTTTCCTGGTCGTTGGAGTCCATGATCCGCTCCTGACCTTCGGCCTTGCGGTCCAGGGTGCCGGATTGGCTCAGGAGCTTGTCGACCAGTGTGGTCTTGCCGTGGTCGACGTGGGCAATAATAGCAATGTTTCTGATGCTCTCGATGCGAGCGTCGGCGACGTTGTCACTCATGGGGCGTTATCCATCGTAAAATGTAGGCGCCCATGTTCTGTATCGATGACCCGCTGACAATGCGGATCGACGAGTCCCCTGGGCACGGGTAGGAAGGTTGGGCGCGCATTGTACAGGCAAGGGCGCGACACTGGCTACTTTCGTCGACGACGGCCACACCTGCCGCGGCATGCGGCCGATTCCTGGGTGCGGTGGGGGTAACGCTGGCAGCTCATGGCGGTGCAGAAGATGGCAGGGAGACGACGGCAGGGAGGCGAGACGATGGCAACGAACGCGGCATGGGGCGATGCCATGCGCCTGCTCGGCTGGCTGCGCGAGGATCGCTTTCGCCTGACGGCGCTCGAGCGGGCGCGCGAGCTCGGGCTGACCGACTGGTGCCTGGCGGCGGGCTTTGTCCGCAACCGGGTCTGGGATTGGTTGCATGGACCGGCGTTTTCGACCCCGCTGAACGATCTCGATCTGGTCTATTTCGATCCGGAGCGTTCGCATGCCGAGCGGGATCGGATACTGACAGCGCGCCTGCGGGCGGAGACGGGGTTGCCCTGGTCGGTGAAGAATCAGGCGCGCATGCATCGGCGTCATGGTCACCTGCCCTACGCCTCGCTGGCCGAAGCGCTTCTCCGCTGGGTCGAGTGCGAGACCGCCGTTGGCGTGCGGCTCGAGGGTGATGACCGACTGACGCTGATCGCGCCGCTGGGTATCGATTCGCTGCTCGCCGGCCGTGTCTCGCACAACCCTCGCCATGGCGATCCCGCCGTGTTTCGCCGCCGCGTCGCGCAAAAGGGCTGGCGGCAGCGCTGGCCGCGCCTGGTGATCGAGGACGGACGGGCCGGCGATGCGGGCTCGTTCGGCGGAGGCGCTACGGAGACGCGCTGAGCGGGGGCGGATCTCACGAGGTACGGATTTTACGTGATGTGGATCTCACGTGGTACGGATCTCACGAAGAGAGATTGCCTAGCAGGCGGTCGAACAGTAGCCCGGGACTGTTGGCCAGCGGCTGCGTGATGGTGAAGCGCGGCAGCAGGGGGCGCTCCGCCGGCAGCGACAGCCACCCGGGCTGACGAGTCAGCACGTGATCGAGCCCCAGTCTGGCAATCAGGCGGCCCAGAGATTCGGCATCGCTGATCGCCTCTTCGTCGCAGGCGGCGACCGGCAGTGGCGACTCGCAGAGAGCTTGTAGACGTTGGTGATCATGCGGGATGCGTTGTGAGGCGGCGTCGGCATCTCGCGGCAGCAGGCTGCCGAAGCGCAGCAGACCGCCCTGCTCGAGCCGCCGTACGCTGAAAGTGTCGAGCGCCTGGTCGGCGAGGCCAGAGGCGGGAAGCAGCGTTGTCGCCAGGGCGTCGAGCGTCTTGACGGCGATCTCGCTGAAGGGCGTCAGGTAGTTGAGTATCGTCTGGCTGTAGCGGGCGTCGCGCGCCGCGACCGGCGGTGGCGCGGGCAAGCCGGCATCGCCGAAGGCGTCATCCACGGGCCCGGCCGATGTTCTTTGCCACAGTGCCTCACCCAGCACGGCTTGCCAGGGCGCCCGGAAACGCGGTGCGGCAAGCGGCGCGAGAAAGATGCTGGCAGGAAGGGCGCGGCGCTCCAGCGTCGGTGCCACCTGATGGTTGAGATCCTGCCAGCCGCCATCGAAGGTCAGCGCGATACGCGGGCGCGCATCGTGATGGAGCTGCAGTGCGCTCTCCAAGCTGACGATCTGCGCGCTCTCGCTCAGGCTGTCCAGCAGCTGCGCGAAGCTGTCAGGCCCTAAACACCAGCCGGCGCGATGCGGCAAGCGTGCCTCGGCTTCGTCATCGAGTACGCGCTGCAGGGCCAGCACGGCACTGCGTCCCCACAGAGGCTCATTCACGTTGAGACGCCAATGCCCACGCAGGCGCTGCACGACAGCCTGAGGGCCTTCCAGTTTGGGCATGGGCGAACTCCTTGCGCTGTCTCGGACCCGTTCGCGTTGGCGAGTCGGATTGACAGTATCCGCACCCGGCGCGGTCGGGGCAAAGACTCATTGATCGGCAAGTGTGGTTTATCTTGGTGCAAAGGGGATGTTTTTCGCCCCTTTTTGGTGCTTTGCGATGCCAGGCGAGAAAGGTTTGGCGTTCAATCGGTAAACAAATTGTCGGTAGTACCACGCTGTTAGGAAAAAATAAGCTTTCAACTCATGAGGTTATTACCTTGCCCCAATGTCGTGCCTCATTTTGGCACATCCTATGCATTGTCATGGAAAAACGGCGTGCGCGTGGGCAAGGCCTTCGACCCATGCTAAAACGATGCATGCTACAAAGCGGTGTTGGATATTCGCCAACGAATCGAGCCATGGCTCACAGTGGAGGACAACATGTCTGAGAAAACCCTCGCCCTTATTGAGGAACACGACGTCAAGTGGGTAGACCTGCGCTTTACCGATACCAAGGGCAAGGAGCAGCACGTCACGATCCCGGCCAGCGCCGTCGATACAGAGTTCTTTGAAGATGGTCAGATGTTCGACGGTTCTTCGATCGAAGGCTGGAAGGGCATCAACGAATCCGACATGATCCTGCGTCCGGAAGATGGCACCGCCTTCCTCGACCCGTTCACCGAAGACGCCACTCTGATCCTGCGCTGCGACATCATCGAGCCTTCCACCATGCAGGGCTACGAGCGCGATCCGCGTTCCATCGCCAAGCGTGCCGAGGCCTACCTGAACAGCACCGGCCTGGGTGACACCGCCTTCTTCGGTCCGGAGCCCGAGTTCTTCATCTTCGACGAAGTCCACTTCAAGTCCGACATCGAAGGCTCGATGTACAAGATCTCTTCCGAGGAAGGGGCCTGGGCGACCGATCGTCAGTTCGAAGGTGGCAACTTGGCGCACCGTCCGCGCGTCAAGGGTGGCTACTTCCCGGTACCGCCGGTCGACAGCTTCCACGACATCCGTAGCGCAATGTGCAACACGCTGCAGGCGATCGGCCAGGGCGTCGAAGTGCATCACCACGAAGTGGCGAACGCAGGCCAGAACGAGATCGGCGTCAAGTTCAACACGCTGGTCAAGAAGGCCGACGAAGTTCAGGAGATGAAGTACGTCATCCACAACGTCGCCCACGCCTACGGCAAGACCGCGACCTTCATGCCCAAGCCGCTGGTTGGCGATAACGGTTCCGGCATGCACGTCCACCAGTCCTTCTGGAAAGACGGTACCAACCAGTTCGCGGGCGACGAGTACGCGGGCCTGTCGGAGATGGCGCTCTACTACATCGGCGGCATCATCAAGCATGCGCGTGCCCTGAACGCCTTCACCAACGCCTCGACCAACTCGTACAAGCGTCTGGTCCCGGGCTTCGAAGCCCCGGTCATGCTCGCCTACAGCGCGCGTAACCGTTCCGCTTCCATCCGTATCCCGTACACCGCCAGCCCGAAAGGCAAGCGTGTCGAGGCGCGTTTCCCCGACCCGACGGCCAACCCGTACCTGGCCTTCGCGGCGATGCTGATGGCCGGTATCGACGGCATCAAGAACAAGATTCATCCTGGCGACGCCATGGACAAGAATCTATACGACCTGCCGCCGGAAGAAGGCAAGAAGATCCCGACGGTCGCCAACAGCCTGGATCAGGCGCTGGAAGCGCTCGACGCCGATCGTGCCTTCCTGACCGAAGGCGGTGTCTTCACCGACAGCATGATCGATGCCTATATCGAGCTGAAGGGTGAAGACGTCGAGCGCCTGCGTCTGGCTACGCATCCGGTCGAGTTCGAGCTGTACTACAGCGTCTGAGCGCGGCAGCCTTGCGGCATGCCCGCGGGATCGGAACGAAAAGCCCCACCCTCGGTGGGGCTTTTTTTATGCCGGATTCGTGTCCCGCTCATCGGCGTGGTGTCTCGTCCGGCCGAGTCTCGTCCGGGGTTTATGCGGCGAGCGCGGGGCAATTGTCGGACGGTCGGGTCGATATCGACCCGGCATCGGAATCATTAGGGAGCGTGGGGTCATGCCGGGGATAAACGGACTGAAGGGGATGGGTGGGCGGTGGGGCTGGTTGTTGATGGGTGCCTTGCTGGTGGCGGCGCCGTCGATGGCTGCGCCGGTCTATCGCCACGTCGACGGCGATGGCAACGTGGTCTATAGCGACGAACCGGGCGCGGGCCGAGAGGTGCCGCTGCAACCGATTACCGTGGTTGACCCGGCACAAGGTATGGATCGCGAGACCGTTGCCCCCCGTACCGAAACGCGCGAAGGCGACGCCGCCCGCTACACCCGCTTCGAGATCGCCGAACCCGGTGATGGTGAAACGCTGCCAACCGGTCGGGCAGGCAACGTGCAGGTACGACTCGAGATCGAGCCGCCGTTGCAGCCGGGCGACCGCGTGCAGCTGCGCGTCGACGGCGAGGTCCGCCAGTCGCCCATGCGCGCCAGTGTCTTTGCACTCAACCAGCTGGCGCGTGGCGAGCATCGACTCCAGGCCGAGTTGGTGGGGGGGGGAGGCGAGGTTCGCCTGGCCAGCGCGCCGGTGACGCTGTATGTCCAGCGGGCCAGCGTCAACCTGCCGGCCAACCCCAACAATCCCAATCATTAAGCATGAGTTTCTTCTTATGCGCTATTTTGGTGCATTAGAGGGCTCTCGTTGATGCCGCGCTCCCGTCGATGTGCGAATTCGGGGAGTGGCGCGGTTCTTGCACTGTATAGGTACATGCTGGATCACCACGATGGAACAACGTATGTATCAACGCTTGCTGGAGCACCTGACGACGGCCGTTGTGCTGCTCGACGACCGCTTGCGCGTGCGCTGGCTAAATCCGGCGGCGGAGGCGCTTCTGGCGGCCAGTCGGCCCCGCGTCGTGGGGCAGTGGCTGGAGTGTCTCGAAGGTGAAGGGGGGGCGATCCGGCAGGTGCTCGAGAAGGCCATGCAGGAGTTCCACCCCTATACCCAGCGGGAGGCGGCACTGGTGCTGGCGGTCGGCGAGCCGATCACGGTGGACTTCACCGCCACGCCGATGACCAGTCGCGAGCTGCTGGTGGAGATCGAGCCGCGCGATCGGCTTCTGCGCATCTCGCGCGAGGAGGCCCTGATCGCCCGCCAGGAAACGGTCAAGGTGCTGATGCGCGGGCTGGCGCACGAGGTCAAGAATCCGCTTGGCGGCATTCGTGGCGCGGCCCAGCTGCTGGAGCGCGATTTGCCGGACCCGCAGTTGACCGAGTTCACCCGGATCATCGTCGAGGAGGCCGACCGGTTGCGCGATCTGGTCGACCGCATGCTGGGGCCGAACACGCTGGTCCACCACGAGCCGCTCAACGTGCACAAGGTGCTGGAACGTGTGCGCGCGTTACTCGAGGTGGAGCACCAGCATCTCACCTTCGAGCGTGACTACGACCCCAGCGTGCCGGACCTGATCGGCGACGAGGCACAGTTGATCCAGGCGGTGCTGAATATCGCCCGCAACGCGGTGCAGGCGATGGAGGAATTCGGCACGCCGGCGCCGCGCCTGTTGTTGCGCACCCGGGTCCGGCGGCAGTTCACGCTCGGGGCCGAGCGTCATCGACTGGTGTGCGAGGTGGCCGTGATCGATAACGGCCCGGGTATTCCCGAGCATATCCGCGAGACGCTGTTTTTCCCCATGGTCTCCGGCCGCGCCGAGGGCAGCGGGCTGGGGCTATCGATCGCGCAGTCGATCCTGCACCAGCATCAGGGTCTGATCGAGTGCGAGTCGCAGCCCGGGGCCACCGAGTTTCGCCTGCTGATCCCGTTCGAGGCGCCGCAGTGAGACCGACCGAACACCAGGCCGCGTGACGGTGCGGCTTGTGATACCCAAGTCGCCGAGCACGCGATTCACCGTTCTGCTGGAGGAGTGTCATGACTGATGTCGCTCGTATCGTGATCGTCGATGACGACCGTGCGATCCGCTGGGTGCTGGAACGGGCACTGGCGCAACCCGACCTCGAGGTACAGTCCTTCGAGCGGGCCGATGTCGCGCTGGAGACGATCGAGCGCCATCCGCCCGACGTGCTGCTGACCGACATCCGCATGCCGGGGCTGGATGGCCTCGATCTGATGGCCAAGGTCCGCGAGAAGCATCCGGATCTACCGGTGATCGTGATGACCGCGCATTCGGACCTCGACAGCGCCGTGGCCTCCTATCAGGGCGGCGCCTTCGAATACCTGCCCAAACCGTTCGATGTCGACGATGCGCTGGCGCTGGTTCGCCGTGGCGTGGCGCACGCCCGCGAGCGCCGCTCGCCGGCGGCGATGCCGGAAGGGCTCTCCGCCGAGATCATCGGTGAGGCCCCGGCGATGCAGGAGGTCTTCCGCGCCATTGGCCGGCTGTCGCAGTCGCATATCACGGTACTGATCAACGGCGAATCGGGGACCGGCAAGGAGCGGGTCGCCCAGGCATTGCACCAGCATAGCCCGCGCGCCGGTCATCCCTTCATTGCGCTAAACATGGCGGCGATTCCCAAGGACCTGATGGAGTCTGAGCTGTTCGGGCACGAGAAGGGCGCGTTCACCGGCGCCGCGGCGCAGCGTCGTGGCCGTTTCGAGCAGGCCGACGGCGGTACGCTATTCCTTGACGAGATCGGCGACATGCCGGCGGATACCCAGACCCGACTGTTACGGGTACTGGCGGACGGCGAGTTCTATCGGGTTGGCGGTCATACCCCGGTGAAGGTGGACGTGCGCATCATCGCCGCCACGCACCAGAACCTGGAGCAGCTGGTCACCGACGGCCGCTTCCGCGAGGATCTTTTCCATCGCCTGAACGTGATCCGCGTGCATCTGCCACGGCTCTCCGAGCGGCGCGAGGATATCCCGCGGCTGGCGCAGCACTTTCTGGCCGAGGCGGCCAAGGAGCTCTCCACCGAGCCCAAGGTGCTGACCCAGGAAGCCGAGGCGCATCTGACGCGGCTGCCATGGCCCGGCAACGTGCGCCAGCTCGAGAACACCTGCCGCTGGCTGACGGTAATGGCTTCCGGGCGTGAAGTGCTGGTCGACGACCTGCCGCCGGAGCTGCGCGAGCTGGCGGGCACCGAAACCAGCAGCGGCGACTGGCGCAACGCCTTCCGTGAATGGGCCGACCGCGCGCTCGCCTCCGGGCATACGCATCTACTGGAAGAGGCGGTGCCCGATTTCGAGCGCATCCTGATCGAGACGGCGCTGAAGCACACCGGCGGGCGCAAGGGCGAAGCCGCCGAGCTGCTCGGCTGGGGCCGCAACACCCTGACGCGCAAGCTGAAGGTGCTGCTGCCGGCGCTGGCCGACGACTGAACTTGTCGATTCCGGTCGCGGTCACACCCCTTAACTTGAATTAAGGAAAGCGGCTAGGCTGACAAGTGACGCCCGGACCGGTCCGGGCGTCGTCGTCTGCGCGCGGCGAGGGGAGGCTAGCGCGCCGACACCGTGATCCAGTGACCAATGTGGGGAGACTATGCCCGACAAGACCCAGTGGTGGCGCGGCAGCGTCATCTATCAGATCTATCCGCGAAGCTTCATGGACGCCCGGGGCGACGGCATCGGCGATCTCCCCGGCATCACCTCGAAACTCGACTACGTCGCCGAACTGGGCGTCGATGCCATCTGGATTTCGCCGTTCTTTCCGTCCCCGATGAAAGATTTCGGCTACGACGTGACCGACTACCGCGGTGTCGATCCGATGTTCGGCTCGTTTCAGGATTTTCAGGCGCTGCTCGAGCGGGCTCATGAGCTGGGGCTGAAGGTGATCATCGATCTGGTGCTGAGCCATACGTCGGATCAGCACCACTGGTTCCTCCAGAGCCGCAGCTCGCGGGAGAACCAGAAGTCGGACTGGTATGTGTGGGCCGATCCCAAGCCGGATGGCACGGCCCCCAACAACTGGCTGTCGTTCTTCAGCGGCAGCGCCTGGACCTTCGACAGCCGGCGCCGGCAGTACTATCTGCACAATTTTCTGTCGTGCCAGCCGGATCTCAATTTCCACAATCCGGCGGTGCGCCGCGCCCAGCTCGAGAACGCCCGTTTCTGGCTCGATCTGGGCGTCGACGGCTTCCGTCTGGATACTTCCAATTTCTATTTCCACAGTCTGGCGCTGCAGGACAATCCGGCGCTCGGCAGCGGTGAGCTGAAGACACCCAGCGTGCCTGCGTCGAATCCCTACTCGATGCAGCGCCACCAGTTCGATATCAGCCAGCCCGAGAACCTCGGCTTCTTGAGCGAGCTGCGCGCGTTGATGGACGAGTATCCCGGTACCGTGACGGTGGGCGAGATCTCCGACGACAAGCCGCTGGAGCGGATGGTCGAGTACACCATCGGCAATGATCGTCTGCACATGGCCTACACTTTCGATCTATTCGACGCCCGTTTCGAGGCCAGCCAGCTGCGCGACATCATCGAGCATTTCCAGTACTACGCCGGCGACGCCTGGCCGTGCTGGGCGCTTTCCAATCACGATGTCATGCGGGTGGTGTCGCGCTGGGCGAGTCACGAGCATCTCGAGCATCAGGGGCCGCTGGTCGCGCGCGTGGCGATGGTCATGCTCTGCTCGCTCTATGGCAGCATCTGCCTCTATCAGGGCGAGGAGCTGGGGTTGCCGGAGGCCGACGTGCCCTACGAGCGGCTGGTCGACCCCTATGGGCTGGCGTTGTGGCCGGAGTACAAGGGGCGTGATGGCTGCCGCACGCCGATGCCGTGGAGCGACGGAGAGCGCGGCGGCTTTTCGACGCGCGAGCCCTGGCTGCCGGTGGACGTCCACCATCGCCGGCTCTGCGTCGACCGCCAGCAGGACGACGCGGAGAGCCCCCTCAACGTGACGCGGGAATTCCTGCGCTGGCGCAAGACCCAGTCGGCGATGGTCGACGGGACGCTGATTCTCGGCGACTTCGACGATGACCTGCTGGGCTGGCTGCGGGTCTCCCGCGATCAGGCGATTCTGGCAGTCTTCAACCTGACGGATGCCACGCGATCGACCAGCCTGCCGACGGGGGCCGGGCAGATCGTCTACCGTCACGGCTTCACCGCGCAGCTGCGCGAGGGGTGGCTGACCCTGCCGCCGTTTCAGGCGGCCTTCATCCATGTCGACCGTGACAGCATCGACCCTCAGGCGCTGATCGAGCAGGAGCCCGATCCCGAGCGCAAGGGTTTCCTCAGCAGGCTACTGGGGTCGTTGATCGGCCACGACGACCAGGAGCCGCGCTGACCGGCGCGTGGGCGAACGGGCGGCTGAGTCGCCGCCCGTTCGCTGGCGTCGGCATTGTGGCCGATCGCGGGATCAGCCCTGCGGCCAGTAATCGGCGGCGATGTCGCGCACCAGGCGGATCTTCTCCCACTGCGCCTGCTCGGCCAGATTGTTGCCTTCCTCGGTCGAGGCAAACCCGCACTGGGGGCTCAGGCAGAGCTGCGACTTGTCGACGAACTGCGTGGCCTCGTCGAGCCGCGCACGCACGGCGACCGGGTCCTCGAGCTCGCCGACCTTGGTGGTCACCAGCCCCAGCACCGCCTGCTGATGCCCTTCGGGAATATGGCGCAACGGGTCGAAGCTGCCGGCGCGGTCGCTGTCGTACTCCAGGAACCAGGCATCGACGCCAACCTTGCCGAACAGCGTCTCCGCGACCGGTTCGTAACCGCCTTCGCTGATCCAGGTCGAGCGGAAGTTGCCACGGCAGACATGCAGGCCGACATGAAGATCGTCGGGTTTGTCGGCCAAGGCGTGGTTGAGCATGTCGGCGTAGATCGCCTGCAGCTGATCGGGATCGTCGCCGCGATCGCGCGCCGCCTGCAGCTCCTTCTCCGAGCAGAGATAGGCCCAGACGGTGTCGTCGAGCTGCAGATAGCGGCAGCCGGCGTCGTAGAAAGCGCGAACGGCGTCGCGATAGGCATCGGCGGTGTCGGCGAAGAAGGCGTCCAGTGTCGGATAGACGCTGCTGTCGATCTTCTTGCGGCCCCCGCGGAAGTGCAGCACGCTGGGGCTGGGAATCGTCATCTTGGGTGTCACGTGGGTGACCCCGGCCAGATAGCGGAAATGCTCGAGCATCGGATGCGCCGGGTTGAAGGCGACCTTGCCATCGACGCGAATCTGCTTGTTGCCGGTCTGCACGCCCTGGAACTGAATGCCCTGATCGCCGAAGAAGCCGGTGACGCCCTCGAGCTGCTCGAGAAAATCGAAGTGCCACCAGGCGCGCCGGAACTCGCCGTCGGTGACGACCTCGAGGCCGTTCGCTTCCTGCTGCTCGACCACGCGACGGATCTCCTGATCCTCGACCGCCTTCAAGCTGGCGGCGTCGATCTCGCCCTGCTGGAAGCGCGCGCGGGCTTCCTTCAGTGCCTGAGGGCGCAGGAAGCTGCCGACGATATCAGCTCGGAATGGGGGATGCGTTTGTGACATAAGATGATCTCCTGAAATTCGGGTAGCCGGCCAGTAAGCGAGGCGAGTGCCGTCACGGCACGGAATGGCCTGTCGAGCGTCGACGGGATTCGGATCGTATGCCGCAATTCGAGCCGATGACATCCGCGTTTTCGCCGAGGTTACGCGCTTTTCCCTCTTCGAGGCCGCGCCGGTGACGAAATCCTAGGGCGCTAATGATGCGGCTTTCCCGTGGCCGCCACCAGTGAAGGCGGCTCAAGGTCGACATGCAGCAGCTTCACGTTGTAGGGCGCCAGCATGGCCGTGAGGAATCGCTCCCTCCCACTTTAGTGGTAGGATGTTCGGCCGCGCCGAGGCATTCATCGTGACCTTTACCGGCCATCGGCGGGCGTACCCCACACCGCCGAGGGCCGCATCGCCGTACTTCGCGAGCGCGAGCCGGGCGGGCGAGAACGACAGGAGATTTTCGTGACGACCCCATCGCAGCATGATCTACGCAACGCCTTTCGTGAACTGCTCGCCAGCGAGCAGTGCTACTACACCGCCTCGGTCTTCGATCCGATGTCGGCGCGCATCGCCGCCGATCTCGACTTCGAGGTCGGCATCCTCGGCGGCTCGGTCGCCTCCCTGCAGGTTTTGGCGGCCCCCGACTTCGCGCTCATTACGCTGAGCGAGTTCGTCGAGCAGGCGACGCGCATCGGCCGTGTCGCCCGCTTGCCGGTGATCGCCGACGCCGACCACGGCTACGGCAACGCGCTCAACGTCATGCGTACCGTGACCGAACTCGAGCGGGCGGGCGTCGCGGCGCTGACCATCGAAGACACGCTGCTGCCGGCCCAGTACGGCCACAAGTCCACCGACCTCATCCCGGTCGAAGAGGGCGTCGGCAAGATGCGTGCGGCGCTGGAAGCGCGCATCGACCCGGCGCTGTCGATCGTCGCGCGGACCAACGCCGGTCAGCTCGACGACGACGCGGCCGTGGCGCGTATCCGGGCCTATCAGGCTGCCGGCGTCGATGCTATCTGTCTGGTCGGCGTGCGCGACTTCGCTCATCTCGAAACGCTTGCCTCCGTGCTCACGGTGCCGCTGATGCTGGTCACCTACGATAACCCGGCGCTGCGCGACCGGGCGCGGCTGGCCGCGCTCGGCGTGCGTATCGTGGTCAACGGCCATGCAGCTTACTTCGCGGCGATCAAGGCAACCTACGACTGCCTGCGGGAACAGCGCGATATCGCCGCGCATGACCTCGATGCCTCGCAGCTCTCCACGCGCTACTCCACCCTCGAGGAGTATCGGATCTGGGCGCGTGAGTATATGGATGTGAAAGAGTAGGTAGGGACGTCGATAGAGTCGGTAGAGACGTCAATGCGTCGATAGGGACGTGAAGCGATCCACCACCGCCTGCGAGCGTGGTGCAGGTCGTCAGGTCGGCGCGCCGCCTGCTTGACTCGTCGCGGGGACACGGCATGCTGTCCTGCTCGCAGCGCCGATGTTTTCTGACCGGAGAGCCCGATGACCGCCATGCAATGGGAACGCCTGCTCGATCCCGTGCGTCTCAACGACGCCCGCACCTCGCGAGGCGAGGTGGGGCGCAGCCCTTTCCACAAGGACTACGATCGTATTGTCTTCTCGGGCTCGTTCCGGCGTCTCGGGCGCAAGACGCAGGTCCATCCGCTGACCGACAACGATCATATCCACACCCGGTTGACGCACTCGATCGAGGTCGGCTGCGTCGGCCGCAGTCTCGGCATGATCGTCGGCGAGCAGCTGCGCGATCGCCTGCCGACCTGGGCGAGCCCGGCCGATCTAGGGGTGATCGTGCAGGCCGCCTGTCTGGGACACGATATCGGTAACCCACCCTTTGGCCACGCCGGCGAATACGCCATCCGCGACTGGTTCAAGTGGGCCGAGCTGCAGGGAAGCGGTTTGCTCGACGGGCTCGACGAGGCGCAGCGCCGCGATCTGCTGACCTACGAGGGCAACGCTCAGGGCTTCCGCGTCGTCACCCAGATCGAGTACAACCAGTTTCGTGGCGGCATGCGCCTGACCGCGGCGACGCTAGGGACGCTGCTCAAGTACCCATGGACCGTGGAGCACGGCGGGGCCATGGGCAAGTTCGGCTGCTATCAGTCCGAGAAGCACTTGCTGGCCGAGCTGGCGGAGCGGCTGGGACTGAAGTCGGCGGGGGAGTCACGCTGGTGCCGCCATCCGCTGGCCTATCTGGTCGAGGCGGCCGACGACATCTGCTATGCACTGCTCGACCTCGAGGATGGCCTGGAGATGGGCATCCTGCGCTACGAAGAAGTCGCCGACGTGCTGCTGCAGATCGCCGGTGAGCCACCGGCCGGCTATCACGGCATGGCCGAGGCCGGTGTCTCCCAGCGGCGGCGCATCGCCGCGCTGCGTGGAGCGGCGATGGAGCGGGCGGTCAATGAAGTCGGCGATGTCTTCGTGCAGCACGAAAGCGCGCTGCTCAACGGCACGCTGAACGACGACCTGCTGGAGCTTTGCCATCCGGATCTGACCTGGGGTGTGGCCTCCGCCAAGCAGCTTGCCCGTGAACGTATTTTTCAGAACGAGCGCAAGGCCAAGCTGGAGATCGGCGCCTACACGACCCTCGGCATTCTGCTCGAAGCGTTCATCGGTGCGGCCCACGAGCTGCACCACACCGGCGAATCGTCGTTCAAGCATCAGCGCGTGCTGGCGTTGATCGGTGAGAACACGCCGAAGGCCAACTGGCCGCTCTACGATAGCTATCGGCGCATGCTCGATTTCATCGGTGGCATGACCGATCACTATGCGGTCGAGCTCGCCCAGGAGATGGGCGGGCGTCTCAAGGGTGAGTAGTCGCTCACTCTCGACTGTACCGCACAACGCCGCATGACCGCTGCTCGCCTGATGCCAGTCTGACGCCAGCGACACGCGGCGTTGGCGATTGCGGCCCCCGCCCCCCCCCGCCCGATGGAAAAACGCCAATGCCTGGGTGCCCGTGGCGCCCGGGCGGCGCACGCCATCGGGGGCCGCAAGTTGCCGACTCCCGCCGTCACTCACGCTCCGCCACGCCCGATTCCCGTTTTCCTGTCCGACCCTCGGCCTTGCCTCAGGCTGGCTCCCTCGCGGTCGGTTGTCACGCCGTGCATAAAATTTCGAGATCAGTTGAAAGCGCATCGATAACGCCGTATTTTGATTGAATGATCAATCAATAAAAATCGAGGCTAGGTACCGTATCCTTGTGAGCTCGCCGCTCGTTACCCAACGCGACGGTCCTGCGTTGAAAGCGGTGCCTGGTTTCAACGACCAAAGTCGACTTAACTCATCGCAAGGCCATCTGGCCCGAGACGGAGTATTCACCACATGCGCAATGCTTTTGCCAATATCGACAAGCCGATCTTCTTCGGGTCGCTCGGCCTCCTGCTGGCGGTGACCCTGCCGCTGATCATCTTCCCCGAGGTGGGGCGAGTGTGGGTCAACGCCGCCCAGGCCTTCGTGACCGAAAACTTCGGCATGCTCTACCAGGCCATGGGACTGGGAGCGCTGGGGTTCATGTTCTACATCATCTTCAGCGATATCGGTCAGATCAAGCTCGGCGACGTCGATGACGAGCCGGAGTTCTCGCTGTTCTCGTGGGGCGCCATGCTGTTCGCGGCCGGTATCGGTGGCGCCGTGGTGTTCTGGGGTATGGTCGAATGGATGTATTACCTGCAGAACCCGCCGTTCCACGTTGAACCCTTCTCCGAAGAGGCGACCGCCTGGGCCGCAACCTATGGCATGTTCCACTGGGGGCCGGTGGCCTGGTCGATCTATCTGGTGCCGGCGCTACCGATGGCCTACTTCCTCCACGTGCGCAAACACAAGGTGCTGCGCATCAGCGAGGCGATTCGTCCCGTGCTGGGCGAAAAAATGGCGCGCGGTTGGCTCGGACGCATCATCGACGTGCTGTTCATCTTCGGCATGCTGGGCGGTGGCGCCACGTCGCTGGGGATTCTGGTACCGCTGATCAACGAAGGCCTGGGCGATCTGTTCAGCTTCACACCCAATGCCTTCAGTCAGATCTGCGTGCTGATCGGCACCACGGCGATCTTCGCGGTCAGTGCCTGGCGCGGCCTCAAGGGCGGCATCGAAATTTTGTCCGACATCAACATGTGGCTCGGTCTGGCGGTGCTGCTGTTCGTGCTGGTCGTCGGCCCGACGGTCTTCATTCTCGACACCGGGCTCAACTCCATCGGGCTGATGCTCTCGAACGTCGTGCGCATGTCGACCTGGACCGAACCCTTCGGGGCGCTCGACGGCTTCACCGACAGCGGCTTCCCGCAGGCCTGGACGATCTTCTACTGGGCATGGTGGCTGGTGTTCGCGCCGACCGTAGGGCTGTTTATTGCGCGTATCTCCAAGGGACGCCGCATCAAGACCATGGTGGCGGGTTCGATGTTCTTCGGGTCGCTCGGCTGTGCACTGTTTTTCGTGATTCTTGGCAACTACGGCCTGTACCTCCAACTGACCGGTGCCGTCGATCTGATCCAGATCATGAACGACCAGTCGGCCAATGCTGCCTTCTACGCTGTGCTGCACCAGTTGCCGATGTCGTGGCTGCTGATCGTCGCCGTGGTTGTGCTGCTGGCGATCTTTACCGCGACCACTTTCGACTCGATCGCCTACATTCTCTCGTCGGCGGCGGAGAAGGATCTCGACGAGGAGCCGATGCGCTGGCACCGCCTGTTCTGGGCCTTTGCGCTGTCGCTGTTGCCCATGTCGCTGCTGTTCCTCGGTGGGCTACAGACCCTGCAGACCGCGAGTATCGTGAGCGGGGTGCCGCTGCTGGCGATCTCGCTGATGCTGATGATCTCGATGGTGCGCGCGGCCAAGTACGATCTGCGGTTCCAGCCCGATTACACCGAGCCGGAGATCAACATCGAGGAGTTTCCGGAGAACGACCCCTGGACCGAAGAGGGGACCTGGGAATTGCCGGATGACACTGGCGAGAGTGCCGCAAGCGGCGGGACTTCACAGGGTCGTGACGACGCGGGACGCAATCCCTCGCCCGCGGGCTGACCCCCTTCGCTGTCTCTATCTCTCGACAACCCCGGCCCTCTGGCCGGGGTTTCTGGTTTGGGCACCATCAGGGCGAATTGTCTTGTCGGACTTTGCCGTTCGGTCGGTGCGCTCGGCACGTGTCGGCGTCTTCCTACGACGATCGCCCGGACGGGCCGCTGGCCGGGGGCGTGCTACGCTAGATTTGTCGGTAGCAATGCTCGCCGCGAAGGACGCATGTCAAAAAGTGCGCTTGTCGAGAAGAGCACTTGTCGAGAACGGCACTGGTCGAGAACAGTACTTGTTGAGAACAACAATGCGAGGACAGGGATGTGGGCGCTTTCACGTGGCTGGATACCGTCGTTCTGATTGTCTATGTGCTGGGCATTGCCTGGGTCGGGGCGCGTTTCGGCAAGGATCAGGAGAGTACGCAGGATTACTTCCTCGGTGGCCGCAAGATCCCCGGCTGGGCGATCGGGTTGTCGGTGATGGCGACGCAGGCCAGCGCGATCACCTTCATCGGCGCGCCCGGCTGGGGCTTCGAGGGCGGGCTCGAACGGCTCGCGGTCTTTATCAACGTGCCCCTGGCGATGGCGGTGCTGATCGTGGTGCTGGTGCCGATCTTCCATCGCGCCGGTATCTACAGTATCTACGAGCTGCTCGAACGCCGCTTCGGCCCCGGCACCCGGTCGCTGGCGGCGCTGCTGTTCCTCGTCGCGCGCGGCCTGGCGACCGGCGTCGTGCTCTACGCGCCGGCGCTGGTGCTGTCGGTGGTGACCGGCTGGGACGTCAACCTGACCATCGTGCTGATGGCGGTCATTGCCGTCAGCTATACCGTCCTGGGGGGGATCAGTGCGGTCATCTGGACCGACGTGATCCAGATGTTCGTACTCTGGTTCGGCGCCATCCTGAGCATGGTGCTGATGGTCTCGAGCCTGCCCGGCGGCTGGAGCGACGTGTTCGCCTACGGTGCGGCCAACGGCAGTTTCGATGCCATCGACCTGTCGCTCGACCCCACCGTCACCTATTCGCTGTGGGCCGGTCTGATCGGCGGGGTGGTCATGCACATGGCCTACTTCGGCACCGACCAGAGCCAGATTCAGCGCGTGCTGACCAGCCCTTCGATCGCCGAGGGTCAGCGGTCACTGCTGATCGGCGGCTACCTGCTGGTGCCACAGATGCTGCTGTTCCTGTTCATCGGTGTGATGCTGGCGACCTACTATCAGCAGCATGGGTTGAGTGCGCCGGAGAACCTCAACGAGCTGTTCCCGCGCTACGTGGTCGAGGCCTTCCCCATCGGCGTGACCGGCCTGGTGATCGCCGGGGTCTTCGCGGCCGCCATGTCGAGCCTGGACTCCGCGCTCAATTCGCTCTCGGCGGTGACCGTACGCGACTTCTATGCGCGCTATCTGAAGCCGGAAGCCGACGAGCACCACTATCTCAAGGCGTCACGCTGGGCGACGGTGTTCTGGGGCCTCTACGCCACGCTGTTCGCCTTCTTTGCCGGCAACCTGGGGCCGGTGATCGAGGCGGTCAATCGTATCGGCTCGTGGTTCTACGGCGCGCTGCTCGGCGCGTTCCTGCTGGCCATTCTCAGCCATCGCAGCAACGGCCGCGGCGCGGCCACCGGTATCGTGCTGGGCATGGCGTCGGTCTGGGCAGTGTCACTGACCGAGATCTCCTGGCTTTACCAGAATGCCGTCGGTCTGGGCGTTTCGGTGGTGGCGGGTTATCTGGTCAGTCTGACCGCACCAGCGCCTGACCGGGCGCAGCTGGCGGACGTGGCGATCGACGAGCAGGCGCCGGACATGCAGGCGATCCTCAAGGGGCGCCGTGGACAGGCGGCCGTCGTCGGGCGCGACGCGCGCCTGACACGTCGCCGCTGTCTCGGGTTGCTGCTCTGGTTCGTCATCTCGCTGGTTGTGCTGGCGTGGCTGCAGGGGTGGGCCAATGCGTAGCGCGCGACGGGTAGCGAGACAGCTGGACGCGCCGGCCGCCTGCTCGCGGTTGCGCAGCTACGGGGCCGAGCGATTCGAATCGGCCTGGCTGACGCTGTGGGCGGCGGCCATCGGCCGCCGAGGTGGCGAGCCGCGTGCCTGGCTGATGGCGACGACCGTGATGCCGCAGGCGCTGCTGCTGCCACACAGCGGTGCGCTGGAGGCGACAGGCGAGGATGACGGGGCGCTGCAGCTCGATGCCGGCGGCCCGCCGCCGCTGGCCCAGTTCGAGCGCTGGTGGCTGTGGGAGCGCCTAGGTCGGCCGCGTCAGTGGGCGCTGCGGGTACAGCCCGAGACGCTGTGTGCCGTCGACTTGCCGCTGTGGTTGGGATACAGCGAAGGCCGACAGACACAGTTGATCGTGCTTAGCGGGCTCTCCGGCGAGGCGCTAGGCGCGCTCAAGCCGGCGGTGCTGAGCGCGCTGCATCGGCTGTCGTCACCGGCGGACCACCTGAGCGAACGCGGCGTCGACCGCGTCTGATGTCGCCAGGGCGGAGGCTAGATCGCGTCGCCGCTGCGTTCCATCTCACTCAGCGTCTGGCGCGATGGCAGGCCTTCCATGTCGCCGATCACCTGCACCTGGCGAGCGCCGATCAGGTTGCCGCGGTGCAGCGCCGGCGCCCAGTCGAGTCCGTCGAGGTAGGCGCTGATGATACCGACGGCGAAGCCGTCGCCGGCGCCCACGGTGTCGACCACGGTCTTGACTGGGGCGCCCTCGACGGTGCCTTCGCTGTCGGCCGTTCGGAAGTAGCTGCCCTCGGGGCCGAGTTTGATAACCACGGCGCGGGCGCCGCGGTCGAGGTAGTCGCCGGCGATGTCGTAGGGCGTGTCGCGTCCAGTCAGCAGGCGTCCCTCGGAGAGCCCCGGCATGACGATATCGGCCTCGGCGGCGAGCGCGTTGAGTGTCTCGATCATGACCGTTTCGCTGGGCCACAGGGTGGGACGTAGGTTCGGGTCGAAAGAGATCGACTGGCCGCCGGCGCGGGCGCGCTTGAGCAGATGAAAGGCCAGTTCGCGCGCCGAGGCGGAGAGCGCCGGCGGAATCCCCGTCGCGTGCAGATGACGTGCCGATTCCAGCGACACCTCGGCGGCATCGTCAAGGCCGAGATGGCTGGCGGCGCTACCGCGACGGGCATATTCGACGTGGGGATCGGCACCGTCGACGGCGCGTTCCTTGAAGACGATGCCGGTGGCGTGGTTCGGGTCGCGCTGCAGGTGACGACAGTCGAGGCCTTCCGCCTCGAGCGCGCGTTGAAGAAAACGGCCGTTGTGGTCGTCGCCGATGCGACTCAGCCAGCGGACATCGAAGCCCAGCCGGGCGAGCCCGATCGCGACGTTGGTGTCGGCGCCGGCGGTGCGGCGATGAAAACGGGTCACGGCGTCGAGCGGGCCTGCCTCGTCGGCAACGAACAGGGCCATCGCTTCGCCGAAGGTGAGCACATCGAACGCGGCGGAATCTGCAGAGGGCATGGCGTCTCCTGGGTCGGTCGTCGGGATCAGCGCGTCGCGCTGCGGGAGCTCCGCTGGTGCGCGAAACGCTGGTTACGGGCATCGAGCGCTTCCACCAGGCGCTGACGCTGAGCATCGTCGATCACTTCTTCGGTGGTGGCCTCCAGCTGGGCGGCAAGGTCGAAGCCGTCGACCACGCGCACATCGCGCGTCGCGCCGAGATGGGCCGTCTCGTCGTCGATCTGCCAGCCCGGCAGCACCAGGATGCCGCAAACCGGCACGGTCAGCTGGGCGTGTCGGGTCAGCCAATGGCGCAGCCAGACAGTGGAAAGTCGTACCTGTCGCAGGATCTGGCGCTCCTGCCAGCCGGGGAAACGCAGACGCTCCTGCTCGACGGAGACCGTGTTGTTGGGGCGCCCCTCGAAATCCAGCGGGAATTCGCGGGCGGCCGTCTGGATCACGAAGACTCCCTGCGGCGTGATCAGCACGTTGTCGATGCAATAGCTGTTCGCCGGGAAGTCGTGAAAGACGAAATAGGGTCGCGCGACCGGCCGTATTAGATGGTCGAGGGCCTGCCCGACCGCCAGCTCGCAGGCCAGGCTGCGGGTCAGGCGGCGCAGTCGCTGGACGTCGCGCAGGATCAGAAAGCAGAACAGCATCGCCAGCAGCGTGCTGAAGACGCCGTAGAGCGACCACTCCAGCCAGCTCTGGCGCTCGGCGAACAGCATGCGGCCCATGCCATAGACCAGTGGCATCAACGTCAGCGTGGGCGCGAGTGTGGCATCGAGAAAGAACACCACCCGCGCCTTCTCGAGGCGATCGCGATGGACCTGGGCAATCTCGCGAATCGGTTCATTGTCGTGGGGCGAGCGCAGACCGACTGTCTGCACATCGCGCAGCGTGATGGCCACCAGCGCGGCGGCACCCAGCGGCGCGAGGAAGATCAGCGGCAGCACATACTCCAACCAGGCCATGGGCGGGGGTCCTTGCGGTGGCGTGGACGGGACAGCGGCACCATTCTAGCCGAGGTTCGGCGTGCTCCGCGATGCCGGGAGCGACGAGGTCGACGCGTGCATGGCTCGCCGTGACCGTGGCAGGATCGACATGTGACGCGATCCCTCATGAGTACCTGTAACGGGAGACGAGGCATGCAACGGCACGCGCAGTACGATTCGTCGCGGTCGGCGACGAGCGAACGAACCGCGCACGCGGCGCTGGCGACCTTTGTCGCCGAGCATCCGGGGCTATTCGTACTGACCGGTGCCGGTGTCAGCACCGACTGCGGCATTCCCGACTATCGCGACGTGCGCGGCGACTGGAAACGGCCGCCGCCGGTGGACCACCAGGCCTTCGTGAGCCGTCTCGACGTGCGTCGCCGCTACTGGGCGCGCAGTCTCGTGGGGTTTCGCGCGCTGGCTAGTGCCCAGCCCGGTCAGGCGCATCGGGCCCTGGCCGCGCTGCAGCGGCAGGGCCGGATATCCTGTCTGGTCACCCAGAACGTCGACGGCCTGCATCAGCGCGCGGGAACCCGGGGTGTAATCGACCTTCACGGGCAGGCGGACATGGTCAAGTGCATGCGCTGTGATGCCACGATCATGCGCCACGCTCTCCATGACGAGCTGGCGCGCCGCAATCCCGAGTGGGTGGGACTGAGCGCGGCGGTCGGCCCCGACGGCGATGCCGATCTCGAGGGGTACGACTTTTCGCGCTTTTCGGTGCCGGCCTGCCAGCGCTGCGGCACGGGCGTACTCAAGCCGGACGTGGTGTTCTTCGGCGACAGCGTGCCGCGGGCGCGCGTGGACGCCGCCTTCGCCGCCCTGGAAGCGGCCGACGCCATGCTGGTGGTCGGCTCGTCGTTGATGGTCTATTCCGGCTACCGTTTCGCCCGCTACGCCGCGCAGACGGGCAAGCCGATCGCCTGCGTCAACCTGGGGCGAACGCGGGCGGATGACCTCTACACGCTGAAGGTGGCGACGTCGATCGGACCGACACTCGGCGCGCTGGCCGATACCCTGGCCGGGCGGCTCGCCAGCGCGCCCGAGTGATCCGGCTTGCCCGGGGCGATCCGGCCAGGGACGTGTCGACGCCGGGGAAGCCTAGTCGCGCGTGGGCGGCGCCATGAACTCCGGCCCGACCGGGTCCGTGACGTGCTCGGCGAGAATGGCGTCGATATCGCGCAGATCCTCCGCGCTCAGTTGCCAGCCGTCGATCCCGTCGAGGGGGGTGACCTGATCCGGCCGGCGCGCCCCCCAGAGGGCGGCGATGTTCGGCGAACGGTCGAGCAGCCAGCGCACGGCCAGCTCGAGGACGCTCTTGCCGTGGCGCGTCTGAGCCAGCGTCGAGAGCGCATCGACGGCGCCGAGATACTGGGAAAAGCGCGGCGGCTGGAACTTCGGGTCCTTGTTGCGCAGGTCGTCGCCGTTGAAGGTGTACTCCTCGTGCATCTTGCCGGTAAGCAGGCCCCGGCACAGGGCACCGTAGGTCAGCAGCGTCAGGTCGTGGCGCTGGGCGTAGGGCAGAATGGCGTTGTCGATATCGCGTTCGAACAGATTGTAGGGGGGTTGCAGCGTGTGCAGCGGGGCGCTTTCGCGGAAGGTATCGCACTGCTCGGGCGAGAAGTTGCTGACGCCGATGGCGCGAATCTTGCCCTCGCGATGAAAACGCGCCATGGCTTCGGCCGTCTCTTCGATCGGCACCAGCGGGTCGGGCCAGTGAATCTGGTAGAGATCGATGTAGTCGGTCTGCAGGCGCCGCAGGGAGTCTTCCAGCTCCTGTGCCAGTCGCCGGGCGGTGGCGTTACGCGCCGGGGCGCCGCTGTCGAATTCCAGCCCCGCCTTGGTCGCCAGCACCAGCCGGTCTCTTCCTCCTTGCTCGGCCACCGCCCGGCCGACGACCTCCTCGGCGTGACCGAAGCCATAGGCGGGGGCGGTGTCGATCAGCGTCACGCCACGATCGACGGCGGCATGCAGCGTGCGAATCGCGCTCGGATCGTCAGCGCCGCCCCACAGGCGCCCGCCCATCGCCCAGGTGCCGAGTCCGATGCGCGACATCTCGATATCGGTACCGGGAAGTGTCAAGGTTTCCATCCGATCCTCCTGGCCAGAAAAAGCGCCGCATCATGCGGCGCTCGGAATGCGTCTTGCGTCTTTCCAGCGTGGCCAAGATGACGCTCGTCGACAAGTCGACCTTCAGCGAGCTTCCGCGCCGGTGGTGACGACCGGAATGTCGGGCTCGCCGGGATCGTCGACGCCGAACACCGAGACGGTCTCCCGATTGAGATAGCGGATGCGGCCGTCGGCCCGAATCTGGGCGTCGAGACGATAGAGATTGTCACGATCGATGGCGGCGGGGGCGTACTGCAGCGTGACCGGAATCGGCAGCTGAGAGAGGTTTTCGTAGTGGCTGCTGGCCAGCACGTCACCGGTGCTGAAGTCTGTCAGCTGGATATCCAGCGTCGCGTTCTCGGGCAGGGCGACCGGCTGCTCCGAGACCACGCGGGCAGCAAGCGTCTCGAACTGCGGCCCGCTGGCGCAGCCGGCGAGCGCGGCCAGCGTCAGCAGGGCGACGACGAGACGATAGCGGCGGAGACTAGCGGACGGCATGGCAGACTTCCTCGATGGCGCGGCGATAAATAGGCGAGACGGTAAACAGGTCCGACGATAAATAGACGCGACCGGAGAGCCGATGATGGCCGCGCCGGAGCTGAGACAGGCGAGACGGCGGGAAATTCCGCACGGCCACCAGCTCAGCCGCCGGCCAGTTTGACCTGATAACCGCGGGCTTCGAGTTCGCTCTTGAGCACGTCGCGGTGGTCGCCCTGGATCTCGATCACGCCCGCCTTGACTGACCCCCCGGTGCCGCAACGCTTCTTCAGCGCCTTGGCCAGCGTCTTCAGCGCGGCCTCTTCCAGCGCCACGCCCTCGACGGTGGTCACGCCCTTACCCTTGCGGCCGCTGGTCTCGCGTCGGATACGCACGATGCCGTCGAGTGCCGCCAGGCGCTCGGCTTCTTCGCGGGCCTGGCAGTCGCAGGCGCTGACGGGCTGTCGGCAGCCGGGACAGGTCTCGCCATGTTCAGTCGAATAGACCAGCCCGCGCAGTTGATCCTGTAGGGAAGGCATGAACGCTCCGGTGTGACGGGAAAAGCGTGATGATAACGTGCGCTGGCGTCGGTTCGACAGCGTCGCCGAGCGGCAGGAGGTTGCCGGGCGCAAAGGCGGACGTGGCGGCGTCGCCTGATGACGCCGCCGACGGGCTCAGAGAGAGTTGGCGATCAGCGACGGTATGAGGCGGTCGATCGCCGCCGGCAGGTCGCCCATGCTGCGGATGCCGATGGCACCGGCGGGCGTCGTCTCGCGCTCGGGGAAGCGGTTGATGTGGATCACTCGCATGCCTGCCGCCAGGGCCGCGCGTACGCCGACCTCGGCGTCATCGATCACCACGCAATCGGCGGGGGCGAAGCCCATGTCGCGCCCGGCGTGCAGGAACAGCCCCGGTTCCGGCTTCCAGCTGCCGACGGTATAGGCGCTGTAGATGCTGTCGCCGAAAAAGGGGCGCAGCCCGGTACTGTCCAGGGCGCGGCGGATCTTGTGCTCGGGGCCGTTGGAGGCGACACAGCGCGGTAGCGAATCGAGTGCCTCGAGGGCTTTCGAGACGCCATCGATCGGCGTCAACTCGCTGCCCATGCGCTCGTGCATCTCGCCACGCATGGCGCTTTCGATCTGCTGGCGTACGGCGTCGTCGATGCCGCCGTGGACGCGTTCCAGATGGGTGACGATGCTGGCGAAGCGGGCGCCACGGAAGTCGGTCATGTAGTCGCTGGCCTGGAAGGGCAAGCCAGCCTGGCTCAGGTGTTTGGCCATGATCTCGGCGAGCAGCGGCTCGCTGTCGACCAGGGTGCCGTCACAATCGAACAGCAGACAGAGCGGATCGGGCATGATGAGTCGCCTCGAGGGCGCGGTCGGTGGCTGAAGGGCAGCCGAAGGTGGATCGGCCGTCGTTCTGGCGGGCGGAGACCGCCCCGCACCAGTCTTCCGATTATCGGCGCCATGTCGCCTTAACTGTAGATAGAGTTGCGGAACACTGTTTTCAATGTCGCTCTCGAACTTTAGTCGCCCCGCTCCGGCCTGACAAGCCGGAGCGGGGATCTGCGCGTTGATTGCACACTTTCTGGGGGCGGCGCTCAGCCGGCGTCCGGGCCGAAAGTCTGAGGCAGGTAGAGAATCAGCTCGGGGAAGGCGATCAGCGCGCCGATGACCACCAGCATCACGGCGAGATAGATCATGGTGGTACCGAGTGCCTTGAGCAGCGGAATGCCGCCGATCTTGGCGGAGATCATCAGGCACAGCCCGTAGGGCGGTGTGATCAAGCCGAGCCCCAGCGCCATCACGCTGATGACACCGAACTGCAGCGGGTCGACGCCGGCCTGGGCGGCCAGTGGCTGAAAGATCGGTGCCAGGATCGCCATCGCCGGCAGCGAGTCCATGAAGGTGCCGACCAGCAGCATGACGACGGTGGCAATGATCAGCAGCGTGGTCGGATCGCTGATCTCGACGCCGGTCATCAGCTGCGGCGGGATGCGATAGAAGCTGATCAAATAACCGAAGATCGCCGCGCCGACCAGACTGAACAGCGATAGCGAGCAGAGTCGCACGGTATCGGTCGATGCGGTCAGGACGCTCTTGAGATTGAGTTCACGGTAGACCACGAAGCCCAGCACCAGCGCATAAAGTACGGCCATCACGGCCGCTTCCGTGGGCGTGACGATGCCCAGCGTAATGCCGCCGATGATCAGTACCGGAATACCGGCGGCAAGCAGGCCGTCCTTGCCGGAACTGGCGAGCTGTCGGAAGGTGGCGCGCTTGCGGGTCGGTACGTCGTAGCGGCGCACGTAGCCCAGGTTCATCAGCAGCTGTGCCCCGGCGATCAGGATGCCGGGTACGATGCCGCCGAGGAACAGCCCGGCGATCGAGGTGCTGGTCAGCGCGCCCCAGACGATCATGTTGATCGAGGGAGGGATGATGATCCCCATCACCGACGAGGCGGCGGTGACGGCGACGCTGAAGTGGGTCGGGTAGCCCTCTTTCTTCATGGCCGGGATCAGCACCGTGCCGATGCCCGCGCTGTCCGCGGTGGAGGAGCCGGAGACGCCGGCGAAGAGCATGCTGACCAGCACGTTGACGTGGGCCAGCGCCCCCTTCACATGCCCGACCAGGTTGAGACACAGCGTGATCAGGCGGTCGGTGATGCGTGCGGCGTTCATCAGGTTGCCGGCGAGCAGGAACAGCGGCACCGCCAGCAGCACGAAGGAGTCCATGCCGTAGTACATGCGCTGGAACAGGATCCACGGCGTCAGGCGCGGGTCGAGCACGATGATCGAGAACGACGTCAGCACCAGCGACATGGCGATCGGCACGCCAGCCACGATCAGCACGCCGAGCAGCACGAAGAGGAGCCAGGGCAGCAGCGGTAACCAGTCGGCGGGCATCATGGGGCGGGCTCCTGGTGGCGATCTTGGCGGGCGGTCAGGTGGCTATCGAGTTCCTGGGTCGGCGGTGCGCTCGGTGCTTCCGGATCGATCAGCTCGTCGATCTCCGAGGGCGTGTCCAGCTCGCGCTGCATGGCGTCGACGCCGTGCGCGGCCGCCAGCAGCAGGCGCTGCAGGCTGAACGAGACGATCAGCACGCCACAGGCGAAGAAGGTCGAATAGGTCACCACCATCGGCAGCTGCGAGGCGCTGGCGATGCGATGGAAACCCGACAGCAGGAAGCCGAAGCCGAAGATGACGAAAATCGCGCCGACCAGCAGGCAGGCAAGGTCACGAATCACGCGGGTGACACGGTCGGCCCGCGAGCCGCGCGGGAACGCCTCGAGCACGAAGTGGTCGGCGTGCAGCACGCCGATCGCGGTGCCCAGCATGATCATCCACTGGAAGGCAAAGCGGCTCATCTCCTCGGTCCAGTAGATGCGCGGCAGGAAGCCGAGGTTGCGACTGACGATCTGATAGACGATCAGCACGATGAAGCTGGCCAGCAGCAACAGCAGCACGACGTTGAGAACGCGCTCCAGCTGGCGATTGACGCGGCCCAGGGCCGTTGCGAGTGCCATGCGATTCTCCTCAATCCGTGTTGACGATCAGCTCGTAGACGTCGCGCAGCCCCATCTCATCGATCACCTTGCCCAGCGGCTCGGCGACCATGGCCTGCATGCGTTCGCGATCCATCGGGTAGAAGGTCGCGCCCTCGTCTTTCAGTTTCTCGCGGGATTCCGTATCGAGCCGGATCTGCAGGTTGCGGGCGTAGGTCTCGCTCTCGTCGGCGGCCGCCTGCACGGCCTGCTGCTCGTCCGGCGACAGCGTGTTCCAGGTGTCGTCCGAGATCGTCAGCAGGCGCACGGTGATGTCGTGCCCCGAGAGCCCGATATAGGGCGCGACCTCGTGGAATCGCATGCGGTAGATCCACTCCGCTTCGTTGAGCAGGCCGTCGATGGCGCCCAGTTGCAGCCCGGTGTAGATCTCCTTGTAGGCCATGACCGTCGGTTGGGTGCCGAGCGCCGCCCAGGCGGTGATGGTCGGCCGGGTCGGGTTGGTGCGCAGCTTCATGCCCTGCAGGTCGTCGAGACTCTCGAGCGGCCGGGTGCTGACGATCTGTCGGGTACTGCCGCCGTAATAGGCGAGCACCTTGACCCCGGTTTCGTCCTCGATGCGCGCGGCGATCTCGCGCCCCGCCTCGCCGTCGAGCACGTGGCGCCAGTGATCGATATCGCGATAGAGAAAGGGAATCGAGAAGATGCTGGCCGTGTGCGAGAACTCCGAGATCAGCCCCGGGTTGACGATCGAGAAGTCGAGCGCGCCGGCTGTCTGCTGTTCGAACATCTCGGTTTCGTGGCCGAGCACGCCGTTGCTGTAGAGACCGACCGTCAGCTCGCCGTCGGTCTTCTCCTCCAGCAGTGCCTTGAAGCGCGCCGCGCTCAGGTGATAGGCGGTCTCTTCGGTGGCGCCGTGGGCGAAGATCAGCTCGCGGGCCGACGCGGTGGGGGCCGCAAGCGTCACGCAAGCCAGCGTCAGCGTGGCCAGCAGCGCGAGGCCAAGGCCGCGAACGTTCAAGGGGCGAGCGTTCGAGGGGCGAGCGTTCGAGGGACGATAGCTCATGAGGACTCCTGTTCGCGCCGGGGCGAGGTCGATGTGGTGTCGCGAATCTCGAGGGTGGCCGGCAGCACGATGCGGGCGGGGGCGCCCTGCGGGTCCGCGATGCGCGCCAGGGCCAGCTCGGCGGCGGCGCGACCGATCGCCTCGGGATGCGTGGCGACGCTGGTCAGCGCAGGGTGGGTGAGCGCGGCTTCGTCGATGTCGTCGATACCGACGACCGCACAGTCGAGTCCGGGGCGCAGGCCGCGGCGCTGCAGTGCCAGTATCGCGCCGAGCGCGACCAGGTCGTTGTGACAGATCAGCGCGGTGGGCGCGGCGGCTTCGTCCAGCAGGGCCAGCGTTCGCTGGAGGCCTGCGCCGCGCGTCAGCTCGCCGCGCAGGACGCGCGATTCAACCTCGAGCCCGGCAGCCTGCATGGCCTGGCGATAGCCATCGAGCCGCTCCCGGTCGGCCGAGTGGTCACTGTCGCCCGCGAGCAGCGTGATATGGCGATGCCCCAGGCTCACCAGATGTGCCACCGCATCGTGTACGCCTTGGCGGATATCGGCGCCGACGTAGTCGCCCTGCGGTGTCTCGCCGAGGTGACGCATCAGCTGGATGCAGGGCAGCTGCCAGGTGGCCAGGGTGTCGATCAAGGCCGGCGGTGTCTCTTCGGCAGGGCAGAGCAGCAGGGCATCCACGTGCTGTTCGCGCATGCGCGTCAGGAAGCGTTCCTGGCGCGCGGGGCTGTCGCCGCTGTTGGCGAGGAAGGGAACATAGCCGGCCGCCTGCAGGACATCGTCGATGCCGGCGACCATGGCGCCGAAGAAGGGGTTGGCGATGTCGTGGACGACCACGCCGACCGTGGCGGTACGGGCGCTGCGCAGCATGGCGGCGCCACGGTTGTAGACGTAACCGAGCGCTTGGGCGCTGGCCTGCACGCGGGTCCGCGTCGTCTCCGCGACCAGCGGGCTCTCTTGCATGACCAGCGAGACGGTCGATCGCGAGACCCCCGCGTGCGCGGCGATCTCCTTGAGCGTGACCCGGGGCGCGCCCGGCCCGGCAGGGCCGGACGGCGGCGAGCGGTGGTCGAAGTGGTCTTCCTGCCTCATCTCGATATCCGTCATTTGGATCGATCCAAAACGTCAATCGCAGGCTAGCCGGGTCGACTGACATCGACTATCCGTCTTTGGTGGAAGAGCTTGTAGACGAGCGACAAGACGCTGGCCTGTCGGGCGTCAGGCCCCGGACCGTGTCACGCCGCGGGCATCGCCGGACTCACCTGCCGCCAGGAGATAGCGGCCAAGAGACAGCCGCCAGGAGACAGGGGATGGCTGGGATCAGGTGGCCGTTTCGTTGCGTACCTCGGGGTTGACCGGGCTGATCGGTGCCTTGCCGTCGAGCGCCAGCAGGATGTTGTCGACCGCGCGTTGCGCCATGGCCGTGCGCGTCTCATGAGTGGCAGAGCCGATATGCGGCAGCGCGACCACGTTCGCCATCTGCGGCAGCGGCGAGTCGGCGGGCAAAGGTTCCTTCTCGAACACGTCGAGGCCGGCGGCGCGGATCTGGCCACGCTTGAGGGCGTCGATCATTGCCGGCTCGTCGACCACCTGGCCGCGCGACAGGTTGATGAAGATGGCGCTCTCCTTCATGCGTTCGAACTCGCGGGCGCCGATCAGCCGACGCGTCTCGTCCGTCAGCGGCACGATGGCACAGACGAAATCGGATTCGCGCAGCAGTTCGTCGAACTCGCAGCGACGTGCACCGAGTTCGCGTTCGATCTCCGGCTTGGGCGAGGCATTGGAGTAGAGCACCTGCATGCCGAAGCCGAGCGCTCCGCGCCGGGCGATCGCCTGCCCGATACGACCGAAGCCGACCATGCCGAGCGTCTTGCCATGCACGTCGCTGCCGAACTGCTCGGGGCCGATGCTCGCTTTCCAGTCGCCGCGCTTGACGAAGTCGGCCAGCTCGACGACCCGACGCGCACTGGCCATGATCAGCGAGAAGCCAGTGTCGGCGGTGGTTTCGGTCAGCACGTCCGGGGTGTTGCAGAGCAGGATGCCGCGGCGGGTCAGTTCGTCGACGGGGTAGTTGTCCACGCCGACGGAGATGCTGGCGATCGCCTCGAGTTTGGGTGCGGCGTCGAGCAGTACCGGGGTGATGTTGACGCCGGCGCCGATCAGGCCGTGGGCCTCGGCCAGCGCTTCGCGGAACGCCGGATCATCGGCGGAGGAAAGCTTGCCGAAGTAGTCGACGTGGTACCGGCTGCGTAGCTGCTCGAGCTGCTGCTCGTCGAGACGGCGATAGGCCAGTATGCGTTTGCTCATGGAAAATCTCTCCGGCTGAAATCGGGAACGGACGTCGTTCGGACGATGCGCAACACGAACCGCCGAACGAGACGACGAATGCCCGAGCTTAACCGACGCACCCCGGGCTGCGGTGGGACGCTTCGACGAAAGTCTAGCGAATGCCCGGCCGAACGGGTGCGTACCGGCAGGCAGAGGCGGCCCGGCTCAGGCCGCGGCGCGCTTGACCTGACGCCGCTGACGGATCTTCGGCAATTGGCGCGCGATGGGCGGGATGCGCAGGATCATCAGGCAGGCGCCGACGGCGGCATAGGCGCTCCACTGGCCGAGATCGGCACGCACCACCCAGAGGAAGTGCAACAGCCCCAGCCCGAGTACCGGGTAGACGATCCGGTGCAGTGTCTTCCAGCGCCTGCCGAGCCGGCGCATCGACCACTGGTTCGAGGTCACGCCCATGGCGATCAGACCGAGCAGCGCCAGCATGCCGACGATGATGTAGGGCCGGCGCACGATCTCGCTGCCGAGCCGGGAGAGATCGAGCCCGAGGATGAACAGCGCATAGCAGAGCAGATGCGCCACGGCGTAGGCGAGCGTCCACAGGCCGAGCTGTCGGCGGATCAGGGTGAACCCTTTCCAGCGCGTGAGCTTGGACAGCGGCGTCAGCGAGAGGGTCAGGAGCAGCATCCACAGGATGCCCTGGCCGATATTGAGCAGCAGGTAGCGACCCGGTTCCGGCCCGGCGGCGTTGATCGCCACCTGCCAGCCCCAGTAGACCAGCGGTGCCAGCGCGGCGATGAAGACGGCCACGCGCCAGAGGGTCAGGACACGACGCGAAGTGGCCATCAGTACTGTTTCCTCAGATCCATGCCGGCGTAGAGACTGCCGACCTCGTCGGCATAGCCGTTGAACATCCGGGTATCGATGATGTTCGGGCTGAAAAGACTGTTGGGCAGGCGCCGTTCGGTCGCCTGGCTCCAGCGCGGGTGGTCGACCTCGGGATTGACGTTGGCGAAGAAGCCGTACTCGTCCGGGGCGATCGCCTGCCAGGAGTTGACCGGCTGTTCTTCGACCAGAGAGATGCGCACGATCGACTTGATGCTCTTGAAACCGTATTTCCACGGCACGATCAGGCGGAAGGGGGCGCCGTTCTGATTGGGCAGCTCGCGGCCGTACATGCCGAGCCCGAGGAGGGCGAGCGGGTGCATCGCTTCGTCCAGGCGCAGGCCCTCGACATAGGGCCAGTCGATCAGCGCGAACGAGGAGTCCTGCCCCGGCATCTGTTCGGGGCGTACCAGCGTTTCGAATCGGACATAACGCGCCTTGGCGGTCGGCTCGGCGCGCCGGATCACGTCGCTGAGCGGGATGCCGAGCCACGGAATTACCATTGACCACGCCTCGACGCAGCGTAGCCGGTAGATCCGTTCCTCGAGCTGCGACGGTCTGGCGATATCCTCCAGGGCGAAGCGCCCACCGTTATTCACTTCGCCATCGATCACCACGCTCCACGGTTGCGTTTCCAGGCGGTCCGCCCGACGTGCGGGATCCCCCTTGCCGGTACCGAACTCGTAGAAATTGTTGTAGTGGGTCGCGTCATCGAACGGGGTGTTTTTGTCGACCTCGCGGTCGGCGGGAACGACGGCGCCCCACTTGGCATTCTCGAGCTTGGGGCCGAACCAGCCAGGCGGGTTGCCCGCGGGAACATCCGCGTAGTCCGGTCCGGTGGCAGCTTGGGCGCGGCCAGCCAGTGCCAGCCCTGCACCGACGCCGATCACGCCCCCCATGAAGCGCCGGCGCGAAAGATAAACCGATTCCGGGGTGACGTCCGATTCGCGCAGATCGCTGGGTTTGGCAATCTTGATCAACATGATGACTCTCCTGCGGTGACTGTTGACAAGGGTAGTTACTCATACGCTGTCCGGCCGTTGCTGGATGCCTTGGCGTTCTGACCATGGCGGGGTCTATGTTGAGGCAACGTTGCTCATGGATGAGACAGTCAGGATGAGACAGTGACATGAAAAGATCGATGGCCACGCTCTGTTTGAGCGGTGAACTGGATGCCAGGCTGGAAGCCATTGCGCGAGCCGAATTCGGCGGCGTGGAAATCTTCGTCGACGACCTGGACGGCAGCGTGCTGACGGCAAGGGAGATCGGCGAGCGCTGCCGGGATCTCGGACTCTCGGTGGTCGCACTGCAGCCGTTTCGGGATGCCGAGGGGCTTCCGGCGCCGGCTCATCGCCAGAAGCTCGAGGCGGCGCGCCGACAGTTCGAGACGCTCGCGACACTGGGCGGCGACTTCCTGCTCCTGTGCAGCAACACGCGCGAAGATGCCAGTGAAGCGTCCGATGACATTGCCGCCTCGCTTCACGACTTCGCTGCGCTGGCGACGGAACACGGCATGCGTATCGGCTACGAGGCGCTGGCCTGGGGGCGACACGTCGACGACTACCGTGAGGCCTGGCGGCTCGTCCGGCTGGTCGATCATCCGGCACTGTCGGTCGTGTTGGACAGCTATCACGTTCTCGCCCGCGATCTGGATCTACAGACGCTCGCGGATATCCCGGCCGAGCGTATCGGGCTGGTGCAGCTGGCTGATGCGCCGCGGCCGCCGGCCAACGCCGACAGGCACGCGTTGCAGTCGCTCAGCCGCCATCGCCGCGCCTTCCCGGGCCAGGGCGAACTGGCGATCGGCGCGTTTCTCGAGGCGGTCGGGCGGACAGGCTATGCGGGGCCAATCTCGCTGGAGATCTTCAGCGACATTCTCGGCGTGATGCCGACCGGCATGTCCGCGCTGGAAGGCAAGCGGACGCTGGACGAGGCGCTGGCCGAGCGGCCCTGAAGGCGCCCTACAGCAGAAAGGCGTGGGCGTACCAGATACCGGCCGCCAGCGTCAGCGCAGAGAGCACCGTCGCCATCACCATCGCGGCGGTGCCGAGCTCGGCGAAGCCGTAGCGCTGGCCCAGCAGCGGATACATCGAGAGCATCGGCGAGCAGGCGAAGACCATGGCTGCCGTCGCGAAGACCGGCGTCAGCCCGGGAATCAGCGCGATCATCAGCAGTACGCAGAGCGGATGCAGGATCAGCTTGGTCAGCGCGATCTGCGCCACGTCGCTGGCCATGCCGCGCACGCGCAGCCCGCAGAGCGTGCCACCGATGACGATCAGCGCCACCGGCGACGACGAGGCGGCCAGCATCGCCAGCACGCGGGTGATCGGCTCCGGTGGATGCAGATCCAGCGCCGCCAGCAGCGTACCGACGACGATCGCGAGAATCAGCGGATGACGTAGTACCCGTAGGGCCACTGGCTTGAGCGTCCGCCAGAACCCGCCGCTCTGCCGCGCGCTCAGCTCCGCCAGTACCAGCGCGGTGGGGATCACCAGCAGATTCTCGATCAGCATGTTGAGCGCCATGGCGATGCCGGCGGTCGGCCCGATCACCAGGACGGCCACCGGATAGCCGATAAAGCCACTGTTGGAGGCCGAGACGCCCAGGGCGTAGAGCGCACGCCGGCCCAGTGGCAGATCGCTGCGCCAGGTGGTCCAGGCGAGCATCGCCGCGAACGCGAGCCCCGAGCCGAGGCCGTAGACCAGCAGATAGGGGACGTTGAAGACGTCGGCCAGCGGGCGCTCGAGCAGCGCCTGAATCACGAGCGCCGGCAGGGCGATGTTGATCACGTAGCGACCCATGCCCTGGACATGGGCCTTGTCGACGAGCCGCTTGAGCACAGCCAGATAGCCGATGCCGAGCAGGATGAAGATCGGGATGATGGCGCCGAGGATGGTACTCAAGGGCAGACTCGAAGGGTGGAGCGCAAGTGGATATTGGTCTTATGAGCGATAGCATGATCCCGGCAGCGCGCCGAGGCAAGCGGTACACACGAGCGGGCTGGCCAGAGCGAATCGCCGCGAGGCGCCCGACGCGCTGTCGGTCACACCGCCCGCGCTGCCATTCAGCGCCCGCAGGGCTGTTGTAACGGCTGTTCTAACTGCCGCTGTCGAGAGGGCGTATCGAGAGCGCCGCATTTAGCGCCGGCGCAGCATCCAGGCGGCACCGACCAGCGAGAGCAGGCAGCCGGCGGCAAGATACACCGCGACCGGTGTCCAGCTGCCCCCGGCGAGATCCACCAGGGCGGTGGCGATGAACGGTGTGAACCCACCGCCGACGACGCTCGCGACCTGATAGCCGACGCCGGCGCCGCTGTAGCGATAGCTGGCGCCGAACAGCTCGGCGAAGATCGGCTGCTGCACGCTCACCACCATGTCGTGGGCGAGGTTGGCCAGCGCCACCGCGAAGACCACGATCCACACGATCGAACCCGACTCGAGCGCCATGAAAAACGGAAAGGCCGCCAGCACGCCGATCAGGGCGCCTGTCAGATAGACCCGGCGGCGGCCGAGCGTATCGGCGAGGAAGGCGAACAGCGGGATGGTGACGCAGCTGATCGCGCCGACCAGCAGACCGATATGCAGGAAGAGATCCCGCGACAGGTCGAGATAGCCGGTCGAGTAGCTGAGCGCAAAGGTGGTCACGATATACATCGTGAACAGTTCGGCCAGGCGCATGGCGATGATGGTGGCGAAAGCGCCGGGATGACGCTTGAGCGCCTCCAGAATCGGCGGTTTCGCCGGCTTTTCGGCGGGTTTCTCCACCGCTTCGACGAACTCGGGAGACTCCTCGAGGCTCGTGCGGATCTTCAACGCGATCAGCACCAGCACCACGCTGAACAGAAACGGCAGGCGCCAGCCCCAGGCCTGGAAATCGGCGTCGTCGAGGAAGTGACTGAGCAGCGAGACGCTACCGGTCGCCAGCAGTAGGCCGACGCCATAGCCGACCTGTACGCCGCTCGAGTAGAAAGCGCGCCGCCCCCTCGGTGCGCTTTCGACCGCCATCAGGGCAGCGCCGCCCCATTCACCGCCGACCGCGAAGCCCTGGATCGCACGCAGCGTCACCAGCAGGATCGGCGCCCATACGCCGATCTGGGCATAAGTGGGCAGCAGGCCGATCAGCGCGGTCGCGATGCCCATCAGGATGACGGTGATGATCAGCATGCGCTTGCGACCCAGACGGTCGCCAAAGTGTCCGAAGACGATGCCGCCGAGCGGCCGGAACAGAAAGCCGACGCCGAAGGTGGCCAAGGCCGCGAGGGTGCCGGCGGCGGGGCTGACATTGGGGAAGAACTGGGCGTTGAAAACCAGCGCGGCGACGATGCCGTAGAGCAGGAAGTCATACCAGTCGACCACCGCGCCCACGAAACTGCCGATGGCGGCCCGCCGGGCCTGGCTGATTGACGCTGCCGGGGCCGTGGTCACTGCCGATACGCTCATCCTGCTCTCCCGCTGTCGGCGACGCCGATACATAGGCGTGCCGTGAACTCTTGTGATGGTTGCCGACGACGACGACCGGGAGGGCGTCGCGTCCGGATTGGGGCTGCGCATTCTACGCGATTGCGCGGCCGGCGGCAGGGGAAAAGTCCTTCGCGAAGGGTGGGGGGCGGCGAGAGGCGTCAGCGTGCGTGCGACGCTTGCCGCTCGCGGCGCCAACGATCGAGGAAAGCCTGGCGTCGCAGCGGGTCGACGAAGGCGAGCAGCGTCGCGTTGATCGGAATCGGGTAGAGATGATCGCCGACCTGATCGCGCAGGCGCTGCGCCGTGTAGGGGCCGATGACATCGTCGCGCACGCTGAACAGCGGCGTGCCGCCGGCCATGATGTGCTGGCCGCGCTGGCTCAGCAGAAAGGCGACGAAGCGTTTGGCGGCGCTCGGGTGCGGGGCGTCGCGATGGACGAAGGCCATGCGCATCAGCACCAGCGAATAGTCGTTGGGCACCTGCACGATAATGTCCGGGTGCGTTTGCGCCCAGACCATGGCGTAGGAGCCGAGCAGGTTATAGCCGAGCCAGTAGCGTCCGTCGCTCAAGCCTTCGAGCATCTGTCGGGTCGTACGTTCCGGCTGGACGTCGGCAGCGTCCATGGCGGTGAACAGGTCCCAGGCCCGCGGGGTGTAGCGCGCGTCCTGCTGCGCCAGCAGATAGCCGACGCCGCTCTCCTCGGGCGAGTAGGTCGTCAGGCGGCCCGCCAGGAGCTCGCGATAGTCGGTGAAGAGATGCAGCAGGTCGCGGTGTGTTTCCGGCGGCGGCATGTGCGAGGCGAGTTCCAGCCGATAGGCCATCACGATCGGTTCGAAGGTGAAACCGAAGACTTCGTCGCGCCACTTGGCCCACGCGGGCCATTCGGCCGCTTCCGGGACGTCGAGCGGCTGCGCGAGGCCTTCGTTGCTCAAGGCCATCTGCCATGGCATGGCGGAGCTGATCACGACGTCCGGCGGGTCGTCGCGATCGCGGGCGCGCTGGTCCACGGTCAGGGTCGAGCGGTCGCGGTAGTCGACGTCGAGCTGGGGGTTCTCGGCGGCAAAGGCCGCCAGTACCGGTTCGAAGACATCGCGATCGAGCGCGGCCTCGACGACCAGGGCCGTTCTGGCCTCAGCCGGGGAGCTTGCCGCCAGACCGGCGAGCAGTCCGATCAGTGCCCCCGTTATCAGCCACCCCGAGGGCCGGGCGCGGGCCGCCGTTCGGCCAGTGTGGATGGCTCGTTGCCACGTCATGCGCTTGTCTCCGACGGGGGCGCGCCGCGCGCAAGGTCGAGCGAGAGGCGCAAGCCGTGAGGTTGGCACGCCGCCACCGTGATATGGGTCCCGTGACGGTGCGCGATCGAGTCGGCGATGGCGAGTCCCAGTCCCGAGCCTTCGGTATCCTGGCGCTGGCCGCGCTCGAACGGCCGCGTGAGACGCGCGATGACATCCGCGGGCACGCCTGGCCCGTCGTCTTCGATACTGAGGCGCACCGCGTTATCGACCGAGGCGAGTGTCAGGGTGATGGTGCTGCCGGGCGGGGTGTAGCGACAGGCGTTGTCGATCCAGTTATGGAGCAGCTCGGCCAGTGCCCAGGCCTCGCCCTCGACCCAGACCGGTCTCGGCGTCTGGATATCGAGGCCGAGATCGTGCGCGTGGCTCGCCTCGCGCTCGGCCCAGTCGGTGACCACCTCGCGCAGCAGCCGGTCCAGCGCCAGCGGGTGGCGCTCATGCGCCGGACCGAGATGATCCAGGCGGGTCAGGCTCAGCATCTGGCCGGCCAGGCGGCTGGTGCGCCCGGCGCTCTCGTGCACCGTGGCTAGCGCGCGGCGCCACGCGGCGGGGTCCTCGCTCGCCAGCGCCAGCTCGCTGGTGCTCTGCAGGCCAGCCAGCGGCGTCTTCAACTGGTGGGAGGCGTCGGCGATGAAGCGCAACAGCATCTCGCGATGGTTGCGCTGATCGCTGAACAGGCGATTCAAGGTGTCGACCAACTCCTGCATCTCGCGCGGCACGCCGAGATGCAGCGGACGGATGTCGTCGGCACGACGTGCCCGCAGCGCACGACGGAGCTGCTTCAGCGGGGCGAGCGCGGTGAACATGGCGATGGTCACCAGTACTGCGGTGATCATGACCATGGCGGCGAAGCGCGTGGCGCTCTTCTCGAACAGCTCGCCGGCCAGGACATCGCGACCTTGGCGCGTGTGACCGACCCAGAGCTGCACGGGCTCCTGCGTATCCCAACCGGCGGAGTTCACCTCGCGGCCGGCTAGCCGGATGGGCACGCCGTCGAGGTCGGCGTCGCGGTAGACGGTGTCGGCGCGCGCTTCACGCGCCATCATCGCGGTAATCGGTAGATCGGCATTGCGCGTGATGATGCGGCCGTTGTCCGCGCGTAGCCAGTAGAAGACGCGCTCCTGCCACGGCGTGGCAAGGATCTGCAGCGCCGAGGCCGGCATCTCCAGCGTCGGCACGCCATCGGGCCACTGCAGCGATTCGGCAATCGTCAGGCTCGCCGCCTCGAGCTGGCCATCCAGGGCGCGATTCGCCGCCTTGCGCGCGCTGGTATAGGCCTCGATCAGCAACAGCGTCCCCAGGCCGGCCACGATGACGACCAGCCACAGTGCGAGCCGCCGCTTGAGCGAAATCGCCCCTGGGGTCACGCCGGTACCTCTTCCAGGCGATAGCCGAGCCCGCGCAGGGTGCGGATCGCCAGGCCGGAGTGCTGTAGACGCTTGCGCAGGCGACTGACGTAGACCTCGAGCGCGTTGGCACCGACAGCCTCGAAACCGAACAGGCGATTTTCCAGGGTTTCGCGCGCCACGATCCGGCCGGCGTTGAGCATCAGGGCTTCCAGCAGGCGACATTCGCGGCGGGGCAAATCCAGTGGCTCGCCGCCGAGCCAGGCGCTCGCCGACTGCGTATCCAGCGTCAACGCCCCGTAGCGCAGACGATCATCGAGTCGCTGCTGGCTGCGTCGCAGCAACGCGCGGGCTCTGGCCTCCAGCTCGCTCATCGAGAACGGCTTGGGCAGGTAGTCGTCGGCACCGAGGTCGAGTCCGCGGACGCGATCCTCGAGTGCGTCGCGTGCGGTGAGAATCATCACCGGTGTGGTCATGCCGGCGTCGCGCAGCCGTTCGAGCAGCGTCAAGCCGTTGCCGTCGGGGAGCCCCAGGTCGAGCAGGACAAGATCGAAGCGCTGCTGGCGCAGCGCCTGCCAGGCATCCTCGAGTCGTGTCAGGCGGTTGACCGTGTGGCCGATCTGCGTCATCGCCTGATCCAGCGAGCGCGCCAGCAGAGGGTCGTCCTCGATCACCAGCAGGTGCATGGCAAGGCTCTCCGACGAATGTCTTATAAGACCAAAGATTTAGATGAAAGGTTGGTGACAGCTTGGCGCCCTAGCATCGCGATCATCCGGTCATGCCAGCGAGCGTGGCCGAGGCAAGCGAGCATAACAACCCGGGAGACTGAGAGCATGCCGAAATCCTCATCCTTGCGTCGCTGGGCCGGCGCCGCCATCGCCGGTGCCACCCTCATGGCCGGTGCCGTACAGGCACAGGCCAAACCGCCGGAGTGCATCGCACCGGCCAAACCGGGCGGCGGTTACGATCTGACCTGTCGCTTGGCCGCCAACGGGCTACAGGATGCCGACCTCATCGACGAGCCGATGATGGTCAGCTACATGCCCGGCGGCATTGGTGCCGTGGCCTACAACCATGTCACCGGCGTGCGCGATGACGACCCCAACCTGATCGTTGCCGCGAGTACCGGGGCCGCGCTCAACCTGGCGCTGGCCAAGTTCGGCCAGCAGCACTCCGCCGACGATGTTCGCTGGCTTGGCGCGCTCGGCGTCGACTACGGCGCGGTGGTTGTCCGTGCCGATGCGCCGTGGCAGAACCTCGGGGAGCTGATGGCAGCACTCGAGGAAGAACCCTCCAGCGTGGTGATCGGTGCCGGCGGCACCGTCGGCAGTCAGGACTGGATGAAGGCGGCACTGATGGCCAAGGCGGCCGATGTCGATCCGCGCAGCCTGCGCTACGTGGCGTTCGAGGGCGGCGGCGAGGCACTGGCCGCGCTGCTCGGCGAGCATATCCAGGTGTTCACCGGCGATCTGGCCGAGCTCAAGCCGCAGCTCGACAGCGGCGAGGTCCGTATTCTGGCGGCGCTGTCGGAAGAGCGCATGGCTGGGCCTTATGCCGACATTCCCACCGCCAAGGAGCAGGGTTTCGACGTCGAGTGGCCGATCTGGCGCGGCTATTACATGGGGCCGAACGTCAGCGACGAGGCCTACCAGGCGTGGTCCGACCGGCTGCGCGAACTGAGCGAGACCGACAGCTTCGCCACGCTGCGTGAAGGTCGCGGTCTGTTCCCGATGGCGCGCTTCGGCGATGACTTCGACAGCTACGTGAAGCAGCAGGTCGAGGACTTCAGCCAGCTGGCGCGAGAAGTGGGTCTGACGCAATGACCCTCGCCGCCGACCGAATCTTAAGTCTGCTGTTGCTCGGTCTGGCGGCGTTCGTCGCCGTCCAGGCCTGGCAGCTCGAAGTGCCGTTCAGCTACGACCCGGTCGGGCCAAAGGCGTTTCCGCTGATCCTGTCGGGCCTGCTGGCGATTCTGGCGATCGTGCTGTTCGTGCGTCCGGGGGCCAGCGGTCAGTGGCCCACCGGCGCACTGCTGCTGCGGCTGGTTTTCACTATGGTGCTGCTGGGGCTCTACGCGGCACTGTTCGTCAATCTCGGTTTTCTGATCACGACCGCGCTCGTCAGCGTGGTCATCGCCTGGCTGTTCGGCGCCACGCCGGGGAAGGCGCTGCTCGGTGGCGTACTGCTCGCCGTGGGCAGCTATCTCTTGTTCACCCATGCGCTGGGGATCTCGCTGCCCGTGGGTAGCTGGATCGAGCCGCTGCTCGGAGAGCGCTAAGCATGTTCGACTTTCTGATCGATGGATTCGGTGTCGCGCTGACGCCGCTCAACCTCGGACTGGCCTTTCTCGGGGCGCTGCTCGGGACGCTTTTCGGTGCGTTGCCGGGCATCGGCCCGATCAACGGCATCGCGATTCTGATGCCGCTCGCCTACACGCTGGGGCTGCCGGCGGAGTCGGCGTTGATCCTGCTGGCCGGTATCTATACCGGTTCCGAATATGGCGGGCGCATGTCGAGTATCCTGCTCAACGTGCCCGGCGATGCAGGCGCGGTCATGACCACGCTGGATGGGCATCCGCTGGCTAAGAAAGGGCTTGCCGGACCGGCGCTGGGGCTCTCCGCGGTGAGTTCGTTCATCGGCGCCACCGTGGCCATTATCGGGCTGACGCTGTTCGCGCCGCTGCTGGCGGCCGTGGCGGTCAAGTTCGGTCCGGCGGAGTTCTTCGCGCTGATGATCTTCGCCTTCGCCTCGATGTCGGCGATGATGGGCAAGGACCCGGTCAAGACACTGATCGGTGCCGTGCTCGGCGTACTCATCTCCACCGTCGGCGTCGATTCCGGCACCGGCGTGCTGCGTTTCACCTTCGACATGCCGGAGCTTTACGACGGCATCGATTTCGTCGTCATGATCATCGGCCTCTTTGCCGTCAGCGAGATCCTGCTGATGCTCGAGCATGCCTTCCGCCACGACGCCGAGGGCGAGATGGCCCCGATCGGCCGGGTGATGGTGAAGCTTTCCGAAGTGCTCTACTGCAAGTGGTCGATTCTGCGCTCGAGCGTGATCGGCTTCGTCATCGGCATCCTGCCGGGCACGGGCGCTTCGGTCGCCAGTGCCGTGGCCTACACCACCGAAAAGCGCCTGACCGATCACGACAACAGCTTCGGCACCGGCAACATGCGCGGTCTGGCCGCGCCGGAAGCCGCCAACAACGCCTCCGCCGCCGGCTCTTTCGTGCCCATGCTGACGTTGGGTATTCCCGGGTCTGGCACCACGGCGATCCTGCTCGGGGCGCTGATGCTTTACAACATCAATCCTGGTCCGATGATGTTCCGCGAACAGCCGGTCGTGGTCGGGGGGCTGATCGCCTCGCTCTACATCGGCAACGTGGTGCTGTTGCTCCTCAACCTGCCGCTGGCCGGCGTCTTCGCGCGCGTGCTGCAGGTGCCGCGCTGGCTGCTGGTGCCTAGCGTGGCGATTCTGGCTTTCGTCGGCGTCTATCAACTTCACTCCGATCTGATGGCGATCTACCTGATGCTCGTCATTGGCGTGTTCGGCTACCTGCTGCGCAAGTTCGGGTTCTCGCTGGCGCCGGTGGTGCTGGGCTTCGTGCTCGGCGGGCTCATGGAGGAGAATCTGCGCCGGGCGCTGTCTATCAGCGGTGGCGACGTCGCCATCCTGTGGCAGTCCGCGCTCTCCGTCGGGCTCTGGATCGCCGCGGCGCTGGTGGTACTGCTGCCGCTGGCGGCGGGACGGCTCAAGGCGAAGCTGATGGAGAAAGCCGCGTGATGCGTCACGTCCTGACGCCATTTGGTGGCCGCCACGCAGCGTCGCGGTGCGCGATGTCGGCGCTCGGGCTAAGGTAGGGCGCTTGGGCTAAGGTAGACAGTAGCGCGGGTCGCGGCGGCACCCGACGAGCACCCGACAGGCAGGAGGCAAACGGCATGCGTGACGATAGCGACGAGCGGGTCCGCCAGCAGCTGGCACCGGCGGGTGAGCTCAGGGTGGCCATCAACTACGGCAATCCGGTGCTGGCCCAGCGTGGCGAGGACGGCGAGCCGAGCGGCGTCTCGGCGGTGCTGGCGCGAGCGCTGGCCGCCGAGCTCGATGTCGGTATCACCTTCGCGACCTATGCCGGTGCCGGCGATGTCGTTGCCGCCGTTGCCGAGGATGCCTGGCGGCTTGCCTTCCTGGCGCGCGATCCGGTACGCGCGGAGACGATCCACTTCACCGAGCCCTACGTGCTGATCGAGGGCACCTATCTGGTACCCGCGTCGGCGCCGTTCCAGGCGGTCGACGAGCTGGACCGGGGTGATGTGCAGATCGCCGTGGGCAAGGGGGCCGCCTACGATCTCTATCTTAGCCGGGCCCTGGAGCAGGCGAGTCTGGTACGGGCGCCGACGTCCGCCGCCGCCATCGAGCTGTTCGTCGAGCGCGGGCTCTCGGCGGCGGCCGGCGTGCGTCAGCCGCTGGAGCGTTACGCCGCCGCGCACCCCGCTTACCGGGTACTGCCGGGGCGCTTTACGGCGATCGAGCAGTGCATGGCGCTGCCCGTCGCCCACGCCGAGGCGGCCGGCTATGTGGCCGACTTTCTGGCGCGCATGAAGCGTGAAGGGCTTATCACCCGAGCGCTCGAGGCGAGCGGTCAGTCGTCGTCGCTGGCCGCGCCGTAAAAGTCAGGGCCGAGAGACTTCACACCGGGCATGACTTTTCTGTTATGCTACGCCACCGCGAAACGCCGCTGGGTTTGCGCTTCGGTGCAGATTGATCCGCCCGATGACGTGAATGGCCGGAAACCGCTTCGGTGGAGGCTGGACGGCAGCGGTTTCGCGATAAGGAGAGGTGGCAGAGTGGTCGAATGCACCGCACTCGAAATGCGGCATACCTTCGCGGGTATCGAGGGTTCAAATCCCTCCCTCTCCGCCACGAATGACGAAGAACCGGCTTACGAGCCGGTTTTTTTGTGTCTGGCGTCAGCGTCCTCGGATGTCAGCGCGATGATCCGGCGTCGATTCGGGGGGGATCGCGTTCCTGGCGCGGCGTAAGACGACCGCAAGGCTCACCGCGCGCGAGGTGTTTACCGCGAAGGCCTCCTCCACCGCCTGACCTTGGCTAGTCGATGCGCCGACGGCTCGGTATTACCTCCAGCACGGCGGCGGCGATCACCAGTACCGCGCCGATGACCTGAATCATCGCCAGCGGTTCGCCGGCCAACAGCGCCGCCGACAGCACCCCGACGAGAACCTCGCTCATCATCAGGATGCCGAGTCGCGCCGGTGGCAAGTGGCGTGCTGCCCAGACCACGATAGCCAGCGAGGCCGACCACCACAGGCCGGCGGCGGCGGCGATCCAGGCCGCCGCCCGCCACCACGTCTCGGCCGGTGGCAGACCCGGCCAGGCGGAGAGGAAGGGGGCAAGCAGCAGTGCCGCCAGCAGCGCTCCGACGGCGAACAGGAAGCTGCCTTCGCCCGGCCCCAGCGTGTTGTGCGCGCGCATGCCACTGGAAGCGATGGCCCACAGCGCCCCGGAGGCCAGCCCGAGCCAATCGCCGATGCCATGCGGCAGGGGCGTCCCGCCATGGCTGCCCATGACCAGCCCGAGCCCCCCGAGGCCGAGCGCGATGACCGCCAGGCGACGCCCGGTCAGCGGCCAGCGCCACCAGAAGCGTTCGATCAGGGTGCTCCAGACCGGTGTCAGGTAGAACAGCAGTATGACGACCGCGACCTGGCCGTGAACCAGCCCGACCGAATAACACATGAAGGCGGCGCCCCCGAGCACCACCGAGGCGAACCCCAGCGGCGAGACACGCCGCAGGCGTCCGCGATGGCGAATCGCCCATGGCGAAAGCATCACGCAGGCGGTGGCGGCGATGATCAGCGACCCCCATACGCCGCCCAGCGAGAGTGCTTCGAGACGGCGGATCGGCCACCAGTAGAGCCCCCAGAGCGCCCCCGCGAGCAGGATGCCGAGGGCGGCCAGCTGCGCGCTGCTGAGGGAGGGTGTGTCCGGTGTCTGGATATCGGGCGTTGCCTTCCCTGGCACGCAACCTCCTTGTCGACGAGCGCCGGGTATCAGCGGGCGGCCTGTTCGAGCGCGGCCACGGCGGGCAGGGTCTTGCCCTCGACGTATTCGAGGAAGGCACCGCCGCCGGTGGAGATGTAGGAGACCTGATCGGCGATGCCGTACTTGTCGATCGCGGCCAGAGTGTCACCACCGCCGGCGATGGAGAATGCGGGGCTCTCGGCGATGGCTTTCGAGATGACCTCGGTGCCCTTGCCGAACTGATCGATCTCGAACACCCCGACCGGCCCGTTCCACAGAATGGTACCGGCGTTCTTGAGCAGGCCGGCGAGGTCGGCGGCGGTCTGCGGGCCGATATCGAGGATCATCTCGTCGTCCGCGATCTGGTCGACCGGCTTGACCGTGGCCTCGGCGGACTCCGAGAACTCGGTCGCGACGACCACGTCGGTGGGCAGCGGGATCTTCACCTTGGCCATCAGCTCCTTGGCCTTGTCGACCAGATCGGCCTCGAAGAGCGATTTGCCGACGTTGTAGCCGGCCGCGGCGATAAAGGTGTTGGCGATGCCGCCGCCGACGATCAGCTGATCGCACTTCTCGGACAGCGCATAGAGCACGTCGAGCTTGGTCGAGACCTTGGACCCGCCGACGATGGCGGCCATCGGGCGCTTGGGTGCGCTCAGCGCCTTCTCGAGCGCTTCGAGCTCACCGGCCAGCAGGGGCCCGGCACAAGCCTGAGGGGCGAAGCGGGCGACGCCGTGGGTCGAGGCCTGGGCACGGTGGGCGGTTCCGAAGGCATCCATGACGTAGACATCGCAGAGCGCGGCGTAGCTCTTGGCGAGGGTGTCGTCGTCTTTCTTCTCGCCGCTGTTGTAGCGCACGTTCTCCAGCAGCACGACTTCGCCCTCGTCGATGTCGAGTGCGCCGTCGAGATAGTCCTTCTCCAGCCGTACCGGCTTGCCAAGCAGGCCGGCGAGATGTTCGGCCACCGGCGCCAGGGTGAACTCGTCGGCCGGCTCGCCTTCGGTGGGGCGGCCGAGGTGGCTCATCAGCATGACGCGGGCGCCGGCCTTCAGGGCCGTCTGGATAGTCGGCAGGCTGGCGCGGATGCGCGCGTCGCTGGTGACCTTGCCATCCTTGACGGGTACGTTGAGGTCCTCGCGGATCAGCACGCGTTTACCGGAGAGATCCAGCTCGGTCATCTTGAGTACGTTCATCAGATCCTTTCCTTGAGAGTGCTCGAAAGCTGAGTGCTCGAAATGTCAGTGCTCGAAAACTGAGTGCTAGCAAGCGGTGTGCTCGACCACCGCGGCGGTGTTCGGACGTCCGGCAAGGGCGCGAGTCGATCCGACGGGGCTGCGTCAGTCAGCCGGTGGCGGGCCGTTCGCGGTGGGCAGCTCCAGCCAGTGACGGGCGACATCGAGCATGCGGTTGGCGAAGCCCCATTCGTTGTCGAACCAGCATAGCGCCTTGAGCAGGCGCCCGCCGGCCACGCGCGTCTGAGTGGCATCCACGATACCCGAGCGCGGATCGTGGTTGAAGTCGACCGAGGCCATCGGCTCGGAGGTCACGCCGAGCAGGCCGAGAAAGCGGTCGCGGCTGGCGGCGGCGAGGCAGGCGTTGACCTCGCCAGCATCGGTATCGCGCTCCAGCGAAATCGCCATGTCCATGGCCGAGACGTTGATCGTCGGCACGCGCACGTGCAGGCATTCGAAGCGCTCGGCGAGATGCGGCAGCAGGCGGCCGATACCACGCGCTAGCCCGGAGTCGACCGGCACGATCGACTGCATCGCGGAGCGGGTCAGGCGCAGGTCGCTGCGGTGGTAGGCATCGATGACCGGCTGGTCGTTCATTGCCGAGTGAATGGTCGTGGTGACGCCGTGGGAGACCCCGAACCGGGACTCCAGCACGTCGAGAATCGGGACCAGACAGTTGGTGGTACAGGAGGCCGCGGAGACGATCTGCATGGCGGGATCGAGCACCTGGTGGTTGACGCCGTAGACCACCGTGGCGTCGACGTCCGCTTCCGCCGGCTGGGAAAACAGCAGCCGGGCGGCGCCGGCCGCGAGATGGCGCTCGGCGGTGGCGCGATCCTTGAAGCTGCCCGAACACTCCAGCACCAGATCGATGCCCAGCGCTTCCCAGTCCAGCGCCGTCGGCTCCGCTTCGCTGCGGATCGCGATGGCACGGCCATTGATCCACAGCAGGCCGTCACGGGCTTCGACGTGACCGGGGAAGCGGCCGTGGGTGGTGTCATAACGGGTCAGGTAGGCGATCGTCTCCAGATTGGAGAGTTCGTTGATGGCGACGATCTCCAACGGCAGGTCGGGACGCTCGACCAGCGCACGCAGCACGCTCTGGCCGATACGGCCGTAGCCATTGATGGCGACGCGATAGGTCATGGCGCACCGGGCTCGCGAAAAGAAGTGAGAAACGCATGGTAGCGCATCGCGGTGTCGTGGCCGAGTGGCGGCCGCTCATCGACGATCGGCAAAACAGTGGGGGGCCGGCAGAGTGGACGCCAAGGCTGACACACCATAGTTTGAGTTTTATACGCTGTGTCGCGCCCTGGAGGATGACATGTCTCCTGTTACCTATCGACGAGCCCGCTGCCATGTCGCGTCGACTTGAATCGCTTGTCTTTCTGCTGCCGGCCGCCGCCCGTGTGGTCGATGGCGACGCCAGTGCCCCGGCCGTCGTCTCGGCGGCATCGTCGGCTGTCCGTCCAGGGGCGAGTCTGGCCGACGGCGGGTTTGCCGGTCGCGCCTGGGTCGTACGCGGTGGACGGTCGCCGGAGGGCGATCCGGGGCTGCTGGCGGCCATCCTGGCGGAAAAGGCGCCGGCGCTGATCGTGCTCGACGGCGGCGATCCGACCCTGGTGCTGGATGCCGTGCTGGCCGAGGTCATCCTCGGCATCACGCTACCGGTGGTGGTGTTGGATGCGGCGCGTTTCGCCATGGCCGAAGCCGCCGAGATGCTCTCGCTCGATCGCGGTGGCCGCCTCGTGTTAAGTGGCTCTCGGCTGACCGGGCTGGCCAATGTCACGGCCGGCGGCGAGCTGGGGCATGAGCCGCTACCGGCGGGGGCCGCCAATGACAGCTTCACGCTGACGCACGAGGACCGACGTCGCCTTGACGGGCAGACCGGCGTGGCAGCGCAGCGGGCGATGCATCTCGTGCTGCGCCTGGCGACGTTGCTCGGCGTCACGCAGCTGTTCGACGTGGGCCGCGTCGACCTGAGGTTTCCGCTGGAGGCTGCTGACCTCGCCGTCGCTGCGCGACTGGCAGCGCTGGGTGCGCGGGTATCGGTGCCGACGGTCTGGCACGGGCTGACGAGCGACGGATCGCTGGCGGACCTGTCGCGCGCGCGTCGGACGCTGGCCGCGTTGGGCATCCACGAGGGGGCGTCAGCGCCCCGCACTGGCGCCGACAGCGCGCCAGCCAACGTCGTCCCGGCGCGGCTGGCGCTTTGCATGGCGCTGGCCGGCCGTGGCTTTGCGCTGGCCGACGGGGCGGGATTCGCGACGGATAGCCGTGCCGATGCGCCCGGGCGGGTCTGGGCGTGACGCCTTGGCCATCACTGCCTGCCGCGCTGCCGGGAGGTCGACGCGCCGTCGTTCAGCGGCGACCGGTGGTCCGGATCTCGTCGGCGATGGCCTCCAGCCGCTGTGCCAGCCGCGCCGGCATTTCCAGCGGCAGCAGGTGGCCGTAACCCGGGTAGACCTCGAGTTCGCCGGCGGCCAGATGCGGCATGACCTCACGACGCTGGGTCGATGGCGGCAACGACGGGTCGAGATCGCCGACCAGCACCCAGGCGGGCGTGTCGAGACGGCCGACGCGCTCGCGCCAATCCTCGGCGTAGGTTTGTGTCGGCCAGGCACGCCAGGCCGCCGGATTGGCGCCAATGGCATCTTCCACCGCCTGCTGGTAGTCGGTCGGGTCGAGGGTGACGGCGCTGGCACCGTCGATAAAGGCGCGCGCCTGCGCCTCGCTGAAGTCGAAATCGAGCTGAAAGCGATGCTCCTCGTCGCTGATGGCCTGCGGGCCCGGCGGGGAAGGGGCGATCAGCACCAGCGCGCGCAGCCAGTCGGGTTGCGCGGCGGCGAGCGTCATCGCGATGCGTCCGGAAAACGAGTGGCCGACCAGAATCACGTCGTCGAGGTCGGCGGCCTCGATCGTCTCGCGCACGTGACGGGTCATCGAGGCGACATCGTAGCCCGACACCTCGCGAGCACTGCCGAAGCCCGGCATGTCCAGCGTGACCACGCGGCAGTCCGAAGCGATCTGCGAGATGACCGCCGTCCATTCATGGTGCGAGCTGCCGAAGAAGTGCATGAGTACCAGGGTCGGTTGCCCCTGGCCGCTGTCACTGGCGATGGTCATCCTGATGGCCTCCCTGCCGGTATGGATACCTCAAGCGTAGCGGGCTTGAGGGATCTGTCAGGGGGCGGATGCGGCGCGCTCGAAGGATGCGCTTGGAGAGAGCGGGACAGCCGAGGCCATTCGGATCAGAAGAACAGGTGCCACACCAGGGGCAGCGCCACGGCGGTGAAGGTGCCGGTGAGGCTCATGCCGAGCGAGGCGAAGGCGCCGGCGACGCTGCTGATCTCGAAGGCGCGTACCGTGCCCAGGGCATGGCCGTTGATGCCCAGTGCCAGGCCGATCAGGCGCGGATCGCGGATTCTCAGCAGGCGGCAGAGCCACTCCACGCCGAAGATCGCGGTGACACCGGTAATGACCAGCGCGCCCATCAACAGCGCAGTCGATCCGCCCAGCTCGCGTGTCAGCCCCATGGCGATCGGCGAGGTGACCGATTTCGGCGCCAACGAGGCCAGTATCTCGACCGGTGCGCCCAGCAGGGCGGCGATGGCCACGGCATAGAGTGCGGCCAGCGTGGCGGAGAGTGGTAGCGTCAGCAGGATCGGTTTCCACAGGGCGCGAATCTGCGGCAGCTGCTGATAGAGCGGCACGGCCAGGGCAACCGTGGCCGGGCCGAGCAGCAGCATCAGCCAGGCGGCGCCTCGGTTGTAGTCCTCGACGCCGACGGGCAGCACGGCGATCACGGCGGCGATCAGCAGGGCGGCGATCAGCATCGGCGGGCACCAGCTGGGGCGCCGCATCAGCTTGAACACCTGAATGCCCGCGAAGTAGGCGCCAAGCGTCAGCGCGATGGCGGCAACGGGCGTCTCGAACCAGCTCTGTGGCAGGCTGGCGAGGCGCGAGAGCCACTCATTCATGGGCCGGTGCCTCGGTCGCCGGCGGCAGATAGCGACGCATCAGCAGCAGGCTCGACAGCACGCTGAGCAGGGTACCGACGATCAGCGCGATCAGGATCGCCGGCCACTGGTGGGCGTAGCGCCCGGCAATGAAGAAGATCTCGACCACGCCGGGCATGATCAGCAGGGCCAGCATCGCGATCAGCGGCTGGCTGACATGCACGATGTCGTCGTTCATGCGGCCGCGATAAAGGAACCACAGCGCCAGCAGCAGCATGCCGATGACGCCGCTGGGCATGGGCAGGTCGAGCAGCTCGACGCCTGTCTGGCCGAGAAGCAGGAAACCGAGCAGCCAGAGAAAGCCGCGAAGAACAGACATGAAACGATTCCGGGCAGGCGAAAGGTTCGCATCATAACAAATTGCGGGATCGCGCGCGGTCGCCGGTGCGCAGGGCCCCGCACTTTCCGATGACGATTTTCAGCCACCGCGCGGATACGAATCGTGACAATCTGGGCGAGCCCCGCCATGACGTGTCGTCGACGCGACAGCCGGTGCAGAAACCATGCACGGGCGTGAACTGCGGCGCAATGTCGCTTATTCTTGGCGATGCCTTCGTTGTGAGTCGATCACCGCTGCGGCAGTACAGAGGGGGAAACACTGCACAGAGTGGCGCGCGGTGAAGCGGTCAAGGGCCTACCCGGGCGATTTCGATGATGTGCGTCGCGCTTGTCGCCACCTGCGGGTGCTGGTTGTCACCCAAGGGTGTCAGCGCCGAGCGAGCGGCGGTCATCGCGTCATGCAGGGAAGCTGCCCCGGACGATAATTCCCCAGATGAACCATCTTGAGGACAGAGGAAACGCGACATGACCGATATTGCCAAGCTGCTGGGCGACGAAGCCGACAGCCTTCTCAGCCACACCTGCACGGGGTTCAAGAAGGACGACCTCTACCTGCCCGGGCCCGACTATGTCGATCGCGTCTTCGCCGACAGCGACCGCAGCCCGCACGTGATGCGCAACCTGCAGACGCTCTTCAATACCGGTCGTCTGGGAGGCACCGGCTATCTCAGCATTCTGCCGGTTGACCAGGGCATCGAGCACTCCGCAGGCGCCTCGTTCGCGCCCAATCCGATGTACTTCGATCCCAAGAACATTCTCGAGCTGGCGCTGCAAGGTGGCTGCAACTGCGCCTGCTCGACGCTCGGCGTGCTCTCTTCGGTGGCGCGGCGCTATGCCCACAAGATCCCGATGATGCTCAAGCTCAACCATAACGAGAGCCTGACGCTGCCGGCCATGTACGAGCAGACCATGTTCGCGCAGATCGAACAGGCTCACGACATGGGCTGCATCGCGGTCGGCGCCACCATCTACTTCGGCTCCGAGGATTGCCGTCGGCAGATCCAGGAAGTCAGCGAGGCCTTCGAGCGTGCTCATGAGCTGGGCATGGTCACCGTGCTCTGGTCCTACCTGCGCAACCCCGAGTTCAAGAAGGACGGCACCGACTACCATGTCGCGTCCGATCTCACCAGCCAGGCGGTGCACCTGGCGGCGACCATCAAGGCCGATATCGTCAAGCAGAAGCTGCCGGAGAACAACGGTGGCTACAAGGCGATCGGCTTCGGCCATACCCATGACAAGGTCTACAGCGAGCTGACCAGCGATCACCCGGTCGATCTGGCCCGCTACCAGGTGGCCAACTCCTTCATGGGACGTGCCGGACTGATCAACTCCGGTGGCGGCTCCAAGGGGCACTCCGACATGGGTGAAGCCGTGCGTACCGCCGTGATCAACAAGCGGGCCGGCGGCATGGGCCTGATCTCCGGGCGCAAGGCGTTCCAGAAGCCGATGAACGAAGGTGTCGAGCTGCTCAACGCGATCCAGGATGTCTATCTCTCCAAGGACGTGACGATCGCCTGATCGGCATCTTCGTGGCACGCGCCGAGTCCATCTCGGACTTGGCGCGTTCGAGACCGCCACATCCCGGCGACGTATCAGCTCTTGCCGTCCCGCCCCAGGCTTCAGTGCCTCACGGTCACGCTATCGACCTCGACCTCGACCTCGACCTCGACCTCGACCTCGACCTCGACCTCGACTCCGGTTGGGTTGCCACGTATCGTGCCTGTCCTCTGTCCTCTGTCCTCTGTCCTCTGTCCTCTGTCCTCTGTCCTCTGTCCTCTGTCCTCTGTCCTCTGTCCTCTGTCCTCTGTCCTCGCGAGCCCCCGCTGTCCGGCTCGGTCGCTGAATCTCGCCGTGTTAGACCAAAGCCGATTGGCGGCGTCTTTCCGGTAGGCGTATGTCTCAAGGGCATTTTTATCGCCGCGACTTTAGTCTGAAGACCTAAGTTGAATTGTCTGACAAAGTTCCCTTCTTTACCTTGCAGGTCGTGATCAATGGTAACGCTATCATTTGGTTCCCGATGACGAGACAGGCCGATGCTGGCCCGCGGGAAGCAACGGTGAAGGGAGACGTATCATGCGAACGAATTGGAGCAAGACCAGCCTGGCACTGCTGGCCAGTGCCGCCATGGGGCTCGGCGCCACCGCCCAGGCCGCCGACGACTGCCCGCTGCCGGGCAACCTGCGCGTCGTGATCGGTTCGACCTCGACCGGTGGCGACACGTACCAGAATTCGAGCATCGTGGTCGATCACCTGGCCGAGAAGCTCGACATCAATGCCAAGGTCGACGCTGTCGGTGCCATGGCCGGCTTCCGCGCACTCGAACGCAGCCGCCACGGCAATACCGTGATGATCTTCCACGACCAGTCCTACCTCGGCAATCTCTACGGCGTGAACGGCTATCCCGACATTTTCGCGGACTACCAGATCGGACCGACGGTCGCGATCAATCCGGGTAACGCTTACCTGGTGCCCAAGGATTCGCCCTATCAGAACCTGCAGGAGATCATCGATGCCGCCGGCAACGGCGAGCAGGTGCGCGTGGCGATCCAGCCGGGCGGCGTCTCCGAGATCGGCTTTTCGGCGCTCAAGAATGCCGTGCGGCTGCAGTATCCGGGGCAGGAAGGCAACATCGTCGCGGTCAACACCGGCTCCCAGGCGGACAAGAACCAGCTGCTGTTCGACGGTGCCGTGGACGTGATCAACGGGTCGGTGCAGGCCAACGAGCAGTACACCCAGCTGCCGGAAGACGACCAGAAGGCGATGCGCTTCGTCTGGCTGACCGCCCGCGAGGATACGATCGAGCAGACCAACGAGGCGGGCATGGGCGACACCTCCCGCGAGCAGCTGCTGGCCTACGTGGCGCCCAACGTCAGCGTGCCGATGAATGAAGGCGCGGACGAGAACTTCACCTTCGATAAGGAGTTCTTCTTCCTCTACAACAAGGACATGGACCCGGCCGCCATCGACTGCATCGACAACGCGCTGGCCGAGATCTACGACGAGGGCGGGATCCAGGAGCAGCAGAAGCGCTCGTTCTTCGTGCCCGACTTCAAGCCGTCCGCCGAAGCGGCGAGCTACCTCGAGCAGAAGCGGGATCAATACGAGTCGATCATCGACAATCTCGACGGTTGATACCGCCGGCACCGGCCACGATCGCGGCCGGTGCCGCCCTTTCCACCCCGACGAACCCCGTGATACGCCCCGCGTCGACACCCTCGCTCTGCCGCGATGGGCTCGCGCCGACGCCGCACACGGACCCGTTTTCTCGATGCTGTCGGCGGTAAGCCGGCGCAGGAGCCGCTTTCCATGGAAAGCCATTGGCTATCGCTGCTCGATGTCTCCATCGACTTCGATCAATCGCATCTGTTCTTTCCGCGTATCGTCACCTGGGTGCTGGTTATCCTGCTGGGCCTCATCCTGGTGACGCGCTACCGCCGCGTGATGCCGGGTATCCAGCGTGCCGGGCGTGTGCTGGCGGGGCGTGAAGGCCATTTCGATCACAAGCGTTTCTTCGGCACGCTGATACTGACCACGCTCTACTTCTATCTGATGGGCGTCCTGAGCGATGTCTTTCCCAATACGGGATACAGCTTTTTGATCATGTCGGTGGTCTTCGTGCTGTCGCTGTCGCTGCTCTATCTCGACCGCTTCACGCCGCGCCTGCTGACGATCGTCATCCTGAATGCGCTGATCGCGCCGACGCTGGCGTGGTACGTGCTCTCCCAGCTTTTCCGCATCACGCTGCCCTGACCGGAGAGACTCATCATGGATATCCTCTCTCATCTCACGCCGCTGTTCTTCGGCCTGATCGCCGCCGGTACGCTGATCGGCATCATCTTCGGCGCGATTCCCGGGATGACCGCGACCATGGCGGTGGCGGTCTGCTTGCCGCTGACCTACGCCTTCGGGCTCGAGAATGGCATCGCGCTGCTGCTGGGGCTCTACGTCGGCGGCATCTCCGGCGGCATGGTGCCGGCGGTGCTGCTCAATATTCCGGGGACGCCGTCGTCGATCACCACGACCTTCGACGGCTACCCGATGGCGCAGCGTGGCGAAGGCGAGCGGGCGCTCAAGACCGGTATCGTGGCGTCGATCTTCGGCGGGCTGTTCAGCGCCGCAGTGCTCTTCTTCTTCGCGCCGGTACTCTCGGACTTCGCGATCCAGTTTTCCAACGTCGAGAAGTTCCTGATCATTCTGCTGGCGCTGACGGTGATCGCCTCGCTCTGTTCCAACATGCTGATGGGCATCTTCAGCGGCGTGCTCGGTGTCTGGCTGAGCCTGATCGGCACCTACTCGATCATGGACGGCGGCAACGGCGAAACCCGTCTGATGTTCGACTGGATGGAGTACCACCTGATCGACGGTTTCTCGCTGCTACCGGTGCTGATCGGGATCTTCGGCTTGACCACCGTGCTGCTGGATGCCGAAAACGGTTTCAAGGACGAAGCCGCCCAGGGGCCGATCTCGCTGAAGAACGGCAAGCGCTTCTCGTTCGGTGTGTTCAAGGGGCAGCTGACCAATCTGGTTCGCTCTTCGGGCATCGGCACCTTCGTCGGCATGCTGCCGGGCGTCGGCGGCAGCGCCGCCTCGGTGCTGGCCTACAGCCAGGAGAAGAACTTTTCGCGCGACTCGTCGCAGATGGGCAAGGGCGCGCCACAGGGGATCGTCTCTTCGGAGTCCTCGAACAACGCCCTGACCGGCGGTGCGCTGGTGCCGCTGCTGTCGCTGGGGATTCCGGGGGATTCGACCACCGCGATCCTGATCGGCGCCTTCACGCTGCAAGGGATTCAGGTCGGACCGCTGTTCATCGGCAACAACCTCGATACCTGGTACCTGATGATCATCGCTCTGGTGGTCGCCAACTTCCTGATGTTCGGCATCATGTACTTTGCAATCCGACGCATCGCCAAGGTGGTCGAGGTACCCAAGTACATCCTGTATCCGCTGATCATCATGATGTGCGTCGTCGGCGCCTATGCGATCAACTACGGCATCATGTTCGATGTCTGGACGCTGCTGATCTTCGGTCTCTTCGGCTGGGTCGCGCACAAGATCGGGCTGGAAGTGGTGCCGCTGATCATCGGCTTCATCCTCGGCAAGTCGGCGGAGGTCTACTTCGTCAAGAGCCTGGAGTCCTACGGCAACTTCTCGATCTTCTTCACCAAGAGCCCGATCGCCATGGTGCTCTGGGCGCTGATCGCGGTGTCGCTGGCGTTCGCGATCTACCTGCGCCTGCGTAACCGTCGCGAGACCCGTACCACGACAGTGAGTTGAACCTCGACGGTTACCGGTCCGGTTGGTTGTCGGCAGGGTACACCGATAGTCGGGACGATCACGCAAGAGGCCACGCCGGTGACGGCGTGGCCTCTTGCGTGTCTGGCATCGGCTGGCTCAGTCGGCGCTGAGCTTGCGTACCTGATGCAGGTTTTCCATCGTCGTGAGACACGCTTCGGCCGCTTCGCGCCCCTTGCTCAGGAAGTGTTCGCGGAAGAAGCTCGTGTGCGATTCGTGCTCGTGGAAGTGGTGCGGCGTCAGCACGGCTGAGATTACCGGGACTTCCTGTTCCACCTGCAGGGCCATCATGGCATCGATGACCGCGGTCGAGACGAAGTCGTGGCGGTAGATGCCGCCGTCGACGATGAAACCGGAGGCGACGATCGCAGCATAGCGGCCGCTCTTGGCCAGGAGTTTCGCCTGCAGCGGGATCTCGAACACGCCGGGAACCGTGTAGGTGTCCACCTGGTCGGTGGAGAAACCGCGCTCGGCGACGGTGGCCAGAAAGCTCGCGTGGCAGTTTTCGACGATATCGCCGTGCCAGTCGGCGCGAATGAAGGCGATGCGCCGCGAGAGTGTCTGCTCGGAAAGCTGCGGCGGATAGGGCTGATTCATGGTCGTTTCCCGTAGTCAGTGGCGGAGGTCACGCTAACCAGAATCAGGGCTGCGGCTCGCTTGAAAACGGGAAGGCGGTGAGGCGAACGCGAGCCGGCCGGCAGCCGGGAACGCGGTCGATCGACCGAATCGTCGTTGCAAGAGACACCGTTCTCTTTCATCCGGACTATGACCGTCGGCTTCGGAATTGCACCGAATCTGCTGACCCCGGAAACCGCTGCCGGGCGCTCGCGGGCTTGAGTATCGCGTGCCTGTCGGCCATCGATACGCTTTACCGCCGGTGGGGACTTTCACCCCGCCCTGAGAACCGTAGACGGCGGCCGAGGGCCGCCGTCTACGGTTCTCAGTCTACGCCCATCGTCGCTGGCGAGAAAGGCCGAACGCGCGCGTGGCTATGGTATCTTGAGTCGATCGACGCCGATCGCAACACAACCCCCTGACACCTCTGGAAAAACGGAAGCGTGCATGAGCGAGCGCAACGACAACGCCGATATCGCCCTGATGACCGAAATCGCCTCTCTCTACTATATCGAGGGCGAGACGCAGGAAGTGATCGCCAACCGCCTGGGGATCTCGCGGGTCAAGGCGGGGCGGCTACTCAAGCGCGCGCAGGCTGAGGGGATCGTCGATGTCCGCGTGCGTCAGCACCCGGCGGTGAGCGCGGAGATCGAGCAGGCGCTGATTCGTCGTTTCGGTATCCGACGCGCGCTGATCGCGCTCGACCATGCCGACGCCGACGTGCAGCGTGCCAACGTGGCCAGCCTGGTCGCGGACCATCTGTCGCGACGCCTGACGGAGGGTGCCATCGTCGCGGTCGGCATGGGGCGCAACGTCGGTGCGGTGGCGGACAACGTCTTCGAGCAGGGGCAGCGCCAGTGTTCGTTCGTCTGCGCCATCGGTGGTTCGGTGCGTGCCGGCGAGTACATGAACCCCGACCACATCTGCCGGCGACTGGCGACACGCTTCGGCGGCGAGAGCGAAACGCTTTATGCGCCGGCGCTGGTGCAGAATCTCGCGCTGCGTGATGCGATGTACGAGAATCCGACCGTCCGTCAGACTCTGGATCGCGCGCGGCGCGCCGATCTCGCCCTGATCGGGATCGGCGATCTGAGCGAAAACAGCAATATGGTGCGCATGGGCTGGTTCACGCCGCAGGAGACCGCCGAGGCGCGACTCTCCGGTACGGTCGGCGACATGATGGGCTACGACTTCATCGACATCTATGGCCGGCCTTCGATGACGCCGATGCAGGGGCGCGTCATCGGCCTGACCATCACCGACCTGGCACGGATTCCCGACGTGATCGCCATTGCCGCCGAGAACACCAAGGCGGCGGGTATTCTCGGCGCGCTGCGCACCGGCGTGATCGACACGCTGGCGACCAGCGTTACCAACGCCCACACCATTCTGCGCCTGGACGAGGCGACGCGAGTCGAGGAGACCCCGCCCGCGCACTGATGCGGAGCGGTCCTGTCAGTCTTTCCCGGTCGCCGCTCGTGATTCGTCTCCGACGCTGGCCGCCGCTAGCCGCTCACGTATCGAGCGCATTTCGGCGAACGACGTCGGCGTACCAATGGAAGCTTTCCTTGGGCAGGCGCTGTTGGGTGGCATAGTCGATGTAGGTGAGGCCGAAGCGCTTGGAGTAGCCGGCCGCCCACTCGAAGTTGTCGAGCAGCGACCACGCCAGGTAGCCGCGAATATCGATGCCCTCCGCGAGCGCTTGCTCGATGACGGCCAGATGCCGACGCAGGTAGTCGATGCGTGCGCTATCGTGAACGCGGCCATCGTCGGCGATGATGTCGTCGAAGGCGCCGCCGTTTTCGGTGATCAACAGTGGCAGGCGGTAGCGGTCGCGGAACTCGCGCAGAATCGGCAGCATGGCGTCGGCATCGATCACCCAGTCGAAGGCGGTGCGCGGTGCCTCCGCCGGATCCTCCTGGGCAATACCGATACCTTCTGGCACTACGGCCCCGCCGGGGCCCGCCGGGTCGTGGCAGACATGCAGCGGCGCATAATAGTTCAGGCCGAAGTAGTCGAGCGGCGCCGAGATGGCTTCCAGATCCCCCGGCTCGATGAAGGGCTGGCCGCCGATCTCGGCGTGCCAGGCCAGCAGCTCGCTCGGGTAGGCACCATCCACCAGCACGTCGAGACAAGAGCGATTGAACAGCAGATCGAGCGTCTCTGCGGCCTGCTGGTGGGCTTCGCCTTCTCGCGAGGGCCGGGTTGGCCAGTAGGAGCCGACCATGCCGAACTCGCCCATGGGCTGCGCCCGGCGCATCTCGTGCACGGCGCGGCCGTGCGCCACCAGCTGATGATGGATCGCCGGCAGCACCAGACGCTGGTCCCCCAGCGCCGGCGGGAACATCCTCGTGGCATGGCCCCACCAGGTGGTGACGGCCACTTCGTTCATGGTAGCCCAGCAGGTCACCCGATCGCTCAACAAGCGATGCGCGTCCATCGCGTACTCGGTGAAGCGTGCGATGGTATCGCGCTCTAGCCAGCCGCCACGCGCCTCGAGTGCCTGCGGAATCTCCATGTGGTTGATAGTGACCAGCGGTTGGATGCCGCGTGCAAGCAGTCCGTCCACGAGCCGGTCGTAGAAGGCCGCTCCCTTCGGGTTGAGTGGCCCGCAACCGTCGGGATGCAGGCGGGTCCAGGAAAGCGAGAAGCGATAGGCACTCACACCGAGACGTGCCATCAGGTCGAGATCTTCCTCGAACCGATGGTAATGATCGGCAGCGATGTCGGCGGTATCGCCGTCGAGGATATTGCCCGGCTGGGCGGCGAAGAGGTCCCAGTTGGACGGACCGCGACCATCCTCCCGCGTGGCGCCCTCGATCTGATAGGCGGACGTGGCGGTACCCCACAGGAATTTTTCGGGAAACGGCATGCAAGGCTCCGGATCGATGAGAGAAGGCGGTGACAGAGCACGGTGACGAGCAGCGACCGACGAGGTAGCCGCGGCTCTTCAACGGCGATGTATCGATTTAGCGAATGCGTACAAACTTGAGTACCGGTATACCGACCAGGGCGACGATCGCGGCGGTGATCAGCAGGGCGCCATAGTTCTCGCTGCCAGCCTGGCCTTCGCCGATCGCGAGCAGCAGCGGTGCCACCAGGGGGATCAGCGAATAGGGCAGCGTGTAGGCGATATTCACCAGCCCCAGATCCCGGGCGTTGGTCGTCGGATCGACCATCGTCTCGGTACCCATGGCGATATAGAGCCCGGAGAAGAGCCCATAACCGACGCCCATGATGGCGACGCTCAGGAAGAAAAGGGGTAGGCCGCCGGCCAGCAGCATCAGGACCGCGCCGAGGGCGAGTGCGGCGCCGGCCATGGCGAAGACCGGCTTGCGCCGCTGTATCCGGTCTGAGATCAGGCCTGACAGTGGGCTCAGTGCCAGCGCGATCAGATTCATCACCAGCACGGCATAGAAGACCAGTCCGGGTACGCGTTCGGTGGCGATGCCGAGATGATTCTGAATGAAGAAGAATAGATAGGTCTGGACGACCGCCAGGGCGCTGGCGATCAGAAACATGCTGAGTAGGTACCAGCTGAAGCTGGGCGCCTTGCGTGGGTCGATGTAGAAACTGCCGGCCAGGGTCTTCAGATCGAAATCGGGCCGCGCGCCGGGTGCCAGGCGACGATCCGGCAATACCGCCATGAACAGCAGCACGGCGACAACGGCGATGATGGCCGGGGCCATGAAGATGAACCACGGATCGTTGGGGAACAGCTTCACGAAGTAGGTGCCGGCCAGAATGCCGGCGGTCGGCGTCATACCGGCGATGCCGGACAGCAGGCCCTGCTGCTGTGGCGGTACCTGATCGGCGATCACCGCGATCAGCGCGGCGATGGCGGCGTTGACGAAGAGCTGCATCAGCGCCCAGCCGGCGAAGATACCGAGCAGGCTGTCGGCGCCGGCCAATAGGGCGGCAGCGCCGCCGCCCCCTAGCGCGCCGACCAGCATCCAGGGACGGCGCATGCCGAAGCGCGAGGTGGTGATATCGCTGAGGCGGCCGAACAGCGGATTGGCGAACATCGCCACGAGCGCGCCGATACCGGCGATCAGTGAGTAGCTGCTGGTGGCGCTGTCCGGCGTGACCTGGTTGACGCGCAGCGCCAGACTCACGGTGGCGGGTGTCATCACCAGCATCCAGATACCGAACAGGGCGAACGTGTAGGCCGCGATGAACCCGGGGCCGACCCGGCCGTTGCCGGTGGCGTCGAGCGCTTCGCTGGTGGGTGAGGTCTCGAGAACAGCGGCGAGATCCGGCGTGGGCATGACGAGCTCCTGGCGCAACTTCGGCCTGCATTGAGTGGGCTTGGCGGACGAGAGCATCCACGCAAAACGAGACCGCGGCAAAATGGAATCGGTTCCGGTATCGATTCCAGAACCTTGCCGGGTGCCGGCGCGAGATGCAAGGGTCGGCGACAGGTCTGCGCCTAAAGTCTAATAAAATAGCGAAGACGACCCACCGCCGACGGGAGTGTGGTGAAACGATCGGCGGAGGTGGGAACGGCAAGAACGTTTAGCTGGAGGCGCGTTCGACCAGCGACACCGGCAGGGTATGCAGGCGCGTCGCCTCGGGGGCTTCCGTTTGCCCCTCGACGACCAGGCGCACGGCCAGTTCGCCAAGTTGGGCGGTCGGCTGATGGACCGTGGTCAGCGGCGGATCGACGAGCCGCGCAATGCGCTCGTCATCGAAGCCGGCCACGGCGACGTCCTGCGGCACCCGATAGCCGGCCTTGCGCAGCGCGCCGAGCACCGGTGCTGCCAGATAGTCGGTAAGGGCGAAGACGCAGTCGAAGGGGGCGCAGGACGTCAAGCGTCGCGCCAGCCGTTCGATATCCGGCTCGGGCTGGTCGAAGTCGTCATCCGAGATGAGTATCGCCTCGTCTTCGCAGGCGATGCCGGCCTCGGCCAGAACGGACCGGAAACCGGCAATGCGCTCATCGATGAAGGCGGCTTGGCCGGACGGCGCCACGATCAGCGGGCGCCGACGTCCGCGCGCCAGCAGATGACGCGCCACCAGCGCGCCGCCGCCGGCGTTGTCGGAGCGCACCGTGACGAAAGGTGGCTCGGTGAGCACGTCATCGATCAGCACGGTAGGCAGGCCGCGCGAGACAGCCGCGGTCTGGCTTGCCTCGAAGTGTTCCGGGGTGACGATCACCAGGCCATCCAGCGCCAGGTACGACAGCTCCTCCAGCGTTCCCGCCAGGCCGAGCGATTCGTGCAGCGGATGAATGAGCAGCTGGTAGCCGAGGCGGTTGGCCTCTGCCGTGGCGCCCTGCAGCACCGGCGCCCACCAGCCCCAGCTCTCCAGCGGCACCACCAGGCTCAGGGTCAGATGCCGGCCGGTACGTAGCGCCTGCGCGGTACGGCTGGGGCGGTAGCCGAGCTGTTCGGCGATGCGGCGGACGTGCTGGCGGGTGGCCTCGCGCACATCGGCGTGGGGCGACGGAGAGAGCGCGCGGGATGCCGTGGCCTTGCCGACGCCGGCGGCGCTGGCGACATCGGCCAGAGAGACTTTCTTCATGAGGCGGTCTGAACGGTGAACGGCAGGCAGTATGGCATGCGACGGGGCGTGACGTCATCGTGGCTCGGGCGTTGCCCCGCCTCCACGCGAGGCAGTGCCCGAACCACGAAAAAACCCACCGCTAGGGTGGGTTTCGATAGCCGGTGCCGGGCGCCGGCACCGGTCAGCGCGAGACGGGCGCGATCAGCCCAGCAGCGCTTTGGCGCGTTTGACCACGTTGTCGACCGTGAAGCCGAAGTGCTTGAACAGGTCCGCACCCTTGCCGGATTCGCCGTAGGTGGTCATGCCCAGCACGTCGCCATCGAGGCCGACGTACTTGTACCAGGTCGACGGGATGGCCGCTTCGATCGCCAGGCGCTGGCGCACGCTGGACGGCAGCACCGACTCGCGATAGCTCGCGTCCTGGGCGTCGAACTCGGTGGTGCAGGGCATGGAAACGACGCGTACCTTGCGGCCTTCGCCTTCCAGTTCGGCGGCGGCATCCATCGCCAGGCCGACCTCGGAGCCGGTGGCGATCAGGATCAGCTCGGGCTGGCCGCCGTCGGCGTCCTTGAGCACGTAGCCGCCGCGGCGGATCTGCTTGAGCTGCTCGTCGCTGCGCGACTGCGCCGGCAGGTCCTGGCGCGAGAAGATGAGCGCGGTCGGGCCATTCTCGCGCTTGAGGCCTTCGACCCAGGCGGCCGCGGTTTCGGTCGCGTCGCACGGGCGCCAGGTTGCCAGTCCCGGCAGGTTGCGCAGGTCGGCAAGCTGCTCGATCGGCTGGTGGGTCGGGCCATCCTCGCCGACCCCGATGGAGTCGTGGGTGAAGACGTGGAGGATGCGGGTGTGCGACAGCGCCGACATGCGCACGGCGTTATGCATGTATTCCATGAACACGAGGAAGGTGGCGTCATAGGGGATGAAGCCGCCGTGGGTGGCGATGCCGTTGGCAATCGCGCCCATGCCGAACTCACGTACGCCGTAATGCAGGTAGCCGCCGTCGAAGTCCTCCTTGCGGATCGCCTTGGCGCCTTTCCACAGCGTCAGGTTGGAGGGGGCGAGGTCGGCGCTGCCGCCGAACAGTTCCGGCAGATCCGGGCCGAGTTCGTTGAGCACCGCGAGCGAGGCCTTGCGCGAGGCGAGTTTCTCGGATTTTTCCTGGGCGCGCTTGACCAGGGCGTCACCGTCGAAGCCGGCGGGCAGTTCGCCGTTGTAGCGACGCTTGAGCTCCTTCGCCAGCGCCGGGTAGGCCTTCTCGTAGGCGGCAAGCTTGGCGTCATACTCGGCTTCAAGCTTCTGGCCTTTCTCGTGGGCATCCCAGGCGGCGTAATAGTCGTCGGGAATCTCGAACGCCGGATAGGCCCAGTCCAGTTCCTGGCGTGCAAGGGCGACCTCTTCCTCGCCCAGCGCGGCGCCGTGGCTCTCTTCCTTACCCGCCTTGTTGGGCGAGCCGAAGCCGATCACCGTCTTGCAGATGATCAGGGTCGGCTTGTCGCTGAGCGACTTGGCTTCCTCGATCGCCTTGTTGATCTGCTCGGCGTCGTGGCCGTCGACGTCGCGCACCACGTGCCAGTCATACGCCTCGAAGCGTTGAGCGGTATCGTCGGTGAACCAGTCCTTCACCTCGCCGTCGATGGAGATGCCGTTGTCGTCATAGAATACGGTCAGATTGCCGAGCCCGAGGGTCCCCGCCAGCGAGCAGGCCTCGTGGCTGATGCCTTCCATCAGGCAGCCGTCGCCGGCGAAGACCCAGACGCGGTGGTTGACGATCTCGTGGCCGTCGCGGTTGAACTGTGCGGCGAGCGTGCGCTCGGCCACGGCCATGCCGATGCCATTGGCGAGACCTTGGCCCAGCGGCCCGGTGGTGGTCTCGATGCCGGCCGTATAGCCGTGTTCCGGGTGGCCGGGGGTCTTCGAACCGATCTGGCGGAAGTTCTTCAGCTCTTCCAGCGGCAGGTCGTAGCCGGTGAGGTGCAGCAGGGAGTAGTGCAGCATCGAGCCGTGACCGTTGGAGAGAATGAACCGGTCACGGTCCTCCCAATCGGGATTGCTCGGGTTGTGCTTGAGATGGTCGTTCCACAGCACTTCCGCGATGTCGGCCATGCCCATCGGCATGCCGGGGTGGCCCGAGTTGGCCTGCTGCACGGCGTCCATGGAAAGCGCGCGGATGGCGTTGGCTAGCTGACGGCGAGATGGCATTGGCTGTCAAATCCCTTGGATAGTAGATGGATGTCGGAGCGGTTCCGATCGCGCTCCTAGCGTGATCCGGCGAGCGCCGAAGCCTCCTCGACGATCGCCTCGAACGCGGCCGGATCATGGGCGAAACGCCCCAGAAACAACCCGTCGACCTGTCCTGCCAGCCGAGTCAACAGGTCGGGGCCGGCGCTGCCACCATAGATGACGCTGGCTGAAGGGTTCGAGCACAAGTGCTCGCGCAATCCCTGGCAGACCGCCGCGATGTGGTTAAGCGATGCCGGCTCGGCCGCGCCGATGGCCCAGTGCGGTTCATAGGCGACCACCAGTGGCAGCCGACGCTCGCTCTCGGTCGTGCGGGCAAGCGCGCTGTCGACCTGTGCGCGACAGGCGACGATAGCTGCTTCGGCGCCCTGGCGCGAATGCTCGCCGACGCAGAGCACCGGCGTCAGACGCTGCGCCAGCGCGGCCTGCGTCTTGGCGGCGACCGTGGCGTCATCCTCGCCGAATAGCCGGCGGCGTTCGGCATGGCCGATCTCGACGTGGCGGCAACCCATCTCGGCCAGCATGACTCCACTCACCTCGCCAGTATAAGCACCGTTCGACGCGTGATACAGGTTTTGGGCGCCGACGGCGATCGGCGAGTCGGCAAATATCTCGAGTGCCGGTGCGATGGCAGGAAAGCTCGGTAGCACGAACGGCGCCACGCGACCGTCACGGACGGCCGCGTGCGTGGCTACCCGATCGGCGACCTGTCGGCACCAGTCGAGCGTACGCTCGTAGCCGAAGTACATCTTGAAGCTGATGCCGAGCGTGATCGGTGCGCTTGCCATGCCGGCTCCCTGTGCGTGGCTGATGTTCGGCGGCCCGACCGGCGGTCGGGCGTTCGGTCAACATGGCTTCCCTCCGGTCCCTTCGATCAGGTCGTCGCCGTCGTGTGCTGTTCGATCACCGCGTGTATGGCGGTCAAGATCATGGCGAGTGACGTGGCCCCGGGGTCCGGCGTGCCAACGCTCTTCTCCGCCAGCGGGCGCGCCCGCCCGAGCTTTGGCTTGAGCGCCGCCGTATCGCTGGCCGCTTGCGTGGCGACCTCGCAGGCCCGCTGCCAGGCCGGTGCCAGTGCTTCGCCGGCATCCACTGCCTGCGACAATGCCTCGCTGAACGGGATCAGCGCGTCGACCAGCGTCTTGTCGCCGGGCTTCGCCTTGCCGAAGGCCATGACGTCATCCTTGGCCTTGGCGATACCTCGAGCGTAGTGCGTCGGCGTCGGTTCGTCATCGTCGCCCAGGGTCAGACTCAGTGCATTGAGCATCACGCCCCAGATCGCACCGGACGTGCCGCCGGCGCGGTCTGACCAGGCTTCCGCCGCCAGCCGCAGCAGTGTGCCGGCCCCGGCTTGACGGTCGACCGCCGACTCGGCGGCCTTGTCCGCTGCCACGGCGCCGCGCTGCATGCCGATGCCGTGATCGCCGTCTCCAGCGATCGCATCCATGCGGCCCAGTTCCTCGACGTTGTCGTCAACGACCTGGCGGGTCGCGCCGATCGCCTGCCGGAGGCAGCGCGCCGCGGCCATCGACGCTTCGCTCGCTGGCGGAATTTCATCGGCGTCGGGAATGTCGAGCTGGGAAGCATCGATCGGCGGTGCCGGGTTGAGGCTGCCCTTGCGATAGGCGGGGGTATCGCAAGGCGCTTTCCACAGCCGCTCCAGCTCTTCGTCGAGCCAGAACAGCGTCAGCGAAGCGCCGGCCATGTCGAGGCTGGTCACCAGTTCGCCCACCTCGGGTTCGACGATCTCCAGGCCTGCCTCTGTCAGTAGCTGGTTGACGCGTCGGTAGACGACGAACAACTCCTCGTACTTGATCGAACCGAGGCCGTTGAGCAGCACCGAGGTGCGAGCGCCGTGCACGCTGTCGATGCCGTCCGGGATCTCCTCCAGTAGATGCGATACCAGCAGCTCGGCCAGGTCGTCGGCCGTGGGGATGGCCTGTTCGCTGATGCCCGGTTCGCCGTGAATGCCGAGGCCCACTGCCATCTTGCCATCCGGCACGTGGAACAGGGCGTCGTCGGCGCCGGGCAGGGTACAGCCGTCGAAGGCTACGCCCATCGAACGTGTGCGCAGGTTCGCGGCACGCGAGACACGCACAACTTCTTCGAGCGAATAACCGGCTTCGGCTGCCGCTGCGGCCACCTTGAAGACGGTCAGGTCGCCAGCGATGCCGCGACGCTTGTGGAGTTCCTCCTGCTCGGCGCTGGAGACGTCATCGATCACCGCGACGATCTCGCACGGAATGCCTTCGCGGATCAGCCGCTCGCGGGCCTGACCAAAGTGCAATACGTCGCCGGCGTAGTTGCCGAAGCTCAAGAGAACGCCGCCGCCGTTGTTGGCCGCCTTGCAGACGTTATAGACCTGCTGCGCCGAGGGAGAGGCAAATAGGTTGCCCATGACGGCGCCGTGAGCGAGCCCCTGGCCGACCAGACCGGCGAAGGCCGGGTAGTGGCCCGAACCTCCGCCGATCACCACGGCGACGCTGCCTGGTTCGCTGCGGGTGCTGCGAATGACGCCGCCGGGGACCTGGCAGACGCGCTGGGTATGGGCGGCGACGAAGCCTTCGGTGGCCTCGTCGACGAAATTCACTGGGTCATTGAAGAGACGTGTCATGGCCGACGCTCCGGCAGGGGATGGATGCCCGGTCGCGATGCGCCCGATAGCGGTGATATCGCGACGTTGAGATTATGATCTTTGTGCGAACATTTGTTTGTCGCAGTCATGAGCACCATCATAGCGCTGGCATAATGTGCGGATATGCGACTTTGGTGGGTGTTTCGCGCTGATTTGGCGTGTCTCGGTTCAGTGGCGCCGCGCAGCGGCATGTCGATGAGGCCGCGGAGATACCTCGAATTGAGCGGCACCTGGCGGCTAGACTTTTGTTCATATGAAAACCATTTGTTCATATGAAGCATTGCTGTCTATGATGAACCGTGGTTCCGACACGCCATTGACCGGACGGGAGGTGAGTGATGGCACAGACATGGCGAGTGGCGCTCGGGTGCGACGAGGCCGCCTACGAGATGAAGCAGCAGATCATCGAGCACGTGCGTGCGCTGGGACACGAGGTCGAGGACTTCGGCACGCACGACGCGCAGCCGGTGCTCTACCCGGATATCGCCCTGGCAGTCGCTGAAGCGATCGCCGATGGCCGCTACGACCGCGGCATCCTGATGTGTGGCACTGGCATCGGCGTGGCGATCTCTGCCAACAAGGTGCCCGGCATTCGTGCCGCGCAGGCGCACGATACCTATTCGGCCGAGCGGGCACGCAAGAGCAACGATGCGCAGATCGTGACCATGGGTGCGCGCGTCATCGGCATCGAACTGGCAAAGACGATCGTCGACAGTTTTCTGAGTAACGAATTCGAGCCGGGTGGGCGGTCCCAGCCCAAGGTGGATCGCATCGAGGCCTACGAACGCGGGCAGCGCTGAACGCGTTGCCGGCGAGAGCGGCGTAAGGCTTCCGGCAGAGTGGAAACTGTCTAAGGCATCGTCGCCAAGTTCTGGTGCGGACGGATCGGATGAACGACGGAGCGCGGCTCGCCCAGGCGAGCCGCGCTTTTTTTATCTCGCCACCGCCATACAGGCGCTACGGGGCTTGATACCGAGCCGGTATCGCAGCGCCTCGTCGCGATCACGTATCCCGACGTCGGAGGCTGATTCTCGTCCGCGTCGCTGCCTGACGCGCTCTGGTGTAATCGATCTCTGGTTCAATCGATCTCCGATCTCGTCGGGCACTTCTTTCCGGTTCGCCTCTTGCACGCCTCTCGATGGCTCGCCGTTCCTCTGCCTCGGGTCGGCATGGGCTGCCGGGGTGATGCGTATCTTGCGCCCACGTTCTTTGGTCGTAGGGCGTCCTGAAGAGCGATTTTTCTCTTTCAAATTCAGTGCCTTGAATACCTTCGGCCAAAGTCGAAGAGGCGTTTTGTTGACTGTTAACAGTGATGCGGAATATTGCTGTAAGGGTAGTCGGGAGCGCAGGCATGATTCGCCTGGACTATCCCGAACGCTTTCAACGGCGGCTAAACGCCGGTGCCACGGCAGGGGGAGCCAGCATGAAGACATTCCGTTCACTTTCCAGACAAACACGACGCCAAAAGGCAGGTTTCGAAGCAGGCGAGATCGATTCGCTGCAGGCCACCACCTGGCGGCGGGCACTGGTCCTGGCCGTCGGTCTGACGGCCGGGGTCGCGGTCAGCGGCGCCCAGGCGGCGCAAACGCTGGTGCTGGGGCATGGGGCTGCGCCGGGCAATCCGCGCTCGCTGGCAGCCGAACACATGGCGGATCTGGTCGAGCAGTACAGCGAAGGCGACCTCACGCTGCGCATCCAGGGCTCCGAGCAGCTCGGCTCCGATGTGCAGATGCTGCAGCAAACGCAAAGCGGCGCGATCGGACTGACCGCCAACAGTCAGGGGTCGCTGGCTTCCATCGTGCCCAAGGCCAATGTCTTCGGGCTGCCGTTCCTGTTCGATTCGCCGCAGGCCGCCTGGGAGGTCGTGGATGGTCCGGTCGGCGACGAAGTAGAGGCTCAGGCCGAGGAGCGCGGTCTGAAAGTGCTCGCCTGGTGGGATAACGGCTTGCGTCAGTTCACCAACAACGTGCGCCCGATCGAGAAGCCGGCAGATCTGGCCGGGCTGAAGATGCGGACCTCCCAGGATGCCGTGACCATCGACACCCTCGGCGAGCTGGGCGCCAACCCGACACCGATGGCGTTCGGCGAGCTCTATGTCGCGCTCAAGCAGGGCACAGTGGATGGCCAGGAGAATCCGGTGGTCAACATCATGTCCTCGCATCTGGATGAGGTGCAGCAATACCTATCGCTCTCCGACTACCGCTACGAGACCACGCCGGTGGTGATCGGTATGCCGACCTGGCAGCGGTTGCCGGAGAAGGATCGCGAGGCGCTTCAGCGCGCCGCCCAGGAGTCCGCCGAGTTTCAGCGTCAGACGCTGATCGAGCAGACCGATGAGCTGCTGGCGCAGATCCGCGAAAGCGGCGCCATGGAGGTCAACAACGTGGATGCCGCCGCGTTCCGCGAGGCGACGCAGCCGGTCCTCGACACCTGGCAGGAGAAGCTGGGCGATATCGTCGAGCATGCGCGTCAGGCGGCCGACGAGGCCAACGCCCTCTGATCGCCGCGGGCCGGGCGGCAGCTCGGCCCGTCGGTCGCGCCGAGCGCCCAGTCGAAGGAGGCGACAATGACCCAGGGGTATAGCGTGATGAACGACAGAGACGACGCCCGAGTGCCGAAACCGTCGCTGACGCGATGGCTCGCTCGCAGCCGCGAGCTCTTCTACTGGCTTGGCAGTGTGGTGGTGGTGACGACCACGCTGGTGATCGGTGCCACGTTGATGGCGGGTGTCGTCGTCCGCTACTTCCTGTCGGGGTCGCTCGCCTGGGGTAACGAGCTGCCGGTGATCCTGTTTCCCTGGCTGATCATGGGTGGCGTGGTCATGGCGGCGGCGCGGCATCAGCATCTCGGTGTGGATTTCTTCCTTCGCAAGCTGCCGCTGCGGGCGGCTCGCCTGCTGATGGTGCTGGTTCAGCTCATGGTGATGGCGCTGATGGCGCTGCTGATCCAGCAGTCTTTTGTGCTGTTGACCTATATGCAGTATCAGACGACGCCGGTGCTGGGCTGGTCGGCAACCTGGGCCTTCTACAGCTTGCCGCTGGGCGCACTCGGCGTACTGCTGCTGGCGCTGGTCGACCTCATTGGCTTGGCCAGCGGGGTCGAGTCGCCAGTCGAGGAGGAAGCCCCATGACATTGATCGCCCTGCCGCTGTTCCTGCTGCTGCTGGCGCTGGCGCTGCCGATCGGTTACGCCCTGCTGGGCGCGAGCAGCATCGGGATTGCGCTGAGCGGCAGCTATCCGCTGTCGATCGCCGCCCAGCGTTTCTTCGATGCCACCCAGAGCTCGCTGCTGCTGGCGATACCGTTCTTCATTCTGGCCGGCGAACTGCTGATCGCCGGGACGCTGGGGCAGCGCATCATTCACTTTGCCGGACTGCTGGTCGGTCGCGTGCGCGGTGCGCTGGGGCAGGTGAGCGTGGTGACCTCGATGCTGTTCGCGGGCGTTTCCGGATCGGCCGTGGCGGATGCGTCGGCGCTGGGCTCGGTGCTGATTCCGTGGCAGAAGCGCGAGGGCTATCCCGGCCCCTTCGCTGCGGCGGTCAACTCGGCGAGTTCGGTAATCGGCGTGATCATTCCGCCGTCGATTCCGCTGATCATCTATTCCAGCGTGGCGCAGGTGTCGGTTGGTACGCTCTTTCTGGCCGGCGTGATCCCGGGGCTGATCTTCGGCGGTGCCAGCCTGATCGCGGTCTACCTGATCGCCCGTCGCGGCAACTATCCGCGCAGCGAGCAGCCCTTCTCGCTGGTGGCGGTGACGCGTGGCCTGCTCAGCTCACTGCCGGCGCTGCTGATGCCGGTGATCATTCTCGGGGCGCTGATCGGCGGCGTCGCCACGCCGACCGAGATCAGTGTCGTCGCGGTCTTTTACGCCCTGGTCGTCAGGCTCTGCTATCGCGACCTTTCGCCGCGCGGGCTGCTGGGCTCGGTGCTGAGTGCCGGACGGGCGACCGGTGCCGTGATGCTGCTGATCATGGCCTCCTCCGTGCTGGGCTGGATCATGACGGTGGACCAGCTGCCGTCGCGGCTGGTGGCTTTCGTCGACTCGCTGGGGTTGGCGGACGTGCTGATCATTCTGTTCATGAACCTGCTGATGCTGGTGGTCGGTGCGGTAATCGACATGACGCCGGCCATCCTGCTGCTGGCGCCGATCATGATTCCGCTGGCCGAGTCGATCGACATGAGCCTGATCCAGCTCGGCATCATGATGGTGCTCAATCTGGCCATCGGCCTGTTCACGCCGCCGGTCGGCACGACACTGTTCATCTCGTCGTCGATAGCCGGCGTGCGTATCGAGCAGACCGCCAGGGCACTGGTGCCGTTCTACCTGTTCGCGCTGCTGGTGCTGGTACTGGTGAGCTACGTGCCGGCGCTCTTCCCGATGGGGTAAACCCGAGGAGCCGGCGGCATGCCGGCGCTATCAGGCGTCGCGTCATGTCTCGATTTATTGTTAACAGTCAACAATTAGGTGAGGTCGCGGGTTTGCCCGGTGTGGCGATGCGTGTGTCGTGAACCACGACGACGAACGACATCCCTGAATGAACGATTTTAATGACCGCGCGGGAAAGGCGCCGAGCCGGCCCCGTCATCGATGGAGTTAACGCCATGAGTACAGCATTGCCTTCGGCCGAGCGCCTACGTGCCATCGGCATGTCGGTGAGTACCGCCGCCTGGGATGGTTATGACTGGCCCGAGATCCTCGACTCGATGCAGCGCCTGGGCATTGCCGACGTCGAGCTGGCCTTTATCAAGGGGTACGTCAGCGAATTCACCGATGCCGACCTCAACGATGCGCTGGCGCGACGGCTCGTCGACGAACTGGCCCGGCGCGGACAGCGCTGCACGGTGCTGTCCGCGCATATCGACCTGGGCGAGCCCGGGGCCGGCGAGAGCCTGGCGGTGCGCATCCGTTTCGCCGCCGCGCTGGGTGCGCGGTATCTGATCACCAACGCCGCGAGCCTGGCAGGGCGGGCGACTTTCGACCGCGATCTCGAAGGGATGATCGACGCGGCCCGCGCGGCCGGCGTGAAGCTACTGTTCGAGAACCCCGGCGACGGTCGCGACAACCTGATCAATGCGGCGGACGACCTCCCCGCCTTTCTGGCGCGGCTGGATCGCGCCGCCGCCGGCATCAACTACGACCCCGGCAACCTGATTTCCCATCGTCCGGCGCTGTCGCCGGAGGCGGATGCTCAGGCGGCGATCCCGCTGAGCGACCACCTGCATCTCAAGGCGGTCACGCGGGTCGCCGACGGATACCGCTTCGAGGCGCTCGGCGAGGGCGATATCGACTATGCCCCGATCGTCGCCGCGCTGGCATCCCGAGCGCTGCCGTTCAGCCTCGAGCTACCTTTCCGGCTGCGCCGCGACACCCAGGCACAGCCCGACAAACTGGCCGAGCCACTGCCGCTCGAGGTGATCGAGAGCGGTGTCGCGGCATCGTTGCGCTTCATGGCGCAGCATCATCCCGGCCTTCAGGCCAACGACCTTTCTACCCGCTCTGGAGAGACGCAATCATGAACGGACTGCTCGACAACAAGGTCTGCATCATTACCGGTGGTGCCGGCCCGCGTGGCATCGGCAAGGCGACGGCGCGCCTGTTTCACGAACAGGGTGCCACGGTGGTGATCGCCGATCTGGATCTGGAACAGAGCCGGCAGGCCGCCGCCGACATCGGTGCCGAGCGAACGCTGGGCGTCGTTTGCGATGTCACTGACAAGGCCTCCTGCGAGGCGGCGGCGCAAGCCGTAAAAGACGCTTTTGGGCGGATCGACGTGTTGATCAACAATGCCGGCATTACCCAGCCGCTGAAAACGCTGGAGATCACGCCGGAAAACTACGAGCAGGTCACCGACGTGAGCCTGCGCGGCATGCTCTACATGTCGCAGGCGGTGCTGCCGTACATGGTCGAGCAGCAGGGCGGGGCGATCGCCAATACCTCCTCGGTGTCGGCACAGCGCGGCGGCGGTATCTTCGGCGGTCCGCACTACAGCGCCGCCAAGTCCGGCATGCTGGGGCTGTCGAAGGCGATGGCGCGAGAGTTCGGGGTGCATAACATCCGCGTCAACTCGGTCACGCCGGGGCTGATCCAGACCGATATCAATGCCGGCAAGATCTCCGGCGAGATGCAGGAAAAAATTCTCGCCAATATTCCGCTCAACCGCCTGGGGGATGCTCAGGATGTGGCTCGCGGCTTCCTGTTCCTGGTCTCCGAGCTTTCTTCCTATACCACGGGCGCGGCGCTGGATATCAACGGCGGCATGCATATGTACTGATGCCGAACAGCCGTGCGTCGGGCGGTTGTCTTGCGGCGGGTCGATCTCGGTCACCCGGGTAACGTTGTCGTGACGCGGACCTACGAGTCCGCGTCCGACGTTTCGTAAGCCGAGACCAGTCTGGCGACCGCTTCTCGCATATGTCGCTGGAGTTCGTCCTCGATCTCGCCGGGGTCTCCTCGTTCGAGCGTATCGACGATGAGGTGGTGGCGGTCGGCGGACATGTTGCGCAGCGCGCGATCGAGACCGGCCTGCATCACCGAGATGCGGATGGCGCCCTCGAGCGACAGCCAGGTGGTCAGCAGTGCCGGATTGCCGCTCTGTTCGCACAGGGTGCGGTGAAAATCGAGATCGGCTTCGATCTGTTCGCCAAGATCCCCCTCGACGCGCTGCAGCCGTGCCAGCGCCTCGCGCAGGTGCGCTAGGCGCTGGGCGTGGTCCGGCTGTGCCCGCAGCCGCTGGGCCGCCAGCACCTCGAGCGCCGTGCGCACTTCATAGATGTGTCCCAGTTCGGCCTTGTCGATGGCTCTCACGCTGAGCTGCCCGCGCGGGCCGGCCACGAGCAAGCCTTCCTGCTCAAGGCGGCGCATCGCTTCCCGCAGGGTGCCTCGACTGACGCCGAAGGCTTCCGAAAGCTCCGTCTCGACCAGGTGTTGGCCGCTGTGCAGCTGGCCGGACGTGATCGCGGCGCGTAGCCCATCCAGGCACTGGTCGCGCAGGGTCGTGCGTTTCAGGTTACGAATCATGGAGGGCTCATCGTTTGGGCTCAGGAGTGAATATTCGAGTTTGTTTGTAAACTGTCAACAGCGACTCGTAAATGAACAAATGTTCTATTCGCGTTCAGAAAGCACAGGGCGATTTGACTCTAATGTTAACAGTTAACATTAAATATCGCCGAATAACTTTAGTCGCAATATCCTGGGCAGTTGGGTTTTTATATTTTTTAAAACAATGATTTATTTTTGTTTACCTAAAGTATGAGGCGTCGTTTTTCCGTGGAGTGTTGAAGTTGTCCGGGCGGTGGGGCTAAAAACATATGAACTTCAAATGAGCATGTGTTTGCTTCCGGAGACTCTCATGGCCGAATCTACCACCGCGTCCCCCCAAACCGCCGCTACCGGCGACATCCCGCGCACGATGAAAGCTGTGGTCGCTTACGCCCCCGGTGACTATCGCTACGAGGAGGTTCCCGTTCCCGAGATCGATGACAAGGAAATTCTGGTCAAGGTCGAGGGATGCGGCATCTGCGCCGGCGATATCAAGTCTTACGACGGCGCCCCCAGCTTCTGGGGCGACGAGACACAACCGGCTTATATCAAGGCGCCGATGATTCCCGGCCACGAGTTTATCGGCCGGGTGGTCAAGGTCGGCGCGGCGGTCGAAGGCTACCAGCCCGGGGATCGAGTCATCTCCGAGCAGATCGTGCCGTGCTGGGAGTGCCGCTTCTGCGGGCGCGGACAGTACTGGATGTGCGAGAAGCACGACCTCTACGGCTTTCAGAACAACGTCAATGGCGGCATGGCCGAGTACATGAAGTTCACCAAGGAGGCGATCAACTACCACGTGCCGGAAGAGCTGCCGCTGGAGAAGGCGATTCTGATCGAGCCGTACGCCTGTTCGCTGCACGCGGTGCAGCGCGCGAAGATCGAACTCGGCGACGTGGTGGTGCTCTCCGGTGCGGGCACGCTGGGCCTCGGCATGGTCGGCGCGGCGAAGAAGGCCGGCGCCGAGAAGCTGATCGTGCTCGATCTGTTCGACGATCGGCTGGCGCTGGCCGAGCAGTTCGGTGCCGATCTGACCCTCAATCCGAAACGTGACGATGTGGTGTCGATCATCAAGGAGATGACCGGCGGCTATGGCTGCGACGTCTACATCGAGGCGACCGGTCACCCGACCTCGGTCGAGCAGGGACTGTCGATGATTCGCAAGCTCGGCCGCTTTGTCGAGTTCAGCGTGTTCAAGGACCCGGTCAGTGTCGACTGGAGCATCATCTCCGACCGCAAGGAGCTCGATGTGCTCGGCTCGCATCTTGGCCCTTACTGCTATCCGCTGGTCATCGAAGGCATCCGTAACGGTGACTTCCCCACCGACGGCGTGGTGACTCACCAGTTGCCGCTGGAGAAGTACGAGGAGGGCTTCGAGCTCATGAAGCACGGGGCGAAGTCGCTGAAGATCGTGCTGATTCCCTGAACCGAACCGCCGTGCGAAGAGGAGGCCTGACATGAGTGCAACCGTCGCCAGCCGGCCGATATCCCCCGGCAAGTCGCGCCGACGTCTGATCCTCGGCGTCGTCGCGGTCGCGGTCATTGCCGCGATGGCCTGGGATACCACGGTGGTCGAGATCGGCACCGAAGCGGAACTGGCCGGGGGCTTCTCGGCCGACACCTACGGCAGCGAACACTTTCCTGCCATTCGCGAGAGCATCGAGGCGCGTGCCGTGCCCGCCGAGGAACTGGCGGCGGCGGTGCTAGAGGATGCGACCGCTGCCGGTCAGCAGTATGGCGTCGGCGACGGCTTCGGGCCGGTGGTGCCGGTGACGTTCACCGGCACGCTCGGTGAGGCGCGCTCCGGCGTCTACACGGTGGCTGTCGAGGGCGTGCCCGACGACATCGGCGTGCGCCTGCAGACGGGGCCGGCGATCAACGGGACCGATCTGCGCGATGCCACCGGCGAGATCGCCTTCAGCCAGTTCACCAACCAGATCGAATACCAGAACGCGGGCGCTTCGATCAACGATGCCATGAAGCAGGCCGTGCTGGCCGATCTCGATACCGCCAGCCTGAGTGGCGAGACGGTGAAGGTAACGGGCGTGTTCAAACTGATCAATCCCAAGAACTGGCTGGTGACGCCGGTCCGGCTGGAGGTGCAGTGATGGCTTCCCGTTCCACGCCTCACGCTCGGCACGCCGTGGTCGAGCCTACCGCCGCCGGGGCGCATGCCAACGGCGCGGGCCATCACGACGAGGCGATCGTGCTGTCGGCGCGCGATGTCGCCAAATCCTTCGGCAGCGTACAGGCGCTCAAGACCGTCAACTTCGATGTCTATCGCGGTCAGGTGACTACGCTCTTCGGCGAGAACGGTGCTGGCAAGTCGACACTGATGAAGATTCTCTCCGGTGTGATCCAGCCTACCGACGGCGAGATCCTGCTCGAAGGGGAGCCGGTGCGCTTTGCCTCGACTACCGATGCACAGCGTCTGGGTATCTCGATCATCCATCAGGAGCTGAGCCTCGCGCCCAACCTGAGCGTGCGCGACAACATCTTCATGGGGCGTGAGATCAAGGGGCCCACGGGCATCGACTATGCCGAGGAGGCACGCCAGACCCGGGCGTTGATGGAAGAACTCGACGAGCCGATCGATCCGCTGACGCCGGTCGAGGATCTGCGGCTGGGGCAACAGCAGATTGTCGAGATCGCCCGTGCGCTCTCGGTCGATTCGCGCATTCTGATCATGGACGAGCCGACGTCGGCGCTATCGGCGTCGGAGGTCGAGGTGCTGTTCCGGGTCATCCGCGACCTGAAAAGTCGCGGTGTGTCCATCGTCTACATCTCCCACCACCTCGAGGAGGCGCTGACCATTACCGATCACGCGGTGGTGCTGCGTGACGGGGTGATGACCGCTTACGCCCGCCGCGCCGAGATCGACCTCGAGTGGATCGTACGCAACATGGTCGGCGAGAACTTCGATCTCGGCTCGCCGCCGGCCGGCTATGCCCTGGGCGAGGTGGCACTCTCCATCGAGGATCTGAGCGTCGCCGATTCCAGCGTGTCGGAGCGGTCGGTGGTCGATCACCTGTCGCTCGAGGTGCGTGCCGGTGAAATCGTCTGCCTCTACGGGCTGATGGGCGCCGGGCGCACCGAGCTGCTGGAGTGCGTGGCCGGCCGGGTGCCGTCGAGCGGCGGTCAGGTGAGGCTGGAAGGGGAGGACGTTTCCCACCTGAGTATCGCCGAACGAATCGAGAAGGGCCTGGTGCTGGTGCCGGAAGATCGCCAGCGCGACGGTCTGGTACAGACGATGTCGGTCGGCGAGAACCTGTCGCTGGCGAGCATCAAGGCATTTACCAAGGGGCTGTTGACCTCCGGGCGGCGCGAGCGAGGGGTGGTCGAGGAGTCGATCGCCAATGTCCACATCAAAACCGACGGCCCGCGCGCCGAGATCGGCTCGCTCTCGGGCGGCAACCAGCAGAAGGTCGTCATCGGCAAGATGCTTGCCACCCATCCGCGCGTCGTGCTGCTCGACGAGCCCAGCCGAGGCATCGATATCGGCGCCAAGGCGGAGGTGTTCAAGTTGCTGGCGGAAGGCGCGGCCAGCCAGGGCCTGGCGGTCATCTTTTCCACCTCCGAGGTCGGCGAGTGCCTGAGCATTGCTCACCGCATCGTCGTCATGAGCCGCGGGCGCATCGCCGCGGAGTTCGGCGCCGACATCTCCAAGGAACAGATCATGGCAGCCTCCGGCGAGGCCGTGGTCGCCTGAAGACGCAAGACGAGGCGTCGGTCGCCCGACCACAACACACGAGAGCGCTTTGACGCGAAGGGAGTTTTGATTATGTCCAAGCAACGCCAGGCGCCTGTGCGCCAGCGTGGCGGCTTCGATCTCGGGCGCCTGCTGCTCGAGGGGCGCGCGTTCTTCGCCCTGATCGCGATCATCGTGATCTTCTCGCTGCTGTCGCCGGTCTACTTCACGACCAACAACTTTCTAACCATGTCGTCGCACGTGGCAATCTTCGGCCTGCTCTCGATCGGCATGCTGCTGGTGATCCTGACGGGAGGCATCGATCTGTCGGTGGGGTCGACGCTGGGGCTGGCCGGCGTGGTGGCCGGCTTCCTGATGCAGGGCGTCACCTTCGACCTGTTCGGGGTCACGCTCTACCCGCCGGTGTGGGTGGTGGTCATCCTGACCTGCGGCGTCGGTGCGCTGATCGGTGCCATCAACGGTGTTCTGATCGCCTACTTCAAGGTGCCGGCCTTCGTGGCCACGCTAGGGCTGCTCTACGTCGCGCGCGGCGTGGCGCTGCTGATGACCGACGGCTTGACCTACAACAACCTCGGCGGCCAGCCCGAGCTCGGCAACACCGGCTTCGACTGGCTTGGCTTCAACCGCCTGCTCGGCGTGCCGGTGGGGGTGTGGGTACTGGCGCTGGTCGCCATCGTCACGCTGCTGGCGCTGGCGCGTACACCCTTCGGCCGCTGGGTCTATTCCACCGGTGGCAATGCCCGTGCGGCGGAGCTTTCGGGCGTACCGGTCAAGCGCGTGCAGGTGTCGGTCTACGTGCTCTCCGGTATCTGCGCGGCGATTGCCGGGCTGGTGCTCTCTTCCCAGCTGACCTCCGCCGGGCCGACGGCCGGTACAACCTACGAACTGACCGCGATCGCCGGCGTGGTCATCGGTGGGGCGGCGCTGACCGGTGGGCGAGGCAACGTGCGCGGCACGCTGCTGGGCGCGTTCGTGATCGGCTTTCTCTCCGATGGCCTGGTCATCATCGGTGTCTCCTCCTACTGGCAGACCGTCTTCACCGGCGCCGTCATCGTCCTGGCCGTGCTCCTGAACAGCATCCAGTACGGCGGGCGGCGCAAGCGGGCCGCCCCTGCCTCGCCTTCTTCTCCTGCCTCGGCGCCACCGTCAACGACGGATCGGGAGCCTGCCGCGGCCGACGGGAAAAGCGCCGGCAAGCCGGCGGTCCAGCACTGATCGAGCGGCGCCCGTGATGGGCGCCATCGATCACCACCATCGATAAAGAAGGGTGATCCATCATGTTGAAAACAGCCAAACGCCTGTTGATCGCAGCCCTCGTCGTGACCGCGCCGCTGCTCGCCGGCACCGCCGCGGCGCAGGACAAGGGACTGATCTCGATCATCGTCAACGACCCCTCCAATCCTTACTGGTTCACCGAGGGCCAGATCGCCCGCGAAACCGCCGAGGAGCTGGGGTATCGCGCCAATGTCAGCGCGCACAAGGGCGATACCAACGCCGAGAGCCGCCAGATCGATACCGCGATCACCAACCAGGCCAAGGCGATCATCCTCGATCCGGCCAATGCCGACGGTTCGGTCGGCGCGGTGCGCAAGGCAGTCGACGCGGGCATCCCGGTCTTCCTGGTCAACGCCGAGATCAACCAGCAGGGCCTGGCAGAAGCGCAGCTCGTTTCCAACAACGCCCAGGGTGCGGCGATCGGCGCACAGCAGTGGGTGCAGGCGGTCGGTGATTCGGCTCGCTACGTGGAGCTCAAGGGCGCACCGTCGGACAACAACGCCGCGACCCGTTCCAACGGCTATACCACCGTGTTGAGCCAGTATCCGGATCTGGAGAAGGTCGGCGAGGATGTCGCCAACTGGGATCGCACCCAGGGCTACAACAAGATGCAGAGCCTGCTGCAGGCGAATCCGGATATCGACGGCGTGATCAGCGGCAACGACGAGATGGCGCTGGGTGCCATCGCCGCGCTGAAGGAAGCCGGCAAGCTCGATGATGTGGTCGTGGGCGGCTTCGATGGTTCCCCGGATGCGGTCGACGCCGTGCGTTCCGGCGAACTGGCCTATACCGTGCTGCAGCCGGTGGCGATCTTCTCGAAGGCTGCCGTGCAGATGGCCGATCGCTTCATCACCAGCGGTGACACCGGCCTCGAGGGCGAGAAGCATCTGTTCGATTGCCTGCTGGTGACGCCGGACAACGTCGATCAGTACACCTCCGCCTTCGTGCTGGAGCAGTAACCGCATATCGAAAGGGTCGATGCATGAAGACTGTCGCGGGCCGAACGGCTCGCGGCAGTTTGGCGTAAAGCGTTCCGATCGGCGCTTGATCCGTCGATAGGCGATGCCCGCGTCGTCGAGTGGTCGGCAGCAGGCTTCGGCGAGGCCATCGTCGATCAATACGAGGTCGAACTCTTGGCAATCGGCCAGCCGATGCCGCACGTGGCGGCCGAACTTGGCGCTGTGAACGAGCGGAATCCGGCGCTCGCCGCCGGCTCGACTGCCAGGCGTCAGATCATGGTCAGCACGACCTTGATCGAGTCTCGCCGAGCGGCGATCTCGAAGCCGCGCTCGAACTCGGCCAGTGGCACATGATGCGTGACGATACCTTGCGTCGTCACCAGGCCGCGCGCCAGCAGGTCGATCGCCACCGGGTAAGTGTGCGGAGAGAGGTGCGAGCCGCGGATATCCAGCTCCTTGCGGTCGCCGATGGTCGACCAGTCGACGGTGGCGGGTTCCTTGAAGACGCTGAACTCGACGAAGCGGCCGAGCTTGCGTAGCGACTCCAGGCCCTGGGCCACGCCGCTCGGCGCGCCGGTGGCGTCGATATAGACCTCGCAGCCGTAACCGCCGGTGAGGGCCCGAATTTCCTTGGCGATATCGTCGCGATGCGGGTTGAAGCCGTGATCGCCGCCGTAGTCATAGGCCATTGCCAGGCGGTCGTCGTGGGTATCCACCAGGATCAACTGCCTGGGCGTCTTGAGCCGGGCGAGCTGGACCATGGCCAGGCCGATCGGGCCGCCACCGGCGATCACCACGGTGTCGTCGAACTGGATATCGGCGCGATTGATGGCATGGATGCCGCAGGCCAGCGGTTCGAGGAAAGTCGCGTCCTCGACGCTCAATCGCGGGTCGACCGGGTGCAGCACGGCATTGGCCGGCACGCGCAGATATTCGGCCATACCGCCGTCGGCGACACCGCCCTGGAAGCCGAAGATGTGATGTACCTCGCACATCCAGTAGTGGCCGCGCTGGCAGTAGAGACACTTGCCGCAGGGCAGGATCTGTTCCGGCACGACGCGATCACCGAACGAGACACCGAAGTGTTCCCCGGCACCCTCGCCCAGTGCGACGACCTCCCCCGCGAATTCGTGGCCGACGATCATCGGTGGCTTCACGAAGGGCGCGAAGCGATCGCCGTCGCCCCAGTACATCGCCGCGCCGTCGCGGCACTTGAGGTCGCTGGCACAGATGCCGCAGGCGTGAACCTTCAGGATCAACTCGTTCGGCCCCGGTTTCGGTGTCGGCACCGATTCGAGTCGATAGTCGTTCGGGCCTCGGCAGACCACGGCCCGCATGGTGTCGGGTAGTCGTTCGGGATCGGACATGGTGTCTCCTCGCGGCAGGCGTGGGTTGGCTGCCATGGCACGAAGTCCGTGAATAACATTTCAGCGTGATAAGTCGCTTTATGACTTTGGTATCGGGGGGTCTCCACCGATGGAGTTCTGTTTTTAACCATTTGAATCCAAATGGTTTGTCAGGGGGCTTCTCCTTGGTTTGGCACCAATGTCTAAGCCATGAAGATCACAGGTGAATGTTAGAAACAGGTGAATGTTAGAAATGGCTGGCATGCGACGAGTCGAGCGAGGCTCGGCCAGGGTTCGTTCTTGGGGAGGCAGTGATGCCGGAGGGATACTTGCTGGGGCTGGACGGCGGTTCCAGCTCGACCAAGGCGGTCATATTCGATGCGCAGGGAGAGGTGGTCGGGGTCGGTCGCCATGGCGCACCGCTTGAGCATCCGCAGGCGCATCGGGTCGAGCGCGACATGCAGGCGGTCTGGCGCAGTGCCGTGCAGGCGATCCGGCAGGCGCTTCAGGATGCCGATATCGACGGTCGTGAGATCGCCGCGATCGGGGTCACGGCCCACGGCGACGGGCTTTATCCCGTCGACCAATTGGGCGCGCCGCTGGGCAAGGCGATCACGTCGTTGGACAGCCGCGCGACGGGCATCGTCGAACGCTGGTCTCGCGAGGGCGTGCAGGCGCAGGCGCTGGCATGTCTCGGTCAGGTGCCGTTTGCCTTCTCGCCGGTCGCGCTGCTGGCGTGGATGCAGGCGCACGAGCCGGCGCGTTTCTCGGCACTGGGTCATGCGCTGACCTGCAAGGACTGGCTGCGGTTGAAGCTGACCGGCGAGGTGTTTGCCGACTTCACGGAAGCCAGTACCGGCTACACAGACGTGCACACCCAGCGCTACAGTCGCGAGGGGCTCGCCCTGCTCGGCATCGAGGCCGCCTTCGGTGCGCTGCCGGCGGTGAGAATGCCCGACGAGGTCGCCGGCCAGGTCACCGCCTCGGCGGCGCGGGAGACCGGCCTGAGGGCGGGCACCCCCGTTGCCACCGGTTTGCATGATGTGACCGCCAGCGCGGTCGGACTCGGTAACGTCGAGGCGGACACGCTGACTATCGCTGCCGGCACCTTCAGTATCAATGAGGTGTTCTCCAACGCGCCCCGCCCCGACTTCCGCTGGGCAACGCGCAACGGCCTGCGCCCGGGGCAGTGGCTCAACATGGCGGTATCGCCGGCGTCGTCGAGTAACCTCGAATGGTTTCACCGCCAGTGGGGGCGGCCGGGGGATGGAGGCACGGCGGCCTTCCTGGCCGATATGGAGTCGGCGCTGGAGGACGCTTTCGCCAGCGCCTCGCGGCTGGTCTATCACCCGTTTCTCTACGGCTCGCCCTATACGGAACCGGCCAGTGCCGGTCTGTTCGGGCTTCAGGGCTGGCACGGTCGCGGCCATGTGCTGCGCGCGATTCTCGAAGGGGTCGTGTTCAACCACCGGGTTCACGTCGACGCGCTCGCTTCCGCGTTTGCCATTCGACGCACGCGGATCACCGGCGGCGGCACACAGTCGCCACGTCTGGCCCAACTGTTCGCGGATACCCTGGGGCGCGAGGTCGAGATCGGGGCGACCCCGGAGGCCGCTGCCTGGGGCGCTGCCATCTGTGCCGGTGTGGCCGCGGGTCTGTTTCCGTCGATCGAGGCGGCCGCGTCGGATGCGCGGATGGTCCGCCGCCATGTGCCCGACGCCGCGGCACAGTCCGCCTGTCAGGCGCAATTCGAACGCTACGAACGACTGGTCGAGAGTCTGTGTCCACTCTGGAGCATGCTCGACGCCGAGTCGGCCACGGCGGTCGAGTCCGGCGAAGCATCTCACTCCACGACGCAGGGAGTTGGCCGATGAGCGATGGTACTCCGCCAACTGCCGTCAGCGACCGCCAGCGTACGCTGGCACGGCTCGCCGAAAATCCCGCCGTGGATGTGCTGATCATTGGGGCCGGTATTAATGGCGCGGGTCTGTTTCGGGAGCTGGCCGCCCAGGGCATCGATACGCTGATCGTCGACAAGCAGGATTTCTGTGGCGGTGCCAGCGCGGCGCCGTCGCGCTTGATTCATGGCGGTCTCAAGTATCTGGAAAGCGGCGAGTTTCGCCTGGTGGCGCAGTCCACGCGCGAACGCAACCTGCTGCTACGCAACGCGCCACACGTCGTCCATCCGCTGCGCACGGTGATGCCGACGCACAGCTGGTTCGGCGGCATCTGGCCGTCGATTCAGCGTTTCCTGCAGCGGCCGGCGAAGATCGACGATCGTGGCGTGTTGATCAGCGAAGTGGGGCTGGCGCTCTACGACTTCTTCGGTCGCCGGTTTCGCAGCATGCCCCGACACTCGGTGATGTTCGGGCGCCGGGTTCGCGAATCGCTGCCGGACATCCGCGGCGACGTGCGGGCGCTGCATACCTATTACGATGCCGCTGTCTCCCAGGCCGAGCGGCTCGGCTTCGAGCTGATCGACGATGGCTGCCAGGCGCACCGAGGTGCGATGGCGCTCAACTATGTCACACCGGTCGGCCATACCGACGGCACGGTCGATCTCGAGACGTTGGCGGGAGAGCGGCTGTCGGTGCGTCCGCGGATCGTGATCAATGCCGGGGGCGCCTGGATCGACGAGATCAATCGTCGTCTGGGGCTCGCAACGGCGCATATCGGCGGCACGAAGGGCGGACACCTCATCGTCGATGTGCCGGCGATTCGTCGCCAGCTCGACGGTCGCATGATCTATTTCGGAACACCCGATGGCCGGATCTGCCTGATCTATCCGTTCATGGAGCATGTTCTGGTCGGCGCCACCGATATTCGCTGTACCGATCCTGACCGGGCGATCTGCAGCGACGACGAACGCGACTACATGCTGGAGGCGGTGCGTTATCTGTTTCCCGGTGTGCCGGTGGGACCAGAACAAGTGTGCTATCGCTATAGCGGTGTCCGCCCGCTGCCGCGCAGCGATGCCGACGACCCTGGCCAGATCAGCCGCGACCATGCCCTGGTCGAAGATCGGCTCGGCGATCTGTCGGTACTGTCGCTGGTAGGCGGCAAGTGGACCACCTTCCGCGGCTTTGCCGAAGAGGCTGCCGATACGGTACTGACGCGACTGGGACGGCGCCGCGAGGTAGGGACCGAGCAAATGCCGATCGGTGGAGGACGCGACTACCCGCGCCGTGATGCCGAGCGCGATGCTTGGCTGTCGCGTGTCGCCGGACACTGCGATGGCGACCGTGGCCGCGCCGCCGCGCTGCTTGCTCGCTACGGTTCGCGGGGCGAGGCCGTGGCCGCCTACTGCGCCGAGCGCGAAGGGGCTCGGCGTCCACTGCGGACGCTGCCCGACTACAGCGTCGGTGAATTCGAGTTCGTCTGTCGGCGCGAGCGGATCGAGCAGCTCGACGACGTCCTGTTCCGGCGCCTGCCCATCGCCCTGTCGGCGCGACTCTCTTCGGCCGTCATCGAGGAAGTCGCCGACTGCTGCGGGGTGACGCTCGGCTGGTCGGATACGCATCGCGAGGCGCAGGTCGTTCGCGTGCGGCGGCTTGCCCGGGAGCGCCACGGGGTGACCTTGGCGGGGGCGGACATGACCGGCGAGACGACGGCCCCGGCAACATGACGATGACGACCGCTCAGGAGCATGATGCATGACGACTTCTTGTGGCGCCGCGATCGGTGCTGCCGAGCGGCGAACGCGTCGCCTGTTCCGGCGCGCAAGCGGCCGCAGTTGCATGGTCGCCTTCGATCGGACGCTGCTGGCGGGACCGCTCGAGTCGGCGATCGACGCGCGCGCCACCTGCGCGGCGATCGTTGCCGCCAGCCCGGAGGCGGTCCTGCTGTCGCCCGGGCTGCTCAAGCGCTGTGGTGATCTGTTTGCGTGCCGTGAGGCGCCCGCGGTGGTGCTGCGGATCGATTACCCGATGGTCGGCGATTTCACCTTGGCCGGGGCGGAACGCCACCGCCTGATCGCGACCCCCGCCGAGGCCCAGGCCATGGGCGCCGATGCGGTCGTCGTCTGCCTGATTTCCGGCTATGAAGATTCCGACGCCGAAGCCGATAACCTGACAGCGGTGGCCGAGACCGCGCGTGCCTGCGAGGCAATCGGCCTGCCGCTGATCGTCGAGGCGGTGGTGTGGGGCCAACGCGAGGAAGGGCGGCTCGATCCGACACGTATCGCGCGGGTGGCGCGCATCGCCGCGGAACTCGGTGCCGATCTGGTCAAGGCGCAGTTTACCGGGGCGCCGGCGGACATGCGTCGGCTGGCAGCGAGCTGTCCGGTACCGGTGCTGATTCTCGGCGGCGCGGCGGTGGATGACGACGACGCTCTCGAACGCTTCACGCGGTGTGCACTCGACGGGGGCGCGCAGGGTGTGATCTTCGGGCGTAACGCCTGGCAGCGGACGGCTGTCAGCGCCGGCATCGAGCGGTTGATCGATATCGTCCACGGCGATGCGGCGAACGCTCCGGCGTGATGCGGGACGTTCGGTGCGCCCACCGCCGACACGCCGGATGGCGCGCTTCACGACGGCCTGGTAAAGCCCGGCGCGGCGGAAAGATAGGCAGCTAGCAATTCAATGTGTAGACTTTTGTCCCCCTTGCCTCGAGTCGTCGAGGGCTGTCGAACATCGATGCCGAGCGTCCTGGCGCCGGTGGAATCGGCAGGTGCCCGCGACAGCTGCCATACTCGCGACAGGGATGTCGCGTGCCGTTCTGACCATTGACGCCGGCCGACGGCGCCGAATGACCAGCAGGCGGGCGCGTACGTGCACCGCAACCAGTGAACGAAAAGGGGCTCCGTACGCCATGAGTGAATATTCTCTGTTTACCTCCGAATCTGTCTCCGAGGGCCATCCGGACAAGATCGCCGACCAGATTTCCGACGCGGTGCTGGACGCCATCATCGCCCGCGACAAGCAGGCGCGCGTGGCGTGCGAAACGCTGGTCAAGACGGGCGTGGCGATTGTCGCCGGTGAAATCTCGACGACCGCTTGGGTCGATCTGGAAGATCTGGTGCGCCGGGTGATCCTGGACATCGGCTATACCTCTTCCGAAGTCGGTTTCGATGGCGAGACCTGCGGCGTGATCAACCTGATCGGCAAGCAGAGCGTGGATATCGCCCAAGGCGTCGACCGTGCCAAGCCGGAAGACCAGGGCGCTGGCGATCAGGGCCTGATGTTCGGCTATGCCACCAACGAGACTGACTCCTTCATGCCGGCGCCGATTCACTATTCACATCGTCTGGTCGAGCGCCAGGCCGAACTGCGCAAGAACGGCACTCTGGGCTGGCTGCGTCCCGACGCCAAGAGCCAGATTACCTTCACCTACGGCGACGACGGCAAGCCCAATGGCGTCGACGCCGTGGTGCTCTCGACCCAGCATGATCCGGATATCTCGCAGGACGAGCTGCGCAAGGCGGTCGAGGAACTGATCATTCGCGATGTCCTGCCGGCAGCGTGGATTCACGACAGCACGCGCTTCCACATCAACCCGACCGGAAAGTTCGTGATCGGCGGGCCGGTTGGCGACTGCGGACTGACCGGGCGCAAGATCATCGTCGATACCTACGGCGGCATGGCGCGCCACGGCGGCGGCGCCTTCTCCGGCAAGGATCCGTCCAAGGTCGATCGCAGCGCCGCCTACGCCGGTCGCTATGTGGCCAAGAACATCGTCGCCGCGGGGCTGGCCGACAAGTGCGAGATCCAGGTCTCCTACGCCATTGGCGTGGCCGAGCCGACCTCGGTTTCGATCAACACCTTCGGCACCGGCAAGGTGGCCGAGGCCAAGATCATCGAGCTGGTGCGCGAACACTTCGACCTGCGTCCGCACGCGATCACGCGCATGCTCGACCTGTTGCATCCGATGTATCAGCTCACCGCCGCCTACGGCCATTTCGGTCGCGAGCCGTTCGAATCCAGCTACGTCTGGACCGACGTCAACGGTGAGTCGCATACCGAGACCTTTACCGCCTTCCCATGGGAGAAGACGGACAAGGCGCCGGCGCTGAAGGCGGCCGCCGGGCTCTGATTCGACCCGACAGGCGGCAACTGCGTTTGCCGACGATTCGCGACGGACCCGCCAAGGCGGGTCCGTCGCTTTTGATATCTCTCATGCCCCCTTTCTGTTTACACGATTTCTGCCAGGAGTAAGACGTGCTCGAACTTGCCGCCATCGTCATGACGGTCACCGCCTGTCTGGCGTGGTTCAACGAACGCTTCATCAAGTTGCCCGCGACCATCGGGGTCATGGTCATCGCCCTGTTTCTGTCGCTGGTGATCCAGGGGCTCGCCGCCGTCGGCTTCGAGGCACCGGCGTCACTATCGCGCGGCTGGGTCGAGGCACTGGATTTCGATGCGCTGTTGATGAACGGCATGCTCTCGTTTCTGCTCTTTGCCGGGGCGCTGCACGTCGATATCAAGAAGCTCAAGCACTACTGGGCGTCGATCGGCGTGCTGGCCACGGTCGGGGTGCTGGTCAGCACGCTGCTGATTGGCTTTGCCTCTCACTGGCTGCTGCAGGTGATGGGCGTCGAGGTCGCACTGCCGTGGTGTCTCGTCTTCGGCGCGTTGATCTCGCCGACCGATCCCGTGGCCGTGCTGGGGATCATGCGCGATGCCGGGGCGCCGGAGGATATGGAAGTGCGCATCGTCGGCGAATCGCTGTTCAACGACGGGGTCGCGGTGGTGCTGTTCACGCTGCTGCTGGCTGCCGCGCAGAGCGGAGAGTCCCTCGGCGGCTGGCATGCGATCGGCCTGTTCGTCGAGGAAGCGGGCGGCGGCGCCGTGTTCGGTCTGGCGCTCGGGTATGGCGTGCATGCGCTGATGAAGCGTGTCGACCAGTATCAGGTCGAAGTATTGCTGTCACTGGCGATGGTCCTCGGCGGCTATACCCTGGCGACGCATCTGCATGTCTCCGGACCGATAGCGATGGTTGTCGCGGGGCTGGTCGTGGGCAACCACGCCTGGACGCACGCGATGTCGACCACGACGCGGCAGCACCTCAATGACTTCTGGGAACTGGTCGACGAGATTCTCAACGCGCTGCTGTTCGTGATCATCGGCCTGGAGCTATTGGCGCTGCCGTTCGATCGCATCTACCTGCTGGTGGCGGTGCCGCTGATTCTGCTGCTGATGGCGGTGCGCTGGCTGGTGGTGGCGACGCCGGTCATGCTGGCGCGTCGCCATTTCCGTCCGGGGTCGATCCCGGTTCTGACCTGGGGCGGGTTGCGTGGCGGTATCTCGGTGGCGCTGGCGCTGTCGATGCCGCCGGGCGAGGCGCGTGACGTGATCCTCAACGTCACCTACCTGATCGTGCTGTTCTCGATCGTGACCCAGGGCTTGACCATCGGTCATCTGGTCCAGCGCGTGCTCAAGCGCAACGCCGGGGCATCGGGCTGATTCTTGGCCTGGCCAAGCGAGATGAATCGCGCGCAGGTGGTATACGCCTCACACGGGCCTCGCTGTTAGACTTTGGTTGTAGTTGATCGCTTATCCATGGTATCGCCGTCGGCCGTTACTTACTCTTAGGCAGCTTGTTCGATAACGCGAAACCGACGGAGTGAACCATGATGTTACGCACGGGAATGCTGGTCGCGGCGCTCGGCCTGTCAGGCGCATTGCTGGCAGGCTGTGGCGACGACGCCGACGATCAGGCGCAGGAGGAAACCCAGTCCTCCTCAACGTCGCAGGAGAACGGTGCGAGTTCGCAGGCGTCGTCGGCCGATAGCGGCGAGTCTCAGGACATGGCGACCAGCGGCGAGGCCGCCGGTGGCGAGCCGGTCAACCTGATCTTCGGTACCGGCGGTACCGGCGGCAGCTATTACCCGATCGGCGGCGCGCTGAAGAGCATCTTCGAGCAGAGCGAGCTGGTCGACGGCGTGCAGGTGGTCTCCACCGGCGCCTCCGTGCAGAACATCAACAACATCTCCGACGGGCTCAACCAGATCGCGATCGTCATGAGTGACGTCGCCTACGATGCGGTCAACGGCCAGAACCAGTTCGACGGTTCGCCCGCCGACATCGAGGCGCTTGCCGGACTTTATCCGAATGTCGTGCAGGTGGTTGCCACGGCCGACAGTGGTATCGAGAGCATCGCCGACCTGGCCGGCAAGCGCGTCGGCGTGGGCAAGGTTGGCTCCGGAGTCGAGCAGAGCGCGGCCAAGGTGATCGAGTCCGCCGGCCTGAGCTATGACGATCTGGCCCGGGTCAGCCACACCGGCTACGCCGACAGCGTCACCGAGATGAGCAACGGCAATCTCGACGCGGCCTTCTTCACCTCTGGCGTGCCCAACTCCAGCATTACCGGCCTGATGCAGAGCACCGATATCACCTTCGTGCCGGTCACCGGCGACGTCGCGTCGTCGCTGCTGGAGCAGTATCCCTACTACGAAACCTACGAGCTGCCGGCCGGCGCCCCCGAGCGCTACAACCTCGACGAGTCGGTGGAGACCGTGGCGATTCGCAACATGATGATCGTTGGCAGCGACATGCGTGATGATGTCGCCGAAGAGCTCGCTCGTCGCTTCCACGACTATCTGGAGTCCGGCAATGTTTCGGTCGGCGCGCTCAAGCAGTTCGACCCCAACACCATGAATCAGAACCTGGTGGTGCCGGTGCATGCGGGTGCCCAGGCCTTTTACGAGACGCTGGCATCGGCAGACGACGCCTCGGCGACTAGCGCCGATGACGACAGTGACCTGTCGGAAGAGACTGCCAGCTCGTCTGAGAATGAAGCGGCAGCCACCACGGAGGCCGACGGCGCCGAAGCCGAGCCGGCCAAGCAGACCAGTGCCGAGACGCCGGAAGACAACGTGGAAACTGGCGCTGACAGCGATGCCAGCGGCAGCGAAAACGCCCAGGATGAACAGCCGCAGTCCTGAGTTCTGCATGGACGAGGCGTTCGTGGCACGAGTGGTGGCGTGGTGGCGTGGTTGAAGTGTTGATGTTGGTGGTCGCACGTTGACCGCGCGCCAGCGGTCGATAGCCCTGGCGACGGTCGCGATTTTCGTGCTCGCCGCCACGCTGCCGCTCCCCTGGCTGGTGGTGAGTGAAGGCACGCAGTGGCGGCTGGCCTTTCCCGGCTGGCAGGGCACGACCTTCAAGGTGCGCTGGATGCACTCGGTCGAGAAGGAAGACTGGGAGGAGTGGTTCGCGGTCACCGGCAACGGCGCCATCGAGATCACCGGTACCCGCTTCAAGACCTTCGGCGCCGGCGTCCCGGCCCACGCCGGTAACGCGACTCGGCTCGAGGATGGCTGGGTCGTGATGACCGGCATCGATCGCGTGGTCGACCCCTATGCCGTTCAGGCCGCCGTCGAGGAGCATTACCGCCTGATCTTCGCCGGCCGCGTGATCCCGCTCTCGCACGCCGACCCGCCACCGATTCTGCTCATCAGCGTGCGTGACGCACCGCTGTGGCAGGCGCTGCCGGCGCTGTTCCGTTCGCTGACCAGCGTCGAATCGCGGCGCTGATACCGACGAAGCGGGCTCGAGGCGCGCTTCGTCATGTCGCCACTACCTCGTGGACCGAAACCCCGTCAGAAGATAGGCAGGCGTGTGCTGGCTGGCCGATTCGGGCTGTCCGGCCCCGCGTTCTGTTGAAGATTGTGCCATAGCGTAGCGTCAGGCTGACGCAGGATACCGATATGACCGAACAAAAAACCACGCTCTCCGCCGATGCCGATCAGGATCCGGCGGTCAAGGAAGCGCTGGAGAAATTTGATCGCGAGAGTCTGGTGCGGGACAAGTTGCCGGCCGGCATCGTCAAGTTCGTGACCGTGGTCAGCGTGCTGCTGGCCCTGTTTCATCTCTATACCTCGTTTTCCGGGCCGCTGGTCGATGTCGCCCAGCGCAGTATTCACCTCTATACGCTGCTCGGGCTCGCCTTCGTGCTCTATCCCCTGACGCGCAAGGGCGCGCGGGACCGTGTCCCCTGGGGCGATGCACTGCTGGCGCTGATCGCCTTCGGCATCGGCGTCTACATGCTGGCGGTGTCGGACCGGGTTATCGCTTCGGCCGGGCGCATCAACAATGTCGATATGGTCGTCGGTTTCGTCGCGATCGCGCTGGTGCTGGATGCGACCCGGCGCGTCACGGGGTGGGGGCTGACGGTTCTGGCTTCGCTCTTTCTGGTCTACGGCTTCTACGCCAAGCTCTCGTTCTACCCGCAGCTGAACGAGGCGATCATTCTCGCCACCTGCAAGCAGGTGGTCGCGCATCTGGTCTTTATCACCGAGGGGCTGCTGGGCACGGCGATCGGTGTCTCGGCCAGTTACATCATTCTATTCATCCTGTTCGGGGCATTTCTCGGCAAGTCCGGGCTGGGCCAGCTGTTCAACGACCTGGCGCTGGCAATCGCAGGCCACACCCGTGGCGGCCCGGCGAAGGTGGCGGTCATCGCCAGTGGCTTTCTGGGCTCGATCAATGGCTCGGCGATTGCCAACGTGGTCACCACCGGGGCTTTCACCATTCCGCTGATGAAGAAAACGGGCTACAAGCCGAACTTCGCCGGCGCGGTAGAAGCCTCGGCGAGCGTGGGCGGCCAGATTCTGCCGCCCATCATGGGGGCGGCGGCGTTCATCATGGCCGAAGTGCTCTCGGTGCCTTATACCCAGGTGATCCTGGCCGGCATTATTCCGGCGCTGCTGTTCTACCTCGGCGTACTGTTCCAGGTGCACCTGCGCGCGATGCGCAACGGACTCGAGGGCATTCCGCGCTCGCAGTTGACGCCGCTCAAGGCCGTCATGCTCAAGCGTGGCCATCTGCTGATTCCGATGGCGGTGCTGCTGTGGCTGCTGTTCGAAGGGCGCGCGCCGTTCTTCGCGGCCTTCTGGTCGATTGCCGCCACCGTGCTGATCTGCGGTACCCGCCGCGTGACCCTCGGGTTGAGCGCGATCCTGGTGCTGCTGATATTCGAGCCGCAGCTGCGCGCGCTGATCGGCGGCAACCCGATGCCCAACTTTCCGGCCAGCCGCTGGATGCTGTTCGCGATCATCGCGATCCCCGTCGCCATCAACGCGATCCGCGCCCGACTGGGTATGGTGGCCGAGAAGATGGATGTCGGCGACTGCCGTGATGCCATGCATGACGGCGTACGCAATGCCATTCCGGTGGCTATCGCCTGCGGCGCGGTGGGGATCATCGTCGGCATTGCCACGCTGACCGGCGTGGCGCTCGAGGCCGCGGACGCGGTGGTCACGCTTGGCCAGCAGATTCCGATTCCGATGATCCAGCTGCTGGTGACGCTGGCGCTGACCATGGTGGCTTCCATCGTGCTTGGCATGGGGCTGCCGAGTATCCCGACCTACATCATTACCAGCACCATGGCCGCGCCGATTCTGCTCAATCTGCCGCTGTTCCGGGAGCTCGCCGGCAGCAACGAGACCGCGATCTTCGTCGCGCACATGTTCGTGTTCTACTTCGGCCTGTTCGCCAACCTGACGCCGCCGGTGGCGCTGGCCGCCTACGCCGGTGCCGGTATCAGTGGCGGCTCGCCCAACGCCACAGGCTTCCAGGCGATGAAGCTCGCCATCGCCGGCTTCGTGGTGCCGTACATGTTCGTCTTTGCCCACAGCATGCTGATGATCGACGCGACCTGGTTGAACACGATCTGGGTGATCGTGACTGGTGTCGTCGGCGTGCTGTTGCTGGCAGTGGCGGTCGAAGGTTACCTGCGCCGGCCGCTCAATCCGTTCTGGCGCGTGCTGGCGGCAGTCGGGGCGCTGGCGCTGATCTTCCCGGGTCTGGTCAGCGATCTGGTCGGCGCGGCGATTACCGTCGTGCTCTTCCTCCTCGCCAAGCAGAAAGCGCCCAGCGCCGACCCGGTCTGATCGGCATCCCTCTCTCGACGCCCGCTTGCCGTCACGGCAGGCGGGCGTTTGTGTCTCCGGCGGTGGGACCTCCTGTGGTATCTGGCTGCCGATCTCATACTTTCGTATGGCGCGACGTTTTGCTCATCCTCGATTGACGACAGGGTGCGCTGCGGTTTGCTATAAGAAAAACAAGGCACCCGTAAGTTGAAGCAACGGCGAGAGGTGCCGGTCATAGACCGATGAGGATGGCTCATGGCAATTAACGTCACGCGGCGCCAGTTTTTCAAACTGGGCGGGGCGGGGCTGGCGAGTTCGAGTCTGGCGATGATGGGCTTTGCGCCAGAACCCGCCGAAGCGTCGATCCGCCAGTTCAAGCTGGCCCACGCCAAGGAAACCCGTAACACCTGCACCTACTGCTCGGTCGGCTGCGGCATCCTGATGTACAGCAAGGGTGACGGTTCGAAGAACGTCGAGCAGGATGTCTTTCACATCGAGGGGGACCCCGACCATCCCGTCTCCCGCGGTTCACTCTGTCCCAAGGGGGCCGGCCTGCTGGATTTCGTCCACAGCGATGGTCGCCTGGCCTACCCGCAGGTGCGCGAGGCCGGTGCCAGCGAGTGGACGCGCATTTCCTGGGACGAGGCGCTCGAGCGTATCGCGCGTCACATGAAGGACGACCGCGACGCCAACTTCGTGCGGCGTAACGCGCAGGGGCAGACGGTCAATCACTGGACCACGACCGGTTTCCTCGCGGCTTCCGGCTCTTCCAACGAGGCCGGCTACATCACCCACAAGGTGGTGCGCAATCTCGGCATGGTGGCGTTCGACAACCAGGCACGCGTCTGACACGGACCGACGGTGGCAGGTCTTGCCCCAACATTCGGTCGCGGTGCCATGACCAACCACTGGGTCGACATCCGCAATGCCAATCTGATTATCGTGATGGGCGGCAATGCTGCCGAAGCGCATCCCGTGGGATTCCGCTGGGTGACCGAGGCGATCGAGCATAATAACGCCGAGCTGATCACGATCGATCCACGATTCACGCGTACCAGCGCCGTGGCGCAGGACCGGGCGTTCATTCGCACCGGTACCGATATCGCCTTCCTCGGCGGGCTGATCAGCTATCTGATCGAGACCGATCAGATCCAGCGCGAATACGTGCTCCACTACACCGATGCGGCGCTGATCGTTCGCGACGGCTACGGCTTCGAGGATGGCCTGTTCTCCGGTTACGACGAGGCCACGCGTAGCTACGACAAGCAGTCGTGGATGTACGAGATGGGCGACGACGGTTTCGTGCGGCGCGATGAGTCGCTCGAAGATCCGCGCTGCGTCTATCAGCTCCTGCGCGCGCATTACGCCCGCTACACCCCGGAGACGGTCTCGAGCATCACCGGCATTCCGGTGGAGACGATCCAGCGCATCTGGCGGAAGATCGCCGCGACCGCCGTGCCCGACCGCACCATGACCTTCTGCTATGCGCTGGGCTGGACGCAGCACTCGATCGGTTCGCAGATCGTGCGCGTGGCCGCCATGGTGCAGCTGCTGCTCGGCAACATGGGTATGCCGGGCGGCGGTGTCAACGCCCTGCGCGGCCACTCCAACATCCAGGGGCTGACCGATCTGGGGCTGCTGTCGCAGCTCTTGCCGGGCTACCTGACGCTGGCCAATGCCAAGGAGCAGGATTACGCCGCCTATATCGACAAGCGCACCAAGCAGCCGACGGTCGAGGGGCAGGTCTCCTACTGGAAGAACTACGAGAAGTTCCACGTCAGCCTGATGAAGTCCTGGTTCGGCTCGGCCGCGACCGAGCGAAACCAGTGGTGCTTCGACTGGCTGCCGAAGCTGGAGCGACCGCTCTACGACGTGCTCGATACCTTCGAGCGGATGTCGAAGGGCGAACTCAACGGTTACTTCTGCCAGGGCTTCAATCCATTGGCGTCGTTCCCCGACCGGGCCAAGATCACCCGCGCGCTGTCGTCGCTCAAGTACCTCGTGGTGATGGACCCGCTCAATACCGAGACCAGCGAGTTCTGGAAGCACTACGGCGAGTACAACGACGTCGACTCGAGCGCGATCGATACCGAAGTCTTCCGCTTGCCGACCTGCTGCTTTGCGGAGGACGAAGGGTCCATCGTCAACAGTGCGCGCTGGCTGCAGTGGCACTGGGCCGCCGCACCGCCCCCGGGCGATGCGCGACCCGACATCCGCATCATGGCCGAGCTGTTCCTCCGGCTGAAACGGCTGTATCAGGAGGAGGGCGGCGTCTTTCCGGAGCCGATTCTCAACCTGACCTGGGACTACGACATCGCGGATGAACCGAGACCGAGCGAACTCGCACGCGAGTACAACGGCCGCGCTCTCGAGGATCTCGTCGATGACGAGGGCAATATCACCCGCCGCGCCGGCGAGCAGCTCTCCGGCTTCGGCGAGTTGACCGCCGATGGCCGGACCGCGGCTGGCTGCTGGATCTTCACCGGCTGCTGGACGGAAGACGGCAACCAGATGGCGCGACGCGACAATTCCGACCCCTACGGGACCGGCAATACGCTGGGCTGGGCGTGGGCGTGGCCGGCCAACCGGCGCATTCTCTACAACCGCGCCAGCGCCGATGTGCAGGGGCGACCCTGGGGCGCGAACAAGGCGTTCATCTGGTGGGACAGCGAGCAGGGCCAGTGGACCGGTGCCGACGTGCCGGACTTCCCGACGACGTCGCCGCCGTCCCAGGGGCAGATGCCGTTCATCATGCAGCCGGAGGGCGTGGGGCATCTGTTCGCCGGTCAGAGCATGGTCGATGGGCCTTTCCCCGAGCACTACGAGCCGTTCGAATCGCCGGTGCCGCAGAACCTGCTGCATCCCGGCAATTCGCGGGCGCGGGCCAATCCGGCGGCGCGCATCTTCGACGACGATCGCGAGGCGCTGGGCAAGCCGGAGGACTTCCCGCACGCGGCGACCACCTATCGCCTCACTGAACACTTCCACTTCTGGACCAAGCACGCGCGACTCAATGCCGTGGTCCAGCCGGAGCAGTTCGTGGAGATCGGCGAGGCGCTGGCCGAGGAGATCGGGGTGGCCGCCGGCGATTGGGTCAAGGTGTCATCCAATCGCGGCTTCATTCGCGCGGTGGCGGTGGTGACCAAGCGCCTGCGGCCGATGCAGATCGGCGACCGCCAGGTCCATCACGTGGGGATTCCGTTGCACTGGGGCTTCACCGGCGTGGCGAAGAAGGGCTATCTGGTCAACGCCCTGACGCCCTTCGTCGGCGATGCCAACACCCAGACGCCGGAGTACAAGTCATTCACCGTGCGCGTCGAAAAGGCGTAAGGGAGCGTTCGAGACATGAATAATTCCCAGAACATCATCGCCCGCTCCGCGACCACGACGACACCCCCCCAGGTGCGAAGCCACGTGGAGGAGGTCGCCAAGCTGATCGATGTCTCCAAGTGCATCGGCTGCAAGGCGTGTCAGGTGGCGTGCATGGAGTGGAACGACCTGCGCGACGACGTCGGCGAGTGTCACGGCACCTACGACAATCCGACCGACCTGACCGCCAACTCGTGGACGGTGATGCGTTTCAGCGAGCACGAGTCCGACGATGGCAATCTGGAGTGGTTGATCCGCAAGGATGGCTGCATGCACTGCGCCGAGCCGGGCTGCCTGGCGGCCTGTCCGGCGCCCGGCGCGATCGTGCAGTACGCCAACGGCATCGTCGACTTCGATTCCGAGCACTGTATCGGCTGCGGTTACTGCATCACCGGCTGTCCGTTCGACATCCCGCGTATCTCGCCGAAGGACCAGAAGTCCTACAAGTGCACGCTCTGCTCGGACCGGGTCAACGCGGGGATGGAGCCGGCCTGCGTCAAGACGTGCCCGACCAACTGCATCGAGTTCGGGACCAAGGAAGACATGCTGGCTCGTGCCGAAAAGCGTGTCGGCGATCTGCAGGCGCGCGGCTTCCGGGACGCGGGCATCTACGATCCGGCGGGGGTCGGCGGTACGCACGTCATGTATGTGCTCCACCATGCCAATGATCCCAACCGCTACAGCGGCTTGCCGAAAGATCCGCGCATCTCGCCGCTGGTCGGCGCCTGGAAGGGCGTTACCAAGCCGATCATGTCCGCGATCATCGGCATTACCGCCTTTGCCGGCGTGATCCACTACATGACCAAGGGGCCGAAGGAGGAGCCGGAAGACGATCCGGGGCACGATGACGCACCGGCGCACACGCTCGGCTACGATGCGACGCGTCGGGACGCGGGAGCGCGCGGCGAGGGTGAGGACAGCGCGGGCGATCGCCCGAAGGGGGAAGAGCGATGAAGAGGCCACACGATCGTCTGATCCGGTATTCGCCGCTGGATCGCGCCAATCACTGGAGCATGGCGATGGTTTTCGTGCTGCTGGCGCTGTCCGGCCTGGCATTCTTTCATCCGGCATTCTTCTTTCTGAGCCATACGCTGGGCGGACCGGTGTGGGCGCGTATCCTGCATCCATTCCTCGGCGTGGTGCTGGTGCTGCTGTTCTACGCCATGGCGCTGCGTCACGTCCGGCGCAACCTGCTGGGCGAGAACGACGTCCAGTGGATGCGCCAGATCGGTGACGTGCTCGATAACCGCGACGAGAAGCTGCCGCCGATCGGCAAGTACAATCCGGGACAGAAGCTGGTCTACTGGTCGCTGGTGGTCTCGATCGCGCTGCTGTTGATCAGTGGCGTGATCATGTGGCGGCCGTGGTTCGCCGGCTACTTCCCGATTCCGTTGATCCGTTTTGCCAACCTGATCCACGCCCTGTCGGCGTTCGTCGCCATCGTCACCATCGTGATCCATGTCTATGCCGCGATCTGGGTCAAAGGCTCCGTGCGGTCGATGACCCGTGGTTGGGTCACGCGCGCCTGGGCACGACATCACCATGGCCTGTGGGCCAAAGAGCAGGAGGAGAAATCGCGTGAGCACTCCTGAACGGGACGCCGGTGCCAGCGCTACGGGCGAGCATGCCTTCGGCCGGGCGCCGGCGTCCCCCGGGGCGCCGCCGATGGTCGTGCTGCCGGGGCGCAAGCTGTTCGCCGAACGCGCGCAGCGGCTGCACCGGCTAGCCGAGCGCCTGCCGGCCATGAGCGACTACCTGCATTTCATGGCGCGAATCGTCGAGGCGCAACATCGCGTGCTGCAGCAGGCCCGACCAAGCTTGACCGACACGGCCGATCTGGCGATCGCCCACGACATTCCGCCGCTGGCGGTCGACGGCTTGTGGCGCGACATGTCCTGGCCTATGGACCTTGAGGCGCTGATTGCCGACCTCGACCCCGAGGTACCCGCCGCCCAGCGCGTCTGGTTCGAAGCGCTGCGGGAAGCACCCAGCGAGACGCGCACTGAGCTGGCGGCGGCGCTGCTGGGTGGCGAGCCGCTGTCGGCTGACGCCACCGCGATGGCGCCGCTGGTCGGTGCGGCGCTGCAGGTGGCGTGGACGCGCCAGGCACGTGGGCTGGCGCATCCGCCGGGGCGGCCGAAGGAGAGCGTGCGTGCGCTCTGTCCGTGCTGCGGGGCCCCACCGGTGGCGAGCGTGATCCAGATCGGTATGGCGCGCTCCAAGGTGCGCTACCTGCATTGCGGCCTGTGCGCCACCGAGTGGTACGCCGAGCGCGCACGCTGCCCGCAGTGCGGCGACAGCAAGACGCTGGGCTACCATACGCTGGAGGACCACAGCGGGGATCGCGTCCTGCCTGTCCAGGCCGAGACCTGTGACCACTGCGCCAGCTATCTCAAGGTCGTTCAGCGCGAGTGGGCGCAGGACGCCGATCCGCTGGCCGATGATCTCGCCAGTCTGGCGCTGGATATGATGATCGCCGATCGCGAGCTGGCGCGACGTGCCTTCAATCCGCTGCTGGTGCTGGGCAGCCCCGCCTGACACGTCGATCTCTGCAGGCGTCGGTATCGGTCGCGGCGGTTCTGGCCTGCGGCGGGCTTGTTCCGGCGTCCTGGCAGCGCTTAAATCGAAACTCCACCCGCGGCCTGAGAGCTGTTGATGTCGGAACCCACCTCGATACCCGAAGACCTTCGCCGCCGTCTGCCGGCGGTCAACACGTTGCTGGTTCACCCGAGTCTGGCCGAATGGCGCGAGGAGGTCGGCGAGCGGGCGCTGACGCGCGCCGTACGCGACACGTTGGCTAAATGGCGAGATCGACTGGGGGACGCCGAGATGGCGTTGCCCGATGAGGCGACGCTACTCGCCGAGATTCGTGAGAGCGTCGGACGCCAGCGTCAACGCCACGCACGTTCGGTATTCAATCTTACCGGCACGGTTATTCACACCAACCTGGGGCGCTCCCCGTTGAGCGAGTCCGCGATCAAGGCGGTGGTCGAAGCGGCACGTCACCCGGTAGCGCTAGAGTACGATCTCGAGGCCGGGAGGCGCGGAGACCGCGACCGGCTGGTGGAGGATCTCCTCGTCGAGCTGACCGGGGCCGAGGCGGCGACCGTGGTCAACAACAACGCCGCCGCCGTGCTACTGGCGCTGACGGCCGTTGGCGCCGGTCGCGAGGCGATCATCTCCCGGGGCGAGATGATCGAGATCGGCGGGGCGTTTCGCATGCCCGACGTGATGACCGCCGCCGGCTGCCGACTGGTCGAGGTCGGCGCCACCAACCGCACCCACGCGCGGGACTTTCGTCAGGCGCTCGGCGACGAGAGCGGGTTGATCGTCAAGGCACATACGTCGAACTATCACGTCGAGGGCTTTACCGCGAGCGTACCCGAGCCCGAGCTGGCCGAGATCGCCCATGCCCACGGCATCCCGTTCATGATCGATCTCGGCAGCGGGGCGCTGACCGACTTCCGTGCGCTCGGACTACCCTGCGAAGCGCAGCCGGGCGAGGCGATCGCCGCCGGCGCCGACCTGGTCACCTTCAGCGGCGACAAGCTGCTCGGTGGCCCGCAGGCGGGCATCGTGGTCGGCCGGCGCGAGCTGATCGCCAAGCTCAAGTCGCACCCCCTCAAACGGGCGCTGCGCTGCGACAAGCTCACCCTCGCCGCGCTGGAAGCCACGCTCAGAACCTATCGGGATAGTGCAGCGCCCGAGCGTGAACTGCCGACCCTTTCTCTGCTGACACGGCCCGGCACCGAGATTGCGGCCCAGGCCGAGCGCCTGCTCCCTATCGTTCGCCAAGCCCTGGATGGCATCGCCGACGTGGAGGTCAGGTCCTGTCGCAGCCAACTGGGCAGCGGATCGCTGCCGGTAGATCGCCTCGACAGCGCGGCGCTGGCCATGACGCTGCCGCGCGGGCGCGATCTGGCCCGCCTGGAGCGGGCATGGCGCCGCTTGCCGCGTCCGGTGATCGGGCGCGTTCATGACGGTGCGGTCTTGCTCGATCTGCGCTGCCTGGCCAGCGACAGCGACGAGCAGGCCTTCGTTGCCCAGCTATCGCGGCTGCCGGATGCGTGGCGAGCGGTATCATGATCGTCGGCACCGCCGGCCACGTCGATCATGGCAAGACCGCGCTCGTTCGGGCGCTGACCGGGGTCAAGACGGATCGCCTGAAAGAAGAGCAGGCACGTGGCCTGACCATCGAGGCCGGTTACGCCTATCCCGACCCGCCGCCGGGGTTCGACGGCGTCTCGCTCGGCTTCATCGATGTGCCCGGCCACGAACGCTTCATCGCCAATATGCTTTCCGGCGCTGCCGGTATCGAGGCGATGCTGCTGGTGGTCGCGGCGGATGACGGCATCATGCCGCAGACGCGTGAGCATGCGCGAATCCTCGAACTGCTCGGCGTCACCCGAGCCTGGGTGGCACTGACCAAGATCGATCGCGTCGACGGCGCGAGAGTCGACGCGGTCAGCGCGGACATCGACGCCTGGCTGGCCGGGACCCCCTTTGCCGGTTCGCCGATCTTCCCGCTTTCCAGTCTCCGCGGTGAGGGCGTCGAGGCGCTGAGCGAGACGCTCTGGCGAGCCGCCGCCGATCAGCCCGGCCGCGACGATAGCGGCAGCTTCCGGCTGGCGGTCGATCGCGTTTTCATCAAGTCGGGTAGCGGGGTCGTCATGACCGGCACGATTCGTGCCGGCAGCGTGCACACGGGCGCGTCGGTTCGTCTGCTGCCGAGCGGGCTGGTGGCGCGCGTTCGCGGGCTGCGAGCGCAGAACCGCGAGGTCGAGTGGGCAGGGCATGGGGAGCGCTGCGCGATCAACCTGAGTGGCAGCGATATCGAGCGCGATCGAGTGGCGCGCGGCGACTGGGTGATCGGCGAGCACTCGCCGATCACCGACCGTCGGCGCCTAGACGTGACGCTACGCCTGCTGCCGGAGTCGCCGCCGCTGACTCACTGGACACCGGTTCATCTGCATCACGCCAGCGCTCACGTCACCGGGCGTCTGTCCCTGCTGGAAGGGGAGACCCTGATGCCGGGCGAGACTTGCCTGGCGCAGCTGGTGCTCGAGTCGCCGCTGCAGCCGGCGCACGGCGACGCGATCATCGTGCGCGATCACGGCGCCAGTCGCACGCTGGCGGGGGCCCGGGTGCTCGATGTCGCGCCGCCCCGACGCGGCGCGCGCAAGCAGGAGCGGCTTGCCTGGCTGCGTGCGTTGCGACAGGCGCTGCCGACGGCGGTCGCTGCGACGTCGCCTGATCGGCTCTGGCCGGCACTGGACGTCAATCATGGCGTCGATATCGTGGCGTTGGCCGCCAACCTGAACCTGGCCACAGCGACGGTAGCGGCTTCCGCCGAGCGTGCCGGCTGGCAGGTCATGACGAGTGGGGCCGTATGCCTGGCTCTGTCCGACGGCTATCTGCAGCGGTTGTATCGGAAGGTGCTGGCCCGCCTGGCCGAGATGCACGAGGTCGAGCCGAGCATGCGCGGCGTCGAGATCGATCGCCTGCGCCGCCTAAGCGCGCCCGACCTGCCGGCGTCGCTGTTCCGCCCGCTGCTGGCGCGCTGGAAGGACAATGGCGATCTCGTTCAGCACGGCCCCTTCGTGGCGCTGGTCTCGCATCGTGCCACGCTCTCCGATGTGGATAGCGAACGCTGGAAAGTGGTGCAGCCGCTGCTCGCGGCGCAGCCTTTTGAACCGCCACGGGTACGGGATATCGCCCGGCAGCTGGCGTGGCCGGAGACCGATGTCCGGCGTTTGCTGCATAACTGTGCGCTGCTGGGAGAGGTCTACCAGCTGCGCCAGGATCACTTTTTCCTGACGCCGGCGGTCGCGACGCTGGCCGATATCATCCGCCAGCTCGATACGGTGTCGCCGGGCGGGGTCGCGGCCGCGGCGTTTCGTGATCGCGTCGGCTGCGGTCGCAAGCTGGCCGTGGCCATTCTGGAATTTTTCGATCGCATTGGCTTCACGCGTCGAGTGGGCGATAGCCACAAGGTGATCCGAGAGGATATGCTGTTTGCGTGATCGCTACGCTTGTCGTTGATTCCGGAAGAGAATCGTTCCCCGGTGGGGCGCCAGGACTTCAACTCCTGTAGGGGCTGCCAGCGGTCCCTGGTGGGTTCGACTCCCACTCTCTTCCGCCATGACGAGGACGACTACCGGGTGGCAGCCGCTACGGTGATGTCGAGGGGCGTTTTCGGCGTCTCCTGTCACGGCATGGCTCGTAGATTCTCGGGCGTTTCGATGTCAAATGGCGGCGCCAAAAAGAAATTCCATTTTTATTGATCCGTCAGATGGTTATAACTGGCTGATTAAGATCACTTAAGTTTTGTCATTAGCAAAAGTGATGCATGGATTACGAGAAGTCCCTTGGATAAGTGCGCTCAGAGGTCCACTCTGAACATGCTCACTTAGCCAAGAGGCAACAGCCGCGAAGGACCGCGGGGGTGAGCTCTCTCGATTGATCTCTCCGGTCGATCGTTCCGTTTTGATCGGCCCTCTCCCACCGCACTTCGCGATCCTGATCGACACGGCTCGATGCCGAGTCTCAACCCTTCGCGAGAACAGCATGCAAGGCTCTTTAATTGGCATCGTGGTCGCGCTGGTCGTCTGGACGACCACGCAGGAATGGGGATGGGGTATCGGTGCCGGTATCGCCGTCGGTATCGCCTGGGACCTGTGGCGCCAGCACCCCGGCAGGCGGTCGCGAGACGCCGACGACGATGATAGTGGTCGCTAGGCGCACGACACTTCGTCTTGTACGGCCGCCCCCCGTTCACGGTGGCTTCGCCCGTCATGATTTCTGCTGCAGCCCCTCCAGCAGCGCCGCCATATCGTCGGCGTGCTCTTCCTCCTGCGCCAGAATATCTTCCATGACACGCCGCGAGGTCGGATCCTTGTCGCCCAGGTAGGTGATGATCTCACGATAGCTGTCGATCGCGATGCGCTCGGCGATCAGATCTTCCTTGATCATCTCCTCGAGGGTTTCGCCTTCGTTGTATTCCGAGTGCGAGCGGCTGAGCAGTCCTTCCGGCGAGAAGTTCGGGGCACCGCCCAATTGGGTGATGCGTTCGGCCAGCTGGTCGGCGTGCTGCTGCTCTTCCTGGGCGTGTTCCAGAAACTCGTCCTTGGCAATGCTCGAACTGAGGCCATCGGCCATGTAGTAGTGGCGCTTGTAGCGCAGCACGCAGACGATTTCGGTCGCGAGCGCCTCGTTGAGAATCTGGATTACGGCTTCGCGATCGGCGGCGTAGCCCTCCGTGACGGCACCATTCTCGATATGTCGGCGGGCCCGTTCGCGAATCGTCTGGATATCGGTCAGAAACGTCTGTTCGCTCATGCGATCTCCTCCCTGATGGATCGGCGTGCGGTGCCCGCACGCCATAAAGGCAGCGTATACCCAACGCTTCTCAACGTAGTCGATCCGCGGATTTTTCCCCAGCCGTGACGCCGAGCCGGTGTAATACAATAGCGCCGAGGGTGTGGGCTACCATGCAGGCAGACTTTCAGGCGGGAGACAGGTATGCCGTCCCACGATCACGCGGCACACGGCGCTGACCACCATGGCCACCAGCACGGCCATGATCACGACCACGACCACGACCACGACCACGACCACGACCACGACCATGTCCCGACGGTGACAGCGGATAGTGCGCGGCGGGTGAAGTTGGCCATGCTGCTGACGGCCGGTTTCATGGTTGCCGAAATCGTCGGTGGGCTGGTGTCGGGTTCGCTGGCGCTGCTTGCCGATGCCGGTCATATGTTCAGTGACAGTTTTTCACTCGGGCTCGCACTGTTCGCTTTCATCATGGGCGATAAGGCGCCGGACAAGCTGAGAACCTTCGGCTATCAGCGTTTTCAGGTCCTGGCTGCTTTCGTCAATGGCCTGACGCTGCTGGCGATCGCGGTCTGGATCTTCGTGGCGGCGATCCAGCGTTTCATGCAGCCGGTGACGGTGCTGGCGGGGCCGATGATGGTGATTGCCGTGCTGGGCCTGGTGATCAACATCATCGTGTTCAAGATTCTGCACGGTGGCGACCAGGAGAACCTCAATCTGCGTGGCGCACTGCTGCACGTCATGGGCGATCTGCTCGGATCGGTGGCGGCGATCGTCGCTTCCGTGGTGATCCTGCTGACCGGCTGGACACCGATCGACCCGCTACTGTCGATGCTGGCTGCCGCGCTGATCCTGCGGGCCGCCTGGAAGATCCTGCGGCGCTCCACGCATACCTTGCTCGAGGGGACGCCCGACGGTATCGACAGCGCCCGCCTTCGCGAGGCCCTGCTCGAGGTCGAGGGCGTAAGTGACCTGCATGACATGCACTTGTGGGGGCTGACGCCGCAGGAGCCACTGCTCAGCGTGCATCTGGTGATCGAGCGCGCGGATCTGCACGACATGGTGATCGAACGCGCCTATGCGCTGCTCAAGTCACGCTTTCATATCCAGCATGCCACGCTGCAGGTCGAGACGCGCGCCTGCCTGACTGGGGGCGATTGTCATCATGGTATGACGCTTCACCCTTGATCAGCCGGGGGAATCGTCGAGTACAAGACGAGCCCATGACTGGCATTCATGGTGGAGGCGGAAAGTTTCATTGGCCGCAGACAAGAGGAATCGGCAGAATTCCCGTTCAGACGTCGTCAATTCATCACCGGCAGTCGTTCCCGGGATGTCGGGCGGACGCAGGATCGCCGCCGCTGCGCGGCGGTCGGCCGGCAACGAGCCTGTCGCGAGCCACCAACAAGAGAGTCCACGTATGAGCACGCAACCGCCCCTCGGCATCAGTTTCGAATTCTTCCCGCCCAACACCGAGGCCGGCCGGGAGAAGCTCGATGGGGTCCGTGATGCGCTGGCGGCGCGGGATCCGCGTTTCTTCTCCGTGACCTACGGCGCCGGCGGCTCCACCCAGGCGCGGACCTTCGACACCGTGAAAGCGGTACGTCGTAGCGGCGTGAGAACGGCCCCCCATCTTTCCTGCGTAGGTAGTGACAAGAGCGTGCTGCGCGAACTGCTGCAGCGCTATCGCGAGGATGGAGTCGATAGCCTGGTGGCCCTGCGCGGGGATCTTCCCTCGGGGATGGGCGGTGCCGGCGAGCTGCGCTACGCCAATGAGCTGGTCGAGTTCATCCGTGAGGAGACCGGCGATCACTTCAAGATCGCGGTGGCCGCCTATCCGGAAGCGCATCCGCAGGCGCCGAGCCTGGAGCGTGACCTCGAGAACTTCGCACGCAAGGCACGCGCGGGCGCGGATATCGCGATCACCCAGTATTTTTTTACGGCGGACGCCTATTTTTACTTCGTCGAGCGAATCCGCGCGATGGGCATCGAGACACCAGTCATTCCCGGTATCATGCCGATTTCCAACTACACCAAGCTGGCGCGTTTTTCGGACGCCTGCGGCGCGGATATTCCGCGCTGGATCCGCAAGCAGTTGGAAGCCTACGGCGACGACAGCGAGAGCATCCAGGCCTTTGGCACCGAGGTGATCTCGCGTCTCTGCCAGCGACTGCTGGAGGGCGGTGCCCCCGGGCTGCATTTCTATACGCTCAACCAGTCGGCGCCGGCGCTGCGCATACTCGATAATCTGCGCTGAGCGTTCGCATCCTTCGCTGGCGGTGACTACGTTGAGGTAACGACGTTGAATAGCGTCACTCACGGCAAGGAGAAGATCATGCAACGCACAGGATTGATCGGCGTCGGGGCTGGGCTCTTGCTGGCGCTGGTGGGTACCGCCGCAGCCGAGACGACGGTCGAGATGCAGGCGCTGAGTTCGGATGGCACCGGCGATAGCTTGGGCACGGTGAGCGCGGAAGACACCGACCATGGCCTGCTGCTGACGCCGGATCTCGCCGGACTCGAGGCCGGGCTTCACGGCTTCCATCTGCACACCAACCCCAGCTGCGACCCGAGCGAGAGCGATGGCGACGTGACGCCGGGCGGCGCTGCTGGCGGTCATTTCGACCCTGAAGAGACCGGTACCCACCAGGGTCCGTATCGCGATGATGGCCATCTCGGTGATCTGCCGGCGCTGACGGCCGATAGCGAAGGCTACGTGAGCACGCCGGTGCTCGCACCTCGTCTCACCGAGGCGGATCTGGCGGGGCATGCGCTGATCGTGCACGCGGGCGGTGACAACTATTCCGACGAGCCGAAGCTCGGCGGTGGCGGTGCTCGCGAGGCCTGCGGGATCATCGAGAGCGACTGAGGGGGAGCGGCGACTTGGCCTTGTCGTTCGTTTCACCGGTCGTTCATTGGATAGACGGCCCCGCCGTGGCGGGGCCGTTTGCGTGAGGGCCTCGGGAATCTTGGAATACTCTCTGTAAGCTGTTGTTTTTTATCTGCCGGACGCCTCATAATCTGGCCATTTATCCAGTAATGGGGCGCGTGCGCCGGTGGCTAACTTTCGAACGCATTTCGGCGTGGCGGGAATCGGTGGCGTGCTGGTCGGCCAGGCCGGTTGGCATGCCTCGCTGTGGAATGGCTGGCAGGCGCTCGCGGTAGCGGCGATGGTCGCGTTCGGTGGGATTCTGCCGGATATCGACGCCGACCATTCTCATGCCATTCGACTGATCTTTCATCTTCTCGCCATCGTGGCGGTGGTGCTGGCGGTGCTGGTGCTGCAGCAGCGCGTGACGCCGGCCATGCTGTTCGCGGCCTGCGGTGCCATTTATCTCGCCATGCGCTATCTGGCGGGCGCGATCTTCGCCCGTTTCACGGTCCATCGCGGTCTCTGGCACTCACTGCTGGCAGCGGCGATCAGCGGGCTCTGCACGGCGGCAGTCAGCTTCTCGCTGCTGGGGCAGCCCGAGCGTCTGGCCTGGTTGCATGGGCTGTCTCTGACGCTGGGCTTCCTGATCCACCTGGCGCTCGATGAGCTTTATAGCGTCGATTTGACCGGGGCACGGCTGAAGCGCTCGTTCGGTACCGCGCTCAAACCGTTCGATTGGAACGCGCCGGGTAGTGCATTGATGCTGCTGCTGACGTCCGCTCATCTGTTGAGCTGGCTGCCGCCGCTGGACGCCCTGCGCGAGCTGCTCGTGCAGGGGCTGTCGCTCTGGCCTTAGGGCGAGCGTCTGAAGATGCGTCAGCCCGATTGCCGCGCTGACCGCGGAGACGGTGGGCGAGGGGAGCGCAAGGGGAACTCAGGAATCGCGGGGCGGACCCGGATCGAGAATGCGCACCGGCGTGATCTCCTGCGCCGCCGGCGATTGACGCTCTCGCGGCTGGTTGACCCGAGTGGCCAGCTCCTGCGGCGAGTCGTCATCGATCGGTAGCTGTTCGAAGAAATCGCAGCTGACACAATCGCGGTAGCGAATACCGTTCTGCTCCCAGCTACGCACGCGGTCCATGGCCGCGCAGCGCGGGCAGATGGTGCCGGCGATGAAGCGCTTCGGCGTATGAGTCATGTCGTGCCTCGTATCATGGCATCTCTCTGCAGTTGCCGAGCGGGCCTTGTGGCCCGCTCGAGCCGATCGGGTGGCAGGGGTCAGGCGGCGTCTTTCGGTTCGATGCCGGAGTGACGCAGCAGCGGTTCGATGCTGGGTTCGCGCCCGCGGAAAGCGGCGAACAGATCGGCGGCTTCGCGGGAGCCGCCGCGCTCGAGGATCTCCTCGCGGAAACGTTGCCCCGTTTCCGGGTCAAAGATGCCCGCTTCCTCGAAGGCGCTGTAGGCGTCGGCGGACAGCACCTCGGCCCACTTGTAGCTGTAGTAGCCTGCCGCGTAGCCGCCGGCGAAGATATGCGCGAAGCCGTTCTGGAAGCGGTTGAAGGGCACGGTCGGGACGACCGAGACCTTGGCGCGCACGTCATCGAGCAGCGCCTGCACGTCGGCGGCACTCGGTGCCTCGAGTTCGTGATGCAGGCGGAAGTCGAACAGCGAGAATTCGAGCTGGCGGACCATCTGCATGGCGGACTGGAAATTGCGCGCGGCCTGCAGCTTGTCGAGGAGATCGTCGGGGAGCTTCTCGCCGGTATCGACGTGGCCCGCGATCAGATCCAGACCGTCGCGTTCCCAGCAGAAGTTTTCCATGAACTGGCTAGGCAGCTCGACGGCGTCCCAGGCCACGCCACTGATACCGGACACGTCGGCGACGGTCTGGCGCGTCAGCATATGATGCAGACCGTGGCCGAACTCGTGGAACAGCGTCAGCACCTCGTCGTGGGTCAGCAGTGCCGGCTTGCCCCCGACCGGCGGCGTGAAGTTGCAGGTCAGATAGGCCACCGGCAGCTGTAGCTCGCCGTTCTCGCGCTCGCGGCGGGTGCGGCAGACATCCATCCAGGCACCGCCGCGCTTGCCTTCGCGAGCGTAAAGGTCGAGATAGAAGCCGGCGATCGGCTTATCGCCGTCGAGGACGTCGAAGTAGCGCACGTCGGCGTGGTAGCGCGGCGCTTCCGGGTTCTCCGCCATGGTGACGCCGTAGAGCTTGCGGGTGACCTTGAACAGACCTTCGACCGCGCGGGTAGCCGGGAAGTAGGGGCGCAACTGCTCCTGCGAAATGTCATAGCGTGCCTGACGCAGCTTCTCGCTGACGAAGCCGATATCCCACGGCTGTAGATCGCTCATGCCGAGGCTCTCGCGGGCAAACGCTTCCAGCTCGTTGAACTCCTGCTGCGCCTGAGGGTGAGCACGCGTCGCGAGATCTTCGAGAAAACCGAGGACCTGGTTCGGCGAGTCGGCCATCTTGGTGGCAAGCGAGTAGTCGGCGTAGGTGTCGAAGCCGAGCAGCTGGGCGAGCTCGTGGCGCAGCTTGAGCGTCTCTTCGATGACGGGCGCGTTATCGTTCTCGCCGGCCGTGGGGCCCTGGTCGGAGGCGCGGGTGACATACGCGGTATACACTTCGCGGCGTAGCTCGCGATCCTCGGCAAAGGTCATCACGGGCAGGAAACTGGGGACGTCGAGGGTGAGGCGATAGCCGGATTCGTTCTTGGCGTCGGCATTCGCCTTGAGCGTTTCCCTGGCGCTCTCGGGCAGGCCGGTCAACTGGGTATCGTCGTCGAGCGACTTGTGCCACGCCTGAGTGGCGTCGAGCAACTGGTTGGAGAAAGTGTTACCGAGCTCCGATAGGCGCGCCTGGATCTCGCCGTAGCGGCGTTTCTTGTCGTCGGGCAGGTCGACACCGGCCAGGCGGAAGTTGCGCAGGGTGTTGTCGACCGCCTTGCGCTGGCCCTCATCGAGGCTGGCGAAGTCGTCGCTGTGACGCAGGCGCTCGAATGCCTCGAACAGTGCGGTGTTCTGGCCTACCCAGGTGCTGTATTCGGAAAGCATGCCGAGACACTGTTGATAGGCTTCGCGCAGCGCCTCGTTGTTCATCGTCGAATTGAGATGCGACACGGGGGACCAGGCTTGGGAGAGACGGTCGTCGAGCTCTTCGAGCGGTGCGGCGAGCGTCTCCCAGGTAACCGTCTGCTGCTGTGCCAGCGCGTCGGTGGCCTGCCGATTGTCGGCGATGATCTGCTCGATGGCCGGAACCACGTGCTCTGGGCGAATGGCCTCGAAGGGCGGCAGGGTGTGATGCGCTAGCAACGGATTGTTCGACATGGTCACCTCGAAGGGATGGATCAATGCCATTCTACATGGGGGGGCACGCCGGTGCTTTCAATGCGCCGCCGCGTTGGCCGGCGCACAGCGCCCTGATAGGCTCGTCGCAAACCGGTGCGGGCGTCGTGACCTGGCTGGCAACCTCGGAGAAGGAGATCCGAAGACGATGAGCGAAACCCTGGAGCGCTGGCAGTCCCGTCGGGCCTTTATTCTGGCGGTGACCGGCGCCGCCGTCGGGCTGGGCAATATCTGGCGTTTCCCCTACATGACGGGAGAAAACGGCGGTTCGGCATTCCTGTTGCTCTACATCGTCTTTGTGCTGCTGCTGGGCCTGCCGATGATGATGGCGGAGATCATGGTCGGCCGTGCCGGTCGTCGAGGACCCATGCAGGCGCTGGCGTATCTCGCCGGCGAGGCGGAAGTCAGCCCGGCATGGCGCTGGCTGGGGCTGTTCGGGGCCATCACCGTGTTTTTCATCCTGTCCTTCTATTCCGTGGTCTCCGGCTGGTCGATCGAGTATCTGGTCGAGTCGCTCAGTGGCGGTTTTGTCGATCGAACGCCGGCGGAGATCGGCACGGCGTTCGATGCCTTCCTGGCGGATCCACCGCGCATGATCTTCAACCACACGCTGTTCATGCTGCTGACCATGTCAGTGGTGGCCGCCGGGATCGCCAACGGCATCGAGAAGCTCAACAATGTGATGATGCCGCTGCTTTACCTGATTCTGCTGGTGCTGGGCGGCTATGCGTTCACCACCACTGGGTTCGGCGACGCGATGCGCTGGCTGTTCACGCCGAATCCCGCGGCGATCACCTGGAGTGTGGTGCTCAATGCCATGGGCCATGCCTTCTTCACGCTGGCCGTCGGTGCCTGCGCACTGATGGCCTACGGTGCCTACATGCCGGAGGAGCAGAGCCTGCCGCGGGCGGTGTTCTCGGTCGCGCTGCTGGATATCGCAGTGGCGTTGCTCTCCGGCATCGCGATCTTCTCGGTGGTGTTCTCTCACGGGCTCGACCCCGGCGAGGGGCCGGGGCTGATGTTCGTGACACTACCGGTGGCCTTCAGCGAATTGCCGGGCGGACAGCTGTGGCTGGCAGCCTTCTTCGTGTTGCTGCTGGTGGCGACCTGGACGTCTTCGATCAACCTGGCCGAGCCGATGGTCTCGATGTTGGTGGATGCCGGTCTGCGCCGCGGGACGGCGGCGATTCTGGTCGGCGCCTTGGTGTGGGGTGTCGGTCTGCTGTCGGTGCTGTCATTCTCGACGCTTGCCGATGTCCACTGGATCGGCGAGATGAATTTCTTCGCGCTGGTCTCGACGGTGCCGCCCGACCTGTTCCTGCCGGTCGGCGGTCTGCTGATCGCCATCTTTGCCGTCTGGCGCATGCCGCAGCCCCTGGCGCGGCAGGCCTTGGGTATCTCGCTGCCGCTGTTCCGGCTGTGGCGCTGGCTGGTGCGCTATATCTCGATACCGATGGCCGTGATCGTGTTGGTTTCCGGCCTGCTGTAACGCGACGGTATCTGGCAGAGCAAACCGTCGTATGAGTGTTTCTAGAGTCAAGCGAGTGTTCCTAGAGTCGACCGAGTATTCATAGAGGAGGCATCAAGATGACGATACGACCTTTTCAAGGCGTGACCCCGAGTCTGGGTGAGCGCGTCTTCGTCGACGACTCGAGTGTGGTGCTGGGCGATGTGGCACTGGGGGATGACTGTTCCGTCTGGCCGATGGCGGCGATCCGTGGCGATGTCCACCGCATTCGTATCGGGGCGCGGACCAGTGTCCAGGATGGCTGCGTACTGCACTGCACGCATGCCAGCGACTACAACCCGGGAGGCTTCCCGTTGACGATCGGCGAGGAAGTGACCATCGGTCACCAGGCAACGCTGCACGGCTGTACCGTCGGCAACCGGGTGCTGGTCGGCATGGGGGCTATCGTGCTCGATGGGGCGGTCGTCGAGGATGAAGTGATCATTGCCGCCGGGGCGCTCGTGCCACCAGGCAAGACACTGGCCAGTGGTTATGTCTATGCCGGCAGTCCGGCAAAGCCGTTGCGTGAGCTCAAAGCGGAAGAGCGGACATTCTTTCACTACTCGGCCAGCAACTACGTCAAGCTGAAGGATCAGCACCTGGCGGGTACATGAGGCTAACGGCGTTGGTCGCCTGGCGTCGCGTCAACGCCGGCCCTGAGGATCACCCAGCAGTAGTGAGCGACGTTCGGCGCGCTGGACGCGAGACTCGGTTCGCTGCATCTCCACCAGGCCGACCTTGACGTAGTGCAGATGCGCATGCGCGCAGCGGCGCGCGTCCTCCGCCCGACCCTCCAGAATCGCCTCGAGCAGGGCGCGGTGCTGATCCATCAGGGTGGCCCGCGCCTGATCTCGTTCGAACAGGTGGGCCAGGTTGGCGACAATGCTCTTCTCCAAGAGATGGAACAGGCCGCGGATCGTGTGCAGCATGAGCACGTTGTGAGCGGTCTCGGCAATCGCGAGATGAAAGGCGGCGTCCGCTTTCGCTTCGCGCAGGGGATCGCTCTGCTGCTCGGGATCGCTATAGCTGGCATCGAGTGCCTCGAAGCGTCGCTGCAGCAGCTCCTTGTCCGCCGGTGTGGCGCGCATCGCCGCGTGATAGGCGGTAATGCCTTCCATGGCGTCGCGAAACTCCAGCACATCCAGATGAAACTCGTCATGTCGCGACAGCATCTCGAGCATGGGGTCGGTGTAGGTCTCCTCGAGTCGCTCGCTGACGTAGGTGCCGCCGCCCTGTCGGCTCGTCAGCAGTCCGCGCGCCGTCAGCTGCTGAATCGCCTCGCGTAGCGAGGGGCGGGAAACGCCGAAGCGTTCGGCCAGTTCGCGCTCGGCCGGCAGTCGATGTCCCGGCTTGAGACTTCCCTCGAGAATCATCCCCTCCAGCCGTTCGGTAATGGTGTCGGCCAGGCGACGGGGCTTCACGGATGTGTACATGCACGCGCCCTCCCGGAGGCGGTGGACCGGTTCGACCGATTATGTCGGCGGTATAAGGGCCTGACCAGCGGCTGGCGCGCCTGGCAGCGGTAGGTTGGTCTAAAGTCTGTGTCGAATCATGCCACCTCAGTTACTGATGTCGCGGTCGTCTGTTCAGTGTGTCGCGGTGCCGACGGGGGCCGCTTAAGGAAGGAGATCAAGTTGGAGCGGGGAATGTAGGGAAGTGCCGAGAGGGAAGTCGCAAGTAGGACAAGAGGGCGAAGCCCCGCATGGCGCAGGCTAGAGGGTAGCCGTAAGCCCCCGCCGATTTCGCCCGGCAACTTTTTGGCAAACAGGCCTTGCCAACACGGCGTTGGGTCCGTAAAGTACGCATCCGCTGACGACGAGACAGGGTTTCGACGGCAGTGAAGAAGAAAGCCAAGCGTTTGATTTTATTGAATAAATCACT
>NZ_JAKQZC010000002.1 GCF_023736115.1 Salinicola avicenniae
GGCCGTCGACCAGCAGCGCCAGGTCGACCTTGTCGCCGGTGGTGCCGCTGGACTTCGAGGCCTGGGTGATGGCGGCAAGCTGATCTTCGTAGATCATCTTGGAGTCGTGCAGCAGCCGTCCGATCAGGGTCGACTTGCCGTCGTCGACGCTGCCGCAGGTGATGAAGCGCAGGAGATCCTTGCTCTCGTGCTCCTTGAGGTACTGCTCGATATTGTCGGCGATCAATGAAGACTGATGGGACATGATCGTATCTCCCGGGGTCATTGGGATGCACGAAGCCGCGACGGTCTCGCGAGAGGCGTCGGCACGGGCATCCGGAAATCATGAAAGGTCAGGACAAGGGAATTCGGCATATCGCCGAATCGAAGGCCTGTTATCGGCGTGGCGCGGACCGGAACATTGGGGTTCTCGGCCCGCCGCAGCGCGGGTTCAGAAGTAGCCTTCGCGCTTCTTCTTCTCCATCGAGCCGGCCTGATCCTTGTCGATGGCACGACCGCTGCGCTCCGAGGTGCGGGTCAGCAGCATCTCCTGGATGATCTCCGGCAGCGTCGCCGCTTCCGACTCCACCGCACCGGTCAGCGGATAGCAGCCCAGCGTACGGAAGCGCACCCACTTCTCTTCCGGCACTTCGCCCGGTTCCAGCGGCAGGCGCTCGTCGTCGACCATCACCAGCATGCCGTCGCGCTCGACCACCGGACGCGGGGCGGAGTAGTAGAGCGGCACGATGGGGATCGATTCGAGGTAGATGTACTGCCAGATATCCAGCTCGGTCCAGTTGGAGAGCGGGAAGACACGGATCGACTCGCCCTTGTTAACCTTGCCGTTGTAGAGATTCCACAGCTCCGGGCGCTGGTTCTTGGGGTCCCAGCGGTGGTGCTTGTCGCGGAAGGAGTAGACGCGCTCCTTGGCGCGGGAGGCTTCCTCGTCGCGGCGCGCCCCGCCGAAGGCGGCATCGAAGCCGTACTTGTCCAGCGCCTGCTTGAGCGACTGGGTCTTCATGATGTCGGTGTACTTGGCGCTGCCGTGATCGAACGGGTTGATGCCGGCGGCACGCCCTTCCTCGTTGATATGCTCGATCAGCTCCATGCCCACGTCCGCCGCCATGCGGTCGCGGAACTCGATCATCTCCTTGAACTTCCAGGTGGTGTTGACGTGCATCAGCGGGAACGGCGGCGACCCGGGATAGAAGGCCTTGCGCGCCAGATGCAGCATCACCGAGGAGTCCTTGCCGATCGAGTAGAGCATCACCGGGTTGCCGAACTCGGCCGCCACTTCGCGGATGATGTGAATCGACTCGGCTTCGAGCTGCTTCAAGTGGGTCTGGCGTTCGGGACTCAGCGCCACGTCAGGACTCGGTTGATTGGTGTTCGGTACGGTCATGGTCAATTGCACCCCATGTTGTATCTATCCAGATTGACGAAAAAACCGGTCTGATCAGCGCAACGCCTGGGTCAGAGCCGACTCCCAGCGCGGGTCGCGTTGACCACAGACGATGAAGAACGGGTTGAGATAGCTCTCCTTCTGGTTGCAGCGCAGCGGCGCCAACGTCTCGGCATCCAATACCTCACCACCGGCCGCCGTGACCACCGCATGAGCCGCCGCCGTATCCCATTCACAGGTGGGCGCCAGCCGGGGATAGAGATCCGCGCGCCCTTCCGCGACCAGACACAGCTTCAGCGAGCTTCCCATGCTGACGCGCTCGTGCGACGGCAACGCGGCACAGAAGGCCTCGAACGTCTCCGCCCCGTGTGAGCGGCTGCCGACGACCTGCCAGGTCTCGACCGCCGGATCGGGCAGTGCGCGGGCCGAGATCGTCTCCGGCGCCGCGTCGGCTACCTGCTTGAAGGCGCCGAACCCGCGACCGCCCCACCAGGTCGTCGGCCCCTCCGGCAGCGCCGGTGCATGCACAATGCCGAAAACCGGCACCCCGCCGCTAACCAGCGCAACATTGAGCGTGAACTCGCCGTTGCGCTTGATGAACTCCTTGGTGCCATCCAGCGGATCGATCAACCAATAGGCATCCCAGCCCTGCCGCGTCGTGTAATCGATATCCGCCGACTCCTCGGAGATCACCGGCAACGTCGGCTCGAGGGAAGCCAGCGCCGAGACCAGTGCACGATGCGACGCCATGTCCGCCTCGGTCAGCGGCGAGTCGTCGTCTTTGAGTGTCACTTCACTACCGGTCCGATAGATCTCCATGACCTGTTCGCCGGCCGCCTTGACCGCGATCAGCAGTGGCTCGATCCACGTCTCGTGCATATCCATTGGGTCGTCCCTTTTGTGTGGATCACCTTGACCGTCATGCCCTCATGGGCAGCATGACGATCCCCATCTTCTTCCATACGAAAAACGCTGCCACCACGTTCTGCAGCACCAGCACCAGCATCAGCGACAACGCCGCCCCCGTGGCACCGAATACGGGGATCAGCACGAAGAAGGATGCCGTGCCCAGCGTGCTGCAAATCAGGGTGATATTGCGCATCAGCTTCTCGCGTCCGGTCATCGTCAGCAGGAAACCGACGGCTCCGGTCATCACGTTGATCAGCTGTCCCACCGCAATGATACGCAGCAGATCGGCTGCCTGGCGAAATTCGTCACCGAACCAGCCGAGTACCCACTCCGGGAAGACGAAGCAGACGGCCGCCGGCGGCAGCGCCAGCACCGTCGCCGCCAGGGAGCTGCGCTGGGCTAGCTGCTTGAGCTGCGGGTGCTTGCCCTGATGAAACAGACGCGCGAAGCGCGGCGGAAAGACCGCATTGATCACCAACAGGATGAAGCTGATGACCATGGCCACACGCTCGGCTGACTTGAAGAGTCCCAGGTCGCCATGTGTCAGCAACGCGCCGGCAATCAGCACCCCCAGTACCTGCTGCAGAAACTGAGAGAGATTGAGCACGATGAAACTGTGGGCGGTCGCGAAGTATTCGCCGCGCGTCGGCAGCTCACCATCCGGTTTGCCGTTCATCACCTCAGGGTGCCGGCGCAACCACCACCCGCTCTGCAGCGCCCCCTGAAGGCCGACCAACCAGGCCGCCAGACAGAAACCCCAGCCGGCCAGCACCAGCGAACGCGAACCGGTCGCCAGCACCATCGCCAGAATGCAGCCCGCAGCCAGCAGCGAAATGGCGCCGTTCTCCTGCAGGCTGGCTCGCGCCGGCATGCCAATTCCCTTGAGAAAGCCGGCGAGGACAAAAGAGAGTGTGAAAGCGGGCACGGCCACCGCAATACCGACCAGCACTGGCGCGAGATCCGGCGAATCGAAGAAGCGCGCCAGCGGCATCCGGCATAGCCCGATGAGCAAGGCCACGGCCAGGCTCAAGCCACCGGCGCGGTAGAGCGACCAGCGCAGATAGACCGGAATGTTGGGGCTGGCGGCATCCTGGCTGACATAGCGCATCAGCGTGCCGTTCAGCCCGAAGCGCGCAATGATGCCCGCGCCGAGGATAACGCTCTGCGCCAGGGCAAAGACGCCGACACCCGCCGCACCGTAGAGCCGACCGAGCACGATGCCCAGCATCAAGGTGCCCAGCGCGGCAATACCCCGCGCCACGAAGGTCCGGCAGAGAGAGAGAAACAACTCGCCGCGAAATCGGGCCAGCCACTGACGCGGCATGCCGCCGAGGCGCTGTGTCTGATTCATGGCAGGATCCGCAGGTCAGAAAGGCCAGACAAAAGGAATACCGATGAGCGTTACCGCCGCGACCGTCAGGCTCAGCGGCAATCCCCATTGGAGGTAATCGGTAAAGCGGTAGCCGCCGGGGCCCTGCACCATCAGATTGGTCTGATACCCGAGCGGCGTCAGGAAGCTGGCGGATGCCGCGAACATCACCGCGATGGCGAACGGCATCAGTGACACGCCCAGCGATGTCGCCACCGCCTGAGCGATGGGGAACATCAGCACCGCCGCCGCGTTGTTGGTAATCAGCTCGGTGAAGAGCGTGGTCAACAGATAGATCGCCAACAACATCACCCAGGGGCTATCGAGCCCCAGCGTCAACAAGGCCTGGGCGATCCCCTGGGCCGCACCGGTGACTTCCAGCGCCTTGCCCAGGGAGAACGACGAGGCGATCACGATCAGGACGCTGAAATCGACCGAGCGTCGTGCCTGCGTCGCCGTCAGGCAACGCGTGAGAATCATCAGACCGGCGACCAGAAAGCCCGCCTGCAGAATCGACAGCCAGCCGAGCGCCGAGCTTGCCACCAGCAGCAGCAATAGCCCCATCGCCAGCGGCGCCTTGCGGTGATCGGGCGGATTGGAGTCGGTCAGCGCGCTGACCAGCAGGAAATCGCGGTTGTTACGGTGCACGTTGGCAAAGCTGCGACCCCCTTCGACCAGCAGCGTATCGCCAGGCTGCAGCTTGACGTCGCCAAGCTTGCCCTGCATACGCTGGCCGTGACGCGAAATCGACAGGATGGCGGCGTGGTAACGGGTCCGGAACTGCACCGCCTTGACCGTCTGTCCGATGCCGGGAAACTCCGGTGACAGCACCACTTCGGTCAAGCTGCGGTGGATATGTGCCATGGGCAGCGAATCGACGTCACTATTGGCCGGCTTGAGGCCATTGCGCGCGCGCAGCTCCTGAGCACACTCCGGCGAGCCGACGAAGAACAGGCGATCGCCGGCCTTGAGCACGGTATCCGGACTGACCGCGCTGAACAGCTCGCCGTCACGCTCCAGTTCAGCCAGATAGCCGTGCGCCAGGCGACGCAGGCCCGCCTCGGCGATCGGCTTGCCGACCACCGGGCCGCGCGCCTCGACAACGCACTCGACGCCATACTCACGCATCTTGGCCAGTTGACCGCGGGCACCCTGGCGATCCGGCATGCGCCCGCCCATCAGGAACAGCACCACGCCACCGGCAAGCGCCACCATCACCCCCAGCGGCGTGATATCGAAGATCCCCAGGCCCTGCCCGCTCTGTTGCAGCAAGCCGTTGACGACCAGGTTGGTGCTGGTACCGATCAGCGTCATGGTACCGCCGAGAATCGCCACGTAGCTCAACGGCAACAGCAGACGCGAGGGCGACATCTGCAGACGCCGGCACCATTCCTGAACCGCCGGGATGAGCATCGCCACCACGGTGGTGTTGTTCATGAACGCACTGAGCACCGCCGTCGGCACCATCATTCGCAGCTGCGCTACGCGCTCGCTGTCGGGCAGGCCAAGCACTCGTTGCACGATCCAGTGCACCGCGCCGGTCTCCTTGAGTCCGGCGGCCACCACGAACAGCACCGCGATGGTGATGACACCGCTGTTGCCGAAGCCGGCCAGTGCCGCCGCCGGCGACAGGATGCCGCTGATGATCAGCAGCGCCATTGCTCCCACCAGAATCGCGTCGGTGGGAAACCGGTTGGTGGCCAGCGCCAACAGCACACAGACCACCAACCCTAGGGAAAAATAGGCTTCAAGAGACATGCATTCAGCGCCGAAAGAGTTCCAGATCGTGACCGCGTGACCTGCCGGTCGCTAGCTTGCGCCAATCATCCTGTCACTTGTAGCTGTAATGATAATAACCATACCCGTACTCGGTGGCCGCCTTGCGCTCCACCGCGTTCAGGATCGCACCGCGCGGCTCCACGCCCGCCGTGCGCAGTCGGCCGAGCGCCAGCTCGAGCTCCTTCGCCGGATTGAGCTGGAAGCGTGCCAGCATCAGCGTCGTACCGACCTGCTCCCCAACCACCGCAGCATCGGTCACCGCCAGAACGGGCGGAGAATCGATGATCACCAGGTCATAGCGCTCGCTGACCGCGCGCAAGAATTCACTGAAACGCGCCCCCATCAGCAACTCAGAGGGGTTCGGCGGTGCCATGCCGCGGGCGACATATTGCAGGTTCTCGACGTCGGCAACGTCGCGCACGACTTCCTCCAACGAGAGCTTGCCGCCAAGCAGATCGCTCAGCCCCTGACCGGACGCGGCACCGAAAACGCTGTGAACCTGCCCCTTGCGCATATCGGCATCGACCACCAGGACACGCTGACCAGCTTGGGCGCAGACCGCTGCCAGATTGACGCTGACGAAGCTCTTGCCGACGCCGGGGCTCGGACCGGTAATCATCAACCGGTTGTCATTCGCTTCGAGCATGGCGAAGTGCAGGCTGGTACGCAGACCACGCAACGCCTCGATCGACACATCGGCCGGATTCCGCATCGCCAGCAGCCCGGCAGGCACGCTGCGCTCCTGCTCACGGCGGGAACGCTTGATGCGCCGGTCAAGCTTGCCCTGCTCCTCGGAAAGCGGAATCGTCGCGTAGACCGGCAGGCCAAGCTCCTCGATCTGCTCCTGGGTCTCGATACCGCGATTGAACAGCGCCCGCAGGAAGACTCCCGCCACCCCGACGATCAACCCGAGGATGATCGAAACTGCCAGAATCAGTACCTTGTTGGGCGCGACCGGCGCCGGCAACGCCGCCGCGCTATCGAGGATACGGACGTTGCCGACCGTACTCGCCTCGGCGATCTTGGTCTCCTGCACCTTGTTGAGCAGTTGCACGTAGATTTCGTTGTTGACCTCGACGTCGCGCTGCAGGCGCAGGATTTCCTGCTGCGTTTCCGGCAGATTCTTCACCTGCTGGTTGAGGTTGTCGCGTTCACGCTGCAGTTGGGCTTTCTTCTCCAGCAGCGCCTGATAGGTCGGGTGCGACTTGGTAAATCGCTGAGAGATCTCGGCCTCGCTCATCTCCAGCTCGTTGAGCTGAGACTCCAGGTTGACCACGCGATCGAGCACCGACTGCGTCTCCATCGACAGGTCGACGCTATCGCGAGATTCACGGTACTGGTTGAGCTTGTCTTCGGCCTGGTTGAGCTGCTCGCGAATCTCCGGCACCTGGCTGTTGAGGAACTCCAGGCTCTTGCGCGCCTCCTCGGACTGGCGCTGCACGTTCTGCGAGTAGTAGATGTCGGCGATGGTATTCAGCGCCCTCTGCGTCTCATCCGGGTCGGTGCCGGTCAGGCTCCAGCTCAGGATACCGGTTTCGCTGCCGGCCTCGACGACCTCGAAGCGTCCCCGCAGACCATTGATCGCGGCCAGCTCCGGCGTGCGCTGCACCGTGAAGCGAGCGCCGGGTGCGGCATCGATCGCGGTCACTCGTAGCGACAGGTCACCGCCAAGGAAGGTACTCATCTGCCCCACCTTGCCGCTACCGACTTCAGTGCCATCGGCATCCAACAGCCGGTAGCTATAGCTGTCTTCCACCTCGAGGGTAAATGTCTTGCCGCGATAGGCATCCGCCATCGGCATGTCGCTGACGACCACGCTCTCTCCGCCGAAGGCGTAGCCCCATCCTTGGGCGAAGTCGGGCCGACCGATGCCGTGACTGCGCAGGAAGCCACCGATCACCGGCAACGTGACCGGCGTCACGTTGATATCGAGATTGAGCAGATCCACCGCCTGACCCAACACCATCCGCGACCGAATGATCTCGATTTCCGACAGCGTCGGCGGCTTCTCTCCCAGTAACGAGGAGACCTCGCGCAGCGGGTTGTCAGGCGCATTCGACTCGATCTGAACGAGCGCGTCGGCCCGGTAGATGGGCGTCGCCAGACTCACGTAGACCAGCCCAATGAGGGCAAAGACCGCCACGCTGGCCAGGACCCACTTGCGATAGTCCAGCAGGATGCCGAGCAGTCGTCGAATGTCGATCTCTTCGTGATTACTGCGCGCCGTGGGCGTCATCGATGTATTGCTCGTGTTCATGGGGGACTCTTGCATCCTTTCAGCGGTCCGGCATCTTGCCGATCCAGGCGTCCGCGGCCTGCACCAGCAACTGATGAACGTGTTCGAAGGCACTCTCGCTCTTGCGGTAGGGGTCCGGCACTTCTCGTGGCTCGATCCAGCGCGCAAACAGCATCGTCTTGCCGGAAGCCGCCGGGTGGCGCTCGGCCACGGCATGGCGCTGCCCCTCGCTCATGACCAGCACCAGGTCCGCCGCCTGCAACATGGAATCATCGACCTGCCGGGCGACATGGGCGGAGAGATCGAGGCCATGCGCCTCGGCCAGCGCGCGGGCCGTTGGCTCGACGCCTTCCCCGACCAGGGCGCCCAGGCCGGCGGAAGCGATCTGTCGTTCGGGAAAGCGAGCGCGCAACAGGGCCTCGGCCACCGGGCTACGACAGATATTGCCGGTACACAGCACCAATATGCGGTCAAACATCTCAGTTGCCGTCCCGCAGCTCATCGAAGTCACGCGTGGCTCGCGTCACCTGGTAGATCGAGGTAATCGTCGGCGTCAGCTGGTTGACCACGCGATTCCAGCGGCTCAACGGCGCAGCGGTCACATAGACGATATCGGTGGGCTGCAGCATGAACTGGGTGCCCAGTACCAGTGCCGTGGCATTGCGCGCGTCCAGCTGGTAGACCGTCGCCAGCTTGCCGCTGTCGGGCGCTGCCTGCCGGATCACGAAGATGCCGTTGGCGTCGGCCTGCGCCTCGTCCATGCCACCCGCCTGCGAGAGGGCGTCGGTCAGCGACAGACGGGTGTTGCCCATCGGCAGCGTCGCCGGGTCGACGACCTCGCCCATCACGAACACCTTCTGGTTGCCCAGATCCGGCACATGCAGCACGTCGCCATCCTGCAGCAGTCGATTCTGCTCGAGATCACCGTTCTGCAGCATGTCATGGACGTCGATGTGCGTTTCTTCGTCGCCACGCGTCAGGACCACATCATGCCAGTTGGCCTCGCCATTCAGCCCCCCGGCCAGATTGACGGCGTCCAATACGGTCATCGGCACATTGGTCACCGGCATCACACCGGGCTGCTCGACCTGCCCCGTCACGTAGACCTTCTGTGAGTTGTAGCCGGCCACCTTGACGTCAACCTGAGGTTCGGTGATGTAGGTCGCCAGACTGCGCTGCAGCTGATCTCGCACGTCCTCGACCGTACGCCCAGCCACCTGGATACGTCCGACATAGGGATAGAAGATGGAGCCGTCACTATAGACGGTATTGCCCGACTCCTCCGTTGGGCGCTCGCTGCCCGCCGGAATGGTCAGCTCAGGATGGTCATAGACAATGATCGAGAGCACATCCCCCACACCGATGCGGTACTGATAGCGCGCGTCGAGAGCGTCATGTTGCGGACCCGACAGCGCTCTGGCGAGCGCGGCATCGTCACCTGTGCCACCTGCCGCCTCCTCTGTCGGCGCCATCTGTTGACTGCGCACCAGCCCCAAGGTGATCGGCTCGACGTCCACGAGGTCGTCGATCGGCGCCGAATCCGTCTCATAGCCGATATTGCCGCCGGGCGCGAAGGCACAACCGGAGAGAACCACGCCAAGTGACATGCATAGCCAGATGGCACGCCATCTATCAAGAGTCATCTTCATCCCTGCCGTTCACCCTGTTTTTCGTCCATGAGGAGCCCCACTACTCAACCATTCTCGACCTTGATTATCGAGCCAGCTCAATAAATAAATTTTAAACACGCTACCGCCCCGGAATATTAACGGCATTCTCCGAGGCCATGAGCTTCCACCTTTAACAACCAAAAGGCTTTTCAGACTTGTCTTATAAGGGTGTTCAATCCTTGACCCCGTTGCGACGCAAATCAAGCAATGCGAAGGGCGTGCCAGGTTTGTAAAAAAACAACAAAACAATAACCATCCCCTTACACAACCAGTGCAAACAGTGTGCAAAAACCTCTTATTGGCTTCTATCCGACGCTGACAACCAATAATTGATAGCGGCAAGGTGTGACGTTTCCGCGACAGGCAAGAACCATTTCCTACGCCACTTGACACACTAAAAAACATTAACTTTCTCATACCCGCAACAACTTACCTAACGACACAAACCCCGAGAGTTTTCAGAATATCTCTTTTTTATCATGAGCTTACGACATCGGCCGGCGAGACAGATGGCACTGGCTCCACACCCCGTACTGGCGCCATCGCCCTCCATAGCCTTGTTGGGTAACCGATATCGACCCTACCGACCCAATCCCTCTAATACTTAAGTTAAATTCGCGTCGCCATTTGCTGACAGATTATTTTTATCTAATACAGTACAGGAAAATAATGTTTCATAAAGATACAGTTTGCGCTGACCGCTCGCGCTCATCCACCACTGCACCAGCATGTCTCTTTAACCCCAAACCCGTTCAATCACGGTGCAACCCATTTCGGTAGTTTCCGATTTCACGCTCGCGAACCGCTTTTATTGAGAGAATTGACAACTTGTAATTGCTCGGACGCATAATATTGGTAAGAATAAACGTGGTCTTCGGACCACAACCGTTGGTTTAACCAACAAGCAGGAGGTACCTATGAAGAAACTAGCCATCTTGGCAGTCGCTCTAATGGCTGTCTCTTCACTTGCTACCGCGCAGGAAGTGGCGGCAGGCAGGGCAGCCGGTGCAGGCAGCGCCGCCAGTGCTACGGCAGCATCCGCTGTTGCCGCTAGCCCGGCAGCGTCGTCGATCGGTGCCCTGGCTGTCGCAGGTGGTAGCGATGGCACCACTGGTACGACCGGTACGACCGGTACGACCGGTACGCGGTAATGACAGCAGTCCGTCATTACGGCTTGGAAGGCCGCCTTCGGGCGGTCTTCTTTCGTCTCTCCGCCTTGGCGACCGGGTTGCTGGCGAGCGGCTGTGCACTCGACCGCGGCCCTTCCCTCGGCAGCCTGACCGGTGGTCCGGATACGGCGGCTATCGAGGAACAGGCTGCTGCGACCCCGTACGCCTCGCTGGACCTCGAGGTCGCGGGTGCGGGCGGGCTGGTCATCCTGGCCGAGTCCACCGGCGACATGACCTATTGGCAGTTCGCCGACAACGCCACCATTGCGCTCGAGCAGGGTTATCTCAGAAGCACCGCCGGCTTGACGTCCGACCTGATCGACACCCAGGTCGTCACGGACAGTGGACAGCCGACGATACCGTGGCGGCGCGGCCACGACAGTGCTGACTATCGCGTCATTCGCGAATGGCGCTCGGCCGACGGGTTCGAGACGCGCGGTGAGGCACAAGCGTCGCTGCACTGCGATAGCGAGACCGTCGAGATGTCGCTGCCCCTGACCGACGCCGCATTGCAGCCCTGCCGAGAAACGCTCGAGTGGGAAAGCGGCGACACCACGGTCAGCACGCTCTGGCGCTCGCCGCGTGATGGCCGACTGTGGGCCGTGGAGACCCAGCCATGGCCGGATGCCCCTACGTTTTCGTGGCGCATCGCGCGGCCCTGGTGATCATCGCCCCGACAATGCCGATAGCGTTGCGGGCAGTTGCCCGCGAGGGCTCGCGGCAACGCTCGTGGTAGCCGGTGACAGAACGGATGACGGGACAGGGATTTCCGTGAACTCAGGCAAGGATGTGATCGACACATGGTGACCCCGATCGGAACACACCGCAGCACCGGACACGGCTGGCTGCCTGGCTTGCTGGCCGGCGTACTGACGCTGGTCGGCAGCGTCGCCCTGGCGCAGGACGACGTCGAACCCGCCACGACTTTCACGATTGATATCGAAGGGACGCCGGTACCGGAGTCACCGACACTGCTGGACGCCTGGTCTCGCATCGAGGCGCATACGACGGTCAACTGGATGCGCGCCTTTGTCGTGCGCCAGGACCTGCAAGCGGAGAACGAACAGGAAAAACGGCGTTTGCAGGCCGAGTTGGAAGGATTGTCTCTGCAGGCCCGCGTTCTCGACGCCCCGGGCGTTGCCGAGGGATTGAGTGCGTGGCGAGAGGCGCTCGATCGCCTCGACAAGGGGCGCGTGCCCGGTCGTGTCGACCCCACCTGGCTGATGGCCAACCTGCGCGATGTGCCCCAAGTCACCGACATCGATCGCATCGGCTGGTGTGCGACACCCGACTGGGTCGAAGCATGGACGCCATTGGGCATCGAGCGCCTACCCTGGCTGCCGGAGATGACCACCGATGACCTGCTGGCAGCACTGCCGTCGGCGGCCACCGAGCGAGCCGACACGCTGCAGGTCATATCGCCCCAGGGCGAGGTACGCGAGATCGGTATCGCAGCCTGGAATCACGAACAGGCGCCATTGATCCCCGGCTCACGCCTGATCGTTGCCGTACCGCTCGACAGCGTCGGCGCCCGCTGGGTGGACGATGCACTCCCCCATTTTCTGGCCAGTCGGCTTCCCGGTGACGATTGCACTCTCGTCGATACCGATTCTCTCTATCATTAAGTCAAGCTCATGACGAAATTTGCAGATCGCCGCTCGTCTACTCTGCGCCGCGTGACGCCGATCATGGGCATCTCACTGCCCATGCTGCTTGCTCACGCGCCGCCCATTCACGCCGAGCTCGGCCAGGCACGCACCGACTTCGGCGGCGTCGGCCTGATGCAGACGCCAAGCGCGCGCATGGCGCCCCTCGGCGATATCTCGCTGAACTACAGCCATGTTTCGCCCTACTCGCGCTACAACGTGAGTGTCCAGGCCACTGACTGGCTAGAGGCAGGCTTCCGCTATACCTCGGTGGCCAACCGCAACTTCAACGAAACGATCGCCGGCGACCGTGACTACCTCGATAAGGGGATCGACGTGAAGTTTCGCCTGCTCGAGGAAGATCGCAGCACCCCCGCCCTGGCACTCGGATTTCGGGATTTCGGCGGTACGGGCCTGTTCAGCAGCGAGTACTTCGTTGCCAGCAAACGCTGGTACGACTTCGACTTTTCGTTAGGCCTGGGCTGGGGCTATCTGGGCGCCGGCGGCGGTATCGGCAACCCGCTGTCGGCGATCTCGGACCGCTTCGACGAACGCCCCAGCGAGACCAGCGACGATACGGGCGACTTCAACCTCACCGACCTGTTCAGCGGCGATATCGGGCTGTTCGGTGGCGTCGAATACCAGACACCCTGGGACCCGCTTAGCCTGCAGCTCGAGTACGACGGCAACGACTATCGCAGCGAGCCGCTGGACAATCCGCAAACCCAGGACTCCCCGATCAATCTCGGTGCGCGCTTCGATCTCAACGACAATATCGCGCTCAGCGCCGGCTGGGAGCGAGGCAACACCGCCATGGTCGGGATTACCCTGCGCGGCAATCTCGCCGGCCTGTCGCAGCCGAAGACGGCGGACCCTCGCCCCGAGCCGATCGAACCGGCACCGACGCGCGGCACCGACGACTGGCACGGCGTCAGCGAAGATCTGGCCGCTAATGCCGGCATGCGCGTACGCCGCATCACCCGCGACAACGATGAGCTGGTCGTCGAGGCGGAAGCTACCAAGTACCGCTCGCTGCAGGAGAGCGAAAACCGCGCCAACCGTATCCTGCAGAATCGCGCGGACGATGATATCCAGACCTTCCGCTATCGCTGGCAGAGCGTCGGCATGGGCCTGCGTGACGACGTTCACGATCGCCAGGCCTTCGTCAACGCCTCTCAGTCCACCCGCTACGACCAGCAGTACCGCTATGGTCTCTATGCCGCGGCGATCACGCGCCCCGAAGACACGGCACCGAGCGGCGAGCGCCTCTACGAGGACGATCTCGAGAGTTTCAGCTGGAATCTCTCGCCCGGCCTCAACCAGAACATGGGCGGCCCCGACGGCTATCTCTACCAGCTTTATGCCAAGCTCGACGCGGAGTACCGCACCGATGCCAACGGCTGGTTCAGCGGCCAAGCGGCGCTCAACCTTGCCGATAACTTCGACAAGTACGACTACATCGCCAGCTCGGCGCTGCCTCGCGTGCGTACCAACATCGGCAACTATCTCGACGAGACCAGCCTGGGCATCTACAACCTGCAGTACACCCGCACGGCCCGGTTCGGTCAGAACTGGTACGGCATGGCCTACGGCGGCCTGCTCGAGATGATGTATGCCGGCGCCGGGGGCGAAATGCTCTACCGCCCCTTCAACAGCGCCTTCGCCTTCGGCGTGGATCTCAACTGGGTCAAGCAGCGCGACTTCGATCAGCGCTTCGACATGCGCGACTACGATACCTGGACCGGGCATGCCACGGCGTACGTCGATACCGGCATCGAAGACGTGCTCGCCCAGGTCAGCGTCGGCCGCTATTTGGCCGGCGATATCGGCACCACCGTGGACCTGTCGCGCTCGTTCGACTCCGGCGTACGGGTCGGCGCCTGGGCCACGTTCACCGACGCGGGCGACGACTACGGCGAAGGCAGCTTCGACAAGGGACTCTACGTCTCGGTACCGTTCGATGCTTTCTTCACCTCGTCGAGCCGCGGCAGCACGACGATCGCCTGGCAGCCCCTGACCCGTGACGGCGGCGCGCGCCTGGCCCGCCGCTACACCCTCTACGGGCTGACACAGGACCGGGAGATGGGGCGTTACTGGCAAGATTACGATGACGTGATGCCCTAGGCACGCTCGGAGCGTCCTGCCGAGTCGCACCGCCGGCGCGCATGACATCACTGCCGAATCCGGCCAGCCAAGACGACGTGGGGCGCTACAATGGCGACATCGTCATGCACCAGGACCCCGTCATGCTGGACCCGCAACAGTGTCGTCAAGCGCGCCTGAGCCGAGATGCGCGTTTCGATGGCCACTTCTTCATCGGCGTCGAAACCACCGGCATCTTCTGCCGGCCGATCTGCCCCGCGACCCTGCCGCAGGAGCGCAACGTGCGCTATTTCGACTCCGCCGTGGCGGCGGCCGGCGCCGGATTTCGCCCCTGCCTGCGCTGCCGCCCGGACAGTGCACCGGAGTCGCCGGCCTGGCAAGGGCCGGCGACCACGCTCCAGCGCGCGTTGCGGTTGATCGACGATGGCGCCTTGCAGCACGACAGCCTGGGGGCACTCTGCGAGCGCCTGGGCATCGGCGAGCGCTATCTGCGCCAGCTCTTCCAGAATCGCTTCGGTGTTTCGCCGAAGACCTACGCGCTCTACCGCCAGTGCCTGTTCGCCAAGCAACTGTTGCACCAGACTACACTGCCCATCACCGATATCGCCCATGCCAGCGGCTTCGGCAGCGTCAGACGCTTCAACGACGCCTTCCAGCGCCAGATGTCACTGACGCCCTCGGCCATCCGTCGCCGGCGAACCACCGCCACCACGAGCACACTCACCCTGCAGCTTGCCTACCGCCCACCGTACGCCTGGGAGCGCCTGCGTCATTTTCATTGGCTGCACCGCCTGCAGGGACTCGAATGGATAGACGACAAGACGTTCGGGCGCACCTTTCGGCTGGGCAAGACGACCGGCGCGTTCAGCGCGACCCATGAACCCGACGCCTACCGATTTCGGATCACCCTGACACTAAGCGATCTGCGCCAGCTCAACCCGGTCGTGCGGCGTATCCGACGACTGCTCGACCTGGATGCCGATACCGCCACCATCGAGGCGCATCTGGCCCGCAGCGCACCGGCGCTGGCGCTGACACCCGGCCTACGTCTGCCCGGCGTATGGAGCCTGTTCGAGGCCGGTGTTCGCGCCATTCTCGGCCAGCAGGTCTCTGTCGCCGCCGCCACTCGCCTACTGCAGCAGCTGGTGGATCAGTTGGGCGAGACCGACGACGAGGGTCGGCGTCGCTTTCCGACAGCGGCTGCCATCGCGGCCAGCCCCCTCGACTTTCTCGGCTTGCCGGATAGCCGCCGCCAGACACTGAGGCGACTGGCCATCGCCTACGACAATGCCACGGTCGGTGACGACGTACAGCAGTGGCTCGCACTCAAGGGCATCGGCCCCTGGACGGTCAGTACCGCCGCCCTGCGCGGGCTTGGCGAACCCGATGTCTGGCTGGCGGGCGATGTCGGTCTCAAGCGCGCGATCGCCTCGCTAGACGCCCCACTCGACCCGGGCCAGGCCTCGCCCTGGCGCAGCTATCTCACGTTACATCTCTGGGACCAGATACTATGAACGCCCCGTTGACCATGAACGCACCGCTGACACTCCCCGACCTGCCCCCGAGCGATGACGGCTATCGCACGATCTATCAGCCGCCGCGCCATGTCCTGCTCGGCGCCCTGACCATTCAGGCGAACGCCACGGCTATCACCGGTATCGCCTTCCGCGATACGCTGCATGACAAGCAGAACTCGCCGACTAACGCCCTGATCCGGGAGTGCATCGCTCAACTCGACGCCTATTTCAAGGGCAGGCTGCAGGTATTCGACCTGCCCTTAGAGACGAGCGGAACGCGATTCCAGCGGGCGGTCTGGCACGCACTAGAGGCAATTCCCTACGGCGAAACCCGCAGCTACGGCGAACTGGCTAGCGATATCGGCCAGCCCCGCGCCGTGCGCGCGGTCGGCGCTGCCAATGGACGCAATCCCTTGGCCATTGTCGTGCCCTGTCATCGCGTGATCGGCAGCAGCGGCAAGCTGACCGGCTATGCGGGCGGTTTGACGCGCAAGGTCTGGCTGCTGACGCATGAAAGGAGCGAATGAAAGGGACGAATGAACGAACCGCCCACCTGCAAGCCCAGCTACATCGCCGGGCCGATATCTTCGCGGAATAACTTGTCGATATCGGCCAACGCTCGCCGAACTTCAGGGGCATAAGAAGGTTTTTCAACCAAAGTCGAGGGCGCTGAGACGCCCTTTGTTAACAAACGTAACAAACCGCTTCGCTGGCTCGACGCCGTCAATCTCCGGTCGTATTTTCCGCTTCAACACCCACGGAGATGACCATCATGCTGAACCATTTTCGCCAGATCCGCGTAAAGTACGCGATCGCGTTTCTCACCATCCCTCTAGCGCTGATGGTCGTCGTCTTCGCGGACTACCGGCTGATCGAGTCGCTGAAGCAGCGCATGCAGGAATTCGGGGGCGTCTTCAATGTCGCCAGCAGCGAGGTGCTCAATGCCGATCGCGATCTCTACCAGGCACGCGTCGCCGAGCAGGCGTATCTGCTGGCCACCCCGAACTCCGCGCGCGCGCGCCAGGCCCAAGAGGACTTCCGCGACAACGCCGAACAGGCGCGTGATCGCCTGCTGCAGTTCCAAAGCCTGATGTCGGGACACCCCGAAGTCACGGCGGGAACCGACAGCTTTTCGGCCCTCTACGACGCCTGGCATGAAGCGGCGGAGGCCACTTTCGCCTATCGGGACAGTGGCGATCTCGAGGCGGCCGTTGACCACCTCGAGGGCGAATCGCTGAGCACTTTCTCTGCCCTGCGCGACGTCTACGATATCGCCGGCCAGAACGTGACCGATCAAGTCGCACAGCTCGAGCAGCAGAGTCTGGCGCGCGCCAATACGCAGGAAACCTTGGTGCTCGGTTTCAGCCTGATCGTGCTGATCGCCTCCCTCTCTCTCGCGTTGGCCGGCCCGCTGCTGATGTCCCGCGCCCTGCGTGCCATCACCGCCCGTATCCGCGAGATCTCCGAAGGCGACGGCGACCTGCGGGCCCGCATCGCCAGCAAGCGACGCGACGAGATAGGCGAACTCGCCGACCAGTTCGACGCCTTTATCGCACGAATCGACGAATTGCTCCTGCAGGTGAGGGCCAGCTCCGGCGCGGTCGGCGTCGCCGCCACCGAAATTGCCCAGAGCAGCGACGACCTGGCCAGTCGAACCGAACAGTCGGCCTCCAACCTGCAGGAGACCTCCGCCTCGATGGAAGAGATCTCGGCCACCGTCACCAACACCGCCGAAGCCGCCCAGCAGGCAAGCCGTCTGACCCATGACGCCGTCGATACCGTGAAGACCGGGCAGAGCACCATGCAGCAGGTCGTCAGCACGATGGCCGAAATCCGCGATGCCTCGACGCAGATCAGCGAGATCATCGGCATGATCGATAGCATTGCCTTCCAGACCAATATCCTCGCGCTCAACGCCTCGGTCGAGGCAGCGCGCGCCGGCGAACATGGCCGCGGGTTCGCCGTGGTCGCGCAGGAAGTCCGCACGCTGGCCAGCCGCTCCAGCGACGCCTCCCGCGAGATTCGCACGCTGATCGACGCCTCGGTAACGAAAACCCGTAATGGCACCGAGCTGGTCGACAAGGCCGGAACTGTCATGCAGGAGATCGTCGGCGGCATCCAGCGCGTCAACGATGTGATCGCCGAAATCACCGCCGGTACCAAGGAGCAGAGCCTCGGCGTCAGCCAGGTCAATATCGCGGTCTCCGACCTGGACAGCATGACCCAGCACAATGCGTCCATGGTCGAGCAGTCCCGTGCCGCCGCCGCCGAAATGCGCGACCAGGTCAAACAGCTCAACGGCCTGCTCAGCCTGTTCAAGCTCAGCGGTGAACCGACCTCTGCACCGGCCACCACCTCGCTCGCCGCCAGCGCCCGCGTAACGCCGCCTACGACCTCGACCCCGACGGCGCCACGCGCCCCGGCCGCTCGATCTCGCGAGGCGGAAGAGGAGTGGGAGGCCTTCTAACCGCCGCCTGGGTGGTGGCCTCCTGAGCAGTGACAAGCTTCCCTACCGGCCATCGTTCCTCTCGTTGTCTCTGTTGTTGTTCCTCTCGCCATCCCTGGCACCGCCTCGCGCGGTGCCTTTTTCGTTCCGGTATTACCCAACATCCGAGCCAAGCCGAGCCTTGCCGTCAGCGGCGCGGATCGCTAGCGAGCGCACACGACAACCGCAGCAATACCGTAAATACCCGCTTTGCCTTCGCTATTTCGACGATTGCCTCGACGCCAAAACACGCTACATTGCCGAGGCGGCGAATTGTGAACCTTTGTGTCACCATGGCGTTCAGCCTCGCACCCTCTTGACACGTTGGACCACTCAGCAATCAGCCACTCGGCGGTGCCTTTTTCCGGACCCGCGCCCAGGCAAACCTTCAAGGCAGGGAGACAACCATGACGGCCCCCATGCACATCGGTGTGCTGGAAGACGATCCGGACCAACAGGCTTTCCTCGAAATCTGCCTTGATGATGCCGGCCACCGAATGACGGGATTCTCGCGCGCCAGCGAGTTCCGCCGCGGCCTGACCCAGCACCAGTTCGACCTGATCATTCTCGACTGGTACCTGCCCGATGCCAGCGGCATGGACGTGCTTTCTCACCTGCGTACCCATGACGGCTGGAAAGGGCCAATCCTGTTCATTACTGCCAGTCAGGAAGAGGAGAGCGTGGTGCAGGCGCTGGAACTGGGCGCCGACGACTTTCTCGGCAAGCCGCTGCGGCCACGCGAACTGGTCGCGCGGGTCAACGCTCTCGCCCGCCGTACCGGCCATCGCCAGGAGCCGGTGCAACAGCAACTGGGCGACTACGAGCTCGACACCACTCGACGCCAGGTTTCGCTGGCGGGGACCCCCGTCGAACTCACCGAGCGCGAATATCGGCTGGTCAGCCTGTTTTTCGCACACACCGGCGAGCTCCTGTCACGCGCCCATCTGCTGGAAGTGGTCTGGGGCCACAAGGGAGATCTCTCGACGCGGACGGTCGACACCCACGTCAGCCGCCTGCGACGCAAGCTTGAGCTCGATGGCCGCCGAGGGATCCGGCTGCAGAGCATCTACCAGCACGGCTATCGTCTCGACGTGCAGGCGCAGGCAAGCTGAGACAGACCATCACGGCACGTCGTTCGGTTCATCCGACAGTTGTGACAGCCGTGCCTGCAACGCCTCGATCTCGTACTGCGAATAGACGTCTACCCCTTCAGCCTCCAGCGCTGCCGTCACCACGCCTTGCCCCGCGACCCGCTCGCCTCGGAAGCGGCCGTCGTAGATCGCCCGGCTGCCGCAGGACGGGCTGAATTCGGTCAACAGGGCAACCTGACAGCCGTGACGACGCGCGGTTTCGACCGCCAGCCACGCCCCCTCGAGAAACGCCACCGAACAGTCTTTACCAGCCTCGTCGAAGACCGCCGCGTCACCGGCAATGACCGCCGCCCCATCCCCATGGCGGATCTCCGCCGCCGCACGCGGCGTCGGTAGCCCCGCGGCAACTTCCGGGCAAAGTGGTACCAGTCGCCCCTCGTCCCGCCAGCGGCAAATAGCCGCATGCTCGACGCGCTTGTGGGAACCGTCGTAGCGCACTGCCTCGCCAAGCAGACAGGCGCTGATCAGTATCTTGCGAGGGTTCGATGGCATTGATGAAGCCTCTTTTCTATAGGAGCGGTTTTGGCCCGCGATCGACCGGGCATTGGTTTAGTACGGAACGAACGCTACAGTCAGCGTTTGGCAACATGGTCAACGCATCACCGACGCATGACTGAGGCATCGCGGCTACGACCTATCGATGACTGAATGCATCGCAGTGCGTCGCTAATGCGGCCCACCGGGCGGCCAGCGCCATTTCCGATTCACCGTTTCTCGTACTTGGGCATTTTTCAGACTTTGTCATGACCCTGTCACGTTTGCTGCATCGATGGTATCGCACGCTAACCGCTGTCGCGCTTTTCGCGATGACGATGGCGTTCGTCGGGCCGTTGATCAGCCAGACGCAGCGCCTGCTCGAGGCGCCTACTCATGGCGGCGTGATGACCGTTGGCACGTCTCATGGTATCGCCCACGACAGCGCCAAAGAGGCTGACGCAACCCACAGCGGCCTGAATGCAAGCCACCATTGGCACATGGCGGCTTGCAGCTACTGCGAGCTGTTCCTGCACGCACCAGGGCTGACGCCGCCTCGCGTCATCCCGCCTGTCGTGCCACCGCCGCGCCACGCTGCCACGCCGGCCGCGCCGAGCGCCGTGGTGACGGCACCCGCCTATCCCCGCTACGCAACCCGCGCCCCCCCTCCCCGACCGGTATCGCTCGCCTGATTTCCGGCGCCGATCGCTGAGCACCTGCCGCGACGCTTTCCCCCGAAACGTCCGAGGCGATCGAGCGCCTTCCCGGTATCGCCCCGCCAACGCGGGCCGATATCCGACGTCGTGACACCGGAGCCTCAGATGACAAACGACGCCGCTAACGCGCGCTGCCCCACCCGGCAATTGCTCGCCGACCTGATAACGCGCTTGCACTTCTATATCGGCCTGTTCGTTGGCCCTTTCCTGCTGGTCGCCGCGCTCTCGGGCATCGCCTACGCGCTGACACCGCAGCTCGAGAACTGGCTTTACCATGAGGCGCTGACCAGTGATAGCCAGGGCTCTCCTCAAGCCCTGTCCCGCCAGATCGCCGCCGCCCAGGCGGCATCGGGTCTGGACCAGCCCGCGGCCGCCGTCCGCCCGTCGCCGGGGCCAGGCCAGACCACTCGCGTGATGTTCGCCGGAGACGACTATGGGGCGTCCGAGCATCTCGCCCTCTTCGTCGACCCCGTCACCCTGGCGATCCGGGGTGACATGCCGGTCTACGGCACCAGCGGCGTGCTGCCGCTGCGCACCGCCATCGATCAGTTTCACCGCGGCCTACTGCTCGGTGATATCGGGCGACTCTACAGCGAACTGGCCGCCTCCTGGCTCTGGGTCGCCGCCCTCGGTGGTGGCTTCCTCTGGTGGCAGAGGCGCCGGGGACGACGCGCGAGCGGCCACCTCGATGCCGTATCAGAGGCCAGGCCCGGTCTGCCTTCCGAGCCCAAGGCGCCACGTCTGCGTCGCCGCCACGCCACGCTGGGGCTCGTGGCTCTCGTCGGCCTGCTCTTCTTTTCGGCAACGGGGCTGACCTGGTCGCAGCACGCTGGCGGCAATATCGCCCAACTGCGCCATCTCTGGGGTTGGGGCACGCCAAGCGTATCTACCGATCTGTCCGCGCAGGCGGCGCAGTCGACCGATCCGCACGCAGGGCATCATGCCACCATGCCAATGGACCCGGCACAGACCGTTGCACTGACCGCCTACGACCAAGCCTACGCCGCGACGCGCGCCGCGGGACTGACGGCCGACAAGATCGAAATGACACCACCCACTGGACCCGGGCAGGCCTGGAAAATCCGCGAGATCGGCCGCGAATGGCCCACCGAGGTCGACCAGCTTGCGCTCGATCCGCGTGACTTCTCGGTCACCGACCGCACGGACTTCACCACGTTTCCAATGGCCGCCAAGCTGACCCGCTGGGGCATCGATCTGCACATGGGCGTGCTCTTCGGCCTGCCCAATCAGCTGGTATTGATCGCCTTCGCCGGTTCCCTCGCCACGCTGGTGTGCTGGGGCTACGCCATGTGGTGGCGACGACGACCGGCTGGCCCGACGGCCTCTCGGACCCTGTTCGAGATCTACCGGCAGCTCGGCTGGCGCCTGCGGCTCGGGATCGGCCTGGTGGCACTGGCTTTCGGGATCGCACTGCCAGTCATGGGGATCAGCCTGCTGGCTTTTCTCGCCATCGACGCGGTTCGCTGGCACCGCCGCCCGGCCAGTGCCGTCGTCGAACCGACCTGAGCTAGCCCCGCCGCGCCCCGTGTCGTCGCATCGACCCGGGGCACTGACCGGGCTAACGGACTACCGGGCAACGCAGGACCGTTCGACACGCCATCGCGCCGCTTCTCGTGTTACAACGGAGTCGATATCGACAGAGGCCGCCATGACCCGCACTCACCACCCCAAGCCACGCTTTCAGGTACGCCTGGTCGCCGACAGCGAAATCGTAATCGGCCCGGGCAAGATCGACCTGCTCGCGGCGATCGATCAGCATGGCTCTATCTCGGCCGCCTGCCGCGAAATGCGCCTGAGCTACAAGAAAGCGTGGCAACTGATCGACACCATGAACCGCCACTGCGCCACGCCGGTCGTCACCACGGCTATCGGCGGCACCCGGCGCGGCGGCGCCGAGCTGACCCCGTTGGGACACGAGTTGATCGCCCACTACCGCCAGTTGACCGCGACCCTCGCTCGCGATCCAGCAGGCGAGGCGCTGATGGCCGCCCTGACGCCTATCGAGCAGCCCGACGGCGACTCGAATCGTGGCACCTCGGCTGACAGCGTTCGGGACGCCGGCGCTTCAAAAACCAGCGCGGCAAAAGACGCGGCCTCAACCGATAACGACTGATCCCCGGCTCGACCTCACTGTCCGGAGTGGCTATAGTGACTTCCCGTTATTTCCATTCAGACATAGCGAGAAAGTCGTGCCCTCACCGTTTCCGTTACCGCACCGCCTGCTAACGCTGCTCGTTGCCCTACCGCTCTCCGCCACGGCACTCACTGCCCATGCCACCGATAGCGTGCAGGTGTTCGCCGCCGCCTCGATGACCGATGCCATGGACGCCGCCATCGCGGCCTACGAAACCGACCACGACGTCGATATCGTGCCGGTCTATGCCTCATCCTCCACCTTGGCCCGGCAGATCGCCGGCGGCGCGCCGGCGGATGTCTACATTTCCGCCAACGAGCAGTGGATGGACTGGCTGGAGGATCAGGACATGCCGGTCAGCCAGCGCACCGACCTGCTCAAGAATCGCCTGGTGCTGATCGCGCCCGCGGAGCGCGAAATCGCCGACTTCACCCCCGGTGGTGAGACCACGATCGCCTCGCAGCTCGGCGACGAAGGCCGCCTCTCGGTCGGCGAGACCAGCCACGTGCCCGCCGGCATCTATGCCAAGCAGGCGCTGCAGGCGATCGGCGAATGGGAGACGCTCGAGCCGAGATTGGCCAACGGCGACAACGTGCGCGCCGCCATGGCGCTGGTCGAACGCGACGAAGCCCCGCTCGGCATCGTCTACGAGACCGATGCCAAGGCCAGCGATCAGGTACGCCAGGTCGGCGTGTTCCCCGCCGACAGCCACAATCCGATCACCTACCCATTGGCGGTGATCTCGCCAACGCCGAGCGATGCCACCGAGGCTTTTCGCGACTGGCTAAGCGGTGACGACGCCCTGTCGATCTTCGCCGACTACGGCTTCACACCGGCCGACGACGAATGAGACGTCGCTAGCCGTGCTTTCCGACGCCGAGTGGCAGGCCATTGCGCTGAGCCTGAAGATCGCCGGTAGCGCCGTCGGCTGGATTCTGATCCCCGGCGTGGCCGTGGCTTGGCTGCTGGCGCGCCACGACTTTCGGGGCAAATCGCTGCTGGATGGCTTGCTGCATCTGCCGCTGGTCCTGCCCCCGGTGGTGGTCGGCTACTTGTTGCTGCTGTCCCTCGGCCGCAGCGGCTGGCTGGGCCAGTGGCTCTACCAGGCAACCGGTTTCTCGCTGCCGTTTACCTGGCAGGGCGCTGCCGTTGCCGGCGGTGTGATGGCCTTCCCGCTGCTGGTGCGTGCCGTGCGGCTGTCGCTGGAAGCGGTCGATCCGAAACTGGAAGCGGCCGCTGCCACCCTCGGTGCCAATCGGCTACGGGTGCTCTTCACCATTACCTTGCCGCTGGCCATACCCGGACTGCTGACCGGCGCCGTGCTCGCTTTCGCCCGCGCGTTGTCGGAGTTCGGCGCTACCATCACGTTCGCCTCCAATATCCCCGGACAGACGCGGACACTCCCCCTGGCGCTCTATACACTGATTCAGACGCCCGGCCGTGAAGCCGCCGCCGCCCGCCTCTGCGTGCTATCGATCGTGATCGCCATGCTCTCGCTGCTGGCCTCGGAATGGCTGGCGCGCCGCGCCCGGCGGCGCCTGCAGGAGCGCGACCAGTGACGACGATGACACCGACGCCGCAGCAGCCGACACCCAACGATCAACAGACAGTGCCCGACGATCAACCGACAGCGCCCGAGGCCGACGCGCGTGCGCTTGACTGCAAGTTGCGCAAGCGTCTGGGCCACTTCACGCTCGATCTCTCCCTCCGTGTGCCGGGCAGCGGCGTCACCGCGCTGTTCGGCCAATCGGGCAGCGGCAAGACCAGTCTCTTGCGCCTGATCGCCGGCCTCGACCGCCCCGACGACGGTCGGGTCCAGCTCGGCGAGCGTAAGCTCACGGACGTCTCGCGCCGTCTCCATGTGCCGGCTCACCGCCGCGGGCTGGGCGTCGTCTTTCAAGAGGCGCGCCTGTTTCCGCACTATCGCGTGCGCGGCAATCTCACCTACGGTATGCCTGCTTCGGCCCGGGGGCGCTTCGACGGCCTCGTCAATCTGCTCGGCATCGAGCCTCTTCTGGACCGGCTACCCGGCACGCTCTCCGGCGGCGAGGCGAGACGCGTCGCCATCGGTCGGGCACTGCTGACCGCGCCGCGCCTGCTGCTGATGGACGAACCGCTGACCGGGCTGGATGGAGAGCGCAAGCAGGAGCTGTTGCGCTATATCGTGAGGCTGACCCGGGAGATCGATATTCCGGTGGTCTACGTCAGTCACGATCCCGCGGAGATCGTCGCGGTCGCCGATCACCTCGCGCTGATCGACAGCGGCCGGCTCGTCGCCCACGGCGCGCTCGACGACCTGATGATGCGCCTGGACCTGACCGATCGACTGGGCGGCTTCGATGCCGCCACCCGGCTACAGGCGAGCGTGGTCGATCATGACGATCATTACGCCCTGACCCGGGTCATGCTCGATGATGGCCAGCCATTGAAGATACCGCGTGTCGCGCAGCCACCGGGCAGCGCGGTCTCGCTGCGCATCGGCGTGCGCGATGTCGCCCTGGCGCGCGAGATGCCCCGGGGCACCAGCTATCGCAACGGCGTCAGCGCCCGGATCGAGGCCATCGCCCGCTCGACGCAGTCCCCAAGCATCAACGAAGTCAGGCTCAGCGTCGGTCGGCAGCGCCTGCGGGCCCGCCTCACGCGAGAGGCGTGTGATGATTTGCAACTGGCCGAGGGCGATCGAGTTATCGCCCTGATTCGTAGCGTCGCATTCGATCCGCGAACCTGAATCGAATCAAGGTGTTGTGCGGGCGCTAACCAAGGCGCTAACGCGGGACACGTAGCGTTGCGTAAACGTGCAGGTTTTTGCACGAAATAGCATCGATATCTGACCCATCGGTCAGATATGATGAAGCAGGCAGGACGCCAACGAGCAGGAAAGCGACCTCAGGGATCGAGCGTCGAGCCAAGGATTGCACAGGGAATGGCCCAAGGATCGACAGCAGAGCAACAGGACGTTGCCGGCCCTCATGGTAGAGACTCGACAGGAGGTCGAGCGCGAAAGGACTCGCTTCCGAATATCGGGTCCGCGATAGGCCATCCGCCGGTCACGCAGCCCTCATCTCACCGACGCCAATCACGCCCTTCTCATTTTCTTCCTTCGGTATAGACATTCAGCGGCGTCTTCCGGTCGTCGAGATCCTGACTGCGATGGTTGCCTTGCCCAAGCTCGCAGCGCCGATTCACGCCTCGGGCAGGCGCGACGGGACACGCGTCACGCCACAACCTTTCAGGATCACCTGACAGAGAAAATCCGTCGCCGAAGCAAAATCGCGGTCGTCCAGCTCGGCCCGGTTGGTGATGCCGACGATCTGCGCCTCGAAATCCGCGTAGTGCTGCGTCGCGGACCAGATCAGGAAGATGAGCCAGACGGGATCGATCGGGTCCATCAGCCCTCGCGCGGCCCACTGATCGAAGATCGCCGCGCGGGACAGCACCCAATCGCGCATCTCGCCCTTGAGCGACGCTTGAAGAAACGGCGCACCCTGCAATATCTCGTTGGCAAATAGCCGTGAACTCTGCGGATGCGTGCGGCTCAACGCCATCTTGCTGCGAATGAACGCTTCCAGCACCTCGGCCGGGTCGTCATCGACGCTGATGTCGCTAAGCACCGCGTTCCAACGCATCATCGTGCGTTCCAGCAGCTGAATATAGAGCTTGCGCTTGCTGCCGACGTAATAGAGAACATTGGATTTCGGCAGACCGGCCGCGGCGGCAATCGCCTGCAAGCTGGCACCGCGATAGCCATGACAGGCAAACACGGACTCCGCCGCATCCAGAATACGCTGTTCGTTGCGCACTCTCACACTGCTCTCGGGCAGTTTCAGATCATTCATCGTTTCTCCCTCGATGACTTCCAGACTCCCCCGCGTGCCCCCGGACAACGGTCCGATCAAGCCACGACAGTCGCCTGCTGTCACGACCCGCCCAACGCCGGGGTCTTCCGCCTCTACGGTAGCATTGCCAGGCCGGCGGCGAGCAGAATGTTTGCATCTGCACGAGGATATCGTACGTCCACCGACCTGAAGCACCCGGCTGCTATGCTGAGAATCCAGGCGCAACATCTCAGCAGTGACATCGGTCCACCAGGGACTTGCCAACGACACCAACATCACAGACGCTATGCAGAAGTTGACCGATCGGTCAGGATCTTGAGCGGACCTTTCGATGACCCGACGCTCGACGACCTGCCGTTCGGCTTCGGTGGCGATAAGCGATGTGCTGGGACCGGACTGCCGAGTCGAACCACAAAAAGACAATGACAAACCCGAAAAGCGACTGACGGATTTCGTGATGATCGAGTTCTATCTCAACGGCGAACCCCGGCGGGAAGCGGCGACGCCGGACACCAGCGTGCTGGAGCTGCTGCGCAACCACCTGGGCCAGTGCGGCACCAAGGAAGGGTGTGCCTGCGGCGACTGCGGCGCCTGCACCGTAGCGATCGCACAGCCCGAAGCGGCGACCGGCGACACCCTGGTTTACCGTACCGCCAATGCCTGCATGACACCCGCTCATCAGCTACAGGGCTGCCATCTCGTCACCGTCGAAGGGCTGGCGCAGGGCGACGCACTCTACCCGGCCCAATCGGCCATGGTCGATTGCCACGCCAGTCAGTGTGGCTTCTGCACGCCAGGCATCGTGATGTCGCTGTTCGCGCTGCACGAAGCGCAACGCGCCCATCCGGATCGCGAACTCGACGACCACCGACTGGAAGCCGCGCTCGGCGGCAACCTCTGCCGCTGCACCGGCTATCGCCCGATTCGTGACGCGGCCCTGACCATGGCCTCGCAGCCGGATACGCGGCCGCCCTGGGCGGACGACGCCACGCTGGCGACGAGGCTGCGCGCGCTGGCGGCGACCACTCCGGCCGAGAGCGCCACGTCTGCTCCCTCGACGGAAGTGCAGACAACGGCCGACGCTCCGCACGACGCCCTGCGCGATACCCCGAGCGATACCCCGAGCGAAGCGCCGCACGGCACGGCAACCGCCGGGCGCTACGCCATGCCGGCGGATCTCGCGACCTTGATACGCCTGTTGCGCGAACGCCCCGCGGCGCGACTCGTTGCCGGCGCCACCGATCTCTGGCTGGAGACCACGCAGCGCCTGCAGCCGCTCGAGGATCTGATCGACGTGACGCGGGTGGCGGAACTGCGCCAGCTCGATGCCGCCGACGATGGCTGGTGGATCGGCGCCGCCCTCACCTATCACGAGCTGGAGCCGCTGCTGGCAACGCACTATCCCGCCTTCGCCCATCTGCTGACACGACTCGGGTCGGCCCAGATTCGCCACCGCGGCACACTCGGCGGCAATATCGCCAATGCCTCACCGATCGGCGACACGCCACCGGTTCTGCTGGCCCTCGGCGCCAGACTGCGACTGGTCAGTACCGCGGGCGAGCGGGAGATGGCCCTGGAAGACTTCTTCCTCGACTACAAACGTACCGCGCTGGCGCCCGGAGAGGTGATCGCGTCGATCTTTTTGCCACGCCCTGACGCCGATCTCAGATTGCGTGTCTGGAAGCTCTCCAAGCGTCGCGAGGACGATATCTCCACTCTGTTGGGTGTGTTCCGCTGGCGGAAGGATGGCGATCGACTGCGTGACGTCCGCGTCGCCTTTGGCGGCATGGCGGCGATCCCCCTGCGCGTACCGGCCATCGAGGCGACGCTGGAGGGCCAATCGGCTACGCGGGACACCTTTACCCATGCCAAGCAGGCGCTACACACGTCGCTGACGCCGATGACCGATGCGCGCGGTTCGGCCGACTATCGCCTAGCCGCCGCCGCCAACCTGCTCGAACGCTGGCGCCTGACGCTCGATGGCGATGCCGATATAGCGACGGACGCCGGCCACGTCATCCAGAACGCGATGGAGGTGATGCTCGATGCGTACGCTCACTAAGCGGCCCTTTTCCGCTGCGAGGCCCGAGACAGCCTCAAGCTCCGAGACCACCCCAAGTCACGAGACCGCCGCGGCCGGCGACCAGGACGTGCTGACCCGAGAGATCGAACACGGCGCGACCGTCGGCCGTCTCGAAGGCGACGAGCCCGTCGCGCGCGAGCGTCTCGTACCCGGCAAGACGACGGCAACACCGTCACATAACGCCCCTGACCGGCACAGGCATCGACATGCCCACCGGCACGAAAGCGCGATCAAGCACGTCACGGGCCGCGCCCGCTACATCGACGACCTGCCGGCCCCGGGCGATGCCCTGCACGCCATCGCCGGCTTGAGCCCGGTCGCCCACGGTCGCCTTACACGTCTCGATCTTGAAGCCGTTCGTCGCGCGCCCGGCGTGATCGATGTGATCACCGCCGCCGAGATTCCCGGCCATCGCGATATCGGCCCGGTATTCCCCGGCGATCCGATGTTCGCCGAAGAGATCGTCAGCTACGTCGGCCAGCCGCTGTTCGCGGTCGCCGCGACCAGCTACCGTGCCGCTCGGCTTGCCGTACAGGCAGCCTCGGTCGAGATCGAACCCTTGCCCGCGCAGCTCGACCCCGTCGCCGCGACCGACGCCGGCGAGTTCGCCCGCCCCAGTCACGAGCAGGTCAGCGGCGACTGGCATCAGGCGCTCGCCGAGGCGCCGAATACCCTGACGGCCGAACAGTTCGTCGGCGGGCAGGAACACTTCTATCTCGAGGGGCAGGCGTGTCTCGCCCTGCCCAGCGAAGATGAAGGCGTCGTGGTTCATACCTCGAACCAGCACCCGAGCGAGACCCAGAAGCTGGTGGCCGAGGTGCTCGACATCCCCTTTCATGCGGTCACCGTGGAAAATCGACGCATGGGCGGCGGCTTCGGCGGCAAGGAGACCCAGGCCGCGCCCTGGGCCTGCATGGCGGCGCTGTTCGCACGGCGGACCGGGCGTGCCGTGCGCCTGCGCCTGCCGCGCGCCGAGGACACCCGCGCCACCGGCAAACGCCACCCGTTCCAGAACCGCTATCGCCTCGGCTTCGACGACGACGGCGTGCTGCTTGGCGGCGACATCACGCTCATTGGCGACTGCGGCCACTCGCCGGATCTCTCCGAGGCGGTTGTCGATCGCGCCATGTTTCACGCCGATAACGCCTATTCGCTGGGCGCGGCCCGTGTGACCGGCCATCGCGCCCGCACGCACACCGCCTCCAATACCGCCTTTCGCGGCTTCGGCGGCCCACAGGGCATGATGATCATCGAGCGGGCGATGGACGATATCGCGCGTCATCGTCGGCTGGATCCGCTCACCGTACGCAAGCGCAATCTCTACCGCGCCGGGCGCGAGACCACCCACTACGGGCAGGCGGTCGACCAGCACCCGTTGATGGCGGAGATCATCGAACGCCTGGAAGCGAGCAGCGACTACTGGACACGACGCGAGGCGATCACCGCGTTCAACCGTCACAGCCCGGTCATCAAGCGCGGGCTGGCACTGACCCCGGTCAAGTTCGGCATCTCCTTTACCGCCCAGCACCTCAACCAGGCAGGCGCACTGCTGCACGTTTATACCGACGGCAGCGTGATGATCAACCACGGCGGTACCGAGATGGGCCAGGGGCTGCACACCAAGGTATGTCAGGTCGTGGCACGGGAGCTGGGGCTCGATCTCGATACGGTACGCATCAGTGCCACGCGCACCGACAAGGTGCCCAACACCTCACCGACCGCGGCCTCGAGCGGCGCCGACCTCAACGGCATGGCCGCTCGCGATGCCGCCAGCCAACTCCGCGAGCGTCTGTTCGACTTCGCCGCCGAGCACTATGCGCTCGACCGGGAAGGATTGAGGCTGCTCAATGGCGAACTGGTCGCCGGGGTCGGCGAGGTCACCCGTTCACTGCCGTGGGGCGAGCTGGTCCAGGCCGCCTACCTCAACCGGGTCTCGCTCTCGGCAACCGGCTTCTACTCCACGCCGTTGATTCACTACGACCGCGACAGCGGCCAGGGCCGACCGTTCTACTACTTCGCCTACGGCGCCTCGGTCAGCGAAGTGCGCGTCGACACGCTGAGCGGCGAATACCGCGTCGAGCGAGTCGACATCCTTCACGACGTCGGCGACTCGCTCAATCCGGCAATCGACCGTGGCCAGGTGGAAGGCGGCTTCATCCAGGGCATGGGCTGGATGACCAGCGAGGAACTGCGTTGGAACGACGCCGGCCGCCTGATGACGGACGGTCCGGCGACCTACAAGATCCCGACCTACGGCGACCTGCCGCAGGTCTTCAACGTCGAACTGCTCGAGGGACATCCCAACTCGCAGGCGAGCATCTACCGCTCCAAGGCCGTGGGCGAGCCGCCCTTCATGCTCTGCATGTCAGTCTGGTCGGCCTTGCGCGATGCCCTTTCCAGTCTTGTCGACTATCGCGTCAGCCCCGCGCTGGATACCCCGGCGACGCCCGAGCGCGTGCTGATGGCCGCGGAGGCGCTGCGCCAGATGCCAGCTGGCCCGGGAGCCTCGTCGTCATGAGCGCCAACGCTACCGGCGAAACCTGGCACGCCGCGCTGCATCGGCTGCAACAGGCGGGCGAGCCTCACGCGCTGGCCACCGTGGTGGGAGCCGCAGGTTCCACCCCACGCGAACCGGGGGCGCGCCTGGTGATCACGCGAACGACTGTCGCCGACACCCTGGGCGGCGGCCACTTCGAGCAGCAGATCATCGACCTGGCGCGCGAGCGACTGACGGGCGAGCCGATCGCTGCCGGGGTTCAGCTGGAAGCCTTCCCCCTCGGCGGGCGCTCAGGGCAGTGCTGCGGCGGTTTCGTCCACGTGCTGCTGGAAGTGTTCCCCGGTGCGGAACAGCGCCTGGCGCTGTTTGGTGCCGGCCATGTCGGCCAGGCGCTGGTCGCCCTGCTGCGGCCGCTGCCCTGGCGCATAGACTGGTTCGATACCCGCGACGAAGCCTTTGCCTCGGCCGAGGCGCTGCCCGAGCGCATTCGCCCCCGGCGCTGGCGGCACGACGCCGACTCGCTGGCCGACACCATCGCGGCCGTCGCGCCCGGCAGCCATGTCTGTGTCATGACCCACGACCATGCGCAGGATCGAGACCTGATCGCGGCGCTGATCGCGCGCGATGACCTCGCCTCGCTCGGGCTGATCGGCTCCGACAGCAAATGGGCCAGTTTCCGCCGCCGCCTCAGGGAAACCGGCGCCAGCGAGCCCGCGCTGGCGCGAGTCCGCTGCCCGATTGGCATCGCCGGCGCCCACGGCAAGCGCCCGCAGGAGATTGCCATCAGCGTCGCCGCGGAGCTGTTTACGCTGTGTCGCGAGACACCGCGTGCTCCGCGGGGGGACGACGCCGCATTGGCCGACCGGCGCGGCGTGCCGCCAGCGCGTCTGCGCGATGCCTTTGTCCCGCTGCCCCCCACGAGCCCGGCGGCCGCGTCCGATACGACCGACGTCGATAGATGCCACCACCCACGCCACCGAGATCTGCCATGACCGCCACTCACCGACTGCTGCGCGGCCCGCTCTTCAGTTGTCTGGACGACCCCGGCGAAGAGAATACGCCGCTGGCCGACACCACCCTGTACCGGGAGGACGGCGCGATCTGGATCGTCGACGGTCATATCCACGCCGTCGACGACCATGCTGCCCTCGCCGCGCGCGTGCCGGCCGACACCGAGCACGTCGACTATCGGGGCAAGCTGATGATGCCAGGCTTCATCGATAGCCACGTGCACTACGTGCAGCTCGATATCATGGCATCTTACGGCCGCGAACTGCTCGACTGGCTCAACGATTACACCTTCCCCGCCGAATGCCGGTTCGCCGAGCGCGCCCACGCGGAGACCGCCGCCGAGCGCTTTCTCGACGAGATGCTGCGCGCCGGTACGACCACGGCCCAGGTCTTCTGCTCGTCGCATCCCGTCTCGGTGGACAGCTTCTTCACTGCCGCTCGTCGCCGTCAGCTGCGCATGATCGCCGGCAAGGTGCTGATGGATCGCCACGCGCCCGCCGAGTTGACCGACGACACGCTCGGCGGCGTGCGCGACAGCGAACGCCTGATCGCCGACTGGCACGGCCGTGACCGGCTCGCCTACACGCTGACACCCCGCTTCGCGCCGACGTCCACGTCCACGCAGCTCGACGCCGTCGGCGGCGTGCTGCGTAACGCCCCTGACCTGTATCTGCAAACTCACCTCTCCGAGAACCGAGGCGAGATTGCCTGGGTATCGGAGCTCTTTCCGCAGAGCCGAGACTACCTGGGCGTCTACGAGGACCACGATCTCGTCGGCCCGCGCAGCACTTTCGCTCACGGCATCCATCTCGACGATGGTCAGCGCCGACGGCTGGCGCAGCAGGGTGCGAACATCGCCTTCTGCCCGACCTCGAACCTGTTTCTCGGCAGTGGCCTGATGGACCGCCTGGCCTGCCGCGAGGCCGGTGTCGCGACATCGCTGGCCAGCGACGTCGGCGGCGGCACCTCGCTCTCCGGTTTTGGCACGCTGCAGGGCGCCTATCAGGTCGGCGCGCTACTTGGCCAACCGCTGACCGGCTGGCAGGGTTTCTATCGGCTCACGCTCGGCAACGCCCGCGCGCTGCATCTGGCCGACAAGATCGGCTCGCTGCAGCCAGGTTACGAGGCAGACATCGTGGTCCTCGACCCGGACGCCACGCCGCTTCTGTCACGCCGCCTTTCCCAGACTTCCACTCTAGCCGAGCGACTCTTCGCGCTGATGATGCTCGGCGATGACCGCACGGTGGCCGCCACCTGGACCAACGGGCAACGCGTGCACAACCGGGACTGACAACCGGCCGCCGTCGCGGCAAACGGCATCCGGCTCAGGTTGCCTCCGACAGGGACGACGGCAGCGGATAGCGCCGTGTCGCCAGCCCCGCCTTGACCACCTGGCCGGGTACGTCGTGCCCGACCAGCGCTGGCAGGCGTTCGGCCACCGCGACCAGGCGCTCGAGATCGACGCCGGTCTCGACCTCCATCTGCGCGAACATGTGAACCAGATCCTCGGTGCAGACATTACCCGTGGCGCCGGGGGCGTAGGGGCAACCGCCCAGCCCACCGAGCGCGGCATCGAAGCGCGTGATGCCGTTCTGCCAGGCGATCAGTGCATTCGCCAGCCCCATGCCGCGCGTGTTGTGCACGTGCAGTGTGACCGGCAGCCACGGCCAGCGGCTGCGGACTTCGCGACACAGATCCGCCACCTGACGCGGATTCGCCATACCCGTGGTATCGCACAGCGAGATGCCCTCGACACCCAGCGCCAGCAGCTTTTCGGTGATCGCCAGCACGCGCTTGAACGGCACTTCGCCTTCGAAGGGGCAGCCGAACGCCGTGGAGATCGAAGCGTTGATGAAGACCCCGCTGCCGCGAACCCGCTCGACAATACCCGCGAAGCGGACCAGCGATGCGTCGGCGGTCATGCGCAGATTGGCGAGCCCATGGCTGTCGCTGGCCGACAGCACCAGGTTGATCTCGTCGACACCGCAGGCCAGGGCGCGCTCGGCGCCTTTTTCATTGGGGACCAGCGCGACATAGCCGACCCCTGGCACCCGCCCGATGCCCTGCATGACTGCCTCGGCATCACGCAGGTTGGGGATCGCCTTGGGCGAAGTGAAGGAGGTCGCTTCGATCTTCGCCAGTCCTGTCTGCGACAGCGCATCGATCAGCTGAATCTTCTCCTCGGTGGGGACGAACCGCGATTCGATCTGCAGGCCATCGCGCGGGGCGACCTCGTTGATGAATACGCGGGACCGATCGTGGGAAGGCGTCATCAGATCACTCCTCTCTCTCGCAGGCGAGCCTGGGTCTCACGGTCGATACCGAGCTCATCGAGCACGTCCTGGGTGTGCTGACCCAGCGCCGGGCCACCACCCTCGATGCGCCCGGGCGTTCGGCTCAACTTGGGCAGGACCCCCGGCACCTTGAGCGAATCGCCCTCGGCGGTACGAATGGTCTCGATCATGTCGCGCGCCAGGTAGTGCGGGTCGGCGACGATATCCTTCGCCGTGTAGGGATAGCCCACCGGCACATGCACACTCTCGAGCACGTCAAGCACATAGTCGCGCGGGTGTTGCCGGGTCCACTCGGCGATGGCGTCGTCGATGAGCCCGGCGTGGTGGCTGCGGCCGTCGTTGTGCGCAAAGCGTGAATCCTCGGCCAGATCCTCGCGGCCGATGGCGCCCATCAGACGCTTAAAGATGCTGTCGCCGTTGCCGGCGATCAGCACGTAGTCGCCGCCGGCGCAGGGATAGGCGTTGGAAGGCGTGATGCCCGGCAGCGCACTGCCGCTGGGCTCGCGGATTACCGCCGCCGCGTCGTACTCGGGGATCAGGCTCTCCATCATAGCGAACACGGATTCGTAGAGCGCCACGTCGATGTATTGCCCCTGGCCGCTGCGCTGGCGCTCCTGCAGGGCCAGCAGCGCGCCGATCACGCCGTAGAGCGCGGAGAGCGAATCGCCAAGGCTGACACCCACGCGAACCGATGGCTGCTCGGGATGTCCGGAGAGGTAGCGCAGACCGCCCATCGCCTCGCCAATGACGCCAAAGCCGGGGCGATCCCGATACGGCCCGGTCTGTCCGTAGCCGGAGATGCGGACCATGATCAGCCGCGGGTTGCGGGCGCTGAGCGCCTCCCAGCCCAGCCCCCACTTCTCCAGCGTGCCGGGGCGGAAGTTCTCGATCACGATATCCGCCTCGTCGACCAGCCGACGCACGACCTCCTGCCCGTCTTCGCTGCGCAGGTCGAGCGCCAGCGAGCGCTTGTTGCGGGTCTGCACGTGCCACCACAGCGACGTGCCCTCCTTCAACACGCGCCACTTGCGCAGCGGATCGCCGGTACCGGGCGGCTCGATCTTGATGACGTCGGCCCCGAACTCCCCCAGCAGCTTGCTGGCGAACGGACCAGCGATCAGTTGCCCCAGCTCCACGACCTTGAGCCCGGAGAGCGCCTGCGCGTTCGCGGATGACGCCCCTTGTGATGACGGCTCTTGAGATGACGACCGTTGAGACGACGACCCTTGAGATGAAGATGCCTCGGCGGCCATACGCTGTCTCCTGTTCATGAACTCGGTGGGACGCGGTCAATGCGGTGACTCGCGACAAAGCCTGGTGCGCCGAGCTTGCCTTCAGGCCCCCCCGGCCCACAATTGGACAATCGCCAAGCGAGGCTTCGCTGTTCGCGAAAGCTGGGATAGGCTGGACCGACGCTCACCAGGAACCCGCCGCGGCATGAAACGACTCGACTTCGTCACCCTGAAACTGTTCGTCGCGATCGCCGATCTCAAGAGCCTGACCCGAGCCGCCGAGCGCGAACACCTGGCACTGGCGGCAGTCAGCAAGCGCGTCAGCGACCTGGAGAGCCAGCTATCGACCACGCTGCTCTATCGCCGGCCGCGCGGGGTCGAGCTCACGCCGGCGGGCCACGCCCTGCTACACCACGCTCGCCATATGCTCGACAGCCTGGATCATCTCAACGCCGATCTCAGCGAGTACAGCATTGGCATTCGCGGCCATGTCCGCCTGCATGCCAATACCTCGGCGGTGATCGAGTTCCTGCCCGACGACCTGAGCGACTTTACCTGGCGCTATCCGCAGATCCGCATCGATATGCAGGAACGCTTGAGCCACGAGATCATCGCCGCCGTGCGCGACGGCCTGACCGATATCGGCATCTTTTCCGCACATATCCCCGCGCCCGGGCTGATCACGCGCCACTATCGACACGACCGTCTGGTACTGGTGACGTCGCGCTCGCACCCGCTGGCCCAGCACGCCCGGCTCGCCTTCGCCGACACGCTGGATTACGACTTCATCGGGCTCGAGCAGGACTCCTCGCTACACGCGCTGCTGCAGACCGATTCCCAGCGCCTGGAACGGCCGTTGCGCATGCGCATACAGGTTCGCAGCTTCGAAGGTATCTGCCGCATGATCGATCGCGGCATGGGGATCGGCATTCTTCCGGCACGCGCCGTGGCCACGTATCGCGCCAGCCTGGACCTGGCGACGGTGGCGCTCTCCGATGCCTGGGCCGAGCGCGAACTGGTCATCGGCATGCGAGAGTTTGACGCGCTGCCGCTGATCGCCCGGCAGCTGGTCGAGCATCTCGAAAGCGCGGCCGAGCGCGATACCGGCGAAACCCACGCCGATAGACGGGATCGCGGCGCCCGCGCGACCCAACCTACGACCAAGGGTTGAAGCGTTCGGCATGCGCGAAGGCTCGGTTGCCGAATCACCAATTTTGCCCGGCACGCGCGCTGGCTAGAGTCCCCTTCGTGGCTTCGACGCCCAGACTGTCGAGCCACCGACATTCGACAATAACCGAAAGGGACGCCACGCCATGCGCCACATTCCCCGTACGCTCGTCGCCGGAGCGCTGATAGTCGGCAGTTTCAGCACGGCCCAGGCCTTCGAACCGAGCGGCAAGGTCGACTGCATCGCCCCTGCCAACCCGGGCGGCGGTTGGGACTTCACCTGTCGCTCCGTCGGTCGCGTGCTCTCCGATCTCGACCTGGTGGAAGGCAACGTGCAGACCACCAACATGCCGGGCGCCAGCGGCGGTGTCGGCTTTTCCCATGTGGTCCAGAAGCGCGCGGGGCAGGAATCGCTCATCGTCGCCGCCAGCACGGTCACCACCACCGGCCTGGCACGCGGCCAGTTTCCGGGCATGGATGCCAGCATGGTCAACTGGATCGGGACGCTGGGCGCGGATTACGGCGTAATCGCCGTCGCAGCGGACTCGGCATACCAATCCCTGCCAGAGGTAATGGAAGCGCTCAAGGCAAACCCGCGGGCGGTCACCTTCACTGGCGGCACAGCCACCGGCGGCTGGGACCACCTCAAGCTGCTGATGACCGCCAACAGCGCTGGCGTCGACGAACTCGCGCGCATTCCCTATCTCGGCTACAACGGCGGCGGCGAAGCGGTGACGCAGACGCTAGGCGGACATGTCGACGTCTTTGTCGGTGATATCTCCGAGGTCGTGAGCTTCGTCGAGTCCGGCGACCTGCGCCCGCTGGCGATTCTTTCCGACGAGCGCCTGCCCGGTGAGCTCGAACGGTGGCCCACGGCGCAGGAACAGGGTATCGACACGATCGCCCCCAACTGGCGCGGATTCTATATGCCGGCAGACGTTTCCGACGACGCCTACCGCTGGTGGGTCGACACGATCGACACGCTGTACGACAGCGACGAATGGAAAGGCGTAATGCAGCAGAACGGGCTGATGCCCTTCGAGATGCAGGGCGAAGCGTTCACGACCTTCGTCAACGACCAGATTGGCGAGATCGCCGATATTTCACGCCAGATCGGGCTCTCGCCGTAAAAAACGCCCACCACCTTCTTGTCTATCGCGCCCGCCACCATCGCGGGCGCGAGCGATTGACGCCCGGTCTTTTCCCGCCAATGACAGGAACACGACGAAAGTTGCAGCCAAAGCGCCTACGCTGAGAGAGGGATACAACAGCAACAAGACCCAATTGCCCATGAATGCCACCCGTATCAACGCCCTGATCAGCGGCGGTATCGACGCGCTGCCGTTCTGGATGATGGCCGCCGTGATCATCGGCGCCACCGCGCTCGCTCACGCGGCACTGAAATATCTGCACTATCGTCTCCGCCGGCTCAACGACAGCCGGCTGCATCTGCTTAGCGCCACCGCCAAGGCCGTGCATCCACCGCTGGTCGGTGCGCTCTGGGTCTATGGCCTGTTCGGTGCCGCTCACTATCTGATACCGACCGATGTTCAGGGGCATGCCCTGATTCTGACAGCCGCCCACTTCTTCGCCGCCCTGCTCGGCGTCTGGTTGCTGATTCGTGTCTGTCGGCGTCTGGTCGAAGTGATGGACCGCTGGGGCGATGGCCGCACGACGATGCTAGAGCGTTTTCTGGTGCCTTTCATGGCGCGTTGTCTAGCGGCGCTGATCCCGATTTTCGTGTTGTTTTCGATCTTCCCTGTCTTCGTCACCTCCGCCAGCCTGGATACGGCACTGCACAACCTGACCAGTCTGATCCTGATCGGGAGTATCGCCGGGGTATTGATTCACGGGGTCAATATCAGCGAGCGCGCGCTCAGCGAACGCTACCGTTTCGACGTTGAGGAAAACGAGGACGCGGTAGCGCGCAAGGTGCACACGCAGATCACCGTGCTGCGCAAGCTGATCAACTTCGTGATCGTGATTCTGGCCCTGGCCTCGATGCTGATGGTGTTCGAGAAGGTGCGTCAGCTCGGGGCCAGCATCCTGGCCTCGGCGGGGATCCTCGGCGTGGTGCTCGGCTTCGCCGCGCAGAAGGTACTGGGGAACCTGATCGCCGGCATCCAGATCGCGCTGACACAGCCGATCCAGCTGAACGATTCGGTCATCGTGGAGGGAGAATGGGGATGGGTCGAGGAACTGACGCTGACCTACGCCGTGGTGCGCACCTGGGACTGGCGCCGCGTCGTGCTGCCGATCACCTACTTCGTGGATCACCCGTTCGAGAACTGGACACGCCGCGACAAGGACCTGATCGGCGTGGTGATCCTCTACGTCGACTATCAGCTGCCCATGGCCCCCCTGCGCGCGGAGTGCCAGCGTATCGCCGAGGCATCCCCGTTCTGGACCGGCCGCGTATGCAAGGTGCAGATGCTGGAAATGACCGATCGCAACAAGCAGCTGCGCGTGCTGATCAGCAGCAGCGGCGGGCCGAACACCTTCGACCTGCGCTGCGAGATTCGTGAAGGATTGATCGACTTCATCTGCCAGCACTACCCGCAGCATCTACCCACGGTCCGGCTGGATCTGCCGCAGCGGGATGGTGGCAACCTGCCGCAGCCGCCACTGGCCGAATCACTGACCGATGATGCCGAATCGCAGGCTGACGACGCCACGTCACCGACCGAGGATGACAGGCAAATGGCCAACGGCGTGACGGCCGGCGAGGCACGGGTAAAGCACGGATGAGACGGACTACCTGATCGGCGTTTCGAACAGCGTCACGGCTACTCGGCGTCCTCGCGGCGATAGACATCATCCAGACGCTCGATATCGTCCTCGCCGAGGTAGCTGCCGCTCTGCACCTCGATCAGCGCCAGCTCGATCCGGCCCGGATTCTCGAGCCGATGGACAACGCCGAGCGGAATATAGGTCGACTGATTCTCTTCCAGCAGGAAGGTCTCTTCGCCTCGCGTGACCCGAGCGGTCCCGCGCACCACGATCCAGTGCTCGGCGCGATGGAAATGGCGCTGCAGCGACAACCGCCCGCCCGGCGCCACGCTGATCTGCTTGACCTGATAGCGCTCGGCGGCGTGGACACTGTCGTAGCTACCCCAGGGCCGATGCACCCGGCGATGCTGGTCCCACTCCGGGCGCTCGCGCTGCTTCAATGTCTCCACGATCTGCTTGACCGCCTGGGCGGAATCGCGATGCGCGACCATCACGGCATCCGGGGTTTCGACGATCATCAGATCGCGCACGCCCACCGCCGCGACGAGGCGGCTCTCGCTACGAACCAGGGTGTTCTGCACCGCCTGTGCCAGGACATCGCCTTGCAACGCATTGCCCTCGGCGTCCCGCTCGGCGACCTCCCAGGCGGCCTGCCAGGAGCCGACATCCGACCAGCCGGCCGCGAGCGGCACCACGCTGGCGGCCCGCGTCCGCTCCATGACCGCGTAATCGATCGAGAGCGACTCGCAGCGGGCGAACGGCGCTGCCGCCACCCGCAGGAAATCCAGATCGGCGCGGCGCCCCTCCCAGGCTTCGCGGGCCGCCGCCAGCATGGTCGGCTTCGCGGTTTCCAGCTCCTCGAGATAGCGGTCCGCGCGCATCACGAACATGCCGCTGTTCCAGAGATAGCGACCACTGGCCACGTAAGCCGCCGCCGTCTCGGCCTCGGGTTTTTCGACAAAACGCGCCACCGGCACGGTTCCCGCAGTCCGGGGCATTTCAGCGGCTTCGATATAGCCGTAGCCGGTTTCGGCATGGGTCGGCGTCACGCCGAACGTCACCAGCTCGCCGTCGAGCGCCCCTTGTAGCGCCGGTTCCAGCGCGGCCCGCCACGCGGCCGGTTCGGCAACCGCGTGATCCGCCGGCATGACCAGCATCACGGCCTCCGGATCGCGATGCATCGCCTGTAGCGCTGCCAGGGCAATCGCCGGCGCCGTGTTGCGCATCTCAGGCTCCAGTAGAATCTCTGCCTGCCACCCCGCCTCGCGAAGCTGCTCGGCCGCCAGAAAGCGATGCGCTTCCTGACACACCACGATCGGCGCGTCGTGGGGCGTTTCCCCCAGCCGTGCCAGCGTCTCCACCAGCATGCTGCGCTCGCCGCCCATCGACAGGAACTGCTTGGGGTAACTCGCGCGGGAAACCGGCCACAGGCGCGTTCCGGCACCGCCGGCCAGTACCACGGGGATCAGCATGGGCATGTCCTTCTGCAGAGTCGATCGATCCTCGATAGCCTAGCCCAATCCACGATATCGCGCGGGTCGCCGCCCCAAAACCAAAAGGCCCGATACCTGTCGGTACCGAGCCTTGAGCGAGTCAATCGGGCATTTCGAGCGCAACGGTGTCGCTAACGTTGCACCTCAGTGCGATTGCCGGCGGTTCACCTGGAGCGAATCCCCCCGCCCCACGGCGAAGTAGAGCAGCCCGGCCGTGCGCACCTGCGCGGGGTCGAACAGGTTGCGACCGTCGACGATCACCGGCGTCGTCAACGCCTTGGCCAGCGCGGAGAAGTCCACGGTGCGGAAGGATTTCCACTCGGTGCAGATCACCAGCGCGTCCGCCCCGTCGACGGCGTCGTCACGAGTTTCCATTAGCGCGAGATCGTCTCGCTCGCCGTAGAGACGACGGCACTCTTCCATCGCCTCCGGATCATACGCCCGAACGCGCGCACCGGCCTGCCACAGGGCCTCCATCAGCGCCCGGCTCGGCGCCTCGCGCATGTCATCGGTGTTCGGTTTGAACGCCAGCCCCCAGACGGCAATCGTCTTGCCCTGCAGCGCGCCATCGAAGGCCTGGTTGAGCTTGGCGAACAGGGTCGTCTTCTGGCGATCGTTGACCGCTTCAACCGCATTCAACAGACGCGGCTCATAGCCGATCTGGTGGGCCGTGCGGGCCAGCGCCTGCACATCCTTGGGGAAGCAGGAGCCACCGTAGCCGCAGCCGGGGTAGATGAAGCTGTAGCCGATACGCGGATCGCTGCCGATGCCACGGCGCACCTGCTCCACGTCCGCGCCCAGCCGTTCGGCCAGATTGGCGATCTCGTTCATGAAGCTGATCTTGGTCGCCAGCATGGCGTTGGCGGCGTATTTGGTCAGCTCCGCGCTGCGGATATCCATGAACATCAGCTTTTCGGCGCGGCGGTTGTACGGGGCGTAGCACTCCCGCATCAACGACTCGACCTGCCTGGAATCCGTACCGACGACGATGCGCGCGCCGTGGGTGAAATCCTCGATGGCCGCGCCTTCCTTGAGAAACTCCGGATTGGAGCAGACATCGAACGGCACCTGTGCACCACGCTGCGCGAGCGCATCGGCAATCGCCTCGCGCACGCGATCCGCCGTCCCGACCGGCACCGTGGACTTGTCGATGACGACCTTGTACTCGTCCATATGCGTGCCGATGGTATTGGCGACCGCCAGTACGTACTGCAGATCCGCGCTGCCGTCTTCATCCGGCGGAGTGCCCACGGCAATGAACTGCAGCGTACCGAAGGCCACGGCCTCGGCCGCGTCGGTAGTGAACAGCAGCCGCTCCTGGGCCACGTTCTCGGTCACCAGGGTCTCGAGCCCCGGCTCGTAGATCGGAATCTCGCCCTGCTTCAGCCGGGCGACTTTCTGCGCATCGATATCCATGCACATGACTTCATGACCGGCGTCCGCCAGGCAGGCGCCCGTCACCAGCCCTACATACCCCGTACCGAAAACCGTGATTCGCATGTCAGTGTTCCAGACTCATTGACTCATTACAGATGCGCAAACGATACCACTCAACCTGCAGGGATGCGCGGCTGATCAATCTCAAGACTCACCCTGCCCGTGGTCGACCAACTCTGCGTCGGGTGACGCTATCTCGGTGCCTTTGACATGCGGGCGAAATAGATAAAATGACAACGCGCAGCCACCCACAATAGTCACGAAATAGATTCCCGTTCGGAAGATAAAATAGGATTCCGTCAGATTGGCGATGGCAAAAAAGACAAACGAACACGCCAATCCGGTTGCCAGATATCGATGGCCCCGCTTATAGGCCTGACGGACACCTTCCCACATGGCTCCGCATAAGATGCCCAATATGGTCAGGCCGATCAGTCCATAGGCCAAGGTGATTTCGATATAGGAGTTGTGGAAATGCCCGAAACGATCACGAATGGCTTGCGGGAACGGGCCTTCGTCGATGAGATATTTTCGACTATCGGCTCCCCAACCGGTCAAAGGGCGTTCGGCAATTTTTTCGAGCGCATAGCGCCAAGTATGGAGACGGATACCAATGCTAGAATAAGGGATACTATCCCAATCCAGCTCAGCCGCCGTTTGCATTACGCTAGCCTCCTTGTCCAATCGCTTCTCGATCAAACGATCAAACTGCGTTGCGCCAAATGCCAGAAACGCCATGACAATAGCGACCATTACAAACAGTGTTCGAGGCTTTGTGGCTTTCCCATGATGAACACGAAATAACCGATAACAGAGATAAGGAGCGATCAGCACAAAGACAACGGCAAGCGCCAACCACACGCCCCGCGTTTGAGTTACAATAACGCCAACCAAGGCGACTAGAGACAGAAGCACGCTCAAGCTCAGTTGCCACGCCCGCCCATGGGATGACACTAAATGCCCTAGCCAGGTCAGCGCGGCGATCAAAGCCCAGCCAAAATAGACCGAGGTATGTTGGGCATTGTGGTAATCAAAATCGACACGCTTCCCCTGAACACCCGCCCACCAACTTTGCCAATCTCCTTGCCAGATAAGCGACACCCAAAACCCCGCCAGTGTCGCTATCAAAATCGTTAACGCTCGTGAAGAACTCCCTTTGACCCACCAGGCAATCATCAAGCATAGAAAAAGCTTCGTATAATGACGCTCGCTTGTAATGGAGTCATCAGCCGGAAAGCGCGCGACTGAAAACTGATGCACAGATATCTGCAGAACGACAAAGGCGACTAACAGCAGGAAAATCCAACTATATTTCGTCGCCCTATCACTCTCCCCTACCCAAGAAAATAGAAAGGACAACAGTAGGAGAATTTCTGCAGACCTTGAAATTTCCAGATTTACCAGCCAGAAAAAAGCGTAAGCTACAGCCAGCACACCCATCAATATATCAACACGCCGCATCCGGGCTAGAGAAAAACCGATCGATTTTTTCACCGTGAACCAAACCCTGTCAGCATTGTCTTGAATGTTTTTAAAAAAATCAAAAGATCTAGCCACAATGAAAAATGCTTGATGTAATAAAAATCGTACTGTAGCTTCGCGCGCATTCCATCGACCTCAGCAGCATAGCCTTGATTAACTTGCGCCCAGCCTGAAATTCCCGGCCTCACTACATGGCGATAACTGAAGAAAGGCACATCCCGTTCGTACCAAATCGACAACCGTGTTGTCTCTGGCCTAGGGCCTATGAAACTCATCTCCCCCTTTAAAACATTAATAATTTGCGGCAACTCATCGAAACGATACTTTCTTAGCCACTTACCAATACGCGTAATACGGGGATCATTCCCATGCGTAAATTCGGCACCTTTTTCGCCACATCTCATTGTTCGAAACTTGTACATTCTAAAAGGCCGCGCACGATACCCCATTCGTTGTTGAACAAAAAAAACGGGGCCCATATCTTCTTTTTTAATAAAGAAAGCCACACCCACTAACAGCGGAAGAAGAAGGGGAAGAAACAACACTGCCCCAACAATATCGAGAGATCTTTTAACAGCAGCATAGAAAGACGAGGGAAGCAATGTGCCAAATTCATTTTCTGCCAGATGTTCTATCTGCACCCTACCCGTTATCGACTCTTCAATTTGCTTAACATTATAGACTGGGATATGAAACAACGTGCATTTTGCAATGAACTTCTCCCACTCTGGCGTCATATCCTTTGCGTAGAAATCAGCCACCACGCCATCAAATCTCACGCTTTCTAAATTAGGCTCTGTCAAGAATCGCAGTTCCACTTGCCGCCCCCCTCTCATCATGAGAGCTTGCCCCAAAGGCACGACAGCCAGCTTTTGTGAACGGTACCTTCTCCCCACAAGATACCCAAGGAAAAACCATCCCAGGCATAGCACATAGCCGTAAAAAAGGACTTGTCGTGTATAACCTTCTCGAGTAAAGAAAAGTGCCGCCACAACTATTAGATAAGCGATGGACACCGCCGGCAAAATGAATGACACGACTTGGACACCAGGGTAGCGCATAATGCGCCTAAGCGTAAAAACGATGGCCGTGAAGGAAAGGATAATAGCCAAAAGCGTATTACCGCGCACATCTGGCATGTACTCCCAGAACTGCCACCCCCATCGTAGGACTGCAGGAGTCAGCGCTACAATCGGCAAGCCCACCAGAAACTGTAGGGGGAGACCAAATAACAAGCGCTCATACCATCTGGAATGGCGACGTTCGTATTTAGCTTCCATGCTTCAATACCTTCAAGATATCCGATGCCATTCTTTCCATGATTTTGTCACGCCGCCATTTTTCGACAAACTCTTCCCTGGGAGTATGGACGAGTTTCAAGCGATAAAGTGCATCCACTGCATCCTTCGCATCGCCAGCATTAAACAGTGCAAGATTTTCAATCTTTTCATTAGCGAATGTAGCAGAATATCCATGCAATCCGGCAAGTATTGGCTTCCCGGTAGCCGCGTACTCAAACAGTTTTGAGGGTAACACCGTATCGAGGGAAGGCAACGTATTGAGATGTAAAAACAAGACATCTGCCTGTTGGTATGCAACCAAAAGCTCTTCGCGAGGGACTGGGTAACGTAGCTCCACATTAGTAATACCTTTATCCCTAATAGCATGCGCAAGGTTTTCTCGACCTGCCCCATCACCTAGGACCAGAAATGTCGCACGCTCCCTCAAGAGAATGGCTAATTGAGGCAATATATGCTCTATCCCCTGTCCGGCCCCGAGATTGCCTGCATACACCACCTTTAAGGAAGTACCGCATCGCCGCCGACCTTCTTTAGCAAAAACACCGGTTTCGAATGCCTCGATGAAAGGTGCGTCGATTCCATTGGTATACCAGGAGAAGGATTGCTCGGGATAGCGCGAGCGGAAGTAGGGTTCGAAGCCACCAGAAACCAAATTTATTCGATCTGCTTTTGCCAGGGACCATCTCTCCATAATGGAAAATAACGCAGCAAGTGGATATCCAACTCCGAATGGCATTATCGAGGGTAGGTTATCGACAAAGTTGTCTCGAATATCCAGATAAAGCCGCGCTCCACTACGCATCGCCACCCAACGAGCCAAAACGGCAGTCATCAAGCGCGAGGAAGTGGCAATTACTAAGTCGTAGTGTCGATCGCGCGTCAACCGACGGACCTGAGCAGCATAAGACGCGAAAGCTCTTGCCTGGGAAACCATGCCCCGTCCATCGCTAGACACGTCGAACCTGTGAATCCGTACTTTCTTATCACCCGACACATCATCATTCACAGCACCTTCCATGCGGTTACCGAAACGATTGGGCGCCGTCGTGAGCACCTCGAGCTCGCTGTCAGTGGAAAGTTGATTCGATAACGCCTTCACTAGTGCTTCGCAACGAAAGGCGCCGGCGCTGATATCGGGAGGATAGTAGAAGCCGAGCACCAAGATCCGGACCACCATCATCGCGTCGCCATACCCGCGCCAGACTCTGGCAAGATGCGGGCATAGAGCTCGGTCAACTCCTGCTCCTGAGCTTCCCAGTTGAGTGACCTAGCAGCTTTTGTCGCCTGTTCACGATAGTAACCGCGCTGCTCAGGATCCTCGACCAGGCTCTGGATGGCGCCGGCCAATGCCTGTGTATCCCCCGGAGCTACCAGCACGCCGAGATCATTCTCTCGAACGACCTTGCTGATCTCCGGCAACCGGCTCGCCACCACCGGAAGACCCGCAATCACATACTCGAACAACTTATTGGAGTCGGTCGTGAAATGGTTAAGGCAGGTGTTCTCGATAGGCTGGACGCCGATATCGGCCGATGCCGTGTAGGACAGCAGCTCGCTCAGCGCCACCGTAGGGATGAAGCGAACCCGTTCGCCCAGATCCAACTTCTCGACGAGTTCGTGTAGCTCTGCTGCTTGGCGCCCTCCTCCTAGGAAAACGAAATAGGCATGCTGTACGCTTGCGGCAGCTTCCACCAACCTTGGCAACCCCCTGCCCGGCTGCAACCCACCCTGGTACAGCACGATAGGCCAAGACTCGGCTAACCCAAGTTCCTCACGAATACGGTTCGAGCCTTGGGTCTCGACGAGACGCGGACGATTCTGCAGTACCACCGGGCGTGGAATGCGATAAGCCCGTGAAAAAAACTTCGCACGAGCATCGGTGGTGGTGATGGTGCCCGCGGCCCTAGGCATGAGTTTCTTTTCAATCCAGCCCACTAGCCCGCGAAAGGCCTGGTAGCCTTCTCGATCCGTGCTGATTTCGTGGGCATCATAGACGAGTGGCACTCGGGACAGTCTGGCAGCCAGCCACGCCGTCGGAAGTACATTCACGTCATGAGCGTGAATCACCGCAGGACGAGAACGGACCAGTTGGTAAGTCAGCTCAATATGCGCCCAGGTTCGCGCAAAGATGCTAAGCAATTGCCCAACTAGGCGTCTCCTCGAGCCAGCCCCATTGGCCACCGCTAGTTCTGCTGTCTCAGCCGCATCCGGGTAGGCCCGCCACTTGCGAAATCTCCAGAGCGGACTGCGCGCCACACGCACAACCTTGACGCCTGACTCTAGCGTTTCTCTCTGTAACGTCTTTCCCGGAGCATGCAGCGCATGAACGACAACCTGATGACCTGCTGTCTGGAGAGTCTGAGCTTCCTTCAGGACACGAGCGTCGTTAAGAAAGTCGTTCCATACAATCATGGAAATAGTAGACAAATCGAAATTCCTGAACGTAGTTAAGCCTTGGACTCGGCCAGTGGACCATCTTCAGACTCCCTGTCCCAACAACCGAGAATTTCCGGTATCAACGTAAGTGCCTGAATAAACTGTTGCCTTCTACACAATCTTTCGACCTCAAACAAGAACGCAGCGAGCTTTGCATCGTTTATGTTGACATCCTTTAAGATTGCTCTACTCGCCTGCGCTTCCTGTATCGCATTGTGAAGTTGATCAAGCTGTTCAGACTCAATAGACCAACCGGCGCCAACAGGCTCTAGGCTCCATCTTACCCAATGGATTAACAGAAGTTCATCTTCTCCGTCTTTATAGATCAAGTCTTGGGAAATCTCGGGATTTACGATAACTAAAGGCAGTTTCTGCACGCGTTCCATTATCTCAATATACTTATTAGAGAATTCGTAGACATAGGAATCAGAACTTCCTTCTGTCATTCTTGAAATAGTCATCAACCGCTCAACTAGCTTTTCATCTACACGCTGCCAAAGCAGTGGCCGTGATCGGCTATACTTTGAAGACAAGTCTTGACTTGGCTCAATTATCATCAGACGTTTTAAGATATTATTTTTGATAGCTTTTATTTGTTTAGGTAGAAACTGTTCGATTGGACACCACTTAAAAACATGGCAATTTAAACCATGTATTTCGTCAACCCCCAAAAGAGAAAGCGCAGGAAGCTCTCGATTCCCAAGGAGTAAAGTCGCCTCATGCCGAGCTTGAGCTTTTTTATTTGAACCAAAAAGCTTTATTATGTATCTTCCTTTCTTTTCATCAGCTTTTCCAAATGCTTCAATTTTGAACGCGGCAACATCCGGAATCCCCAATTGATCCCACTCAACTTTGACTTTCTCAATCAATTCATCAACAGTATTTCTTAGTACAGCGACGATCCACCCGTTACAGTCCGCAGTTTGAAGAAGGCTCCAAAATGCAGTTTCATGTCTTTTTATCTCTTTTACCAGAACATGCCCATGAAAGAACAATGCATTTATCTTTGTTCTCTGATCATACAGTCCTTTTAAATCATTAACCAGCCCAGTTATCCGAGAAAAACCTTGTCGCATCAATATTAGAGCAACTACAGCAACCAATAAGCCAGGTGGGTCTCCCCATAAAAAATGTCCCACCATGAAAAAAAATGCTATCAGAAAACCTATATTTGTTGCTGTGCCTAAAACTTTTCCGGGAGAATTTTCTAAATCTTCTTTAACCTGCCCCTCTTTAGAATACAAAAAAAGAAGCACGAGAAAAACAACGAATGCATAGCCCATCAAAACCAAGGCAAGATACGGATAAATAAGAGAAATACTTAACGAAATAAAAAAAAGAAGAATACTAGTCGCTAGACTTCTCGAGTAGCGTTGATAGCCTTGGTTGGCTATCACATCTTGATTCTCAAACAAAGCCATCTTCTGGCTTTTTTCTAGAAGAAGATTAGCACCTTTCATAGCCCCATAAGAGACTATCTTCTCTGACAGAAAATGAAGAATATAAAAACCAACAGCCAACAAACTAAGAAAAACAATCAAAATATCTCGATCTATTCCCCAAAAAAAAGACGGAAAATATTGGGGAATTTTTTCTGACCCTAACAGCATAACAACTTTCAGAGGAAGTAAAGAAGCCACCACGACTGAAAACTGCGATACCAAGGTTGCTAAAACAACAATAAGAGTGAACTTAGGAACCACTCTAAAAAATTTGTTACCCACAGATATCGACCATCGCAAAGATGACTTAACCTTTATAAGCAAGAAGACTCCTCCCCAACCAAAGAAGAAGGTTTAAAGAACGACGACATGATATCAAAAAGTACCATGCCCCCTCCTTCCAAGCCATATGAGCACCTCTCACGTTGAAATATCAACACACTTTCTCTCGCTCAAAGATAGAAAGCATTAGCAATATTTTCTTCCTGTTTTTTCACTAATCTTCTCAAAAAGATCGGAAAAGCTCTCTCGTGCAAACTCATAAAGTTCATCTGGAATTTCCTTAGCCGCTCCATGATACTTATTTGTCGCGTGCCCGTCAGAGATGGCAGTTTCCACATTGCATGATAAAACACTACGACTCACCCCCCCACCAAGCAAATTAAAAATAGCATCAGACAAAGAGTGCGGGTTAGAAAAAAGGTCCTCAAAAATCAAATACTCGTCATATTCGTACGAAAAGGCGGCATTATAAAATTTAGTTGTTTTTTTGATATTTTCTTGCAAATAATCTCGATCACTAATATCTTTCTTTCCCAAATACTCTCTATATTCGTCCTTCCTAAACGTTCTTGACATCACCAAATCAACAGGATTCCTAACAATGAATGCAGACGAAAAATTTTCAGTGCAATCAGAAAAAGTCTGAAGCTTGGCCTTGTGTGCCGTATTAATTATTATTGCTTTAGAAAAAATATTTTCAGGTGATGTCGAATTGATCAAATGATACATTTCCATAAATTTATTTTTTTGCTTAGGAGACAGCTTCCCTAACGCTCTTTCTGTTTCAGGTGCAATATATACTTCACCAAGAGCAATAGAGGGCGACGTTAAACTAATAATGTGTTGAATCAAATGTGAGCCTGACGCTCCAAAGCTGGACAAAAAGACTGTTTTCCGAGCACATTTAATCCTTTCTTCGGCTATTTTAGATAGGATAGATAGTAATGCCTCGTTTTCCCATCCATATCGATCTTTTATTGCCTTTAGTCGATTAATGCTTTTCTTTTCTTGTCTAGAATTTCCCTCCCAATGTCGGCCCATATTACTAACGTAATCAAGAATCAGATCGACAGACTCTTCTTTGTCCATAACAACTCCTGTTACTCAAACCTAAAACATATAATAAAAAACAGCGGAAAGATTAAAACTTTCTAAGCGAAGGCATTGACTTTTAAATATGTTTTATGCTTTCCTGGACCTTCCCAATACGAAGTCATACGAGATGATTTTTTGTATACTCCAAATTCACTTGAAGAGATAGCAGAATTACACATATCCCCTGACCACCCACTGTACGTGACAACCGAAGACCTAGTAGAACCTGGCCTAATCGCCACAGCCCCCCCTTTTTCAGAACTGTACTTCACCCCCTCTTTTTCTGATTGGATACAATGATTGTAACCAGGTCCTAAAAACCAATTTGTTGCTAAGAAACCAGAGTAGAAATCAGAGTGCGCCTGATCTTCAATCAAAACCTCTCCTTTTGTTATTTTTTCTATGTTTATAACACGCCGAAGCCTCCATCCCTTATAACAAAAAGTTTCGGCGACAACTCTAAGTGGATCACTTTTTAAACCAAGGCGAGCTTTACGAGGCGTTCTACTGACCTTCCTCTCAGCTTCTACCCCAGGAACATACAGCGTATTATGAGCCATAGGAGACCTGACAAAAATACGCTTCAAATCCTTCTCATTGTGAGAATAAAGGCCACCGTCACCAAGAATCAACTTATCCCCAATCTGCCAATAAATTGACAAATCATCATCATGACGATGGTAATGTGAAAACTGACCCGCGCGGACAATGAGCTTCGACCAGTTATTGGTCAGTTCATCTTCATAACCAACAATTATGTATCCTGATTCGGAGTAATCCCAAATACACACTCCTGAAAGTTGAAGCGGAGATGAATTAACATCTTCGATCTCAGAAAATTTTACTTTCATCCCCCCTCTCGTATCCCCTAACAAAGGTAGGGTTCCATCAGGAAGCGTTAGAGCACTTAGGAACGACCTCGCATTATCTAAATACTCTTCACCAACCTTAGATAATTGATTATCACCTAACCTCTCGTAGTCAGAAAGAGCAACTAACTTACCTATCATGAATTGATGGTAGCCAGGGCTATTTTCTTTATGCACACCCTGTTTAGTAAAAGCAAAACCCACTTCATCAAGTAGTCTTTCTCTGGATATTTCCCTTGCGGTTATTAGGTCCTCACACTCTGGAAATATAAGTGAAGCTCTCAACAGGATATCCGCTTGCTCGAAGCCGTGATTGGTTCTCTTGCTATAATTTTTATCTTTGGCAAGCCAATGAGCATGGCAAACAATCTCTTGGTCTAAAAATTTCTTTAATGCGTGGTGCGAGCTTTTCCTCCCGAACAGTACCACATATAAATCTGTCAAATGTCTTAGCCTTAGTGCTGTAGCATGATCATGCCACATCAGGGGAGACTCTTCAGGATATTTTTCAGCGCATGCTTTCCACTGCTTTAATCCATTCCACAAAAAATCGATCAGCACATCATCGTTCGCAGTTCCATCCTCTAGACAGCGTCCAGCTTGCGTATACCACTTGACAAATGGAAACTGTTGCAACTGCCACCACCAATTTCTATTAACAGGCCCACTCTTCCAGTCAAATGTTTCAAGGTCGAGAGAGGCATCTTCAAAGTCATTGAATACTATTTTCCCATTTACCGCGTCATTAAGGTTGCTGTAAGCGTGCGCTGAATCTCGCTCAAGCACCTCTGTCAAATAGGAGCTTAATGGATTTCCCAGACTCATGAATAACTATGCCTTTAGTATCACTTAGAGGGTGCCAGAAGTTGCTCGTCCCATGATGAAACTACCTTTTTTGGACGCATTTTATCAGGAAGCTCAAAAATTTCAGATGAAGATTCAATAACATATTTACGTGCCGCGTCTAAGTCATCCACAACACATTCTTCTCCCCAAATGTCTGCAGCTCCGTCCCAATTCCAGATAACCGGCATGGTACCGGTCAATATCCCTTCTCCTATCGCCATATGAAAAGACTCATAATCCGAGGGGGATAGTATAAAACCAACCATGGAGAACCAATCATTAACATCATCTCCAGGGGGGTCAAAAATAACCTTGTATCGCAATTTCGGATTATTATTAATGCGATCAAAAACCTCTCGATAGTATGCTAACTCATCCTTCCGATTGAGCAACCAACCATAATCCAAAGGATGCTTCCCCTTGACACGAAGGCAGTACCGATCATCTTCTTCAAGTAGACTTTCCAGTAGATCGAGCGCACGATCCAGGCGCTTGCGAGATGGGGCAACCCCTATAATACCCAGAGTATAGCGAGCATCTCCGGCTTTCTTCTTGGGTGTGAATTTTTTCTCATCCAAAAAGTTGGGAATTACTGAAGTTTTTTCATGCGGAAAATCGAAGGCTTCCTGACCCTCACGACGAACGAATTCACTAACATAAGCAATATGATCGACCCGATTCCAATCCGACTCTGAGACATACGGGAGCTCTCGTTCCTGGAGATGAAACCGTGCAACCAGCCGCTGATGTGGCAGGCGATGATGTGAATACCACTTGAGGTTGCCCAGGCACCACTCACAAAAAATCACGTCAGCTTGAGGTAATAGTTCTAGACTTTTCTTTTCATCATGAGAATTGTGACCAGCCCACTGATCGACAAGGAATTCAAACTTTCCTGTTTCCTCGAGCCGTTTTTGCAGAGGAGTAAAGAACTTAAGGTCATGCCCGGCCACTAGAACACGAATTTTCCGAGTTTCTTCTGTCCGAGTAATATTTCCTCTATCAGGAAGCAGGTTCAGCCACTCACTCACTTCACCCACACGAGTACCGAATGTATGTGACTTGGCAACTGCCATAAGCTGATCGGCGGCAATCTGTGCGAGTTCATCATCAGTCAGAGCCGCATCAAGGGCGTTGATGTACTGCTCCTGAGTATTTGCAAAGAGGGGGTAGTCTTCGCCCAGAAGCTCTTCATGCAGCGGGTTACGGTTGAGGATGGCACCACACCCCGCTCCACCGTACTCGAGAATCTTGGTGGAGTACTCCAGCGTATCGTTCATCACCTCGTCTCGCCAGGAAAGTCCCACACGGGCCTGGTGAAGCTCCGCCTGAACGCCCTCCCGGGACATTGCTCCCAACCACTTCAGCCCGGGCGTATGCTCCAGCGCAATTTTCATGCGTTGCTGGAAGCCTTCAGAGTCAAAGTGAATCTTGTCACCGATCATGCGGAGTTCAGCATCTGGATGATTACTGTAGAGCTCCGGCCATGTTTCAGCCATCTCCAACGTCATCCAGTCGGGCTTGAACTTGCCCGCGTAAACAACCTGCTTCTGTCGCGAAGCCACTGGACGAGGCTCGCCTGCAATGTCAGGAATAACAGGTGGGTACAGCTTGCACTTTTCATCGGGCAAGCTCGGTACAAGCGCCTTCCACAGGTCCCGGAAGCCCGAGGTCTGACAGAGGAGCTGGGCGCATCCTTGGCCAATCTCGGAGATTTCCTCACGCTCGGCTTCGCTATAGGCTTCGACGGATTGAGGAATGTCCGTGAGATAGATCCAACATTTCCGGAAAATATCAGGGCTATCAAGCAATTCTTTTGCAATAGCGTAGCCACGTACAATGATTACATCATAATCATTCTTCTGTTCGAGCTTGACTGCGACTTCGGCCATTTCACTGTGCGTAAGCCGCTTGGCAAGCATGCTACTGGCACTACCGATCTCGCGAATGCCATTGACAACATTGATATTCCGGTGCTTGCAAAGAGGCTGATACAGCTCGTCCCTATGCGGAGTACTTTTCGCCAGAAAGTCGACTGTCGCCAGTCCTGTCTCGGCAAATACTAGAGCAATGGTTTGCGCCCAAATAGATGAGCCATCAATGTAATTGAGGTCTGGATTGGCACAGACAAGAACACGTTTCAACTCAGACATCTTGCAGTATCCCCCGGTTTCCTCGTGGATACTCGGCGGAGAACTCATCTGTATCCGTACAGAACAGGCTATTTGACGATAGTGAACGATCGTCCGAACTCAGCCATTCCCGCTGAAATGCGTTTGGCCGCCAGATCGCTGCGGATAGCCTAGTCTCGACGTCAAAGGCAAATGCATCCTCATGGCAGGCTTTCGCCCATCCATCAGCCTCAGGCTGATAGCTCATGGCGTTAACCAGATCCTGAAGGAAGTAAGTACCATAGCTATGGCTGACGGAAATCCTGCCTACTGCCTGATAACCATTCTCCTCACTGTGCTGAACGATCTTCGCCAGCTGGTCGGCTGTCACTAGCTCCACCTTTTCCGGAGTAGAACCCATGTCACTGGAACTGGCAGCTGGAGACTCGATCAATAACCGGAAGTTTCTGTAGCACTGGCCTTCTGCAAAGCTCAACAACTGGTCGACCTCCGCACGATGATCGGCGCGAGCTATCAGTAAAAGCTGGGGCGTCGTCTCGATACGCTCATCTGAACCAATGGTCTCGAACACGCTATTGAGGCGGTGAGCATAGGTATGGCCGGAGAACACTTCACGAATACCAGCAAGGCTTCTGCGCCGCCATTCAGCATCATCGTTGAGCAGGGTATGAATAGCCTCTTCCGCTTCCTTCTCGCTATTCACCAACCATACAGCGTCGGATTCGAACAGCTCGGCAATGCCACGAGCATAGGTGCTCACCACTGGCGTACCACAAGCCATCAGCTCGAACACTCGACGTGAGAACATGGTCGGCGAATCGGTGACCGAGTTGACGTTAAGGAATACTCGGTAACGGGGGTATTCCTTGCAGAGCTCGAGATAAGGAAGGCTTCCACGGATGCCATCCTGGTACTCCTCGGGGAATGGGAAAATACCAGTGCCATGGTTACGATCAAAGATATCGAGGCCATGCTGATTTGCGCTGGCAAGAAGCCACTTCATGGCCTCGCCACGCTCGGCATGTCGATTTCCGTACCAACTTCCGGCGAAGCAGGACCTGGCCAAGCGGCCACTCAAGGGAGCGGGTTTGTGCAGTGCCGGTTGAGCAGCAAACGGTAAGGCATGGACTGATTGATTGCCTGTCCGTTTGCGGTAGGAGTCGACCATGTTCTGGTCGGTGGTGAAAATGTGGTCCACAAGGCCTGCGGCTTCCATGAACTTGTCATGATGCACCGGATCTTCCTTGTTCCAGAAAACCGTTGGAACCTTCTCCTGTCGCGCCCAACCTGCCATTTGTTGAAGTTCCTGGCCGGGCTTGGAGCTGTAGGTACCGACTCGGTACTGCCAACTTCCACCATTCCCCTTCCAGGCGCTCTCGATGAATACCATGGACGGGGCGTATTTTTTTGCCAGCCCATACCAGTTATCGGGACGAGGCTGAAGCAACCGCAGATCACTGCTGAAACAACCTTCCGTAAACTCATCCATCACCGCCAGAACGAATGGTTTGCCGTTGTCGGGAGGGACAGGCCAACCCAGTATGCTGATCTCCTGTGCGGCCGGAGATGGTGGAGTGAACAGCACTTCAGGGGCGCTGGCCGACCCCGGGCTGGCCTTGACGCCGTGGCTCTGTCGCGCAGATCCCGACGCAGCCCGATCAAGACGACGCTGAGCGGCTTGCGGTAGCGTCAGATGTGCAACTCGATGATACGGAACTCCTAGCCGTGTCGCGGCAGGAACCACGATGTTCCACTTGATGTAGCGTAGCCCGTGGCGCACATTAATCCGCCAATTCGAGGCGATTGTGCTCGGCCTTTTGAGGCGCCACAACCGTACAGGTAATTTCACTGCATCGACCGCAGATCCAGATGCGGCTTTTACGTATAGGCCCGCCTTATAAGCGTGACTAGATCTCAGGGCATGAAGCTGTCGGCAAACAGCACGATATTTTGAGTTGGCAGCACGATACCTTGCGGTAATGTCATCATGACGTGCACTCAACTCTTGGTACTGTTCCCACAACTTATTATGCTCAGCCTCAACAGCTTTCAGTGTAGCTTCCAGTTCTGAAGCCTGTTGTTGGTTACTGCTATACTGTGCTTCCAGTTCGTTAAACCTTACACTTTTAGTGCCAAGCTCTTCCTGGAGCACCAAGATCTTCTGGTTCGCCTCGTTCAGGCTCTCCTGTAGCTTGTGAGCGTCATCCAGCTTGCGAATTTCTTTCGTCAGCGCAGCAATTTTTCTGTTGACTGATGTTACGTCGTCGGCAAGACTCTTGGCATTTTCATCAAACACCATCAATGTATTGATAATCTTATTGGAGCTGAATCGATCAAAATCGGCCGTCTTGTTTTTAGCCTGCTTCTCAAAAACAAAGAAATCTGCAAAAGACGTATTATTTGGATTTACCGCTGAAAATGGATAGCTATTGGGCACAGCTTCAACTAAAAACCAGTCCGGATACCATCTCTTAATATCGTCTAGCACATTCCGAAAACGGACGTATGCAGCAGACTCATTTATTCCTTTACGGCTCCCTTCTTCACTGAAAGCGTTACTGTAAACAATAACAAATCTTTTAGAGGTAGAGAAAAGATGCTTCAAATAGTATTCGTATACTTCATCATTGGAAAGATGATAAACCACGTCCAAAGAGAGCGACAGATCCGACTGCATTGAAATAGGATCAAAACTCTCAGGCTTGTAGACATAAAAACTCTTTGAAGGGTCGTTATCAAACGTTTGACAGCACTGTTCAATGACCGTTGGGCTAATATCCAATCCAGTATACTGTGGGTACTCAGCCAGGGAGAGCTGAGCCCCATCACCGCAGCCAATTTCCAGCACCGAGTGAACATCATTTTTTTTGACAAAATGATTCAGAAAATGAGCTTTAAAACGAGCCAGACGCCCGTATGAGCCAGCTCCACTGTTCCTTCCCGATGCGTATCGACTCTCCCAGTACCCTGCGACATCGAAATATTTTTTGTGGCCTAGCTCAATGTGTTCGACAACATAAAACGGACGTTGCTTCGGCTGCCTTGGTGGTAATTTATAACCAATAGCATATAGACTATCCTGTATTGACTCAGGCAGTGCCCCGTCTTCCAAGATGAGGATTGGGCGCACACCAGCATTAGCCAGCCTGTCTATAACTTTCTCACTTACTTCGCTCCAGCCGGAACACAAAATAAGTACACTACACTGGCCTAGATTATTATTCGTATCAGATACACCTGTGTGAAGAGCATCAGGCGGGACTTTCTTAGACAACAACTGTAGTAAAAATTCATTGTCGCCAACAAACCAATAGTGCCCACCCAGCCCTAGCTCATCAAGAAATTCACACAGTTCATTTTCTAGACTCAAATTCTCCATTACAACCCTGCCCAATTATGATTTATATGTCAGACGGACCAAATACCACGGCTGTCGATAAGGTAGCCCTCATCAAGCGATTGCGGTTCGATGTTCTTGAACTGCTTGTGATCTACTAGCAGAACGATGACATCAGCACTTTCAATCGCATACGCGGTGGTAACCAGTCTGCATCCATTTAGTTTATCAGCAGGCAGCGCGTCTATATTAGGTTCAACAATCAGCGTCTGGCCCGGGTTGGAAGCCGCGATTTTCTGCGTAATGGCAAGTGCCGGACTTTCACGCAGGTCGTCGATATCCGGCTTGAAAGCCAGACCGAAACAGGCGATGGAAACTTCTTTTGCGGTTTTATCGGAGTTGGCCGACAAGAACTTGCCTACTGCCTCGCTTACCTTGTCGACCACCCACTGTGGCTTGCCATCGTTCACTTCGCGCGCCGTACGAATCAGCCGAGCCTCGTCTGGCGTCTCGCTGACGATGAACCACGGGTCGACGGCGATGCAGTGGCCGCCAACCCCGGGGCCAGGCTGCAGAATATTGACACGAGGGTGGCGATTCGCGAGGCGGATCAGCTCCCAGACGTTGATATCCAGCTTATCGCAGATAATAGAAAGCTCATTGGCGAAGGCGATGTTCACGTCACGAAAGCTGTTTTCGGTGAGCTTGGCCATCTCTGCAGTGCGCGCCGTGGTGGTGATGCACTCACCTTCCACGAATATCTTGTAGAGATCTGTTGCCGCTAGGGAACACTTGGCGGTCATGCCCCCTATTACACGGTCGTTTTCCACCAGCTCACGAATCACGTGGCCCGGCAATACACGCTCGGGGCAATGGGCAACGCGAATGTCCGAATCCTCGCCGTGTGTCTGCGGGAAAGTCAGGTCTGGCCGCGCCTCGGCCAGCCAACCAGCCATGCTTTCTGTCGCGCCCACCGGCGAGGTCGATTCCAGAATGACCAAGTCACCTTTTTTGAGTACGGGCGCGATAGATTGACTGGCGGCCCGAATATAGGTCAGGTCCGGTTCGTGACTGCTATGTTCGGGGTTGGTCTTGAATGGGGTCGGCACAGCAATCAGAAAAGCATCTGCCGGTTCGGGTGTCGTCGTTGCCTTGAGATAATCTTGCTTAACGGCAGCATGAACGATCATGTCGAGTTCGGGCTCGACGATGTGAATCTCGCCTTTGTTGATTGTATTAACGGCCTGTTCGTTCACATCGACGCCAATGACTTTTTTCCGGCGAGAAGCGATAACAGCTGCCGTGGGCAAGCCGATGTAGCCGAGACCAACAACTGAAATAGTATCAAATTCCACTGGAACAACTCCTAGCAATAATTTAAAGATAGATACTCAACGCTGGGCAAGAATGTCACGAATTCGCTGGCAGGATTTGCCATCACCATACGGGTTATGGGCATAGCTCATCGCTTCATACGCATCCTGATCGGTCAGCAGGCTCTGAAGTTCGCCGACGATGGTATCTACATCGGTACCCACGAGCTTGACCGTGCCAGCCTGTACCGCTTCGGGACGTTCAGTGGTCTCGCGCATCACCAGCACTGGTTTGCCAAGAGAAGGGGCTTCTTCTTGAATACCGCCAGAATCCGTCAGGATGATATCGGCCTGGTTCATCAGATACACAAAAGGCAGATAATCCAATGGCTCGATCAGATGTACGTTATCGACGTCGCTTAAGAACTTTTTCACCGGTGTTCTGACATTTGGATTCAGATGGACTGGATAAACGATCTGCGTATCAGGATTACTGACCGCCGTATCATGCAGCGCCTTGCAAATCCGTTCGAACCCACCACCAAAACTTTCGCGTCGGTGCCCAGTTACCAGTATCAGCTTCTTGTCCCGCTGCAAGAAATCGAACTGTTGTGAGAAACGTTGTTGATACGCCGGTTCCGTCTCGAGTTTGCGCACGACATCCAGCAAGGCGTCGATGACGGTATTGCCGGTAACATGCACCTTAGCTGTCGGCACTCCCTCTTCGAGCAAGTTCTGCCGCGAACGCTCGGTCGGCGCAAAGTGAAGCTCGGCCAGGGCGCCAGTCAACTTGCGGTTGGCCTCTTCCGGCCAGGGTGAATAAATGTTGCCGGTTCTAAGCCCTGCTTCCACATGCGCCACGGGAATCTGCTGGTAATAGGCAGCCAACGTTGTCGCCAAGGTCGTCGCCGTATCCCCGTGGACCAGTACGATGTCCGGCTTAACCTCGGCCAAAACGGTTTTCATACCTTGCAGGATTGCCGTTGTGACATCAGTAAGGTCCTGACCGGGTTTCATGATGTTGAGGTCGTGGTCGGGAACGAGAGAAAACAGATCCAGTACCTGGTCAAGCATTTCGCGGTGCTGTCCGGTAACGCAAACCTTGGCGTCAAAACGTTGATCACAGGCCAGCGAGAGCGCGAGTGGCGCCATTTTGATGGCCTCCGGGCGAGTACCAAATACGCATAGTGTCTTAATGGTCATAATCCCTTGAGCATTATTTATGTAGAGAAAACTTCTTTAGTTAAATTATCGCAAAAGCTATTCGACGGTCACGGATTTGGCAAGGTTCCGAGGTTTGTCGACATCGGTGCCCTTCACTAAGGCAACATGATAAGCCAGTAACTGCAGGGGTACGCTGTAGACGATGGGTGCGATCCAATCGTCCACCTTGGGTAGGCAGACATTCGTCACGTTGTCATTATCTTTAAAGTGGGCTTCTTCACAGACGAAATTAATCAGTTGCCCGCCTCGCGCTTGTACTTCCTGCAGGTTGCTTTTCAGCTTTTCCAGTAGCTCGTTGCTCGGTGCCACTGTGACGACGGGCATTTCTTCATCGACGAGCGCCAGCGGGCCGTGTTTAAGCTCCCCCGCCGCATAGGCTTCGGCGTGAATGTAGGAAATTTCCTTGAGCTTGAGCGCCCCTTCCATTGCCACGGGGTAATGGGTGCCCCGGCCCAAGAACAGTGTGTGGTGCTTATTGGCGAAATACGCGGCCAGGCGTTCAATGGCCGGCTCGAGCGCTAGCACGCTGGCCACGTGATCCGGTAATGATCTCAAGGCATTGATGAGCTCGACTCGGCTCGCGGCTGGCATTTGTGCTTGGCCGATAACAGCGGTAAGCCATAGCAATACAGCCAGTTGAGTCGTAAAGGCCTTAGTCGAGGCAACGCCGATCTCCGGGCCGGCGTTCGTCAATAACCGGTAGTCAGACTCTCTGACCAGTGAACTGCCAGGAACGTTGCAAATCGCCAGTGAAGCCAGATAGCCCTTCGTCTTGGCAAAGCGTAGGGCCGCCAAAGTATCCGCCGTCTCGCCCGATTGCGAAATGGTCACAAATAGGGTGTTTTCGGGTACCACCACTTGGCGATACCGAAACTCACTGGCGACTTCGACTGAGCATGGCACGCCTGCTAACGCTTCCAGCCAATAACGGGCGACGAGCCCCGCATGATAGCTCGTCCCGCACGAAACGATCTGAACCTGCTTGACGCACCTCAGTATATTTTCGGCATTCGGCCCAAGACTGGAGGCAAGCAGCTCGCCGGCCTGTCCGAATTTACCGGCTAGAGAGTCGCGCAGTGCCCGGGGCTGTTCGTGGATTTCCTTGAGCATGAAATGCCGGAATTCCCCCCTGTCAGCAGCGTGATCACCATGCTCGTAACGAACGATAGGACGTTCGACTTCTACCATGCCGGACTCAGAGAGCGAGTAAATACGCTTTTCGTCCCGCGTGACTAGCGCGTAGTCCCCCTCTTCCAAGTAGATAAAGCGATCGGTCACTTGGAGCAACGCGAGAGGATCGGAACCAATAAAGTGCTCTTCACTCCCTTCACCAATCACCAGTGGGCTTCCCACTTTGGCACACAAGAGAGCTCCAGGATGTTCTGTATGTAAAATCGACAGTGCATAGGCTCCCTGTAGTGCTTCAAGTGTCTCGCGGAAAGCCCGTATTAAACGCTCGTCATTCGGTTCCGTATTGACTAGTTGGTAATGATAATGAAAGAGATGGGCGACTACCTCAGTATCGGTATCTGACGCGAATACATAACCATGCGCCGCCAATTGGTCGCGGAGCCGTTCGTGGTTCTCGATGATACCATTATGAACGACAGCGACATCCGTACCGGACATTTGAGGGTGAGCATTGTCCACGCTCGGTTTACCATGGGTTGCCCATCGAGTGTGAGCAATACCGATCTGACCACTGAGCTCACTGGATTGGAGCTTGGCTTCAAGCCCGGCCACCTTGCCAATCTCACGTTCTCGTTGTAGTCGGTTCTGATGAATTACCGCGACGCCCGCAGAGTCATAGCCACGATATTCCAGCCGTTTCAAGCCCTCCAGCAGGATAGGAGTTACGTTGCGAGGGCTAATGGCGCCAACAATTCCGCACATAAAGATTATGTTTCCTGAAGACTTAGATTTTTTTCAATAAACCGGCAATTAACTCGGCTTGACTGGCTTCGGTCGTTTTCAGGGTCGCCTCGGCGCCTGTCGGCACTTCGTAGGGACTGCTGATACCGGTAAAGTCCTGGATCTTGCCTTCCCGCGCCTTCTGGTAGAGGCCCTTGGGATCGCGTTGCTCGCAGATATCCAGCGGAGTATCGACGTGAACCTCGATGAAGTCGCCCTCGTCGAACAGCGCCCTCACCTCCTCGCGATCCTTGCGGAACGGTGAGATAAACGCGGTGATGACGATGATACCGGCCTCGGCGAATAGCCTGGCGATTTCCCCGACACGACGAATGTTTTCGGCGCGATCGGTATCGTTCATGCCGAGATCCTTGCACAGCCCATGGCGGATATTGTCGCCATCCAGCAGCATGGTGTGATAACCGCGCCGGTTGAGTTCGACGTCCAGTGCGTTGGCCAAGGTCGATTTGCCGGAGCCGGAGTAACCGGTGAACCAGATACACTTGCCCGTGTGGCCCTTGATCTGCGCGCGCATGGCGGGCGTCACGCTGGAACGATTCCAGACCACATCCGCCTTGCTGTCGTGCGTGCGGTACTCGTAGGGCAGCTCGCTCTCATCGCTACGATGAATCATGCCCGCCCCGACGGTCACGTTGGTCAGGCGGTCGATCACGATAAAGGCGCCGGTACCCGGGCTGGTGCGGTAGTCGTCGATCGGTACGGGCGCGGTCAGTTCGACCCGGCAGCGGCCGATGGCATTCAGGTCCAGCTGGTCGGCATGACGCTGTTCCAGCGTGTTGACGTCGACCTGATAGTCGATGGCGGCGACCTTGCCGGCCAGCTCCCGCGTGGCAAGCTTGAGATCGTAGAGCTTGCCGGGCTCCAGCGGGCTCTCGTGCATCCAGACGATATCCGCTTCGAAGGCGGAGGCCATGGGCACGGCTTCGTCTTCCCCCACCAGCCAGTCGCCGCGAGAGATGTCGATCTCATCACGCAACGTTACGGTGATCGCCTGACCGGGATACGCCGCCTCCAGATTGCCATCATAGGTCACTATACTGGCAATTTCGCTCGTCTTGCCGGAAGGCAATGCACGCACCCGGAGACCGGGCTTCAGGATGCCCGCTTCCAGCGTGCCGCAGTAGCCGCGGAAGTCGAGGTTCGGGCGGTTGACGTACTGCACCGGCAGGCGCAGGTCGGAAAGGTTCGAATCATGGGCGATCTCGACCGTTTCCAGCAGCTCGAGCAGCGCAGGTCCGGCATACCAGCCCATGTGCTCACTCTTGTTGACGACGTTGTCGCCCTCCAGCGCCGACATCGGCACATAACGAATGTCGCGCGCCTTGAGCCGCTCGGCGACTTCACCGTATTCGGCGACGATCTCGTCGAAGCGCTGCTGCGAGTAGTCGACCAGATCCATCTTGTTGACCGCGATCACCAGGTGCTGGATGCCCAGCAGATCGGCAATGAAGCTGTGGCGACGGGTCTGCGTCTGCACGCCGTAGCGGGCATCGATCAGAATCACCGCCAGGCTCGCGGTCGAGGCGCCGGTCGCCATGTTGCGGGTGTACTGCTCGTGGCCCGGGGTGTCGGCGATGATGAACTTGCGCTTGTCGGTCGAGAAGAATCGATAGGCGACATCGATGGTGATGCCCTGCTCGCGCTCCGACTGCAGGCCGTCGACCAGCAGCGCCAGGTCGACCTTGTCGCCGGTGGTGCCGCTGGACTTCGAGGCCTGGGTGATGGCGGCAAGCTGATCTTCGTAGATCATCTTGGAGTCGTGCAGCAGGCGCCCGATCAGGGTCGACTTGCCGTCGTCGACGCTGCCGCAGGTGATGAAGCGCAGGAGATCCTTGCTCTCGTGCTCCTTGAGATAAGCTTCGATGTTTTCTGCGATCAATTCGGATTGGTGAGACATCCTTCCCCCTAAAACCCAACTTCCATTACCTGAATCCACTATTTCCAATGGACTCAGGTTGATTGTTATGGCACGTATAACACCGCGTTAAATCCGATTAGAAAGGCCAAACTAGCGGCACGAGCCCAATCACCAACGCCCCAACGATCGCGCTCAGCGGCGCGCCGAGCCGGAGATAGTCGACAAACCGGTAGCCGCCGGGCCCTAGTACCATCAGGTTGGTCTGGTAGCCGAGCGGTGTCATGAAACTAGCGGAGGCGGCAAACATGATCGCAATGGCGAACGGCATGAAATCGACCTCGAGCTGCTGCGAGATCGAGACCGCCACCGGAAACATCAGCACGGCGGCGGCGTTGTTGGTAATGAGCTCGGTAAAGATCACCGTCATCAGGTAAACCAGCGCGAGCGCCAGCCAGGGCGAAAGATCATCCGTCAGCAGGAGCCACTGGGCGATCTGTGCAGCGGCGCCGGTCTTGCTCATCGCGGCGCCGAGGGCAAAGGATGCCGCGATGACGATCAGTACGGAGAGCTCGAGATAACGACGCGCCTTGCTGGCGGTCACGCAGCGCGTCGCCAGCATCGCGCCGGCGGCCAGAAAGGCCGCTTCCAAAATGCTCAGCAAGCCGGTAGCGCTGGTCACGACCATGATACCGAGGATGGACAGCGCCCAGGGCGCCTTGCGGAAATCTGGCGGCGTGGAGTCGTTCAGCGCGCTGACCAGCAGGAAGTCCTTGCGGTAGCGATACTGCGAGACGAACTCTTGGTCCGCCTCGAGCAGCAGCGTGTCGCCGGTCTGAAGCACGATATCGCCAACCTTGCCATCGAGCCGTTGGCCGTGGCGCGAGATCGATAGAATGACCGCCTGATAGCGCGAACGAAAACGCGATGCCCTGACGGTCTGGCCGATACCGGTGAAATCCGGGCTGACTACGGCTTCGACCAGACAGCGACGATGGTTCGCAATATTCAGCTTGCGCACGTCGCCGTTGGCGGGTTGTACCCCGTGAATTCGACGCAGCTCGCGCGCACACTCCGGCGCGCCGATAAAGATCAGGATGTCCCCCGCGGCCAGGCGCGTCTCCGGCGGCACCGCCGTCATCAGATCGCCACCGCGCTCGATGTCAGCAAGATAGCCGTGCGCCAGACTGCGCAGGCCGGCATCCGCGATGCTCTTGCCGACCAGCGGCCCCGCCGCGGTCACGACCACTTCAACTGAGTATTCTCGCGCCTGTTCGAGCTGTTCCAGCACGCTCTGGCGGTCCGGCAGCAGGCGCGCCGCGAACAAATAGATGAAGGTGCCCGCGACCAGCACCAGCGGCACCCCCACCCAGGCCAGCTCGAACATGCTGAGCGACACGCCCATGCGGCTCTGCAGCAGGCCATCCACTACCAGGTTGGTACTGGTACCGATGAGCGTGCAGGTGCCCCCGATAATGGCCGCGTAACTGAGCGGCAACAGCAGCTTGGACGGGGGCAGCTTGAGCCGCGCCGCCCACTCCTGAATCGCCGGGATGAACATGGCCACCACCGTGGTGTTGTTCATGAAGGCACTCAGCCCGGAAACCGGCAACAGCACCCGAAGCTGCGCCTGACGAAGCTGGCCGGGGCTGCCGAGCAGCCTGCGGGCGATCCATTGAATGGCGCCGGTCTCCTTGAGACCGGCGGCCACGACATAGAGCGTGGCAATGGTCATCACGCCGGGATTGGCAAACCCTTCGAGCGCTTCGCCCGGCGTCAAAATGCCGGAGACGACCAGAAACGCCAATGCCGCCATGAGGATGACATCGGGCGCAATACGGGAGAATGCCAGCGTGCCGAGTACGGAAACGATCAGGACCAAAGTGACGATGGCCGGAAGGGTCATGAAATACTCATGTCAGGAGAAACAGGCATGCTACCGCCCGAGGATTATCGACGGACGGATTCCCATGGCCCTTTTATAACAACGGTGTAGGGCAAATGGACGATCCTGGTCTCATCGCAACACACCTATCGCGGCATGTTGGGCCCACATTCATTCTAAGCGAGTGACGCAGGCCATCCCACCGTTAAGGCGATGATTTTTCTGTTGTCATGCCTGCGACGATGTCGGCGACGGCAGACACCCTAGAACTCGAACGGCAAAACCACGGTGAGAGCGCCTGGGGAGAGACATTGCGGTAGAAAAACGTCAATGGTTGGAACAGGCGGCTAGGAAATTCGTCGGTATTCAATAAGAGTGCTAAGCATCTCGTGTACATTCACCCGCGTCAGCGCGTACTCATTCATCAGCGAATGCAGGCGATCTTCAAAGCCCGGTGAGTTGGCGACAACTTCTTCCTTTTCTTCTTCTTTTTCGTGGCGACTGGCGCCGCCGTCGAGCTCTCTCAGCGCCTGGGCGAAGGCGTCATCCAGCTCTCGAAATTTGCGCAGTTTATCGCGCTCGTTCATATGGCGTGGCATAGGGGTATATTCGTTCACATCTCGACAAAATGGATCGGGGAAGCCGAGCGACGACAAAACCGGAGTGAAGATTGGCACTCATCTACTCCGCCGGCAGTTGCTAAAGAAAAGAGTGATAACCGACGAAATGAGGGGCCCGTTCCAGCTAGCGCTGTTGTGCGCTCGCCGCTAGGTGACCTGCAGGATAGCCGATCGGTAGGGGAAAATCATCCATGCGGCGCGGCGGGCTCGGCAAAACAACCGCTGCGAGGCGGGCCATGGGTCAAAGCAATCCACTTTCTCTCAAGCGATTACCGTTACGATTCCGGTTCGCCGGATCCTGGCACCGCCGCGGGGCGGTAAGACCAAGCCGCGCCATGCCTCTCTACGGGGGTAACTAGCCGCACCATGCCTCTTTCTACGGGGGTAAAAAGGTGTCGAATAGCATTCGCTATTGGCAGCGGCCAATATCATGCCACCAGCCAGCCCATCGCCAACGGCGTGGGCACAGGTGCCACCATTGCCTATCCAATGAATACCCAAAAACAAGGCATCAAAAAAGCTTACTTCAATGTGTATTAATGTTTAAACGTTACTTAATGTTTCTACTCTTGATGAGTGTGCGCGATCTTATAGGGTCATTGTTAGGAGATAATTCAGTTCGGCCCTATCCATGTTCCAAATTTTTCAATCAGGTCGTTGGCTCCACGACAAAGAGACCGACGAAAAGCATCGCACCAGTATCCGGTTCCAAGCCAGCAACCACCAAACAGGGCAACACGACAGAACACCCTAAACGAAAACACCCCGCCTGCGAGCAGGCGAGGTGTTGTGTCAACCGAGTCGGTGAAGCGGTCTGATACGGAGAAAATCCCGAATAACGGTGGACCGCTCGTCGACGGCTCTCAGTCTTCGGTGCGAACCACCCAGGATTCGACGGTATCGCTGCCGTGTTCGTCTTTCCACGCTTTCAGCGTCTTGTGGTTACCGCCACGGGTTTCGACTACTTCGCCCGTGTTCGGATTTTTATAGATCTTGAGCTTGCGCTTGCGACGACCGCTAGCGGACGTGGCGGCTGTCGTCGCGGAAGCGCCGGATTCAGGCTTTGGGCTCAACAGTTCAATGACATCGGCAGCTTTCTTGCCGTATTCCGACATCAGGGCTTCGAGCTTCTCCTTGAACTCGAGCTCGTCTTTCAAGCGCTGGTCGCCTTCCATGCGCTTCAGCTCTTCCTCGAGCTGCTTGAGCAGCTGCTCTTTCTTGACGTAGTCACTCAGTAAGGACATCAGGTTTTCCGTTGTAGAATGATTGGCAAGCACATTATTGCCAGATATGTTTTATTTGCAAGTACGGCAATGATGATATTTTTAGGATTGATCGATTGAAAGGATTTATTGAGCTCATATTGGAATAGCCCATCCAACAGAGAAGCTTTCTCAAAAAGCCGTTGCTCGCGATTAGTTTGACAAGAAAGTCAGCCTGAAACGTGACATCGAGCCGCTATCGAAGAAAGGCAATCATCCAAGCAGCCAGTCGAAGGCCAATACCTCAACAGCCGACCCCATGCTGGCAGAGGTGCAGCATCCGAGCGTCGTGCGCCGGTCGACTATCGACACTCACAGGCCTAGACTTGACGATCATGCTGACGCTCCCCCCTTTTATCACTTTCTTATCACTTTCAACCTTTTTGACCATTTACCCGGTCACACGGCGGACAATCTCTCTGACAAGCCTAATTGAGACAGCGCTAAATTGCATTTCACGGCTCGAAATAGCCTCGCAAGCGTCTACAGTTATTCTCTCCAAGGCCGATACCAACCATGAGCCGGATGCGCGCTTTTGCCGCCTGAGACAGCGCCGTGTTCGATTTGTTCCCGACAACTTTTGTCACATTGACTTCACCAGACTCACGATGAGACATGCTGAAATCGATCAATAAATCGCGAGTCAAGCTGCTGTGGCCAATTGGGCTGATCTTGGCCGGCATGGCCGCCGTCCTGCTAGTTGGAGCCTGGTGCTTCACCCAACTGCTGGTTTCGTGGCAGGCCATGATCGCCCTGGGGATCGGTACCTCTCTGGGCGGCTTCCTGATCTGCCGGCATTATTTGCAGAAAGAAATTTTTTCGCCGCTACGCCAGCTGGCCGAACAGATCCGCCTGGAGCAGGAGTTCGGCCATACCGCCCGTTCGCTGCCGGCAACATTGACCCACCGTGAGGACGTGACCGGCTATCTGGCACGTCAGCTCGAAAAGCTGATCGAAGAGCTACGCAACCACAATGCCGCACTGCTCGAGCAGACGCTCAACGACCCGCTGACTGGCCTGGGCAACCGGCGCATGCTGGAGCACCGACTCAACATGATCGTACCGTTGAGCCGTCGGCTGCACTGCACCGTGTCCGCGATCATGATCGATGTCGACCACTTCAAGGCCTACAACGACAACTACGGCCATCCCGCCGGGGATGTCTGCCTGGTGGAGATCGCCGGCGTACTGCGCGATACCTTCCGGCGCGAAACCGATGTCGTGGTGCGGCTAGGCGGCGAGGAATTCCTGGTGCTGTTGATCAACACCGGTAAAGAAGAGGCCTGGGCGCTGGCCGATGCGATGCGCGGCATGATTCAGGCACTCGGCTTGCCGCACGACTACTCACCGGTGGCACCGGTCGTGACGGTCAGCGTTGGTGTCGTGACCAGCCCCAACGGCATTCTGGTCAATATCGACGATATGATCGCCTGTGCCGACGAGGCCCTCTACGACTGCAAGGCACAGGGGCGAAACCGCGTCTCGGCTCGCCTGATCGGCACACAGGACACCCCGAACGACTGCCGTATGCCCGGGGCTTCCGCTTCCTGAGCACCACCGGCGCCTCAGCAAGAACCTCGACCCTCCTTTGCCCTCCTCCGATACTGGATACTGGGTACTGGGTACTGGGTACTGGGTACTGGGTACTGGGTACTGGGTACTGGGTACTGGGTACTGGATATACGTACAGTATTTGTTTATTGTATGTCTCATCGCTTGATTAGCGAGTCCGTATGGTTGGGCGGCTGCTCCATGGCTTTCATGATTGCCTCCCGTTCTGATTTATAGCTTATTTTACGCATAATTGCGGAAATAGCTTTTTTTAGCTATAGAATGTCGTTATCCGTTCATTTCGCTATCAGCCAGGCGCGGGGGAGGTTCGCTATGCCGATGATCGCCGTTCTCAGCGGAGATGTCGTGGCATCTCGTGATATCGAGGACAAGCGTGCACTCAGACGGGCCATCGACAACGGTATTGCTTGCCTGACCGATTTCGCCGGCGCTACCGGCATGCGCTATCGTGGCGACGCCTTTCAACTTGCCTTGCCCCGAACTCGCGATGCCATGGCCGCAGCCATCCTGATGCGCGCCTGCCTGATCGAACACTCTCCCTCTCGGCGTCAGATGTGGGACGCCCGCATCGCCATCGGTATCGGCGAGGGTACCTTCCCCTCCTCGATGGATTTCGTCGATGCGGATGGCGAGCCATTCGTTCGCTCCGGCCAGGGGCTGGACCAGCTGGACGACGCACAACAGCGCCTGGGCCTATTTTTACCCTCGCCCCGGGAAGAACTCGATCTGCTGGTGCGTTTCGCTGACGACATTATCAGTCACTGGAGCCACAATGCCGCCGAGGTAGTACGACTGAGCCTGACCACGAAGCTCTCGCAGAGCGCACTGGCCCGGCGACTCGAGCGCAGCCAGCCGACCATCAACCGCCGACTGGGCGCCGCCCGCTGGTCACTCATCGAAGACTTTCTCGCCCTGACCCGCCAACGGCTGGAGACGCTCGCATGAGCGATCTCGATCTCTCCCTGCTGCTATCGCTGCTGCTGGTGCATGTGGTCGGCGACTTCGTGCTGCAGAGTAGCGCCTGGGCCGCCGAAAAACAGGCTCGTCACTTTGCCTCGCCCTCGCTCTACTGGCATGTGGGTATTCACGCGCTATTGAGCCTGGTCGCCCTGCTGGCTTTCGGCGTGCCGGTACGAGACTGTCTGCCGGCAGTACTGATCATCGCCGGCAGCCACTGGCTGGTGGACGCGCTCAAGAGTTATGCCACCCACCGTCCGATTCGTTATTTCCTGCTCGACCAGAGCCTGCATCTTGGCGTACTCGTGTTGCTGTGGACATGGCTCGTCTCGCCGGAACTGTCTCGGCTCGGGCTTGCCTGGCACGCGCTCTGGCAGCCACAGACGTTGCTGATCGTGCTGACGTATCTCGTCGCCCTCAAGCCGGCCTCGATCCTGATCGCGTTGATCATGCAGCGCTGGAGCCGGGGCGTGGACACCAGCGGTACGCTGGCGGATGCTGGCGCTCGCATCGGCATGCTCGAGCGATTTCTGATCCTGACCTTCGTACTGAGCCATCAAATGGCCGCCATCGGATTTCTGCTCACCGCCAAATCGGTGCTGCGCTTCGGCGATCTCTACGAGGATCGGGATCGAAAACTGACCGAGTACGTACTGCTTGGCACCATGCTCAGCTTTTCGATCACGCTGACCCTGGGGCTGGTGACACGCTATCTGCTGGAGAGGTTATGACAGGCAACCCACCCAGGCGCTGCCGCAGGCTGGCTACGCTGCTGAGCATCGTCCTATCGCTGGCCCTGCTGGCTGGCTGCGCCACGCCGAGCCAGCGGGAAGCCCGAGACGGTTATATCGCCGACCGGACACATCACTCCAGCGCCTATAACCAGCGCATACGCTACCTGGTGCTGCACTACACTGATTCCGAAGCGCAGCGCGCCCTCAAGACACTGATGGGGCCCCACGTCAGCGCCCACTATCTGATTCCCCGCCACGCGATCCGTGACGACGAAGCACCCATCGTCTGGCAACTGGTGGATGAACGGGATCGCGCCTGGCACGCCGGCGTCAGTGCCTGGCGGGAACGCACCCAGCTCAATGACACCTCCATCGGCGTCGAGATCGTCAATGCCGGCCCCATCGGCTTGCCACGCGGCAGTCAGTGGCAGGCTTATCCGCCCTCTCAAATCGATGCCGTGATCGCGCTGGCAAAGGATATCGTGACGCGCTACGGCTTGCCGCCGACCGCCGTGCTTGGCCACTCGGACATTGCCCCTTCACGCAAGATCGACCCGGGGCCGCGCTTCCCCTGGCGCAAGCTCTACGAAGCCGGCATCGGCGCCTGGCCCCGGGATAGCGATGTCCGCCACTATCGGAAACGGTTTCGGCAGTGCTCGCCAACCACCGCGCAGTATCAACAAGCGCTGCGTGCCTACGGCTATGTCCTGTCGATCAGCGGGCAGGAAGATGCCAAGACCCGCGACGTGACTCGCGCCTTTCAGATGCACTTTCGTCCCGAGGCCTACTCTGGCTGGCGAGATGACGAGACTGACGCACGCCTTTGGGCGCTACTGTCGCGCTACCGCCCGGAAGCCCTCGATCATGACGCCACGCTATCGCCGGACTGTGGAGCCGGTCGCGACAGCCAAGCGGATTGAAGCGCTCGCGAGCGTCGGGCAGGCATGGACAGGAACTCGCCCGACATCAGTGAACGCGGAGAATGACCTCAGACAGTGCTCGGGACGGGCGAAGTGGGTAGCCGGGGGTAATGGATCATGTCGTGAAGCTTGGCGGTACGCTCGCCATGGTTGCGATAGCCGTGCGGACGATCGGCGGCAAACCGCACGCGGTCGCCCGCCTTCAACACTTGCCACTCTCCGCCGATGCAAAGCTCCATGCTGCCTTCCAGTATTACGACGTGCTCGACCACGCCGGCCGCATGCGGAGAGGACTCGCTGAAGGTGCCTGGCGGCATCTCGATCAACAGCATTTCGAAACCCAGCGCCGGGTCGAACGGAAAGATCGACATGACGATCATGCCCGAGGCGTCGAAATGCCACGCCGGCGCCGCGCCACGCTGAGGCAGGCTGTCGGAGACCGGTTGCAGAAAAGAGGAGATCGGCGCATGCAGCCCACTGGCGATGCGCCACAGTGTGGCGATGGTCGGCGTCGACTCGTGCCGCTCGATCTGGCCTAGCATGGCCTTGCTGACACCACTCTCCCGCGCCAACCGATCCAGGCTCCAGCCTCTTTCTTGACGCAAGCGTTTCAGCTGGCCGCCAATGGCCGCCATATTCGCTTCCATGAATCCCCTCTCTCCCCGAATCCGCCTGTCGCGGATTGTCTATCCCTGATCTTGGGTCCTGCGTGTCTCTATCCCGAATGCGCCAGTTATTCGCCAACGGTTAGAGACCCATTGTCGGCACCGTCCCATCAAGGCACCGTCCCATAACAGCACTCACATCACGGCCCCTCATCACGACACCGCGTGAGCGAACCGCGATGACTCAAGCGCGACGACCAAAGCGCGACGACCAGAGCGCTTTTATTTAGATATTCCTACTATACCTATCTTTGCTTTGCCGGTATTGCATCTCGACCCTGGCCATCCGCGCTGCGGGCAGTCGACACCCGCCCCGTATCAGAGAGGCGGTGAGCGAACGCTGCCAGACGTTGTCAGCCTTGCTGCTGTGCGTTATAACGCACGCTTCTTTTTTCCCTTTCACCCTCGGTTTTCTTTCGCCCTCTGGTCCAGGAGCTTCTGTATGCCTCGCCCGGCCGCCTGGCGCTGGCTCGCGCCGTCTTATCTCAGCGCCGGTTTTGTCGCCGTCTTGGTCGGCTACACCAGCTCCGCCGTCATCATCTTCCAGGCTGCTGAGGCTGCCGGTGCCAGCCCGGAGGCCATTGGCGGCTGGCTGGCGGCACTCGGCCTCGCCATGGGCGTGACATCGATCGGCCTGTCGCTGCGCTATCGTCAACCCATCCTCACTGCCTGGTCGACGCCCGGCGCGGCCCTGCTAGCCGTCAGTCTGCCCGGCGTACCGCTCGAAGAAGCCATCGGCGTCTTCTGTTTCTGCGCCTTGTTGATTCTCGTCTGCGGCCTGACCGGCTGGTTCGCTCGCCTCATGCAGCTGATACCGCAACCGCTGGCCGCCGCCATGCTGGCCGGTGTCCTGCTGCGCTTTGGCCTCCAGGCTTTCGCGTCGCTGGAGAGCAATACCGGCCTCGTGCTGACGATGTTCCTCACCTATCTGATAACCCGACGCTGGCTGCCGCGTTTCTCTGTCCTGCTGGTGCTGGCGGCCGGGCTGGCCTATGCCGCATTCGGCGGCCAGATTGACACCGCTCAGACCCAGCTCGCCATTACCTTGCCCCAGCCGACCTGGCCTGCCTTTTCGTTCTCCAGCCTGCTGGGGATCGGCATTCCGCTATTCGTCGTGACCATGGCCTCGCAGAACGCGCCCGGCGTCGCGACGCTACGCGCTGCCGGCTACGATGCACCGATTTCGTCATTGATGATCTGGACCGGCCTGGCAGCCCTGCTGCTGGCCCCCTTCGGCGCTTTCACGGTCTGCCTGGCGGCGATCACCGCTGCCATCTGCATGGGGCCTGACGTCCATGCCGATCCGGCGAAGCGCTATCCCGCCGCCATCTGTGCCGGTGGCTTCTATCTACTCGCCGGGCTGTTCGGCGGCTCCATCGGCTCACTGTTCAACGCACTGCCACCCGCGCTGGTCCTGGCGATAGCCGGCCTGGCCCTGCTGCCGACCATCGCCGGTAGCCTGCAGCGTGCGCTGCAGGAACCCGGGCCAAGAGAGCCGGCATTGATCACATTTCTGGTGACGGGGTCCGGCGTCACCCTGTTCGGCATCGGCGCCGCCTTCTGGGGGCTGATCGCCGGCATGCTGTCGCTCGCGATCTCCGGCTACTGGCAACGTAACCGGTAACATTTCTCGGAATATTACACAACGTAACGAATCATTCTACTTAATTCATACCGATGTCTAATTGACTTAGTGGTACTGACGGCACGTCGTTCGCGCCAACGCGCTGTCGCGGTTACCCGGTTACGCCCCCAGCGGCTCGACGTCCACCGCCACGGCCAACTGATGCGACCCACCGCCGTTCATCACCCCCTTGAGCGGAGGCACATCACCGTAATCCCGCCCCCACCCCAACACCAGATGACGCTCGTCAGGCCACGTGCCGTTGGTCGGGTCCAGCTCCAGCCAGCCCCAGGTCGGCAGATAAACGCCCAGCCAGGCGTGCGAGGCATCGGCCCCCACCAGGCGCGGCTGCCCGGGAGGCGGCAACGTCTCCAGATAACCGCTGACATAGCGCGCCGCCAAGCCCAGAGAGCGCAGGCAGGCGATCATCAGATGAGCGAAATCCTGACACACGCCACGCCGGGCGTGCAGCACATCGAGTACCGGCGTCGCCAACGTGCTGAATTCCGGGTCGTAGGCGAACGTGTCGAAGAGGCGCTGGTTGAGGTCGTTAACGGCATCCAGCAGGCCGCGACCGACGGGGAAACTCGGCGTGGCGAAGCGTGCGAGCGCCGCATGGCGCGCCACGAAGGGGGAATCAAGCTGAAACTGGCGCAGCGCGGGCTTGCCACGCGCGTGACGCACCGCCTGCTGCCAGTCGCGGTTGGCGCTGGCAGGTGGCGAAGGACGCGGTCGGGTCTCGACTTCGGTCGACGCGGTCACCTGCAAGACCTGGTGCAGTTCCTGAACGGAAAAGAAGCTCACCTCGTTGCCGAAAAAGTCTCGACGCGACTGCAGCACGCTCGGATTCGGCGAGACCTCGAGCGCCGTCTCGCCAACTTCCTGCCACGCCAGTGGTCGGGGCGTCAATCGCGCCTCGTTATGGCACAGAGAGACCGGCGCAGCGTATTCGTAGCGCGTGGTGTGACAAACGCGATAGCGCATCGGCAGTCCTTATCCTCCCCGCTTGTCGACTATCTTCCTTCACTCTAGCCGCCCAAGACTAGGCGTCACCCTGGGCCTGCATGGGCACCAGCTGTCGCGGCACTTCGGCATGACTGAAATGACTGTTCTCGATCGCTTGGGAGAGTTCGGCAAGCGGGACTTCCAAGGCTTCCAGCAGCGCCGCCAGCGCCGCGCGCGCCGCCGGCTCCTCGACCTGAGCCAGGGCTTCCAGGTCCGCTAGATGCAGCGCTGCCCGGGCACGAATCAACAGGCGCGCCTCGCTGCTGCGGTATGGCGTATCGTTCGGCTGCGGCAGATGTTCGATCTGACGTTCCAGACGCTTGAACATGTAGCCGACCGAGCGCGGATTGCCCTCGTCGAACAGCAGCAGATCGAGGATCGCCGCCGGGTGCAGCTCACTGCGATAACGGCGACGGTAGGCCGTGGCATTGTCGCTGCTCGACAGCACCACCTCCCATAGCGCCTCACCGGCATGCGCGGCATCGAGCAGTGCAAAGCGCAGCAGCGCCAGCGTCGCCTGAGCCCGCTCGAGAAACCGCCCGATATCCATGAAGCGCCAACCGTAGTGATGTGGCATGGTCTCGTTGCAGAAACCGAAGAATGCTGCCAGTTGGGTCATCAGCGTATCGACCGCGCGTCGACCGCCGACCGGGCCGAGCTGCGACAGCCTTGCCGACTCCTGACGAAGCTGGTTGAACACGCGCCAGGCATCGTCCCCCAGATGGTCGCGCACCGCCCGACCGTTATTGATCATGCGGCCGATCAGGTCGGGCAATGCGTCCGGGTGGCCGTCCTGGAACAGGGTCATAAGCCGTTCGCGGTCGGCGGCGAAACGTGACGTGGCGCCAGTCTCGTCATCACGGTCGAGCCCCAGCAGCGGCAGCAGGTCGATGAGCGTTTCATCCGCGATCCCCTCCTGGTCCTGATCCATCAGCCGGTAGAGCGCTTCGCGCAACAGGCGCAGACGTCCGTCCAGACGCTCGCCGTAGCGCCCCATCCAGAGCAGGCTGTCAGCGACGCGGCTGGGCAGGTCCATGCCGTCACGAGTGACCACCAACGGCAGACGCGAGCGACGCAAGCGGCTGACATGCGGTTGCGGCGAATCCGCCATGACCCACAGATCCTTGACGCACTGGCTCGCCTGCATCGCCAACCCCGGCGCCCCCTGCCACGCCAACCCGCCCGGCATGGCCTCGTAGCCGTGAAAATTGCGCTCGTCGTCGAAACCCGCCTGGGTAAAGCAGCGCAGGTTATAGGTCGACGGCAGTAGCGTGGTGCAGTCGCGGTCCAGGAACGGGGCGCTGGCACCGGCCGGGACGCGCGACGCCACGTATCGGGCGGGCTCTGCCACCAGCGCCTGACGCAACCGCTCCCTGGCCTCGGTATCGAGCGTTCCCGGCCTGATGCACTGCAGATCCCCGTCGAGACGCTGGAAGACCAGCGATTCGAAGGCGCCCAGCGCCCAGGCCAGGCCATCACCACGCCCGCACCAGTGACGCTCGACCCCTTCGATCAACAGCGGCTCGCCGAGCAGGCGTTCGCACAGGTCCGGCAGAAAGGCCGCGATCAACGGATGTTCCAGCGCCCCGACCCCGGGCGGATTGGTGATGCCTACGCCACCACTGCGAATGGCCTGCAGCAGGCCCGGCACACCGATCAGCGAGTCACCGCGCAGCTCGAGCGGATCGCTCCAGGCATCGCCGATCTGGCGTAGCAGGACATCGACCGGCTTGAGCCCCCCGAGCGTGCGCATCCACACCCGCGAGTCGCGCACGACCAGATCGCCGCCCTCCACCAGGGCCAGATTGAGGTAGTTCGCGAGATAGGCGTGCTCGAAATAGCTCTCGTGATCGGCGCCAGGCGCCAGCAGCGCCAGCGACAGCTGATCGCGATTGAGGCGGGCCAGCGCGGCGAGCGACTGCTGCTGGCGGTCGAGAAACCCGGCGAGCCGCTTTAGCGGTGCGTTGCGATAGAGATCCGGCAGGGCCCGCGCCATGACAATACGATTTTCCAGGGCGAAGCCCATGCCTGCCGGGGCCTGCAGGTGATCGGCCAGGACACGCCAGCGACCTTCGGCATCCCGCGTCAGATCGATACCATGCAGCGAGATACCCGGATCGTCGGCGAGCAGCAGCCCATCGCACGCCAGGAGAAAATCGGGATTGGCGTAGAGCGCATCGGCGGGCAGCACGCCCTCGTCGATCATGCGCCGCGGACCATAGATATCCTTCAGCACCGCCGCCAGCAGGCGCGACCGCTGGCGAAGCCCCTGCTCGAGAAAGCGCCACTCCGAGGGCGTAATCAGCAAGGGCAGCGGATCGAGCCGCCACTGGCGCAGGCTGCCGCTCTCGTCGGCGGGCAGATTGAACGTGACCCCATTGTCGTGCAGCAGATGCTGGATCTCGTCGGCTCGCGACGACAGAGAGGCATGGCCTAGTGACTCCAGCGCCTTGAGCAACAGGCGCCAGTGCTGGCGTACCTCGCCCTGCCCATCCAGCAGCGCATCGTGTCCCCCCGCGGGGCGGTAGGCGTCAAGCCAGGGAGTGGAGAGCGTCTCGATCGCTGCCATGGCCGTATCGGTTTCACCTTGTCGAGGGCATACCTTGCCCGTGTCGAAGCCAGCTTCCCGGCTGGAGAGGCGTGTTCTTCCTGTCTATCGGCGCTCACGGCCAGACCTGCAACTGTCCGAGGATCGACGTTGGTCGGGCAAGCCCGGCGCACGCCGCGGCGATAATTGATATAGATGATAAGCGAGCGCGGTTCACTCACCTATCGCTTGCGCGATTCTTCCTCAATCGGACGGCGTCTCCCGCAGGTCGAGCGTACACGGGGTCTCTCGACTGAGCTTCAAAGGCGGTATCTCGCAGCGCCCCTGCGCATGGCCATGAGCCCAGAAGCGTGCCAGCCGCCGCCCTTCCGCTTCGTTGGCATTGACCGGAACATGCTCGTAGTGGTGCCCGGCGGGATGCGTGACGTGATAGGTACAGCCACCGATCGCACGATGATTCCACGTATCGATGATAGTGAACACCAGTGGCGCATGAACGGGAATCTGCGGATGTAGTGCCGAAGTTGGCTGCCAGGCCCGAAAGCGCACGCCGGCGACCGCCTCACCGTTGCGCTCCGTCGCCCGCAGGGGCACGCGCCGGCCATTGCAGGTAACGATGAAACGGTCGTCGCTCATACCCTCGACCCGAACCTGCAGGCGTTCGACGGAGGCATCGACGTATCGCGTGGTGCCCCCGCCGCCTGCCTCTTCGCCCAACACGGGCCAAGGCTCCAGTGCCTGGCGCAGTTCGAGGCCGATCCCCTGGTAGTCGACACGCCCTATCAACGGGCAGCGAAAGGTCAAAAACGCCGAGAACCACATCGGATCGAAGTCCAGGCCGTCCAAGGTCAACTCCTCGAGAACGGCCTCGAGATCGGCCCAGAGATAATGCGGCAGCATCCAACGATCGTGCAGTGCGCTGCCCCAACGCACCAGGCCGCCGTAGGCAGGTCGCTCCCAGAAGCGCGCGACCAGTGCCCGCACCAGCAAACCCTGCATCAGGCTCATCTGTGGATGCGGCGGCATTTCAAAACCACGCAGCTCGAGCAGCCCCAGTCTGCCGGTATCGCTATCGGGCGAGAACAGCTTGTCGATACAGAACTCGGCACGGTGCGTGTTGCCGGTCAGGTCGGTCAGGAGATGGCGAAAGAGACGATCTACCAGCCAGGGCGGTGCGTCCTCCTCGTCACGTAGCTGCGAGAAGGCGATCTCCAACTCGTGCAACGCTTCATGGCGCGCCTCGTCCACGCGCGGCGCCTGGCTGGTCGGACCGATGAACAGCCCTGAGAAAAGGTACGAGAGCGACGGATGGCGCTGCCAGTAGCTGACCAGGCTGGCCAGTAGCGTCGGGCGGCGCAGGAAGGGAGAATCCGCCGGCGTCGCGCCGCCGAGCACGACGTGATTGCCGCCGCCAGTGCCGATATGACGACCATCGAGCCGGAACTTCTCCGCGCCAAGGCGCGTTCGACGCGCCGCCTCGTAGACCGTCTCCGTCTGCGCGACCAGCGCCGGCCAGGTCGATGCCGGCATGATATTGACCTCGATCACGCCGGGGTCGGGGGTGACGAGAAACTGCGCCAGTCGCGAGTCCGCGGGGGGCGGATACCCCTCGATAACCACTGGCCTCTCGAGGCTTGCGGCGGTCAGCTCGATCGCCGCGATCAGTTCGAGATAGTGCTCCAACCATGTCAGCGGCGGCACGAAGACATGTAGCCGGCCATCGCGCGGCTCGACGCAGAGGCTGGTGGCAACGAGGTCGTCACGCGGGTCGTCCGCGGTGCGATCCCCCTGCCGGACCTCGGCCGCGAGGGCGTCGTAAGGCAGACTATCGGCGTTTTCCTGCCGGCCATCGATGACTGAATCGCGCGATATCCGACGCGTCGCGTGAAAGCGGCGAGTTACCGACTCATGCGGCTCGGTAAGCGTCTGGATCGGTGCCCACAGGGACCTTGGCTGCTCCGTATCCTCAAAGGCAGCGTGCGGCAAGGCACTCAGAGGTAGCCGTAACCCCATCGGCGAATCGCCAGGTACGAGACAGAGGGGCTCGCGACGCCGCGGCCAGTGACTGCTGCGCCAGCGCTGTTGGGCTGTGTCGTAGCGCAGGGGCAGCGCATAGCCGACCACCTCGTTCAGCCCCCGCGACAGCAGCGTGGCCAGCCGGTGGCGCTCCGCCCCACTGCCGAGGTCGTACGCCCGCAGGTCGATCTCCTCGGGCAACGTCTGCTCACGCCAGAGGTAATACAGGGCATCTTCGTAGCCGGGCAGCACATGCTCGGGATCAACGCCGAGATGCTCGGCCAACGTGATGGTGAAACGTCTCGCCTCCCTCGGGCCGGCGTCCGCGGCGGTCCCGACATCCGCCAGCCACCGTGGCTCTCGCCAGATCGGCTTGCCGTCATGGCGCCAGTAACAGGCCAGCGCCCAGCGCGGCATTGGCTCGCCGGCATACCACTTGCCCTGGCGATCATGCAGCAGGCCGCCGGGGGCGAAGGCATCCCGCAGGCGCGACATCAGCTCCCCCGCCAGCCCGCGCTTGGTCGGCCCCAGCGCCGCCGTGTTCCATTCGGGCGCCTGCGGGTCGCCGATCGCCACGAACGTCGGCTCGCCCCCCATGGTCAGGCGCACATCCCCCGCTGCCAGACGCGCATCGACCTGCCTGCCGAGTCGGTCGATCGCCTGCCACTGCGCATCCGTATAGGGGCGCGTGACGCGGGGCGTCTCGTCGAAACGGGTCAGCGTCATCGAAAAATCGAACGTGACGTCGCAGGGCTCGGAGGCGCCGACAATCGGCGACGCACTCGAGGGTTCCGGCGTTGCCGCCAGCGGAATATGGCCTTCGCCCGCCAGCAGCCCTGAGGTCGGGTCGAGACCAATCCAGCCCGCGCCGGGAATGAAAACCTCGGCCCAGGCGTGCAGGTCGGTAAAATCGCTGTCGGTACCGGACGGCCCCTCCAGCGCCGGGACATCGGCCTTCAACTGGATCAGATAGCCGGAGACGAAGCGTGCGGCCAGCCCCAGATGTCGCAGTATCTGAACCAGCAGCCAGGCGGAGTCTCGACACGACCCCTGACCTTGTTCGAGCGTCTCTTCGGGCGCCTGAACTCCCGGCTGCATTCGCACGAGATAAGAGATACCTGCCTGCAGTCGGCGATTGAGCGCCACCAGAAACTCGGTGATCGCCATGGAAGCTCGCGGCACCTCGGCCAACCATGCGCCCAGACGCGGGCCGGGCGGCTCGGTCTCGAGATAAGGCGCCAGTTCCTTGCGCAACGTCTGCGGATAGGCAAACGGAAAGTGGCTGGCCTCGCCTTCGACAAAGAAATCGAACGGATTGATCACGGTCATCGCCGCGATCACCTCGACCGCCACCTCGAGATGCGTCACCGGTTCGGGAAAGACCACGCGCGCCACATGGTTGCCGAAGGGGTCCTGCTGCCAGTGCAGCCAGTGCGGTTTGGCGGAGATCGCCAGCGAGTAGGCGTCGATCGGCGTACGGCAATGCGGCGCGGGATACAGTCGTACCAGATGCGGGGAGAGCCGTACCGGACGGTCAAATCGATAGGTCGTTCGGTGAGACAGCGCAACGCGTAGAGTCATGGCGATCTCTGCACAGTGGAGACAGGGCCCTGTACCGAGGCCGGATGATGCGAGGCCAGGTGTGAGCAATTTCACGCTAATAGCGTAGGTGACGAATATGGCAAGCGCCTGCCCGCCTCACTATGCTGAACAGGCGCGCCCTGCCTGGTATCGGTGACCGTTTGCCGATCTCGCCACGCCGAATGAGGCGATACCAGGCGTCGACCGCGCCGGTCAGCGACGCCACACCCGCTGCCACCACTGTCACCTCACTGTCGCGATGACGGTCTCTGTGGCAGTCGCGATGACGGTCGCTATACCCGTCGCTATAACAACAGCAGCGCCCTCTCGCCGATAGGCGAGGCCGAGCGCTGGCATCCGGCGCCCACTGCCGCTGACAGGAGTCTTCTCATGGGCAATGTGGATTGGAAGCAGTACCCGAGCCAGCAGTTCTACGACGAACTTCTCGATAGCCACGGTATCCCGCGCGAAGCGGCTCGCCCGCTCTGCGACATCCTCGCCGGCTTCACGCCCAGAGAGCTCAGTGAACGCAAGACTGCCGCCGAGATCGCCATCCGCACCATGGGGATCACGTTCACCGTCTACTCCGAAGGCAGCACCATCGACCGTGCCTGGCCCTTCGATATCGTGCCACGCATCATTCCCGCCGCCGAGTGGCGAGCCGTCGAGGCCGGGCTCAAGCAGCGCGTGGATGCACTGAACCTGTTCATTGATGACCTCTATCACGATCAGCGAGTGATCGCCGACGGCTTACTGCCGCGCGAGATTCTGGCGCAGTCAGTGAATTTCCGTCCCCAGTGCATGGGGATCGACCCGCCCCACGGCGTCTGGGCCCATATCTGCGGCTCCGATCTGGTCCGCGACGGCAATGGCACGATCTACGTGCTCGAGGACAACCTGCGCGTTCCCTCGGGCGTCTCCTACATGCTGGAAAACCGCAACGTCACCAAACGCGTGCTACCGGAACTGTTCGCGACCGGTCGCATCCTGCCGGTGGATGACTACCCCGCCCAGCTCTACGATATGCTGGCCAGCATGTCGCCAAGGCCCGGCGATGATCCGCAGATCGTGATTCTCACCCCGGGTATCTACAACTCCGCCTACTATGAACACGCCTATCTGGCCCAACAGATGGGCGTCGAGCTGGTGCAGGGCTCGGATCTGCTGGTCGACGATGACGATATCGTCTACATGCATACCGTCGATGGTCTGCAGCGGGTCGATGTCATCTATCGCCGGGTCGACGATCTGTTTCTGGACCCCGAAGCCTTTCGCCCCGATTCCATGCTCGGTACGCCCGGCCTGCTGCGTGCCTGGCGCGCAGGCAAGGTGGCGCTGGCCAACGCGCCGGGCGCCGGTGTCGCCGATGATAAGGTGGTCTACGCCTTCGTGCCGAAGTTGATTCGCTACTACCTCGATCAGGAAGCATTGCTGCCAAACGTACCCAGCTATCTCTGCATGTTCGACGACGATCGGCGCTACGTGCTTGACCATCTCGATGAGCTGGTAGTCAAGCCAGCCAACGAATCCGGCGGCTACGGCATGCTGATCGGGCCACGCGCCACCGCTGAGGAGCGACGCGAATTTGCCCGGCGTATCGAGGACGATCCGCGCAACTACATGGCCCAGCCGACGCTGGCGCTCTCCACCGCACCGACCCTGTTCGAGGGCGCGCCGGAACCGCGCCACGTCGACCTTCGACCGTTCATTCTCTCCGGACCTGAAACACACGTGACCATGGGCGGCCTGACCCGGGTCGCGCTGGTCAAGGACTCGCTGGTGGTCAACTCTTCTCAGGGCGGGGGAAGCAAGGACACCTGGATCGTCGAGACGGAGGGGGAATAACGCCATGCTGTCACGAGTTGCCGACAATCTTTACTGGATGGCACGCTACGTCGAGCGCGCCGAGGACACCGCGCGCCTCATCAGCGTCAACAGCAACCTGCTGCTGGATATGCCCGGGCGGGCAGCGCTGAGCTGGTCGACGTTGATCGATATCACAGGCAGCGGCGAAACGTTCGACGCACTCTTCGACGAGCGCAACGAGCGCAATGTCATCGACTTCCTGTGTCTTTCCCGCGAACACGACAGTTCGATCCTGTCGTCGCTGGCCAACGCGCGCGAGAACCTGCGCACCACCCGCGACGTGGTCCCCCGGGAGATCTGGGAGGAGATCAACCAGTGCTACCTCGAGATCAGCGAACAGGCCCAGAGCGGTCTCAAGCCGCGCACGCGCGACGGCTTCCTCAAGGGTGTCACCCGAGCCTGCCAGACCCTGACCGGTCTGATCGAGGGTACGCTGAGCCACACCGAAGCCCGGACCTTCCTGTCACTTGGGCGCCATCTGGAACGCGCCGACATGACCACCCGCATCCTCGATGTGCGCTCCGGCAACCTGCTGCCACGCAATCCCGAGGAACTAATCCCGTTCGAGCACCTGCAATGGATGAGCGTGCTGAAGTCGTTGACCGCCTACCAGATGTACCGCCAGCAAGTACGCCTGCGCGTTCGCGGTCCCGACGTACTGCGCTTCCTGCTGCAGGATCGCGCCCTACCTCGCTCGGTATTGCGCAGCCTGGAGGAGGTCAGCTGGGAACTGCAGTCACTGCCCAACCATGACCGGGCACTGGCTGTGGCGACCCTGGTTCGGGCCGAGGTCGCGGAAGCCGATGTCCAGGCGCTGGCTCGTGCGCCCGACGAACTGCACCAGTTGATCGATGCGTTTCAGATCGGCTTCAACAATCTGCACGAGGCGATCGCGACGGCCTATTTCGCGGTGCGTGAGCGCCCGCTCAAGGTAACGCAGACGCAGGAGCAGACGGCGCTCGTCGATGATGAAACGGACTGACCCTCGAGCTGGCGCGCCGCCGTCAACGATGGCCTGGGTCTTCGTCCCGGCCCCCGGCGGCGCCAAGTCCGAGGGTCGAGAGTTAACGGTTAACGGTCAGAAAGAACCGAGCACCAAGGACAAAGCGCGCTAGTCTCCTGACGCCACGCGGACATGGATGTAATCGAGCTTGTCGCGGATCGTCGGCGTGATGATATGGGGCACCACGTCCAGAAGCCCCATTTCGCGATTGAGTTCATTGAGCGTCAGCCCGACCTGCTGAAAGGCCAGGATCATCTCATCGATGCCACCGGCATGACGGGCCTGCTGCAGGCCGAGATGGTCGGCCGTGTCCAGCACCGCGACGATATCGAGATAGGCGGCGAAGGTTTCGGCAAAGTCTTCCCACGGATGCATGGTCGCGTAGGCCGAGACATGCGTATTCTCCCAGTTCAGCAACGGGCCCTGCGCATAGTAGCGCTCCAGCGCCTCGGCATAGGTGGGGGTCTCGTGATCGCCGAACAGCGCGCGAAAACCCGGCTCATCGTGGCCCTGAACCAGCCGTTCCCAATAGTAGTGGCCAATCTCATGGCGAAAGTGGCCGATCAGGGTGCGATGGGACTCGTTGAGATCGACCCTCAGGCGTTCTCGCTCGACCTCATCGGTTTCCACCAGGTTGATCGTGATATGCCCGCTGGCGTGGCCCGTATAGACTTTCTCGCCATCGCCTGTGGATCGCCACAGCCCCGCATCGGGCAGCGCATCGGCCATGAACGAGAAGGACAACGGCAGCGCCACGTCATCCTGCGGCGCCGGGTGCGCCAGCCCCACCAGATCCAGCGTGTAGAAAAGCCGCCGCTTGGCGGCCTCCAGGGCGGCCCAGCGCTCGCGGTGGCCATCGATGGAGAGATCGGGGATGACCACGTTGTGCCGACAGCAATCGCAGAGCCCACCGTGGTCGGCATGCGCCTGCGGCGTCTGCATCCGGTTGCAGACACTTTCGTGCGCGTAGTTGTGACACTTGACCAGCGCGGCACCGCAGCGTGGATTGGCGCAGCGATAGCCGACCTCGCGATCCGGCAGCATGGCATTGATCGACCGGCACACCGGGCACCAGCCAACGTCGGCCTGACAGACCAGACACCGCGTATTATCGAAAAAAAGCCGGCTGGGGGGCTGGCAGTGATGACACTCGAACGTGCGCATGACGACCTACCTCACTGGAGCAGAGGGCACCACTGACGCGCTCGCGACGGGCACCGGAGATCAGAGCATAGCAGAGCCAAGGAGCAGCGGTGTCATTGACGGGGATCGGGCGTCGTCAGCGTTCAGAATCGCCAACGCCGGATGGCAGGCTGGGGCATCGGACGCGGTCAGGAACCGCTATCGGCGGCATTCAGACGAGCAATGGCAAGACGGGCGTCTTCCACGGAATCGAGCTGCTCGACGCGGACCAGCTCGTGAGCGAGATCGACCTGATGCCCGCTATGGGTCGCGATCAGGTGGGCGAGACGCGCACTTTCCAAGCGGCCCTGAAACTCGACACGGTCGACGCTTGCCTGATGCGTGCCGGGCAGATAAATCGTGTTGTTGGAGAAATCCACCGCATAGGCGATGACCCCCGGTACGATGAACAGCAGAAGCCCCAGGCCGTCGGCAACCGCCACCCCCGGGTCAATACGCCCGGGCAGCTGGCCCTTGCGTTCGGGATAGAACAGCGTGCCACAGCCGCTGGTCGAGACCAGGAGCGAGGCGACGATCAGGGCCGATAGGCAGCGTCGGGCGGAAAGTCGAGCGGAAAAAGGCATCTAAGGACATTCCATGGCTTGTCGAACGCCACGTAACCTAATGCAAAGCGCCGGCCGCCGTCCAGATACATTGATTAGCGCGGCCCCGATGATGAGCGCAGACCCGCTCGAGAACGTGACAACGGCGATACGAAGACCATCGAAAGGCCCGCCACCGTCTGCGCGGTCGCGGGCCGGATCGAGCGTTGGCTTGCCCCCTAGACCAGCGAAGCGCCGTAGCCCCATAGCAGCACAGTGACCGCCAGCAGCGCCTCCAGAACCAATACACCGATCGCCAGCGCCGCACTCGAGGCGCGCATCCCTTCCTGGCGATCGATGCCGAGGAATCCCGGCAGGCCGGCGTAGACCAGATAAACCGTGTAACAAAGCCCGACGATGCCCGCGAGCAGGCAGAGCCAGACCAACGGGTACAGCGCCACGATGCCGCTCAGAAACATCGGTGTCGCCATGTAGCCGGCAAACACCACGCACCGGTTGAGCTCGGGCCGCGAATCGTAGCGCCGCGCCAACCAGTAGATCACGTTGCCCATCAGCCAGACGGCGCCGAGAATCAGCGCATAGAAGATGATACCGAGCAGCACGGCGGTGGAAGGTGCCACGCTGATGGTTCTCGCCAGCCCCTCTTCCGTGGTGCCGAAGTGCCAACCCACCAGCGTGGTACCGATGAAGGCGCAAACCACCGGGATGGCCGCCAATATCAGGACGTGGGAACCATAGAGATGAGTGACGGTTTCGTTCTCGCCGCGAATCTGCTGCCATTCGCGGTCGGGATGCGTTAACAACCCCCAGACGTGGTTGATCATGACACACCTCCCCGCCGCCGCGGGCCGCCAACGACGGTTGTCGATGGTCTGCAACGCCGGCTCGGCGTAATGCCAGTACCGGTTGCGGCCCTGGACGCGACGCGCCCTGACTTCACTATAGAAAAGATTGCGACTCGTGAAAGCCGGACAGCGCCATGCAAGGCCCCATGGCGGTAAGACTATGGTAGGGTCCGCCGCTCGGGCGGAGCTTGTCGAGAGAGCGGGCTCATCAATCCGGCGAGGCCAGCGCGCAGGTCCTGACGGTCACCTGGCGCCAACCCCGGCGTACAGGTTTTTACCGCCCGCCCCTCCCCGTCGGCGGCTGCCATCTCTATACTGGCGGGCCTACGAAACCTTGCCGGCGAGGCCATGCCGGGCGATATGCCGCGCACTGCCTCACGCCGCTGAATACAGGACAGAACATCCCATGCGTGCCAGCCAACTTCAGATCTCGACCCTCAAGGAAACGCCGGCGGACGCGGAGATCGTCAGCCACCAGCTGATGCTGCGCGCCGGCATGATCCGTCGCTTGACCTCGGGACTCTACACCTGGCTGCCGGTGGGGCTGCGCACCCTGCGCAAGGTCGAGCGGATCGTGCGCGAGGAGATGGATCGCGCCCATGCCCAGGAAGTGCTGATGCCTGCCGTCCAGCCCGCCGAACTGTGGCAGGAATCCGGTCGCTGGGACGAATATGGCCCGGAGCTGCTGCGCCTCAAGGATCGCCATCAGCGCGACTACTGCGTCGGCCCGACTCACGAAGAAGTGATCACCGATCTGGTTCGTCGTGAAATCAGCAGTTACAAGCAACTGCCGACCAACTTCTATCAGATCCAGACCAAGTTCCGCGACGAGATCCGCCCCCGCTTCGGCGTCATGCGTTCGCGCGAGTTCATCATGAAGGACGCCTACTCGTTCGACAGTGACGAAGCCGGGCTCAAGGCCTCCTATCAGGTGATGTACGACGCCTACATGCGGATTTTCGAGCGTCTCGGTCTGGACTTCCGTGCCGTGCTCGCCGACAACGGCTCGATCGGCGGCACTGGCTCGCACGAATTCCACGTATTGGCCGATTCCGGCGAAGACGCGGTCGTCTTTTCCACCGGCTCCGACTATGCGGCCAATATCGAGAAAGCCGAGGCGCTGCCGCCGACCGGCGCCGAGCGAGCCGCGCCGCAGGAGACCATGCGCCAGGTGCCCACGCCGGGCGTGAAGACCATCGCCGCCCTGGTCGAAGGCTTCGGTCTGCCGATCGAAAAGACCGTCAAGACGCTGATCGTCCACGGCAACGAAGGCGGCCTGGTGGCTTTGATGGTGCGCGGCGATCATCAATTGAACGAGATCAAGGCGGAGCACCTCGACGCTGTCGCCTCGCCGCTGACCATGGCCGGGGAAGACGAGATCCGTGCCGCCATCGGCGCCGGCCCCGGCTCGCTTGGCCCGGTCAACCTGCCGCTGCCGCTGATCATCGACCGCAGCGTTGCCCTGATGAGCGACTTCGGCGCCGGCGCCAACGTCGACGACCAGCACCTGTTCGGGATCAACTGGGAACGCGACCTGCCGCTGCCCGACGTGGCGGATATCCGCAACGTGGTCGAGGGCGATCCCTCGCCGGACGGCCAGGGCACGCTCTCGATCACCCGCGGGATCGAAGTCGGCCATGTCTTCCAGCTCGGTCAGAAATATTCCAAGGCGATGAATGCCACCGTCCTCGACGACAACGGCAAGCCGGCGACCCTCTACATGGGCTGCTACGGCATCGGGATCACCCGCGTGGTGGCCGCCGCGATCGAGCAGAACCATGACGCCGGGGGCATCATCTGGCCCGACGCGCTGGCGCCGTTCCGGCTGGCGATCGTACCGATGAATGCCCACAAGTCGGAGCGTGTACGCGAGACCGCCGAGCGCCTCTATCGCGAGCTAAGCGATGCCGGCATCGACGTGCTGCTGGACGATCGAGATCTGCGTCCGGGCGTGAAATTCGCCGACCAGGAGCTGATGGGCATTCCGCATCGGCTGGTGATCGGCGACCGCGGTCTCGACAATGGCGAGCTGGAGTACAAGGGTCGCCGCGATAGCGAGGTCACCATGGTCGCGATCGACGAGCTGCAAGCCTTCCTGGATGCTCGCTTCGACTGATGATGCCCCGCGTGGACTGATAATGGCGCGCGTGACGGAGCGGATAGCGCTCGCCCTCGTCGTCGCGTGGCTGTCGGGCTCGGCGCTGGCTGGGCCCGAGGGCGCCCAGCAGGCCCCGTCGCCAGCGCTGCTGGCAACGTTGGCCCGTGCCATGGCATCGCCCGACGCCGCCGGCGACACTTTCGACGGTCAGGTTTGGCTGCTCGATATGCAGTCGCGGCTGGCCAGGCGCTCCCCCCAAGCCTTTCCTTCCCGTGAGTCACGCCTCACGCTGCTCGAACGCATCCACGCCGAGGCGCAGCGTGCGGGCCTGCCCGCGGAGCTGGTGCTGGCCTTGATCGACGTCGAAAGCCGCTTCCGGCCGGACGCGATCTCCTCGGCCGGCGCACGCGGCCTGATGCAGGTGATGCCGTTCTGGAAGGCGGAGATCGGCCGGCCACAGGACGACCTCTACGATACCGTCACTAACCTGCGCTACGGCTGCACCATCCTCGCCCACTATCTAACACGCGAGAACGGCGACTGGACCCGGGCGCTGGCGCGCTACAACGGCAGCCTGGGCGCAACCAGTTATCCAGAACGGGTGATGGCAGCGTGGTCAGGACGTTGGTGGGTTCGTCATTGAGACACGAGGTGAACGGGCGATGATAGCCTTTTCCTCTCGGCAATCGCTCTCCTTGTCACCGCGATAACCGGGCTTTCCCCACACCGGTGACGGATCGAAACGCCCGTTACCGGCGCTACTGCTTGCGGTCTTCGACCTCGGTGTGCGACGTGCCGGGCGGTAACGGATGCCCCTTGGCCAGTTCGGCACGGGTCGCCTCACGCACCGCTAGAATGGCCAGTTCGTAGGTCAACGTCTCGCCCGCCAGCGGGTGATTCGCGTCGACGGTCACCTGGCGGTCACCGACGGCGACGAGCGTAACCGTCCGCGGCCCTTCCGGCCCCTGCGCCTGGAATCGCTGCCCAGGCGTCAGGGGCGCGGCCTCGGGAAATGCCGAGCGCGGCGACTCGCTGACCAGCGCTTCGTCGCGTTCGCCGTAGGCCTCTGCCGGCGACAGCGTGACGGCTAGCGTATCGCCCGCCTCGCGCTCGGCCATGGCCGACTCCAGCGCGGTGAAGAGATTGCCGTGACCATGCAGGTATTCGAGAGGTTGCTGCCGGGCACGCGAGTCGTCCAGCGTCCGCCCCTCGGCATTCTGAAGCCGGTAGTGCAGCGTGGCGACGCGGGCCGGCTTGATGGCGATTTGGCTCATGTAGCGCTCCCGTCTGACGTAAAAACTGAATGAATCGGGTGGGTCGGTCCGAGTGTCGACCTACGACTGCCCTTTGCGCAGCGCGTCGATCGGCAGCTCCAGGCGCTGTGTCTGCTGCAGCAGGTTGAGCAGAACGATGGCTCGCTCTTCGCCCTTCTGCGTCTCGAAGATGGCCTTCAGCGCGCGGAAGGGGCCTTCGGTGATCTCGACCATATCTCCCTGGCGATAGTAGACGTTGGCGCGATCCCGGCTGGCATCGCCCGCCACGCGATCACGCAGGGTCTCCACCAGCGCATCCTGTACCGCCACCGGCTCCTGACCGAAGCTGACCAGGCGCAGCACGCCTCGGGTCGACCGGATCGGTCGCCAGTTGCTTTCCATCCGGTCGAGCCGGATGAACAGATAGTGCGGAAATAGCGGCTCGGCCACCCAGGTCAATTTACCCCGGCGACGCTTTTGCACCTCGAGTACCGGATGAAAGACATCGTATCCCTGATTGTCGAGATGCTCGCTGGCGCGAAAGGACTCGCCCCCCTTGCACTGGATGACATACCAGCGCGGCAACGAATCGCCATCCAATGTCGACTCTGTCGTCATCGCCTCAATCCCTTATTCATGCTTGGCAATTCGAAAGACCCGGCAGCGCGCTGCAGTCATCGGCCGCTACCGGGTTCGCTCGCTCTATATCGGCCACTCTTGCGGCTCTTGGTGGCGGCGCCCGCTGGCCGACGCCACGGCAAGCTGAATTCCCCACGCCGTCTCGGCCAGTTTCGGTTAACGAGACAGGCTCGTTAACGACGACGACCCAGACACGGCGCGATCCGCTAGGGTACCATTTCGGCGACGACGCGTCCGCCCGCGCCGCGTCGAATCCGTTTCTGGAGGTTGCATGCAACGCGAGCCACGCGCCTGGCTGACATCCATCGGCGTCTATCTGCGGGCGCCGGTACTGACCCTGCTGTTTCTCGGTTTTTCTGCCGGCCTGCCCTACCTGCTGGTGTTCTCGACGCTGACCGCCTGGCTGGAAGACAGTGGCGTGGAGGTCGCCGCCATCGGCTTCTTCAGCTGGGTCGGCATGCTCTACTCGGTCAAGCTGTTCTGGGCGCCGATCGTCGATCGCGTGGGATTGCCGGTGATCGGCCCTTGGCTGGGGCAGCGACGTAGCTGGATGCTGCTGGGGCAGGCGTTGATCGCCGGCGGGCTGGTCGGGCTTTCGGGAGTCGATCCGGTCGGACACCTGCCACTGGTGGCCCTTTTCGCCCTGATCACGGCCTTCGGCGCCGCGACCCAGGATATCGTCATCGATGCCTATCGTATCGAGTCCGGCGAACCGGCAATCCAGGCCGCCATGGCGTCGACCTATATCATCGGCTATCGCGTGGGAATCGTCATGGCCGGCGCCGGCGCACTCTATATCGCCGACGCCGCCTCCTGGTCGGCCGCCTACCTGAGCATGGCGGTACTGGTCTCGGTCGGCGTCATCACCGTGCTACTGCGTCCCGAGCCACCGCGCCCGCAAGGGCTTCGCACCGTGCTGTTCCATCCGCGTATCCGCCAGTTTCTGCATCGAAGCCGCCACCGAGCCCACTGGCAGCGCCATACCGGCGTCTGGCTCCTGGCGGCGGTGTTCTGCCCGATCGGCGACTTCTTTCATCGCTATGGGCGTCTGGCGCTCGCCCTGCTGCTGTTCATCGGCATCTATCGCATCAGCGATATCGCGATGGCCGCCATGGCCAACCCGCTCTATCTCAGCCTCGGCTTCAGCAAAAGCGATATCGCCAGTGTCACCAAGGTCTTCGGCGTGTTGATGACGATCGGCGGCGGCCTGCTGGGCGGCCTGCTGGTCGTGCGCTATGGACTTGGGCGCATGCTGGTGACGGGCGCCCTGATGGTGGCGCTGACCAACCTGCTGTTCGTGATGCTGAGTCTCGGCGGCGACAGCCTGCCGCTGCTGGTGATCGCCATTACCGGCGACAACCTCGCCAACGGCCTCGCCAGCACTGTCTTCATCGCCTTTTTGTCGAGCCTCACGTCACGCGCCTACACCGCCACGCAGTACGCCCTGTTCTCTTCGCTGATGACCCTGCCCGGCAAGTTCATCGGCGGTTTCTCGGGCATCGTCGTATCAGACTTCGGCTACGCCAGCTTCTTCGTGTTGAGCTGCCTGCTCGGGCTGCCGGCGGTGGCTCTGGCCGTCTGGCTGAATCGCCGCATGCCCGACCTTGGCAACGAGATGACCACCGCCGAGGAGACCCCGACCGAAACCGCCAGCGCCCGCTGATCGGCCGCCGCGCCGCGCGCCCGGCGACCTAGCGCCGGGCGGTGGGTTGGCTCGCCAGCCAGGCCAGCGCGCCGTCGGCGGCAACCCACTGATCACGCATCAGCTGCCGGTATTGCCAGGCCTCGGCGCGGGAGCCTGGCTCCGGCATATCGACGCCCAGGCGCGCCGGTCGCGGCCGGTCCTGGCACAGCACCGGGACCACATACGGGTTGGCGGCACAGATATCGCGCAACAGCGCCAGCGCTTCGTCGTGCCGTCCCAGCCGATAAAGCGCCAGCAGGCGCCCCATCTGAACGCCCAGCATGTCGGCGCCCTCCGGCCCCTGTTCGCTGACCGACAACACCTTGTCATCGCGCCCTTCGCGCAGCAGCTGGTCGATCACCAGCTCGCGCAGCCCCAGGCTATCCTCCTCGTCCAGGGCCAGCAGACGCTGGGCCAGCTCGCGTGCCTGCGGGCCGGCGCCGCGCTCCATGCCGATCACCAGCGCCAATCCGGTGCGCAGCAGCGTGGCGTTGTCGGCGTCGTGCCAGGAAAATGTCCCGCCGGCGTCCTCCAACTGGTTGAGCCACACACCGTAGCGTGCCGCCAGCGGCGTAAAGAAGGTATCGACCATCCACGGCAGGCTGCCGAACCGGCTCGCCAGCGCCAGCGTCAACGCCTGCATGACGCGCGGCGCATCGAGCCACTCCGGATTGGCACAGAGCGCCTGCAGCCACTGCGGTGCGGTCTGCCAGGGGTCGCCGAGAAAGCCGAGCGCCGCGTCTTCATCGATCTCCACCTCACAAGCCTCGACCCAGCCGTTGTAGAGCGAGATCTCCCGCGAATTGGGCTCGTAGTGCAGCGAGCCATCATCGGCCCGCGTCAGCGACAGCCGCGGCGGCTGGTGATGCGTATGCAGCAGCGCCTGCAGCGCCGTCAGCGGTCCGGCCAGCGCCTCCTCGGAGTGAATCACCTGCTCTGCCAGCGCCGCCTCGGGATCGTCGGCCAGCTCGGCAATGAACTCGAGCTGGTCGGGGTCGAGATGGTGCTGGCGTGACAGCCGCCGCCACCAGAAGGCAGCACGCTGGCGCGCCTTGCCGATATTGCCCTCGTGCAGCAGCACCATCGCTTCCACGTAGGCCAGGGAAGGAGAATCCGGCAGGGTCCGCTGGGCGCGCTGAAAAGCCTCGCGCGCGCTGGCCAGATCGCCGCTGTCGAGGTGCATGAGACACTGTCGCTCCAGCGCCGCGCCGCGCAAAAAATCCGGCCCTTCGCCGATGACACGTTCGAGCAGCGCGCCCCGCTTGCGATGAAATCCGCGCTCTTGATAGAGATCGACCAGAATCTCGAACGCCGGCTCGATCTGCTCGGCCAACGCCTGCCAGTCGCGATCGCCGGCGAACAGGGACTCCAGAATCTGCTGGGCCCGGCCGTTGTTGCCGCTCTCCGCCGACACGATACCGGCCTCGAGTAGCGCCTGGGCCGGTGCCTTGCCGCTTTCCAGCGCCCGCTTCAGCGTGTCACCGCGCCACTCGCGCAGCGACAGCATCCACATCAGGTGCCCCGGCACGACGCTCGGCATTTCCACCCGAGCACAGCAGTCACGATAGGCCCTACCGGAATCGCACCAGCAGGGCTCTTCGAGACGCGGCTCCGCCAGCGGTTCGTAGTCGAAGTCACGCCGCACCAGCGGCGTCTGGTTCCAGATAATGGGCGCCAGCGCCTGCGCCAGGTCCAGACTGCCGCCGCAGTGTTCGGCGCCCTCGTCACGCGCCCATGCCATCATCGCCGGGTAATGTTCGTTGGCGCGAATCGCCTCCAGTGCGCCGCTGGCGTAGCCCAGCAGCTGTTCGACCCAAGCGGTCAGCATCGCAATCCTCCGTTGATTGCCCCCATCGTAGCACGCACGACAAGAGCGCTGGCGAGCGCCGCGCCGGGGTGCTAAGTTAGCCGCCGCCCGCCCTCTCGACACCTGCTACAAGGGATCGCTCGTGCTGTTGCCGCTTCCGTTTCGCCGCCGCACCCACTCGACCGCCAACGATACCCCACAGGTGCGTCTCGAGCGGGAAGGTCGCGACGAAATCCGCCGCATCACCGCCGCCGTGGAGAAGGTGCCGTGGACCATCAGTCTGCTGCAGATCCTGTGGACGGCGGGCCCGGTCACGCTGCTTGGCGCCTGGGGCGGCTACCTGCTCGGTTACGGCAAGGCGCCGACGCTCGAGAACTACATTTTTTTCATCTCCTTCACCGTGATCACCGGCGCGGCGGGGATCATTGCCAATCTGCTGCACCATTTGACCGGTGGCGGCCGACTGGCGCGGACCTCGCGACGCATCGAACGCGTTATCAAGACGTTGCCCGAGTTCCTGCTGGCGACGCGCAACCTGATCGTCGATAGCCTCGAGGGCGATGCCCGCCGGCGCGAGGCCGCGGCCATGCTGCTGCGCAAGCAGGACCTTTCACCGGAAGGCGTCGAACTGGCGGCGCTGGAGCTGCTCGAGGATCGCGAAAGCGCCCGCCTGATCGGACAGATCGATGTCTACCGTCGGGTCGGCCTGCACGCCCGCGTGAGCGACCTGGTCGAGATCTATCGCGATCAGATCGAGCCGCGTTTTACCGAGCTCTACGATCTCTCGCCACAGGCCATCACGCTGCTGCGCGAGCGCTTCGAGGGGCATGCGCCGGATCCGCGCTACGGCGTGCCGCGCGATGAGCATTTCATCGAACGCGTCATGGCCGCGATCGAGAATGACAACGACCTGCTGATGACCCTGCAGGACGTCGAGGAGATGGTCATTCTGGCGTTTGAGCTGATCAGTGGCCGCGAGATACCGGTACTTTCCTTCGAGTATCGCGGTCGCTGGAAGCTGGCGCGCGCCTTCGACACGCTCGAAGAGGCGCGGGCGCGCCATCGTATCGCCCAGGCCACCGGCCTCTCTCGCCTCAAGGCGCTCAACACCTACCTGATGGAACAGGCGGTTACCTCCAGCGAAGAGAGTGTCTCCGGTCAGCGTGCCGACGCTCTGCTGGCCCACAGCGTGGCGGCCATCGACGAGCTGAGCGAGCGCATTCACACACTGGCGTACGCGATCCAGACCGGGCGCAGCGACGACCGCCAGACTCTGCGTCAGCAGGCCGAGGTACTGACCAACGCGATCAAGCTCTACAAGAGTGTCTCCAGCGCCTATGAGGAGGTCGGGCGTACCCACGCCCACCGTCTGCGCATGGCGGAGCGCTGGGAGACGCTGAGCGCGGGCCTCTCCGATAGCACCACGCGACTGCGTCTCGGCCCCGGTCGGCGCGGCCTGCGGATTCGCGAAAGCCGCATCGCGCTGGACGACGAGGCCAAAGCCGTCGTCTGCAAGCACCTTGGCCGCTACCTGGAAAACGCCAATATCGGTTCGCTGCGCGAGCGTCTTCGTCAGGCGGAACGCGATACACGCCTGAGCGTCGGTGTCGACAGCGCCAAGCGGCTGGCCGTCGAGATATTCCTGGCGCTGGAGCCCCACGTGCATCTCTCCAAGCCCGCCGTGCAGCGTGCCATCAACAGCTCCAACGCTGCCGATTTCGGCCAGCTCGAACCCAACCTCTCCGCGGCCGCGAAGGCGGCGATGGGCTCGGCGATGGTGCGCGAGATCGAGACCGACCTCTCGCGCACCGCGGAGTCGCTCGCGCTGGCGCTTGTGCGCCACTACCGCGTGGCGCTGGAACCCGCAGCGATCGACTTTCTCAAACGCCAGTACGGCGCGCGCGAGGCGACGCTCAATATGCTCACGAATCTCAACCTCGAGCGCAGCGAAACACCCAACGTCAGTTACCTCAGCCTGGCGCCGCCGGCGGTAGGCTCGCCGCATCGGCAGTGGTATCGGGCACTGGTGCGCGCGCGCCGTCATCTGGAAAAATGAGCGCATGCGCCTGATCGTTGCCGAAAAACCCAGTCTCGCCCGCGCCATCGGCGACGCCCTGCCCGTGCCCGCCAAGCGGCGCGAGGGCTATCTCGAGGCCGGCGATACCGTTGTCAGCTGGTGTCTCGGCCACCTGCTTGAACAGGCCCCGCCGGAGCACTACGACCCGCGCTACAAGCAGTGGCGCCTCGATGACCTGCCGATCCTGCCTCAGCGCTGGGCGCTGGTGCCGCGCAGCCAGGGCCGCTCGCAGATCGCCGTGCTGCGCAAGCTGATGAAAAACGCCAGCGAGATTGTCCATGCCGGCGATCCTGACCGCGAAGGCCAGCTGCTGGTCCAGGAAGTGCTGGAGCATCTGCGTTGGCGCGGCCCGGTGAAGCGGCTGCTGGTGCAGGATCTCAATCGCCCGGCGGTGGCGCGCGCCCTGGCCGAGCTGCAGGACAACCGGCGCTTCCAGCCGCTCTACGCGGCGGCGGAAGCCCGCGCCCGCGCCGACTGGCTCTACGGCATCAATCTCACCCGCGCCTGGACGCTGATCGGTCGTCAGGCAGGCTATGACGGCCTGCTCTCGGTCGGTCGGGTGCAGACGCCGGTGCTCGGGCTAGTGGTTCGCCGCGACCGGGATATCGCGGCCTTCGAATCCAAACCCTTCTATGTCCTCTGGACCGATCTGACCGTCGCCAGCGGTACATTGCGCGCCTGGTGGCAACCCGGCGAACCGCACACGCTGGATGGCCGCTCCCTGAATGACCAGGGACGCCTGCTCGATCCACGCCCGGCGCACGCGCTGGCCGAACGCCTGCCAGGTGCAGACGGTCATCTGGCCGAGCTGGAACAGCGCCGCAAGCGTCAGGCCGCGCCGCTGCCCTACTCGCTCTCCGCGCTCCAGGTGGACGCCGCGCGACGCCACGGCCTGTCCGCTAAGCGCGTGCTCGATGTCTGCCAGTCACTCTATGAACGCCATCAGCTGATCACCTACCCGCGGTCGGATTGCCGCTACCTGCCACGAGCCCACCACGGCGAGGCCGAAAAGACGCTGCGCCAGGCGTGCCGGCAAGACGAGACCCTGCGCGGCTGGGCCGAAGCCGCCGACTTCACCCGCCGCTCCAAGGCGTGGGACGATGCCAAGGTCGGCGCCCACCACGCGCTGGCGCCGACCGGCCGACCGGCGGACCTGGGCAAGCTCAGCCGCGACGAGGCCAACCTGTTTCGGTTGATCGCCCGTAACGTGCTGGCGCAGTTCTACCCGCCGCTGGAGACCTTCGAGACGCAGGCGACCTTCCTGATCCTCGAGGAACGCTTTCTGGCCAAAGGCCGCGAAATCCTCGAGCCCGGCTGGAAGCCGCTATTCACCACGCGCGACGACACCCCCACGCTGCCAGCCTTGACCCAGGGCGAACGCGCCACGGTGCAAGACGTGGGCGTGGAGGAGCGCGAGACCCGTCCGCCGGAGCCGTTCAACGACGCCAGCCTGATCAAGGCCATGATGAATATCGCCCGCTACGTCGAGGATCCGGCTGTCCGTCAGACGCTGCGCGAGACCGACGGTCTGGGCACCGAAGCCACTCGTGCCGGAATTATCGAAACCCTGCTGACTCGAGGCTATCTGGTACGCGACAAGAAGGCGCTACGCGCCACGCGCACCGGACAGGCGCTGATCGATTCCCTGCCGGCGGCAGCCAGCCAACCGGAGCGTACCGCCCTGTGGGAACAGCGCCTCTCGGCCATTGCCGAGAACCGCGACGCGCCGGGCCCCTTCATCGAGGCACTGGTTCAGGATCTGCGCGCGCTGCTTGGCGCGGCCAGCGCCGCCAAACTCAACCAGGCGCTCGCCGACGCGCGTCAGAGTGCAGCACCGCAAGCGCCGGCGAGACCATCAGGCAAGGGCCGATCGAACAAGCGCGGGTCCAGCAGCACCCGTTCGTCCGCGCGCCAACGCGGCACGAGCCGTCGCACGTCGCCGAATGCCACCTCGGGCGATAGTCCGACGGCCAAAACCGGCAAGCGCTCGGGAACGTCAACGCGTCGCCGCCGCACTCCGAGCGGCAACTCATGAAAGGTGAACGCGATCGCTGGCTGGTGATCGGCGCGGGGGCGCTCGGCATGCTGTTCGCCGCGCGTCTCGCAAGATACCACTCGGTCACGCTGCTCGGCCGCGCGACGGCCTCCACTGGCTCGCTGTCTCTGATGACGCCCGAACAGGAGCCCGCACGGGCCGATATCGAACGCGTCACAGTCGATACCTGGCACCCGCCCCAATCACCGGACGTGGTCGTGCTCGCCACCAAGGCGCACGATGGCGAATCGGCGTTACAGCCGCTGCGCTCGCGTCTGGCGGCCGATACCCCACTGTTGCTGCTGCAGAACGGTTTCCGCCTGCAGCCACGTCTCACCGATCAGTGGCCCGGGGCGGTGATTTGCGCCAGTACCACGGAAGCGGCCTATCGTCCCGATCCGCCGACGGCGACCACCGAGGTGGTCCATGCCGCTCGCGGCCATACCTGGATCGGCGATCTGCACCAGCGTCACGCGGCCTTGGCCGAAACACTGGCGACGGCGTTACGCGCGGCCGGCCTTGCCGCCACGGCCTGCGCGGATATTCGCCTGCGACTGTGGCACAAGCTGGCGATCAATGCCGTGATCAACCCCCTGACCGCCCGCGACCGGGTCCCCAACGGCGCCTTGGCCGCACCCGACTATCACGACGAGATCGGCAGACTGGTTGACGAAATCGACCAGATCATGGCGTTTGAGTCGATTCCCGCACCATCCGCGGGCTGGACGACCTTGATCGACGACGTCATCCACGCCACGGCGGCGAATCATTCCTCGATGCTGCAGGATGTATTGGCCGGCCGGGCCACCGAACGCGAGGCCATACTCGGCCCATTGCTGGACGCTGCCAGGGACCATTGCCTCCTGGTACCGGCCCTGACAGCCCTCTATCACGCCACGCCGCGCTGAATAGCCCCGACGCCGCGTTGGTGACGACGCTCCTGAAACGACGACGGCCGACGCTTATCGCGTCGGCCGTCGTCGAGGCCATTGCCACGCGCGTCAGTCGAGCGCGCTAATGGGTTTGCCATCGTGGCCCGTACGGGCTTTATCCGCCGGAAAGAAGACGCCTTGCTTGAGATCGCTCTCGATCTCTTCGAGCGAGCGCCCCATGGTCTCCGGCACGTAGCGCACGATAAACACCAGGGCGAGGGTGGTTATCACCGCATACAGCCAGAAGGTGCCGGACGTACCCAGCGCACTGATGAGCGACAGCGTGGTCAGTGTGACCAGCAGATTGAAGACCCAATGGCTGAGCGCCCCCATGCTCGCCCCCTTGCCGCGTACGAAGAGCGGATACACCTCGGCGTTGATCAGCCATAGGCAAACGCCGAAGCTGCAGTTGAGCGCCATGTAGATCGCCAGGCAGGCCACCAGCAGCCACTGGCTGAAGGTATCCTCCGGCGCACCGCCGATAAACAGAATCCCCATGATCACCAGCGCCACGGCCGACCCCGGGACCATCCACAGCAGAAAGCGCTTGCGACCGATGCGGTCGACCAGAAAGATCCCCAGTACCGTTGCCAGGTTGATCAGCACCGCCCCGCCGATTGCCGCCAGTACCGAGGCACTGTCGCCGAAGCCGGCCTGACTGAGAATCGTCGGCGCGTAGTAGATCAGGGCATTGTTGCCGGTGATCTGCGAGAACATGGCGATACCCACGCCGGCGACCAGTGCCGGTCGGATCCAGGGCTGGAACAGGTCACGCCAGGTACCCTCGGCTCGCGCGGAAACCTCCTTGATCTCGCGCATCTCGTTCTCGGCGCCCTCGCGGGAGGAGCGAACGCGCTCTAGAATCGCCAGCGCCTCGGACTCGCGCGCCTTGCCGACCAGCCAGCGCGGGCTTTCCGGCAGTACCAGCATCCCGAGCATCAAGATCACCGCCGGCACCACGCCGAGACCGAACATCCAACGCCACTGCTCACCGAGCCCGTAGCCCACGAGATAGGCAACCAGGATGCCGAAGACGACCATGAACTGGAACATCACCACCAGCTTGCCACGATGTTGGGGCGGCGTGACCTCGGCGATATAGACCGGAATGATCTGCGTGGCACTCCCGGCGGAAAGACCCAGAATGAAGCGCGCCGCGATCAGCACACCAACGCTGGTGGACATCGCCGACAGCAGGGAACCGACAATGAAAACGGCGCCGATCAGAACGATGGTGCAGCGTCGCCCCAGATGATCCGACAGCCGGCCGGTGCCGACACAGCCGAAGATGGCACCGAGAATGATCGCCCCCGTGACCAGTTGCTTCAACGTATCGTCCAGCGCGAACTGCTTGGAGAGCCCCAGCAGCGCCACGCCGATGATGCCGGTGTCGTAACCGAACAGCAGGCCGCCCAGCGCGGCTACGATAGAGACCAGTACCACCAACCCCTTGCCCTTGGGACCGCGACTGGCCGCTGCGCGAGTCGTCATGTTTCACTCCTTGAATGATGAAAAGCCGGCATCCCGATGCCGGTACGGCGCGCCGCTGTCACGGCGTCTGAAAGTGAATCGAGCTGCCGTGCCAGCGCAGGCGACGGTCGGCGCTGGCGGCCGCCGCTTCGATCCGCTCGGCGTTGGGGGCATCGGTATTCATGACCCAGTCGCGCGCTTCGCGCTCGCTGCGCCCGAACTGCATGTGACGCGCCACCAGCCGCTGCTCGCGCAGTTCACGATCGACATCGAGAAACCAGACCTCGTCGATCGCCGCACGCACCGCGGGCCAGGGGGCGTCCGGCAGCAGCAGATAGTTACCTTCGGTGATCACCAGCGACGTGGCGGGCGGTACGGCAATACTGGCCGCGATCGGCTCTTCGATCTCGCGATAGAAGCCTGGCGCATAGATCGTTTCGTCGTCACTGGCGCGCAATCGCCCGAGCAGGTCACGGTAGCCGCCGGCATCGAAAGTATCCGGTGCCCCTTTACGCTGGGACCGACCCAGTTGCGCCAGCTGACGGTTCGAAAGGTGGTAGCCATCCATTGGCACGACCTGGGCACGAGCCCCCAGCGCCGAGACCAGCGCCTCCGAGAGTGTGCTCTTGCCCGACCCGGGCGCACCCACGAGACCCAGAATTTGCCGTGGCGCTGAATCGATTAAGCGTTGAGCCGCGTGAAGAATTTCAGGCGCAATATCCACGGATAGCGCGCGCGTTTCCATGACTGTCTGACGCATCGGTGACTACATTGAGTGGTATTGAAGGATACTAGCGTAGCACGCTTATATTTCGCGATAAGTGTCTTTTTAATAAGACTTTCGAAGTGTTGTAATATTACAAGATAACGCACTAGTCATTGCCCAAAAGCCACTGCAATTTGTTTTTCAATGTTTAAATGACAACATCAAAAACGAGATAATCGACGAAAGTCTAACCCAGACAACCACCCCTGCTGATTGTTGGGTGGCAATCAATGGTGTGCGGATCGACAGCGGCCAGGGAACACCCTAATCGGCGAAAACGGCCACTGGGAATCAAGGACATGACCATACCGAACAACGCCAGTGACTTGATCGCTGTCGGCGGTCAGTGATCTTCGCGCGCGGCAAGGCGCTGCCTCAGTGTCGAGACTTCATCGAGCAACTCAAGCGCGAGCGCGGCACCGGCGAGATTGACGCCCAAATCTTGCTGCAGGCGCTGAACCACTCGAATCCGCTGCAGGCTGTAGCCATAAAAACGCCACTGCTCTCGTCGCCGTCCGGCGGGTTCGATGATCCCCTCGTCAACCAGTTCGATCACCCATTCGGCGTGGACGGTACAGGCTCGACAGAGTTCAGCGAGCGTCAGCGTCGGCAAATCGTCGAGCGTCTCGGCGTGCAGGTGGGTCAGGTCCTTGGCGGTCATGGTCGTGGCTCCCCTTCCGCACGTGGGTTGAAAGCGCTGGCCTCCGCCAGTTCACGGTAGGCGGCGCGTACGCGATCACTGTCCGCGGGCGGCAAGACGATCTTCAACGCCACATAGCAGTCGCCCGGCGGATCGCCGGGAATCCCCCGCCCCTTGAGCCGCAGCCGGCGGTCGGCGGCGGACCCCGGCGGGATTTTCAGATCGACCGTACCGTCCGGTAGCGGTACGCTCACGGTCGCGCCGAGGGCCGCCTCCCAGGGCGCGACCGGGAGCGACAGGGTGACATCCCGCCCCTCCACGCGATAACGCTCGTGGGCCTCGAAGTCGATCTCGAGAAACAGATCGCCCGCCGGCCCGCCGCCGAAGCCGGGCCCGCCCTGCCCCGTCAGACGAATACGCTGCCCCTGCCGGACACCTTTGGGAATCCGCACCTTCAACGTGCGCTCATGCGGCGCGAGATGCCCCGATGCATCCCAGTTGGCGGAGTGCAGCGTCAGCGTTCGCGTGGCGCCCCGATAGGCATCCTCCAGCGTGATCGATACCCGTGCATGATGGTCGTCGCCACGCATGGCTCGACGCTGTCCCTGCCGTCTGCCGGCCCCCGCTCCCCGAAACCCGCTCGCGTCGAAACCTCGCGCCTCGAATCCATCCTGCCGAAACCCGCGCCGCTGACCGAACAGCGATTCGAAGAAATCGCTGAAGGCGGCCGCGTCCTCCTGGGTATAGCCGCCACCGCTGAATTCAAAGCCAGTATCCCAGTCGGGCGGTGGCTGGAAGTCCTCGCCGGCCTGCCAGTTATGCCCCAACTGGTCATAGGCGGCCCGCTTCTCGGGATCTTTCAGCACCTCGTAAGCCTCACCGACCGACTTGAACTGCGCATCGGCGTCGGCTTCCTGGCTGACGTCGGGGTGATATTTACGCGCCAGCCGCCGATAGGCCCGCTTGATCTCCTCCTGAGTCGCGTCGCGCTCGACGCCGAGTACCTCGTAGTAATCCTTGAACTCCATGCCGCGCTCCCGCAACTGGATCGAAAAGGCGCCGTCCCAACACCGTGGCTCCTACCTCATCTTATATAGCAGCCGTAGGAGCGCGTGTGGGAGACGGCGCGCCGCTTGGCCTGCGCCGTATCGTCGCGCGTCGGCAGCCGATGCGTTTATCCCGTGTTGCGCAAGCCGGCGGCGATGCCGGCCATCGTCACCATCAGCGCGCGAGACAGCTCGGGCGTGATCTCGCCTTCGGCGTCCCGGTTGCGCTGCAGCAGTTCGGCCTGCAGCCCATGCAGCGGATCGATGTAAGGGTTGCGCACCTCGATCGCCTGGCGGATCAGCGGCGTATTCTCGAGCAGTTCGCGCTGGTCGAGAATATCGAGCAATACCGACTCAAGCGACTGCAACCGCTGGCGCAGCGAGGCGCCAAGCGCCTGCAGTGCCGGCTCATCGACCAACCGCTCCTCATAGTAGGCGGCAATACTGGGGTCGGACTTGGCCAACAGCATCTCGAGCATATCCAGATAGGTGCCGAAGAAGGGCCACTGCTCGCGCATCTCGCGCAGGCGCGCCAGCCCACCGGGCTCGCCGACTCGCTCGGCGAAGGCTTCGCCGCTCCCCAGCCAGGCTGGCAACATCAGTCGCGTCTGGGTCCAGGCAAAGATCCAGGGAATGGCGCGCAGCGTCTCGATACCGCCCTCCTGACGGCGCTTGGCCGGTCGCGAACCGAGCGGCAACCGCCCCAGGGCGCCCTCTGGCGTGACGGCGCGGAAGTAAGGCACGAACTCGGGCGTCTCCCGTACCACCCCGACGTAGGCGCGATGTGCAATCGCCGCCAGTCGATCCATCTCCTCTCGCCATGCCGGACGCGGCGCGGGCGGCGGCAACAGCGTGGCCTCCAGGACCGCGCAGAGATAGATCTCCATCGAGCGCACCGCGATATCGGGCTGACCGAACTTGAAGCGAATCATCTCGCCCTGCTCCGTGACCCGCAGACTGCCGTTGACCGACCCCGGCGGCTGCGACAGGATCGCCGCATGGGCCGGGCCGCCACCGCGTCCGACGGTACCGCCCCGGCCGTGGAACAGGGTCAGCGCGACGCCCTGTTCACGGCAGATCGTCACCAGCCGCTCCTGCGCGCGATACTGCGCCCAGGCCGCCGCAAGCTGTCCGGCGTCCTTGGCCGAATCCGAATAGCCGATCATCACCTCCTGGCGCTCGCCGATCCGCTCGCGATAGCCCGGCAATGTCAGCAACCGCTCGACGACATCGCCCGCCCGGTCGAGATCGTCGAGTGTCTCGAACAGCGGCGCAATCGGCAGACGCAGTCCCTCCCCGGCCTCCTTCATCAATAGCGCGACCGCCAGAACGTCCGAAGGCTGCTGCGCCATCGAGATGATATAGGTCCCCAACGCCTCGCGATGCTCGCGGCCGATCACGCGGAACGTATCCAGCACCTCCTGCGCTTCGGCGGAACAGGCCCAGTGGACGGGGATCAGCGGACGCGGCGACGCCAGCTCGTCGAGCAGGAAGCGTTGACGCTCGCGCTCGTCCCAGGCCCGGTAATCGCCGATATCGAGATAGCGGGTCAGCTCCTCGAAGAACTGGGCATGGCGCGCGCCATCCTGACGCACGTCGAGCTTGGCAAGGGTTACACCGAAGACCGCGACACGACGCAGCGTATCCAGCAGCACACCGTTGGCGATCGTTTCCAGCCCCACATCGCATAACGAGCGATAGCAGGTAAGCAGCGGCTCGAACAGCTGCTCGCGGGTTTCGATCACCGCATCATCGCTCGCCGGCTCACCGTCGAGACGCGCGCGCGCCCAGGCGCGGGTCGACTCCAGCCGCGTAGAGAGCTGCTTGAGCAGCGCGCGGTAGGGTTCCGGCTGATCACCGGTCGCCTCGTGCAGGGCCGCGCTGGCACGCCACATCGACAGCTCGGCCTTGAGCTGCTCCAGGTCGCGCAGATAGAGATCCGCCGCCATCCAGCGTCCCAGCAGCAGAACCTCCTGGGTGACACTGGCGGTCACGTTGGGGTTGCCATCGCGGTCGCCGCCCATCCAGGAGGCGAAACGTAGCGGCGAGGCGTCCAGCGGCAGTCGCTCACCGGTCTGGTCCAGCAGCAGCGCGTCGAGATCGCGGTGAAAGGTCGGTACCGCCTGCCACAGCGAATTCTCGATCACCGCGAAGCCCCATTTGGCCTCGTCGACTGGCGTCGGCCGCTCGTGGCGGATCTCGTCCGTATGCCAGGACTGGGCGATCAGCTCCTCCAGCCGCCCCTGGGCCCGACGGCGCATCTCGGGGTGATCCTCGCTGTTCTCGATCTGTGTCAGGCAGTGGTCAATGGCGTCGTATTTCTGGATCAGCGTACGCCGGATGACCTCGGTCGGATGCGCGGTCAGCACCAGATCCACGTGCATGCCGGCTATCGCGTCGACCAGTTGCCGAGGGCCGTGACCGGCATCCGCGATCCGCGCCAGCAGCTCGGAGAGGTCCGGCTGCAGACCTGGCTTGTAGTCCTCGACGCGCCGATAGCGCGCCCGGTAGTGCTGCTCGGCGATATTGGAGAAGTTCAGGAACTGGTTGAAGGCGCGCGTCACTGGCAGCAATTCGGACTCCGGCAGCGCACGCAGGTAATCGATCAGCGCTCTCCGGTCCGCCTCCTCGGCCTGTTGTCGCCCCTGCTTGGCCAGCGCGCGTATCGTTTCGATACGCTCGACGAAGGCATCGCCCAGATCTCGCGCGATCGTGCGACCGAGGCTATCACCCAGCAGCCGGACATTGTCGCGCAGCGATTCATGCAAGGAGGAGTCGTGCAAAGCGGAGGCCTGTTCCGGGCTCATGGCGCTCTCCCAAAAAGAGATGAAGCCGACCCCGTGCGCGAGCCGGCGAAAGATGATTCAGGTTTCAGCATAGCGAGCCTGGCACTGGCGTCGAACGGCAACGCGCCCGCGAGCATCGCCTCAGCGACACTCTACTTGCGAGAAAAGGAGATCGTGAAGAAAGGGGCAAAGCAACTGCGCGAACGCGCCTTCCGGCGATGAATCGTTGACATATCAGGCCCTAGCCAGCGGCGCTGCCGGGACAGGGCGGTCACGACACGCCCTGGAGAGGCGCCATCGATAAGGCGTTGTTGAAGAGAAGCCCTGGAAGAGAGGCCCTTGGAAAATAAGCCTCGGTGAAGAAGCCCTTGGGCCACGGCGGCGGCTTGTCGGCCGAACTCAGTCCTGATCCACCTCGCGCTCGCGGCGCTTGGCTGCCTGCCAGTGGGCTTCCATGGTCTCGAGCGAGGCCGTGACCGGCGTCAGACCGGCGGCAACCAGTTCGCGTTCGACGTGGCGGAAGCGCGATTCGAAGCGTGCGTTGGTCCCGCGTAGCTGCTGCTCGGGGTCACAGCCGAGACGGCGAGCGAGATTCACGGTGGCAAACAGTAGATCGCCGATTTCGCTCTGTGCGTGCTCACGGTCCCCTTCGGCCAGCGCGGCTTCGACCTCGCCGAGCTCCTCGCGAATCTTGTCGATCACGCCGCGCTCGTCCGGCCAGTCAAAGCCCTGGCTCGCCGCCCGCTTGCTCAGTTTGGCGGCACGACTCAATGCGGGCAGCGTCACGGGGACATCATCGAGCGCCGAGGCAGCCACCGGTTCCGCCCCACGCGCCGCCCGCTCCTCCGCCTTGAGCGCTTCCCAGCGTGCCTTGATCTCCGACTCGGGCAGTTCGCCGTCGCTGCGGCGTGAGGCGAGCGTGCCATCCGGAAAGACATGCGGATGCCGTCGCAGCATTTTGGCGGTCAGCGTGTGCACGACATCGTCGAAGTCGAACCGCCCCTCTTCGCGGCCGAACTGGCTGTAGTAGATAACCTGGAAGAGCAGGTCGCCCAGTTCCCCCGGGAGTTCGTCGAACGCTTGTCGCTCGATGGCATCCGCGACCTCGTAGGCCTCCTCAAGCGTATGCGGGACGATCGTCTCCCAGCGCTGGCGCAGGTCCCACGGGCAACCGGCCTCAGGGTCGCGTAGCACCGCCATCAGCGTCAGCAGGTCGTCGAGGGCGTAACGCCCCTCCCCGCCGGCCGCCGGCGAGGCTGCCAGACCGGATCGTGACGTATCGGCCATCAGACGCCGCTCCCGTGCTGCCCCTGGCGCAGTCGCTTGACGTCGATCACGTTGGGCAACTGCTGGATACGCGAAAAGATGCGCTCGAGCGCCTCCAGCCCCTCGACCTCGAGCGTGATGCGCATGCGCGCGATATTGTCCTGCTTGTTGGTCGTGGTATTGACCGAGGTGACGTTGACCCGGTCGCTGGAGAGCACGTGGGTGACATCGCGCAGCAACCCCGAACGATCCCAGGCTTCGACTTCGACATCCACCGGATACTGGGCCCGCGCTTTCTGGCCCCATTCGACATCGACGATGCGCCGAGGCTCGTCGCTGCGCAGGGTCAGCACGTTGGAACAGTCCTGACGGTGAATGGTGACGCCACGCCCCTGGGTGATGTAGCCGATGATCTGATCGCCCGGCACCGGGTGGCAACAGTTGGCCATGGTGGTCTTCAAGTTGCCGACACCGAGTACGGTAATGCCGTCGTCCGACTCCCGCGACGGTTGCCGCTTGGGTCGGGTCAGCAGTCGATCGAGCTGCTCCTGATCGTCGCTCTCGCCGAACAGCTGCTGCGCCTGATGCAGCACCTGACCGATCCGCAGGTCGCCCGCGCCGATCGCCGCGTACATGTCGTCGACACTTTGATAATTGACCGCCTCGGCCAGTCGCGGCAAATCCACCCCCTCGATATCGAGACGGCGAAACTCACGATCGAAGATCGCCTTGCCGTCGTCGAGGTTCTGCTCACGGGCCTGCTGCTTGAACCACGCCTGGATCTTGGAGCGCGCACGCGAAGTGCGCACATAGCCCAGATTGGGATTGAGCCAATCACGACTGGGCGCACTCTTGGTCGCGGTGAGAATTTCCACCTGCTGGCCCGTGCGCAGCAGATAGGTCAGCGGCACGATACGACCGTCGACCTTGGCCCCGCGGCAGCGATGTCCGATTTCGGTGTGCACGCGGTAGGCGAAGTCGATCGGCGTCGCGACCTGCGGCATGTCGATGACGTGGCCGTCCGGCGTGAACACGTAGATACGATCCGGCGCGACGTCGCTGGCCAGGCCCTCGCGAAAGTCGCCGACGTCACCGACTTCCTCCTGCCACTCGAGCACCTGACGCAGCCAGGCGATCTTCTCCTCGTAGCTGCGGCTCTTGGGATCGATGTCCGTGCCCTTGTAACGCCAGTGAGCGCAGACGCCGAGCTCTGCCTCCTCGTGCATGGCGAAGGTGCGCACCTGGATCTCCAGTACCTTGTTTTCGGGGCCGATCACCGCAGTGTGCAACGACTGGTAGCCATTCTTCTTGGGATTCGCGATGTAGTCATCGAACTCGTTGGGCACGTGATGCCAGCGCGAGTGCACCACGCCAAGGGTGGTGTAGCAGTCGGCGATCTCCGGAACCAGGATCCGCACCGCCCGCACGTCGTAGACCTGCGAGAAGTCGATCTGCTTGCGCTGCATCTTGCGCCAGATCGAATAGATATGCTTCGCCCGACCGTCGACCTGGTAGCGCAGAATACCCTGCTGCTCGAGCAGCGCTTCCAGCGTGCCGACCACGTCATGGATGTAACGGTCGCGATCCAGGCGCTTCTCGGCCAGCTGCTTGGCAATCGACTTGTACTCCTCCTCATGGAGGTAGCGGAATGCCAGATCCTCGAGCTCCCACTTGATCTGGCCAATGCCAAGCCGGTGTGCCAGCGGCGAGTAGATGTCGAAGACTTCGCGCGCCACGCGCAGGCGTTTCTCGCGCGAGGCATCCTTGACCTGGCGCAGCGCGCAGGTCCGCTCGGCGATCTTGATCAACGCCACGCGCACGTCGTCGACCATGGTCACCAGCATCTTGCGCAGATTTTCCTGCTGATTGTGCTGGGAAAGCCCGTGCTTCGGTGCCTGCAGCTGGCTGATCGCCGCCATACTGAGCACGCCCTCGATCAGCTGCGCGACCTCGCGCCCCATCTGCTTGGCGACACTCTCCAGGCTCAGCAGACCACGCCGCACGCTGCGATAGAGCACCGCCGCTTCGAGCGTCGGCTGGTCCAGCTTGAGCTGGCTGAGAATATCCGCCATCTCGAGCCCGGTCAGCAGTGTCTTGTCGGCCAACGCCTCGACCGCGCCCGGCGCCGCCCGTTCGCCGGCGCGCAGCGCCAGGTCGCAGGCCAGGCGCATGCGTTCGGGCGACTTCAGCGTCACCTCTTCCTGCAAGCGCTGCAGCCAGAGATCGAGATCGATGCCACCGGCATCGATCCTCGGTTGATCCTCGCGCACCTTGACCATGCTATTGCTCGCCTCCTTTGCGAACCGGATGCTTCGCACGCTCGAACAGCGCCAGCGACTCCAGATGCGCGGTGTGCGGGAACATGTCGGCCACCGCCAACCGCGTCAGTGAAAACCCACCCTCGAGCAGATGAACGGCATCCCTCGCCAGCGATGCGGGATCGCAGGAGACATACAGGACACGCCCGGCGCCGCCCGATGCGAGCTGCCGGCAGAGCGCCTCCGCGCCCTCTCGCGGCGGATCCAGCAGCACGCTGTCATGCTCGGCCAACAACGTCGCGAGTGACGCGCCGACGCGCGCCAGATCCACCTGCAGAGCGGTGACCTCGAGCCCGTTGCGACGAGCATTATCGGCGAGTCGTTCGACCATCGCATTGCTACCTTCGACCGCCGTGACACTGTGAACGTCAACGGCCAGCGCCAGCGCCAGCGAGAAATTGCCGATCCCGGCGAACAGGTCCAACAACCGCTCGTCGCCGGTCGGCGCCAGCCAGGCGCGTACGGTATCGATCAGCTGCTGATTGACCTCGGCGTTGACCTGCAGAAAATCGCCCGGCTCGAAGGCCAGAGAGAGGGACCGGGAACCGGCCTGAATATGGGTAGCAAGCGCCGGCGGCGTGTCGAGCCATTCGAGCGTCGGCGATTCCCTCCCCACCCTAAGGGCCACCGCAACGCCCCGGGCGCGGGCGAATTCACGCCAGCGGGTGGCGTCAGCGGCGTTCGCTCGCAGCTGACGCACCACGACAACCGGCATGGCGGCCTCGGTCTCGAGCAGTTCCAGATGGCCCACCTGACGCGGGGCTTCCAGCGCCTCGAGCTGGGCTCTCAACGGCGCGAGCAGCGCAGCCAACGCCGGCGCCAGTACATGGCAGTCGTCGATATCCACCAGTTGATCGCTGCCACGCGCGCGAAAGCCAAGGTGAACCTGGCCGCTGGCATCACACTTGACACCTAGACGGGCCCGACGGCGATAGCCCCCCTCACGGCCGGACAGTATCGGTATGTCCTCGGGCGGGGTGATCGACTGGCGCCGAAGCAGCTCAATGAGCACCTGCCGCTTGTGCGTACGCTGTTCGTGCACGTCGAGATGCTGAAGATCGCAGCCGCCGCAGCGGGCGGCATAGCGGCAGGGTGGCGTGACACGCGTCTCGGCCGTCTGGAGAAGCTGGCGCACGTGCGCCTCGTCGAACCGCCGCCGCTGGCGATGAATCGCTACCTCGACCCGCTCCCCCGGCAGGGCGGCCTCGACGAAAACCGTCTTGCCCTCGGCGCTGCGCGCCACGCCGCGACCATCGTGGGCCAGGCGCTCGATCAGCAGTGCTTCATCTGTTGTCGGCCGCGACGAGCGCGGCACGCCGCGCTCGTTGGCACGACGTTCGCGCGGCACGCGTCGTTTTCCCAGCATGGCCATGGTCAGGCGTCCGGGGCATAGAGACCGGTGGAAAGATAGCGGTCGCCGCGGTCGCAGACGATGAACACGATCACCGCATTGTCGACCTGCTCGGCGACACGCAGCGCACCGGCCAGGGCGCCGCCCGAGGAAACGCCTGCCAGGATGCCCTCTTCACGCGCCAGGCGCCGCATGTGCGTTTCCGCTTCCGCCTGATCGATATCGAGCACGCGGTCGACTCTCGCCGGCTCGAAGATCTCCGGCAGATAGGCCGCCGGCCAGCGTCGGATGCCGGCGATACTGGCACCATCGGCCGGCTGTAGACCGACGATCTGAATCGACGGATTGCGCTCCTTGAGATAGCGCGAGGTCCCCATGATCGTACCGGTGGTGCCCATGGCGCTGACGAAGTGAGTGATACGCCCCGCCGTCTGCTCCCAAAGCTCCGGGCCGGTGGAGCGATAGTGCGCCAGCGGGTTATCCGGATTGGCAAACTGGTTGAGCGGCTTGCCCTCACCACGCGCGATCATGTCGTCGGCCAGATCGCGGGCCCCTTCCATGCCTGCCTCCTTGCTGACGCCGATGAGCTTGGCACCGTAGGCGGCCATTGCCTGCTTGCGCTCGCTCGAGGCATTTTCGGGCATGATCAGAATCATCTGGTAGCCCATCACGGCCGCGGCCATCGCCAGCGCGATGCCGGTATTGCCGGACGTGGCCTCGATCAACGTGTCACCCGGGGCGATATCCCCCCGCGCTTCCGCTTCGCGCAGCATCGACAACGCCGGCCGGTCCTTGACCGAACCGGCGGGATTGTTGCCCTCCAGCTTGGCCAGGATCGTATTGTCACGTCCGGCGTTGATACGGGCGAGTCGAACCAGCGGCGTATGACCGACGGTTTGCGCAAGCGTGGGAAATGCCATAGCGAAATTCCTAATGCCGAGGCCGGTCCGGTCGCGGTGGGGAATCCACACCACCACGACCGGCGAAGACCGAAGAGAATCTATCTAGTATATCGAAGCCATCGGGGGAGGTGACAGCGCCGATCAATCGCGCGGACGGCAAGCGGAACAGAGAGCCAAACGCCCACAAACTCTGATAACGTGTCCGGGCAGTCGGTCCAGACCGGATTGACCTACGGTTTTTCCGCCACCCGCCGATAGTTCCGGCTGATTCGTACCGCTCCGGAGTTTTCATGGCCCTACGTTGGCTGACAACCCTGACGCTTCTGGTCACCACGCTGCTGCTGGCGTTTACCGGCTGGCAAACCTGGCAGTGGCGTCAGGATGGTGACCAGATGCTGGAGCGGCGGCTACAGAGCATCAACCGCGTCTTCACGCCATCTCTGGTCGCGGCGACGCGGCAGATGACCACCGCCGACATCGACGAGCTGCTCGCACGCCTCGTGCGCGACCCGGCCATCCTCAATGCCACGCTGCGTGATGCCGATGGCCGGGTCAAGGCACACGCCGGTGCGGCACCTTCGCCACCGCCGCGGGAGCTGCCGACGGCCACCACCAGCCGTCGCGAGGGCGACAACCGACGCTGGTTGCAGCCACTGGCGGCACATGACGGCGAGACGACCCCGGCCTACTGGCTCGACCTGCGCCTGGACCCGAGTCGCGCTGCCGAAGGTAGCGAACGGCGGCGTGAACTGCTGCCACTGGCACTGTTCCTGTTTGCACTGGCCACCCCAGCGACGCTCTGGTTCGGCCGTCGACGCCCCAGTGGATCGGCATCCCAGCCTGTCTCGCCCGATCCCAACAAGACAGCTGCCGCATCGCAGCCACCGGCCGAACCCGACGTCCCGGAAACCCACCCCGCCCCCCTCGGCGAAGTCGCCCAGGTCGGTCACGAGCTGCGAGCCCCGCTGTCCGGCGTGCTAGGGTTTTGTCGCCTGCTGGAAAACACACCGCTGGATACGCAGCAGCGCGAGTGGCTGCATCATATTCACCTCGCTTCCAACGGCTTGCTGGACACCGTCGACCATATCCTCGGTGATACCCGCGGCGACGACAGCAACAGCGTCTTCGATATCACCGATCTGCTGTGGGAAGTGCTCTGCGTGCAGGCGCCGCTGGCCCAATCCCGTGGCATCATGTTGCTGTCGATTGTCTACGACGATGTGCCGCCGCGCTTGATTGGCCCCAAGGTGGTACTGCGCCAGTTGATGACCAACCTGGTCAACAACGCGATCAAGTATGGCCAACCGGGGGATATCGTCGTCCGTGCCGTGCTCGACGCACGCTGTGAAAACCAGATTCGCCTGCGCCTGAGTGTCAGCGACCCCGGCAGCCGCGACCCCGCCGACCATGCACGCCTGCGCCAGGCGCTTTGCCCGTGCGCCCCTGAAAACGACGCATCCGCTGGCTGCGAAGACGCGCTCAAGGGCCGCGAGGGCCGACACGGCCTCGGGCTCGATATCTGCCATCGCCTCGCCGCCCGCCTCGGCGGCACGCTGTCACTGGCCGGGCGAGAAGGCCGCGGCAACACCGTCGTCGCCAATCTCACGCTGCAAGCGTCACCGCCCTTCGTACGGCCGGCCGAGTTCGATCTCGAGGGGGCCGGTGTCGCGATCTGGCAGCCACACGTACGGCTCGCCTACCTGCTGGATCATGCCCTCGCCCGCTGGCATGCCCGCCCTCGGGCGCTCAAACATGCGGATGGCATGACGCAGCTCGCAGCCAGCGACCGCCTGGTGATCGTGGGGATTGATCGAGATGCCCTGGCGCCAGCGATGCGGGAAATCTGGCAGGCGCGCTTCGATGCGGTGGACAGGCCCTGCCTGCTGCTGGTGGACGCCAGCCCGACGCACGCGCTGCCCTGGCAACTGCCGCCGGGCAGCCGCGTGTTACGACTGCCGATGTCCCGCTATATGTTCGGTCGAACACTGGCAACCATGCTGGCTCACCAACGCCCCGATCAGCCACGTCGTCCGCGAGTCCTGATCATCGACGATGACGAGATCTCCCAGCGCTACCTCGATGCCCTGTTATCGCTCACGGGCGCCGAGACGCTGGTCGCGGCCAACGCCGCCGAAGCGCTCGTTGAAGCCGCGCGCGCGCCGGCGGACCTCGTGCTGCTCGACCTCCACCTGCCCGATGCTCACGGCTTCGAGCTCGCTCAGCGACTGACGCGGCTGGAAGGTAACTGGCCGGCGGTCCCCCTGGTGGCCATGACCGCCAGCCCCGATACACGCCCGCCGCAGCCACTGGCCACCTACGGCATCGCCGAGCTGCTGATCAAACCCTTGGATGCCCAGCGTCTGCGTGACCTCCTGAGACACTACCTGCCGACCGGGCTTGCCCCGGCGGTCTCGCCAGACCTGACGCCGCCTCAGCCGGAACACGCAACACCCGCGGGGACAACGCCAGGGCTGGCCGCCGGGACGCCGCCGGCCGACGTCCCGACCGCGCCCGACACCCCAACGCGCTTGAGTGACCTCGCCGTCGTCGACGAAGCCGAGGCCTGGCGCATCGCCGGCGGCCGACAGGCGCTGATCGCGGAGATGCGCGAGCTGCTGTTCGCCGAGCTACCCAGCCATCGCGAGCGCCTGCAGCAGAACTGGCAGGCGCGCGACCTGGCGGCGCTGGCCGAGACGGCACACCAGCTCGCCGGCGGTTGCCGCTACTGCGGCGTACCGCAGCTATCGACCGCTTGCGAGCAGCTCGAGCAGGGCTGTCATGCCCATGATATCTCGCGCTGCGCGGAGGCCTTGCGTGAAACCCTGGCCGCTTGCGATCGTCTGGCCGCCTGGATCGAGGATCGGCGCCTGACCGAAGCTCAGTGCCCGTGATCGCAGCCGTCCGCGTCATGGGCGTCAGGATGTTCGTGATCGTGCTCGAAGGACTCGATCTGCGCCACCAATCCCGACTCTTGCCCGGCGATCATCAAGCGTTTCATTTCCCCCACGGCGTCCTTGAGCCCGACGAATAGCGCGCGAGCAATAATGGCGTGACCGATGTTGAGTTCGTGGATGCCGGCGATGGCGGCGATCCCTTCCACATTATGGTAATGCAGGCCATGACCGGCATTGACCACCAGCCCCAATTCACTGGCGCACTCCGCTGCGGCTGCGAGACGTTCGTATTCGACGCCGACCGCGTCCCCCGTCGCGTCGGCATAGGCACCGGTATGCAGCTCGACCACCGGCGCCCCGGCTTCCCAGGCTGCCTGGATCTGCACCGGGTCCGGGTCGATGAACAGCGACACACGGCAGCCCGCCGCACGCAGACGGCGGCAGGCATCGGCAATCGCCTCGCGCCCGCCGACCACATCCAGCCCCCCCTCGGTGGTCAGCTCCTCGCGTTTTTCCGGTACCAGGCAGACATCCGCGGGCTGCAGGCGCTCGGCCAGTGCCAGCATCGGCTCGGTCACCGCCATTTCCAGATTCATGCGCGTGTTGATGACCGCCGCGATCAGCTCGACGTCGCGCTCCTGGATATGGCGCCGATCCTCGCGCAGATGCAGCGTGATCCCATCGGCGCCGGCCTCTTCCGCCAGCAGCGCAGCCTGTACCGGATCCGGGTAGCGGGTACCACGTGCCTGACGCAGGGTCGCCACGTGGTCAATGTTGACGCCAAGCTGGATGCGAGTCGCAATCATGAAGTCGATATCCTTTTGAACGGAGTTAAGCGTGTCGATCAATCTCGGCTAGATCGCCGGCGCGTCAGCGGACCGCGGCCGCATCACGCCGGCGCTGATTCAGGCGCAGCATCAATTCCCGCGAGCGCAGCGGCTGGCTGCCGATCAGGGGGGCCAGCGCCGCGCGAGTCAGGGCCTTGCTGAGCCCCGCCAGCCCCGGGACCTCCCAATCGCCTCGCGCCAGCAGCTTGAGACTACGCCCGTCCCAGCCGGGCCGATCGGCCGCGATAGGATGAAAGCGTCGCGTATCAGGGAGATAGGTATAACGCACGCTGGGATCCAGCGGGGTATCGTCGGACTGCAGGAAGACCGGTTCGGCATCCAACGCTTCCAGCAGTGTGATTTCGAGTCGCCGCAGCGTCGGCGCGCGCTCGGCAGGTCGCGTCAGGCGCTCGATCGCCCAGGCGTAGATCGCAAAAACGTCACCGGCCGGCAGCCCGACAGGAAGCGCACGGGTCAGCAGCTCGTTGGCATAGAGGCCGCACAGCAGCCCCTCGCCGGCCAGCAGCACCGAACTCTGCGTCGTTTCCATCATGCGCAATCGCTTGAGATCGCCCTCGCCGACCCAGGTCAGATGCAGCGGTGCGAAGGGCTGCAGCTTGCTACGCGACTTGCTGCCGGCACGCTGCACACCCTGAGCGACCGCGCGCACGTGGCCGTGCTCGAGCGTGATCACGTCAACCAGGGCACTGGTTTCCCGATAGGGACGCTTGTGCAGTAGATAGGCCGGCTGGGGTGTCATGGCCGAAGCCTCTCGTGGCAGGGCGTGCCGACAGGCATCTCGACTGCCGGCAGCGCGGACGACGCGTCAGTCGAGATCGTAACCGAGACTCTTCAGGGCACGGTCGTTGTCCGACCAGCCTCGCTTGACCTTGACCCAGAGGTTAAGCATCACTTTGCTGTCGAAGGCGCGCTCCATCTCCTGGCGCGCTTCGATGCCGATCTTCTTGATGCGCTCGCCCTTGTCACCGATCAGAATCTTCTTCTGTCCCGGCCGTTCGACCAGCATCAACGCGCTGATATGGACCACCTTGCCTTCGTCGCGAAACTCCTCGATCTCGACGGTCATCTGGTACGGCAGTTCGTCGCCCAGCTGACGCATGACCTTCTCACGTACCAGTTCCGCCGCCAGAAAACGCTGGCTCTTGTCGGTGACCTGATCCTCCGGAAAATAGTGCATGCCTTCCGGTAGAAGCTTCGCGACCTCGGCCTCCAGCTCTGGCACATTGGTGCCGTGCTTGGCCGAAATGGGCAGGATCGCGGCAAACTCGCGCCGGTTCGACAGCGACGCCAGCCATGGCAGCAGGGTTGCCTTGTCCTCGAGCCAGTCGACCTTGTTGACCGCGAGAATGACCGGCGCTTCGACGTGAACCAGCTTATCGAGCACGACCTGATCCTCGTCGGTCCAGCGCGTCCGATCGACCAGAAAGACCACGCAGTCGACATCCCGCAGTGCCTGGGAGGCCGCCTGGTTCATGAAACGGTTGATCGCCTTGTTGCGATCCCGCGTCTGTAGATGCATGCCCGGCGTGTCGACGTAGATGAACTGCGTCTCGTCGACCGTCTTGATCCCCATGATCTGGTGCCGGGTTGTCTGCGGCCGGCGCGAGGTGATCGAGATCTTCTGGCCCAGGATGCGATTCATCAGTGTCGATTTGCCCACGTTGGGCCTGCCGACGATGGCGACGAAACCACAGCTTTGCGTCATCAGCGCTTGCCTCTCGACGGTTCGATTTTGGCCAGTGCCACCTCGGCGGCCTGCTGTTCGGCCAGACGGCGGCTGCTGCCTTCCCCCAGGGTCGGCTTGTCGCCGAGCATGGCGACGTGACATTCGACGCTGAAGGTCTGCGCATGCGCCTCGCCTTCGACCGAGGTCACCTCGTAGCGCGGCAACGCCTGCTGACGCGACTGCAGAAACTCCTGGAGCCGTGTCTTCGGATCCTTCTGGGTGTTATGAAGGTCGATCGACTCCAGCCGGGTGGCGAACCAGGCGAGTACACGACGGCGCGCCACGTCCATCCCCGCATCAAGATAGATCGCCCCGATCACCGCCTCCAGCGCGTCGGCCAGAATCGATTCGCGCCGGTGTCCACCGCTCTTCATTTCACCGGAGCCGAGCCGCAGGCACTCGCCGAGCGCAAACTCACGCGCGACCACCGCCAGCGTCTGGCCCTTGACCAGCCCGGCGCGCAACCGCGACAGCTGGCCCTCGCGCGCGGCCGGGAAGCGCGTGAACAGCGCTTCGCCGATCACGAAGTTGACGATCGAGTCCCCCAGGAACTCGAGTCGTTCGTTGTTAGCGCCACCGACACTGCGGTGTGTCAGCGCCAGTTCCAGCAGCGCGCGATCATGAAACTCATGACCGATACGCCGACTGAACCCTTGCAAAGGATCACTCACGTCATTCCCATCAATCGTTGTCTTTGAATCTACTCGAAAAGCCGATCACGACGCGCAGCGACCGCGGGGATTGCCCGTTGCCGCTGCGGCGCAAAGCGGTAGCGGGCGCACCGAATCGGCGCCCGCGGCTGGCGTCAGTCTATCTGGCGCACCGAACTGAAGCTAGGCAAACCACCATCCCAATGCATCCAGACAGCGAACGCCTTGCCAACGATGTTCGCTTCCGGCACGAACCCCCAATAGCGGCTGTCGTTGGAGTGATCGCGGTTGTCGCCCATCATGAAATACTCATTGTCAGGGACCACGATTTCGCGCATTTGCGGTCCCGGGCTCTGCGGATTGTTGAAGATGCTGTGCTCGACATCACCGAGCTGCTCCTGGAAGCGCTCTTCACCCGGCGCCTCGGCCGGCTCGGGGTCGAGCATCGACTTCGGTACCGGCTCGCCGTTGACGTAAAGCTGCTTGTTCTCGTAGCGGATGTGGTCACCCGGCAGCCCAATCACGCGCTTGATAAAGTTGACCGACGGGTCCTCGGGGAAACGGAAGACCATCACATCGCCACGTTCCGGCTCGCCGATGTCCGCAATCTCGGTATTGGTGACCGGCAGGCGCAGGCCGTAGGCGAACTTGTTGACGAGGATGAAATCACCCACTTCCAGCGTCGGGCGCATGGAGCCCGACGGAATCTGAAACGGCTCGATGACGAAACTGCGCAACACCAGCACGATCAACAGCACCGGGAAAAAAGAGCGTGCGTAGTCAACCGGCCAGGGGTCCTTGTAAACGCCCTCTTCCGACTTGCCCTTGCCGTCTGTGGCGACCTCGCTGGCGCCCGCTAGCGTGCCTTGCGCTTCAGCCGCTTCGCGCTGGCGCCGGCGACGCTTGCCGCGCCACAGCAGGCTGTCGGCAAGCCACACGAGTCCCGTGATGGCGACAGCCAGCACCAGTAACAGTGAAAAATCCATGAGGTTTCCTACTCGTTCACTTTAAGAACGGCAAGGAACGCATCCTGGGGAATCTCGACACGCCCCACCTGCTTCATGCGCTTCTTGCCGGCTTTCTGCTTCTCCAACAGTTTCTTCTTGCGGGTCGTATCGCCGCCGTAGCACTTGGCGGTGACGTTCTTGCGCAACGCCTTGACTGTGGAGCGCGCCACCACATGCCCGCCGATCGCCGCCTGCACCGCGACGTCGAACATCTGGCGCGGAATCAGCTCTTTCATCTTGTCGACCAGGATGCGTCCACGGGTGTGGGCATGGTCGCGATGAATGATCAGCGCCAGCGCGTCGACACGATCACCGTTGATCAGGATGTCCAGGCGCACCAGCTTGGCCGCCTCGAAACGCTCGAAGCTGTAGTCGAGCGAGGCGTAACCCTTGGAGATCGACTTCAGACGGTCGAAGAAGTCCATCACCACTTCCGCCATCGGCAGCTCGTAGACGAGCTGCATCTGGTTGCCGAGCACCTGCATGTCGAGCTGCATGCCACGCCGATTGACGCACTCGGTGATGACATTACCCACGAACTCCTGCGGCACCAGGATATTGGCGCGCACGATGGGTTCGCGCATTTCCGCGACGTTGGCGAAGTCAGGCAACTTGGACGGGTTGGAGATGTAGCGCACTTCGCCATCATCCATCTCCAGCTCGTAGATGACGGTCGGCGCCGTGGTCAGCAGATCGAGGTCGTACTCCCGCTCGAGACGCTCCTGAATGATCTCCATGTGCAGCGTGCCGAGAAAGCCGACGCGGAAACCGAAGCCGAGCGCGTCGGAGTTCTCGGGCACGTAGTCGAGCGAGGCATCGTTGAGCGCCAGCTTCTCGAGCGCGTCGCGGAAGTCCTCGTAGTCGTCGGAGCTGACCGGGAACATGCCGGCGTAGACCTGCGGCTTCACCTTCTGGAAGCCGGGCAAACGCGGCACGTCCTTGGTCTTGGTGTGGGTGATGGTATCGCCCACCGGGGCACCGTGAATGTCCTTGATGCCGGCAATCACGAAACCGACCTCGCCCGCACGCAGCATCCCGGTCGAATGCTGCTTGGGCGTGAAGTAACCGATGTCGTTGACTTCCCAGTCACGCCCGGTCGACTTCATGTGGATCTTGTCGCCCTTCTTGAGCGTGCCGTCGAACAGCCGTACCAGCGAGACGACGCCCTGGTAGTTGTCGAACCAGGAGTCGATGATCAATGCCTGCAGGTCACCATCACGGTCGCCTTTGGGCGGCGGAATATCGCGTACCAGCCGCTCCAGCAGCAGATCCATGTTGAGACCGCTCTTGGCCGAAACACGTACCGCATCCTGCGCCTCCAGGCCAATGATCTCCTCGATCTCGTGCGCCACACGCTCCGGATCCGCCTGCGGCAGATCCATCTTGTTGAGCACCGGCAGCACCTCGAGGTTCTGCTCGATGGCGGTATAGCAGTTGGCCACCGACTGCGCCTCGACGCCCTGCCCGGCATCGACCACCAGCAGCGCGCCCTCGCAGGCGTAGAGCGAACGCGACACCTCGTAGGAGAAGTCCACGTGCCCCGGGGTATCGATGAAATTGAGCTGGTAGGTATGGCCGTCCTGCGCTTTGTAATCGAGCGTGACGGACTGCGCCTTGATGGTGATCCCGCGCTCGCGCTCGAGATCCATCGAATCCAGCACCTGCTCCTTCAGCTCTCGGTCGGTCAGACCACCGCAGACCTGGATGATCCGATCGGCGAGCGTGGACTTGCCATGGTCGATATGGGCGATGATCGAGAAGTTCCGGATGAACTTCAGTTGCTCGTTGCTTTCAGCGTCTGCCATTGAAACCTTACCGGTCATTGGTACACACGCGCCGATCCGTTCGTCAAAGGAAGGAGCCGCGCGGGAAGTTGCGGATGTGGCGCATTGTACCGACATGCCGGTGGCAAGGACAGCTGCGTCAACCCAACGACTGCGGCCCCGCCGTGGCGGGGCCGCAGGTCGTGCCGGTCGGCTGTACGCCGAGGTGAATCAGTCGTCGCTGCCGAGGCGCAGCGCCACGAACAGCGAGTTGCCATCGCGGATCAGGCGCACGGGGATGGCCCGATCTCCGTCGGCCTGCTTGACCGCGTCGATCAGCTCATCGGCGCTGCTGACCGCCTGCTGGTCGAAGCTGACGATGACATCACCAGGCTGGATACCGGCACCCGCAGCCGCCCCGCGCGGATCGACGCGACGCACCAGTACACCGTGATCGATATCGAGCTGCTGCTTCTGCTGATCGCTTAGATCGCTGATCGCGATGCCCAGCTTGGCCTGATCATCCGCCGACTTGCCACCGCGCGAACCGTCGGCCTGAAGCGATTCCGGCCAGTCGCCGACCGTGACATCGATATCCTGCTCGTCACCGCCGCGCATGACCTGCAGCTGCACTTCATCGCCCGGGGCTACCTGACCGATCAGACGCGGCAACGTGGTGGAATCGTCGATATCGGTGCCGTCAACGCCGAGAATGACATCCCCCGCCTGCAGACCCGCCTCGGCGGCAGGACTGTCGTCGCTGACATCGGAGACCAGCGCGCCACGCGCGTCGTCGAGCCCGAACGATTCAGCCAGATCCCGGGAGACCGGCTGGATCACGACGCCGAGCCAGCCGCGGCTGACATGCCCTTCCGTGCGCAGCTGATCGGCGACCTCCATCGCGACGCTGATCGGGATGGCGAAGGACAGGCCCATGAAGCCACCGCTACGGGTATAAATCTGCGAATTGATGCCGACGACCTGGCCGTCGAGGTTGAACAGCGGCCCACCGGAGTTCCCCGGATTGATCGCGACATCGGTCTGAATGAACGGGACGTAGGTATCGCTGGGCAGCGTCCGATTGATGGCGCTGACGATACCGGCTGTCACCGAATGGTCAAAACCGAATGGCGAGCCGATTGCGGCGACCCATTCGCCAACCTCGAGATCATCGGAATCGCCAATCTGCAGGGTCTGCAGATCGTCGGCATCGACCTTCAGCAGCGCGACATCGGTACGCGGATCGGACCCGACCAGCTCCGCCGGCAGTTCCCGCCGGTCATTGAGGCGGACCGTGATCTCGTCGGCATCCTTGACCACGTGCGCGTTGGTCAGAATATAACCGTCCGCACGGATCACGAACCCGGACCCCAGCGACTTGCGTTCCTCATTACCGCCGGGCATACCGGGCATTGGCGGCATCTGGTCACCAAAGAAGCGGCGGAAAATCTCCGGCATCTCCTGCTGACCGTAGGCGCCACCAGCGTTCACCGTGCTGGTGGTGGAGATATTGACCACGCCGGGGGCGGCCTGCTTGACCAGATCAGTGAAGTCCGGCAGTTCACGCGCCTGGGCCGCCTGTACGGACATCAGGGCAACGACCATCAGCAGCCAGGGCGCAAACCATTTTGTCATGCGTTCCATTGAGCACTCCTAACACCAGAATGAAGACTCATGCGAGTCATTCGTTGACGATGCACACGGGAGGGAAAGCAACACGATTGAATCCCGCGCCATCACGATAACGCCGCACCTCGTGTGGGCGGGTGCGGCACTTTCATTGATGCGGAAAACCGCGAAGAGTTCAATGGGATGTAAAGATTCTTTGCCGAGCGTTCGGCCTCAGGACCCTGCCTCGTCACTGTCACGGCTCGACTGCTCGCCATCGACACCCTCATGCCAGGTGACGCGCGCCGCGATCCGTGCCAGCACTTCCGGCGGGGCTTCGCCCAGTACCAGAATCTGCATCGGCCGCCCCTGGCGCATGACGTGACGCACCGCCGCGTAGGAAATACCCAGTCGATGCATACCGGAGAGCAGCGGGCGCCGATCTTCGGCAACCGGTTCGACGAACAGACTGATGCTAGCCAACCCGTCGCTATAAAGGCGGTGCTCGACGCGGGCTGTCTTGCCAGGCCCATCCGGCGGCGTCGGCTGCGCCTCGAACCCGCTGGGCAACCAATCGGGCTGCCAAGGTGATGCGGAGGGTTCTCCGCCATCGTCGAGTCGTAGCGCCCCCTGATAGAGCGAGGGCGATTGGAGCTCGGTGATCTGGAAGGTCTCGAGAATCCGGCCGTCGACGCCAATGATCTCACGCTTGAGTGGCAGGCTGGTCTGACGATCCAGCCAGAGTCGATAGCCATAACGAAGCGCATCTTCTGGCTCGATATCCAGTCGCCAGGCAGGACGGCCGGCAACCCGTTCGAGATCGGCTGGCTGAAGACGATACTGTTGACCCACCTGCTCGACCAATCCGCCCGGCGGCATGCCGGCCGAGAAATCGAGCAGGCCCCGGCGGGCACGTTCTCCTACGTTCCCGCGCTTTTCGATTGTCAGCGGCGGCCCATCCAGAAAGCGTGCCGATTCGGTTTCGATACCCGCTTCGACGCCGTGGCTCAGAGCGAGTGTCCGAACGCCGTCAGCGCTGATCCGCACCGCCCGGGCATCGAAGAGGTAACAGTGACTGGCCCAGAGACTGCGCTCGAACAGCGCCGCGGCCGGTGGTGGAGAGTCGCGCTCATCCGCAGCCGCGAGCGTCCGGCAGTCGAAGGTTTCGACATTCACCTCGGATGGCGGTGAAGACTGGGCCTGCAGCCATGACGGTGCGGCCAGCAACATGGCCGCCAGGCCGCTCCACGTCAGGCAAGACCAACGCATCAACGGGTTTCCGTCGCTCCGCCGGCATCGACCTGACCGGTAAACAGACCCGGCGTCCGCAGTAGCGGCATCCAGTTGTCACCCGTGCTGTAGGCAGCGCCGACCGAGTGGCGTTCAAGGTAGGACTGCAGCGTTTGCATCTGCTCGAGGTCGACATTCGGCGATTGTCGCGTGCTCGGCGCCGAAAACATGGGCTGCATTGCCGACTCGCCTACCGTCATCAGGCCGTTATTCGAACTGCCGCCGGTACCAAAATAGGGCAGGCCGCTCGACGCGGGTGCCTGCATCGAGGCCGGCGTCGCTTGCGCCTCCCCGGCGGCGGCTGGCTGGGCCGCGAGATCGGCTGATACCGAACCGGCACCGCTTGACGCTACTTCCGAAGTACCTGTCGTCGGCTCGGCAAAGCGGCCATTGACGACCTGGACACCCGTGATGACCATCAGCGATACGGCCGCTGCGACCGCTGCTCCCCCCATGAAGGAGAAGGAGTGGCGCCTTGGCGTCTCGGTCGAGCCCACCGCCGGCTTCGGCTCGTCTGCCAACGCTGCCATGACGCCCGCCGAGATATCGACATCGACGATGCTATCCTGTTCGCGCCGCATCATGCTCCGCGCCAGATGATAACGCCGCCATGCACTCGCCGCTTCCGGCGACTGCTCAAGCGTCTTCAGCGTACGCCTGAGATCGAATTCATCGGCTTCGTTATCCATTAGCGCGGAAAACGACTCGTTCACCTGCTTCATAGTCACACCCTCACACTCAGCCTCGCGGCTTGCCACGTGTTGAATGATGGCGACACTCAGGGCGGCATCCGACTGCTCTACGAACTGGACCTCGCCTGAGCACTTGCCGAAGGTCTATCCACCCTCATAATCTCGTGACAATCGTCGTCCTGCCACGACATTCGTGTTCTTGCCTGCTCCCCTATGACGACAGAAATCGCCGACAGTTCATTTTCGATTCATCTTTCTTGTCATCGATCGCCGACGATCGCTCAGCCGTCACCGATGGCATCTTTTGAACTGTGCTCGAGTAGCGGCTCGATGTGGCGATCGACCGCCTCTCGCGCTCTAAAGATACGCGACCGCACCGTGCCCACCGGGCACTCCATCACAGTCGCGATATCCTCGTAGGAGAGCCCGTCGAACTCACGTAGCGTGATCGCCGTACGCAAATCGTCGGGCAGGTTCTCGATCGCCTCGAAGACCGCGGACTGCAGCTGATCGCGCGCAATCGCGGCCTCGGGGGACTCGATATCCGACAACCGCCCACTCTGGTCGACGATCTCGGCATCGCTGATATCCAGGTCACTGCCCGGCGGACGGCGCCCGCGAGAGACCAGATAGTTCTTGGCGGTATTGATCGCGATGCGATACATCCAGGTATAAAAGGCACTCTCCGCACGGAAGCTGCCCAACGCCCGGTACGCCTTGATAAAGGCTTCCTGAGCGACGTCCTGCACCTCGGCATGATCGTGAACATAACGGCCGATCAGGCCGAGTATCTTATGTTGGTATTTCTTGACCAGCAGATCGAAGGCTCGGGTATCCCCTTTCTGGGCACGCTCGACAAGTTGTTGATCGGTCTCACGAGCGCCCATTCAGCGCCTCCCCGAAGACAAGAAGACGCCGCGCGGCCGGGGAGTGCCGGGATAACAATGTGGATGACAGGGAAACGATACACTCATGATTTAACCTGGAGCCTTCCAGCTCACGATTCAGTGACAGGCGTGCAACTTATAACAGAAATGCGGTATGCGCACGCAGAGCGCGCTCAGTGTTCCTGTTTTGCCGCGCCCCTTCAAGCCGCAGATGACGCGCGATAGGGCCTGCGCCACGGGCGTGAAGTTGATTTTTGGCCCCCGCAGCCCCCATAGTACGCGCTCCTAGCGCAGTCATACGAAGTCAATGGGCCCAGCATGTCGGAACAGCAGACCAACAACCTCAATGTCCTCTCCCAGGATGTCCTGATCACGCCGGATGCGCTGAAGCAAGCCATCCCGCTTTCGGAGGCGGCCGAGCGCACCGTGATCGAAGGCCGCCAGACCATTCAGCGCATCCTCGATCGAGAAGACCCGCGCCTGCTGGTCGTCGTGGGGCCCTGCTCGATCCATGACCCGCAAGCCGCGCGCGATTATGCCAAACGCCTGCGCCAACTGGCCGACGCGGTCAGCGACAGCCTCTATATCGTCATGCGTGTCTACTTCGAGAAGCCACGCACCACGACCGGCTGGAAAGGGCTGATCAACGATCCGCATCTAAACGATTCGTTCGACATCGAGGAAGGCCTGCATATCGCGCGCCGCCTGCTGGTCGATCTGGCCGAGATCGGCCTGCCGCTGGCCACCGAAGCGCTTGACCCGATTTCACCGCAGTATCTGCAGGACTGCATCAGCTGGTCGGCCATCGGCGCGCGTACCACCGAATCCCAGACCCACCGCGAGATGGCTTCCGGGCTGTCCGGCCCGGTCGGCTTCAAGAACGGTACCGATGGCAGCCTTGACGTCGCCGTCAACGCGCTGAAATCGGTCGCCAGCCCGCACAATTTCCTGGGCATCGACCAAGCGGGTCAGGTGGCCGTTATCCGCACGCGCGGCAATCGCTACGGCCACGTCGTGCTTCGGGGCGGCAACGGCAAGCCCAACTACGATAGCGTCAGCGTCACGCTGGCCGAGCAGGAACTCGATAAATCGGGGCTCAAGGCCAACCTGATGGTGGACTGCTCACATGCCAACTCGAACAAGGATCCGGCACTGCAGCCGCTGGTGATGGAAAACGTCACTCACCAGATCCTCGACGGCAACCGCTCGATTATCGGCCTGATGATCGAGTCCAATCTCGGCTGGGGCAGCCAGAAGATTCCCGAGGACCGCAGCCAGCTCGAGTACGGCGTCTCCGTGACCGATGCCTGCATCGACTGGGCGACCACGGAACGCACATTGACGGACATGGCCGAACGCCTGCAGCCAGCTCTGGCCGCGCGCCGCCAGACCGAGTGACCTGGAAGCCGCCGCGGATCGCGGCGGCGGATTTTCGCTTGCCTCTTATCGACGCCCGCCACCCGGCGGGCGTTATTGTGATGGCGACCGTTATCGATGACGGGCTCGCGTCAGGCTCTTGCCGGCGCCTCGCTGGCGACACCTTCGATCTCGCGACGAAACGGCGGCAGCGCTTCCAGCAGCGCCTTGCCGTAGCGGCGCGTCAGCACGCGTCGGTCGAGCAGCGTGATACGACCGCTGTCGTTCTCCTTGCGGATCAGCCGCCCGCAAGCCTGCACCAGCTTGATCGACGCGTCCGGCACCGAAATGCGCATGAAGGGGTTGCCACCCTGACTCTCGATCCACTCGGCGAGGGTCGCACCGACGGGGTCATCCGGCACCGAGAACGGCAGTCGGGTGATCACCACGTGCGTCAGATAGCGTCCGGGGAGATCGATCCCCTCGGCAAAGCTCGCCAGACCGAAGATCAGACTCCCTTCACCGCCCTCCACCGCCGCCCGGTGACGCTCCAGCAGTGCGCGCTTGGGCAGACGCCCTTGCGCCAGCAGGCGTGACGCCCAGGGTTCGCCAAGCGCATCCGCCACACTCTTCAGCTGCTTGCGCGAGGAGAACAGCACCAGGGCAGCCTCGTCGTCCGCGAGCCCGTCGATGAACTGGACGATGGCACGGTCATGGGCCGCGGCATCGCCGGGATCGACTGCCTCGCGCGGAATACTGAGCGTGGCCCGAGAATAGTCGAAAGGACTCGGCAGGCGCTGATAGCGATAACGATTGGCCAGTCCGGCGCGCTCCTGCAGGCGCTCGAAGCGATTGAGCGCCGTCAGGGTTGCGCTGGTCACCACTGCACCGTAGCAACTTCCCCAGAGATGTCGTGCCAAGGTCTCCGCCGCCGATACCGGACTGGCTGAATAGGTCAGCTCCGGCTCACTGCCGAACTGCTCGAATGTCAGCCACCGTGCCTGCGGCGTCTGTCCGGCGACATCCGGCGTGGCCATGGCCTGCCACAGCGCGTGGGCATCCATTGCCCGGCCATGCAGCAGCGCCGTCAGCGGCAGCCAGGGCTCGGCCTGCTCGCGCGCCAGCCCCGTCGACTTGTCGGGATCGAGGCTTTCACGCAGGATCTCGGTCATCGTCTCCAGATCGCGGCAAAGCTCGGCGAACGGCACCAGCAACTGCTGGGCCAGGTCGACCAGCGGCTGCGGCGCACGCCCGTTGGGAAAGCGGAAATGCTGCGTCTCGCTGCCCGCGCCCTGCTCGAGCCCGGCGATCTGATGCCCAAGCGAATAGGCATCGCCGAGTCGCGGCTCAAGCGCCGCGATCCGCTCCGGAAAACTGCTCAGCAGTCGCGCCAGGGTCGGCTGGGCGCCCAGCGCCGTATTCAACTCGGTCAGCGACTTCTTGAGCGTGCGCAGCCAACGCAGCGTCGCGTTGATGCCGAAGCGATGATAGAAGTGATCGAGCGCCTTGTCCGGCAGGTGGTGCCCTTCGTCGAAGACATAGATGCACTCCTTGGGCGACGGCAGCACCATGCCACCGCCCAGTGCCAGATCGGCCAGGACCAGGTCGTGATTGGCGACAACGATATCGGCCTGTTCGAGATGGCGGCGCGAGCGAAAGTAGGCACAAGCGCTGAAGTGACCGCAGCGGCGATTGGTGCACTGGCGGTGATCCACGGTCAGGCGCCGCCAGTCACGATCCTCGATCGCCACCGGCCAGCTGTCGCGATCCCCTTCCCATTCACCGGCAGCGTAGGTCTCCGCCATCTCCTGAATCAGTTGCGGAAAATCGCCACCGGCATCGGTGGCGATGGTCTGCTCGAACAGCGATAGTGTCGGGTTCGGCTCGACGCCCTCCAACGCCTGATCCAGCTTGGCCACGCAAAGATAGCGGCCGCGCCCCTTGGCCAGCGCATAGTGGAAGTCGAGTCCGCTATGCTCCCGCAGCTTGGGCAGGTCCTGGTTCAGCACCTGCTCCTGCAGCGCCACGGTGGCGGTGGCCACGACCAGGCGCTTGCCGCGCGCCTTGGCGACCGGCAGCGCCGCCAGCAGATAGGCCAGGGTCTTGCCAGTCCCGGTGCCCGCTTCGAGCACGCAGACATGCTCGTTGGACGTTCGCCGCCCCTGGTCATCGCGTTCGATGCCGGCCAGCGTCCGTGCGATCTCGGCGATCATCAGACGCTGACCGTAGCGAGGCGTGAGATCGAGGCCTTCCAGCACGCGCCGGTAGGCCTCCTGAATCTCCTGCTTGAGCGTCTCGTCGAGCATGGCGTATCCGGGGGAGCATCGATCAGAGGGGAAAGACCGCTCGCCGGCGGCGAGCGGTCGACATGACCATGTCGGTCACGGCATCAGCGATTCGGGCGGATGCTCGCAGGGGAGCTTGTCCTGGATGTAGTTCTCGATCTCGGGCAGCGAAAACGCATCTTCCTCGCCGACGAAGCTGATGGAAACGCCTTGGGCGCCAGCGCGGCCGGTACGCCCGATGCGGTGCACGTAGTCTTCCGGATCTTCCGGCAGCGTGAAGTTGACGACATGGCTGACATCTTCGATGTGAATGCCACGACCGGCAACGTCAGTTGCCACGAGAACGGTCACCTCACCCGCCCGGAACTGCTCCAGGGTCTGGATACGCTGATTCTGCGGCACGTCACCGGACAGCATGGCGACATTGATACCGGCCTCACGCAGCAGCTGATCCAGCTCACGTACCAGATCACGTCGGTTGCCGAACACGATCACGCGCTCCATCGACTCCTGCTTGAGCAGATTGACCAGCAGCTGACGCTTTTCGCTGTCGCTGATCAGGTAGACACGCTGATCGATGTTGGCCGCATTCTCGGTGGTCACCTCGATCTCGACGTGTGCGGGATCGACCGTCCACTGTTCCGCCAGATTGAGAATGTCCGGCGTGAACGTCGCGGAGAACAGGAACGTCTGACGCTCCTCGCGCTTGGGCGTGTAGCGAATGATGCGCTTGACGTCCGGGATAAAGCCCATCGAGAGCATGCGATCCGCTTCGTCCAGCACCAGCACTTCTACCTGAGACAGGTCGATATCGCGCTTCTGCTGGAAGTCGAGCAGACGTCCCGGCGTCGCGACCAAGATATCCAGATTCTTGACCAGCTCGCTGCGCTGCTTCTGGTAGTCCATGCCGCCGACCACACTCGCCACGTTGAGCGAGGAGAAGCGCGCCAGCGCCTTGGCATCCTTCTCGATCTGCAGCGCCAGCTCGCGCGTCGGCGCCACGATCAGCGCGCGCGGCGTGCCCGGCTTCTGGCCATCCGGCGCTTCCTCTTCGAGGAAGTAGGCCAGCATCGAAATCAGGAAGGCAGCGGTCTTGCCGGTGCCGGTCTGCGCCTTGCCGACCACGTCGCCACCGAGCAGCGTATGCATCAATGCTTCCGCTTGAATCGGCGTGCAGTATTCGAAGCCTTCCGCCTGAATCGCCCGCATCAGCGGCAGCGGAAGATCGAAATCGTGAAAACGCCAGCGTCCGGCAACAGGCTCGACCTGGAACTGTTTCAGCGACCAGTTGGAAGCGTTTCGCGACTGCGATTTACGTGGCTTGCGTCGACGCCGCTTGGGTCTGCGGTTCTGTGCCGGGGCCTGGGTGTTGTCAGACTCACTCATAATGATGACGAATGTCCGAATTCGATTGACGATGAGGCTCGCGACGATCACGTCGGGCCCTAGACGGCGCCGCCCGGTCGCGTGACCGAGCCAGGCCCCGCAGGGCGAGAGCCGGCGCTATTGTACCAGCCCAGCGCGTCAACGTCGCGAGCCCCGTGTGTCAGGTTGGGAGCGCGGCCCGGGTGAATCGGGGAGCCATGCCAGCCGTAGAGGCGATGGCAGTCCGGCGACGGGCTGGTAGAATGACGTTTTGATGATCGCCCCCGCGGATGCCCCGTATCCGCGTCCACGCCATAGGTCGCGCATGACTCGCAGAAAGAAGACTCGGTCGCTGGCCGACAAAGTGACGATACGAACCGGCAAGCGCAAGGACTATCGCCGCTGGCGCCATGACAATCCCGATGAAGTGAGCCCGTCCCGCCGCTACGTCGACAAGAAGACCCGGCAACGCCAGCAGCAGGCCGAGCGCAAGCGGCAGCGTCAGAGCGCGCCTGCCCTACCGCTGCATGCCCAGCCTTCTGGCGATAAGGATACCGAGTGATGCGCCTGGTCTCGTTCAACATCAATGGTATTCGCGCCCGCCTGCATCAGCTGGCAGCGCTGATCGACGCGCACTCGCCCGATGTCATTGGGCTACAGGAGACCAAGGTTCAGGACAGCGAGTTTCCACGCGAAGCGGTCGAGGCGATGGGTTATCACGTCCACTTCCATGGACAAAAAGGTCACTACGGGGTGGCCATGCTGACCAAGGCCGTCCCCACGGCGGTACATTACGGCCTGCCCGGTGACACCGACGACGCCCAGCGCCGACTGATCGGCACCACGCTCGCGCTCGCCGATGGCCGCTCGCTGACGGTCTGGAACGGCTACTTCCCGCAGGGCGAGAACGTCTCGCACCCGACCAAGTTCCCCAACAAGCGCGACTTCTACAACGGCCTGCAGCAGCTGCTGAACGACCGCCACCGGCCCGACGAGCCGCTTGCCATCATGGGCGACTTCAATATCTCGCCCGCCGATATCGATATCGGTATCGGCGAAGACAATCGCAAGCGCTGGCTACGGGAAGGCAAGACCAGCTTTCAGCCGGAAGAGCGCGAGTGGCTCGAGCGTCTCAAGGGCTGGGGCCTCAAGGACAGCTACCGCCTCTGCCATCCGGACAGCAGCGACTACTTCAGCTGGTTCGACTACCGCTCGAAGGGCTTCGATCGTGACCCCAAGCGCGGCCTGCGGATCGATTACATCCTGGTGAGCGAACCGCTGGCGAGCACGACCCGCGCCTCCGGCGTCGACTACGACCTGCGCGGGATGGAACGCCCTTCCGATCACGCGCCCGTCTGGAGCGACTTCGCGCTGGACTGACCCCTCCAGGCACGAAGGCAACCCGGCGCCGTAATGACAACGCCCCGCGATGCGGGGCGTTGTCATTTGCGCACACCAGTATTGGACATGTCGCCTGCCTAGCCGTTGCCAAGAGACTCCAGCCACTGTGTCGCCTGCGACTCACCGGCCGCCTGCGCCTGGCGAAAGGCCTCGCGCGCGGCGGCCGGCCGATCGATCTGCAGTGACGCGCCCCCCTTCAGCAGCTGCTCGCGTCCGGAGAGCGTGTCAAGCTGCGATAGCGCCTCGATCGCTGTCTGCCACTCGCCCCAGCCGTAGGCGACTTCCGCCAGCTGACGCCAGTCTTCGTCACGCTGACTCTGCGTCGCCAACGCCTGCCAGGCGGACAGCGCCTTGGCATGATCGCGCGCCGCGGTCCACGCCTGTGCCAGCAGGCGACGGTTGGCATCAGTGGACGCGAGCTTGCCCTCCTCGAGCCAGCGCGCGAGATATTCGCCGGCCCGCGCTGGGGTGCCCCCGGCGATATGCAGCTTGGCCAGCTGCAACAGATCTTCCGCAGAAGTGAGCTGGCCACGGCGCCAGCCGGCGTCCCAGATAGCGGCTGCACGCCCGTCGTTACCGGCCTGCTGTGCCAGCGCCGCAGCCCGGCGCCAGACCGCCGGACTATCGCCATCATCGCCCAGCAGCGACAGCGCCTCGTCGAAGCGCCCGACGGCCTGATAGACGCGGCTGGCTAGCTGAAGTTGCTCGCCGCTCCACCCTTGGCTCCCCTGCTCGCGCAGGCGATCCAGCGAATTGGCCGCCGCCTGCCACTGGCCGAGAGAGGCCCGCGCCTGGATCAGCAGCCAGCGCGAATCGTCATCGCCACCACTCTGCTCGACCCAGGTTGTAAGCAGGTCCGCACCGCGCTCGGTCTGCTCCGCTTTCAGCCGCAACCTCGCTTCCTGCGCGAGCCACGCCAAACGCCGAGAGGCAGGCGCCTGATCGATCCGACGCGCCTGCGCCAGCTGATCCGCCGCGGCACCCGGCTCGCCACGGCGGGCATTGGCATTGGCCGCCAGCTGCAGGAAAAGCGCCCGCGCCCAGCGATCGGCCGCATTGCCGCCCTGCAACCGCTCGGCGGAAGTCGCTGCGCTCTGGGCCACGGTCGCGAGATCGCCATCGGCCAGACGAGACTGCATCGACTCCAGCGCCGCGATCATATCTCCACGCAGCGCCGGCCCCTCGGCCTGCGCCGGGGTCACGACGACAAGGCTCGCGACACTGATGACGGCCACCGCCAGCGCGCATCCGAAGCGGCTCAAGGTGGCACTGACTGGACGCCTCATGGTTACTCCAACTGGAACTGGATACGCTGCGTCGCCCGACGCACATCATCCGCCGGCGGGAAACGCCACTGCGAAACGGCTTCCTCGACGGCCCGGTCAAAGACGTTCGCCGGCTGGGCATCGATCACCCGCAAGCTACTGCCATCCACGCTGCCGTCCAGCTGTATCACGAAGCTGACCTCGACGTAGCCTTCCATCCCGCGCCGTCGAGCGCGCATCGGATAGGAAGGATTGACGCGACTGGACGGTGCCACCTCACCGACGTCTCGCGGTGATGCCCGGGTGCCCTGCGGCGGCGCCGTTTCCGACGGCGCGCTCTGCTCTGCCGGCGCGGCCTCGGCCGTCTCTGCCGGCGCCGCCTGCTCACTCGGCGCGGGGGTCGGCTCGGGGTCAGGCTGGGGGTCGGGTTGCGGTTCCGGCTGTGGACGCGCTTCGCTGAGCTCGGGCAAGCTGTCGTCGAGCGTCACATCCGGGGCCTGCATCGACGGCGTCTGCGTCTCGGGAATCTCCACCGGGCTGGGTGATTCCGCTGCCGGCACGGGCGCGGCCTCGGGCGGCGGCGGTGGCGCACTCGGCGGCGTCGGCAACCGCGGCGAGGTCGGCGTCGGCTGCGCTGCTTCCTGCGGCGGCGCTTCAACCATGGAGATGGCGTGCGACATCTCGATTCGTGTGCGATCAGGCTGCGGCGGCGCGACCAGCAGCGCCAGCAGATAGAACAGCAGCAGTGCCAGCAGCATCCCGCCGAGCAGTCCGGCCACCCTGCGCATCAGCCGGCATCCCGGTTGGCGGCGACCGCCACGTTATCGACGCCCGCCTGACGAATGCGATCCATGACCTCGATCAGCTGGCCGGTCGTCGAGCGGCTGTCAGCCTGGACGACTACGCTACCGTCATCGGACACAAGATCCGCCACGCGGGCACCAACGCGATGCGCATCGACCGCTTCGCCGTCGACCCATACCGCACCTTCCGCGGTGATCGCCACGAGCACCTGAGCGTTCGGACGGGCGCTCGCCTGGCTCGATTCCGGGCGATCGATCTCGACCCCGCTCTCCTTGATGAAGCTGGTCGTGACAATGAAGAAGATCAGCATGATGAACACGACATCCAGCATCGGCGTCAGATCGATGCCGGTCGATTCGTCACTGGCTTCCCGCAAGCGACGCCTACGCATGAGAGTCCTCCACGGCGCGGGCCATGCGATCGTGCAGTCGCTGGTCCTCGCGCCGAATAATCTGTTCCAGACGGGTAACGAACAGGAGTCCGACCACCGCCACGGCCATCCCGGTCAAGGTGGGTAACGTTGCCCGAGCCACGCCATCCGCCATGGCCCGGGCCTGACCGCTCTCGGTCAATGCCAGGCTATCGAAGACCTGAATCATGCCCGTGACCGTGCCCAGCAAGCCGAGCAACGGGCAGATCGCGATCAGCAGCTTGAGCCATGGCAGCGGCAACCGTAACCGTGCGATCAGTTCGCGAGTCCACACCTCGCGCAGCGTCAGCGCACTCCAGCTGGTGTGGTCGCGACGCTGAATCCAGGCATCGATCAGCACGCGGCGCGCACGACGATGGGTAAAGCGCCAGTAGAAGAGGCGTTCTAGCGAAATCGCGAACAACGCCATCGCCACCAGCATGATGAGCACCAGGACCTCGCCACCGGCATTGATCAGCCAGCGGATCGGCTCAAGCGTGGGCACCATGGCGGTGCTCCTGCTGCGGCTGCGCGGCGGTGCGCGGCTCGGTTTCCAGGTGCTCGGCGAGCACGGCACTGGCCCGCCCTTCGAGCAGACCGATCAGGCGCCGGCTGCGACTCGCCAGTGCGGTATTCACGAACAACAGCGGCACCGCGGTGATCAGACCGAGCACGGTCGTCACCAGTGCCTGACTGATCCCCCCGGCCATCAGCTGCGGATCTCCGGTGCCGAACACGGTGATCGACTGGAAGGTCACGATCATCCCGGTCACGGTGCCCAGCAGCCCCAGCAACGGTGCCACTGCGGCGATCAGTTTGACGACGGGCTGGCCACGCTCGAGCTTCGGCTGCTCGGCCAGCAGCGCTTCGTCGAGACGCGCTTCCAGGGCCTCCGGGGCATGGTCCCGACCCAGGGCGGCAAACCGCTTGAGCACCCGCCCGAGCGGATTGTCGTCGCTGAGCGAACTTGGCGTTCGCATCTGGCGATGCATGCGCTTGCTGACCGTGAGCAGGTAGAGGTACTGAGCCAGCGCAACCAGCAGCCCGATGATGCCGAGCGCGATGATGACGTAACCGACGTAGCCGCCCTGCTGGAAGCGCTCCCATAGCGAGGGCGCCTGCGCGAGCGCCTCCAACACGTCACCCTCGGTGGGATCGATGACGAAACGATTGCCATCACCGGACTGCAAGGCGAGCAGCGCGTCGTGCGCGGACGATGGCGTATGCGCAAAGCGCGTCAGCCGACCGGACTCTCCGATCCGCTGCAGCAGATCGCCGTCGCTGAAAGCGACGATGCCGCCGAGCCGCACGACCTCGCTGGAGGAGACATCCCCGTTCGCGGCCGCGACGGGCGCTTCGAAACGCACACCGCGCGCACTCTCGGCGATGAGTCCAGCCATGGCACCGCGCACGCGATCCAGCGTCGGCACATCGATCAGACCGCGATCATCCAGCCGCGGGGGCAGCGCCGCGTCGCCGCCCACGGTCAGCCAGCCATTGCCGAGCTGATCCCGCAGCTCGCCGGCCTGCTGCTTGACCAAGCCCGACAGCTGCTCGATATCGCCGGCTTCGTCGGCGCGTTGCTGCTGCAGCGCCGCCAGACGTTCGCCCTGTTCACGCTGACGACTGTCGAGTTCGTCACGCCGGGACTGTGCGGCCTGCAGCCGCTGTTCGGCCTCGGCCACGGCGGCATCGAGCGACTCGCGGTCGTCGAGCAGCGCTCGCAAGCGCGTCGAGTCGCGTGCCTGTGCCGCTTCGGCATCGGCACGGAAGGTTGCCAGTGTCTGCTGCAGGGAATCCTGCGAAGTGGCCGAGTCCGTGGACTGTGCGGCGGCAATGCCTGGCAGCAACGAGATCAAGGTCAATGGCAGTGCCAGGCCGAATGTGCGAAGCCTCATGATTGTCCCTCCGTCGAAGCTTCTGGATTCGACATGGACGAGCTCTGCGCCGGCACCGAAACGCCCTGCTCGACCGTCAACGACGCCGGCAGTTCAAGCAGCGCGGGCGCATTCTGCTCCTCGGCGATGCGGATACCACGGCGGACTTCCCGCACATCGGCGGCGTCGAGCGGCTGCCACTGACCGTCGGCCACGCTCCACACACCGCCGGCACGATCATCGGGCGTCACGTAGTACCAACCGGCCCGCCCGACGCGCAGGTAGTCGACCTCGCGTGCATACTGACTCGCGTCGCTCGCCGCATCGGACTGGGCGCCGTCGAGCGGACCACTCCATTGGTCCATGTCGCGGCCGTAGTCGAGCTCGGTACGCCAGGCGGAAAAAATACGCTGCAGCTTGTCGGCGCGATCCAGCGTATCGCTGCCCAACATATTCTCCAGATCTTCGACTCGCGCCAGACGCTCCTGACGCAGGAACGGCATGTCCGCCGCCACCAGTTGATGGAGCTGATCGACCATCTCGCGCATCTCGCCCGGGAGCGCCTCCCGGGTCACCGAGATCTGTGCCAGCGCCGATTCCTGACGACTGATGCGCTGCGCCTGGCTCTCGACGATCGGCACCAATTCGGCATTGTAGCTTTCGAGTCGATCCGCCTGACGATTAGCCTGGCGCAAACGTTGCAGCGCCTCGCGCGTGGCGTCGTCGGCATCGTCGATACGTGACTGCAGGTCGGCCTGAGTCTGCTGAGCTTCAATACCGGCCTGGCTGAGCGAATCCTGGGCACTGGCGAGGGTCGCGACCCCGCCCAGACTCACGGCGGCGAGGCAGGACACCAGCAGTCGGCGGCCCGGGCCTCGTTTCCGCGGGAAATGAAACACCACGCTATCTCCTTACGGGTGAGCGATGAACAGCTGGTAACGAGCGCCGCCGGGGAGGCGGCGTGACGGGCTGAATTCGAACGACAAGCTAATACAAACAAGAACAATTATCAATCCGTCGAATGACCGCACACCATCGCGACCGACGGCAAGCCATGCATAAAAAAGGCCGGCCCCGAAGGGCCGGCCCGATGCCTCGTGTGCGTCACTCAGAGCTTCTGCTCGAGCTCCGGCAGCAGTTCGAACAGGTCTCCGACCAGACCATAGTCCGCGACCTGGAAGATCGGCGCCTCGTCGTCCTTGTTGATCGCGACGATCACTCGTGAATCCTTCATGCCCGCCAGGTGCTGGATCGCGCCGCTGATGCCGACGGCAATGTAGAGCTCCGGCGCCACGATCTTGCCGGTCTGCCCCACTTGCATATCGTTGGGCACGAAACCCGCATCCACTGCGGCACGCGAAGCCCCGATCGCGGCACCCAGCTTGTCGGCGATCCCCTCAAGCAGCTTGAAGTTCTCGCCGTTGCCCATGCCGCGCCCCCCCGAGATCACGACGCGGGCTCCCCCCAGCTCCGGGCGTTCGTTCTGCGCCAGCGTCTCGTCGACGAACGTGGAAAGGGCGTTGTCGACGACCACATCCACGGCCTCGATGGCTGCGGCCCCGCTCTCGCCCACCGCATCGAACGCGGTCGTTCGCACGGTAATCACCTTGAGCGAGTCTTCGCTGCGCACGGTGGCAATGGCATTGCCGGCGTAAATCGGCCGCTTGAACGTATCGGGGCTGTCGACGGCCAGGATCTCGGAGATCTGATTGACGTCCTTTAGGGCAGCGACGCGCGGCAGCACGTTCTTGCCGGTGGTCGTGGCGGCTGCCAGCAGGTGTGTGTAGTCGTCGGCCAAGGCGACCAGCAGGTCCGCCGTCGGCTCGGCAAGCTGGTGAGCGTAGACGGCGTTATCCGCCACCCGCACGCGGGAGACGCCATCGAGGCGTGCCGCGGCCTCCGCCACGCCGGCGACGTTGTCACCGGCCACCAGGATATCGATATCGCCACCGATCGCCTGCGCGGCCGCGACCACGTGGGCGGTGCCGGCCGCGAGCTGGCCTTCGTGATATTCGGCTAGAACCAGAATGCTCATGCGATCAGCTCCTATCAAAGCACTTTGGCTTCATTCTTGAGTTTGTCGACCAGCTCGTCGACGGAAGCGACCTTCACGCCCCCTTGGCGCTCGGCCGGCGTCTCGACCTTGAGTAGCGTCGGCGGCGCGGCAATACTGACGCCCAGTGTTTCCGGCGTGCGCGTTTCAAGCGGCTTCTTCTTGGCCTTCATGATGTCAGGCAGCTTGGCGTAGCGCGGCTCGTTCAGGCGCAGGTCGCTGGTTACCACGGCAGGCAGACGCAGCTTGACCGTTTGCAGGCCACCGTCGATCTCACGCGTCACGCTTACCTCACCGTTCTCGATCGAGACCTCGGAGGCGAAGGTGCCCTGCGGCATGCCGGTCAGCGCCGCCAGCATCTGGCCGGTCTGGTTGTTGTCGGTATCGATCGCCTGCTTGCCGAGAATCACCAGATCGGGCTGCTCCTCGTCGACGACGCCTTTCAGCAACTTGGCCACGCCGAGCGATTCGACACGCGCATCGGTCTCGACATGAATGGCGCGGTCGGCGCCCAGCGCCAGCGCGGTGCGCAGTTGCTCCTGCGCCGTCTTCGGGCCAACGGTCACGGCGACAATCTCGGTCGCCACGCCCTTCTCCTTCAGGCGCACGGCCTCTTCGACGGCTATTTCACAGAACGGGTTCATCGCCATCTTGACGTTGGTAAGGTCGACGTCGGTGTGATCCGGCTTGACGCGGATCTTGACGTTGTAATCGATGACGCGTTTGACCGCGACGAGTACTTTCATGGGTGTCCTCGCGTGAAAATGAACAGACCGCCCCGGCGCCACCATTGGCCGCCGGGGCGATGCGGCGTACCAAGGCTGGCGATGAATCGCCGGGATGTCGGGTCGCGGACCGGACACCAACGTGTCCCGCCCGGCTTGCCTCTGCGCGGCAATGGTCGCGCCCCGGCCGGCCGGGGTCAAACGTCCCGATGACCGAAAACGCCCTCCATCCCGGGCGCTGGCCCTGATCGACTGGCACCCGCCAGGAGGGCATCGCCGCGCGAAAAATGCGATGATAGCCCATTTGATGGCGTCGGCCGAAGCAGCGCCTTGGCATAAGAAAAGCGCAACATCGCATAACGTAGCCAGACAAACCAAACATTACGATATAAGGCGAGCGACAGCGGGCGATGGCGCGACCTTGTTGCCCGCCGACGCCGCGCCCAGGACCGAACGAGCTTGACGCAAGGAGATGTGGTTTGGAACGTGAATCCATGGAATTCGACGTGGTCATCGTGGGTGCCGGCCCCAGCGGACTGTCGGCCGCCTGCCGACTGATGCAACAGGCCAATGCCGCCGAGCGCGAGCTGACGGTCTGCGTGGTGGAAAAAGGCTCCGAGGTGGGCGCGCACATTCTCTCCGGCGCGGTGCTGGAACCCCGTGCCCTGGCGGAACTGTTCCCTGACTGGCAGGAACGCGGCGCACCTCTCAAGGCCCGTGTCGTGCGCGATGAACTCTACCTGCTGAAAGACGCGCAACGCGCCCAGAAGCTGCCCAACGCGCTGGTGCCCAAGACGATGCATAACGTCGGCGGCGACCGCGAAAACTACGTCATCAGCGCCGGCAACCTGTGCCGCTGGCTGGCGGAACAGGCCGAAGCGCTGGGCGTCGAGATCTTCCCCGGCTTCGCGGCCCAGGAGGCGATCGTCGAGGACGGCGTGGTGCGCGGCATCGTCACCGGCGACATGGGGGTCGCCGCCGATGGCAGCGAAACCGCCAACTATATGCCCGGCATGGAACTGCGCGCCCGCTATACGCTGTTCTGCGAAGGCGCCCGCGGCCATATCGGCAAACGCCTGATCGAGACCTTCGAGCTCGCCAAGGGAAAGGATCCACAGCACTATGCGATCGGCTTCAAGGAGCTGTGGGATGTCCCAGCGGAGCAGCACGAGCCCGGTCTGGTGCTGCATGGCAGCGGCTGGCCGCTAGCGGGTGCCGACGGCGACGACAGCCACGGCGGCTGGTTCCTTTATCACGCCGAGAATCAACAGGTCGTGGTCGGCCTGATCGTCGATCTTGCCTATCGGAATCCGCATCTGTCGCCATTCGACGAGTTTCAGCGCATGAAGCACCACCCGCTGCTGGCACGTCATCTGGAAGGCGGCTCGCGTGTCGCCTATGGCGCCCGCGCGATCACCAAGGGCGGCGCCAACTGCCTACCCAAAATGACCATGCCCGGCGCACTGCTGCTCGGCTGCGACGCCGGCACGCTCAATTTCGCCAAGATAAAGGGCATCCATACCGCGATGAAATCGGGGCTGGTCGCCGCCGAAACGGTATTCGCGGCGCTGAGCGGCTCATCGGATGAAGCCGGCGGACAGGAACTCACCGCCTTCACCGAGGCCTGGGAAGCCAGCTGGGCCTGGCAGGAACTCGCGGCAAGCCGTAGTTTCGGCCCGGCGATTCACAAGTTCGGCACGCTCAAGGGAGGCGCCTTCAATGTCGTCGACCAACTGCTCGGGGGAAAACTGCCAACCCAGCACGACACGGCGCCGGACCATCGTCTGCAGCGGGCGGCCGAGGCCACGCCCATCGACTACCCGAAGCCCGACGGCAAGCTCTCTTTCGACAAGCCGTCCTCGGTATTTCTTTCCAACACCAATCATGACGAGAACCAGCCCTGCCACCTGAAACTCGCCGACCCGACGATTCCGATCGCGAAGAACCTGCCGGAATACGCCGAGCCCGCGCAGCGCTACTGCCCGGTAGGTGTCTACGAGGTGGTGGAGGAAGACGGTGAACCCCAGTTCCGGATCAACTTCCAGAACTGCATCCACTGCAAGACGTGCGATATCAAGGACCCGGCCCAGAACATCACCTGGGTCGCGCCGGAAGGCGGTGGCGGGCCGAACTATCCCAACATGTAATCTCACGCGCCCCACCGAACCTCAACGCCTCGCGAGCCGGTCGCTCGCGAGGCGTTCCTATCTCAGGCGATAACGCTGACACTCGCCCGCCCCCGGGCGATATCGATCAGGCGCCAGTCGCGACCGGCCGCGACGGATCGCGCACCCACTCGCTCCAGGAGCCGACGTAGAGTCGCGGCAGCGGCATACCGGCCACGGCGTACGCCAGGATATCGTGACAGGCCGAGACGCCGGAGCCGCAGTAGGCGGTTACCGAAGCGCCGCCCGGGAGTTCTCGCGCCAGCTGGTCCGCCGGTTTGAAGCCACCCTCCTCGGTCAGGTTGGCACTGGACGGGCGGCAGATAGCCCCGGGGATGTGACCGGCAACCGGATCGATCGGCTCCTCGTCGCCGCGAAAGCGCGCCTCGCCACGAGCGTCGACCAGCTGACCGCCGCCGGCAAGCAGCTCGTCGGCGGCAACCCAGGCCTCGTCATCGTAGCGGGGCTGCCAATCGCTGGCCGCGACCTCGGACCCGGTCTCTACGCCGAGCTCGCCTCCCGCCTCCCGCCACGCGGGTAAACCGCCATCCAACACCTGGACGTCGGGATGTCCCGCCCAGCAGGCGAGCATCCACCAGGCGCGAGCCGCCGCCAGCTGGCCACCGCGATCATCGTAGACCACCACCCGCTGCCCCGGCTCGATACCGAAACGCCTGAGCGTTGCGGTGAACGCTTCAGGGCTAGGCAGCGGATGGCGACCGCCCTCGCCGGGTGGTGCCGACAGATCGCGATCCATGTCCATGTGCAAACTCCCCGGCACATGCCCCGACGCCCATAGCGTCTGGCCAGCGGCAGCGTCTTCCAGGCGGGCACGGCAGTCGAGGACCCGCGGCGGCGCTGTCGATGCCAGCTGCGCCTGCAGCTCGGCTGCCGTCATCAAGACACTCTGCATGACATCCTCCTGTGAGATAGAGATAGAAACCAGTCGGGGGCCTGTTTTCAGCTGACGCCGCCCAACGGAGAACGCTCGAGGCGCGATCATGCCGTGGAGAGCCGCTCCAGCGGGGCACGCGTCGCAATCAATCGCCGCCGACCGGCGGCATCGAAACGCACTTCGATCACCGGATTGGCCGGGTCGCCTTCGACGACAACGACCTCACCGACACCAAAGTTGGCATGTCGCAGGCGTTCGCCGACCTGCCAATCGGCGGTCGTCGGGCCTGCGGGCCGACCGGCCGCCGCCTGCAGCGGCAGCGAGAGCCCGACCCGCGCCAGATACTCACTGACCAGCGTGGGCTCGCGCACCGAGAGCGGTGCCTCGGCCCCGCTCGCCAACGCGTCGCCGAAACGATCGCACTCGTCGACCGCGGTTTCGTCAAGAAAACGGCTGGGGCGATGGTCACCACCATCGTGGATCAACAGCAGACGCTCTCGAGCGCGAGTAATGCCAACATAGTAGAGCCGGCGCTCCTCTTCGAGGCGCTCCGGCGAGAGCGGATTGTCGCGGCTGAAGTGCGGGAAGTCCTCCTCGTTGAGGCCCCAGACAATCACCAGCGGCCACTCGAGCCCCTTCGCCGCATGGACCGTACCGATCAGCACACCATCAGGACGGTTTTCCACCGGATTGCGCAGCAGTTCGATAAAGGCTTCGGGATCGTTCGATAGCTCACCGGCCTGCTCGATCAATACGTCGAGCAGACGCACGTCCTCGTCGCCCTTTTCCCGCCGTGCCGCCGAGCGCCGCAAAACCTTTTCCGCATCGATGGCATCGACGACGTGTTCGAGCAGCTTGGCAGGCGGCCAGGCCACCCGCGACGGCAGCTCGCACAGCAACTGCCAGCGCCGCTTGAGATGCCTGCGCTGGCCCGGCTTCAAGCCTTGCAGCAGCGGCGACTCGCGCGCCGGCCACTCCTGGGTTTGGGCCAAGGAGTCCAGCAGCCGGCGCAGACGTTCATGCGCCACGAAGGTCGTCGGTTGCGAAAACAGCAGCATCAGGTGTTCGGGATCGTGCAGCAGCTCGGGATGCCGCGCCAGTTGAAGATAACCCGCCAGCGCCTGAACCAGCGGCAGCCGAAAGACGAACCGCTCTTCCTGCGCCAGCCGAAATGGAATACCGGCCCGCAGCAGCTGTAGCTGGACGGAGACCGACAGCGACCAGCTGCGGACCAGCACACAGGCCTCGTCGCTGCGACGCCCCGCATCATGCCACTCGCGCAGGGTCGCCAGCAGTGACGAGGCGCCGCTGCCGACCTGCAGGCGCGTTACCGGGTTGCCGTCAGCGGCCAGACAGAGCTGGTCATGCCGCGTCCGGTTGCCCCGAATGGCATGGTTGGCGGCCAGTGCCAGCGCGTGGCCATGCCGAAAGGTGAAAGAGAGCGGATACTCGCTGGCGCTGCCGAAGAGCGCATCGAAGCGGGCGAGCATGGCATCCGGCCGCGCGCCCCGCCATTCGTAGATGCACTGGTTGGCGTCACCCACGGCCATTACCTGCGCCTGATCCCCGGCCAGCAGCCGCAGCAACCGCAACTGAGCTTCGTTGATGTCCTGATATTCATCGACGATGACATGGGCGAGATAGCCCTGCACACGCTGTCGCGCGGCCGGCTCCTGCTCCAGACAGCGCAGTGGCCGATAGAGGAGATCGGCATAAGTCATCGCACCGGACGCCTCAAGCAGCGACTCGGCGATCTCGAAAGCGTCGATGAAATGACGCTCGTTGCCCCCCAGATCCAGCCGTTCGAACAAGGCGGCGGGCACCGTCATCTCCGCCTTGACCAGATCACAGAACTGGCCAAAGGCCTCAAGGCGTTCGGCATCGAGCGCCGCATCACGCGTCTCGGCATCGCCACCTTCGAGGCTCTGCAGCACCGCCTGACGCAACAGGCGCTCGCGCTGCCAATCCGCTTGCAACAGTTGGCGCGGCGCCAGATAGCCCCAACGCGTCAGACTCTGAGTCAAGCGATGCCCGATCGAATGAAAGGTGCGAACCTCGGGCAGCACGGCGCCGGCTGGCGCCTCGCGCGCTAGCTTGTCGCGAAAATCATCCCGCGCCGCCCGGTTGAACATCAGCACCAGCAGCCGACGCGGGTTCTCGCCCCGCGCGAGCAGATGCAGCACCCGGCGCACCAACGTCGTGGTCTTGCCCGCGCCCGCCACGGCGGCAACGCGCGCATGCCCGGAATCGTGCGCTACGACGGCACGCTGCTCGGGCGTCAACCCCGCATCGATCGTCTCGCTGGCCGAACCGCTCATGACGACGACTCGTCGAGACGGCCCAACGGCTGCCAGACACCGTCACTCCACAGGCCGAGCTCGTCATCACGGATAACGGCCTGATCGATCAGACGATAGAAAACGTTGCGATGCAGCCGCGCTTCGAGCCCATGGCGGATCGGCACCGCCGGCCGCTCTACGCCGGCCGTGTCGGCGAGAAGCCATAGACGATGATGCCGCCCCAGGAACACGTGATCGCCCTCGGCAGTCGTCATACGCCATATCGTTGCGGACTCGGCAGTCGTGTGATCGCTGACCGGGTCGGCATCGAGGATCTGCAGCGGCAGATCCTCGACCTGGATGCGCAGTTTCTCGGCCGGCGTCACCAGGTAGTAAGCGCCATCACCTTCGCGACGCAGTACGCGGCTCAGCAGCTGTCTGAGTGGCGCACGCCGGATCGGGCTGCCCTCGTGCAACCAGTCGCCGTCGCCGGTGATTCTCAGATTCATCTCGCCACAGAACGGCGGGTCCCAGCGCTCGAGAGGCGGGATCTCGCAACCCTCGAGCTGTTGAAACAGCGAATCCAGCGTCATTGGCAGGCCTCCCTTCGATACCTTCAGGCCAGCGATGGCTCGTCGGACTCGCTCGGTACGCAGGCCGAGAACAGGCGATAGAAGTTGGCGCGCGTCTGCATCGCCACCTCGTCGACGGTGATGCCCCGCTCGTTGGCGATACATTCCGCGACCTCGACCACCCACTGTGGCTCGTTCGGCTTGCTTCGATGCGGCACGGGCGCCAGGAACGGGCTGTCGGTTTCGATCAACAGACGGTCGAGCGGCACTCGGCGCGCCACCTCGCGCAGCGATTCAGCGCTGGCGAACGTCACGATGCCGGACAGCGAGATGTAGAAACCGTGACGAACCGCCTCCCGGGCCATGTCGAGATCTTCGGTGAAGCAGTGGAGCACCCCGCCGACCGCCGGATCGATGTGCTCGCGAATCAGATCCAACGTCTCGTCACGCGCCTCGCGCGTGTGAATCACGACCGGCAATTCCAATTGGCGGGCGGCCTGCAGATGCGCCACGAAGCGCTGACGCTGCACCGCTCGCGGCACGCTGTCGTAGTGAAAGTCGAGCCCGGTCTCACCAATGGCCACGGCCCCGAGCGCCTCGGCGCAATCACGGATCGCCTCGCGAGTCGGCTCCTCGTCGGCCGTATGCAGGGGATGCAGGCCAACGCTGATCGCGATATCGGCATGCCGGCTGGCGATGTCCGCCACCGCCGGCGCGCTCTCCAGCGACGTGGCGATTGCCAGGAACCGGCGCACGCCGCGCAAACGTGCTGCGTCGAGCGCGCGATCGAGATCGCCGTCGTAGGGCTTGAGATCGAGACGATCGAGATGACAGTGAGAGTCGACGAACATGCGGGCTACTCAACATTCGAATTCATGAAAAAGGCTTGATGGCCGCCGGCCAGGCACCGGCGAGAAGCGATGCCGTAGCGGCTAGAGCGTATGACTCGGCAGGTGCTGACGCCCTGGCATGGCACCGAGACGCGCCTCGATCCGCTCGCGGAGGGCGCGGTCACCCGCACCAAAGTGCACGCCGATCCCAGCGACGCGGTTGTCCGCACCGGGTGGCGTCAGCCACACCACCTCGCCTTCGACGGTCACGCGGTCATCCGACTCTGGCAGCGTGACCAGCAGATAGATGCGCTGACCCAGACCATAGGATTGCGCCGTGGGCACGAAAAGGCCGCCATGATGCAGCCAGCCGATATAGGCACTGCGCAGGGTGTCATCGTCGCGAATCGTCAGCGACAGGGCTTTGTGAGCATTCATGGCACTTCCCTCTCGTTCGCCAACCGGCTTGAGCCCATGGTCAGACTGACACGGCCGACGCTGCTTGCCCCCTCAGGAACGCAACAGCGCCGACCAGCGTACCAGCCAGGCTTCCAGCACCAGCTGTGGATTGGGGTTACCGCCGGCGGCCAGCAGCCGACGCTGCTCGCGCGCGTAGTCGAGCAGCCGGAACCAGTCGCGGACCCGGGCATTCTTGACTGCCTGACGATAGAGCGGCAGCAGGTCACGATTGCGCACGCGGTCGGCTTCCCCGGACAGTCCCAACCGGATCAGGTCCTCCAGCCAGGCGATGCCATACCATAGCACGCGGTCCAGCGCCTGGGCATCGAGCCGCGCGGCCTCGGCCACCGGCTCGCCGCCGCGCACCAGCGCGTCGAACAGCTCCCGCAGGTCCTGACGCAGCGCACGTGCCTCGGCACCGGCGAGCTCCTCGGCAAGCAACGGTAACCCGCCGGCCACGCGCAGCCAGAAGCGCGCCTCTTCGGCGTCGCCGAGGCGCTCCGCCAACCAGGATTCGGCTGCCTGGACAGGGGGTAGGGACAGATTCCAGTGCTGGCAGCGCGAGCGAATGGTCGGCAACAGTCGCGACGGCAGATCGGCGACCAGGACGAAGAGCGTACGCTCGCCGGGTTCCTCGAGACTCTTGAGCAGCGCGTTGGAGGCAGCGACATTCATCGACTCGGCCGGTTCGATGCGAATCACGCGATGACCGCCCTGCTGGGCGGTCTGGGAGACGAAACCATTGACCTGGCGGATGGCATCGATACGGATCTGACGCGACTTTTCCGTCGGCGTGACGCGCAGCAGGTCCGGGTGATAACCGGCTGCCAGCATGTGGCAGCTATGGCACGCCCCGCAGGCAGCCTCCGCCGGGGCGCGACAGAGCGTACGCGCGATTAAGGCATCGACCAGCGGCTGCTTGCCGATACCGGCGGGCCCGGAGACCAGCAAAGCGTGGGGTAGCCGATCGCGACGCTGCAGATCCACCAACTGCGCCCAACGCGGCTGCTGCCAGGGCAGCGGCGTTACAACCATGCACCCACCCGCTGCGCCAGTGTGTTCGATAGCGACTGCTGGACCCCCTCGAGCGACGGCGAGGCGTCGATGACGGCAAAGCGCGACTGTGCGTCGGCGCGCGCCAAGTACGTCTGGCGTACCGCTTCAAAGAAGGCATGACGCTCGCGCTCGAAGCGGTCACGCGCCGCGCCGCGCCGGTCAACCCGCTGCGCCGCTGCGCCAACTGGCAGGTCGAGCAGCAGCGTCAGATCGGGCTGCAGCCCCTGCTGCACCAGGGTCTCGAGCGTCTCGATACGGTCGGGATCGAGCCCGCGACCGCCACCCTGGTAGGCGAAGGTTGCATCGGTAAAACGATCACACACGACCCAGGCGCCACGGGCCAGCGCCGGCCTGATACAGGTGGCGAGATGCTGCGCTCGGGCGGCAAACACCAGCAGCAGTTCAGCGTCGTCACTCCAGCGCTCCTCGCGCTCGGGATCCAGCAGGAGTTCACGGATCGCCTCGGCGCCGGGGGTACCACCGGGCTCCCGCGTGCGCACGACCTCGATGCCGCGTGCGGTGAGCCAGTCGCAGACAAAGCCCACATTGGTCGTCTTGCCGACCCCTTCGCCACCTTCCAGCGTGATGAAGCGGCCGCACCGCTGCTCGTTCTGCCCTCGGCTCATGGCAATGTTGTCTCTTCAATGGCAAAAGGCGGATACCCGGCAGGCATGCCGGGGGCGCTTACTGGCGGTTGAGAATGAAGCGTCGCACCGCGGCATTGTGCTCTTGCAGCGTGCGCGAAAACTGATGCGAGCCGTCGCCGCGGGCCACGAAATAGAGCGCGTTACCCGCCGCCGGATGGACCGCGGCCTCCAGCGCCCCCTCGCCCGGCATGGCGATAGGCGTCGGCGGCAGACCATCGATGACGTAGGTATTGTAGGCGTTCTGGCGCCGCAGGTCGGCCCGGGTGATATTGCCGACGTAGCTGTCGCCCATGCCGTAGATGACGGTCGGGTCGGTCTGCAGACGCATGCCTCGCTGCAGACGCCGCACGAAGACTCCGGCAATCTCGCGCCGCTCCGCTGCCAGACCGGTTTCCCGCTCGATCAGCGATGCCAGGATCAGCGCCTCATATGGCGAATCGAGCGGCAAGTCGTCGTCGCGCTCGTCCCAGACCCGCTCCAGCGTCTGCTGCATCCGCCGATGCGCCCGACGCAGCACTTCGAGATCCGAGATCCCCTTGTGGTAGCGGTAGGTATCGGGAAAGAACTGCCCTTCGGGGTGCGTGTCCGGGTCGCCGAGCGCCGCCATGATCTCGGCATCGCTCATCGATTCGGTGTCCTGCTCGAGCTTGGGAGAGCGCCTCAGCAACTCGCGCATCTGCTGGAAAGTCCAGCCTTCGGGAATCGTCAAGCGATAGGTGATGACCTCGTCGCTGGAGAGCTTGGCGAGCAACGCTCGACCGGTCATGTCCGGCGACAGCGCGAATTCACCGGCACGCAACCCGCGCGTCGACCCCGGCGACACACGCGCCAGCAGCCGGTATGGCCAGGCGGCAGCGATGATCCCTTCCGCCTCGAGATCGCCTACCACCTGCGTAAACGCGGCACCGCGAGGCACCTCGAAGACCGTTTCCTCATCGATGGCGATCGGCGAATCCAACTGCATCTGCCAGTAATAGTAGGCGCCGGCCAACGCCAATGCGGCGAGCAGCACCAGGGCAATCAGTAGCTTGAGGCGTCGCATGTTCATCCTTATTGGCCGCCCGCGGGTACGCATGGCGGTAGACAGCAGTGGATCAGTCGCCGGGAGCCAGCGGATAACCAAGCAGCCGATGGGCCTGCTGCTGAAAAGCCGATCCCGGTGAGACCGACCAGTGGGCAAGCGCTGCGCCGCGGCCGTCGAGCAGCCGGTGCAGCGGCCATACTCCCTGCACACTGTTGAGCAGCCAGACCGCATCGGCCTGCTGCAGCCTGGCCGGCGTTGCCGTCACGCGATGCAGGGTAAAATGAGCATCGAGCGCTTCCAGCAGCGTGCCGGCGACCCCGCAGCGCGACAGGCAAGGCGTCTCGTAGCGCTCGCCGCACTGCCATACCAGATTCATCGCGGTCGTTTCGACCAGATTGCCCGCACTATCCAGCAGCACCCCCTCGGCGATGGCGTCGTCTTGCCACTCTTGGCGAGCGAGCACGTTTTCGAGTCGCGCAAGATGCTTGATGCCGGCGAGTCGTGGCTGGTGGCCCAGTCGCAGATCGCACAGGCGGGCCGTGACGCCCTCGAACCAGCGCGCCTCCTGCGGCCGGAACGGCGCGACCGCCCAGCGCCAGCGCGCCTCGGCGGCCGCCGGTGGGCGATAACCGCGACCGCCGCTGCCACGCGTCAGCATCAGCTTGAGGACCTGCAGACCGGAGCCGCACTGCCCCGGTACCGCCGCCATGGCCGCGTAGTCCGGCGCCGGCAGCGCTAGGCGCTCGACGCCTCGCGCCAGACGTGCCATGTGACGATCCCACAACAGTGGCTGGCCGTCGCGCACCAGAACCGTCTCGAACAGCCCGTCGCCGTAGGCCAGACCTCGGTCGTCAAACGGCAGCGCTTCATCGCGCATGTCGACTTAGACCTTGGAGAAGATCAGCGACCCATTGGTGCCGCCGAAACCGAAGGAGTTGGAGAGCGTGGTGCGAATGGTCATCTCGCGCGCCGTATGCGGCACGTAATCGAGCTCGCAGCCCTCGTCGGGATTGTCGAGATTGATCGTCGGCGGTGCGACCTGATCGCGAATCGCCAGCACACAGAAGATCGCCTCGACCGCCCCCGCAGCGCCCAGCAGGTGCCCGATCATCGACTTGGTGGAACTGACCGCCACCTGTCGCGCCGCACTCCCCATGACACGCTCGACCGCACGACTTTCCGCGACGTCGCCCGCTGAGGTCGAGGTCCCGTGCGCATTGATGTAGTCGATCGTGGAGGGGTCGATGCCGGCGTCGCGAACCGCATTGGCCATAGAGGCCGCTGCACCGCTGCCATCTTCCGGCGGCGAGGTCATGTGATAGGCGTCGTCGCTCATACCGAATCCGGTCAGCTCGGCATAGATCTTGGCACCGCGGCGCTTGGCGTGCTCATACTCCTCGAGCATCATCACGCCGGCACCGTCGGAGAGCACAAAGCCGTCACGATCCCGATCCCAGGGGCGGCTAGCTGCCTCCGGATCGTCATTGCGGGTAGAGAGCGCCCGCGCCGACGAAAAGCCACCCAGCCCGAGCGGCGTGGTCGCCATCTCGGCGCCACCGCAGAACATCACGTCGGCATCGCCATAGGCGATGGTGCGTGCGCTGTAGCCGATGTTATGCGTCCCGGTCGTACAGGCCGTGGTGATCGCGATGTTGGGCCCCTTGAAACCATGCTGAATCGCCAGGCTGCCGGAGATCATGTTGATGATCGAACCCGGCACGAAGAAAGGGGATATCTTGCGTGGACCGCCCCGATTGAGCGCATCGTGATTGCGCTCGATCATTGGCAGGCCACCGATACCGGAGCCAATGGCAACGCCGATGCGATGCGCATTCTCGTCCGTGCACTCGATGCCACTATCGCGCATCGCCTGCGTGGCTGCGGCAACCCCGTACTGGATGAACAGGTCCATCTTGCGAGCATCCTTGGGGTTAAGATACTCGCCGATATCGAAATCCTTGACCGCACCGCCGAAACGCGTATTGAACCCGTCCGTATCGAAGTGATCGATCGGCGCGATGCCACTCTTTCCTGCGAGAAGGCTGCTCCAGCTCTTCTCGACCGTGTTGCCTACCGGGGTTACCAGGCCCAAGCCCGTCACCACCACTCTTCTGCGCGGCATCGAATCTCCTCCGAACTTCCTGATGGCCGATGAAACGGAACCGAAGCAAGTTGCCCCTACCTCGGTATCGACGCCTCGATCTCGGCTCGACTGGCGCGAATTATACCTGAACAACACCCCCGATGGACCAGTTACGCAACGAGTTTGGCGACATGCCGAGGATCAATCTTCGCAGCCGCCGACTGCATGTCGTAGCGACATTATCAAACCGCCAAAACGCAGAAAGCCGCTCTCGAAAGAGCGGCTTTCCCGACATCGGCGTTTCAGCCGACGCAACACGGCCGACGAATCGGCCCGTTACGCCTTACTGGTGCGCGACGATGTAGTCGATCGCTTCCTGAACGGTCGTGATCTTTTCAGCTTCTTCGTCGGGAATCTCGGTGTCGAATTCCTCTTCGAGCGCCATCACCAGTTCGACGGTATCCAGCGAATCCGCGCCGAGGTCTTCGGTGAAGGATGAGGTGTTCTGGATGTCCTCTTCCTTGACGTTCAGGCGTTCGGCAACAACCTTCTTCACGCGCTCTTCGATGGTGCTCATTATGTCGTTACTCCTAGTGGTACGAATCCGCCAGCTAAAAAGCTGCGGGTAGTTTATAGACCACCCCAATACGACGCAACCCGCGTCGTAGGGGCATTACCGCATGTTCATGCCGCCGTTGACCTGCAGCGTTTCACCGGTGATATAACCGGCAGCATCGCTGGCGAGAAACCCGATGGCGGCAGCGATCTCTTCCGGCTGACCAAGCCGCGCCAGCGGAATCTGACCCAGAAGCGCGTCACGCTGCGCTTCGGGCAAAGCTTGCGTCATGTCGGTATCGATGAACCCGGGCGCCACGGCATTGACGGTAATCGCTCGCGTGGCCACTTCTCGCGCCAGCGCGCGGGTAAAACCTTCCATGCCCGCCTTGGCCGCCGCGTAGTTGGCCTGCCCCAGGTTACCCATCATTGCGACAACGGAACTGACATTGACGATACGACCGAAGCGCGCCCGCGTCATGCCTTTCAGCGCCGCCTTGGAGACACGATAGACCGACTTCAGGTTGGTATCGAGTACGTCATCCCATTCATTGTCCTTCATGCGCATCAGCAGATTATCCCGCGTAATGCCGGCATTATTGACCAGTATGGTGGGCGCGCCGAATGCTTCGGTAATACGCTTGAAGACTGCGTCGACGCTGGCTTGGTCGGTGACGTCCAGCATCACGCCCAGCCCTTCGATATCGTGGGCCTTGAGATCCTCGTCGATCTTGGCCGCACCGCCCTCGCTGGTCGCGGTAGCGACGACAATATGCCCCTGACGCCCGAGCTCGCGCGCCACGGCTCGGCCGATGCCGCGACTAGCGCCGGTCACCAGCGCAACTCTACGTTCGGTCATGATCTCTTCCTTATCAAGGCTCTTGTACGTCCAGCGCATCGCGCGCCAGCTCGAGCGCGGACACCAGCGTGTCCGGATCATTGACTGCCAGCCCCTTGGCCTGGCGTTGGATACGCTTACTCAACCCGGTCAACACCTTGCCCGGGCCGCATTCGATAAAGACGCTGGCGCCGTTGTCGTACATGGCATTGACGCAGTCGGTCCAGCGCACCGGCCGATAAAGCTGCTCGACAAGGCTCTGGCGTAGCGCCTCGACCGAAGCAGGCACCGATGCGTTGACATTCTGATAGACCGCGTAGCGCGGTAGACGAATATCGAGCTCGGCGATCGCACCTTCGAGGCGCTCTGCCGCCGGCTTCATCAGCGCGCAATGGGAAGGCACCGACACCGGTAGCGGCAGCGCGCGCTTCGCCCCGGCATCCTGACAGAGAACAATCGCGCGATCGACCGCGGCACGATGACCAGCGATCACGACCTGCCCCGGAGAATTGTAGTTTACCGCCGCCACGACCTCGCTGCCTGCGGCATCACGGCACGCCGCCTCGACTACGGCATCATCGAGCCCGAGTATTGCAGCCATGGCGCCAACGCCTTCAGGCACCGCTTCCTGCATGGCCTCACCCCGCAGACGGACGAGACGGACACCTTCGGCAAAATTGAGCGCACCGCCACACACCATGGCGCTGTACTCTCCAAGACTGTGACCCGCCATCATGGCCGGCCGCGGCCCCTCGAGCTCCTGCCAGACGCGCCAGATGGCCACGCTGGAAGCCAACAGTGCCGGTTGCGTGCAGGCAGTGGAATTGAGCTTGTCTTCAGGCCCTTCCTGAACAACGTGCCAAAGGTCATAGCCGAGCGCCTCGGAAGCCTCATCGAACGTCGTTCTCACAACGCTATAGCGTTCGGCCAATTCTCGCAGCATTCCTTGTTGCTGCGACCCTTGACCCGGGAAGACCAGAGCCAGTGATTGCGTCATCGCGCTCACCCTTGAAGTGATGGACCGTCGAGCCTCGTTTTATCGCGAGACCCACTATCCACTCGGCCGTCATCGCCGACCGACGAGATAGCAGGCGTCGCCCCGCTTGCGGACCAGGCCTGGCTGAGATATTCCGGCAAGCCGACACCGACCTCCCGCATGGCGCGCTCGATCGCGTAGGCAAAGGCGCGGGCGCTGGCATTACCGTGACTCTTCACCACAATACGCTTCAGCCCCAGCAGACTGGCGCCATTGTGACGCACCGGGTCCAGCTGCGCCTTGAAGCGCATCAATGCCGGTCGTGCCAAGGCACTGACGAGGCGCGTCGACCAGTGCGAGTCGAACGTTTCCTGAAGCCGCTTCAACAACATTTGCGCCACGCCTTCGCTCGCCTTGAGCACGGCGTTACCGACAAAACCATCGCACACCACCACATCAGCCCGCCCCGAGAAGATCGCGTCGCCTTCGAGATAGCCAACATAGTCAAAGCCGTGATCGCCACGCGAACGCAGCTGCGCATCGGCTTCACGCACGCGCGCCACGCCCTTACCGACTTCGACGCCCATATTGAGCAAGGCAACCCGCGGGCGCGCGATACGGTCCACCGCCCGCGCCATGATCGCCCCCATGTCGGCGAAGTCGATTAGATGGCGCGCGTGAACGTCGACACTGGCACCCAGGTCGAGCAGATAGCAGCGCCCGCCATCACGCGTCGGCACCGCCGAACTAATCGCCGGCCGGGCAATGCCTGCCACGTTCCCGAGCTCGTGCCGTGCAAGCGCCATCAGTGCACCGGTGTTGCCGCAGGTCACACCGGCATCGGCGCGCGCGTCACGCACGGCGACCAGCATGCCGTGCAAGCTGGTACCGACGGGGTCTTCGAAAACTTCCAGAGGTGGCGTGGACTGCAGCACCTGGCGTGGCGCATCCACGATAGTGATGCGCTCGACCAGAGAGGCGACACGCAGCGCTTTGGCTTGTGCCGCCACGATTGGCTCGAGCTGGCTAACCGGACCGAAAACGATTGGCTCGAGATCGGCATGGCGCGACAACGCAAAAAGCAGGCCACCAACAGTGGCGCGGGGACCGAAGTCCCCGCCCATGGCATCAATGGCAATGCGCATCGCTCAGCCAGTCGTCGACGGTCTCGTTAAACGTCGACGACCTTGCGACCACGATAGAAGCCGTCCGGCGCAACGTGGTGACGACGATGCGTGGTACCGGTTTCCTTGTCCTGGGACAGGGCCGGCGTGCTCAGCGCATCGTGAGCACGACGCATGCCGCGCTTGGAACGGGTCTTACGGTTTTGTTGAACGGCCATGATATGACTCCAACGTCAATGTCATTCGGATTCAGATTTCCCCTTCAACGCCTTGAGCACGTCAAAGGGACTGTCGGGGCGGGACGCCGTCTCGAAGTCGGCATCACCACTGCTCAGTTGCTCACGCGAGACGGCACAGTCCGCCTCGTCGTGATAGACCACCTGAGGCAGACTGAGGATCAACTCATCCTCGACGGCCTCGAGCAGGTCGAGCTGTTCGTTGTTGACCAGCACCGGCTCGTAGTCGGCTGGCAGATGCGCCGCCAAGGCATCGTCGCTGACGATACCGAGCTGAAACCGGCTTTCGACTTCGACCAGCATCGGCTGCAGGCAGCGCCGACATGGCACGAACAACGTTGCCGACAGCTCGCCGTCGATGAGGTGACGCCGCTGGGCATCCACCTCGAACTGCAGCGTCACTGTCGCATCGCCCTGCTGCTCGCCGATCTCGTCTCGAAGACGCGCCAGCTTATCGAGAGCGACAAGCCCCTCGAGGTTTTCATGATTGGCCGCGAGACGATAAGGCTCGACGGTTGCTGGAAGTCGTCTGGTCAACATAGGCGCGCCATAATAGGGATTCACCCTGTCTCTGTCAAAGCACTTGATCCGCGCTATTCTGGGGCTGGCATCAACATTATCACTCGCCTTTCCACTAAAGCCCCTCAAGCCGACAAGGAAGTCTCATGTCTAGACTGGTCCTCGCCTCCAGCTCCCGCTACCGCCGCCAGCTGCTCGATCGCCTGGAGATCCCCTATACCTGGGCCGCCCCGGAGATCGACGAGACACGCCGCCCCGGCGAGGAAGCCACGACCCTGGCGCACCGCCTGGCGCTCACCAAGGCCCAGGCCATCGCCGACGACTATCCCGACCATCTGATCATTGGCTGCGACCAGCTCGCACTGTTCGAGGGCGATATTCTCGGCAAGCCCGGCGACATCGACACTGCCTGCGCCAACCTGCGCCGTTTTTCCGGCAAGCAGGTCACGTTCATGGCCGGCCTCGCTCTCATCGACACTGGCGCCGGCCGTCATCGCGTCGTGCACGAGACGTATGACGTCCAATTTCGGGAGCTGTCCTCGCAGGAAATCGACAATTACGTACGGCGTGACGAGCCCTTCGACAGCGCCGGCAGCTTTCGCATGGAGGGACTAGGCATCGCCCTGTTCGAACGCTTCGCGGGCGATGACCCCAACACCCTGATCGGTCTGCCGCTGATCAGGCTGTGCGCCCTGCTGCGCGACGCCGGCATCGACCCGCTCGCTCAAGGAAGCTGATAACGCACCGGCGAACTACCGTCGGCAAACCCCACCCAATGCGCCGCCGCGCTGGTCAGACGCTGGGAGAATAGCGACCAGGGGTCCAGCGCCGGCGTGTAGTCCTGCAGCCGGATCTCCCCGAAACGCTCGCGCGAGAGCTGCTCCAGATTGCCGATCTCGTCGACCAGCCCTAGCGCTCGCGCCTGCTCGCCGGTCCAGACCAGCCCGGAAAACAGCTGCGCGTCGTCGACCAGGCGCTCGCCGCGCCCACGCTTCACATCGTCGATGAACTGGCGGTGTGTGTCGTCCAGCACCGACTGCCAAAAATCGCGCTGCTGAGGACGCATCGGGGTGAACGGATCCATGAAGGCCTTGTTCTCACCGGCCGTGAAGACCCGACGCTCGATTCCCAACCGATCGATCGCCTCCTGCAGCCCGAAACCGGCACTAATGACGCCGATCGAGCCGACCAGGCTGGCCGGCGATGCGTAGATACGATCCGCCGCAGACGCCATGTAATAGGCGCCGCTGGCACCAATATCCTCGATGACCGCGAAGATCGGCTTATCGCCCTGCGACGCCAGATAGCGAATCTCGTCATAGACACGCTGTGACTGCACCGGGCTGCCGCCGGGGCTGTTGATGTGGACCACCACCGCCTCGGCCGCAGGATTCTCCCAAGCGCGATGCAGCCCCTCGATGATCCGCTCGGCGTTGGTCGACCCTTTGGCATCGATAGGCCCGCTGACCTCGACGATACCGAGATGCGGATCGGCCTCGGCCACGTCCTCACCCTGCGCCATCAGCAGCGCATAGACACTGAGCATCAGTCCGGCAAGCACAACGAATGCCATCAGCAGACGGAAGAATATTTTCCAGCGCCGGGCGCGACGCTGCTCCTGGAGCACCCCGCCAATCCAGCGGTCCAGCATCTCCACCTGCGCCAGCCTGACCGACTCGGCACTGACCTCGGCTGCCGGCGGCCTATCCGCCCCCTGCTTTTCGGCGGCTCGACGGCGCGCCTCTTCCCGGCTCAATTCAGGCCCCTGGGTCCAGTCATCCTGCCGATCGTCGCTCACCTCGCCTCCTTGAATCCCGCCCGCTCAGATCATCTGATCATGCTTCTCGAGAAGCCAGTCGACCAGCACTTCGAACGCATCGACCACCAGGATCGGGTCGCTCCGCAACAGGCGCTCTCGCGCATGCACGCCATAGGTGACGGCCACCCGATCGACGCCGAGGGCCCTCGCCATCTCCAGATCATAGGCCGTATCGCCGACCATGACCGTCTCTTCCGGCGAGACGTCGCAAGCCTCGAGCAACTCCTCGAGCATCTGCGGATGTGGCTTCGAGCGCGTCAGATCCGCGGTGCGACTGGCGACGAACCAGGCCCCGCACTGCTCATGCGCGAAGACTCTATCCAGCCCTCGCCGACTCTTCCCGGTCGCAACAGCCAACTGACAGCCCGGCACCCGCTGCAAACGACCAAGCCCCTCGACGACGCCGGCAAAGAAAGGCGCCGGCACCTGATCCGCAGCCCGAAACTGCTGCCCATAGGCTGACTGCAACGCCTCACGCTCCGCCAGCGGCAGCTGCGGATACAGGGCTGCCAGGGCTTCGGGCAGCCCCAGGCCGATGATGTCGCGAATGGCGTCATCGTCAAGCACCGGAACCCCCTGGGCCCGCGCGGCGGCCTGCATGCAGGCAACAATGCGCGGCGCCGAATCCATCAGCGTGCCATCCCAGTCGAAGATTACCAGCCGGTAACGACAAGAGACCGACGCGCTCAGCAGCGAATCATCCGCCATGCCGAGCACGCTCCAGCACCGCCTCCAGCGATGGCTCCAGCGGCGCGCGCGCGCGAACCGGCCGGCCGCTGCGCGGGTCGGGGAACGTCAACGTCAGCGCGTGCAGAAAGAGCCGCTCAAGCCCCAGCGCTCGCGACAACCGCTCACCCTCGGCAGTGCCGTACTTATCGTCCCCGAGCAGTGCGTGACCGGCATGGGCCGCGTGCACGCGAATCTGGTGGGTCCGCCCGGTGACCGGCTCCGCCTCTATTAGCGTCACCTTCGGCAAGGTCTCGTTAACCGCGAAACGCGTCCGCGAGACCTTGCCCTTGTCATCCACTCGCACCCGGCGTTCACCATTGCCGGCGTCGAAGCGATCAAGCCTCGCGCTGACATAGTCACGCCGCGCCGGCCAGCGACCCTGCACCAGCGCGAGATACTTCTTCTCCATTCGCCGCTCTTTCATTGCGGTATTCAACGACAGCAGCGACTCGCGATTCTTTGCCAGTAGCAGGCAGCCCGACGTATCGCGATCCAGACGATGCACCAGCTCCAGAAAATCGAGATCTTCGCGCACCTGTCGCAGCGCCTCGATGAGCCCGATCTTCACCCCGCTCCCGCCATGCACGGCAAGCCCCGACGGCTTGTTAATCACCAGCCAGTCGGGGCCCTCGACCAGCACGCTGCCGGCCAGCAGGTTGCGCAACCCCTCGCTGGCTTCCTTCACAGCCTTCTCAGGCGTCAGACGCAGTGGCGGAACCCGCACGACATCGCCGCTCTGCACGCGATAGTCTGCCTTGATTCGCTTCTTGTTGACTCGCACCTCGCCCTTACGAACGATGCGATAGATCAGAGATTTGGGCGCGCCCTTGAGCCGAGCGCGCAAGAAATTGTCGATCCGCTGTCCCTGCTGCGACTCGCTCACTTCGATGAATTGCACTTCCTGGCCTTCGGCCATGCCTGGACTCCTCGATGGCGCGACTCGGCGGCGCCCGTGCGCCGCCGGCGGCCATTCTAACGCACTGCCGGAGCGGCGCGAGCTCAATTGCCGCACCCTGCGCATTACTGTTATATTGCCAGCTCGCTCAATGGGTTGTTGCCCATCACAGCGCCGACCACTGGATCTGTCGGCCAGAGCGACAAAATGTCTCGATCTTCCGGAAACCCGCAGGGCCGTTTGCCCGCGACGTCTGAAAGATCAAAACACGTTTGGAACGCCCAGCTCCGCCAGTCGAACGGATCGCGATATCGCGCCTCGCTCGACCGCGGTAAACCCACTGTTCCGGTGGAAGGCGTCGCCGAACCGAACAATGCCAAGTGACATAGACGGCAGTCTGCGGGACCGGATGCGCCACACGATTGCGCACCGTGACATGTTCCGCCACCGTTTCGTTCTCGACACACGTTCGTGCAGCACCCGACAAGCAGGTAATGAAAGTAGAAAAGCAGAGATGTAATGGTAATCAGCAAGTACGCCAACGGGCTCGACGCACGTCGACCTGAATTCGCATCGATGGCCGACACACGCCAGCCGACCCGCGGTTTCCGGACATCCCCCTCGAGTTCCTGACGCGGATACTCGTTATATTGGTACTGCTGCGCTCGTTCATCCTGCCCGGGTCGCCATCTCAACGTGCGCGAGCACAGCACGACCGCTTGCGGTTCGTCGTCGCCGATTGCGGTACGCCTGCCACCGGCACGCGCAATTAGCGAGACCCTATGAAAAGAATGCTCATCAACGCGACACAGCCGGAAGAGCTGCGTGTCGCGCTCGTCGATGGACAGCGCCTCTATGACCTCGACATCGAGTCCGGGGCGCGAGAGCAAAAGAAAGCCAACATCTACCGCGGCAAGATCACTCGCCTGGAACCCAGCCTGGAAGCCGCGTTCGTCGACTTCGGCGCTGAACGTCACGGCTTTCTGCCGCTGAAGGAAATCTCCCGCGAATACTTCTCCAAGGACCCGTCCGGACGCCCCAACATCAAGGAGGTGTTGAAGGAAGGCCAGGAAGTCATCGTTCAGGTCGACAAGGAAGAACGCGGCAACAAAGGGGCGGCGCTGACCACCTTCATCAGCCTGGCTGGTCGCTTCCTCGTGCTGATGCCGAACAACCCGCGCGCTGGTGGCATCTCGCGCCGCATCGAGGGCGAAGAGCGCAGCCAGCTCAAGGAAGCGATGGGCCAGCTCACACTGCCGGACAAGATGGGCGTCATCGTGCGTACCGCCGGCATCGGTCGCTCGCCGGAAGAACTGCAGTGGGACCTCGACTACCTGGCACAGGTCTGGGAAGCGATCACCACGGAAGCGGTCAAGCAGCCCGCCCCGTTCCTGATCTATCGCGAGTCCAACGTCATCATCCGCGCAATGCGCGACTACCTCCGCCAGGACATCGGCGAGGTGCTGATCGACAGCAAGGAAGTGCATGAAGAAGCGTTGAGCTTCATTCGCCAGGTCATGCCCTCCTACCAGCAGAAGATCAAGTTCTACACCGACGACGTGCCGCTGTTCTCGCGCTTCCAGATCGAGTCGCAGATCGAAACGGCCTACCAGCGCGAGGTCAAGCTGCCCTCCGGCGGCTCCGTCGTGATCGACCACACCGAGGCGCTGGTCTCCATCGACATCAACTCGGCGCGTGCCACGCGCGGTGCCGATATCGAGGAAACCGCCCTACAGACCAACCTGGAAGCGGCCGACGAGATCGCCCGCCAGCTGCGTCTGCGCGACATCGGCGGCCTGGTGGTGATCGATTTCATCGACATGTCGCCGGCACGCAACCAGCGTGAGGTCGAGAACCGCGTCCGCGACGCCCTCAAGCTCGACCGCGCCCGCGTCCAGATTGGCCGCATTTCACGCTTCGGGCTGATGGAAATGTCACGCCAGCGCCTGCGCCCCTCCCTCGGCGAAACCAGCGGCGTGGTCTGCCCACGCTGCGATGGCCAGGGCACGATCCGCGATGTCCGCTCGATGGCCCTGTCGATCCTTCGCCTGATCGAGGAAGAGGCGATGAAGGAGCGTAGTGCCCAGATTCGCGCGATCCTGCCGGTGCCCGTGGCAACCTACCTGCTCAACGAAAAGCGCAACGTCCTCTCGGACGTCGAACGCCGGCAGAGCGTGAAGGTCGTGCTACTGCCGAATCCGGACATGGATACGCCGCATTACGACGTTCAGCGTCTGCGCGACGACCACGTCTCAGAGGACGGCGACGAGGCCAAGTCCAGCTTCGAGCTCTCCGTCGATAGTGAGATCACCAAGGAGCCCGAAGTCAGCCTGGCCAAGCCGATCCAACGCTCCCAGGCGGCCGTGCAGACCGTACAGCACTCGGCCCCTGCCCCGGACTCGCTGCATCGCGAACCGGCAGAGCAGCCGGCCTCTTCGCCGGCACCGGCGGCGAGCCCCGCAGCAACGCCAGCCAAGTCCGCGTCAACCAAGGCCGCAACGACCTCGACCACAACGACCACGCAGTCCCAGCCGCAACCCAATAGCGGGCTGATGCAGCTGTTTCGCGGTCTTTTCGGCCGCCGCCGCGCCGACGAGGAAGTTCCGCAACCGGCCACACCCAGCCAGCGTGATGGCAGTACGGACAAGTCGCGCGAATCACGCAGCGACAAGCCGTCGTCGCGTGGCAACGCCGGCGGCAACAATCGCGGCTCGCGTGGCAATGCCTCTCAGCGCAACGAGCGTGATAACGGCAATCGTCGCGACAATGACGACAGCAACGCCAAATCCAGCGAAGGCGGCAATCGCCAGGGCGGCAATCGTCGACGCCGCAATACGTCGGAGCGCCAGAACGGCAACGACGGTCGCAACAACAGCGACAATCGTGGCAACGATAGCCGCGGCAACGACAATCGCAGCAGTGACAGTCGCCAGGAGGGCCGAGGCAAGAACGAGGGCGGCAAGAATGATGGCAGTCGCGGCGACAAGTCCGGCAATAAATCGAGCGGCAATCGTCAGGACAATCGCGGTAAGGGCGACAAGTCGAACGACCGGGCTAACGCCAATCGCGGCGGTGGCGGTAACGATGGCGCCAGCAAGCAGAACGACACGGCCAAGCCGAGTACCGACAAGCAGAGCGATGGCAACAAGTCAGGGCAGGAGACTCGCGAGGCAGCCAGCACACCGGCAGCGCCGGTAACCGAGGCCATCAACACGAAGCCCAAGCGCGCCCGCAACAACCCGCGCAAGCGCTCGCGCAAGCATGCCTTGAATCCGGCGGCCGCCGAGGAACAGCAGCGTCTCCAGGCAGAAGCTGAACAGCAGGCGACCCCCGACAGCGAAGCCGTCAGCAAGGTGGCTAGTGAAGAGCCGACAGCCAGCGTGACCGAAGCCGAACCGACGCAGGCGCATGCCGACGCGCCCGAGTCCATCTCGCCGGCGACGGTCAAGCCCGAGGCGTCCGAAGCATCGTCCAGCCAGGATGATGAAAAGCCTTCGACGGCCGTCGAGACACCGGCTCAGATCGCTGCCACTGAATCGCCCTCCTCCGCGTCGGCGCAACCGGAAGCGGAACAGTCGGAAACGGCAAAGGCTACACCTGCCGCCGCCGAGCACAGCGCCGCTGCGAGCGAGGCAGCGACCGCCAACGACGCCGCATCGCCGGCCTCTTCGGACCTCGACAGCCAGCAGACATCGGCCGAGACACCCGAGGAGACGGCGCACGAGCAGGATACCGCTCCAGCCGTGACGCAGACGCAGGCAGAAGATGCCAAGTCGACGGAAACGGCGCCTGAGGCGATCGATAGCGACGACAGAGAGACAGCGTCGGACGGCGCCTCTAACTCGAGGGAAGCGCGCCGCGAACCGGCGACGCCGACGGCAGCGCCGACCTCTGCCAACGACGTGGAAGCGCCAATCGAGCCGACGGCCACCGCTTCGCCGGTACCGGAGAAGGCCGAAACGGCGGAAAGCGCCTCGTCGGAGGCGACCGAGAAGGCCATGTCGACCATGGATGGGACATCAACCACGGATGCGACATCGGACGCAGAGGCGACATCGAGCGAAACCCAGCCGAGCGAAACGGATCAGGATCAATCGCAGGCAGCCCAGCCCGCCGCCGAGATCCCTGACGAGGCAGCGGCGCCGACCGACACCTCGACAGAGACGTCGGCTGCGCCCGCGGATACCGATACGCCGCGACCGCGCCGCCGCCGCGCTCACAACGATCCGCGCGAGAAGCGTCGTCGCGAGCAGAACCACGGCGACAGCTGATGGCCTAGCTCGACCGGCAACGCAAAAGCCCAGACCTCACGGTCTGGGCTTTTTTATGGCTGGCGCTTATGGATCGGCGTGAAGGGCCGGAAGATCAGGCCAACGTCGGCGCCAATGGGCCGGGCCATGCCGGCCACACGGCCTCTCGAGCTATCGCCAGCTGTCGCACCCCAGGCAACGCGGCTCACGCTCCAGCGCCACGCCGAAACGCGTCTCGACCGCCGCTGCGATACGCCCGGCAAAGGCCAGCAACTGATCGAGCGTCCCGCCGCCGAAATGGACCAGTACCAGCGCCTGCTGCGCGTGAACGCCAAAGGCGCCCTCCCGCGCGCCCTTCCACCCACACTGCTCGATCAGCCAGCCCGCAGCCAGCTTGACCGCACCATCGGCCTGCCGATAGGTCGGCATACCGGGATAGTCCTCCTGCAGGGCCAGCGCCCGTGCGGACGAGACCACCGGATTCTTGAAGAAACTGCCGGCATTGGGCAGCGAAGCCGGGTCGGGAAGCTTCTCGCGGCGAATGGCACAGACGGCATCAAAGATGGCTCGCGGCGTCGGCGCACCCTGGACCCGCTCACGCAGGACACCATAGTCGAGCTGCGGCATCGGCCTTGTGGAGAGCGCAAGCCCCAGTCGCGTAATGACCACCTGACCATTAAGCTCGCGCTTGAAGATGCTGTCACGATAGCCCAGCTCACAGGCCTCACGCGATAACCGTCGTCGTTCACCGTCGCGTCGATCAATGATCTCGACCCAGGCCAGCCTGTCACCCAGCTCGACGCCGTAGGCACCGATGTTCTGGATGGGCGCCGCCCCAGCCCGCCCCGGGATCAGCGCCAGGTTCTCCAACCCCCACAGGTCAAGACTTACACAGGCTTCCACCAGCGCATGCCAGTTCACGCCTGCCCCGACCTCGACCAGAACCGTCCCGTCTCTCGGGGCGCTGAACTCGAGGCCACCGAACCCTGGCGCCAGCGTCAACCCCTCTAGGCGAGGCGGCAGTAGCACGTTACTGCCGCCCCCTACGACCCATAGCGGCCAACCCCGCGCCTCGGCCAGGCGAAGCGCCGCCGTCACCTCGGCCAACTGATCGACACGCAGAAAGTTGGCGGCGCGACTCTCGAGCGCCAGCGTGTTGACGGTGGACAGGTCATGGTCCTGCCGCAACGAGGCGAGACAATCAGGCATGGGAGTCCGCGAGACGGTGTGACAGCGACGCCACCAGACCTTCGACCGCCGCTTCCAGGTGATCGAGCACGAGCTGGAAACCCGCTTCCCCACCGAAGTAGGGGTCGGGCACATCGCCCTCTGGCTGACCCGCATAACGCAAAAAGCGCGATACCGCTGCTCCGCTACACGACCGCTGCAAGGCCAGCACGGCACGAAGATTGTCGCTGTCCATCACCAGAATTTCATCGAAGTCCGCGAAGTCGGCTCCGCGAAGCTGGCGTCCGCGCAGGCCGGAAATATCAATGCCCCGGCGGCTGGCGGCCTCGATGGCACGCGGATCGGGCGGCTCGCCGACGTGCCAGGCACCGGTCCCACAGGAGTCCACGAACACCTGTTCGCTCAAGCCCGCGGCCTGCAGACGTTGACGCAGCATGCCTTCCGCGGTGGGCGAGCGACAAATGTTGCCCATGCAGACGAGCAGCACACGCCACGCACGATGCTCAGCGCTCATGCCTGTCCTCGTTGGGCCTGCGTGTCAGGATGGGCAGCAAAGTGTTCGCGCACACGCTCCAAGTCTTCCAGCGTATCGACACCGCCAGGTAACGGCGATGAAACCGTCGCCACCTGCACCAGATGCCCGTGCTGAAGCGCCCGCAGTTGCTCGAGCTGCTCGAGCTGCTCGAGCGGTGCCGGCGGCCAGTCGACGAACGCCGCCAGAAAACCGGCGCGATAGGCATAAAGACCGATATGGCGCAGCCAGGCGTCAGTCTCCAGCAGTGTCGGCGGCTCGGTCTTCCAGGCGTTCCGGTCCCACGGGATCGGCGCACGCGAGAAGTAAAGCGCGCGACCGCTATGGTCGGTCACGACTTTCACGACGTTGGGATTGAACAGCGTCTCGACCTCATGGATCGGCTCGGCCAGGGTCGAGACAGAGGCGCCGTCGTCCGCAGCCAGACGCTCGGCGACCCGATTGATCGCACTAGACGGCAGCAGCGGTTCGTCGCCCTGGACGTTAACCACGATCGCTTCCGGCGGCAGCGCCAGCGTCGCAGCAACCTCCGCCAGACGATCGGTGCCGGAGTGGTGATCGTCTCGCGTCATCACCACCTCGGCGCCGAAGCCCTGTGCCGCCTGCTCGATACGCGCATCGTCGGTGGCAATGACCACACGGGTCGCCCCGCTCTCCTTGGCCCGCTGCCAGACGTGCTGCACCATCGGCAGGCCTTCGATCTCCATCAGCGGCTTGCCAGGCAGGCGGCTGGAACCGTAGCGTGCGGGGATGACCACAATGAAATCGGTCATGGTGCAGGCGCCGCCTTGCCGAGCTTCTCCTCGGTCGTCATCACGCGTGCCTCGTTTTCCAGCATCACCGGAATACCGTCACGCACCGGATAGGCTAGCCCGCTGACCGAGCTCTTCAGCTCCTGCCGTTCGCGATCGTAGGTCAGCTCGCTATGGCTGACCGGACAGATCAGCATCGCCATCAGTTCCTTATCCATGACCATTCCTCGTGAGTCTCAATCCATTTCTACCCGCAGGCCGACTCGGCGCTTCAACGCCACGCCCGACAGGTAACCTCTTCGATGATGACGCGTGGCTGCGCCAAGCACCAGAGATCGCTAATATTTAGACGCGGACCGCCATTCGCATCAATCCCTCGCCATCGCAAGCGCTTCGAGCTGCTCGCGCAGCCAGGCCTCGAAATCCGGCTCGGGACGCGCCTCCACATCCAGTACCCAGCAGCGCGCGTCGGCCAAATCGGCACACTTCACCCCATCCTTGGCCGTCATCAGGATCGTCGACGCTGCCGGCAGATCGACCGCGGAGAAGCGGTGATGATCGGAAAAGGGGTAGGCCTCGTGCGCGATGCCCAAGGCATCAAGCGTATCGAAGAAACGCTGCGGATGACCGATGCCGGCGATGGCCGCGACCGATTCGCCTGCGGCCGCCGGTGATTCCGTGACCGGTCGCCGGCACCCGTCAAGCAAATGCCGCCAACCGACCGGCACTAGAGTCATCGCGAAACGCGGGGTTCGCTGCTCGCCGTCGACGCGCAAGCCATCATCGGCCTGCAGTGCCGAGAAGCCACCGTTGCCCACCAGCGCATCGACCTCGCCCAACCGCGCCAATGGCTCGCGCAGCGGCCCCCGCGGCAGACAGCGGCGATTGCCGAAGCCTCGCGCCCCGTCGACCACGGCCAGCTCCAGGGTACGTCCCAGCGCGTAGTGCTGCAGGCCGTCATCGGCGATCACGATATCGCAGCCGGCCTGTTCCAACAGCGCCCGCGCGGCACGCGGCCGATCCGGATCCACCGCCACGGCGACGCCGGTCTGCTGCGCCAGCATCAACGGCTCGTCACCACTCTGCGCCACCGGCGTGGCCGGCGAGACTAGCAGCGGATAGCTCGCCGCCTTGCCGCCGTATCCACGCGAGACGATACCCGGCTGCCAGCCCTGCATTTGTAGCCAGCGCACCAGCCAGGCAACCAGCGGAGACTTGCCTGTGCCGCCCACCGACAGATTGCCGACGACGATCACCGGCACTGGCGGCAGCCATACCGTACGCCGGCCTTCGAGATAGGCCTGGCGACGGCGGCCAGCCAGCAGCCGGTAGAGACCTTCCAGCGGCGCCAGTAGCGTCAGCCAGCGGGCGTCTCGGTACCAGGCCCGCTCGATCGGCGTCAAGCTTCCTCCTGGAACTGCAGCTGGTGCAACGAGGCGTAGGCGCCCTCCTTCCGCAACAGCTCGGCATGCGTGCCGCTCTCGATCAGCTGCCCCTGCTCCATGACGACAATGCGATCGGCACGTTCGATGGTGGATAGCCGGTGCGCGATGACAAATGTCGTGCGTCCCTTGCAGACCTCTTCGAGGGCCCGCTGAATGTAACGCTCCGACTCGGTATCGAGCGCCGAGGTCGCCTCGTCGAGTACGAGAATCGGCGCATCCTTGAAGATCGCGCGAGCAATCGCCAGCCGCTGGCGCTGCCCCCCGGAGAGCATGACGCCATTGTCGCCCACAAGGGTGTCGTAGCCGTTGGGCAGGCGTTCGATGAACTCGTGCGCATAGGCCGCCCGGGCCGCTGCCTCGACCTGCTCGCGGCTGGAATCCGGCGCCCCGTAGGCGATGTTCTCGGCGATCGTGGTATTGAAAAGCGTGACCTGCTGCGAGACCAGCGCGATCTGCTGGCGCAGCGGCGACAGTTGGTACGTCTGGATATCCACGTCGTCGATCAAGATGCGCCCTGCCGTCGGCCGGTAGAAACGCGGCAACAGCCCCATCAACGTCGACTTGCCGCTGCCGGAGCGCCCCACGATCGCCACCATCTGCCCTGCGGGCACCTCGAGATCGATGCCCTTGAGCACCTCGGGCTGATCCTCGGCATAGGCGAAGTGGACGTTCTCGAAACGGACGTGGCCGGCCAGACGCTGGGGCTCACGCTCGCCGTCGTCGATCTCGGTCGGTTGATTGAGCAGTCCGAACAGCTCCTGCGAAGCCGACAGCCCCTTCTGAATGATGCTGTTGACGTCGGTGAGCGAGCGGATTGGCTTAGCCATCAGCGATGCGGCGGTGATGAAGGCAACGAATTCGCCCGGGGTCATGGCGTCCATCAGCTCTGGCGCCATGGCCAGCCAGACCAGGCCAGCCAGCGCCAGCGCCACGAGCAATTGGATGATCGGGGTGCTCGTCGCCTTGGTCATCGCCTCCTTGATGCTCTGCTCGCGATTGTAGTTGCTGGCCGCCTCGAAGCGGCGTTTCTCGTACTCTTCCGCCCCGTGGGTGCGCACGACCCGGTAACCGGTCAGCGCCTCCGAGGCGACATGGGTCACATCACCCATCGAGTTCTGGATGCGCCGCGAGATCCGTCGGAAGCGCTTGCTGGTATAGCGCACCACCAGGCCGATCAGGGGCGTCACTGCCATGAAGATCAGTGTCAGCAGCCAGTTCGTCCAGAACAGATAGCCGATCAATCCGATCACGAAAAGGCCTTCGCGCAGCACAATGGTAATGGCGCTGGTCGCCGCGCCGGTCACCTGCTCGACATGATAGGTCACGCGCGAGATCAGGTGGCCGCTCGAGTGCATGTCGAAGAAGCGCCCGGGCAGATGCAGCATATGGTTGAACACGTTGCAGCGCAGTCGGTGCACCACGTTGCGTGCCACGTTGCTCATGAAATAGGTGCCGAGAAAAGTCCCGACCCCGCGGGTCGCAAACATGCCGATGACGAACAGCGGCAGGAAAAAGCGGAAGGCAGCATCCGGCTCTTGGATACCGTCGATGAGACGCTTCATCATTTCGGCGAGCGCCGTACTGGATGCCGCGTAGATGGCATAGCCCAGTACGGCGAGGAAAAACGAACGCCATTCCGAGCGCACGTATTCGAGAAGACGTCGATAGAGTGCCCAACTGGAAGCTCTTGACACGGTAACTCCGTTCGACTGCTGAAGAGGTCTCGGTGCCCGGCTCGCATCTACCCCACCGGGATAACGCACCGAGCGGGAAGATGATGACAGCAGAAGAGGCCGTCATCGCGCGACGCGGGCGCATTCAGGGGCTGGATTCTACCCCAACATCAGAGCGGTCGACAGCCGAGCGTCGCGACCAGCCCGGCTGGCGCTGCGCGTGGATCTCGACCCGATCCGCGCCAAAGCTGGCGCGGACGGCACCATCGTAGGCCGTATTCCAGAGACGGCTACCGGCGGCCTCGAAACGCTCGACGACCTCGGCGGCAGGATGACCGAAGGCGTTGTCGCGGCCACTGCTGAAGATGACATCCCGTGGCCGCGCTGCCGCCACCAGAGCCGGTGACGAACTGGTGGCGCTGCCGTGATGTCCGGCGACCAGCAGATCGAGGCGCGCCTTGCCGAGGGCCGCGACAAACGCCCGCTCTCTCGCCGCACTCGCATCGCCCGTGATCAGCACCCGGTGCCGCCCGCTACTTATCAGAAGAACACAGGAACGGTCGTTTCGGTCCAGTGCCACAGCGTTCGCCGGGGGCGACAGGAAGCGCCAAGTCGTCGCACCATCCTGCCAGACCAGGCCCGCCTCACAGGGACGGGACGGCAGACCGAGCTCATTGCCGCGCGGCGCCCACCAGTGCGCTACCTCGTGCTGGCGCCGCAGCGCCGCCACCCCGCCGGCATGGTCGACATCGCCATGTGTCACGATCACGTCATCGAAATGCCGCCCCGGCGGCCAGAGCAGCGAGGCCGGCATAAAACCGGAGGAAAATCGGGGGCCAGTGTCGACCAGGACCTGCCGTTGGGCGGTATCGATCTCGACAAGCTGTCCCTGCCCGACGTCATAGACGGTCACCGTCATCTCGTCAGGTGCCAGCGCTGGCGGCTGCAGCAAGCCGACGGACACCAGCAGGAGCCCGGACGCCGCAGCGCGCCATCGCCACGTCAGCCCCGGCAGCAGCCAGATCAAGCCCCACAGCAGCAGCGCCGCGGCGACCGGCTCTTGCCACCAAGCCTGTAGCGACCAGACCGGCATGGCCTCTCCGGCCTGCGCTAGCCCCAGGGACAGCAGATGCGCCACTCGCTCGAACGGCCACCAGAGCCAGACCGCCAGCGGGGGCCAGGCGACGGCCAGCCAGCCGACAAAGGCCAGCGGCACCATTACGCTGCTAACCAGCGGTACCGCAATCAGGTTGACGAGCGGCGCCAGCGGTACGAAGCGATCGAAAGCGAGCAGGACCGCAGCCGCCATGATAGGGGCCAGCAGCCACTGACTGCGCAATAGCGCCAAGAGCCACCCCTTCACGCCGTGTGGCACCCGACGCCCGGACCAGGCCAGGATCAGCACGGCAACGGCGGTGAATGACAGCCAAACCCCGGGCCGCCACGGCGCCAGCGGGTCGGTCGCCGACACCGCCGCCAGCGCCAACCACCAGGCCTGCCACCACCCCGGGGCATGGCGACCGCTGGCCGCCCACAGTCCAATGCTTGCCATGATCGCAGCACGCATGGCAGGAGGCTCGAACCCGGCTAGTCCCGCATAGGCAAAGGCGGCCATGCCGGCCCCCCACCACGGCCACACCTGCATGCGCCAGGCGTGCGGCTGCCACCCCCGTGCCGCGATTCGCAGCAGCCACAGGACCAACGTGGCAACAAGGCCAACGTGAAGACCGGAGATCACCATCAGATGTGTCGTGCCGGTAGCGTTGAACAGCTCCCAATCGGCGTCGCTCAACCGGTCGTCGGCACCCAGCGTCAGGGCCGCCAGCCAGCGATGTGCCAACGGCGTCAGCGAGACGTCATCGAGCCGCTCCAATGCCGCCCGACGTAGCGAGAAAGAGGCGTGACTCAGGCGCGCCGCGTCGTCACCTCGCACATAACCCAAGGCATCGATATGCTCGCGGCGCAGCCAGGCACCGTAGTCGAAGGTATCGGGATTGGCGAAACCCAGCGGCTCACGCAGCCGCGCCGTGAGCTGCCAGCGTTCGCCGGCGGCCAACATCGGCGCGCCGTACCACGACAACCTAACGCTCGACAGTGGCGGGCAGCGGCCGGCGGGCTCGAGCGCGTGGCAACGCGCCACCGACAGCCGAAAACGGGTGCGATGCGCTTCGGCATCGACCTGTGACAGCCGCCCGGTGAGCACGAAATCTTGCCCTGCCATCGCCGCCGGCAGACGCGAGTGACGCACCTCGCCGCTCCCCTGCACGCCATGAAGAAACAGCGCCATCAGCAGCATTGGCCAGATGCCGCGACGACAGGCCAGCGCCAGCAGTAACGGCAGCGCTGGCAACCACACCGGCAGTGGCGGCCAGGCGGGGAGATCACCGACCAGCGCACCGGCCAGGGCGGCGAGCGCGAGCGGCATCGCCCAGCCGACGCGCGGCGGGCGTCGGCAACCGAGAAACGGCCAACTCACGTCGATCGTCCTTTCGCGTCACCCAGGTCATGGCGAGGCCACGATGTTGTATGGATAATGGGCCCTCTTCTCCAGCGAGCCGCCTCATGTCTCGTCGATGGTTACAACGCTACATTCCCAGCCAGGAGAGGCTGCAGCGGACTCGCTCGTTGCGCTTCATGCACCACATGCTGGGCGACCCCACCCTGTGGATGCTATCCCGGCGTAGCGTCGCCAACGCCTGTATGGTCGGCCTGTTTGCCGCCATGCTGCCGATTCCCGGACAAATGCTGGTCGCCGCCTTCGGCGCCTACTGCCTGCGCGGCAACCTGCCGCTGTCGGTCAGCCTGGTGTGGCTGACGAATCCGCTCACCATGCCGGTCGTGTTCTACTTCAACTATCGCGTCGGGGCCTGGCTACTGGATACTCCGGCACGCGCGGTACCGGATCACATCACGACTGCCTGGATCGCGGAGAAGATGGCAGACATCGTCGTCCCGCTTTTCGTCGGCTCGTTCGCCGTGGGCCTTGCGCTCGCCATTACCAGCAACCTGCTCATTCGCGTCATCTGGCGCTGGCAGGTCTCCCGCAGCTGGCGACGTCGCGCACGACGTCGCGCACGACGCCAGCACTCCTGACGCTTGCCGGTTCCTTCGCCCCACGCATCGAGCCGATGTCGACAACATCACGCGGGATGGCGATTTCCGTTCAGAGAAGTTGACCAGCCTGCATCAGGCCCTCAATGACAACGCCGCCCTGAACGAATCATCGTCCAGGGCGGCGTGAACTTGAGCGCTGCCCGAGGGCAGCGCGGGCTACGCGGGCTCCGCCTTCGCTCAAACGCCCCTGATCGAGCCGCAGCGTGCGATCCTGATGTGCCGCCAGCGAGAGGTCATGCGTCACCACGACAAACGCGCAGTCAGTGGTCGATGCCAGTTCATCCATCAATCCCAGGATGTGCGACGCCGTGGTCTGATCCAGGTTGCCGGTGGGTTCATCCATCAGCACCAGGCTCGGGTCGGTCACCAGCGCTCGGGCGATGGCCACACGCTGCCGCTCGCCGCCGGACAACTCGCCCGGCTTATGGTCACTGCGCGGTGCCATGCCCACCCGATCCAGAATACCGCGCGCTCGGTCGGTCGCTGCCTTGCGCCCCTGGCCGCGGACAATCAGCGGCAGCGCCACGTTCTCCGCCGCCGTGAATTCCGCCAACAGATGGTGGAACTGATAGACGAAGCCGATATAGCGATTGCGAAAACGCCCCAGCGCCGCCTCACCCAGGCCGGCGAGCGACTGGCCACCGATCACGACTTCGCCATGCGATGGGCGGTCGAGCCCGCCCAGCAGGTTCAGCAAGGTGGTCTTGCCCGACCCCGAACTACCGACGACCGCGACCCGCTCGCCGGCGCGAACCTCAAGATCGAGATGGTCGAGAACCGTCAGGTCCTGGGGCCCTTCGCTGTAGATTCGTGTCAGGTCGCGGCAATTCAACATGATCTCGGCGTTGCTGCGAGTGGAGATATCATTCATAGCGCAGAACCTCTGCCGGTTGGATACGCGCCGCACGCCAGGCGGGATAGAGCGTCGACAGGAACGTCAGGACTAGCGCACTGGAGACGATCACCCCCACGTCGCTGCCCTGCAGCCGTGATGGCAGGTAACTGATGAAATAGACGTTCGGATCGAGAAACTGGATCCCGGTCACCGCCTGGACCCAGGCGATAATATCCGAGATCGACAAGGCCAGCGCGATGCCGGCAGCCACGCCGATCACGATGCCGATCAGGCCGATCGCCAGCCCCTGCACCACGAAGATACCCATGATCGAGCGCGGCGTGGCGCCGATGGTGCGCAGAATCGCGATGTCCGCGTGCTTGTCCGTGACCACCATCACCAGCGTCGAGACGATATTGAAGGCTGCCACCGCAACGATCACCATCAGCAGCAGGCCGATCATGTGCTTCTCCATCTGGATCGCCTGGAACAGGTTGCCGTGCGTATAGGTCCAGTCCAGGCCGCGATAGCCGGCTCCCAGCGAGGAGACGATGTCTCGCGTCACCGGGCCGGCCTGGAACAGGTCGTCGAGCTCGAGGCGCAGCCCGTCCACCTTGTCGCCAAGCCGGGCCAGGGTCTGCATGTCCTCGATATTGGCATAGGCCAGATTGGCATCCAGATCGGCGCCTACCTTGAAGACCCCGCTGACCGTGAATCGCTTGAGCCTCGGAAATACGCCACCCGGCGTGATCGACGCTTCCGGCACCAGCAAGGTGACCCGGTCGCCGACCCCGACCCCCAGATTGCGCGCCAGGAGATCCCCCAGGACGACATGCCAGCTACCGGGCGACAGGTCGTCGAGCGTTCCCGACTGCATATGCTGATCAATGATCGAGACATCGTGCTCGTAGGACGGCTCGACACCGGTGACTAGCGCGCCCTGAGTGCGGCCGCCGGCAGAGAACATGCCCTGCTGCTGTACATAGGGGGCAGCAGCCACCACGTTGCGATGCTCGCTGACGCGTTCCGCCAGCGCCTTCCAGTCCTGCATGCCACCCTGCTGTTCGATCCGCGTGTGCGGCACCATACCCAGCACGCGCGTGCGCAGTTCATGGTCGAAGCCGTTCATGACCGACAGCACCAGAATCAGCACGGCCACACCCAGGGACAGGCCGAGCATCGACGTCAGGGAGATGAACGAAATAAAGTGATTGCGTCGCTTGGCGCGCACGTAGCGCAGCCCCACGAGAAAGGGTAATCGGTCGAGCATCGAATTCGCATCCTTGTCAGCAGCGGCTCATGGTACGGGTTTTCGGTGCCCCAGCAAACGTCCCGCTCGCGTCGGCCACGCCGGGCTTGTCTGACCTGCAGCGCACGCTACACTGGCCGCGCGACAGGCCGAATTCGACGCCGCCGCCGCGGGCTGCGGGAACCCGCAGCGAAGCGCTTGCATCGCACCTGCCAGGCTCTACAATGCCGCGTCCCGCTATGGAGACCACCATGAACCCGCGTCTGTTCCCCGAATGGCACCCTCAGGACGCCATTCAGTTGACCTGGCCGGCCCCCGACAGCGATTGGGCGCCGCTCCTCGAACGCATCGAAGCCACCTTCGAAGCGCTGATCGTCGCGATCACGCGCTACCAACCAGTGCTCGTCAGCGTGTTCGATGCCGGCCTGCAGGCGCGACTCGAGGCACGCTTTCTGGCCCTCGGCGTCCCCGCTGAGCGCCTGCACCTGCTTGTCGTGGAAAGCGACGATACCTGGGCTCGGGATCACGGCCCCATCGCGATCGAACATCACGGCGCAATCGAGCTGCTGGACTATGTGTTCACCGGCTGGGGTGGAAAGTTTGCCGCCGACCGTGATAACCGTCTCAATCGTGCCTTGGCGGACCAGGGGGTCTTCTCGGCGCCTCTTGTCACTCGCGAGCTCGTGCTCGAGGGTGGTGCCATCGATACCGATGGCGAAGGCACCCTGCTGACTACCCGTCAGTGTCTGCTCAACCCCAACCGCAACCCGACCCTCGATCGCGATGCCATCGAGAGACGCCTGGCTGACGATCTCGGCATTTCGCGCGTGCTATGGCTGGAACACGGGTATCTCGAGGGCGACGACACCGACAGCCACGTCGATACACTGGCCCGTTTCTGCGACCCGGCAACTATCGCCTACGTCCGCTGCGATGATCCCGACGACCCGCACTATGCGGCATTGGCCGCGATGGAGCAGGAATTGAAGGCTCTACGGCGCGAAGATGGATCGCCTTACCGTCTGGTGCCCCTGCCATGGCCGCGCGCCTGTCACGATCCGGAAGATGGCCACCGCTTGCCGGCGACCTACGCCAACTTCCTGATCATCAATGGCGCCGTGCTGGTCCCCACCTATGCGGACCCGGCGGATTGGCAGGCACTGCGCGCCCTGGATGCCGCCTTCCCCGGTCGTGACGTGATCCCGATCGACTGCCGTGCGGTCATCCGGCAGCATGGCAGCCTGCACTGCCTGACCATGCAGCTGCCACAAGGCACCCTCGCGGCCTCGCCGAGCTGAGCAACCACCGCCCCCTTAGCCGGTGGCCGGACCGATAGGCGGCAGACACTCACGCGGTCACCTGCCAAGACTCTCGAAGGAGACAGCATGTCCAAAACACTGAAGGTAGGCCTGGTCCAGCAGTCGGCCTGGCCCGAGAAAACGCGAAGTCTCGAAGCCAGCGAGGCCGGCATACGCGAATTGGCCGGGCGCGGCGCTGAACTGGTGCTGCTGCAGGAACTGCACGCCACCCACTATTTCTGCCAGAGCGAGGACGCCGAGCTTTTCGACCTCGCCGAGCCCCTGGATGGCCCGACGTCGCAGACTCTGGCCGCACTCGCCCGCGAACTCGACATCGTCATCGTCGGCTCGATCTTCGAGCGTCGCGCACCCGGCCTCTACCACAACACCGCCGTGGTCATGGACCGGGGCCGGGGGCGGGTCGGCCACTATCGCAAGATGCATATTCCCGACGACCCGGGTTTCTACGAAAAATTCTATTTCACGCCTGGCGACGGTGATGCCGGTCAGGGGTTCGAGCCGATCGACACCTCGGTCGGACGTCTCGGCGTGCTGGTGTGCTGGGACCAGTGGTACCCGGAGGCCGCCCGCCTGATGGCGCTGGCCGGCGCCGAACTGCTGCTCTACCCGACCGCCATCGGCTGGCATCCGCCCGACGACCAGCCGGAGAAACAACGCCAGAAGGATGCCTGGACGCTGATTCAGCGCGCCCATGGCGTTGCCAATGGCCTACCGGTGATCGTCGCCAACCGCGTGGGTCACGAGCCGGATCTTTCCGGCGTCGGCGAGGGAATCGATTTCTGGGGCGGCAGCTTTATCTGTGGGCCGCAGGGCGAGTTTCTGGCGCATGCCGGTGAATCGTCCGAGAACCTGCTGGTCGAGCTGGACCTGACGCGTAGCGAGCAGGTTCGTCGCATGTGGCCCTACCTCCGCGATCGTCGCGTCGACGCCTACGGCGACCTGACCCGACGCTACCGCGACCGCTGACATCGCCAAGGCCGGCTCGTCGCCGGCCGTTCTGACGCCTGCCGCATCTGCGTGTTATTGCCTGGCCATCAAGATAACGGTATAAAATACGGCGCACGCAAGGAGACGACATGGAACTGCAATACCGCCTGCTGGCCGAGCTGGAAGCGGACTTCGATCGCCTGATCGAGGCCGTCGATGGCCTGGCTTCCCGTTTCGCGGCGGCGCCGACGTCTGCCTGGGCCCTGGGCGGCGCCACGGTGGACGCCGAGTGGCTACGCCGCGCCCTGACCGATTTCTGGTATCAGGATGGACAGGATGGCCGCGAGACCCGCAACTATATCGGTCTGATTGTCGCCGATGAAACACTGATGGCCGGCGTTCACCGCGTCAACGCCAGCAAGGCCCGTTTCGCCGCCACGCTGAAGCGAATTCGCGAATCGGCACCGAAACTGATCCCCGAGATCAAGGCAGTCTTACCCTTTCGCCACCCCGGGCTTCATGACCACCTTCGGGGTCAAGGACTGGCGAGGCTGCATCTGAAACAGTGCTGGCGCCAACTACCGGTGGCCGATGCACCGCTGTCACGCGTGCGGCTGGCCTGGTACACCAGCGGCCGCTCGATCAAGCGGCTCAGCGTGGCCGACGCCGAAGCACGGCTGCAGCAGATGGATATCGCTGCCACCCATATCCAGCTACAGCTGCGCCAGCTGGGCAACGTACCCGATGGCGAGCCGCTGGCACAGGTTCAGCAGCAGGCGCCGGTCATGCGCGCCAACCTCTTCTTTCGCGAAGCGCTGGAAGACGGTCGTCTGCGCCGCGCCATGAACCTGCCGCTCCCCCTGTTCATCCCCGCCCCGTCCGGCCGGCTCCCCCATCTCAATGATCCGCCGACCCACCCTCCGGCGACGCGAACCCGCGCCCGGCGGGCCGACCAGCGTCTCGAGGACGAGCCATTCCTGCCCAGCTTGCGCGTCTATCGCTATCGCAACCCGTCACTACAGCTTGCCGAAGAGCGCGAGAAGCGAAAACGACAGGACGCAGCCGGCGGATCAGCCACACAGATACCGGAAGAATAACGTAAGACGCCCGGTCACAAGACCGGGCGTCGAGACAGCAGCCAGCCAATGACGATAGCGCTTAGAACAATCGGTTGAGCCCGTTCTGTGCGGCCACGCGATAGGCCTCGGCCATGGTGGGGTAGTTGAAGGTCGTGTTGATGAAGTAGCGCAGGCTGTTGGCCTCGCCTTTCTGCTGCATGATCGCCTGCCCGATATGCACGATTTCGGAGGCCTGATCACCGAAACAGTGGATGCCGAGAATCTCGAGCGTCTCGCGGTGAAAGAGAATCTTGAGCATGCCGGCGGTGTCGCCGGTGATCTGTGCGCGAGCGGTATCCTTGAAGAAAGCCTGAGCCACCTCGTAAGGCACCTTCGACTCGGTCAGCTCACGCTCGGTCCGGCCTACCGAGCTGATTTCGGGAATCGTGTAGATGCCAGTCGGAATATCCTCGACCAAGCGAAACTCTTCGCCCAGGAACTCATCGCTGGCACTACGCCCCTGGTCGTAGGCGGCGCTGGCCAGACTGGGCCAGCCGATGACGTCACCGACCGCATAGATATGTGGAATGTCGGTCCGGTAATGATCGTCGACCTGCAACTGACCGCGGCCATTGGCCTGAAGGCCGATGGTCTCCAGCCCCAGCTCGTCGGTGTTGCCCGTGCGCCCGTTGGCCCACAGAAAGGCGTCGGCGCGCAGCCGTTTGCCCGACTGCAGGTTGACCACCACGCCGGACTCGTCACCCTCGACGCTGCTGTAGGATTCGTTGTGCCGAATCAGTACGCCGTTGTTGCGCAGCTCGTAGGAGAGTGCATCGCTGATCTCGTCGTCGAGAAACGACAGCAGGCGCTCGCGCGTGTCGATCAGGTCGACCTTGACGCCCAGCCCGGAAAAGATCGAGGCATACTCGGAGCCGATCACGCCGGCACCGTAGATGATCAGGGTGCGCGGTGTATGCGAGAGCCCGAGAATGGTGTCGGAACAGTAGATGCGCGGGTGACGGAAGTTCACGTCCGCCGGGCGATAGGGCCGCGAGCCAGTCGCCACCACGAACTGCTGGGCAATCAGCTCCTCAGCACCCTCATGATTGTCGCGAACCACGACCGTGTGCTCGTCGCGGAATCGCGCCACGCCGAAGAACAGATCGATGCGGTTGCGGGCATAGAACTGCGTGCGCAGCTCGACCTGCTGATCGATCGTGACCCGGGAACGCTCGAGCACGCGCGGAAAGGAGAACCAGCGCGGCTCGCCGATATCGCGGAACATGCGGTTGGTGTTGAACTGCATGATCTGCTTGACCTGATGGCGCAGCGCCTTGGAAGGGATCGTGCCCCAATGGGTGCAATTACCCCCGACCGCTGACTGCTTCTCGATGATCGCCACGCGCTTGCCGTGCTTCGCCGCGTTGATCGCCGCGCTCTCACCTGCGGGCCCCGAGCCGATGACCACGACGTCGTAGTTGTGAACTGCCATGTGCTTCGCTGTCTCCTCAACTGGTCCGGAAATCGTTAAACGGCCCGCAGGTGGCCGCGTGGCGACTCAAGGCGACCGGTGTGTCACCGAACGCCTCGACATGACAAGCGTCGCGATCGCCTCAGCGCTTGATCGCGTCGTAGCCGAGATCCGCGCCGCGATTCTCGTCGCTGCGTCGGCGCGCGCTTGCCTGATTCTTGCGACTCTCTTCTTCGCAGACCTGATCGTTGCCGCCGCAGATCTCACAGCCGTTCTTTAGACCGAGCGTGTTGAGCCCGCCGCAGGAACCGGCGATCGGCTTGCGCCCGAGAATGACACCGATCGCCATGCCGGCGACCAGCAACAGCATGATGGCAAAAGCCAGAATCCAGATCGTCATGATGCATTCTCCTCATCGGTGTGACTGAGATAGCGCTGGAACGCCGAGGAGACTCGCGTCTCGAACCCATCCGGCGTCTTGACCACGAGATAGACCGCCAGTGCCTCACGCTCGGCCATCTCGAGTCCGCCCTGAGGCCCTAGCACATCAATCGCCGTCGCCAGGGCATCGGCGGTCATGCAGCCGTCGCTGATGACCGTCACGGACACCAGATGATGCGTTACCGGGCGACCGGTCCGCGGGTCGATCGTGTGCGAGTAACGCCGACCGCCGCTTTCGAAGTAGTTGCGGTAGTCCCCCGATGTGGCAACAGCCGAATCATCCAGTTCAATGATACGCTGCACGGCGCGCTCGTTCGAGACCGGTTTCTCCACCGCAATCCGCCAGGGCTCGCCGCCGGGCTTGTCGCCGCGAGCGCGTATCTCGCCGCCGACTTCCACCAGGTAGCGTTCGATTCCCAACTCGTCCAGCGTGTCCGCCACCCGATCGACGCCGTACCCCTTGGCGATCCCGGAGAGGTCGACATAGACGGGCTTGCGCTTGGTCAGGGTGTTGCCGTCGAGCGCCAGGGCACGATAGTCCACGCGCGCCAGCGCCTGGGTAATACGGTCATCCGCGGGCACTTCGTCCGGGCGATGGTCGGGACCAAAACCCCAGAGGTTGACCGCGCTGCCCACGGTGACATCGAAGGCCCCACCGGAGATATCACCGATACGAATCGCCTCGCGCATGACCTCAGCCGTCGGCGGAGAGAGCGTGAATGGCTCCCCGACCGCGGCTCGATTGAAGCGCGACAGTTCCGAATCGGGCTTGTAGGTCGACATCAATCCATCGACCTCCTCCAACGACGCCTTGACTGCCGTCTCGATCTCGGCCAGGCGGGCGTCGTCGTAATCGCCGTAGAACGTGACATGAAAACCGGTGCCGAAGATCGGCCCCTCGAGACGATAGGATTCCGCCGGCTGCGAGCAGCCGGCCAGCAGGGTCAATAGCAGCAGGGCCAACCCGCAAAGGGTTGGCCCTGTCCATCTGCGTCGACAACGCATCGTCATCCGCCGAAGTCATCCAGCATGATGTTTTCGGGCTCGACGCCGAGATCGGTCAGCATCTTGATCACGGACGCGTTCATCATCGGTGGCCCGCACATGTAGTACTCGCAGTCCTCCGGCGCCGGGTGATCCTTGAGATAGTTCTCGTAGAGCACATTGTGGATGAAGCCCGTCGGCCCCTCCCAATTGTCCTCCGGCAGCGGGTCGGAAAGCGCCAGATGCCAGTCGAAGTTGTCGAACTCCTCGGACAGCTGATCATACTCCTCGTTGTAGAAGGTCTCGCGCCAGGATCGAGCGCCGTACCAGAACGACATCTTGCGCTTGGATTTCAGGCGCTTGAGCTGGTCGAAAATGTGGCTGCGCATCGGCGCCATGCCGGCACCGCCACCGATGAAGACCATCTCGGCGTCGGTATCCTTGGCGAAGAACTCGCCGAACGGCCCCATGACCGTTACCTTGTCGCCCGGTTTCAGGCTGAAGACATAGGTGGACATCAGCCCCGGCGGATGACTGGAGTTGGGCGGCGGCGTCGCGATACGGATATTGAACTTGAGAATCCCCTTCTCTTCGGGGTAGTTCGCCATCGAGTAAGCGCGGATCACCTCTTCATCGTTCTTGTAGCCGATATCGAACAGCTTGAACTTCTCCCAGTCGCCGCGATATTCCTCCTCGATCTCGAAGTCGGAGAATTTCACGTCGTACGGGGGAGCGACCAGCTGCACGTAGCCGCCAGCGCGGAAGGCCACTTCCTCGCCTTCAGGCAGCTTGAGATTCAGCTCCTTGATGAAGGTAGCAACGTTGGGGTTCTCGATGACCTCGCATTCCCACTTCTTCACCCCGAAGACCTCGTCGGGGACGCGAATCTTCATGTCCTGCTTGACCGGCACTTGGCAGGAGAGGCGCCACCCCTCCTTCTTCTCACGCAGCGTGAAGTGCGACTCCTCGGTGGGCAGAATCGAGCCGCCGCCCTCTTCGACCTGGCACTTGCACTGGGCGCAGGAGCCGCCGCCGCCGCAGGCGGACGAGAGAAAGATGCCGTTGGCAGCCAGCGTCTGCAGCAGCTTGCCGCCAGCCTGCGTAGTCACGGTGTTGTCGGGATCGCCGTTGATCTCGATCGCCACGTCGCCGCTGCTGACCAGACGCGAGCGCGCCGCCAGGATCACGGCAACCAGCCCGAGCACGATCACGGTGAACATGACAACGCCGAGCACGATGATGGATGTATCGACCATGTCGGTTTCCTGTTTCCTAGGTTCCGTTGAACGTCACAGCTGGATGCCGGAGAAGGACATGAAGCCCAGTGACATCAGACCCGCGGTGATGAAGGTGATCCCCAGCCCCTGCAGGCTGGCCGGTACGTCGCTGTACTTGAGCTTCTCGCGGATGCCTGCCAGCGCCATGATCGCCAGCGCCCAGCCGGCGCCGGCGCCGGCGCCGTAGACCACGGACTCACCAAAGCTGTAGTCGCGCTGCACCATGAACAGAGAAGCCCCCATGATCGCGCAGTTGACGGTAATCAGCGGCAGGAACACGCCGAGCGCGTTGTAGAGCGCCGGCACGAACTTGTCGAGGAACATCTCGAGAATCTGCACGATCGCCGCGATCACGCCGATGTAGCTCAGAAGCCCGAGGAAGCTCAGGTCGATGTTCTCCGCCCCTTCCAGACCGGTCCAACTCAACGCGCCGGCCTTGAGCAGATAGTTCAGGATCAGATTGTTAACCGGCACCGTGATGGTCAGCACCACGATGACCGCGATCCCGAGACCGATGGCCGAGGAGATCTTCTTGGAGACGGCTAGGAAGGTACACATGCCGAGGAAGAAGGCCAGCGCCATGTTCTCGACGAAGACCGCCTTCACGAACAGGCTAAGATAGTGCTCAAACATTGGCGGTCTCCTTGATCTTGGCCTTGCTGTTGGCAACGATGCGATATTCGGTCTTCTCGATCTGGTCCGGGTTGAACGATCGCAATACCCAGATGAACAGGCCGATGACGAAGAACGCCGAAGGCGGCAGCAGCATCAGGCCATTGGGCACGTACCAACCGCCGTTCTGCACCGGCGTCAGGACGGTGAAGCCGAACACACTGCCGGAACCCAGCAATTCGCGGAAGAAACCGACGACCAGCAGGATCACGGCGTAGCCGAGACCGTTGCCGACCCCATCGAGGAAACTCATCACCGGCCCGTTCTGCATGGCGTACGCCTCGGCGCGCCCCATGACGATGCAGTTGGTGATGATCAGGCCGACGAAGACCGACAGCTGCTTGGACATTTCATAGGCGTAGGCGCGCAGCACCTGATCGACCACGATGACCAGCGAGGCGATGATCGTCATCTGCACGATGATGCGGATCGACGACGGGATGTGGCTGCGGATCAGCGACACGAAGAGGTTCGAGAACGCGGTGACCGCGATCACGGCCAACCCCATGACCAGCGACACGTTCATGGAGTTGGTCACTGCCAGCGCCGAGCAGATGCCCAGTACCTGCAGTGCGATCGGGTTGTTCTTGAAGACCGGTGATAGAACGACGTCTTTAACGGAGTCCGTAGCCATCTTCACGCTCCTCCTGCGGAATCGTCGTGGAACCGGGCAAGATACGGGGCGTAGCCCTGCTCACTCAGCCAGAACCGCAACATGTTGGTGACGCCTCGACTGGTCAGCGAGGCACCCGACAGCGCATCGACTTCGTATTCGCCGCTGGCACCGCCTTTCACGAGCTGGATCTCGGGGTCCTGAAAATCCCCGTCGTCATAGATCTTCTTGCCATCCCACTGCGCCTTCCAGCGCGGGTTGTCGACCTCACCGCCCAGCCCCGGCGTCTCCGACTGATCATAGTAGGAGAGCCCGACGATGGTGTTGCCGTCGCCACGCACCGAGAGGAAGCCTTCCATCAGCCCCCACAACCCCTGACCTCGGATCGGGAGTACGATCTGATCCGGGTTTTCGGGATCGCCGACCAGGTAGACCGTCGAGAAGTCTTCCTGGCGGCCGATGCCGGCCAGGTCCTGTTCGCCGGAAAGCGTACGCGAGGTCGCCGGATCCTGAGCCGCCTCGAACTGGTCGTAGCTACCGGGATCGAGATCCTCGGAGTACTCACCGTTCTCGAGATTGACCACGCGCGGCGTGATCAGCTCGGCGTACTTGTCCTCGACGTCATCACCCGGGCGGTAGAGCTGCGTGACCTGAAGAATGTTGCTCTTGCGATCGAGCTCCTGGTTCTGGACCTGCTTCGGCTTGAGCACCACCGCCGCCGAAGAGACCACCACAGAGCAGACCACGCAGAGCGAGAACGCCACGATGAGCGTCTTCTTGATCGAGTTGTTGCTCGCCATCAGACAGCCTCCTTCTCGGCGGGCGCCAGTGCGGCCAGACGCTTCTCGCGCCGCTTGATGTTGGCCTGCACGAAAATGTGATCGATAAGCGGCGCGAACAGGTTGGCGAACAGGATCGCCAGCATGATGCCCTCGGGGAATGCCGGATTGACGACGCGGATCAGAACCGTCATCACGCCGATCAGCAGGCCAAAGATCAGCTTGCCGGGGTTGGTCATCGAGGCCGAGACCGGATCGGTCGCCATGAACACCATGCCGAAGGCGAAACCGCCGACCACTAGATGCCAGTACCACGGCATCGCGAACATCGGGTTGCTGTCGGAGCCGATCAGGTTGAACAGCGAGGCCGTCAGCGCCATACCAAGGAGCACGCCCCCCATGATGCGCCAGGAAGCAATTCGCGTCAGCAGCAGCACCGCCGCACCGATCAGGATCGCCAGCGTCGACGTCTCGCCAACGGACCCCTGGATGAAGCCGAAGAAAGCATCCCACCAGCTGTACTGCTGATGCAGGCCATCCATGCCGTTGAGGGAGGCGTTGGAGAGTGCGGTGGCGCCAGTGTAACCGTCGGCAGCCACCCAGACGCTATCACCCGAGATCTGCGCGGGATAAGCGAAGTAGAGGAAGGCACGGCCGGTCAGCGCCGGATTGAGGAAGTTCTTGCCGGTGCCGCCGAAAATCTCCTTGCCGATGACCACGCCGAAGGAGATGCCGAGTGCGACCTGCCACAACGGGATCGTCGCCGGCAGCGTTAACGCGAACAGCACGGAGGTGACGAAGAAACCTTCGTTGACCTCGTGACCGCGCTTGATCGCGAACAGCACTTCCCAGAAGCCCCCGACGACAAAGGTCACTAGGTAGATCGGCAGGAAGTAGGTGGCACCAAGCACGAAATTGGCCCAGACACTGCCGGGGTCATGACTGCCGGCAAGCAGCAGGGTCAACGACTCGCGCCAACCGCCGATCGCGCCGAAGCCGTCGGCGATCGCCATGTTCGCCTGCAGGCCAGCGTTGTACATGCCGAAGAACATGGCCGGAAAGGTACACAGCCAGACCGTGATCATGATGCGCTTGAGATCAATGCCATCGCGCACATGCGTCATGCTCTTGGTCACGCTGGGCGGCGAGTAGAAGATCGTGTCTACGGCCTCGTAGAGGGCGTAGAACTTCTCGTACTTGCCCCCTTTCTCGAAATGAGGCTCCAGCTTGTCGAGCGTATTGCGAATCCCCATCATCAGGCCTCTTTCTCGATCATGGTCAGGTTGTCGCGCAGGATGGGGCCGTACTCATACTTGCCCGGGCACACATAGGTGCACAGCGACAGATCCTCTTCATCCAGCTCCAGGCAGCCGAGCTGCATCGACGACTCGATATCGCCGACGATCAGCGAGCGCAGCAGCTGGGTCGGCAGAATGTCGAGCGGCATCACCTTCTCGTAGGCACCGACCGGCACCATGGCGCGCTCGGAACCGTTGGTCGAGGTGTTGGGCGCGTAGTTCGGTAGACCGAGAAACTGGGACACGTAGATCCCCATGACCGAGTGCCGATTGCGGCCCGGCGATAGCCAGCCCAGAAAGGCGCGCTTGTTGCCCTCTTCCAGCAGCGAGAACTGGCGATGGAAGCGCCCCAGATACTGACGACTACCCTCGCACTGCATGCCACCGAAGATCGAGCCGGAAATGACGCGGGTATCGTCTGGCCGTTCGACCTCGCCCTCGAGCAGCTCGGCACTGCTGGCCCCGAGACGCGTGCGCAGCAGCCGCGGCTGCTTGGCTCGCGGGCCGCCCACGGCAACAACTCGAGTCGGATCGAGCTGACCGTCGACGAACAGCTTGCCGATGGCGATCACGTCCTGATAGTCCAGATGCCACACCTCGCGCTTGAGCCCTACCGGCGAGAGATGGTGAATGTGCGTACCGACTAGGCCCGCCGGATGTAGTCCATCGAAGCCCTCGGCGCGGATGCCGTCCAGTTCGTCACCGGGCAGCTCGGTGTCGCCACGGCGACAGACGAAAACCTTGCCCGGGGTAAGATGACGGATTACTTCCAGCCCGTGACGGAACGCCTCGGCGTCGGCCTCGATGACCACCCGCGGGTCCGCCGACAGCGGATGCGTATCGATGGCGGTCACGAAGATATCGGCGGGCACAGCGTCGAGTGCCGGGGTACGGGAAAAGGGCCGGGTGCGCAGCGCGGTCCAGAGGCCGGAGTCGACGAGTTGATCGACCACCTGTTGGCGCTCCAGAGAAGCCAGGCCGGCAGCGCCGTAAGCCGTGAATGTCTCGCTCTCTTCCGCTTCATCGAGCTTGATCACCACGGAGAGCAGGCGACGCTTCTCGCCTCGATTGACGGCGATCACCTCGCCGCCGCCGGGCGCGGTAAAGCGCACGCCGGCTACTTTCTTGTCGGTGAACAGCAGCTGGCCCCGCTTCACCCGATCGCCTTCGCGAACCTCCATCGTCGGCTTCATGCCAACGTAGTCGGTCCCGAGCAGCGCCACGTGACGCACGCTGCGCCCCGCCTCGATACGCTGCTCCGGCGCCCCGGCGACGGGGAGATCCAGGCCTCGTTTGACTTCGATCATAGTCTCGCCCAGTTGTCGATTCTGATATACGCAAGAAAAGAGCCGACGGACGTCAGGGACGCGCTGAATAAACGGCCAGGCGGCGGCACACCGTGGATGCGAGCCGGAAACGCGACAGACTAGGCGAGTGTCCGGACATCGCGCGACGCAACGATTCGCCCGCGCGGGCATTTATGCAGTGATCCCCCGGCGCATCCCGCGTCGCGCGGCATCGCGGACGGAGGAAGGGACGTCACGGAATCCGAATGCTTTCTTAATCAGAGAAAAGGAGTGGACCCTGCGACCCATTGCCACATGGACCGCACCCAAAAATCGCGGCCCATTATAAAGATACGTGCCTGGAAAGACCACTCACCCCCTGCGGGCATTGGGGGCCGATAACGCGAAAAGTCCCGGCGTTACCGGGACTTTCGTAAGACCAAAGTCTAATGACAGAAGGTCTATCAGACCGCCGCCGGCAGATAGCGATGCCGAACGTTGGACATGTATTGAAGGATGCGCACGACCTGGCAACTGTAGCCGAACTCGTTGTCGTACCAGACATAAAGTACGGCGTTGCGCCCGTCGGCGATGGTCGCCTTGGCATCCACGACCCCTGCGTGGCGATTGCCGACGAAATCGGAAGAGACAACTTCCGGCGAGTCGACATAATCGATCTGCTTGTGCATCGCCGAATGAAGCGCCATTTGACGCAGGTATTCGTTCAATGAATCCCGATCCGTCTCGCGCCCCAGCGACAGATTCAGGATGGCCATCGAGACATTGGGCGTGGGGACACGGATCGCATTGCCGGTCAGCTTGCCAGACAGTGCCGGCAAGGCCTTGGCCACCGCCTTGGCGGCACCGGTCTCCGTCAGCACCATATTGAGCGGCGCACTGCGCCCCCGACGATCCCCCTTGTGGTAGTTGTCGATCAGATTCTGGTCATTGGTGTAGGAATGCACGGTCTCGACGTGCCCGTGAACGATACCGAACTCATCGTCCATCGCCTTGAGCACCGGCACGATGGCATTGGTGGTACAGGAGGCCGCCGACACGATGCGATCCTCGTCGCCGATCGTCTCGTGGTTGATGCCATGCACAATGTTCTTCAGGTCGCCCTTGCCGGGCGCCGTCAGCAGCACCTTGGCCACGCCGCGCGAGGCCAGGTGCTGGGAGAGTCCCTCCTGATCGCGCCACTTGCCGGTATTGTCGACCACGATGGCGTCGTCGATGCCATAGGCGGTGTAGTCGACCTCTGCCGGCGAATCGGCATAGATGATCTGGATGGTGTGGCCATTGGCGATCAGGGCGTGATTGTCGAGGTCAACGTCGATCGAACCGGAAAACGGTCCATGAACTGAGTCCCGGCGCAGCAGGCTGGCCCGCTTCTCCAGATCCTCACCGCTGCCGCGCACCACGATCGCACGCAGTCGCAGCAGGTTACCGCCTCCGGCCTTCTCGATCAGAATCCGCGCCAGAATGCGGCCGATGCGCCCGAAGCCGTAGAGCACCACGTCCTGCGGCTCGCCGCCCATGCCGCTGGCATCATGCCCGCCGATAATGTCGCCAAGCTCCCGCTTGAGAAATGCGACCACGTCGGTTTCGCCGGATTTCTTGAAGGCCACGCCCAGCCGCCCGATATCGATGTGCGCGGGGCCTGGCTCGAGCTCGGCCATCGCTCGCACCATCGGCAGCGTATCCGCCACCGACAGCTCGGTGCCCTCGACCTTACGCACATAGCGATGGTTCTTGAGGATCCGGGTGACAGAACGATTGATCAGCGAACGGCCGAAAAGCGACGGGATCACGTTGTACTGGCGATAGAGCTTGCCCAGCAGCGGGATCATCTCTTCTGCGCGTGCTTCGTTGTCCTGCCATGCCTGGAAGACGGTATCGAGCTGTTCCTGACTCACGTTCGGGCCTCTCTTCTCATCGTCGGGGGAATCGGGCGGGACCGATTTCCCGCTATCGGCCCGTGCAAAAACTGCCGAATTATCTTCATCCTACGAAACGAACTGCAATGTCGGCGTAGTCGCAATTGCTGTAGTTTCACTACAAAGGTCGAAGGCAGTCGCCCCCTCGCGCACAGATGCGATGTCCACCGATGCTATCCCCCGCAAGTGCGCCCGGCCTGCTATCATCCCTGCACGCAAATTCGTTCGTCGAAAGGCTCATGTCGCAATTCACACCGCTCGCACCGCCCGTGCCGACCGGCACTCGGGAAACCACCTATTGCCAGCTTCCCCACGGCAGCGCCAAGGCCCTGGCGCTCTCGCGGCTGGCCCAAGACGCCCCGCTACTGGTCATCACGCCCGACACCGCCAGCGCACAGCGGCTCGAAAGTGCCCTGCGCTTCTATGCGCAGGTGCCGGTCATGCCGTTCCCGGACTGGGAGACGCTGCCCTACGACAGCTTCTCACCGCACCAGGACATCGTCTCGGCCCGCCTGCGCACCCTTCGCGAGCTGCAGGAGGGCACACAGGGCATCGTGCTGGTACCGATCAACACCCTGATGCAACGCCTGCCGCCCAGGGACTATGTGGCCGGGCGCGTGTTGACGTTGGCGACCGGCGAACGGCTCGATCGGGAAGGCTTCCGTGAGCGACTGTCGCGCGCCGGGTACCGCGCCGTGGAGACAGTCTACGAGCCCGGCGAGTACGCCATGCGCGGCGCCCTGATCGATCTCTATCCGATGGGCAACGAGGCGCCGCTGCGCATCGATCTGTTCGACGACGAGATCGACAGCCTGCGACGCTTCGATCCGGATACGCAGCGTTCGCAGGAGAAAGTCGAACGCGTGGAACTGCTGCCGGCACACGAGTATTCCCTCTCGCGATCCGCCATCGCCTGCTTCCGCGAAGGCTTCGAGACGCTGTTCGACGTCGATCCTCGACAGTGCCCGCTCTACGTCGACGCGATCAAGGGCATCCCCTCTCCGGGACTCGAGCAGTATCTGCCGCTGTTCTTCGAGGAGACCGCAACCCTCTTCGAACATCTGGCCGACGAGACCCGGGTCGCCCTGCTGCCGTCGGCCTTCGAAGCGGCCGAACATCACTGGCACGCGATCGAGAGCCGCTACGAAAACCTTGGAGTCGACCCAACCCGACCGCTTCTGCCGCCAGCCAAGGCCTTCGTTCCGGTCGCCGAGGTGTTCGCCGCGATCAAGCGCCACCCACGCGTGGAGTTCGTCGACGACACCACCACGAAACCAGCGGCCAAGAGCACCACCCAAGCGCCACCGAGCGTCGCGATCAATGCCCGGGCCCAGCAGCCGCTGGCGACGCTGATGCAGTTCCTCGACGGCCACCGCGATCTGCGCGTACTGTTCGTCGCCGAGTCCCGCGGTCGCCGCGAAGCCCTCGACGAGGCCCTCGCCCCGCTTCAGCGCGACATCCCGCATGTCGACGGCTGGCAAGCCTTCCTCGAGGGTGGACAGGCCTGCGCCATCACGGAAGGTGCGCTGGATGAAGGGCTGTGGCTGGGCGACCCGGCCCTCGCGGTAATCACCGAGACCGAACTGTACGGCGAGGTGGTACGCCAAAGCCGGCGCCGCGCCAAGGCCACCGACGACAACGAGCTGGCCGTGCGCCATCTCTCTGAGCTCAAGCCCGGCTCACCGGTGGTTCACCAGCATCATGGCGTGGGCCGCTACCTGGGCCTGGAGACCCTCAACGCCGGCGGTCAGGCTGCCGAGTTTCTCGCGCTCGAGTACGCCGGCGGCGCCAAACTTTACGTGCCGGTGGATAATCTGCAGCTGATCTCGCGCTATGCTGGCGCCAGCGATGAGCTCGCGCCCTTGCACAAGCTCGGTTCCGACAGCTGGGACAAGGCCAAGAAGAAGGCCGCCGAGAAAGTCCGAGACACCGCCGCCGAACTGCTGGATATCTATGCACGCCGAGAGGCCCGCGAAGGCTTCGCCTGCGACCTGCCTAGCGAGGAGTACGCCCGCTTCGCGGCCAGCTTCCCCTTCGAGGAAACTCCTGACCAGCAGGCAGCCATCGAGGCCGTAATCGGCGACATGACCGCGCCCCGACCGATGGACCGCGTGGTCTGCGGCGACGTCGGCTTCGGCAAGACCGAGGTGGCAATGCGCGCGGCCTTCCTGGCGGTCAACTCCGGCCGTCAGGTCGTGGTGTTGGTGCCCACCACCCTGCTCGCTCAGCAGCACTACGACAACTTCCGCGACCGCTTCGCCGACACCGCCGTACAGATCGAGATGCTCTCCCGTTTCACCGGCGGTAAGGGCGAGGGAGATACTCTCGCACGCATCTCCGAAGGGCGTGCGGACATCGTCATCGGCACCCACAAACTATTGTCGAAATCGGTCAAGATGCCCAACCTAGGGCTGATGATCATCGACGAAGAGCACCGCTTCGGCGTCGCCCAGAAGGAGCGTCTCAAGCAGCTACGCGCCGAGGTCGACATCCTCACCCTGACCGCGACACCGATTCCGCGCACGCTCAACATGGCGATGAACGGCATTCGCGATCTCTCGATCATCGCCACGCCACCGGCACGGCGCCTCTCGGTCAAGACCTTCGTGCAGCAGCGCAACGAGCCTGTGGTCAAGGAAGCGATCCTGCGCGAGATCCTGCGCGGCGGGCAGGTCTACCTGCTGCACAACGAAGTCAAGACGATCGAGGCCAGCGCGGACAAGATTCGCGAACTGGTGCCGGAAGCCCGCGTCGGCGTCGCCCACGGACAACTGCCCGAACGCGCGCTGGAGCGCGTCATGTCGGACTTCTATCACAAGCGCTTCAACGTCCTGGTCTGCTCGACGATCATCGAGACCGGCATCGATGTCCCCAGCGCCAATACCATCATCATCGAGCGCGCCGACAAATTTGGCCTGGCCCAGCTACACCAGCTGCGCGGCCGCGTCGGCCGCAGCCACCACCAGGCCTACGCCTATCTGCTGACGCCCTCGCCCAAGGCGATGACCAAGGACGCGGTCAAACGCCTAGAGGCGATCACCCAGAGCGACGACCTCGGCGCCGGTTTTACCCTGGCCAGCCACGACATGGAGATCCGCGGCGCCGGCGAGCTGCTCGGGGACGAGCAGAGCGGACAGATGGAAACGGTCGGCTACAGCCTCTACATGCAGATGTTGGACCGCGCCGTAAAAGCCATTCGGGCCGGCAAGACCCCCAATATCGAAGCCCCGCTGGATGAAGGCACGGAGATCAGTCTCAATCTGCCGGCACTGATACCCGACGACTATCTGCCGGACATCCAGCAGCGCCTGATCATGTACAAGCGCATCTCGAGCGCCGCCAACGAAGGCGAGCTCAAGGAGCTGCAGGTCGAGATGATCGACCGATTCGGTCTGCTGCCAGCGCCCCTCAAGACGCTGTTCCGCCAGACTCGACTACGCCAGCGGGCCGAGCGGCTGGGTATCGCCAAGCTGGAGGCCGGCGCCGAGCGTGGCCGGCTGATCTTCGGCAGCGATCCGCAGGTGGATCCAATGACCCTGGTCGAACTGATCCAGCGTCACCCGAACCACTACAAGCTGGACGGCGCCGATACGCTGCGTTTCCACGGCGACATGGAAAAGGAGGAAGCGCGCTTCGAGCGTATCGACGAGCTGCTAGACACGCTCAACCGCAAGGCCAAGGCGGCCTGAACCGCAGGCGCCAACGTTGGCCGTTATCATGCCAACCGTCCAACGCCCGTGCTGACCGTCACGGGCGTTTGACGGTCATTCCGCGCGACAGAGCCGCAGGCGCGTAATCTCGGCCGGCGCACCGAAGCGCATCGGCGGCCCCCAGTAGCCGGTGCCGCGACTGGTATAGACCCACATCTCGCCCTCCCGATGAAGCCCTGCCAGAAAGCGATTGGCGCGTTTCGCCAGCAGGCTCCAGGGCCAGATCTGCCCGCCATGCGTGTGCCCGGACAGCTGCAGGTCGAACCCCGCTTCGGCCGCCGCCGGTGCGGAATTGGGCTGATGCGCGAGCAGCACTGTCGCCACCCCGGCCGGAATCTCCCGCGCGGCCTGTACCGGGTCGCTACGGTGCGCCGGCACGTAGTAGCCAGCAGAAAGATCGGTGATACCGGCCACAGCCAAGCGCGCGCCGTCACGCTCAAGCAGCGTCGCCTCGTTGACCAGCACCTGCAGCCCCAGACGACGCAGCGCGCCCACCCACGCTTCGGCCTCGCTGTAGTACTCATGGTTACCAGTCACGCAGAAAACACCGTGCACGGCCTCTAGCGCCGCGAGTGGCGCGACGTCGTCGGCCAGCTCATCGACGCGCCCATCGGTGAGGTCACCGGTAATCGCGACGAGATCCGGTGATAGTGCATTGGTGCGCGCGACGATACGCTGCAGATGGCGCCCCTTGATAGTGGGGCCGACATGCAGATCGCTCAACTGCACGATCGAGAAGCCCTCGAGCGGTGCGGGCAGACCCCTTAGCGGGACATCCACCTCGCGCGTTCGCGGCAACCGCCGCGCCTGCCACACCGCATAGCAGGAGACAACCAGCGCGACACCGAGCGCGACCCAGGCGCTGCGGCACGCCAAATCCGACGGTAACGGCCCGGCGACACGCCACGCGATCAGGGCTACGTCGCGCAGCAGGGTTGCCCCCAGCAGGAACGAGAAAGCCCCAGTCATCAACGACACCGGCCAGGCCAGCCAGCGGCCGTTGAGCCAGCTGACCCGAATGACCAGCGGGATCATCAAAGCGCTCACCAGCAGGTAGGCCGCCAACAGCATGCCGGCCGCCGCGCTCGATGAGATTGCCGGCACCAATCGCCAGCCGATATAGAGATGCAACGCCAGCACGATCAGACGCAGGCGCAGAAAAGAACGGTGATGCCTCACGTAGATAGACTCCTGCTACAGATAAACGGCGTCGTCGCGCGGCGCGGCCACCAACGCTGGATAAACGCCGGGATTTGCACTTTCTTCGCTTTTGGCCATGCTGAAAACAAAACAGTCGTCAGTCCACGCCCTCTCACCAACGCGAAGCCGGTCTCGCCATGGCGGCCCCGCCGCCCACTCGGAGGAGAGAGAAGGATGAGCCAGATATTCGTCGTCGGTGTCGATGGCAGCGAGGGCAGCGCCCGCGCCGCACGATTTGCCGCCGAACGCGCCAAGTTGATGCCCGCCGACCTGAAGGTGCTCTACGTCATCGACTGGTCGCCCTACAAGATCTACACACATCAGGAAGCGGAAACCCGCGGCGCCGATCGTAAGCGTGAGATGGCCGAGGTCGAAAACCGCGTGCTTCAGCCTCTGCTGGTAGAGCTGTCCCGGGACGGTCTCAAGATCGATGGCGAAGTGCGCTATGGCCATCCCTCACGCCTGCTGATCGACTACGCCAAGGAGGTCGGCGCCCAAGAGATCTACGTCGGTCGACAAGGCCGCTCGCCATTGAATCTCATCTTCGGCAGCACCACCAGCCATCTGGTCCAGATCTGCCCGATTCCGGTTATGGTCGTGCCCTGAGCCATCGGTGCCAGCCCCCGCAGAGGGGCGCATCGACCACAACGACCACAACGACAACGACCGTCACAACGACAAGGACCGTCGACCCGGTCGACACACGCCACTCGCTCGACAAAGACAATTCACTGAGCAGGAGTGCCATCATGCTGCGAAGGCCATTCGCCCTATTCGCTATTGTTCTCGCGTCCCTCTGGATACTGCCGGCCCAGGCGCAGGAAGCCGAAGGCAGTATCGATGCGGCCATCAACGCCATCATCGGCCCGGTCGCCAATACCGTTGCCGGCATCATCTTCTTTTCCGTGCCGGTCGCCGGCGTCGACCTGCCGCTGATCGTTGCGTGGCTGGGGATCGCCGCGACTTTCTTCACCGTCTACTTCGGTTTCATCAATCTGCGATCGTTCGGCCACGCTTTCCAGCTGCTGCGCGGCGTCTATACCAACCCCCGCTCGGCGGGCGAGATCTCTCATTTCCAGGCCCTGGCGACCGCACTCTCCGGCACCGTCGGACTCGGCAATATCGCTGGCGTGGCCGTCGCGATCTCGCTCGGAGGCCCCGGCGCCACCGTCTGGATGATCGTCATGGGGCTGCTCGGCATGAGCAGCAAGTTCGTCGAGTGTACGCTGGGGGTCAAATACCGCATCGAGAACGAGGACGGCTCAGTCTCTGGCGGCGCCATGCGCTATCTGAGTCGTAACTTCGAGCGCCGCGGCCTACCCGGCCTGGGCAAATTCCTGGCCGCGTTCTTCGCGCTGATGATCATCGGCGCCGCCATCGGCGGCGGCAACATGTTCCAGGTCAACCAGGCCTATCAGCAGGTCCTGGCGGTCACCGGGGAACAGAGCAGCTTTTTTGCCGACAAGGCCTGGCTGTTCGGCATCATTGTCGCCACGCTGGTCGGCATCGTCACCATCGGCGGGGTCAAGCGTATCGCCAGCGTGACCGACAAGCTGGTGCCCGGCATGGCCATTCTCTATCTGCTCGGCGGCCTGACGGTACTGGCGATTCACTTCGACCGAATCCCCGGCGCGGTGGTCGAGATCATTAGCGGCGCTTTCTCGCCGGAAGGCGTCGCCGGCGGCTTCATCGGCGCGCTGATTCAGGGCATTCGACGCGCCACCTTTTCCAACGAGGCCGGCATCGGCACAGCTGCCATCGCTCACTCCGCCGTCAAGACCGACGAGCCGATCACCGAGGGGATCGTGGCCCTGCATGAACCGTTCATCGATACCGTGGTCATCTGTAGCATGACCGCACTGGTCATCGTCGTCTCGGGCGCCTATCAAAATGCCGGCGATATCAGCGGCGTGCAGTTGACGTCGGAAGCCTTCGGTTCTGCCCTGCCCTGGTTCCCGTTCGTGCTGGCGGTGGCCGTGGTGCTGTTCGCCTTCTCGACGATTCTCGCCTACTCCTACTACATCGTACTGGCCGGCAACTATCTGTTCGGACGCACGCCGCGCGTCAGCTTGATCATGCAGATCATCTTCATTCTCTTCACCATACTTGGGGCGACCATGAGCCTCGGGGCGGTCGTCGACTTCTCGGACGCCATGCTATTCGCCTGCTCGATTCCCAACATCATCGGGCTCTACTGGTTCGCCAGCGAGGTCAAGGCTGACTACAAGAGCTATATGCGTCGCCTGAAGGCCGGCGAATTTCCACGCTTCAAGTGACGATCGCGAATTCGTAGGCCAATCGGCTCCTGCGCTATGCTGATCGCCGCGGTGACTCCGGCACCGTGACGATTATCCAGCCAGGAGCCGATGTTCGCATGATCCAAGCCAAGGGCCTCTCCCGCATTCCGCTGCGCCATACCACCTATTTCGCCGTCATCTGCCTACTCGTTCTGTCGCTGATCGGTCTGGCCTTCTCCGCCGGCTGGTGGTGGGGCGTCGCGATCTTCGGCGCCCTGGCGGGGCTAGGCACGCACGACCGCTGGCAGAAGCGACGCACGCTGAGTCGCAACTATCCGATTCTCGCGCACTGTCGCTACCTGCTGGAGTCGATCGGGCCGGAAATCCGCCAGTACTTCATTCAGTCCGACCTCGACGAGCGTCCGTTCTCTCGCGAGCAGCGCGCAGTCGTCTATCAGCGCGCCAAGAACGAGAGCGACAAGAAGCCGTTCGGCTCGCTACTGGACATGTACGCCCCCGGCCACGAGTGGATCAATCACTCGCTGCGGCCCAGTCACATCGAGGACCATGACTTTCGCGTCACGGTCGGCAGCAGCCTCTGCACCCAGCCCTACAGCACCAGCGTCTTCAACATCTCGGCGATGAGCTTCGGTTCGCTGTCGGCTAATGCCATCGAGGCGCTCAATGCTGGCGCGCGTCGAGGGGGCTTCTCCCACGATACCGGCGAAGGCTCGATCTCCCGCTACCACCGCATTCACGGCGGTGACCTCGTGTGGGAGATCGGCTCCGGCTACTTCGGCTGCCGCCACGATGATGGCACCTTCAACGAAGAGCGCTTCGCCGCCAATGCCCGCGACGCGCAGGTGAAGATGATCGAGATCAAGCTATCCCAGGGTGCCAAGCCGGGGCACGGCGGCATCTTGCCGGCGGCCAAGGTGACACCTGAAATCGCCGAGGCCCGCGAGGTCCCGGTCGGCGAGGACGTCGTCTCGCCGGCCGCCCACAGCGCGTTCTCGACACCGCTCGAGCTGATGCACTTCATCGGTCGCCTGCGCAAGCTTTCCGGCGGCAAGCCGATCGGCATCAAGCTGGCGATCGGGCATCCGTGGGAGTGGTTCGCCATGGTCAAGGCGATGCGCGAGACGGGACAGCGTCCCGACTTCGTCGTCGTTGACGGGGGCGAAGGCGGTACCGGCGCCGCCCCGCTGGAGTTCATCAACCGCCTCGGCGTCCCGCTGACCGAGGCACTGATGCTGGTTCACAATACGCTGGTGGGGGCCGGGCTACGTGAGGAGATCCGGATTGGCGCCGCCGGCAAGATCACCTCGGGCTTCAACATTGCCAGGACGCTGGCCCTGGGCGCGGACTGGTGCAACGCGGCGCGCGGTTTCATGTTCTCGCTCGGCTGCATCCAGGCACTCAACTGCCACTCCGACAAGTGCCCCAGCGGCGTCGCCACCCAGGACCCGTCGCGCAGCCGCCACCTGGATGTCACCGACAAAAGCGATCGGGTCTACCACTTTCATCGCAATACGCTGCGTGGACTGGCAGAGATGCTGGCCGCGGCGGGGCTGAAGCACCCTAGCGAACTGGGGCCGGAACATATCATCCGCCGCGTTTCCAGCGATGAGATCCAGTCCTACGACAAGCTGTTCACCTTTCTCAAGCCGGACGAGCTGCTCGAAGGCAACAGCCAGCACACGGTGTTCCAGAATTACTGGGAAGAGGCGCGGCCGGACTCCTTCCTGCCGCCGGCCCAGGTCGCCGAACTGCGTATCAGCAAACTACGCTGACCCACGGGCCGGCTGAAAACACGCCGCGTCGCCGAACACTCAGGATTCGGCGACGCCATGACCCGCACTGGGCACGGCCCAGCGCGCCTCGGCCGTGAATAGCGTTTCGACGATCACCGGTGCAAATACGTCACGCACGGCCCTATCGAGACGCGCTCGCCAGGCGTCGGCCTCCGAAAGCGATAGCGGATGGCCCCGCTCGACCACCACGTGCACGGTCACATAGAGCATGCGCCCGGGTCGGACCATGCGCACATAGAGCGCCTGCGGCGACAGCGGCGCCAACGTCGACTCGACCGCCGCCTTCACCGGCCGCACCAGCGCCGGCGCCGGCGAGCGGTTGAGCAGCTCCAGCAATGCCCCTCGCGCCATGCGTATCGGCACGCCCAGGCACAGCAGGACCACGGCGATCACCAGGCAGGCATCGATATAGGGCACGATCACGTTCCAGCCGAGAACACGCGCTAGCGGGATCAGGCAGAACGCGAGCAGTACCGCGCCGGATATCAGCGCATTGATCTGCCAGTTATCGATATCGGCATCGACCAGCGGGCTGGCCAATCGATGGCGCACGCGACGCAGGACCCAGGCGGTCAGACTGCAGGCCAGGGTCGCGAAGACGGCATAGCCGATCGCCGAACCCGCGGCGATCGCGTTGCCGCCAGCGAACAGCGCCGCCCCGGAGTTGAACAGCGCCAGCGCCGACACGCCTAGCATCAATAAGCCTTTGCAGGCATTGACCATCGATTCGAAATAGCCGTAGCCGAAAGGATAGGTATCGTCGTCCGGCGCCACTACCAGACGCCCGATGCGCAGCGCGAAGAGACCGACGACGGCATAGATGGCATTGAAGAGGCCATCGAGAAGAATGGCCTGGGAGCCGGTCAGCGCCGACGCCGCGAGCGCGACGCCGCCAATGAGCGCGGCCATTATCGTGGAAAGACGCAGTGCCCCGCTCTCGGACGCGGGCCAGTGTGATGCCATGGAAGTCCCCTGAAGTCGTCGTCGCGTTTACCGCAAGCCGCGACGCGATCTGTATAATGCGCGCTCGACAAGTCGAACTTATCGTTACACCGACGCAGGAGCCACGCCCCGATGGCCAACTATGCCTGGGTAATCTCGATGGTCGCCATGACCGTCGCATTCCCGACCTTCTTTCTCTACAGCGCGACCCGCCGCCGTGGCATGCTGCCGACAGCCCTGACGGCTGCCGCCGTCGCCATCATCGCTGCGCTGGTGGCCGGCTTCGGTCAGTAAGGGCTTTCGCGGCCGTTTCTCAGTGAACGGTCTCGGCCGCTTGCTCGGGCGCCTCGTCGTCGTCACCGTCCCAGAGATGGGTCCGCGTGATCGCGTGATCGAGCATTTCACGCGCGACGTCGAAACGACTGCGGCGCAACAGGTCCAGCGCCTCTTCGGAGAAACGGATCGAGACCAGCGGCTCGCTTGACGCCTCGGCCGGTCGCAGCACCACATCTCCGTTGGCAAGTTCGACGATTTCCAGAATCGCGGTATCTGACACGGCTAACTTCTCCCGTCGCGACGACAACTGATGTGAAGGATGACCAGCAATAAAAAACGACCAGGGTTTGAACCCCGGCCGTTGATGTCTATTCACAGGCTACCACGTTTACCCGGAGAGCGTCACCACTCGTAGCTGCCCTCGCGCAGACCGGGCAACAAGGCCTTGAGTTCGCGATGACACCACGCAAGCTCCCGCGCCAGCGGCACCGTGGCGGCACTGGCGATCATGCCGGCAGCCGGCTCGCGACGCGACGCGCCGTCGTCCCCATGGAGTGCGTCGAGACGCTGCAGCAGGCAGGCAAGCCAACTCCCATCGGTGTTTGCCAGCTCGCGCAGCCGCGAGAGTTCGGCGACGTTTACAGTCGTATCCGCCAACCACTGCCGCCAACCGTTGCGCAGCAGGTCAGTATGCGACGTCACCTCGCGCAGTAGCGCATCGAGTGCCAGCTCGAGCTGGCCCAGTGCCGCTTCCTCCAGCGCCATGCGCCGCGCGGGCGCATGCTCGTCGTCGCCAGGCGACTGTGCCAGCAGCAGCTCTACCTGGTAGAGAAGCTGGTTGGTGCGCGCAACAGGACTCACTTGCGCTTGTCCTCGACCTGCCAGCGGCCGTCTTCGTAGGTGGCGCGCCAGCCGGTCGCCTTGCCGTCCTGATCGGTCATCACGTACTGACTCTTGGTCTTGCGCGAGAAGCGGATCTGCGCCGGCCGGCCGTCCGGATCCTCGCTCGGCGCTTCGAGCAGAAAGTGGTACTTGTCAGGCAGCTCGCCGGCATGCGCCTTGAGCTCCTTGACCAGCGGCGGCCGCGTCTCGCGATTCTTGGGGAACTGGCTGGCCGCCAGGAACAGCCCGCTGGCGCCGTCGCGCAGCACGTAGTGGTCGTCGACCTTCTGGCACTGGAGCTCCGGCATGGGGATCGGGTCGATCTTGGGCGGCGCGACCTCGCCGCTCTTGAGCAGCTTGCGGGTATTACCGCACTCGTCGCTGGTGCAGGCGAAGTACTTGCCAAAACGGCCGCTCTTCAACTGCATCTCCGAGCCGCATTTGTCGCACTCGATGACCGGGCCATCGTAGCCCTTGATGCGAAAGCGCCCCTGCTCGATTTCGTAATAGCCGTCATCGTCATTGCTGATATAGAGCTTGCGGCCCTCGTCGATCAGGTAGCTGTCCATCGCTGTACCGGTATTCGGATTCCGCCGCTTGGCGCGCAGCGCATCCGTCTCGGCAGCCTCGTCGGCATCCGCCGGCACCGCTTCTTCGCCCGGAATCAGATCGATGGTGGTCTTGCAGCGCTCCTTCGGCGGTAGATTGTAGCCGGAACAGCCGAGGAACACGCCGGTCGACGCGATACGGATCTGCATCGGCCGGCCACAGCTGGGACAGGCGATATCGGTCTCGATCGGTTCGTTGGGGCGCATGCCCTCTTCGCCTTCGGCGTGCTCCAGCTTGCGCTTGAAATCAGCGTAGAAGGCGTCGAGCAGCTGCTGCCAGTTCTCGTGCCCTTCGGCGACCTCGTCCAACTGGTCTTCCATACGCGCGGTAAAGCCGTAGTCGAGCAGATCGTTGAACGATTCGACCAGGCGGTCGGTGACGATCTCGCCGAGCTTCTCGGCATAGAAACGCCGGTTGTCGAGCTTGACGTAGCCACGGTCCTGGATGGTCGAAATGATGGCCGCATAGGTGGAAGGACGACCGATCCCGCGCTTCTCCAGCTCCTTGACCAGGCTCGCTTCGGTGTAGCGCGCCGGCGGTTTGGTGAAGTGCTGCTGCGGGTCGAGCTGCTCGAGCTTGAGCGTCGCGCCCTCGCCGATATCCGGCAGCTGTGCCTGCTCGTCCTTCTTGGTCATCGACTTCATCACGCGGGTATAACCGTCGAACTTGAGTACGCGGCCGCGCGCCTTCAGCTCGAAACCGTCGGTCTCGATGGTCAGCGTGGTGGCCAGGTACTCCGCCGGCACCATCTGGCACGCCACGAACTGGCGCCAGATCAATTCGTAGAGACGCTGCGCATCGCGCTCCACCGGCAGATCGTCGGCGCGCTGCGTCACGCTCGAGGGACGAATCGCCTCGTGCGCCTCCTGGGCGTTCTGCTTGCTCGAATAGCGGTTGGGCGCTTCCGGCAGGTAACGCTCGCCGTACTCGTCCTGAATAAAATCGCGAGCACTGGCCACCGCATCCTGAGACAGGTTGGTGGAGTCGGTACGCATGTAGGTGATGTACCCCGCCTCGTAGAGGCGCTGGGCCAGCGTCATCGTCTTGCGCACCGAGAACCCAAGTCGTCCGCTCGCGGCCTGCTGTAGCGTCGAGGTGATGAACGGCGCACCGGGCTTGGAGCTGGTCGGTCGCGTCTCGCGGCTGGTGACGCTCAGCGAATCCTGACGCAACGGCGCGATGCGCGTCATCGTCTCCTGCTCGGAGGTCGGGCGGAAGGTCTCGCCGTTCTGACGCACGACCTCGAAGCGCAACGGCTCGCCGTCGGCCGTCACCGTATCGGCGTGCACGTCCCAGAACTCTTCGGGATTGAACGCACGAATCTCACGCTCGCGATCGACGATCAGACGCACCGCCACCGACTGCACGCGCCCCGCGGACAGGCCACGCGCGACCTTGCTCCAAAGTAGCGGCGACACCATGAAGCCGACCACGCGGTCCAGGAAGCGCCGGCTCTGCTGCGCTTCGACCCGCGCCAGGTTGAGCGTACCGGGCTGTTTGAAGGCTTCCTGAATCGCATTCTTGGTGATCTCATTGAAGACCACGCGCTTGTAGCGCGAATCATCGCCGCCGATGGTCTCCTTGAGATGCCAGGCAATCGCCTCCCCCTCGCGGTCAAGATCGGTCGCGAGATAGATGGTATCGCTCTTGTCGGCCAGCTTCTTCAGCTCGTCGACCACCTTCTCCTTGCCCGGCAGCACTTCGTAATTGGCCTGCCAGCCGTGCTCGGGATCGATGCCCATGCGCCGGATCAGTTGATCCCACTGCTTCTGCTTCTTGTATTCAGCCTTCTCTTCCGGCGACATCTTGCGTGTCGCGGCAGCCTGACGCGCCCGCTCCTTGGGGTCGCTGGCCTGTTTGGACGATCCACTGGTCGGCAGGTCACGAATATGCCCGACACTCGACTTCACCACGAAATCGTTGCCGAGATATTTGTTGATGGTCTTGGCCTTGGCCGGAGACTCCACGATCACCAGTGACTTGCCCATAGCGCTCCTGCTTCATTTATATAGCTTCGTTTATCGGCGGCTGTCTCGGCCGGTGGCGTGCTCGACGACGATGACTTGCCCACACTTGCCAACACCTTCCAACAGTCAAGAATCGGGGGCCGGCCGGAAAATGCGCCTACCCTACCCTAGCCTTTCTCGCGGCGCCAGCCGAAGGTTGGCTTTGTCGGAAGCCGCTCGTTCTGCCTCGATGGCCCCCCATCATGGGGCCTGCAACGGCGATTCCAAGTCGCGGGACGGCAATTATTAACGCTGACTGGACGCAGTGATCGACAGCGACTGGTTGCAGTGTTGCGGCTCGATGCCGATTCGTCCATGTCACACCGCAGGCTGTCGCGCTACACTCCGAACAACAACATTCACGATGAACTCTTATCGCCCGGAGACACCATCATCTTGATGCAATAGTCTAAAGCGGCTTCTCAGACAACCCGTTCACCTTGTTGTAAAATAACCACATATCGTCGCCCGCGACGGCGCGGCGGGACGAATCAATCAGTTGCCAGGAGAGTTTCCATGCAGCACGCGTTTCACGGCCCGATTCGCCGCACCAAGATTGTCGCCACCCTCGGTCCCGCCACGGATCGCGAGGGCGTGCTGGATGCCATCATCGAGGCCGGCGTCGACGTCGTCCGTCTAAACTTTTCCCACGGCAATCCGGAGGACCATCGCCGCCGCCTGAAGGCGGTAAGAGAATCCGCCGAACGCCACGGGCGCGCCGTGGCCGCCCTGGGCGACCTGCAGGGGCCGAAGATTCGCATCGCGCGCTTCGCTGCCGAGGGTGGCGTCAAGCTGGAGAAAGGTCAGCCGTTCGTGCTCGACGTCTCGCTCGACCGCGATGCCGGGGACGAGACGCGCGTGGGCTGCGACTACAAGGAACTGGCCGACGACGTGACCGCGGGCGATGTCCTGCTGCTCGACGATGGTCGCCTGGTGCTCGAGGTAGACCGCATCGAAGGGTCTCAGATCTTCACCACGGTCAAGGTCGGCGGCAAGCTGACCAACAACAAGGGCATCAACAAGCAGGGCGGCGGCCTCTCCGCCGCCGCGCTGACCGAAAAGGACAAGGAAGACCTCAAGACGGCGATCGATATCGGTGTCGACTATCTGGCCGTCTCCTTCCCGCGTAGCGGCGCGGACATGCAGCACGCTCGCGAACTGCTGGGCGAAGCGGGTCAGGAGATCGGCCTGGTGGCCAAGATCGAGCGCGCCGAGGCCGTGGCCGACCCAGAAACGCTGGACGACATCATCCGCGCTTCGGAAGCGGTCATGGTCGCTCGCGGCGATCTCGGCGTGGAAATCGGCGACGCCCAGCTGATCGGCGTGCAGAAGCGCCTGATTGCCCGCGCTCGGACGCTCAACAAAGTCGTCATCACCGCGACGCAGATGATGGAGTCGATGATCGACTCGCCGCTGCCGACGCGAGCCGAGGTCTTCGACGTTGCCAATGCCGTGCTCGACGGCACGGATGCGGTCATGCTGTCGGCCGAGACAGCCGCCGGCGACTTCCCGGTGGAGACGATTCGCGCCATGAACCGGCTGTGCCTCGGCGCCGAGCGCGAGCGTAGCGCGCAGGAGTCCAAGCACCGTATCCACGAAGGCTTCTCGCGTATCGACGAGACCGTCGCACTGTCGGCCATGTACGCTGCCAACCACCTTTCCGGCGTGGTCGCGATCGCCTGTCTGACCGCGTCCGGCTACACGCCGCTGATTGCCTCGCGCATCCGTTCCGGCCTGCCGATCATCGGTCTCGCCGAGAATCAGAAAGTCCAACGGCGCATGGCTCTCTATCGGGGTGTCGTCTCGATGGTCTTCGACAGTTCGCGCTTCCCGCTGACCGAGATCAATACCGGGGCGGTCAACGAACTGGTCAGCCGTGGCCTCGCGGCCAAGGGCGATCACGTAATCCTGACCCGCGGCGATCACATGAACGCCCACGGCGGCACCAACACCATGAAGATCATCCAGGTCGAAGAGTGATCCCGCTGCGCCGGCCCGCCGGCGCGACGCTTTGGGGGCCCTGAGGTGCGTTCATCCCCAAAAACACAACGCCACCCCTAGGGGTGGCGTTGTGCGTGTTAACGAACCGGCGATCGACCTATTCGGGAATGCCGCCCTCGGTCAGCCTGGCCGGGTCCAGCAGCCGCTCCAGCTCCTCGCGGGAAAGCGCCGTCTCCTCTTCGGCCACATCAATGATCGGCCGGCCTGCCTGATAGGCCTTCTTGGCCACCGCGGCCGCCGCGTTGTAGCCGATTACCGAATTGAGCGCGGTCACCAGGATCGGATTCTTGGAGAGCGGCGTCTCGATGTTGTCGCGACGCACGTTGAACGTGGCAATGGCACGATCCGCCAGCAGCCGGCTGACATTGCTCAACAGCCGGATCGACCCCAGCAGGTTGTGCGCGATCATCGGCAGCATGACGTTCAACTGAAAATTGCCGCTCTGTCCACCGACGGTAATCGCGGCGTCGTTGCCGATTACCTGCGCCGCCACCTGCGCCGCCGACTCGGGAATCACCGGATTGACTTTGCCCGGCATGATCGAGCTGCCCGGCTGCAGCGCTTCCAGTTCGATCTCGCCCAGTCCCGCCAGCGGCCCGGCGTTCATCCAGCGCAGATCATTGGCGATCTTCATCACCGCCACGGCGTAGCTCTTGAGGTGGCCGGAGAACTCGACCGCCGCATCCTGAGAGGCGAGGCTCGCGAAGAAGCTGTCGTTGGGCCGGAATTCGAGCTGCGTGTCACGCGCCAGCCGCTCGGCCACCTTGCCGGCGAAGTCGGGATGCGCGTTGACGCCGGTGCCGACCGCGGTGCCGCCAAGCGCCAGCCGGGTGATCCGCTTGAGCCCGTCCTCGAGCCGCTCGATCGCCTGCCCGATCTGGCTGGACCAGCCGCCCAGCTCCTGACTCAGCCGTACCGGCATGGCATCCATCAGATGCGTACGACCGGTCTTGACCACGTCATCGACGGAAGCCGCCTTGTCATCGATCGACGCCCGCAGGTAGGTCAGCGCCGGCAACAGTCGGGTTTTGGCCTGCACCGCCGTCGCCAGATGGATCGCAGTCGGAATCACGTCGTTGCTCGACTGCCCCATGTTGACGTGGTCGTTGGGCCCGACGTCGAGCCCGTCGCGACTCGCCAGGTGAGAGATCACCTCGTTAACATTCATGTTGGTCGAGGTGCCGGAGCCGGTCTGGAAAACATCGATGGGAAACTGATCGGCATGCCGGCCATCGATGATCTCGTCGGCAGCGGCAATGATTGCCCGGGCTCGCGCCTCGTCGAGCAGGCCAAGCTCCTGATTGACCTCCGCGGCGGCACGCTTGATTCGCGCCACGGCCGCGATGAATTCACTCGGCAGCGGCTCGCCGCTGACCGGGAAGTTGTTGACGGCGCGCTGGGTCTGGGCCCCGTAGAGCGCACTTTCGGGGACTTCCAGTTCGCCCATGCTGTCGCGCTCGACGCGTGTCTGAGTCATGACCTTCTCCTGTTGATGGCGGATGACATGCCGAAAGACTCATTCAAGACTAGCAGTCGTTGATCAGGCCGGTTCTGTCGCCGACCTCGAAACGCCGCGTCCGGGCTGGTCGGCCCGGACGCTTCCTTACGATATGACCTCCCGATGGGCCAGTTTCAATCCCGCTCGTGACGCCGCGCCCGCGCCAACCTGCAACGAGACCGGGGCATCGTAAGCCGACGAGTCGACGCAGACCTCATGCCGCGTCAATCGAAGTCGATCACCTGACGGATCGCTTCTCCCTTGGCCAGCCGGTCGAATCCCACGTTGATCTCGTCCAGTCTCAGCCGATGCGTCAGCAGGCGATCGACGGGCAGACGACCTGATTGGTAAAGCGCGATGTACTCCGGTACGTCCAGCGACGGCACGTGACCACCAAGATAGGAGCCCTTCAACGTACGTTCCTCGGCGACCATGCGCGTCGGGCTGATCGCCAGGCGCACGTCCGGATGCGGCAGGCCGGAGGTGACGGTCGTACCGCCACGCCCGGTCGATTCGTAGGCGAACTCCAGGGCTTTCGCCACACCCGCAAACTCGGCGGCAATATCGACGCCGCCACCGCTGATGTCCCGCACCTGGGCCACCGCGTCGGGGTCGCCGCTGTTGACGATATGGGTCGCGCCCAGCGCCTTCGCCGTCTCCAGTTTGTCCGGCGCGATATCCGCGGCGATCACCTGGCGTGCGCCTCCGCCCACCGCGCCCATCACGGCAGCCAGCCCGACACCGCCGAGCCCGACCACCAGGACAGACTGACCGAGGCGCAGGCCCGCGGTATGCACCACGGCACCGACGCCCGTCAGCACCGCACAGCCGAAGAGCGCGGCGATATGAAACGGTAACTCGGGATCGATCTTGGTCAGCGAACGACGCGAAGCGACGGTGTACTCGGCGAAGCCCGACACCCCGATATGGTGATAGACCTTCTCGCTACCCTTGTGCAAGCGCAGCCCGCCCCCCAGCAGCTCACCTGCCGTGTTGGCCTGCGCACCCGGCTGGCAAAGCGCCGCGCGACCGGAAAGGCAGGAGGCACAGGTACCGCAGCTCGGCGCGAACGAGAACACCACGTGATCGCCGGGCACCAGATCGGTGACGCCCTCGCCCACCTCGGCCACCTCACCGGCCGCCTCATGGCCGAGCACCATCGGCAGCGGCCGCGGGCGGTCGCCGTTGATGGTCGACAGATCCGAATGGCAAAGACCCGCGGCGCGGAGCTTGACCAACACCTCACCCGGTCCCGGTCCATCGAGTTCGACCTCTTCCACCGACAGCGGCAGAGATTCAGCGTAGGGCTGCGGTCGCTCCATCTCGTGGATCACGGCGGCACGTATCTTCATGCAGACTCTCCTGTGGCAGAACCGGATCGCCTCACTCAGCGGGCTTCCGGTCGGAAGGCTCGGACGATGCCGGTTCGGAGGCATCGCTCGCGGTGAAGGTGTTGTCATCCTCGCCCTGGAAGAAGCGGCGGCCGTAGATCAGCAGGCAGAGTGCCACGCCGACGGCAAAGGCCCAGGCCGCCCCCTTGGTGGCCAGTACCGCGGCGATCACGCCGGCAATGCCCAGATCGCGCTGGCTACGTGCGGCTAGTACGCCGATGCGCACGCTGACATAGCCCTGGATCAACAGCGTCAAGGCCAGTGCCACGCCGAGAATCGGTTGCACCAGACTGACGATCGGCAGCAGCAATAGTCCGGTATTGGTTCCCCAGCGGAAGGAACCGGCGCCGCCGAAGATCGAATCCATCGCCCGCCGCCCTTCCTTGAAGCGCTCGACGATAACGACATGCATCGCCGCCCACAGCGGACCACACATCGCCACGTCCGGGCCGATCACACTCATCGTCGCGTTACGCCCACCGAAGATGAGATGCGCGCGGTTGGGTGAATACTCCACGCGCTCGTCGCGACGCACCACATCGGCTTCATCCAGTAGCGCCTTGCCCTGGAGCACATCACCGAAGACCACGATATAGGCGGCCAGCACCGTGGGAATCGCCTGCAGAAACATCGGCAACGGCGGCAAACCAAGCCCGAATAGCGTGTACTCCTGCCACAGCGTCGCGAAATCCGGCGAGACGAAGCCCCACTCGATCGTTGGCCAGGGCGCTTCCGCGAACAGCGGCGCAATGATGATGGCGACCACGATGATCGGGAAAATGCCCAGCTTGCCGACGAGCGACCAGAGCGGATGCGAAGTCTTCAACTGGGAAAAATGCCGGGAAAAAAGCAGATAGAAGGCCGCGCCGATGGCAATCGAGATCGTCCAGGGGAAGCTGTCGAAGCGCCCCCCCACCTCGAATACCGTCATCACCGCGGCGATGCCGGCGCCGATGATGATCCCGGCCCTGAGCGCCGGCGGCACCAGCCGGACAACGCGCGTCGAGAGACCCGACGCACCCAAGCCGATGCAGAAGATCCCGAGCATCATCTGAAACGCGATCAGCGCGTGGATCCGCTCCGGGCCCTCAGGGAAGGTTTGGCAATAGGCCATCAACAGCGGGATGGCGGGCGTGATCCAGCCGGGCACGACCGGGTCGCCCAGCAGATGGTGAGCCAGATAGAGAAAGCCGTTGAGCAGCACCACCGCCAGCGCCACCTCGAATGGCATCCCCAGCAGCTCGGTCATCAACGGGATCGCCGCCAGGTCCACCGCACACATCAAAAGCCCCTGGCAGTAGTCTGGCCACTCGAAGCGGTAATGCCAGAAAGGCAGCCGCACCTTGAACGGGCCGAGCGGCCAGTAGCGTGTCTCTCCATCCTCGCGACGACGATCCATCTCGGCCCCTCCTCTTCCCTGGTCAACGACGCCCATCCAGCCTATGCGTATTTACGCGTAGGGTGGCTGCGACTTTGGTCGCGCCGCCGGCGGCGGCCTCCAGGTATCGTCATCGGATCGGGCACGGGACATGACCGCTGGCAGCGACTACGCTATGGCCCTGACGCACTCGTCCAGCAGACGCCAGACAGTCACCTCGGCGTCGCTCGTGCCGAGCGTTAGCCCATCGATCCATCGCGCACTGACCGCCAAGGAGCAATCATCGCATGTGGCGCCGACACCAGTTTTCGCTGAAGCCCCGCTCACGCGGCTTTCATCTCGTGACCCGGGAAGTGCTCGACGCGCTACCGGATCTGGTCGAAATCGACACCGGCCTGCTGCACCTGCAGCTGATGCACACCTCGGCGTCGCTGACCCTCAACGAGAACGCCGATTCGGATGTCCGTCACGACATGGCCCTGTTTGCCGACAAGCTGGCACCGGCCAACCTCGCCGGCATGCGCCACACGCTGGAGGGGCCGGACGACATGCCCGCCCACGTGCTGGCTAGCCTGTTCGGCACCGAACTCACCATAGCCGTCGAGCGCGGCGAGCTGCTGACCGGCACCTGGCAAGGCATCTGGCTAGGCGAGCACCGCGAACGGGGCGGCACCCGGCGGGTCACCGCCACGCTACTGGGCGAATAGCGACACGGCTCGACAGCCCTGCGTGATGGGCTAGCTCGTGCCGATAGTGCAATCCACCACAGCGCAATCCATCACAGTGCAATCCACCACGGCCGCCGTCAGTGAGAATGACGCGGCACCTCGGACCCGCGGCAACCACGCAGGAAATCGAAGTCGCACCCTTCGTCGGCCTGCAGCACGTGCTCGATGTAGAGCTGGCGATAACCGCCGCTGCTGGCGATCTGGTTCGACGCCGCCGTCGGGTCGGCCGCCGCCAGTCGACGTGCGATCTCATCGGCATCAACCTCGAGCTCCAGCGAGCCGGTGTCGCAGTCGAGCGCGATCATGTCGCCATTTCGTACGGCCGCCAGCGGGCCGCCGGCTGCCGCTTCCGGCGCCACGTGCAGCACCACGGTGCCATAGGCGGTGCCGCTCATGCGCGCGTCCGAGATACGCACCATATCGGTAATGCCCTGCTCGAGGATCTTCGGCGGCAGCCCCATGTTGCCGACCTCGGCCATACCGTGATAGCCGCGCGGCCCACAATGCTTCATCACCAGGATATCGTCGGGCTCGACGTCGAGGTCCGGATCGTTGATGCGCGCCTTGTAGTCGTCGAAGTTCTCGAACACCACAGCCCGGCCGCGATGGGTCATCAGCTCGGCCTTGGCTGCCGAGGGTTTGAGCACGGCGCCGTTAGGGGCGAGATTGCCGCGCAGGATGCACATGCCACCGTCTTCCCGCAGCGGATGGTCGAGCGGACGAATGACGTCGTCGTTGTAGAGTGGTGCATCCTGCACATTCTCCCAGAGCGTCCTGCCGTTGACGGTGAGCGCATGCTTGTGGGGTATCCGATCCGCCTCGCCGAGCCGCCGGAGCACAGCCGGCAACCCGCCGGCATAGTAGAACTCCTCCATCAGATAGCGGCCGGACGGCTGCAGATCGACGAGCGTTGGCGTACCGCGGCCGACGCGACTCCAGTCGTCCAGCGTCAGGTCGACGCCGATGCGCCCGGCGATCGCCTTCAGATGGATCACCGCATTGGTCGAACCGCCGATCGCCGCGTTGGTACGAATCGCGTTCTCGAACGCCTCGCGGGTCAGGATCTTCGACAGCCGTAGGTCCTCGTTCACCATCTCGACGATGCGATTGCCGGAGAGGTGCGCCAGCACATAGCGGCGCGAGTCGACCGCCGGAATCGCCGCATTGTGCGGCAGCGACACACCCAGCGACTCGGCCATGCACGCCATCGTGGAAGCCGTGCCCATGGTGTTACAGGTACCGGCGGAACGTGACATGCCGGCTTCCGCGGCCATGAAGTCATGCATCGAGATCTGCCCCGCCTTGACCTGCTCGGAGAGCTGCCACACCACGGTGCCGGAGCCGATGTCCTGGCCCTTGTGCTTGCCGTTGAGCATGGGCCCGCCGGTGACCACGATCGCCGGCACGTCGCAGCTCGCCGCCCCCATCAGCAGCGACGGCGTGGTCTTGTCGCAGCCGACCAGCAACACCACGGCATCGATCGGGTTACCGCGAATGGCTTCTTCCACGTCCATGCTGGCGAGATTGCGCGTGAACATCGCGGTCGGCCGCAGGTTCGACTCGCCGTTGGAGAATACCGGGAACTCCACCGGGTAGCCGCCGGCCTCGAGCACCCCCTTCTTGACGTGCTCGGCAAGCTTGCGGAAATGCGCGTTGCAGGGCGTCAGCTCCGACCAGGTATTGCAGATGCCGATGATCGGCTTGCCCTGAAATTCATGGTCGGGAATCCCCTGGTTCTTCATCCAGCTGCGATACATGAAGCCGTTCTTGTCGGCGGTGCCGAACCATTCCGCCGAACGCAGCTTGCGCGGGGTATCCTGTGAGTCACTCATTCTCTTCCTCCTCGCGCTGCCGATTGACGGCAGCGAATAGTCACGACCCAAAAACAGCCACGATCAGACACAGTCACGCTCCCTCTACAGGCTCGTCACGCGCGCGCCTCACAGCAGCGAGAACGCCAGCCATGCCAGGCCGAACGCCATCAGCGAGATCCCGATGGACACCAGCGTCCAGGTCTTGAGCATGGTCTGGGTATCCACGCCTAGAAACCGTCCCACCAGCCAGAAGCCGGAATCATTGACGTGGGAGTAGCCGATGGCACCGGCGACAATCGCCACGGTCACGCAGGCCGCCGGCAACCCGGCCAGGCTCGCATCGCCCAGCACCACCGGCGCCATGATGCCAGCGGCCGTGGTTCCGGCGACGGTGGCCGACCCTTGCGCAATGCGAATCACGGCAGCGATCACGTAGCCGGCGACAATCACCGGCAGACCCAGTGCCTGCAGGCTCTCCGCCAACGCGTCGCCGATGCCGCTGGCGGTCAGCACACCACCGAACATGCCGCCCGCGCCGGTGATCAGAATGATCGAACAGACCGGCGAGAGCGCCTGCTCGACGATCTCGTTGATCGACTCCATCGCACCGCGCTCACGGTGCCGTAGCACCAGCAGCCACATCGCGATACAGGTGCTGATCAAGAGCGCGATCGGGGTTTCGCCGATCAGCATCAGCGCCGCCACCAGCGGGTTGTCGCCATCCAGCGCCCCGCTCTGCACTAGCGTGGACAATCCGGTATTGAGGAAAATCAGCGCCAGCGGCAGCAGCAGTACCAGCAGCACCGTGGTGAAGGCCGGACGCTTTGCCGTCGGCACCTCGGCGCTGTCGCTTCCCATGAAGTCGGGCACCGGCTGAAACGGCGTGCGCTTGGCCAGCGCCAGCGAGAGGCGGTAGCCCATGACATACCAGGTCGGCAACGCCACCAGCAGCGCCACGAACAGCACCTGCCCGATATCCGCCTCGAGGAATACCGCCGCGGCAACGGGCCCGGGGTGCGGCGGCATCAGCGCATGCATGACCAGAAAGGCACCTGCCGCCGGTAACCCGTAGAGCAGCAGCGACGCCTTCAGTTCGCGGGCCACCGAGTAGATGACCGGCAACATCACGACGAAGGCGGCGTCGAGAAAGATCGGAAAGCCGAACAGCAGACAGGCAATCGACAGCCCCAACGGCGCCCGTTCGCGACCAAACAGACGAATCAACGTATCGGCCAGCACCCGGGCGCCGCCGGACACCGCCACCAGACGGCCCAGCACGGCGCCGAAGCCGATCAACAGCGCCACGTTGCCGAGCGTCGTGCCGAATCCGTCGAGCAGCGTCGGTAGCAGGTCGGCGACCGAGATGCCGGTCGCCAGCGCCGTCGCGATACTGACGATGACCAGCGCGAAGAATGGGTGCAGACGTACCCGGATAATCAGTATCAACAGTACAGCGATCGCCGCGGCGGCAATCGCCATCAGCCCCAGCGTGGAAAGTTCCGCCGCCGCTTTTGCAGTCTCTTGCATCACGTCCTCCTAACGACCGCCACGGCTTCGGCTTGGCGTGCGCGCCGTGGAGGTGGAGAGACGTTAGCGCTGCAATCAATAACCGGGAAATGCCATCATTTGCCATTATCGATATCGATATTGTTATCAGGAGACGAGCATCCAGCGGCAACCCGCGACCTTGTCATACATTTACCCGCGCGCAGCGCGACCAAAGTTGCAGCGTGACTGCGACACCAGCGCCTAGCCCCCACCGGCCCGGCGACTCTGCTTCCAGCGGTCGAACATCACGGCCAGCAGCAGAATCGCTCCGCGCACCAGATACTGATAGAACGTCGGTACGTTGAGCAGCCCCATGGCATTCTGCACGCACCCCATGATCAGAACGCCGACCAGCACCCCGGTAATCGAGGCAACCCCCCCGGAGAGCGAAACCCCGCCGAGTACGCAGGCCGAGATGACGGCAAGCTCGAGCCCCAGGGAGGTGTTGGGATCGCCCAGCCCCATGCGTGACGTCAGCAGAACGCCGGCAATCCCCGCCACCAGCCCCTGCAGGGCGAAGACCGTGATCTTGAGACGACGGACATTGACCCCGGCCAGACTGGCCGCCTCGGCATTACCGCCGGTCGCCAGCGTATTACGACCGAAAGCCGTCAGGTTGAGCACCACGCCGAAGACCACGAAGCAGCCAATCATGGTCCAGACCGGTAGCGTGAGCCCAAGAAATGCCGCGCTACCGAGATCGAAAAACCCGGGCACCGTGATCATCACGGCGTCACCGCCGGAGGTGATATAGGCCAGGCCCCGGACGAACTCCATCGCTGCCAGCGTGGCGATCAGCGAATTGATTCCGAAACGCGCCACGACGAAGCCGTTGAAGGCGCCGACCGCCGCTCCTGCGCCTATCCCGACAGCCACGCCGATCAGCACGCTGCCGGTATTCGAGGTCACCACGGCAGCGACCACTCCGGTAAAGGCAACGATCGAGGCCACCGACAGATCCACTTCGCCGAGCGCGAGCACCATCATCATGGTGGTGGCAATGGTGCCGATCAGCGTGACCGAGAGCAGCAGCCCCACGATATTGCGACCGGTCAGAAAATCGGGCACCAATACCGATAGCCCGATGAACAGCAGAATGAAGATCGCGATCAGGCCCGAAGTATCCAGCAGGGTGCGCAGCGGCTTGGGCAAGCCGCGCCGCGCTTGCTGGGTCATCGCGGGACGCGCGGCCATCTTGTCACTACTCATGACGAAGTCTCCTGTGTCATGACGAAACCTCCTGTGGCAGGCGGCGGTGGGGAATTCGTAATGTGGGAAAGTCTCGGGGCGGCGATCAGGCCGGTAGCGCCAGGCCCAGCAGGCGTTCGGGCGTCGCCGACTCACGCGGCACGATGTCGATCAATTCACCGTCGCGCATGACGCCGATGCGATCGCAGATCGAGCTGACCTCGGCGAGATCGCTGGAGATCACCAGCACGCCCTTGCCCTGTTCGGCCAGATCGTAGAGCAACGAATAGATGTCCCGCCGTGCGCCGACATCGATCCCGCGGGTCGGTTCGTCCATCACGAACAGGTCAATTTCCTCGGCCAGCCAGCGGGCGAGAATCACCTTCTGCTGGTTGCCACCGGAGAGATTGGCGATCGGCGTTCGCGGCCCAGGCGTCTTGATGCGCAACTGGCGAATGTAGGCCTGCGTATTGCGGGTCTCGCGTTGCGCATGGCGAAACACGCCCCAGCGTTTGAAGAAGCGCCGGCAACTGATGTTGAGGTTGTCCGAGACGCTGGCAACCGGAAAGATGCCCTGGGATTTGCGGTCCTCCGGGCACATGGCGATACCCGCCCGAATCGCGTCGCCCGGGGTGCCGAAGCGGCGGGCATCACCGCCGAACTCGACGCGCCCGCCCGTGGCTTGCGCCGCGCCGCAGACCAAGCGCATCAACTCGCTGCGCCCGGCGCCGACCAGACCGAAAAGCCCCAGCACTTCGCCGCGGCGTATCTCGAGGCTGACCGGTGCCCGCACACCGCGTCCTTCCAGGCGGTCGATGCGCATCAGCACGTCTCCCGCGTCACGCGTGCGATAGCCGTAGACATCCTCGATCTCGCGTCCGACCATCTCGCTCACCAACGTGTCGTGATCCAGCCCGTCGAGCGAGTCATGGGTGCGAATATGGCGACCGTCCCGAAACACCGTGACCGCATCGCACATCTCGAACACCTCCTCCATGCGATGCGTGACATAGAGCACGACTCGCCCCTCGTCGCGCAGGCGCGCCACGATACGCTTGAGATGGCGAATCTCCTGGACCGAGAGTGAACTGGTCGGCTCATCGAAGGCGATGATGCGAGCGTCTCTCAGCAGCGCGCGGCCGATCTCGATCATCTGCTGCTGGCCGATCGACAGCTCGCGCACCTTGGTGGCAGGAGAAATGCCCTCCTCGCCCAACTCCTCGAGAATGGTCATCGCCCGCTCGCGGAGACGCCGACGGTCGAGGAAGCCACGCCGGACTGGCAGCTGGCCGAGCAGCAGGTTCTCCGCCACCGACAAGTTCGGCGACAGCGTCAGTTCCTGATAGATGATCGCGATGCCGTGCCGAAGCGCCTCGCGCGCATTGATGAAGACGATCGGCTCGTCGTCGATCCACAGGCGACCGTCGCTCACGCGGTTGACGCCGCTCAACACCTTCAGCAGTGTCGACTTGCCCGCACCGTTCTCGCCCATCAAGGCGTGCACTTCGCCCCCTCGAGCGGTGAAACTCACACCGTCGAGCGCTTTGACGCCAGGAAACTCGACGGTAATGCCATCGACACGCAACGTGGTCTGGGACATGGAACGCCTCCTACAGCCCCAGGTCCGCACGGACCTGCTGCCAGTTGTCCCGCGTCATCAATGTCCCGGTGGTCTCGGTATTCGCCGGCGGCTTCTCGTCAGTGGTGATCCAGGTATAGAGATTGTCAGCCGTCTGACGACCGTGCATGGTCGAACTGACCGCCACGGTGCCGTAAAAGCCGGTCGGGCTCTGACGCTGGAATTCGGCAAAGGCCGCCCCGGAGCCGTTGATCCCGATTCCGATTACCTGATCGGCGGAAAGCCCGTACTGTTCGCTGGCTCGCACCCCACCGAGGACGCTCTCCTCGTTGAGCGCATAGATCACCCAGTGCTCGAACCGACCGTTCTTGGAGAGCACCGGTGACGCAGCGGCAAACGCACTGCTGGTATCGGTATTCTGCTGCGGCGCATCGAAGATATTGTCTTGGACGAAGCCCGCGTCGAGCAGTGCATCGGTCGCCCCGTCGGTACGCGCCTTGGCGGTCGGCAGCTCGTTGTTGCTGATACGCAGTGCCGCTGTCTCGTCGAGGTCCCAGCCGCGCGCTTCCATCTCGGCGGCAATCGCCTCGCCTACTTGGCGACCGATCTTGTAGCCGGACATGCCCAGATGCGGTACCGAGGCGATCGGCTCACCGTCCGGACCGAGGAACTGGTCATCCACCGTGACGACCTTCATGCCGTACTGCTCCGCACGATTGACGATCGCCGGGCCGAGTCGCACATCGGGCGGACAGATGACGAACCCGTCCGCGCCCTGAGAGTTGAGGTTGTCGATCGCGCTGAGTACCTGCTGACCATCCTCGCCCGCCAGGCTAACGACCTCGAAGCCTTTTTCTTCTCCCAGCGCCGTGGCGGCATCCTGTTCGTTGATGAACCAGGCCTGTTCCGGCTTCTTGACGATGAAGCCGATCTTGACCTCGTCCTGGGCGGCAGCGCCGGTAGCACAGAGACCAAGACTGAGCCCCAGCGCAAGCAGTGTTGCAGGAATCGACGATTGCATGGCAATTCTCCGGCCCTTCTCGGGCTGACGTGGCATTAGGCATTGACGCGGCATTAGGAATTGACGTGGCCAATACCATGCCGACGATAAGCGGCACCGTGATAACCGAGTAATAACAGAACAACAACAGGGTGATATCCACGTGAATATCAAGATAAAAGGAGGCCGGAAAAACAGCCGTTTGAAAATTAATCAGGCATATTTTCTCGAGACTAAAGTCGTTTTCGACTTTCGTAAGAGGGATTAACGAATTCAAAATAAAAAGAGGAATTCCGCAAAAATAAAGACTGACAATGACAAACGGGGTGTCCATGACACCCCGTTTTGGCGATAGAAAATCATGACAGGCACAAAGATAAAGGGAGCGTCATGGTCGCATCGTCGCATCAGTGGAGAATCGAAAAACCGTGCGCGAGTGATACGTATCGCCGGGCTGCAGAAGCGTGGACGGGAAATTGGGCTGGTTCGGCGAGTCCGGGAAATGCTGGGTTTCCAGCGCCAAGCCCGAACGATGGGTGTAGGGGCGCCCACTCTTGCCTGTCAGCGTGCCGTCGAGGAAGTTTCCGGCGTAGAACTGCAGGCCCGGCTCCGTCGTCGCGACCTCCAGCACGCGACCGCTGTCGGGCTCACTGACGCGGGCGGCTGGCGTCAGCGCACCGGCGTCGGCCGGATCGCCGTGTATCAGCACGAAATTGTGGTCGTATCCCTTGGCGTAGGCCAACTGGGTATTCTGCTGGCCGAGCCGTGCGCCGATCGCGGTCGACTCACGAAAATCGAATGGCGTGCCTTCCACGGGCGCAATCTCGCCCGTGGGAATCAATGAAGCATCGACCGGCGTGTAGGCACTGGCATTGATCGTCAGCCGATGGTCGAGGATCGGGCCGCTACCCTCGCCCTGAAGATTGAAGTAGCTGTGCTGGGTCAGGTTGACCGGCGTGGCGCGACTGGTTCGTGCCTGGTAGTCGACCACGAGCTCGTTGCTGTCGGTCAACGTGTAACTGACACGCGTCGCCAGACGACCGGGGAACCCCTGCTCCCCATCGGCACTGGTGTAGGTCAGCACCAGACCGCGCCCCCGCGAGGAGGAAAACGGCTCGGCATGCCATAGCCGCCGGTCGAAGCCGCGCTCGCCGCCGTGCAGGGTATTGCTCCCCTCGTTGGTCACCAGCTGAACCGCCTCGCCGTCGAGCGTGAAGCGGCCGCCGTCGATTCGATTGTCGTAGCGGCCGATCAGGGCACCAAAGTAGGGGTTGGCCTGACGGTAGGCATCGGAGAGATAATCGTCGAGCGAGTCGAAACCGAGCACGATGTCGTCGAGGCGGCCATCACGGTCCGGTGTCTTTAGCGACACGATGATGCCGCCATAGTTGATGACCCGCATCTCCAGGCCGTTCGCATTGACGATGCGATAGCAGTCGACCTGCTGGCCATCGGGCAGCACACCGAAGTCGGCGCGCTCGATCCCGGAAGGCATGACCGGTGCCATGTCACTCTCGTCGGGAGAAGCCGCCGCCGTGGCCGCCTGGCTCAAGACCATGCCGAAGCAGCAGATACCCAGACGCCAGGGCATCAAGAAATCGTTCGTTTTCATCGAGGACTCCAGAGTTGGTAACAGAGTAACCGAGGTATCTCGCTTGCCGGTTATATCGCGCAACGTCGTGCCAAAGATTCCAGATATTCCGTTGCCTTGTCAGCGCCTGAAACCGACAGGTTTCGATAGAAAATCCTCATCCATAAGCGCGAAAGGTTAATGGACAGATTGGCGTTTCATCTGCGATTCATGCCGACATTAGCCGAGACATCATCGGTGTTTACCTCACGCAATCTAGTCTGCTGACGCGGGGGTCGCTAGCGCATTAGCTGATCTTTTCCTCAGCCTTACGTCGACAAAGGATACGAAAAAGACCATGAAACCCCAGCGCCCTACGCTGCTGCCGCCGGACTGGTTTCTGCGCGTGCGGCTCAAGTTCCGACATCTACAGCTGTTCGTGGCACTGGATGACCAGCGCAACCTGCACCGCGCCGCCGAGCGGCTCGGCATGAGCCAGCCGGCGGCGTCAAAATTACTCGGCGATCTGGAAACGCTGCTCGGCGTGACGCTGTTCGAACGCCACTCGCGCGGCGTCACGCCCAACTGGTATGGCGAGAGCCTCATTCGACATGCCCGCACCATGCTCACCTCGCTCGGCCAGGTCGGCGAGGAGCTCAATGCGCTGAACGAAGGCAATGCCGGCACGGTGTCGATCGGCACGGTCCTGGCGCCGGCCGTCACGCTGCTGGCCAGCGCCGTCGAACGGGTGCACCGGGATACGCCGCATCTGCAGGTGAATATCGACGTCGATGTCAGTCGCCACCTGGTGCCTAGACTGCGCGACGGCGAGTTCGATTTCGCCATCGCGCGGATTCCGGGAGACATGCCGGCGGGAGATTTCGTCTTCGAGGAGATCGGCGAGGAAGCGCTCTGCTTCGTCTGTCGAGCCGGCCACCCGCTGACCGCGGGGCCCGCTCCTGAACTGAGTGCGATGCTTGACTATCCGTGGGTCCTGCAACCCGCGGGGTCACTGATGCGCCAGCGCGTCGAGCACCTGTTCCTGCATCACGGCGTGGCCCCGCCCCAACGCATTCTCAACACGCCGGATATCTATATGGCGCTGGCCATGGTGGACAAGTCGGATTCCGTGACCGTGACCACGCGAGAGGTCGCCGAACTACTGTGCGATCAGCCGCGCTTCGCGATCCTGCCTTCGCCGGATGCACTCAGCGTTCAGCCATTCGGGTTGATCAGTCTACGCGAGCGGCGCATGTCGCCCGGCGCCGCGCGCCTGATGAGTACGCTTCACCAGATGATCCGCGAGCGCCGAGCGACACACACGCCGAGCGGCCACTACAGCGATATCACGCTCTGAACCCGCGGGATCACCATTCGAGCGCCTGCTTGACGAAGGGGATGGTCAGCTTGCGCTTGGCCGACAGCGAGGCTCGATCGAGCCGGGCAAGGATCTCGGAGAGCCGGTCGAGCTGACGCGGCCCGCGATGCAGAATGTAACGCGCCACCTCGTCCGGCAGCTGCATGCCGCGCACACGGGCACGGAGCTGCAACGCGGCCAGACGCTGGGCATCGTCGAGCGGTTGGACATGAAACACCATGCCCCAGGTCAGGCGCGATGCCAGGTCCGGCAGGTTGACCTCCAACTGTCGCGGCGAACGGTCGGCGGCGATCACCAGGCGCTTGCCGGCGTCGCGCAGCCGGTTGAAGCCATGGAACAGCGCCTCTTCCCAGCGTTTGCGCCCGACCACGAGTTGCAGATCGTCGATCGCGAGCAGGTCAAGCCGCTCCGGTTCCTCGAGGATATCCGGCGGAAAATGGCCAAGCGTATCCAGCGGCAGATAGAGCGCCCGCTTGCCCGCCGCGTCCGCGGCATGACAGGCCGCCTGCAGCAGATGGCTACAGCCCACGCCCTCGCCGCCCCAGAGATAGAGAAACGACTCCCCTTGCGGCCCGAGCTGCGTCTGCAGATGGCTGACTAGCGAGGCATTGTCACCGGCGAAGTAGTTGGCAAAGGTGGCGTCGTCGCGTAGACCCACACCAAGCGGCAGTTGAGCGGGCCCGGGGCTCATGGGGTCTCCTGCTCCGACAGCGATGGTCGATCTCCCGCCTGGCGAGAGCGATCGTAGAGCTGGCTCTGGCGATAGCGGCGATAGACGTAGCGCAGCAGCACCATCACCACCGCCGCGGCCGGCAGTGCCAGCAGAATGCCGGTGAAACCAAACAGCTGCCCGCCGGCCAGCACGGCGAAGATGACCGCTACCGGGTGCAGACCGATCTTGTCACCCAGCAGCAGAGGCTGCAGCAGCGTGCTCTCCGCGATCTGTCCAATCCCGAAGACCACCAGCACGCCGATCAACGGCAGCCAGCCTTCGAACTGGAAGAAGGCGACCACCCCCGCCGCGAGAATTCCGACGATCACGCCGAGATAGGGAACGATGCTCGCCAGCCCCGCCATGAGGCCGATCAACAGGCCGAACTTCAGGCCGATCACGCTGAGCCCGATGGCATAGATCACGCCGAGGCTCAGCATCACCAGCAGTTGGCCGCGCAGGAACGCCGACAGGACTTCGTCGCACTCGGTAGCGAGCGCCGTGACGCGGGGCTCGACCTGACGCGGCAGCATGTCACGGACATAACCCTTGATGCGGTCCCAGTCGAGCAGCAGGTAGAAGGTCACCACCGGAATCAGCGCGATATTGCCGACCCAGACCGCGAAGGCCAGCCCCGAACGCGACGCCTGCGCCAGCAGTGACGCCGCGAAAGTGCCGGTCTCGCGCCAGTTGCCCATCAACGCATCGCGCAGTTGGTCGAAGTCGGTAGTGAAGTCGACGCCGGTCAGCGTGCGGATCTCCGGCAGGATCGTCACCTGAACCCAGTTGAAGATCCCCGGCAGCGCCTCGAACAGCTGGGCCAGCTGGCGACCGAGCATCGGCACCAGAACCAGCATGCCGCCGACGATCACCACCCCGAGCAGCAGAAACACCACGCTGACCGCGAGCCGCCGGGAGAGCCCGCGCGCTTCCAGCCGGTCGGTCACCGGGTCGCCGAGATAGGCCAGAATCATGCTGACGAAGAACGGCATGAGTATCGGTTCGAGCAGAATCAGCAGCCAGAGCGTCAGCGCCACCCCGATCAGGCTCCAGATTTGTACTTTCGTCATCGCACGCGTCGTCCTTCGACTGCCCCCTCAATAAAGGCAATGCTACAATGCGCCCCGCTGAACATCATCCCTATTCATTGGCTCCGCGAGAAAGGTCCCTCCATGACGCGCTCCTCTTCCGATTCCCCGAACGCGCCCCGTTCGCTCAGCGACCAGCCGCTCACGTATCGTGACGCTGGCGTCGATATCGATGCTGGCAACGCGCTGGTCGAACGGATCAAGGGCGTGGCGAAGCGCACCTCGCGCCCGGAAGTCATGGGCGGCCTGGGCGGTTTCGGCGCGCTGTGCGAGCTGCCCGCGGGCTATCGCGAGCCGGTGCTCGTGACGGGCACCGACGGTGTCGGCACGAAGCTGCGTCTGGCGATGGATCTCGGTCGTCACGACACCATCGGTATCGATCTGGTGGCGATGTGCGTCAATGACCTGGTCGTGGCCGGTGCCGAGCCGCTGCAGTTCCTCGACTACTACGCGACCGGCAAGCTCGACGTCGATATCGCGGCCGACGTCGTCACCGGCATTGGCGAGGGCTGCCATCAGGCCGGCTGTGCGCTGGTCGGCGGCGAAACCGCCGAGATGCCGGGCATGTACGAGGGCAGCGACTACGATCTCGCCGGCTTCTGTGTCGGTGTGGTCGAAAAGTCCGGCATCCTCGATGGCAGCAAAGTCGGTGCCGGCGACGTTCTGCTTGGCCTGGCCTCCTCCGGCCCGCACTCGAACGGCTATTCGTTGATCCGCAAGATCCTCGAGGTCGGCGGTGGCAAGCTCGACGAGACGCTCGACGGCACGCCGCTGGGCGACTTGCTGATGGCGCCGACGCGTATCTACGTCAAGCCGCTGCTATCGCTGATCAAGGAGAGCGGCGTCGACGTTCATGCCATGTCGCACATCACGGGCGGCGGCCTGCTGGAGAACATCCCGCGCGTGCTACCCGACTCGCTGGCGGCACGTATCGATGTGACGAGCTGGCAGCGCCCGGCAATCTTCGACTGGCTGCAGCAGCAGGGCAACGTCGAAGATCACGAGATGTACCGGGTGCTCAACTGTGGCATCGGTATGGTGGTGGTCGTGGCCGCCGAACAGGCCGAACAGGCGACCGCTCACCTCGAAGCGGCCGGCGAGCGCGTCTTCCGTCTCGGTGAGATCGTCTCGCGCGAGTCGGACGCGGAATCGGTACAGCTGGAGAATCTGCCGGCATGAGCGGTGACAACTCTCAGCAGCAAGACACGCTAAACGACTTCGAAGCCGCCGCTGCGGAGAAGCCCCGCGTCGTGGTGCTGATCTCCGGTAACGGCAGCAACCTGCAGGCGCTGCTTGATGCGCAGGAGCACGGGGAGCTCGGTGGCGAGATTGTCGCCGTGGTCTCCAATAAAGCCGACGCCTACGGCCTCAAGCGAGCGAAGGATGCCGGCGTCGACGCCGTCGCCCTGCCCCATCGCGAGTACGATTCCCGCGACGCGTTCGATGCCGCCCTGATCAAGGTCATCGATCGTCACGATCCGGATCTGGTCGTACTGGCCGGCTTCATGCGCATTCTCACGCCGTCGTTCGTCGACCGCTATCGCGGGCGCATGCTCAACATTCACCCGTCGCTGCTGCCCGCCTACCAAGGTCTCGACACCCACCGTCGGGCACTGGCGGATGGTGTCAGCGAGCACGGTGTCAGCGTGCACTTCGTCACCGAAGAGCTGGACGGCGGCCCGGTGGTGATTCAAGCGGTGGTCAATGTCGAACCGGATCAGGAGATCGAGGCGCTGATCGACAAGGTGCACGCTCGCGAGCATCTAATCTATCCCATCGCCGTCCGTTGGTTCCTCGAGGGGCGCGTCAAACTGACGCAGGATGGCAAGGTCACGCTCGATGGCATGCCGCTGCCCGCCACCGGCCTGCGCATGTCTCACGCGGATGCCGCCGAGGAGCTGGACGAAGACCTCGACGACTGATCCTCGGCTTCACTCGATCCCACGGCTTACCCCCTCCCGCCGACAGCTTGCCTGAGCGCCGATCTCTGCCAGACTGAATGACGCCCGCCCGTTTGAACGGACGGGCGTAACACATTCGCCTAACGCAGCGACAAGGAGGTCAAACGCGATGGACTACCGTCCACTGGGCAACTCGGGCCTGATGGTCTCTTCACTGACGCTCGGCACGGTGCCGTTCGGCGGTGCCAACGGCTTCGAGAAAGCCGCCAGCGTCGACCGCAAGGATGCCGAAAAGCTGCTCGATATCGCCTTCGAAGCCGGCGTCAATTTGGTGGATACGGCTGACCTCTACTCCGTCGGCGTTGCCGAGGAGATCACCGGCAAGGCACTCGGCAGCAAGCGCCACGACATCATCCTTGCCACCAAGGGGCGCAGCCCGCTCGGCGATGATCCCAACGCGTCCGGCGCGTCGCGCTATCACCTGGTGCGCGCCGTGGAAGCCAGCCTCAAGCGCCTCGGCACCGACCACATCGATCTCTACCAGCTGCACAACTGGGACGGCGTGACGCCGATCGAGGAGACGCTGGAGGCAATGCACCAGCTGGTCGCCAGCGGCAAGGTTCGCTATTGGGGCACTTCCAACTACACCGGCTGGCAAATGATGAAGACGCTCGGCAAGGCCGAGGCGCAGGGCATGATCAAGCCGGTAAGCCAGCAGATCTACTACACGCCGGAATCTCGCGAGGCCGAGTACGAACTGATGCCGCTGGCCCTGGACCAGAACGTCGGTTCGCTGATCTGGGGGCCGATGGGGGAAGGCTTTCTCACCGGCAAGGTACGCCGGGGTCAGCCGACGCCGCCGGATACCCGCCAGGGCAACGGCTGGCCGGAGCCCTATATCCACGACATGGAGCGCGCCTACGACATCATCGAGGCCCTGGTCGCGATCGGCGAGGCGCACGACTGTTCGCCGGCACGCGTCTGCCTCGCCTGGCTCAAGGATCGCCCGGGCGTGACATCGCTGATCATGGGGGCTCGCACCGAAGATCATCTGCGGGACAACCTAGCCGCGGCGGACCTGGTGTTGAGCGATGAGGAGCATCGTAGTCTCGAGCAGCTGACCCGGCCGGCACCGCTCTACCCTTACTGGCACCGCGTCGTCAGCGGCATGGATCGACTCGATCCGGCCGAACAACCGTTCCTGGACGGTTACCGCGAGACGATCGCCAACCGCGACGACGACCGCTCGGCCTGACACGACGGCCGCCTGATCGGCAGGCCGAAAGCAAAACGGGGCGCCCTCATGCCGAGGGCGCCCCGTTTGCGTCGCGTGCGGTCCCTAGGGCTCTGCCAAACGACATCTGCGGATCGGCTAACTCAGGTCCGTGGCAGCGTGACGCCGCGCTGGCCCATGTACTTGCCGCCACGATCCTTGTAGGAGACATCGCACTCCTCGTCGGACTCGAGGAACAGCATCTGCGCGACACCCTCATTGGCGTAGATACGCGCCGGCAGATTGGTCGTGTTGGAAAACTCGAGCGTCACGTGCCCTTCCCACTCCGGCTCCAGCGGCGTGACGTTGACGATAATGCCGCAGCGCGCGTAAGTGGACTTACCCAGGCAGATCGTCAGCACACTGCGCGGAATACGAAAGTACTCGACGGTACGCGCCAATGCGAAGGAATTGGGCGGGATGACGCAGGCATCGCCCTTGACGTCAACGAAGCTCTTCTCGTCGAACGATTTGGGATCGACCACCGCGGAGTGGATATTGGTGAACACCTTGAACTCGTCGGCGCAGCGCACATCATAGCCGTAGCTCGAAGTGCCGTAGGAGATCACGCGCTGGTTGTTCACGTGGCGAACCTGATCGGCCTCGAACGGCTCGATCATGCCCTCCCGTTCCGCCATGCGGCGAATCCACTTGTCGGATTTGATACTCATGCGGGGTCCTTGAAACCGTGACGGACGCCCGAAAGGACGCCCTCTGATCGGATGGTGCGACATGATAGCGGCCCGCCACCGCGAAAGAAATGCCACCGCACAGGCCAAACCTGAAGCGGCCGACGCGTCGTGCGTCAGTCGCTAAAGGAGATCGATGGCCCCGCGGTATCCTGACCCGCAACGCCCTCGACGACAGCCCGTGCCACGCGGCGGAACGTCTGCGCCACCTCGCCCTCAGGCTCCGCGACGACACTCGGCCGGCCGCCGTCAGCCTGTTCGCGAATCGACAGCTGGAGTGGCAGTCGCCCCAGCAGCGAGGCACCGTACTGTTCGGCAATGCGTTCGCCACCGCCTTCACCGAAGATAGGCTCGCTGTGTCCGCAGTTCGAGCAAACGTGCAGACTCATGTTCTCGACCACGCCGAGCACCGGCACGTTGACCTTGCGAAACATTTCGATGCCCTTCTGCGCATCGAGTAGCGCAATATCCTGGGGCGTGGTCACGATCACCGCGCCATCCACCGGCACCTTCTGCGACAGCGTCAACTGGATATCGCCGGTACCGGGCGGCATGTCGATGAACAGATAGTCCAGATCGTCCCACAGCGTCTGATTGAGCAACTGCTGAAAGGCGCCGGAGACCATCGGCCCGCGCCATACCATCGGCTGGCTGATATCCACCATGAACGCCATCGACATCGACTGGATGCCGTGCGCCATGACAGGCTTCATGTTTTTCTCGTCGACGACCTCCGGTCGCGTATTTTCCGGCAGACCGAGCATGCGTGCCTGACTGGGCCCGTAGATATCCGCATCGAGCAGACCGACACGGTAGCCCTCGGCGGCCATCGCCAGCGCCAGATTGGCGGTGACGGTCGATTTGCCGACGCCGCCCTTGCCGGAAGCGACCGCCACGATATGTTTGATGCCTTCGATCACGAACCACTCCTTGTTCCGATTCCGCGAGTTGGAGATGCCCCGAGTATAACGAGCCGAAGGGAGAATACCCTAGCGGAGCAGTCGGAAAATTGAGTGACACCATGCCACAAATGACACGGTCCGGCTCATGCCAGACCCAGCGACGCCTTGACCGCGAGCTTGGTGCGAATGAAGTCGGCATGTGTCACATAAAGGAGATCGGCGAGCCGGCGAATGCGGTGCTCCTCGAGTGCCGCCAACTCCTCATCCGCATAGGCGAGCCGCCACATCGCGGCAATCAGATCGACTCGCTGAGCGTAGTCATAACGCTCGTTGAGCAGAGACACATACTGGAAATGATCGACGGCCGACTCCACCTGCTGCTGCGCCTGTGTCACGAGCGCATCGACGTCGGCGGGCGACAGCGAAAACTGCCTGGCGAGCACCTCTCGCAATACCGCCAACTCCCGCGGATCGGTTTCGTAGTCGGCCCGCAGGACCTCTGCAAGCAGTGCGGCGACGGCCAACGATGGCGTGATCGCATCATCGTCACCGGATGCCGGCGTCGCAAGGACGCGTTGAAAGAACTGTTGAACGGTATCGAGCATCACGACTCCCTGGCGCTGATCAGCGGTCACTATCGAGATTCGGCGACAAACGCCGCGTTACCTTTCGACACGCTGCATCGCAAAGGTTCGCCATTTCGGAGCCGGCACCGCCCTTCTTGCCCGCGTGCGCGCTGCCAAACAGAGCCGGTACCTCGGACATTGAAGGCCTCCGACGAAAAAGGCCCGCGACCAGAGCAATCTGCAAGGTCGCGGGCCTTCTACAAGCGGGTCACTCAAGCCTTCGGCAGAGTCCGTCGCGAAGCGATACGATCAGGCGCCGTGCGCGGCGAGGAACTCTTCGGTCAGTTTGAGCTCACTGTTCGAGTTCACGCCGATACCGCGCGTGGTCACGTTCCGGGCAATCTGCTGCGCCTCGTCGAGCGAGTGCATTTCCGCGGTGCCGCACTGGTAGATGTTAAGCTCGGGGATCGATTTCTGATCGGTCAACGCCAGTACGTCCTTCATCGAGGCATCCCAGGCTTCTCCCACGCGCGCCTCGTCGGCCTGCCCGATCAAGCTCATGTAGAAGCCGGTGCGGCAGCCCATCGGCGAGATATCGATGATCTCGACACCATCGCCGTTCAGATGCTGTCGCATGAAGCCGGCGAACAGGTGCTCGAGCGTATGGATACCGCGTTCGGAGAGAATCTCCTCGTTCGGAATGCAGAAGCGCAGGTCGAAAACCGTGATGTTGTCCCCGGCTGGCGTCTTCATCTGCTTGGCGACGCGCACCGCCGGTGCTTTCATCTTGGTGTGGTCAACCATGAAGCTGTCGAGTAGTGGCATGTCTAGTCTCCTTGTTGCTGCGTGTCCGGGTGTCGCTCTACTTTAGCACGCTAATCGGCGCGTCCCGTCAGGGCGTTCGCCCTTTGGGCGATTCGACTGGCTCCGCTCATAGATCCAGCTCGGGGTAGTGTCGAAACAGACCATCCTCGTTGAAGTCCTGCCGCCTGTCGGACGTCAGGTAGGCGGCAACGTGGGGGCGCTGACCGACACGATCAACCAGCGCGGTCACTGCCGGCAGCTCTTCCTCGAGCCGATCCATCGCCCGCGGAAACGCATAGCGCAGGCCCGTGACGACCTGAAACAGCGACAGGTCGACGTAACTGTGGGCAGTGCCGACCAGATAAGCCTCGCTGTCGGCATTCGCCGCCAGTACGCGCTCGAAGTAGTGCAGAAACTTGGGCAGACGCTCCTGCACAAAAACCTCCGTGCGCTGCAGCGCCTCCCGTTTCTGGTCTTCATAGTAGAGCGAAACGCCGATCGGGTGGTGCGTATCGTGAATCTCTGCGACGAAATCGGTCAGCGTCAACTGTAGGCCATTGGCCCACAGCCGGCTGGCCTCGTCCTCGGCAATCAGACCAAGCGACGGTGCCAGAAATTGCAGGATGTTCGCCACGTGAGACAGGGTCATATCACCTGCGCGCAGGACCGGTGGCGCGAAATGCGGCTGCCCCGGATCATTGCCGTGAAGGAACTCGCTGACCTTGCAGGCGCCATTGATCTGCCTGCCGACATCGACATAGTCGGCCTGCGCATCCTCGAGCGCGAGCCTCACGAATTCCCCGCGCCCGGGAATGCCTGGCCAGTAGTAGAGTTCGTACTGCATTGCACTTGCCTCCCTTGCGACTTTCCCATGCTGCGCCCCGCGCAACGGGACCGAAAAGCCACTATCAGCGTAGCAGTTTCATCGCGCTTTTCGTGGAGGTTGGCAACGCTGGAGGCCACGCTGGCCAGCTGATACGCTACGCCACCCGCGTCCCGCTCGACGCCGCATGTGCCAGTCCGAACTTTCTCATGCGACCTGTCTAATGCGGCCTATCTAATGCGGACTCACTAATGCGAACTGTGCGAACGGCCTAGTTCCCATTGGCTCATTCGAATTCGCTGGCCCGAATGCGGTCGCTCAATCCTTATAGCCCAAAGCTCACTCATGCGTTATCGCGTCAAGCTCTTCCCGGAAATCGTGACCAAGTCTCGTCCTGTCAGACGGGAGATGGTGCGTCACCTGCGCACCAATATCCGCAACGCACTCGATCCTATCTCGCCACGGGTGCGTGTCAGTGACCACTGGGACGTGCTGGAGGTGCGCCCGCGTACCGCGCTGGACGCGGCAAGCCGCGAAGCCCTGGAAACCCGCCTAGGCGGCATCAGCGGCATCCACGAGATCCAGATCGCGCGCTCCCTGAAATGGCACTCCTTCGCCGACGTGGCCGCCCACTTGGTTCCCCTGTGGCGCAACGCGCTGGCAACGCGACGCTTCCGGGTCAGCGTCAAACGCCGCGGCGATCACACGTTCAGCTCGGAAGCGCTGGAACGCTATCTCGGCGCGGCACTGATCGACGCGGCCCCCGCCGCCCGCGTCGACCTCAAGCATCCGGAGATCGATGTACGAGTCGAGGTCCGCGATGACACCCTGACGTTGATCGAACGACGCCTGCCTGGGCTCGGTGGCTATCCGATGGGCACCCAAGGCGCCGGACTAGCACTGATTTCCGGCGGCTACGACTCACCAGTAGCGGCTTGGCAGCTGATGCGCCGCGGACTCAAGACGCACTTCCTCTACTTCGATCTCGGCGGAGCCGATCAGGAGTACACCGTCCGCGAAGCGGCCCATCGACTGTGGCAGCAGTACGGCGCCTCTCATCGGGTCGATTTCATCAGCGTGCCGTTCGTCGAGGTCATGCACGAGATTCAGCGCGCCGCCCCTGCCGGAGTCGCCGGCGTCATCCTGAAACGCCAGATGATTCGCGCCGCTAACCGTCTGGCTGCCCGACTGCGCGTCAACGCGCTGATTACCGGGGATGCCCTGGCGCAGGTCTCCAGCCAGAGCCTGATCAACCTTGGGCTGATCGACGCCGTCACCGAGCGACCGGTGCTGCGCCCGCTGATCGCCAGCGACAAGGCAAGCATCATCGACCAGGCGCGACGTATCGGTACGGCAGCGCTCGCCGAGGGACTGCCAGAAGTGTGCGGCACGATCTCCCGGCGCCCCAATACCCGCCCCCGTGCGCAGGCGGTCGAGAGCGCCGAAGCCGCGCTCGATCCGCAGGTGCTGGACACCGCCGTGGCGGCCGCTCGGATCACGCGCAGCGACCGTCTGCGAGACAGCCGCAGGGCGAGCTCGGCATTCACTAGCACTTCGTCATCCGCTGGCACGTCGGCATCCGCAGGCACAACAGAGCGCGATACCGATTCCGATATCCGGTCCGATGCCGGTAACCGCCGTACCGATGGCGGCACCAGCTCCCGAGAGACATCCGCCCCGCGCGGTGACACGCGCGTGATCGATATTCGCCATCCCGACGAACGGGAAGCCGCCCCGCTGACGCTCCCGGACAACGAGACACCCTTACTCATCCCCTATTTCGATCTTGCCTCCCGTGCCGGAGAACTGCCGCGTGATGGCCACTATCGGCTCTACTGCGCCCAAGGCACCATGAGTCGCCTGCAGGTCGAACATCTTGCCGCACAGGGTTTCGACAACTTCACGGTCTACTCGCCCGCCGCCGAGGAGCGCGAGACGGATACCGCCGGTTAGCGCTCCGGTCGCCCTTAGAACAGCCCCAGCTGCTGGTCGGTCAGCGACTCGAAGGTATCGCCGATAAACGGCAGAATACCGTCGGCTACCGGCTGCAGCTGGCGACTGACATAGTGTTGGTAGTCGATCGGCGAGCGCTGCACCTCGAGCGGCTCCGGCCCTGCCACGCTGATCACATAGCGTATCCAGCCCCCCTTCTGGTACTGCAGCGGCCGCCCCATCCGGCGATTGAAGTCGTCGGCCAGGCGTGCGGCACGCACATGGGGCGGCACATTGCGCTGGTAGTCATCCAGCCGCCGACGCAAACGCTTGCGATAGACAAGCTCGGCGTCATGCTGGCCAGCCAGCGTCTCGCTGACGATCGCCCGCACATACTCCCGGTATGACTCGCCGGCGAAAATTCGGCGATAGAGCTCACGCTGAAAGGTTTTCGCCAGTGGCGACCAGTCAGCGCGCACCGACTCCAGCCCCTTGAACACCAGCCGTTCCGTACCCTCCGGCTCGCGTACCACGCCGGCATAGCGCTTCTTGCTGCCCTCTTCGGCACCGCGGATGGTCGGCATGAGAAAGCGGCTGAAATGCGTCTCGAACTGCAGTTCCAATGCACTGTCCAGGCCATACTCCGCTTCCAGATGTTGGCGCCACCAGGCATTTACCCGCGCGACCAGACGCTCGCCGATCGCCGTTGCCTCATCCGCCGAATGCGCCCTACCGAGCCAGACGAACGTCGAGTCGGTATCACCGTAGATAACGGTATAACCAGCTTCTCGATTTTCGCTTTCGATAAGCTCACGCGTGCGGCGCATGATCTCGTGGCCGCGCATGGTGATCGATGACGCCAGCCGCGGATCGAAAAACCGGCAGCCCCGCGAACCGAGCACGCCGTAGAAGGCATTCATGATGATCTTCAGCGCCTGCGCCAGGGGCGCATTGCCGTCGCGCTTGGCCGCTTCGCGGCCCTCCCATACCCGCGCCACAATCTCCGGTAGCGCGTGCCGCGTGCGCGAGAAACGTGCATCGAGAAAGCCGGGCACGGAATGGGCATCATCCGGCTGAGCCAGCCCCTCCACCAGCCCCGCCGGATCGATCAGGAAAGAGCGGATGATCGACGGATAGAGGCTCTTGAAGTCGAGTACCAGCACCGAGTCATAGAGCCCGGGACGCGAATCCATCACGTAGCCGCCAGGACTATCGGCGCCGTCGCGGCTGCCGAGTGTCGGCGCGACGAAGCCGAGCCGATGCAGCCGCGGCAGATAGAGGTGCGAGAAGGCTGCGACCGAGCCACCGCTGCGATCGGCCGCCAGGCCAGTGACGCTGGCCCGCTCAAGCAGGAAGTCGATGATTCGCGTATGGGCAAAGATGCGCGAGACCAGCTCGCAGTCCTTGAGGTTGTAGCGCGCCAGTGCCGGCTTGTCGGTCGCAAACATGCGGTTGATATCCGCCATGCGCTGGTAGGGGTTGTCGATCGACTTACCTTCGCCCAGCAGCGTCTGGGCCACGTTCTCCAGACTGAAGGAGGGAAAGCTCCAGGTCGCCGATTTCAACGCTTCGATGCCATCAATCGCCAGCCGGCCGGGAACGGTGACGAAATGATGATCGGGGTTGTGTCCATGCGCGCGCCACTCCATTGGTGTGCCGCCCCGCCCGAGCGTCAACGGCACGCCCAGGCGCTCGGCGTGCTGCTCGAGCTTGCGCAAATCGAACTGGATCACGTTCCAGCCGATGATCGCATCCGGATCGAAGCGCAAGAACCAGCCATTCAGCGCCTGCAACAGACCGCCCCGCGAACCGCAGTAGACCAGGTCGAAATCCCGATCGCGGTCGGCCTCGCTCCCCTCTCCCGCCGGCGGCCCAAGCATATAGACAACGCGCTGCCCGCAGCCATGAATGCCGATCGAATAGAGTTCACCGCGCTCGCTGGTCTCGATATCCAGCGAGCAGAGGCTGAGCGCGGGACGATAATCCGGCGCCGGCCTCAACTGTGCATTGACCAAGGCGCCATCTGACTGTTCCTCACCGACGACCCGCTCCTCACCGGCAAACATGACTGGCGCAGTGATAAAACGCTCCATGAGATAACGATCCGGCGGCCGAATATCGGCCTCGAGCACATCGACACCGGCGTCGGCCAGGCGACGCTCCAGATTCATCAACTGGCGATGCTGGCGGCAATAGAGGCCAAGCATCGGGCGGTGGTCGAAGTCTTTCAGCTCGAGCTCACGCAGCTCGACATCCCGCTCCTGTGGGATCAGTCGCTCGACCGCTTCACGCTGATCCGCTGGAACAAAGGCCACCGACGTTTGCGAAGGCAATACGACTCTCTGTGGCCCATCATCTGTCGCAAGCCACAGTGATACCTCGGTACCACCCGGCGTATCCCGCCAATGGCGAGTCAGAATGAAACCGTGATAGCCCACCGAAGCCTCTCGATGCATCAACCGAAAAGCCGGATTGTCTCTCGTTGGACAGGAAACTGTCAGCCCCGACATACCGCAAGGACTCCAACGCCCCATGACCTTCGACTCTCGCCCAAACGATCTTGCCTAAGCCATCTCGAAGCGGTGCTCGTCAAACACGGCGAGCAACACCCCCGTGCCATCGATGCTACAATCGTCGGCCAAGTTTTCAGCCTATTGCCAGTCGTGAGGCCCGATATCCGGGTCATCGCGGCTATCGTCACGGGAATCGTTCAGCCACCATGTCGAACAACGCCTCGCTTTCGCGCCAGATCCTCGTCACCAGCGCGCTGCCCTACGCCAACGGCTCGATCCACCTGGGCCACCTGCTGGAATACATCCAGACCGATATCTGGGTACGCTTCCAGAAGAGCCGTGGCCACGAATGCCATTATGTTTGCGCCGATGACGCCCATGGCACCGCGATCATGCTGCGGGCCGAGCAGGAAGGCATTACGCCGGAACAGCTGATCGCCAAGGTCAGCGAGGAACACCAGGCGGACTTCGCCCGATTCGGTGTCGCCTTCGACAACTACCACTCGACCCACTCCGAAGAGAATCGCGCTCACAGCGAGCGCATCTATACGGCGCTGCGCGATGCCGGCCACATCAGCACCCTCGATATCGAGCAGATGTACGATCCGGTCAAGGGGCTGTTTCTGGCCGATCGCTTCATCAAGGGCACGTGCCCCAAGTGTGGCGCGGAAGATCAGTATGGCGACAACTGCGAAGTCTGCAGTGCCACCTACACCCCGGCCGAGCTGATCAAGCCGGTTTCCGCGATCAGCGGCGCGACACCGGAAGTCCGAACGTCGACCCACTACTTCTTCAAGCTCCCCGACTTCGAGGCTTTCCTGCAGCGCTGGACGCGCTCCGGCCGCGTGCAGCCGCAGATCGCCAACAAGCTGCAGGAGTGGTTCGAATCCGGCCTGAACGAGTGGGATATCTCCCGCGATGCTCCCTACTTCGGCTTCGAGATTCCGGATGCGCCGGGCAAGTACTTCTATGTCTGGCTGGACGCGCCGATCGGCTATCTGGCCAGCTTCCAGAACCTGTGCGATCGCGAAGGCCTCGATTTCGACAGCTACTGGAAGGCGGATTCGACCGCCGAGGTCTACCACTTCATCGGCAAGGACATCGTCTATTTTCACGCCCTGTTCTGGCCGGCCATGCTCGAAGGCGCCGGCATGCGCACGCCGACCGGCGTCAACTGCCACGGCTTCGTCACGGTCAATGGCGCCAAGATGTCGAAATCCCGCGGGACCTTCATCAAGGCGCAGACCTACGCCGACTACCTGAACCCGGAGTACCTGCGCTATTACTTCGCGGCCAAGCTGACTTCGCGGGTCGATGACCTGGATCTCAACCTCGAGGACTTCGCCGCCCGGGTGAACTCGGATCTGGTCGGCAAGGTGGTCAACATTGCCAGCCGCTGCGCCGGCTTCATCAAGAAGCTGGCCGACGGCAAGCTGTCGTCGACCTGCGCCGAACCGGACCTGGTGGCACGTTTCATCTATGCGGGTGACGAGATCGCGGCCGACTTCGAAGCGCGCGAGTTCGGTCGCGCCATGCGCCGGGTAATGGAACTGGCCGACGAAGCCAACGCCTACATCGCCGACAAGGCGCCCTGGGTACTGGCGAAGGAAGGCGGTCGCGAACAGGAAGTGATCGACATCTGCTCGGTCGGGATCAACCTGTTCCGTATTCTGCTGGTCTACCTACAGCCGGTTGTGCCAGCCATGGCCGAACAGGCGCGCCTCTTCCTGCAGGTCGAGTCTCTCGACTGGGAGAGCCGCCAGCACGTGCTGAAGGATCACGTCATCGGCAAATTCAAGCCGTTGATGACACGCATCGAGAGCGACCGGATCGACGCCATGATGGCAGCCTCCAAAGAAGTGCTCGAGGCGGAGAAGCAACTGACCGGCCAGGCACCTTCTGTGGACAGCGCCAGTCCGCTGGCCGATGACCCGATCAGCGAGGAGATCGCCTTCGACGACTTCGTCAAGGTCGACCTGCGTATCGCCCGAATCGAGAAAGCGGCCTATGTCGAGGGTTCCAACAAGCTGCTCGAACTGACCCTGGATCTGGGCGGCGAGACACGCACCGTGTTCTCGGGTATTCGCAAGGCTTACGCCCCGGAAGCGCTCGAAGGCCGCCTGACCGTCATGGTTGCCAATCTGGCCCCGCGCAAGATGCGCTTCGGCGTCTCCGAAGGCATGGTGCTAGCCGCCGGCAACGACGACGGCATCTATCTGCTCTCGCCGGACAGCGGCGCGAACCCGGGCGAACGCGTGACCTGAAGGTCCGGCTACCATCGAGGGCAAACGCGCGGCGCCGGCCGCCGTGCGTTTGCCAGCAGCAAAATCGTAAAACGTAAATAACTGTTAAATAAAATAAAGTTCCCACCTGCCTCGCCGATAGACAATGCACACTAACTTTTATTCGGCCCACTTTGGCGCAAAGTGGATGCCCAGGTGTCGCGATGTCCGGTCTTCAATCCTTTCTGCTTTCCCTACGCGGGCGCTTCGTTGTCAGCCTGCTGGGACTGTTGATCATCGCCATGGCGGCCCTGCTGCTGATCGGCACCTTGCTGATCTATCCCAATGTCAGGTCGCAGGAGATAGCATCGGCGGACCTCGAGATGGACCGTCTCGAACGCGCGCTTGGAGGCGAGATGCGCACCCTGATGATGACGAGCAAGGACTGGGCGATCTGGGACGATACTTATACGTTCATCCAGGGTCACAATAAGCGCTACCTTCAGGTCAACCTCAGCGATAGCCTGTTCGAGGATCTCGACTTTCAGGCCATGCTGTTTCTCGACGCGCATTACCAGATGCACTGGGGCGCCGGTATCGACCCCGATACCGGCCACTACGCCTCCTGCTCCATGCCCTTCTTCACCTGTCGCTGGATGCAGCCTTTTCTGGATCGGCTCTGGCTTGACGACAATCTGTCGGATGACGAGCCGGAGGCCTATCTGTTCAGCTTGAACGACCGCCGTTATCTGGCGGCCACCCACCCAGTGGTTCGCTCCAACGGCATGGGACCGGCAGCCGGGTGGCTCGTACAGATACGGCCGTTGAACGATCGCTGGCACGAGCGATTTCGCCAGACGACCGGCCGCCGGCTAATGCTGCGTCAACAGCCGGATAGCGCACCTGCGGCACTGCAGGTGCGCCCCACCGGTGACGGCAATGCCGAAGTCTCGCGCGGCTTCGTCAGCAACGATCAGACTTGGCTGATGAGCACCCGCATTCCTCGCCGCGCCTTTATCGAACATCTGACGACCCTGCATTATGCCCAGTGGTGGACCGCTGGCCTGCTGCTGGTAGTCATCATATTGATCGTGGTGTTACTGGAACTGGTGATCCTGCGCCCGCTGCGTCAGCTCTCGCGCTTCACTCGACGAGCCAGACAGGAGGACTTCTGCAGTGAGGTGCCGGCTGCCCTGCTGACACGTCAGGACGAGGTCGGGGGGCTGGCGAGGGAGTTCGCCGTCCTGATTCGCCATCAGCGCCAGCGCAACCACCGCCTGTTGGAGCTGTCGCAGACCGACCACCTGACGGGGCTGGCCAATCGCCGTCACTTCGATGCCCACCTCGAGCACCTGCTGACCGCGCCGGATATCCCGCCCCCCATCGCCGCCATCATGATCGACATCGATGATTTCAAAGCCTACAACGACGGTTACGGCCATCCCGAAGGGGACCGCTGCCTGAAGCGTCTGGCAAGCTGTCTCGATCGAGTCTGTACGCTGGCGGATATCGACGATCTGCTGTTGGCCCGCGTCGGCGGCGAAGAGTTTGCAGTGATCATGCCGGGAGCCGACCAGCAACGCGCGGGCGACCTCGCGGAACAGCTGCGCCAAGGGGTCGTCGAGTTACACCTGCCGCATGCGCACTCGCCTCGCGGCTGGGTCACTATCAGTCTTGGCGTTGCCGTCAGCACGCCCACGGAGCATTCAGCATCGACACTGCTGTCGCGGGCAGACAGCGCACTCTATAGCGCCAAGCAGGCAGGCCGCAACCGGGTCATGCAAGAGGATCGACAACCCGCCTGAGCGGCTCGAAGGGCAGCGGCGATGGGTTTATAATGCGTGCCCTTTCCCGCCCGGAGTCCGCTCTCTTGCCCGCTGCTGCCACGATCCCCGTCGACCGCATCGATGCCGAATTGCCGCAGACCCAGTGCCGCAAGTGTGGCTTTGACGGTTGCCGCCCATATGCCGAGGCGATCGTCGACGGCGAAGCGATCAACCGCTGCCCCCCGGGCGGCGAAGCCACTCGAGACCGACTGGCGGCCTTGACCGGACAACCGGCTCTGGCCTTGATCGAAGCGCCGCAGACACCGCTGCTGGCCGTCATCCGCGAGGCCGAGTGCATCGGCTGCACGAAGTGCATTCAAGCCTGCCCTGTCGATGCGATCGTCGGTGCGGCCAAGCAGATGCACAGCGTCATCAACGCCGAGTGCACTGGCTGCGAACTCTGCATGGCACCTTGCCCGGTAGACTGCATCGACCTGATCGAACATCCGCAATGGCGGCAGGCCGAAAACGACGCTGAGCGCGCGGCCTTTCTCGACGCGCGGGCGAGCAACGGGCGACGCCGCTTCGAGGCACGCAATCAGAGACTGGCCCGACGCGCGGTGGAGAAGCAACAGAAGCGCGAGCAGCGGATCGCCGCGACGCGCGCCAGCCAGGCATCGGCGACCACCGAACGTGCAGCCGATAGCGGCCAGGGAGGCGAACAGGACCTCACGGCCCTGAAGGCACAGCGCGCGACACTGGCGGCGCGCTACAAGCGTACCCAGCGCCAGCTCGAGAAGGCGGAAACGGCACAACGCCCCGGACTGCACGAGCGGCTGGACGCTTTCACACGACAACTCGAGGCACTCGACCATCGACTCGGGCTGGCCGTCGCCGGCAACGAATTTCCTCAGCAGAACCACCAGCACATCGCCGTTGCCGCGGCCGAGCAGGCGCGGCGAAAAGCGCGTCAGGAGCTCGCCCACTTCGAACGCCTGAAGGACACGGAAGGCGCCGCGCGGGCCCAAGAGAAGATCCTCGCGGCAGAGCGTCTTATCGCTCTGGCTCACCACTCGACCGGTGGCGGCGCGGGCGGGGCCAAAAAGGATCAGGGAACACAGACATGAACGCGGACAAGCGAGCGCGTATTTTTGCGCGCCTGAAGGAACACAATCCCGAGCCAACCACGGAGCTGAACTGGACGACGCCTTTCGAGCTGCTGGCCGCTGTTCTGCTCTCCGCACAGGCGACCGATGTCGGCGTCAACAAGGCAACAGCGCGCCTGTTCCCAGTGGCCAATACCCCACAGGCGATCATCGACCTCGGCATCGACGGCCTCAAGGAACACATCAAGACCATCGGTCTCTACAACACCAAGGCCGAGAATCTAATGAAGACCTGTCACCTCTTGGTCGAACAGTATGGCGGCGACATCCCCCGCACCCGGGAAGGACTGGAGGCGCTACCCGGTGTCGGCCGCAAGACAGCCAATGTCATTCTGAACACGGCATTCGGCGAGCTGACAATGGCTGTCGACACGCATATCTTCCGCGTCGCCAATCGCACCCGGATCGCCAAGGGCAAGAACGTCCTGGAAGTCGAACAGAAGCTGCTGCGGCACGTACCTCGCGCCTACTTGAAGGATGCCCATCACTGGCTGATCCTGCACGGGCGCTATACCTGCCTGGCGCGCAAACCACGCTGCGGCAGCTGCGTGATTGAAGACCTCTGCGAATACCCGGACAAGGTCGAGCTCGACTGAATCGAACCCGACCGCCGGCTTGACCTAGCTCGTACCCGCCGCGCGTTCACCGCTCCGGGCGTTCGGCGCCCCGCGGCGATAGACCACCTTCCGCGTGCCGCCATCGCAGCTGCCGACGACCTCTGCGCCCGCATGAGGGCGCCCCGGTCGTACCCGCCCGTCGGTGACCTGGTCGTTGTCGACGACCTCGAGCAGAAAGTCCTGCGCCCCATTGTCGCGAATGGTGCGGTCGATCTGTGCTTGTAACCGTTCGCAGGCAAGCCGAGTCTCCGGCTGATGATCGAACGGCGACTCTTCCGCCGCGGCCGAGGCAACACTACTGGCCAACCCCACCAGGATCAGCCCCGCCCATGATGCACGCACCGCGCGCCCATCTGTTGTCGCCATGTCATTTCCTCCAGCCCTGCTTCGGCAGCGTGCCGCCAGCCTTTCGAACATCACGGTATCGTCTCAGCATATCACCCTTACCTGCGTCGAACGGGAGATCACAGGTTAAGCTCACCGCCTTTCTCGACCGCGCGTCGGTAGGCCGGCCGCTCACGCATGGCCTGCAGCAGCCGCTTCAAAGCCGGATAGCCCTCGAGCCCCCCACGGAGATCGAGCGCCAGCAGCGGAAACCCCATTTGAATGTCCGCCGCCGAGAAATGCTCGCCGGTCAGCCAGGTGTGCGCGCCGGCACACTGTTCGCAGTAGGCCAGGTGACGCTGCAGCTGCGGGTCGAGAAACTGCCGCCGCATCCCGCCAGCCAGCAGCTTGCCGACCGGACGCAGGGGGGCCGGCACCGGCGACTTCGATAGCCGCGAGATGACCAGGCGCATCACCAGCAGCGGCATGAGCGAACCCTCCGCGTAGTGAAGCCACTCCAGATAACGCACCCGGGACGCGGTACCGGCGGAGGGCACCAGCCACTCCCCTCCGTGCGTTGCGACCAGATACTCGATGATGGCCCCCGATTCGGCAATCACCTGCTCCCCATCGACCACTACCGGCGACTTGCCCAGCGGATGCACCTGCTGCAAGGCCGCAGGGGCCAGCATCGATCGGGCATCACGCTGATAGCGCACGATCTCGTAGTCGACCTCCAGCTCCTCGAGCAGCCAGAGAATTCTCAGAGAGCGGGAGTTCTCCAAGTGATGAACGACGATCATGGCGAATTTGCCTCATGTCGGTGTGTCGCTCAACGATAGGCAGCGATCACCAACCTCGCCACTGCGATCTCGGCTCAGGCATGCTCTAACCCGAGGGCCGCGGCGTAGCCTTTCCGCCAGGCGTGCCACTGCCAGCCGCAGGCGTCCGGCAGGGGCGGTCGAGACGACGGAAACCGGAGCCAGTCGGCCAGCCGCGCAGCCAGGCCACCGGCATCACCGGGATAGCGATAAGCATCGGCATAGTATTCGGGAAAACAGAGCCGATCGGGCACCAGCGGCAGGCAGCCTCGCGTGACCGCCTCCATGATCGCCAGGCCCTGAAACTCGTGATTGGTGGTCGACACCACGATGTCACTGGCCTCGAGCATCTCGCGATAGGCTTCGACCGGCTGCTCGCCCCAGCAGACGATCCGCTCGCCAAGCCAGGCACGCGCGCTATCGAAGACCGCCGGCGACTGTCGGAACTGCTGCCCCATGACCGCCAGCTCGAAGTCGACGCCGAGCGTCACCAGCTGCTCAAGCGCGGCAAAGAACGCCTCGGGGTTCTTGTCGTATTCCCAGCGATGATTCCAGACGATACGGCAGCCGCCACCGGCGGCTTTCGGCGTCATATCGGCCAACGGCACCGGCAGTATCCACGCCTCGAGGGCCAGGCGCGCGAACCAGTCATCGAGTTTGGGGTTGTCCGGCATGCGATGCAGAAACGCCCGCGCCCCGGCAATCAGGCTGTCGCGATTGTAGGCGCTATTGAACACCACCACGTCGGCCGCCATGGCTGCATAGAGATTGACCATCATCGGCTCGGGTCGAGGCGCCTGATGGCCGGAAGGCGGAAACGCGAACTGATTCTCGTGGAAATAAACCACCTTGCGGGCATGTGCCAACGACGGGCAGAGACCGACCAGCGTGGCCAGGTCAACCATCGAGGTGGCTACCACCAGGTCGTAGGACCGGTCCAGCAAGGCCGAAGCCTCGGTCTTCCACAGCAACGGGTTGGCCCGTATGCGCCAGGAGAAATGGCGTGGCGGCAGCTCGAGCCGCGTCCAGGCTATCTCGGGAAATGCCGCCTGCAGCCCGTCGGCCCATTCACGATGGCTGACGGCGGCATAGGCGGAAAGCAACAGCGCTTTCATACCGACTCACTCTGCAAACGCTTTCTGGTGTGACCATCCAACGCAACGACGGCGCCGAAAGGCGCCGTCGTCATGGCAGGACTCGCAGTGCGAGACACGTGCTGGCGGCCGTCAGTGCTCCTGCTCGAACATGTCGTCGCCCACGTCATCGATATAGCGCTGACTCTTGGCGACGGTGAGTTCGACGCAGGCATCTTCGCCCGGAACCACATCGGAGCGCTCGAAGCGGCGCTGACGCATGCCGCCATCCGCATCCGGCTTGCGGATCCAACCGCTGACCCGATACTGGCCGCCGGCATCCTGCGGCTCGGGTACGATCAGAAAGCCCTTATGCTCGACCGCCTCGCGCTCCGGCTTCGGGGTGGCGCTGTCGCGCCCCCCACTCAGCAGTCCGGAAAAGAGTTTCTTCAGCATGCTACCTGCCCTCCTGTCGATGACCGGTACGGCGGCATGCCGCGCCGGTCGGCGCCTCAATCGGCGGAGCGCCCCTTGCCGGCGGCGATACGCAGGCGCAGCGCGTTGAGCTTGATGAAGCCCTCGGCATCCTTCTGGTCATAAGCACCGGCGTCGTCTTCGAAGGTCGCGATCGACTCGTCGAACAGCGACTGTTCGGACTTGCGACCCACCACGGTGGCGCTGCCCTTGTAGAGCTTGACCCGCACCGTGCCGTTGACGAATTCCTGGGTCTCGTCGATGGCCGCCTGCAGCATGCGACGCTCAGGGCTCCACCAGTAGCCGTTGTAGATCACCTTGGCGTACTTCGGCATCAGCTCGTCTTTCAGATGGGCCGCTTCGCGGTCCAGAGTGATCGACTCGATCGCACGGTGGGCACGCAGCATGATCGTGCCGCCCGGCGTCTCGTAGCAGCCACGGGACTTCATGCCGACGTAGCGGTTCTCGACGATGTCGAGGCGGCCGATGCCGTTCTCGCCACCCAGCTTGTTGAGCTTCGACAGCACCTCATGCGGCTTCAGCGACTCACCGTCGATCGCGACAATATCGCCCTTCTCGTAGCTCAGCTCGATATAGGTCGGCTGATCCGGGGCCGCTTCCGGCGAGACACTCCAGCGCCACATGTCCTCTTCGGCCTCGGCCCAAGGATCTTCCAGAATGCCGCCCTCGTAGGAGATGTGCAGCAGATTGGCGTCCATCGAATAGGGCGACTTCTTCTTGCTCTTGGAGAAGTCGACGGGAATCTCGTGCTGCTCGCAGTAGCTCATCAGCTTTTCACGCGAGTTGAGATCCCACTCGCGCCACGGCGCGATGACCTTGACGCCGGGCTTCAACGCATAGGCGCCCAGCTCGAAGCGCACCTGATCGTTGCCCTTGCCGGTCGCACCGTGCGAGATCGCGTCGGCGCCGGTCTCGTTGGCAATCTCGATCAGACGCTTGGCAATCAGCGGGCGGGCGATAGAGGTACCGAGCAGATACTCACCCTCGTAAATGGTGTTGGCGCGAAACATCGGGTAGACATAATCACGCACGAACTCCTCGCGCAGGTCTTCGATGTAGATTTCCTTGACCCCAAGCGCCTGCGCCTTGGCCCGCGCCGGCTCCACCTCTTCTCCCTGACCGATATCGGCAGTGAAGGTGACGACCTCGCAGTCGTAGGTTTCCTGCAGCCACTTCACGATCACGGAAGTGTCCAGGCCGCCGGAATAGGCGAGGACGACCTTCTTGACGTCGGACATGCGACAACTCCTTGCTGATTGTTCATCGACCGTCGCGGCCCGGCGGCGGTCCGGATGGCGGCGGCCTCGCGACGTCGCAGCGTCGACAAGGGCCCCCAGGCAAACCGCGATTATAACGCCCCGCGCGCACGGAGAATACCGAGCAGCGGGACGCCGCTGGCCGAAACTGCTAGACTTCACGCGATTCGGCGCGGCATCCGCCGTCACCTCATTGCATCATCTTTGCGCGATAACCTATCGCCGCCATTTCTAGGGAACGGGAGTCATTGCATGTCGGACGCCAGCACAAGGGAGCTGATGGCGCAGCGTTTTCGCGGGTATCTCCCGGTGGTGGTGGATATCGAGACAGGCGGCTTCAACGCGGCAACCGACGCCCTGCTCGAGATCGCCGCCGTTCCCCTCACTATCGACGAGCAGGGCAACCTGCTGCCGCTAGAGACGATCGCCTTCCATATCGCCCCCTTCGAGGGCGCCAACGTGGAGCAATCTGCGTTGGATTTCACCGGCATCGACCTGCAGAGCCCTTTCCGCCAGGAGATCGCGGTCAGCGAGCGGGAAGCGCTGGACGGCATCTTCAAGCCAATACGCAAGACGATCAAGTCTCACGGCTGCTCGCGGGCCATCCTGGTCGGACACAACGCGTCCTTCGACCAAGGGTTTCTCAACGCGGCCGTCAACCGCTGCGCCATCAAGCGCAACCCCTTTCATCCGTTCTCCAGCTTCGATACGGCGACCCTGTCGGCGTTGACCTACGGCCAGACCGTGCTCGCACGTGCCTGCCAGGCTGCAGGCATCGACTTCGACAATGCCTCCGCGCATTCGGCCAGCTACGACACCGAGCGCACCGCTGAGCTGTTCTGCGCCATCGTCAATCGCTTCAAGGATCTTGGCGGCTGGCATCTAGCACTCAAGGAACAGGGCTACGACGAGGCCTGATCGTCCCGCCCTTCGGCGCTCATGCGCCGGCGGGCGAACAAGCTAGCCATCGCCGACGCGTCATCGCCTTCCTCAGAAGCCCCGTTGTCGGCCCTTTCGACCTCCCCCCCAACGCCACCTTTCGGCCTCCTGCTACACCATCGTGAGCGCGTGCATCCCCCCGATCCACGCGGAGCCTTGGAGGGGCTAGCCCAAAGGATAAGTCTCTCGCCTCTAGCCTCTTTCCGGGCAATCCGCTAGGCTAAAATCAAATTCAAACGCCCGTCTGAATTTCGGCTTCCCTCCTTCGGAGTTCGACATGACCACACTGCTGCTTCTCCTCGCCGCTATCGCTGGATGCCTGATCGTCATGCGCCGCGAGGCCGGTGCCACCGCTGCGCTGGCGGTGCTGGCGATCCTCGGCGTCATCGGGCTGATTCTGGACGCGACGGTCATCGGTTCGCTACTGCTCATTGCCGCAGCCGTCGTCGCGATCTGCGGCCTCGCGCCGCTGCGCCGGCGCTGGCTGTCGCCGCGGCTTTTTGCCCTGTTCAAGAAGATCGCGCCGCGCGTGTCCGAGACCGAGCGAGTCGCGCTGGATGCCGGCACAGTCGCCTGGGACGGCCAGCTCTTTAGCGGTCGCCCGGACTGGCAGACGCTGATCGACTACCGCCATGCCAAGCTGAGCGACGAGGAGCAGGCCTTTATCGACAAGCAATGCTCGGTCGCCGCCGGTATGTGCAACGCCTGGGAAATCGCCCGCGAGCGCGCCGACATGCCGCCCGAACTGTGGGACTACCTGAAGCGCGAGCGGTTCTTCGGCATGATCATTCCCAAGGCCTACGGTGGGCTGGAGTTCTCGGCCAAGGCGCAGTCGGCCGTGCTGCAGAAGCTGGCCTTCAACGAAACCCTGATGAGCACCGTCGGCGTGCCCAACTCGCTTGGGCCGGGGGAGCTGCTGCTGAAGTACGGGACCGAAGCGCAGAAAGACCACTACCTGCCACGCCTGGCCGATGGCCGCGAGATCCCCTGTTTCGCCCTCACCGGGCCACGCGCCGGCAGCGATGCCACCTCGATTCCGGATGTCGGCATCGTCTGTCGCGGCCAGCACGAAGGCAAGGAAGTGCTGGGGCTCAGGCTGACGTTCGAGAAACGCTGGATCACGCTGGCTCCCGTCGCCACGGTGGTCGGTCTCGCCTTCCGCCTGTTCGATCCGGACAACCTGCTGGAGCGTGGCGAGAGCGATATCGGCATCAGCTGCGCGCTGATCCCGCGTGACACCGAAGGCATGGAGATCGGCCGCCGCCACCATCCCATCGGCAGCCCGTTCATGAACGGCCCGATCCGCGGCAAGGATGTCTTCATCCCGCTGGACTACCTGATCGGCGGCCTGGAAATGGCCGGCCAGGGCTGGCGCATGCTGGTCGAGTGTCTTTCCGTGGGCCGCTGCATCACGCTGCCCTCCGGGGCCGCCGGCATCGGTCGCTACGCCGTGGGCTGGAGCGGCGGGTTCACCCGCATACGGCGCCAGTTCAATGTCGCAGTCGCGGACATGGAGGGCGTGCAGGAGCCGCTGGCGCGCATCGCCGCCAAGGCGTATATCTCCCAGGCTGCGGTCATGCAGACGGCCAACACCATCGACCAGGGCGTCAAGCCAGCCGTCCCCTCGGCCATCCTCAAGAGCCAGCTGACCGAGTTCCAGCGCGACATCCTGAGCGACGCCATGGACGTGCACGGCGGCCGCACGGTAACGCTCGGGCCGCGCAACTACCTGGGGATCGGCTACAGCGCCAACCCGGTCTCGATCACGGTCGAGGGCGCCAACATCATGACCCGCAACCTGATGATCTTCGGTCAGGGAGCGATTCGCTGTCATCCCTACGTCCTCGAAGAGCTCGCCGCCAAGGATGCCAACGACGCCCAGGCCTTCGACCGCCTTTTCTTCCGTCATCTCGGCCTGATCTTCGGCAACGCGGCGCGTGCCTTTACCGAAGCGTTCGGCATCGGCCGACCGGAAGTGCCGTTCGACGACGTCGCCAAACCCTACGCTCAGGACGCCGCGCGGCTCTCTTCTGCCTTCAGTCTCTGCGCGGATGCCGCCATGGCCAGCCTCGGTGCCAAGCTCAAGCAGCGCGAAATGATCTCGGCCCGGCTCGGCGATGTCCTGTCCAATCTCTATCTGCTGTCGATGGTGCTCAAGCAGTGGCACGACACCGACCGCGTCGATGCCGAACCCGCGCTCTTCCACTACAGCTGTCGGCTACTGCTGAACCGTACGGAACAGGCGTTCATCGACCTCTTCGACAACCTGCCCAATCGGGCGCTGGGCAAGACGCTATCGGTCGTCACCATGCCGCTGGGACGCCGCTGGTCGAAGCCACAGGACCGGCTGACGCGAGAGATCGCAAAGGCGATTTCCACCGACAGCGCGCTGCGCCACAAGATGATTCGCGACACCTGGGATACCTGGGAGAGCGGTCAGAAAGAAAACGCGCTGGCCCGCTACAACGCCCTGCTGGCTGACGCCGAACGTGCCGAGGCGATCTACCGCACGCTCCAGAAGGCCAAAGGGAAGCGTCAGCTTCCTGAAGACGCCTTGCATCCGGAGCAATGGATCGACGCCGCGTACGAGGCCGAGCTGATAAGCGAGGAAGATGCCACCTTCATGCGAGCCCACGAAGCGGAGGTGCTGGAGATGCTGACGGTGGACGACTTCGCCTTCGATGCCTTTGTCACGCGACAGGCCAAAACCGCCAGCCGTCGCGAGACGGACGACGCGCCCGCCTGATGCCGTGAGCTTCACCGAGCGGCATGACGGCCATGATACGACGCCCGGCTCATCGAGCCGGGCGTCGTCGTTTCTATCAGCACGAACGAACAGGCGTGCCGCTGCCTCGCCCCCTAGGGCGACAGGACCTGCAACTGGACATCGGCCTTGCCTTGCTCGATCAACCCGATCTGCTCGGCAGCACGCGCCGACAGATCGATGATGCGCCCCTTCACGAAAGGACCCCGATCGTTGATCGTGACCACGGCACTCTCGCCGGTATCCAGCGTAGTGACCTTCACCCGCGTCCCGAACGGCAGCGTACGATGCGCCGCTGTCATCGCCTGACTGTCGTAGAGTTCGCCGCTCGCCGTAGGGCGTCCTTCGAAGAAGTCTGCATAGTAGGTCGCCTCGCCGACTCGTCGCGGGACCGAGGCAGTCCGAGTCGAGGCCGTATCCGATGGTTCGCTGACGGCGCCGGGCGTGGTGGTCCCCGCCGGCCGAGCGTCAGGGCCGGCACAGCCGGCAAGCAACAGCGCTGCGCCGGCGGCCAGCCAGGCGCTTGGCCACCGCCTCAGACGGCCGGGACGGCGGCGGGGGAGAAGGAAGTCGGACGTAGTCATCATCATGAACCGGGCTGATGGAATCGGCTCACGATAACGGCCAAATGAGCAAAATCAAGGGAATGGCGGTCACCATGACCACCAGGGTCAGCGGCAGGCCCAGTTTCCAGTAGTCGTGAAACCGGTAGCCGCCCGGCCCCATCACCAGCGTGTTCGACTGATGCCCGATGGGGGTCAGGAAGGCACAGGATGCGCTGACTGCCACCGTCATCAGGAAGGGGTCGAGCGACACGCCGAAACCGCTCGCGAGCCCGGCAGCGATCGGTGCCATCAGCAATGCCGCTGCGGCATTGTTGATGATGTTGGAGAGCAGCAGCGTCAGCGCGAACAGTACACTCAGCGTCACCACCGGCGGCCAATCGCTGCCCAGCCGCAACAACCATTCGGCGATCATGCCGGCGCCGCCGCTGGTTTCCAGCGCCTGCCCGACCGGCAGCATGGCCGCGAGCAGCACGATAACCGAGCCTTCGATCGCATCGTATCCCTCTCGCAGCGGCAGGACACCTAGCCCCAGCGTCACCAGCGCCGCCAGCGACATGGCTACCGCGGCCGGCAGCAGATCGAAGATCATCGCCGCGACCGCCAATGCGAAGACACCGAGCGCCAGCCACAGCTGTCGCGGCTGCCCCAGAGACAGCTTGCGACTGGCCAGCGGCAGACACCCCAGCGTCGACAGACTGTCGCCCAGGCCATCCTCGTCGCCCTGCAGCAACAGGACATCGCCAGGGCGGAAGCGCACGTCGCGCAGTCGCTGTTTCAGGCGCGAGCCATCCCGCGATACCGCTACCAGATGCAAGCCGTGCTGGTTGAGCAGTCGCAGCTGGGCCACGGTTCGATTGATCATCATCGAGTCGTTGCGGACGACGACCTCGATCAGCTGCAAATCCTCCGCGTCCAGCGAGGGACGCGGAGCGCCCTCCTTCGCCTGGCTGTTTTCTCCCTGCTGTGGCGCCTCGTGCTTGCCGGCACCGTCGTCCGCGCCTTCCACATCGTCCGCGCCTTCCGTATCTTCCGGCGCACCGATCGCAAGGCCGGCCTTGTCCTCGAGCAGCTTGAGATCCTCCGGTCCGGCCTCGAGCAGCACGATATCACCGGCCGCCAGCGGGCCATGGAAGGCATGGCCGGAGTAGCGCTCGTCGCCACGCAGCACGGCGAGGATGGGAATCGGCTCACGACAGAGATCACGCAGCTTGTGCAGGGTCCAGCCAACCGCCTTGGCCTCCTCGGCCACGCGTAGCTCGGAGAGATAGGCCGCCGTCTCGAAAAGCTCATCGGCACTGGCGCGTGTCTGGCGCCGTGGCGTGAGGCGCCAGCCGACGGCGATCATGAACAGCACACCGGCGAGGGCGACGCCGGCGCCAACCGGGGTGAAGTCGAACATACTGAACGCCCCTTCCCCGCGCGACGCACGAAAGCTGCTGATGATGATATTGGGCGGCGTCCCGATCAGGGTCATCAGCCCCCCCAGCAGCGAACCGAAGGCCAACGGCATCAACAGCAGCGAGGGGGACGTGTCGTGCTCGCGGGCCACCCTTACCGCCACGGGCAACAACAGCGCCAACGCCCCCACATTGTTCATCATCGCCGACAGCAACGTGACCGTCAGGGTCAGCACGGCAAGCTGCCAGACAGGGCGACTCCCCGCCTTGAGCGTTTTCTCGGCAATCCAGTCGACCACGCCGGCGTGTTCGAAGCCGCGACTCAGAATCAACACCGCAGCGACCGTGATCACCGCCGGATGCCCGAAGCCGGCAAAGGCCTTGTCTGCCGGCACCACGCCCAACATCACGCAGGACAACAGCGCCGCCATCGCAACCAGATCGTAGCGGAAGCGCCCCCAGACAAAAGCGATCAGCGTCAGCCCCAGAACGGCAAAGACCCAATAGGCATCCGGCATGGCAACGACTCCCTGTCGCGAGGGCAATGCGCCTACGGGCCGCCAGCGCCTCGGCAGGCACTCTCAAAAAAACCGGTACCGCCCCAAGGCGACACCGGTTCGTTCATGTTCTGGCCTGTCGGGCCACCGCGAGGCAATACGCCACACCGACCGCCGATTCGGTCACCCGATCACGGCACGAGAATCGTCGAGCCGGTGGTACGTCGCGAAGCCAACGCCTCCTGCGCCTTGCCAGCCTCGTCGAGAGCAAAGCGCTGCGCGATGTCGACCTTGACCTTGCCGCTCTCCAGCATGTCGAACAGGTCGAGACACATCTCCTGGAAGCGCTCGCGTGTATCGGCATAGCCATTGAGACTCGGGCGAGTCAGGAACAGCGAGCCCTTTTGATTCAGGATGCCGACATTAACGCCTTCGACCGCCCCCGAGGCGTTGCCGAAGCTCACCATCAGGCCACGTGGTGCGAGGCAGTCGAGAGAGGTCAGCCAGGTATCCTTGCCGACGGAGTCGTAGACCACCGGCACCATGGCGCCATCGGTCAGCTCACGCACCCGTTCGACCACGTCTTCCTCACGATAGTTGATCGTCGCCCAGGCGCCGTTGCGCTTGGCCAGCGCCGCTTTCTCCTCGGAACCCACGGTGCCGATCACCTTGACGCCGAGCGCATGTGCCCACTGGCAGGCTATCGACCCGACGCCGCCGGCCGCCGCATGAAAGAGAATCGTCTCGCCGCCCCGAAGCGGGTAGGTCTGGCGCAGCAGATACTGGGCGGTCAGCCCCTTGAGCATGCTCGCCGCCGCGATCTCGAAGGCAATATCCTCGGGCAGCTTGACCACCTTGGCGGCCGGCAGGACGTGGTACTCGGCATAGGCACCGAGCGGCCCCTGGGCATAGGCCACGCGATCGCCTTCCGCGAGGTCCGTCACCCCATCGCCGACGGCATCCACGACGCCCGCTCCTTCCGTACCGAGCCCGGAAGGCATGGCGGGAGCCGCATAGAGACCGGTGCGGAAATAGATATCGATGAAGTTGAGACCGATAGCATGGTTGCGGACACGCACCTCACCCGCCTGCGGCGCGGCCGGCTCGACCTCCACGCTTTCGAGAACCTCGGGACCGCCCGTGCGGGTTATCTGGATACGCTTGGCCATGACCTTTCCTTATTCGGCTAATCGTCACTCGTCAACGTTCATCGAAGCGCCATTCACCGGGCGGGTCAAGTCGCCAATCGCTTACAAGGTCGGCGTATACCGCGCCAGCGCGTCGAGAAAACGCGACTTGTAGTGCTCGAACGTCTCGCGCTCCTGCTTGAAAGTCCGCAGGATGCCCTCGCCATTGAAGCGCACCGTGCTCGGCAGGATCCCTTGCACCGGCGCGGGATGTCGCGGCCCCAGCCCGATCCGCAGTCCATCCTCGCCGTCGATCCAGCGCTCGATGCCGCACGTCCGGAAGAACGCCTCGCCATCCTTGTCGTTCGCCGTCACGCGCAGCGGTGCCTTCTCCGCGAGGATGCGCACGAGCTCCCGACTATGTGCGGTGCTCGCCCCCTTTTCGGCGGTCGACAGCATGCCAACCTCCATGGTCGCGCCATCGACATCCGAGGAGACCATGACCAGCGAGAGGATCTGGTGCTCGTCGTCGGTCAGCGCGAACAGACGCGCCGCGTCCTGCTCGAACAGGACGCCCAGAACGCCGGCAAAGGTCACCAACGGCGCCAACCCGGCATCCTGACCGTAGATATTGGCGCATAGCTTGGCGAGACAGGCCTCGCGACTCTCGGGATTCTTGACGTGGACGACCTTCATCACACTCTCCGCGCTGGAAACGTTCGGCGCCGGCACCGGGCCACGCCATGGGCAAAGGCGCGCAGCCTACCATACTCTCGCTACCAGTAGGTTCGACGCCCCGACGTTCGTCCCCCAGACCTTAGACGGGCACCTTGACTCACGCCTGCGCCGCAACCCGCGCCGGCGACCTGTCATCGTTCTGCCATCTGCCCGCCCTAGTCTAGGGCGCGGTCGACAAGTGACGATTGCGTCATGACCCGATGCCGATATCGCCCCTCAGTGGTAAACATCGCCCCTCAGTGGCAAACCAGGACAATGCGGGGTTCAGTCATCGTGTTCCCTGCCGATAGGGTAAAAACAGGAAGGTGGCACGACGATGTCTCTTCGGCACACCTTTTCTCTCATCGGGCCAGAGATTCGTCTTGACGGCGCTCGCCTGGTGGACGAAGGTCAAATTCTGGTCGTGCGGCCGCCCCGCCCACGCCCTCACCTCTTCGCTCTGGACAGTGGCGAACGCTTGGCATGGCGGACGCCGGAGACATCAGCCGCATGATCCGATCCGACGCCCGCTTCGAACTACCCCGGTATATCGCCCATCGAGGTCTTTCCGCTCGCGCCCCCGAAAATACGCTAGCCGCGGTTCAGGCCGCCCACGATGCCGGCTGCACCTGGGTGGAACTGGATGTGCAGCTGCTCGGCGATGGCACACCGGTCATCTGGCACGACCCCGGCGTCAAGCGCTGCTCGGACAGTCGCGGCAAACTGAGCCAGTTGACGGCCGAGCGCGCCAACAAACTCGATGTCGGCGGCTGGTTCGGCGCCCAGTATCGCGGCGAGCGCATGGCGACCCTGGACGCCATGCTCGCCCTGATCCAACGCCTCGGGATGGGCCTCAATCTCGAACTCAAGGTCGCCCGCGGCCGCCATGCCGCCGAGCTCGTCCATGCCTCGCTGCCCACCGTACTGGCGCGCCTGTCGCCGTCCCAGCTGATCGTCTCCTCCTTCAATCGGCACGCGCTCACGGCCGCCCGCGAGGTGGAGCCGGACCCGTCTCGACTGCGGCTTGGCGTGCTCGACGACAAGGCGCCCAAGCACTGGTGGAGAGAGACCGAGCGCCTTGACGCCTACAGCCTGCATCTCGACTGGCGCAAGCTGAAGATCAAGCGCGCCCGCGAGATCGCCGACGAACAGATCAAGCTGTTCTGCTACACCGCCAACGATCCGGTCACCTTCGAGAAGTTATGGGACTGGGGCGTCGATGGCGTGATCAGCGATGACCCGACCCGCTTTATCGACTACGAGGCGGCCGGCGAGCGCCAAGTACCGGCCGCCCAAAGCGCCTGAATGATGACGAAGGCGCTCACGTGATCGCAAAAAGCGCCTCATAGCAGCGCCAATTAGCGCCTTTGGCCGCGCGCCCCCCGGCTTAAGATGAGCACCACGCCCGTCTTCCAGGTAGCGAGCCGTTCATGAATCCCTCCACGCTTATCGGCCTCATTGCCAGCGCCTTGCTGCTGGCCACGGTAGTGCTATTCACCGCACAGGCCCCCGGCACCTTTTTCAACCTGACCGGGCTTGCCATTGTGCTGACCGGCACGCTGGCTGCCAGTTTCATCAGCTACCCGCTCGCGGAGATGCAGCGGCTCTGGCGTCAGATCGCCGTAGTCTTTCGCCGCGAGCCGCTCGCGGCGGAACTGGACAGTGACCTCGAGCAGCTTATCGAGATGTCTCGACACTGGAGCCGCGGCAACATCCGCGCCATCGAAGGTACCCTGGAACAGACCACCAATCCGTTTCTGCGCACCGGCATGCAGATGGTCATCGCCAATACCCGCGAGGAAGAGATTCGCGAGATGCTTCGCTGGCGCATGGTCCGGGTCAAGGCTCGCGAGCGTATCGAAGCGCAGATCCTGCGGACCATGGCCGTCTACGCGCCAGCCTTCGGGATGCTGGGCACGCTGGTTGGGCTGATCAACATGCTGGAGGTCATCCAGGCCGGCGACCTCGCCGTCATCGGTCCGCGACTCGCCGTGGCGCTGATGTCCACCTTCTACGGCATTCTGCTCGCGAATCTCGTGTTCAAGCCGATCGCCGTGAAACTCGAGCGCCGCACCGAAGCTCGGCTGATGGCCATGACGCTGCTGCTCGAGGGCATCTGCATGGTCAGCAAGCGTCGCCTGCCCGCCTTTATCGAGGAAGCGCTCAATACCTATCGCGTCGAACATCACGACGAGATGCGCGACAGCCCAGGCACCTTCGCTGCCACGCCGGCGACCGAAACCTCATGAGCCAGATCGCCATCAATCCCGGCGGCCCGTTCACGGATCTGCTGTTCGATCAGGGCCCGTTCGAGGATGCCGCCCGCGATAGCGACAGCGACTCGTGGCTGATGAGCTATCTCGACATGCTGATGCTGTTGATCACCTTCTTCGTGCTGATGCTAGCGCTCTACGGCGGCCAGCTGCTTGACCGCGATGTCGCGCTGGCTCCCGCCGCTTCCTTTCTGCCGCTCAAGGTGCCAACCACCGTCGTGGCTGCGCCACTGCCCTCGCAGACGCTGGGCGAGTTCTATCGCCCCCCGCGTCAGTTGGCCCCGTCCCCGCTGGCCAGCGATGTCGGTTTCTACGATCCAGCGCCCGCCCTTCACTCAGAGCCCGCCATGCAGCCGCTGTCGACATCAACGGTGTCACTGGCTTTTCGTGTCCCGCTGTTCGACCTGCCCGACGCACCGCCAGCCCTGCCGCAGATCGATGGCGTCGAAGTCACGGCCATCCCCCATGGCTTCAACCTGCGCATCCAGGATCACTTGCTGTTCGACTCGAGCGCCGTCGGGCTCAGCGACAACGGTCGCCGACTGATCGACCGTCTGGTCCCCCTGCTCGAGGAGTTTCGGGGCACCATTTCCGTCGAGGGACACACCGACAGCGTGCCGATCGCTACCGACCGCTTCCCCTCCAACTGGGAACTGTCGGCGGCGCGTGCCTCGGCCGTGGTCCGTGTGCTGCGCCTGGCCGGTGTCGATGGCGATCGCCTGCGCGCCATCGGCTATGCCTCGACCCACCCGCTGGCCGACAACGACACACCCGACGGGCGCGCGAGCAATCGTCGCGTCGAGCTGGTGCTGCAGGAGGCCAGCGAGACCGACGCCTCTTCCTGAGGCGTCGGCGTTTCCCTTGCCGAACGGAAACTGCGAAAATCTGATCCGTCGAGAGACGTGTGCTCGGGAAACGGGTGAAAATCCCGTACTGCCCCCGCAACGGTAATCGCGTCAGACCCCACCGGGCGGGCCGCCAGGCCCCTCCAGCCACTGTGAACCGACGACCGAGACATCAAGGGAACCGTCGTCATCGCGGGAAGGCGTGGGCGTCGGATGACAGACACTGTCATCGCGCGCAAGTCCGGAGACCGGCACGTTTCTCCTCACTGGTTGATGCGGAGGGCTCGATCAGTGGCGACACGCCTGCCGGGTACCCATTGCCCGTTGCCGGGCCGTCCCCGCTGTCCTCCCATCGCGTATCCGATGACACGAAAGCGGCGCCCGAATCCGGTGATGCCGTGATGCGCTTGGGGATCATTTCACATGCATGTCAAACCAAACGCCGTCGCCTCCGGCGTCGCACTGGCCCTCTCGATGACGGTCCAGATCGCGCAGGCTCAGGAGCAGCTGGACGACGTTCAAGTCACTGCCAACCGCCTGCCGCAATCGCAGGCCGACGTGCTGGCCAGTACCACCATCATCGACCGCGACGAGATCGAACGCAGTCAGGCCGATGACCTGATCGAACTGCTGCAGGGACGCGCCGGTATCGAAATCGCGCAGAACGGTGCACCGGGCACCACCTCGAGCGTGTTCCTGCGCGGCACCAACTCGAATCACACCCTGGTGCTGGTCGATGGCGTGCGTATCAACTCCGCCTCGTCGTCGAACGGAGCCACGAGTCTCGAATTTCTGACGCCCGAGATGATCGAGCGCGTCGAGATCGTCCGGGGACCGCGCGCTGCCGCTTATGGCTCCGATGCCATTGGCGGTGTGATCCAGATCTTTACCCGTAGCGGTGGCGAAGGCACACACGGCGACCTTAACTTGCGGGCGGGCGAGGACGGCTTCGCCAAGCAGAGCGCCCACGTGTCGACAGGCAACGCGGACACGCGAGTTAATGCCACCCTGTTCCATCGTGACGGCGACGGCTTCAATGCCACCGAAGCCGACCTCAGCGGCGAGGATGACGGCTTCGAGTCCACCGGCGGCCAGCTCGGCATCGCGCATCGCTTCAGCGACCGGGTCAGCGGCAGCCTGCGGGCGCTGCGCCAGGACTTCAACAGCGACTACGACAGCTACGGCGCCAGCGACTACACCAGCGACGGCTACCAGCAGAATGTCAGCGGCAACCTCGATGTCGCACTAAAGCCGGATTGGAACATGCGCCTGACGGCGGGGCATTTCGACGAGCGTCGCGATGATCGCCAGGCCGGCGAGCGCGAGACGATGACCAAGACGCAGCGGGATGAGCTCGGCCTCCAGCACACTTTCACCCATGACGACGGCCTCGAGAGTCTCGGCGTTGACTACCGCCACGACAGCATCGATTACGACAGTATCTGGGATACGGTGGACCGGGATAGCCGCGACAACGTCGGCGTCTACGGGCTGGTTCAGCGCCAATACGGCCGCCACCAGTTGAGCGGGTCGCTACGCTATGATGACGACTCGCTTTTCGGTGACGAGACAACCGGCAACATCGCCTACGCCTACCATCTGACGGCCTACCAGCAAATCGGCGCCAGCTATGGCACCGCCTACAAGGCACCGACGCTCTACCAGCTCTACAGCGCCTACGGCAACCGGGATCTGGATGCCGAGACCTCCAAGAATACCGAGCTCTTCTGGCGCTATGATCGCAGCGGCTGGAATGCCAGCGTCAGTGTCTTCGAGAACCGCATCGATGACCTGCTCAATACCGAACTGGGCGCGAGCGGTCGCTATCAGTACTACAACGTCGACGAAGCGAGAATCCGCGGCGTCGAGCTCTCTGGTGGCTGGCAACAGGGCGGCCTGTCACTCAAGGCATCGGTGACACGCCAGGATCCGGAAAACCGGGAAACCGGTGACCAGCTGGCCAGGCGCGCCGAACTCTACGGCCGTCTCGATGCCGACTATCGCTATGAAACCATCGGCATTGGCATGACCTTACGCGCCTCCCGTGAACGACCCGACAGTGACTACAGCGATGTCGATGTCGCCGGCTACGGCGTCGTCGACCTGCGCACCGCTTGGCAAGTCACGCCGGAGATCGAGCTTTCCGCCAAGCTGGAGAACGCCTTCGACAAGGAGTACCAGCTTGCCGACGGCTACAACACGCAGGACCGCTATCTGGAAGCCGGCGTCCGACTGCGCTTCTGAGCGGCGTCTCGCGCCGGTAACTGCTGGCCGGTAACCGACTGAAAACGAAAACGCCTCGCAGCCAGGCTGCGAGGCGTTTTTTATGCCGTGACGCCGGGAAAGCGCGTCAGTCGAGTTTCTCGGTCTGCAGCTCGAAGCTGCCCGTGCCACCACCGTAGCTGCTGGCATTGACCGTGTAGTCACCCGGCGCCAGATTCGTCTCGATGCGAGCGTCGTAGCCACCACCGCTATCATCGTCGGACAGATCGATGCCGGAGTCACCCGTCAGCATCAGAAAGGCATCCAGGTCGCTGGAGCGCATGGTCACGGCATAGCGACCGGCCTCGTCGATGTGCCAGACGTAGTCGGTACCACCGTTAGACATCAGCATGTCCTCGAGACGCCCGACGCCGTCGAGGCGACGCTCTTCCTCGGAGAGGACATTCGCTTCCGAGGTGGCCACCGCCAGCGTGAATAGCCCCGCGCTACCGGAGCCGTAGCTCGAGGCGCGGATGGTATAGGTACCCGGCTGCAGAACCGCCTGGATACGAGCATCGTAGTCGCCGCCGCTGTCGTCGTCGCTCAGGGTCACCCCTTCGCCGGTCAACTCGAGATAGGAATCCAGGTCGTCGGCTCGCATGTCGATCGTGTAGCTGGCCGCCTCGTCGACATTCAAGGTGTATTCGCGGCCATCCCCGCTCATGTAGCCGGTCAGCTCGTCTCCGGCCGAGACTTCACCGCCGTTGCGCAAGGTGTCACCGGTCGGCAGCGGCAGCGGCTGCGGCTCCGCCACCAGCGAATACATGCCGCTCGTCACGGAGCCGTAGGCACTCGCCTCGATCTCATAGTCGCCGGGCTCCAGGTATGCCGTCAGCTGGGCGTCGTAGCCGCTCGTCCCACCACCGGAATCGTCGTCGCTGGCGTCCACGCCGTCGCCGGTCAAGTGAAGGTAGGCGTCCACCACGTCGCTGCGCATGGTGAAGCGGTACAGGCCAGCTTCCTCGACGCCAAGCGTATAAGTGTTGGGATCCTTCGTGAGGAACCCGGCAACCTCATCTTCGGTGGCAAGATCGCCGTCGTTACGCACGTCGAGTGTACGGCTCTCGACCTCGAAGGGGCCGTAGCTACGACTGTCACGGCCACTGACCGCCAGCCAGTAGGTGCCCGCCTCCTCGATGTTGGCGCCGACGCTGACCGAACCGCCCTCGCTAGCGAGCCCGGAAGCCGCGACCGTGTTGGCGGAAGAGGCCAACCACTTGTCGTTGGCATCGAGCAGGCTCAGGGTGCCGTCGAGGGGGCCATCGAGCTCGAACTGCACGAAGGTATCGGCGTCGAGCTGCACCGGTATCCGCGCGTAACGGCTACCGTCCTTGACGTTGAGCTGACTCGCGGAGGTCAGTTCACCTGTCAGTGCGTCACCCACCTCACGCGGTTCTGACGGTACACCATCATCGGCAGCCTTCTCGCTGCCGGGCAACTGATAGGCGGCCGTCCAGCCCAGAACAATACCCACGGTGACAGTGACGACGGTGCCGGCCGTGCGTAACACGGTTGCTGTCATGCTTTTTCCCTTACCCAAACGAATTTTCATGATACCGGTTTCCCGGCGGGAGACTCGGCTAGCCATCGGACAATGGCGCCGTGCGTTGAAACCGGCGATTTGACATTGAACGATCCTGATTTATTGGAGATGAAAAACCACCCCAAGTCGATACAAAATGACACATCAAATCCATTGGGTGACATTTAATTACGAGACTTGGTGCCAATCTTCAGTGGAGTTTGCTTTTTTCCGTCTACCTCACCAGAATACTGTATTTATAAACAGCTTCCTGGAGTACAACCATGTCCTCCTCACCTCGCAAGGGCCGTGGCGCCACCTTCAATCCCGATAATCGCTTCCTGCCCAGCCGTGTCGAAAGAGAGGACGATGGCTGGTGGCAGGAGATCGAGACGACGCGCCTGCCGACGCAAATACAGCAGGAGACGCCACGAACGGCGCTCTCCTGGAATCGGTCGCCGGACCTGGGCTTCGACCGCTCGCTCAATCCCTACCGAGGCTGCGAGCATGGTTGCATCTACTGTTACGCGCGCCCCAGTCATGCGTATTGGGACCTGTCGCCCGGGCTCGATTTCGAGACTCGCCTGATCGCCAAGCACGGCATGGCTGACCGGCTTCGCGAAGAGCTGTGCAAGCCTGGATACGTCTGCCGCCCCATCAATCTCTCCGGCAATACCGACTGCTATCAACCACTGGAAGCCGACTACCGCACCACCCGATCACTGCTGGACGTACTGCTGGAATGCCGTCATCCCGTGACGCTGGTGACCAAGAGCACGCTGATTCTGCGTGATCGGGATCTGCTCGCGCAGATGGCGGAACGGCGACTGGTTCGCGTCTTCATCAGCCTCACCACCCTGGACGACGACCTGAAGCGCACGCTGGAGCCACGCGCGGCTTCGCCGACAGCCCGGCTCAAGGTCATCCGCGAACTAGGCGACTGTGGCATCCCGGTGGGCGTGTTGGTGGCGCCGGTGATTCCCGCGATCAACGACAGCGAGATCGAACGGCTACTCACGGCGGCGGCCAGTGCCGGGGCCAGCAGCGCCAGCTGGACACTGCTGCGGCTGCCACGCGAGGTCGCTCCGCTTTTCGAGGCCTGGCTGGAAGCTCACTATCCGGCGCGAGCCGCCAAGGTGATGAGCCTGATCCGCCAGTCCCGTGGCGGCCAGAACAACGACAGCCGTTTCGGCCATCGCATGCAGGGCGACGGGCTGTTCGTCGACATGATCGCCCAGCGTTTCCGCCACGCCGCCCGACGCCATGGCCTGTCGCGGCGTCCCGATGCCGGGCTCGATACCGGCAGTTTCCGACCTCCGCTCGCCCAGCCGGACCTGTTCAGCTGAGCCCCCTTACCGGCCGTTGGGCTTTGCCCACTTTGCCACCGCCGCGAGGCGGCCGACGGGCCCGCTTTTCTCCCGCTGCATCCTTTCCCTCGACCTTTGGCGGACTGGCTCAATGCCAGCCACGGCGCTCTTTAAGTCTTCGTTAAGTCGCGACAGTGACCATGTTGCCTCACGCCCTGCGCGGACAACGGTTTGCTTTTCACGCGCAACGATTTCATAAAGAGAGGGAGCCCCATGGTTTCCTCCCCGTAGCCCCCGTCGCGAAGGTGACCTGCCACTTCACGCCATGTCGGGGAATGCGATTGCCAGGAACGCCTATTGATGCACTCGCCCCTGTTATCGATCCTGATCCCGGCCAAGGATGAAGCCGGCAACCTTCCCGCCCTGCTTGACGAGATCACTGCAGCGCTGGCCCAGATCGAACATGAGGTCATCGTCGTCGACGATGCCTCGACCGATGACACCTGGACGCTGCTGAGCCGACGAGCAACCGACGACGCCAGGCTAAGACCGCTGCGACATGCCGCCAGCGCCGGCCAGAGCACCTCGGTCTGGCAGGCTGCCCGCGCCGCGCGTGGCGCGTGGCTGGCGACCCTCGACGGCGACGGCCAAAACGATCCGGCCGACCTGCCGGCGCTGTTTGAACGTGCCCGCCGGGGAGACGTCACGCTAGTGGCAGGTCATCGCGTCAATCGCCGCGACGACTGGCTCAAGCGACTCTCCTCGCGCATCGCCAACCGGGTACGCAGCGCCCTGCTCAAGGATGCCACGCCGGATACCGGTTGCGGCCTCAAGGTGGTCAGCCGCGAGGCTTTCCTGGCGCTGCCCTACTTCGATCACATGCACCGTTTCCTGCCGGCGCTGGTCCGCGCTCAGGGGGGGACCTGCGTGTCGTTGCCGGTCAATCACCGCCCGCGTGGCACGGGTCGCTCTCATTACGGACTCAACAATCGGTTGTGGGTCGGCCTGATCGACATGGTCGGTGTGATGTGGCTTCGCCGTCGCAGCCGGCTGCCGGCACCGCTAGTCGCCGAGGCCTCTCCCACCGTCGATCGCGACAGCGTGGCAGCGGAGGAGTCCTCGTCATGATGACGGAGTGGGTGTGGGTCACGATCGGCTTCGTTGGCCAGGCGCTGTTCTCGGCGCGTTTCATTATCCAGTGGCTGGTCAGCGAGCGGGCCCGTCGCAGTGTCATTCCGGTCGCGTTCTGGTTCTTCAGCCTGGGCGGCGGCGCGACGCTGCTGGCCTACGCCATCTACCGACGTGATCCGGTCTTTATCGCCGGTCAGGGCGCCGGACTGGTGATCTACCTCCGCAACCTGATGCTGATCCGGAGAGAGAAGCGGGAGGGGACGGCGCCATGAGCCGGCGGTCCGCCGAAGTCTTCCGTCGTCTGCTCGGCCCTCGCTTGCTCCCTTCTCACGGCGCGTTCTGGATCGGTTCCGACGCGTCCAGTTACCGTCGCGCCTGGCTGCTGCTACTGCTGTTCGCCGTGCTGCTGCTCGGGGTGGGGATCGGTTGGCGCGATCCCTGGCCTGCCGACGAACCGCGCTTCGCCCTGAATGCGCTGGAGATGCTGCGCACCGGCGAATTCTGGTTTCCCCACCGTGGCGGGGAACTGTACCCGGATAAACCACCGGTCTTCATGTGGGCCTCGGCGCTGTCGATCTGGCTGACCGGCTCCGTTCGCCTTGGCTTCCTGATTCCCACCACGTTGAGCGCCATGGGCGTGCTGGTCCTGGTGATCGACCTCTGCCGCCGCCTGCATGGCCGTCGCGTGTCGCTGCTGGCCGGCGGCGCCCTGCTTGCCTCGCTGCAGTTCGTGCTGCAGGCCAAGACCGCGCAGATTGACATGATGCTGACGTTCTTCACCACCTTGGCCAGCTACGGACTGCTACGCCACGCCCTGCTCGGGCCGGCACCGCGCTGGTGGCTGATCGGCTGGGCAGCCATGGGCATCGGCATCATCACCAAGGGGGTCGGCATCCTGCCGCTGACGCTGCTGCCGGCCTGGCTCTGGTTCGCCTGGCGCGGGTTGGCAACACCGTTGCGACTGGCGGACCTCGTCCGGGGCGCCGGGGTACTGCTACTTTGCATCGCGGCCTGGGGCGTACCGATGATCCTGATGGCCACCTTCGGCGATGATCCCGGCCTGGCAACCTACCGCGACAATATCCTGTTCAAGCAGACGGGCCAGCGATATGCCGACTCCTGGGCCCATCTCGAGCCCTGGTACTACTACCTGGTCAAAGTCCTGCCGTGGGCCTGGATACCGCTGGTCCTGGCATTGCCCTGGGCGCTCCCCGCCTGGTGGCGCCGCGCGCGACGCGCCGATGTCGCCGTGCTGCTGCCTCTGGCATCACTTGTGCTGATCGTGATGTTCTTCTCGCTGTCGCCCGGCAAGCGGGGTGTCTACATGCTGCCGACACTGCCGTTGCTGGTACTCGCGCTGGCGCCGCTACTGCCCGGCCTGCTGAGAATCCGGCTGCTGCACTGGCTAGGCTTCGGCCTGCTGGCGCTGCTCGGCGGCCTGCTGCTCGGCGCCGGTCTTCTCGGCGCGCTCGGGCTACCGGTACTCGACAGCCTGGCCAAGCGCCATGACCTTTACCCCTGGGCCTGGTGGAGCGTCATCGGCGCACTGGCCCTGATACTGCTGATCTGGCTGAAACCGCGCCGCGGTCTCTACGCGCTGACACTCTGGCTGGTCGCGTTCTGGGTCAGCTGGTCGACCTGGGGCTACACCCTGCAGGACCCGGCACGCTCTCCTCGCGCCATGATGAATCAGGTCGTCACGATCACTGGCGAAGGGACGTGGCTGGCGCTGCCGGACTTCGACGAGGAGTTCCTCCTGCAGTCACGCCAGCCCAGCGTCCAGTTCGGCGACCGCACGCCGTCGGCGGACCAGTTTCGCCGCGCCTTCGCCTGGCTGGCGGAAGACCGCGGCCGCTGGATGCTGGCCATGGCGCGGCAAGCGGAGGACTACCCCTGCCTGGATCGTGAACAGGTCAGGGACATGGGCGTGCAGAACGGTGATGACTGGTGGCTGATACCGGGTACCGCGACTCAAGGCTGCGCTGGCGACGTCGGGGCCGCGCCGCTCTACGTGGCGCCGACGACGCTGCCCGACCCCAGCGGCCAGGCGCCGCGTCTCTGACCCGCTGAAAGGATTGCGAAGGCGGCGACCTATCCGATAAAGGCGGCAACATGCGCGATCGGCGCATCGGCCGCCAGGAGAGAGGGGATCGGCAGCCAGAAGAGAGATGCATCGGCCGCTAGGAGAGGGAGTGGGACGCTACCGCCTCGCGATTCGACTCGACGGCATCCCACCAGCGTAGGCGGACGATCAGCCCACCCGATTCCTGGTTGGCCAGCATCAGGCTCAGGCGCTGCCGCTCGGCGATCTCCACGGCGATCGCCAGGCCCAGGCCGCTGCCGCTGATCCGCTGGTCGGCCGCGCGCTGGAAGCGCTGGGTCACCGCTTCCAGCAGCGCATCGGGGATCCCCGGGCCAGTGTCCGCGATACTCAGCCAGGGGTGCCCCTGCTCAACCCCCATGGCCACACGTACCTCACCGCCCGGAGGCGTATAGCGCAAGGCATTGTCCATCAGGTTGCGCAGCAGGATACCGAGCTCCGTCGGGTTGGCCCGAACGGCTACCGCCGCTCCCTCCTCGACGATCAGCGACTGATCGTGCGATTCCGCCAGCGGCCAGAGATCGGCGGCCAGGTCGAGCACCAGGGTCTGCAACGCCAGCGTTTGCGGCTGGGGCCGCTCGCCGTTCAGATCCAGTCGCGCCAGCAACAGCAGTTGTTCGACCACTCGCTGCAGGCGCTCGATGCCGTTGTAGGCCTTGTCCAGCGCCTCGGGTTCACCATAGCGAGCGTTGTCGAGGTGAATTTTCATGGCCGCCAGCGGCGTACGCAGCTCGTGCGCCGCATCCGCGGTGAAGCGGCGCTCGCGCTCGAGTGTCTGGCCGAGCCGCTCGATAAAATCGTTCAGCGCACTGCGCAGGGGCTGCAGCTCGCGAGGTACGGCGACGCGAATCGCCTTGAGGTCGTTTTCGTCCCGCGTCTGCACCTGGCGCGACAGGTGGTCGATCGGCTTGAGCCCTCGTCGGATCAGTCGGGCGATCAGCCAGATCAGCACCGGCAACGCCAGCAGTAGCGGCACGAAGTTGCCGATGGCCACCTTGTTGGAGAGTTCATCCTGGAAGGATTGGCGAATCCCGACACTGACCCAGCGCTGCCCCTCGATCGGCATGCTGAACACGCGCCAGTGGTCGCCATCGTAATCGACCCATCGATGCCCTTCCGACGGAGGCGGGGGAAAGCTTTCGCCCGCCTCGTTCCAGCGAGCCCCCATCAATACCGGCCGCCGAGCCGCATCCCAGAAGCCCAGCGACAGCATCCGCTCCTCGTGGAAATAGAGGCGCGGTTCGCTGACCCGCGAGACCACGTTGTCGGTCTGATCATACCAACGGGCGAAGTGGTCGGGCTGCGAAAGCTGTTCGGCGATGGCGGCGTACTCGTCCGCCGTGGTGTTGACGTCGACCAGCGCGGACACGATACGCGCCTGAAGACTCAGTTGCGCATCGAAGATCTCTTCCATCTCATGCCGGGTCACCAGATAGGCCGCGGTCACCGCCAGCGCCATCACCACGATCAGCACCCCGGCCAGCGTCAGGTTCAGGTAGCGACGAATCGAGGTCATGCCGCACGGCTGTCCAGACGATAGCCGATGCCACGCACCGTGGTGATCAGGTGCTTGTCGAGCTTGCGTCGCAGGTGGTGCACATGCACTTCCAACGCATTGGAGCCGATCTCCTCTCCCCAGCCATAGAGCAGGCTCTCCAGCTTGGGCCGCGACATCACCTTGTCACGATGCCGGGCCAGCTCCAGCAGCAGTGCGAACTCGCGCCGGCCGAGAGTGATCGGCGTCCCGTCCCAGCACACCTCGTGCTGCGCCTCGTCGATGGTCAGACGCCCGATCGACAACAGCTGCGTCGAACGCCCCTCGGCACGCCGGGTGATGACCCGCATGCGCGCCAGCAGCTCCTGCAGATCGAAGGGTTTCAGCACGTAATCATCGGCACCGGCATCGAGCCCGGCGATGCGCTGATCGACCGCGTCCCGCGCGGTGAGAATCAGGACCGGCAGCGAAGCGCCACGGCGCAACTCCCGCAGTACCGCCAGGCCGTCCATGTCGGGCAGGCCGAGATCCAGAATCGCCAGCGAGAAGGGTTCCACCCGCGCCGCTTCCAGCGCATCGCCGCCCCGCGTCATCCAGTCCACCGCATAACCTTCGCGAATCAGCGCGGTGCGAACACCGTCGCCCAGCAGTGGATCATCTTCTATCAGCAGTACGCGCATTGCCGAGTCCGCCCTTGTCTTCGCCAACGAGTCAGCAGTTTCCGAGAATCGTGTTGCATTGAGACACAGCCAGCTTAACGCTTTCTTATCTCGGTAGCGCAGACGGCCGGCTATCGGCGACCCCGCACGACAATCCTGCCTGCCGTGAATCGCCCCCCACGTCGATGCGCGCCCCCTAATGTTGCGTTAAGTGTCACGCCGCAGTGTTGGCGCCAACACTGGCCCGGACGATAACCGTGATTACCACGCTCAACGTCTCCAAACGCTGGCTCGCGCCCGCCTGGCACTCCCGCTATCGGGATTGGCTGGTCGTCGCCGTGCTCTGGTCCCTGTCCCTGGCAGGTGCGCTCTCGCGACCCCTCATGCCGATCGACGAGACACGCTACGTCTCGGTGGCCTGGGAGATGTGGAACGCCCACGCCTGGTGGGTACCGCTGATGAATGGCGACACCTACGCCGACAAGCCGCCACTGCTGTTCTGGCTGATCCACCTCGGCTGGACGCTATTCGGCGTCAATGACTGGTGGCCCAGGCTGATCTCGCCGCTGGCATCGCTGGTGGCCATGGCCCACCTCTACCGCCTCGCGCGCCGCCTGGGTTACGCCGGCAGCCGCGCCCGTCTGGCGCCGCTGGTACTGATGTCGATGCTGATGTGGTCGCTCTACAGCGGCGCGCTGATGTTCGATGTTCTGCTCACTGCCTGTCTGCTGGGCGTCATCTCGCCACTGGCGGGGGACCGCCTGAGCCGCGCACGGGCCGTGAACGCCGGGGTGTGGCTCGGCCTGGCGCTGCTGGCCAAGGGCCCGGTGGCTTTGCTTGTGCTGGCGCCGATCGTGCTCGGCATGCGCTGGTGGCGGGCCACGCCGCTGGGCACCGAAGGGCGACGCCATCTCGTCTTGGCGCTCACGCTTGGCATGGCGATATTGCTGGCCTGGCTACTGCCCGCCGTCGTGATCGGCGGCAAGGCCTATGCCACCGACCTGCTGTGGTCGCAAAGCGTCGACCGCCTGCACGACGCCATGGCGCATGCCCGGCCCGACTGGTGGTATCTGCCGTGGCTGCCGGTGCTCGCCTTTCCCTGGTCGCTGTGGCCCGCCGCCTGGCCGGAACGTCCGCGTCATCGCCATCAGCGACTGGCGTGGTTCTGGCTGCTGCCGTCGCTGCTGGTCTTCTCGCTGATCAGTGGCAAGCAGATTCACTACCTGATGCCGCTGCTACCGGCGCTGGCCCTGCTGATCATGGACCGGCTGGGGCAGCGCGGCGGCAGCTTGACCGGGCGTCAACGGGGCGTCGCGCTAGCCATTGCACTGCTCGGCCTGGCCGGGCTCGGGCTTGGTGTCCTCGGTCACGGCGTCCTGAATGCGCAGACCCTGTCTCCGTTCGGTGCCGCGGCACTGCTGTTGTGGGCCGCCCTGCTCTGGCGCCAGCCCCGGCGACACGCCGCACGCGCCACGCGACAGCTGGCACTCGCCAGCGGCGTCGCCGTACTGCTCGCCACACAGCTGCTGCTGGGGCCGCTATGGAGCCGCTATGACGTCGAGGCGCCGGGACGTCTCCTTGCCGCGCTGGAACTGGCCAATGTTCCGGTGGCGTTCGACGGCAACGGCTATCAGGCGACCTTCCAGTTCGCCGGTCGCCTGCAGCGCCCACTGCTGACACTGGATGGCGACGCTCGGTCGATCTGCGAGTTCCAGCAATCGCATCCGAGCGGCTGGCTGGTCGGCCGAAGCCGCGATCTGAGCGCCTGGATTACGCGTCCCACGGCCGCCCATGTTTTCGACTACCGCGGCGGAAAACTGGTTATAGTGCCCGTAGACGCCCTCGATCTCGGGAGATCGAGCGTCTCGTGCGACTGACCGTGTCCGATCTTGCAAGCTTGCCGCCCCGGCGGCGCAGGTTTCATCAACGACAGGAACAGGCATGAATATTCTCGTCACCGGCGCGGCCGGCTTTATCGGCTTTCACCTCGCCGACCGCCTCGCCCGCGATGGCCACCGCGTGGTAGGCGTCGACAACCTCAATGACTACTATTCGACGGCGCTGAAGCAGGCACGGTGGGGCCGCCTCCGGCATCTACGCGTGGAGACGCTCGATATCGCCGACCTGCCGGCGATGGAGTCGCTCTTCGCGCGCGAACGCTTCACGCATGTCGTGCACCTGGCGGCCCAGGCGGGCGTGCGCCACTCCGTCACGCATCCGCACGCGTATAGTCACAGCAATCTGACCGGCTTTCTCAATGTGCTCGACCTGTGTCAGCGTTATGCGGTCGAGCATCTCCTCTATGCATCGTCCAGCTCGGTCTACGGACGACAGGCGACTCTCCCCTTCCGCGAGACCGATCCGGCGGATCACCCGGCATCGATCTACGCCGCGACCAAGCGCGCCAACGAGATGATGGCCTACAGCTATGCGGACCTGCATCGTTTACCGGCCACCGGCATGCGCTTTTTCACGGTCTACGGCCCCTGGGGCCGCCCGGACATGGCCCCCTGCCTGTTCGCCGGCAGCCTGCTACGTGGCGAGCCGATCGAGATCTTCAATCACGGGCGCATGGCGCGAGACTTCACCTACATCGACGACGTCGTCGAGAGCATCGTGCGATTGCTGCCCCGGGCGCCCTCTCGCGAAGGGCTCGCGCCGCATGAGATCTATAACATCGGCCGCGGATCGCCGGTCGCGCTGCTCGATTTCGTCGAGACGCTCGAGCGCACCTTGGGCATCGCCGCGATCAAGCGTTTCAAACCGATGCAGCCGGGCGACGTCGAACGCACCTGGGCGGATACCCAAAAGCTGCAGGCCACCGTGGGCTATACGCCGACCGTTTCGCTGGAGACGGGCATTCGCAGCTTCGTCGACTGGCTGCTCGACTATCGGGGGCTACTGCTGGAAGAGGTCGCAGCCTGAGTGATACGGGAGAGCCCCCACCCATGACCCGGCGCCGGGCATCGCTTACCATGGGACGACACTCTCGTCGATGATGTCGCCCATGTCCCTGAGCAAGACCCGAACCAGTTTCTACCGCCGACTCTACGTCGCCGGCCTGATCGACGCCGGCATCGCCACCAGCGTTCCTGCCCTTGTCGAGGCCAGCGGCATGCCAAGGCGAACCGCGCAGGATACGCTCGGCGCCCTTGGCGAGCTGGATATCGTCTGCGAGTTCGAGCAGTCGGCCGGCGAACGCCATCAGATCGGTCACTACGTGATTCGGGACTGGGGGCCGATCGACGCGCGCTGGGTCGCCGCAAACCTCGACTCGATGGCCGCGACGCTCGGCTATCCCGCGCCTTCGTCTTAACCCGGCCCCTTCGTTATCACCCGGCCCCGGCCATCCGCACGGAGTTTCCATGACCGACCGCCAACAGCGCCATCAGAAGGCGATGCAGAAGCTGAAGAGCCATGTCGACGACAAGGTTGCCGCCGCCACCGAGCAGCGCGGACAGCTACTGGTCTTCACCGGCAACGGCAAGGGCAAGACGACCGCCGCCTGGGGCACCGTGACCCGCGCGCTGGGCTACGGCTACCGCGTCGGCGTGATCCAGTTCATCAAGGGACTGTGGGAGTGCGGCGAACGCGAGCGGCTGATCGCGGACCCCAATCTGGACGTGCACATCATGGCGACCGGCTTCACCTGGGAGACCCAGAATCGCGACAGCGACACCGCCGCCTGCCTCGAGGTCTGGCGCGAGGCCGAACGCCTGCTGGCGGACCCTGAGGTCTATCTGGTCGTGCTCGACGAGATCACCTACATGCTCAAGTTCGGCTATCTCGACATCGAGACGGTCCGCCATGCCATTGCCAATCGTCCGCCGGAGCAGAGCGTGATCGTGACCGGGCGCAACGCGCACCGCGAGCTGCTGGAAATGGCCGATACCGTGACCGAGATGCAGGAAACCCGCCACGCCTTCAACGCCGGCCTGCAGGCACGACGCGGCATCGACTACTGACCTCGGCATGCGCCGGAGGCAAATACCGCCCACTGCGCGAGGCATCAGCGCTCAGTGGGTGCCGGCCTCGCGCAGCGCCGCACAGACCTGTTCGACGGCGTCGATCATGCGTGGACCGGGCCGACTGATCGCGTCCGGCGACAGGGTGTAGAGGGCGTCGTCGCGAACCGCCGGCAGCGCCTCTTGGCCACGCCAGAACGCCTGCCAGCGATCGTCGCGACCGGCGGCGAGTATCACCTGCGGCTGCGCCTCGAGCAGGGACTCGCGGCTGATCTCCGGCACCAGCACGCGTCCCCCAGCGAACAGCGGCTCCCCCCCGCAGTGACGCACCACCTGCGTGACGATCTGGCCACCGGCCAGCGTGGTCAATGGCGTCTGCCCCAACTGGTAGAACACCCGAGGCGCCGGCGTCAGCGTCTGTGCCGTTGCCGCCAATCCCTGCTCGAAGCGCTCTGCCGCCAGTTCTCCCGCCTTGACGTGGCCGGTCAGACGACCGATCGCGCGCAGATCGTCGGCGACCTGCGGCAGGCGCCGCGGCTCGCTGCGATAGACCGGGATATCAAGCCGCGTCAGCTGTTCCACGAGCGCATCCGGCGTACCACTCGCCCACGCCAGCACCAGATCTGGCTGGCTGGCCACGATCGCTTCCAGCGGAATGCCACGGTAATTGCCGATCCGCTTGATCGATCGCGCTGCAGGTGGATAGTCGCTGCCGTCAATGACGCCGACGAGCTGCGCGCCGGCGTCGACGGCGAAGGCCATCTCCGTCAGGTGAGGAGCCAGCGCGATCACTCGCTCAGCCGGTTGCGTCAGCGTCAACCGATGGCCAGTATCATCCTCGACGGTCACCGCCGCCGGCACCGACGCCGCGAACAACAGGGTCAACGCCGCCACGCACCAAGGGCCAAAATGGCACCATAGGCCCTGCCGCAGATAGGCCCGACCACAAGACAATAGGGAAAGAAGGCGCATCGTCCCCCGCCTGGTTGGGAAATTGTCGCCGGCGAGCATAGCATGAGTAGCCGCCGTCGCCGGCGCGCGCCTCTCAGCGCTCGCGGCGGCGGTTTCGCCCTTGCCAAGACAGAGGAAACGCCATGTCTCTCGTAACCGCCCGCCCGCTCGCTCGCGCCGTTGGCCTGAGCCTTGCCGGACTGCTGACGACAGCGGCCCTGGTCACTCCGGCATTCGCCGACAGCACGCCGCGCCAGATTCATGTCCAGGCCGACGCGACACTGGAGATCGCGCCGGACATGGCGACACTAAACGCCCGCCTGTGGGAACGCACGCCGGCCCGCCCGCAGGGCGAGGCCACCAGCGGCGACCGCGATGCCATCGGCGACGCGCGTGATCGTCTGGAATCGCGCACCGCCGAGCTGATCCACGCGCTGGAGAATGCCGGTGTCGAGAGTCGCCAGATCCGTGCCGGATCGCTCAGTGTCCGCCCCGACTATGTGCAGACCGCGCGCAATGGCGACGACACGCCGCCTCAGGTCCGCACCCAGATCGAACGTCCCGTCTCACTCACCTTGAGCGATCTCGATCGCCTGCCGACCGTGCTCGACGCCTTGACGGCCGCCGGCGTGGACTCGCTCGACGGCGTCAGCTATGGCCTGCAGGACAGCGATGCCGCCGACGACCGAGCGCTCAAGCAAGCATTGCAGCGTGCGCACCAGAAAGCCGAAATGATGGCGGAAACCCTGGATGTCGATCTCGGTGACGTGGTGTCGATCGAAGAGACCAATGCCCCACGCTATCAGCCGCAGATGATGCGGGCCGCGGCCGCCGACAGTGGCGGCAGCGCACCGCAGTATCGCAGTGGCGACATCAGCATCGATGCCGGTGTCAGCGTGACCTGGGAGATCGACGACTGATACCGCTCCGGGCGATCGGGATCGCCCGGCTGGCATCTGCCGGCGTCAGGCCTGCCTGTCGCCGGTACGACGCGCGGATAGTCCCTCGACGACCAGTCCCGCCAGCGGCACCGCGAGCAGCCAGCGCCAATCGAACCCGCCGCCGAGCCAGCCCAGCGCGTCCAGGAAGACCACCAGGATCGCCAGTGGGCTGATGTAACGAATGACCAACCGCCACGCCGTGAAGAGCGTTGCCGGCAGGCCAAGCTCGTCGCGCATCGCCTCGCGGCGCAGCAGGAAGCCAGCCAGCACGGCCATACCGAGCCCTCCCAGCGGCATCATCAGGCGTGAGGTGAGGAAATCGAGCCAGTCGAAGACATGGCGACCGCCCCATTTCCACTCCGCCCCCAGGTTGAACGACAGCATCGCCAGCGTGCTGACCAGCCAGAGCACGATACCGACGCCCCAGGCCGCACGCCGGCGCGGTATCCCATGGCTCTCGTTGAGCCAGGCAACCGTCGCCTCGATCATCGAGATCGCGGAGGTCAACGCCGCGACCGCCAGCATCAGAAAGAAGATCACCTCGACGACACCACCCAGCGGCATCTGCTGGAAAGCCAGCGGCAGGCTCATGAAGATCAGGCCCGGCCCGGAATCGGGGTCCATGCCGTTGGCGAAGATCACCGGAAAGATCGCCAGACCGGCCATCAACGCGACCAGGGTGTCGCAGATCGCCACCGTCAGCGTGGTGCGCCAGATCGACTGCGTCTCAGGCAAATAGGCGCCATAGGTCAATATCGCTCCCGAGGCGAGCGACAGCGTGAAGAAAGCATGCCCCATCGCCGCGAGCACGCCTGCCCCGCTGAGCTTGCCGAACTCGAAGGCAAACAGGAAATCCACGCCTGCCGCGAAACCGCCACTGAACATGGCATAGACGATCATCACCGCCAGCATCAGCACCAGCCCGGGCATCATCCAGCGCACGCTGCGTTCGATACCGCCCTGTACGCCCAGCCCGACGATACTCATCGTCGCCAGGGTTACCAGCGTGCTCCAGAAACCGAGATTCCACGGGTTGGCGTTATTGGCCTCGAAGATCGCCGCCATGCCGGCCACGCTATCGGCCTGAAGGCCACCGCTGAGCGACTTCCACAGATAGGAGACCGACCACCCGGCCACGACGACATAGAACGACAGGATCATGAAACCGCACAGCATCGCCATCCAGCCCAGCGCCGACCACAAGCCGCTGCGCCCGGCCTCCCTTGCCACACGGCGAATGGCATCGACCGGGCTGCCACGCCCACGCCGCCCCACCGCGACTTCCGCCATCATCACCGGCACGCCGACCGCGACGATGCAGAGGAGATAGACCAGCACGAAGGCACCGCCGCCGTACTCGCCCGTCATATACGGGAACTTCCAGATATTGCCCAGCCCGACGGACGAGCCGGTGGCCGCCAGAACGAAGCCCCAGCGCCCCAGCCACAGATTCTTGGGTCGTGCGATTGCGCTCATGTGTCCTCTTGTCCTGATTCGACGCTACTGATGCCTGACATATCGATACCTGAAAGACCGAAATCCGAAAAACCGAATTCCGAAAAACTGAAGTCCAAAAGACCGCTGCCTGCACGACCTGTACGACGGTCGTACCGCGGAGACGCGAGGCGCCACCACGGTACCGCCAGCCATCCCGCCGACGCGGCGAGGGCGCGATTGTAGCGTCGCGTCGGCCGTATCGCGACCGCCCCGAAGGGCCAAGATAGCGTCTGGTCACAAAGCGCGGTGACAAGGCGCGGCGCAGCGACCCGGAGGCAAGGGCCCACGACCAGGTCACGGTGCACTGTGGAGCGGACGTGGCCGCTGTGCCAAGCTAGTCGGCAAGGACGCCGCCCCCGCGACGCTCACGGAGAAAGGAGTCTCTCGATGTCCCGGCAATTCGCCATCCTGGGTCTGGGGTATTTCGGCAGTACCGTGGCCCGCGAACTCAAGCGTCATGACAATCAGGTACTCGGCGTTGACCGCGACGAAAGCCGCGTCGATGCCCTCTCGGACACGCTCGACCATGCCGTGATCGCCGACCTGACCGACGAGACCGCCTTGGCGGAGCTGGCACTCGAGACCTACGACGCGGTCGTCATCGATGTCGACGACAATCTTGAGTCGAGCGTGATCTGCACACTGCACGTCAAGGAGCTCGGGGCGAAGGAGATCTGGGCCAAGGCCCACTCCGATGCCCACAACAAGCTGCTCAAACGACTCGGGGCGGACCGCGTGATCTACCCCGAGCGCGACGTCGGCATGCGCGTGGCCGAGAGCCTCAACTATCACGCCATGATCGACTTCATCCGCCTCGGCGAGCGCCAGTTCATCGTCGAACTAGAAACCACCGAGCGGCTGGTGGAGCAGTGCACCAGCGTCGCCTCGCTGGCGATCGACCGTGACAACCTGCACCTCGTCGCCATCAAACGCGGCGACGAAGTGATCCAGAATCCGGATGACACGACGCCGCTGCAGGCCGGCGATAACCTGGTCCTGATGGGCGACCTGGAAGCGCTACGCAAAGTCGGCAGACAGTTATGACGGGGCGCCCGTCCGCGGCCGGACGGCGGTGCCGGCAATGGCCATCAACGGTGTGCGCGGAGCCAACACCATGAGTCTGGCCGCACGCCTGCGACGCCCGTTTCGCCGTGCCCCGCACGGCCGTGTCATCCGTCTGTCGCCACCGGAAATCCTGCTCGTCGGTTTTACGCTGCTCTGTGCCCTCGGTGCGCTATTGTTATGGCTGCCCGGTAGCGCCACGCGTCCGTTGGCCTGGCACGAAGCGTTGTTCACCGCCACCTCGGCGGTCACGGTAACCGGCCTGAGCGTGATCGACGTGGGACAGGACCTGACGTTTACCGGACAGCTGATACTACTGCTGCTGATCCAGGTCGGCGGACTCGGTTTCATGACCTTCGCTGCGCTCACCGTGCTGCTGCTGGGCGCACGCCTCCCGCTGCAGCAACAGAGCCTGGTACGCGAAGCTCTCGGCGAGATCGCCTTCAGCCAGGTAGCCCGACTGGTGCGGCTGGTCATGGTCTTCGCGCTGCTGGTGGAAAGCGGCGGTACGCTGCTGCTCGCGCTGCGCTGGGTTCCCGAGTACGGACTGAGCCAAGGGTTATGGCATAGCCTTTTCCACGCTGTCTCCGCCTTCAATAACGCGGGTTTCTCCACCTGGTCGGAGAGTCTGACAAAGGCGGTCGACGACCCGCTGATCACGCTCGTCGTGACCACCCTGTTCATCGTTGGCGGACTCGGCTTCGTGGTGATCAGCGATCTTTATCGCCAGCGACGTTGGTCCCGGCTCGCCATGCAGACCAAGGTGGTGCTGTTGGCGACCCTGTGGCTGAATCTTGCGGCCACCGCGCTGCTGCTCTGGCTGGAGTGGTCCAATCCCGACACGCTGGGCGGCCTAGATGATGTCTTCGCCCGTCTGCAAGCCGCCTGGTTTCAAGCCGTCACACCACGCACCGCCGGTTTCAACACCCTGGACCCCGGTGCGCTGACCGACGCCTCCAGCCTGCTGGTCATGCTGTTGATGTTCATTGGCGGCGGCTCGAGCTCCACCGCCAGCGGGATCAAGATCACCACCTTCGTGGTCCTGCTGCTGACCGCCCGCGCCTTCTACCGCAACACCGAGCACCCGACCGCCTTTGGCCGTTCGATCCCGCAGGAAACCGTGATCAAGGCGATCACGGTAGCGCTGGCCGGGGTCCTGCTGGTCTTCCTGACGCTATTCGGCCTCAGCGTGACCGATCGCGATCAGACCTTCCTCGATCTCGCCTTCGAGGCCGTCTCCGCCTTCGGCACCGTCGGCCTGTCCCGCGGGGTCACCGCCGATCTGTCACTACCCGGCCAGTTCCTGCTGGGGTTGACCATGCTGCTGGGGCGCGTCGGCCCGCTCTCGGTGGGCTATTTTCTGGCAACACGACAGGCTCGAGGCTTGCGCTACGCGCGCGGTGAAATTCAGATTGGCTAAGCCCTCGTGGCGAGCGGCCAAGTCCTCTTGACTAACGGCACAGCACCGCAGCGACCCACGCCGGGCTCAGAGCGGTCGCCAGGCGAGTTGCCAGGCTACCGTCAACATGACGAGCGCGACCGTGAGATCGATGACCTGCCACCAGCGTCGACTGTTCAAGTGCGGCGCCAGCCAGTGTCCCGCGCCTGCCAGGCCAAAGAACCAGAGCAGCGAGGCGAGTGCGGCACCCATGATAAAGCCGGCCGCACTCGGCTGCTGCGCCCCGATCGCCCCCAGCATGACCAGCGTATCCAGATAGACATGCGGGTTGAGCAGCGTCACCGCCAGCGTAGCCAGCACAACAGCCCCGGCCCCCGTGGCGGAAGCGGCAGCCGGAACCAGTGCGACCGGCCGAAAAGTGCGGCCAAGCGCCTGCACGGCCTGCCACACCAGCCAGGCCACGCCGCCCCAGCGCGCCAGCGTCATCGCCCATTGGCTTGCCGCCAGCAGACGCCCCATGCCGGCGACCCCGAGCGCCACCAGCAACAGATCACAGAGCGCACAGATCGCCGCCACCCGCCAGGCGTACTCGCGTCGCAGCCCTTGGCGCAGCACGAACGCGTTCTGCGCCCCGATGGCGACGATGAGCGCGCTGCCAACCAATAACCCTTGACTGAAAGAAATTCCCATTGACTTAACCCAGATAAAGAAACGCGTTCAGCTTGCGATGCTAATCTCATTAACTGAAATGAATTGATGTAACGGGTCATTAGAAAACCTAATGCTTGACTACAAGCTTCTGGAAGCCCTGGCGGCGATCGTCGATCAGGGGGGATTCGAACGCGGAGCCCAGCAGCTCAACCTGACGCAGTCGGCGGTCAGCCAGCGCATCAAACTGCTGGAGGCACGGTTAGGCCAGCCGGTCGTGGTACGCACGCCGCGTCTGCTGCCGACTCCGCTGGGCCAGCGTCTGCTCAACCATGCTCAGCAGGTCCGCCTGCTCGAGCACGACCTGCTGGATCAGATTCCCGCGCTCGGCGAAGGCACGCAGCGGCTCCGGCTGGCGATCAATGCCGACAGCCTGGCCACCTGGTGGGCGCCGACCATTGGCGAGTTCTGTCATCGCCGCGGCGTGCTGCTCGACCTGGTCGTCGACGATCAGGAGGTTGCCCTGCGACGTATGCGGGACGGCGAAGTGGCCGGCTGCATCTGCGCAACCGCGCGCCCCGTGCAGGGCGCGCGGGCCCGTCCTTTGGGCACCATGCGATACCAGATCATGGCCAGCCCCGGTTTCGCCGAGCGGTATTTCCCTGAAGGGATCGACGAGGCCTCGCTGGGCCGCGCGCCGGCAATTCTCTATGGCCCCGACGACCGCCTTCAGCAACGCTATCTCGACGCCTACGGCTTCAAGGAGCCGTTCCCCCACCACCTGTGTCCGTCCTCGGAAGGCGTCCTGCACATGGCGCTCTCCGGCATAGGCTACGCGCTGATCCCGGAAAGTCAGGGACAGCAGGCACGAGAGGCGGGCGACCTCGTCGAACTCGATCCAGCAAAGCCGATGGACGTGTCGCTTTACTGGCACTACTGGCGTCACGGCGGCGAACTGCTGGATGCCCTGACCGCCCATCTGCTCGCGGCGAGCGACCACTGGCTGATGCCGCCCTCCGGCGCCGACTGAACTGTCGCGCCACGCCGACACGCGCGTCTCGGCGTGGCGACATTTACCTTTATTTCCAATGGCTTGCAGTTTTATTTCGACGATCTAGACTAACAAGTATGTCAGCACGGCCGACGGAATGGATCGGGCTGATCGTCAGATATAGTTTGTGGAACACGACACACGGAGAGAGTGACATGATGCATAAGGCAACTCGCAACCCCGTCTGGATCGCCCTGGCCGGCGCCCTTGCCCTGAGCACGCTCGCCGGCTGCGCCAGCGACAGCAGCTCGATGGAGAAAGACAGCACCGATTACGTCGTGACCGGTCTGGGCGACGATCAGGACGAAGCGCTGGAGAACGCCAAGGAGCGAGCGCTCGAACAGTGCGAAGCGGAAGATCGCGAAGAGTTCGTGATCGTCGAGCAGCAGATGCTGGGGCCAAACGACGATCCGCAGAAAGTCGCCGACGCCAACGACCAGCTTGAGGGAGCAACCGTCGACGAGGACACCGAGCTGCAGGCGGCAACCCAGGAAGGCGACGGCTACAAGGCGACCTGGACCATCCGCTGCCGTTAAGGCACGCTTGGTTCTCGCCAAGGACGCAACGCCGATATGCTGCCCGCGACTCGCTCGCGGGCAGTGTCGTTTTCGCCCCCTGACGCGTTCAATCGATCGCTCGACGACGTGACACGCTGTCGACCTTGTCTGACATTCGCTGATCGCGGTCAGTCCGCGTGCCCATCTTCAGCGTCGTAGTAATGCGGGGCGCGCCCATCTCGTGCACCTCTTCATGGCAGGCCTTCACCACTGCCATCACCTCGTCCCAAGGCCCCTCGATATTGGTCCCGTAGGCATGCATACGATGCTCGAGCCCCGAAGCCTCGATCACTTCCTGACACCGTGCCACATACGTCGATACCGACACCCCGACGCCCAGCGGCACGACACAAAGATCCACGATCACGTGCATTCGACCTGTCTCCCGATAACGGTGTGTGCCCCCAGTCAACCTCACCCCCTCGCCGCTGTCGATTTCGCCACGCAAAAATAGCAAGTCCGTCTAGACTATTGGACGCATAGCGGGCGTCTTCTTGACGGCGAACCCGTTAGCACGCAATCTAAAAGCGCAACTTCCAACAATCAGAGAACAGGGATCGTGGCGCCACGCTTCCACCGCATGGCTTCATCACTCGCGTCGCCGACGCGTGAAAAATGACCGCAAATCACGTCATCGCGGCCGAGTCCGCATATCACAGGTTGTTTTTCGCCAGCTAGGGGACGGTGTCAACGCGGTCAGGGAGCGTCAAGCGCCCTCGGCTAGGAAGAACCATGACCAGTAACGCTCCGATCGCCCCCGTCGCGCTCCCCGACACGCGCGCTCGTCAAACTATCGAGAACCTGCTCGAAGGATCCGGTGTCACGCTTAACGGCAGCCAGCCATGGGATATCCGCGTTCGTCACCCCGATCTTTTTACACGCATTCTCCGCCAGGGTTCCATCGGCTTCGGCGAAGCCTACATGGATGGCTGGTGGGAATGCGATCGCATCGACGAGATGATCCACCGCCTGCTGCGTCACGGACTTGGCGGTGCCGCCCATACCACCACAGAGCGAATCATCTACAAGCTGCAATCGAGCGTCATGAATCTGCAGAGCAAGGCTCGCGCCTACATCGTTGGCAAGGAACACTACGATTTCGGCAACGACCTGTTCACGCGCATGCTCGACGAAACCATGTGCTACTCCTGTGGCTACTGGAAAGAGGCCACGACCCTGCACGAAGCGCAGAAGGCCAAGCTCGACCTCGCCTGTCGCAAGCTCGGTCTGAAACCCGGCATGAAAGTGCTCGACATCGGCTGCGGCTGGGCCAGCTTCGCCGAACACGCCGCGCGCCACTATGGCGTGGAGGTGACCGGCATCACCATTTCGGAAGAACAGGCCAAGTTCGGTCGCGAGCGCTGCGCCGGCCTGCCGGTAGAGATCATTCTCGAGGATTACCGGGAGCTGAGTGGCGAGTTCGATCGTATCGTCTCGATCGGCATGTTCGAGCATGTCGGCCAGCGCAACTACGGTACCTACTTCGATACCGTCGAACGTCTGCTCAAGCCGGGGGGCCTGTTCGTGCTGCACACCATCGGCTCTAACTCCAACGAAGTCAGTGTCGACCCCTGGATCAACAAGTACATCTTCCCCAACGGTATCCTGCCTTCCGTGCAACAGATCGCCGAAGCCGCGGAGGACAAGCTGGTCATGGAGGACTGGCAGAACTTCGGTCCCGACTACGACACCACGCTGATGGCCTGGCAGGACAATCTGCTCGCCCGCTGGCACGAGATCGCCGACAACTACAGCGAGCGCGTCAAGCGCATGTTCCTCTACTATCTGGGGTCCTGCGCCGGCGCCTTCCGGGCTCGCGACATTCAGCTGTGGCAGGTCGTGTTTTCCCAGAACCGTGCCGGGCGCTACGACTCCCCGCGCTGACCGGGTGCCGACAGCCCGTAACGCGACGGGGCCCGCGCTTGGCGCGGGCCCCGTCTGCCATCTCGGCGAGCCGCGTCAGCTCGATGGCCACCTTCATGTCGAGGACCCCTTCATATCGAGGGTCCCTTCATGCCATGGCTCAGTTCACCGGCGCCTCGGTGACGTGAATTCCGAACAGGCTCGCCTCGCCGACGCCACGCCCGGTCTCCTCTGGGTCGATCTGACGCCCCTCGCGCACGATGACATGACCGCCCTGCCCCTGCTGGCCGCCGATCACGCTGCCGACCAGATAGGTGGGAAAGATGCTCGGATCATTCTCGTAGTTAGGGTTGTGAATCAGGCCGATCATCTGGAAGCGCCCGCGCGTGTTGCGCAGCGACTCCAGCGAATCCTGAATCAGACGACGATGCGACAACTTCGAGAAGAGCCCGTCGAGCAGAATGACGCTCTCGCGACTGGCCCTGGCACGGCGCTTGTGATGGCCCGGCAGCTCCCGTAGTTCGCGCTCGATCGCAAACTCGGAGAGCTTGACCAGCCACATCAGCGATACCGCCTCGCGCTGCCCTTCCGACATGTCCTCGTTGAGCGAGAAGAGTCGCCCGTGCGGACGAATGGCATCGTGCTTGATCCGAATACTGACGTCGCGGAACAGGCCCCGATAGATACGCCGGCGAATCTGCCGCGTCAGCTCGTCATCGCGGCTGCCCCGGGCCTGCGCTCCGTCGCCGGACTGCTCCAGGCGGCGACGCTGCACGGCCAGATGCGCGTCGATATCCGCCAGCAGTTGCTGGATCAGCTCGCGTACCGCCTCGTCGGCGATCAGCGCCGCCTTGACCTCGAAATAGGCGCCGCCGTCGCTGGCACGCTGCGCGACGCGACGGAGGATCTCGAGATTGCCCGCGGCATCGATAATGATCGAGCTGAGACGCTCGACCAGCGTGTCCTCAATCTGTTCGCGCGAAGTATGCAAACGCACCACGCGACCACGGTGCTCATCGAGCTGGCTCTGCAACTGCTGATGCAGCGCACGCAGCGAGGCCAGCGCTTCGTGGCTGACACCTTCCAGCGTGCCCAGGCGCGCGCGTTCCGACTCATTAAACAGCCGGCTATCGCTGGCGGCTTCCAGCGATAACCCGAGCGCCCGCTCGCGAGCGACGACATCGCGGGACTGACGCTCGCGGTTACGCGCACGCTCGCCCAGGTTGAGCCCGCCGAGCCCCTCCAGCAACGTCTGCTGGCAGGTTTCGAAAGCGTCGGCGTCGAACGCCTCGGGCGCTTCGGGGTCGAGCGGTGCCGCCAACCAACGGCGCCAGTGGTCGAGTGCATCGTCGAAGCGGGCCGCGTCGGCATCGCCAACTGGCCAGGCCGCCTCGGCGTCGGCCAAGGCACGACCGGCCCAGCCTTCGGGCAGTTGCCTGAGCACTTCAAGCCACGCCACCGCAAGCTGGTCGGTCACGCCTAGCGACTGCTGGTGGCGCGCCAAACGCGTCTCCACCGTGTCCTGCTCGCGACCGTTGCGCTTGCGTTTCTCGCGAGTCTCCTTGAGGGCCTGCTTCAGACGGCCGATATCGCGTTCGAGCGTTCGATTGCCGCCCTTCTCATCGCGGACCTGCAGGAAAGCGCGAATGCGCGCGAAGTCGAAGTCGGCGCGTCTGCTGGCTTGCGCCAGTGCACTTTCCAGCTCGGCCTCTCGGGCCTCCGCCTCGCGCATGAAGTCCAGGCCACCCTCGGCGACGAAAGCCGCCAGACGGCGCAGCCGCTCGCGCTCGCCGTCAGCAAATAGCCCAGCAAGCTGCCCACGGCACTCGTCGCGACGCGAGTCGAGCGCCTCTCGCTGCAATGTCAGCTCGGCCAGCTGCTCGTCGAGTTCAGCGCAGGTCTCACTCAATGTCGCCAGTTGGGTATCGATCTCGCCCAGGCGTTCGACCCCACCCGCCGCGGCAAAGCGCTCGGCGGCCAGCCACAGATCGCCATGCGTCTCGAGCGCCTGCGCGGCCTGTTCGCGCTGGGGCCCGAGGATCTCGAACCGCTCGAGGGCCGATTCGACCGCCTCGCGCGCGGCGTCAAGGGCTGCCTCGCCGCCCGCTTCCAGAAAGCGCTGATAATCATCGATCAACTTCAGCGCGGCTTCCTCGAGACGCGGTGCCAGCTCAGCCTGCGCCGCCTCGACGCTGGCCCGCTGCTCGGCAAGCGTGGCCAGGTGACGCTCCGCCTCCTGGTCTAGCGCCTCCTGAGCGCGCAGCGCCAGATGGAAGCGTTCGCCGTGCGGATCCAACCTACCGATCTCTTCAGCCAGCGCTTGCTGACGCTGACGGTCGATCTCCAGACGCTGCTGGGTCTCTTCTCGCAGCGCCGTCAGGTAGGCCGGATCGAGCGCCGCCTTGACCGCCAGTGTCTCGACGCCCTGCACCGCGCCGAGCGGCAAACCACCCTGGGAAAGCGTCCGGCGCAGGCGCGACAGTTCCAGTACAGGCACACCGCAACCGGCATCGATCAGGCACTGCGCGGCCTCCCTTGCGGCCGCTTCGCCCTCGATTACCGGCGCGAAGAGCTGGCCTGACGCCTGCGCCAGCCAGGCGCGACGCTGCTCGGCCTCACCCTCGAAGCCGGCGATCACTTCGTGCAGCGGACGAAACGCCAGCTCGCGCGTCTCCAGCAACTGCTGGGCTTCGGTCTCGGCCGCCAGCCGCGCTAGCGGATCGCCGCTCAGGCTCTCGAGATAGCCTTCGCGTGCCTCGATCGCCTCGGCCAGGGTCTCCTGCTCGCGCAACAGGCGTGGATAGCGGCTCTTGGCATCCTTGAGCCAATCCGCGGGCGCGATGTCGCTGGCCTCGCGGAACGTGGCCAGCGACGCCACCAGCGTCTCCAACTGCTGCGCCGCCTGATCGATTCGATAGCGTTCATCCTGTTTCTCGCGAGACTGCCGATAGAGCGTGTCCCGCAGATGCACCGGCGAGTCCTCGCCGTGCCACTGCCGGTAGCGTTCGGCGGAGTCCTTGAGCGGCTCCAGGCGCTCGCGCTGCGACTGGGCATCCTGCTGCGCCCGACGCGCGTCCGCCAGCGCCTGCTCGAGTTCGGCCAGCGCGCTCTTGCGCGCGCTCCAGAACCCCACCGGCGTGTCATCCGGCCACTGTTCGGCAAAGCGCTGCCAGGCCTCGCGCCCGGCCGCCAGCGGCGCGAGTTCCCCCTCGAGCCGCTGGCGCTGCTCGCGGCGCTGCTGCAAGGTGCCGCGTACTGTCTCGCGCTGACCGTTGAGATCGGCGGCCTCGGCATCCTGTTCGGCTAGCTGCGCCTCGAGCGTCTCCTGACGTTCGAGCTTCATTTCCAGCAGCATCTCCGGCGAGGTGTCCGGGTTCGCCTCGACGAAGGCGGCGTGCCACTCGGCCGGCTGCTTGAGCTCACCCATCCGTCCCAGATGCGCGGCGTGTGCACGGCGCGCATCCGCCAGCGCCGCCTGTGTCGCCTCGCGGGTCGCTTCCGGCGCTTCCAGCTCCGCCTCGCTGAAGAGCCCTTCCGCCAGTGCCTGCGTGTAGACGCTCTGATTGTCGATAAAGTCACGCTGCCGCGACTCGAGTTGTTCCCGCTCCTGCTCGAGGCGCTCGACGTCCTCGTCGAGCTGCTCGGCGTCCAGGCGCAGCGAGCGACGATATTCACGATCGGCGATCACCTCCTCGCGGAAGCGGTTGCCATCCAGCCCTTCGAATGCCTCCGCGGCCTCGTCGAGCTGTCCCAGCGCGCGATAGCGCGCGGCATCGTCGTTGAAGGCGTGGCTATCGGCCAGCCAGGCGCGGGCGGCATCAAACGCGACATGCCCGACATCGCGCGCGCTCAGCCAGGCGGCGTCGGGCAGATGCACGAGGCGCCGATGCGTATCGACCCGTGCCCCGCGCTCGGAAAGCGCCAGCCGGACGTTGCGTTCGGACTGTCGGGTCAGGCGCGCCAGAAGCCAGGTGGAGACCCGCGGCCGCTCGGTGTCGCCAATCCCCCAGGCGAATCCGGCAACGAGGTCCGCGATACCCGCCTCGAGCTCGTGCCGTTCGCCGCCCGGCAGACCGGGCAGCGGCGCCAGTGCCTGGCCGCCTAGCAACCGCTCGGCATCCTGCAAAGAGGCATCCAGGTCGGCCAGTTGGCGCCGTGACTCGAGCAGACTCTCGCCTTCCTCATTGAGTTGGGCCAGACGCTCGACCTTGTCGTCGGCGCGCTGCTGGTCGTTTTCCGCCTCGGCCAGGCGATGCCGCAGTTCGGTGATTCGCGTCCCGGAGTTGAGGATGACATCCTCGATCAACTCCTCTTCTTCGTCGGTCTCGCCCCGGGTGGCCCCGGAAAGAATCTGCGGCGCCAGTACCTCGTAGAAGAACGCCTGATCGGCCTTCTCACCCGCGCGCGGCTTGATCGCGTTGAAGATCTGGCTCTTGTCGGCGCCCCCCTCTTTCTGGAAGGCCGCCAGCTGGGCCAGCTCGCGGCGAGAGATGTGGCTCCCCACCGCCTCGAGCCACTCTTCTCGATTGGAAGCGCGAGTGACGCCGTGCGCGCGCATCGCACTCTGCACGTCGGCGTTGGCGTAGAGCGCCAGCTTGCCGTCGCGGGTAATGTGATGCACCGGCACGTCACCCAGCTTTCCGGCGTAGTGATAGAACACCAGCCCACTGCCGTCGCTGTATCCGTACAGGCCGAAGACAAAGGTCTCGCCGGCGACTTCCTCCCCGGCCACCGCCAGCATGTCATCCTGCTGGGCGTCTCCCCCTTGGGCTCGGAACTCGACGCGCAGATGGGTCCAGCTGCGGGCCTCGCCGTTGACCTTGCTCGGCGAGCACTTGCGCCGGGTGCGCGTCAGCAGCTGACGATCGCGGGAGAGCAGGCCGATCAGCGCCTCCGCCATGGTGGTCTTGCCGAAGCCGTTCTCCATGCTGATGGCGCTGGACTGACCGCGCAGATCGAGCAGCAAGTGACGCATCTTGGCTTCCCACGGCGAGGCGATATCGCCGTGCTTGTTGAGCAGGTTGGCGATCTCGATGCGATTGATGACGCTCACCGGCGTTCCTCCTCGGCGTTTGACTCAGGGGCTGAGCTATCCGGCGCAGCCGGTGCTGGTGCCGGGTCGGCGTCGAACCTGTCGGCGGCGTGAGGCTCGGTCGCCCCCCGTTCGGCCTGATCGCTTTCAAGGTCGGCCGCTGCGGCGGACTCGATCGCGCCCTCTTCGGTCGCGTCGCCTTCGGTCGCGCTGTCCAACGACACCGTCGGATCACGCTCGCCCGAGGTCAGCTCGGCCAGGTGCGAAAGATGGTGAACCCCGATCTGTTCCGCTTCCAGCGACCCCAGCAGGGTCTGCTGCCAGATCTCTTCGTCGCCGGATTCGCGCACGGCTTCGAGATGGCCTGCGCGGACGAGCAGATCGACGAACGCCTTGACGCGACGCGGAATATCTTCGCCGCGCTCGTCGAGCAGCACGCGGCTGTTCTCCGGCGCCCGCTCTCCCAGGCCACGCAGCGTCTCCAGCTGATCTCGGACCAGTTCGACCAGTTCGCGAGTGACGAAGGTCGCTTCCTGATAGCGGCTGACATCGGAGAGCGCACGGTTGAGCCGCGTGTAGAGCAGCGTATGCAGCAGAAGCCACAGCTGTAGATACCAGAGCGCGAGTTCGGCACGGCTCTCCTGGCGCAGCTTGAGCGCTTCGAAAACCGGTTCGCGGGTGTAGAGCGGCGGCTGCTCCAGCTCCGGATCCGGCAGCAGTGCGAAGAAGCGCGATCCGGGTGCAATACCCGGGTAGTCGCCCGCCTCGAACACCTTGAGCCGCAGCCCCTGACCAGCGAGAAAGTCACGCAATGCCTCGCGTTCGTTCTCCTGGGCATCGTCGATCAACGCGCAGACATCGCGCTCGGAGAGCTGCCCATCGCGAGCAGAACGCCGCTTGCGGCCGCCGCTTGGGACGCGTTCCGCCGTGCGATAGCGCAGCAGGTAGGCGACCACCTCGCCCATTTCCATCATGTTCATCGGTTAGAGATCCTGTTCTTCCACGGCCGCCGGCTCGCGCAGGCGCAGCGACGGCGTGACGGCGCCTTCGATACGGCGACCGTCGGGGAGTTCGATCGTGAAGGGCGTTTCGTCGATCCCCACGCTAAGGTTGTCATCGAGCAGCTGCGTATCGACGAAGGTGTTGAGTAACTGCGGCAGGCAGTCCAGCGTCTCGGCGTCCGCGTCGAAGCGATGCCAGCCTTCGCCCAGCGCTTCCGGCAACGACAGCGGCGCCTGGCGCAAACGCTGGCGCAACGCCGGACCGCGCGACTTGAGATAGCGCGCCAGCAGCGGGTCTGCGCCGGGCCTGTCGCGCGCCTCGTCGAAGACCAGGGCGGCGCCGCTACGCTCGGCGCGACGCGTCTCGACGAGGCCGACCATGGTCTCGCCCCTCGGCATGGTGACCCGCACGCTCAGCGGCATCATGCGGGCGACCACCGCCTCCTGCAGCTGCCGCGGCGGTGGCGTCAGCAGCATACGCTGTGCCAGCGCGGCGAAATCGATCACCCCCATCGACTGAATCCGCCCTTCGGCGATATCGGAGAGCAGTTCGGAGAGTCGGCGCGACAGGTTCTCGATGGCCGTCAGCACGCGACCGATCGCGCCGGAGAGCATGCGCAGATCCCATTCGTCTTCCTGGCGTTCGGCCCAGCGCTCGAAGCTCTCGATCATGGCCGGCGTCGCAAGCTGCGCGCGAGCGCTCAGCAGCGTGCCCTGAATCGTACTGAGCGCGTTGTGGTAGTGGCGCTCGTTGTCCAGCAATGCGGAGAGCTTGCCCTCGTGGGTCGGGTTCTCGCGGACTCGGCGCAACTCCTGGGTCAGGGCGCGAATCGCCATCAGGATCTGCTGGGTGATATCGGGTACCCGCACGTAGTCACCGCGCGAGAGCGCCGCGACCACCTTGGCCGCGTCGTATTCGGAATAGAGCAGGTCCTCGACCTGGCTGGCCAGCGTCACCGCCTGACGGCCGCTGGGGGTCAGGCGCACCTGGCCGGTCTGGCCCTGCTTCTCGATCAGTGCCGTACGCTTGGTACTGCGCACCGAGCGCTCGCCGAGCTCGCCATCGTCGGGCTCGCGCGCCTGCCACTCGCGGTAATGAATTTCGCTCGGCGTGGCCAGCAGGTTGACAACGAAACTCAAATCGTCGGCCGGCAGATTCGGATAGTCGTTGCGCAGGTGGGCCAGGCAACGGCGCTGGGTCACGAAGGCGCTGTTGGTGGCAAAATCGACTTCCAGCAGGTAGTCCAGCAGCAGACAGCCGAGGTCGAGCCAGTAGCCATCGCGCATGCCGCGACGCTGTTCCTGGGAGACCTGGACAAAGGGAGAGCCCGGCTCGTGGGCGCTGTCATGCAGATCGAGCAGCCGCGTCGTCGCGACCAGCAACTTGTTCCAGGCGGTCATGTCGACTCCAGACGGGGAACAACAAACAGAAGGGTCCTGAGCGAACCGCGGTAGCGAACCAGGGATGGTCCGCCATTGCCGAAGCGCCGCATTATGCCAAGGTTCCCGCTTCGGGTCATGGTCACCGTCGCCTCCGCCCCACCCTATGGCTGTGACCTGAGACCTACGCCGGTCATCGCCCCGTCTGGCGACGCGACAGCGCTGCTATGCTGGACGGTAAAAAACCACTACGTTGAACCCTATCAGCCCATCCTGCCGAACTGCACGAGGCCGGTTCTGCGGGTCGGAACAGAAACGGCCAGAAAGCCGCAACCAACCCCCACGCCCGGAGCTGCCCGCATGTCGACCCTCTCGCGTCTTGCCTGCACCGTCTGTGATGGCGACACGCCACCGCTCACGTCGGCCGAGGCCGCCCACCTGTCACCCGAGGTTCCCGAGTGGCGGATCCTCGAGCGCGATGGCATCATGCAACTCGAGCGAACCTTCAGGTTTCGTGACTTCGCGCAGGCCCTGGCATTCACCAACCGCGTGGGCGATATCGCCGAAGCGCAAGGTCATCATCCGGCACTCACCACCGAATGGGGCAAGACCACTGTCATCTGGTGGACGCACACACTCCGAGGCCTGCATCGGAACGATTTCATCATGGCCGCCAGAACCGACGAGCTAGCGCACTCCCATGCTGGAGACAACTAATGTTTGAAAAGATCGAGCGCGTCCCCGGGGATGCCATCCTTGGGCTGATCGAAGCTTATAATCAGGATTCCAACCCGCAAAAGGTCGACCTCGGGGTCGGCGTCTATCGGGATCCGGCCGGTAACACCCCGATCATGCGCGCCGTGAAACAGGCCGAAGCGCACCTGCTGGAGAGTGAGACGACCAAGAGCTATATCGGCTCTCACGGTGATCCGCGCTATGGCAAGGCCATTCTGCCGCTGGTGCTGGGCGCTGAATCGCCGGTTCTGGCCGCCAATCGGGCCAGCCTGACCCAGTCCCCCGGCGGCACCGGGGCGCTGCGACTGGCGGCGGATTTCATCAAGACGAACCTCCCCGGCAGATCGATCTGGCTTTCCGATCCGACCTGGCCCAACCACCTCGGCATCTTCGAGGCGGCGGGCATCCCGATGCACAAGTATCCCTACGTCAGCGCCGACAATCGCCTCGATTTCGACGGCATGCTCGCCACCCTGAAGACGATTCCGCAGGGCGACGTGGTGCTGTTGCATGCCTGCTGCCATAACCCGTCGGGCTTCGATCTCGATCAGGAGCAGTGGCGCCAGGTGCTGGAAGTAGTCAAGTCCCGCGGCCTGCTGCCGCTGGTCGACTTCGCCTATCAGGGATTCGGCGACGGCCTGGAACCTGACGCCTTCGGCGTGCGCCTGATGGCGGAGAACCTCGATGAAGTGCTGATCACCAGCTCCTGCTCGAAGAACTTCGGTCTCTATCGCGAGCGCACCGGCAGCCTGATCGTCATCGCCAAAAACACGGAGCAGATGGAGAACGTGCGCTCGCAGATGGCGATCGTCGCCCGCGAGAACTACTCCAACCCGCCCTCCCACGGCGCGGCCGTCGTCACCGAGATTCTCGAATCGGCCGAACTGGCCAGCGTATGGCGCGAAGAGTTGACCGAAATGTGTGGCCGAATCAATGGCCTGCGCACCGACCTGGTCGAAGCGCTCAAGCCCTATGGCCTGGATCAGCGCTTTGCTCATGTCGCCCAGCAGCGCGGCATGTTCTCCTACACCGGCCTGACCGCCGAACAGGTCAAGCGCCTGCGCGACGAGTTTAGCATCTACATGGTGGGCTCCGGGCGCGCCAACGTCGCGGGCTTTACCAGCGAAAACCTGCCCTACGTCGCCAAGGCAATCGCTGCGGTCGTCAAATGATCCGATAACCGCGGATCACTGCAGGGGATCGGAGACGCGCCGTTTGACGTCACCCTGTAAAGCAGTCGCCCGGCCAATTTGGCCGGGCGACTGCGTTAGGCGAACCTGTCTCGGAAAGGCATCGGCCGCTGAACGACGGCGCCTGCAGCATCAGTCGGAGAGCGTATCCGCGCCCATGGCCTCATGGAAACGCGTTCGCGTGACACCCCCTGCCGCCTCGTCGTTCAGCTGCTGAAACATCGACTGCTGTTCGGCGCTCACCGCCTCGTCTTCGTCGATGACACCGTCGCCGTTGACATCGAGCTGGTCGAAGCTCAGAGCATTGGGCCGTTGATCGACCGGCGTCTGAGCCCCTCCGTCGGTGAAACCGGCGTTGTCACTGCCGACCCCGCCGGATGTCTCGATCGATTCGTTGTCGACCTGCGAGGCATTGGCCGGGGCCTGCGTCTCGTTCTCCGCACTTAGCCCCTCCACCGTGGTGTCGGACTCGCCCTGCGCCAGTGCCAGGGACGTGACCAACACCCCCGCCAATACCGAACCAGTTCCCAGAATACGCTTCATCATCATGGCGTTACCTCAAAACCTGTACGCCTCTCCGACAACGGACCCCGGAAAACATTCCCTACCGCTCACTCGTCCCAGCGTGGGGCGAAGGACGGGTTGGCCTGACGATCGCCACGGTCGAGCCGATCGATCTCGGCCATCTCCGCCTCGCTCAAATGGATATCGAGCGCCTCGAGATTGGATTTCTGGTTGGCCGGCTTGGTCGACGATGGAATCACGACAATGTCGCGCGCGGCGATCCAGGCCAAGGCGATCTGGGCAGGTGTCGCACCGTGAGTCTCGGCGATGCGCTTGAGTACCGGCTCTTCTAGCACCTTGCCGACCGCCAGCGGCATGTAGGCCGTCACGTCCAATCCCTTGGCCTGACAGTGTTCGACCAGCTTGCGATTGGCGAGAAACGGATGCACCTCGATCTGGTTGGTAACGATGTTCTCGCCACCGGGCAGCGTCAGCGCCTCGTCGATCTGCGCGATGGTGAAGTTGGAGACGCCGATATGTCGCGTCAGGCCGCGCGCGCGTACCGCATCCAACGCCCCGATATAGTCGGCCATGGCTACCTCACCGCCGGGCGAGGGCCAGTGGATCAACACCAAATCCAGCTGCTCCAGGCCAAAGTTGTCGAGGCTCTCCTCCACGGCGGCAGTCAACGCCTTGGGCTCAAGCTCGTTCCACCAGATCTTGGTGGTGACAAATAGCTCGTCGCGGGCAATGCCGCTCTGGCGAATCGCCTTGCCCACGGCGCGCTCGTTCTCGTACATGCGTGCACTGTCCAGATGCCGATACCCCAGCTCGAGCGCCGATGTCACGGAATCGATGACGGCTTGTTCCTTCAGACGGTAGGTGCCCAGACCGGGTTGCGGCAGAATATGGCGCGCCATGAATGCCCTCCTGTTGCGCATGAAAGTCGATAGTCGTGTTCGCCACGATCGGCGGCGACCGCATTCGCGGTATTACCCCGTTCCCATGCTAGACTGAACCTCGGTTTTCTGCCCGGATCGCGCATGCCACAAGGCCAGCCTCCTGTCGCCGACACCCCTCATCTGGTCCTCGTCGGCAACGGCGACACCCACCTTCATGTAGCCGCCAATGCCGAACGCTTCACGCGCTGTGGCCTGAACGTCACGCTGCTCACACGCAGGGATTTCGTCTACGCCGATTGGCTCGGTGGCATGCTGGGCGGTGAGTGGCAGCGGGATGAGATCTGCCTGCCCGCGGCGCGCATTGCGGCGCATGGAGGCGATCATTTCGTGGCGATGCCGACCGCCGTCGATCGCCGGATGCGACAACTGACACTCGACGACGGCCGCACGCTCACCTATGACTGGCTCTCGATCGATCTGCCTCCCGAGCTGGACGAGGGCAGCTTGCCCGGATGCGTCAGTGCCGGCGACCTCTTCGGCCCCGGCGTCGACGACCTCTGGCGTCTGCGTCAGCAGCTGGAGACGCGGCTAGCCGACGCTTCAGCCACGCTGCCGCGTCTTGCCGTCGTGGGCGGAGGACCGGTCGGCGTCGAACTGGCCGCCAACCTGCTGGCTCTGGGCGAGCGCTACGGACGACCATTGACGGTCTCGCTGATCGGCAATGATCGGCAGCCGCTACCGGGTGCCGGACGGCGCGCCAATCGCTGGCTGATGCAGCGCCTCGACCGGCGCGGCCTGCAGCTCGAACTCGTGGCCCGCGCTAGCCGCTATGCCTCGGGGCAACTGATCCTCGACGACGGCAGCCTGGTCGAGGCGGATTGGCTGTTGATCACCGACCGATCACGCCCGTCAATGGCAGAACGATGCCTCGCCCTCGAGACTGACGAGCACGGCGAGATCGCGGTGGATGCCCGGCTGCGCAGTCACGAGGACCCGAGGCTGATACTTCCCGGCCAAGCTGCGGCGAAACAGGCGTTATCGCCACGAGCGCGAGCGGCGATACTGATCGACTCGATCCTGCAGTCGCGCGAGAGGCGCGGCGAGCCGTCCTCTCCGCCACGCTCGCACCCACACTGGCGAGCTCTCAACCTTGGGGACCTGCGGGATATTGCCTGGCGCGGCTCGTGGTGGTGTCGCGGCCGCTGGGTGCGTCGGCTCAAGCACCGACGCGACCGTCGCGAGGTTGCACACTATCTGCAGTACTGATCATGCGGTGCGCCGCGCCGGGGAAGCGCTTCACAGCCGGTGGAGCATCGGCGTCACGTCGCCACCCGCTCGGATGGCGGTACACACATAGCCTAATGACCTGTTAGATAATACCGACCTGTTGCTCGGGCAGACTCTCCAAGGTGCGTGAGATATCGCCCAACGCCCTTCTCAACGCCTGACGATCGATATCCCCTCCGAGACAGACACGTACGGCCTCCGGCGGCACTTCGGAGACGGCAAAGGCATCGCTAGGCACGACGCTGATGCCGAGGGTGCCCAGTCGATGGGAAAATGCGGCTCGCGTCCAGTGGGGTGTGAGAGTGATCCATAGATGAAAGGCCTCGGGTTGCGAGCAGTAGCTGGCCGCGGGCAGCAATTCCGCGACGATCTTCTGCCGCGCGATAGCCTCGCGCCTTATCGCGTCGAGCAGACTGCTGGCGGCGCCTGTGCGGATCCACTCTGTCGCCAGCGCCGCGTTCAGCGGCGAAGCCATGACGGTGGTCGCGCGCATGGCGTCGGCAAGTCGCCGCGCCTCGATGGCCCCTGGCGCCACAACATAGGCTAGCCTCAGCCCTGCCCCCATGCATTTCGCCAACCCCGCGATATAGAACGTCAGTTCCGGGGCATGGGTGGCCAGCGGTGCCATAGTCTGTTTCGGCAACATACCGTAGGCGTCATCCTCGATGATCGGCACCTGGTAGTGCCGCGCCACCTCGGCCAATGCCACCCGCCGCCGCGCCGACACCGTGATTGTCGTCGGATTATGCAAGGTCGGGTTGCAGTAGAGCGCCTTGGGGGCGTGCTGGGCGCAGGCAGCGGCAAAGGCGCCGGCATCGATTCCCTCGTCATCCATCGGCAGCCCAACCAGACTCACGCCAAACTGTGCGGCCAGCGCACGCAACCCCGGATAGGTGAGCGAGGCGCAGCAAATCGTCGCGCCCGGCGCCGTCGCCTTGAGCAACGTGAAGATCGAAAGCAACGCACTTTGGGCACCGGGGCAGACCAGCAGCTGATCCGCCTCGATGTCCTTCCATCGTTGCGACAGCCAACGGACACCCGCTTCCCTATCGGCCTGGGTGCCACCGAAATCCTGATAGCGCAGCAGATGATTGAGGTTTGGCTTGAGCGCGTCGAACCCGGCCTGCATCAGGGTGTCGAGCTCACCCTCGATCGGCTCGGGAGGCAGGTTCATGGTCATATCGACCACACGTTTCTCTTCCTGGGCGTGCAAGATCCGGGGCCGCATCAATTGTCTGACGAAACTGCCACGTCCGACGCGAGCCTCGATCAGGCCCCGTTTGCGAGCCTCGTTGTAGGCTCGGGTCACCGTGGTGAAATTGATCCCCAGTCGCTCAGCTAATTGCCGCTGCGTCGGCAGCTGCTGATCGCTCTTCAGCCGACCTGTCGCGATATCCTCGGCAATGGCATCGGCAATCGAGCGATAGAGAGGCTGCGCCGATTCTCCCAGGCGAGGGACCCAAGGCCTACTCTCTTCAGTCATGCGCCCTTGCTTCCATACAATACGTCGTACAAGGCCATCGTCACGCAAGGCCGTTGGAGGCAGCGGCGCGCCCGGTTCGAGCGCCGTACGCCACGTTCCGCTGCCTGGTCGAATCGCGCGGGGCTCAAACCCTACGGCGGTTCAGCTGACCGATCTGATAGATATCGTGCAGAAAGAGATCCAGCTTCGACAAGACGTGAGTGGCGAACACCACTACCGCCAGAATGGCCAAAATGACCGTTTCGTCGTTCATCCAGGCAAAAGCCTCACCGGGAACTCGATAAGTCATCGTATAGAGGCTTAGGCCGCCCAGGAACATGGCTAGCAGGCAGTTGCACAACACCACGATCAGCAACGGCTGACGATAATCCCGCGACACAGGCTTGCCGGTCCAGAACGGCAGGTAGCGGATACGCACCTCGTTCGCCCCAGCCAACAGAATTGTGCGCCGTCTCCTGACGAGCGGTTCCGGGTTGGCGGAGAGCGCCGGATCGTTCATGGCCGCGGATGCCAACTGCTCGCCCAGCAGCTGCCTCAGGTGGTTCTCGTGGGCCGACGCGGACTCGCCGGAGGCACTTGACGACTCGGCACGTTTTTCGGCATCGCCGAAGTTCTGCGAGTAGTAGATGTCATAGACCTGATAGACGGCGAAGGCCACGCCGGCAAAAATCAACGCAAGGACGACCACGGTTTGCATGAGGGCTCCTGAACTCATCGCCAAGTTACCTGGACAGCGCCGGTATCAGCGACCGGGCTCAGGCGATCTTACTTGGCGATAAACATGCATGCAATTAGACACAATCCATACAATGACTACCCGGCACAACCATAGCCGTAGCCAAGGCATCCTGTGCGCGACACCTCGCTCGCCTTCCCCTCGGCTACGAGGCAAGGAGCGTGGCGCCGAGACACGGCCTCGCGACAAGATGTGGATGATGTGGATAACGCCCACGACCAGCCCGACAACCGGCCTCGAAACGCACGATCCCGGCCGAAGCCGGGATCGTGAAATACGGCACCAGCGGCAGGTGCTACTGGCGAATGCCCTCAAGCACGATATACAGCTCGACGCTGTGCATCGGCTCGGCGAACTGACTCATGTCGATATCGAAATCGGCCAGATCGAGCGAGGTAGTCGCTTCGAACCCTTGGCGATAGCCACCCCACGGGTCCTCGCCGCCACCGATATGATCGACATCAAAGGCCACCGAGCGGGTCACACCGTGAATCGTCAAATCGCCGGTCATCTCGGCTTCATCGCCCGACTCGTCCACGTCGAACGCGGTTGCGTGAAAAGTCGCCTGAGGAAATTCGCTGGCGTTGAGAAAGTCGCTGCTCAGGATGTGCTTGTTACGCTCGGCATGGTTGGTCTCGAGGCTGTCAACATCGACGGTGACGTCGACCTGACTGTCGGCAGGCGACTCGGGATCATACTGAAAGCTGCCATCGAACGACTTGAAGTCCCCCAGGATGTAAGAGTAGCCAAGGTGGCTGATCTTGAACTGGACAAAGGCGTGCTGACCTTCGGTATCGATCTGGTAATCGGCGGCCTGGGCCAGCGGTACCGTAGAGGCGGCGGCGATCAGGGTCGCCAGCGCGGTCTTCTTCAACATCTCGATCTCCTTCCTGGTGAATGGCGCAATGGATTGCGCGAGTCGGCGACGGGCATCGCCTGTCGGGGTATTGAACCAGCCCGGTTGTTCTGCTGTCAGCGCCGGCCTGCCGGGCGCGAGCGGAGCATGCGCATCAGCGTATCCTGACGGTCGATCCAGTGATGCTTGCAGGCCGCAAGCCCATGGCCCACGGCGAGGATGACTAACGCCCAGGCGGCGTAGCGGTGCACCTCGCCGGCCAGGACGGCCTGGTGCGGCAGCCCCTCGATCAGCGCCGGCGCGGTGAAGAAGTCGAAGACCGCGATCCCCTCTCCTTCTGCCGTGGATATCAGATAACCGGAGAGCAGCGTCACGAACAGCAGCGCATAGATCAGGCCGTGGCCGACATGGGCCGCAGATCGCTCAAGTGCGCTACCGTGAGCGGCCGGGGTCGGCTGCAACAGACGCCAGACCACACGCAGCACGCTGATCAGCAGCACCAGTACGCCAACCGATTTATGCCACCACGGCGCCAGGTGATACCAGGTGTCGTAGTAGCCCAGACCGGTCATCCACCAACCCAGCCCAAACAGACCGAAGATGGCCAGGGCACTCAGCCAGTGAATGACGATGCTGACCCAGCCCCAGCCGTTGCGGGAATTGCCCCACATCGCGTCGTCCTCGCAAGCGTTCTGGATGAGCATACGAGGGATCGCGCAGGGGCAACAGATAGCAATCAGTGAAAGGCGTGATGACGGGAGAGAAACGCCCGGACAAACCGGCCATGACATCGCCCCGCCCTATTCAAAGGCGGAGCCATTTCTAAACCACAGTCCGTTCTAAACCACGGCCTTTTCTCAACCACGGCCCTCCATCCCGAAAAGGCCCACTTCCAACAAAAAAGGGCCCGCCGTGGCGAGCCCTTTTCCCGGGAAGCGACGACGGCCGGCAGCCGTCGCGTCGAGACATCACGAGTGCCGATCGAGCCCGCGCGCCAGATCCGCCTTGAGATCGTCGAGCGTTTCCAACCCGACGGCGAGCCGGATCAAACCGTCACGAATGCCGGCGGACGCCCGCTGTTCGTCGCTCAGACGGCCGTGCGTCGTGGTGCCCGGGTGCGTGATGGTGGTCTTGACGTCACCCAGATTGCCGGTGATCGACATCACGCGGGTGCTGTCGATCACCTGCCAGGCCGCCGCCTGCCCGCCTTTCACCTCGACCCCCATGACCGCACCGAAGCCCCGCTGCTGCTGACAGGCGAGCGCATGCTGCGGATGGCTCTCGAGCCCGCTGTAATAGACCCGCTCGACGGCCGGTTGCGTCTCGAGCCACTGTGCCAGTGCCAGTGCGTTGCGGCTGTGGGCCTCCATGCGCAGGCTGAGTGTTTCCAGGCCCTTCAGGAAGATCCAGGCGTTGAACGGGCTCATCGACGGGCCGCAGGTGCGCACGACGCCGAACAGCTGCTCGAGCTCGGCATGGCGACCAACCACCGCCCCCCCGATCGCGCGCCCCTGGCCGTCGATATACTTGGTTGCGGAGTGAATCACCAGATCGGCACCGAGATCGAGCGGTCGCTGCAGCGCCGGCGTCAGGAAGCAGTTGTCGATCGCCAACAGCGCGCCGTGACGGTGCGCCAGATCCGCCAGTGCAGCGATATCGACCAGTTCGTTGAGCGGATTGGAAGGCGTCTCCGCGAACAGCAGCTTGGTCTTCGGCGTGATCGCCGCTTCCCAGCCCGCGAGATCGTTGAGTTCGACATAGCGCGGCTTGATGCCGAACTTGGCGAGATACTTGTCGAACAGCGCGATGGTGGAACCGAAGACCGAACGCGAGACGATCACCTCGTCGCCCGCCTCGAGCAGCGCCAACGCCGTGGAGAGAATGGCCGCCATGCCGGAGCTGGTCGCGACGCAGCGTTCCCCGCCCTCCAGCGCCGCCAGGCGCTGCTCGAAGTTGCGCACCGTCGGATTGGTAAAGCGCGAGTAGACGTTGCCGGGTTCCTCACCCTTGAACTTGCGCGCGGCCTCCGCCGCACTGCCGTAGACGAAGCTGGAAGTCGGGAAGATCGGCTCGCCGTGCTCCTGCTCGTGGGTGCGCTCGTGGCCGGCCCGAATCGCCAGCGTCTCGAGGCCGAGCGTGCCGGGGTCGAAATCGGACGAGGATGCGTCGTCGGAAATCATGTTTACTCCTGAAACGGCCCGCAAGCAGCTTGCCGGGCCGGGATGACGGATTATCGGCGTCAGCGGGCGCCTCGCCGTCGCGGCGCCTGTCGAGCAGACTCGCGGTCAGTCGTCTTCGCTGTCGTTGTGCAGGTCGACGACGGCGTTGAGACTCTCCTGCTGCTTGGCGGCGTCGTTGCGGGCCGCTTCCAGTGCCGCGAAATAGGCCTCGTCGACGTCGCCGGTCACATAGTTGCCATCGAACACCGAGCAGTCGAAATCTTTCAGCGCCGGATTCACCTCACGACAGGCCGTCTTGAGGTCTTCGAGATCCTGATAGATCAACCGATCGGCACCGATCAGTTCACCCACTTCGGCATCGCTACGGCCATGGGCAATCAGCTCGGTTGCCACCGGCATATCGATACCGTAGACGTTGGGGTAGCGAACCGCCGGCGCGGCGGAGGCGAAGTAGACCTTGTTGGCACCGGCATCCCGGGCCATCTGGATGATCTGCTTGCAGGTCGTGCCGCGCACGATGGAGTCGTCAACCAGCATCACGTTCTTGCCAGCGAATTCGCTGGCGATCGCGTTGAGCTTCTGACGCACCGACTTCTTGCGCTGCGTCTGCCCCGGCATGATGAAGGTGCGGCCGATATAGCGGTTCTTCATGAAGCCTTCGCGGAAGGTCACGCCGATGTGCTGGGCCAGCTCGAGCGCCGTGGTACGCGAGGTATCCGGGATCGGGATGACCACGTCGATGTCGTGATCCGGCCACTCGCGCTGGATGCGATCGCCCAGCTTGCGCCCCATCTGCATGCGTGTGCCATAGACATAGGCACCGTCGAGCATGGAGTCGGGCCGCGCCAGATAGACATGCTCGAAGATGCACGGCGTCAGCAGCGGAGAGTCGGCGCACTGCTGGGTATGCACGTTCTTCTGCATGTCGACGAAGATCGCCTCACCCGGTGCGAGATCGCGCACCAGCTCGAAGCCGCCGACATCCAGCGCCACCGACTCGGAGGCGATCATCACCTCTTCGCTCGCCTCACCCTGCTCGTCGACGCCGGCACGAGTGCCGTAGACCACCGGCCGGATGCCGTGCGGATCGCGGAAGGCGACCAGGCCGAAGCCGTTGATGATGGCTACCGCCGCATAGCCGCCGCGGCAGCGGCGATGCACGCGTCGGACCGCGTCGAAGATATCTTCCGGTGAAAGATAGAGCCCCTGCTTGCCCAGCTCGTGCGCGAAGACGTTGAGCAGGACCTCCGAGTCCGAACTGGTGTTGATGTGACGCAGGTCGGAGGAGAACAGCTCCTGCTTGAGCTGGTCGGAGTTGGTCAGGTTGCCGTTGTGCGCCAGGGTAATGCCGTAGGGCGAGTTGACGTAGAACGGCTGGGATTCGGCCTCGCTCGCCGACCCGGCAGTCGGGTAACGCACGTGGCCGATACCCAGATTGCCCTGAAGACGCTTCATGTGGCGCGTGTGGAATACGTCGCGCACCAGACCGTTGTTCTTGCGCAGCAGAAAACGACCGTCATCCCAGGTCATCATGCCGGCGGCGTCCTGTCCGCGGTGCTGCAAAACCGTCAGTGCATCATAGATAGACTGATTGACCGCTTCATTGGCCATGAGGCCCACGATACCGCACATGCCGCCTTACCTCGCTTGATTGCACCCGGGTCAGGGTGCCGGTTGTTCGGCCGGGGTGGGTGCCACGCCCTGACCGCTCTGCTTGGATAGTGAATTGTCCCTGCCCGGCAACGTCAGGGGAAGCTGACGCATGGCGTCCTCCGCTGCCGAGGCGTCAACGTCCCAGCTCTGAAGCTGGACCACGGCCCAGTCGCGAAGCGACTCGAACGAGGGCCTGAGCTGTGCCTGCTGCCAGGCGTTGAGCTGCGAAAGCGGCGTCAGTCCGATCACGACCGTGGCGATGACGAGGATCGCCGCGCCGCGCATGACGCCGAAGACAGCGCCTGCCACGCGGTTGAAGAAGCCCATGCCGACCCACTCGATCGCCGCGTTGAGCAGGCGAATGAGGAAACCGCAGATCATCACCACGACGAAGATGATCAGAACGAACGCCAATACGAGCCGCGCGTCCGGATGCGAAATATAGTCTGTCAGCGCATCGGCGATCGGCGCGGCGAAGACACGCGCCGCCAGCAGTGCGACGATCCACGCGCCCAACCCCAGAGCCTCTCTCACCAGACCGCGCATGAAACCCGCCAGCATGGAAATCGTCAATGCCAGCAGGAAAACGTAGTCGAGCCAGGTCAGCGTCATCAGTTCCCCGGGTTCCGGATCAGCAGGCCCTGAATGTTGACCGCCTGCTTGAGCTCCGAACGCGCCTGCTCACCGGCATCGGAGGAATCGAACGGCCCGACATAGACAGTCGTCAGGTTGTTGTCACGGGGCTGCGAATAGGCCGAAAAGCCCTCGTCCTTCAATTGCTGCGTCAGCCGGCTGGCGTTATCGGCCTGGCCGAAACTGCCCACCTGCACGACCCAGCCGCCGCCGCTGCTCGCCGGCGTGCGCTGCGGCGCGGCTGTCGAGGAGGAGGCGTCGGTCTCCGCATTGCGTTCGGCACTCGACTGCGCCAGCTCGGCGATCGGATCGGCACGCGGCTCATCCCGCGCCGTTGCAGGCGCGCTCTGACTGCCGGTGTCGCCATCGTTGTCGCTTGCAGCCTCATCGGCACCACCTTGTTCACCATCCTCAGGCGCTGCGTTACCGGCAAAGGTATCCTCGCTGCCGCCGCCAAGCTGCGCGCGGGTGTCCGGCTCCGGCACGGCTTCCTGGGCGCGATTCTCGCCGGAAGCCACGGATGCCGGAGGCTGCGGCGACTCGATGATGCGCTGCCGTGTCTCACCGCCCTCGATCGGCTGTTCGATCACCATGACAGGTTCCGGTTCCTGCTCGCGCGGCGCCGGGTCGTCGAAGAGCATCGGCAGGAAAATGGCCCCTAGCGCCACCAGAATGACCGCGCCGCTGATACGTTCACGCCATCCATATTTCATCGGACCGGTACCTCCTTGGACAAGCTTCGACGGCACGCCACGTCGTGGGCCACCGCCGGGTTACGCAGAATCATGTCGTCTCGAGCGCCGCCAGCGCCTCGGCGACGGTCAGAAAAGAACCACAGACCAGTATCTCGTCGTCCGCGCTCGCCTGCGCTGTCAACCAGGCCACGCCAGCGGTCGGGGTTGCCGCCGGCGGCAAGGTTGCATAACCCTCGTCCGCCAGCAGTGCGGCCAATGACGCCCCATCGCGACCCCGCGCACCTTCCAAGCCCACCGGCAGCCAGGCATCGATGACCGGCGCCAGCGCTGCGGCCACGGCCGCTGCATCCTTGTCGGCCAGCATGCCAAGCAAGGCGATGCGGCGCGCGGGCCGTTCACGCCGGGCCAGCCGCGATGCCACATAGGCCGCTGCATGCGGGTTATGCGCTACATCGAGACACCAGTTGCCCAGCCACTGCAGGCGCCCCGGCAGCGCGACCGAGGCCAGCGCCGTCCGGACCGAACCGGCCTCTGGCGTCACATCACAGAGTGCGAGCACCTGCAGTGCGACGGCGGCATTGTCGAGCGGCAGACCGGGGTCGGGCAGGCCCACCAGGACCCGCTGGCGGCCGGTGCCATCAACACCCGCCCAGGTCCAGCGGCCTTCATCACCGTCGTCCGGTTCGGCATCCAGGGCGGCGTCCGTATGGTCGAAATCACGCCCAAGCCAATGCGCCCGCACGCCCAGCGCATCGATACGCGTCGAGACGCTCTGCGGCAGCGAACGACTGCCCAGCACGGCGGGACGACCGGCACGCAGAATGCCCGCCTTCTCGAAGCCGATCCCCTCGAGATCGTCACCCAGAAAGTCGGCGTGATCGCGAGCGATCGTGGTCACCACGGCAATATCGCTGTCGATCACGTTGACGGCATCCAGGCGACCGCCGAGACCCACCTCAAGAATGGCGAGTTCGGGGTGCACGTCGGCAATCGCCACCAGCGCGGCCAGCGTACCGGCCTCGAAATAGGTCAGACTGATCGGGTCGCCGTCGAGGCGCGCCTGCTCGACGCGTTCGAAGGCGGCAACCAGCGTATCGTCATCGGTTGGCGTGCCGTCGAAACAGAGGCGCTCGTTATAGCGCAGCAGATGCGGAGAGGTATAGCTGGCGGTGCTCAGACCATGCGCTCGCGCAAGGCGCTCGAGCATGGCCACGGTCGACCCCTTGCCATTGGTGCCCGCCACGGTGACGACACGCGTCGCCAGCGGCGCGGCGGTCAACTGCAGCCGTTCGGCGACCGCCGCCACGCGCTCGAGACCGAGATCGATGGCGACGGGGTGCTGGCTTTCCAGACGGACGAGCCAGTCGTCGAGAGTGGCACTCATGAGGTCGGCATCGCCTTATCGTGACGTCTGCGAGAGATCCGACTCATCGCTGAGCGGTGAAAAATCCGCCGCCGATTCGTCCTGCGGCGCGTCGCCGGCAAGCGGCTGGTGGGTCAGCTTGCGCAGCACACTGCCGAGGCGCTCGCGCAGTTCCGGGCGAGCGACGATCATGTCGACGGTGCCATGCTCGAGCAGGAATTCACTGCGCTGGAAACCTTCCGGCAGCTTCTCGCGGACCGTCTGTTCGATGACGCGCGGACCGGCGAAACCGATCAGCGCATTGGGCTCGGCCACGTTGAGGTCACCCAGCATGGCCAGCGACGCGGAGACACCGCCAAAGACGGGGTCAGTCAGCACGGAGATATAGGGCACGCCGGCCTGCTTGAGTTTCTCGAGCGCTGCCGAGGTCTTGGCCATCTGCATCAGCGAGAACAGCGCTTCCTGCATGCGAGCGCCGCCGGAAGCCGCGAAACAGACCAGCGGAATCTCTTCCTCGAGCGCCAGGGTCGCCGCGCGCACGAATTTCTCGCCGACGATGGCCCCCATCGAACCGCCCATGAACGAGAATTCAAATGCCACTGCCACGACCGGCAGGCCGTCCAGCGTACCGCGCATCGCGATCAGCGCGTCATTCTCGTCGGTCGCCTTCTGAGCCGCCGCCAGACGATCCTTGTACTTCTTGGAGTCGCGGAACTTGAGCCGATCACTCGGCTGCAGGTCGCCCGCAATCTCCTCACGTCCCTCGGCATCGAGGAACCAGTTGAGACGTTTGCGTGCCGTCAGACGCAGGTGATGCTGACACTTGGGGCACACGTTCTGGTGCTTTTCCAGCTCGGGGAGATAGAGCACCGCCTCGCAGCTCGGGCACTTGCGCCAGAGGCCGTCCGGCACGCTGGCACGGCGGTCATTGCGCTGAACGCGGCTCATCGACGGAACGATCTTGTCTAGCCAGCTCATGTCAGGAACGATTCCCTAATTGACGAAAACAAAGTATTGCGAAAACCGAAGACGGCGATGATACCAGAACGTCGCCGGCCGCTCAGGCGGATGCCTCGCTATCCAGTGCCTGGCGCATCTCGCCGAGAATGGCCTTGAGCGCAGCGGGGATCGTCTCTGGCGTCTCTGCACGCTCGGCGATACGTCCGACTAGGGCACTGCCGACGATAACGCCATCGGCTACCCGGCTGATCGCCGCCGCCGAGGCGCCGTCGCGGATACCGAAACCGACGCAGAGCGGGAGGTCCGTCAGGCGACGCAACCGGGCGAGCTGCTCGCCCACAGCCTCGGCGTCCAGCGTCGCGGCCCCGGTCACGCCTTTCAGCGAGACATAGTAGAGGTAGCCTTGCCCGTGGTCGCATATTGTAGCGGCGCGCGACTCGGAAGTGGTAGGCGCGAGCAGGAAGATCGACTGCAGCGCGTGCTCCGCGAACAGGGCACTGTTTTCGCCCATCTCCTCCGGTGGCATGTCGACGGCCAGAAAACCGTCGACACCGCTGGCCTGCGCCTGGCGGGCGAACTCGCGATAGCCCATGCGCTCGACCGGATTGAGGTAACCCATCAGCACCACCGGGGTCTCGCTGTCGCGCTCGCGGAACGCCGCGACCATGTCGAGCACGTCAACCAGGCGGGTGCCGTGCACCAGCGCCCGCTCGCATGCCTTCTGGATCACCGGGCCGTCGGCCATCGGGTCCGAGAACGGCACGCCGAGTTCGATGACATCAGCCCCCGCCTCGACGCAGGCATGCATGAAGTCGACGGTATGCGACGGCGCCGGGTCCCCCGCCGTGATGTAGGGGATCAGCGCCTTGCGGCCCTCGGCCTTGAGCGTGGCGAAGCGCCGGTCGATGCGATTGTGTTGACTGAAATCTGAACTGGATGGCATGTCGGTCCCCGCCGTCAAAACTCGATGCCGTCGATCTTGGCGACGGTATGAATGTCCTTGTCACCCCGACCGGACAGGTTGACGACGATATGCTGATCGGGTCGCATCTCTGCCGCCAGCTTCTTGGCATGCGCCAGGGCGTGCGCGGATTCGAGCGCCGGCATGATGCCCTCGACGCAGGTCAGCTCGCGGAAGGCGGCCAGCACGTCATCGTCGTCGGCGGCCACGTAGTTGACCCGGCCGACGTCTTTCCACAGGGCATGCTCCGGTCCGACGCCCGGATAATCGAGTCCGGCGGAGACGGAGTGCGTGTCGGCAATCTGGCCGCCCTCGTCGGACATCAGATAGGTGCGATTGCCATGCAGCACGCCCTGGGGCGCGTTCGAGGTCAGCGGCGCGGCGTGACGGCCGGAGGCGACACCATCGCCGCCGGCTTCGACGCCATACATGCGCACGTCGTCATCCTCGACGAACGGATAGAACAGCCCCATGGCGTTGGAACCGCCACCGACACAGGCAACCAGCGCATCCGGCAGGCGGCCGATCTGTTCGAGCGACTGACGCCGAGCCTCGCGGCCGACAACCGCGTTGAAGTCGCGCACCAGCATCGGATAGGGGTGCGGCCCGGCCACGGTGCCGATGATGTAGAAGGTATCGTCGACATTGGTGACCCAGTCGCGCAACGCTTCGTTCATCGCATCCTTGAGCGTGCGCGAGCCGGACTCGACCGGCACCACGCTGGCCCCGAGCAGGCGCATGCGATAGACGTTGAGCTTCTGCCGCTCGACGTCTTCCGCGCCCATGTAGACCTCGCACTGGAGACCGAGGCGCGCGGCAACCGTCGCGGTGGCCACGCCGTGCTGGCCGGCACCGGTCTCGGCGATCACCCGCGGCTTGCCGGACTTCTTGGCCAGCAGCGCCTGCCCGATGGTGTTGTTTACCTTGTGCGCGCCGGTGTGGTTGAGATCCTCGCGCTTGAGCCAGATCTGCGCGCCGCCGATCTCGCGCGACCAGCGCTCGGCGTGGTAAAGCGGCGACGGGCGACCCACGTAGTGCGTCAGATCGCGGTCGAATTCAGCCTGGAAGTCGGGATCGTCCTTCAGGCTGGCGTAGATGTTCTCGAGCTCCTCGAGCGCAAAGCTCAGCGTCTCGGAGACGAAGCGGCCACCGTAGGGGCCGAAGTGGCCGCGAGCGTCCGGCAGTTGCGTCAAATCGTGGAATCGGCTCACGAAGGGACCCTCATCATGATGCGGTAAGTGAAGCGGCAGCGTGGGCCGCATTGGCCGCGTGAACGCGGTCGCAGAATGCGCGAATGGCAGCGGCGTCCTTGACGCCCGGGCCACCGACGCCGGCGTCAGGCTTTGCCTCGACACCGCCGGAGACGTCCACGGCGAAGGGGCGAACCTGAGCGATGGCCTCGGCCACGTTGTCCGGCGTCAAGCCTCCCGCGAGGATAACAGGTTTCGGCAAAGCGTCGGGAATGCGCGCCCAGTCGAACGTCTCGCCGGTGCCCCCGGGCACGCCCGGCCGATAGGCATCCAGCAGCAGCGCGCCGGCGCCGGCATAGCGCTCGGCGGCCATGCGAAGATCGATGTCGTCGCGCATGCGCAGCGCCTTGATCCAGGGCTTGCCGAAACCTTCGCAGAACGCCGCCGGCTCGTCGCCGTGAAACTGCAGCAGATCCAGAAACGGCAGCGCTGCCTCGACGGTCGCCGCGTCCGGATCGACGAACAGCCCGACCCGTGTCACGAACGGCGCCACTTCGGCACTCAGCGTTGCCAGCCGGTCAAGCGTGATCGCCCGACGGCTGCCCGGCCAGAGCACGAACCCCAGCGCATCGGCACCCGCAGCCACCGCGGCATCGATGTCCGCCCGGCGGGTCATGCCACAGATCTTGATGCGTACCGGATTCATCAGTTCAGCTCCTCGCGGATGGCCGGGTTGGTTTCGACAACGCGCCCCTGCTCATCGATCCATTTCGGCCAGACCCGGCGTCGGCGCATCAGCAACGTGTCGGGGATGCAGTCGCGATCGCCGGTCCAGTCGCCGAGAAAACCCAGCATCTGTGGCCCGACCGGCTCTTCGGGCAAGTCGAAGCGCTCGTCGTAACGCACATCGACGAAATGCAGCCCGCACGAAGGGGCCGTGACGTTGCCGAGCTTGCGATCCTTGAGCGCCAGCAGGCGCGCCGGATAGTGCTCATCCTCATCGCCCCGCCCGACCGCCATCAGCACACCGGCCAGGTTGCGGATCATGTGGTGGAGGAACGCGTTGGCCTGAACGTCGATGAATACCAGCGAGCCGTGGCGGCGCACGTCGATAAAGTGCAGATGCCGAATCGGTGTACTCGACTGACAGCCAGCCGCCCGATAACTGGAAAAATCGTGCTCGCCTACCAGCGCCTGAGCCGCACGCTGCATGCGCTCGGCGTCCAGCGGCTCTCGACACCAGGTGACGTTGTGGCGCTCCATGACCGGGCGGGTGGGCTGGTTGAGGATCACGTAGCGGTAGCGTCGTGCCAACGCCGAAAAACGCGAATGAAAGTCGTCGGCCACCGGCACCAGCCAGCGCACCGCAATGTCGCGCGGCAATTTGGCATTGGCGCCAAAGACCCAGGCCTTCTGGGTCCGCTCGACCGGAGCATCGAAATGCACGATCTGGCGCGTGGCATGCACCCCACTATCGGTACGGCCACTGCACAGCACGCGCACCGGCGTGGCGGCGATCTTGGATAGCGCCGCCTCGAGCGCCCCCTGGACCGAGTCGGCGTGTTTCAGCCGCTGCCAGCCGCAATAGTGCGTGCCATCGTACTCGACGCCGAGCGCCAGACGGCCACTCAGCGGTCGGTTGTCATCCTGTCGGGTAAAGAGCGCCATCGAGACCTGCGTAGCGGGGAGTCTTCAGGGGCGCCTATTATCCCGATGCGGCGAGTGGAATTCCACCACCTCGACCTCCCAGTCATCGGGGATGGCGGTCGGCTGTGCCGACTGGGAAGCATCGTGCTCCCGAGGCGATGCGACGGGCGCCTCGGGATCACGCCCGGCCTCTCCCGATTCGCCGTCACCGAGCGGCGTCACAACGCCCGGCAACGGCGCAAATTCGAGTGTTGCCTCCTGTGACAGGGCGGCCGGCTCGACGGCCGCGTCATCGTCCAGCGAGGTGGACGACCACTCGAGGGGCGGCGGCTCGTAGGCGATACTGATCGCTCGAGGGGCCGCCTCGAAAGCCTCCGAGCGCGCCAGTGAATCCGGGGTGGCGAGCGATGCTGGCGCGGGGGCGGGCGACAAGGGCGCGGCGCCGTCAGAGGCGACGGAAACGGCAGCGGCGGGCGCCACCGACGCAGGCTGGCGTCGCGTTTCAGCCTCGAAAAGTGCATCCACGTCGTCGATAGCGGCCCCGGCTCCGGCCGTCGCCGCGCCGGCGGTTGCCTCTTCCCAGCTCTCTTCCACGTAGCGCGCGCGATACTCGTCGACCAGCACCTGTGCCTGCTGTCGCGTCGTCGCCGGCAACGTGGCATCGATGCGCGCGAATGTCGCCTCCATACCATCGAGGTCACGCAGCTCCCCCAGTGCACGAATCAGCCCTAGCCGGCGCCGGCCTTCGGGATCGTCGTCGAGACGCGGGACGAGCCAGTCTCGCGCTTCCTCGTAGCGGCCGTAGGCCAGATAGATATCGGCCTGATCGATCACGCTGGACTCGGTCTCCCGATTGCTGTCGGTCCGACCACGCGACAGACTCAACCTACTGCGCTTCCCGGATTTTCCGGATTTTGCCGCTTTTGTCTCCGCGGCGTCGGCGTCCGACATCACCTCGGCCGTCTCGAGCGTTTCCGGCGTATCGGTCGCGGACTCGCCCTCCGCTGGCTCGATGCGTCCTCGTCGCCCTCTCGACCGCTGAACGCCCCACAGCGCCAGCAGACAGGCGAGTGCCACACTACCGGCACCCACCGGGTGTGCCAGAGGCCACTGCCACCACGGCAGCGCGTTGGCTGGCAGTTGATCTGCCACGGGTGCGGCCATGACATCCGCCGCGGCCGTCTCGACGGCCGGCAGTATCGCGGTCCCGTCACCGCGCTCGATAGCCCCGGCAAGGACCGGGGCGGCGGGCGTTGTGGAGGTGTCCTCCGCGGTGGGCGACAATGCCCCCAGCGCGGCCGCCAAACGATCACGCTGTGCCTCCAGCGAGTCGAGTGCCGCCTGCTGACGAGCCTTGTCCGCCGTCAGCGCCGCCACTTGCGATTGCAACGAGGCGATGACCCCGAGCGGCGCCACATCCGCCTCCCCCTGCTGACGCGCGCTCTCGATCTCGATCGCCGTCAGGCCGTCGTCGGCTTCGGCGGGCGATCGCGAGGTGTGCTGGCGCAGCGCGGCCAGCGCGGCGCCCTCCGCCTGGCCGGCAATCTCGGCGGCAGATGGCACGACGAGCGTGACACCGGCACGCAGGCGATCCACATCACCGCCGACAAACGCCTCGGGATTGGCTCGATAAAGCGCCAGCATCAGCGCATGGCGCCCCACGCCGTCGTGCGACAGTAGCGATGCTGCCAAGGACGACAGCGAGTCACCGCTTTGTACCGCGAGCCGCGTGGGCCAAGCCGAGGCCGACGCTCCGCCGGCGGGCGGATTGGCTGAAGCCAGACGCGGCGCCGGGCTCACGCTCACCGGCGCCTTCCCGGCATCACCGCTCAGCAGCGGCTGGGCCTGAGCATAGCCGGCGGGATCGAACAGTAGCGAGACCTGTCGCTGCCACTGTCCGTCCGGCCAGGTCACCACCAGCAGCAGATCGAGAAACGGGTCGCGTACCCGACGCTCGCTCTCGAGCTCGACCGCCAAGCGCCCGTCGTGGCCGACTACCTGGGAGGAAAGCCCGTCAAGCAGTGCCGTACGCTCGAGGCCCGCTCGCTGGTAGGCAGCCTCGTCCCCCAGTGTGACCGTGATCTGCTCCGGGGCGAGTCCGGTGGTATCGGTGAGCGGAAACAAGACGTGGAGCGGCTGGTTCAGTGCCGAGGTCTGCCGGGGCTCGCCCAACCCGAGCGCCAGCGCTGAAGGTGCCGATAGGCCCCAGAGCAGCATGCCCCCCAGCAGCACGCCTGCTGTCACCGTCAATCCTTGTCGCATCTCGTATCCGCCGATTCATTCGAAAGGTCTCTGGAGCGTTGATCGGCGTGACGCCTCAAAGCTTTAACAGAATGTAACAGTGAGAGGAGTCGACAGAGGGACACACGGACGGCCGCGGGAAAGCTCGACGAACCGCACACCGTGGCGACCGCTTCTCCGCGATGCCAGTCGTCGCTGCCCGTCAGCGAGCCATGCCCGCAAGACGACGAAGCCCCCGAGGGGGCTCCCCGGGGGCTTCGTCAGAACGAGGCGAATCTCGTCGGCCGCTGTCGGCTAACCGATGCATCCAATCGAGGCATCGGCCGACGACGGGCAGCAATGTCAGGCGTGCTCGCGCACGATCTTGAGCATGCGCTTCAGCGGCTCGGCGGCCCCCCAGAGCAGCTGGTCACCGGCGCTGAACGCCGTCAGATAGTCACCGCCCATGGCAAGCTTGCGCAACCGCCCCACCGGCACGGTCAGCGTGCCGCTGATCGCGGCCGGCGTCAGCTGTTCGAGCGTGGCATCCTTGTCGTTGGGCACGACCTTGACCCAGTCGTTGTGCTTCGCCAGGCGATCTTCGATCTCGTCGAGCGGCACATCCTGCCTGAGCTTGATGGTGAAAGCCTGGCTATGGGAGCGCATGGCGCCGATACGCACACAGAGACCATCGATCGGGATCGGGTTGGCGCCGGTTGCGAGAATCTTGTTGGTCTCGACGCCGCCCTTCCACTCTTCCTTGCTCTGACCGTTCTCCATCGGCTTGTCGATCCACGGCAGCAGACTGCCGGCCAGCGGGGCACCGAAGTTCTCGGTCGGGAAATCGCTGCTACGCAGGGTCGCGGTGACCTCGCGGTCGATATCCAGAATGGCGCTCGCGGGCGTGGCGAGCTCCTTGGCAACGGCGCCGTTGAGCGCACCCATCTGCGCGAGCAGCTCGCGCATATGCTTGGCACCGGAGCCGGAAGCGGCCTGATAGGTCATGGAGGTCATCCACTCGATCAGGTTGGCCTCGAACAGGCCGCCCAGCCCCATCAACATCAGGCTGACGGTGCAGTTGCCGCCGACGAAGGTCTTGGCCCCCCGGGCGAGCTGAGCATCGATGACATGGCGGTTGACCGGGTCGAGCACGATGGTCGACTCCTCGGCCATGCGCAGCGTGCTCGCCGCATCGATCCAGTAGCCCTGCCAGCCCGCCTGTCGCAGCGAGGCATAGACCGCCGTGGTGTAGTCGCCCCCCTGACAGGTGACGATGGCATCCATCGCCTTGAGCTGGTCGATGTCGTTGGCATCCTTCAGCGCCGGCACTTCGACGCCGATGTCCGGCCCCGGCTGCCCGGTCTGCGACGTGGAGAAGAAGACCGGCTCGATGCCGGCGAAATCGTTGTCGTCCAGCATGCGTTGCATCAGCACGGAACCGACCATTCCGCGCCAGCCGACGAATCCGACTCTCAACATGGAAAACGTACCCCGAATATCATGAATGGCGTGATCCGGCCTGCCGGCCGCGTCGCGGCGGCAGACCCTCGATATAGAAGACAGGACTACAGCTTAGCGCATCGTTCGCGCGCTTTCGCCCACGTTGCCCTGCCCCGTACTCGATCAGCTCTCGGCAAAAGCCGCCAGCACGGCGTCGCCCATCTCTGCGGTCGATACCTGTCGCGTGCCCGGATAGGCGATATCCGCGGTGCGCAGTCCCTGATCCAGCACCTTGCCGACAGCACGCTCGATGCGCTCGGCGAGCGCCGGCTCACCCAGCGAATAGCGCAGCATCATGGCGACCGAGAGAATCGTCGCCAGCGGATTGGCGAGCCCCTGGCCCGCGATGTCCGGGGCGCTGCCGTGGCAGGGCTCGTACATGCCCTGCTGATGCGCGTTGAGCGACGCCGACGGCAGCATGCCGATCGATCCGGTCAACATCGCCGCCGCATCCGACAGGATGTCGCCGAACATGTTGCCGGTGACCACGACATCGAACTGCTTGGGCGCGCGCACCAGCTGCATCGCGGCGTTGTCGACGTACATGTGCGACAGCTCGACATCCGGATACTCCGGCGCCAGACGATTCATCACCTCGCGCCAGAGGATGGTGACCTCGAGCACGTTGGCCTTGTCGACCGAGCAGAGCCTCTTGCCGCGCTTCTGCGCCATCTCGAAGGCGACGCGGCCGATACGTTCGATCTCGGATTCCGAGTAGACGTAGGTGTTGAAGCCGACCCGCTCGCCGTCGCGCTCCTCGACCCCGCGCGGCTGGCCGAAATAGATGCCGCCGGTCAGCTCCCGCACGATCATGATATCGAGCCCGGAGACCACTTCCGGCCTCAACGTCGACGCCTCGGCGAGCTGCGGGTAGAGCAGCGCCGGACGCAGATTGCCGAACAGGTTCAGGTTCTTGCGCAAGCCCAGCAGGCCTTTCTCCGGACGCTTGGAGAGATCCTCCAGCGTGTCCCACTTTGGCCCGCCGACGGCTCCCAGCAGGATGGCATCGGCGGCCTTCGCCTTCGCCAGCGTCGCGTCGGGCAACGGATGCCCCTCGGCGTCGTAGCCGGCACCGCCGACCAGTCCTTCCTCGAGCTCGGCGTCAAGCCCAGCGTCGCGGCAGGCGTTCAGGATCTTGACCGCTTCCGCAGTAATTTCCGGCCCGATACCGTCACCGGGCAATACCAGAATCTTCTTGCTCATGCCTTTTCCTCAAACGTGTTCTTTGGCCGCCCACAGCACCAGCATATCGGTCGTGAAGGAGCCATCCTTGTCGATCTCGAAGGCGTCGCGGACTTCCTGGCCGACCTGCTGCTGCAGGCGGTGAATCGCGTCGCGCATCACATCAGGCGTCTGCATGCGTTCGATCCAGCTGGCAAAGTCGAGCCGCAGTCGCTGACGCTGCGTGGCGGTCACGTTCAGGCCAGCCTCGCCGGCGTATCGCGTCCATTCGCCCACGCTGTAGTCGCGCACGTGACTGGTGTCCCGTAGCATTTCAACCGTCTGCAAGAAGCTGTCGAGCAGCGGTTGGCCCGGGGCCACGACATCGATGAAAGCCGCCACGCCGCCCGGCCTGAGCACACGCTTCACCTCGCGCAGCGCCAGCCCGACATCACGCCAGTGATGCGCGGAGAAGCGACTGTAGACGACGTCGAAGCTCGCATCGGCGAACGGCAGCGACTCAGCCACACCCTGAACCGTGCGGATATTGTCATGCCCCCGTTCGCGGGCCGCTTCGGTGACCGTAGCCAGCATTCGCGATGACAGGTCATAAGCAACGACCTCGCCCGCCAGGTCGGCCACCTGAAACCCGACGTGGCCGGCGCCACAGCCAAGATCGAGCACCCGCGGGCGGGCCATCTCGCCAACACGCTCACGCAGTGCCTGAAACTCATCGCCCTGGGCGTGGACCTGGCTCGCCAGATAGGCTGCAGCCTGGCCGCCGAACTGACGCTCGACGACGGCGCGGTGTGCAGCGCCCTCGACGGCATCAGGCATCACGAAACAGCCACGGCTGGGCTGCGCGATGACGAGATTCGAAGTCGCGAATGGCACCGGACTGTTCCAGCGTCAGGCCGATATCGTCGAGCCCTTCCAGCAGGCAGTGCTTGCGGAACGGGTCGGCCTCGAAGGCGATGACCTCACCGCTCGGCGTGGTGATCGTCTGTGCCTCGAGATCGATATCGAGACGGTAGCCTTCGTTGGCTTCAGTCTCCTGGAACAGCCGCTCGACGGTGGCCTCGTCGAGCGTAATCAGCAGGATGCCGTTCTTGAACGAGTTGTTGTAGAAGATGTCGGCAAAGCTCGGCGCGATTACCACGCGGAAACCGAAATCATCCAGTGCCCACGGCGCATGCTCACGCGAACTGCCGCAGCCGAAATTGCGCCGCGCCAGCAGCACCTGAGCCCCCTGGTAACGTGACTGGTTGAGCACGAAATCGGGATTCAACGGCCGGCTCGAGGCATCCTGACCGGGGAAGCCCTCGTCCAGATAGCGCAGCTCGTCGAACAGGTTAGGGCCGAAGCCCGTGCGCTTGATCGATTTCAGGAACTGCTTGGGAATGATCAGGTCGGTGTCGACGTTGGCGCGATCGAGCGGCGCGACCAGACCGTTAAGGCGTTCGAACTTTTTCATCTCGGATCTCTCCAGTCGGGTCTCAGGCGCTCTTCGTGAGGGCGGATGCGTCGTCGTAGTCGCGCACATCGACGAAGCGGCCTTCGATGGCCGCGGCGGCGGCCATCGCCGGGCTCACCAGATGCGTACGCCCGCCGTAGCCCTGCCGGCCCTCGAAGTTACGGTTCGAGGTCGAGGCGCAGCGCTCGCCGGCGCCCAGCTTGTCGGCGTTCATCGCCAGGCACATGGAGCAGCCGGGCTCGCGCCACTCGAAGCCAGCTTCGACGAAAATCTTGTCCAATCCTTCGGCTTCGGCCAGACGCTTCACCAGACCGGAACCGGGCACGACCATCGCCAGCTGAATGTTGTCGGCCACCTTACGCCCCTGCGCGACCTTCGCCGCTTCGCGCAGATCCTCGATACGTGAGTTGGTACAGGAGCCGATGAACACCTTGTCGAGCTGGATATCGGTCATCTTCTGGCCCGCCTCGAGGCCCATGTACTCGAGCGCGCGGGTCATGCCTCGCGCGACAGTCTCGTCATCGGCCTCGGCCGGATCGGGCACCGTGGCGGAGACGTTGACCACCATCTCCGGGCTGGTGCCCCAGGTGACCTGCGGTTCGATCTCGGCGGCGTCGAGCTCGACCACCTTGTCGAAATGCGCGTCATCATCGGAGACCAGCTCGCACCAGGCGTCGACTGCCGCCGGCCACTGCTCGGCGCTCGGCGCATAGGGGCGGCCGCGCAGATACTCGATGGTAGTGTCATCGACCGCGACCAGACCCACGCGCGCGCCCGCCTCGATCGCCATGTTGCAGATGGTCATGCGACCTTCCATCGACAAGTCGCGCAGGGCGCTGCCGGCGAACTCGATGGCGTAGCCGGTCCCTCCGGCCGTGCCGATGCGGCCGATGACCGCCAGCACGATATCCTTGGCGGTCACGCCCAGACCGAGCTGGCCCTCGACGCGCACCTGCATGTTTTTCATCTTCTGCGCGATCAGGCACTGGGTCGCGAGCACGTGCTCGACCTCGGAAGTCCCGATACCGTGGGAAAGCGCGGCAAAGGCGCCATGGGTCGCCGTGTGCGAATCCCCGCAGACCACCGTCATGCCCGGCAGCGTGGCGCCCTGCTCCGGCCCCACCACGTGGACGATGCCCTGGCGCTCGTCGTTGATGCGGAACTCTTCGATATCAAAGCTCTCGCAGTTGGCATCTAGCGTTTCCACCTGAATGCGCGACACATCATCGAGAATCCCCGCATTGCCCGCACTGCGCTCCTTGAGCGTGGTCGGCACGTTATGGTCCGGCGTCGCGAGGTTGGCGTCACGGCGCCACGGCTTGCGCCCGGCCAGGCGCAGCCCCTCGAAGGCCTGCGGCGACGTCACTTCGTGCAGCAGGTGACGGTCGATATAGATCAGGGCGGAACCGTCATCGCGGCTCGTCACCAAATGCTGCGTCCACAGCTTGTCGTAAAGCGTCTGGCCTGCCATGTGGAATCTCCTCCGTCGCCCGTCTGATGCGGTTCGCGACGCCATGTTTACAACGATCGCGCTGCCAATGACGCGATGATGAGTCGAGACGTCGAGCCCGACGCCCATGAATTCGGATGTTCAACTTACGCGCTCGCCACGCATAAAATCAATTCATCTTGATTATCCCTTGGATTCCATAACAGAATTTATCGATTCATAATCGATACCCGGAAGCCACCCGGCCCCTGACGCCTATAGCCCAGCCCCCTATAGTCCAGCCCCTATAGCCCAGCCACCTCACCCGGAACCGAGATGGATACCCAAAGCCTGCAGGCCTTTATCGCCGTCGCCGACACGCAGTCGTTCTCGCTCGCGGGCGAGCGACTGCACCTTACCCAACCGGCGATCAGCAAGCGTATCGCCACTCTGGAACACCAGACCGGCGCCAAGCTTTTCGACCGCATCAACCGCCGTGTCGGTCTGACGGAAGCCGGACGTCTGCTGCTGCCGCGGGCGCGCGAGATTCTATTGCTGGTGGAGGACAGCCGCCGCACCTTGAGCAACCTGACCGGTGAGGTGAGCGGCAGCCTGACGCTGGCGACCAGCCATCACGTGGGTCTGCATCGCCTGCCACCCGTGCTCAAGGCCTTTACCCAGGCGCACCGGAACGTCGATCTCAACCTGCGCTTCCTCGACTCAGAACAGGCCTACCACGGCGTTGTCTCCGGCGAGATCGAGCTCGCCGTGGTCACGCTCTCGCCCGCCCCCAACCCGCAGGTGGAATCGGTGCCTGTGTGGGTCGACCGGCTACGTTTCGTGGCGGCGCCGGACCACCCTCTGGCCCAGGCCGATAGCCTCGCCTTCGCCGCGCTGGTCGACTACCCGGCCGTACTGCCGGGGCCGCTCACCTTCACCCGCGACATTGTCATCGATGCCTTCGAACGCGCCTCGCTCAACATCGATGTCGCGCTTTCGACCAACTATCTGGAAACGTTGAAGATGATGGCCAGTATCGGCCTGGGCTGGAGCGTGCTGCCGGAGAGCATGATCGACGAGGAGGTCGCGATTCTGCCAGTCGATCATCCCGCCATCGTGCGGCGTCTCGGCTATCTGCGACACCGTGAACGCTCGCTCTCCAACGCCGGTCGCGCCATGATCGCCGAACTGGACGTGATCAGAAATCGGACCGCCGCCCGGTAAGACAGCCGCCGCGATAACCGGCAGACAACGAAAGCGAGGGTCACGACAACGATAAGCGCCATGACAGTGCCAGACAGCCAACCCCACCTCTCCTCAACAGGCAAGCGGGCCGAGCCTGGCCTAAGCTTCAGCCATTTGTATCACGGCGCACCCGCACGACCGGTCGCCGCGAATCGACAGACACGCAGAGAAACGTCAATAACAGAAGGAGCTGTCGCCCATGGCGCAGGAGCAGCAGCGGGCCCCGGACCAATCCGGAACGCCGGCCAATCAGAGGAATGACACGCTGCGGCTGGGGCTGATACCGGCACCGGAGCTACCGGAGCGGGTGGCGTCGCAGATTGCCGGTGAGCTCCCGGAGCTGCTGAAGGCCCACACGGATGACCGCCACGACTGGCAGGTGGAATGCGTCACCGATGCCCTGATCGGTGCGGACGATGCCACTTCCGATGTCATCGCCCAAGCCGAGGCCCTCAAGCGCGACAATGACTGGGACTACGTCGTCTGCATTACCGACTTGCCGCTGTTCCGGGGCGACCAACTGACGTTGGCCGAAGCCAGCGAGAACCGCGGCGTCGCCGTGATCTCGCAGCCGGCGCTGGGTGCCTCCCCGCTCAGACGACGCCTGCGCGAAGCGGTCCTTCATCTGGTCAACGAGATGCACCACGGCAGCGACGGCGAAGACCGAGAGCGCCAGCAGGCACAAATGGACCGGGGTACGGCAGCCCGTCAGGAGAGCGGCATTCGCAACCGCAACGCGCGGGAACTGATGGGGGCTCGGCTCTCGGAACGACTGGTGCCGATCCAGCGCGTCACACCGCAGGCCGACAAGCAGGCGGTTGATGTACGCTTCATCTCGGCGGCGACGGTGCGCGGTCATGCCAAGCTTCTGGGTGGCATGGTCCGCGCCAATCGGCCCTGGACCATCGTGCCCGCCTTCCGGCGCATCGTCGCCGTGGCCTTTGCCACCGGCGCCTACGGGCTGATTTTCCCCTCGCTGTGGAAGCTCAGCGCCGCCTACGAACTCTATCGATTTGTAATACTCATGGGCGCGGCGATGGCCGCCATGGTGATCTGGCTGATTCTCGATCATGGCCTGTGGGAACCCGCACGCTACAGTCGCTCGAAACGGCTCAGCCTGCTCTACAACCTGACCACGGTGCTGACGCTGACCGCCGGTGTCGCCTGCTATTACGCCATTCTGTTCGGACTCTTTCTGGTGGCGGTCATTCTCTTCGTGCCGGCCAGTCTGCTCGAGTCCACCGTCGGGCAAACGATCACCTGGCTCAACTTTCCGGCGTTGGCGTGGCTTGCCGCCTCGGTGGCCACGGTCGCGGGCGCGCTTGGCTCCAGCCTGGAGAGCGACGAGACGATACGCAACGCCACCTACGGCTATCGCCAGCAGCTTCGGCATCGCAAGGTCAAGGCGCGCCAGCGGGAAGACGAAGCGGCACAGGGTGGTGAACCCGAATCCGACGCCCAACGGCAGGCGGCGCCTCAGCGGGCACCGGAATCAGCAAGCCAGGGCGAGAAAAACCAGGGGGCGACAAATCAGGAGTCGGCGGAAACGACCGATCGCGAGCCGCCTTGCCACGCCGAACGCGGGCAGACTGGCGACGTGAAGACTGACGACGCGAAGAATAGCGAAGTGGGAAGGCCAATATCGTGACGGACCGAGAGGTAATGGACAGATAGACGGCCCGTCACGCGCCAGGCGTATTCACTCGCGTTCAGGCGAGCGCGGTTGCCTGACGCCTCGGCTTACTGCTGGCCCAGACGCGGCGTCTCGACCTGGACATCACCGTTCTGCGCCCGGTGACGCAGCCAGTGATCCATCAGCGTCAGCGCCATCATCGCCTCGGCGATGGGCGTGGCGCGGATGCCGACGCAAGGATCATGACGCCCTTTCGTGACCACCTCGACCGGATCGCCGTGAATGTCGATCGAACGCCCCGGCTGAGTAATGCTGGAGGTCGGCTTGAGCGCCAGATGGGCAATGAGCGGCTGGCCACTGGAGATACCGCCGAGCACACCACCGGCGTGATTGGAGAGAAACCCCTGCGGCGTCATCTCGTCCCGGTGCTCGCTGCCACGCTGGCTGACGACGTCAAACCCATCGCCGATCTCGACACCCTTCACCGCATTGATGCCCATCAGCGCATGGGCCAGATCGGCATCCAGGCGGTCGAAGACCGGCTCGCCCAGACCGACCGGCACGCCCTCGGCGACCACGGTGATCTTCGCACCGACCGAGTCCTGGTCTCGACGCAGCTGATCCATGTAGGTCTCGAGTTCACCGAGCTTGTCGGGGTCGGGACAAAAGAACGGGTTGTCATCGACCCCTTCCCAGCCCTTGAAATCGATCGCGATCGGACCGAGCTGGCTCATGTAGCCACGCACGCTGACACCCTCCTGCGCCAGCCAGGCCTTGGCAATCGCACCGGCCGCCACCCGCATGGCGGTCTCGCGCGCGCTGGAGCGCCCGCCACCACGGTAATCGCGCATACCGTACTTGTGGTGATAGGTGTAATCCGCATGCGCCGGGCGGAACTGATCCTTGATCTTCGAATAGTCCTTGGAGCGCTGGTCGGTATTCTCGATCATCAAGCCGATCGGCGTACCCGTGGTGCGCCCCTCGAAGACACCGGAAAGGATGCGCACGGCATCCGGTTCACGACGCTGCGTGGTATGCCGCGACGACCCCGGGCGCCGGCGATCGAGATCGCGCTGCAGATCCGCTTCGCTGATCTCGATACCCGGCGGACAGCCGTCGACGATCGCCCCCAGCGCGGGGCCATGGCTCTCCCCGAAGGTGGTGACGGTGAACAGTTTGCCGAAGGTATTGCCGGACATGCGCGTGCCTCAGGTGAAAGATGAACGAAAGCGGTGAGCGGATCAGGCCGGATCGACGGCGAAGTGTTCCGCATAGGCATCGAGTTCCTCGGCGGTGAGCGCAAACACGCCCTCGCCACCACGCTCGAATTCCAGCCACAGGAACGGGACCGCCGGGAAAGCGGACTCAAGATGCGCCTGCGAATTGCCGACTTCCACGATCAGCACGCCACCATCATTGAGATAGGTTCTCGCTTCGCGCAGGATGCGGCGCACGATATCGAGCCCATCATGGCCGGCGCCAAGTGCCAGATCTGGCTCGTGGCGATACTCCGCCGGCATCGCGGCCAGGTCGCGGCTGTCGACATAGGGCGGATTACTGACGATCAGATCGTAGTGCTGGCCGGCCACGCCCTCGAACAGGTCGGAGGCGACCGCGCGCACGCGCCGCCCGACATCGTGACGCACGATGTTGGCTTTGGCGACCTCGAGCGCCTCGAGACTGATATCGACCAGGTCGACCTCGCAGGTCGGCAAATGAATGGCCGTGGCGATACCGATACAGCCGGAGCCGGTGCACAGATCGAGCACGCGCGCCGGTGGCGCTTCGGAGAACCACGCCTCGAAGCCCTGCTCGATCAGCTCGGCCGTCGGCGAACGCGGAATCAGCACACGCTCGTCGACCTCGAACGGCAGGCCGGCAAAGAAGGCCTCGCCGAGCAGATAAGGCAGCGGTCGCCGCGTCTCGATGCGCGAACGCACCAGCGCCACGATGCGCGACCGCTCTTGCCGAACCAGACGCGCATCCAGCACGGCCGGGTCGACATCCCAGGGCAGATGCAGCGCCCCCAGCACCAGGGCAACCGCCTCGTCCCAGGCACTATCGGTACCGTGGCCGAAATGCACGCGATGCGCGTGAAATTCGCTGGTGGCCCAGCGCAGGCAGTCGCGCACGCTGATCAGGTCGTCGGCGAGATCGTCGTCGGCTAGCGTCAGGGTCGACGGCAGGGAGGGCATGGCGGGGCTCGCATCTACTGGAAAAACGGACGACGATTGTACCCGCAAGGCCGGCGGGTGCACAGCCGCCCATGCCATGCGCGGCACAATCGTTTACCCTTGCGCGCGGCTGCCGAGCCGCGCGCCACCGACGGCCGCGATGGACAACCCGGCAAGACACCGATGGCCCGAGGATACCAAGAGGCCGAGGACACCGAGAGGTTAAGTGGCGATGACCCCAAGCGACGACGATGACGGCAGCAACGCCTTCCGCCAGGCGCTGGAAGCGGCCGGCGTCAAGCGACTCAAGATCAATCGCGCCGATGTCGGACGCGCCACGACCGCGCGCCGCAAGGCGAACCAGCGGCTGAACGCCGACGCGCGCCGCGAGGCCGCCGAACAGGCCCCACCGGCACCGCAATCGCAGCTGTCCGACGGCGGCGTCGAGGCCGTGACGCCGCATCAGCGACTCGAGTTCGCCATTCCCGACCTGCCACCGCGAACCTTCGCCCAGCTCAAGCGCGGTCGCATCGCCTGGGAGGGCGGGCTCGACCTGCACGGCTATACCCTGGAGGAAGCTCGCCTGGAGCTCGAGTCGTTCATCGACGACGCCATTGCCAATCGCGCCCGCTGCGTGCTGGTGGTTCACGGCAAGGCCCGAGGTTATCGCGGCAGCGGCGCCGACTATCCGGTGATCAAGAGTCACGTCAATGCTTGGCTCAAGAGCTGGTCACGCGTTCTCGCCTTCTGCTCCGCCAGCGAGATCGACGGCGGCACGGGGGCGCTTTACGTGCTGTTGCGAACCCGCGACGACTGACCCCGCCGCCGGTGGCGGTAAGCGCGGCACTGTGGCAAGGTTCGGCGCCACGCCTTTCTGCCCGGAGTTCTGCGCCGATGTCCCGCCCCGCCCGTTGCCACAGCCAGGCCGCCTTGACCGCCCTGCTGACCCTCGCCGCCACACCGGCGCTCGCCGTCGAACCGCCGTCCTCGGCGCCGACGCGAGCCTCGTCGACGCTGGATAGCGTGCTGGCCCGTGGCGAATTGCGCGTCTGCACCACCGGCGACTACGCGCCTTTCAGCGCGCGGACCGGCGACGGCAACTTCGAAGGCATCGATATCGACATGGGCCGCTCGCTGGCCGACTCCCTCGGCGTCGATGCCGATTTCGTGCCGACGACCTGGCCGACGCTGATGGCCGACTTTCTGGCCGACCGCTGCGATATCGCCATGAGCGGCATCTCGGTCAACCTCGAACGCCAGCGGCAGGCGGCCTTCACGCAGCCCTACCATATCGGCGGCAAGACGCCGATCGTGCGCTGCGAGGATGCCGAGCGTTACCGCACCGTCGCGCAGATCGACAGCCCCTCGACCCGCGTGATCGTCAACCCCGGCGGCACCAATGAACGATTCACCCGCACGCACTTCACGCATGCCGACGTGCAGGTGTTCGACGACAACACGCGAATCTTCGACGAGATCGCCGACGGCCGCGCCGACGTGATGGTGACCGATGCCATCGAGACCGAACTGCAAGCCAACCGTCACGACAACCTCTGCGCCGTGCATCCGGAGACACCCTTCACCTACGTGGAAAAGGCCTACTTGTTGCCGCGCGACGACGCGGCATGGCAGCAGTATGTCGACCAGTGGCTGCACCTGACCCGCCAGCAGGGCGAATACGAAACGATTCGTCAGCGCTGGCTGCACCGCTAGGGCCTCGCCCTCAGCCGTGGCGCTTCGGTGAGGAGAGTGGTAGCGGCAGGCGTCGCTGCGGATCGGCACTGCTTGCCGGGTGCCGCGCGCTGTTCAAGGGCGCGGCAGGGACCGAAGTACAGTCGCGCTGTCCTTCGTAGCGATCCACCGCCTGGGCGGCGAGATAACGCCCCAGTTCGATCAGGGCTTCGGCGCGGTGAAACTCGTAAGCCCCGCAGACGCTTTTGGGCACCTCGATCAGCACGTCCGGCGGGTAGCCCGCCACTTTGTACTTGGCCAACGCCGCCTGCGTGATATCGAACGATGCCAGCATCATGTCCAGCTTGCTCCAGGCGCGCTCGGTCTGACTCGACCAGCTGGTATTCTCCGGCGCCGACTCGTCCTCGTCGCTGCGCGTCGAGATCATGCCCTGCACGCGCGAACGCACGCCCTTCACCCAGCCGCCGAAACTCTTGCCCTCGGCCTCTCGCTCCATTTCCCGAGCATGCTCCTCGGCCGCCTGATCCGCCGGCAGCAGGTCCTCCAGCGAGATTGGCCTCGGCGTCTGCGCCGTCGCATTGACGGCCAGCACCAGATCCGCGGGCACGGAAACCGTCGGGATGATCGGCAGCGGGTTGAGCAGCCCGCCGTCGACCAGCACGTGGCCATTCTGCTGCACTGGCGTGATGATACCGGGCACCGCGATGGAGGCCCGGATCGCACGCAACAGCGGCCCGCTCTGAAACCACACCTCGCGCTGACGAGTGAGGTCGGTTGCCACGGCCGTGAACGGCATCGGCAGGTCTTCGATCTGCACCTCGCCGATCAGTGACGACAGCTTGCTCATCACCTTGCCGGCCCGCATCGCCCCCATGGCGCTCCAGGTGATATCGACCAGCCGCAGCACATCGAAATAGTCGAGCTGGCAGACCCAGTCACGATAGGCGGACAGCTGGCCGGCAGCATAGACGCCACCGACCAGCGCGCCCATCGAGCAGCCCGAGATCGCGGCGATCTCGTAGCCGCGCGCCTCGAGTTCCTCGATCACGCCGATATGGGCATAGCCACGGGCGCCACCACTCCCCAGCACCAACGACACGCGCGGTTTCATGTCTTCGACTCTCCCTCTTGACCGACGGTAGCTTCCGACACCTCTCGATGCCAGCTTACGACCGTCTCGGCGACTTGCGCTACCGCTCGCGCCTCGAGATGCAGATGATGGCCGCCATCGAGCCGACGGCGTGACAAGCGCGCGAGCTGCGCGCAGGCAGCGTCGTGCAACGGGCGGTCGCGCAGCACGCCGGTAGCCGCTTCGATCAGCAGCACTGGTGCGCTGACGGCGGCCACTGCCGCCAGCATCTGAGCCGGTGTCCAGCGCAACAGCGAGGGCGCTCGCAGGCGTGGATCCATGCGCCAGCGAAAGCGACCCTCGACATCGCTGACGAGATTGCGCGCGACGATCGGGCGCGCGGTGTCAGCATCGATAGGCGTTACGCCACCACGAACCCGGGCCTCAACGGCGGACTCGAGATCGACATACCCGCTGCCACCCCGAGTGCGCCGGCGGCGACGCGCATCCAGCGCCGAACGCAACTGAACGGCCGTCGCTTCCGGTTCGCCGGTCAGCGCCGCCAGGCCATCGAGCAACACCAGCCGGGTAATCCGCTCCGGGTAGGTCGCGGCCAATAGCGTGGCAACACCCGCCCCCATGGAATGGCCAACGACAGTGACACTGTTCAGCGCCATGGCATCGAGGAGATCCAGTACCGGAGCCAGATAGCCCCACAGTGGATAGTCCGCACCTTCGCCGCGTGGGCGGGACCGCCCATGCCCCGGCAGATCCAGCGCCACCAGCCGGATGCCTAGCGCCTCGACCAGCCGGGGCGCGAGACGCGAGAAAGAGGCGGCATTATCCAGCCAGCCGTGCAGCGCCAACCAGATCGGTGCCTCGCTATCACCCCAGGCGAGCGCGGCGACGCGGCCATCGTCAAACGTCAGTTCGACAGGCGTCATGCCGACGCCTGCTTCAGTTCGGCAAGGACCTCGCGCAGCAACTGGCGAGTCTCCTCGGGATGTTCGAACGGAAACATGTGACCGCCGGGCACGCAGCGCACACGCACGCCCAGCCGTTCGAGCGCTCGCCGTCGCTCTGGCGTCAGCAGGTCGGATTGCTCGCCGGCAATCACCGTCAGCGGCACCGAGAGTCGTCGCAACACAGCCGACAGATGATCCGGCAAGTGGCGAAATACCGCTGCTTCGGTTCGCGGCGCAAAACGCAGCTTCGTCGCGCCGTTATCGTCGATGTGAGTGGCACCGGTCACATAGTCCTGCATCGCCGTCTCGGTAAAGCCCTGAAAGAGCTTGCGCCGTCGCAGCGACCGCGCCATGGCATCGCGACTGGGCCAGACTTCTCGCCGACGCAGTGTCTTGCCGGCCGGCGTGACCCGATCGACGAAGCCGGCCAGCTTGGCGACCTTGAGCATCCAGGCGTCACGCCCCAGTAACAGCGGCGGATCGAGCGCGATCACTGCGCGGAATCGCTGCGGCGCATGGCGCGCCGCCATGATCGAGAGCACGCCGCCCATCGAGTGGCCGACGGCAACCACGGGCGAAGAGAGCGGCTCGATGGCGGCAAGATATTCATCACGCAGCGCAAGCCAGTTGCGCCCCACGGGGAAGGCCGGGTCGTGGGCCAGCCGATCGAGCGGATGAAGCTCGACATCGGCTGCCAGCGGTGCCAGTAACGAGCGATAGCTAGCACCGGTAAAGCCGTTGGCATGGGCGAACACCAGAGGATAACGAGGCATCGACATCTGAATTCCCTTAAACTGTCGCCGTCAAACGAACGACCGACCCCGCCCGGGGCCCGTCGACGTACCGATTCCCGCTCGCGTCGACGCCGTTCACCCACTTCTTCGAAGCAAGGATTGTACCGTGCCTCGCAAAGGTTCTCAGCGTGATACCCGCCTGCGCAATCGCCTCTTCTGGTCCGTACTGATCGCCGCCCTCGTGGTCGGCTTCTGGCTGGTGCGAGGCGGAGACTGACACATGGGTCTGCTGGCCGCTTTCACGCACACGCTGGAAATCACACTTCCCGTCTTTCTGATGGTCTTTCTCGGCCTCGCCCTCAAGCGCCTGGGCTGGATCGACAGCCACTTCATCACCACGGCATCGATGCTGGTCTTCAAGGTAACGATGCCTGCCCTGCTTTTTCTCAGCATCATCAAGGCCGATCTCGGCCAGGCGCTGCAACCGACGCTGCTGATCTACTTCCTCGCCTATACCCTGGTCAGTTTTTTCCTCGCCTGGGGCTGGGCGATCTGGCGTTACCCACGAGTCGAGCGAGGCGTCTTCACCCAGGGCGCCTTCCGCGCCAATAACGGTATCGTCGGGCTGGCTCTGGCCGCCAGCCAGTATGGCGACTACGGCCTCTCCGTGGGCGGTATTCTCGCCGGCGCCGTAATCGTGATCTACAACATCTTCTCGGTCATCATTCTCTCGCTCTACAGCGAGCACGCCGCCACCGATCTGCGAAGCCTGCTCAAGAATCTCGCCAAGAATCCACTGATCCTGAGCGTCGTCGCCGCGATTCCGTTCGCCCTGCTCGACATTCGTCTACCCGGCTGGATGATGACGTCAGGCGGCTACCTCGCCGGCATGTCGCTGCCGCTCGGCCTGATCTGCATCGGCGGCACACTATCGGTCACCGCGTTCCGTGCCAGTAGCACGATTGCGCTGGACGCCAGTCTGTGGAAGCTGGTCTGGGTGCCCCTGTTCGGCGTACTGGGTGCGCTGGCCTGTGGCATCCAGGGGCCGGCACTGGGCATTTTGTTGCTGTATCTCGGCTGCCCCGCTGCCGCCGCGAGCTTCGTCATGGCCAAGGCGTTCAAGAGCAACGATAAGCTGGCCGCCAATATCATCGTGATCACCACATTCGGCTCGATGTTCACCCTGAGCCTGGGCCTGTTCCTGCTCAAGTGGCTGGGCCTGACATAGGCCCGCCCCCAGACGACGCCATTGTCTGCGCACGATAGACAAGTTACCGACACGACAAGGGCCGCTCCGAGGAGCGGCCCTTGTCGTGTCGGTAGCCGGCCTGTTCTTTTGCCGGCAGGTGGCGATCACCGTGCGGCGGTAACTGCCTTCCCTCTCGACTTTGGTATCAGCTTTCGCGTTGGCCATCTACCAGACGGCGCAGGCCAAGCGGATTGCCTTCACGGGTGGCCTCGGGGAGCAGTGCGTCCGGTAGATCCTGATAGCAGACCGGACGCAGGAAGCGATAGATCGCCGCCGTGCCGACCGATGTGGTGCGCGAATCCGAGGTCGCCGGAAAGGGGCCGCCATGGACCATCGCATCGCAGACCTCGACGCCGGTGGGCCAGCCATTGGCCATGACACGTCCAGCCTTGCGTTCCAGCGTCGGCAGTAGCGCTCGGGCCGCCTCTAGGTCGGCATCATCCATCTGTAGCGTTGCCGTGAGCTGACCTTCCAGCGCTTCGGCTACCCGCTTAACTTCGGCGGCATCGCGACAGGCGACGACCAGTGAAGAGGCACCGAAGACCTCGGCCTGCAGGGCCTCGTCGGTGATCACATCCTCGCCCTTGGCGACGAACAGCGCCGGGCGGCAGCGATTCGGTCCGTCGCCTTCCTGGCCCCGCGCAACCTCGCGCACCTTATCATTGCCGGCGAATGCCGACACGCCGTGCTCATAAGCATCGTGGATGCCGGGCGTCAGCATGGTCAGTGCCTGCGCACCGCTCAGGGCACTAGCAGCAGCCTCGACGAAAGCGTCGAGCGCCGGCCCTTCGATACCCACGACCAGACCGGGGTTCGTACAGAACTGCCCTGCGCCCATGTTGAGCGAGTTGACGAATGCCTCACCCAGCGCCTTGCCGCGCGACTCCAGCGCCGCCGGCAGCAGGAAGACCGGGTTGATGCTGCTCATCTCGGCGTAGAAGGGAATTGGCTCGGGCCGCTGCTGAGCCAGGCTCCAAAGCGCCAGCCCACCCTTGCGGGAGCCGGTGAAACCGGCAGCCTTGATGCGCGGGTCCGCAACCAGCGCCTGGCCGGCCTCGAGACCGGAGTCGTGGATCAGCGAGAACACTCCCTCTGGCAGCCCGCATTTGGCGACCGCCGCCTGGATAGCGCGGCCGACGAGCTCACAGGTACCGGGATGCGCCGGATGCGCCTTGACGACTACCGGACAGCCTGCGGCCAGTGCGGAAGCGGTATCGCCACCAGCGACCGAGAACGCCAGCGGGAAGTTGCTGGCACCGAAGACGGCAACCGGACCCAGCGCGATATGCCGCTGGCGCAAGTCGACCCGCGGCAGCGGCTGGCGATCCGGCAACGCCGGATCGACGCGAACGTCCAGCCACTCGCCATCGCGCACGACGCGAGCGAACAGGCGTAGCTGACCGCAGGTGCGGCCGCGCTCGCCCTGAATGCGTGCCTGAGGCAGGCCGGATTCCGCCACGGCGCGTTCGATCAGCGCATCACCGAGGCCCTCGATTTCGTCTGCCACGGTTTCGAGGAAAGTCGCACGCGCCGACGGGGCGGTCTCGCGATAGCTGTCGAAGGCGGACCAGGCCAGCTCGCAGGCGCGAGCCACATCGGCAGGCGTGCCGCCGGGAAACTCGGGCGAGAGACGCTCGCCGGTGGCCGGATTGATCGCGACGACGGGATCTCGACTGCCCTTGACCGTCTGGGCGCCGATCAGTAGTTCGCCAGTCAGATTCACGTTTCCTCCTTGGATAGAAGTGAGATATCGATGCGCCACCCGACCGCAGAACGGCGTGGCAGAGCATGTCACCGCCTATCGAATATCGTCGAACGCCGCTGCGCCACAACCCTCGGGTCAGGCGCCGGCACCTTCCTGATAGGCAGCGTAGTTCTCGTAGGCCCGCTGGAGATGGCGATGCATGGCATCGTGCGCGGCTTCGCGCTGGCCCGCGACGATGGCCTGCAAAACGTCGGCATGCTCGCGCGCCACCCTTTCAAGATAGTAAGCCAAGGCCGCCGGGTCGAGTTCCACGGCCAACAATTTCGTCCGCGGGATCGCCCCCTCATTGAGCTGATCGTAGAGCGAGACGAAGAACGGATTGTGTGTCGCTTCGACGACGGCGCGATGAAAGACGTAGTCCTCATGGCGTGCCTGACTGCCGCTTTCGCAGGCGGCCAGGAACTCGGCATGCGCCGCCTCGAGCGCGGCGACATCCGCCTCGGTACGTCGCACGGCCGCCAGTGCGGCCGCTTCGGCGTCCAGCGTCATGCGCAGCTCGAGCACGTGAAGGATATCTTCCGCCGTGGTGGCGCTGATCCGGCGCACGGGAAACGCCCGCTCCGGCGCGGAACGCAGCACGCGCGTGCCGATGCCCCGCCGCGTCTCGACCAGCCCCATCGACTTCAGATGCGCAATCGCCTCGCGCACGGCCGTGCGGCTGACGCCGAACATCTCGCATAGCTGGCTTTCAGTCGGCAGCTTGTCCCCTACCGCGATACGCCCCTGGGTGATCAGGGATTCGAGCTGCCGGGCGATCTGACGAGACAGGCTCTCCTGCGTCGATATGCGTTTGATCTCCCAGGCCTTGGTCTGCTCCATCGTCTTGCCTACCTCATCGGTGCTATCGCTCGATGATGGCAATGCCGGCCTGACTGTCAGGCTCGCACCGCCGCCACCGCTGTCTGATGTTTCAAGGCGATACCCTAACAGATCGGCAGCCCCGCGCTGCCGCCATTCGTCTTCCGGGCGTCCTGGCGCATGGCCGAGGCACGCTCACTCGTCGTCGGGATGCCCCTGAGCGACGAATTTGCCGCCCTGATAGCGCACCGCGGGGTCATCCGGAGACTGCGGCGGCGCGGCCCGTTCGACCTCGGCTCGCCACGGGGCCGAACTTTCCCGCGGCACCCAGCCGAGAAACCGGGCGTGACGGTTATCCCACCACTGCTCATCGTTGTCGGAGGCCCCGTAGACCACCGTGCAACCCAGCTGCGGTGCCTGAAACGCGCGTTCGAGCAGGGCCACGAAATCCTCGACGCCGAGCCAGGTTGCCAGCATGCGCGGATCTTTGGGCTGCGGAAAGCAGGAGCCGATGCGCACGCTCAGTGTCTCGACGGCAAACTTGTCGTGGTAGAGGCTGGCCAGGTCCTCGCCGAAGCACTTGGAGAGCCCATAGAGCGAATCCGGGCGGTGCGGCACCTGGTTATCAAGGCGCGTGGTGCGTTCGTAAAAACCGATCGTGTGATTGGAACTCGCGAAGACCACCCGAGGCTTGCCCTGCTTGCGCGCCGCTTCGTAGAGATTGTAAGCCCCCACGATATTGGCCTGGAGAATCCCCTCCCAGGGTTTCTCGACCGAGATGCCGCCGAGATGCACGATACCGTCGCAGCCGGCGACCAGGTCTTCAACCGCGCCGGCATCCGATAGCTCGCAGCCGACGATCTCCTCGTGCGCGGCCGCTTCGCCCAGATCGGCGATATCGGAAAGCCGGACCTGCTCGGCCAGACGCCCTAGATGCGGACGAATCGCCTGTCCGACGCCGCCGGCGGCCCCAGTGACTAGTAGTCGTTTCAACATGATGCGTCTCCTTTAGCGATCCTGCGCACGCCCCGCCGCCAAGTCGCGACCGGCGCGTGCCAAATGTGTCGGGCAGCAACGGCTAGCCACCAAGCCCCTGCAACCAATCCGGCAAGGCCAGCGAGACCGACGGTACATAGGTCACCAACATCAGCACCACGAACAGAGCCAGGTAGAACGGCCAGATCGTCTTCACTGTCTGCTCGATCTTGATGCCACCGATCGCGCTGCCGACGAACAGGCAGCCGCCCACCGGCGGCGTGCAGAGCCCGACCCCGAGATTCATCATCATCATGATGCCGAACTGGATCGGGTCCATGCCGAACTGCTGGGCCACGGGCAGGAAGATCGGGGTGCAGATCAGAATCAGTGGCGCCATGTCCATGATCATGCCCAGCGCCAGCAGCAGCAGGTTGAGCATCAGCAGCACGACGATCGGATTGTCCGAGACCGATGTCAGGCCGTCGGCCAACAGTTGCGGCACGTTGTAGAGGGCCAGCAGATAGGAAAAGGCCGAGGCACAACCGACCAGAATCATGACCAGCGCCGTCGTCTTGACCGCCTGGTAGACCGCTTTCTTGAACGGCTCCCAGCGCAGCTCCCGGTAGACGAGACCGGTCACGACGATGGCGTATATCGCGCCGAACGCACCGGATTCCGTCACGGTCAGAATGCCCGACAACACCCCGCCGACGATGATGACCGCCGTCATCAGTCCCGGTAACGAAGCGAAGAAACTCACGAACAGCGCCTCCCAGCCCGGGAAGGTCTCGCCGCCATAACCGCGCTTGACCGCCACCACGTAGGCCGCGACAGCCAATGCCAGACACATCAGAATGCCCGGCACGATCCCCGCGACGAACAACTGGGTGACCGAAATGCCCCCGCCCGCAGCCACCGCATAAAGAATCATGTTGTGACTGGGCGGAATCACCACGCCAGCGATCGACGACGTCACCGTGACATTGACCGCATAGTCGGTGTCGTAGCCCTTCTCCTTCATGACCGGAATCAGGATCGAGCCTAGCGCCGACGTATCGGCCACGGCGGAGCCGGAGATGCCGCCGAACAGCATGGAAGACGTCACGTTGACCATGCCGAGGCCCCCGCGCATGCGTCCGACCGCCGCCGAGGCAAAGCGCACCAGACGGCGGGAGATGCCGCCGTGAAGCATCAGCTCACCGGCAAAGATGAAAAACGGAATGGCCAGCAGCGAGAAGACCGAGATGCCCGAAATAATGCGCTGAAAGCCGACAAACAGCGGCAGCCCCTCGTAGAGAAAGGTCACGATCGACGCCAGCCCGACCGCAAAGGCGATCGGCGCACCGACGACCAATCCCACGACGAAAACACCGAAAAGTATGGCCAGTCCCATGAGTCAGCTCCCTGCTCGACCGGAACGCAGCATGCGCTGCAACAGATTGGCCACGGTGAAGACCACCATGAGCCCCCCGCAGATCACCAGCGGCAAGGCACGCCAGCTCTCCGACAGCCCGAGCATCGGAATCGGGCGTCCGACGTTGTTCATCACCATGAGCCAGCCCTGCCAGGCCATGAAGGCGCCGAACAGCAACACGAAGCCATCGGCGATCGCATGCATCACGATCCGCGGTATGCGCGGCGCGCCCTCGCGCAGAAAATCGATACTCAGATGGGAGTTGAAGCGTACCCCCGCCGCGGCCCCCAGGCAGGTGATGTAGACGACGATGAGCAGAGAGGACTGCTCGATCCAGGTCGGCGTGTCATTAAGCACATAGCGCCCGAAGACCAACCAACCGAATGACAGAATGAGAAAGACCAGCAGCACACCGGCAACGATCAGACACAGCCGCGCCAGACCGTCCAGCACCCGGTCGAGCCCGTGGCTCCCGGCAGTACTCGAGACGTTATCCACGATGGAGCCCCTGTGTTCGAGAAGCGGGCCGCCCGATGACCGGCGGCCCGACAAAGACGGAAAGACGAGCCCCTGTCGTCAGGGGCTCGCCGGAAACCCGACGCCTACTGCGCCTGACGAATGTCGTCGATCAGCGATTCCAGATCCGGATGAGACGCGATGAAGGCCTGGTAGATCGGCTCCATGCGCGACTGAAAGGCTGCCTTGTCATCGATCCGATTGATCTCGACGCCCGCCGCTTCGACCTCCTCGCGACTTTTCTCAACGCCTTCCGCCCATAGCTGGCGCTGCTCTTCGGCAGCATGCTGGGCGGCTTCCCGCACGATCGACTGATCCTCGTCGGAGAGTGCATCCCAGCTGGAGGCGGCCACGCACAGGCACTCCGGAATGATCAGGTGCTCGGTCTCCGAATAGTACTTGGCAACTTCGAAATGGTTGCTGGAGTCGAACGAGGGATAGTTGTTCTCGGCACCGTCAATGACACCGGTCTTGAGCGACTGGAAGACTTCGCCGTAGGACATCGGCGTCGCGTTGCCGCCCAGGGCATCGACCATCTGCACATAAAGGTCGTTGTTCATGACACGAAGCTTCAGCCCCTGGAGATCATCCGGCGTCTCGATGGGATGATCGGTGTTGTAGAAGCTTCGCGCACCGGAGCCGAACCAGGACAGCGCGATCAGATCCTTTTCCGCCAACGCATCGGCGAAGCGTTCTCCGATCTCACCGTCCATGAGCTGATACATTTGGTCGACATTGTTGAACAGGAACGGCAGCGACAACACGTTGGTTTCAGACACGATCGGCCCCATCGGCCCCATGTTGAAGTTGCCGAAGTCGAGTGCGCCACTACGCGTCTGCTCGATCGCATCGGGCTGATCGCCCAACACCGCATTGTTGTAGACTCGGGGATTGAGACGACCCTCGGTCTTCTCCGAGACCTCGTCGGCGAATGACTGCAGTGCCACCGAGTTGGGATAGCCGTCCGGGTGCACGTTCCACCCGCGCCAGTCGGCCGCTTGCACGGAGACACTCCCCGCCATCGCCAGCGCAGCAACAGCCGCCGCACCGAGACGGCTCGCGAAGCGTAATGGCGGCTGTCGTGAATCTTGTAAGGACGGCGATGGCGAGAAGCGTGACCGGGAAACAATGGGAAGAGATCGTTCGGTGTGTGGCATGACGCGCTCCATGGTCGATGAGGACGCTTGCTTGTTATCGCGATCAAATTGCCATACATCATACTTACGAAAATATTAGACTTTGGCAGCCAGGCCGTCGCCCTCGCGCTGGCGACGCCCTCCTGCCGAGCACCAGAAGGCTGATACAGGGCGGTTCCCGCTTCCTGGCCGGGAACTGCCCCGCGCTTCCCAGCACTGAACCGCCCGCCCTTACTGGCCCTGAACCGACACCCGGTCGGCGGTGGCGGCCTCGTTCGCCCTGGCGATAACCCCCCGGTTGCGCCCCTGATGCTTGGCACGATAGAGCGCGCGATCTGCCAGTATGATCAGTTCGCCGGGGGCGCGGGAGTGATCGGGATAGCTGGCGATACCGCCAGAGAGCGTCACGCACCCGAGCGCCCTGTCACGGTAATAAAGCGGCGTCGAGGCCAGCGTCGCCAGCAAGGCGTCGAGACGCGCCTTTGCGCCTTGAGGGGATTCACCAGGCAGTAACACGACAAACTCTTCCCCGCCCAGACGGCAGACCGTTCCCTGATCGCGAAAATGAGCCTGCAGCGTGGTAGCTACCTGCACGAGCACGCTGTCACCGGCATCGTGCCCGAAATCGTCGTTGATGCGCTTGAAGTGATCGATATCCAGAATCAGCAAGGTAAACGGCTGATGGCAAACCGCCGACTCACGGCAGCAACGTTCAAAGACGAGATCGAACTGGCGCCGATTGTAGAGCCCGGTCAACGCATCGCGGAAAGAGAGACGCTCGAGTTCGTTGACCAGACGGCCAAGTGCCGCCGTGCGCGATGCCACCTTCTGCTCCAGCGTCTCGTTCGCGCGCGCCAGTTGACGATGCACCTGGTGGTAGCGGTAAAGCGAGATCGAGACGCAGGCCAGAGAAAAGGCAAGTGCCCCATAGCTCAACGGAATCGACTGCCAGGGCAGGAACGCATGGGCCACCAGGATATCGGCCAGCAGCAGAGGCGAAAAGACGGCAAAACTCAGGACCACGGTACGCTGGGTATGATCCAGACGACGCCACTGGCAAAGCGCTAACGTCAGCATGATCGGCAGCGATATCATCAGCAGCCCATCGAAGATCGGGAAAGTCAGGGATAGGCTAAGCATGCCAGCCTGCACGAGCCCCATCACCGTCACGACATACAGCAGGTGCAGGGACCAAAGCCAGGTCATCCAGCGCCTCGCCCGCCCCTCGAGCCAATACGCCAGAATCAGTCCAATCGCCACCGGCAGCATGTAATAGCTGAAGGCACGCAGGACATCCCAGGCGAGCGCATCGTCGACAATCAGCTGCCTGGCTGGCAGCTCGGCCAGCAGCATGAGCCCCGAAGCGCCCGCGAAGAGCGCGATCGCGCCGAACCCGCGACGCTCGACCCCGGTAATCGCGAAAATCGCCGCAAACAGGGCCAAGGCGAGGGCCAGCGCACTCACCGCCACATCCCAGGCCGAGCGCTGGATGATCCGGCTCAGGGCCTCGCTGCGTTCCATCACGCTCACTTCGCCCCAGAGTCCGATGCTGGTGTAGTCGGAAAAAACGCGGACATACAGCCTCTGGCCGGCAAAACCATCGGGTAGCGGGATCAGATGCCATGGCCAGCCGGCAAACACGATCTCTCCCGGGGTCTGGAAATCGCCATGCTGATAGACAAGCCGATCACCGACGTAGACCTGAGCGATCAGGTCGATACTGGTGATATAGAGCACAGGATCCAGCCACTGCCCGACGGGGAGAGTCGCCCGAAACCAGACCTTTTCCCGCCCCTGCCGATTCGGCGGATTGGCGGGAAACGCGATCGGCCGCCAAGCCGACGTCGCTGCCGCCAGTCCGTCACGCTGGAGCTGAGCCGTTGCTGTCGGCGCCTCTTCTCGCGTCCACTGCCGTACGCCCGATTCGTTGACCGGAGAATCTCCCCAGCGATAGGCCCAGTCATTTGGCAAATGCGCGGACGTCTCGATCGCAGGCGACCCGGGAATCGAGGTCGCGACGAAAACCAGACCTATCAGTAGCAGGCCCAGACAGGTGGCGAGGCCGAGTGGACGCATTGTGAGCTCCCGGTCGTCAGAAGCCCTTAGTCTAATGAAACAAAATGTAATTAAACATATCTGGCGGACACTTTGTCCCTCGATCCATCGATCATCGCCCCGGCCAGGGCGTCCGAGAAGACAACCGGCCGAGGCCGTCGATATCAGCGCACCAGGGCAGGGCGCTTGGGATCGAAGCACCAGCCATCGACGAGATACTGCATCGCCATGGCGTCATTGCGACTGCGCACGTCGAGGGACTTGTAGAGCGCGTGAGCCTTCTCGACCTGTGCCATGTCCAGAGTCACACCGAGTCCTGGCGTCTTCGGCACCGCCAGCTTGCCGCCGCGAATCTCGAACGGCGCTTCGGTCAGGCGCTGTCCGTCCTGCCAGATCCAGTGGGTATCGATAGCGGTGATGTCGCCCGGGCAAGCCGCCGCGACGTGAGTCATCATCGCCAGCGAGACATCGAAGTGGTTGTTGGAGTGCGATCCCCAGGTCATGCCCCACTCATCGCACAGTTCACCGACCATGACAGCGCCCTGCATGGTCCAGAAGTGGCAGTCCGCCAGCGGGATGTCGACCGCATTGAGTGCCACGGCATACTGCAGCTGCTTGAAGTCGGTGGCGATCATGTTGGTCGCCGTTGGCAGCCCCGTGCGCTTCTTGAACTCGGCCATGGTCTCGCGCCCGGACCAGCTCTCCTCCTGACCGCACGGGTCTTCCGCATAGCTGAGCAGGTCCTTGATCGGTTCGAGCACCCTCACCGCCTCATCGAGCGTCCAGGCCCCGTTGGGGTCGAGCGTCAGGCGCGCCTCGGGGAAGGCTTCGTGCAACGCGCGGATACAGTCGGCTTCCTCCTCACCACGCAATACGCCGCCCTTGAGCTTGAAGTCCTTGAAGCCGTAGCGGGCATAGGCCGCCTTGGCCAGTTCGGCGACTGACTCGGGCGTCAACGCCTCGCGCCGGCGCACGTCATCCCAGGCATCGACCGGGTTATCCGCCTGCGGATACGGCAGATCGGTCTTCGCCGGGTCGCCAAGCAGAAACAGATAGCCGAGCGCCTCTACCTCGTCGCGCTGGCGACCGAAGCGGCCCAGCAAATCCGCCACCGGCTGACCTACCGCCTGTCCGTAGAGATCGAACAGCGCGGATTCGATCGCGGTCAGCACGTGCACCGCGACACGCAGATCGAAAGTCTGGCGCCCCCGCTCCTCCCGGCCATTGCCGGCGAGCAGCAGTCGCGAGCGGTTGAGTGTCTGCTTGACGTCATTGACCGGCGAGCCCATGACCAGGTCGCGACACTGCTCCAGTCCTTTGAGGATACCCTCGCTGGAGGGAATCTCGCCGACGCCCTGATTGCCGGCATCGTCTTCCAGAATTAGCAGGCAGCGGATGAACCAGGGCGCGTGACCGCCGCTCAGATTGAGCAGAAAGCTGTCATAACCCGCCACCGGCATGACGGTCATCTTGGTTACCTTGGGGAAACGCATCTCGCACTCCTTCTTGAACAGGATCAGGACGAAAGGCTCAGCCTTGACGCTTGCCGAACTCGGCACTATCGACCGTCCATTCGCGCGCCTGCTCGGTCAGAGTGATGCCGAGTCCGGGACGACTCGGTACCAGCATGCGGCCATCACGGGTTTCCAGGCTCTCGTTGAACAGTGGCTCGAGCCAGTCGAAGTGCTCGACCCAGGGCTCGCTGGGATAAGCGGCGGCAAGGTGCAGATGGATCTCCATGGCAAAATGCGGGGCCAGCTGCAGGCCAGCGGCATCAGCGGCGGCGGCCAGCTTGAGGAACTGGGTGATACCACCGATGCGGGGCGCATCCGGCTGGATGATATCGGCGCTGCGGTGCTTGATCAGCTCCATGTGCTCGCCGACGCTGGCCAGCATCTCCCCGGTGGCAATCGGCGTGTCGAGCGCCGCCGCCAACGCGGCGTGACCCTCGGCATCGTAGGCATCCAGCGGTTCCTCGATCCAGACCAGGTTGTAGGGCTCCATGGCTCGACCGAAACGCAGTGCCGTGGCACGGTCCCACTGCTGGTTGGCGTCGATCATCAGCGGCACGTCATCGCCGAGATGCTTGCGCACGGCCTCGACTCGCTGAAGATCCACCTTCATGTCCGGCTGGCCAACCTTGATCTTGACCCCCTTGATACCGTTCTCCAGAGAACGGGTCGCGTTCTCCTTCACTTCCTCGATCGGCGTATGCAGGAACCCGCCCGACGTGTTGTAGCACTGGACCGAGTCACGATGCGCACCGATCAGCTTGGCCAGCGGCAGTTCCGCCCGCTTGGCCTTCAGATCCCACAGCGCGACATCGACGGCCGCAATGGTCTGCGTCGAGAGCCCACTGCGGCCGACGGAGGCACCGGCCCACACCAACTTCTGCCATAGCTTGCCGATGTCGCTGGGGTCCTCGCCCAGAATGGCCGGTGCGATCTCCTTGGCATGCGCGAACTGGCCGTAACCGCCTGCGCGCTTGGAGTAGCTGAAGCCCAGCCCCCGATGACCATCGCGAGTCTCGATCTCGGCAAACAGGAAAGAGACCTCGGTCATCGGCTTCTGACGGCCGGTCAACACCTTGGCATCGCTGATCGGCGTCGCCAGCGGCAGCAGCACGTGAGAAAAACGGATCCAGCTGATGGCATCAAAGGACATGGGTCTACCTCGTTTGGCGTGGCGGGGAGAGATGCTCCCGTTCCATCCCGCCGCGAAATGATAGCGCTATCATCAACGTCGGTCGGGCGCTGTTTCGAGCGGATGTTAGCGCAACCAATTTGTATGACAAAGACACCGAGCACAAATTGCGACCAAAGCACTAGGCGGGATCAGCGCCATTCAGGTCGTGTCACGATCGATAATCTGGAAACCCAGATCACGCTTCTGGCCGGCCCGTTCGAAGTAGGGCATCGACATGCGAGATAGCAGATGCTTGGCGGCCTCGCGGCCAATGCTCGCGCCGTCGATGCGCACCGTACTGAGCGCCGGAAAACTGGCACCGGCATAGCTGCTGTCGCCGAAGCCCATGATCGCGAGCTCGTCGGGCACCGCGATCCCCCGGCTTTGCGCCTCGGCCAGCACGCCCATGGCGAGGATGTCGGAGCTGCAGACGATCGCATCCGGGCGCTGCGGACTGTCCAGCAAGGCCGCACTCTTCTCGCGCCCCCAGGGCATGCTCGAAGGCGTGCCGACCTCGTGAAGTCGGTATTCGCCACGCCCGCCGGCCGCCAGCGCCTCGGTAAAACCGGCAACGCGTCGACGAGCCCGGGAATCGTCGGCCGAAATCAAACCAAAGCGCCGGTGCCCGCGCGCCAGTAGATGCTCGGCCACCGCCTGCCCCACCGCTTCATGAGAGAAGCCCACCAGCATGTCCAGCGGGGTCTCGGCCATGTCCCAGATCTCGACCAGCGGCACCTCGGCAGCCTGTAGTCGGCGCGTCGCCAGCTCGGAGTGCCGGCAGCCGGTCAGCACGATGCCATCCGGACGGCGGCTGAGGACGGTCTCGAGGATCGTCTCCTCCTGCTCTGGGGTATAGCCGATCAGACCCAGCAGAACCTGATAGCCCTGGGGCGCCAGCACGCTCATGACCGTCTGTACCACCTCGGCAAACAGCGAGTGCGAGACGGTCGGTACCAACAGCGCCACCAGCCGGCTGCGACTGGAGGCGAGTGCGCCGGCCACGCGGTTAGGCACATAGCCGGTCTCGAGCACCGCCTGCTGAACCTTCTGTCGCGTCGTCTCGCTGACCAGATGGGGCTGGTTGAGCGCGCGCGACACGGTCATTGGCGCGACACCGGCAACCCGCGCCACGTCGATCAGGCGCGCACTGCCGGTGGAGCGTGAAGAGCGGGGCTTGTCGTCGTATTCGCTCACGGTCGCATGGCTCCGCTCAGGCGTGGGGGGGCGCCACGAACGCTCTCAGCGTCGCACACCCCGCCGCCCACACATCGGCTTCCAGCAGCGCGATCCCGGCGGTCGGAAACGCCAGGCCGGCCCCGGGGGAGCCGTCGACCAGACGACCGGCCAGTCCTCCGACCAGCGGCATGTGGCTGACGAGAATCAGCGGGCGCGTCGTCTCGTGCGCCGTCAGACGTTCGACCAATGCCTCGAGGTCGTCATCCGGCGTGATGCCGTCGGCCGTTTCCTGCGTCAGACGGGTGGCGCACGCAATGGCCTCGGCCGTCTGGCGCGCCCGCGTGAACGGGCTCGCCCAGAGCCGAGCCGTCGCCAATTCAGGCCGTCTCGCGAGCCATTGCCCGGCACTGGCCGCCTCGACCTCACCGCGACGCGTCAATCGCCGCTCGGCATCGGGCGCACCGGCAGCCGCTTCACCGTGTCGTACGATCGCCAGCCAGCCCATCAGTCGACATCCGGCGCGAGCTGGTGCGCCTCGGCAACCGACTCGCGGGAGAGCATGAACTCGACGTCGCTGCTCTGCTCGTTTTCCATCAGGGATTTCGCCATGTCGCGGGCGGGAACGTCGTCGAACATGACGTGATAGAGCCCCTGCGCCAGCGGCATATAGATCTCCTCCGCCCGGGCCTTTTCGCACACCAGCTTGACGGTATTGACCCCCTCGGCAACCTGCCCCAGCGCCTCGATCGCCTCGTCGAGATCGCGTCCTTCGCCCAGCGCATAGCCGATACGGTAGTTGCGCGACAGCTGCGAGGAACAGGTCACGATCAAATCGCCGACACCCGAGAGGCCAAGGAATGTCATCGGGTTGGCACCCAGCGCCACGGCGAAGCGGCTCATTTCCGCCAGCGCCCGGGTCATCAGCATGGCGCGCGTGTTCTCGCCCATGCCGAGCGCCGCAGCCATCCCGGCGGCAATGGCATAGATGTTCTTGAGCGAACCGCCCAGCTCGGCGCCGTAGCGGTCATTACCCGCGTAGACGCGGAAATAGCTGCAGCCGAGCGCAGCCTGCACATAGGCCCGCGTGACCGGGTCGTCGCTGGCGATGACCGTTCCTGTCAGCTGTTTCTGCGCGATTTCAGCGGCGAGGTTGGGGCCGGAAAGTACGCCGATGTGAGGCGAACCGGTTTCCTCCTCGATCAACTGGCTCATCAGCTTGAAGCCTTCCGCCTGAATCCCCTTGGTCGTGGTGACCAGTATCTGCTCCGGGCGCAGATGCTCGCGCACCTGACGCAATACGGCACGAAACGCCTTTGACGGAATGGCGATAAAGACCACTGCCGCCTCGGCTACGGTCCATGCGAGATCGGTCGACGCCACGACGTTCTCATTGATCGGGTACTCGGGCAGATAGCGCCCGTTGCGATGCTCGCGGTTGATCTGCTCGACCAATGTCTCGTCGCGCAGCCACTGGCGAACCTCGGCGCCGTTATCCGCGGCGATACTCGCGATGGCGGTGCCGAAACTGCCGCCACCAAGGACGGCCACCTGCATGCGTTCGTCTGATCCGGCTTTATCTGGCATTGTCGTTCCATTGACGATGAGCGATAGCCACAGTGTAACGAAAAACGCCCCGTAACTGGCGAGCAGTCCCGGGGCGAGTTGGTTCGTCGGTCGAGAAAAGGGCCGACGCGTGGCCGAGCGACGCGATTCAGTCGATCATCGGCACCAGCGCGTCGATGCTCGAGCGCGCATCGCCGTAGAGCATGCGCGTGTTCTCCTTGAAGAACAGCGGGTTCTCGATGCCGGAGTAGCCGGTCCCCTGCCCGCGCTTGCAGACGAAGACCTGCTTGGCCTCCCAGACCTTGAGCACCGGCATGCCAGCAATCGGGCTACCCGGATCTTCCTGCGCGGCCGGATTGACGATGTCGTTGGAGCCGATGACGATCACCACGTCGGTGTCGGCAAAGTCGTCATTGATCTCGTCCATCTCCATGACGATGTCGTACGGCACCCGCGCTTCCGCCAGCAGTACGTTCATATGGCCCGGCAAGCGACCGGCGACCGGGTGAATGCCGAAACGCACATTCTTGCCAGACGCCCGCAGCTTGCGCACCAGTTCGCTGACCGCATTCTGCGCCTGCGCCACGGCCATACCGTAGCCCGGCACGATGATCACGTTCTCCGCATCGTTCAACGCGCTGGCGACGCCACCGGTATCGATCGATATCTGCTCGCCCTCGATCTCGGCCGCTTCGCTCTGCGTCGCACCGAAACCGCCCAGAATCACGCTGACGAAATTGCGATTCATCGCCTTGCACATGATGTAGGAGAGGATCGCCCCCGAAGAGCCGACCAGCGCGCCGGTGACGATCAGCAGATCGTTGGAGAGCGTGAAGCCGATCGCTGCCGCCGCCCAGCCGGAGTAGCTATTGAGCATCGACACGACGACCGGCATATCGGCCCCGCCAATGCCCATGATCAGATGCCAACCGATGAAGAAGGCCAGTCCCGCGATCAGAAACAGCGTCCAGAAGCCAGCGCCGTTGAAATAGGCGATCGCGAGAATCAGCGAAAGCAGTACCGCCCCCCCATTGAGCCAGTGGCCGCCGGGCAGCTTATGTGGCTTGCCACCGACTTTGCCGGCTAGTTTGCCGAAAGCCACCACGGAGCCGGTAAACGTTACCGCGCCGATGAAGACGCCCAGTACGACTTCTACCTGCAGGAAGGTCAGCTCCGCCGGCGTCTTGTGCGCCAGCATCGTGGCGAAGGCAGAGAGACCGTCGAAGGAGACCCCGGCGGCCTGGATCGCCGCTACCCGCGTGCGCTCCATATCGGCATTCCAGCCGATGAAGACCGCAGCCAGGCCGACGAAGCTGTGCAGGGCCGCCACCAGCTGCGGCATCTCGGTCATCTCGACCTTGCGTGCCAGCCAGACACCGATGGCCGCCCCGATCAACGCCATCGGAATCAGCCAGCCGAAGCCGCCGATTCGTGGCCCGAGTGCGGTCGACAGCACCGCGATAGCCATACCGGCGATGCCGTACCAGACCGCCCGTTTGGCCTTTTCCTGATTGCTCAGCCCGCCCAGCGACAGGATGAACAGCACACTCGCCGCGATCGCCGCGGCGGAAACGAATTCTTGCTGCAACATATCGAGTCTCCGCGGATCAAGATTTCTGGAACATGGCGAGCATGCGACGCGTCACGAGGAAGCCGCCGACGACGTTGATCGAGGCAATCAGCACCGAAATACCGGCCAGCAACGCGATCAGCCAACTGCCCGAGCCGATCTGCAGAATTGCGCCGAGAATCACGATGCCGGAAATAGCGTTGGTGACGGCCATCAACGGCGTGTGCAGCGAGTGACTGACGCTCCAGATCACCTGGAACCCGACGAAACAGGCGAGCGCAAAGACGATGAAGTGCTGCATGAACGAGGCCGGCGCCACCAGGCCCAGCAGCCACATCACCACGCCGCCGGCCACCAGCATGCCGACCTGGGTCCGCGTCTGCTTGACGAAGGCCGCGTGCTCGGCGGCGCGCTTCTCCTCCGGCGTCGGCTCCTTCGGCTTGGCCTTGGGCTGGCTCGCACCGATCGCCTTCACCTTGGGCGGCGGCGGCGGGAAGGTGATCTCGCCGCCGTGCGTCACCGTAGCGCCGCGAATCACGTCATCCTCCATATCGTGCACGATGACACCGTCTTTCTCGGGCGTCAGATCGGTCAGCATATGGCGAATGTTGGTCGCGTAGAGCAGCGAAGACTGCGTCGCCATGCGCGAGGGAAAATCGGTGTAACCTACCACGATCACGCCGTTATCGGTGACAATACGCTCGTCCGGCACGGTGGCGTCGCAGTTGCCGCCCTTCTCGGCGGCCAGATCGACAACGACCGAGCCTGGCTTCATCAACGCGACCATCTCGTCGAGCCACAGCTTCGGGGCGGGCCTGCCGGGAATCAGCGCCGTGGTGATGACAATGTCCACCTCCGGCGCCTGCTCACGGAACAGCGCTAGCTGCTTTTCGCGGAATTCGGGACTGGAGGGCGCCGCGTAACCGCCGCTACCGGCACCATCCTGGTTCTCTTCGAAATCAAGGAACAGGAACTCCGCCCCCATCGACTCGATCTGCTCGGCAACTTCCGGACGCACGTCAAAGGCGCGTACCACGGCGCCGAGGCTGGTCGCCGTGCCGATGGCCGCAAGCCCCGCCACGCCGGCACCGACGACGAGTACCTTTGCCGGTGGCACCTTGCCCGCGGCGGTCACCTGGCCGGTGAAAAAACGGCCGAACTGGTTACCGGCCTCGATCACCGCCCGATAGCCGGCGATATTGGCGGTACTGGAAAGCGCATCCATCTTCTGGGCGCGGGAGATTCGCGGCACCATATCCATGGCGACCACGGTGGCCCCCTTCTCGCGACAGCGTTCGAGCCGGTCTTCATTCTGTGCCGGCCAGAAGAAGGCGATCAGCGTCTGGCCCTCGCGCAGTCGCTCGACCTCGCGCTCTTCCGGCTCACGTACCTTGATTACCACCTCGGCATCGCGCCAGAGCGCATCGGCACCGTCGACCACGACGACGCCGGCCTCGCGATAGGCCTCATCGCTGAACCCGGCGGCGGCTCCTGCCCCGCTCTCGATCAGGCAGTCATGCCCCAGTTTCTGTATCTGCTGGGCACTTTCCGGCGTCAACGCCACGCGCGCCTCGCCCTTGGCCAGCTCCTTCGGCGCACCGATCTTCATGCGGTCCCCTCCTTGAAATGTGCGATCACGCGTCCTGCGCAGACCACGCCAGACTGATTCCCGAAGCCTCGGGGCATGGAACGCTGAGCCATGCGTGTAGCCTCCTGAATGACGACAAGCCGTCACCGACTGCCAAGCTGGACGAGCAGCATGACAACGCCGCGAGCGGTCTCGATAAACGTCTTAACGTTAACGATGAAAACCGTGAACTACGGTGGGTAATCCTAGTTTTGAGGAAAGCGAGGGAGAGGATCAAGCCATCGTGAGAAAAACCAACCCGATCAATCGCCTATAGACATCATAAGCTTGAAGTTATACTAAATATCGCCACTAACATTTTGATTAGACAATAAAAAAGCAGACCTGTGGTCTGCTTTATCCTGATTATAATGGATCGCTTATTTCAGACTTTTACGATAGTCGCGCGTCGATACTCCACCATTGTCGATGCGCTCGACGGTTTGCCTGGCACCCGCCCACTACCGATCACCTCGGGGATGAACGCACGCCAGGTACCGGCACATGACAAGGCACCGCCACATGACAAGGCACCGCCACATGACAAGGCATCGACTCACGACGAACAGGAGAGACAGACCGGGGGCGCATTGCGCGGCGGCGCCTCGCTCCAGGCCGCCATACCAGGACGCGCCTCGAAAGGTGACGCCAATAGCTCGCGGAAGGTCTGCAGCGGCACCGTGTCACCGGCCTGCGCGGCCTCGATCACCTGCTGCGCCAGATGGGTTCGCAGCACGTAGAGCGGATTGACGCGACGCATCGCGGCCAGGCGTTCGGTCTCGCTACGCGACTCCATTGCCAACCGCCGCCGATAGCGCTCCAGCCAATCGGCCAAGCCCGGGTCGTCGATCTCCTCGCTCAACGACAGGCCACCCACCACGTCCTGGTCGGCCAGCGCGCGAAAACTGCGATGGAAATCCGCACGGGAACGCGCCAGCAGATCCAGCCAGGCATCGATCAGCTCGCCGTCGTCATCCTGTTCGGTTTCCAGTCCCAGACGTGCGCGCATCAGGATCGCGTAAGCCGCCTGCAGGGTCGGTTCGTAGCTATCGAGAATCTCGCGCAGCCGCTCCACGGCAATCAGCGGCGTCAACGATTGACCCAGCACGGTCAGATTCCAGAGCGCTACGCCAGGCTGTTGATCGAACGCGTAGCGTCCGCTGGAATCGGTATGGTTGGGCGTCAGGTCCGGCTCGTAGCGATCCATGAAGGCATAGGGGCCATAATCCAGCGTCAGCCCCAGAATCGACATGTTGTCGGTGTTCATGACCGCATGCACGAAACCGTAGGCCTGCCAGCGGGCAATCAGCTCCGCCGTGCGCGTGACGGCGTCTTGGAACATCGCCTCCATCGGCGCCTCGTGCTGCGCCAGATCCGAGCGGTGACGATCGATGACGTGGCGCATCAGCCGCTCGAGATCGTCGTGGCGCTGCTGCTGGTAGAGCCACTCGAAGTGGCCGAAGCGAACATGGCTGTCGGCCAGCCGCAACAGCGTCGCGCCCGGCTCGACGCGCTCGCGCATCACCTTCTCGCCGTTGACCGCCACCGCCAACGCCTGCGTGGTGGGGATGCGCAGACCACTCATTGCCTCCCCGGCGAGATATTCACGAATCGAGGAGCGCAGCACCGCGCGGCCATCGCCGAAACGCGAATACGGTGTCTGCCCAGCGCCCTTGAGGTGCAGATCGACCGGGCCGTGCGGCGTCAGCGCCTCGCCCAGGAGCAGGCCGCGCCCGTCGCCCAGCGCCGGGTTGTAGGTACCGAACTGATGACCGGTGTATTTCTGCGCCAGCGGGTCCATACCGGCCAGCAATCGTTCGCCGCTCATCAACGCCGCCAGGCGATCAGGATCGATCGACTCGATATCCAAACCCAGCCGCAGCGCAGCCGTGGGGCTGACATCCAGCACGCGCGTCTCGCGCCATGCCGTGGGCGCGACCCGCACAAAAAAATCTTCAGGAAAGCGTGACCAGACGTTGTCGAAGGTCAGGGACTCGAGGGTCATGACGAACTCCTCGGGAGGCTGGGAAAAAGGAAGAGCATTGTAGCGCAGCGCAAGCGGCCAAGACGACACGCCAAAAGTGGTGCGACCGCCCGGCACGCAGACCGCGAGCGAGGGCTAACGTCATCACCCAAGGCGAAATCAGGCCGGGCTGGCGGCTGCCACCACGCTCTCGCTACCGTGGCGGCGAATCAGATCACCGTTGGTTCGCAGCAGCGACAAGAGTTGCTGCTGGTAATCCGCCGACGTCGAATAATTGTGCAGCTCGTCGATCATCGCCTCGGCTGAGATCGACTTGCCCCTCGCCGCCAGCGTGGCACGGCGATTACGTAGCTGCGCGTAGGCACGATGCGTATTGAGGTTGTGCAGATAGGCGCGAACCCCATCCCGGACGCTGTCGAAAGTCTGGAAGCGGCGCGAAGTCCCCTGCTGTGCGATGCCGCAACCGCGCCGGAAACAGCGCATGCCGAACAGATTGTTGCTGTCCCTGGCAATGCGCGAGGTGCCCCATCCCGACTCCTCGACCGCCTGGATCACGACCATCTCCAGCGGCACCGTATTGACGCGAGACAGCAGCTCGTCGTTGACCTCGCGACTGTCACAGGCAATCGCGTATTCGTCACACAGCGCTTGCAGGCGCCGAGATTCGTCCGGCGACACCGGGTTGACCCGTGTCGTCACACCGATCAGCCAGTTGCGCTCGCGCTGGATACGCGCGTTCTCGGCCTGGACCAGCGGCACCAGCATCTCGAGAAAGGCAGCCTTGCGCTTCGGACCGGCCTGAATGTCACGCAGGTCCGGCAGTTCATTGACCGGGTCCAGCGCGGGCTGGTGGACCTCGCCGTCGAGCGTCGGTGCCGCCGGCCGGGCGTCGGCTTGGGCCGTGACCGCTAGCGGGACCGAAACGGCCAGGCTCAGCAGGGCGGCGGCAGCCAGCCTGGCGAGGCGCGGCCGCCGACGCGAATGATCGATCGAAAGGGATCGCGACATATTCGCTCTCCGTTACTAAAGATCGCGGCAGATTAACAGCAATTGGCCGCAGGGTTGAGGAAAAAACGTGCAATGGGGCTGGCGCGACAACGACAACGGCCGGCCCCGAGGGGCCGGCCGTCCTGGCGCTGACGCCGTGACTGATAAATCAATCAGGCACTTAGCAAAGCATTCAGACGCTGCACGTACGCCGCCGGATCGTCCAGATGACCGCCCTCGGCGATCACGGCCTGATCGAGCAGGATGCGCGCGAGATCGTCGAAGCCGCTGCCATCGGCGCCTTCGAGACGCGAGACCAGCGCGTGGGCCGGATTGAGCTCGAGAATCGGCTTGACCTCCGGCACGGGTTGACCGGCCGCTTCCATCAAGCGACGCATCTGGAAGCCCATCTCGTGCTCCGGCAGCACCACGCACGCCGGCGAATCGGTGAGGCGGTGCGTAACGCGCACTTCCTGCACGTCGTCACCCAAGGCGTCCTTGACCCGCTTGACCAGATCTTCCTTCGCCTTGGCTGTCTCTTCCTGCGCCTTCTTCTCTTCCTCGTCGGCCATGTCGTCGAGATCGAGGTCGCCCTTGGCGACGTCGGCGAAAGCCTTGCCGTCGAACTCGGTCAGATGGCTCATTAGCCACTCATCGATCCGGTCATGCAGCAGCACGACCTCGATACCCTTCTTGCGGAAGATTTCGAGATGCGGGCTGTGACGCGCGGCGTTGAAGCTATCCGCGACGATGTAGTAGATCTTCTGCTGGCCTTCCTTCATGCGCCCGACGTAATCGGCCAGTGACTGATCTTGGGTCGTACTGTCGGTATGCGTGGTGGAGAATCGCAGCAGCTCGGCGATCTTGTCACGGTTGGCGTGATCCTCCGCCGGACCTTCCTTGAGCACATCGCCAAAGGTATTCCAGAAGGTCTGATACGCCTCCTTGTCCTTGGCCAGCTTCTTGAGCATGTCCAGGGCGCGCTTGGTCAGCGCCGACTTCATCGAATCGACCTGCGGCGACTTCTGCAGCAGTTCACGCGAGACGTTGAGCGGCAGATCCTTGGAGTCCAGCACGCCCTTGACGAAACGCAGGTAGAGCGGCAGGAAGGCTTCGGCATCGTCCATGATGAAGACGCGCTGCACGTAAAGCTTGAGGCCCCGCACGCCATCGCGCTGGTAGAGATCGAAAGGCGCGCGCTCCGGCAGATAAAGCAGGCTGGTATATTCGAGCTTGCCTTCGACCTTGTTGTGGCTCCAGGTTAGCGGATCGCTGAAATCATGGGCGATATGCTTGTAGAACGCCTTGTACTCGTCATCGGTGATCTCGGCCTTGGGGCGTACCCACAGCGCTGTCGCCTCGTTGACGGTTTCCCATGTAACGGTCTCGCTACCCTCGATCTCGTTACCGTCCTCGTCCTGCGCCTTCTCGACCTTCGGCATGCGCACGGGGACGTCGATATGGTCGGAGTATTTCTGAACCAGATTCTTGAGTCGAAAGTCGTCGGCGAACTCACGAGCGTCTTCTTTCAAATGCAGCACGATTTCGGTGCCGCGCTCGGGGCGGTCGATGTCAGCGATGGTGAACTCGCCTTCCCCCTTGGAACGCCACTCGATGCCCTGGTCGCTGTCAGCGCGTCGCGTGCGCACCACCATCTCGTCGGCCACGATGAAGCCGGAATAGAAGCCGACACCAAACTGGCCGATCAGCTTGGCATCCTTCTGCTTCTCGCCGGACAGTTGCTTGAGAAATTCGGCAGTGCCGCTCTTGGCGATCGTCCCCAGGTTCTGAATGACCTCGTCGCGGCTCATGCCGATACCGGTATCACGCACCGTGACCGTGCCGGCGTCGGCATCATGCTCGATCTCGACGCGCAGCTCGGCATCGCCGGCGTAAAGCGCATCGTTGTCCAGCGCCTCGTAGCGCAGCTTGTCGCAGGCGTCCGCCGCATTGGAGATCAACTCCCGCAGGAAGATTTCCCGATTGGAGTAAAGGGAGTGGATCATCAGGTGCAGCAGCTGCTTGACCTCGGTCTGGAAGCCGAGCGTCTCTTCTTGCGTGGCGGTGGTCATGAACGGGCCCCTCTTGGTTGACGCGGTTCAGATGAAGACAAGTCTGTCGAAGATGTTCTGCGATATGGGGTTGGGTAGATGCATTTCAAGAGGTTGCGTGCGTCGATCGATGACGACCTCGAAGCTCGCCCCGGCATCCGGCTTGCCGACAACGATGACCAAGGGCCCAGCGAGCCGTCAGCGCTCGCCATCCGCTTCCGGCACCTCGACTCCCTTCCAGCGGCGGTAGTCCGTCAATGCCCGATCGACTCGGGTCAGAAGCCAGCCGACAACGAAGACATCGTCAACCAGTCCGAGAATCATGATGAAATCGGGAATGAGATCCAGCGGTGAAACGAGATAGACCACCGCCAGCACCATCCAGCCGAAGGCGGCCCACGGGATCGGCCGATAGCGGCCGCGTATGACATCGGCACACATTGGTCCGAAGACACGAAAAGCGCGTCCGACGCGCGCCAGTGCGCCGCCGCGCTGCCTGAGCTGGGTCAGGCGAGAGAAGAAACGCCAGGGATTCATGGTCTACCTCCGTGATTCAGGGATGTCGCCGACCCGGGGTCGCAATCCATCGCGGTGATTGCGCCGCAAAACGACCCACTCATTTCGCATTGAACGGCTCGTTATGTGGTTATGATCCAGCTAGGATTCAATGGTATTGCCGTTTCCGGCACGGCACTCGCCGACGATAATCGACGACGAGCGCCCCCGAGGCGGAAACGCCGAGTTTTTTACGAGCACCATAGCGAGAGAGAGTGCCCATGCCCGCATTTCCTACCCATAGACGCTGGCTCCAATGGGGGCTGATCGGCGCGCTGGGCCTGGGCGTCGTCAGTCAAGCCAGCGCCCTGGATGACGCTGCGACGCCCGCCGCCGACGCTGCCATGAAATCCGCCCTGGCGGCCGCCCGCGACCACCGCTGGGGCGATATCGATCAGACGGCGATCAACGATCATATCCTGGCAGGTTACGTCGCCTATCATCGGCTACGCGCACGGCTCTCCAGCGCCTCCGCCGACGACGTCAACGCCTTCATCACACGCTACGGCGACTCGCCCCTGGCCGACTGGATGCGCGGCTCGGCCCAGACGCGCTTCGGTCAGCTAGGCCGCTTCGATGATCTGCTGGCGATCAGCGACGGCGAGCCGTCCGGCACGATCCGCCAGTGCTACTACTATACCGCGCTGCTGGACCGCGACCCGGCACGGGCCGCGAGCGGCGGCGACACGCTATGGCATGTCGGAGAATCCCAGCCGAACGAATGCGACACGTTATTCTCGACGCTACAGGCACGCGGCGAGATCGACGACCAAGATATCTGGGAACGCATGATGCTGGCGTGGGAAAACGGCCAGAGCGGGCTGGTCACCTATCTCGAACGCAGCCTCGACGACCGCTGGCAGCGCGCGCTGGACAGCTTCGATACCGTGCGGGGCAGCTATCCCGCCGTCACGCAGATTCCGCTGGACCTGGGGCCGCAGGGGCAGGCCAGTGGCGCCCTGATTACCGCGGCCATGCACGGTTTCACCCGCGCGGACACCGAAGCCGCACTGGAAGCCTGGCGCAAGATCGCACCCCACGCCCCGCTCGAGGACGCCCAGCGCGAGCAGGTCGAGCACGACCTGGCCTTCTACTCGATGGTGCGCAACGTCGACAACAACCAGGGCTGGGTGGACGACACGCTCCCGCGGCTGGCGGATGCCGACCTGATCGAACTGCGGATCCGCAACGCCGTGACCGCGGGCCATTGGGATAACGTAGTGCACTGGACCGAAACGCTGCCGCCCGAGGTCCGTAGCGACGCGCACTGGCAATACTGGCTCGGGCGCGCCAGCGAGGCGCTGGGCGATGACACCACGGCGCAGCAGGCCTATGCGATGGCCGCCGACGAGCGTAGTTTTTTCGGTTTCGCCGCTGCCGACCGATTGGGGCAGCCCTATGAACTGCAGATGGATGGTACTCGCGTCACGACGCTGCAGCGTGAACTGACCGCCATGCTGCCGGTGGTTCAGCGTACCGAAGCGTTGCTTCGAATCGACGAGAAAGGGCTGGCGCGCAGCGAGTGGTATACCGCAGCGGCACGCGGCACGCCGGACCAGGCCGCCGCCTTGGCCGACTATGCGATCCGCCAGGGCTGGTATGGCATGGCCATTCAGACAACGATCGCCGCGCAGCAGTGGAATGCCCTGCCCTACCGCTTTCCGCCGGCTTATCGGGAAGCCTTCTTGGAATGGGGCCAGACCAACCAGGTCGACCCCTACCTGCTGATGGGCATCGCCCGACGCGAAAGCGCCTTCAATCCGCAAGCAGTCTCGCCGGTCGGCGCGCGCGGGCTGATGCAGCTGATGCCGGGCACCGCCGACCATGTCGCGCGCGGCCTTGGCATTGGCGCGCCCAGTCTCTCGTCATTGTTCGAGCCGCAGACCAACATCCAGCTCGGCAGCACCTATATCCATTCGATGCTGGAGCGCTACCGCGGCAACCGAATCGCCGCCACGGCGGCTTATAACGCCGGCCCGCAGCGGGTCGACCGCTGGCTGAGCCGTGCACCGCGCGAATTCGATCGCTTCGTCGAGAGCATTCCGTTTCGCGAGACCCGTGACTACGTGCAAGCCGTGCTTGCCTATCGGGTCATTTTCGAGAGTCTGGCCAATCAGGGCAGCACCGAGGGCATCGCGATGCTCTCCCAGGCGGAGCGCCAAGGGCGCTACGACCCGACCCTGATCGCCAGCAACTGAGGACGCCGATGTCTCGCTCCCGCCTGAGGGCGGGAACGAGATATCGCTAACCCAGCAACCAGACGCCCAGCCCCGCCCCGCCAGCCAAAGTGACCAGCAGCCCGACCAGCATCATTGCCCCATCGCCTGCGGTTAGACCCAACGCCATGCTGACGATCGCCAGCGCCGGCAGCGCCGCCGCGAAGGGCAACAGCTCCAGCGGAATCATGCCCAATCCGAGCACGACCATCAGTACGGCTAGCAGACGCTCCATCACGCTGCCCATCAGCCAGGTCAGCCGCGGCTGAAGCAGGCGATCGATTCGCTGCGTCCAGGGCCTCGCGCGATTGGCGATACGGTGCCAGCGCGCGTGACTGATACCGCGCTCGCGCAGCTTGCGCGGCAGCCAGGGACTGCGACGGCCGAACACCAGTTGAATCGCCATCAAGGCGATAAAGATACCGCAGAGACTGGGAATACCGGGCACGCCGCCGGTCGGCAGCAATGCAATCAGTGCCGGCAGCAGAACCACCGGACCGAAACCGCGTGAGTTAAAAGTATCGACGATATCCTGCAGCGAGATGGTGTCATCTTCCACTTGCTCGTCGAGCGTATCGATCAGCTGCGTGAGCTTCAGTCGTTCAGCCATACGTCACCTCCCTGTGACGATCATCCAATTGTCAGGTGTCGTCTCGCCGTTACAGGCCGCGACGGGCGTGCTTCAACGATATCTGATCGTTCAATGTCCAGAAGTCGTAAAGCACGCCAACCAGAAAGAGGCCACCGGTGCACAGGTAGATCAATCCCGTGATCCACTTGCCCATATACATGCGGTGAATCCCGAACACGCCGAGAAAGGTCAACAGAATCCACGCCAGAGTGTAGCTGACCGGACCGGCGCGGAACCGCAGGTCCGCCTGCCGATCCATGGCCGGAATCAGGAATAGATCGATCAACCAGCCGATGCCCAACAGGCCGAGCGTCAGAAACCAGATTGTGCCGGTGACCGGCTTGCCGTAATAGAACCGGTGGGCCCCGGTGAATCCGAAGATCCATAGGAGATAACCGATAACCTTGCTGTGGGTGTCATTCAACCCGATATCGCGTTGCGTCACGCAGATCGCTCCTGACTGACAGTTTCAAAAGAGACAATGTTGAAGAAGATTACCCACCGGGAGATCCCGTCGCGGCGATAGCGAATTGACCGCCAGACCACGACGATGCCCGTCGGGTGAGCGACAGCTTACCCGACGCACCCCGCCCTGTGCATTCTGCAGTGTCGGCCTCTGCCGGTATCAATCACTGGCACGACCGAGACATTACGGTGAATGTCACGGCCACCTCCTCGAGCGTCCAACCAATCGTTTCGCGAGTCATCTATATCTTCTTTGAAAGCGTTAGGAAAACCATACTGATTGACGCGATCAGCGCGGAAAAAAGGCGATGTCAGGTTATAGACGCGCGCGTTTTTTCCCTCTATGGTGCTTAAGCGGGGCATGGCAAAGGCTCGACCAAAGTCCGGTTTCGGCCGCCTTGACGAGGTTTTGCACCCCATGCATCATCCGCTGCGTAGGTTTGCAGGAAGAATAGCGTCAGTTGTAAGTCGATCCCGTCGAACACCGCTTGCGCATTCCCCCTAAGTCTTACCACGCATTTCGGGCCCCCTGGGGGGGGCTCGGCAACATCACTATGCAAGTTAAGGATATCGACAATGGCAACTGGCACTGTCAAATGGTTCAACGATACCAAAGGCTACGGTTTCATCTCTCCCGATGACGGCGGCGATGATCTGTTCGCACACTTCTCCGAAATTCAGGCAGAAGGCTTCAAGACCCTGCAGGACGGTCAGAAAGTGACCTTCGACGTCACACAGGGTAAGAAGGGCCTTCAGGCCGCCAACATCAAGGTCTCCGGCTAAAACGCCAGCCGACCTTGAGCAGAAAGCCCACCTTCACGGTGGGCTTTTTTGTGTCCGTCTGCTTGTCGACACGGGCCGGCCACGCTGGTGCCCGGCACCGCGATGCCGAGGCTCACGGCTCACCGATATCTTCGTTCCAGACCTCCGGATAGGCGGCGATGAACTGCGTCATCAGCTCACGACAGCTGGGATCGTCGAGTACCTCGAGCTCGACGCCGCGATCTTTCAATAGCGCTTCCTCCCCCAGGAAAGTCCGGTTTTCACCAATCACCACGCGGGGAATGCCGTACAGCAAAATCGCGCCGCTGCACATCGAGCATGGCGACAGCGTGGTGTAGAGCACCGACTCGCGATAGACCGAGGCAGGCTGACGGCCAGCCTTTTCCAGGGCATCCATCTCGCCATGCAAAATGGCACTGCCGCGCTGCTGCCGCTGGTTGTGGCCGCGACCGATGATCTGACCGCGATGAACCAGTACCGAACCGATCGGCACACCGCCATTGTCGAGGCTGCATCTTGCCTCCTCGATCGCCGCCTGCATAAAGGTATCCATGAGTCGCCTTCCTCCTCGGTAAATCTGAAAGGTCGGACGTCAGCGCCCGCATGTCACGCATCGGGCATCGCGCCCGCATTCTCGTCCAGCAGCGGACACTTCGACGGTACGACCAGCGGAATGGCCTCACGCGCCAGTGACGCCCGGAAATGATGATAACGGCGCGGCTCGCCATCGAGATTGAGGGGAAAGGCGCCATCGCTGTCGAACTCCACCCAGGGAACCCGCAGGTAACGAACGAACTCTCCGTCCTGCGGCAGGTTCTCGAGCTCGTCGATGATCCGTTTCAACTCCCCCAGCGACTGAAAATGCCGCACGAACAGCAGCTCGAAAAGGCCATCATCGATACGCGCCGAGGGCGCCAGCCGCTGGCCTCCGCCGGCCTGACTGCCGTTGCCTATCGCCAGCATGAACAGTGGCACGCGGGCTTCGCCCTCTGGCCAGCGGATATGCCCTTCGAACGGCTGGTAGTTCCAGGCTTTCAGCATGCCCATCAGCGAATAGGCGCCGCCGCCCAGCAAGCGCTTCAAACCCACGGGCGTGGACGTCGTGATCTCGGCGCCAAAGCCGCCGGATGCCACATTGATGAAGGCTTCATCATCGAGTAGCCCGGCATCGACCCGCCTGACCTCCCCGGTCAACGCCAGCTCCAGCGCCGGTCGCGCGGCCAGCGGCAGGCCAAGGCCGTTGGCAAAATCATTGGCGCTGCCCAGCGGCAGAATCCCCAGCGCCGGCCGACGCGCTTCCGGGTGCTGCATCAATCCGCGAACCACTTCATTGATCGAGCCGTCGCCGCCGCCGGCGATGACGCGCTTGGCGCCGGCCTCTACGGCCGCATCCACAAGGCGCACGCCGTCCCCGCCTTCCCAGGTCACGCGCACCCCCAGATCATGCCCCTGGTGGCGAAGTGTCTCGACGGCCTCCCGAACCTCCGGTTGCTGGGCCGACTTGCCATTGAGTATCAACCATGTGCTTTCCTTGCCATGACTGGCCATAGTGATCGCTTTCCTGTCTCGAACCCGACGGCGCCAGCGCCGTCGTCAATATTCTCCTGCGGATCCACCTCGGAGGTCGCCTACCTCACCCGACCTGTGCTCCAGTCTAGCGCAGGCTTCCGCGGTCGGCGTCAGTATGACAACAATCCAGGCCAATCACTCCCCTGGGGCCGGCAAGCATCGCCCTCGCCACCAGAGCAGCAGCCCACCTCCAGTGCAGATAAGGCCCAACCCCCATTGCGGCGCCAAGGGAGTCATCAGCAACAGCGTTGCTACGCTGGCCCCGCCCCCCAGCTGCAGCGCCCCCAGCAGCGCAGCGGCCGTACCCGCACGTTCCGGAAACGGCTCCAGAGCGAGGCTGGCCGCCGCGCCCAGCACCATCGAGAAGCCGACCGACAACAGCGCGACCGGCCCCATGAAGTTGACCACCGTCAGTGGCAGTGACAAGTGCAGCACCATGATCAGACTGCCACCGGCGGCGACGACCAGCAGTCCGCGCTGCACGGTACGCTCGCGCCCCCAGCGATACATCAGACGCGGCACGACGAAGAAGGCGACCGTGCTGACCAGCGCATTGGCGCCGAACCAGAGACTGAAGACCCACTCGGGCTGCCCTAGTCGATCCATCATCACGACTGGCGCTGCCGACACATAGACCAGAATGGCCGCCATCATGGTCCCGACCAGAGTCGCGTAGTAACGAAACCCCCGGTCGAACAGTACCGGGCGATAGCGCGACCAGCGGTACAGTCTTGTCTCGACCGGGGTATCGGACGGTCGGGTCTCGCCGAAGCGTCGCCAGGCACCGCCCCAGAGTAGCGCCGCGAAGACGGCCATGAACACGAAGTTGCTCTGCCAGCCCAGCACCACGGTCAGCGCACCGCCAAGCACCGGGGCCAGCGACGGCACCAGCGTCAGTGAGCCGTTGAGATAGCTATAGAGACGTGCGCCCTCGGTCGGCGTGTAACCATCACGAACCGCGGCAAAGGCCACCGTCACCGAGGCGCAGGCTCCCAGCCCCTGCAGCACCCGGGACACGTAAAGCATCTCGATCGACACGGCCGTCGCGCCAAGCATCGCCGCCAGGAGATAGAGTGCGACTCCGCCGAGCAGTACAGGGCGGCGACCGAACCGGTCCGTCAGCGGGCCGACCAGGATCTGTCCCACGCCGACGCTCATCAGAAACAGCGTGATGGTCAACTGCAAGGCGGCAAAGGAGCGCTCGAACGTCTGAGCCATCGCGGTCAGGGCCGGCAGATAGATATCGATTGCCAGCGGCGACAGCATCACCGCGCCCATCAGCACCCAGAACGGGGGACGTTTTCCCTCTGCCAGCATCGTGACCTCGTCATCCTAACGAAAGCGACCACTCTATCGGCTCGCGGCTGGATGACAAGCATTCTCAATCGCTAATCGGCAGTCGGTGACAGCTGGAACTCCAGCAGCGTGTCGTCGGCGCGAAGGTCGGCGGCCAATGGCGCCAGATACTGGCGATCGCGGGTTCTCAACATCAAGCGATATTCGAACTGTCGCCCCTCGTCCCGGGTGCGATAGCTGAGACTCTCGACGCGGAAACGATGGGCCCGCATCAACGCTATGACCGCGGTCTCATCCCTTGTCCGCTGACTGTCGAAGCGCAGCGAACAGCGGGCGAAGACGCGACCGGGCACCCGCTGCTCGACCCAGCGGAATAGCGATAGTGTCAGCAGCGTGATCCCTGTCGCCAGTAAGGCCGGAAATAGAAAGCCGATACCATAGAGGATGCCCAGCGCCGAGGTCATCCAGATCGACGCTGCGGTGGTAAGCCCCCTGACCGTCAGCCCCTCCTTGAAGATCACGCCGGCGCCAAGGAAGCCGATCCCGGTCATGATGCCCTGCGCCATGCGCGTCGGATCAGTGCGCACGGTTTCCTCGGGCACGTTGCCGCCGAGCCACTGCCACTGATAGACCGTCACCACCATCAGGAGCGCCGAGGAAACGCAGACCAGCGCGTGGGTGCGAAACCCTGCCGGCCGGCCGTGATAGGTTCGTTCCAGGCCTATCAGACTGCCCGCCAGCCAGGCCATGCCCAGATGAAACGCGATGGTTCCCGCCACTGCCGACATGCAGACCTGTCTCCTCATAATTTTTGCGTCTATTTTTCAGCTACGCCGTTTTTTCCGCTATTTCTATCTCTTAGCCACGTCTATTCTCAGCATAGTCACACCCTCGGAGACCTGCCGAGGCGCACCGCGATCACTCGCCAGATTGAAGGATCTCCCTTGAGCAAACATCACAACCTGACACCGCCAAGCCGCGTCAAGAAGGATGAAGACGACGAGCACGATTTGCATCTCAACGGCGAAGCACTGCCTTCCCGTGCGGCAGCGGTCCACGAGTCGATCCGCGAAGAAGGAGAAATAGAACTCAGCCGCACGGTATCCGCCCTGCTCTGGTCAGCGATCGCTGCCGGGCTGTCGATGAGTTTCTCGATGCTGGCCAAGGGACTGATGCGCGCCCACCTGCCGGAGACCGACGTCGGCTTTCTAGTTGAATCACTGGGCTACACCGTCGGCTTCCTGGTGGTCATCATGGCCCGTCAGCAGCTCTTCACGGAAAACACCGTGACCGCCGTACTACCGGTGATGAGCCAGCCGCGAATCGTGCGCTTTCTTTGCCTGCTGCGGCTCTGGGGCGTGGTGTTGGTCGGTAATCTGATCGGCGTGGCGATCTCGGCCTGGGCGATTCTGGCGCTGCCGATTTTCTCGAGCGAAACGCACCAGGCCTTTCTCACGCTAGGCGAGCACATCCTGCAAAATACGCCGATGCAGATGTTCGCCAAGGGCATTGTCGCCGGCTGGATGATCGCCACCATGGTCTGGCTGCTGCCAAGTGCCGGCAGCGCCAAGATCTGGGTTATCCTGATCGTCACCTACCTGGTCGCGATCGGCGAGTTCACGCATATCATCGTCGGCTCGACGGAAGTGATGTATCTCGTCTTCGCCGGCCAGGCGAGCTGGAGCGACTACCTGTTCCACTTCGGCCTGCCGACACTTGCCGGCAACGTCTTCGGCGGCACCTTCATCTTCGCGCTGATCAGTCATGCGCAGATTCGGAGCGACAGCGACCGCTGATCGACTTCGCCGATTGCCTATCGCCAATGGCTAGTCATCCCCAATGGCTAGTCATCCCCAATGGCTAGTCATCCCCAATGGCTAGTCATCCCCAATGGCTAGTCATCCCCAATGGCTAGTCATCCCCAATGACGACAAAGGGCACCTTGATAGGCGCCCTTTTTCGTCATTGGCCGGGCCATCACCGAACGAGCTCCGGCTGGCCGAGGCCTGACAGGCCGACAGCCTACTCGATCATTGCGCGGTTTCCATCTCGCGCATCGCTGTCGTCGAGGAGGCCGACGCCAGATTGATGCCGGAGATGACCGCCTTGAGCGAGGCGCTGACCGTGTCGCTGTCCTCGGCCACCGCGCAGATCCGCTGACCGTCGACATTGAGCTGCACGAAGGCAATGGCATTGGCGTCGCTGTCGCCACCCAGCGAGTGTTCACTGTAGTCGATGATGCCCACGCTAACGCCGGAGTGCTTCTGCCAGGCATCGGTAAAGGAAGACATCGCGCCGTTGCCGCTGCCGGAGAGGCGCAGCGTCTCGGTGCCCTGCCACAGCGTCACCTCGATACCCTCTTCCTGTCCCTTGGAGAGCCGGTAGTCGGCCAACGACAGCGGCCCCACGCGCTGGAAGGTCTCGAACATGACGTCGCGAATCACTTCGCTGGAAAGCTCGCTGGCGCGCTTCTCGCTTTCCTGCTGCACGTACGGCGCCAGCGCCAGCATCATCCAGCGCGGCAAGCTAATGCCGTAATCCCGCTCGAGCAGGAAGGCCATGCCCCCCTTGCCGGACTGGCTGTTGACGCGGATCACCGCCTGGTAATCACGACCGATATCCCGCGGATCGATCGGCAGATAGGCGACCTGCCACGGCTCATCGGCCTGCTGCTTCTTGAGCGACTTGCGGATCGCGTCCTGGTGGCTGCCGGAAAACGCGGTATAGACCATCTCGCCGACCCACGGGTGGCGCGGATGCATCTGAATACCGGTGCACTCATGCACCACCTGGATGATCTCGTCCGGGCGGGAGAGATCCAGCTGCGGATCGATGCCCTGGCTATAAAGGTTCATCGCGAGCGTGACGATATCCATGTTGCCGGTACGCTCGCCGTTGCCGAGCAGCGTACCCTCGACCCGCTCGGCACCCGCCAGCAGCGCGAGTTCGGCCGACGCCACCGCCCCGCCGCGATCATTGTGGGTGTGGACCGAAATGATCACGCTGTCGCGATTCTTGATGTGCTGGCAGAAGTACTCGATCTGGTCGGCGTGATGATGCGGCCCGGCTACCTCTACCGTGGTCGGCAGATTGAGAATGCACTTGTTGTCCGGCGTCGGCTGCCAGACGTCCATCACCGCCTCGCAGATCGCCAGCGAGAAATCGATCTCGGTGCTGGAAAAGCTCTCCGGCGAATACTGAAAGCGCCAGTCGACGTCCGGATAGCGCTCGGAATAGGTTTTGACCCAGGTAGCGCCTTGCACGGCAATGTCAACGATGCCATCGCGGTCCATCTCGAACACGCGCTCACGCTGCGTGGTCGAGGTCGAGTTGTAGAGGTGGATGATCGCGCGCTTGACGCCCACCAGCGCGTCGAAGGTCTTTTCGATCAGGTGCTCGCGACACTGCACCAGCACGGCGATGGTGACATCGTCCGGAATCTGGTTCTCTTCGATGAGCCAGCGCACGAAGTCGTAGTCCGGCTGGCTCGCGGAGGGGAAGCCGACCATCACTTCCTTGATGCCGACCTTGATGATCTGATGCCAGAACCGTTTCTTCTGCTCGACGCTCATCGGTTCGAGCAGCGCCTGGTTGCCGTCACGTAGATCCTCGCTGACCCAAATCGGCGCGTGATCGAGATCACGGTCCGGCCATTGGCGGTCGAAGGCGGGCACGCGAGGCGCAGGGCGATACTTTGTATGATCGAAGGCGCGCTGGTCGAAAGCAGACATGTCGGGATTCCTGAGCGTGAAGAATGCAGTAGTCATCGGCCGCTTCTGGCTGACCGGTAGAGACTGGCATCCATGGATGGCGGATGCCGCGTCGTCGGCTGCTTGTGACAGCCTATATAGTGTAAGACTTTCGGCGCGACAGGTTCTTGCGAAAAACGGGGAATTTACATCTTTTATGGCATATCCTGCCTCAACCTATCGAATAGAGAAAAGGATCTGCCAACGTCATGCCAGAGTTCCCGACGCCCCTCTCTCTCGACCGCTATGATCGGCATATTCTCGAGCTCTTGCAGGAGGATGGCCGCATCAGCAACCAGACACTCGCTGACCGCATCGGGCTGTCACCCTCGCCCTGTCTGCGCCGTGTGCGAGCGCTGGAGGAGCATGGCCTGATTCTGCGTTATCGCGCGGAAGTCGATGCGCGCCAGCTCGGCTACCATCTGATGGCGCTACTGCATATCTCCATGGACCTGCACACGCCGGAACGATTCGATAACTTCGAACGCCATATTCGCGGGATTCCCAACGTGATCGAGTGCCTGATCATCACCGGGCAGGCCGCCGACTTTCAGCTCAAGATCCTGGTTCAGGACATGGATCACTATCAGCACCTGCTGCTACATGTCATCAACCGCATCGAGGGCGTCACCGGCGCCCATACCAGCTTCGTCCTGCGACGAGTGTTCGAGAATCGCCCCGTGCCCACGGACCTGGTCTCGTCCAGCTGACGCCAAGTGGCCGTTGACGGCCCGCGCCCGGCGAGCCGCTCTTAGACATAAGCGCAATTGTGCCCATGACGGCGCGTGAATGAGACTGCAAGAGCAAAAACTTTGCACGCAAAGTTCATCTTGATTCTCAAAAGTAGCCGCCGAGGTCTCCATGAAAACCAAACGCTGCCCCCTGCTGCTGGTCACGTCCTGGCTCTGTGTGTCGCTCTCACCGCTGGCACTGGCCGACTATCCGGAAAAACCGATCACCCTGATCGTACCCTGGGCTGCGGGCGGCGGCACCGACGCGACGGCGCGGATCATCGCATCGTCGCTGGAACAGCAGCTCGGCCAGACGATCAACGTGGTCAACCGAACGGGCGGCAGCGGCGTAGTCGGTCATACCGCCATCGCCAACGCCAGGCCGGACGGCTACACCCTCGGCCTCGCCACCGTCGAGGTCGCGATGATGCACTGGCAGGGGCTGACGGACCTGACCTATGAAGACTTCACACCTGTCGCGCAGGTCAATTTCGATTCCGCCAGTCTCTCCATCTCAGAGGACTCGCCGTTCAGCGATGTCGCCGACCTGCTCGAGCAGGTGAGGACACAACCCGCGGGAACGTTCAACGCCTCCGGCACCGGCCTCGGCGGCATCTGGCACGTGGCGCTCAACGGCTTGCTGATGGAACAGGGCATCGAGGCTGGCAAGATAACCTGGATCCCAAGTCAGGGCAGTGCACCGGCGATGACCGAGCTGGCCTCGGGTAGCGTCGACTTGGTGGCCTCATCGCTGCCGGAGGCTCGGTCGATGATCGAGGCTGGCGAAATCAGTAGCCTCGGTGTCATGACCCCGCAGCGACTGGACGGCTTCCCCGATATCCCGACCCTGAGCGAGCAGATCGACAGCGACTTCACCATGGGGGCGTGGCGCGGCATTGTCGGCCCGCCCGATATGCCGGAAGCGGTTGTAGCCACGCTCGAGGAAGCCCTCAAACACGTCTATGACAGTGAGACCTACCAGTCTTTCATGGCACGTCAGGGTTACGGCATTCAGTGGCGTGATGCCGAGGATTTCAGGCAGCTGATGGCCGATGACGACGCCCAGTTCGGCGAGATCATGGGCGAAATGGGATTGCGTCAGTAAACCGACTATCCAGACCGACCGACAGGCCCTGCCCGAGGCAGGGAGACGTGAGTGACCCCATCGTCTTTCTGGCTTCCCACATGGCCTAGCATAGTGCCGGTGCCTCGCTGCTATTGGCCGGCGGCAAACAGATCGATCTTCAGTGATACGCGTCACGACCTCATTCGCCACAAGGAACGCCTCCATGCAACTGCCCCACAATCCTTTCCAGGCTGCGTTGACCGGCGAGCCACGCTACGGCTGCTGGGCCGGGTTCGGCACCGGCTATGCCGCCGAAATCCTAGCGACCACCGGCTTCGACTGGATGCTGATCGACGGCGAGCACGCCCCTAACACCGTGCCGTCGATCCTGGCGCAGCTGCAGGCCGTCGCGCCCTACCCCTGCGCTCCGGTGGTACGTGCAGTCAACCACGATCCGGCGCTGATCAAGCAGTTACTCGACATTGGCGCCCAGACGCTGATGCTACCCATGGTCGACAATGCCGAGCAGGCCGCGCGACTGGTCGCCGCCACGCGCTACCCGCCTCACGGCTTCCGCGGTGTCGGCGGCGGCCTGACACGCGCCACCCGCTGGGACGGCGTCGAGGACTACATGGCCCGAGCCCATGAAGCGCTATGCCTGATCGTGCAGGTGGAGTCTCGCGCCGGGGTCGACAACGTCGAGGCCATCGCCGCCACGCCAGGGGTCGACGCCGTATTCGTCGGCCCCGCCGATCTCTCTACCAGCGTCGGCCATGTCGGCAACCCCAACCATCCGGACGTGCAGGCCATGATCCGTCGTGCCCTGGATGCCACCCACGCAGCCGGCAAGACCGCTGGCATCCTCGCCCCAGCGGAGGCGAACGCCAAGCGCTATGCCGAATGGGGTTTCGATTTCATCGCCGTCGGCATCGATATCAGCCTGATGCGTCAGGCGGCAATCGAGACCGTAGCGCGATACAAGCCAGATATCGCCCTGCCCAAGGCATCGACGGCCTACTGATTTCGGCAACCTACTGAGTTCGACAGCCTGATGCGTTCGAGGATCGCAAGAGTTCGCGACCGCCCCGGTGTCGGAAGGCCTCGCTCGCGGTACTTGGCACCGCACGCCTTGTCGGAACCGGTGCCGACGCGATGTCCCTCCTTACGCCTACGACATCAAACGAGCGCATCAACCTGGCCCAGTGGGCGCTCGAGATACGTCACTGCATCAACGGCGAACGAATTGCCCGCCGACCGGCAACCTCGGTGGACAATATCGAACGTGCTCTGCGGCGGCGCCGACAGCAAGCACGGGCTCTATGAATATACGCGGATGCAGGTCGCCTACATCGAGACCTGATAGAAAGCGCAACCTGTTCAGCGCCTGCTCCGGTGAAACGAAATAGCCCCGGCCACACAAGGTGACCGGGGCCTGGCTAAGCCAGCCGCGCACCACAGCAGGGACACGCGTTCACAGTGTCACTGGCGTCTGCAGGCTCGCGCAGTGGGGATTCGACCGCCGAGGATTCCGCGACTGTCGTTTCCACGACCGTTTCAACAACGGTGATTTCAGCGATCGAACCTTCCCTTTCCCCTGGCGCGAATGCCGGACGATCCGACACCGCTTCGGCGGCGCGCTCGACGCTATCCGCTGGCTTTCGCCCCCGGAGAGAGGTCTTAGCCTCGCGAAAGCGTGCCGTATTATCCGCGTCATTCAGTGGTGAAATATCACCGAAATCACGGCGAAGACCGATATCCTTCAACGCGTGGTCGCTCAGGTGAGACAGTGCCGTAAAGTCACGCCGACGCTGACGCGCATTGGCAAAAAGACGGCGAATATTCTGCAGAAAAGCGGTTGTCATCGTTCCGAGCTCCTGAATAGGGAGGCCGGTCACGAAAGGCGGGGAAATCGGAAAACAACTCGATACTTCGGCCGCGATTCGTGTCGCGGCCGGTCGATGTCCTCAATCGATGACGCGCAACGCCACTCCCGCCCACGCACGATGCTGGCGCATGGCACGAGAGAAGGTCGGCATTGCTACACGATTGAATCGCATCACGAGTTTTCCGAAATAGAGACAGTTCGATATATCGAGCAACGAAAAATTCGCAATAAATTTTCCGCTGCCATCTGATTAAACGGGATCAACTCAGCCGGCGTCAACCTGAAAAATGCGCGACGTTTCGCTTTTTGATAAGTCGTAAGAAAGAAGCAAAACGCACGAAAAAGCCGCGCCCATTGCAACGCGGCTTCGATCATCACAGCTATGCGTAGGTATTGATCTGCGTGCCCAGCGAGCCGGATGTCGCCAGCGAATCCGTGGGCGTCACGGAGGCCATCAGTTGCTCGATATGCGACGCCTGGCCGTCCAGAGACTGCTTGAGCAGACTGGCCTGGGCTTGCTGCCCCTGATTGAATTGCTGCAGCGCCAGCGCGGTGCCGACGGCCGCATTCACGGCAGTATCCATCGTCACTCCTCGTTGCCTAAGGGATTAACTTGCGAGTTGTCCTGCACAGCGTCTATCGGCGCCGCGACGACAGACTTTAACGCCATGCCGATGGCGCTGGCCGATGCGGGGCGAGGTCCGACAGCGCCGCCACGCTTGGGTGGTACCCACCGCGCCGGAGGCACCGTCCGAGCGCGACTGGTAAACTCGGTCCGCTCCCCCAGGACCACGACAGGCCAAGGCCACGACACGCCAGGACCACGACACGCCAGGACCACGAAGAGATCACGCATGAAAACTATTGGAGCGCACGTCAGCGCGGCAGGCGGCGTCGATCAGGCCGTCTCCCGCGCGGTCGAGATCGGTGCCAACGCCTTTGCCCTGTTTACCAAGAATCAGCGGCAGTGGCAGGCCAAGCCCCTCGAGGAAGCCACCATCGCCGCTTTCAAGCAGGTCTGCATCGAGCATGGGTTCGGTCCGGGACAGATCCTTCCCCATGACAGCTACCTTATCAATCTGGGGCATCCCGATGCCGAGGGGTTGGCCAAATCGCGAGCGGCTTTTCTGGACGAGTGCCAGCGCTGTGAGCAGCTCGGGCTCACCCTGCTCAATTTCCACCCCGGCAGCCATCTGAAGCGCATCAGCGAGAGCGACTGCCTCGCGCGCATCGCCGAGTCGATCAACGAGACCCACGCGGCTACCGAATTTGTCGTCGCGGTGATCGAGAATACCGCAGGCCAAGGCTCGAACCTCGGCTTCCGCTTCGAACAGCTGGCCGAGATCATCGAACAGGTCGACGACAAGTCACGCGTCGGCGCCTGTATCGACACCTGCCACGCCTTCGCCGCCGGCTATGACCTGCGCACGGCCGAGGACGCCATCGCCATGCTCGACGCCTTCGACCAAATCGTTGGCCGCCCTTTTTTGCGTGGCATGCATCTCAACGATGCCAAGAGCGAATTCGCCAGTCGCGTCGACCGACATCATAGTCTGGGCAAGGGAAATATCGGCCTCGAGGGCTTCGCCGCGCTGATGCGCGATCCACGCACCGACGACATTCCGCTGATTCTGGAAACGATCGAACCCGAGATCTGGCCCGACGAAATCCAGTGGCTGCGTGAACAGTCGTTAGCGATCTGACAACGAATACGCGACTCTGGAAAAACCGAAACAGCGTAACGCCCGAAACGCGCGGAGCGAATGACTTCGCGAGCGGCCGTCGCCCCCGATCATGAACAGGAGCAGGATGACCATGGATGGATTCTTCAATTGGCTCGGCAGCGCTATCGGCAATGTCATACGCACCCTCGTCGAAGGGCTCGATGCGCTTTTCGGCAATCTCTGGGGCGCGGTCGACGGCTTCGTCGACGGCTTGACCGGCTCGCTCGGCATCAGCGACTCACTCTTCAGCATCGCCGTACTGGTGGTTGGCGTGCTGCTGCTCGTCAGCGGCATACGCGCGTTGCTGCGAGGTGGCGTCATCGGCGGCATCGTCTGGCTGCTGCTTGGACTGCTGGTACTCGGCTGGCTGATTCACTGACCCGGATCCCCCTCGCCGAATCCAGCCGCCGTCGAACGGTCATTCGACTTGCGATGATAGCTATCGTCTACCACCTTAAGAGCCCTCGGTCACATTGATTAGCGACCTATCGACGGCCTGCGCGTTTATCGAGGCAGGCGTCGAGGCAGACAAGGAGGCAAGACGATGAGTCAATCACTGAAATCGAACCAGGACGGCGTCGACGTCTATAACCAGTTCATTGGCGGACAGTGGACCACCGGTGGCGGCGAACGGCTGGACGTGCTCAACCCGGCGACCGGCGAAGTCATCGCGCGCGCCTCGCTGGCCGATGAAGCACTGGCGGACAAGGCCCTGCAGGCCGCCCAGGACGCCTTTCCGGCCTGGTCACGCAAGACCGCCGTCGAGCGCGCGGACTATCTCTACCGCCTGGTGGAGCTGATTCAGGAAAATCGCCAACGGCTGGCTCGGCTGATCACCGCCGAGCAGGGCAAGCCGTTGGCCGAGTCCGATGCCGATGTCGGCATGTGCTGCGACCTGATCCGCTTCGCCGCCGAGAACACCCGCCGGCTCGAGGGCGACATCATCCCCGCCGACGATCCGGACGAGCAGATCTGGATCCAGAAAGTGCCGCACGGCGTCGTCGTCGGCATCACGGCCTGGAACTTCCCCGCGGCCCTGATCGGGCGCAAGCTGGGTCCGGCGCTTGCCGCCGGCAACACGATCGTGCTCAAGCCCTCGGAAGAGACCCCGCTGACGGCGCTGGAGATCGTCGAACTGGCGCGTCAGGCCGGTATTCCGGACGGCGTGGTCAACCTCGTCAACGGCCGTGGTCGAGACATCGGCAACCGCCTGATCCAGAGTCCGATCACCCAGCTCGTCAGCATGACAGGCAGCGTTCGCGGTGGTCGCGAGATCAACAAGGCCGCCGCCGAACACCTGAAGATCGTGCGCCTGGAACTGGGTGGCAAGGCGCCCTTCGTCATCCTGGACGATGCCGATCTCGACCCCGCCATCGACGCTGCCATTGCCTCGCGCTTCAACAACTGTGGCCAGGTCTGTACCTGCAACGAGCGCATGTACGTGCAGTCCGGCATCTACGACCGCTTTCTGGAACGCTTCAAGCAGCGCGTCGAGGCGCTCAAGGTCGGCAACCCGTTGACCGACGAGGATGTCGACATGGGGCCGAAGATCAATGCCGCAGAGCTCGACAAGATTCACGACATGGTGCAGACCGCGCAGCAGCAGGGCGCGACGCTCCTGAGCGGCGGAGAACGCCTTGCCGGCGGCGAGTACGACAAGGGCAACTACTACGCGCCGACGATCCTGACGGGGGTCGACAACGACATGGATATCATGAAGCAGGAGATCTTCGGCCCGGTCGTGCCGATCATGAAGGTCGACAGCTTCGAGCAGGCGATGACCTACGCCAACGCATCGGAGTTCGGGCTCTCCGCCTACGTCTTCACCCAGAACGTGCGCCATCTGATGGCGCTGGTGCGTGAACTCGACTTCGGCGAGATCTACGTCAACCGCGGCGCCGGCGAATCGGTGCAGGGCTTCCACAAGGGCTACCGCAACAGCGGCCTCGGGGGCGAGGACGGCAAGTACGGTCTGGAAGCGTTTGTGAAGAGCAAGACGATGTACGTGCACTACGCTTGAGATGTCGTGGACACCGGCTTGCCTTTGGCTCAGCCAGGTAGTTACAACACAAGGTAGTCATACGACAAGATAGTCACACCACAAGGCCCGGCGCGCAGCGTCGGGCCTTGTCCGTGAGGCACCCCACGCGAGCCTGACGCCCTGCCGATTATCACCTCTCGTCGATCCTTCCCGCTATCTGCTCCCCCCTGTCGCCGACCGTCGATCGACGGTACCGCGAAACCACTATCGATCATCGTATGGCCAAGAGGCGAAAGGTCGCACGGCTAGTGATGGCGCCAAGTCGCCCCAACGCCGCATACTGAACCTCTCCCCTCGGACTGAAGGAGTGCTCGCGATGAGCCAATTTATCTATGCATCCCCGCGCAAGTATGTCCAAGGTGCTGGCGTGCTGGACCAGCTCGGACCTCAGGTGGCCGAACTCGGCAACAGCGCCTTCCTGATAGCCGACGAGCTCGTCTGGCAGCTGATCGGTGAACGCACCGGCAGGACGCTCGAGGCCGCCGATATCACCTACCACCAGGCCCGCTTCAATGGCGAAGCCTCGAACAACGAGATCCAGCGTCTGGCAGCGCAGGCCCGCGAGGCCGGCTCCACGCTGGTGATCGGGCTCGGCGGCGGCAAGACGCTCGATACCACCAAGGCCGTCGCCGACGAGCTCGACCAGCCCGTGGTCATCGTCCCGACGATCGCCTCCACCGACGCCCCCTGCTCCGCACTCTCCGTGATCTATACGGATGCCGGCGTTTTCGAAAGCTACCGTTTCTACAAGCGCAACCCGGATCTGGTGCTGGTAGATACGCTGGTCTGTGCCCAGGCTCCGGTACGGCTCTTCGCGTCCGGTATCGCCGACGGCCTCGCCACCTTCGTCGAGGCGCAGGCGGTCAAACGTTCGCACTCGCAGTCGATGGTCGGTGGCGCACCCACCATTGCCGGCATGGCCATCGCGGAGGCCTGCGAGAAAACGCTCCTGACCTGGGGCCTGAGCGCCTGCGAAGCCGTCAAACGCAAGGTCGTCACGCCCGCGGTCGAAGCCGTGGTCGAAGCCAATACCCTGCTCTCGGGCCTGGGTTTCGAGAACGCCGGGCTGGCCGGTGCCCATGCCATCCATAACGGCTTCACCGCCGTCGACGGCGAGATCCACCACCTGACTCACGGCGAGAAAGTCGCCTACGGCACGCTGACGCAGATGGTGCTGGAGCAGCGTCCAGACGACGAGATCGCTCGCTACGTGCACTTCTATCGCGCCATCGGCATGCCGACAACGCTGGCGGAAATGCATCTCGATGGGGTCGATCGAGACGGCCTGGTTCGCATCGGCGAGCTCGCCAACAGCGACGGCGACACGCTGAAGAACCTCGACCCGACGCTGGCCGCCGAACAGATCGCCGACGCCTTGGTCGCGGTCGATGCCTTGAGCCGCAGTCTCGCCTAGGCCTCACCCGGCACTCACGACAACGGCCGCTCGATGAGCGGCCGTTGTCGTAGGGGCCTTTGTCGTCGGGGCGAAACCCCGATGGGTCTCTCTCGGCTTATCCCGCTATTTCATGCCACCGAGCATCGCCCTCGTCAGGCGTCGGCCAGGGCGCGCTCGACCATCTCGTAGACATTGGGCGAGAGCTTCTCGGCACGAATCCGTTCGAGCTCGGCCTTCATCAACGCCTGACGCTGTTCGTCGAAACGCTGCCAGCGGGTCAGCGGCGTGATGATGCGCGCGGCGATCTCCGGGTTGAGCCGGTTGAGTTCGATCACCACGTCCGCCAGCAGCTGGTAGCCTTCGCCATCGGGCCGATGGAAGTTGACCCGGTTCTGGGCGAAGGCGCCGATCAGCGCACGGACCTTGTTGGGGTTCTTGAGTGAAAAGAGCGGGTGCTGCATCAGGAACCGCACGCGCTCGAGCACGTCCGCCTGCGGACGCGTCACCTGAATCGAGAACCACTGATCCATTACCAGCGGATCGTGGGCCCACTTCTCGCCGAATGCCTTGAGCGCGGGCTCGGCCAGTTCCGTACGGTCGCTGTGGGCCAGCAGCGTGAGCGCGGCGCGCACATCGGTCATATTGCCACCCTGCTCGAACTGACGCTGCGCGGCGGCGACTGCCTCGTCGTCCTCCAGACTCATCAGATAGGCCAGCGCAACGTTCTTGAGCCGGCGCCGCGCGATCTGATCCGGTGTCGGCGCGTAGGCTTCATCGCTCTGGTTGTCAGCGTAGACCGCGCAAAATTCTTCACGCAGCTGCCAGGCCAACGACTGACGCACGAACTCCCTCGCCGCGTGAATCGCATCGACATCCACCACCGGCTGCTGCTCAGCGATATACGCCTCTGAAGGCAGCGTCAGCATCTCCGCCAGCACCGCCTTGTCATCGGTCGGCTGGGTCAAGAGGCTGCGATAGGCCTCGACCAGGCGCACGTCCATCACCTTTTCGACTCCGTTGCGGTGCGCGGCGATCAGGTCATCGAGCGCCAGCATGGTCAGCCGCTGGCCGGCGTCCCAACGGTTGAAACCGTCGGTGTCGTGGGTGAGCAGAAACGCGAGCTCCTCGCGCGAATAGGGATAGCGCAGCTTCACCGGCGCCGAGAAACCGCGCAGCAGCGATGGCACCGGCGCCTCCTGCACGTCAGTGAAGACGAAGGTCTGTTCGGCCTCGCGCAGATGCAGCACGCCATCCTTGCCCAGGGTCTCGGTCTCGCCCGCCCCATCCTGCAGCTTGAGCGTCAGATCCTGGCCAGACTTGGTGCCTACCAGTCCCATGCGCAGCGGAATGTGCAGCGGCAGTTTCTGGGTCTGCCCCGGCGTGACCGGCGTTCGCTGCGACAAGCGCAGGTGATACTCGCAGGTCGCGTAATCGTACTCGCCGTGGGCATCGATTTCCGGCGTACCGGCCTGGGCATACCAGCGCATGAACTGATTCAGATCGAGCCCCGAGACCTCCGCCATGCAGGCAACGAAGTCCTCGATGGTGACCGCCTGGCCGTCGAAGCGCGAAAAGTAGAGATCACTGCCGCGGCGGAAGTCTTCCCAGCCAAGCAGATGGCGCAGCATGCGCACAACTTCCGCGCCCTTCTCGTAGATCGTCAGGGTGTAGAAGTTGGAGATCTCGATATAGTGATCCGGTCGCACCGGGTGCGCGGTCGGGCCGGCGTCCTCGGCGAACTGGGCGGTGCGGAAGAACGAGACGTCCTCGATGCGCTTGACCGGCGCGGAATTGACGTCGGCCGAGAAGGTCTGGTCACGGAAGACCGTGAAGCCCTCTTTCAGCGAGAGCTGGAACCAGTCGCGACAGGTCACGCGATTGCCGGACCAGTTGTGGAAGTATTCGTGGGCAACGATGCCCTCGACGCGCTGGAAGGTCGCGTCGGTCGCGGTCTGCGGATGGGTCAGCACCGCTGCCGAGTTGAAGATGTTGAGACCCTTGTTCTCCATCGCCCCCATGTTGAAATCGTTGACGGCAACGATCATGAAGCGATCAAGATCGTACTCGCGGCCGTAGGTCTCTTCGTCCCACTGCATCGAGCGCTTGAGCGATGCCATCGCGTGCTCGGTCTTGTCGAGATTCTCGCGCTCCACCCAGATCTGCAGCAGCACCTCGCGACCACTCGTCGTGGTGTAGTGATCCTCGACCTTCTCGAGCGACCCGGCGACCAGCGCAAACAGATAGCTGGGTTTGGGATGCGGGTCTTCCCACGTCACGAAGTGACGGCCGTTGGGCAGTTCGCCCTTCTCGACCGGATTGCCGTTGGAGAGCAGCACCGGCAACGTCTCGGCATCGCCGATCACCGTGGTCGAAAAGGTCGCCATCACGTCCGGACGGTCCGGATAGAAGGTAATGCGGCGAAAACCCTCAGGCTCGCACTGGGTGCAAAACATGCCGCTGGAACGATAAAGGCCTTCGAGCGCCGTGTTGGCGTCCGGATCGATCTCGACTTCGGTATCGAGCTGAAAGCGTTCCGGTACCTGCGCGATGGTCAGCCCCCGCTCGCCGACCTGATATTCGTCGATGCTCAGCGGCTGGCCGTCGATCGCCACGCTCACCAGCGTCAGCTGATCGCCGTCGAGCTCCAGCGGCAGACCGGCCTCGCGCTCGGGATGGCGTTCCACGTGCAAGCGCGCCTTGACCCTTGTTGCTGACGGCGCGAGATCGAAGGTGAGCTCGGTATGAGTCACACGATAGGCCGGCGGCCGGTAATCCGCGAGATAGGTCGCTTGCATCTCTGACATGGCAACGCTCCTGGTAGAAGGGTTCAATCGACACGGGTGCGCGGCACCCCGCCGTTGGTCGACACCATTCTACCCGCGTGACCGGATCGATATCGAATCGGTCAGACCACGCGACCTCGACCCGCCTCATCGTCGCACGGCACCCATGCGGCTCGACGGCATGAATCGGTCGCGAGGATCAGCGCCGTTCGGGGGAGGACTCGTCCTGCCACAGTTCGCGCATCGGGCACTGCAGGCTGGGCAATGGCCGCGTGACGATCCAGATGGCCAACGCCACCAGGCCGAGAATCAACCCCAGCTTGAGCGGCAGCAGGCTAACCGTGAAAGCGATGATCACGCAGGATAGCGTAAGCATGCAGACGGCCATGATCTTGGCGTGCTTGGGAATCGCACGTTCGCGCTCCCAGGATTGGATAGGCGGGCCGAAGCGGGGGTGATTGCGGATCCAGTTGGCGAAGCGCGGCGATCCTCTCGACGCCAGCCAGACCGCCGCCAGCATGAAACAGGTCGTCGGCATGACCGGCAGAAAAAGACCAATCACTCCCAGCGCAAAGCTGATGGCGGCCAAGGTGACATAGAGGGCATTGCGCATGCCGAGATTCCCCGGGACGGACTTGAGACACCGCCCGGCAAGCGTCGGCGCGGCTACGCCACCAGTGTAAACCACCGACGACCGCTTGCTCCAATATCGCAAGCATCGCCCTCACCGGTCGACGCCGGAGCTTCAAACGCTTGGGCGCGACGAACCGCGCGTCGCCGACATTGACGAAAGGGAAATAGGCCATTCGCGTCGCACTGGCTGGCGAGCCGTCGCCAAAGGCGTAATCTGGCGCCACATCCAAGACCGGTAACGGCGACCATGAACCACCGACGCGTGCTGTATCTCTCCCACGGGTCTCCCGATCTCACGCTCACCGACCACCCTGCCAGGGACTTTCTCCGAACGCTGGGCGAGCGTCTACCGAAGCCCCGTGGCGCACTGGTCATCTCGGCCCATTTCGAGACCCCCACGTTGGTGCTGGGCAGCGCCCCGGCACCCGACACCTGGCATGACTTCCATGGCTTCCCGCGGCCCCTCTACGACCTGCGCTATCCGGCACCCGGCTTGCCCGAGACCGCAGCCGCGCTGGCCCGGACTCTGACGATGACTGGTATCGACGCGCGCCTCGATTCGTCGCGACCGCTCGATCACGGCATCTGGTCACCACTGTCGCTGGTGTGGCCCGAAGCCGAGGTGCCGTTGATACCGGTCAGCGTACCAATGCAGATCGACACCAGCGGTCAGTTGGCTATCGCCGCCGCGCTGGGGCGCTGGGCCGAGGCCAATGACCTGCTACTGATCGGCTCCGGCGCCGCGACACACAATCTCGGTGATCGCCATGCCGCCCACGACGCGCCGGATACCTGGGCCCGTCACTTCCACGACTGGGTGATCGATATCGCGCAACAAGGCAACCTCGAAGCCCTGAAGCACTGGCAGCAGGTATCGCCGAACGGTCGCTACGCTCATCCCACACCGGAACATTTCCTGCCACTGCTGATGTGTCTCGGCGCCATGGAGGGCGCCCCGCTGGCGGTCCTCCACGAGAGCTTCATGTACGGCAATCTGAGCATGCTGGCGCTGGGGAGCGAGGAGATCGCCGGGGCGGCCCACGTCGCCGCCTGAGACGCGACGTTCCTGGCGAGCGCGCCCCTGAAACAGGCGCCGCCTCGGTGTCGCGAGCCATGGCGGCCGCCGCCGGCTCGGCGCACGATGGCAGCGCCCGATACGACCTCCCCTCTCGGCGCCATCGCCACATATTTCAATCGCGAACGTTTCAGTCGCGAACGTTTCAGTCGCGAAAATTGTTGTACTGCAGCGCCAGCTCCGGGCCGTTCTCCCCTTTCAACAGCGCGATCGCCTGCTGCAGGTCATCGCGCTTCTTGCCGCTGACGCGCACCTTGTCACCCTGGATCGCGGCCTGCACCTTGAGCTTGGCGTCCTTGAGCTGCTTCACGATCGCCTTGGCGTCGGCCTGCTCGAGGCCCTGCTTCAGCACCACCTGCTGACGCGCCTTGACGCCGGCCGTCTGCGCGTCCTGGATCTCCATGCAGCGTGGGTCGATACCACGCGCGATCAGCTTATTGCGCAGCACGTCGATCATCTGCTGCAGCTGGAATTCCGCATCCGCCTCGAGGGAGACGGTATCGCCTTCCAGGCTATAGCTGGCGTCGACGCCGCGGAAATCGAAGCGGGTCTGGATTTCCCGATTTGCCTGGTCGACCGCATTGGTCGCTTCGTGGCGGTCGAATTCGGAAACGATATCGAAAGAAGGCATGATGCAGAGTCCTCAGCAAGCGATGCCGGCTTACCGGCATCCGGTCTTCAGTGGTTGGCGGCCGCAGGCGGCGTCTCGACGAATTCGAGCCGCTTGTCCATCCGCCAGGCGGCGCAGCCGTCGGCATAGTAGTCGTCGAGCCAGCGATGCGCGACATAGCCCGTGCGGCGATAGAGCCCCATCGCGACCCGGTTGTCGGCGCGAACCTCGAGTGCCAGACGCTGACTGCCGCGCTGCCGCGCTGCCTGTTCCAGTGCCTCGAGGAGCGCGCGCCCCAGACCACCGCCACGTGCATCGGGATCGACACAAAAGGAGTAGAGCCGCGCCGTGACGCTGTTGCGCCGGAACAATAGCGTCCCATAGCCGATGACCCGGCTATCGTCATCGACCGCCACCAGCGTCACGGCGTTGGCACGCGTCAGCAGATGCGCCAGCTGGCGACGACTGAAGCGGTCGCCTTCGAAGCAGCGTTCTTCCAGTTGATACAGGGCGTCACAGTCGGCCGGCTGGCCGGGACGCAGGACACGGGTCATGCGGATCGCTCATTCAGGAAAAGTTTTCAGGGGCGCGATAGGCCGGCTGTCATGTCTGACCGCCGCCGATGGCGATGAAATTATTTCACGCTCGCAGCGGCTTGTCGCCGCCGATGACGCGTCGCATGCTAGCGACCTCGACGCCGCCGTATCAACCGCTGGATAACGCCCGTCGCCGACGGCGACGCTTGATCTGTCGACGGCGCTGGCCGACCGGTCGAAAGCGCTGGTCACCGGCATCGCCCCCGGTCGATCGCCTCCCCGGCGCGTGTCGGACCGACGTCTCTGGAATGGAGTCATTGTGCATGTCTCGCTTGCGTATCGTCGTCGACCGCCTGGCCGACTGGCAGCCTTACTATCCGACCGAGGATCTGATCACCGCCGAGGCGTTTCTCGCGCTGGATCAGGCCGCGACCGTGGACGACACCACCCACGTCATCAACCTGTGTGGCAATCTGGACTATCTCGAGACCGGGTATTACGTATCGTTGCTGGCCCAGGCCCGCGACCAGCGCGTGCTGCCGAATGTCGAGACGCTCAACCAGTTGTCGCGCAAGGCACTGATCGACATGCAGCTGGCCGCACTCGACCCGCTACTGCTGGAACTGGATCGCCGCGGCGCCCTGGCGGGAGACTCGCTGACACTGCGGGTACTCTTCGGAGAATGCGAACAGCCGGAACTCACGCGGCTGGCCCGGCGCCTATTCGAACGTCTGCCTCTACCACTGCTCGAAGCCCGCTTCGAGAAGCGTCAGGGCGCTTGGCGGCTGACGCGACTCCGCCCGCTGGCATTGACCGCACTGGTCAACGGCGAGGAGGACCGTTTCGCCAGCGCACTCAACCGCCACTCCACTCGCGTCTGGCGCACGCCGCGGGCGCGCCGCCGCTATCGTTTCGACCTGGCGATCCTGGTCAACCCTGAAGAGACACTGCCGCCGAGCAACAAGGGCGCCATCAAGCGCTTCATACGGGCCGGCCGCCGCCTTGGCATCGACGTGCGCCTGATCACCCATCGCGACGCCGGGCGCCTGGCCGAATTCGACGGTCTGTTCATTCGCGAGACGACGCGTCTCGACCACCATACCTACCGCATGGCCAAAAAGGCCGAGCACGAAGGCCTGGTGGTGATCGACGATCCGCAGTCGATTCTGCGCTGCACCAACAAGATCTTTCTGCATGCCTTGCTGCAGACGCATCGAATCCCGGCGCCACGCGGCCAACTGCTGCACCGCCGAGATATGCGGCGGCTCGACGACAAGCTCAAGGGGCTGGACTATCCGCTGGTGCTGAAAGTGCCGGATGGCGCCTTCTCCCGCGGCGTGGTGAAGATTCGCTCGCGCGAGGAGCTCCTCTCCGAAGCGCCGACACTGTTCGAATCCTCGGCGCTGCTGTTGCTGCAGGAGTGGCTGCCGACGGACTTCGACTGGCGAATCGGCGTGCTCGACGGCAAGGTGCTGTTCGCCAGCCGCTATTACATGGCACGCGGTCACTGGCAGATCTATGACCACTCCAGCGGCAAGACCCGCAGCGGCGGCTTTACCACTCACGATCCGGCCGACGTCCCGGCGCCGGTGGTACGCGCGGCGCTACGCGCCACCCGCTTGATCGGCGACGGCCTCTATGGCGTCGACCTCAAGCAGATCGGAGATCGGGTGGTGGTGATCGAGGTCAACGACAATCCGAATCTGGATGTTGGCGTTGAGGACGTGGTGTTGAAGGACGCGCTCTATGAGCGGGTGATGCAGGTTTTCCTCGCAAGGATGGAGCGCCAGCGGAATACGCCAGCTACAGCGCGCCAGCGAAACACGCCGGCGACAGCGGGCTAACGGGGCAGGCGGCGACGCTGTGCGCCGCTCGCTTCTATCCGGGCTCACAAGGCCCTCGAGCAACGAATCTGGGGGCGGGCCGCCTCACCCCGGCGGGCTCAGGCGGCTTCCACCTCGACCCGATAGCCAGAATACTTGCGCAGATTGATGACCCCGCTGTCCAGGATCAGATACTGCCCTTTCAGCCCCATCAGGACGCCGTCGATCTCGGGCGTCTTGTCGAGATTGTGGGAGACGATCTTGCGCGGCCAGGTCGCGACCGGATAGCCGATCGTCAGTGGTGACGCCGCCTCGACGTCACGAATCGACGTCTCTCCATGAGTGGCCCGCAGCGCATCCAGCTCTGACGCGACCACCGCCAGCAGCCGGTCCCGTTCCGCCGGCAAATCAAGCGTCTCGACCTCGCCCTTGAGCATCGCCCGCCAGTTGGTGCGGTCGGAAACGTGTGCCTTGAACAGGGTTTCGACCAGACCGGACTGCTGCCGTGTCTCCACCTCGAGAATCGGCAGCGCCTGAATCGCGCCCTGATCAAGCCAGCGCGTCGGCGTGTTGGTGCCCCGCGTGATGCCCACCTTCAGCCCCGAGGCATTGGCGAGATAGACCACGTGGGGTCGGAAACAGTGACGCTCACCCCAGTCAGGTTCGCGGCAGGTGCCTTGGAAATAGTGGCAAGTCTCCGGGCGCACGATACAGAGATCGCACTGCGCCAGGGACTTGAAACAGGGATAGCAGTAGCCCTGACCGAAGCTCTTGCGGGTGAACCGGTCACAGTGCACGCAGCGGATCTCGCCGGTATGTCGTAGGCGCAGGTGATGCCCAAGCAGCGCGTTGAGCGCCAGCGTGCGCTCGCCGGCGCGCAAGTGATACTCCGCCCGGCCGCTCGGCGGCAGGCTGATCTCCAGCTTGCGCAGCGCCCCGGCGATCGACCGCGGGGCGTCGTCGGCGATCAGTTGATCCATTTGACCGCAGCTTCTTCGGAAGTGGCGGGGTCGCCCGAGCTGCACTCGTTGCGCTCCAGGTAGCCGACACGCTGATCCGCAGGCACGTCATGGATCTGCTCGTACTTGATCACCGCCTCCAGGCACAGCTCGGTCTGTTCCCCGGTCAGGCGTCTGCCATCGGGCCACTTCCTCAGCTGGATCGCCTGCTTGAAGCTCTCGTACATCGCTGGCGTCATCTGCCCCACCATGCGATCGAAATTCATCTCGCTCATCTTTTCTCTCCTTGCACCTTGCCGCTGGCCAGCCAGCCAACGATCAGCCCGATCAACAACCCACCCAGGTGAGCCTCGTTGGCGACATTGCCGAAGCCAATGGCGTCGGCCAGACCGGTCATCGTAAACACCATCCATCCCAGCATGAAGACGACCAGCATCTGCGGCACGAAGAAGCCCATGCCGGGGCGACGACGCGACATCAGCCAGACGTAGACGAGCAGTGCATAGTCGACACCGGACATGCCACCGAACAGCACGCTACCGGTGGCGTACTGCGCCAGGTTGGAGGCCAGTGCCGAGAGCGCCACCAGCCATGCCAACCGCGCCCGGCCCTGAATCGCCTCGATCTGCCGGCCGAAGTACCAGACCCAGAGCATATTGAAGATCAGGTGCATCCAGCTGAAGTGCAGGAACGCCGGGGTGAACAGCCGCCAAACTTGGCCGCCGGCCAGGGTGTCGCCGATCAGGTCGCCGGGAGACAGGCGCCGACCGACGACCTCCAGCGGCACGATGGTGAAAGCTCGCACGATGGCATCGCCGGCCACACTCATCCCCAGAAAGATCAGCACGCAACAGGCGATAAGCCCGGCTGCCAGCGGCGCCTGACCGAAGGCCTGGCCAGTGATGCTGGGAAGGCGGCGGCGCGGTGCGGCCGCCGTTGCCCGGTCCAGCTCGCCACGGTGCCAGAGCTCGATCAGTCGAGCGGCCGCTTCACGCTGATGCGGATCGGCCAGCCAGAGGATCTGCTGCTCGTCCTGATGCGTGAACTGGTGGCCGATGTGGTGTGCCCAGAGCGCCTGGCGCAGGGAACGCGTGTCCAGGTCCTCGGGCAGCGCAAGCAGTTTGTACATGGGAAAGATCCGATGAAAAAAATCCGACGCGCTGGCAAGCGGTATGCCGGCAAACCAGTCACCGACGCGAGGAGGTCGCGGCCGCCGAGCCGCCACGGGGCGTCAGTCTACAGATCCTGAAAAGAAAAATCCGGCGGGAGGGCCGCCGGATAAGAGCAAGGGATCATTCAAGGGAACACTACGTTTGAGAGGCAATGGCTTAAGGAGTTCCCACTGATATAGAAAAAAATCCACGATACCCCGCTTTTGTTGCCGGCATGGCAGAAAATTCCTTCAAAAACAGTGGTCAAAAAAGATGTAAAATCGTGAAAACATGAAATTCTCGACGACTTCTTGCGCCAGCCTCTCCGCTGGTGGCTGCGCCGGTCGACACGATGACGACATCCGATCAGGCCGCGCCCGCGCGCTCGACACCGACCCAGACGAAACGGTTGGCATCCAGCCGGGTTTCACCGTTCCAACGGTAGGCCACCAGCCGCCCATACTTCACCGCGCTGTAATCGAGACAGGCGATATTGGCGCGAGGCAGTGCCGGCACGCCCTGACACCAGTAGTGACCGACGAACAACGGCGGTGCCGATTCGGGATAATAGCTGAGGCGCTCGCGCTCCCGCGCGTCCAGCGGGTGGTGTTCCAGCCCCTCAGGCAGGTTGTCGGGCTGAAATACCACGTCACCGTAGGTGCGCGGTTCTCGACACCAGAAATGCGTGCGAAACGCCCGACGCGTGAAACCGTCGCCGGAGCGGATCTCCATGCCAGGCGGTAGCGGCATCTGCGTGCCGCGGGTCAGCCGGTCCATGATTCGGTGAGCCAGCGTGCCCTGCCGGGTGGATTCGACGAGAAAGTCCGGGTCGATGCGCGCGTCCGGGAAGCGCTCGCGCAGGGCGCCGATCAGCGCCTCGTCCCAGCAGGCATGCACCACGCGCAATCCATCCCGCTCGAGGCATAGCGGCAGGGTCATGAACCACGCCAGACACTGCTCCCACTCCAACGGATGCGCGTGAAACTGCTTGAGCGTATCGCCGATGATGCGGTTGTTGCGCGGCGAGTGCTCGCGTAGCCAGTCGCGCTCGCTACCGGCGGGCGCCGGGTGACAGTAGGCCAGCGCATTGTATTCGTGGTTGCCCATCACGATATGCGCCTCGCCGGCGTCGACCATCCGCCGGGCGACTGACACCGCCAACCGGATGCTCGGTCCGCGGTCGATGAGGTCGCCGAGGAAGATGACCCGACGGCACGGGTGGCGAAAGATACCGTCCTCCGCCCGGTAGCCAAGCTTCTCGAGCAGCCGGACCAGCGTGCGCCCACAGCCGTGGACGTCGCCGATCAGGTCATAGCCTTCGAAGCCCGCTCGCCAGACCATGCTCAGTCTCCCAGCCTGCTGCTCCAGCCCAACTTGGAGCGGCAGGCCTCGAAGAAGCTGTGACCGCGCGGATGAATCAGTGTCAGGCGCTGGGCTTTGCGGCGTACGTAGAGAATGTCGCCGGCCTTGCACACGACGCGCGTCTGGCCGTCGCAGCTGACGTGCGGATAGGTCTGATTGATATCGCCGATATGGATACGAATCTCGCTGGCGGCATCGATCACGATCGGCCGACTGGAGAGCGTATGCGGAAACATGGGTACCAACGTAATCGCTTCAAGCCCCGGATGGACGATCGGTCCGCCGCCGGAGAGCGAATAGGCGGTCGAGCCAGTCGGCGTCGACATGATCAGGCCATCGGAGCGCTGGGAGTAGACGAAACGGTCGTCGACGAACAGCTCGAACTCGATCATCCGTGCCGCTTTGCCCGGATGCACTACCACGTCGTTGAGACTGCTGCCGGTACCGACCAACCGTTCGCCGCGATAGAGCTCGGCCTCAAGCAGGAATCGACGCTCGCTGTCGTACTGTCCTTCCAGCACCTCGGCCACCTTCTGCTCGACCTCGTCCGGGGAGATATCGGTCAGGAAACCGAGTCGTCCGCGATTGATGCCGAGTACCGGCGTCGCGCTGTGGCAAAGCGCTCGCGCCGCGCCAAGCAGACTGCCATCACCGCCAACGACGATGACCAGGTCGCATAGCGTGCCCAGCTCGCGCCGCCGCGCTTCCCGATGGCCATGTTCGGGCAGTAGCGCCGCCGTACGATCCTCGATGACGATCTCCAGCTCGCGGCGCTCGAGAAAGATCACCAGGCGCTTGAGCGTCTCGACCACCTTGTCGCTGCCCAATCGGCCGATCAGGCCGATGGTGGTGAAGGAATCCATGCAACTCGTCTCTGCGGCGTAACTGGCCGGTCATTATGCTGGCTGCTCCTGCGGGCGGCAAATACGCGGGCTGGCCGCACTGCCGTGGCAGGGCTTGACCGGCATAGCCCTGCTGCGTGAGCGGCATGCCGCTAATGGTGAATTGACGAATCCATTTACCTGCTAACAAAAAAATCAGCGGCACCCGAGCTGACTTGCTAGAATATTCGCGCTGTGACACGGCGTCGCAGGCGTCACGATCGCTTCGACCACCCGCACGCCGCCGTCACCATCAAGCCAAGTGGATCATCCGGGATCTCAAAAGGGAGACAAACTAACCATGTCGCAATCTCGATCATCGCGATTGGGGGCGATCGTGCTGCTTGTGGCCTCGCTCGTCGGGCTGGCCCTGGCACTCTACGCCTATCTCACGCCGCTCACCGGCGTCACCGACTCGCTCGGGGCCCTGGTCGTCATCCTGGCCTCTATCCTCCTCGCCGTGCTAGCGCTGATCCTGCGTGCCGCCAGCGGCCGTGGCGCACGCATCGCCCTGAGCATTCTGATTCTGGTCGGACTGCTCGGCACCGGCTTCGCCGGCCTGCTGCTGCACCAATGGTGGTTCACCGCCGCCATGGCCTTGGGTCTCGTCGGCCTGATCATTGATGCCACGACCCGCGGCACCGCCAGCACCGCGCATTCATGAGGAACCGCCAAATGCCTACCTTGATCTCCACCGCCCAGCGTCTGGGCACGGCCACGGCGCTGGCGCTGCTGCTCGCGCCCCTGCCCCTGCTGGCCCAGGAGCAGGCGCCCGAAGCCTCTCAGGGCGCGCAGAACGAACTCAATGTGGACGCCGCCGACAGCCAGGCAGCCGGCGATACGCAGACCACCGACAATGCCGACGATGGCGCGGGTAACGACGCCACCGCCAGCGCCGAGACGCGCAGCGGCCCGCCGATTCCGCTGGTGCCGGAAACCCCGACCTGGGACAGCTTCCACGGTCAGGACAATGCGCAGAAGTACAGCCCGCTCACCCAGATCACCGAAGATAACGTCGGCGATCTCGAGAAAGTCTGGGAGTACCACACCGGCGACGTTTCCGACGGCTCCGGCGACACCCCGGCCTCGGTCTGGTCGGCAACCCCGATCTTCGCCAACGATACCGTCTATATCGGTACCCCCTTCTATCGCCTGATCGCGCTCGACCCGGGTACTGGCGAAGAAAAGTGGAGTTTCGATACCGAGGCACCGCGTGAAGCGCTGACCCAGCCGGTCCTCAAGAACCGCGGCGTTTCCTACTGGGAAGCGGAAAACCCGGTCGAAGGCGAGTCCTGCCAGAAGATCGTCTATATGGGCACCGTCGACGCCAAGCTCTATGCGCTTGACGCCGATACCGGCGAGCGCTGTGCCGACTTCGCCGACAACGGCATGCTCGACGTCAACCAGTGGAACGACACGCACGCCAAGTATCCGCTGTCGCTGCTGCAGCCGCCCAATGTGGTCGGCGATCACATCATTTTCGGCTGGGCCGGCAAGGACTGGGCCTACGCCGAGGCGCCTCCGGGCACCGTCTTCTCAGTCAACGCTCAGACCGGCGAGCGCGAGTGGACCTTCCAGGCCCTCTCCGACGAGATGCGCGAGAAGAGCGGTACCGCCAACGTCTGGACCCATATGTCCGTCGACGAACAGAACGGCATGATCTATCTGCCGGTCTCCTCCCCGTCGCCGAACTACTGGGGCGGTAACCGCACCGAGTCGGCCCCGCTGGGCACCTCGACCACCGCGCTCGACATCGAGACAGGCGACGTCGTCTGGTCGCGCCAGTGGGTTCACCACGATATCTGGGATTACGACATCAACGCCGCACCGACGCTGATGGACATCACCGTCGACGGTGAAGACGTTCCCGCGCTGGTCCAGGCCACCAAGATGGGCTTCCTGTTCGTGGTCAACCGCCTGACCGGCGAAGACATCTGGCCGATCGAGGAACGCCCGGTCCCGGGTGGCGACGGCACCGTCGATGGCGAAGTCTACGCACCGACCCAGCCGTTCCCGACCAAGCCCGCACCGCTGCTCGACCAGTCCGAGAAGCCCGAAATCTGGGGCCTGGCCGATGCGGTCAGCGGCGGCCAGTGCTCGCGCCTGTGGGATGATCTCTGGTACGAGGGCATGTACACCCCGGCAACGACGCGCGGTGAAGGTACCCTGACCTACCCCGACAGCGCCGGCGGCGTACAGTGGGGCGGCGTGGCCTTCGATCCGGAGAGCCAGACCGCCATCGTCAACGTGTCGCACATCGTGCAGTACCTCAAGCTCTACTCCCGCGAGGACTACGAGCAGGCGGCCGACGGTTCGGGCAACGAAAGCGGCTTCGCCCCGCAGGAAGGCGCACCGTACGGCATGCGTCTGGAAGTCGCGACGAACTGGCTCGGCATGCCGTGCTGGAAACCGCCGTTCGGCGAGCTGGTGGCGATCGACATGCATACCGGTGACGTCAAGTGGCGCCGTCCGGTGGGCGCTTCGCAGCAGTTCGGCTTCTTCATGCCGGAAAGCTGGGGCTCCCCGACCATCGGTGGCCCGGCGGTCACCGCGGGGGGTGTGATCTTCATCGGCGCCTCGATGGATGCCAAGGTCCGCGCCTACTCGCTGGAAACCGGCGAAGAGCTGTGGGAAGACCAGGCTGAAGCCCCCGCCGTCGCCAACCCCTCGGTGTACGAGTACAACGGCCGTCAGTACGTGGCCTTCGTCGCCGGTGGCAACACCATCCTGAAAGATCAGGTCGGTGACCAGGTGGTCGTCTACGCGCTGCCGGAAGACGAATGACGTCGACAACCGGCCGGTGCTAGACCGGAAGACGGGGTGGGCCCAAGGGCCCACCCCGTTTTTTTTGGCCATGGGCCCGAACCGAGGTGCCGGTCAAGACGACCTCGCCATCCAATTAACAGAACACGCATCGACTTTCATTCGATCACGCTCTCTCCCGATACTCGAGACAACACCTCTCCACCAACAATAATGAGGTCGCGTCCGATGACTTTGTCGCAACTGCTCAACTGGCGTCTGCACCTGCTGGTCGTGGTCGTCTCGCTTGCCAGCGAATGGATTGGCATTCTCAAGCTGCCCCTCGGCCCCGGCACCCTGCTCCTGCTGCCGCTGTTCTACGCCTTCATTCTCGGCGTACTCCTCAACCCGCATCTCTTTTCCGGCACGAAGCGATTCCTGCCGGAAAGCGTCAGTCAAGCGGCGACCCCGCTGATCCTGATCTCGATCATGCCGTTCATCGCGCGCTTCGGCGCGACCATCGGTCCGGCAATCGACCAGATCATCAGTGCCGGACCGGCGCTGGTTCTACAGGAGCTGGGCAACCTCGGCACCATGCTGGTGGCGCTGCCGGTCGCGGTGATTCTGCTCAAGATGGGCCGGGAGGCGATCGGCGCCACCTACTCGATTGCGCGGGAACCCAATATCGCGATCATCTCCGACAAGTACGGTCTGAAGGGGCCCGAGGGCATCGGCGTGATGGGCGTCTATGTGGTCGGCACCATGTTCGGTACGCTCTGGTTCGCACTGATGGCGGGCTATCTGGCGTCCATGGATCTATTCGATCCTCGCGCGCTGGCCATGGCCTGCGGCGTCGGCAGCGGCAGTATGGTCGCGGCCTGCTCGGGCGCGCTGGCCGGCGCCGTGCCGGACCTCGCCGATGACCTGCTCGCTTTCGCCGGTGCCAGCAACCTGCTGACCTACGCCACGGGCCTCTACGTCTCGCTGTTCATCGCCCTGCCGGTCGCGGAGTGGCTCTATGCCAGGCTCGGCGGACGCACGCGGGCCGCCAGCAGCGTCGGCGCCATGGCGACCGACGACGCGCAGTCGCCGCCGGCCGAAGAGCGCCCTGAGCAGGATCTCGGCAAGACCGCCGGGGTACTGGCCGTCGCATGTCTCGTCGGCTGGATCGTCAATACCATCAATGGCGCGTCGCTGTCGGCCGCACTGCCGGGCATGATCATCCTCTACGCCATGACCCTGATTGGCTTGATGATCACCCGTTTTGCGCCTTTCTACCTACCGGGTGTGGCCTGGGTGTCGCTGGTCAGCATCGTGATGACGCTGCCCTTCTTCCCCGGTAGTGCCTGGATGGTCGAGCAGTTGGCCTCGGTCAATTTCCTGGCGATCGTCACACCGGTGCTGGCCTACGCCGGCCTGGCGCTGAGTCGCCGCGAATTCACCATGTTCCGTCAGACCGGCTGGAAGCTGATCGTCGTTTCGCTGCTGGTCTTCACCGGCACCTATGTCGGTTCCGCGGCCGTGGCCCAGCTGCTGCTGTAACGACGATTGCCGGGCGGCGCTGACGCTCCATTCCTTTTTCAACGACGCGCCCGCTGGCGGGCGCGCCCTCCCCGCGGGCCGCACGCGTCGACCCGCTGGCTCTCTACCGCCGGAGGTAACGTGACTTCACTCTCTGTCTATCCCGACCCGCAGACGCTGACCGAATGGCGCCGCGACTTTCATCGCCACCCCGAGATCGCCTTCGAAGAGCAGCGCACCAGTGACCGGATCGTCGAGATCCTGCGCGAACACGGTCTCGACCCGGTGACCGGTCTCGGTGGCGGGACCGGGGTGGTCGCCACCATCGAAGGCAACCGAGGGGCCGGGCGCAGTATTGGCCTGCGCGCCGACATCGACGCCCTGCCGATCGAGGAGCTCAACACCTTCGACTACCGTTCGACCACACCCGGCCGCATGCACGCCTGCGGCCATGACGGCCACACCACCATGCTACTCGGCGCCGCCTGTGCGCTGGCTCGGAATCCCGACTTCGCCGGTACCGTGCACTGCATCTTCCAGCCGGCCGAGGAGAGCGAAGGCGGTGCTCGCGTGATGGTCGAAGAAGGCCTGTTCACGCGCTTTCCGATGGAGGCGGTCTACGGCCTGCACAACTGGCCGGGCCTGCCGGTCGGCGAAGCCGCCGTCCACGACACGGCGGTCATGGCGGCCTTCGATGTCTTCACGCTCACGCTCTCCGGCCGCGGCTGCCACGCTGCCATGCCACACCTTGGCACGGACGTCGTGCTCGCCGCCTGCCAATTGGTCAACCAGCTGCAGGGACTGGTCAGCCGGGAAACCCCGCCGCACCAGTCGGCAGTACTCAGCGTCACTCAGTTCCACGCCGGCGACGCCTATAACGTGATACCCGAGACCGTCGAGCTACGCGGCACCGTTCGCTGCTTCGACGCCGCGCTCAAAGCGAAACTGGAACAGCGCTTCCGCGACGCGGTCGATGCCACTGCCCGTTTCCACGATCTGGACGTCGCATTCGACTATCAGGCGCGCTATCCCGCCACGCTCAACACCCCGGCTCAGGCGGCCGACTGCGCCGAGGTGCTGGCGGCCTTGCCGGGCATTACCCACGTGCATCGCGATCTGGCCCCCAGTATGGGCTCGGAAGACTTCGCCTTCATGCTCAATGAACGCCCCGGCGCCTATATCTGGCTCGGCAACGGCGACAGCGCCGCGCTGCACAACCCGGCTTACGACTTCAACGACGCTATCGCCCCACTCGGTGTGGCGTACTGGCAGGCCCTTGTCCGGCATCTGCTGAACCGCTGACCGGGGCGCCGGCCACTCGTGCGATCACGCCGGCCGGCCCACCCGACCGTGGTCCCGCCACACCCGAGATCTTTTCCCCTTTTTCAGGAGAGTCACATGAAGATTACCGTCATCGGCCTCGGCCAGATGGGCGGCAACATGGCCCTGACGCTGAATCGCGCCGGCCTGGATGTCACCGGCAGCGATGCTTTCGAAGCCGCGCGGCTGCGCCTCGCCGACCAAGGCCTCACCACTGTTGCTCCGGATGCCTTGCCCGAAAGCGATATCTATCTACTGTCGCTGCCCACTTCAGCCCAGGTGCGTGAGGTGATCGAAGAGACGCCCGGCCTGCTGAATATCGCGCCCCGCGGCAGCGTCATCATCGACACCTCGACCAGCGACCCGGTGGTCAGCCGCGAGCTGGCCGCGCGCGTGATAGACGCCGGCCTCGAATGGGTCGATGCGCCGGTCAGCGGTGGCCCCAAGGGTGCCGCGAGCGGCAAGCTCGGCATGCTGCTCGGCGGCGACAGCGCCACCATCGCGCGGGTCATGCCGGTGCTCGAGGCGATGTCGGCCAAGCGCACCCAAGTCGGCGGCCCGGGTAGCGGGCACGTGGTCAAGCTCGCCAACAACTACCTGTGCGCCGCCAACTTGGTGGCGACCGCCGAGGCCGTCGCGCTGGCCGCGCAGGGCGGCGTCGACCCGGCGGCCTGCCTGGCTGGCCTGAACAGCGGCTCCGGCCGCAGCGCCGTCAGTGAAGTCAACTTCCCGGAGTGGGTGCTTTCCGGGCGCTTCGACTCCGGCTTCACCAGCGGGCTGATGCGCAAGGACCTGCGCCTGGCACGCGACGCCGCCGACGGCCTGGCGCTCGACCTTCCGCTGCTCGCGCAGGTCGTGGCGCGCTGGCACGCGGATGATGAGCACCCCCGCGACAGCGACGACTTCAACCACATCACTTCGCCGATTCTGGCCCAGGCCGGCGTTGATTTCGGCCCCGATGCTCAGGAGACCTCCGCATGAGTACACTGAACCTCAAGGCCCAGCAGAAACTGGGCCAACTGATGAGCCAGTTCGGCCTTGCCTCGAGCCTCGAGGAGACGCCGCTGTCCAACTGGATCGACGGCGAGCTCACCGCCGGGGAAGGTGAGACGATCGCCCTGACCAACCCCGCGACCGGTGGCGCGCTGGCGTGCTATCGGGATGCCGGAGACGCGCTCGTGGCGCGCGCCGTGGCCGCCGCCACGCAAGCCCAGCAGGCCTGGATGGCGCTGACCGCGAGCGAACGCGGCCGATGCATGAACAGCGCCGTGCGCATGCTGGAAGGCCATGAAGAGAGCCTGGCGCAGCTCGAGAGCGTGGTCGCCGGCAAGCCGATCCGCGACTGTCGTGGCGAAGTCGGCAAGGTACGCGAGATGTTCGAGTACTATGCCGGGTGGTGCGACAAACAGCACGGCGAGGTCATCCCGGTACCGACCTCGCATCTCAACTACGTGCGCCATGTGCCCTTCGGCGTGGTGGGGCAGATCACGCCGTGGAATGCTCCAATGTTCACCTGCGCCTGGCAGTTGGCGCCGGCGATTGCTGCCGGTAACGGCGTCGTGCTCAAGCCCTCCGAGCTGACGCCCTTCTCCTCCGTCGTCATCGCGCGGCTGCTGGAGCGCGGCGGCCTGCCCAAGGGGCTGATCAATATCGTCAACGGTCTCGGGCCAACCACCGGCAGTGCGCTGACCGGCCACGACGACATCAGCAAGCTGGTCTTTGTCGGCTCCCCCGACAGCGGCCGCCTGATTGCCGAGGCCGGCGCCCGACGCCTGGTGCCGAGCGTCCTGGAACTGGGCGGCAAATCCGCCAATATCGTGTTTGCCGATGCCAGAATCGACGAGGCGGTGGCCGGTGCCCAGGCCGCGATCTTTGCCGCCGCCGGCCAGAGCTGTGTGGCCGGCTCGCGCCTGCTGATCCAGCGCGAGATATTCGACACCGTGATCGAGCGCGTGGCACGCGCGGCCAGCCAGATCGACGTCGGCCTGCCGGATGCCGAGGAAACCCGTATGGGGCCGCTGCAGAACGCGCGCCAGTTCGAGCGAGTCACGGCGATGATCACCCGCGCGGAAGCGGCCGGTGCGCGTGTCGTCACCGGCGGCAAGCGACCGGAAACTCTGCCCGAGGAAGCCAGCGGCTACTATCTCGCACCGACGCTGATCGCCGGCGTAACGCCCGATATGGAGATCGCCTGCGAGGAAGTGTTCGGCCCGGTTCTCGTGGCAATACCGTTCGACGACGAGGAAGACGCCATTCGGCTCGCCAACCAGACCCGCTTCGGTCTGGCCGGCGCCGTCTGGACCCAAGACCCGGCGCGGGCCCACCGCATCGCCGGCCAGCTGCGTGCCGGTACCGTCTGGATCAACAGCTACAAGGCGATCAACGTCATGTCACCGTTCGGCGGTTTCCGCGACAGCGGTTTCGGCCGGTCCAGCGGGCTCGACGGTCTGCGCGAATACACCGTGCCGCAAAGCGTCTGGGTCGAAACAGCTGCCGAAGCCAGCGTGGCTATGGGCTACGGCGACGGCAAGGCCTAGCGTCGGTTTCGCAGGATGCGCCTTGTTAACGTGCGAGCTTGAAAGGCAGGCCTCGCAAGACGCGCTGGCAATCAGCCCCGGCCACTGGCGGCTCTCGGGTCGCGCCGGCCGGGGCATCCGCTGACGCCACCACGGCATTGCGATTACACTGACTATCACGCAGACAACGGCAGACACGCCCATGAGCTTCGGCATCGACCACCCGCTGTTGGCCGTCGGCGACCTTTCACGGGCCGCCGAGATGGCACGGGCCCTGGGGTTCAACGTCAACGCGCGCCACCAGCACCCCTGGGGAACCGACAACCACCTGCTGTTCTTCAGCAACAATTTCATCGAATTGATCGGCGTCGGGCGCCCCGAGTGTCTGGACTACGCGGACGACAATGGCTTCCAGTTCGGCCGCCTGATCGAGGGCCGCCTGAGCCGCGTGGGCGACGGGATCGCCATGGTCGCGCTGGACAGCGACAGCATCCAGCGCGACCACGCGCTGGTCGCGGCCCGTGGCTTTGCCGATGCCTGTCCGATCGTCTTCCGCCGCCAGGCACATCTGCCCGGGGGACGAGAGGAGGAGGTCAGCGTGGCACTCGATATCCTTCACGACCCCGAGCGCCCCTTCCTGACCCAGTTCCTGTGTCAGCAGCTGCGTCCGGAGCTCTTTCGTGTCGATCCCACGCAGGAAGCGCACGCCAACACCGTGACCTCGATCGCGGCGGTCTGGTATGTCAGCGACGATCCGGACCACGACGTCGCGCACTTCCGCCGCATCCACGGCGACAACGCCGTGCGCGGTGGCCCAGGCGCCTGGACGATCCACACCCACAAGGGAGATTGTCACCTGCTGGGACCGGAAGCACTCGCCGCCCATTTTCCAACCCTCGGCGCGCTAGAGCCGACACCACCGCGCGCCGTCGCGCTGTCGCTGACCTGTCGCGACCTGGATGCTGCTATCGCCGGCTGGGAGGCCAACGACATCCCCTATCGGCGTCACGAGGAGGGGCAAGCCGATATCCCGCCCGGCGTGCTCGGCACCCTACTGCGCTTCGAGCAGCGCTGAGAAAACCGATGCTGCGCGGGAGGCGCCTCCCACGCAGAGCCCATCTTGCCGCCGCACGACGCCAGTCGCTCACTCGGTGCCTCGGCGAAAGGCCTGCATCCAGCCACTCAGGTGGCGCAGCAATTTGAGGCTGGCCTGCGGCTGACGTCGCCCCACCCGGGTAATCATGTGAGCCTGAGAGTTCTGAAACGGCTCGCTGGCGACCGGCAGGGCCACCACACTCCCCTCCGCCATTTCGTGGGCGACCGCGAAGCGCGGCAGCAGCGTCATGCCCATCCCCGCGACGACGGCGCGCCGCAGCACCGCCATGGAGTTGGTCTCGATTGCCACGCGTGGCCGCAGGCCTTCGGCGGCAAACGCCTGATCGACCAGTCGACGGACGCCATGACCGGGCTTCCACAGCGCCATCGAGGTGTCACTGAGCTGTTCTAGCGTGAGCATCGTGCTCGACTCGGCCAGCGGGTGGTGGGCGGGAAAGATGGCCATCAGCGGCTGGCCGCTGGAGGCCCAGAAACGAATCTGTGGATGCACCCGCTCGTGAAACATCAGGCCGATGTGGGCCCGATCCTCGACCACCGACTCGATGATCTCGTCGGTACCCGCCTGCTCGATATCCAGACGGACACCGCGATACCGCTCGGCGAAGGCCTTGAGCGGTGCGTCGATCAGGTCACTGATGAAGCCCTCGCCGACGACCAGGGAGATCGTCCCGGTCTCCAGACGCTGATGGGCTTCCAGGCGCGCGATGAAATCGTCATCGAGCACACCGCGCCGATGGCAGTAGTCGAGCACCATCTCGCCCGTCGCGGTTGGGCGAATCCCCTGCGAAGTGCGCTCGAGCAAGGGGGCGCCGAAGGCCGTTTCCAGCAGCGAAATCTGACGGCTGACCGCCGATGGTGCGATATCTAGCCGGGCCGCTGCCTTGCGCAGGGAACCGGATTCGACCGTGACGCGAAAGTAGACCAGGCGTTGATGCGGGATATCCATGCGTGCGTTCGCTCGGTGAGTGTTGCCCGAAGGTGAGTGTTGCCCGAAGGTGAGCGTTGCCAGAATTAGTCCATTGATGGACGGCATCGTCAACACGCCCATGCGCCATCCATCGCCGTCAATCTCGCGAAACTGTCCCAGGCCGCCGAGCCAATGGAACCCTCCGCGCAAGCCGGGGTCGACTTTCTGCCCACGGTGCTGTCAAGGTAGTTGCCAGCCGGCCGGCAAGGCCCGCGCCGGCGCGCTCGACGCCGGGACACATCGCTATTCCAATCCGCGGAGGAGTTACTCCATGTTCATTGCCATGAATCGTTTTCGCGTCAACCCCGAGCGGACCGAGGAGTTCGAGACGCTCTGGCTCGAGCGCGAAACGCACCTGAAGGGGCTGCCCGGCTTCGTCGAGTTCCATATGCTGCGAGGGCCTGCGGTGGACGACCACGTGCTCTATGCTTCGCACACGATCTGGCAGTCCCGCGCGGACTTCGAGGCGTGGACCCACTCCGAGGCCTTTCGCGCCGCGCACGCCAATGCCGGTCAGAGCCGGCGCGAAGGGCTCTATCTGGGACCGCCGCACTTTGAAGGATTCGACGTCATTCAGACCGTCGGCAACGATGACTGAGGGTTCTCGCCGCTCGACTCTACGAGGGGTCGCGCGGTCCATCGTGCTTCTACTCATCGGCCTGGCAGGAACGAGCGCTCACGCGGCCGCGAATTCGGTGGCCGAAACCGCGCTGCAGAAAGCCCAACGGCTGGAAGCGCGTCTGCAGGAGACCGACGTCGTCAGGCCGGCGCCCAAGGCGCAGCGCCTGACGTCGGCGGGGGTCCAGGCGACAGACCCGCGCGGTACCGCCCCGCTGGACGACGCCATCACCTGCCTCGCCCGTTCGATCTACTGGGAGACCAAGGGCACGGCGACGGCGGAGCAGGAAGCCGTCGCCAGCGTGATTACCAACCGCGTCGCCGACCCGCATTTTCCGGACAGCGTCTGCGGCGTGATCAAACAGGGCTCGGAGACCGGCCGCTGCCAGTTTTCCTGGTGGTGCGATGGCCGCCCCGACGAGGTTCGCGAACCCGACGAATACGTCGGCGCGCTGGATGTCGCCCGCCGAGCCCTCAATGCCACCCTGGACGACCCGACCGAGGGCGCCGTGTTCTTCCTCCACCGTAACGTGTCGTTGGCGTGGACCGACGAGCTGGTGCTGACGCACCGTTCCAGGGAGTTCAACTTTTATCGCCTGCCGGACTGAGCGCTCGTCCGCACCGACCAAGGACGCTTCATGTCACCGACGTCACACGCCTGGATCACTCGAGGGAATTTGTGGCCAACGCTACTGGCAGCGGCCGAGACCGCGACTCGACGCGACCCGCTGCTCGCCGGCCTCTACAGACGCTGCCTGTTGCGCGCCGACGACCTCGCCGATGCGCTGGCGATTGTCATCGCCGAGACCTGCGCCAGCGTCGATGTCCCCGAGGGTGCCGCGCTCGATAAGGTCGCCGCCACGCTCGCGGCCGATCCCAAGATCGCCGATGCGGCGGCGCGAGATCTGCTGGCCCTATTGCACGAAGATGCCGCGATTCCCGAGCCCTTCACCCCACTGCTCTTCTTTCCCGGCTATCGAGCGGTACAGTGCCAGCGCGTCGCCCATCGCTGGTGGCATCAAGGGCTGACCGATCTGGCCAGCCACCTGCAGTACCGCGCCAGTGTGCAGTTCGCTGCCGATATTCATCCCGCTGCCCGTCTTGGTGCCGGACTTTTCGTCGACCACGGGGCCGGAATCGTGATCGGCGAAACTGCCGTGGTCGAGGACAACGTGACACTGTTTCATGGCGTGACGCTGGGCGGCACCGGCAAGCTCAGCGGAGATCGTCACCCCAAAGTCCGCCGGGGCGCCTTCCTCGGCGCAGGCGCCAGTATTCTGGGGGCGATCGAGGTTGGCGAAAATGCCCGCGTCGGGGCCGGCGCCGTGGTCACGCGGGACGTCGAAGCGAACGCCACCGTCACCGGCCCGATCGCCCGACCACGATGACACGAGAGGCACTATCGTCCCGACGCTGGCCTCTGACTTGCTTCCAGCCCCTGGACAGTACCTTGGCGGGCGATCTGGCGATCTCGACCCACGCCTGGATTCGCGACATCGCCTGGCTTCTTCACACGCCCGACATGGTGGACCTGGCTTGTGCCGGACGCCCCTCGCTCGACGCGCTAGGCCTCGCCGATACGGCGCAGCGACGACGCTGGCTGGCGGCCCAGGAGGGACTGGCCGCGCGCTTCCAGCGGCGCTTTCAGCAGCGCCCCGCTCGTCTTGGGCTTTATCATGAACTGTTGTGGCAGTGGATTCTGGAGCATGCGCCGTTGACACGTCTCCTGGCGCACAACGTGACATTGAAACTCGAGGGTCGCACACTCGGCGAGCTGGACCTGTTCTATACCACTCGCCGCCGACACGACTGTGAAGAGCGCCCCCGGCTCGAACACGCCGAGCTGGCGATCAAGTTCTTCCTGGGGCTCCCGACGGGACCGGGCAGTGCCGGTGATGCGGGACGCTGGGTTGGCGTAGGGAGCTTCGATTCCCTGGCGATCAAGAGCCATCGTCTGATGACCCGACAGCTACCAATGGGCGCTTCGGCCGCCGCGGCCAGCGCCCGCGAAAAGGCGCTCCCCGGCGCCGTGCTGCATCAGCGCATCATCATGCCCGGGGTACTCTACCATCCCTGGCGCCAGCCGCTCGGCTTGCCGACGCTCGCCACCGACAGCGTCCTGCAGGGGTTGTGGTGTCACCATGCCGACTGGCCAGCGCTTCGGGAAAGCCTGCCAGCGGGAACGCGAGCCCATATGCGGTACAAGCCGCACTGGCTGGCGCCACCGCTGACGCCACCACAACCGTTGGCCATGCTCGATGCCGCGCTGGGGACGCACTTCGCGCAGCGCTCGACACCTCGCCATCTCGAGCTGCAGCTATCGGATGGCCGTAGCTGCCGGCTCTATATCGTCAGCGATGCGTGGCCGCTCGCGCTGCCACTGCCTCCCCACGCCGCTTCGCCCAGCGGGCGTTGAGCCACAGCGATCCGGCGAGGATCAGGGCACCCAGACTCAGCCTGACGAGGTCGGCATCCCGGTTCCAGATCAGCAGGTTGACCAGTAGTCCCGCCGGAATCAGCACATTGTTCATGATCGCCAACGTGCCCGCATCCACGCGGCAGGCACCTTTATTCCACAGGAAGTAACCCAGGCCCGAAGCGGCAATCCCCAGCCAGGCCAGCACGCCCCATTGCGTCGTGGCCGTGGGCAGTTTGGCGGCATCCCCCAGCAGCGCAAACGCCGGCACCGCGATGCACAGCGCCCCCAGGTAGAACCAGCCGAACAGATGCCGGTGCGCGACGTCGCTCGGTAGACGAGTCGCCAGGTGACGATAACCGACCTGCCCCAGGGCGAAACAAAGATTGGCCCCTTGCACCACGACAAAACCGACCCAGTAGTCCGACGACACGCCGTCGTAGCGGATCACCGCCGCGCCCAGCACGGCCAGCGCCGCCACCGCCAGGTAGCGGGGCGAGAAACGCCCGGCCAGCAGATCATCGACTAGCGTGATGTAGATCGGCGTGAAGATCGTGAACAACAGCACCTCCGGCACGCTGAGCAGGAGGAAGGAGTGGTAGAAGAACAGGTACATGACGCCGAGCTGAAGACTACCGATCGCCATCAGACCCAGGCGCGCCCGCCCGCTCAGCGCCGCCGGGCGCAGAAACGGCAAAAAGATCAGCGTGGCCAGCAGAATACGCGTCATGACCGCAAAGTAGCTGTCTACTTGCCCAGACAGATAGACACCGATCAAACTATAGGAAAAGGCCCACAGCGCCGTGACGGCAACGAGGTAGGACATGACTGGTCAACCTTATGAAGCGAAAAAGTTGACGGCAATTATACGGCTTCAGATGCTGCTGCCTAGCATTTCCCGTTTTCACTTTACCGCCCGGGCCGGCGCCAAGTCGCAGACCGGCTGGAATGGCATCGGTGAGGGTCGTGTCCGAGCGACCCGCAGCACCGGGGGGGTGCGCTTCTTCGAGACCGGAAGCTTCACCCTGCAGGGGCAAACGCAGCCAGTCCCCATGCGCAACGTCTACCGCTGGGACGGCTTCGACGATCGTATCGCGCTGCTGCACGAGCGTCGGGGCCCGGAGTCCGCGGTCGCACTGTTCGATCTGGTTGCCGATGGTGTCGATACGCTGGTGAGCGCTAGCGTTCACCAGTGCGCAGCCGACGCTTACAGCGCGAACCTTACGCTGCGCGAGGACGGTTTCGACCTCGAGTGGCGTATTCTCGGGCCTCGCAAGGACGAGCATATTCTGTACCACTATCGAACGTGAAAAGCTGTCGATATCGAACGTGGAGAACTGCCGTTATCGATCCTGGAGAACTGCCAAAGCTGACAGACTGGCGAATCTCAACACTAGGCCCCATGAGGTCGTCCTTCCCTTCAGAGTCGAGAGCTTCCGCCAGGCTGGCCAAGATCTCCCGCCCTAAAAAGACAGCGACCTCCCGAGGGAGGTCGCTGTCGAACTTTCAGCAGGACTGGCTGGCCAACAACCGCGCCCGCTTCGCCGCGAATCGAGAGTCCCGGCGTCGAGACCACCGAATCAGCGAGTGGCGATAATCCAGACGGCATGCACGATGCCCGGAATATAGCCCAGCAGGGTCAGCAGGATGTTGATCCAAAACTGCAGTCCGAAGCCGACCTGCAGAAATACGCCGACCGGCGGCAGAAGAATTGCGAAGATAAGTCGAATGATGTCCATATAGCCTCCTTTGCTGGTAAGACATCTGTCTTGATGAGCATGGTGAAACTGTGACGACAGTCCTGTCGCCTGCTGCCCGGGATATCGAGAATGTATCGTGTCACCACCCGATCGACATCCTATTGAAAACATGGCTTTCGGGGTGCGGGATCGATTCGCTAAGCGTAGTCGCTCTGCGCAATCCCGTCAGGATTTCAGTGATTTCCCTCATCGTCGGGGGTGTCGCGTCGTTGCGCGACCTTGGCACGAATTTCATGCGAATCCGCCGCCAGCTCCTCGTGATGACGTTCCCAATCCTCCCAGTCATGCGGTGTGCCACTGCGCGGTCCGTGCTCGGCTGCCTCGCGCGCACGAGCCCAAGCCTTTTCTTCCAACGACTGCGGCTTATCCGCCTCCTTGTCGAGCGAGATTCCCTGTTTAGCCAGATAATCGCGTGCGTTCATCGCTTGCCTCCTGTCGACACCCGGCGAACTGTCGGGGTAACACAACGTTGATAGTCCTGAGATGGCGGTTATGGCGCTAAAGTTCAACCGGAGCCGCCCCACCAATCGCTTCCGAACCCGGGGGCAATAATGTGACCGGCGCGTCGCCCCCACCTCTCGATAATCAAGGACCAGGCAAGCCGCCGTGGCGTTATATCCTTTCCCGTCCTGTCCTCTCCGAGCAAAAATAAAAGCATCTCGCACAAATTAAGATTAGTCTTCTCGCGCGTGATTCCGTTTCATGGGCTATAGTAAGGAGGCGTGCAATTGGCACACACAACTATTGCAGGCCACCCTGGCTAACCGGGATAGCGATGCGGGACCCGAAAGGCCAGTGCCAAAGACTTTCGACACAAAGGGATTATTGTCATGAGAAAGCCACTGATCGCCGCCTCTCTGACGGCACTGATGCTGGGCCTCGCCACCAGCGCCATGGCACAGAGCGAAGCCATGGAAGAGGCCTACGATGCCAACAACGAGCCACTCGCCGAAGGCAGCGGCGTCACCGCGACAGGCACGACCGACAGTGACACAGGCGCCGGACAGAGCGCCGCCACCGCCGAATCCTTGGATGCGGTAGAATCGGAAACGAACGGGCTGACCGATATCGAGAACGCGGAAGCACTCGACGAGGTCAATGCCGACGGCCAGAGCGCCGCCGCCGGAGAGGCGCTAGAAAACCAGTAAACTCCATGGATCTGCCAGATTCGAGAAGGGGCTTTCGGGCCCCTTCTTTTATTCTGGAAGTCGAGTTTTTTGACGATCGAGAAATCAACGCTCACTCGAGTTCATCATACTCTCGAGTAACGATTCTGCTACCTTGAGAGTCGACCTATCCCATGCGTCGATCCAGGAGGGAGCCATGAAAAAGCTGATCGGTGCCGCCATTGCCAACTGGTTTCGTAAACCAGAAAACCGTGAGAAAGCCAAACGCGCCGCCAAACAGGCCTATAGCCAATATCAGCAGCGCAAAGGGAGTCACCAGCGCCCGCCCAAGCGCTGAAAACCAATCGCCAACTCGCACGAGATGGCCGTCCTTGTTCACGACGGCCGTCAACGCGTATGCCTGCCAGATCACGTCCCCAAGACCGCCCCGATAATTAGCCAGGCAAATTGCACGCTCGAATTCGCCTCTCAATTTGATAGTATTATCCAATTAGGAGCGCGCTAACGACTTGCAGGCCTTCCAAGCCTGTCGCATCACGTCGACTGTTGATCGCGCTCCCCCTAATTTAACGGCGATATCCACGCTGGGAGCGACTCCGATGTGGCGGAGATTCTTTATCAAGACAGTCAACGCCGGCACAACCGACGAACATTACATCATTGTCGATACCCATCACGACAATGCCTGCTTCCAGGTCTTTTTCGATTTGGGCACTGCGAAACAACAAGCCATCGCACTGAACGGCAGCCACCAGTGGGAATCCAGTGCCCCCGTGCATCACCAGACCTGAATCCACAAACCGGCGCGATGCCAACATTTCCTTACAATACTATCGGCTAATGGTCAGAGCGCCCGCGCCCCTGAGACGCTAGAGTAACGTTATGTCTACGCTTCAGGACTTACGCCCATGTCGAACCGATACTTCGTTCGTAGCGTCAATCCCGGTACCGCCACAGCGCATTACGTTGTCGCGGACTTCCAGCAGCAAAATGCTTGTGTGAACGTCTACTTCGATCAACAGGCCGCGATCGAAGAGGCACGCTGGCTCAATCGCGGGCACCACCGCCGCCTGCTGCGTCAGGCCAGTTTCGATTCCCCGACAGAGTCCCCGACCGCCGTGCCCTCGCCAGCGTGGGAGGGGGATTGGCTCGGTGCGGGCCGTCAATCAGGCGTCAATGCCGACAATCCCGTGGCCGACAACGCCATGGCCCCACCGCCAACCGCTACCGGCAAGCCCGGGCAGACGGTTGGGGCCCCTGATCCCAAACAGGCGCGGCTAGACCGTTTTCTGCGCCGCAAGCTGGTCAATCCCTGACGGGCGGGTCTGCCGGGGTACGATTCAATACCCTCAATAACCCCCTCCTGGATCGAGATTACCTCACGCTGAACGGCGTACGATGTGCGAGCTGCGGCCCATCAGCCGTCGCGCCCTCTCGCCGGTGAACGTACTGGATCAGAAACAGCGGGATCTCGGTAAGATCCCCCGCACAGCGCAACCGCTGCCTGGCATGCCCAAAACACTTCTCCTGTAGCGGGCCGCCATCCTCGTCCAGCAAACAAATGCCCTCTGCCCCCGTGAAGGCTCGATACTGAAAAGCCTCAGGGCCTGCCGACTCTACGTGCAATCTCTCGATCTCGCCCGCCTGCGCCAGCGCGACAAATTCATCAAAGCTCATTGCTGCCTCCCTGCCATGCACGTGCCATACAGCCACGGTTTCGCCCGCCGCCATGGATTTTTCTTTCCACGTCGCCAACAGCCGCACCAGCGTTCATATCCTGGGTTAAGTTTATGAATTAACTGGCATATTCAGTAAGACTATACGTACGGGAATTCTTGTACAACTTTTGAATTCGTGCCACCTTAACGTTGTCGACAGGGATGTATCGGCACGGATTCAGCAACGGATGCTGATGCCAACGGGCACGGATCGCCCCCCCATGCCGGGTCAGAAGCACCGCCTCGGCTACCAAGGAGAATTACCATGAAACCCGAGATCATCTGTCATCGCTGCGGCCATACGGAAGCGCCCGCGGCGACCGACGCCAACGATTGGGACGAGATCAATTGCATGGCATGTGGGGAATTTCTCACGACGCATGACTACCAATGCGCGATCGCGTCGCGGGACTATCAACTGCATGCGCTCAGCCTGTCTATCGAGCACATCATCGCGATGAGTCGCTCCAAGGCCGGTGGCGGGCCCGCCGGACGAATACTGCAGCCAGCGGCTTGACGTGGATCATCAGCCCTTCTCGCCCCGCCGCCGATCACCTCGATAGTGGCTAACCTGTCACCGACAACACTCCCGCCCTTCGCCTGCCTGGCTGGCAAACGAATGCGAACGACCCCGCCACGACGTTAGGCAGATCTAGAACGTGACATTGATAAAGCAGCTATTCTGATGGGGATAAGCTGGCATGATTCTCTGAATGGGGATGGAAAACGCGGCCAATGCCACGTCATCTTCGCGAGGTGAAACCACCATGGATGCCACGTCTCTCTATCGGGCAACTGTCGTCGCGGGAGCGTTCTGCCTCGCCACCCCCGCTTTCGCGCAGGAGGTCGCCGACCGCATCTACTCGGGAGGACCGATACTAACCATCGACGACGCCCGGCCGACCGTTGAGGCCGTCGCGGTGAAAGATGGCCGCATTTTGGCGCTAGGCACGCACGAGGAGATCGCAGTCCACCGTGGCGACACCACCGACGCTTACGATCTGAACGGTCGAACCCTGATGCCCGGTTTCGTGGACAGCCATGGCCATGTGGTAATGGGCGGGCTGCAAGCGTTGTCGGCCAACCTGCTAGCGCCGCCGGACGGCTCGGTCACCGACATTGCCAGCCTGCAGAACACCCTGCGCCAGTGGGCCGATGCGCATGCCGACACGCTGGAGAGCGTGAAAATGATCATCGGCTTCGGCTACGACAACGCGCAGCTGGAGGAACTTCGACATCCGACACGTGAAGAACTCGACGCGGTATCGACCGAATACCCCATCATGATCGTCCATCAGTCCGGGCATCTCGGTGTCGCCAATTCCAAGGCACTGGAGATGGCCAGCATCGACGCCACCAGCAAAGATCCGGCGGGCGGCGTGATCCAGCGTGGCGCGGACGGCGAGCCCAACGGAGTGCTCGAGGAATACGCCTTTTTTACGACGATCGTGCCCTTGCTCTCGACACTCGGCTCGGAGGGGATCGAAGCGTTCGCCGAAGCCGGCGCCGAACTATGGGCCAGCTATGGCTATACCACTGCACAGGATGGGCGCTCCTCTGCCGGTATCGTCGAAGCCCTGAAGGCGATCGACGTCGAAGGAGCGCTTCCCATCGATGTTATCGCCTACCCGGACGTGCTCGAGGCGAAGGATTACATCGAAGCGAACGTATCGCGGGACTACACCGGCCACGTGCGGGTCGGCGGCTGCAAACTCACCATCGACGGCTCGCCGCAGGGCTTCACCGCGCTCCGCGACCGCCCCTACTTCGATCCGGTCGGTGACTATCCGCCCGGCTACGCGGGCTATGCCGCCGTCACCAGAGCGCAGGTCCAGGAGGCGATAAACTGGTGCTACGAGCGCGGTATCCAGGTCATCACCCATGCCAACGGCGAGGGCGCCTCTGACATACTGATCGCCGCGCTCACCTCGGCGCAGACGCAGTACGGCGACCCCGGCAACCGGCCGGTCCTGATCCACGGCCAGTTCCTGCGCCAGGACCAGGTGGCAAGCTACCAGCAGCTGAACGTCTTCCCATCGCTGTTTCCGATGCACACCTTCTACTGGGGCGACTGGCATCGCGAACACACGGTCGGCCCGGTGAACGCCGAGAACATCTCGCCCACCGGCTGGGTGCGCGAACGCGGCATGCGCTTTGGCTCCCACCACGACGCGCCGGTGGCGTTACCCGACAGCATGCGCATCCTCGATGCCACGGTTACCCGTCGCACGCGCTCCGGCGATATCCTGGGGCCGAGTCAGCGCGTCGACGTCATGACGGCGCTCAAGGCGATGACGATCTGGCCTGCCTGGCAGCAGTTCGAGGAAGCGGAAAAGGGCAGCCTCGAGCCCGGCAAGATCGCCGATTTCGTGATTCTGTCCGACAATCCTACCGCCGTGGATCCCGAAACCCTGGATCAATTGCAAGTGCTGACAACCATCAAGAACGGCACCGTCATATATGAAGCCCCGGTGGACAGAGGCTGGGTAAGGGCTGAAATGCCACCCATGGCCAGCGCTCCCGATACCGCCGATCAGCTACTACATGCTATCAACGCCGGATTTTTCCGGCAGACGGCACATTGAGTCCCAATCAGCGCTCGCAACCATACCGCTCTCCGGGGCTGCTTCCCGCCCATCACTCGTCAGGTCAGCCAAAAAGCCGGCTCAGCGCGTTACCTGGATCGATCTGAAACCGGACACGACGGCAACTCATGCCACCCTGGCAAAACGGGAAAACAGTCACTTACGGAACAACGGGGCGAGCTTACCTGATACACCTTGCATCAAGTAAGCATTTGGATTTACTATGGAAATCGCATTGCGGGTGTAGCTCAATGGTAGAGCAGAAGCTTCCCAAGCTTAAGACGAGGGTTCGATTCCCTTCACCCGCTCCAAGCCCCCTTCCAGAAACATCCTAGAATGCTACCCGATTTCCCCTAACGCCCTGCTTTAAAGGCGTTTTCCTGTCTTTGTATGTCCACACATTAATAGCCATAGCAGCGAATAGCGTGTATGGCCTATTGTATGGCCGGGTTTCAGCCATACACGGGGCTTTTTGATGAAGCGCGACCAAATCAAGCGGCGCCCTCTTGCGGATACGGTACTGGCCAAACTTGAGCCAGAGGCGAGGGAGTACCGTGAAAACTACGGTGTCGATCGCCTCTATTTCGTTGTCACTCCTTTTGGCAGAAAGCGCTGGGAACTGCGCTACAAGAAGCCGCATACCGGTAAGTGGGCCTGGATGGGGCTCGGTGGCTATCCGGATACCAGCGCCAAGCAAGCCAGAGGCAAGGCCAAGCAGATCACAGAGCTGCTAGCGGATGGGATTGATCCCATTGAGCACAAGTCCGGTGCCCATGAGCACCCCTTTCGAGAAGTCGCCGAGACTTGGTACCGGGACAAGCTCGACCGCGGGCGCGCCGAAAAGACGCTCAAAGGGATGCGCTACTGGCTGGATAACGACGCCCTGCCCGCCTTCGGTGATAAGGCCATTCAACGCGTTACCCGGCGAGACTGCGCCAAAGTACAAGAGGCTATCGAAACGCGAGGCGCCTTCAACACCGCGGAGAAATCGCGAACCTGGCTAAACCAGATATTTGGCCGCGCGATCGCGCAGGGTCATACCGAGAACAACCCCGCTTCGAATCTGGCCGACATCGCCGCGCAGCCGCCAAAGGAAGAACGCTACCCTCACTTGCTCGAGCCGGAGCTTCCAGAGTTCCTTCAAGCCCTACGCGCCTCTCCCAGCAAGACCATTGTGAGAACTGCCGCCTGGATGGTGGTGCGCACCGCTTCGCGCCCGGGCATGGTGCGCTGGGCCGAGTGGTCGGAGCTGGATGGCAAGGTATGGCGGGTACCGGCAGAGAAAATGAAGATGCGACGCGACCACGTGGTACCACTGACACGACAGGTCCTGGAGCTGCTCGAGAAACTACGCCCCTTCACCGGCCGTTCCCGCTACCTATTCCCCGGTGAGGGCGAGAAGTCGCCAGTTATCTCGGACATGGCCATCAACACCTGTTTCTCTCGCTTGGGCTATAAGGGAAGAATGACCGGCCATGGGTCGCGACACACCGCGAAGACATTGCTTGCCGAGCACGGCTGGCCTGCCGACTGGACCGAGGCGATGCTGGCCCACACGAAAAAGGGACTGGAGGGGATCTACAACCAAGCCGAGTATCTCCGGTACCGGAAACGAATGATGCAGTGGTACTGCGACTATCTCGACGCTTTGGAAGCCGGGATGACAGACCAGGACCGGGAGCGGTTCAGAAGGCGGGTGGAAAGCGAGAAATCCTAGGTTGGCACCTAGCTCGGCGGCGGGCGCCGCCGAGCTGTATAGCGAAATCAGCCGCACTGGCAGTCGTGGCCGCAGTCCTTGCTACCATCAGCATGGCCATCGGCGCATGCCTGGCAGCAATACAGCTTCCCACCCGCTTCGATAGACTGATCGGTGACTTTGCATTCGCACTTCGGGCAAGCACAGGTTTGCTGAGACATTGGAAAGCTCCTCTGTTGGCGATCTCAATCTAGTCCCCTCACCCGGTGTTATGTCATCACACGGCATGATGCGAGCCACGGAATGCTTTCCCTCAAACCCCACACACTAGCCCGCTCTCCGCGATCTGATGTGCCCGCGCATTCCCGATGCCACTGATACGCGTCAGATCGTCAACGCTGCCCCAGGGGCGGCCGTCGATGATGTCCTGTGCCCGGGCCGGGCCAACATTGGGCAGTCGGTCGAGATCGTCGGCTGAGGCCGTATCGAGCAAGCTAAGCTGACCGTGTCGCATCCAAAGCAGAGAGGCAGCGTATGTTCAGTCACATCATGATCGGCGCCCGCGACTTTACTGGGCTGACAAACTTCTACGACAAGGTTCTTTCCCCGCTCGGTCTGGTCAGGTCCGAGGTGCCCGCCTCAGCGAGTATTTGGCATTATCCGGGGCAAAGGTGGCCGCTGTTTGCAATCCGCGAACCGTTCAACGGCTTGCCAGCCACGTGGGGTAACGGCACCCAGGTCAGCTTTTCCGCCGCCTCCGTCGAGACGGTAGACGAAGTGTGGAAACGCGCGATCGAGGCAGGAGGCGCAGATGAAGGAAAACCTGGCCTTCGCCCTCAGTACGCCGAGGATTATTACGGCGCGTATTTCCGGGATCCCGAAGGCAATAAACTCTGTGTCGTACACGTCGGAGGGTTACCGGCCCAGCCCACGTGATCAGTCACACACCAGCTCACTCTCCGCGATCTCATGTGCCCGCGCATCCCCGATGCCACTGATGCGCGTCAGATCGTCAACGCTGCCCCAAGGGCGGCCATCGATGATGTTCTGTGCCCGGGCCGGGCCGACATTGGGCAGTCGATCGAGATCGTCGGCTGAGGCCGTATCGAGATCGATGCAGCCGGCGCCAGCGGCAGAGGCATGATCCCCCTCACCCGATATCTGATCAGCCCCCTCGAATCCCGCCTGCGCGTTGCCAGTGGTCAGGTAGATGGGGGCGTGGTCTGAAACGATGTCGCGCGCGGTGGCGTGATCGATGCCGAGCATCTCAGGAAAACGGACGATGCCGGAAACGGCGACGTTGAGCTCGGCGGGGTCATACCAGAAATTGTCATAGAGGCTGGCGTATCGCCCATTGGTCTCGCTCAGGGTCGTGGCACCGCGGGTGATAGCTGGCTGGGCACCGGTATCGCGCAGCGACTGCCAGGCCGTATTGCTCGGCGGCAGGTTGAAGTCGCCGGCGATGACGCGGGCACTATCCGGATAGACCTCGCGCATCCACTCCCAGATGCTGGCCAGCTCGCGGATCTCCGGCGTGCGATCGGCGCGACCCTCGCCATAAACGATATGCACTGCGGCCATCGCGATCTTGTCGCCGGTATCCTTGTCACGGAACTCCGCCAGGTACGGCTCCCGTGCGAACAGATCGCCGGGGTCCAGATACACCACGGCGCCCTGGGTATATGCGACAGCGCTATCTCGCCACAGGTAGGCGTAGCTCTCGCGGTAGGAGTTGCGGCCCACAGCGTGAGAAGCCATTGAGCTCCATTCCTCGCTAGTCTGACGCTCCAGCTCGTGCTCGAGCTCGGTGACCGCGCTTTCATCCATCACTTCTTCAAGCGCCCAGAGATCGGCGCCCCTGGCTACCTCAGCGACCGCGTCGAGGCGTTTGCCGTTGTTCCAACCAAGATGCTTGAGGTTCCAACTGCCAACAGCGATTGCTGCGGAAACTGGCGTTGTGGCAACTAACGCCGCTACTGCCAAATATCCTCGCGCAGATCTTGCTAGCGAATGTGTCATTATGTTACAAACCTTAATAACCTTATGTTACCACATATTAAGATACCTTACTCCAGCTCAATAGGTCTATATGAATGAAGCAGACAACCGAAGGGCTGCTCGCAATTTTCGACATAGTTAATAACTGGCTTAAGTTCGCTGAGCAAAAGACTGGCGTCATTATAGTTTTAAACTCTGGCCTCTCTTGGGGCGTTACGCGTCTTTCTCAATCGCTCATAGAAAAAACTGGGTTTGCAGCATTAACAAGCATCACCATTATTTCCATGTCAACCACCCTATGCATAATATCCTTACTACCAATAATGCAAAAAATGCTATGTGGACGCCCTAGTATCCAAACAGAAGAAAAACGCAAAAGCTGCATTTATTTTGGCGATATAGCCGGAATGACAAATACAGAGTTTTCCAACGCTTACGCTAAAAGCAATGGAATTGAAACTGACGAATTAAATGGTTTTGACAAGGACATTATAGACCAAATAATAACAAACTCAAAAATAGCACTAGAGAAGTTTTTTCTAGTAAGAATAGCAAGCTGGTTAACTTTCATTGGACTAATAATTTTTCCTTTAGGAATGCTATTATCACTAACCTGACAGGCACATAAATGATCTCCAAAACACAACTACCTGAGAACCTGAGAGAAATCATAAAACGTCAAGACCAAAAATATGGCACTGAGGTTGACATCGTAGATCGTGACAGATTGCCCTCTGTTGATGACATACCGGGAGAGGATTCGGCACGCAGAATTCGAATCAAAGATGTAATCTGCGTTTTTGTAGATATGAAAAATTCGACAAAACTATCTGCAAGGCAACACGCTAAGTCTACCAGCAAAACGTATACTCTTTTCACTGGAACAGCGACCAGGATATTTAGGCAACTTGATGCATCTTACATAGATATAAAAGGCGACGGAGTTTTTGCTCTATTTAATTACGATCAACCACACACTGCTTTAGCTGCAGCGGTTACCTTCCGAACTTTCGTGCAAGAGGTCTTCTCAGCTAAAGTAAAGTCTAAGACAGATATTGACACAGGCGTCCACATTGGCATCGATCAATCAGTACTTGTTGTTCATAAAGTTGGCCTGCGACCCCATGCACAAAGGGACGACATGCATAATGAGGTTTGGGCGGGCAAGGCGGTCAATCAAGCCGCCAAATTAGCAAGCCTTAGCTCTGACGATGAAATTCATGTTTCAGAGACTTTCTATAAAAAACTGAAATCCAAAGAAGCACTTTACTGCTGCAGATGCTCTCCGCCAACGCTGCTATGGAATGAGGTTGATGTTAGCTTGGACGAAAGATTTAAATTTCGAACCGCCCATGTACTCAACAGCAGTTGGTGTAAAACCCATGGTGCTGAATATATGCAAGCAATCGTGGACGCGGATTAATATTCCTTGACTGGACGTTTGCCTCAAGCCATGATTGTCCCGCTGCTGCAAAATCAGTGGCCGGGTTTGGTCGCCCGAACAGCATACAGGCGCACGAAGGCGCCACATGGCGCTTTTTTTGTGCCCGTCAGTTAGTTAGTAGTTATGGCGGGCCGTGCACGGGAGCCTTCGGGCTGCCGGGTTTCCCTGTGTGCCCCGGTCGACCAACCCGTGTACGGTCCGCCCCCATCCATTTGGTCGTGGATAGCGGACTTCCAATAAAGCACACGGGAGTTTCCAATCATGGCTACGCAGGCCACTACCGCCCTACCGGTATTCACCGGCAGCATCGAGCAGGAAGCCGCTCATCTAGTTGACGCTCGCACACTGCATCGCTTCCTAGAAGTTGAAACCCATTTTCGAACCTGGATCAGCCGTCGTATCGATGAATACGGATTCGCTGAGAATCAGGATTTTTTGGTCGCTCAAAACTGTGCGACCAAAGGTCGAGGCGGCGACAGGCGCTCGAAGGACTATCACCTCACCCTCGACATGGCCAAAGAGCTGTCGATGGTCGAGCGCAACGAGAAAGGCAAGCAGGCCCGGCGCTACTTCATCGAGTGCGAGAAGCGACTGCATGCGCAAGATCCGGAAGGTGGCCGCCGCATCGCCCAGGAGACGATCGGTACCGATGGCCTGCACATGCTGCGCGAGCTGATCGCGAAGAAAGTCCGCCCATTGCCCGGCGCGGTTCGCCCTGGCGCCCAGCGGCGGCTCTGGAGTCTGGTGCATACCCGCTTCAACGTACCCAAGGGTGAGCTGATCGCCGCCAACGATCTCGACGCCGCGGCCAACTTTGTTGCCAGCGTGGCGATCGAGGGCGAGTACCTCGAGGCATCCAGCCGCCAGCGCGCCTTGCCCGGTACCGGCGCCCCCACCGGCAGTCGGGAAGCCGAGACGCTCTACTACTCGCTGATCGCCTGGCAGCATCACGTCCAGGTGCTGTCGCGAGACTTTGAGCAGATCATCCGCCCGGTGATGAGCCGGTCCGCGCCGGAACTCTGCGAGCGCTGGGCCAAACGCTTCGACACCATCGACAACTGCGCGGGCGAGTGCATCGCCCTCGCCCGCCGGCCGCTCGGCGCCAGCGCCATTCCCGCCCGCCCGAGCGTACCGACCAATCAGCGCCAGATGCTAGCGAGCCATGCGGCAGTACTCGAGCGGGAGTTCGTCGAGATCGTCGGCCCCGCCATCCGACCGCTGAACCGCCAGCTGTACGGCAACTGGCGCGAGCGTATTGGCGTGCTCTCTCGCTACCTGCGGGACGCCGCCGAGCGCTGATCGCAGGCGCAAAAAAAGCGCCCCGGCTGGGGCGCTTATCTCCTGAAATCCTGTCTCGCCTACGCTGCCCTGACAGAGCAATCGGCAGAGCTTGCTTCACTTTCAAAACCTAGTGAGAGGGTTGCGTGGCGTAAATATCACCGCGTGCCGACAAGACAAAATGTCGATCTTCAAACAGACTGAATAAAACCAGTGCAACCAAGTCATTACCACACAGGTCGAGGTTTTCTTCGATAACTCGTTGTTGATAATCAAATTGCAGCCGTGTAATGCCATGGCGCCGACCGGTCGGCAAGATCAGATTAGTACCTTCGGCAAAATCGACGGTTAACTGCCGCTTGCCAGCGCCTTTGAAGCGCGCTGCTTCGACTTCCTCGTCATAAACACGATGTAGTGTCTGGCTATTGCCTGCGGCATCGCGCACGATAATATCGCTATCAGTGAAGTCGCTATCCAACGCCTCACGCTCCGGCACATGAAAACGTCGTTCTTGACCTTCGCTCTGTCCAGAAAAGACGAAATCCGACAGTTCCGGAATGATCACCTGACGGTTGACGATGCGCTCGGCTAAATCGTCCAGCCAGTCTAGCTGTAGCGCCTGCCCCAGGGTGACCCACTTAACCTGACGCTGCACCTGCCCTTGTATCCATGCATCGCGGCTAATGCCAACGCCGGTAAGCAATACCAAACAGCTCAGCTGTTCCTCCTTCACTCGCGCCGCAGCTTGGTCAATATCGGCAACCTCAATACGTCGCTGCGAACCCTCAAAACTGACGACACTGTGTAGCACCTGGTTTTGACCATTATGATGGCGCGTGTGAAGCTCGGTATCAGCCGTTGTGTTCAGCAACTCAATGGATGGGTGACGGCTTAGCTGCTGCCTGATCAAAGCTTCCAGGTCTACTGTCGTCGAGGGCAGTTCATTCATCGTGTGTACACGCTAGGTCTGTGCAAAAGGCAGGTTCTGGTCATTTCCCCAATGCTACCGCAGCACGGAAGGAAAAAGCGCAGAAGATACATCAGCCGATCGACATCGGTACGCGATGCGTGAGCCTTGGCAAGCCTGCCGCCAAGTCGTCGAACTGCTGCATGAACTGTACAAGGTAGAGAGGCATATTCGTGATGTCGCCGGCGTCCCGCAGCCGTTGCCGTGCTTGGCTGAGATCCCTTTCCTGGATTGGCGAGCCATCTTCATTGAGCAAGCAAATGCTCTCCTCCCCGATATACGCCCGATACTGATAATCCGCTGGACTGAGGGCCTCTATGTGGAGACGCTGTACCTGCCCATCCTGCGCAAGTGCTACAAATTCTTCGAATCTCATTCTTTCTCCTTGGCAAAGAGCGATACGACTCATCTTGTTAACACAGGTTAAGTTTATGATTGCCCATGCCTTTCTTTGGCATCCTTTTACACTAAAGTATTCTTGTACAAGTTTTTGAGTCGTGCCAAAATGCACTTGCCGATACGGATCATCGGTTGGATTCAGCAATTGACGCCGAGACCATCGGCAGGGATTGCCCCTACATCGCCGAACCAGGATGGTTCGGCCAAGCTCCAAGGAAAGCGCTCATGGAACGTGAGATTTCATGTCACCGCTGTGGACACCTGGAAAACCTAACGGTAGCTACGGGCAATGCCTGGGACGAAATCAATTGCACAGCATGTGGAGAGTTCATCGCGACACGCGATTATGGCTCTCCCATGATGGGGCGAAGCTACCAGCACTACATTCTCAGTCTTTCTATCGATGCGATCGCAGAGATGTCGCGTTTCGAGGCTGGTCAACCTGCCACGTTGGAGAACGTCGCATGATTAAAGTCACGCTAGGGCTCACATGCAGTGTTTGCAATAGCCAGCAATTTAATCTTCCAGTCGAGCCGTGCGACGGAGACAGGGTGTATTGTGCCAATTGCGCAGCGTACCGCTGCCGGGTGGAAGACCTCGAGCGCGCAATGGTAGCAACGAATACACGGCCCTCGCCGACCCGGCCGGCCGCCGCATAGATTCGAACCAGGTTCCCGCCTGCCACGCCCACCGCCGCGGCCTTTTTATCGATACCGCAAGACAACTAGCAGCAGCCCAAATCCTTCCGCAGAAGTATCGCGAGATCACTCGGGTTGCGATATCCCAGAAGGGAGCACGCCTCCTGAACGTTCATGCCATTGGTGATGTACTCCATCGCAACCAATCTGGCGAGCCGGTCTCGCCATGCGAGAAAGCTCAAATTAGTCTCCTCGAAGAACCGATTTGCCACATGCTGCCGAGGCACGCCGGTCCAAGAAGCCCAGTCATGAAGTGACCACCTACGCCCCGGATATCTCATCACGCCGCGCGCAATCTTCATCAGCCGGGGGCTCTTTGGTAACGGCACGCAAATGCCCACGCGACGGGAGTGAGATATCTCGCTTCGAAGCCAACCCTGGAGTCTCTTGGGAATCTCTTCTCCAATGCCATTGACGAGATGCCCCACTAGAGAATCACTCAGCCCCTCATCTATTTGCATGACATGCGATCTGGCTGGCAGGTCGTCACAGAGAGTCTTTGAGATACAGCCTGCCCAGCCGCTATAGCTGTAGTCTGAACGCCAAGAGTGTTCCATACCACTCGGTAACCAGATAGCTTGGCTACGAGATACCAGCCAAAGACACTTGGCAACCTGAACCCTTACCGAGCCTTCCGTGACCATCAGCAACTGCCCCCGAACACTCGGGTAGGTTGCCATATTCCTACGCTGTTCAGATTCAACCTTTGCCAAGAGGACGCCCGGCCCATCTTCCAAGGAAGCAATTCTTCTAGACTGTGTGATTGCCATGCCCTTCCTCTCGGCGACACCAGAAGGCACTCGAGTTCCTCCGACCGTGGAGGTGAACAATCGCACAGCACTTGTCGCTACAAAATTAACTTGGGTTAAATTTTGTTCGAAGAAAACTTCATATCTTTATCGCACTAGCAAAAACGTAACCCCCAAGAGGCCGCTGTCAGCAAGTTCTCTGGTCATTGGCTAGATGATAGGCTTAACTGCCGAGACGCTTTCGAGTGGCTCCGAGTACGTCTTCCAGCGTTAGAGGGCGATCGAAGTAGTATCCCTGCCCTGTATCACATCGGAATTTTGTGAGGCAATCGACAGTCTCTTGATCCTCGATGCCTTCCGCAACTATCTCAAAGCCAAAATGCTGAAGCATCTGGATCAGACGGAAGACGATGGCCCGACTACCGGCATCCCTGGCTATATCACTGATTAGGCTTCTATCGAGTTTCACAACATCGGCAGGGATCCGCCGCAAGTAGTTCAGGTTGCTGTAACCGCTGCCGAAATCATCTAGTGCTACCCTCACTCCTGCAGCTTTCAGTGTCTGCAGGGCTTCCACTGCCCGAATATCTTGCAGCAGCTCCTCCATCTCCAGGCATTCGATCTCCAAATATCCCGGCGCGGCGCCATACTCTGCCAAGATCGAGAGCACATCAGCAGCGAACTCATCCTCGACCAAGTTAGTGTTCGTGACGTTGACGGAGACCACCATTGACAACCCCTCGCGCTCAAAACGTTTTATGGCCTGAGCCGCTTCGCAGATGATCCATCGCGTCAACGGATTGATCAGTGTGGTCTGACTGATCAGGGGGATAAAATCCATGGGCGGGACCTCCCCATACTGCGGATGACGCCAGCGTAACAAAGCCTCGATCCCAACGACCTCGCCAGACAGAAGGCTCACCTTGGGCTGATACAACAGGTACAACTGGTCAGAAGCATCGAGTGCCGAGGCCATACCATTCGTGAGATCCAGCTGCCGCCGCTGAACTTCGTCGAAAGACTCAGAGTAAGGCGTGGTGGTACTTGCGTTATTCAAGGCCTCATGCAGTGCGCTGAATGCCCGACGGAATGCATCTACCGGCTTGGTTAATGCTGGTTCGAAATCGTAGTAACCAGCTTTCAGATTTAACCTGATAGGTAGTCTTGTACGGAATTCGCGCCCGGATACGCGAGCCCCTAAAGATTCAAGGACTTCGAAGGTATCTGCCTTATCATCTTGCCTCAGTAGGATGGCGAACCGGGAAAGCGTCACTGCATAAAGAATGTGGCTCGGTGGGAGAGAGATTCTCAGAAGATTGGCAATATCTTGGGACTGACTTTCAACAGCGTCGATGCCAAACGCCCTAACAAGCTCGTAGTAATAACCCGGCTTGGTGGTTTCTACGAACATCAGCGTTGAGGGAAGCGCCTGCTGCTCCGGCGGACGCTCGTGAAGCGTCTCCAGATCGCGGAGGAGCTTCTGACGATTGGGTAGCATTGTTACAACGTCGATGAATCCGACGTTGTTGCTAGTCTCAAGGATATCCCGTGCTAGCTCGGCCAGAGAGAGAAGTGTCTCTCGCTCCCGGTCAGTAAGCTTTCTCGGCTGATAGTCGATAGCACAGACACATCCGATCGGATGCCCCTCGCTCGTGACCAGCGGTGCGCCGGCATAGAAGCGAATGTGGGGCTCAGCCAATACCAGCGGGCTATCCCTGTACTCGTGATCCAGCACCGTGTCTTCGATGACAGTCAGTTCGTTACGCTCAACAGTGCGTTGGCATATGGCAAGATCGGCGGGCGTTTCGCTCAGCAGAAAATTGTACTTTGCCTTGATCCACTGACGCTCAGTTCCCAGCAACGTGACCAAACTGGTCGGAACGCCAAGCAACTGAGTGACGAGCTTGGTGATCTGGTCAAGTGATCGGTCCGGACCCAACTGTGCCAATCGTTGAGCCTTGAGCATCGCCAGCTTGTGCCTCTCACTATTGTTCAAGTTCCGGTCAACACCCACGCAGCGTCTCCTGTGGCCTTAAGAGTGGCCTAATCCACATGAATGCATCTATCGACATTTTTGAGCGGAAATGAACACAACTGCAAGTACACTACTCATTTGTTGCACGACGCCAAGCCTCTGATGTCGATCCTCAGCGTGACTATAGGGAAATCGAGCCTCTTGCTTACCTGATAGCTCCTGCCTGATACTGTATTTATATATAGCATCACGGGAGCAAGCTGTCATGTCTGCCACTACCAAAGCCGCCGTTTCCTACCAGTCACTCGCCCGCCGTATTCAGCAGCAGGTCGCCCGGGCGCGCGACCGCGAGCAATTTGCGGTTACGCTCTATCGATTCGATGAGGACGACCCGAGTGCCTGGGACCGTATCCTCGATGAGTTCGCCGAGCTCGACTATGTCTCCGTCTCGCGCGTCGGCCCGGCTGAAGCGCTGGTGTCGTGGAACCCGACCGAGGCGGAGGCCGCATCATGAGCCTGCATGTCGAATACCTGGGCCAGCTCGATGAGAGCGCACCGTCAACGCTGATTCCTCTCGCCGCCGGCGAGGCGCGGGCCGGTTTCCCCTCACCCGCCGATGACTATCTGGAGACGGAGCTCGACCTGATCGCGCATATCGTCCAGCACCCGAGTGCGACGTTCTACGTGCGTGCCAAGGGGGATTCGATGGAGCGCTACGGGATCTACAGCGAAGACATCCTGATCGTCGATCGTTCGCTCGAACCGCGGGACGGCGACACGCTGATCATCGCACTCGATGGCGAGATCACGTGTAAACGGCTTGGCACGATCGGCAAGCGCCCCTACCTGCTCGCCGGCAATCAGAACTATCAGCCGATCCCGCTGCTCGGGCGTGAATGCCATGTGTGGGGCGTGGTCACGCATAACGTGCACTCGCTGCGCCGGGGGCGGTGATGATCGGCCTGGTCGACTGCAACAATTTCTACGCGTCGTGCGAACGCGTGTTCCGCCCGGACTGGGAGGGCCGACCAGTCGCGGTGCTGTCGAACAACGACGGCTGTGTGATCGCGCGGAGCAATGAAGCGAAAGAGCTGGTCGAGATGGGCGCCCCGGCGTTCCAGATCTCGCCGGCAGCCCGGCGCGAGCTGATTCTGGTCTCGAGCAACTACACGCTCTATGGCGACATGAGCCGGCGCGTGACGTCGACGCTTCGCGAGTTCACGCCGGACGTCGAGATCTACAGCATCGACGAGTCGTTCCTGGGCTTTGAAGGGTTCCCCGTCGAGAAGCTCGAGGACCATTGCCAGCGGCTGCGCTACGTCGTGCGGCGCAACACCGGCATCCCCGTCAGCGTCGGGCTATCGACCAGCCGCACGCTGGCCAAGGTCGCCAACCGACTGGCGAAAAAACAGGCCGCCTACGAGGGCGTTTGCCTACTGCAGCCAGACAGCGATATCACACGAATGATTCTTGAGGATCTGCCGGTCACTGATCTCTGGGGCGTCTCCGGCAGGCTGGGCCAGCGCCTGGGCCAGATGGGCATCGTCACGGCCTGGCAACTGCGCGAAGCCGACCCGAAACGTATCCGCGCCCGGTTCTCCGTCGTGCAGGAACGCCTCGTCTATGAGCTACGCGGGATCAGCTGTATCGACACCGACGACCTGGGCGAGCCCAAGCAAAACATTATGACGTCCCGATCATTCGGCCGGCTGACGAGCGACCCGCAAGAGGTTCGCGCCGCGATCCGCGCGCACGCTGCCCGCGGAGCCGAGAAGCTACGCAAGCAGGGCTCGGTTGCCCGGGCGATCCAGGTGCACCTGAAAACGAACAAGCATCGCGAGGACCTGGCGCAGTATCACCCGGCTCTGGTCGTCCAGCTCCCCCACCCCAGCAACGACACACGCGTGATCGTTGGTGCCGCCCAGGCAGCGCTCCAACGCCTATGGCGTGACGGCTACCGCTACATGAAAGCCGGCGTGATGATGCTCGATCTGTGCCAGAGCGACTCCCTACAGCACGATATTTTCGACTCGCCTGACAGAGATGCTGAGCGGGAACGGTCGGCTAAGGCGTCGGCAGTCATGGATGAGCTGAACCGGAAAATGGGGAAAGGAACAGTCCGGCTGGGGGGCACCAAGGGCAAAGCTGCGTGGAAGCTGAAAGCGGAGCTGCTGACCCAGCGCTACACGACACGGTGGCACGAACTGCCGGTTGTTTACCTGAAATGACGAACCCCAGCGTAGGGCCAGAGCCGGATAGCTGACACTGGTATCGGCCACCGTGCGAACGGCTGATCGAATATCACACGGTCTATCGCGGGGAGATTTACAGCGGGCCATGCCGCATCGGGCAGTCGCCGGAAACGCGGGATTGGGGCGCACTGACGCACCGGGTCGTGCTGCTATGCAACGATCCCGGCGCCGCGCAAGTGTGGCGGGAAAGCGAAACGGGGCGGCCGGAAATCGGCCCGATTAAAAGATAAATAAAGAATCCATTCTTTATTAAATCCGGAAAAATACTTTTTAATATATAGGGCGGAAAAATAAATCCATGTCACCTATTGCTACCGTGATTATAAATCAGCTACAATGTAATTGTTCTTTAGGGACGTGCTGAAAATGACCTAAAAGAGCAAAACCATTTGATTTTTAATTTATGCCACATCGCGAGGGAAAAATGATTCCATAAGTGAAAGGCAGTAGACTATAAGGATAACCTTAATGAACCCAATAATTGGAGTTTTTGACAAAGTAAGTGGGAATATGAAGAAGACTTTTAACAAGGAAAACAAGGGGACGGGCGATTACGTCCTGTGCTCAATTTACCTCATCGGCTCGTTTTTGGTGCTGTTGGCGATGGCTTACACCCATACGCTGGCGTGGACGGCAATGTCCTTCGCTATACTCTTTTTCATAGACAGGACTCTAGATAGGTTCTTCCCAAGAAAGCAGTAGAAAAGAGACCTCCCGACAGGGAGGCCTTATCCTTTCCATCACCACCCAATCGACTCCAGCGTCTCGCGGTCGCCGGCTTCCAACGCCGTGGCGATACGATCTTCTTTTGCCTGCCGTTTACCGGTGGCAATGCCGCTGGCGTTGATCCAGGCATCAGACTTCGCAATCACGCGCTCGATGATATCGGCCTTGGGCATACTGCGGCCCTGGGCGATGTTGGAGAGCAGCGGCGTGGCAGGCTCGACGCCTTCCTCGCCCGCGTCCTTCCACGCCTGCCATTCCCGCGCTTCGCGCTCCTGCCGATCGAACGTCAGCTGTTCGGCTTCCGGGTACTCGCGCAGGATCGCCGCCATTTCGGCCTGGTACGCGGCGTTGATACGAGACATGGCGGCGGTGGTTAATGTCTGAATTGATGCGCCCGGCGGGGTGGCTAATTTATCTCCATCGAACAACCACCCCGGCTCGACCTCAGATTTGCAAGGCTGCCAATCTAACGAAGGATGAAATCGGCCTTCCGGGTCAATATCCGTGATTTCGGTCACGACGCCATTATTGATTAGTGCCCACATATCACCACTCCACGATTACCATGCCATCTTTGCCGCTGCCGGCCGTATTCGGAGAGGTGCCACCCGCACCCGACGCCCCAGCGAATCTTCCGTTGCGGTTGTTTACTGTGTCACCCGAACCCAAACGCTGCCCGCCTGACGACCCGCCACCTAGTGGCCCCGGCCGGCCTGGGCGAGGTTGTTTGCCCAGTTCAGTCGACTCATGTGTCGCGGAACCGGCGTTACCATCAATGTTGATATCTCCACCAATCCCCCGCCCAGCTTCAGCCGCTTCGACATGAGGCCCAGGCCTTCCCCCTTCACCACCTGTCGCGGAAAAATAGGGCCCAAACGATGAAGATCCACCGGACGATCCCTGAGCGCTAGTGCGTGAAGACCCCCTAAGGCCAATGGTGATCTGAACTGCATCGACTCCCGTTAAATCAACCATTCGTATTGCGGCGCCACCGGAAGCTCCCTCTTCGCCGACATAACCACTATCACCGGCACCACCGCCGCCACCCGCGCCGACAACAGTGACGCGCGCTTTTCTCAATCCTTTCTTGAGCACGTCCGGCACTTGCCACGTAGTAATCCCTGCCGAATCGAAAACGGCGATGTTTTGTCCCTGAGACAACCCGCCTGTTAGCGCTTGCAGCAGCTGATTACCGGCATCCCCCTCGGAGCCATTGAGGGTCAGCCCGGCGGCTTGAATGACGTTGGCGATTTCATCCATCAGGGCGTTCATGAACGCCGCGCTGACCTGCGTGGCGGGTGAGCCGGCGGCGGGGTCGCCTTCGGTGAAACGGTTGTCTTGCGTCGCGCCGGGCGCGTCGATTCGATGCATGCGTTCAATCTCCGTATGCGAATTGCACGATGGTGTGTGCCGGGGCGAGGCGCGAAACCTTGCACTCCAGTAGCTCGTTGCCCCACTTGCGCAGGGGTTCGCCGACCGCGCTGCGGCCGGCCTTGAAGGTGCGCACGGTTACCGCCGGCGCGCGCACGCGCCAAGTGAATTGCCAGGGGCCGTTGGTCAGATCGTCGCCGACGCAAGATTGGCCGACGCGGAACGGTCGGAATTCCTCGATCGTCACGTCATAGCCGAGCGCGGCGCAGATATCGATGAAGTACCGGCGGCTTTGGCCACCGGTGGTGGTCATCTTCGAGACGAGCGCGTCGCGGCGTTCCTGCAGCGTCTGCTCGAGATTCGCGACACAGGGCTCGGGTAGCCCGTAATTGCGCTCCCAGTCCTCCAGCAGCTCGAGCGCGCGACGGGGGTCCGACTCCCGAATGACGTCATCGGCGCGGCGGTCGACCCGGGCGAACTCCTGGGCAAGCGCGACCAGCAGCGTCGAGAGCCTGGCGTCGCCGTCACGCGGCCAGACCGCGCCCTGGGGCAGTAGCGCCGCCAGCTGCTCGCGGTAGCTCTCCGCATTCATTGCCATGAAATCGTCCCCATGATCGGCATGCGCCCGTTCCCATGGGTCACGTTCGCACAGGGGGAAATCAGCCGGTGATCGTTCTCGCCGGCGGCGATGCTGATTGCCTCGCGAATGTGCGAAATCAGGATGGTGCCGCCGGGCTCGGCTTCCCGCGTGATGAGATCGGCCAATTCAGCGGCGACCGCGTCGCGCACGGCTTGCGTGCCCGGCGTCAGGCCCGCGATCACGAAGTCCAGCGGATCGGCGGCTGACGCGAACGCCACCACCTCGGCGGTCACCGGACGGACCTCGTCGAGCGCGGACTGCATGCTGGCCACACGGGCCTCGTCGGGGATGATCGGGTCGAGATCGTCGCAGACGAACGTCACGCCGACCGTGCCGGCACCGAGATAGCGCGGGTAGACCCATGCCCGCGTCACGCCCGGCTGCGCGAGCGCCCACTGCTCGTAATCGAAGTCCGCGCCGCCGTGGGGCGGCTCCTGCATCCGCTTGAGCAGGCGTTCCAACAAGCGCGGGTCGGTCTCGACATCAGTGCCGCCTGTGATGCCGGCATCATCCACCGTGGCGCTAGACTCGATCCCCGCGATCGGCGAGAGGAACGCGAGCGTGACCCCCGGATCGAGATTGCCGTCGAGTCCGGCCGCACTCGCCTCGAGCGGCAACAGCGCCGAGCCATCGGTGATCGTCGCTTCGGCCGTGGTGATGTATTCGGCACCGTCGTCGCGCTGCAGAATGACGCCAGCGGCGATCACGCCGCCCTCGCTACCCGATACGCGGGCATTGCCCCGGGCGAAGCTGGCCGGCGTGCGGCCGACGCCCCAGATGCTGGACCAGCGCTCGAGGTGTTCGGCGTCGGCGGTGTCTGGCAGCACCTGCCGCGCGTTGTAGTCCAGGTGCCCATGCAACAGGTGGCTGGCCCCACCCAGCACGCGGGCAAGAACGCCCAGCACCGAACGCCGCAGGATCGCCGAGCGGCCGACAACGCGGCTGGCCAGGTCGGTGTTGATGCGTTCGATCAGTCCATTCAAAGTCGGTCGCGAAAACGCCATTCGTCAGGCTCCTAGCTGGGCGCGCCAGTTGTATTCGTAGCGGCCCCGGTAGACCGGCTCGCCGGGGCGGGTGATCTCGACCCGCAACGCCAGCCAGTCGGTATTGATGTAATCGGCGTCGACCTCGACGCGGGTGGCCACCTCGTCGTCGAGCAGCCAGCGCAGCGCCTCACGGGCATATTCCCGGGCGCGATTGAGGACGTCGGCGGTACGCTTCTCGCGGGACAGCAACCACAGGCGGCTGCCGACCTGGTCGCCCTCGACCGTGGCGGCCACGTCTCCCCACCAGCCGCGCCGGTCCTCGGCCCCGGCGGGCAGCTCGTCGCTGTCCAGCGCACGGCGGTCGGTGAACAGCGAGACCAAAACGGCCGTTTCCAGCCCGTCGTCGGTTTCCAGATCAGCGGCGGCGAGCGCTACGTCGCCATAGGGCGCCCCTTCGCCGCTCCATTCGAGGCGAATATCCGGCATCGTCGGGTTCTCGTTAGTCGGTAGGGTGATGCGTTACCGCATCTTTTGGCGGGCGGAACTGGTCTTGCCGCCGCTATCGCCACCGTGGTTGTGGTCGTTGTAGGTGTCGCGCATCGCCTGCATGGTGCTGGTGTGGTCGTTGACCTCGCCGGCGACGTGCAGATTGCCGTCGGTGTAGAGGTCCGGGCAGTTGACGAACCGCACGGGATTGCCGACGCCGTCGATCACGATACCCGCCCGCGTCAGGTGGACTTTCTGGCCCTGGTCGTCGTGGACCGCGACCTCGCCCTGGGCGAGACCGGTCAGGCGGTAGCGTCGATCATCGACCGCGATCACCACGCCGTGGTCGCGGTTGCCGCCGAGAAACAGCGACAGCAGCTCGGCGCCCGGATGCGGGTGGGCGGTATACCCGTACTGCTGGAATCGCTCGAGCCCGGCACGGGTTTCACCCTTGAGAAACGTCGCCTGCAGCACCTGCAGGCGGCTTTGATCGTCGACACGACGCAACACGCCGCGCGCGACCATGAGCATGATGCGGCGACTCATGCGGTTAATCAGATGCTGCACTGTCACCCCCTAGCCAGTCGGCGAATACCTGCGAGCCCGAGCCACCGGACGACGCCCCCGATGGCACTTCCGGTTCCGGCGTCAGCGCGTCCGGGCGCATCAGCTGCAATTCGGCCGTGGTGCCCTCGTCGTTGCGCTTGCGGTACGTGACGCCGGCAATCAGCATCTCGCCGGAGACACGCAGCCAGGGCGCGACGATGCGCACCCGCTGATTGGGCAGCCATAGCGAGCCATCGCGCTGCGTCCACCCCTGCACCGTAGCGGTGACCGAGTCGCCCCGGGCCGCGCGCACGGTGGCTTCCCACTCGGCCCGCTGCCGGGCAACGCCGTTGTCGGCGGTGCCCTCGGCCATGACCAACAGCGGGCGATAGCGCGGCACGCCGGCGTCGGTGGCCACGCCGCGCACCTCGGCGACGGTCTCGCCCGAGGCGTAATCGCTGCCCGTGGTCTGCGCGTCGATCAGGTACTGGGAAAAGCGCCGGGTCATGTCGAGATCCGCAGACGCCGCCAACAGGTTTTCGCCCTGCCGGAGATCGTCCGCCGAGCGCCCGGCGCCGGCACGGGTGAGACGAACGCCACCCGCGCCGTCGGCCGTGGCCAGCACGGCCCGCAGTCGACAGGCGCGCTCGAGCGCTTCCCACACCGTTTCCCCGGGCTGAATCGCGAACTTGGCGAACGGCGCGCCGAGCGAGACGTCGCTGGCCACGTCGATGCCGAACGGCTGACACAGCAGCTGGGCGAGCCTCAACAGGCCGATGCCAGCCCACTCCCCAGGCGAATGCACGGCGCTACAGTCGACCAGGTCGGCGGTACGATCGCGCCCGGTGATGGTCAACACCCGACGATCCCCCGCCAGTGCCGGCGACACCTTGTCGACATAGCCCTCGATCACCACGGCGCCGTTGATCGCTAGCCGGCAGGCATCGCCCCGCCGAATCGGCCACGGCTGTGCCTGCCCCTGCCAACGGTCGGTCACGCCGATGCGGAACCCACCGGCGACGGTCTCGACGCTGCGCGAGATCTCGACCGACTCCCAGCCGCCGTAGATGCCCCCATTGACGGTCAATTCCAGCTCGTCAGCCACGGTCCAGCACCTCCAGTGAATTGCCCCCCGGCACGAATCCGGGGTGGCGCACATGGTTGCGAGTGGCCAGCTCGTCGGCACGACTGGCGTCACCGTGCAGCTGGTACGCCAGCACGAGCGCCGGCTGGGTCGCGGCCGGCGTATAGCGGGAAAGACGCGGCAACGATTGATCGGCCGACGGCACGGCCTCGATCAGCTCGGTGCGCAGGGCCTGCGCCTCGAGGTAGACGTTGTCGCTGTCGGTGGACTCCATGACGACATCGAGGCGGTCGGCCAGCTCGTCGCGGGTCGTGATCGCCTCGTCATACGTCGGCCACTCGGTGCGCGCGGCGGTGGTCGTCGCGCGGGACGTGGCCACCTGCTGGACGAGATCCACCAGCGCGAGCTGGTTGTCCGCCTGCCGAGCGCGGGTGCTGGTCGTGCGTTGCACCGGCGCAGCGTTATTGCCCCATCCCGCCAACGTCTGCAGCACCTGGGTACCGCGCCGAGGCGAGGCGCGGCCCTCGCTCGCGACGGCGTCGACCACCGCGACAAGGCGCTCGCCAAGATCCGACGGGCGATGCACCAAGTCGTCGGCCTCGTCGGCCAGCGACAGCAGGTCTCGGGCGAAACGAGCGGCGCGCTCGCCCCGGCCGAATAGCCCACCGGTCAGCGAGTCGATAACCCCGGCGAGATCTCCGAGCTGGCCCGAGGCCGCCGCCGAGACGAACGCCGGCAGCCCGCCGACGCTGAACTTGTCGACGAACGCCGCCAGGGCGGACTCGTTGAACGCCTGCGACTGCGCATCGATCAATGACAGTCGGTCGCGGCGACCGTTGGGGTGGCGGTCCTCGCCGCTTTCCAGAAACGTGATCGAGAAGCGGGCCATGCCGCCCTCGTCCGACGACTCGCGGGCCGAGAACGTGTCGATATTGACGCTCAACGCGCCGAGATACGGATGCACCAACTCGCCGGCGCCGGTCGCCTCGAGCGCATCCAGCAGCTCGTCGCGGGCGCTCATGTAGTCGCGTCCGATCACGAAGGCGTCGATGGTGTACCCGCGTGCCTTGCGGCCCATGTCTTCCACGTAGGGCGTATCGCGATCGGGGTATTCGTGCTGCACCGTGCGACGGCCGCCGTTGGTCGCGGCGTCGCGCACGAAAAAGCCGACGCCCCGAAAGGTCGCCGGCCGGTATTGGTCTCGCCAGGCCATATCAGCCCCCCATCGAATAACCCATGTCCATGCCGAGATCGACGCCGCTATTCGCGGTCTGATCGACACGGGTGCCCTGGGGTAGATTCTCGAACCGCACGTTAACGCTGGCCGACGCCTGCTGGCCCGCCGGGCTAAACGCCCGCGCGGTGCTGGCCAGCGAGTCGTTGCCCGCCAGCGCCCGCCCGGTCGCCTGCGGGTCGACGGCGCGCGCCGGCTCCGGTCGCTCGCGATCGGGGTCCGACGAGTCGATATCGCGGGACGGCGGCTCGTCCTCGCGCCCCTCCTGCCGTTGCGCCGTGCGCTGGTTGCGGCGCAGGGTGCCGGCATTGGTCCGCGTCTCGTCGTCACTGAACATGCCGGTCATCCAGTCCGGCACCATGTCGCGCAGACGGTCGACAGCACCACGGAACCAGCCCGTCAGGTCGTCGAACTTCGAGCGGATACCCGACCACAGCGAATCGATCATGTTTTTGCCGGCGTCGAGCAGACTGAAACCGGTGAAATACTCGACGATGGCGTCCAACGCCTCGATAACCAGAATCACCGGATTGAACTCGCGCAGCAGCGTCAGCACACCGTCGATCAAGCCATTGCTGAACGCCTCGCGTACCGCCTGGAACTTGTCGGCAAACCAACCGCTGATCGCATCCCAATTGCGATAGATCAGATAGACAGCCGCCCCGATAAGCGCAATCGCGGCGAGAAACCAGCCGACCGGCGTTGTCAGCAACGTGACACCTAGCACGACAAAGGCCTGAGTCAAACTCGCCAGCGCCGCCAACAACGGACCAAAGACAACAAGACCAATTGCAGCGAGTGCCGTATTCAGGACACCGAAACGGTCGGTAATCGGCTGAATGAACGCCATGAAACGCTTGAAGCGATCGGGCAGTGTCTTGAGCCAATCACCCATACGGCGAAACGCAGCGGGCAGTTTCTCGCCAATCTGTTCGCCGAACGCTGAGATATCCTCCCGGTGGCCGGTTACGAATGCCGTCAGCTGCTCGGTCATGGCTCGAAGTGCCGGCAGCATTGGCCCAATCAGCGCGTTGCGAGCACCTTCGAGCGAAGAACCCAGACCCTGCATCGCCCGCGTGAAAGCCACGGCACCACGCAGCCGATTTTCGTTGATCCGCACGCCCGCTTCTCGTGCCTGATCGAAAAGCGCCTGCAACTCCGCCTCCGGACGCGTTAGCAACTCGGTCATCTGTTCACCGCCCTGCCCGCCGAAAATCTCGTCGAACAGCCGCTGTCGGGCACTGACGTTGCGCACCTCACCCAGCTTGCCCAGCACCATGTCGAACATCTGTTCGGTATCCCCGCTGGTCTGGCGTAGTTGGTCCTGCGAGATACCCAGGCGCTGGAACGCATCGGCGGCGCCGCCGACGCCGGTCACCACGTACTCGTCGGCCCGTAGCGATAGCTCCTTCATGCCGTCGATCAGCGCATCCTTCTCGACGTTGAATTGCTCGCCGGCGTACTGCCAGCGCTGGATGAAATCCGCACTGACGCCGAGCCGGTCCGCCCATATCTGCGTTTCGGCCGCCGAGCGGGTATAGCCGCTGACCAGGACACCGAACATACCCCCCGCCGCCGCACCGATGGCCCCCAGTTTCATTGAGAGATCCCGCGCGCGCCCCACGACATTGCCGATCGAGCGCCCGATACCCGACACGCTCTCGGACAGGCGGCCCAGCCCCGACGCCCGGGTAAGCGACTGGAACGAAGCCCGCAGCTGCTGGACGGGGCCGGTCATGCGCTGAATACGACCGTTGATGCGCCGCAAGGGCGCCGTTAGCCGGTCGACGCCTTCAATAACGACCCGCAAAGGATTGGTGGTAGCCACAAAAAACTCCCATAAAAAACCCCGCCTAGGCGGGGTTGATGAATTTTGGGATATATATAAATGTATTGATGGTGGTTCAGGATGAGGGGCTAAGGTTCATAAATCACTGCATGAGACATTCAAACTTAGCAATCTTTCGAGATGAAACGTCTCTCATCAACATATTCTGGAACAGATCCTGCCCTCTCCAAATTCTTGTAGACAACATGCTCATCGCTGATCTTTTCCAAAATGATGTCCGCGACGAAAGGCGGGGTAAGTGATGAATCAGTAATAGTCATATGCACAGAACCACTATCTTCTTCCAACCCATCAACCTGGAAACCAGCATACTCGAGGTCTGCACGAACACTCTCAGCGTAGTCAGAAACGTACTTCTCGTTATAGCAAAACTTGGTAGTCTCAACTTGTCCTGAAGACTCGCCTCCCCCTTCGCCACTAGTCTGCGTAATCTCCCACAAACCAGGTTTAACCTCAAAGGCACTGGCAGACAAACTGACAACAACCAACAGCAGAAAAAGAAAACTCTTGCGCAACATGCTTCCCCTCTCTCACTTAAAAAATGCACTACCCTCCTCAAGATTAACTATATTTAAAGCCCCCGGCTAGCTACCACGCTGCCTTACCGTAATTTCTGATACTCCGCGATTTCTTCGGCCCGGACAGTCCAGAAGGTCAGCTCCCCGGCGTCCATCTCCCACAGGTCGGCCGCCGGGAAGTGAAACACGTAGGCGATCAAGCCGATTTGCTGTCGCCAGTTGCTGGGCCATCCGGCATGAATTTTCCCACCTCTTGCACCACGGCCAGCATGTCCGCGACATCCAGCTCGTCGATGACGCTCGGCGGCTGTCCGGCGAGATCCCCGGCGAGATTGAGCATATCGCCCATGGCCGGCTCCATCGGCAGGCGGCGAAAATCACGCGCCTTCGGACGGCGAATGACCAGCTCGCGGATCTCCTCGCTACCGTGTTGGATCGGTTCTTGCAGCTTGATGACGATTTCGGGCTTCACCATTAGCGGATCTCCTCACCTTCCACCGCGTCGAAACGTGCGGTGATGTTGCCTTCTTCGGTCTGGCCGTTGCCATCGCCGGCATACCAGGCTTCGCGCAGCGAAATCACCTTGTCGTTCGCCAGCTCGAGCGTCACGGTCGCGTCTTCCAGGGTGACAAGCGTGGCGAGATCGAGGTCCGCGTCATCGGTAAACTCGCCCTCGATGTAGGCCACCTGTCCCTGCTCGCTGAACCCGTGCGCCCGCCCGTCGGAGCCGATAATGGCGTTACGCTGCGGCTTGCCCAGGTTATACGTGAAGCTGCCCTTAGCTTTGTACAACCGCCCATCAGCCTTGACGAAAATAATGCCGCCTTGCCGTTTGCTCATGTGAATTCCTCTTGCTGACCGCCAGGGCGAGCGCCCCGGCGCGGATTGGGGTTAACGGCGGAATTGGAACTGGGCCGCCGTCACGCGCAGCTGGTTGATGAGATCCGGCGGCAGAATGAAGTCGAGCCGGTTCGGGTCGCTGGCGTTGCGCTCGCACACCAGGTCGCGCTTGAACTGCTCGGCGTTCTCGACCAGGCCGATTTCTTCCCACTCGCGAAATTTCGCGATGGACTCGGCCTTGGCCAACTTCGGCGTGATGATCGCCTGCCCGGTACCGAAGCGAGTGCCATCGTTGGCGAGCTTGTGGCGCGGATACTTGCGCAGCCACATGCTGCGAAAATCCCAACGTAGGTAGCCCAGAATCAGTAGCGTATTGACGTCTTGATAGGACGGGTCCGAAACACCGAACTCGTTTTCCTTGTAGGTCGTCACCAGCCGGTCGATACGCACGGTGCCGTCGGTGTTGACGACGAACGTACTGATTCCCGCCTGCAGCAGCTGGTTACGCTGCGCCTGGGTCCGCCGGTCCTTCTTGACGGGGCCCAGCAGGCCAGACAGCTCGAGCGTCTGGAACGGCCGCCCCCGGTCGATCTCGCCGTAATAGGCCGCCACGGCGGCGACGCTCGCGGCGAACTCCCACGGCGGCATCGGGCAGGCGCCGGCATCCATGATGCTGACGAACTCGCTGTTCAGGCTGCCACCCAGCTCGCCGAGACCGGCGGCGTCACCGCGCGCGCCCGAGAATGCGAACCCCTCGATCTGACGCAGCGGCCCCCAGCGGTCGCGCAATTCGGTGTCGATCGCGTCGATACTGGTGGCATCGGTGAACGGCAGCGCAATGATGTGATACTGCTCGTCGCCCATGGCGTCGACGACACCATCCAGCTCGGGGTTGGCAGTACCGCCGCTCATGGCCTCGAACGTCAGCGTCAGCCCCGTCGGGCTCGCCTCGCCTGTCTGGTAGTTGGCCCGCACGTCGATAGCATTGCCGCACAGCCCCGCGTGCTTGGCGGTGAACGTGACGATGGTGCTGTCCTCGCCGTCGACGACGGCAGTCACCGGCAGGTCAGGATTCGCGGTGATCGCAGCGGCGACGGCGGTAGCGATCGGTCCGAGCGACTGACCGCTGGTAATACCGACGCGGATGCGTGCCCCCGCGATGTAGAGGTTCAGCGTACCGGCCTCGGTGGGCTGGCCGCCGAACGTGACCGAGCCGGTAGCCGGCTGCCCGGACGGGTCATCTTCGACCGCTATCATCCAGGTCTCGGTGTAGCTATTGGCGGCGAAGTGACGCTTGGCCATGCCGTGCAGCATAGAGCCGCGACCGGCGAGCTTGCCGACTTCATCGGCGCTGTAGATGCGGGTCGGTTCTTCGGGGGGCGCGGTACCGGTCGCCAACATCTGCCCGATCAGCAGGGCGCGATACGGCATGACGCCGGGGCCGGAAACCGCCTGGCTTTTATCGAACTCGCCGAAAAAGCCCGGCGTCAGCAAGCTGGACGGCACCTCGTTGAAAGAAACAGCCATGATTATTCCTCGGATTGGGACGGGGTAATGCGGTCTTCGGCCTCGTAGTTGCCGTCGGGCCTGGCGAGATCCCACCGGACGCCGAGCGTCTGCAGGGTGTCCTCGACGCGCTTGTCGATCTCGTCGAAGTAGGTCGCCTCGAAGGTCAGGCGCGCGGCGCCCATTTCGTGTTCGCCGTCGTCGGTGAAGGTAAATTCACTGTCGAACAGACGCAGGTCTGAGCAGGTGCCGTTCAGCGTCTCGTCGTGTAGCAGCTGGGTCTCGACCTGCGCGGCCAGCGCATCGAGCCGGTCGTCGGTGTTTTCCGCCCCAAGCACGTGCAGCTGCACGCCGATCTGCAGGACGCGCCGATATTCGCGCGGCGCCTCGTTGAAGATTTCGGCCTGTTCGCTGCGCGTGTAGATCAGGATTGCGGGCATGACGGCCCGCAGCCCCTGGGAGCCATTCCACACCGGTAACGCGCGACTGGCCCACACGTTCAAGCGGGCGTCGGTGTTGCCCGTGATCGCGGTGACGATCTCGTCGCGAATCTGCTGACGGGGGTGGATCATGCGTAGCCCTCTTTCAGCTCCAGCACGACTGTCACGTCTCCCTCTGGACGACTGCCGGTTACCCGGTAGGTCTTACCGCGGCGCATCACTCGATCACCGGGCCGCGGTGATCCAAGCGGGAGATCGGACATGGCGACAGTCAGCAGCGGATTAACGCTGTAGACCGGTACGCCGGTGTCCGGGTCAACCTCTTGGTGATCAGCGTCGTAAACACCCGCGACCGACACAGAATCGCCCTGAGCCGGCATATACGTGATTGAGTCACTCATCTGCGCAAGGACGTCCCGAAATGCTCGAAGCTCGATGTCATCCCAGCGCATGATTACGCAGTCTCAGTGAGCTTGATGGTCGCCCCGGGGCGGGTGTTGAGGTGGATCGGGTTGGACTGCGCCTCGAGGTCGATGCCCTTGTTATGGGGAAGTGGCTCGGCGCTCGAGTAGAGCGGCAGACCAACGGTATTGACCGTTTCGAGGTAATCGCCCGGCGCGAAACGGGTGATGAGCTTATCGACGGTGCCCGTCGGCTCGACGTAGGCCGCGGTGTCTTCGACGAAAGCCTGACCCTTCACGGTGCCGCGGTAACGCTCCCAAACGATGCCACCAAACTCGAACGATTCACGGGCGTCATCACGCAGGCGCTGGCTCATCTGGTAGCGGTAGGTCTCTTTCACGCTGGAGTGTGAGATCAGCTTGCGCCAGAACGACTTGCCACAGAGCGCGTGCGCGCCAGCGAAGATGGTTTCGCCCATCCCCTCTTCGATCGCCTCCAGCACATCCAGGCACTTCATCTGCACGTCAGTGCTGGCCGTGCCGAGCGCGAAGTTGATCGTCTTCTGCTTGATGCCGAAAGCGCTGTAGAGGTCGACCAGCACGGTGCTGCCGTCAGCGTCGAGGATCTTGCCTTTGATCGCACCGATGCGGTGGTACTCGTGGGTGACGTCGATGCTGCGCGCCATCTTGGTGAGGCGCTGGTTGCGCAGCGTCTCGATGGCTTGCAGCTGGTTTTCGGTACCGAAGGCGCGAACGTTCTGTGTCTCGTCCGCCAGCAGCGTGGCGCGGGTCGGCAGGTGCAGCGCGGAGAACGTGACGCCGTGGCGTTTATCACCGGCGAACACCGTACCGGGGGCTCCGCGCTCCTTGGTCGGTACCAGCTGCAGCTGGCCGCCGGATTTCTCGATCACCATCGAGGTGGTGGTCAGCCCTTCGGCCTGAAACCAGCCAAGCTCGCCGAGACGACGCGGGACGTATTCCTGCTCGTTGATGGCCGCCGTCAGGCTGGTGACCGTGAACAGGTCGGTTTCAAACAGATTCATGAGGCGTTGCTCCTGAGATTTTGCGAGGTGTCAGCTCTGCGGCGGCAGAGAGGTTGGTTCGATCAGCGGACGACGATGCCGGCGCTGTCCAGCGCTTTGAGCGCGGTGGTCTTCTGGGCATCGGTGATGCCGTCCGGCCAGGCCAGGCACTCGTCGTGAACTTCGCAGTCACGCGAGTGAACGACGCAGGACACGGGGCCGGCAGTGGCGTCCGTCGGCGCGTAGAGAATCGCGGCGGCGGTCTTGGTTGCATCGCTGGCACCGGGCGCCAGCGCGACGAAATCGCCATCGGCGTTCTTCGCCAGCACAGTGCCGGCGGAATGATTGCCCGCCGCCAGAACGCCCTGCTCGCGCGAGCGCTGGCCGTTGGCTTCGGACACGACGTGTTCCCCCGTCCAGCGGGGTTCGGTGATCATTGTCATGAGTTGCTACCTCTGGGAGGGAGTGGCGCGGAGCGCCGGGGTAATGTGCCGGCGTCAGGCCGACGGTTTGCGATTGAAGCGGCTATAGATCTTCGAGTGATCGAGCGCGGTGGACTGGCCGCCACCCTCGGGCGAGTGATGACCGTTGATGTTCATGCGATTGCCGTGAGCAGCCGCAACGTCATAGACGTACTCGGAGGCTTGGTCTTCGGCCATGCCGTTGCCGATCAGCTTCTCGAGCAACTGCGGCTGACCGGTGGTCTGGCACGCCTTGACGATGGCAACGACTCGGCCGCGCTCGGCAGTGACAGCGGCTTGCGCCTGTTCCTGCCCACTCACGCCGGCCTCGATCTCGGCAACCAGTTCAGGATGAGAGTCGCGCAGGCTGGCCACGGTCGGCGTCGCGATCAGCGCAACGATGCGATCGCCCAGATCCGCCGCCTGCGCCTCGGCCTCTTCCGGCGTGAGATCGAAGGCGAGCGCCAGTGCATCGGCGGCGGTCATCGGTGCATTCTGGCGACTCGCCAGTTTGGCCTTGGCCTGCTCGGCACCGTGGGCCATCGCCTTGGCGAGACCCGCGAGCGAGGCCGCGGCCTTCGTTTCAACCATGACCGCGTCGGCCAGGCCCAATTCGACGACCTCCTCGGCGGAGAGGATGGTGCCCTGGCCGTCGTCGCCCTTGATCAGCGCCTGCATGCGTTCGCGGTTGGCGTCTCCGACACGAGCGATGTAGTGCGCCATGATGCCGTCGGCGATCTTGTCGAGATCACCCGCCAGCGCGCGCAGCTCATCGGCGTTGCCGATCGCCACCGTCCACGGGTTGTGGACCATCATCCAGGCGCCGAGGCCCATATTGACTGTGTCCCCGGCTGAAGCGATGACAGACGCGATGCTGGATGCCTGGCCCAGCACGTTAACGGTCACGTTCGCTTGGTGATCGCGCAGGTAATTGGCAATAGCGATACCGTCGGTGACACTGCCGCCGGGGCTGTTGATGTCGATGGTAATCTCGTCGAGCACACCCAGCCCTTTGATCGCGGACATGAACGCCTTGGACGAGACGCCGCTGTCATCCCACCAGCTCTCGCCGATCTCGCCGTCGATGGTGATGTGCGCTGCCTTGGAGTTACCGGCTTGCGCCTTGGCCGTGAACCATTTCATTCGTCGTTATCCTCGTCTTCGGTGGAGAGAGCCTCGACGGCGGCCTGCAGCGCGCCGTTCTTGCCGGTGGTGCGCGGGTCGGAATCAAGCACCAGGCTGTAGCGCGCGGCACTCTTATTGCCCTTGTCGATCTCGGCGTCGAGCTGCTCGAGCGACCAGCCGCGCTCACCGGCGGCCTCGCTGCGCGGCTTGAAGCCTGCGCGAACTTCCATGACGTCAGCGGTGACTTCCTTGAGCGGATCGACCCACGCCCACTTCGGCGCAATCCAGTCGATGGCAAGCAATTCGCCGCGTCGCTGCCAGTAATTAGCGATGCGCAGCACTCCACTGGTGACGGCGACATCGAGCCACTTAGCGGCGATACGCCGGCACCACTGATGAACGATGAGATGCGCCTGCAATGCTTCCGCTCGTCGCCGAAACTCCAGTAGGCCGGCGCGGATTGAGGAGTAGTTGACGCCCTTGAGGTCGCCGGTCAGCTGCTCGTAGGTGATGCCGGCGCCCCTGGCCAGCGCCAGCAGTTCGGTGCGCAGCCACTCGGTGTAGTTGCCGCCAATATCCGGAGCGGATCCGAACTGCACTTCCTCGTCGTCTTCCAAGTAATGGATGCCGCCGGGAGTGAATTCGCTGATGGGGTCGTGCTCGGACTCCCCTGGCGTGCTGACCAATGTGCCGAAATCAGGACCGTCATCGTCAGTGTCCGCAGTGGTCTTGCGCTTCACGAATGCGCCGAACAGCTGGGCGAGCTTCTGCCGCGCCAGCGTGGCGTCCTGCATCTCGTCGATCTCATAGAGTCGAACAATGACGCTCGTTAGCTCCGGAACGCCCCGCAGCTGCCCCGGACGTGTGCGGCGGTACATGTGAACGACGGCGTCCGCCGGCACCGGCACGCGCTGATTGATCTCGGCGGTGAGCTGCTCATGCGGGTGATAGCGCCACAGGTGATAGGCGGTGCGGGTGCCGATGGCGTCGAACTCGATGCCCATCTTGACCAGCCGGCCACTCAGCAAGCTGTTGTAGTTGGGATCGAGGTGCTCCGATTCGATCAGCTGCACCTGCAACGGCACACTCAGGCCATCGCTGGTGCGTCGGTACCGAAACCGCGCCAGCGCCTCGCCGGCCTCGAACTGGGATCCGGTCGCCAAAGACGTCAGGCCGTAGAAGTCGTCAATGCCATCGGCATCGCACTCCTTCACCCATCGGTCCCAGAGCGCCTGAATCTGGGCGTCACTCCACTGGGGCTTGATGCCAGTGCCAATCAGGTTGGTGACATAGCTCTCTTTCGCGCCGCCTGCATAGGGGTTGTTGCGGATGGCGTTGTGGCTACGGGATTGCAGCAGTGGCAGCGAGTGCGCGATCGGCATGTTCGGGCAGCTCAGCACATTGCCCTTGCCGGCCATCCGGCGCCCCATCGAACCACCTTCGTAGGCCTGGTTTCTGACGGGCACGAGCTGCCCGCCGCGCATCGTCATCCGGATGCGCGGTTTGGCGACGTGTGCGGTCATCAGAGTCCCTTCGTGGTCCGGGTGAGTCGGGTGCGGCTGCGCCGGCGGCGGCTGGGATCGTGTAGCGCCACCTCGGCAGCGATGTCTCTCTCCAGCGTCCGCAGCTTGTCGATGTCGGCGGCAGCGTACTGAACGGTGCGGCCGTTATGGGTGACGCTGGTAACGCGTGCGCCGCTGGCGAGATCCACGATCGCCTGCTTGACCCGCGCCAGATCCGTTGCGGTGTAGGCAGCCATGGTGACTCCTCAGATTCTGGGTTTGAGCACGCGCGGGCGCTTGCGGCGTTTGCGCGTGGGTTCGGCGGCGGTAGCCTCGACTCTCTGCGTCTCACCGTCAGGCGTCAGGACAAGCATGTTCCGGTCCCACTCCTCCGCCCAGGCTGGCGGTGCCTGCCAGTCGATCTTCTCGGCGTTGAGCAGGATGTAGATTGATAGCGCGTAGACGCAGAGGTCGAACGCTTCGTTGGGGCGCTTGCCCGGACGTGACCACTTGCCATTGCCGGGGTCGCGAACTTCGTAGGTCAGCTCTTCATACCACCAGCGCCCGAGCCAGTGCGGCGTATGGATGTAGCCGGCACCGGGGTCGTCCCGATCGATCATCTGCGCGACCACGTCCTTCAGCAGATCGGTACCGAGTAGATACAGAGGCACATCGCCGCGGGCGCTGCTCTTGCGATTCTTGCGCCCAGAGTTGTCCGGCCATGTCTTACGAACCCGATGCATGGTCTTGGCGCTGCCGCCCTTGAACAGGTACACGCGGCTCTGCAGACCATCGCGCGCGAGTCGGCGGTACCAGTCGTAGGCCTGAGACGTCACCGACTCGGTGCCGTCGCCCTCGCCGCCTGTATCGACGCCCATCGCAACGATCGGCATGCGGCGGTCACTACCATCAGCCAGCCGGTAGGTGCGGTGCAGCACATCACGCGTCAGCAGGTCCCAGTCCTCGGGCTGGGTAGCCGGGCTGATCGACCTCGGCGGCCGGTCGTTATCCGGCCCGCGGTCTTCCTTGATGTTGAATCGATCTACTACCCAGGTCTCTCGATCCGGGCCCCAGCCGTGAACTTGCACGACGAAGCGACGATTCTTGCCACCCTGCACATCGACCGATGCCGTGAGGAAGCGAACCCCGACGGGAACGGTGCGATGCTCAATCTGCTCGGCACGATCGAGCAGACGCTGACTACTGCGCTGAGTGGTCGCACGACGGAATTTATACGGGCGGCCCCAGTCGGTATTGATCACCGTCTGCAGGCTCTGCTGGCTATCGGTGAGCTGGTAGGTCTCTTCGGCACGAGCCAGTTTGTCCGCCAATGATCGCCAGGTCTGGAATGCGGCGGCCGGGCCTTCCATCCAGAATGAGGCGATGCGCGTCTTGCGCGGCGTGCCCTTGAGCTCGCCTTCGGCCGTCAGTGATTGCCCTTCCGGCACCCAACGGCCGTTGAGGTTGAGCTCGCGTTTATGGCGCGGATCGATCTCACAAGCGCAGTGCGGGCAGAACGCCACGCCGCTATCCAGATTGAAGGTTTCCAGCACTGGCATGAACCAGCGTCGGCAAGACGATTGTGGGCACTGCCAGAACCAGCGGCGGCGGTCGCCCTGGTTGTAGAGATCGAGAATGCCGGATGTTGGCGGCGCCATATGAGGCTCGTTGTCCGGCTGCCGCCAGTCCTCGTTGGTGATCAACCGACCCGGCGAAGACTCCGCCAGCGTCATGCCGGTGGAGCCGAATGTCTGCGTGCGTTTGGTGCCCATCAGGAACGCCGAACCCTCACCGTCGACGTCATCCTCGATGCGGTCGTAGTCGGTGATCAGCACGAACTGATAGTCGGAGCTGGCCAGCACGTTCTTGGAGGGCCACTTTATGCCTAGGTAGTTGCCGGCACGAAACGTCTTGTCGTGGACGTTGTTGTCATGCCCCCGCGGGCTAAGCCGTGCGGTCAACTTGGGCGAGTACGCCAGCATGCGATCAATGCGCTTCTTGCTGAACTCGCGTGCCTTGTCCTCTGAAATCTGCACGATCAACCCATCGCCCGGGTCGCACTCGATCTTGTAGGCGACATAACCGTCCACCAGCGCGTTCGTCTTACCGGTACGCGCCGGGCCGACGAAGATCACCGCGTCGTAGCGACGCGAGCCCATGCAGTCGAGCGGCTCGGTCATGTAGGGCGTGGCATCTGGACTCCAGTCGCGCACCGTGCCGTCGCCGCCGACCACCTTCATCACGTCTGCGGCCGCCTCGCTGGCTCGGATGCGCCGCGGCGGACGGATAAGCTCGGCCACGTCTCGCCGGATCATCGCGGCACTGGCAAAGCTACCCATGCGCGACCTCCGGATCGTCATCTTCGGCCATCACGGCCTGGTACATCTGCTCGCGCAGGTTGTCGGTCACGCGCTCGACCAATTCCAGCCCTTCCGGCGCCAGGCCGGCATCGCGCTCGAGCAGGTCTGGCAAGGAGTCCAGCGCGCTTGCCATCGCTTTGGCTAGTCGGCTCATCTCACGGTGTGCATCCTCGACCGGCACCAGGAGGCGCATCTCGCGCTCGAGCTTCACGCGCTCATTTTCAGACTGAAACCACGCTTTGCGATCCTGCGGTGGGTATTCGTCGGGAGAGAGAGCGGCAGATCCGATCCGGTCGGAGTAAAGAGCCGGGCCGGCATCTTTCAGCGCGTAGAGGTTGGCACCGTTTCGGCTGCCCGCCGGCACGACGCCGGCTTCCTTCAGCCGCTTGCGGACAGTATCGCGGTGCAGTCCAAACGCATCGGCCAGTCTGGAGATATTCCAGTTGTAAGCCTCTTCAAGGCGATTGATCTCTGCCACACGCTGGTCATCCTATTTTCGGCACCGTCCCCTTATCCGCTTCGGCACCATCGGCACCTCTAAACCCAGCCAGCATGCGTCCTGCAGACCGGTGCTGCTGCCGACCCAGTGCTGCCGAAATTTAGCCAAAGACCGGGGTTCGAATTCCCCGTGGCACGGTTTTCCATGCCAGGAAGGACCCACAATTTTTGTAGGCGCACCAGTCTGGTGCATGCCCGTCGAGGCTCCCATTCTGATCATCGTGCCGTTCTGATCGTATGCTCGATGGCATCATCCATGTGCTTGACTCCCCGGCGGCGCACAACCATATCGGCGACCTGTTGAAACCGAACCTCTTTGCCGTACCCGGGCAGCTCATCGATGAAATGCAGGACCGCTTGCATCCGGCGCTTGCTTGTCCGCTGATAGACGCCGATCGGACGTTCACCTCGACGCATGACGAAGTACGGCTTGGCTTTTCGGCTGGTTGCGTTCTGGTGGCCGTCCGGAGACGCGCGCAGTTCCGATAGAATCTTGGTGTAAGTGCCAGCGCTGATGTTCCCAGCTCGATTAAGCCGTGCACCGCGCCCGGGCACTGTTGCCCAACCATGCGGCAGAATGCCTGCATGTTGCAGCGCGCGTTCGTGGCGCTTGGCGTTTCGTCGCGTTCCTGTCGTCTGGGGCAAAAGGTACTTGGCCGGCGGAGTGCCCTTAAAAGCCTCGTCCCGAATCCAGATCCATGCCTGCAGATCGTTCTTTGTCGCTGGACGCAGCCGAACGGAGTTGACGGTGAAGGCTGTGGGATTGTCGAAAATCCCTTTCAGGTGCCCCTTTAGTGAATCCCGAACATCTTGGCCCGTGCGCGTGATTGCTAACGCCTGAGCAAAAGGAATCTGTCTTGGCATGTGCGCCAACCGACGACGCAGCTCATCAAAACCCTGTAACTCGATACTGACCGCCAAACTCATGGACACACCTCCTCGAGCATCCCGCGCATCTCCAGCGCCCAGTCGGTAAGCCGACGCTCGCGGTCCTGCAGCATCCAGTAGTCATCGTCTGCCAAGCACTGCAGCTGGCTCGACTCAATCACCGGAAGCGCTGGCATCGGCGGCACCGTGCATTCAGGGCTGGTCGGTGTCGCTACTGTCGTCGCGCAACCGGGGATCGCCGAAAAGCTCAGGGCGAACACCAGCGCGGCGCTGGGCCATCTGTTCACGCTCGACCTCCCGTGCCTGCGCCTGATCAGCGCGCTGGCGCTCATTGATTCGTCGTTCGACTGCGCGCGTCTGTTCGATGCCCTGTGTCCGCGCCTTGGCCTTATCCAGCTCATCCCGAGCGGCATCGCGCTGGCCCCGCATCAGCAGCGCGAGAGAGGTCAGCACTCCGACCACTACCGCCACTCCAGCGACCAGCCAGCCGTAGAGCCGACTCATTGCAGCCGGCTCCGGATGTAGTCGTCGATAGCCTTCTGCGGGATCAGACGTGCGACCACGCCGGCAAACCCGACCACGGTGGCGAGTGCCGCGAAGGCCCACCCTGGCAGGACGCTCTGCCAATGAGTGAGAATCGGCTGAAGCGAGTAGAGCAGCGCCGCGAGAATGCCGAGCCGCACGGACCACAGCTTGTGCGCCTTGCGCGCCTCGGGTACCAGCTTCATCGATCCCGCTCCGTCTTGAGTTGCAATTGACCGGTCCAGCCGTCATCGGTCGCCATATGCGTCGTCGCGTTGCACGCGGCCAGCTGCGTGTCAGCCACGCCGAGTCGGTACCGGATCGCCGCCAGCTCGGCACGGGCCGCATCGCGCGTGCCCTCGAACCGCCCGGCCTTCCGCTGCTCTTCGACGAGCGCGTACCACAGGCCATAGCCAACGGCCTGTTGCGCCGCCTGGGCGCTATCCAGCCGGCGGTCGGCATCGCTGGCCTGCAGCTGCGATACCACCGCCCAGGCAAAGCAGACGGCCGCCACCAGCAGATGCGAGCGGCTATCACGGGAGAGCTTTCCAATCCATCGGATCATTTCCGCCTCAGTGCCGACGCCACGTCAGCGATGTTGTCGAGCAGCCGATCGACGCGCTTCTCGAAGCCATGAACGCCGATGTAGCCCAGGAACGCCGCGAAGAATCGGCCCGTGTCAGGCTCGAACCCGAAATGCTGGATGAACGGTAGCGACGTCCACGCGAGAAACCCCACCATCAGGGTCTCGATCCAGCGCTTGGGATTGCGCAGCCCGCCAGACGTGAGCACACGCAGCAAGGACATCAGCACCGCGCAGAGGGCGGCCGCTTGTGCCGGCTCCTGGGCGAACACATAGACCGTCAGCCAGGCCTGAGTGAATTGGTCCGGCATCTCGATCCCCGGTGTTGTCGCGCGGCTAACCTCGTTTGTGCGAAGCCCGGTGAATCAGGATCCAGGCGGGAATCATCGACAGATTGAGCAGCAGCCGGCCGATCGCCGTGCGATCACTCAGCGCGATATCCGCCGCCGCGTCGAACCCTCGAAACGCCACCAGCCCGGCGGCAGTGGCAATGACCAAGTGAATGGCGAAACGGGTCCAGCCATCGTCAACGCGATTCAGCGCGATCAGGCACTGAGCGATGAGACCCAGCGCGATAATGAAATTGGCAAGTGCCATGACCGAACCAATCATGCGGCCACCTCCGCCTGCCACACGTCGCGCGCATTCGTGGCTCGCTGCCCCTCGAGCAGCATCGCCTGCACGCGCGCTGCGGCCTCGTCCTTCGTGATGCGACCGTCAGTGTTCGCGTCCAACCCGGCGTTCTGCCGATACGCCGTGGTGCCGTCGGTGAACATCACCGCGCCGCCAGGGCGGGAGACATAGGCCGGCATCAGGATCGCGAGATACATATCGGCCAGCGTGTTGATGCGTAGCCGGTACGGCTCGAAGTACCGCGCCACATAGTCGAGCTGCTCGATGGCAGTCATTGCCGCCAGCGCTTCGGTCGTGGTGCCGAGTCCGCGCGCGGTGCGGGGCATAAACTGGATCAGCCCGGTCGCGCCGCTACCGGCTAGATTCTCCTGAGCCGGGTCGAACGACCGGCCAGTCTCGAATGCCATGCACGCCATAAGGTACCCGGCGTGATCCAGCCCCCACCCGAATCGGGCAACGAGCTCGAACAGCCGATCGACGAATGCATCGGAGACATGAGCGCCCCACGCCAGCCGCACGCGCAGCGGATAGCGTCCGCTGCCGATTGTCTCGACCTCGCGCATGAACTGCATGGAGCACTCCGAATATAAAGCCCGCCGACGTGGCGGGAAGGGATCAACCGGGCGGCCGTGAATAAGTTGCCGCCACCGCTCAAGGGGAACGTGGGGAGCACGCGGGAAGCGAACGACGGCGGCGAACAGGGTCAGAAACGACAGCGCCCCAACCGGTCGAAACCGGTCAGGGCGCAAGTGATGATGATAGAGGATCTATTCGACCGTGATTATGTCTGGCGTCTGATCTGTAATCTGCAGACGTGTACCGCTGATGGCCTGCTCGACGGCCTGCCGTGGAGTAAATTTGCCCTCGACCGCATTAGGCTTCACTCCACCGGTCTTTGATATGTCCGTCTGGATAAAGCAACCCGTCGCGTGCGCAATCTGCTGGGCTGTTTCGTCGAATCGATCAAAACTGATGTCGTAATTCATCTCGACATCGCACTTCCCGTGCAGAGGCTTGCTGGGATCCTTCGACACATCTTGCGACGAGCAGCCAGAGATCACAGCAATGGCGCTACTGATCACCAATAACCTAATCACCAGATCACACCTCACCGAACAATTCGACATCCGCGAAAGCTAACTGATCACGACGGATATGAAAACGCCCCAACCGGTCGAAACCGATCAGGGCGCAGAAATCACAATCTTAGCTGAATAGTACCTTCAAGCGGTCACGAACACAACATATAGTATCCATGCTATTTTCTGGCACTCATCAACCCCGTTATCTCAGCTAGACATTCAGGGAGAGCAGCAATGCTTTTGGGAGCCACCGTAGTCATTATCGCCGTTATTGCTGGTGTCGCTATGTCGAACAAGTACAGCGATAAGCCAAGGAGTCCGGGCGCTAACAATGCGCTGATCACCGTCCTCGTGATCATAGGCATCATTGTGTTGGCCGTGGTGTTCCTTCTGGAGACAGTCCTTCGTCCGATCGGCCAGGTGTGAAGTTCAGGCCACCAGCCTCGACTGCTCCCCCACCACAGCCAGCAGCACTTTTCGAGCATTCTTCGCCGAGTTACGCATCGCCTCCGCTGTTTCGAACACCTCTCCTACCGCCGCCGGCCAGCCCAGCCGCTGCAGGATGATTCGCTGGCCGCCGCACACTTCCGCCAAGGTCAGCCCCCGGTGCCCTTGCTTGATCGCCTGCATGCGCGCGACATCGCCGCCGAGCGGCTGGGACCATCGCTGCGCCGAGATCGCGTAACCCGCCAGCAGCAGCGCCATTCGCTGCCGTTCGTTGACATGCCCCAGCAGCGCCTGGGCCATCGAGCGCCAGCGGCAGGCGTAGCGGAAACGCTCGGCGGCCTCACCGACATGATCGACCGCGCCGGTCATCTCGCCGCGGCCCTCGCCCATGTTCGCGATCGTGCTCACCTTGTGATGCCCGAGGTTCAGGTGGCGGTAATCGATCCGCCATTCGATCTCGACCTCGATCAGCTCGTCCAGGCAGCGACGTAGTGCTTTCTCGCGAACCGCGCTACCCTCGGGCTCTCTCCGGATCACCGCCATCAGCTGATTGATCCCCATCAATTCCAGTTTCCGCATTGCTCCCCCTGCTCCCTGATTCGTTACCAGTCGGCGCCAGCGACCATCGGCATGAGTTCGCCGAGCGTCTCTGTTGCCGGTGCGGCCATGTACTCGCGGATTACCGCCTGAGCCTGCTCGATCCCCAGCGCCAGCTTCGCGCAGTAGCCGGCCGCTTCCATCCGCGCCAGCCAGACCCGCTGCGACTCTGCTAGATCGGCATCACGCGGCGGCGTGGCTTTCAGCTCTAGGTACAGGCCGTGGTAGCCACCCCGCGCGATCGGTATCACCAGATCGGAAACACCCGAGCGGACGCCCTGCTGCTTCATCTTTGCCGCCTCGAGACCGTGCCGGCTGCCGCCGTTGGGCACCGCATAGGCGTGCTCATGTGCGGGGCCGACGGCGGTACCGCGGTTGAACTCGCCCCTCAGCCAGAGCATCAGCCGCGTCTGCTCCTGCCCTTCCCAATCCACCGGCTTCTTCCGGGGCTTCCCGCTGGCCGTCCGCGCGCGAGGCTTCCGGGGTTTCGTATTCAGCGCCATCAGACTTTCCCCCTCGCCTGCCGGCGTTCCCATGCCTGATAGTCCGCGACGATCCGGTCGAGCATCCGGCGCGCGTCGTCGTTCGTGTCCAGCTCCCGGCGGCTGGCGATGCCGCAGGCCAGACGTATCGCGTCAGCGGCGTCTTCTTCGCTATGCGTGCCGTCGGGTAGCTGCTCGGCGGTCAGCTGGTGGCGCTGCCGCTTGCGGTTGTCCAGGTACAGACGAAACCGCGGATTGGTGCCGAGCAGAGCCGCCCGGCGGGCCTGTGTGCTGCTACTCATGAGCGGCGCTCCCCCATGTTGTACTGACGGGCGCAGTGATCGCAGGTACTCGATCCGGGCTCGAACGACAACGAGTCACGGGATTTCCCGCAAATGCGGCACCGACGGCGGTCGGGGTGATACCGGCGCGGCCGGTTGTAGCGTGGCGATCGCGTCATGCCATGTACCTCCGGCCCCGGTAGTGCGGGCGGTTGCGGCTGAGCTGGCAGTCGACGCAGGACGGCAGCACCTCTCCGTCGCGCTTCATCTTGCCGAGCGTCTTGAACTCCCGGCAGGTCGGGCACTGGATTTTGTGGGGCACCTGGCTCACGCCGCCTCCTCCCGCAACACTTCTGCCACGCTTTCCGGCCATTTGAGTTGCTGCACCGGTGTGCCGTCGCCGTGCTTCTTGCCGGTATCCAGCATCCGGCCGCCTGCCGCGCGCCCCGCATCAGTCAAGCGCCAGATGGTCTTGCCCCTGCCATCCTTGTCCTGCCATTGATAGCCCAGGTCACGCAGCAGCAGATTGACCGCCCGGCCACTCATACCGCAAGGCGTGCCCAGTTCGGTCACAGTCATGTACCGCTCGTTGATCGGGCTGAGGAGATGCGTAGCGCCCAGCTCGGCGAGCAGATCCACCCCGGTGCGTTTCTGAACGGCCTGATTGACCGAGAGCAGGCGCATGTTGTCGTCGAACCCGAACGCCCGAGCAGCACCATCGAGCGCGCTGGCGATAGCCGAGGCGCGGGCGATGTCCGTGGTTTTGTCCTGCCGTACCGGCACGGCGGGTGCTTCATAGCGGCCATGCTTACGGATGGCCGGCAGCACCTCTTCAAACACCCACGCTTCGAATCGCTCGGCGCTGGGCAACTTGCTGCGCACAATCAGTCGGTAGACATCGGACTCCCGAATTACGGTGTGATAGCCACCACCCTGTTTCGGGGTAGTGGTCTGGCGACGGCAGTGACGAGCGATAGCGTTCTCAGGCTTCGCATAGCCAAGAGCCGTAGCGATGTCGTGCCCGACGAAAAGCGCTTCACCGTCGTCGCCCTGGATCACGCGAACCGTTGCCGCGTCGAACTCGAATGGAATCAGTTGGGTCATCTCAGGCTCCCCCGTCGTTGTTCAGTGCTGCCCTCAGCCCGGCGACACCGCCCGGCCCATGCTGCTGCGCCGCCAGCGCGGCGGCCTTCTCTTCCCCGGCGCGCATTGCCCGCTCGGCCCGGCTCACGTTCTCGCGGCTTTCGAGCGCCGCCCGGGTCTGGATCGGCTGGCCGGCAATAGCGCGGTTCACGACACCTTCGTAGCTCTTGAGAAACAGCCGACGGTGTTGCTCCAGCTCGGCATAGGTCGCGACGCGAAGCGCGTCCTTGTCGACTGACGTCATCGCCGCCAGCACCGTTTCGTGCTCTACCGGCGTACCGGTGAACGCGTTTTGCTCCACCGATCGCCAGGCCGCCTCACGGGTTGGCCAGCCCAGCGCTTCCGGTCGAACGCGACAGGCCTTCGCGAACATCATCGGAGAGTCCGGCGGCCACGCCGTGCGGGCCTCGGCAACCGCGCGCTCCGCCTGCTCGTCCAGCGCCAGCAGCCCGGAACGAACGTGCGCCTCGGTCAGATGTTGCAGCGCCTGCAACCACTTGCCGTCGGCATCGAACGGCACGAACTGCCCCTCGATCTCGCTACCCCACCCGGCCTCCTTCGCTCGGTGCCGCCAGTGCCGTCCGTAGAGCTGATCCAGGGCTACGAACAGCGTGTCGACCGACTCAGCCGTGACCGGCCCGCTGATCGGCGTCGTAGATCCTTCCGGCCCCGCCTGCCGCGCGCTCTCGCTGCTGCTGCTCATGGATGCGACGGGCCTCTCCAGGCGAGAGACGGCGAGCGGAATCACGTTGGTGGCCATTTGCATTGGCACCTCCGGTCTGTTTCGAGTGGGATGGCTGGGCTGCGAGATTGCGTCGCCAAGCGGTCAGGAAGTCAGCGAAGTGGCGATGCCAAACGCGGGGCTCGTAGGCACGGCCTGGCATCGCGAGATGCTTGGTGCGGAACTTCTCCAGCGCCTCGGCGCCGAACTGCTCGAGCAGTCGATCGGCATCGGAACGGGACATGCGGACACCAGCGAGCAGCGTCACCACGATGTCACGGTCAGGCGTCCAGTCCTCGAACATCGGGAAAACGCCTGTCGGTAACGGCTGACCATCGTCGTCGAGGTTCTGGGCCCGCTCGAACACATCGCCCTCACCGGAGAGAGAGGGGTAACCCTCAACTGAACCCCTCACCCCTGAACCCCTCTCTTCACGGTTTTCCGAATACCCCTCTTCGGAATCTCGAATAGGGTTCGCCCCGTTTTCCGAATACCCCTCTTCGGAATCTCGACTACCCCCCTTCGGTTTATCGAATGGGGTCGCCATGAAGATTCGGCGCTCGATAATCTGCTTGCCGTTGCGGATCTGCTCGATACGAACCCAGCCCTTCTTGGCCAGAGAACTGATGATCTCGGAGACGCGGTTGGGCGAAAGCTGGAAGAACTCCGCCAGCTTCTTGTTCGACTTGTAGCAGCCGCGAGTCGGGCTCTGCAGGCTATCGATCTCCACCAGCATGACCTTCTCCTGCATCGAGAGATCGCGATTCAGCCACACGTCCGCGGGGATCCAGACGCCACGGAAGGCACGTTCTTCGCTCATGCCCTCACCTGCCCCATAACGTCCGCGTCATGACGGTTGAGGTAATCGCAGCCCACCTGGATCGCCAGGAACCGTTTCGTTTCTCGGCGGTGATACTCGAGCGTCCTCGCTGCCCGCTGCTTCGCCTCGGAGTCGAACGGCTCGGCGCGCTCAACCAGCACCGCGCAGGCAGCGTGATAACGTGCGCCAGCCTTGGCGATGCGGACACGGCGCGTGCTCTCATCGATCAGCGTTTCGCCCGCCAGCGTTCGGCGGTTCTTGTCCTGCCGCGTCGCCTCGTCGTTGAGATCGGCGGTGGACCAGCTGCTGTAGTCCGGCAATGTGGTCGTCATGGTGTGCTCCCCCGAGACGCTCCCGAGATCGGCGAGCGGCCAATCTCCGGGCAATAGAGGGCCATGCCGCCAGCGGTTACAGTGGGAGTTCTCACACAACCGACTGAAGGACCGGCGACATGGCCACAACTGATGAACTGCTGAAATCCGTGCTTGTGATGCAGACCGAGATACTGGGGCGACTCGCCGCTATCGAGCGTGAGGTGGGCGTCGACCAGAGTTACGCCGGGGACATGCGAGACAACGCCATCGCGGACCTGGAATACATCGCCGACTCCGACTTCGGCGCCGCAATCTGGAAAGACCTCCAGCCCACGCTGCGCAAGATCGCCGCCTTCGAGGACCATTAACGCTCCTCCAGGATTTCGGTCAGGTCGTGCGTGCGCGTGGCCTTGATGTGCTTCTCCAAGCGTCGCGCCCAAGCCTGGCCGAGCATCTCATCTGTGAGATAGCGGTGGTGATTCATCCGCATATTCATCTCGACCCATCGGCGGCTATCTGCCAGCGACAGAACCAAGTGAGCTTTGGCACCAGTGAACGTGGCGCCGCGCTCCATGCCCGCAAACACCCGGTCGAGCTCTTCGCCTCGGCCGGCGCGGCTGGCGCGAATGACGAATCGAATACGTTTGATCAAGCTCATGTCGTGCTCCCCCTGAACCCCTGTATGGAAAACCACCCCCGTCACTGGGCAGTTTCACTACTCGGTTGTTTCGTAGAATGGGAGCCATCCGGTGAGGAGTGATTGACCAACTCCGGCCACATCAGATGCCAGTCGTCAGGACGTAGCTGCTTTCGCGTTGCCTCGCCTGCACTGGCCCGTTCAACGAGAGCGGCAGTCTCGACTGATGCCGTCTTGTGGCCGTAGCCAATCAACCGGAGATAGGCGCGAGTCGTGCCCGTGGCGGTTATCTGCTGATCGCTGGCCTGCTTCAACCAGCGCAACAGGCTATCGATGCGTGTCTTCATCGGTGGCTCCAGTGGATATCGGCACCAATGATTACCCACGGGTAATGCTTAAATCAATACCCACAGGGAATTTACCTGTGAGTAACAGGCGCGGAATATTCCCGCATGGACATCTACGAGATTCGCCGCAGAAACCTGCAGGCACTGTTGAACGATCGCTTTGGCGGTAAGAAAGCGAGGCTGGCAGACGCTATTGATCGGCAGTCGAGCTACATCTCGCGCTGCCTGTCGACCGGCGCGCACCGAAAACGGATTGGCGAGGATTTCGCACGCCACATCGAAAACTCTTTGGGGCTCGACAAGGGTTGGCTGGACCGCTCAGAGCCGCAGAGTCATGCCGTGGAAGAGCCCACCACCGAGTCCTATGGCAAGCCCGCCAGCGATAACGAGCTAACCTTCACCGAGAATATGGATCCATGGGATCGCTCCCAGCCGCTTGCTGAAGACGAGGTGGAGATCCCGCTATTCCGTGAGGTCGCGTTGTCAGGTGGCGGTGGGCGAACCAAGGTGGTCGAGAACAATGGAGCGGCTTTGCGTTTCAAGCGCAGCACGCTCAGGAGCGCCGGTGTGACGAAAGAGGCAGCGGCTTGCGCTTTCGTTGAGGGCGAGAGCATGGAACCTATTTTGCCGGATGGCGCTTCAGTCGGGGTGGACACCGCCGACAAGCAAATCAAAGACGGCAAGATGTACGCGATCGACCATGACGGCCTGCTAAGGGTGAAATTTCTCTACCGCCTGCCTGGCGGCGGGCTCCGGATCCGCAGCGCCAACCCGGATAAGGTTGAGCATCCAGACGAAGACCTCGACGAGAACTGGCCGGAGAAGGTCAACATAATCGGCAAGGTGTTCTGGTACAGCGTGTTGCTGCATTGAATCGGCCTAGTGGCCGCCGCTATGCGAATGTGGTGACCATCCCCACCTTTACCCCTTCAACCCGCCCATAAAGGCGGGTTTATCGTTGAGGATCCCAGTTCGCGCTTATCCTTGCGTTGTGTTATGACGAAATAACCATGAAATAACACAAAGAAACACAAGGGGAGCTCTATGTCCGAAGGCGCTATCGTTCTACTGGTGGTGCTCGGCTTGATCGTGTCAGGCTGGGCGACAGCGCTAATCTACAAGCGAAAATGCAAACTCAAGGAGTTGGAACTAGAAAGATTTCGACAATCCGTCGAGCATCTATGGCAGTACGAGGGTATTCACGACGCGACAGAGCGGTCAGAGGCACTGGTCAAGCAGGCAAAGGAAACGGCTCTCCAAGCCCAACAGCGCGCCGACGAGATCGAGTCACAGGCCCAACAAGCCGCAGAGCGGCTGCGCAAAGAAGCCGAGCAGGAAAAACAGCGTATCCTCAGCGAAGGGCGTGCACAGGGCAAAGCCGCTAGGGACAAGGCCGACGCGACGATAGTCCAGGCCGACCGGCAGGCACACCAGATCGTCGAAGATGCACGACGCCAAGCGGAAGAGACCGCAGGTAACGCCCTCAAGGCGGTAGAAAATGCCAAGCTCTATGAACAAACCGCCAAGGCCATGCGTAATATCATTGAGGGCTACCACGATGACTACATCGTCCCCAACTCCAGTCTGCTCGATGACCTGGCCGAAGACTTTTCTCACAAGGATGCCGGCGAAAAACTCAAGCAAGCGCGCAAGCACAGTCGTGACATGGCAAAGAATGGTCGTGCCGGCGACTGCGACTACAAGGAAGCAGTGCGCCGCGAATATGCCATACATTTCGCTGTTGACGCCTTCAATGGCAAGGTCGATTCCGTCCTTTCTAAAGTCAAGCATGACAACTACGGCAAGTTGCGCCAGGCCGTTCTCGATGCATTCGCCGTAGTGAACCACAACGGCATGCCGTTCAAGAACGCACGCATCACCGACCTCTACCTGCAGGCTCGCCTGGAAGAGCTCAAGTGGGCGGTTACCGCCATGGAATTGAGGCAGGCGGAGCAGGAAGAGCAGCGCGCCATCCGCGAACAGATGAGAGAAGAGGAAAAAGCCCGCCGCGACATCGAAAAAACGCTCAAGCAAGCCGAGAAGGAAGAGCGTATGCTCGCCAAGGCCATGGAAGCGGCTCGTAAGCAACTTGAGGATGCCAACGATGAAGAGCGGGCCCAGTTCCAGGCACGACTAAGCGAACTCGAACAACAGTTGGAAGAAGCCGAATCACGGGGGCAGCGAGCGCTATCCATGGCGCAACAGACTAAGCGTGGTCATGTATACATCATCTCCAACATCGGCTCGTTCGGAGAGAATGTGCTCAAGATCGGCATGACCCGTCGGCTGGAGCCGCTCGACCGCGTCAAAGAGCTGGGAGATGCCAGCGTCCCCTTCTCTTTCGACGTACACGCCATGATCTACTCAGAAGACGCCCCCGCTCTGGAGAATAAACTGCACCGTCAGTTCGCAGCTCGGCAGGTAAACCGGGTCAACCCTCGCAAGGAGTTCTTCGATGTTTCCTTGACTGAGATACGCGAAGCGATCGAAGAAGAAGCGCTCGAGGTTCACTGGACGATGTCCGCCGAAGCCTGGGAGTATCGCGAATCACAATCCCTGGCAGAACGCGAACTACAAGCAGTTTCCTAATACTGCGACCCAAGCTATGGCAACCCGCCCTCGAGGCGGGTTTTTTGTGCCTACCCGAAAATTAATTACCCAAGGGTATTGACCGTACAATTACCCGTGGGTAATTATTGTTCCCACGACAACGACATCGTGGGTAATGAACCATGAACCAGGTCACGCAGGACCACCAGACAATCGAGGCATTTGGTTACCGCTGCCGGATAGGTAAGCGTACCCAAGGCCTACCCACCGCCAAACAGGCACAGGTCATGGCAGGCATTGCCGCCGGCATGACCCAGAAAGAGATCGCCAAGCTGCGCGGCGTATCGCCAGCCACCGTCAAAAGCACGGTTGAAGCGCTCTACTTCACCCTTCACGCCCAGCGCGCGACCGATGCGGTCGCCAAGGCGATGCGTCGCGGCTGGATCGCCCCGCTGCTGCTGGCGATCACCATCAGCGCCATCTCCCCTGACGTCCACATGCAGCGCCAGCGCTCCAGCGGTGGCCGCCAGACAATCAGCATCACCAAGCTGTCGCGCCGCCAAGAGTCGTTCGACATCGCGGGGCTCGCAGCATGATTAGCGCCACCACCTTCTGCTACGGCGCCAACCAGATTGCGGCCGTCTACGACGAGCACGTCTGTGCCGGTGGGCGGGTAGACACCGAGATCGAATACATGGCGCGGGAACGCGAGCACGGCACGCCGAGCAGCGGCTATCGGCCGGCGCTCTACCTGCCGGGCAACAACCGACTCGTCGTCATCACCGATCAGTGCTTCGGCCGCGAGAGCAACGCCCGTGCCTGGATTGCCGACCAGATCCGCCTGATCGCCATCGCCCGCAAACGCCAGAAGGAGAGCCAGTCATGCGCGAACTGATCGCCAGACCCCTTGCCGGCGTCGTCAGCGCCATCGGCACACTCGGGCTACTCACGGCGGCATCCGTCGGGCTGGTCGGCCCCAGCGACTACGAAATGCAGCTGATGCAGCAGGAGCAATACTGCGAAAGCGTCGCCACCTGGAACGCCGAAGCCGCCCGCGGCGTGGCGCCAGCGCAGCGCTACGGCCACCCGGACTACGACGACATTGCCGACACGGCGTGCGCCCCGGTGCTTTCGCAGATCGGCACCGGCGAGTACGCCAGCAACTGAACGACGCAGCCGCCAGCGTTGGCGGCCTGTATCCGAAAGCGCCTGCAGGCGCGGACGCTTCGGGATGCAGTAGCTCTTTAACAACTCGGACCCCACGCAGTGCCAGCGGTGCGTAATCCGCTGGCCATCGGGAAGGGCTTGGGACGGCAGTATCAAACGCGAACCCGAGCCCTTCCCGATGTATTAGGTCTGCGGTCAGGGAGACATCTCCGCGATCGCCTGCATGGCGTCTTTAACTATCACCCTCGAAAAGCCTTTCAACATCCCGAATTTGGCTTTCTGACTTTATATATTGCTGATAAATCTCATAGACGTCTTCAACTTGATCACATACAAGTTGCGACGGCTGCCGGTTTGGATCGTCAATCAACTTACCGAACTCGTTGGTCGTATCCACATAGCCATCCGCGTTTTCGTAGGCCTGCATAAGCGACTCTATATCCCGACGGACTTCATACTCATCCGGAGAATTCTCCATGTAGGTTATGATGAGGTCAGCACTTACCTCTATCTGCCTATCCATATTCTCCCGATTGCATTCCATTGCCTCAGCAAAGACCGATGAGCTCGATGCCGCTAGAACAAAGGAAGCCATTGCCAGATTTTTCCAAGTGCCTTTCATCGGAGTTCTCCTAGTTTCGTAGCCGCATACTATAGATGCGCGAAAAAATCGCCAATGAGCTGGTGGCTTCTTCAACGTTCGGAGTTTGGCTATGTTCCCCAAGGCAGCTCACTAGGTCGGCTCCGCGCAGTCGGTAGCATCTGCACAGCGCAGCCCCCTCGGGAAGCAGAGCACTCTCCGATGCTTTGGCATCATCTGGACCTGCGTACTTTCGTCCGGTGAGGAACCAGGCGCCTTTTACCTAGTCTTATAGTTGAGTGAAACGCAGGGTCATCTGACAAGCTGAAGGTTTTTTTGGCATGTTCGCCAATCAGGTAGCTCCCATAAGCGAACAATCCATAGGGCTACCGAAACCAACGGAGCAATTCATGAAGATGACCGACAAGGATCGTAGCGGGCCGCTGATAAAAAAGCGGCGTGAAATCAACGAGAAAAGCTTAAAACATCTATCCAGTCAACACGGTATACCCGTAGGTACTTTGAAGACGCGTGTTAAGAAATACCTGGATATGGGATTAGATAGAGAACGCGCGATAGAGCTGGCGTTGTTTGGTCCATTCAGCGCACAAAGCAGGCCACGCCAGCACTAGCCAACCTATGGCGCTAATCGCATTCTCATGAGATAGCGCCATCTTAGCCACGACGCTATTCGCTGGTCATCGGAGAGTGTTTTCCCGCGGCCTTGCTCCGTCCCGAAGCGACAGCGGCGAGAGCCCTCCCCGATGCTGCGGCATCAATCAGTTCCCTGCGTACCTTCGCCCGGCCCCGCGCCGGGCTCTTTTTTCCCCAAACCAACAGCACAACGGCGAGCGCCTGCCGATCGGGCGCTGGCCTTTGTGCTGCCCAGTCACGGAGCACTTCATGCCGATCTATCTGCCTGTCCGGCGGCATTGCCGGTGCCGTGTCTGCGGCGCGCGCCAGACGAAGCCGCGCCATCCCGACGAATACATGCGCGGCCCTCGCTGCCGCAACTGCCACCGGATCAAAACACTGCGCATCGATAAGTGGGCCGACGCCAAGCCCTGGCGGCGCGAAACCTGTCGGTGCGACGGCTACCACTTCCCGCATCGGCGCGGCTCGCTCTGGTGCTACCACAATCCAGCTTACCCGGTAGACGAAGACCGGCGGCTGTTTGCCTGAGGAGAACACCATGCACCTGAAGAATTCAGCCATCTACCGGGCCGCGCTGCCCGACTCCGTAACTCTCGCGGAAAGCCTCGAAGAGCGGCTCCCCTACCGCCCTCTGACTGACACCGAGATCGTTCGCCTCAGTTTCGTGCCAAACCCTCGCACCGGTGAGCTGGTGACGGCATTCGAGAACGGCTACTCGGTGACACTCCGCGTCGACGAGAAGGTGATTCCGGCCAAGATTCGGCAAGCCCGGATCGATGAAGAGATCGACGCATTCGAGAAACGCAGCGGGCGTTTTCCGGAGCCGGAAGAAAAGGCCGGCATTCGCGAGATGGTTATGGGCGAGCTTTGCAAAAACGCCCTCGTCGACCATCACACGGTCAACGCCTACTACCACCCCGAGAGCGAATTGCTCTTCGTCGACACCAGCTCGAACAAGGACGCCGATCGCGTGATGCGCGCCCTGGTGCTGGCCTGTGACACGGTCAAGACGCAGACCATCCACATCAACAGCCTGACCAAAGGACTGACCGCCAAGCTGCAGGACCACATTGAGAACGGCTCGTTCGACTACCGGCCATTTGGACAGCTCGGCATCGACGACAACGTGAAGATGGCCCACCCGACCGGGGGCGAGGGAACAGAGCGAGTCACCTACCAATCGGTCGACGTCGGCAGTAACAGAGAAGTGCTGGATCAGCTACGCCGCGGTTTCGAGGTGGAGCACCTGGGGCTGGTATATCGCTCGGTGTACTTCCGCCTGACCAAGGATTTCAAGCTCAAGTCGATCAGCTTGGACATCCTCATCGAGCCCGATGACGAGGCTGCCGAAGACGACGCGGCTCACGCTTGGCGAGTTAACGCGATAGTGGGCGTCTCTCTCCTGGTCGAGATCGTCAACGAGCTCTGCACGCTGGTCGACTTCGAGTTGCCCGCCTTGCCCGAAAGCGAAGGCGGCGGGGAGGCTTAGACTAAAACTGCTCCTTCTTGAACTCGTCGATGATAGCTGATCCGTCGTCCCAATCTTGAGTGATGGTAAGGGTGTTTCCCGAGGTCTTGTAGATAATGACTTCGTCTAGCTCGTGGGTCCTCCAGCGGCCTGTATCGGTGGCCCAGATAATCCGATTGCCATCGAGCTTGCACCGCATAGCCCAGTGACTGTTGTCGCTTGGACGGTTGTAAGACAGATGAGTGATGCCACCCGACTGTCGATCGACATGAATAATCGACAGATCTCGCCCCATAGTCGCTGAAACCATCGCTCTGCACAGTTCTGCCTGACTAAATTCCGCGCTTTGTGCGACTCCAGGCACCGCACACAGACAAGCCACCAGAGACATTTTTCTTAAACCCATTCCCTTCTCCTAGTTATCGCCATCGAGCAGCGATTTCAGCCTACCGAGGAACGTGTCAATGACGCTACCGCCCGTGCGCCCTCCAGTCGACGGTCGATCACGTAAAGCCACCTCGGCGGACCGCCCATCAGGCCAAACGCGCCGAGAATGAACGGCGCCAGCGGGAGGGGCAGAACTAAGGAGGATGCCATGCAGGTACGCAGCAAGCGCCAGCCATGGAGCCCGGAAGACAAGATAGCGCTCGCAAAGCACTACCCGGATACCGACAACGCGACGCTGGCGAAGATCTTTCGGCGCTCGCTTTCGAGCATCAAGAACGAGGCGGTCAACCAAGAGCTGAAGAAGAGCGCCAGCTACATGGAGAAGAACAAGCCCGGGCAGTTCCGGGCCGGCCAGACCAGCTGGAACAAGGGAAAGCGGCATCCTTCGACCGGGCGCTCCAGGGAAACGCAGTTCAGGAAAGGCCAGCGGCCCCACAACTGGGTGCCAGTCGGAACCGAGCGCGTCACGGATGGCTATCTACAGCGCAAGGTTTCCGACACCGGCGATGCCAGGCAGGACTGGCGCTATCTCCACCACCTGGCGTGGGAAGAGGTAAGCGGGAAGCCGATACCGCCGGGCCATGCCGTCGCCTTTATCGATGGCGACGAGAGCAACATCGATCCATCAAACCTCGAGCTGATCACCCGAGAAGAGCTGATGCGCCGCAACAGCTACCACACGAACCTGCCTCCTGAGTATGCCCCAATCATCCAGCTACGCGGCGTGCTCACGCGCAAGATCAACAAACGGACCCGAGACCATGAAGAATCGAATCGAAGATCTCCGTAACCACCTTTTCGCCGAACTCGAGCGCCTGGGAGACGAGGAATTGAGTGGCGAAGCGCTCGAAGCCGAACTCAAGCGCGCCAAGGCCATCGGCGCCGTGGCTCAGAACATCACCGATAGCGCCCGGGTTGAGGTCGAGTATCTGAAGGCCACCGGCCAGGATCGGGGAACCGGGTTTCTCCCGCCGGCGGAAGGTCGGGAGCCACTGCCGCCAGGCCGCGGCTGATGGCCAAGTCCAAGGCGCTCCATTGGCAAGAGCCGACGACCGAGGCCTGCCCGAAATGCAACGGCAGCGGCGAGTGGGCCGGCATGTTCTCCAGCGGCCCCTGCGCCAACTGCGACGGTACCGGCCTTGTCGGCAGCGACGGGGAGCCGCTATCCACCGACGACCTGCTGCCGATGATGCGCCGCCAACGCGATCGCGCGGTTCAGCAATGCCGACAGCTACTGCAAACACCTGGGGTCCGAGAGGCGCTCGCCGAGCACCGCGAGCGACTGGCTCAAAAGGAGCGCGACGAGCACGCCGCGCTCAAGCACCAATTGAGAGGACGATGACATGCAGGAACAATCTACCGAGAAAGCACCACTCCGCTTCCTTAAGGCTCGAGACGTGTGCGATAAAATCGCAGTCTCGCGGTCAAGACTCTATGAGCTTATGACGGAGGACCCCGAATTCCCCAGACCCTTCAAAGACGGCGAGAGTCGTCAGGCACTCAACTACTGGGTTGAGCATGAGCTGGAGGCTTGGATGCTGCGGCGCATCAACCGGGCCCGGTCAGGGTAGCCTTCGGGCTACCCCTACTACCGCGCCATGCTAAGGTAGAGTGATCGCCATCCCTGCAGGAACTTACAGCGACTTCCTACGTGTATGGTGACTTGTATGGCTATGAGCAAAGAAGCAACCAAAAGCCCATATATCGGCCTACTTGGGTTCCCTTCACCCGCTCCAGGCTTCTCTTCCTATTCCCCAGCCCCTGTTTCCTCCCGGCCTTTCGCATGGTCTCTTTGGCGAAGCCAATTGCCTCTTCACACGATACCTGTTCATCGGGCATCACGGCGCCCTAGCCTCGGGCCCAAGACGGGTGCGAAGTGGATCTGCGCCGACAACTCCATACCCGGTCACGCCGTGAGACCCACATCGGTACGCTGCGGTTGAGCGTCACGGGTCAAAAGAATGGCCTGCCGCTTCAGACAAAAAAGCCCCGACCGGCGAACGCCAATCAGGGCCAGTGATCGCGAGATCTCGAGGAGACTACGAGGCTTTCCAGATCTGCAGTAACGGCTCTTTCATCCCGTGCCAACGGGAATAGAAATCGACCCGGCGCCGGGCGTTCAGCATTACCTCTGAACCGGAGATCTCGTGGTGAAAGTGAGACAGACAGCCAATGTCGGGTCTCCCCTCGATCGGCTCGGCAAGCCTACCCGTTTGTTCTACCGGCTTCCTTGCGGCATCACTGACAACGCGTACTTTACCGACTTGATCATACACGGATGCCGTATGCTCGATGGTCTGTACCTGAGTCATTGTCGCTCCCTCCGTCGGTCCGTGAATAGCGCCATGCATGGCGCTAGCGGTCACCTAGGCGCTACCACGCCCAGACCACCTACCCTGTAAAGGTAGTAAACATCTTGTTTACATAACAAATTTTATTAATTTGACTTAGCCATCCGGGCGACAGAAACCCTCGATGGCAGCAAGAAGACCATACCCCGCCTCTCAGGCTTCACGGCCGCCTATGGCGCCTCCTACGGCCTGGTCCCCTACTGCACCGAAGGCTGCGGATAGCCAATGATTGAACAATGCGCCAGCGAGGTAAGACATGGCGGTGCTAGCGACCCGAACCAGGCGGTCTAGCGCTGCAATAAGTGGGCAGGAAGTGATACGTGGGTAGGAGGTGTCAAAAGGCGATCACTAATACGCTGCCCCTCGTACTGACAACATGAGGCCTCAGGCACAACTTCCCCTCAATTCATTCTCGCCGGCTCTCATTCAGGGGCTTACTGGCCAGCAAAGAGAAAGCCCGAGTGTCGCGACGACACTCGGGCTTTCAATCAGCGAGGCCAATCCTGCTGCTGGACTGCGACGACGCGCTCCTTGGCCCTGTGTTCCTTCACAGATTCCTAGGTCTTCCTTTGAGCGAGAATCTAACTTCTTTCATTATTGATGTCTAATAAAACGAGGAAAAGCTACAAATCATCATTACCATCAACAATGAAAAACAAAAATGCTAACTATCGCCACCAAAATTGTCACAAACCGCCATGAGGCGGGGAATGCGCGAGGAGAACCACTGATTAGCGTGATTTATCGCTGCGATGGAACAGCGCAGCGTCTCAAATCGGGCACGCCAGCTCACGCACTCAATCATGAGAGACAGCCTAAAAAAATCCCCGGACGAGGCCGGGGAACCAAGGATCTACAACGAGCGCAAAGCTTACCGCGACTTCCGGCGCCTCACTAGAGTCGAAGCTCTCAAGTTTCTGTAAGACATCACCTACAAATCAGGTTAACAGCGTCAAGATATGTCAATGCTAACTGTTAGCCTTTTATCAGTCATTCAGGCTCCGACAAGGCATTCAGGCATTCCAGACTCGACAACGCAGAATGCGAGCTTTAACCCGCCCTACCCACCCTCGCAATAGTATGGCCGGAACGCGATATCGTCAGACATCATCGCAAGGTGAGACAAACCGTTCTTGACGCGCGAACCTCGATCCACAAGCCTGTCAACGCTCGCGCTGATTGAAAGCTCGCCAGAAAAGATCGCAGGCCGACAAGGGAACTGCATGAACATTACACACCTGGAACATGCCGTGATCGGCATGTTCATCCAGACGCTATTGTGGCCAGTGACTGGCCGATGGGTCGCGGGAGCGCTCGTTGTGGCGGTCTTTCTGGGTCGAGAGATTGCCCAGCATGAAATGGCCGGCGGCGGTGCCAATCAGGTCGACTATTTCTATGGGATGTTTCACCACTGGTCGATGGATTCGATACTGGATATCTTGACGCCGATCTTCGCCTGTACGCTGTTAGCAATCGCGATACCGGGTAGTCCGTTATGGAAGAAAAAAGCCAGATTTCACGCGCTACTGCCCGCAAAAGCGAAGGAGCAGGAAACCGAAAAGAGAGAAAAAGCCCGACCCTGAGGCCGGGCAAGTACGCAGGGGATGGTCCCCGCCCCATTATCGGATATCAAGCTCGACCAAGAGTCTGAATCACCTAGTCAAAGTGTCGTAGATGGTCCAGCGTCGATCGTGGATTCCCTCTGTCCGCTGATTCTGAGGGCTCCCGGTTGATGCTGCGTCACCGATAGCTCATGGCGTTTAGAAGGCGCTCCATTCGTCTTCCTCGGCCGTTGCCATTGATTGGGGCTGCGCTGGGGACGGCGCGGGGCGCTTCAATGCCGGGCTGGGCCGAACCTGCGTTTCTGCGGCGAACGGCGCCTGGCTGTCGTTGACTCGGAACCGTGACACCATCTCCGCCAGCTGCTTGGCCTGACCTTCCAGCGATACCGAAGACGAACTCGTCTGCTGAACCAGTGCCGCGTTCTGCTGGGTCACCGAATCCATCTCGCTGACTGCCGCATTGACCTGTTCGATCGCGCTGCTCTGTTCTCGCGTCGCCGTGGCGATTTCTCCCATCAACGAGGTCACTCTCGAGACGGATTCGACAATGTGGCCCATCGACTCGCCGCTGCGCTTTGCCTGGGCGGCCCCATTGGTAATGTGCTCCGTCGTCCGCGACACGGTCTCCCGGACCTGTTTGGCGGATTCCGCACTGCGACTGGCGAGCGAGCGCACTTCAGTGGCAACCACCGCAAAACCCCGACCTTTCTCGCCCGCGCGGGCCGCCTCGACCGAGGCATTCAGCGCCAGAATATTGGTCTGGAACGCGATGGAGTCGATCACGCTCACCAGCTCATCGATTTGCTTAGAGCTATCCGAGATCGCCTGCATCATCTCGATCGTCAGCTGGATATCGCGGTTACCGCTCTCCGCCATCTCCGATGCGTTACCGGAGAGCTTGAGAGCCTCATCCGCCGACTCGGCGTTCTGCCGCACGGTCGATGTAATCTCCTCCATGCTTGCCGCCGTTTGCTGTAGCGCGGAGGCCTGCTGTTCCGTGCGCGAAGAGAGCTCCTCGCTGCCCGCTGCCATCTCGTTGGCGTCCCGGTAGACGCTGCCGCTGCTGCTGCGCAGGGAGCCGACCAGCGCGCTCAGCTTCTGCTGCATCTCGTTCATCGAGCCCAACAGCAGGGCCAGCTCGTCCTTGCCCCGCGGTTCGACCTTCGAGGTCAGATCGCCATCCGCCACATGCCTGGCAAGTTCCACGGCAGTCTGTAGCGGGCGGACAATGCTGCGGGTGATCACGACGGCCAGAATGCCTGCCAGCATCAAGGCCACGACCGCCGAAAGAATAAGCTCCCACAGCGCGATCGTGTACTCCGAGTCGATCGCAGCTTCAGACGCGGCCATTCTTTCCTGAACGGCTTTATTGATGTCGGCGGCAGCCTCTTCGAGCAGATAGATCGACTGCTTGTACGCTTCCAGCGCCTCGTTGGCACCTGCCGTCGAGGTTAGTTGACCACTCTCGATACGCGAGACGATCATCGAGTAGCCACGGGCATAGCCAGCCAGTGCCTCAGCCCCCTTCTGATAAAGCGCATCGATGGCGGCCATCTCGGATAACGCCTGCCCCGCCTCCAGCGTTGCCGCCAGATTGTGATGTGCCGTCTCCCACCGCTCCCGGTAGGACTGGACACGATCCGCGTCGCCGATATTGATCAGGGTATCTTTCTCGTAACGTCGCAGCTCGAGTGCCTGTTTCTGTACGGCCGACGCGTTGAAGCCCAGCGCCACGTCTCGATCGAGCGTCACGCGAGCGGTTTTCTGAATGGATTTCAGTCCGACAATGCCGGCCCCCACGGTCCCCAGCAGAAGCAGGAGAATAAGGCCGAAAGCGATCCCCAGGCGGGGACCGATCTTCAAACGTGCGAGCATGGCGTGCTCCGGTGTAGGAAATTGCCTTATCTCTATCGGCCGGATCACATGAAACTAAAGTTTAGTTAATAAAAATAGTACAAAGGCTTTACAAAAGCAGGACGTTTGGTTGGGAGCGAGCAGTTAAGCCCAAGCCTGCCACCGGCATTCGATCTCGATGCCAGCGAAGCACAACGACCTCAAGAATCAGTCGTTCTCTCGCAGCGCTACCGAACCAAGGGGTCATAAACTTGCCGATTCCCTCGGTCTCGATCGGCGTCATCGCGCATGAGGACGCCACCGTTTTTCTTCCGCCCACGAAAAAGCCGGCTGCATGAGCCGGCTAATTCTGAATTCGTGGCGGAGGGGGAGGGATTCGAACCCTCGAAGCCTTTCGACTTACACACTTTCCAGGCGTGCTCCTTCGACCACTCGGACACCCCTCCGTATTGTCATTCTGCCCGTTTCGGCTGTACCGCTGCGTTCAGAACGGCGCACATATTATCGAGCTAAGCCTGTGATCGCAAGCCATTTTTTCTTTATTTATGGCTTTTTACGCGATTACCGCCAGCGCTCGACGAAATCCGCTGGATCGCGCGCCGGTGCCGAGGGATAACGCCCTCCGGGCTGACCAAGGTAGAGGTAACCGATCAGCTCTTCGTGCTGACCAAGCCCCAGATCACGCCAGACGCCCTTGTCGTGTGCGTAAGTACCCGTGCGCCACATGGCGCCAAGGCCTTGGGCGAAGGCAGCGTAGAGCATGGCATGGCCGGCACAGCCGGCGGAGATGATCTGCTCGACTGGCGGCACCTTGGGCTGGTCGGGTGTGATACTGGCGATCACGGCGATGATCATCGGTGCGCGCAGCGGCTTCTTGCGGGCGGCCGCCAGACTACCTTCATCGATGTGTGGATTGGCACGACGGTCGGACTGGGCAAACAGCTCGCCCAGTCGTTCGAGGCCAGCCCCGCTGATCTCGATGAAGCGATACGGCGTCATCTCCTTGTGATCCGGCGCCCGCAGTGCCGCGCGGTAAAGCGCTTCGAGCTGTTCCGCCGAGGGCACGGGCCCGGCCAGCTTGCCCATCGAGCGGCGCTGATGCAGCAGTTCCAGTGCGTCCATAGTCGATCTCCCTTCGATTCGGCCCATCGATAGCCAGCCTCAACGGCAATGGCCTAAAGCGCACACGATACGACAATCGCCCTACTGGCGCAGCAGCCGCGCGGGCAACGCCGGCTGGTAGCCTGGCGTGGCCCGCCAGGGGCTGATATCGAGCCCCCCCCTGCGCACATAGCGCGCCATGACCAGAAGTTTCTCCGGGCAGCAGCGTGCCATCAGGTCGACAAAGATATGCTCGACACAGTGCTCGTGAAAATCCTGATGCTGGCGGTAGGAGACGAGATAGCGCAGCAGCGCGGCGCGATCGAGGCGCGGCCCCTCGTACTGGATGAGGACGCTACCCCAGTCAGGCTGGCCGGTCACCGGGCAGTTGGACTTGAGCAGGTGCGAATGCAACGTCTCGCTAACGATCTCGCCGTCATCGCATGCAAGCAACGCCGGCGTCGGCGTATAGCAATCGATATCAACCTCGAGCGCGTCGATGCTCTCTCCCGGCATCGGCTGCGGGGCCAGCGCGCTGTCGTCGACCCCGAACAGCTCGGCCGTTACCGGCGCCTCGGCCGCCGCGCCGAGATCCCGCTCCAGTGTCTCGATCACCGTGGCACTGTCGGCAAAGGTCGTCTGGTTGAAGCTGTTGAGATAGAGCTTCCACGACTTCGACTCGATCAACTTGGGCGAGTCCGCCGGCAGCCGGAAGCGCGCCACGGCGACCACCGGCTTGCCCCGCGGGTCGAGCCAGGAGAGCTCGAAAGCCCACCACTCGTCGCCGCCGACGAACGGCAGCGACGCGTCGTCGAACCCCAGCGGCTGACGATTGGCCGCCCGCGCGATGGGAAACAGCAGACCCGCATCGTAGCGCTCGGGATAGGCCGACTCCCGACCGAGCGGCGCCTCGGTCAGCGTCTCCGGCCGCGATGGATTCACGAGCGGATCCCCTTGCCACGGTTGAGCATCCACAGTGCCAAGCACCAGAAGATGACGATAAACGTCGCGATGGCGACCAGCGCACCGGTCACGGGAATATCGGAGATACCGAGGATCCCGAAACGGAAGGCGTTCACCATGTAGAGGATCGGATTGATCATGGTCACGTTCTGCCAGAAGTCCGGCAGCAGGTCGATCGAGTAGAACACACCGCCGAGATAGGTCAGCGGGGTGAGCACGAAGATCGGAATGATCGAGATGTCATCGAACTTCTTCGCCAGCAGCGCATTGATAAAACCGCCGATGGAGAAGAGCAGCGCCGTCATGATCACCACACCGAGCGTCAGCAGCGGATGCTGCAGGTCGAGATGGGTGAAGAACAGCGATACCATGGTAACGATCAGGCCCACGCCCAGCCCGCGCGCGGCACCGCCGATGACGAAGCCGCCGAGAATTACCCAGTTGGGCATCGGCGACACCATCATCTCCTCGACGCTGCGCTGGAACTTATTGGAGAAGAACGAGGACGCCACGTTGGAGTAGCTGTTGGTAATGACGGACATCATGATCAGCCCCGGCACGATGTAGGACATGTAGGAGATGCCGTGCATCTCGCCCACGCGCGAGCCGATCAGGTTACCGAAGATGATGAAGTACATCGTCATCGTGATGGAGGGCGGTACCAGCGTCTGCGGCCAGATGCGCACGAAGCGGCGCACCTCCTTCACCACCATGGTCCAGAGAGAAATCAGCAGTTGGCGGTTATTCAAGACGCCGTCTCCTTGCCCTGTGTCGTGTTGCCGCCATCGATGCTCTGCTCGACGTCGGGCTGGGAGGTCATCGACACGAACAGCTCCTCGAGCCGATTCGCGCGGTTACGCATGGAGACCACCCGCGCGCCCTGTCGAGTCAGTTGGTCGAAGGCATCGTTCAGATTGGTGCCCTTGCGCACCGAGAGCGCCAGCTGCCCAGCATCCACGCGTTCGAGCTCGAAACCTTCGAGCACCGGCGTCGTCTCGAGGGGCTCGGCCAGATCGAGCAGGAACGTCTCGGTATCCAGCTCGGTCAGCAGTTCACGGATCGAAGTGTTCTTGACGATCTCGCCGCGGTTGATGATCGCGATGTTGCGACAGAGGCTCTCCGCCTCCTCAAGGTAGTGCGTCGTCAGGATGATCGACGTGCCCTCTTCCTCGTTGATCCGGCGCATGTACTCCCACATGCTGCGGCGCAGCTCGATATCCACCCCGGCCGTCGGTTCGTCGAGAATCAGCAGGCGCGGACGGTGGATCAGCGCTCGTGCAATCATCAGGCGGCGCTTCATGCCGCCAGAGAGCATCCGTGCTGGGCCGCTGCGCTTGTCCCACAGACCGAGATCCTTGAGTAGCTGGTCGCAGCGCGGTCTGGCCTCTTTCATCGGCATGCCGTAGTAGCCGGCCTGCGTGAGAACGATATCCTCGACCTTCTCGAACTGACTGAAGTTGAACTCCTGCGGAACCACGCCCAGGTTGTACTTCGCCTTGGCGAAATCCTGATCGATGTCGGTGCCGAAGATCTTCACCTGCCCCGCGGTCTTCTGGACCAGCGAGCAGACGATGCCGAGGGTGGTCGACTTGCCCGCCCCGTTAGGGCCGAGCAGCGCAAAAAAATCACCCTGCTGGACATCGAGATCGATGCCTTTCAGGGCTTCAAAACCATTACCGTAGACTTTGGTGAGCCCGCGGATGGACAGTGCCGGTTCTGCCATCAGGGATTCCTGTCGTATTGATGAATCGTATGCACGAAACATGTTGCATCAGAAGTGCCGCCCAATATGGGGGCAGTTCCACGGGGTTCAATCTCTGGCGGAGCGAGCGACGCGGCGAAACCGTTATAGCGAAACCGTCGTGGCAAACTCGAGGCGTATCGCCGTCAAGGAAGAGGTACCCGCCCCATGTGCGGCGCGAGCCGAAGATGAAACGCGCATCTCGAGAGGACGCGACGTGTGCAGAGTGACCCGAATACGTCAGCACGGATGAGAGTAGGTTGACCCGAGAGTCGTCGAGTCGCACGGTCGCTCGGAAAACGCCGCCGAATTATGGTGAGTAAACGGAAGACCGTCAACGCTGAGGCCAGCGCTGGCATGTTTTCAGGCAGCGTCAAATATGCACGCGTGACGCAGATAGCATCAATGCTCACATAGGCAAAGGTCCGCGCCACCGACCGAAGACACGGCCGATAGCTGTCTTTCACCGCTTGCCCGCGATCGCCTAGAACCTCCACGTCAACCGCTGGGGGGCTTCAGCTCCCCTGCTCGGCAGACCGCTCGAGCGTATCGATCAGTTCGTGAAGGTGAACGGCATCGTCAAACGTCGGCGCGGTTCGCGTACCGTTTCGAATGTCGTCGGCAAGACGGGCATAGAGATGACCGATATTGCGCGCCGCTGCAAACTCAGGCCAACCTTCGTAGGCTGATTCGGGCGGCATGAGCGACGACAGCTCGGTCTCGTCGCCCCGGGCACCACGCACGGTGAGCTGCACGATCTGCGCATGACCGAGATCGCCGGTCACCTGAATATCGCCCTCGGTGCCATTGATCTCCCACAGCAAGTTGGTTCCCCGAGAGACACCGCCACGATAGTGCAGCGAAAACGCCGCCCCGCGCGTCAGCGTGCCGCTGGCCATGATCTGATCGGGCGTCGTCTTGGGACGCGTCTCGCCGGTATCGGTGACCTTGACGCTGTCGTAATGGCTGGCGAAGCGCGCCGTCAGCGGACCGAACTCACCGAGCACGTCCTGCATCGCGGCAAGCGTATGAGCCAGCGGGATGGACTGCATGGTCGCACCGTTGCGCTTGTCGAAGAGATAATAGAGATCGTCGGTCGTCTCTCCGGTCCAGTTCCCCCCCGAACCGACCAAGGTGGTCGATAACACCTCACCGACATAACCGTCCGCGATCAATTGCTTGAGATGCGCGATCTCAACGGCCATGCGTGCCTGCGTGCCAACGGCAGCAACCACGCCTTTTTCACGCGCCAGCGCCGCCAGCTGACGCGCCTCATTCAGCCCGTTGCCGAGGGGCCATTCACAGTAGACATGTTTGCCGGCCTCCAGCGCGGCGGTGACCAGCGCCAGGTGATGCGGCACCTTGACCGTGACCACGACCAGATCGATTTCCGGCGAGTCGACCAGCGCCTGCGCATTGTCGAACGCCTGCGGCAGGTTCAATGCCTCGGCTGTCCGTTGGCTGCTCTCGGGCGAACTGTTGGCAACCCCGACAATGCGAAACGTGTCGGAAAGCGCGTTCAGGGCCGGCAAATGTGCCGTCGCCGCCCAGTGGCTATCCGGGTTGAGGCCGATGAAGCCGACGCGAATGAGATCCGTCATGATAAGCGCTCCTTGAGTCGGATGCGGTGGACTGAGTGGGATGCAGTAGACGCTATATCGTGCATGGCAGAGATCGACCCCATTCAGCCCGCGAATGACCGCCGTCAGCGGTCGGGTGAGCGAGCCGATCAGCAAGGCTTGCCAGCTGGCTCGCGTATCCGCCATGATCCTATAACAATTTAGCCTGTTATCTATTCACCCTGTTCACCCGTTCGTCTCTATCATCTGCTCGATTCTCTCAACGCGGATCTAAACGCTCGATCGTTAGACGCCACCGCCATGCCAATCTCTCTTGCCACGCTATGCCGTCAGATCCAGCCACATGCCGAGATCGGGCGCAATACCAGCCTGCTGCCCCACGTTTCCGTCTTCGCGACTGCCGCCTCGAGTTGCCCAATTGCCACCCTTTATGAGCCGATGATGTGTCTCGTGCTTCAGGGTGCCAAGGAGATCATGATCGGCGAGCATCGGCTTCACTACGCTGCGGGGAGCTACTTCATCGGCTCCGTCGCCCTGCCCGTCTCGAGCCGTATCGTGGAGGCAACCGCCGAGCGGCCCTACATCGCGCTCACGCTGACCCTGGATCGCGCCAAGCTCGCCGAGCTGGTGGCATCATTTCCTGCTGCGACGGGCAGCACCAGCGGTGGCTTTGCGGTCAACACGATCGATAACGCCCTTCTCGAGCCGTGGCGACGCCTGCTCGCCCTGCTGGATGCCCCTGGCGACATCCCCGCGCTGGCACCGATGATCGAACGCGAGATTCTCTACAGGCTGCTGCAGGGGCCGCAGGCCGGCGCCCTCAGGCAGATTGCCAGCAGCGATAGCCGTCTGGCGCAGATCCGTCGTGCCATCGCCCACCTTCGCGAGCATTTCGACCGCCATGTTGCCCTGCCCGATCTGATTGCTCGCGCCGACATGAGTGCAGCGTCGTTTCACCGTCACTTCAAGGCGATCACCGGCATGAGCCCACTGCAGTATCAGAAGCGGTTACGCCTGCAGGAGGCCCGCCAGCAGCTACTGAGCGGCACCGACGTCGCCAGCACGGCCTTCGCCGTCGGTTACGAAAGTGCCTCTCAGTTCAGCCGTGAGTATGCCCGACTATTCGGCCTCGCCCCCTCGACTGACGCCCGCCGACTGCGACAGATGGGCGTGGATGCGGAGACCATCGGTGGCAGCTCTCGATAGCAGGCAACGGGGCGTTCTATTCATGCAGCGGTCTCATAGATGCTATCGGGCCTGCACGGTTATCACGCGCTGACGCGCTTTCTACAATAGCGCCACCCGGGCAGCCCTATGATGGCCGGTTGCCGTACCGGCGGGATGTCTTGGTGCCGCCTGCGGTGCCAGCTTGCCCGCTCTCGACCCATGCTCGAGGCTTGGCGCCCGACACGCACCCTCGACCTGTGCCGGTATACGATGCATCGCCGACACAACGCATCCTTCATCCGTACCACGATGGTCGCCGCACACGGATCGCGTTGACAGCAACACGCGGTACCGGTGGCGTCCAACATCGATCGCATCAACCGAGAATCCTGATCGTGCATGACACCGCTTCACCGGCCACCGGCCGGATCAACTGGCCATTGCTGGCACTGGGCCTTGGCGCCTTCGGTATCGGCACCACGGAGTTCGCCCCCATGGGCCTGCTGCCGACCATCGCCGACGGCGTCGGGGTCTCGATCCCCACCGCCGGGACACTGGTCACGGCCTACGCCGTCGGCGTGATGATCGGCGCACCGGTCATCACCCTGCTCCTGAGCCGCTTCGCGAGGCGTACCTCGCTCATGCTGCTGATGGGCGTCTTCATTCTGGGCAACCTGCTCTCGGCAATGGCGCCAGGCTATACGACGCTGTTGGCGGCACGCGTGATCACCAGTCTTTCGCAAGGCGCCTTCTTCGGATTCGGCGCGGTTGTAGCAACCCAGGTAGTGCCAAGGGAAAAACAGGCCAGCGCTGTCGCCACCATGTTCCTGGGGTTGAGCATCGCCAATATCGGCGGCGTGCCGGCCGCCGCCTGGATCGGCCAACAGATCGGCTGGCGGGAAGCCTTCGCCGGTACGGCCGCCCTCGGCGTCCTTGCACTCGTCGGATTGGCGCTGGCGCTGCCTCGCGACGAACGCGGCCATCGTCCGGAGGTCGGTCGGGAGCTGCGCGCGCTACTGCGCTTCGACATGCTGGTGGCGATGTCGCTGACCGTCCTGTTCGCCGCCGCCTTCTTCACGCTCTACACCTATGTCGCCCCCCTGCTGCAGCACCTGACCCACGCCTCTGGCGATTTCATTACGCTGGCGCTGGTGGTGATCGGGCTCGGGCTGACGGCGGGCAACTGGCTTGGCGGCCGACTGGCGGACTGGTCGCTGGATGGCGGCACGACCATCGGCCTGGCGGCGCTGGCGATCACAATGCTGTGCGTGCCCTTCATGGCGCTGACGCCGGCCGGCGCCCTTGTCATCCTGGCGCTCTGGGCGGTCGCCGCCTTTATTATCGTGCCACCACTACAGGTCCGTGCGATGCGCGCGGCGGCCGAAGCCCCAAGCCTAGCCGCCGCCATCAATATCGCGGGCTTCAATCTGGGCAATGCGATCGGCGCCAGTGCCGGCGGCAGCGCCCTTGGGCTCGGCCTGGGTTATGGCGCCGTCCCGGTAGCCGGCGGCGCACTGGCGCTCATTGCCTTGGTGATTCTGTGGCTCAACCGGCGCGTTGCATCAAGCGCGGCCACCAGTCAGGAAAGCGCTGCCTGAACCAGGCGGCCTGAACGCGACAGGGCGTCCGATCAGCGGCCTCGGTCGGGCGCCAACTGCTTCCAGGGCCATGGCACGACGGCCACAGCGACATTAACGCTCACGCGGTTCATACCCGACCGGCAAGGTCGTCGACAGTGCCTGAAGAGACTGAAATCGGCATTGGCCATCGTACATCCCTACCGAACCATCGGATGGACAGTCACGCTCGGCGCCATCCCAGACGATGCACGCCAAGGCTCATGAATCCAGCAGGTATCGAGAGGCCAGAAAAGGAAGCCGGGCTCAAGGAACGACTAGCGAACTCTCGACACACCGGATCAAACCGAAAGATTGTCGGCTGCACAGACAACCTTCGAGATAACACGAGGGGAAATTCGAGATAATACGAGGGAAATAGAGATTGGAGCCAAAAGAAGGCGCTTCCACGCTAGCATCTCAGCGTTACAAGCTTCTTTTACGCTTTATAAAAACGAGAGCGGGAGAGGAGATCGATCAAACCGGCGTTCCGGCTCACAACCCTAGACTACGCTTCGGAAACGACTAGAAATGGAGCGGGAATGGAGATCGATCGGACCGGCGTTCCGGCTCACGACCCTAGACTACACTTCGGATACGACTAGAAATGGAGCGGGAAAGGAGATCGATCGGACCGGCGTTCCGGCTCACGACCCTAGACTACACTTCGGATACGACTAGAAATGGAGCGGGAAAGGAGATTCGAACTCCCGACCCTCGCCTTGGCAAGGCGATGCTCTACCACTGAGCTATTCCCGCTTGTCGGTCGAAGACTGGCTTCGACGAGATGATCTACGATCATCGAAGTGGCGTCCCATAGGGGGTTCGAACCCCTGTTACCGCCGTGAAAGGGCGGTGTCCTGGACCACTAGACGAATGGGACGCAGGCTGGATCGGCAAAGCCGTTCCGGTACTTCAAACTGGAGCGTGAAATGAGATCGATCGGACCGGCGTTCCGGCTCACGACCCTCGACATGCTTCAGGTACTGCTAAAACTGGAGCGGGAAAGGAGATTCGAACTCCCGACCCTCGCCTTGGCAAGGCGATGCTCTACCACTGAGCTATTCCCGCTTGTCGTGTCGAAGTCTAGCTTCGACGAGATGATCTACGATCATCGAAGTGGCGTCCCATAGGGGGTTCGAACCCCTGTTACCGCCGTGAAAGGGCGGTGTCCTGGACCACTAGACGAATGGGACGCAGGCTGGATCGGCAAAGCCGTTCCGGTACTTCAAACTAAAGCGGTAAAGGAGATCGATCGGACCGGCGTTTTGCCGGGCTGGCGCACCAGCTCACGACCCTCGACACGCTTCAGGTACTGCTAAAACTGGAGCGGGAAAGGAGATTCGAACTCCCGACCCTCGCCTTGGCAAGGCGATGCTCTACCACTGAGCTATTCCCGCGCCTTTGCTGTCTCACAGCGTTTTACCGCATCCCTCGCCGAGAGTCGAGTGGCGTCCCATAGGGGGTTCGAACCCCTGTTACCGCCGTGAAAGGGCGGTGTCCTGGACCACTAGACGAATGGGACGTGATGTCTCGTCTCCGTCGAGGTGGCGCGTATAGTACTGAGGCCATTTTCAAGTGTCAAGCAATTGATTTCACCCATATTCGGCATTGCCTAATCGCTACTGGTCAACACGGCGCAAATGACCTGTAATGCGTCCGAGACGTCGAAGCATGAAGGAGGCCGACCATGAGCAAGGTGCAAAAGAGTGATGCCGAATGGCGCGAGCAGCTCACCCCCGAGCAGTATCACGTCACCCGCGAGAAAGGCACCGAGCGCCCGTTCAGCGGCGACTATCAGGTCGAGCCGATTCAGGGCATATACCACTGTGTCTGCTGCGGGGCGCCGCTGTTCGAGAGCGAGCACAAGTTCGAGGCACACTGTGGCTGGCCGAGTTTCGATCGCCCGCTGGCCGCCGCCTCGGTGGAAGAGCATCTTGATACGACCCACGGCATGCGCCGCATCGAAGTCACGTGCCGGCGCTGTGACGCGCACCTGGGCCACGTCTTCCCCGATGGCCCGGCCGAAACCACCGGGCAGCGCTACTGTATCAATTCGGTCGCGATCACCTTCCATGCTGGAGAGTGAACGTATCCAAGCCTTGGTGATAGCGGGCGCCTGACGCAACTGCACCCCTAGGGCGGGCCGACGTTCTGCTAGAATGTCGGCCCGCTCTTTTTTGAGCCAGGACCGATTCGCAGGAGAGACGCATGCTCGGCTGGTATCCCGGACATATGAACAAGGCACGCCGTCAGATCACCGAGGCGCTGCCGGAGATCGACGTGGTGATCGAGGTGCTCGATGCGCGTCTACCCTACTCCAGCGGCAACCCGATGCTGGCCGACCTGACCGAACACAAGCCGGTGCTGAAGATCCTCTCACGCGCCGATCTCGCCGACCCCGAGGCGACACAGCAGTGGATCGAGCACTTCGATGCCCAGCCGGATAGTCGGGCCATCGCCGTGACCACCACGCAGACACGGGAACTGAAGCAGATTCCCGCCCTGTGTCACGAACTGGCCGGCCAGGTACGCCAGGATCGCGATGTTCGCGTCATGGTGATGGGCATTCCCAACGTGGGAAAATCGACGCTGATCAACGGCCTCGCCGGCCGCAAGATCGCCAAGACCGGCAACGAACCGGCCGTGACCAAGCGCCAGCAGAAGATCCGTATCGACGGCCGTGTGGCGCTGACCGACACCCCGGGCGTGCTGTGGCCGAAGATCGAGGATCAGGCCAGTGCCTACCGTCTGGCGGCCAGCGGCGCCATTCGCGATACTGCGATCGAGTACGTGGATGTTGCCATCGTCTGCGCTGCAGAACTGGCCAAACGCTACCCCGCCGCCCTGCGCGAACGCTACAAACTCGATGAACTGCCAGTCTATGCCCCGCCTGTCGATGCCGATGCGGTCGATGCCGACGGCCCCAGGTTGGTCGATCTGCAGGCGCAGGCCGGTTTCGATGGCCACGCGATCATGAACGAGATCGCTCGCAAACGCGGCGGACTCAAGGCCGGCGGCGTGATCAATCTGCACCGCGGCGCCGAAGTGCTGCTGCACGAACTGCGTGACGGCAAACTGGGGCGAGTGACGCTGGAACTGCCGGAAGATATTGCCCTGCCACCGATGCCTGCCGAGGACGAGCTACCGGGCTGAACATCGTCATACAGCCATACAGTGACGCCGCTTTTTCATCGCCGACTGCCCCTTGCGCCGCGCCCCCGCGGCGTTATGCTGGGGTGTCGGCGTTCTTCCCGCCCCAAGCCACCCATCGTTTAGAGTGACCGCATCCGTCCGATGCCTCGGCGATGCTGCATACGGAACCCCAATGAACAGCCCCATTCGGAAATCGCACAAGCTCGACAATGTCTGCTACGACATTCGCGGGCCCGTCCTCGATCATGCCAAGCGGCTCGAGGACGAAGGCCACCGCATTCTCAAGCTCAACATCGGCAACCCTGCGCCCTTTGGCTTCGAAGCGCCTGAAGAGATTCTTCAGGACGTCATGCGCAATTTGCCGACAGCCCAGGGCTACTGCGATTCCAAGGGACTCTACTCGGCCCGCAAGGCGATCATGCAGGAGTGTCAGCGCAAGGGCATCCCGGGGGTCGGCATCGAAGACGTCTTCATTGGCAACGGCGTTTCCGAGCTGATCGTGATGGCCATGCAGGCGCTGCTCAACGACGGCGATGAAGTGCTGATTCCGGCACCGGACTACCCGCTCTGGACCGCCGCCGCCAACCTTTCCGGCGGCCATCCGGTGCACTATCTGTGCGACGAGAACGCCGATTGGTCACCGGATATCGCCGATATTCGCGACAAGATCACCTCGCGCACCCGGGCGATCGTACTGATCAACCCGAACAACCCCACCGGCGCGGTCTATCCGCCGGCGGTGGTCAAGGAGATCCTGGCGATCGCGCGCCAGCATGGCCTGGTGGTGTTCTCCGATGAGATCTACGACAAAATTCTCTATGACGGCGTCGAACACGTCTCGACCGGCGCACTGGCCGAAGACGACCAGCTCGTGGTCACCATGAATGGCCTCTCCAAGAGCTATCGTTGCGCCGGCTTCCGCTCCGGCTGGATGATCCTCTCCGGCGGTCTCGGCAAGCAGAACGCCGAGGATTTCATCCAGGGCCTGAACATGCTCGCCTCGATGCGACTGTGCGCCAACGTGCCCGCCCAGCACGCGATCCAGACCGGCCTCGGCGGCTACCAGTCGATCAACGACCTTATCCTGCCCGGCGGCCGCCTGCTGGCGCAGCGCGACGTCGTGTATGAAAAGCTGAACGCCATCCCCGGCGTCTCCTGCGTCAAGCCCAAGGGCGCGCTTTACGCCTTCCCGCGACTGGACCCGGAGGTCTACCCCATTCGCGATGACGCCCAGATGGTACTCGATCTGCTGCTGCAGGAACGCATTCTGCTGGTGCAGGGAACCGCCTTCAACTGGCCAGACCCGGACCACGTCCGTATCGTCACCCTGCCCTGGGCCGACCAGCTCGGCGATGCCCTCGACCGCTTCGCCCGCTTCCTTTCGCGCTACCGGCAGTAATTCCCGCCTATCCTGAGGGGGAGGCGTCAGGGGCTGACACCGGATCGGGAATTCGGCCCTCTTGATTTATTCAGTGTTCGGGGCGCGTGGCGGCGCGCCCTCCCTCACGCTTTCGCGTTTTCCCTCTTGAAACCTATTCACGAAAGTCGTATCTAACCCACCATAACCACCTGATTACCGGGTGTTAACGAATAACAATACCGCAGCCATCGTGCCGCCAAGGCCAGCCACGCGGCACGATCCACACCATGGCAAGAACGACGCTTTCCAAACTGAGGGTACAACCGATGATGCGAATCATCCTGTTTCTGGCAACCAACCTGGCGGTGGTTCTCGTCGCCAGCTTCACGTTGCGCATTCTGGGCGTCGAGCCCTACCTGAATGCCAACGGCATGAACATGAACAGCCTGCTGATCTTCTGCTTCGTGATCGGTATGGCCGGCTCTCTCGTCTCGCTGTTCCTCTCCAAGTGGATGGCCAAGATGAGCACCCGCGCCCAGGTGATCGAACAGCCGCGCAACAGCACCGAACAGTGGCTGCTGGACACCGTCCGCGAACTCTCGCAGCAGGCGGGCATCCAGATGCCGGAGGTCGCGATCTTCCCGGCACAGCAGTCGAACGCCTTCGCGACAGGCTGGAACAAGAACGACGCACTGGTTGCCGTCTCCCAAGGGCTGCTGGATCGCATGCGCCCCGAGGAAATTCGCGCGGTGCTGGCACACGAGATTGGCCACGTCGCCAACGGCGACATGGTCACGCTGGCCCTGATTCAGGGCGTGCTCAACACCTTCGTGATGTTCTTCGCACGCATCGTCGCGCAGGTCGTCGACAGCTTCCTGCGTGACCGCGACAATGGCGGCGGGCTCGGCTTTCTGGGCTACTTCGCGGTAGTGATCGTCGCCGAGATCGTCTTTGGGCTGGTCGCCTCGATCATCGTCGCCTGGTTCTCGCGCTTTCGCGAATACCGCGCCGATGCTGCCGGCGCCAAGTACGCCGGCGCCGGCGCCATGATCAACGCCCTGTCGCGCCTGAAGGCCGAAACCCAGCAGCCGGATCAGATGCCGGACTCGCTCACCGCCTTCGCCATCACCACCGGCCAGACACGCAAGGTCATGGAGAAGCTGTTCGCCAGCCACCCGCCGCTGGACGACCGCATTCGCGCACTGAAAGAGTCCGCGTATCGCGAATAAGGTAATGTTTTAAGGCAATGTCTCCAAGACAATGTCTCCAAGGCAATGCCTTGATTGCCGGTTATCGCCTCGATGCCCCGCCTCAGCGCGGGGCATCGTCGTCATGGCCAATGGTCATGATCTCCTGCCTGTCGGCGCCCCGTGGCGACGCCGACGCGAAATATTTCCGGCTAGCCTGCATCCGCCCTACTTCCTCGCGTGTATCCCGCTGGCGAGACGAGTGATCTCGCCATCTTTCACGCAAGGAGAGTGCTCATGAAAGCCATGCCGCTAGCCAGCCTCAGCCTGACCGCCGCCCTATTCGGCGCTATCGCCCTGCCCGCCGCCGCCGAAATGGTCCCTTCGGATGTCACGCTGCCTGCCGGAAATCGGATCGCCATGGAAACGGTCGGTGTCGGCGAGATCACCTACGCCTGCGAGATGAAGGACGGTGCCCATGCCTGGGTCTTCAAGGGACCGGATGCCCGCCTCAACGACGCCGACGGCAAACAGGTCGGCAGCTACTACGGACCGCCAGCCACCTGGGAATCCAGTGACGGCTCGGCCATCACCGGAACGCAGGTCGGCACCGCCGATGGCGGCACCGGCAACATTCCCCTACAGCTGGTGGCAGCCAACCCCGCCGAGGGAGAAGGCCACATGCGTGGTGTGACCTACGTCCAGCGGCTCAACACGCAAGGCGGCGTCGCACCGGACATGGCCTGCAGCGCGGACAACGACGGCGCGACCGAAGTGGTCGAATATCAGGCGGACTACAACTTCTTCAAGGCCGGCTAAGGCAGGCACTTTCCCCCACTGCGCGGGCTCGCCAAGGCGAGCCCGCGTTGCGTAGACTGGCACCAAACGCCTTCATGGCGCCGGGAACAAGGGATGCACGAGTGGCAGCCGAAACGGACCACAATACACTGCTGATGGCCTGCGCCGATGGTGATCATCAGGCACTGCGGGCGATCTACACACTCGAGGGCGCGCGCTTGCTGGGGGTGGTACAGCGCATCGTGGGCGACCGCGCGACCGCCGAAGATCTGATCCACGATGCTTTCGTCAAGATCTGGCAAATGGCTCACACCTTCGACCGCGAACGCGGCTCGGGCAAGACCTGGATCTTCAGCATTGCGCGCCATCTCGCCCTTAACCATGTTCGTCGCCGTCACCGCGAAGTCACGGTCGATGACGAAACGGCCGAGCGCCTGGAGGCAACCAACGCTCTCGCTGCGGCGGCAGAGGCCAGCGATCATTTCGACTGGCTGGGCAAGGGCGAACTGGATCGCTGCCTCGCCGAACTCGACGCGGAACGCCGCAACTGCCTGTTCCACGCCTACGTCGACGGCTATACCCATCAGGAAATCGCGACACGCCTCGAGCGCCCGCTGGGCACCGTCAAGGCCTGGATCAAGCGCAGTCTGACTGCACTGCACGAGTGTCTGACATGAGTGACAACACGATGCCCCGAAACGCCGGCGATATCGATGCGCTGGCGGGCGAATACGTGCTCGGTACGCTCGACATTGAGACACGCCGCGATATCGAGCAGCGACTGCCGGAGGAAGGTGCGTTACGAGCGGCCGTCGAACGCTGGGAAAAGCGCCTGCAACCGTATACACGTCTGGCCGAACCGATCGAGCCGCCAGCCGCGCTGTGGGGCCGCATCGAACATACGCTGGCACATGCCTCGCAAGACGCCGTCGTCAGGGATACCCTATCGCCCCCAACAGGGCCTACCTGGCTGCAGGCGCTCTGGCAAAATCTGAGCCTGTGGCGCGGACTGGCTGTTTGCGGCCTGGCAGGCATGCTCACGCTGGGCACTCTGACGGCGCTGAAACCGGCGCAACCCGCCGCGCCACGCTTCCTGGTCGTGCTGATGACACCACAGCACAGCCAGGCCGGCTGGGTGGTTCAGGCCAGTTCGCCCCGCGACATCGAACTGATACCGACGGGCGGCTTCGAGGTTCCCCCTGGCAAGACGCTGGAATTCTGGACCAAGGCCGACGACTGGGGCGGCCCGGTATCGCTCGGGCTGATCGAACCCGGCGAAAGTCGCCATCTGAGCCTGGAACACCTACCGCCGCTAGAGGAAAACCAGCTGTTCGAGCTCACGCTCGAGGACGCCGGCGGGTCGCCGCTCGACCATCCCACCGGGCCGATTCAGTTTATTGGCCGAGCCGTGGCCCTGTAACCGTGGCCCTGTAACCACTGCCCGAGCGTGGGGCGCACGCGCGAAGTCTACAGATAGCGCACTCTTGTCATCCGCCGGTGGCGCCAGACCGCCCGTCATTGCCCCGCGTTGGTGCAACACACTGGTGCGGCGCCCCGCCGCACGACGGGAAGCCTCCGCGCCGGCTCGCTTTTGTCGGCAACGGTACGCCGCTTGCTTGACGCTCTCCACCCTTCAGGATAGCGAGAGCCCCCATGTCTTTACCCCAGCCCGACAACGACTATCCGCTGAGCGAGGTCCCGGCGGATGCGCGCAAGCCATTCGCCTCCCTGGCACTGCTACTGCTCGGCTTTACCTTTTTCACCGCCACCATGTTCGCCGGCGGCCAACTGGGCGCGGCCTTCGACTTCCACGAACTGCTGATGCTAATCGTCGTCGGCAATCTGCTGCTCGGCATCTACGCTGCGGCCATCGCCTGGGCGGCGGCCCAGTCCGGCCTGAGCACGGCGCTAATGGCGCGTTTCGCTCTGGGGGAGCGCGGCAGCGTGTTGTCGGATCTGCTGCTCGGCATTACCCAAGTCGGCTGGTATGCCTGGGGCGTGGCAACCATCGCCGATGTCCTGGTCTCCACGCTCTCACTCGCCCCGCTCTGGCGGCTGCCGTTGATGTTGGTGTTCGGGCTCAGCTTCTGCCTGACCGCCTTCATCGGCTACCGCGGATTGGCGCGCCTGTCGAACCTGGCTGTACCGGCGATGACCTTGCTTATCCTGATCAGCATGGCGATGGCCTGGCGCGACGGCGGCGGCTGGCAGGGCTTGGCGCTCATTGAACCGGCAAACGGCATGAGCTGGGCTGCCGGCATGACACTGATCTTCGGCACCTTCGTCTCCGGGGCCACGCAGGCCAGCAACTGGAGCCGTTTCGCGCGCACGCCGCGCCAGGCCGTCATCGCGACGCTGCTGGCCTTTGCCGTCGGTAATGGGCTAATGGTGCTGGTAGGCGCCATCGGGGCACTGGTCTACAGTCAGCCGGATATCGTCGACGTGCTGATACTGCAGGGGCTCACGCTGATCGGGCTGGCGATGCTGTTCCTCAATCTCTGGACCACGCAGGACAATACCATCTACAACTTCGCCGCGGCCGGCTGCAACCTGCTGCGCACGCGCCAACGAGGCTGGGTCACGCTCGGCGGAGCACTGATCGGAACGCTACTGGCCATGGCCGGCATGGATGCGTTGCTGATTCCCTTTCTCGTCGCGTTGGGCACCTGCATACCACCGCTGGGCGGCGTCATTCTGGCCGACTATCTGCTGGTTCGGCGCGGCACCTATCCGCGCCTTGCGGCGACTACGCTACCCACGCTGCACTGGCCGGGCATCATCGCCTACTGCCTTGCCACGCTGGGTGCCTGGCTGGCCACCTGGGCGCCACCACTGGTCGGCATTGCGCTGGCCCTGCTGCTCTATCCGATCTGCTGCCGCGTCAACCGACGTCCCGCCCTCGAAGCGACTTCCTGATCCCGGAAACCACTTCTTGGTCCTGGAAACCCCTTTTGCGTCAATCGCCGGGAAGCGTCACAGCCCCGGCGATCATGGCCGCGACCGCTCGAGCCTGACAACCGGCGCAGGCCATCTCCAATGAGAATGGTTGACATTCAAAGGCGCGACACCGCAAACTAGTTGATAATATCAACCATAGCTTCCTACCTTCGAGCTCCCCATGTCCGACACGTCGGTTGGTGAATCACTTCATCAGCTCATGCACGCCTACAAACGCGCCCTGCGTCGCGCCTACCGCGAAAGCGGGAGCGAGCTGGCGGTATCACACATCCGTACACTCAAGGCGGTCCGTACCCTGAGCCCATGCACGGCGGGGGAAGTCGCCCAGTGCCTGCAGCGCGACAAGGCCCAGATCACTCGGCTGACGCGCGAGCTGGTCGAGAGCGGCACCGTCACACGCACCGCCAATCCCGCGGACGGGCGTAGCCAGCTGCTGGCCCTGACCGAGGCAGGTGAAGCGTTGCTGACCCGCATCGACGCCTGCGAACGTCACGTCCATGCCGACCTGGCCCGCCACTTGGCCTCGGAAGACCTGGCAGCCTTCGTACGCCTCTCCCGCCTGATGATCGACAATCTTCACTAAGCCACATCCACTGAGCCCCCTCCACTGAGGAATCCGCCATGCCCAAGCCCGCACCGCGTCGCTATACCCTACTGAAGCGCGAAACCGTCACCCCCAATATGCTGCGCCTGACTTTCGGCGGCGAGGGCATGCAAGCCTTTCCCGCGGATCAGGAGAGCGCCTATATCAAGCTGATGATTCCGACCGGCGAGGCCGAAGACGGCACGCCGCGCAGTGCCACGCGCACCTATACCGTGCGCCGCCAGCGCGACGACGAGATCGATGTCGATGTGGCCATGCATGAGGATGCCGGCCCGGCGGCTGCCTGGGCCCGCTCGGCCAACCTGGGCGAGCGTCTCATGATTGGCGGCCCGGGGCCGGTCAAGCGGCTTCCGCAAGCGGCCGACTGGTACCTGCTGGTCGGGGACATGACCTCGCTGCCGGCGATCGGCGCCAACCTGGAACGGCTTCCGGCCGATGCCCAGGGCTATGCGATCATCGAGGTGACCAGCGAAGTGGATATCCAGTGGTTCGACCTGCCACCGGCCATGCGCGTCAACTGGCTGATCAACCCGAACCCGGGCAGCGACAGCGAGCGCCTGGTCGGCGCCCTGCGCGACTTCGACTGGCTGCCGGGCGTGCCGGGCATCTGGGTGGCGTGCGAGTTTTCGGCGATGCGCAAGCTGCGCCGCCATTTGATTGACGATCGTGGCGTCGACAAGCGCGAGATGTACATTTCCAGCTACTGGAAACGGGGCAGCAGCGAGGATGGTCACCGCGTGGTCAAGCGAGAGGATGCCGAGCGGGACACCGCCGATACGTGAGGGAGGCGCGAGACTGAGCCGATGCCGGCGCCCCTCCGGGCGCCGGCGTCACGTTCATTTACCGAGCTTGACGCTGAAACCGAAGCCTTCGAGGGCATCGCGCAGACCGCCCTTGTTCTTCTTCAGCTCCACACGCAGGGTCTGGAACTCCCGCCGCGGCGGATATTCCCGGCGGTAGGCATCGAATCCCGCCGCCATGCCCAGGCGGCGCCGATAGCGGTCGAAGGCGAGCATATCCCGGCGCACGTCATAGCAGGCGCGGGCGCACATCGACAACGCCTCGAGCGGCGGCGTCCAGCTATGCAGCACGATCTTGCGCAGCCACGGATCGGGCTTCAACTGCCCCAGCTTCTTGCGGGCCGGCAGGCCGAAATGACGCATGGCCGCTTGGTAGATCATCTCGGTGCCGAGCATCTTGCCATCCACGCTGTAACCGGCGATATGCGGCGTGCCGATATCGATCAGCTCGAACAGCGCCTCGTCGATGCCCGGCTCGCCTTCCCACACGTCGAGCACCGTGCGCAGATCCCCCTGGCGTTCGAGACGCTCGCGCAGCGCCTGCCCATCGAGACAATCGCCTCGCCCGGCGTTGATTAGCACCGTGCCGGGCTTCAGTGCTTCGATGCGCGTCCGATTCATCAGGTGGTGTGTGGCGTGCTCGCCCCCGCTGACCAGCGGCGTATGCAGACAGAGAATATCGGCCTGCGCGATCAGCGTATCCAGATCGAGGAAATCTTCGCGCCCTTCGGCGGCGGCCCGCGGCGGATCGCAGATCAGGCATTCGACGTCGAGGTTATCCAGGCGCGCGGCGAGACGACCACCGACGTTGCCGGCACCGACGATACCGATCGTCTTGCCGCTCAAGGAGAAGCCGTCCTCCTCCGCCAGCAGCAGCAGACTGGAGAGAACGTAGTCGACCACCGAACCGGCGTTGCTCCCCGGCGCGCTGGCAAAGGCGATACCACGCTCCTCCAGCGCCTGTGAGTCGATATGATCGGTGCCGATGGTACAGGTGCCGACGAACTTGAGCCGATCGGCGCCCTCGAGCAGACGAGCATCGACCTGCGTGATCGAACGCACCACAAGGACATCGTGGCCGCGCAGGCTATCGGCCGTCATCTCGCGCCCGGCCTGTCGCGTCACTTCCCCCAGCTCGCTGAAGAACTCTTCCGCCAGCGGCACGTTTTCATCCACCAGGATGCGCATGAAACCTCTCTTGTTGACGAATCATTGCCGGGATCGAGGCAGCATGACGAGTCGACGCACGCGTCGATTTCCTCGGCACTTGCTTTACAATGGTCCTGGCGTCGAACGCCGCACCCTCCAGTGCCCACGCGTTCGGCGGGAATATATTAGGCCTTGCCTGCCATCGCGAACAAGCCAGAGCCATCGATACCTCAGGAGTCCGTGTGATCGTCCGCTGGGAAAGTGAACATGACTATGTCCTGGTCCATCTGCACCAGGACATGTTCGGAGACTGGATCTTCAGTCGCGCCTGGGGGCAGATCGGCACCCAATACGGCGGTTTGAAGCACGCGGTCGCCGACAGTTACGCGCAGGCCATGATGTGGGTCGAGGACCTCTCGCATATTCAGGCCGCCCGCGGCTATCGCAAGGTGCTGGAAGCCGATGACGACAGCCCGGAAGGCCGCAAGGCCGTCGCTCAGCTTTCGCTGCTGGACTGATACCGATCCCACTCACCGTCGCCCCAGCCTCTACCGCCCAAGCCCCGATCCTCGCGCCCGCGCGCGAGGATCGACATGCCCTCAATCGAGGTGACGAATCCGGAAGCAGTGGTGCAGGTTGGCACGCCGGGTGAAATCCGGATCATAGGTCTGCGCCGTGATCTCCTCGACGACATGGCGCGTCGCAACCGTGTCGTCCAGCGTGAAGCCGCGCTGATTGTTGGAAAAGATCAGCTCCCCGCCCGGCGCCAGGCGCGCCATGGCGAGCGCAATCAGCTGCGCATGATCACGCTGGATATCTAGTGTTCCGGCCATGCGCTTCGAGTTGGAGAAGGTCGGCGGGTCGAGGAAGATCAGGTCGAACGTTCCTCCCGCCGTCTCCAACCAGTGCAGACAGTCGTCGCGCACCACGCGATGCCGACTCGGATCAAGCTTGTTGAGCGTGAAATTGTACCGCGCCCACTCCAGGTAGGTATTCGAGAGATCGACGCTCAGGCTATCGCTTGCCCCCCCTATCGCAGCGTGCACGGTCGCCGTACCGGTGTAGCAGAACAAGTTGAGAAAGCGCTTGCCGGCCGCTTGCTCACGCAGCAGGCGGCGAACCGGACGATGATCCAGAAACAGACCCGTATCCAGGTAGTCGGTCAGATTGACCCACAGCTTCGCCGGTCCCTCCTCGACCACGAAGCGGTCGCCGCTGTCGCTCTGCTTGGTGTACTGCGCCCTGCCGCTCTGACGTTCGCGCTGCTTGTAGTGGACCTGCTCCGGCCGCACCTCGAGCGCTTCCGGAATAGCACTCAGCGCATCGAGCAGGCGCCGCTGCGCCTTGGTCGCATCGACAGACTTCGGCGGCGCGTACTCCTGCACATGAATCTGATGGCCATAGACATCGATCGCCAGTGCGTATTCGGGCATATCCGCATCGTAGAGCCGGTAGCATGCCTCGCCCGACTGCTTGAGCCACTTGGCCAGCCGCTTGCGGTTCTTACGCAGCCGGTTGGCAAACATGCGTGCGCCTTCGCTTAGCGTCGCCGTTCGCGCCTCGCCACCCGTTGCCGGCGCTTCGCTGGCATCGACGTCGCGCCGGGCGATATCCGCCAGCAACAGCTTGCAGTCCAGCGGACCGTTCTTGAAGGCGTACTGCTTGTGCGCACGCAGCCCGAGCCGGTGGCCGAGATCCGGGTTCCCGGTAAAGAGCGCCAGCTGCCAGCCGCCGAAATCACGCTTCAGTCGCGCACCGAGGTCGCTGTAGAGCGACACCAGCTCCGGAAGCTCGCCCAGGCGCTCGCCGTAGGGCGGGTTGGTAATCACCAAGCCGCTCTCCGCCGCCTCCGACGGCCGGGCCAGACTCTTCACTGAGCCGCCCGCCAACGTGATCAAGGCCGGGATACCGGCGCGCATGGCGTTGCTGCGCGCGGCGGCGATCGCCTGCGGGCTCTGGTCGAAGCCCCACAGGCTCGCTTTTGCCCGCCGCCGGCCGACCTCGGCACGCACCTTGGCTTCCCGCGCCAGCTCGTGCCATTGCGCCGGCTCGTAATTCGCCAGGCGCTGGAAGGCAAAGCGCTCACGCTGTAGCTGCGGCGCGATGTCCGCTGCCATCATCGCCGCCTCGATCAACAGCGTACCGGCACCGCACATGGGGTCGACCAGCGACTCGCCGCGCTTGGCCCGAGCCGGCCAGTCGGCACGCACGAGCAGCGCTGCCGCCAGGTTCTCCTTCAGCGGTGCGTGTCCGGTATCGCGCCGATAGCCGCGCTGGTGCAGGCTGGCGCCGACCAGATCGATGCCGACCGTGAGCTGCCCCCGGTGCAGATTGGCGTAGATACGCACGTCAGGGTCGCGGGTATCGACCGATGGCCGCGAGCGGCCGGCGGCAGTCATCGCCTCGACGATGCCGTCCTTCACGACCTGGGCGCCGAAGCGCGTGTGCCGAATCGCCGACGACTGGCCATGAAAATCCACGGCCAGGGTCTGGCCATCACGCAGATAGTCGGCCCAGGGCATCGATCTGACGGCGTCGACGATCGCGGCCGGCTCGTCACACCCACGCGCACGTCCCAGCGTCAGAATCACGCGGTTGGCAAGCCGAGACCACAGGCAGATGCGATAGGCGCTCTGGCGATCGGCCAGCGCCTGAACCCCGGCAACGGTAGATTTTTGTATCTCGGCCCCGAACCCCGCCACCTCTTCGGCGAGCAAAGGCTCGACGCTCCAGGGACAGGTGATCGTCAGGCTCAACAGTGAGTTATCGTCTTTCATGATGGTGTCATCGAACCTTGGCGGAACGGTCATATTCCCATGGATACGTTGAAAGAGGTGCCTTATGACGAAACGCCTATCGACAGCCTTTCTCTCTTCGGCTAAAGCTAACAGTCGTAGCTACGAAATAACGCATGCGTATTGCCTGTCCGGACATCATCGCGGACAGTCGACCGGTCGAACTCTTGCAGTCAGCCGGCGGCTGTAGTGTTTCCCAACCAGTGGTGTTCCTAGAAGAGAAGCACTCGTTCGTTCGACAAGAGGCCATACGATGAAACGACAGAAACGTGATCGCAACCAGCGGGCATATCTGCACGGCTACAAGGCGGGGATGGCCGGTCGCTCACGCGACGAATGCCCTAGCCAGGACGTTAATCTGCGCGAATACTGGATGAGCGGTTGGCGTGAAGGTCGCGGGGACCAGTGGGCCGGCATGACCGGCGTTTCCGGTATCCACAAGAACCCCATGGTCATGACGTGATGCCGACAGGCGCATGATCGTCACCCTCCTCAAGGCTCGCCATCCCGGCGGGCCTTTTTGATGCCCCCGCCATCGCAAGTTGCCTCTTCTTGCAGGCCCTCCCGCGCCCCCCCCTCAGCGGATCAGTCGCCCGTCGCGCGAATGCACTCCCCGACCAGTTCCGGCCCACGATAGATGAACCCGGTGTAGAGCTGGACGAGATCGGCGCCTGCCTGCAGCTTTTCGCTGGCCCGCACACCGCTATCGATGCCGCCGGCACCGATGATCGGCATCTCGGGCAGCTGCTCTCGCAGCTCACGTACGACCGTGGTCGAGGCGACGAACAGGGGCGCCCCGGAGAGCCCGCCGGCTTCATGCGCGTGCGGCATGCCGGCGACGTTGTCGCGCGAAATCGTGGTATTGGTCGCGATCACGCCGTCAACACCGGTGGCGGCGAGCGTCCGGGCCACCAAGGCGATCTCGTCGCGATTCATGTCCGGTGCAATCTTGACGGCCAGTGGCACCCGCCGTCCCAGTTCGGCATCCAGTCGCGTCACTTCTTCCTTCAACGCGCTCAGCAGACCATTCAGGTGGTCGCCGAACTGCAGGTTGCGAAGGCCCGGTGTGTTGGGCGAGGAGATATTGACCGTAATGTAGTGCGCCGCCCCATGCGCCTTGCGCAGGCAGGTGACATAGTCGTCGACAGCGCGTTCGACCGGTGTGGTCAAGTTCTTGCCGATATTGATCCCGACCACGCCGCGATAGCGGCTACGTCGCACGTTGGCAACCAGATGGTCGACCCCGGCGTTGTTGAACCCCATGCGATTGATGATCGCCTGCGATTGGGGCAGGCGGAACAGGCGCGGCTTCGGGTTGCCCTGCTGCGCCTTCGGCGTGACAGTGCCGACTTCGACGAAGCCGAAGCCCAGCGCGCCCAGCGCATCGAGGTGATCAGCATTCTTGTCGAGCCCGGCGGCCAGCCCGACCCGATTGGGGAAGGAGAGCCCCATGAGCTCGACCGGCGCGCTATCGCTTTCCGCCTCTCCCATCAGTCCCGTCAGATGCAGCCGATGGGCGCCATCCAGGGCCGTCAGCGTGAGTCGGTGCGCGGCTTCCGGCTCGAGCCGGAACAGCAGGGAGCGAACGAGGGCGTACATGAAAGAATCTCGTCGTTGGCGAAAGGAAGCGGCGGGCGAGTATATCCCAACTCGACGCCGCGGCAAGCATCCAGAGCGGCCCCGGGGACAGGACACAAGAAGGCCCGGCGCGAATCTCGCGTCGGGCCTTCGGTCCTGCGAGATGCGCTTACTGGGTGTCGAGCTGCTTGACGCGCAGCGTGTAACGGTTGGCCGAGCCCATGGCCGAACCGAAACGCTGCCCCTGCACCGATACGGTATAGCGCCCCGGCTCGAGCACGGTCTCGATATCGAAGTCGCCGATCGCCAGGTTGCCGGCATCGCTTGCCACCACGTTGCCGTCGGCGTCGAGCACCTCGGCCTCGAGACGATACGTGCCTTCGTTGCCGGGGAAGGTCGAGCTGGCAATGGAAACGGTACCCGTCTCCGCCACGTCGAAGCTCAGCACCTCACCCTGCTGCAGAATGCGAATGTCGGCGACGATCTCGTCGAAACCGTCCTGCGGCAGCGCAGGACGTTCCGGGCGACCGGTACGCGGACGGTCGGAAGCGAGCTCATCCGCGGCTGCCGCCACGCCATTCTCCGGTGCACCGACCTCACGATCCTGCGCCGCCGGCGGCATCGCGGTATCGCCCGTGTTGGCGGTCCCGAAGTCGGGCCCCTCGGGAGACGCCTCGGTAACGGCACCGCTGGCCGCAACATCCTCTGCCGCGCGACGGCCGGGGGCGCTGAGCGTCGCCACTTCGTCCTCGGAGTCGACAAACGCCGTGGTGCGGCCGCTGGCACTCGCACCACCGAACATGATGCGACCGCCGCCGTCATCGACCCCGCCCTCGTCGGCGGCGATGACATTGCCACCGGCATCGATCTGATCCACGGTGATGTTGAAGCTGTTACCACCGGTCTTGGTGGTACCGAATTTCTGGCCCGAAACCTGCAGGCGGTAGTCACCGGGCTCGAGGTGCTCTTCCATCTCCAGACCGCCGCTGGTGCCCAGCCCCTCGCCACGCTCGATCACGTTGCCATTGGCATCGATCAGCTTGGCCGTGATGCGGTAGTCAGGCGACTCGCCCGGCAGAATCGAGCTGCTGAAGCGATAGGTGCCGGCCTCGGCGACGGTGAACGGATGCTGCTGCAGACCGCCGAAGAGAAAGCTCTGGCTGCGGGCATCGGAGCTGGACTGGAAATACTGGGTCAGGTCGACCTTACTGGCCGCCTCCTGGGCACGCTGCAGCGCCGGGCTGTCGGCACTGACCTGAGCGGTGGCACCGGCCAGGCTCATCGCCACGAATAAAGTGGAGAACACGCGATACTTCATGGGGTCCCTCTGCGTTGGCTGCGTCCGAATCGGCGCACAGCATAACAGAGGCGCTTGATAGGGCACCTTAACGGCACCGCGACAAGCGCCATTTCTGATTATTCGACGACCGCCGGCACGTCGTTCCCCGCCGCTCGTCACGAAAAGCGGAGCCGGGCCCAGCGGGCCCGGCACAGCGGCCACCTTAGCCTTCGCTATCGCTTTCGGCAAGATCGACCAGTTCGCGGATCGCCACGGCCACCAGAGGGAAGGTGACTTGGGTCCCGGCGGTAATCTCGGAAAGCAACGCATTCCAGCGATCGAAGAGCGGCGCGTGCTGCTCCTGCCAGCGTGCCACCCTCGCCTCGACCTCGCGTGGCGCATCGCTCATGCCCAGCACCCGGACGGTCAGCGCCAGCTGCTGGCGGTCGAGATCGTCGCGGAAGGTCTCGCGCGCCTGGGCCTGCCAGCCGTCGCGCACGTCCAGCTCATTGACCTGGTGCATCATCCACGGCAGCGCCAGACGCTCGCCGATCGCGTAGTAGACCTCGGCGACACGCTGGATCTTTTCACCGCTCGCGCGTGCTGCCTGAATAATGCCCAGCCCGGCGTAGACGCTGGGCGCTGCCGCCACGATGCCAGCCAGCGCTTCGGGTACGCCGTGGCCGACCAGCTCATCGCGTCGGGCCAGCCAGGCCTCGCGCTCATCGCCCTGCAGGCGCTTGCCGATATCTTCCTTGAGCTGGGTCAGCTGGGGGGCGTACTGCTCGACACAGGCCTTCACCGAGAGTCCGCCGCGCTGACGCAGGAACCAGCGCGTGGCGCGCCGCAGCAGCCGCATCAGATCCAGCATCATGGTGTACTGCACCTGGGCATCGACGCGATAGTCGAGCGCCTCGATCTGCTCCCACAGCGCGGACAGGCCAAAGCTGTCACGCGCGATCACGTAGGCCAGAGCGATCTCCACGCGGGTAGCGCCGGTGGAGTCGCGCAGCTGTCGGATGAAGGTGATCCCCATGTGATCGACCAGGTCGTTGGCCAGCTGGGTGGCAACGATCTCGCGCTTCAGACGGTGATTGTCGAGATCCTGCGGGAAGCGTTCGGCCAGTGTCGCCGGGAAGGCGCGCGTCACGTGCTGCTGGACCTGCAGGTCATCGGGCAGGTCGGCGGCAATGAGATCGCTCTTCAACGTGCTCTTGGCATAGGAGATGAGCACGCTCAGCTCCGGCAGCGTCAGCCCGCCCTCGGCGTTGCCGCGCTCGATCAGCGCGTCGTCACTGGGCAGGAACTCGAGTTCGCGATCGAGACTGCCGGCCGCTTCCAGCTCGTTGATGAAGCGACGATACGGCCCCAGCCCCTCCTGCGACTGCCGCTCGGAGAGCGACAGCGCTTGCGTCTGGCGGTAATTGTCACGCACGACCAGCTCGCCGACCTCCTCGGTCATGTCCGCGAGCAGCTGGTTGCGCTGCTTCTCGGTCATGTCGCCGCGCTGGACGATATCATCCAGCAGGATCTTGATATTGACCTCGTGGTCCGAACAGTTGACCCCGCCGGCATTATCGATGAAGTCGGTATTGACTCTGACGCCCTTGGCGGCGGCCTCCATGCGGCCAAGCTGGGTCAGGCCCAGGTTGCCGCCCTCGCCGACTACGCGACAGTTGAGCTCGTTACCGTCGATGCGCAAGCCGTCGTTGGCCTTGTCGCCGACGTCTGCATGGCTCTCGTCGGCTCCCTTGACGTAGGTACCGATGCCCCCGTTCCAGATCAGGTCGACCTGCGACTTGAGCATCGCGTTGATCAGCTCGTTGGGCGACAGCTTGTCCGCCTCGATGCCGAAACGCTCCTTCATGGGCGCCGAAATGGCAACCGACTTGGCATCGCGGGAGAAGACGCCGCCACCGTCGGAAATCAGCGCCTCGTCATAATCGGACCAACTCGAGCGCGGCTGCTTGAACAGACGCTGACGCTCGGCAAAGGACTTGCCGGCATCCGGCGTCGGATCGACGAAGATATGCTTATGGTTGAAGGCACCAACCAGCAGGATACGGTCCGACAACAACATGCCATTGCCGAAGACGTCTCCGGCCATATCGCCGATCCCGAGTGCCGTGAACTCGTCCTTCTGGGTATTCAACCCCAGTTCACGGAAGTGGCGCTTGACCGACTCCCAGGCGCCACGCGCGGTGATCGCCATGCCTTTGTGGTCGTAGCCCTGGGCGCCGCCGGAGGCAAAGGCGTCGCGCAGCCAGAAGTCATACTCCAGCGAGATGGCGTTGGCATAGTCGGAGAAAGTCGCCGTGCCCTTGTCCGCCGCCACCACGAGATAGGGGTCGTCCGGGTCGTGGCGAACCACCGAAGCCGGCGGCACGACGGTCGTGCCGTCCAGGTTGTCGGTGACGTCCAGCAACCCGCGAATCAGCAGGCGATAGCACTCGACCCCCTCAGCCTGGACGGCATCGCGGTCGGCATTTTCGGGCATGCGCTTGCAGATGAAGCCGCCCTTCGCGCCCACCGGCACAATCACCGAGTTCTTGACCTGCTGGGCCTTCATGAGGCCCAGGATCTCAGTGCGGAAATCCTCGTTGCGATCCGACCATCGCAGCCCACCGCGCGCGACCTTGCCGCCGCGCAGGTGCACGCCTTCCATGCGCGGCGAATAGACGAACACCTCGAACAACGGCCGCGGCTTGGGCATGCCCGGCACCTTGCTCGGCTCGAGCTTGAACGAGATGTAGGCCTTGTCCTCGCCCTCGGCCGTAGGCTGGAAATAGTTGGTGCGCACAGTGGCCTGAATCAGATCGACATAGCGGCGCAGCAGCAGGTCGTCATTGAGGCTGGCAACCTGGTCGAGCAGGCCGTTCAACGACTCGACCGCTTGCTGGCAACGTTCTTCGCGACTCGACGCCTCGTCCGGCGAGAAACGCAGTGCGAACAGTTCTCCAAGGCCGCGGGTGATCTCGGCATGTGCCGCCAGCGTATTGGCGATGTAGTGCTGCGAGAGACCGATGCGCAGCTGCTTCATGTAGCGCGCGTAGGCGCGCAGCACCGCCACCTGCCGCCAGTGAAGGCCGGCGCCGATGATCAGGCGGTTATAGCTGTCGTTCTCGGCATCGCCGACCCAGATGCGAGTGAAGGCATCGATGAAATTGTCGCGCATGTCGCGCAGATCGATTTCGCCGACCCCGTGGTACTCGAAGGTGAAGTCGTGGATCCAGTAGACTCGCTCCGGCGTGGCCACGCGGTAGGGGCGCTCACTGATCACGCGCAGGCCGAGGTTCTCGAGCACCGGCAGCATATCGGAAAGCGGGATCGGCGATTCGTGGTGATATAGCTTGAGATTGACGTTGCCGGCCGCGCTCTCCGCCAGGTGATAAAGACTGACCCCGATCGGCGCCCCGGCGTCCAGTGCGCACAGGTGGCGGATATCGTTGGCGGCGGTCCGCGCGGAGAAGTCGTCCCGGTAGCCACCGGGGAAAGCGTCTCGGAAGACCTGGGCCTGCTGGTTGCCGAGCTCCTCGCCCAGCCCCTCGATCAGGGCCGCGTGCAGATCCTCGCGCCAGTTGCGTGCCAGGTTGATCACCTTGCGCTCGATGGCGCGCGCATCGTATTCGGCGGGTTTGTCGCCGTTGAAGCGCAGAGTGATCTGGATCCGCGCCAGGACCGATTCCGACAGATACGGGTTGAAGTCGGCGAAGGTCGCGTCGAGCTCGTCGCACAGCAGTCGCTGAATCCGCAGGCGCAGACCGGTGGAGAAGATATCTCGCGGCACGAACACTAGGCAGGAGTAGAACTGGCCGGCGCGATCCTCACGGATAAACAGACGCACGCGACGACGCTCGCGAATATTGAGAATGCCGAATGCCGTGCGGCTGAGCTCCTCGGTCGTGCTCTGGAACAGGTCATCGCGCGGATGCACCTCGAGAATCTGCAGCAGCAGCTTGCCGTTATGCCCCTTCGGGTTGACGCCGGCAGCGTCGATGACCGCCTGCACCTTGCGCCGCAGCACAGGTACGCTACGCGGCGACTCGTTGTAGACCAGCGAAGTGAACAGACCGAAGAAACGCCACTCACCGATGACCTTTCCCTTGGCATCATGTCGCGTGATGGCGATATGGTCCGGATAGGTCGGCCGGTGTACGCGCGCGTGATGGGCACTCTTGGCGAAGTGCAGCAGGCTGGGCGTGGGGCCATCCTCGTCACCGAAACGGGCCTGCTCCTGATAGCGCGGCTGATCGAGCTTGAGCACGCCCAGCTCGCTGCCCTCGACCCGCTCCAGATGCACCTTGCTGCCCTTGCCCACGCAGCGACTCTCGGCAAAGCCAAGGAACGTGAAGTGCTCGTCGACCAGCCACTTCAGAAAAGCGATCGTCTCCTTCTGATCGGCCGCCGTGACGCCTTCGGGGCGATCCTGCTCCAGCGCCTCGATCACCTCGCCCACCTTGTCGCACATCGGCTCGAAGTCGGCGACCGCGGTACGCACGTCGACCAGCACCTCGTGCAGGCCCTGTTCGATATCGCGAAGCGTGGCGTCATCGGTATGCCGGTCGACTTCGATCAGAATGATCGACTCGTGCGACGCCGGCGCCTGTTCGGCGTGAATGCCGGTGATCCGTTTGGCGTGGTGGCGGCTATCGCGCTCGACCGCGAGTACGGCATTGTGGATCGCGTGCAGCGTCAGGCCGCGATAGTTGAGCTCCATGCGCACGGAGTCGACCAGAAACGGCATGTCCTCGTGCAGCACGGCCACGACGGTGTGCGGCGACTGCCAGCCGTGAGCTTCGAAATTGGGGTTGAAGACCCGGACCTTGGCATCGGCCGGATCGAAGGTACGCATGAAGTGCCAGGCCGCCAGCGTGGCGCCGTAGATATCCTCCAGCTGGCGGTCGGCCGCTTCCTCGAACGGCGCCGTGGCGTAGAGATCTTCGGCGAAGGCCGTGATCCGGTTCACCTTATCCTCGGGGAGGCGACGGGAAAGCTTGTCCCGCAGCTGCTCCAGAAACTCCGTCTTTCCCTCGATCGCGACGTGTTGCATCTATCACCTCGGCTGACATCGACCGCCGACATGGCGGCCACGTGACTTGGCGCAGCTTACGCCAGCGCCCGATAGCGCCCTACTCGATTCAAGCTTCGTCATAGCGCATGTCGCTTGCGCATCGCTCACCCCTCCTCACCCTGCCACGGGTCGTTGACAGCCGCGAGGCTTTGCATGGGTGGCAAGGCACCGGCGCCGGACGATCAGCGGCGCACCAGCAGGACGCCGCATTCACAGTGGTCGGTCCAGGGGAATTGGTCAAACAGCGCCATTCGCTCGACACGATGGGTCTGCGTCAACTGCGCCAGATTGACCGCCAGCGTCTCCGGGTTGCAGGAAATATAGACGATCCGCTCGTAGCGCATCAGCGGTTCGCAGCTGGCCGCATCCAGCCCGGCCCGAGGCGGATCCACCAGCACCGTCGAGAAGTCGCAGTCATCGAGTTGCATGGCGGCGACACGGCGGCCCTGCTTCTCGCCGACGAGCGCCTGGGCGAATTCCTCGGCCGACATGCGGGCCACATGGACGTTGTCCACGTCGTTGGCCTCGAGATTGGCCTGAGCGGAAGCCACCGAGGTTCGCGAGATCTCGGTGGCGACCACCCGGCGGAAGTTCTCGGCCAGGGCAATGGTGAAATTGCCGTTGCCGCAGTAGAGCTCGACCAGATCGCCGCGGCTACCGCGCGTGACATCACGCGCCCAGTGCAGCATCGACCGGCAGATCTCGGCATTTGGCTGGGTGAAGCTGTTCTCGACCTGCTGGTAGACGAATGTTCGACCGTCGACCTCGAGCCGCTCCCAGACGTGATCGCGTGTCAGTACCCGCCGCTGCTTGCGCGAACGGCCGATCAGCGAGACGCCGAGGCTCTCCTGCAGCTCGCGGGCCCGAGCCTCCCACGCCGCGTCCAGCGCCTTGTGGTAGATCAGCGTGACCAGTGCTTCACCACTGAGGGTGGTCAGGAACTCGACCTGGAACAGCCGGTGACGCATCAGCGGGTCATCGCGAATTGCCCCCAGCAGCTGCGGCATCAGCGCGTTGATGCGCCGACCGGCAACCGGAAACTGCTCCACGCGCACGACACGCTTGCCCTTCGGTGCCGCGGGATCGGCCTCGAACATGGCATAGAAAAGGTCATCGCCTTCATGCCAGAGGCGAAATTCGGCGCGCATGCGGTAATGCATCGGCGGCGAGGCGAAGACCTCGAGCTTGGGGGGAGCGAAGCGGGAAAATTGCGCTTCGATGCGCTGGCGCTTGGCGTCCAGCTGGGCATCATAGTGCGCCGGGTCGATATCGGTGATGACCAAGCAAAACTCCTCGAGAATCGAAAAAGCATCGGTAAATCATACCCTCAGTCCACGGGGGCAATCGGGACCGAAGGAACGGCTACGGCAGGCAGGCGCTCGGGGGCGGCAAAGTCGAAGCGGGAGAGCGCCGAGCGCAGCCCCGAGGCCCTGTCCTCGGTCGCCCAGCTGGGGGCCGCGGACAACGCGACGCCCGTCATACGCTCGGGCAGCAGGCTCTCGAGACGCCGTGCGATGGCGTCACCGGAATCGACCCACTGCACCGATGCCGGCGCCTGCGCAGCAAGGTGAGTACGCAGCAGCGGGAAATGCGTGCAGCCCAGCACGACCGTATCCACGACACCCTCGGCGGTGCCGCGCTGCCACAGAGGGGCAACGACCGCAGCGATCAGGGAGGTATCGATCTCGCCGCCGGCCAGCAGCCGCTCCGCTGCCGGCACCAGGACATCGGCGGCCACGCGGACCACCTCGCAGTCGGCGGCGAAATCGGCAATCAGGCGGTCGAGATAGGGCCGCTGAATCGTTGCGCCGGTCGCCAGCAATCCCAGCACCCGAGTTCGACTGCGCGCCGCCGCCGGCTTGATGGCTGGCACCGTGCCGATCACCGGTATCGATAGCCGTGCGCGCAGTGCCTCGAGCGCCAGCGTACTGGCCGTATTGCAGGCCACCACCAGCGCGCGGGGACGACTGACTTCGCAGGCCGACACACAGACCTCGACAATTCGCGCACGCAGCCAAGCATCCGGTTTGGTGCCGTAAGGAAGCGCCGCATTATCGCAGGCATAGGCCAGTCTCGCGCCCGGCAGCCGGCGGCGGATCGCCGCCACGACGGAAAGGCCCCCGACGCCGGAGTCGAAGATCAGGGCATCAGTCATCGGGCTGCCCGGCCTGAAAATGGTCGCGCAATTCGTCGACCAGCGCGCGCAGTCGCGCCGGCATATACTCGCGGTCGGTATAGAGCAAGTGAACCTCGAGAGGCGGCATCTCGAAAGCCGACAGCAAGCGAACCAGCCGCCCCTCTCTTTCCGCCGCGTCACCGAGAAAGGCCGGTTTCAGAACCAGCCCCATGCCCAGAACGGCCGCTTCCACCAGCGCCCGCCCGTTGTTGCAGGAGAGCGCCGGTTCGAGTTTCACGCGGTAGACCTCGCCGTCGACCTTGAAGGGCCAGTAAGTACCATGACGCGAGAGCGTGTAGTGCAGACAACGGTGATCGCGAAGCTCCCGCGGGTGCGTCGGCGTACCGTGGCGGCGCAGATAGTCCGGGGCGGCGTAGAGATGCATCGGCATGCGCATCAGGGGGCGGGCAATCAGGCTGGAGTCCTCGAGCTGTCCGATGCGGACAGCCAGGTCAAACTCCTCCGCCAGCAGGTCGACACGACGATCCTCCAGCACCAGATCGAAGGTCACGGCAGGGTGGCGCGCCTCGAATGCCTGCAGCGCCGGCATCAAGGCCTGCACCCCGAAATCCACTGGCGCCGCGATCCGCAGCCGTCCGCGCACGTTGCCACGCTGTTCGCCCAGCTCCGCTTCCAGCGCCTGCAGTTCATCCATCAGCCGCGCTGCGGTCGTCAGATAGCGCTCACCTTCGGCCGTCAGCTGCAGCTGACGCGTCGAGCGCACGAGCAGTCGCACCCCCAGCGTCTCCTCGAGGCGCGAGACCTGCTTGCTGACCATGGCGTTGGAGACACCGAGCCGCCGGGCGCCGCCGGCAAAACTGCCGGCCTCGACCACCGCCCGGAAAACCTGCATTGCCTGCAGTCGGTCCATCCGCTGCCCTCTTGCCCTCGTCCGCCGCCCATTCTACGCAAGCGACGACGATCGCGCAGTGGCGATCGTCGTCGAGCCGCGAACCGTCAGTAGGGGTGTCAGGAAGCGAGCGGCGAAGGGGCTTCGCGAAACTCGGTATAGAGCTCGGGGTAGGCTTCCTGCAGCCTTGCCAGTTCGGCTTCGGCCTGGGCAGGCAGTTCACGGGAGAGCCGGGCCAGGTCGTCCTCGTCGAAATGCTCGCGAATCAGCGGGAAGAGCTCCTCGCGTTCTGCCCGGAGATAGGCGCGGTGCGCGTCGAGATAGGAACGCAGGTCGTCGGCAAACTTGTCCATCGGCATGACGCCATCCATCAGGATCATGTCGATATCCTGAGAGAGCCGCATGAGTTGCTCGTGCAGATGCTGATAGTCATCTGCAAGGCGGGTGCTCAATTCGTCGATCTGCGATTCGCGGGCGACCAGTTGCTCGCTGCAAATACGCTCCAGCGGAATCGTGAACCCGCTCATGTAATCGAGAATATAGTCCACGACCTCCCGGATTAGGCGGAAGTTGGGGCGATCGCCCCCGGCCAGCGTCTTGTGCTTCAGATGCAATACGTGCAACAGGCGCGCCATATTGGCGTGATCCTGGCGTAACTGGGTCAGCATGGGCATGGGAAGTCTCCTGTCCGTGCAGTGGCGGTGCCGAGCACACCGCCTTATCCGCCTAGTGTAGTGTGTGTCACGCCGAATGACGTCGGGACCACCGATTGACCGACACCCGACAAGTGCCATGACTTGCCAGGGCCGTCCGACACGGCCGGCATTGGGCCCACGCGCGACGACACGCTAGAATTTCCTACCCTAGCGGTTTTTGCGATAAACGCTCTACGCCTAACGTCTGATTTGCTGTAGCGAAATGTACCGTTTCGCTGCCGACAGCCAGCCTGGAAGAAGCCATGGACCTTTTTGCCGACGACGACGCCCGACGCGCTCAAGAGAACGCTCCCCTTGCCTACCGCATGCGCCCGCGTCAGTTGGAGGACTACGTCGGCCAGCAGGCGCTGGTCGGCCCGGGCAAGCCCTTGCGTCGTATGGCCGAAAGCGCCAGCGTGCGCTCGATGATCCTCTGGGGACCACCCGGTGTCGGCAAGACGACCCTCGCCGAGATCCTGGCCGAAGCCTCCGGCGCACGGCTGGAGCAGCTCTCGGCAGTCATGGCAGGGGTCAAGGATATCCGCGCCGCCGTCGAGCGTGCCCGCGAGGGAAGGCTTCAGGAGCGCCAGACGCTACTGTTCCTCGACGAAATCCACCGCTTGAACAAGAGTCAGCAGGATGCGCTGCTACCGCACGTCGAGTCCGGCCTGCTGACGCTGATTGGGGCGACCACGGAGAATCCCTCGTTCGAAGTCAACTCGGCGCTGCTGTCACGCGCCCGGGTCTACGTGCTCAAGTCGCTCAGCGACGGTGATCTGATCGTCGTCCTGAAGCGTGCCCTGAGCAACGAGACACTGGGATTGGGCGAACGCCAGATCATGGCCAGCGACGAAGCGCTGTCGATCCTCGCGCGTGCCGCTGCCGGCGACGCCCGCCGTGCGCTCGGCCTGCTCGAGACCGCCTGCGACTTCACGCGCCAGGATGCCCACGGCGAGCATCTGGAACGGGAGTCGGTGATCGAGGTGATCGGCCATCAGGCCGCGGCATTCGACAATCAGGGCGAGCACTACTACGACGTACTCTCGGCCATTCACAAGTCCGTTCGCTCGTCACGCCCCGATGCGGCCCTGCTCTATATCGCCCAGTTCATGGGCGCCGGTGGCGACCCACTGGACGTCGTGCGCCGCCTCACGGCGATCGCGTCCGAGGACGTCGGCAACGCTGACCCGCGCGCGCTGCCGATGGTGATCGCCGCCTGGGATGCCTATCTGCGCCTCGGCGATTACGAGGGGCAACGAGCCATCGCCCATGCCGCCGTCCATCTGGCCGTGGCACCCAAGAGCAATCGTGTCGAGCAGGCCTGGAGCCAGGCCAAGGCGTTCGTTGCCGAGCACCCGAATCTCGAAGTGCCGATCTATCTGCGCAACGCGCCGACGAAGCTGATGTCGTCCCTCGGCTACGGCGACGGCTACCGCTACGCCCATAGCGAGCCCAACGGCTATCCCGCCGGCAGCCAGCACGACTGCTGGCCCGAGAACCTGCCGCGAAGGCAGTTTTACGACCCCAGCGAATTCGGCCAAGAGAAGCGCTACCGCCAGATGCTGGCCTGGCGCGCGGAGCTCGATCGCCAGGCCGACGCCGGCGAGGCCTGATCCGGCATCAAAAAGGCCCCGTGGATGACGGGGCCTTTCAAGCTTGCACACGCAGCGTCAGGCGTTTTCAGGGCGCAGCCGGGCTCTGCTCGCGAATCACGTCGGCCCCCTCGGGAATCTCGAAGGCGAACTGCGCGGGATCGATGCTGACATTGGTCTCGGCGTCGTCGAAATCGATCGCCGTACGCTGCCCCGTACTGTCGGTCATCTGCAACGCATCGAGTTTTTCGCTGTAGAACGTCAGCTTGAGCTGTTCGAACAGCGTATCGTTCGCCTGCGGGACCAGCGTGAACGTCTCGGTGGCCCCCTGTTGCTGGCGCGTCACGTCGTAGTTGTCGGCAAGCGCCGAAGCGCGTCCCGAGAGCAACAGTGCCGGCGTATGTGTCACGCGGTCATCCAGCGGCTGAATCGTGACCTGCTCGAGATCCGGGTCATAGAGCGTGACTTCATTGCCATCGGACACCACCAACTGGCGATAGGGCTGGTTGACCTCCCAGCGAAAATGGCCCGGCCGCGAGAGCCACATGTGGCCGCTCGTGTCCTGCAGGCTGGAGCCGCCCGCATCCAGGATCTGCTGTTCGAAATCTGCTGAATAGGTCTTCAGCGGCTCAAGCAGATGGCTCAGGCGATCGGCCGAGGCCTGATCGGCCTGCGCGGCGAACGGCACCGCCAGCAGGCCGCCGGTGATGGCCAACACTTTTATCATGCGCATGGGCGTTCCTTGTCTCGAGTCCATGTAGGGCGTGTGCCTTGCGACGTGTTTCTGGCGACGCAGACCGCCGACGTAATCGTATCGACAGGTGTTGGACCACAAAACGGCCGCCGGGTTTACCCGGCGGCCATCGAGGCGGTGGTCAATCGCCGACCGGCGGCGGCGCCGCCAGCACTTCCCGCGAACCGTTGTTGCCCATGGAGGTGACCACGCCGGCCTGCTCCATCGACTCCACCAGTCGGGCTGCCCGGTTGTAGCCGATCTTGAAGCGCCGCTGCACTGCCGAGATCGAGGCACGGCGTGTCTCGGTGACGAACTGGACTGCCTCATCGTAGAGTGCATCCTGCTCGGCGTCTTCGCCGTCGCCGCCGCCCTCGGCCTCCAGCCCGGCCAGCGCGTCGGCCGAGACACCGCCGGAGAGAATCTCCTCGATGTACTCGGGCTCGCCACGGCGTTTCCAGTCCTCGACGATGCGGTGCACCTCGTCATCGTCGACGAAGGCGCCGTGAACACGTTGCGGCATGCCGGCACCGGAGGGCAGATAGAGCATGTCGCCATGGCCGAGCAGGTTTTCCGCACCGCCCTGGTCGAGAATGGTGCGCGAATCGATCTTCGAGGACACCTGAAACGCCATCCGCGTCGGAATGTTGGCCTTGATCAGGCCAGTCACCACGTCCACCGACGGCCGCTGGGTCGCCAGAATCAGGTGAATCCCGGCCGCACGCGCCTTCTGTGCCAGGCGGGCGATCAGCTCTTCGACCTTCTTGCCGACAATCATGAACATGTCGGCAAACTCGTCGATCACCACCACGATATAGGGCAGCTTCTCGAGCGTTGGTGGCTGCTGATGCATCTCCCACGGCTGCGGCTCCCACAGCGGGTCCTGCACCTGGGCCCCGTGGCGCTCCGCCTCGTCGAGCTTGGCGTTGAAGCCAGCGATATTGCGCACCCCCATCGCTGCCATCAGCTTGTAGCGCCGCTCCATCTCGGCGACGCACCAGCGCAAGGCGTTGGCCGCCTCCTTCATGTCGGTGACTACAGGGGCCAGCAGATGCGGGATGCCGTCGTAGACGGATAGTTCCAGCATCTTGGGGTCGACCATGATCATGCGCACTTCGTCGGGCGTGGCCTTCAACAGCATCGACACCAGCATGGTGTTGATGCCGACGGACTTGCCCGAACCGGTCGTGCCCGCGACCAGCAGGTGTGGCATCTTGTTGAGGTTGGCAACCACCGGCTTGCCGCCGATGTCCTGGCCCAGCGCCAGCGTCACGGGCGAATCCGCCTGTTGGTAGACATCGGAGTCGAGTACCTGTCGGATACGAATCATCGCCCGATGCGGGTTGGGGATCTCGATACCCACCGTCGGTTTGCCCGGGATCACCTCGACCACACGCACGCTCTTGACCATCAGCGAGCGTGCGAGGTCTTTCGCCAGATTGCTGATCTTGGAGACCTTCACGCCGGCGGCGGGCTTGATCTCGAAGCGCGTAATGACAGGCCCCGGCCAGGTGTCGACCACCTCGGCCTTGACGCCGTACTCGCGCAGGCGCATCTCCAGCAGCTCGGCCATGTCGGCAAGCTGCTCCGGCGTATAGTTGGGCTGTTCCGGATCGGCCGGCGTCGTCAGCCGTACCGACGGCAGGTCGCCAGTCGGCTCCGGCAGCTCGTCGCCGCCCGGCCGCTGACTCTGCAAGTGCTCCACGGTCCACAAGGTCGGCTGGTTCTCCAGCGCACCGGCTCGCGCCTGCTCGGCGGTTGCCACATGCGGCGGCGCGTCGCTCGGCGTGGCCGGCGGCTCGTCGGCAGCGTGTCGGCTTTTTGCCACCGGTGTGACCGGGGTCGACGCGGCCTGCGGCGTCGGTGCTGGGCGCGGGATCTCGCGCTCGAACGATGCCGGTTCGCTCGGCATCGTTTCGCTGGCGCCCGCCACGTCGATGCCATTCGACTCTTCCGGCCAGTCGGGCCGTTCTCGCATCGGTGATGGGTCCGCCGGTGTTTCGAGGGCCGTTTCAGGCGACATCTCTCCACTGTCGGCCTCGGCCGCGGCCCAATCGACACGCGACGGCGAGGCGGACGGAACCGCCGAAGGGGGAGCGACAGACATATTCCGATCGTCATCCGTGTCGAACGGCGGCGGCGAAGCCAACGATGGCTCGGAAGGTGGCATCCCGGCCTCTGGAGTCCCGGATCGCAACGTTTCGGTGTCGGAAGACGCTGCCGACGTCGACGACGCGCCCTCTCGAGCGGTCAGCGCCATCGCGGCAGAAGAAGCTTCGAGCGGCGCACTGCCCGCCGCCTGTCCCCATGGCCCGGCAACGTCGTCACGCTCCGCATGAATACCCCAGCGAGTGGGTGTTGCTTCTGCCGCATCGTCATCGGCGGACAACGCTGGCGTCGCGACGGCGTCTGAAGCCGGCTCGGAGGCGCTCGTCGACGCATCGCCTGCCATCGAGGCATTGGATGCCGCTTCGGTTTCGGCCGTCGGGGCCTGGAAGGCTTGCGGAATCCGCCGACGGGTCACGTCCGCGCGGAATGTCGTCGAGGCCCCTTCGGTGTCATCGACGGCCTCCGCGTCTCGCGCCGATGTCGTCTCGGGAGGCGCCTCCGGCGCCTCGTCGGGCAGCTTGCCCAGCGTCGGTTCACGCGCCTCTTCCTGACGCTGACGCGCTGAATAGGCAGACTCGGGACGCTTGGCGGACGGCGTCCGCGCTGGCACGTCCCAAGGGATGTCGGTGCGGCCATCATGGCGCCACATCGACGAGTCGTTCGGCGTGTCTGCGCCGCCCGCCAGCGCTTCCTGCCACGCCGGCTCGCGACGCTCGGTCGTTTCGCCGATATCGTCGCCCCATTCGTCGAGCACCGGCCCCCGGCGGATAGGAAGCCACTTCTCCCACCAGCGCGCCTTGCGGGGCGCCTCGGTTTCGACGGCCGATGCCGGAGAGTCGGCTTCGTCGGCTGGCGCCGCCGCCGGCTTCGTGCATGGCTCCGCGCCGTCGACCGCGGCCCTGCCACGTGTTTTTTCACGGCTCGCCGGGGCCTCGACCCGACGCTGCGCCCGACGCTCGCGCTGCTCGGCGCGGCGCACCTTGAGCCAACGCCAGAACCGGTTGAGCGAGCTGCCGAGCTCGTCCATCACTGTCAGCCAGGACATCCCGGTAAACAGCGTGAAACCGCACATGAAAGCGGCAATCGCGATCAGCGTGGTGCCTCGCACACCGACCAGCCCCGACAGCGAGCCGGCAATCCCCTTACCGAGGATACCGCCGGCCTGATTGGGCAGATCGCTCGCCGCGTTGTAGAAGTGCAGATCTCCCAGCGTCGTGGTGCTCATCAGCAACAGCAACAGGCCGCCGGTATGCACCGCCAGCGCCATCGGATCCCAAGCGATCTGGACCTGCGTTTGACGCATGATGCGCCAGGCACCGAGCCCGAACATACCCGGCCACCACAGCGCACTCGCGCCGAATAGAGAGTAGAGGACGTCAGAGAGCCAGGCACCGATCGGTCCCATCCAGTTGGTAACCGACTGGTCGGGGCCGCTCTGGGTCCAGCCCGGATCGGTAGGGGAATAGCTGAACAGTGCCAGCAACAGGAAGACGCAGACGGCGAGCAGCAGAATGAAGGCACCCTCACGCGTCACGCCCTGCAGATGCATGATCACGCGGCGGGCCTGCTCCCTGGCTTGCGCCTGCGTCGATGAACGACGGCTTTTCTTGGCCGGACTCTTGGCACTCAAACGATCAACCCCCTCGCGCCCGCCCTGGATAGTGGCGTCACGCATTGCATGGCCGATACCGCAGGCGGCGTTCCGTCGCCCATACGGCTATCGGCGATCCACGACCGGGCCACGCGGGCCCGGGATCCTTAAACGGCCATCATACCGGGCGCCGAGGCGACATCACAGGGGGCTAATCAAGCTGACGCGAACGCGGCCCCGGGGCAGGGCCGCGCGCTTCATGCCGGCAGCGTTGGTCGGGTCGAGGGTCGAGCCTCGCGCGCCGGCGGGGCCAGCGATGAGGTCGGTGAGCGCTCGACATGACCACCTTCATCACGTAGCCGGAACAGCGCTACCGTGTCGGATAGCCGACGGCTCTGCTCGCCGAGCTGCTGGGTGGAAGCACTCGACTGCCGAACCAGCGCTGCATTGCTTTGCGTGGTCTCGTCGATCTGCGCAATCGCCATATTGATCTGTTCGATGCCATGAGACTGCTCTTCCGAACCCAGGCGAATCTCGGAGATCAGCAGGCTAATGCGCTCGATCTGGGTGACGATCTCACCAACTCGCTCGCCCGCTTCCGCAGCCTGCTGATTGCCGCTATCGACCTCGGCCACGGTGCGCTCGACAAGCGTCTTGATCTCGCGCGCAGAGGTGGCACAGCGCTCCGCAAGACCTCGAACCTCCTGCGCCACCACGGCGAAGCCCCGCCCCTGCTCGCCCGCACGCGCGGCCTCCACCGATGCGTTCAGTGCCAGCAGGTTGGTCTGGAAAGCAATGCTGTCGATCACGCCAACCACGTCTGCGATCTGTTTCGCCATGCCGTCGATGCGCTGCATCGCCGCTACCGTAGCTTCCACGGTGCCGCGTGCATTTCCGGCTGCGCTCGAGGTCTGGCGGGCCTGCTCGTCGCCTTCCCGCGCGCGTTGCGCATTCTGGCGCACCGTGGCGTTGATCTCCTCGGTGCTTGCCGCCGTCTGCTCGAGACTCGCGGCCTGTGACTCCGTCCGCGAGGAGAGTTCCTCATTGCCGGCCACCAGCTCTCGCGTGTGGCTATCGGTCTGAGTCACGGCATCGCGGACCTGCCCGACAATCCGTTCGAGGCCGTCACCGATACCGTTCATCGCGACCGCGAGCTGGCCGATCTCATCCTGCCGACGCGTCTCGATCCGCTGCGAGAGATCCCCCTCGGCCAGCGCTTCGGCGAGCCCGACAGCGCGGACCATGGGCCGCGACACCAGGCGGCGGAAGATCCAGTAGAGCGTCAGACTCAGCGTGAGGGCCACCAACAGCGCAATGCCCAGAAAGACGTTTCGTGCCTCGACCACATCAGCCATGATCTCGTCGAGCGACACCGAGCCGACCAGAATCCACTGCCAGCCCGGGTAGCGAGAGTAGGCGGCCAACCGTTCGACGCCGTTGTCGGCGACGAACTCGACCTCGCCGGCATCCTGCGCGAACATCGGCGCGAACGAATCGGCTGCCGGCCCTTCCAGCAGGTTATCACCTTCGTAGGGGCCACCGGCGAGCACCTCACCACGGGTGTCACCCGCCGCCGAAACCAGCATGGTGTAGCCGCCGGCACCGATCCCCATTGCCCGAATGCGATCTTGCATCTCGGCCATTTCGGCGCTGACATCGACCCCGACGAACAAGGCACCGATGACTTGACCATCGGCATCGGTAATCGGCTGGTATTTAGTGATGTAGGGGATCCCGAAGAGGCGTGCCAGCCCGATGTAGGGCTCGTTCTGCATCAGATTGGCGTAGCTGCGCGACTCCCGATTCAGCAGCGTTCCCATGGCTCGCTTGCCATCGTTATCCTTGAGCGAGGTCGTCACACGTACGAAATCGTCGCCGTCACGCGCGAAGATCGTCGCCGGAGTATCGGTCTGGCTGGTGTAGCGGTCCAGCTTCCAGGTGTTGTCATTGATGACTTCGAGCCCATCTTTCAGCACCGGCGTGTCACGGCCGGAAACCTCCACCCGCTCATCCGGCTCGAGGGCAAAACGCCCCGAATACTGATCGGCGAAGATGCTCAGAAAGCGGTCAGCCTGATGCTGCAGGCTGTAGTCGAACAACGACATCATGTCGGTAAGCGCGGTCTGCTGGGTGACCAGCTCGTGCTTGGTGGCCTGGCGCAGTTGACCAGAGCTGACCTGAGCCATGGCGAAGGCCAGCCCCATCAATACCAGGATCTGCAGCAGAGCTACGATCAGAGCCAGCTTGGTACCGATGCTGGCCCTTCGGAAACGCTGTTGAATTGCGGTCATGATATTTCCGTAAGAAAAAGTGTCATCATGTTATCGGCCTTTTCCTACGCGAGCTTGAGAGCTGTCAGACAGCTTTTTTTTTCGACCCTGTTTCGCCACGCCCCGCCGGCGACTCGCTCGCCGCCCTGTTCTCGACAAATCGCCGCCTTGCTCCCGACAAATTGCGTTATCGACAAGCGTCGCTCGACGCCGCTGATCAACGGCCCGTTCAACCGACGCCAACGGACATAGCCAAGCCGGATTGTTATGCTGCCTCCTCATCCGATGTCAGAGATTGCTGCATGCTGCCCTGGTTATCGCCCTCCGTGATTGCCTTCCCGCCGCCGTCGGAAGCGCTCGACGAGCCCGATGGGCTGCTGGCGGCCGGCGGCGCGCTGACGCCAGCCTGGCTGGAAACCGCCTACCGCCACGGCATCTTTCCCTGGTACGCCGAGGGCCAACCCATACTCTGGTGGTCGCCCTCGCCCCGCATGGTGCTGTTTCCCGAAGAGGTTGTCGTTCGCCTCAGCCTGGCCAAGCGCCTACGCAATGGAGGTTTTTCGGTAACCTTCGACCAGGCCTTTTCGAGGGTGATCGGCGCCTGTGCGGAAGCCCGATCCGACGCCGAAGGCACCTGGATCGACGAGGCAATGGCAGCAGCCTATTGCAAGCTCCACCACGCCGGCCTGGCGCATAGCGTCGAGGTCTGGCGAGCAGGCCAACTGGTAGGCGGGCTCTACGGCGTATCACTAGGCAAGATCTTCTTTGGCGAATCGATGTTCAGCCGCTGCGCCGACGCCTCCAAGGTCGGGCTCGTTCATCTGGCGCGACATCTGGAACAACACAACTTCGCACTGATCGACTGCCAGATGCATACCGCCCATCTAGCCAGCATGGGCGCAAGAGAGATCGCTCGAGAGAGATTCCTCGACTATCTTGAACAAAACGTCAACGCACCTCAGCCGGCCTCCCTATGGCCAACGGAGTCTTCGTGAGCAGCGACAATGCGAACAGCCCGCAGCGTCAGGCACGCGATCTTCGTTTCTTCCTGACGGTTCCCCATCCCTGCAGCTATCTTGAGGGCCGAGAGGCTACGACGCTGTTTCTCGATCCGCAGGAGTCTCTGGCACCGGAAGTCTACGATGCCCTGACACTACTGGGCTTCCGGCGCAGTGGCAGCAACCTTTATCGCCCCCACTGCGAAGCCTGCAGCGCCTGTATTTCGGTGCGTATTCCGGTCGACGATTTCATTCCCTCACGAACGCAGCGCAAGCTGATGCGACGCAACGCGGATCTGACGCTGCGCCTGCGGCCGGTCGAGTTCAACGAGGAGCACTACGACCTCTACGCCGCCTACATTCGAGCCCGCCATGCCGACGGTGACATGCACCCGCCGAGTCGCGAGCAGTATCGAATGTTTCTGACGCGTTCCCACCCGTTCGCCAAGCTGATGGAGTTCCGGCTTGGCGATCACTTGATCGCCGTCGCTGCCACCGACCTACTGAGTCATGGCCTGTCCGCCATCTACACCTTTTTTGATCCGGACCCGCTCTTCGAGCGCCGCTCGCTGGGCAGCTATGCCATTCTCAGTCAGATCGAACTAGCGCGTAAGCGCCACCTGCCCCACGTCTATCTCGGCTACTGGATACGCGACTGCCAGAAGATGCGCTACAAGGGCGACTACCAACCGCTGGAATATCTCAACGGTGGACGCTGGCAGCGCGTGGTCCCCGCCGCGGCGTTGACCTGAGCCAGCCGGGTCATCGACACCGCGCCGGGAAGCAGAGGGTCCGTCGAACATCAAACCCAGGGCTTTTGCAAGCCTGCACGCCGTGCTTTTTGCCTTCCCTTTCAAGATGGCCCATAATGTTGCGCACTTCAGGGCCCGGGTGGGCCGAAACGTCGTTGACCGCGGGTGGCCATCGCAGCCGTTCGCGGTGAATGACGTTGATTGACGCCCCTTTCGCGCCTCGAATTCAATCTTTCCAGAGGGATCGCCTATATGGCACGAGAAGATCATATCGAGATGGAAGGCGTCGTCGTCGACACGCTGCCCAATACCATGTTCCGCGTTGAGCTGGAGAACGGCCACGTCGTGACAGCACACATCTCGGGCAAGATGCGCAAGAACTACATCCGCATCCTGACCGGCGACAAGGTCAAGGTCGAGCTGACCCCGTACGACCTCTCCAAGGGCCGCATCGTCTACCGCTCCCGCTGATCATAGAGACTCGGCTCTAGCGGCCTTTCCGCCCGGCCTGTCGGGAAGCCTTCCCGCCATTCCCGGCACCAGCCAGTCGCCCGCGCCAAGGGCCAATCCGAGAAGTCCCGAATCGAAAACGCCTCGCCATGTTGCCATGGCGAGGCGTTGTCGTTAACGGGGGCTTGACGCCCCCCAAGGCTTCGTAGTCGACGGTCAGGCGACCTCGGCCTCCGTTTCCAGCTGCAGCTCGTCGTTCTCGACGCGCACATGTACCACGCCGCCATTCTCGGCCAGGTCGCCGAACAGGATCATCTCCGCCAGAGGCTTCTTGAGCTTCTCCTGAAGCACTCGAGCCATGGGACGCGCCCCCATTTCCGGGTCGTAACCCTTCTCGGCCAGCCAGGCCCGCGCATCGTCGTCGACATCCAACTGCACGCGCTTCTCGTCCAGCTGCGCCTGCAGTTCAACCAGGAACTTGTCGACCACGTTGCGCACGATCGACGGCTCGAGGCCGTGGAACTGGATGATGCCGTCGAGACGGTTGCGGAACTCCGGCGTAAAGGTGCGGCGAATCACTTCCATGCCATCAGTGGAATGGTCCTGCGTCTGGAAACCGATCGAACGTCGCGAGATCTGCTCGGCGCCGGCATTCGAGGTCATGATGATGATCACGTGACGGAAATCGGCCTCGCGACCGTTGTTGTCCGTCAGTCGGCCATGATCCATCACCTGCAGTAGCAGGTTGAAGACTTCGGGGTGCGCCTTTTCAATCTCGTCGAGCAGCAACACGCAGTGTGGCTGCTTGTTGATCGCTTCGGTCAGCAGACCACCCTGGTCATAGCCGACGTAGCCCGGGGGCGCACCGATCAGCCGCGATACGGTATGCCGCTCCATGTACTCGGACATGTCGAAGCGCACCAGCTCGATCCCCATCAGATGTGACAGCTGCCTGGCAACCTCGGTCTTGCCGACCCCGGTCGGCCCCGCGAAGAGGAAGCTGCCAACCGGCTTGTCGGGCGACTTGAGCCCCGCACGGGAGAGTTTGATGGCTGCCGACAGGCTGGTAATCGCCTCGTCCTGGCCAAAGACCAGCATCTTCAGATCGCGCTCCAGATTCGAGAGCAACTTGCGGTCCGAGCTGGAGACGCTCTTTGGCGGAATTCGCGCGATCGACGCCACCACGGCTTCAACCTGATCGACATCGATGGTCGGCACGCGGGCCTCTGGCGGCAGCAGGCGCTGGTGCGCCCCCGCTTCGTCGATCACGTCGATCGCCTTGTCCGGCAGGTGGCGGTCGTTGATATAACGGTCTGCGAGACGGGCAGCACTTTCGAGCGCGCCATCGGTGTACTTGAGTTGATGGTGCTCCTCGAAACGGCCGCGCAGCCCCTTGAGAATCCGAATGGTGTCCTCGACCGTCGGCTCGGGCACGTCGACTTTCTGGAAACGACGGGCCAGCGCGCGATCCTTTTCGAAGATACCCCGGAACTCCTGGAACGTGGTCGAACCGATGCAGCGCAGCTCACCCGAGGAGAGCAGCGGCTTGAGCAGGTTCGACGCGTCCATGACGCCCCCGGAGGCCGCTCCGGCACCGATCACCGTGTGGATCTCGTCGATGAACAGAATCGAGTTGTCCTGCTTGCGCAGCTCGGCCAGCAGTCCCTTGAGACGCTTCTCGAAGTCGCCGCGATACTTGGTACCCGCCAGCAGTGCGCCCATATCCAGCGAGTAGACCACTGCGTCGGAAATGACGTCGGGGACGTCTTCCTCGACGATTCGCTTAGCCAGCCCCTCGGCGATGGCGGTCTTGCCGACACCGGCCTCGCCAACCAGTAGCGGGTTGTTCTTGCGCCGACGCGCCAGAATCTGAACGACGCGTTCGAGTTCGTGATCTCGCCCGATCAGCGGGTCGATCTTACCCAGGCGCGCCTGCTCGTTAAGATTGGTAGCGTAGCTATTCAACGGATGCTGGCCGTTTTCGGCTGTCGCCTCCTCGCCCTCTTCGCCCTCTTGGGAAGGCTGCTGGGACTGGCCGTGTCCGGCCACCTTGGAGATGCCGTGCGCGATGTAATTCACCGCATCGACACGCGCCACGCTCTGCTGTTTGAGGAAATAGACCGCCTGGCTCTCCTGCTCGGAGAAAATCGCGACCAGCACGTTGGCGCCCGTCACTTCACTCTTGCCGGACGATTGCACATGGAAGACGGCACGCTGCAGCACGCGCTGGAAACCCAGCGTCGGCTGTGTCTCCCGATCCTCCTGATCTTCCGGAATCAGCGGCGTCGTGGAATTGATAAAGTCCTGCAGATCGGCACGAAGCTTTTCCAGATTCGCCCCACAGGCGTTCAGCACATCGGCTGCCGAGGCATTATCGAGAAGCGCCAGCAGCAAGTGCTCCACGGTCATGAACTCGTGTCGCTTGGAGCGCGCCACGGTGAAGGCCGTGTTCAGGGTGAGTTCAAGTTCTTTACTCAACATGGCAGTCCCCTTTATAGCCGCTTAGGGCGTCGGTCGGCACTTTCACAATCGGGCACAATCAGCGGTTTCGCAAGCCCCAACGACGAAAGCGTTGTTCCCGCGTTACCGCTTCCTACCGTTTCGAATCCTGCTTGCCGGCGCCATTCTTGGCTGCCGGCACCGTTTCGCTAGTCCGCGGCATCCACGTCGCACATCAATGGATGCTCGCACTCGCGTGCATACTCATTGACCTGGTGACACTTGGTCTCGGCCACGTCACGCGTGAAGATGCCACAAGTCGCCTTGCCCTGAGTGTGTACGGCCAGCATGATCTGGACCGCCTTTTCGCTGTCCATGGCGAAAAATCGCTGCAGAACTTCGACGACAAACTCCATCGGCGTGTAGTCATCGTTGTAGAGCACGACCTTGTACATGGGCGGCGGGGCCAGTTTGGGCTCCGATGTCTGCTCGGCGACATCGCCCTGCTCTTCGTGATCGGGCTCCGGAGGGCGCGTCATGCCCATGTGCGCCGGGCCCCTTGATGAATAGGGCGACACTCTTTCTTCGATCTCTGACATAGTAAGGAGGAATCCCTGGATGCAACGACTCAGGTACATCGAAATGGGACTCTGTGAGGTATTGGATACCGTTGAAGACCCGAGGTTCAATGAAGATGCGGGCGAAGCCACCCCGATGCAAGCCCTGCTTGAAAATAGTCGACCACAACCGGTAGCGCCATGCCGCGGCGCCGTTCGGATGACGAATGCGTGCCCGATGACACCACGTCCCGGCGTTTTGTTGTCATGAGTCGGATCTACCTGTTGCACAAGCCCTATCGCGTGCTGAGTCAGTTTACCGACAGCGAGGGGCGCGGCACGCTGGCCGACTATCTCGAGGAGCCCGATGTCTACGCGGCCGGCCGGCTCGACTACGACTCCGAAGGTCTGCTGCTGCTGACCGACGATGGCGCCATGATTCAGCGCATCGCCGATCCGCGTCAGAAACTGGCCAAACGCTATTGGGTGCAAGTCGAAGGCCAGCCGGGTGAAACCGCACTGCAGGCACTGCGCGATGGCGTCACGCTCAAGGACGGACCGACGCGCCCGGCACGGGCGCGTTACCTGACGCAAGCGGCTCCGCCCGACCGAACGCCGCCGGTGCGCTACCGTGAGTCGATTCCGACGAGCTGGCTCGAAATCGAACTACGCGAGGGGCGCAACCGTCAGGTTCGCCGCATGACCGCGCATGTCGGCCACCCCACCCTGCGCCTGATCCGCACGGCGATCGGCCCCTGGCAGCTCGCGGGCCTGGCGCCCGGTGAATGGCGCAGCGAGACACTCAACCTGCCGCAGACGGCCACACGCCCTGCCTCGCGTAGCCGCGCTCGACGACAGCGTAAGCGCTGAACGGCGGCGTGCCTGACAATTCGGCGGCGTGCCTGACAACTCGATAGCGAGCTTTCGAATTGTGGCAGAGCGGGTATGATCGGCCTAAGTTCCAGAGCCGAAGTCTTCATGGCGGAACCTCGTTTCGGGAGAATCATCGCTTGGGGAGAACAATGCAATGAACCGCTGGACACCCCGCGTGACCGTGGCCGTCGTGGTCGAACGCGCCGGTCGCTACCTGATGGTGGAAGAAGATCGTGGCGGCCCCTTCAGTCTGTTCAACCAGCCGGCAGGGCACCTGGAGCGCGGCGAGCGACTGGTGGCCGCCGCCGAACGCGAGGTCCGCGAGGAGTCCGCCTGGCAGGTCGCGATCACGCACTATCTCGGACTCTATGTTCATCACACGACCGATGGTCTCACCTTTCATAGCCATGGCTTCGTCGGCCTGCCGCTGGCCCATCTGGGCAATTCGCTCGATCATGGCATCGTCGCGGCGCACTGGCTGACGCTCGACGAGATCGACGATCTCCACCGCGAACGGCGCCTGCGCAGCCCGGTCGTCATGCAGCGGCTGCGCGATACCCGAGACGCCCGTCTTTATCCGCTGGAGCTCATTCGCGACCGCTGAGAGGGTCGCTCCTCACTGTCCGCGCGTCGGACTCGATGCCATCACGCGCTTTCGGCTATAATCTCCGGTCTTCATTTTCCGGCGGTACGCGCCCACCGCAGTCGATCCTCGTCTCCGGGCGGCGCGACCTCTATGTCCCGAGAATCGCCATGACCACCGCAAGTCTCTCCACCGCTTCCGCGCCCCCCTCGTCATCCGCCAAGGTCATTGTCGGCATGTCGGGCGGCGTCGACTCCTCCGTGACTGCCCTGCTGCTGCTCGAGCAGGGCTATCGCGTCGAGGGGCTGTTCATGAAGAACTGGGACGAGGACGACGGCACCGAATACTGCACCGCCATGGATGACCTTGCCGACGCCCAGGCGGTCTGCGACACCCTCAGCATCAAGCTGCATACGGCCAACTTCGCCGCCGAGTACTGGGATAACGTGTTCGAGCACTTCCTCGCCGAATATCAGGCCGGCCGGACGCCCAACCCGGATATCCTCTGCAACCGTGAAATCAAGTTCAAGGTTTTCCTCGACTATGCGGAGATGCTCGGCGCGGATCTGATCGCCACCGGCCACTATGTACGTCGCCGCCTGGACACGTCGGGGCAGGCGCAACTGCTGAAGGGACTGGACGCCAACAAGGACCAGAGCTACTTCCTGCACGCGGTGCCGGGCGAGGCCATTGCCCGTACTCTCTTCCCCGTCGGCGAGCTGGAAAAGCCGGAAGTGCGCGCCCTGGCGGAGCGCCACGGGCTGGCGACCGCACGCAAGAAGGACTCCACCGGCATTTGCTTCATCGGCGAACGTCGCTTCAGTGATTTCCTGAAGCAGTACCTGCCCGCCCAGCCGGGACAGATCGAGACACCGGATGGCGATGTCATCGGCGAGCACATGGGGCTGATGTACTACACCCTGGGGCAGCGACGCGGCCTGGGCATCGGCGGGCTCAAGGATCATAGCGAAGATCCGTGGTTCGTCGCTGCCAAGGATCTCGAGCGCAACGTGCTGGTCGTGGCACAGGGCGAGCACCCACTGCTATACAGCGATGTGGTGCACTGCGAGACGGCCGCCTGGGTCGCCGGACACGCGCCCGCGTCGACAACCTTGCAGGCGAAAACCCGCTATCGCCAGCAGGACGTGCCTTGCCACGCCACGCTGCTGCCCAACGGCGGCCTGACGGTGCGTTTCGACACCCCGCAGCGCGCGGTGACGCCGGGACAGTCGCTGGTGCTCTACGATGGCGACATCTGCCTCGGTGGCGCCGTGATCCGGGCCACCGAACTGACTACCACGTCATCGCTCGACGCCTCGACCGACGACACCTCGACCGCCCCGGTTTCGACCGCCAAGACAGGGAGCCAGCGTTCGGCATGAATCCGACGCCCATTCAATCGGCACCGCTCGACGCCAACGGCCGGCAGGGCCTCGCGCTCGCCGGCGTCTTCCAGGCGGCCGCCGTGGTCGACCAGCTCGCCCGTACCGGCCAGTGCGACGAGCGTGCCTGGAACACCCTGATCCGCGCCACGCTGGAGACCAACCCCGAGACCTTCGAAGCCGTCTACGGAGGGCATCACAACAACCTGCGTCTGGGCATCGATACGCTGCAGGCGGTGATGTCGCGCCGCCAGAGCGAAGCGACGGTCATGCGCTATGGCTTCTCGATGATTCTGCTGATGCAGAAGCTGCGCGACGATGCCGCCATGATGAACACGCTGGGCGAGCGCCTGAGCCGCATCCAAGGGCAGGCGGAACACTTCGGCGAGACCCACGAGAATGTCATCGCCAGTCTCGGCGAGCTCTACCAGGAAACGCTATCGACCTTCCGTTATCGCATCGTCGTGCAGGGGGAGCCCAGCCTTCTGCAGAGCCCGATGATGCCGGAACGAATTCGCACGGCGCTGCTCGGCGGCGTTCGCTTCGCCCTGCTGTGGCATCAGCAGGGGGGGCGCCGCTGGCGCCTGATCTTCCAGCGCGGCGCCATCAAGCGCGCACTGCAACAGCTGGATGCCCACTGACGGGTGCAACCCAACGCCACTTTAGATCGCGAGCCGGCCGGCTCGCGCGACGATTCGGGAACTCAACGATGAACGAACTCTCCGCCCTGACCGCCCTTTCGCCCGTGGATGGCCGCTACGCCGACAAGGCCGCGCCTCTGCGCGAACACTTCAGCGAGTTCGGCCTGATCCGCGCTCGCGTTACCGTCGAGATTCGCTGGCTGGAACGCCTGGCGGACCATCCCGGGATCGCCGAGGTGCCGCCCCTGTCGGATGTCGCTCGCGCCTTCCTCGATCGGCTCGTGACGTCGTTCTCGCTCGAGGATGCCGAGCGCATCAAGACCATCGAGCGAACCACCAATCACGACGTCAAGGCGGTGGAATACTTCATCAAGGAAGCGATCGCCGAGCAGCCCGAACTGCACGCGATCACTGAATTCGTGCACTTCGCCTGCACCAGCGAGGACATCAACAACCTCTCCTATGCGCTGATGCTGCGCGACGGTCTCGATGCCCTGCTGCCGACCATGCGCGAAGTTCAGACCGCCATCGCCGCACTGGCCCAGGCCCATGCCGACCAGCCGATGCTGTCGCGCACGCACGGCCAGACCGCCAGTCCGACAACGCTGGGCAAGGAGATGGCCAATGTTGCCTACCGTCTCGCCCGCCAGCTCCGCCAGATCGAGTCGGTCGAGCTGCTCGGCAAGATCAACGGCGCCGTCGGCAACTACAACGCGCACCTCGCGACCTACCCGGAGATCGACTGGGCCGCCAACGCCCAGACCTTCGTCGAGTCGCTGGGTCTCGGCTTCAATCCGTACACCACACAGATCGAGCCACACGACTACATCGCCGAGCTGTTCGATGCCATCAGCCGTTTCAACACGATCCTGATCGACTTCGATCGCGATGTCTGGGGCTACATCTCGCTGGGCTACTTCAAGCAGCGCACCGTGGCCGGCGAGATCGGCTCTTCGACGATGCCGCACAAGGTCAATCCGATCGACTTCGAGAACTCCGAAGGCAACCTGGGGCTGGCCAATGCACTGCTCGACCATCTGGCGCGCAAGCTGCCGATCTCGCGCTGGCAGCGCGACCTGACGGACTCCACCGTACTGCGCAACCTGGGCGTGGGCTTGGCCTACGGCCTGATCGCCTACCAGGCGTCGCTCAAGGGAATCGGCAAGTTGGAAGCCAATCCTCAGCGCCTCGACGATGATCTCGACAGCAGCTGGGAAGTACTCGCCGAGCCAATCCAGACCGTCATGCGCCGCTACGGCATCGAAAAACCTTACGAGAAGCTCAAGGAGTTGACCCGCGGCAAGCGGATCGATCAGGCCGGATTCGCCGCCTTTATCGATACCCTGGCCCTTCCGGATGAGGTCAAGACCGAGCTCAAGGCGCTGAGTCCGGCCACCTATGTCGGCAACGCCGCCGACCAGGCCAAAGCGCTCTAGGTGTTCGTGCCAAGCCATCGCCAGCTCCGTCGTCAACACGGCGTCGGACCCGTCACGTTGGGGAGATCGATATGACGACCGCCCATTCACCTCGTGCGCTGCTCGGCGGCCTGACGCCGGCCGAGTTTCTCGCGCGTCACTGGCAGAAGTCGCCGCTACTGATCCGTGGCGCCCTGCCTGACTTCGACTCGCCGCTGGAGCCGGACGACCTCGCAGGGCTAGCCTGCGAAGACGGCATCGAGTCCCGCCTGGTCGAGGAGCAGGGCCCCGACAAGGCGTGGCAGGTATCCCATGGCCCGTTCGACGAATCGACTTTTGCACGACTACCGGAGAGCGGCTGGTCGCTACTCGTGCAGGCGGTCGACCATTATGTACCGGAGGTCGCCGAGCTGTTGGGGGCATTCGACTTCCTGCCCAGTTGGCGCCTCGACGACATCATGGTCAGCTATGCACCGCCGGGAGGCAGCGTCGGGCCGCACGTCGACCAATACGATGTCTTCCTGCTGCAGACCAGCGGTCAGCGCCGCTGGCAGCTGGGCGGCAAGGTCGAAGACGACGCGGCCATCATCCCGGGCATCGACCTGCGCATCCTCGAACGCTTCGAGGTCGAAGCCGACAGTGACTGGGTTCTCGAGCCGGGCGACATGCTCTATCTGCCGCCCGGATGGGCTCACCACGGGGTCAGTCAGTCGGATGACTGCATGACCTTCTCCGTAGGCTTCCGCGCCCCGTCCGGCGACGAGATCGTCACCGGCTTCGCCGATTACGTCGGCGAGCAGATGGGTGATAGCCGGCGCTATGCGGATGACGACCTGCAACCACCGTCCCATCCGACGGAACTCGACGACGGCGCCATCGAGCGCGTGCGCCAGCTGTTGCTGGAGGCGATCGACCGCCCCGATCAGATCGCCCAGTGGTTCGGCCGCGCCATGACCCAGCCCAAGTACCTCGATCAACTCGTCGCGGCGGAAACGCCGACCGATCCTGGCACGCTGCGCCAAGCGCTCGAGGCAGGGGGCGAACTCCATCACTCACCGGGCTCGCGGTTTGCCTGGCGCAACTTGGACGATACCCGCGCCACGCTGTTCGCTGACGGCGATGCGCTCGTCTGTGACGCCGCGCTGGCCAAACGGCTGGCGACGGACTCTCCCATCGACGCGAGCGTACTGGTTTGGCCAGAAGCCGAACGCGTGCTCGCCGCCCTGCTCGACGCGGGCAGCCTGAGCGGGCTGGAGCCTGACGACGCTGACTCGTAGCCGAGGCAAATCTGGAACAGGAGTGGTTCGGCCGACATTTGACGAACCGCGCATGGGGTGCAGAGATGTACGGGGCGCAAAGACGCATGGATGCGCAGAGAGGATTGTGACGCGCTGGCGGGCGCACCACTGCCACCTCGCCTACACTGGATGCGCACCCCTACGGCGGATCGATGGAAAGGACAGCACTGGACGCGTTTTAGAACACTGTTTTAATATGTTCGCCACGCGCCCTTTGCTGGCAAGTCTTCAGGAGGTTTGATCATGAAACGTATGCTGATTCCCGCGCTCGCCCTGAGCATTCTGGCGCTCGCCGGCTGTGCCAACAACTCGACCTATTCGGGTGACGTCTATCGTGGCAATCAGGCGGGCACGGCCCAGAGCGTCAGCTACGGCACTATTCAGTCGGTGCGTCCGGTACAGATCCAGGGCGGCAATGGCGACAGCGTGCTCGGCAGTCTCGGCGGCGCGGTGATTGGCGGCCTGCTCGGCAACCAGGTGGGTGGCGGCTCCGGCCGAACGCTCGCGACGGCAGCCGGGGCCATCGGCGGCACCATCGCCGGCAGCAAGGTTCAGCAGGCCACCGACCGCGTCGACGGTTATGAACTCGAAATTCGTCAGGATAGTGGTCAAAACGTGGTCGTCGTCCAGAAAGCCGACCGCAACTGGCAGGTCGGCCAGCGCGTGCGTTTGATCGCGAGCGGCTCCAGCGTGAGCGTCGCGCCCTATTGACCGACGCTTGGCGGCCAAACGCGCGCATCGACCGACGCGGTTTCGCCCGTATCGCGGCGCCCTTCGGGGCGCCTTTTTCGTTGGAGGGGGTGATACGAAGATCGAGTGGGCGAGTAGCGATACATACGCTATTGTATGTGTGCTTGTTTTACAGCTCGTTCAAAGGGAATAACACGAGATATGAAGGGACACTCATGGGCGCGCGCAAGCGTCGCCGTGGCACTGACTGCCATCTCAAGTTCAACCTGGGCAGACGGTCTGCTCACACTCAAATCCGAAAACGACATCTTCGCCAGCGGTGACGATGGTCACTACACTAACGGCCTTGAAATCGACTGGTCCTTCGAGCCCGGCGCCGGCCACTGGACGCGCGACTTCGCCGACCTGATCCCCGGGTGGAGCGCGGCCTCACTGGACGGCGCTTCCTATCGCTTCGGGCAGCAGATCTATACCCCGGAAGATATCGACGAAAGCCGCCTGATCGAGGATGACCGCCCCTATGCCGGCGTGCTCTACGCCGGACTATCGCTGTTCGATGATGAGCAACTGACCGGCTGGCGCCGTACCAGCGGACTCTATTTCGACGTCGGTATCGTTGGTCCCGGTGCCGGCGGGCACACAGTGCAGGAAAACTTCCATCACTTGGTCGACAGTGACGACCCCAAGGGCTGGCACAATCAGCTCAACAACGAACCATTCGTCAACGTCGCTTACGAAACCGCCTGGTGGAAACAGAGCCAGCTCGGCGCACTGGAAACCGAATATGGCCCTTCTGTCGGCTTTGCGCTTGGCAACCTCTATACCTATGCATCGACCGGCCTCGGCCTGCGGGTCGGTCAGGGCCTCGATCGTAGCTTCGGCATTCCCGCCGTGGCGCCTTCACAAGGCAGCCGCGTCTTCTTCAAGCAGGATGGCGGATTCAGCTGGTACCTGTTCGCCAATCTCGAAGGGCGGTTCATGGCACATAATATGCTGCTGGACGGCAACTCCTTCGAGGACAGCCATTCGGTGGATCGCCGCAAGTGGGTCGGCGACGCCCAGATGGGGCTGGCCATGGCCTGGGACCGCTGGCAGCTGACCTACAGTGCGCTTTGGCGTACCCATGAGTTCGAGGAGCAGAGTGACAGCGACCAGTTCGGCTCGATCACGCTATCGACCTGGCTCTGACGCCATACCACGCGGGTCACGGCCGACTGCCTCTGGCCCGCAGATAACGCTTCAACAACGACGGGCGGTGCCAGTTGGCACCGCCCGTCGTTGTTAGTCGCTCACCACCTCATGGCGAGCGGCAAGGGAAATCAGTGCAGCTTGACCCGACGCATCGTCCAGCAGGCGAGACGCTTGCCACCCCAAATCACGAGCGCCAGCAGGATCAGCGTCAGCAGCATCGAGATCGGGTTGACGAAAAACGTGGCCGCGAGCACCGCAAGCGCGCCCGAGATAATCCAGCGATCCTGGGCCGGATCGCCCTGCAGCACGCCAGGCAGCCAGCGCGAAACCGCTCGCCCGAAGGCGCCATCCCAAGCTTTGTAGGCCAGCAGAAACACGGCCGCGAAGGCGATGATCCACACAACGAAAACGGTCATGACGACACTCTCCTAGTACCGCGAAAAACATGGTCTCCCCTAGGCGAGGTTACCCACAGCCCGGGAACGGCGCAACCGTCCGCGCCTTCAACCGCTCACGCGCCCTCACGAGCAGATTCACGCCTTTCGCGACCTGACAGATACGCCATGGCACGTTAGGATATGCCTGACATGCACAAACGCAAAGGTTTCGAGATGCAGATTGCCCAGAACTCCGTGGTCGCGTTCCACTACACACTGACCAACGATGCAGGAGAAGTGCTGGACAGCTCAGAGGGTCGCGACCCGCTGACCTACCTACACGGCTCGGGCAACATCATTCCCGGGCTCGAGAAGGAGCTCGAAGGCCGTGGCAACGGCGACAAGCTGAAAGTCGCTGTCGAGCCGGGCGAAGGCTACGGCGACGTCCAGCCGGCGCTGGTTCAGGAAGTCCCGCGTGATGCGTTCCAGGGTGTCGACGAAGTGCAGCCCGGCATGCAGTTCCAGGCGCAAACCCAAGAAGGCCCGCTGATGGTCACCGTCACCAAGGTTGAAGGCGACACCGTGACCGTCGACGGCAACCATCCGCTGGCTGGTGAGCGTCTGAACTTCGACGTCGAGATCACCGAAGTGCGCGACGCGACCGAAGAAGAAATCTCTCACGGTCATGTTCATGGCGAAGGTGGTCATCAGCACTGAAGACGCCTCGGACATACGGGTGCCTGCCTGCAGGCGCCTGTGCCGAACGCAAGAAGGGCAGCCGATGGCTGCCCTTCTTTTTTATGCCTGCTTTTTGTGCGTCTTGTCCGTCAGGCTATACGATCGATACGATCGACAACTACGATCAGCCCTCGCCACGCGACGACATCACCCGCTGCGCGAGCTGGGTTCGTTCCATGGGACGACGCGCCTGCCAGTAGTAGCGCTTCCAGTAGACGTTATCCAGACGCGATAGCTTGACCCCCTGAGAAGCCGACGCATGTAGAAAATAGCCGTCGCCGACATACACCCCGACATGATTGTAGAGGCCCGGCGGCCTGAAGAAGACCAGATCGCCCGACTTCAGCTGATCGCGCGCAACGCGACTGCCTTCCAGCACCTGCTGATCGGTGGTACGTGGCAGATCGACCGCAAAGGCTTCGCCAAAGACGTGCTGCATCAGCGCGGAACAATCGATGCCGCGGCGGGATTCGCCACCGAGCACATAGGGCGTCCCCACCCAGCGCTCGTGCTCGTCAAGCAGCGCCTCGCGAATGACGGTCGGAGAGACGGTCATCTGACGAAATTCGTGGATCGCGGTCAGCTGTCGCTCGATCGGCGGCACGCGTGTCGCGGTCTGCCCCTGAGGCACCACGGGTAGGGAATACTGCGCATTGACCTGTTGTTGTTCTGCTGGCGCCGAGCAGCCGGCCATTGTGATGACCAGCGCCAGCCCCATGGCCGTGCGTTTTAACATGCAGCGCAACCTCGTTCACCAGTCAGCCGAACAGGCGTCGTCTCGCCGGCAAACTGGGCCACGGACGAGAGGCATCGCTGTGGCGGTGACACGCTAGAGAGGCCACGTCAGGAAACGAGCCACCCTCTCATTGGGTATCACTGCCAGAACGGCCTGCATTCGGCTTGAATCTTCGGGTATCCACTAGAAAAACGCTGCTACCGGATCAACGGCTCGCAGCGTTCAGCGGATCATAGGCGATCACGAAGGGTTTGACGACCCCTCTTCGTTAATGAACAGTGTTAATGCAAATAGCCTGCGGCATGGGGCAGCACGTCGATATGCAACGGCGTCCAGTGACGGCCATGACCGGCGGGAAAATCGAGACTGGCCCAGGCGCCGGCCAGCAGCGGTGTCGCCGTCAACCAGGCGTTGAGTGCTTCCCGAAAACGGGATAGAAAGGCGTCGCGCTCTGGCGTATCGTCCATGAAGAAGCCGAAACCACTGTAAAGCCCTTCAGCGTAGTCCTGCCAACTGCCGTAATGGCGTCCGGCAAGATCCATGGCGGCGTTCAGGTAGGTGTTGAGCTGCTCGTCGTCCAGCCAGCCGAGCTGACGCCCTGCCAGCGTCAGGTCTACCAGCTGGGCCACATCCCAGGCCGCGAGATCTTCGTCGTTGCAGCGACAGGCGTTGTCGCGCACCCGCTGCAGACGACACAGGTGGACGCGCTCATCATCCCCACACTCGCCGGACTCCAGGATCGCGATTTCAGCTTCGAGGCGCTTGCGATTCAAGGTATAGGGGGCATAGTTGATGGCGTACTCCTGGCGATCACCCGCTTCGACCAGAAAGTCCAGAAAGCCCGCCAGCTCTGCCGCCCCCGGGAGGGCATACTGACTCTCCAGCCACTCGGCGAGAGACGCTCGATCCACCGCGCCCAACGTCTGTGGCGTCTGCCACAGCGCCTCGTTTAGCGGACCGGCCAGAGCGATACCGGTAAAGCGCATCAGCGTAGGCCGCGCGCCGGGTTCCAGCCATGCCACGGACTGCGATCCACCGAGCCAGTGAAAGCGTGATCCCGGATCGCCCCGATGCCACTCAATATCGTCGGTCAATGCCGCCTCGTCCGGGGCGTCTTCCTCGGCCAGCAGGCGCTCCCAGGCCGACCACGCGGCCAACAGCCGCTCGGGGGTGGCGTAGAAGCGGCTCAGCACATCGCACAGGGATTGCGACAAGCCACGAATGGCCTCGGGTGCATAGCGGCCACTGTCGGCCGCCATCAACAGATAGAAGGCGTATTTCTCGGCCATGGCGATGGTCGCAGCATGTTCGGCACACGCCACCAGACCGGCACGACGCGCTTGCTGCTTGGCGGGTGCGTGACGGGCATCGGCGGCGAGCTGATTCAGGTGATGCGCCTGCGCCGGTAGCCAGAACCGCGCCAATCCCTCGATGCCCTCGTCACGTCGCAGCATCAACACTTCCTCGAGGTAGCGCTCCGCGTCCTGGCGGCGCTCCTGGCTCAGCGGCTCCTGTAAACTCCGACGATAGATCAGATCCGGCTCGCGCACCGTCGCCAGCGCCAGAACCCAGGCATCCGGCCCGGCATGGCGTTCTTGAATGGCCGCTCTCGAGCGTTCGCGTCGCGCCTCGTCGAGGCAATCTGCCAGCGGCACCTGCCAAGGGCTCGCGCATTCGCCCAGCAGGCGCTCCCAGTCCACCTCTTCGGTAGCCCGCAGGTCACGCCCTTCGAAAAGACTGCGCCCGCGGCGATAGGCAAGCGCGACCGCGGTCCAGTCAGCGTAGCGCTGTTGCAGCAGATCGAGCGCATGCGCGGCGAAGGTTTCCGCCTCTGTCGCCGAGAGCCAGCCGGCCATGAAACCCAGATACGCTTGATCGACAAGTCGAAGCCAGTCCCATGCCGCCCAGTCGAGCGGCTCCTGATCCGCCAGAAAGCGCAACAAGACGCGGCCATAGTCCTGCTGGTCGTTCAGCGTCGCCAGCCACTCCAGCGTTTCCGACTGCCTCTGACGTGCTAGACGGGCGGCATCCATCTCCCAACCGTAGCGATGGCCTTGTGCGCCCAACCAGTGGAGTAACGTCAGCAGCCCCTCGCGATCGTTCACCTCGCCTTCTTCTCGCAGCAATTGGCGGCGCTGATGCTGCTCCTCCCGAGTGGGCGTGAAAGGCCAGGCCAGCACCGGCCCGAATGGCGCTCGGGCATGCCAAAGCGTGTCGCCCCAGCGGTCAGTCTCCTGGGCCGGCGTGACGCGTAGGCTCTCTGCCACACGTTGCCAGTCAGCCCCCCGGCCCTGTCGTTCGAGACGCGCCAGCTCCCGGCCGGCAGCATCCAGCGATGGCTCGCCTAGCTGAGACAGCTTGGCGAGCCAGGACTTGAGCGTCGGGGCTTCCGTGACGACGTCCCGAACCAGATCACGCAGCCAGGCCGCGGTCGTCGCTTCGTCGATCCACTCGAGACAGGCGCCCAACCCCAGCAGCTCCAGCGCCGCTAGCCGGGAGACCGCTGGTGACTGCGCGTCGGTCACGCTTTCCCACAGCCGCCAGGCAAACTCGTCCCGGTCGCCGATACCCAGCGCCACTAGCCGATCGAGCGCCACCTGCGGCTCGAGCGCCTGACGGGGATCGGAAGCCGGTGGCCAGCCAAGCAACCTCAACTGCTGAGCCCACCAGGTAACGAGTAGTTCGCGCAAGAGAAACCTCGAGAACAGAGAGACAAATGAGAGCACGCCGCCTTCATGGAGACAGCAACCGTAACGGCGGGCCATTATAGCGGAAAGCCCGGGCCACGCCGACGTCAGCAAGGCCCAGGCCTGCAGAATGCCTGGCTGGGGGGTTGGCTAGCGCCCGCCCTCGCTGGCGGCAGGCTTGAGCAGATATCGCAGCAGGAAGTGTCTGACCCGCACCACGAACTGCTCCTGAAACATGACGCAGAAGAGGACGGTCAACAACAGGAAGAGCGGATATAACCAGAGATGCACGTCGCCCGCGGCTCCAAGGCAGGCCGGCACGTCGCTCATGCAGAGCGCTGGCTCGCCCGAGAGCACCCGTTCGACGCGTGAGAAAAGCGCATAGAGCGGCACGTGCAACGCGAACATCGGCAGCGAAGCGCCTCCCAACCGCGCGGCCCAGCGTCGCAGACGAGGGCTATGGGGCTCGCGCCACAGCGCGGCGACATAGATCAATGCCAGTTGGGCCGGCAGCAGCAAGCCGTTGTGCAACAGGTAGTACCAGGCGTGTCCCTTACCCAGTAGCCACAGCGCCACCGCCACGCTGATCGCGATACCCGCAAGCACCACGCTGCAGCCCCGTGCGGTCAGCCGCCGCCCCTGCGAACGACGCATGGCATAGAAGGTGTACAGCAGAATACCCGCCGCAAATTCTGGAAGACGAATCAGTGGGTTGCGGTGCAGGATGCCCGTCTCCGGAACGCCATAGTCCGTGGTCAGCACCACATACAACGGCGGCAACAGATAGAGCAGATTGACCAGCAGGATCGCCCGCCGAGGATGCAGCACCCGGCGCAGGCGCGGCGCCAGCCATGGAAAGGTCAGATAGAAGAAGAACAGCGCCGAGATCGACCAGGATGGCGGATTGAACGTCAGATAGAGCGGATTCCAGGCGTGCAGCAAGGTCAGGTTGAGCAGCACATTGATGCCGGTCTCCAGCGCTCCCATCGTGTGCTTGAGGCTGTCCCAGTCGAGCTGGCCGACATCGTTGTTGACATCGTAAACGACGAAGCGCAGGGAAATGTCCTGATCGCCAGGCGCGATTGCCAGATATCCAACCAATGCGGACACAGCCATCGCCAGCACCAGCGAGCCGATATGGATGGGATAGAGATTGGAAAAGCGTTTGAGCCAGAAGCTGCGAGCGGGCTCGCGCATCTCGTGTCGGCTATCGAGATAGACGTGCGTCAGCAGGAATCCGGACAGGACGAAGAAGGCACTGGTGGAGAAAAAACCGATATCGGTGACGTAATGCGACCAGTCTCGGATCGACGGGTAATTATGCAGGGTGTGGAAGATGACGATGTAGAGGCCGAGCAGAAAGCGAAGCCACTCCAGTCCAATGAAGCGCTCCTTGGCGGCGGTCGTTGAATCAGGCATTCCTTGCAGTTCTCTGGCCGTCTAAAGGCGCTAGTGTACCTGATTATCAGCGCCCGGCGCCGCCTGTTTCGACCACCGGGGCAGCACGGCACTGCCCCGGTCGCGCGCCCCTAGGCCTTCTTGATCTTGGCCACCACCCAAAGCAGGATGATCGCTCCGATCGTCGCCACGACCAGCGACCCAATCAAACCGTTGGAGGAGAGTCCCAGCAGGCTGAACAGAAACCCGCCAATGACGGCGCCAACAATGCCTACCCCGATGTTGCCGAGGATGCCGAAACCACCACCGCGCATCACCTTACCCGCGATCCAACCGGCAATCCCGCCAATGATCAGCCACAAGATAAAACCCATTGCGTTACTCCTTGCTTCCTTTCGAGTATGAACAGCCAGCGGCGGGTATCCAGCCGCTCCCTCAAGCGTAGTCGCGATCCGCGCATTCGACGACTCTCTCGAACGGCAAACGGCGATCTGGCGGCCACGGGCATCCGAAACACGCATCAGAAACGAGAACGGGGTCGGCAGATGCCGACCCCGTTGGTCATTGAAGCGCCGCGAGCGCCTCGGTTTGACGCCATCAGCCGTGGCTGCGCACTCGCAACGTTTCCCGCGATAGCAACCCCTGGCCATGCCAGCCAGCATGCGCCTCGGGGTCAGCCCATACGTGATAGTGCAACTGGGACATCATGACCGGATCGTCGAGGAAGGCCAGGCGCTCAAGGTTGCCCATGCCATCGGGCCCCGCAGTCACGGCTCGCGAGACACGCTCTTGGCGCCGACGCTGGATCGGTGCCACGGGCCGATGACGGGAAGTGCCCAGCGCGGTCATCAGGGCGTTGGCCACCGGGTCGACGACAGCCTGCACAAAATTAGGCGTCGGCATCGCGGCGTTCATCCGCCCCAGGTGGCGCACCATGCGACGCAGCACGCGGGGCGGGTGCGTCTCCTCGGGAATCCGGAAGAGCCTTGCCCGAAAGCAGGCGCTGCCCAAGGAGACGCGACTGGAGAGCGTGGAGACCGGGATCGAGATCATCATCGCCCCGACGATTGGCGACAACCACCAGAGAAAGGTCGGCTCCATCAGATAGACGCCGACCGCCCAGGCTGCGCCGATCAGCGTCTGACTCCAGTGATTGCGGATCGCATCACTCCAGGTGGTATCGCTGTTTTCCCGCGAAGGCGAACGCCACTGAATCGCCCAGCCCATGACCGACGTCAGCACGAATCGCGTGTGGAAGAGCATTCTAACCGGCGCCAACGCCATCGAGAAAAGCGACTCTAGCACCATGCTCGCCAGCACCTTGAGCGGACCACCGAACTGCCGACTGCCCTGAATCCAGATCAGAATCACGCTGAGCACCTTGGGCAGGAACAACAGCGTCGCCGTCGCCCCGAAGAGCCCGACCGCCAGCGTAGGGTTCCACTGCGGCCAGACCGGGAACATCATGCCCGGCTCCGGAAAGTAGTTCGGCGTGCTCAGAGTATGCACGGCAAGCAGCGCCGTAGAGAGCACCAGAAACAGGAACCAGAGCGGCGCGGAGATATAGGACATCAGGCCGGTCAGGAACACGGCCCGATGCACCGGGTGAATCCCCTTGGAGAGAAACAGCCGGAAGTTCATCAGATTACCGTGACACCAGCGACGGTCTCGATTCAGCTCGTCGAGCAGGTTGGGCGGCATTTCCTCATAACTGCCCTCAAGCTCGTAGGCGATCCAGACACCCCAGCCGGCACGCCGCATCAGCGCCGCCTCGACGAAATCATGCGACAGGATTTCGCCGGACATCGATCCCTTGCCGGGTAGCGGCGCGAGCATGCAGTGGCGCATGAACGGCGCCATCCGGATGATCGCGTTGTGCCCCCAGTAGTGCGACTCGCCGAGCTGCCAGAAGTGCAGCCCCGCCGTGAACAGCGGCCCGTACACGCGGGTGGCGAACTGCTGCATACGCGCGTAGAGGTTGAGTCGCCCGGAAGCGCGCGGTGCCGTCTGCACGATTCCCGCACTCGGATGGGCTTCCATCATCTGCACCAGACGCGTCAGGCAGGCGCCGCTCATCACGCTATCCGCATCGAGCACCAGCATGTAGCGGTAGAGTGCCCCCCACCGACGGCAGAAGTCGTCGAGGTTGCCGCTCTTGCGCTTCACCCGACGCTGACGACGCCGATAGAAAACCTGGCCGAAGGCATCCAGGTCGCGACATAGCGACAGCCAGGCATGCGTCTCCTCGATCGCCGTATCGGGATCGAAGGTGTCGCTGAGGATGAACACATCGAAGTGGCGGTCATTGCCGCTCTGGCGCAGCGACTCGAGCGTGGCGCGCACACCGGCAAAGACGCGTGGCACGTCCTCATTGCAGATCGGCACCAGCAGCGCCGTACGCGCCTCCTCGGCGATCGGCTCGTCGCCGACCTCCGAATCGATCGCATAACGATCACGGCCGCGCAGTAGCTGAAAGAAGCCCATCAGCGCGGTCCAGAAACCGGCCGACACCCATGCGAACAACAGCACGAACAACGCCAGGATGGCGATTTCGAGCCACTGCTGGCCTTGATAAGGAAGCACCGTGCGCATCTGGTTGGCGGCAACGACACTCTGGCCGAAGATCAGGACCAGCAGCACCCAGCGCCGCGATGACGCGACCCACTGCCAACGGGGCCTCGGCCGTGCCGGGCGCTGGCGTCGCCGAAATCCACGCGACGACCAGTTCTTCAGGCGCTGCCCGAAGCGCACGAACGGATTGGTCGACCATGCCTCCGGTGCCAACGGCGTGCGCTGCATGGGCGGTGCCGTTTGCAGGCGGGTGATGCCTTCGTCATCGGTGGAGAGCACTTCCGGCGGCGCCAGCGGCGGTTCCGCGTAGGCCAGCGCCAGGCGCCGGCCGACAGAGGCCGCGGCCGGATCCTCGGGGTCGACAGCCTGACCGCCCAGTGTCGCGTGCAGCGAAGCCATATCGTGCGCATCCAGATCGCTGGCGAGCAGTTCACGCCGCGCTTCGCGATCCTGGGCTTCCAGCGCCAGCCGCTCGAGATAGAGATCGGCCGACGCGCTCTGCGAAGGTGTCGCTTCAGCCATTGGCAGGCAGCCGGTAATACCAGTTTTCCGAGACGCGCTGATCGCCTTGGTTCAGGTGCGCACGGATATCCAGCGGCTGACTGTCATCGCTGCGATTGACCTTGACGAAGACCCGCCAGCCACCCGTAGCCGGATTGCGCACGGCGCGACTGTCGACCAGTTCGCCGTTGTCACCGACGCTGGCCTGCACACTGACGTTGGCACTGTCATCGAGGCCGGAGAGCGACGGACCCTGGAAATCGATCACGAAGGCGAGCGAGCCGTCGGCTTCACGCACCAGGTTATCCCGACGCACTTCACCGCGGGAGCGACGCGTCTGCTCGACCCAGGCCAGCGAAGGGTCGACATAGCGGCTCTCGTCCTTGGTCACGGTAAAGCGATAATCGAAATCCTGCGGCGTACCCGGCTCGGGGGACGTCTCCGGCAACCACATCGAGACGATGTTGTCGTTGGTCTCGTTGGGCGTCGGGATCTGGATCAGCTCGACCCGACCGGCCCCCCACTCATTCTGCGGTTCGACCCAGGCACTGGGACGCAGGTCATAGCGACTTTCGAGATCCTGGTAGTCGCCGAAGGCATGGCCACGCTGCATCAGGCCATAACCGCGCAGACGCGGTGTCTCGCGCTCGTTGATCATCAGCTGCGCCGGGTTGGCCAGCGGACGCCAGGTCCAGCCATTGCGAGAATCGTTGACGAGCAGGCCGTTGGAGTCGTGAATCGCCGGACGATAGTTCATCGTCGACGAGGGCTGCGCCGGGCCATACAGGTACATGCTGGTCAGCGGCGCGATGCCCAGCTTCTCGACCGGGCGACGAAGGAACAGGCGCGACTTGACGTCGACCACCGTGTCGGCCCCTGGGCGCAATACGAAGCGGTAGGCGCCGGTCAGGCTCGGGGAATCGAGTAGCGCAAAGATGGTCAGGTACTGGCTATTCTGGCTCGGCTTGACGACCCAGAACTCCTTGAAGCGCGGGAACTCCTCGCCGGAGGGTAGGCCGGTGTCGACGGCCAGGCCACGACCGGACACCCCGTAGACCTGATCCCGGCCAACCACGCGAAAGTAACTCGCGCCCAGGAAGACCATGGTCTCATCCTTGCGGTCGGCATCATTGAGCGCGTAGTTCACCTTGAAGCCGGCGATCCCCAGGTCGTCGCTCTGCTTGACGTCGTCGGAGAGCTCCAGGTTGCCGTAGGTGAAGTCATCGGGATTGTAGGCGAAATCGTGCACGCCCTGATCATCCACGCTGTGCAGCTGGATGGCACTGTCATAGTGCATGCCTTCGTGGAAGAAGCTCAGTGTGAAGGGAACGCCGTCGCCGCTCCACACGTCCCGATCGCGCTTGTACTGGATCTGCTCATACTGGCCGTAGTCCAGGTTGCGCAATGCCTCCGGCAAATTGCGTTCTGGCTCACTGTAGCCTTGCTGAGCGAGATCCTGGGCCTGCTGCGAAACGTCGTCGAAGCTGAAGGCCAATACGTTCTGGGCGATGCCGCTGAGTAGCAGCCCGGTTAGGGCCGCCACCGGAAGAAGCGCCTTGCGTCTTTCAAGGTTATTCCGCCGGATCGGTACACTCACACTAATTACTCCTGTCGAAACTATCTTGGCCGATATCAACGCGCTCGACGCGCTCACTGTCGTCAACATGGAATGGCACGGCCGGCTACGGCAAGCGCCCGGGGTCTCGCCCCGCTGCACGACAATACGGACGTGAATCACGGTGAAGGAAACGACGGATAGCGAAGCCTCCGTGCTTCGTCTCGCCGCAGTCTAGCATACGCGGCGCCACTGGCACGCCATGGAGGGCACTCCCCGCATCTCTTCAGGCTTCTGCCGTGACTTTCCATACTTCTACCATGGCTTGCTACGCCGCTCGCCATCAGTTTTCTGGTTCTTTCGAGCGCGCCTCAACCACATCACGATGACACCCGAGTGACGTCGTAGGGTGGGCATAATGGCGTATCTACCGCTGAGGAGCCACCCCGAATGCGCGCCGCGCCCCCGTCATGGACGCTTCGAAGCGCAGGTCGGCTGCTGCCGGCAAAGCCCCTCACCGCAGCATCCGGCGACTTCAGCCGGTGATGCCAGACCGCCATTTCCTGGCCGAAGAGACAAATCGTCACGCAAACGCCTACACATTACACGCTCTATGTCAGACAAATGGCGAATAGCGGTTTTGACATGGCTGCTCAACACTGCAGGGGTAATGTGGCGGTTTCTATACCTCGACGTACCGCCATCGGGATGCATTCAACAAGGACACGCCCCCAATGCATGCATGGACTCTGCTCTCGTTTCTGTTCTTCACGGGGCTGGTCGCGCTGATTACCTGGCGCATCACCCACCGCGATGACCTCAGCAACACCCGAGGCTACTTTCTGGCCGGGCGCAATCTCAGCTTTCCGCTGATTGCCGGTTCACTGCTGATGACCAACCTCTCCACCGAGCAGATGGTGGGACTGAATGGCTCGGCCTTCGCCGACGGGCTGAGCGTGATGGCCTGGGAAGTGGTTGCCGTGGTCGCTCTGGTGCTACTGGCCCTGTTCTTTCTGCCACGCTTTTTGCGTAGCGGCATCGCCACGGTGCCGCAGCTGCTGCAGGAGCGCTTCGGGCCGACAACCCAGTTGATCTGCAACGTGATCTTCCTGGTCGCCTACGCAGTCATCCTGCTGCCGATCATTCTCTACTCGGGCGCCGTCGGCCTGCAGGGAATGCTCGATCTACCGGTCCTGACGGGGATCGACTCCAGCACCACGCTGCTGTGGCTCACGGTCTGGGGCGTCGGTCTGATCGGTGCAGTCTACGCCCTGTTCGGCGGCCTCCGTACGGTTGCGGTCTCCGACAGCATCAACGCTATCGGTCTGTTGGTCGGCGGCTTCGTGATCGTCTATCTCGGCCTCGACGCGGCCGGCGGTGGCGACGGCATCGCCGCCGGCTGGCAGGCCATACAGCAGGACCAACCGGACCGGCTCAATTCGCTGGGCCGGCCGGATCAGCAGGTACCCTGGCCGACGCTGTTTACCGGGGTCTTCCTGATCAACCTGTTCTACTGGGCCACCAACCAGCAGATCATTCAGCGCACCTTCGCCGCCCGCAGCCTCTCCGAGGGCCAGAAAGGCGTCCTGCTTACCGGCTTCCTCAAGCTGCTGGGTCCCCTCTACCTGGTCTTGCCGGGCATCATCGCCTACCAGCTCTACGCCGATGACGGTATCGCGGCCGACCAGGCCTACGGCTATCTGGTCTTCCACCTGCTTCCGCCCTGGCTGACCGGTTTTTTTGCTGCCGTCATGGTCGGCGCCATCCTGTCGTCGTTCAACTCGGCGCTGAACAGCACCACCACACTGTTCAGCCTCGGCATCTACAAGGCGGTATTCCGCAAGGACGCCAGCGAGCAGGAGGTCGTCAATTCCGGCAAGGTCTTCGGCTGGATCATGGCGGTCGCCGCCATGGCCATCGCCCCTCTCCTGGCGGGCCAGGACAGCCTGTTCGACTACCTGCAGACGATGAACGCGATCTACTTCATCCCGATTCTGGCCGTGGTGATCGTCGGCCTGCTGACCAAGCGGGTGCCGGAGGCGGCCGCGGTCTTCGGCCTGGTCGGCGGCATCGTGCTGATCGCCGCAGGCTATTTCGTGCCGCCCTTCAACGGGATTCTCGAGATCGCCAACCAATACCACTTCGTCGCCGGTGTCTTCGTCATCCTGATCCTCGGCATGCTGCTGATCGGCAAAATCGCACCACGTCGCGAGGCTTGGGTCCACGAAGACGTCAAGGCGGTCGACCTGACACCGTGGAAAGGTGCCGTACCCGTCGGCCTGGTGCTGCTGGTCCTGGTCTTCGCGATCTACTTCGCCTTCGCCGGCTGAGCACGTTCACGCCGACTGGCCGCCCCGCCTCAGTCGGGGCGGCCTCATTTTGCCCCTTGCCCTTGCCTCGACGCCCGTTTGCCCGCACATTTCTCTAACCAACGCGGGGGGTTAGGATGCGTCGTCAACTGTCTCATGAAATCCAGAATCTGCTTGATCGCGGCCGCGATCGCCAGCTTCGACTGGCCGTGACCGGCCTATCGCGAGCCGGCAAGACGGCGTTTCTGACATCGCTGGTCAATCAGCTACGCCATGCCGGTATCGATGCCCGGCTGGACCTGATGAAGGCGGCTCGCGAGTCGCGTCTGCTCGGCGCCCAACGCCTCTCGCAACCGGATCTAGGCGTCCCCCGCTTTCCCTACGACGAGGCCATGCAAGCGCTGGCGACGACGCCACCACACTGGCCCGAACCAACGCGCGGCATCAGCGAGCTACGCCTGCAGCTCCGCTACCGCAGTGCCCGTTCCCGCGGCCCGTTCGGCGACAAGGGCACACTGACGCTGGACCTGATCGACTATCCAGGCGAATGGTTGCTAGACCTTCCCCTGTTGGCGCATGACTTCCTGAGCTGGAGTCAGGCACAATTTGCGGCCATGGGTGACGAGCGCCGGCGCTTCGCCGCCGACTGGTTGCAGGCGCTTTCCGAGCACGACGCCAGTGACAGCGTGGACGAATCGCGTCTCGCCAGCCTATCGGAACGCTATGCCAGCACGCTGCGCCAAGCCAGGGAAGCCGGCTTTTCGCACCTGCAACCGGGCCGCTTCCTGCTACCGGGCGAGCTTCAGGGCGCGCCGGTACTACAGTTCTTTCCGCTGCCCGGCCTCGACGAAAGTGACCGCGAACGCCTCGCTGCTCTACCCGGCGACAGTCTCTATCAGACACTCGCCAGCCGCTTCCGCTACTACCAGCAGCATGTGGTCAAACCGTTCTACCGCGAGCATTTTCGGCGTTTCGACCGCCAGATCGTACTGGTCGATGTGCTCGGCGCGCTCAATGCCGGCCCCGAGCGATTCGAAGATCTGTCGCTGGCGCTGTCGACGCTGATGCGCAGCTTCGACTACGGCAAGCGCAGTCTGCTCAACCGTCTCTTCGCGCCTCGCATCGATCGACTCGCCATCGCCGCTACCAAGGCCGATCACGTCACCCCGGATCAACACGCCAACCTGACGACGCTGCTCGAGACGCTACTGGCGGAGCCACTGCGCGATCTACGCTATGCCGATGTCCCGGTGCGAGCCTTCTCGCTGGCGGCGATACGCGCGACCGAAGCGCGGGAAGTGGCGCATGACGGCCGCCAGCAACCGGCACTTCGCGGGCACGATCTCGAGGGTGCTCCTCTGCTGATCTATCCCGGCGACGTCCCCAGGCGCGTGCCGGATGCGGCATTCTGGCAACGTCAGGGCTTCACGTTCACCGCCTTTCGACCGCCCCAGAGCGACGCAGTGGCGCTGCCACACATTCGCATGGATGCCGCCATGGAGTGGCTGATGGGAGACAAGCTACGATGACCGACCCACGCCCCGGCCGACGCTTCACGATCGAAGAAAAAGAAGCCCCCGCGCCCGGCGTCGACGCGCTGCGCGGAGCCTACACCTACGAACCGGCACAAATATCACGCCCGCTGGACGAGGTCGAAGCGGCAGACGAGGGCGAGCTAGCGGCCGCCATCGCCCCGCCGAGAAAACGACGCTGGGGGCTGTTCCTCATGCTCGCCGCCAGTCTGGGGCTGGGCACACTGGAGGCGGGCCAGACCCTCTACGCGGCCACGCTCGGCGGTGACTGGCTGGCGGGCGCCTGGAGCGCCGTCGGCCTGCTGGCACTCGGCCTCGGCGGCAAGGCCGTCCTGGGCGAGCTCTGGCGCCTGCGCAAGCTGCGCCGCCATGCCCGCCTACGCCAGCGGATCGACGAGACCTGGGTCCAGGAAGACGACACGACGACCGGCGCCGACGCCATGACGCTGGCCGATGCATTGCGCGGCCAGATGGGGCTCTCTCGTTCGCATCCACACTGGCAGTCGTTCGAGCAGGCTCACGAGGCGCACCATACGGCGACGGAGACCCGCGAGCTGATCGTCCATCATCTTTTACTGCCCCGCGACCGCGCGGCGCGCCAACTGATCACGCGCATGGCTGGCGAAACGGCGGTAATGGTCGCGGTGAGCCCGTTGACGCTGGTCGACATGTCGCTGATGGCGTGGCGGAACATCGCCATGCTCGACCGTATCGCCGGGCTCTACGGGTTGGAGCTCGGCTATGCCAGTCGCCTGCGCCTGTTTCGCGACGTGCTGCGCAACATGGTCTTCGCCGGCGCCAGCGAGATAGTCAGCGATGCAGGCATGGATCTGCTATCGATGAACCTCGCCGCCAAGCTCTCCACCCGGGCCGGCCAAGGACTAGGTGCCGGCCTCCTGACCGCGAGACTCGGCCTGCGCGCCATGCGTACCATTCGTCCGATCGCCTTCCGCGCCGAGGAGCAACCGCGCCTGAGCGACCTGCGGCAGGAAATCTGGCAGCAGCTACGCCAGGTCGACGAGGCTTCCCAGACGCGCTGAGCGCGAACGTCACCGCCCACTGTCACGCTCAATCGAGGGCAAAAAACGCCCGCAACGTCTGCGCCACCGCCGACTCGTGATGCGCGCCAATAGTCGTCGCATGCGGCAACTGATCGATCACCGCCGGATGCGCGTTGGCGACCACGAAGGCGTGACCGGCGAGGGTCAGCATCTCCACATCGTTGAAATTGTCGCCGAAGGCCAGCGTCCTCGACGTCGGCATCGCCAACGCCTCGAGCGCGCGGCTCAAGGCGCTAGCCTTGTTGACCCCACGCTGCATCACCTCCAGCGAATTGGCCGCTGAGTAGGTAATGTGCAGCTCCTCGCCATAGCGCTGGCGAAGCGTTGCCTCGAGCGGCGCCAGCGCCGTCGGCGCCCCGATGTAGAGCGCCTTGCCGACGTCTGCCTCGGCGAGATCGTTCATGCCATCGACATCGTAGGTGAAGCCGGTCATCGCGTGGAGCGGCAGCAGTTCCGGCGCCTCGGCATCGATCAGCCAGCGCTCGCGCGTATAGACATTGAAACGGACATCGTCGGGCCGCGGCAGGGACGCCAGGGCTTCTACCCTGGCGGCAGGCACCAGCGTCTCCGCGACCACGCGGTCCTGCGGGTCGTGAACGTGTGCACCGTTGCTGCTGATGATCCACGCGGGGATCTCGAGCTGACGCCGGATGGCGGCGATATCCCGATAGTGCCGGCCGGATGCCAGCGCAATCACGTGCCCCTGTCGCGACAGTTCGCGCAGGGTATCGCGCGTCAGCGCATCGACGCGATGCTCGGCGTTCAGCAATGTGCTGTCGAGATCGCTGGCAATCAGGTGCGGCGTCATGGTCTCTCCTCGAAGTACGAGCCTGGGCGCCGAACCGGCTCGGCGACGGAAAAATTCAGTCTCGGGCGGTGTGCCGTGGCGGTCAACCCTCGCCACCGGCTCGCGACGTGCCGGAGCGCAGGCTGTTGGCCACGGCCACCGCCTGCGGCCCCATGAGCAGATGCACGATACCGCCGGCAAGGCGCTGGACCCCTGCCACGCCCAGCCCGATGATGGCTGCCTCGTCCAGGCGCTGGGCATCGACCAGCGTCAGCCGCAGTCGCGTCGTCGCCACCCGATCGACCGAGGCGAGATTGTCGCCGCCCCCCAGTGCGGCGAGCCAGGCACGCCGAGAGGCTGCGTCGAGCACCGCTTGGTCGAGTTCGGCATCGTCCATGGCCGGCACTACCTCGGGCATCGCCGGGGCACCGCCTCGGGCCTTCGCGGCCAGACGGATATCATCGGCGACCGCATCGGCGATCGGCCCCAGGATCACCTGCAACCCGCCGCCACGCAGACGCAGAACGCCGCGCGCGCCCAGCGCCTTGAGCGTCGGCTCGTCGATCTGCGTGTCATCCTGCAGCACCAGACGCAGCCGCGTTGTACAGGCGCCGACGCTACGCAGATTGGCGGCGCCTCCCAACGCCTCGACGAACGCCGGCCCGCGCTCGCCGACCGACGTCTCGTCAACGGCGGCCGTCTCCGGTTCACGTCCCGGCGTTGGCAGGTCGAAGCGCCTGATCGCCCAGCGGAACACACCATAGTAGAGCCCGAAGTAGACAAGCCCCACCGGCAACATCATCCAGCCATTGGTCGAGAGCCCATAGGAGAGCGCGTAGTCGAAGGCCCCGGCGGAGAAGGTAAAGCCCAGCTTGACGTCGAGCAAGTTCATGATCGCCATGGACAGACCGGTCAACAGGGCATGCAGACCGTAAAGCAGCGGCGCCAGGAACATGAAGGAGAACTCGATGGGCTCGGTCACCCCGGTCAGAAAGGCGGTCAGCGCCAACGACAGTAGCAACCCACCCACCTGCGCTCGCCGGTGGCGCGGCGCGGCGTGATACATCGCCAGCGCCGCCGCCGGCAGGCCGAACATCATGACCGGGAAGAAACCGGCCATGAAGCTGCCGGCGGTCGGGTCGCCGGCGAAGAAGCGGTTGAGATCCCCCGTCGCCCCGTCGAAGCTGCCGAACACGAACCAGACGAAACTGTTGAGCACGTGGTGCAGCCCCGTCACGATCAGCACGCGGTTGAGTACCCCGTAGACGAACAGGCCCAGGTTCCCGGCATCGATCAGCCACTGGCCGAGCTGGTCGATACCCTGCTGGATCGGCGGCCAGACCACCCCGAAGAGGCCGCCGAGTACCACGGCCGACAGCCCGGTTGCGATCGGAATGAACCGACGTCCGCCGAAAAAGGCGAGATAATCCGGTAGCTGGATCGACTTGTAGCGGTTGTAGAGCACGCCGGCGACCACGCCGATGATGATACCGCCCAACACCCCCATATTGATCTCGTCGTTCAGCGTGCCGATCACCGCGTCGAGCACCAGGTAGCCGATGACGCCGGCGAGCCCCGCAGCCCCGTTGTCGTCATCGGCCAGACCAACGGCCACGCCGATGGCGAAGATCAGTGCCAGATTGGCGAAGATGGCATCACCGGCGTTGGCGACAAAACCGATATCGAGCAGATCGGGTTGCCCCAGGCGCAGTAGCAGGCCGGCAACCGGCAGCACGGCGATGGGCAGCATCAGCGAGCGCCCGAGTTTCTGCAATCCGCCCATCAAGCGGGAACCGAAGGTCGTGAACATGACGCGCTCCTTAGGATCGGGTGGTCGTGGCATCGCGACGTGGGGCCGAAGCGGACGAGTCGCCGGGGCTCATCCCCATGTCGTCGAGCAGACGACGTAGCGCCCTCCGCACCTGAGAGGAGTCATCCAATGCCAGCAGTTCAGGCAGCGCACGCCGCAGGCGTCCGGCATCGAGCTCTCGCACCGAGGCCTTGACTGCAGCCACGCGGGCGGGCTCGACCGAGAGCTCGTTGACCCCCATCGCCACCAGCACCATGCCGGCGAGTGGATCGCCCGCCGCCGCCCCGCAGACACCCACCGGACAGTGCTCGCCCGCACCCTCGACGCATGCCTGAATCAGGCGAAGCACCCCCGGATGCAGCACGTCGGCACGTGCCGCCAGTTCGGTCGCTTCGCGATCCATGGCCAGCGCGTACTGGGTCAGGTCGTTAGTGCCAATGGAAAGGAAGTCCGCCTCCCGAGCCAGACAGGAGGCCGCCAGGGCGGCGGCCGGCACCTCGACCATCGCCCCCAGCGCCGGCAACGTCTCGATCCCGAGCGTATCGGCCCTGGCGGCGAGTCGCTCGCGCACCCAGCGCAGCTCGCCGGCATCGCTGATCATCGGCAGCATGATGCGCAGCGACGAACGCCCATCGCTGGCCGGTTTCCTGCCACGACCGGCCTCGAGCAGCGCATCGAGCTGCGTCTCGAAGAGTTCGGGCTGCCACTGCCAGAGACGAATACCGCGCACGCCGAGCGCCGGATTGGGCGCCTTCGGCAGCGTTAGATAAGGCAGCTGCTTGTCGGCGCCAAGATCGAGCATGCGCACAATTACCGGACGCCCGCCGAGCGCGTCGACCACCTGCGCGTACTCGCGCCGCTGGATCTCCCCATCCGGCGGCGTCTCACGCCCGAGAAACAGGAATTCGCTGCGCATCAGACCGACCCCGTCCGCCCCCGCCTTCGCCGCCTGCACGGCATCGGCGGCCGAGCCGACGTTGGCGGCCACTTCCACCGTCTGGCCATCCCGCGTGCGGGCGATCTCGAAAGCCGCGGCGCGGGCGGACTCAACCTGGATCTGGCGCTGATCGAACCAGGCTTCCACGCTGCGCTGTCGCGATACGTCGGGGGAGATTTCCAGCGTGCCGTGAGGCGCATCGGCCGGCGCCTCGAGATAAGCACATTCACTGCTGGCCTCAAGCAGCACCTCGCCCATCGCGACCAGACATGGCAGGTTTCGCGCACGCGCAAGAATCGCGACGTGAGATGTCGTCCCGCCCGCCACGAGACAAAGCCCAGCGAGACGCTCGGCCACGGCGACGAACTGCGACGGCGTCAGCTCGCGCGCGACAAGAATGGCGCCTTCGGGCACCGTGTCGCCGTCGGGCTCGCCGCATGCAAAATGCGCCATGACCTGGCGCTGCAGATCCCTCAGATCCTCCGCGCGCGCTGCCAGCAGCGCATTGTCGCTTGCCCGCAGGCGCCGGGCTTCCGCCTCCAGCGCCTCGTACCAGCCACGGCCGGCACTGCGGCCGGCAGTGATCTGTTGCTCCGCCGCCGCCAGCAGGTCTGGATCTTCAAGCCAGGCGAGATGCGCCTCGAAGATATCGCCCTCGGCAACCTGGTGATGGCGACGCGCCTGACGCCGCGCCTGTGCCAGTGCCTCGCCGACGACGGCCAGCGCGGCGTGCAGCGCCTCTCTTTCCACGGCCGGGTCGGCAGCATTCGTCGGCACCTCGGGAAGCGGTGGCGCAAAAGGCACCAGCGGCCCCAGCGCCATGCCAGCACTCGCCACCAGCCCGGACAACCTCCCCTCGCCGAGCTCAGGCAGGCCATGGCCCGTCGCGTCGACGGGCAGCGCCGCCACCAGTTCCACCTCGTTCAACAGTTCGGCGGCGGCCGCGAGCGCCACCGTGGCCTGGGCACCGTATGCCGTCAGCGTCACTTGCTCCCCCGCAACCACGCCAAGGTGTAGCAACGCGCTGAGGCTGGCGACGTCAACCGGCTCCGCCGGGGAGCGCGCCACGGTCAACGTGACGCCCTGCTCCCGCGCGATGGCCCGCAGCCGCGCGGCGGGGCGCGCATGAATGCCGGCAGACAGCGCAACGGTCACGACCCGCGCGTCACTGATCTGAAGGTCGGGCGTCTCCAGCGGTGCCGATGACTGCGCATCCCGTTGCCGACCAAGCTCACGTTGCAGGCCCAGCAGCGCCTCTCCGACCATCACTCGGGATCCCCCACTGACATGCGCCTGACATTGCCAGCCTTCACCGTTGATCAGGATCATCGGTGTGATCAGCGCCTTCGCTCGACACGCCACCCGGTCGGCATCGAAGCGGCAAAGCACGTCGCCGGCCGCGACGCTGTCACCTTCCGCCACCAGCGGCGTCAAACCGTCGCCCTCGAGCGCCACGGTCTCCAACCCCAGGTGCAGCAGCCATTCGAAACCGTTGACGTCGCGCAGCGTGAACGCATGCCCGGTACGCGCACAGTGCACGATCTCGCCATCGCAGGGGGCGTGCAACGTTTCGCCCAGCGGATCGATCGCCAGGCCCGGACCCAGCGTACCGCCGGAAAAGACCGGATCGGGCACCTCGGCTAGGGGCACCACGATCCCCGTCAGGGGTGACTGCAGAACAAAGGTATCTCGTGACATGGAAATTCCGGCCTCATTGTTGTTGGGCAGGCGGTATGGGTGGCTGGACAGGTTCCCGATCGCCGTGGCACGCCGACCACGCCGCCACGACGTTCAAAGCGTCCTGGTGACTTTCTGCAGGTGACGCGGATGATCGGGATTCTGGCCCCGCGCTTGCGCCAGCTGCGCTGCCATCAGGTAAAAGCTCTGAATCACCGATAGCGCCTGCAGGTCGTCGTGACCGGCATCGATCAGAGGCAAGTGGCGCCGGGGTACGCCGGCATCGGCCGCGACCAGCACTCTGGCGCCGACGCTCTCGAGCCACGCCGCCAGTTCAAGCAGGCCGCGCTGCTCGGGCCCCGGGGGCGCGAAGACCAGGACCGGATACCCCGGCTCGATCAACGCCATCGGGCCGTGACGGACCTCGGCGGCGCTGAACGCCTCGGCCTGCAGCGAGCAGGTCTCCTTGAACTTGAGCGCCGCCTCCTGTGCGACAGCCAGGCCGGCACCGCGCCCGACGACCAGCAGCCGATCGGTCTCGACCAGCGCCGTCACGGCCGCCTGCCACTCCATCGAGGCGGCCTGCTCTAGGCGGGTCGGCAGGCGCTGAATGGCCTCCAGCAGATCATCGTTCTCGGCCCATGCCGCGATTAGGTGGGCGCTCGCGGAGAGCGTCGCGAGAAAACTCTTGGTCGCCGCCACACTGCGTTCCTCCCCGGCCTGCAGCGACAATGCGCTATCACTGGCCGCCGCTAGAGGAGACTCATTGGCGTTGACCAGCGCCAGCGTGCGCGCGCCGCCGCCGGCGAGCGCCTGCTGCGTCGCCACCAGATCGGGGCTGGCACCGGACTGCGAAATGGCCAGGGCCAGATGACGCGAGACCCGCCACGGTGCCGACGCCAGCGTGGTCAGCGAAGGCGGCACGGACGCGACCGGCAGGCCGAGATGCTTCATGCACAAGTAGGCAAAGTAGCTGGCCGCATGATCGGAGCTTCCGCGAGCGACGGTCAGCCCTCCCACCGGGTCGAACTGGCGCAGCTCAGCAGCCAGCGCCGTCACGAACTCCCGGTTGCACTGCCACTGGGTTTGAATCCGTTGCGGCGCGCTGAGCGCTTCCTCCTGCATCCATGACGCGGACATCTGGGGCATCGGCTCGGCTCCTGTCCTGGGGGTTGTCGTATCGTCAGGCCGTCTCGGTACCGGCGTCGTGAGTCAGGACGCCCTCCACATGAACAGCCTCGAGCTTGAGCTCACGATCAAAAACGGCGACATCGGCGCGACACCCCACGGCCAGTCGGCCGATATCGGGACGGCCGATGAAGTCCGCGGGCAGCTGCGACAGGCGACGCGAGGCATCGTCGAGCGACAATCCCACCGCCACGAGATTACGCAGGGCCTGATCCATGGTCAGCGTACTGCCGGCCAACGTGCCGTCGGCCAGTCTGACACCGCCCAGACACTTGGTGACATGCTGCTCGCCCAGCCGGTAGTCGCCATCCGGCATGCCGGCGGCGGCGGTGGAATCGGTGACGCCGTAGAGATGAGGAATGCAGCGCAGCGCGGCACGGATCGCACCGGGATGCACATGCAGCAGATCGGGGATGATCTCCGCGTAGTCCGCATGGGCGAGCGCGGCGCCGACCATGCCCGGTTCGCGATGATGCAGACCGGTCATGGCGTTGAACAGATGGGTAAATCCCTGCGCACCGCTTTCCAACCCGGCGACGCCCTCCTCGTAGCTGCCCAGCGTATGCCCCATCTGCACGCAGACATCGCGACGACGCAAATGACGAATCAGCTCGGCGTGGCCGCTTAGCTCCGGCGCCAGCGTGACCAGCCGTATCGGCGCCAGCGCGAGCAGCGCATCGATCTCCCCACACGTGCCGGGGCGCGCGTGCGGTGGCTGCGCACCGAGCTTACCCGGGTTGAGAAACGGCCCTTCCAGATGCACGCCCAGCAGCCGCGCCCCTCGTGCCGAGGGCCAGGGCAGCCGTGAGGCGATCTCGCCGAGCACGCGGCGGATGTCAGCCTCCGGCGCGGTCATCGTCGTCGCCAGAAAGCTGGTGGTACCGAATCGCACATGGGTCTCCGCCATGACCCCGACCGCGTCACCGCCTTCCATCGCATCGCGGCCACCGCCACCGTGGACGTGAAGATCGACGAAGCCCGGCAATAGGCGAGGATGATCGTTACTCTCCGGATCGACGGCCTCCCCTTCGATGGCGCTGATGCGGCCCGCTTGCCAAGTCAGGGTGCCGAGCCGCCAGCCGTCAGGCGTCAGAATGTTGCCATGGAGCATATAACGTCCTGTCTTCTCGGACTCACTGGGTCAATTCGACCATGAAGTCGTAATAATCGGTACGGCAGTAGGTCACCGTCAGTTCCGCCGCCTGCCCGTCGGCCACAAAGCCCAGCCGGGTGACCTTGAGCAGCGCCTGACCCGGTGCCACCTGGGCCAGGCGCGCCAGCTCGGCGTCGGCGTTGACCGCCGACACGTACTGCAGCGCGCGCACGATGGTCCGGCCGCGCGCCTCGAGATGCGCATAGAGCGACTGCGTCACGGCTAATGGGTCGCCGACAACGGCCACCGGGAGACAGCTCTCCTCCACGGCCACCACGACATCGTCGGCGAGGCGCAATCGTCGCAGCCGCGCGATCGGCGCGCCGTCACTCAGCCCCAGACGCCAACGCTCCTCCGCCATCGGCCAATCTTCCGTTCGCGATAGCCAGCGCGAACTGGGCCGATACCCACGCTGTTCCAGCAGTTCGGTAAAACTGGTCAACCGGGCCAGGGACTGATTGAGGCGCGGTGCAATGAAGGTCCCCGACCCGCGAGCACGCTGAATCAGTCCGATCGACACCAGCTGGTCCAATGCCTTGCGTGCGGTGATCCGCGAAATCCCTAGCCTCTCAGCGAGCGCTCGCTCCGAAGGCAGGGCGTCGCCGGCTTGCCAGAGGCCGGCTTCGATCGCTGCCTCGAGCTGGCGAGCGAGCTGCCGATAGAGTGGCGTAGGCTGTTCGGCGTCGAGCCGCAGGCGCTTCAGCGCGCTCTCCATGTCCCGCTCCCCATGCCACGGCCTCCTCTCGATGCTCGGATGACGACCTCGCGCCGGCAGCGCGTCTGCCTATGCTTTCAGCAATACCACTTGCAGACCACTCAAGCTACCTCTGACTAATACCTTTCACTGTCACGACAGACCGACTTTGGTCGCACTCGCGACTTTCTGCCATGCTTTCCCGATACCGCTCGATGGTCACTACCGCCATCGGCCCAGCACAACGCGACACAAGGACATGCGTCATGGGAAAAATTCTCGTCATCGGTGCCAACGGCCAGATCGGCCGCCAGTTCTGCGAGGTCGCTGCCGAAGCCGGCCTGTCGGTCAAGGCGATGATCCGTGATACCGGTCAGCAGGCGTGGTTCGGTGAGCGCGGCATCGATACGGTCATCGGGAATCTCGAGGGGCGTCTGCGCCACGCCTTCTACGGCTGTGACCAGATCGTCTTCGCCGCCGGCTCGGGCCCGCATACCGGGGCCGACAAAACGCTGATGATCGACCTGCACGGTGCCATCCGCGCGATCGATATCGCCCGCGGCATGGGACTACCTCAATTCCTGATGGTCAGTGCCCTGCACGCTGACGGGGTGTTCGAGGCGCCGGAAAAGCTACGCCCCTACTGCGCGGCCAAGGCGGCAGCGGATGCCCATCTGCGCAGTTCGGGCCTGCCCTACGCGATCGTCAAACCGGGACGCCTGACGGACGAACCGGCGACCCGGCGCGTACAGGTCGGCGAGCGGCGTCTCGATGGCACGACGTCCCGCGCCAACGTCGCCCACACGCTGCTGTATCTGGCGCAGCATCCGCGGCACCGCCAACGCGACATCACGCTGCTCGATGGCGACACCCCCATCGAGACCGCGCTGGCCGAGTAGCGCCTGGCTTCGGGGGCGAACCACCCCGCCCGCGGACTTATCCGGCCGCAATGCCCCGCCTGACGCCGGCATAGCGGCCATCGACGATGATGCCAGTCAGGCCGGCGTGGTTGGCGCCGCCAGCGCGGAATCCGTATAGTGGCGCTCTCGTCCACCGACCGATTCGAACCGATGCTGCAGAACAACTCTCTTCTGGCCCAGCTTAAGCAGGACATTCGCGCGAACACGCCCCGTGTCCAGGGCACCGTCAAGGCGACCGACAAGGGCTTCGGTTTCCTGGAAGCGGAGGATGGCGCCTCCTATTTCATTCCACCGCCCGCGATGAAGCAGGTCCTGCACGGCGACCGTGTCGAGGCCGTCATCAAGGAAGACGGCCACAAGAAGCAGGCCGATCCGGAGACGCTGCTCGAAGCCTCGCTCGATCGCTTCGTGGCCCGCGTGCAGAAACGCGATGGCCGCCTGGCCGTCATTCCCGACCATCCGTCCATCAACCTGGCGCTCAAGGCTCGCATCAAGCGCTCGCTGGACGAATCGACCATCGAGGACGGCGACTGGATCGTGGCACGCCTGGTGCGCCACCCCTTGCGCCCCGATGATCGCGGCTTCTTCACCCAGATCGACGAGATCGTGGTCAAGCGCGACGACCCGGCCGTGCCGTGGCGCGTGACGCTAGCCCGCCACGCGCTGGAGCAGGAGTGCCCGCCGGCGGCCGACGAGTGGCCGCTGCGTGAGGAAGGACTCGTTCGCGAGGACCTGACCGCCGAGCCGTTCTTCACTATCGACGGTGAGAAGACCCGCGATATGGACGATGCGCTGCGCATCGAGGCCACCGACGACGGCTGGAATCTGACCGTCGCGATCGCCGATCCGACCGCCTATGTCGACGAGTCTCACCCGGCCGACCAGGAAGCGCGCACGCGTGCCTTCACGGTCTATCTGCCGGGCCAGAACATCACCATGTTGCCCGAAGCGCTGGCAGATGATCTCTGCTCGCTGAAGCCGGAAGTCGATCGCCCGGTCCTGGCCTGTCGCCTTCACGTCCATGCCGACGGTACCCTGGGCGACTACCGCTTCTTCGCGGCGACGATCCGCTCCCAGGCGCGCCTCGTCTACGATCATGTTTCCGACTGGCTGGAAGAACAGCCCGACGCCGAGGCACCCGCCGAGTCGATCGCCCCGCAGCTCGTGGCGCTGGCCGACCTGTCACGCGCGCGCGCCGCATGGCGTGAAGCGAACACGCTGGTGTTCAAGGATCGTCCGGACTACGTCTTCGATCTCGACGACGCCGGCAACGTCCTCGCCGTGCGCACGGAAGAACGCCGCATCGCCCAGCGCATGATCGAAGAATCGATGATCGTCGCCAACGCCTGCTGCGCGGACCTGCTGGCGAAGGAAGTCGGCCACGGCATCTTCAACGTGCACAACGCCTTCGATCCGGAAAAGATCGACCAGGCGCTGGAGTTCCTGACGGCTCAGGAGATCGAGGTCGAGCGCGAGCAGCTCGCCGAACTCTCCCGCTATCGCGAACTCCGGCGTGCGCTCGACGCGCGCGAAGATGCCTGGCTGGACGCGCGCCTGCGCCGTTTCCAGGGCTATACCAACATGTCGGCCCGACCCGGCCCGCACTTTGGCCTGGGCCTGCCCGCCTACGCGACCTGGACCTCGCCGATCCGCAAGTACGGCGACATGGTCAACCATCGCCTGATCAAGCGCGTGCTCAAGGCCGAGGCCGCCCCCCAGGAAGCCAGCGAGCAGCTGACCGAGCAGTTGACCGAACGCCGCCGACTGAACCGAATGGCCGAGCGCGACGTCAAAGACTGGCTTTACGTGCGCTATCTGGGCGCCACGCTCGACCAGGGCGAGGTTTTCGATGCCGATATCATCGACATTCGCCGGGGTGGCATGCGTGTTCGACTGACCGCTAACGGGGCGACCGCCTTCGTGCCGGCGCCGATGCTGCACAGCGACCGTAACCAGGTGGCAATCGACGACAAGGAAGGACGCATCCAGATCGCTGGCGAAGCGCGTTACCAGCTCGGTGGCAGTCTCCGCGTCAAGCTGGTCGAGGCTCGCGAAGCTACCCGCTCACTGGTCGCGACACCGGCCGAGTGATGACACGCCGGTCTGCCGACGCAGGGACGCGTCGACAGGCTACCACCATGGTGTGAACCCCCTGTGACAGCAAGACGATATACTGCATTTGAAGCCTCGCCATTCTGCGGAATGCGCCTTCACGACAGGGATGGTTTTCAAGAGGAGCGGCACGTTGCATATTGCCGACGTCACGATGTTCTATGCCCCCGCCAGCGGCGGGGTTCGTACCTACCTGGATGCCAAGCACCGGCGCCTCGCCAAACTGCCCGGCATTACCTGCAGCCTACTGATTCCCGGGCCCCGCCTGTTCTCGCACGACGGCATTCATGAAGTGCCCGCGCCACCACTGCCTTTTGGGCAAGGGTACCGGTTCCCGCTGCGCCGACGCGGCTGGGAAAGCGAACTGACGCGCATCGCTCCGGACATCATCGAGGCCGGCGATCCCTACGTCACCGGCTGGGCAGCGCTGGATGCCGGACGCAAGCTGGATGTACCGGTGGTCGGCTTCTATCACTCCGACCTGCCCCGGCTGATCAGCAATCGCCTCGGCAAGGGGACCGATCGCCTGATCGAACGCTACGTCTACCGCCTCTATCGGCACTTCGATCAGGTTTTGGCACCCAGCCGCGTCATGGCCGACCGGTTGACATGCCTGGGCATCGAGCAGGTCGCGATCCAGCCACTCGGGGTGGATCTGGAAAGCTTTCACCCGGATCACCGCAACCCGGCGCTGCGCGGGCAACTGGGGCTCGACGACGACACCCGCCTGCTGATTTTCGTCGGGCGTGGCTCGCGCGAGAAGAACCTGCACGACTTGTTGGCAATGGCGCGCCTGCTGGGCAAGGGCTACCACCTGCTGCTCGTCGGCCCGAGCATGCCAGCCCAGGTACCGGACAATGTCAGCGTGATCGACCGTTATACGCCGACCGAGGAAGTCGCAAGCTGGCTTGCTACCAGCGACGCGCTAGTGCATGCCGGCACCCAGGAGACCTTCGGCCTGGTCGCGCTGGAAGCCATGGCGAGCGGCATTCCCGTCGTCGCCGCCCGCGCCGGCGCGCTGGCCGAGAACGTGCCACTGGGCTGTGGCCTGCTCAGCGAGCCCCACTCGCCTGCCGACATGGCGCGTGCGGTACGCGAGCTTTTCTCCAATCACGACGCCGTCAACGCCGGCCGTCGCGCGCGGCGCTATGTCGAACGCCACCACGACTGGGACATCGTCATCGATGGCCTGCTCTCTCACTATCGCCGCCTCACCAGCGCCACCGTGACAGCCGGCGCGACGGAGCAGGGCTCCCAGCATGGCTGATCGATCCGTCAACGGCCCTCACGGCGCCAACTCGGGCGCGTCAGATCGGCACTTCGCGCTGGTACTGCATGATATCGCGCCGGAAACCTGGCCCGACTACCAGGGATTCGTCGAGGCGGTGGATCGCCTTGCCGAGCGCTACGGGCCGATTCCGATCACCTGGCTCGTGGTTCCCGACTTCCACGGCCGGGGCGAGTGCCGCGAAAGCCGAACGCTGCGCCGGGTCCTCGACGATCGACTGGCACGCGGCGACGAACTGACCCTGCACGGCTACTACCATCGCGACGACGCGCCGACACCGCGCACGCCACGCGACTATTACATGCGTCGCATCTACACCTGGGAGGGCGAGTTCTACTCGCTGGACGCGCAGCGTGCCGGCACGCTGCTCGACCGAGGCATCGCCCAGTTCGACGCCTGCGGCTGGCCACACGGCGGTTTTGTTGCTCCCGCCTGGCTGATGAGCCCGGGTACCCGACAGGCACTCGCCGAACGCCCGTTTCGCTATACCAGTAACCCTCAACACCTGTACCGCCTGCCAAGCTTTACACCAATCGAGGCCCCCAGCATTGTCTGGAGCGCGCGTAGCGCCTGGCGGCGCGGCATGTCGCGGGTAGTCAGCAACCTGCAATATCGCCGTGCCCGCGAAGCGCCGCTCATGCGGTTGGCGCTGCATCCGGTCGATATGCGCCACCGTAGCTCCCACGACTACTGGTTGCAGCTGGTGGAGCGCTTACTGCAAAGCGGCCGACAGCCGGTCACCAAGCAGGCATGGCTCGCGCGTCACGCGCCCGATCTGATAGACGGGGACCGCGGCGCGGCATGAAACGCATCCTCTGGTGCCTGGCGCTAGGGCTGGTCGCGGCGCTGGCGATTCCGATCCTGATCGGCGGCGGCGGAATCGTGGACGAGCTGCGCGGTTTTCCGACCTCGCAGCTGCTGCTCATGCTGGGCATGATCGTGATCTGCTGGAACCTCAACGCGCTGCGTCTGCGGGTACTGCTGGCCGGTCGCGCCGGCCGCCTGTCACAGTGGCGCGCGTTCTCGATCGTCATGGCGACGGAATTCGCCATCTGTGCCACGCCCGGCGGTACCGGCGGCCCGTTGACCTTGCTGGGTCTGCTGGCTCGCCGCGGCGTTCGTCCGGCACAGGCCTCGGCGATCTTTGCGGTCGATCAGCTGACCGATCTGCTGTTCTTTCTGTCCGGACTCCTGGGCGTGGCCCTCTACGTGTTGATCGAGGCCGTCGACCTGCAGCTCGGCTGGCTGGTCGGACTACCGACATTACTGCTGGTCGTCGCGCTCGTGCTGCTGTGGCTCACGCTGCACAACTACGCTCGCGTCATGCAGATAACCGGTCGCTGGCTGGCGAGGCTCAACGTCAAGCGACGCTCGCGCTTTGGTCTGGCACGGCGGCTACTGCACTTTCGCAACTCGCTGGTTGAAACCCTGCGCCTGCCTCGCTGGCAGCTGCTGGCGGTCTTCCTGCTCTGCTGTGCTCACTGGCTGGTGCGCTACAGCGTGCTTTACCTGGTCGTTCAGGGGCTCGGCCAGCATATCGACTGGGCCTGGACCTTCCTGGTGCAGATGGTATCGATGGCAGCCGGGCAACTGAGCTTCCTGCCCGGAGGCGCGGGAGGCGCTGAGCTCACCTCCTCCGCGCTGCTGACACCGCTGATCGGCGCGCAGAGCGCAGCGGCTGCCGTGCTCATCTGGCGCTTCGTGACCTACTACTTCTATCTGCTCGCCGGCTTCCCGGTCTTCGTTCTCACGGCAGGCCGGGCCTTCCTACGCATGATAAGTCAGCGCAAGCGCACCTGAAGCACTAGAGCAACCGGCCCTGCCGGTCCGTCACGCCCTCTCCCCCGAATCGCCATAGCCCAAATCAGTGGCAAAGCCTGTTCCCGCGTTGCGGCCGGCATGGGATGAAGCATAAAAAACGGCCCGCCGGACGCAAGTCCGACGGGCCGTTTATCGAGGGCTTGGCCTCGCGCTATCCGCAGCGACTTACCAGCCGGTTGCCACCTTCAGCGCATCGCCGATCTCGGCGAGAGAACGCACTGTCTTGACGCCCGCGTCTTCCAGCGCTTTGAACTTCTCGTCAGCGGTGCCTTTGCCACCGGCGATGATGGCGCCGGCGTGGCCCATACGCTTGCCCGGAGGCGCCGTGACACCGGCGATGTAGGAAACGACCGGCTTGGAGACATTGGCCTTGATGTAGGCTGCCGCTTCTTCTTCGGCGGTCCCGCCGATCTCGCCGATCATCACGATCGCTTCGGTCTGCGGATCCTTCTCGAACATCTCGAGGATGTCGATGAAGGTGGAGCCCGGGATCGGGTCACCGCCGATGCCCACGCAGGTGGACTGGCCGAAGCCGTGGTCGGTGGTCTGCTTGACCGCCTCGTAGGTCAGGGTGCCGGAACGCGACACGATGCCGACCTTGCCCGGCTTGTGGATGTGGCCCGGCATGATGCCGATCTTGGTCTCGCCCGGCGTGATGACACCCGGGCAGTTCGGGCCGATCAGGCGCACGCCCAGCTCGTCGCACTTGACCTTGACGTCAAGCATGTCGAGGGTCGGAATGCCTTCGGTGATGCAGACGATCAGCTTGATGCCCGCGTTGGCGGCTTCCAGGATCGAGTCCTTGCAGAACGGCGCCGGCACGTAGATGACGGAGGCTTCCGCGCCGGTCTGTTCGACCGCTTCCTTGACGGTGTTGAACACCGGCAGACCCAGATGCTCCTGGCCACCCTTGCCCGGCGTGACGCCACCGACCATGTTGGTGCCGTAGGCGATCGCCTGCTCGGAGTGGAACGTCCCCTGGCCACCGGTGAAGCCCTGGCAGATGACCTTGGTGCTCTTGTCGATCAGGATACTCATTACTTGCCCTCCGCCGCTTTGACGACCTGCTGAGCCGCGTCAGTCAGGCTGGTAGCAGCGATGATGTTCAGACCGCTGGAGGCCAGCTTCTCGGCACCCAGCTCGGCGTTATTCCCTTCCAGGCGCACCACCACCGGCACGTTGACACCGACCTGCTCGACGGCACCGATGATGCCCTCGGCGATCATGTCGCAACGCACGATACCGCCGAAGATGTTGACCAGCACGGCCTTGACGTTGGTATCGGAGAGGATGATCTTGAACGCCTCGGCCACACGCTCCTTGGTTGCACCACCGCCGACATCGAGGAAGTTGGCCGGGCTACCGCCGTTCAGGTTGACGATATCCATGGTACCCATGGCAAGACCGGCGCCGTTGACCATGCAGCCGATGTTGCCGTCGAGCGCCACGTAGTTCAGTTCCCACTGCTGAGCATGCGCTTCGCGCTCGTCTTCCTGAGACGGATCGCGCATTGCCTGCAGATCCGGGTGACGATAGAGCGCGTTGGCATCGAGGTTGATCTTGGCGTCGAGGCAGTGCAGGTTGCCTTCGTCGGTGATCACCAGCGGGTTGATCTCGAGCAGCGCCAGATCCTTGTCGTGGAACAGCTTCGAGAGCCCCAGGAAGATCTTGGTGAACTGCTTGATCTGCTCCTTGTTCAGGCCCAGCTGGAACGCCAGTTCACGTGCCTGATACGGCTGCGCGCCGACCAGGGGATCGATCTCGGCCTTGAGGATCTTCTCGGGGGTTTCCTCGGCAACCTTCTCGATCTCGACACCACCTTCGGTGGACGCCATGAAGACAACGCGACGGGTCGCGCGGTCGACGACGGCACCGAGGTAGAGTTCGCTGGCGATGTCGGTGCAGTTCTCGACCAGAATCTTGGCCACCGGCTGACCGTGCTCGTCGGTCTGGAAGGTCACCAGATTCTTGCCCAGCCACTGCTCGGCGAAGGCCTTGGCTTCGTCCGGGCTCTGGACCAGCTTGACGCCGCCCGCCTTGCCGCGACCACCGGCGTGGACCTGTGCCTTGACGACCCACTTGTCGCCACCGATCTTCTTGCACGCCTGCGCGGCTTCTTCGGGGGTGTCGACGGCGAAGCCCTTGGACACCGGAAGGCCGTAATCGGCAAACAGCTGTTTACCCTGATACTCGTGAAGGTTCATCGATTCATGCCATTAGGTTGCATGTGACTCGAATGGCGGCGGGCTACCGTGATCGGCCCGCCACCCCCGTGCCGCGAAAAAGACGCGGCACCTAAACGCAAGGACGCCGGCGGCGGTCTTATTTGCGCTTCTTGCGGTTGGCCATGTGGATGGCGTGGCCATCGACGGCCAGCGCTGCCTCGTGCACCGCTTCGGACAGCGTCGGGTGCGCAAAGCAGGTCAGGGCCAGATCTTCCGCGCTGGAGCCGAACTCCATCGCGATCACGCCCTGAGCGATCAGCTCGCCCGCGTGCTGCCCCAGAATATGCACGCCCAGCACGCGGTCGGTCTCGGCCTCGGCGATCACCTTGACCATGCCTTCCGGCGCGTTGTTAGCCAGCGCGCGCCCGCTCGCGGAGAACGGGAAGGAACCGGTCTTGACCTCGATTCCCTGCTCCTTGGCCTGCTGTTCATTCATGCCGACCCAGGCCACTTCCGGCGCGGTATAGATGACACTGGGGATGGCGTCGTAGTTCATCTCCGGCTTCTGGCCGGCGATGACATCAGCCACCATGACGCCCTCTTCGGATGCCTTGTGCGCCAGCATCGGACCGCGCACGACGTCGCCGATGGCATAGACACCCGAGACATTGGTGCGGCACTGGTCGTCGACGACAATGAAGCCGCGCTCGTCGAGCTTGATACCGGCGCTATCATCGAGCAGGTTCTCGGTATAGGGCTTGCGGCCGACACAAACGATCAGCTTGTCGAAGGTCTGTTCCTGCTCGCCCTCGCTGTCGGTGTACTTGACCACGACTTCCCGCTTGTCGCCCTTGCCCTTGATCTCGGAGCCGGTCACGCGGGCGCCCATCTTGATGTCGAGACCCTGCTTCTTGAGCAGTTTCTGAGCCTCTTTCGAGATCGCCTGATCGACCATCGGCAGGAAGCTGTCGAGCGCTTCGAGGACAGTGACTTCGCTGCCCAGACGATTCCACACGCTACCCAGCTCGAGGCCGATGACACCAGCACCGATGACACCGAGGCGCTGGGGTGCGGATTCGAACTCCAGCGCACCGGCGGAATCGACGATGATGTCGTCGGTCATCGGTGCCGGCGGAATGTTCACCGGCACCGAGCCGGAGGCGATGATGACGTTTTCCGCTTCGTAGGTCTCGGCCTTGCCGTCATGTCCGGTCACTTCGACCTTCTTGCCGTCGAGCAGCTTGCCAGTGCCTTCGAGCGCGGTCACGCCGTTGGACTTGAACAGCATGCTGATGCCGCCGGTATTCTTGGCGATGACGCTGTTCTTGAACTCCATCATCTTCTTCACGTCGGTCTCGACATCACCGACGTTGATGCCGATTTCGGCAAAATGATCGCGCGTCTCGACAAACTTGTGCGAGGTCTCGAGCAGCGCCTTGGAGGGAATACAGCCCACGTTCAGGCAGGTGCCACCGTGGACGGTCTTGCCTTCCTTGTTGACCCACTTCTCGACACAGGCCGTCTTGAGGCCCAGCTGCGCGGCATGAATCGCGGCCACATAGCCGCCAGGGCCGGCACCAATGACGATCACATCGAATTTATCGGCCATTACACATTTCCTGTTCGCTTCGTTGGTCATTCGCCGGGACTGACCCGGCGAATCGAATCTTCAGTCCGTGGCAGCGCGACTCAGATATCGAGCAGCAGGCGTGCCGGATCCTCGAGCAGCGACTTGATCGCCACCAGGAACTGCACCGCATCCTTGCCATCGATCATGCGGTGGTCGTAGGAGACGGCCAGATACATCATCGGACGGATCTCGACCTTGCCGTTCACTGCCATCGGGCGTTCCTGGATCTTGTGCATGCCCAGGATCGCGGTCTGCGGCGGATTGAGGATCGGCGTCGACATCAGCGAGCCGAAGATCCCACCGTTGGTGATGGTGAAGGTACCGCCCTGCATGTCCTCGATGCCGAGCTTGCCTTCGCGACCACGCTGCCCGAAATCACCGATCGCCTTTTCGACATCAGCCAGCTTCATGCTGTCAGTATCGCGCAGCACCGGCACCACCAGCCCACGCGGCGTGGAGACGGCGACGCCGATATCCTGGTAGCCGTGGTAGACGATGTCGGTGCCGTCGATGGAAGCGTTGACGTCCGGGAAGCGCTTGAGCGCCTCGGTTGCCGCCTTGACGAAGAAGCCCATGAAGCCGAGCTTGACGTCGTGCGCCTTGAGGAAGGTGTCCTTGTACTGGCTGCGCAGCGCCATGACCGCGCTCATGTCCACCTCGTTGTAGGTGGTGAGCATCGCGGCGGTCTGCTGCGCCTGAACCAGACGCTTGGCAATGGTCTGGCGCAGCCGGCTCATCGGTACGCGCTGCTCGGGGCGCTCACCCTCGATCGCGGGGGTCTTCGGCGCCGCGGCGGAGGAGGGCTTGGAGCCGGCGCCACCACCGGCGGACTTCTTGGCCGAACCGTCCTTGAGGGCTTTCTGCACGTCTTCCTTCAGGACGCGGCCGCCCTTGCCGGTCCCCTGGATCTTTGCCGCATCGAGGTCGTTCTCGGCGACCAGTTTGCGAGCGGCCGGCGCCAGGATCTTGCCGTCGACCTTGGCATCCTCTTCACCACCGTCGTCACTGGAGGCGGCCGCCTGGTCGCCACCAGGCTCGGCGGACGCCGAGCCGCCCTCACCGCCGGCGCCTTCGGCAAAGGTTGCCAGCAGCGCTTCGGATTCGACCTGCTCGCCTTCCTGAACCTTGATCTCGGCAAGCGCGCCGTCGGCCGGTGCCACGACTTCCAGCACGACCTTGTCGGTTTCGATTTCGGCCAGCACCTCGTCACGCTTGACCGCTTCACCGACCTGCTTGTTCCAGCTCGCGACGGTGCCTTCCTGCACGGATTCCGGGAAGCTCGGCGCCTTCACATCATGGCGTTTGCCGGAAGCCGCCGGTTTGTCGTCGCCACCGGAAGCCGATGCCACGGATGCCTTCTCATCGCCGCCCGTATCGCCATCGTCGGCGGACTCGCTCTTGCCACCTTCGGCGGCAGCGCCCAGTACGCCCAGAACCTGCTCGGATTCGCAGGTGTCACCCTCTTCCACCTTGATGTCGGAGAGCGTACCCGCCTCCGGCGCCACGACTTCCAGCACGACCTTGTCGGTCTCGATCTCGACGATCAGTTCATCGCGCTCGACGCTGTCACCTACCTTCTTGTGCCAGGTGGCGACGGTTCCCTCGGCAACGGATTCGGGAAAAGTCGGCGCTTTGATATCAGTAGCCATGTCGTATCCTTAGTCTCATTTCTCTCGCGGTGACGCGCCTCAGGCGTTGAAGGCGTCGTCGACCAGCTGGCTCTGTTGTGCCACATGGACAGACATATAGCCTGCGGCTGGTGCGGCGGATGCCGGACGACCAGCAAACTTGAGGCTGTGGTCCAATCCCTCGCGCACCATGCTCGCCACCAGGCGGAGATGATGCTGGCTCTGATACCAGGCGCCCTGATTGAGCGGTTCTTCCTGACACCAGACGACCTGTTCCAGATTCGGATAGGCCTTGAGCGCCTCGAAAAGCTCGTCCTTCGGGAAGGGGTAGAGCTGTTCGACGCGAATGATCGCCGTATCGCGGCGCTCGTTATCGGCCCGGTAAGTCGCGAGATCATAGTAGACCTTGCCCGAGCAGAGCACGGCTCGCTTGACCGCATCGGCTTCGAGCTCGGCGACGTCGGGAATCACCGTCTGGAAACGCCCCTCGGCCAGCTCCTGCATGCTCGAGGTCGCATCCTTGTGCCGCAGCAGGCTCTTCGGCGACATCACGATCAGCGGCTTGCGCAATGGGCGGATGACCTGGCGTCGCAGCAGGTGGAAGATCTGCGCCGGCGTCGTCGGCACGCAAACCTGCATGTTGTGCTCGGCGCACAGCTGCAGGAAGCGTTCGAGACGCGCGGACGAGTGCTCCGGCCCCTGCCCCTCGTAGCCATGCGGCAGCAGCAGTGTCAGACCGCAGAGGCGAGCCCACTTGGATTCGCCGGAGGAGATGAACTGGTCGACGACGACCTGCGCACCATTGAAGAAGTCGCCGAACTGGGCTTCCCAGACGATCAGCGCATTGGGCATCGTCGTCGCGTAGCCATACTCGAATGCCAGCACCGCTTCCTCGGAGAGGAAAGAGTCGTGGATCGTGAATCGAGGCTGGTCGTCGCGGATATGCTGCAGCGGAATGTAGGTCGACCCATCGGCCTGGTTATGCACGACCGCATGACGATGCGAGAACGTGCCGCGACCGGAGTCCTGCCCGGTCAGACGCACCGGGTGCCCTGCGTCGACCAGCGTGGCGTAGGCCAGCGTCTCGGCAAACCCCCAGTTCATCGGCTGGCTGCCGGCGAGCATCTTGCGACGCTCCTCGTAGACCCGCGCCACCTGGCGTTGCACCTCGACCCCGTTGGGGATCTCGCTCATTTTCTGGGCCAGCTGCGTCAGATGCTCGAGATCGCAGCTGGTGTCCGCGTCCGCTGACCACTCGTGCCCGAGGTACGGTGTCCAGTCGACGAACAGACCGGTATTGGGCTGCTTGACCAGCGCGTTGGCGACGTGATTGCCGGCCAGCAGATCGTCACGATACTGCTCGCCCATCTGCTTGGCCTGATCTTCCGTCAGCACCCCTTCCTTGATCAGCTGCTCGACGTAGAGCGTGCGCGTCGACTTGTGCGACTTGATCTTGGCGTACATCAGCGGCTGCGTACCGGAAGGCTCGTCGGCCTCGTTGTGGCCGCGGCGACGGTAGCAAACCAGATCGATCACCACGTCGCGCTTGAACTCCTTGCGGTAGTCCACTGCCACCTGCGTGGCATGCAGCACGGCTTCCGGGTCGTCGCCGTTGACGTGGAAGATCGGCGCCTGAACCATCTTCGCGATATCGGTGCAGTACTCGGTGGAGCGAGCGTCCTCGGCTCGCGAGGTGGTGAAGCCGACCTGATTGTTGATCACCACGTGCAGCGTGCCGCCGGTCTTGTAACCGCGGGTCTGCGACATCTGGAAGGTTTCCATGACCACGCCTTGACCGGCGAAGGCGGCATCGCCATGGATCACGACCGGCAAGACCTGCTGCCCGCCCTCGTCGTCGCGACGATCCTGCCGCGCCCGCACGGAGCCTTCAACCACCGGCGAAACGATTTCCAGGTGTGACGGGTTGAACGCCAGCGCCAGATGCACCTCGCCGCCCGGCGTCATCACGTTCGAGCTGAAGCCCTGATGATACTTGACATCCCCCGAGCCGTGCTCGATCTGCTTCTTGCCGTCGAACTCATCGATCAGCTCGGAAGGACTCTTGCCAAGGATATTGACCAGCAGGTTGAGGCGCCCGCGGTGGGCCATGCCGATGACCACCTCCTTGACACCATAGTTGCCACTGCGCTGGATGACTTCGTCCATCATCGGAATGAAGGATTCGCCACCCTCGAGGCCAAAGCGCTTGGTGCCCGGATACTTGGACGCCAGATAGCTTTCCAGTCCTTCTGCCGCGGTCAACCGCTCCAGCAGATGCTCGCGTTCGCTGAGGCTGTATTTCGGTTTCGAGCGCACGGACTCGAAGCGCTGCTGCAGCCAGCGCTTCTCGTCGGTATTGACGATGTGCATGAACTCGCAGCCGATGGAACGGCAGTAGGTCTGATCCAGCGCCTCGATGATCTCCTTGAGCGGGGCCTCATCCTTGCCCAGGAAGAACGAACCGGTCTGGAACTCGGTGTTCATGTCGGCCTGGGTGAGGTCGTGGAAGGAGAGATCGAGATCGGGAACCGTTTCGGACTGCCGCAGCCCCAGCGGGTCGATATCCGCGCGCTGGTGGCCACGGAAACGATAGGCGTTGATCAGCTGGAGAACCTTGACCTGCTTGCGGCTTTCCTGGCTGCCGGCGCTGCTGGCCGGAATCGAGGGGCGACGCTCGCGCGCCAGCTGGTAGAACTCTTCCCGAATGGGACCGAGAGGAACGTCGTGGGAGGGGGTACCTTCCAGGCGCGGCAGCTGATCAAAAGCCTGACGCCATTCATCGGGAACAGTTGTGGGATCGTTCAGGTACTGCTCGTAGAGCGCTTCTACATAGTGGGCGTTGCCGCCACTCATATGAGAAGTGCGCCACATCAACTCCATTATGCCTTCTTGCATCTCTCGTTCACCCTGCACTGATGGGGTGTTGTCGGCGCCGGTCGCGGTTACGCGCCTCGGCGTCACTCCGGAACCGTCGCGAGACGGCGAAACGACCAGACCAATCAAGGCGTCGTCATGATCGTTAAAAGCCGGTGCACAAGGCACCGGCTAACATCTTGGGCGGCATCCGGCTGCGACATGTCGTCGCAGCCGACCGCGTACGCCCATGATAACAAGCCAGGCGTTACGATTTAAGTCGTAGTTGACCTGATCGTCGATCAGGTCGCGTTCGACAGCAGCATTTCACGAATCTTGCCAATCGCCCGCGTCGGGTTGAGCCCTTTCGGACAGACCGAGACGCAGTTCATGATGCCGCGGCAACGGAACAGACTGAACGGATCCTCGAGCTCGGCGAGACGCGACGATGTCGCGGTGTCACGCGAGTCCGCCAGGAATCGATAGGCCTGCAGCAGCCCCGCCGGACCGACGAACTTGTCCGGGTTCCACCAGAACGACGGGCACGACGTCGAGCAGCACGCACACAGGATGCACTCGTAGAGACCGTCCAGCTTGTCGCGGTCTTCCGGCGACTGCAGCCGTTCGATCGCCGGCTCGGCCGTATCGTTTTGCAGATACGGCTGCATCCGCTCGTACTGCTTGTAGAACAGGTTCATATCGACAACGAGATCACGCATGACCGGCAGCCCCGGCAGCGGTCGCAGCACCAGCTTGTTGTCCTTGACCACGTCTGAGATCGGCGTGATGCAGGCCAGCCCGTTGGTGCCGTTCATGTTCATGCCATCGGAACCGCAGACGCCCTCGCGGCAGCTGCGACGAAACGCCAGCGAGCTGTCCTGATCCTTGATCATGGTCAGGACGTTGAGCACCATCAGATCGCGACCCTGCGTGTCGATCTGGAACTCCTGCATGTAAGGCGCGGAGTCGGTCTCGGGGTTGTAGCGGTAAACGGAAACCTGAAGATTGGACATGGATGACAACCCCCTCAATAGGTACGGATTTTCGGCTCGAAGGTATCGACCGTCTTCGGCGTGAAGTTCACTTCACGCTTGGTCACCGTCTTGTCGCCCGGATGGAACAGCGAGTGCTTCAGCCAGTTGACGTCGTCGCGATCCGGGTAGTCGTAGCGCGAATGTGCACCGCGACTCTCCTTGCGCTCCAGCGCGGCAATCGCCGTCGCTTCGGCAACCTCGAGCAGATTGTCCAGCTCCAGCGCTTCGACACGCGCGGTGTTGAAGGCATTGGACTTGTCACCCAGATGCGCCTGGCCGATACGCTCGCGTAGCTCGCCAAGCTGCTTCACCCCCTCCTGCATGTTGTCTTCCTGACGGAAGACACCGAAGGCGTTCTGCATGATGTTCTGAAGCTCTGTCTTGAGATCGTGGACCGACTCGCCGCCACTGGACTCGTTCCAGCGCGCCATGCGACTCATGGCCTGGTCGACGTCGGACTGGGTCGCATCCAGATAGTCGACGCCCTCGTTGAGCGACTTTTCGATATGGATGCCGGCAGCGCGGCCGAAAACGACCAGGTCGAGCAGCGAGTTTCCACCCAGACGGTTGGCGCCGTGAACGGACACACAGGCCGCCTCGCCACAGGCGAACAGACCATTGATGATCTGGTCGTTGCCGTCGCCATCCTGCATCAGCGCCTGACCGTGAACGTTGGTCGGGATGCCGCCCATCATGTAGTGACAGGTCGGGGTGACCGGAATCGGCGCCTTGACCGGATCGACATGCGCGAAGGTCTTGGAGAGCTCGACGATCCCGGGCAGGCGCTTCATCAGCACCTCTTCGCCAAGGTGGTCGAGCTTGAGCATGACGTGGTCGGCGTTCTCGCCACAACCGCGCCCTTCCAGCACCTCCATGACCATCGCACGCGCCACGACATCACGGCCGGCCAGATCCTTGGCGTTGGGCGCATAGCGCTCCATGAACCGCTCACCGTCCTTGTTGACGAGATAGCCGCCCTCGCCGCGGCAACCCTCGGTTACCAGACAGCCTGCCCCGTGGATGCCGGTCGGGTGGAACTGCCACATCTCGATGTCCTGCACCGGGAAGCCGGCACGCAGCGCCATGCCGATACCGTCACCGGTGTTGATCAGGGCGTTGGTGGTCGAGGCGTAAATACGCCCGGCACCGCCGGTCGCCAGCACCGTCGCCTTGGACTTGACGTGCACCACTTCGCCGGTCTCGATGCATAGCGCGATGCAGCCGACCACGTCACCGTTGGCATTCTTGACCAGATCGACCGCGTACCACTCGTCCAGAAAGACCGTATTGTTCTTCAGGTTATTCTGGTAAAGCGTATGCAGCAGCGCATGCCCCGTACGGTCGGCAGCGGCACAGGTTCGGGCCGCTTGGCCGCCCTTGCCGAAATCCTTGGACTGCCCGCCGAACGGCCGCTGATAAATGCGACCGTTGTCGAAACGAGAGAACGGCAGCCCCATGTGCTCGAGTTCAAAGACCGCCTTCGGCCCCTCGTTGCACATGTATTCGATCGCATCCTGGTCGCCGATGTAGTCCGACCCTTTGACGGTGTCGTACATGTGCCAGCGCCAATCGTCATTGGGATCGGCCGATGCAATGGCACAGGTGATGCCACCCTGCGCCGAGACAGTGTGCGAACGCGTCGGGAAGACCTTCGACAGCACCGCGGTCTTCTTGCCGGATTTGGCCAGTTCGAGCGCTGCTCGCAGGCCGGAACCGCCACCACCGATGATGATGGCGTCGAATGTCAGGTTACGCATGGTAGACATGAATCAGGCTCCCCAGAGGACTTGAACGCCCCACACCAGAAAAACGAAGATGGCGAGAATCACGACGGCCTGAAAGCCGAAGCGAGCACCGGTGTGTTTGAGATAGTCGGTGGAAATCGTCCACAGACCGACCCAGGCGTGAGCGGCCATCGAAATAAAGGCGAGCAAGGAGAAGATGCGCATCCAGGTCTGAGCGAACAGCCCACTCCAAGTGGCGTAGTCCAGATTCGGATGGAACAGTAGGTAGCCGACGACGAACAGTGCATAAACTGCCAGCACGAGGGCCGAGACCCGCTGGATCAGCCAATCCGAAAGGCCGCTGCGACCGAGATTCGTGATGTTGGTTACCATACCCAGACTCCCGCCAGAACCACCAGGACGGCACTGATCACGACCGTGATCTGCGCCTTGCGATTGCCACCTTCGAGATCGACGCCGTAGCCGGCATCCATCAGCAGGTGCTTGATCCCCGCCACGAAATGAAAGCCGAGCGCAGAGAGCAGCCCCCAGGCAATCAGCTTGGCCAGCACGTTGTGCGCCAGCGCGTCGCGAACCGCATCGAATCCCTCGGGAGAGGACAGCGAGGCATCCAGCGCCCAGAAGCCGAAGATCAGTCCGACAAACAGGATAACGCCGGTAACGCGGTGCGTGATGGAGGTCAGTGCGGGGAGTGGGAAGTGGATGGTGGATAGGTCGAGGTTTACTGGACGTTTGCTATTCACGGCTCTTAAACACTCTCTTTACCCGGACAGGCCAAACCCGTCAGGGGCGGTGGTTTTTAGAAGCAGGAACTCGGTCGCGGAATCGGCGGCAAAACCCATCCGATGCGGCCCAGGCCGGCTGACGATGCCATATCGCGCGGGAATGGATTATAGGGTTTGGGGTGGGCGATGACAAACCGTGACAGGCCGTCAAAACGCGGAAAAACCGATGCATCCCCCACCGCACAAGGCTTGCAGGTTGTCGACAGTCACGAAAATTTCTTTCTTTATTGTCAGCCTGACCAATGCAGTTGGTATGATGAAGAAACACAGCGCAGCCCGCGCGCGCCTCTCACGCGGCCGACGTGCCCCGACGCCACACCCAGACCCTTCGATGAATGCCGCGAGCGCAGCGCCATGGCGCCTTGGGCGAATTGACAATCCCCCTCGGAAATCTATAGTGGGCGAATTATTTTCAGCCCGCACGGCAGTCAAGACAAAGGGTTATGTCACGATAAGGAGGCCTTCATGGCTGACAGAAAAGCGAAACTCTCGGTCGACGGTGTCGACAATGCCATCGAACTACCGGTCTACTCTGGCACCATCGGCCCCGACGTGGTCGACGTTCGCGGTCTGACCGGAGAAGGCCTGTTCACCTACGACCCCGGCTTCGTGGCAACCGCCTCCTGCGAGTCCAGCATCACCTATATTGACGGCGCCGCCGGCACGCTGCTGCACCGCGGCTACCCGATCGAACAACTGGCGGAACACTCCAACTACGTGGAGCTCTGCTACCTGCTGATGTTCGGTGAGCTCCCTTCGACGGATCAGTACGACGCCTTTGCCAAGACGCTTGGCCGCCACACCATGGTTCACGAACAGATCGTGAATTTCTATCGCGGCTTCCGCCGCGATGCGCACCCAATGGCCATCCTGTGCGGCGTCGTCGGCGGCCTGGCCGCCTTCTATCATGACAATCTCGACATTACCCAGGCCGATCAGCGCCATGTCAGCGCGGTGCGCCTGATCGCCAAGATGCCGACGCTCGCCGCAATGTGCCACAAGTACAACATTGGCCAGCCTTTCATGTATCCGCGGAACGATCTGAGCTACTCGGAGAACTTCCTGCACATGATGTTTGGCAACCCGTGCGAGAGCTATGAGGTCAACCCGGTGATCGCCAAGGCGATGGACCGCATCTTCATGCTGCACGCCGACCATGAGCAGAATGCTTCCACGTCGACCGTGCGCCTGGCCGGGTCCACCGGCGCCAATCCGTTTGCCTGCATCAGCGCCGGCATTGCCGCGCTCTGGGGTCCCGCTCATGGAGGCGCCAACGAAGCCGTCCTGGCGATGCTCGACGAGATCGGCGACGATTCCGAAGAGAACATCCAGCGCTTCATCGACAAGGCCAAGGACAAGAACGATTCGTTCAAGCTGATGGGCTTCGGCCACCGCGTCTATCGCAACTTCGATCCGCGCGCCAAGGTTATGAAGGAAACCTGCGACGAGGTGCTGGGCGAGCTAGGCATCGGCGACGATCCGCAACTGCAGATTGCCAAGCGCCTGGAACAGATCGCACTGGAAGACGAATATTTCATCGAGCGAAAACTCTACCCCAACGTCGACTTCTACTCCGGCATCATTCTCAAGGCGATCGGCATCCCGACCAACATGTTTACGGTGATTTTTGCCATGGCACGCACGGTTGGCTGGACGGCACATTGGAATGAGATGCTTTCCAGCGGCTACCGCATCAGCCGGCCGCGGCAGCTGTACACTGGCTACGAGAAGCGCGACTACCCGACCGATTGAACACCCCACATCATCAGCCAGACAGGAAAAGGAGCGACCCACCCCGCTCCCGCCCTCAGAACCGCCGACACTTCGGCGGTTTTTTTTGGCCGATTCCCCACCGCTGCCAACCGCACCCCAAGGCGCCACCAGATGTCCACACATTCTGTGGATAACCCTGTGAAAAATCGCTAGATAATGTCACTCAGCCGCCCTATTCAGGGCCCTTCAGACAGATTGTTCAATTTTTGATCTTACGTAACTTGTTGATTTACAAAGATTAAGAGGAGATTTGCGTAGATTCAGCGAGTTAAATGGCATCATCGCGAATACACGCAACAGCAGTGGAAAAACAGGCAGGCTGTCAAGCCGAAAACAACGGCACGACGACGTTATCAACACCCTATCGGGTGTGCGAGAAGAGAAATCAGGAGAGGAAAAACGAGATGGCGTCCCATAGGGGGTTCGAACCCCTGTTACCGCCGTGAAAGGGCGGTGTCCTGGACCACTAGACGAATGGGACGCAGCGCAAAGTACGCTTGATGTTCCTTGGTGGAGCCTAGCGGGATCGAACCGCTGACCTCAACACTGCCAGTGTTGCGCTCTCCCAGCTGAGCTAAGGCCCCGTCTCAGGAACGGGGCGAACTATACGGGTATCTGGCTGATTGGTCAACGGTTTGTCGTCGCGAAGCACAAATTTTTCCGGACAGAGGAAACGCTCGCTCAGCGTAGCTCGCGATACTGCTTCTCGAGCCGCTTGGCCTGCTTTTTGGAAACGCCGCCAAGCACATCAACAGCGTGACGCAGCCTCGCGCGCGTCATATCCGAGCCGAGAATCGCCATCGCGTCGAGTACCGATGTCGAGTGAGCACTCCCCGTAACGGCCACGAAAACCGGGGCCAGGAAGGCCTTCATCTTCAGATCGAAGTGCGCTGCTAGTCGCTTGACCTCCTCGAGCAACGAGGCCTTTTCCCATGTCGGAACGCTTTCAAGACGCCAGATCAGGAACTGCAGCAGTGACACCAGCGTTTCTCGATCGAGATCAATACCGGAGAAGCTCTCCTCACGGATATCCGGCAGCCCGGAAAAGAAATGGCCAGCCAGCGGCATGACATCCGACAGCGTCGAAATCCTGGGGCGTACCTGCGGCAGGATCTGACTGACATACGTCTCGTTGAAAGCCCAGGTTCTCAATGCCTGCAAGAGCGCGGCATCATCGAGATCCTCGCGAATATAGACACCGTTCAACCAGGTCAGCTTGTCCAGGTCGAAGACAGGCCCTCCCAGCGACACGCGCTGAATATCGAAGCTCGTCATCATCTCGTCGAGCGTAAACTTCTCGCGCTCGTCGGGCATCGACCAGCCCATGCGACCGAGATAGTTGAGCACCGCCTGCGGCAGAAAGCCCATGCGCTCGTAGTAGTTGATTGATGTCGGATTCTTGCGCTTGGAGAGCTTGGACTTGTCCGGGTTGCGCAGCAGCGGCATGTGGCAGAGCTGCGGTAGCGTCCAACCGAAATACTCATAGAGCAGCTTGTGCTTGGGCGCGGAGTTGATCCACTCCTCGCCGCGCAGTACATGGGTAATCCCCATGAGGTGATCATCGACCACGTTGGCCAGATGGTAGGTCGGCATGCCATCGGACTTGAGCAGGATCTGCGCATCGACCTGCGCCCAGTCCACCTCGATACGACCCCGTAGCATGTCGTCGATCTCGCAGACGCCCTCGTCCGGCACGTGCATGCGGATCACGTAGGGATAGCCTTCCGCCTCGCGCCGGTGCTGCTCGTCTTCATCCAGTGCCAGGTCTGCGGGCTTCAGCGCGAGATGCAGGCCTGCCGCCTTGCGCGCCTCGCGCAGCTCGTCCAGCTCGGCACTGGTGCGGTAACAGCGGAAGGCATACCCCTTCTCGACCAGTTGGTTGGCGTAGTCAGCGTAAATGTCGCCACGCTCGCTCTGACGATATGGACCATGCGGGCCACCGACATCGGGACCCTCGTCCCACTCCAGCCCCAGCCAGCGGAGCGAGTCGAGAATCATCTGCTCGGATTCGGTCGTCGAACGTTGGCGATCGGTATCCTCGATGCGCAGGATGAATTGCCCGCCGTGCTGCCGCGCGAAGCAGAGGTTGAACAGGGCAATATAAGCCGTACCGACATGGGGGTCGCCGGTGGGCGAAGGCGCAATACGCGTGCGTACCGTCATGAAATCCAATCCGTTGATGGGCAACCGCATCATTATACGCAACCGGCGCCCGGTCCTGCAGGGGCCGTCGAAACCCATCCGATCAAGGCTTGCCGGAAGCCCTTTCAGCAGCCACCCTTAATAGGAAGGCCTAAGGGGCGAGCAAACCCTATCGTGCAGGCGTGACACGACGGGCCGTCGCAAGCTGACGAGATCAGGAAGCACGGGGCAACAGACATCACGAACGGCTGTCCCGCGCCATCAGGCTGCCCCGTCAGCCGATCGCTCCTGAGTGGCGTGATACCACAAGCCCGGCGAGATCGCACCCGAAGCAAACTTCGGGGTCGAGCCGATATTCTGTCGCATCAATTCTGTCGTCGAGATTCATGGATGGACGGGTTAGGACCACGAATCAAACAGCTTCGAGTGCAAGCGGGCCTGAGCAAGGCCGCGCTCGCCAGGCGAGTGGGCGTCTCTGACGTCACTATCTCCTATTGGGAATCCGGTACCATCAAGCAGATCGGGCACGAGCGACTGGTGTCGCTGACCTCGGCCCTCGATTGTTCGATTCGGGAGCTGCTGGATGACGACTCGCTCAATGCCACCATGGCGGCCGCGCCCGCCGCACAAAGCCGCGCCGTGCTGAGCTTGCAAACCCACCTCACCGCACCCTGGGAGCGCCTGGAAAATCATGGCGAGGAAGCGCTGTCGACGGTTCAGATGCTGACGCAGGACTGCTATCTGGTCACCCCCGCCGAGCACGAATCCTTCGATTTCCTCTACGATGGCGATCTGGCCGCCGTCGCCCCCTGCGAGCAGTTTCAGCAGGACGGCCTCTACCTGCTGGAGCGAGAGGGACGCCTGCAGATTCAGTATCTCGAAAGGCTCGCTTCCGGCCGGATGCGTGTCAGCGGCGAACAGCTGCAAGGTGTCACCGTCGAGAACGTGCGCCATCCGCCTTTCCGCATCATCGGCTACGTCCGCGCCCGCTGGAGCCGCCAGTAAGGTCGTTCGCAAAAAGGTCATTCGCGAACGGCGCCCCCTTGAAAAAGCGGGTTTTGCCCTCACTCCCTTTGCTGGCGTTCGCATCGACTTCCACGTCGACCGGCGGGCATGGGACAAAGGAAAGGCACGGAGAGCACCATGGACATGTTTACTCTGACTCGATCATCGGATCGCTGGGTCGCCTGCTGCCGGGCATGTGGACACGAGCAGACCCTACCGGACGACGATAGGCTCGCCGATGCCGCGCAGGGTTACGAGATTCAGTGCGAGCGTTGCCCCGGCCGCGAGACCTATCTCTCGATGCCTCCGCCCACCACTGCGGAACCGACGACGCTCGGCTACTAGTACTGCGCTCGGCCGAAACGACAAAGGGCCAAGCCTTGCGGCTTGGCCCTTTTTTGTGCCTGCCTATCAGCGATAAGCACGAAGGCATCAGAACCGATGCCCGCGCCCAGCCTAGCCGTGGCGACGTTGCATGCCGAAGGCCACGAAAAAGACCAGCAGACCGACGGCCGCCGTCGCCGCCCCGACATAACCGGTGACCGTCCAGCCGAAGCCGGCGGCGATCGCCTGCCCACCTAGCCATGGCCCCAGCGCGTTGGCCACGTTGAAAGCGGCATGATTGGATGCGGCAGCCAGCGTCTGCGCGTCCGCGGCCACATCCATCAGACGCGTCTGCAGCGCCGGCGATAGCGAAACCATGGTGCCAACCGCCGCGGAGATCAGCAGTACCGACCAGAGTTGCTGCGCGGCGAGCGGAAACAGCAGCAGAATGGCAATGCACCAGACCAGCAGATAGCCGACACCCCGCATCTGCATGCGATCGTAGAGCTTCCCCCCCACGATGTTGCCGACGATCGCCCCCACCCCGAAAGCCGCCTGGGCCACCGGAATCCAGTAGGGCGATGCCTGAGTCACATTGAGCAATACCGGCGCCAGATAGCTGAACACGCAGAACATGCCAGCGAACCCGATCGCCCCAATGGCCAGCGTGATCCAGACCTGCGAACGATTGAAAGCCGTCAGCTCCTGTAGCGGGCTGCTGCGTCGCTCCTGCCGGTTCAGCGGCAAATAGATGAACACCAGCACCACCGTCAGAATAGCGATCGCGCCGACCAGCGCGAACGCCAGCCGCCAACTCACCAGTTGACTGAGCCAGGTGGCAATGGGATTTCCAACCAACGTCGCGACGGTCAACCCGGCGAGAACACGGCTGACCGCCTGGGCTCGCTTGTGCGGTGGCACCAGCGATGCCGCCACCAGCGAGGCGACACCGAAATAGGCCCCATGTGGCAAACCGGAAATAAAACGGAAAACCATCAGCGTGTGGTAATCCGGCGCCAAGGCGCTGGCCAGATTGCCGATGGCAAAGAACGCCATTAGCGCCAGCAGCAGATGCCGCCGATAAAAGTGCGCCCCCAGGATAGCGATCAGCGGCGCCCCGACAACCACGCCCAGGGCGTAGGCGCTAATGACGTTGCCTACCTGCGGCTCCGAGATACCCAAGGCGGCGGAGACGTTGGGCATCAGCCCCATGATCGTGAATTCGCCGATACCGATGGCGAACCCGCCAACGGCCAGTGCCAGTTCCAGCAACAGCGTGGAACGCCGCGACGGCTTCGCGGCGTCGACTTCCGAAGCACTCGCCACACAAGCCTCCAACTTTGGTCGAATGATGAGAGACGAGCATTATTCACACCTCTCGACCAGATGGGAACCGCCTGGCTGCTCGACGTGAAACCGCGTATGCCGGCGTGGCCGGTCGTACCGATCACCCGCTGGCGACACGTCCTACAACATCCTGTGTCATAACGATACATCTGGCGGGAACTTTTCCCGCGGCGTGCCGTCGTAATAAGCAAGAGATCCCATACGCAGTCGCTGTGGAGGCGTCTCGAGTTTACTGTTATCGATCTTTGTCGCCGCGCCCAGCGCGGCGACTTTTTATTTATTGCACGCTGACGTATTGGCGCACGGCCCCCGACACGCCGTCTCTCCCTTTCTCAGTCTCTTATCTCCCCTTCTCAGTTTCTCACGCCCGTCTGTGCCTGAACTGCCCCCGTATCACCCGCGAGGCTACTGGCTCCATCGCCTGCCGCCAAAGGGCGATAGCGAAAGCGCATCCAATCCGGTACTGTCCGGCAGTCGCGCCTCGACGCGACCCTGATAACGATATCGAGTTTTCGCTGAACACAGTACGGATTCCACCATGGCCTTGTTTTCCGGGTTCACCACACGAACCGCCTCCCACCGTCTTCGTCAGATCGTGCCGCTCTGCGCCCTGTCGCTGTTGACGCTACCCGTCCAGGCCGAGCCCACCGGCAAGGTCGACTGCATCGCCCCGGCCCAGCCCGGTGGCGGCTGGGACTTCACCTGCCGTTCGGTCGCCCGCACGCTGCAGGATCTCGATCTGATCCCCGCCGCCATGCAGACCACCAACGTGCCGGGCGCCAGCGGCGGCGTCGCCTACAGCCACGTGCGCGCGAAACGCGCCACGGACGACGACCTGATCGTCGCCGCCTCGACCGCCACCACCACGCAACTGGCGCTCGGCAACTATCCCGGCGGCGATCCGGACAATATCCGCTGGGCCGCCACGCTGGGGGCCGATTACGGCGTCATTGCCGTGCCCGCCAATTCCCCCTACGACTCGCTGTCAGCCCTGCTCGCGTCGCTTGAAACCGATCCGGCCAGCGTGACCTTTGCCGGTGGTGATGTCGCCGGCGGCTTCGACCATATCAAGGTGCTGATGGCTGCTCGCGAGTCGGGTGTCGACGCCCTGCGCGAGATCAAGTACCTCGCCTTCGACTCCGGCTCCGTGGCGATCACGCAACTGCTGGGGAACCATATCGATGCCTTCACCGGGGATCTCAGCGAGGCCAAGAGCTTCGTCGACAGCGGCGACATTCGACTGCTGGCCGTCTTCTCCGAGGAGCGCCTGCCGGGCGAACTGGCCGCCATCCCCACCGCTCGCGAGCAGGGCATCGATGTTGTCGCCCCCAACTGGCGGGGCTTCTATACCGCACCGTCGGCCTCCGAGGAGAGCTACCAATGGTGGGTCGACACGCTGGATACGCTCTACGACAGTGAGGCATGGCAAACCGTGATGACACAGAACGGCCTGCTGCCGTTCCACAAATCCGGCGAGGAACTGACACGGTTCGTGGACCAGCAGATTGCCGATATCCGCGATATCGGCGGTGAACTCGGCATGCTGCGCTGAGACACGCCTTTATGTGATGCCTGTAAGACAGCCTTGGGGCGACAGGCGGCCGACGTGATAGACTGCGGCGGTCGCCACGTCTTGCGCGGAGTGCGCCGATGTCGATCTTCCTACTGGTATTTGCCGTCTGCCTGCTGATCAGCCTGGCCACCGTCGCCGCGCTGATGCTGTCGCGCACCCCGCGCTACCGCACAGGCTCGGAAGACCTGCTCCAACTGTTCGATGCCGTGCTCGACAACCGGGCCAGCGAGGCGCGTTGGCATGCGGTGATCGGACATCCTATCCGCCACGATGCCTATCTCGAGAACCTGCGCCAGCGCAGTCAGCGACTGATGGAGTCCTACGGCAGGCCGTGGCAGGCCGCCCAGGGCGGCTCGCTATTGTCACGCAGCGGCCGCGAGGAGCTGGCCGCCCTACGCGATCATCTGGCGGCACACCAAGCGCTGCATCAAGGCGAGTACCATGCCTGAGCATCGACCCTGCCCTTACCGGCGCGCCGCACCACCATGGATTGCCAACGCCCGAGGCAAGGCATGACCGAAGCCATTCGGCTGACGCCGCTCGACAACGCCATCCAGCACCACCATCACGACTTCCACCAGATCGTGATTGGCCTCTCCGGCTACGCGGAATTCGAGATCGCCGGCCAAGGCGGGCTGGTCGCACCGCGGTCGGGCTGCCTGGTTCCGGCTAACGTCGAGCATTTCTACGAGGGCGTCGGCGACAATCGTCAGTTGATCATCGATCTGCCGGACGACGCCTCATCGCTGACCGGCTGGCACCGAGAGCTGCGCGTCCTGTTCGACCGCCCGGGCTATTTCACGCTGGACGAGTCGCTGCAGCACTACCTCAGTTTCATGCTCCAGGAGATGACCCGCCTGTCGAGACCCGCCGATGACCTGCTGGTCACAACGCTGCTGAGTGCCCTGCATGCCCGCCAGGGCGCCTCGCTGGTCGCCCCCCCGGCGTCCGATCGCCGAGCGCGTCCGCTGGATCTTGCGCGCCTGGAGCGTTTCGTGGTCGAACGTCTTGGTCAGCGTCTCAGCGTGGCGGATCTCGCCGCCCATGCTTGCCTCAGCGAGGCGCACTTCAGCGAACGCTTTCGCGACCAAGCCGGGCTGACGCCCTATCAATTCGTGCTGCGCCTGCGCCTGGACAAGGCCCGCGAGTTGACACTGACCACCCCGCTCCCCCTGGCCGAAATCGCCGCGCTCACCGGATTCGCCAACCAAAGCGCCTTGAGCAACGCCTTCCGCCGCCGCTACGGGCATCCGCCGACCCATCTGCGCCGTTCGACCCCCTGAGCGGCATCCGGCTTTCTGACAAATCGACCCGGTTTAATTGGCAAGAATCGCCAGCCTGTTTCACGCTAGAGTCAGTCGCCACTCCTCCTGCACGCGGCTGCCGCGGACGACCTCGAGCGCCCGCCGAGCCATCGCGAATGCCGATCATTACGGGGCTGAACAATGCTAAAAGCCGATCAAATGCTGGACACTGCTACCTGGCAAACCTCCCTGGACACGCTGTTCGCCAGAGTCAGCGACCACTATATCGTCGACGAGGATGCCTACCTCGAAGAGCTCTGCGCCGTGCTGGGTGCCGGCGAGAAGGACTTCGCCCGTATCGGCGACGCGACCGCCCAGCTGGTTCGCGAAGTGCGTGAAATGGATACGGCGGTCGACTCCATCGACGAGCTGCTCCAGCAGTACAGTCTCGATACCCAGGAAGGCGTCCTGCTGATGTGCCTGGCGGAGGCGCTGCTACGCATCCCTGACAAGGCCACGGCCGATGCGCTGATCGAGGACAAGCTCGGCGTCGCCGACTGGAAACGCTACGTGGGTCAGAGCGAATCTTGGTTCGTCAACGCCTCCACCTGGGGGCTACTGATGACCGGTAACGTGATCCAGATGGACAAGCCCCGCGAAGGCAAGCCCGCCAGCTTCATCAACCGCATGGTCAACCGCATGGGCGAGCCGGTGATTCGCAGCGCCATGTACCAGGCGATGAAGATCATGGGCCAGCAGTTCGTGCTCGGGCGCACCATCGACGAGGCCCTCAAGCGTTCGAAGCCGCTGTTCAGCAAAGGCTATACCTACTCCTACGACATGCTCGGCGAGGCGGCGCGCACCCGCGACGATGCCCAGCGTTATTACGATGACTACGCCGCGGCGATCGAACGCGTCGGCGAAACCAGCATGCGCCTGGACGACACCACGCCCGCCCCCTCGGTCTCTATCAAGCTGTCGGCGCTGCACCCGCGCTACGAATTCGGCCGCCGCAGCCAGGTACTCGAGGAACTGGTCGGGACGGTGAAGGCGCTGGTCACGCTGGCCCGGGAGCGTCATGTCGCCCTGACCATCGACGCCGAAGAGGTCGACCGACTGGAGCTTTCCCTCGAAGTTTTCCGCGCCGTTTTCGAGAGCGACGCCTGCCGCGGCTGGGGTCACTTCGGCCTGGTCGTGCAGGCCTATGCCAAACGGGCCCTGCCGGTGCTCCACTACCTCACGCGTCTCGCCGATGAACAGGGCGACGAGATTCCGCTGCGGCTGGTCAAGGGCGCCTACTGGGATACCGAGATCAAGGAGTCGCAGAAGCTCGGTGTCGACGGCTATCCCGTCTACACGCGCAAGGCGTGCACCGATGTCGCCTATCTGGTCTGCGCACGCTTTCTGCTTTCCGACAATACGCGCGGCCGCATCTTTCCGCAGTTCGCCACCCATAACGCGCATACGATCAGCAATATCCTCGAACTGGCCAACGCCGCTGACCGCACCTTCGAGTTCCAGCGTCTTCACGGCATGGGCGAAGCCCTCTATGACGCGGCTCTCAAGCGGGCGCCCAAAGGCACCTACTGCCGTATCTATGCCCCGGTCGGGGCGCACAAGGATCTGCTGCCGTACCTGGTTCGCCGCCTGCTCGAAAACGGCGCCAACTCATCGTTCGTCCACCAGTTGGTCGATCCGCGCGTCCCGGTGGAGTCACTCTGCGTGCACCCGGTCGAAACGCTGAAGCCGCACGATACCTTCGCCAATTCCAAGATCCCCCTGCCGCCGAATCTCTATGGCACGGCACGCAAGAACTCCAAGGGCGTCAACTTGAACATCAATAGTGAATATCAGCCGCTGATCGATCACATGGCGGACTTCATGGACCGGACTTATCAGGCCGGGCCGCTGCTGGGCGTGGACGTCGCCAACGACGAGCAACGCCAGCACGCAGTCACCAGCCCCTATGACCGCCGCCAGACGGTCGGCAGCGTACAGTGGACCACCGGGGAAGAGGCCGAGCAGGCGGTCGACGTCGCCTGGCAAGCCTTCCCCCGCTGGAGCAAGACGCCAGTGGAAGAGCGCGCGGCGATTCTCGAACGTCACGCCGACCTGATGGAAACGCATCTTGCCGAGCTGATGACGCTCTGCTCGCGTGAGGGCGGCAAGCTGCTGACCGATGGCGTCGACGAGATTCGCGAGGCGGTCGACTTCTGCCGCTATTACGCCACCCGCGCTCGTGAGCTGTTCGCCGAGCCCACCCTGCTCCCGGGGCCGACCGGCGAATCCAACGAACTGATGATGGCCGGCAAGGGCGTCTTCGCGGCCATCAGCCCGTGGAACTTCCCGGTCGCCATCTTTACCGGCCAATTGGTCGCCGCCGCCGTCGCCGGCAATACCGTCCTGGCCAAGCCGGCGGAACAAACCTCGTTGATCGCGCATCGGGTCATCGAGCTACTGCACGAAGCGGGCATGCCGCGCGATGTCGTGCAGCTGCTGCCCGGGGATGGCCCGACGGTCGGCAGCGTCCTGAGCAACGATCCGCGCATTACCGGCGTGGTCTTCACCGGCTCCACCGATACCGCGCAGATCATCAACCGGGCGCTGGCAGCGCGGGAGAACGCCGCCCTGCCGACACTGATCGCCGAGACGGGCGGTCTCAACGCCATGATCGTCGACTCCACCGCCCTGCCCGAGCAGGTTGTCGCGGACGTGGTCCACTCTGCCTTCCAGAGTGCCGGCCAGCGCTGCTCGGCCCTGCGCGTGCTCTATATTCAGGAAGACGTGGCGGATCGCGTGATCGAGATTCTGCGCGGTGCCATGGCAGAGCTGCGCATCGGCGACCCCCGCGACCTGGGCACCGACGTCGGCCCAGTCATCGACGAGGAAGCACGCGATGGCCTGCTGCGCCATATCGACACCATGAAGGCGGAAGGCAGGCTGCTGGCGGAAGCGATGCTGGACCCCGCAGAGACCGAACACGGCACCTTCGTTCCGCCGATGGCCTTCAGCGTCGACGGCATCGAGTCGATGCAGACTGAACAGTTCGGCCCGCTGCTGCACATCGCCCGCTATCGCGCCGATCAGCTGGACGACGTCATCGACGCTATCAACGCCAAGGGCTATGGCTTGACGTTCGGCGTCCACAGCCGCAACGAGAGTTTCGCCAACCACGTCGCCAGTCGTGTCCGCGTCGGCAATGTGTATGTGAACCGCGACATCATCGGCGCCGTGGTCGGCGTGCAACCCTTTGGCGGACAGGGCTTTTCGGGCACCGGCCCGAAGGCGGGCGGGCCCCATTATCTGCTACGCTTCGCCACCGAAAAGACCCGTACCATCAACACCGCGGCCCTGGGCGGCAATGCCTCGCTGCTCGCCATGGGCGACTAAAGACCGACTCGCTATCGAGACCTCGGTCAGCGTTGAATGGTCGAGGGCAAGCCCCTCCCTTCAGCTGCCGCGCCCGCACCGGGCGCGGCAGGCTGAAAGCAATATGGTGGAATACCCGAGCACCAACGGCCCATCGGAGCCATTTCCGATCCAATAACATCAAACAGGAGACGTCTTTATGGCGATTGGGGTCTGGATCAGTCTTTTTGCCTATTTTGCACTGATGATCGGTATTGGTGTGTATGCCATGCGCCGGTCGACATCCACCTCGGAAGATTACATGCTCGGTGGCCGCACCCTGAGCCCGCAGGTTGCCGCCCTCTCCGCCGGCGCCTCGGACATGAGCGGCTGGCTGTTGCTCGGCCTGCCTGGCGCCATGTTCCTCTCCGGGCTGGGTTCTGCCTGGATTGGTATCGGCCTGTTCGTCGGCGCCTTCTTCAACTGGCTGCTGGTGGCGCCGCGCCTGCGCGAGCAGACCATCCACTATAACAATGCGATCACCATCCCCGCCTTCCTGGCCAATCGATTTCCCACCCGCGCCCTGTCGCTGCGAATGATCTCGGCCATCGTCATCGTCGTGTTCTTCTCGATCTACACGGCCTCCGGCCTGGTCGCCGGCGGCAAGCTGTTCGACAGCGCCTTCGCCGGTCTGATCGATATCGGCGGGCTGAGTGACTACGCCACCGGCGTGATCCTCACGTTGGGCGTGGTACTCGTCTATACCGTCGTCGGCGGATTTCTGGCGGTCAGCATGACGGACTTCGTGCAGGGCTGCATCATGATGCTGGCCCTGGTGATCATGCCGGCGGTGGTCCTCTTCGGTGAGGGCGGCGGCGGCTTCAGCCAGGCCTCGCAGACGCTCAACGAGGTCGACCCCACCCTGCTGTCCTGGACCAGCGGACTGACCTTTATCGGATGGCTCTCCGCGGTCACCTGGGGCCTCGGCTACTTCGGCCAGCCGCACATCATCGTGCGCTTCATGGCCATCCGCTCGCCCAAGGACGTGCCCACCGCCCGCAACATCGGCATGAGCTGGATGCTGATCTCGCTGATCGGCGCCATCTCCGTGGGGATCTTCGGTCGTGCCTATGCGGTTCGCAACGGCCTGGACGTCGAGGATGCGGAAACGATCTTCATCATTCTCGCCGACCTGCTCTTCCATCCGCTGATCACCGGCTTCCTCTTCGCCGCCCTGCTCGCTGCCATCATGAGCACCATCTCCAGTCAATTGCTGGTTGCCTCCTCCTCGCTGACCGAAGACTTCTATCGCCTGTTTCTGCGCAAGGAGGCCTCCGAAAAAGAGACCGTCCTCGTGGGCAGGATCAGCGTGGTGCTGGTCGGCCTCGTCGCCGCCGTCATCGCATCGGATCCCGACTCCCAGGTATTGGGACTGGTCAGCAACGCCTGGGCCGGCTTCGGCGCGGCATTCGGGCCACTGATCCTGCTGTCACTGATGTGGCCGCGCACCAACGGTGCTGGCGCGATCGCCGGCATGGTAGTGGGCGCCCTCACCGTGATCGCCTGGATCGCACTAGGCTGGAACAACGCTTTCCTGGGCGGCCCCGGCGTTTACGAAATCATCCCTGGCTTCATCGCTGCTTTCGTCGCCATCCTCGTGGTCAGCAACGCCACTCGCGATGCGGGCGAGTACCAACACATCACGCGCTGACCGAGAGCACCGAACGAACCACCGATCCCCCGGGGTCGGTGGCTGGAAAGGCCGCAGCCCAATGCTGCGGCCTTTTTCTTGGTCGGCCGGCAACAGACAGGCGCATTTATCGCCACGCAGTTAAAAAACGTTGTTTCAAAATTTTACTTGAAATAAAAAACACCGTTTCCTATCATGCCTACGTTGTCTCACAGAACGTGGGGTGCCGGTTGAGCCGGCAACATGATGCTGAAAGGGAGTGCATAATCATGACCAAGACCAAACTTTTCTCCGCCCTGGCCGTTGCCGGTGTCTGCGCATTCGGTACCCAAGCTGCCTTCGCTTACGGCGCCGGTGACTTCTTCGCCCGTGCCGGTATCGCCAAGACGGATCTGGACCCGGGATACGCCGAAGACGAGAATGGCGGCTACCTCGGCCTGGGATATATGTTCCACGACAAGCTGGGTGTGGAACTGAGCGCGACCGAAGAGATGAAGCACGACATCACGACTGACGGCGCCGAAGGCAACTTCAAGCAGCAGCCGATCAATCTGATGGTCCAGTATTACCCGCTGGGCGGCCTGGAATCTCGCGTGCAGCCTTACGCCGGCGTCGGCGTCAACTACACCAAGTTCTCCGACGAGAACCTGGCCCAGGGCAACGACATCGACGACTCCTGGGGTGCTGCCGGTGAGCTGGGTCTCGACCTGGCCGTAACCGACAACTTCGGCTTCAACGCTTTCGCCCGCTACACCGATGTCAAAGCCGACGTCAGCGGCGGCGATGACTTCGATCTCGACCCGGTCACCGTCGGTGCAGGCGCTATGCTGCGCTTCTAAGATCGCACCGCTCCTGTCGGAGCATCGCGACTCGGTACGAAAAAACCGGGCCCCTCAGGGGGGCCCGGTTTTTTACGTGTGCCGGCCGGTGATGAACCTAGCAGGAACTCACCCGCTCACGGCTTTGTCGTCATCCTTCGGTCACGAGCCGGTCGACCTCGGTCAGTTGGCGGACCACGGCCTGGTGGCGCCCTCCCGCATTCTGCTGAAGCCAGACTTCCATCGCGGGCGCTACCGCACAGTTTGCGGGAAGCGCTGCACGAGCGTCGACCAACGCCTGCAGGCGAGCCATGAACACATAGCGCAGCCACTGCGGCAGGCTCATGCTATCGACGCAAAACGGCTGCTGGCTCTCGAAGGCCTCCGCATCGGGGTAGGACACCTCCCACAGCTCTGCCGCCGCCAACGTCTCCTCCAACTGGCGAAGCGCCACGGCCAGTTCGTCGTGCGCGGTCATTCCAACTCCTTTCTCTTTTCAGCGGGTGTATCTGCACACAGAATACCTGAAAGAGACTGTGGATAAACTTGGGATACATCGATCGAAGCCGGCTCTGACGAGTCATACTGCAAGATGATCAATTTTTGATCGCACCCTATTCACTCCGCGACTGCCGCGTTACAGTGCGCGCCTCGATGATCCTGGCACCAATGACCATGCAAACGCTGAGCGATTTTTTCACGCAGAGCGGCGCCGACGTGGCGCTGTCGACGCTGGGTCGACGCGTCGCGCCGCTCTCCCGCGATACCTTTGATGCCTTCGAGCGCGAGCAAACCGCCTGGCCGCTGCCGTGGAAAGGGCAGGCCCAGTTCGCCTGCGCGCTCAACTGGCCAGCAACGGCTGGTGACCCGGCGATCTGGTTCCTCACCCTGCCGCTCGACGAACAGGGCCAGCTGGTCCCCGCGTCTCGCGATGCCTTCCTCGACCGACTGCTGCAGACGCTAGGCACGCAAGCCGCGAGCGACAGCGGCAGCGTCCAGAACCTGATGCAGGACAATCCACTGGCCTTCGAACCGGATCTGCACCAGCGCGCCCTGCTGCATGCCCGCTTGGCCCGCCAGTTCTCGCGTCCGCTCTCGTCCCATGCCGACATGGCCCGCCGCTATCTCCTTGGCGACGCCTCGATCAACTGGCAGATGCTTGGCCTGCAGGGGCTTGCCGACCAGGTCGCAAGTGGCAAGGCAGAGATCCACGCCGCGCTGGCCGAGCGTCTCGGCACGTTGCCTCGCGACGTCATCGTACCGCTCTGCTATCTGCTGGAGCACGGCGACACGCCGGCGTCGCTGCTGCCCGCGCTCTGGCAGGCCATGGAGACGGCCCGCCAGGCGCAAGATCTGGAGTGCTACTGTGCGCTACTGCGCGCCTTGGTCGGCTGTGACAGCCCGCAGGTGGGTGCCTGGCTGGAGCAACTGCTGGCAGACAAGGACGCCATGGCGGCCGACTGTCTGGCGGCTATTGCCGCTCGCGGCTGGCATCACCTGGAGCATGAGACCCGGCTGCAACAGTTTCTGACACGACTGGCGGCCTGTCCGCAGGCCAATTTTCTCGGCGTCGTGCGCGATCTGGCTTTGATCCCTCGCCTGAGGCTGCCAATATTGATGATGTTGCGCCAGTCAAACGGTGACGCCGAGATCGGCCGGCGCCTTTCGGAAGGAAATGCCTGAGTCCATGAAACCACTTCCCTACCAGGCCAAGGCCGTGATCGGGCGCCGCGAGATGGTCTCGCTGCCCGATCTTAACCTGACCCTGTGCTGCAAGGCGGATACGGGCGCGCGGACGTCCGCGCTGCATGCCGAAGCCATCGAGCCTTACGAGGAGAATGGCCACCCTTGGATTCGCTTTCTGACGCGAACCAGCGGCAGCCAGACACCGCCTCACGAGTGTCGGCTGCCGCTGCACGACCGGCGCAAGGTACGCAGCTCCAACGGGCAGGAGGAGTGGCGCTACGTCATTCGCACCCGCATGCTGCTGGGCGGGCTCGATCTGCCGATCGAACTGACCCTGACCGATCGCAGTAACATGCGCCACCCGATGCTGCTTGGCCGGCGCGCGATGCGCCGCCTGCTAGTCGCGCCCGGTGCTTCCTTTCTTCACGGCGAGCCCTGAACGACGCACCTTTCACGCCTATCCGACCCCCGGAGTTCTGGTCCATGCATATCGGCATTCTGTCACGCAATCGCAATCTCTATTCGACCCGCCGTCTGATCGAGGCTGCCGAACAGCGCGGCCACACGGTCCGGGTCGTCGACACACTGCGCTGCTACATGAACATTGCCTCCCATCGGCCGTCGATCCACTACCGTGGCGAAGAACTAGAGCCGTTCGATGCGATCGTGCCTCGCATCGGTGCCTCGGTAACGTTCTACGGCTGTGCAGTGCTGCGCCAGTTCGAGATGATGAGCACCTACGTGCTCAATGATTCGGTCGCCATCACCCGCTCGCGCGACAAGCTACGTTCGCTGCAGCTGCTCTCGCGCAAGGGGCTGGGGTTGCCCGTCACCGGATTCGCCCACTCTCCGGACGACATTCCGGATCTGATCACGATGGTCAAAGGCGCGCCGCTAGTGATCAAGCTGCTCGAGGGCACCCAGGGCATCGGCGTGGTGCTGGCGGAGACCAATCAGGCAGCGGAGTCGGTGATTCAGGCATTCATGGGCATGAAGGCCAATATCATGGTCCAGGAGTACATCAAGGAGGCAAAAGGGGCGGACATTCGCTGCTTCGTGATTGGCGACAAGGTCGTCGCCGCCATGAAGCGCCAAGCGGCCGAGGGGGAGTTCCGCTCCAACCTGCATCGCGGCGGCACCGCCACCGTGATCCGCATCACCCCGGAAGAGCGCTCGACCGCCATTCGTGCCGCCAAGGCCATGGGCCTGCGCGTGGCCGGCGTCGACCTGCTGCGCTCCAATCATGGCCCGGTGATCATGGAGGTGAACTCATCGCCCGGCTTGCAGGGGATCGAGTCGGCCACCGGCAAGGACATCGCCGGGCAGATCGTCGAACATCTGGAGAAGAATGCGGTGGCGCCGCGCAAGGCACCGCCGAAGCCCAAGGGCTGACCCCGAACGCACTAAGCAAATTCGCGAAAAGACTAAATTTTTCTGCTCCCGGGGCTAGCAAAACAGTGTTTCCAGCCGCACAATTTGTGGCACCTCAGGAGGTGGCCGCACATGTTTCTCGACAATCGCCAAGTGGCGATGGACAGCGTGCTCGAAGCGCTGGCCGACAGTCTCGATTATTTTCAGGACAACCTCGATCGCCTGCGCCCGGCGCTGCGCAATGCCCTGAAACCCCACTACGAGGAACGTGGAGCGGCCATGCGTGAGCTGCAGGCCTTGGTGCGCGAACATCTCGATATGCTGCCGCGCGATGCAGACGTCGAGCGCGACGATTATCTATGGCTCTGGAGTCGCATCAAGAGCTTCGTCGGCAACGACAGTCTGGTTCTGCTCGGCGAGCTGCTTGAGCAGGAGCGTGTGCTGATGCAGGCACTGGGCTCCGCCTTTACGCATCCACTGCCGGAGCCCCTGGAGCCGGCGCTCGAGCGCTGCTGGAAAAACTGCCGCGCCCTGATCCGCGAGATCAACAGGCTGCAGGAACGCCAGCGCTAGATCACCCCGCCGCGACACTGCGCCTCTATCCTTTTTCGTATCGCGTTTTCTCGTATCGTGCCTTCCTCGGCCCGCTCGCTGGCGCCGGTTGATCAGGTGCAGGCCGTCGGCCTCGGATGGTTTCAGGGAGACGACAGCTCGATCGGTTCCAGCGGGCCCAGAAAGTAAGGCTCACGCCGCCATAGATAGAGATCGCCAAAGGTCGCGGCCCGCGCCAGCCACTCACGCAGCCGCAGACGCCACTCCCCCTCCGCCCGCCCTTCCGGCACCGCACAGCCGGTGGCCTCGATGCCGAGGGCGTCGGCGATAAACAGCGCCCGTGGCAGATGCCACGACTGCGAGATCAGCATCAGCCGCTCGGCCCCGAAGACCTCCCGCGCGCGCACGACGCTATCGAAGGTACTGAAGCCGGCGTAGTCGAGTGTCATGCGCGCATCGTCGACATTCCGGTGGCGCAGCGATCGCCACATGCTGATCGGTTCGTTGTAGTAACGCGTGCGGTTGTCGCCGGAGAGCAGCAGATGCTGGATGCGCCGCAGGCGGATCAGCTCGGCGGCCGTTTCCACACGCGCCTGATAGTACGGGTTCGCCCCGCCCTCGCGCAGCCACTGCGCGGTGCCGAAGACCAGCCCGACCGGTGCCCTGCGACACAGTGGCACCTCGTGCTCGATACGTCCCTGGGTCTTGATCAGCACCCACAGATTGATGACCAGCACGCCGATGATGACCAGCGTGCCGCCGCCAAGCAGGCCAATGAATAGCCAGCGCATCAACCGCCGCATGCGCGCTCCCGCCAGCCGGGCCCGACAATCAGGACGACGAAAGGCGGCCTCCGTGGACCGCCTTCATCAGAAAGGTAAAGCTCGAGCGTGTCAGTCAGCATGGTACGTTCGCTGTACGGCAGGGCTTGCGAAAGCAACGATTAGAACATGCCAAGTTCCAGCCGCGCCTCTTCGCTCATCATCTCACGGCTCCAGGGAGGATCGAAAACGATTTCCACGTGGACCTTGGCGAACTGCGGTGCGCCGAGGATCTTGCGACGCGCATCCTCGGCGATCACATCCCCCATGCCGCATCCCGGCGCCGTCAGCGTCATGCGGATGGTCACCATCCGCTCTCCCGTGAGCAAGCGCTCGATACGGCAGCCGTAGACCAGCCCGAGGTCAACGATATTGACCGGTATCTCCGGATCAAAACAGGTCCGCAGCTGATCCCAGACAAACGCTTCCATTGCCTCCTCGGACGCGTCGGGAGCGAGCGTCGGTCGTTCCAGCGCCGCCAGCCCCAAGGCGTCGAGATCGTGACCCTCGATCAGGTAGAGGCGCCCCTCGTAGCTGACACTGACCGAACTGCCCTTAGCCTGCATCACCGCGACAACGCTATCCTCGGGCAGGGTGATGGTCTTGCCGAACGGAATCGAGATGACCTCGACATCCCGCTGCAGGGGCATCTCCTGCCCCTTGTAGAGCCCATTCAAGGAATCCATCGTCACTCCTGGTTGCTCGCCCGGTTCAGCGCAGCATGCCCAGCACGCGCTGCAGCCCTTCGGCGAAGGCATCGACCTCCTCCGGCGTGTTGTAGACGGCCAGTGACGCGCGACAGGTCGCCTCGACACCGAACTGGGCCAGCACCGGCTGCGCACAGTGATGGCCAGTACGGATCGCGATACCCAGCTGATCGATCAGCAGGCCGATATCCTGAGCGTGGGCCCCGTCGACCACGAACGAGATGACGCTCGCCTTCTCCGGGGCCGTGCCGATGATCCGGAGGCCGTCGATGCGCTCGAGCTGCTGGGTGGCATGGTCCAGCAGCCACTGCTCCCAAGCGCCGAGCCGTTCGATGCCGAGCGCGTTGACCCAGTCCAGCGCCGCGCCCATGGCAGCCACGTCGGCCACGGCCGGCGTGCCCGCTTCGAAGCGGTGCGGAATGGCCGCAAACTCGGTGCCGCGGTCGAAGGAGACGCGCGAGATCATCTCGCCGCCGCCCTGCCAGGGTGGCATCGCCTCCAGGATCGACGCCTTGGCGTAGAGCGCCCCGGCGCCTAACGGCCCGTAGACCTTGTGACCAGAAAAGGCATAGAAGTCGGCATCCAGCGCCTGGACGTCGACCGCCTGGTGCGGCACCGCCTGCGCGCCGTCGACCAGAATCAACGCGTCATGCGCATGCGCTTCCCGGGCCAGCTCGGCTACCGGGTTAATCGTACCCAGCGCGTTGGAGACATGATTGACGCAGACAAGGCGCGTGCGCTCGCCAAGCAGCGCACGATAGGCCGCCAGATCGAGCACGCCGCGTTCGTCGACCGGAATCACCTTGATCACGATGCCCAGCTCGCGCTCAAGCAGCTGCCACGGCACGATGTTGGAGTGGTGCTCCATCAGCGAGATGACGACCTCATCGCCCGCCTTGAGGTTGGCACGCCCCCAACTGTTGGCGACCAGATTGATCGCCTCCGTGGTCCCACGCGTGAAGACGATCTCACGCGGTTCGAAGGCGTTCAAATGACGCTGCACGGTCGTGCGAACGCCTTCGTAGGCCGCCGTCGCCTCGTCCGCCAGCGTGTGAAGACCGCGATGGATGTTGGCGTTGTAGCGCCGATAGTAGTCATCGAGCGTATCGATGACCGCGGTCGGTGTCTGGCTAGTGGCCGCGTTATCGAGGTAGATCAGCGGCTTGCCATGGACTTCCCGCTCGAGAATCGGAAAGTCGCGGCGCACCGCTGCCAGATCCAGCGTCAGGTCGGTGATCGCGGTCATCTCAGGACTCCTGAACCGCCTCGGCGGTCTCGACCAGATCCGCCAGATTGAACCGCTCCGGCAGTCGACCCGCCACCGCCCGCTCCACGCGCTCGGCCACGGCGTTGAGCTTGACCCGCTCCATCACTTCGCCGGCAAATGCCAGCGTCAGCAGCGCACGCGCCATGGGTTCGTCGATTCCGCGGGTGCGCAAGGCATAGACCGCTTCCTCGTCGAGCTGACCGGTGGTCGCGCCATGCGAGCACTTGACGTCATCGGCGTAGATCACCAGTTCCGGCTTGGTGTCGATCTCGGCACGATCGGAAAGCAGCAGGTTGGCGTTGTTCTGGTACGCCTCGATCTGCTGCGCATCCTTCTTGACGAAGACCTTGCCGTTGAAGACACCGTGCGAGCGCTCGTCGAGAATGCCCTTGTAGTTCTCGTTGGAGAACGTACGCGGCGCATTGTGGTTGACCAGCGTGTGGTTATCGACATGCTGCCGACCCTGCACGAAGAACAGCCCGTTGTAGGTGGTTTCCGCGCCTTCCGCATTGAGATCGGCCACCAGATCGTTGCGCACCAGCGCGCCGCCGAGGTGGAGATTGAACGAGGCAAAACGGCTATCGCGGGCCTGCTCGACGTGGATGCTGGCCACGTGCATATCGCTGGAGCCCGTCTCCTGCAGTTTGTAGTGATCGACGATCGCACTGCGCTCCAGCAGCACCTCGGTCACCACATTGGTGAAGTTGGCCGCCTCGGGCTCACCGGTGTAATGCTCGACCACCGTGGCCTCGCTGCGAGCGCCGGCCTCGATCAAGACACGTGGGTGACTCATCACCGGCTGCCCGCCGGCGCGGGAAAGCATTAGCACGTAGATGGGCTTGTCGACCACGGTACCGGGGGACAGACGCACGACGACCCCTTCATCGGCGAACGCTGTATTCAAGGCCGTGAACGGCGAGAAATCGACGCCGGCGAGTCGGCCCAGAGAACCACCGACCGCTTCGTGATTGTCGGCGAGCGCCTGCGACAGCGGCTCGACGACCACCCCGGCCGGCAGCCCTTCGAGACGGGAAAGTTCGGCACTGAAGACCCCGTCGACCAGCACCAGACGGTAGGCGTCGAGCTCGAGCCGCTGCACCTCGAAACCCTCGGCGTCGTAGCCGGCATCGGTGGCCAGTGCGAAGTCGCCTTCGGCGATCCGCCGTACGTCGGTATATTTCCACTCCTCGTCACGCCGGGTCGGAAACCCGAGCGCCTCGAAACGTGCCGCCCCGGCCTGGCGTCTTGCCGCAACCCAGCTAGGGTCCTCGGCACGCCGGGCGGTCAGCCGCTCGAGAAAGCGTTCCGGTGCACTCATGCGACAGACTCCTCCAGCACCCAGTCATAACCGCGGGCTTCAAGCTCGAGCGCCAGATCCTTGTCGCCGCTCTTGGCGATACGGCCGTCGACCAGTACGTGAACCCGGTCCGGTTCGATATGATTCAGCAGGCGCTGATAGTGGGTCACCATCAGAATGGCACGATCGGCGCTGCGCAGAGAGTTGACACCCTCGGCAACGACTTTCATGGCATCGATATCGAGTCCGGAGTCGATCTCGTCGAGCATCGCGAGCTTCGGCTGCAGCACCAGCATCTGCAAAATCTCGTTACGCTTCTTCTCGCCGCCGGAGAAGCCTTCGTTCACGGCGCGCTGAAGAAAGCTGGTATCCATCTTCATCTGCGCGCTCTTTTCGCGCACCAGCTTCATGAACTCGGGCGCCGGGATTTCGCCTTCGCCCCGCGCGGCACGCGCCGCGTTGAGCGCCGCCTTCAGCAGATAGATGTTCTTGACCCCGGGAATTTCGATCGGGTACTGGAAACCGAGCAGCAGACCGGCGCGGGCGCGCTCTTCGATCTCCATCTCGAGCACGTCCTGCCCTTCGAACAGAATCGTGCCCTGGGTGACCTCATAGCCATCCTTGCCGGCGATCACGGCGGAGAGCGTGGACTTGCCGGCACCGTTGGGGCCCATGATGGCGTGAACTTCGCCAGCATTGACGGTCAGATTGAGGCCCTTGAGGATCGCCTTGTCCTCGACGGTGACGTGAAGATCTTTGACTTCGAGCATGTGAATACCTTGAGACGATACGGGCCGCCACGGCGGCCGCGACAAAAAGCGTGAGTGGCGAGATCGCGCGAGCGCGTCAGCCGACGGAACCTTCGAGCGTAACGTTGAGCAGCGCTTCCGCCTCGACGGCGAACTCCATCGGCAGCTCCTGGAAGACGTCCTTGCAGAAGCCGTTGACGATCATGCTGACGGCGTCCTCCTCGTCGATACCGCGCGCGCGGCAGTAGAAGAGCTGGTCGTCGGCGATCTTGGAGGTCGTCGCTTCGTGCTCGACAGTCGCCGTGGAGTTGCCGATCTCCTGATACGGGAAGGTGTGCGCACCGCACTGATCGCCGATCAGCAGCGAATCGCACTGGGTATAGTTGCGCGCGCCCTTCGCTCGCGACCCGATCTTGACCAGCCCGCGATAGGCCTGGTCACTGCGACCGGCAGCGATACCCTTGGAGATGATCGTCGAGCGGGTGTTCTCGCCGATATGAATCATCTTGGTCCCGGTATCGGCCTGCTGGCGGCCATTGGTCACCGCTACCGAATAGAACTCGCCGATGCTCTCCTTGCCGCGCAGTACGCAGGAAGGGTATTTCCAGGTGATCGCCGACCCGGTCTCGACCTGGGTCCAGCTGATGCGCGAGCGATCGCCGCGGCAGTCGCCACGCTTGGTGACAAAGTTGTAGATGCCGCCCTTGCCATCTTCGTCGCCGGGATACCAGTTCTGTACCGTCGAGTACTTGATGTAGGCATCTTCCAGCGCCACTAGCTCGACTACTGCGGCGTGTAGCTGGTTTTCGTCACGCTGCGGCGCCGTGCAACCTTCCAGATAGGAGACCTGGGCCTGCTTGTCGCAGATGATCAGCGTGCGCTCGAACTGGCCCGTGTTGGCGGCGTTGATCCGGAAATAGGTAGACAGCTCCATCGGGCAGGTCACGCCCTCCGGCACGTAGACGAAGGAGCCATCGGTGAAGACCGCCGAATTGAGCGCGGCAAAGAAGTTGTCCGACTGCGGCACGACCGTGCCCAGATACTGGCGAACCAGTTCGGGATATTCGCGGATCGCCTCGGAGATCGAGCAGAAGATCACGCCCGCCTCGTGCAGCTTCTCCTTGAAGGTGGTCGTCACCGACACAGAGTCGAAGACCGCATCCACCGCCACGCCAGCTAATGCCGCGCGCTCGTGCAGCGGGATCCCCAGTTTCTCGTAAGTTTCCAACAACTTGGGATCGACCTCGTCCAGACTCTGCGGGCGATCCTCGGGCTTCTTCGGCGCGCTGTAGTAAGAGATCGCCTGATAGTCGATCGGCGGATAGTCGAGGTGCGCCCACGAAGGCGGCGTCATGTCGAGCCAACGGCGGTAGGCCTCGAGTCGCCACTCGAGCATCCACTGCGGCTCTTCCTTCTTCTGGGAAATAAAGGCGATGACGCTCTCGTCCAGGCCGGGCGGCACGGTATCGCTCTCAATATCCGTCACGAATCCTTGCTTGTATTCGCGACGAACCAACTGCTCCATCTCTTCGCTAGCCATGGTCTTCTCTCCTCTCCACCGAGAGTCTTGTGGCGAGAACACGATCCTGGGCGCCTGCAGCCGCCGCGTCGTCGCGCCCTCTTAATGTCTCGTCACGTCGTGTGTCGTCACGCCTTCACGGCCGAAGGCAAGGTCACGCTCTGGATCGGCAGCTGCACCGGCAGCTTGATCGGGCTGGACTGCGCCAGATGGGCCAGGGTCACCCCCTCCAGCAAGGTCCGGATCGCCAGCGACACGCGCTGCCAATTGTCCGCCACGCCACAGGTCTCCTGCAGCTCGCAATCACCATCGGCATGGCTGCACTCGGTCATGCCGATCGGCCCTTCGATGGCGGCAATAATATCGCTCGCGGTGATATCCGCCGGCGCCCGAGACAGCACATACCCCCCGTGCGCGCCGCGGCGGGAAACGAGAAGCCCGCTCCGAGACAGCATCTTCAACGTCTTCCCCACCGTCGGCTGCGGCAGGCTCACGCACTGCGACAGTTCAGACGCCGTGTGGGCATGCCCGGGATCTCGCGCGATCTGCGCCATGATCACTGCGGCGTAATCCGTCAATTTCGAGAGTTTCAGCATACGGCGATGCCCCGTTCGATCCTGACAGCTGCGATATAGGACTATTTTAGTCCTCTTTGGGCGTGACTGTGAACCCTGGCGAGCCCACGGGTCGCGCTCAAGCGCGCTCATATCGGCCCTCCCCGCCACACCGATGGCCTTTCACGGCAACAGCCACTCTAGCGAAAACCCGAGGCCAAACCACAGCACGACCTGCTTACCCAGACAGAACGCCCTCGCTCAGAAAAAAGGTCGATCGACATCCGCTAATGTAACAACGGTAAACAGGAATCACTTTCAACTTTCATTTCTCGGCGTCTGAATACGAAAAATGCAAAAGGCAACAAAAAACAAAACTTGGAAATATTTGATTCTAAAACTCACCTTATGGATTCACAAAGTTACATTAAGCGCTTTTTAGCGCTTTTCCCTGTCGGCATTTGGAGACATTAGACGTCGGTCTGAGGTGACCCTCAGTGCACTACCATCGCAGGAACCTTGCACGCAGCACTACATCAGAAATTGCCGAATTGGACCCTCGTAAACTTTCTACCTAACGTTGCTCAGGACATTTCGGGAACGCCGTTCGTCACCGTCGGTAAAAGAAAAAAAGCCGACAAGCTCTATCAATTCAATGATTTATAAAAATCCGGCCGCAGCCGGCCGGGTTTTCTTGAAGATAGGTAACGTCGAATACCCTGCACACCGCGCCCGGCGACACCCCGGGCATCGGGTGACGAACAACGCGTCCCGCGAAGTGATTGCCAGTGATCAGGCAGTTCGATCGTTCACGTCGGAAGCGCCGCTTCACGACGCTGAACAGTAACGATACGAAACCAGCAAGGAGAGCCATCATGCGGATTACCATCTTTGGAACGGGCTATGTGGGCCTGGTAACGGGTACCTGTCTGGCCGATGCCGGCCACGAAGTCATGTGCATGGATGTCGACAGCAGCAAGATCGAAGGACTGAAGAACGGCATTGTCCCGATCTACGAGCCCGGCCTCGAGACGCTGGTCAAACAGAATGTCGCCGAAGAGCGCCTGCTGTTCACCACCGATCCGGCCGAAGCCGTCAGCTTCGGCACACTGCAGTTCATTGCCGTCGGCACACCGCCGGATGAAGACGGCAGTGCCGATCTCAAGTACGTGCTGAGCGTCGCCGACACGATCGCCGAGCACATGCAGGAGTACAAGCTGGTAATCGACAAGTCGACGGTGCCCGTCGGCACGGCGGATCGCGTCAACGACGCCATCGCACGTCGCCTCGCGGCCCGCGACGTGGATATCGCTTTCGATGTCTGCTCGAACCCGGAGTTCCTCAAGGAAGGTTCTGCCGTCGAGGACTTCTCCCAGGGCGCCCGCATCATCATAGGCTGCGACTCGCCGCGGGTAGAACCGCTCATGCGCGAGTGTTACGCCCCGTACAACCGGCGCCAGGAAAAGCTGATGTTCATGGACATCCGCAGCGCCGAGCTGACCAAATACGCCGCCAATGCCATGCTGGCGACCAAGATCAGCTTCATGAACGAGGTCTCCAATCTGGCCGAACGCCTCGGCGCCGACGTCGAGAACGTCCGTCGCGGTATCGGCAGCGATCCGCGCATCGGCTACAGCTTCATCTATCCGGGCTGCGGCTACGGTGGCTCCTGCTTCCCGAAGGACGTCCAGGCGCTGGCGCGGACGGCCAGCACCGTCGACTACGAAGCCGAGCTTCTCAACGCCGTCGAAGCGGTGAACTACCGCCAGAAGACCAGTCTGTTCACCAAGCTCTCCCAGGCGCTCGATGGCGACCTCAAGGGCAAGACCATCGCGGTCTGGGGCCTGGCGTTCAAGCCCAATACCGACGATATGCGCGAAGCGCCGAGCCGCGAGCTGATGGAGTCGGTCTGGGCGGCCGGTGGCAAGGTACGTGCCTATGATCCGGAGGCCATGAAGGAGTGCCGACGTATCTACGGCGACCGCGACGACCTGGTGCTGACCCAGCGCCGCGACGACACCCTTGAAGGTGCCGACGCCCTGGTCATCTGCACCGAGTGGAAAGCCTTCCGTACGGTCGACTTCCGCCGCCTGCGCGAGCAGCTGACGACACCGGCGATCGTTGACGGCCGCAACCTCTTCAATCCGGAAAGCGTCCGCGCCGCCGGGCTGCTCTACTTCGCCGTGGGTCGCGCCGATTCACTGCACTTGCCGCAGTCGAATGTCTCAGCGCCAGCCGCGTCGGTCGAGCGCAGCGCACCTAGCGTGGCCTACACCCTCTGATGCACGCCGGTGGCCCTGCCGCCGGCATCCCGAACGATAGAGACCAAGCTGGTGGCGCCCTGCGCCACCAGCCGGGATCGTGCGTTCCTCGCTCTCTGAACGCACGCGCGCAAGGAACGCCTCAGAGGACATACGCCAAGGACATCCCGATGAGCGAGATCAACTATACAAGCGCCCGACCCAGTCGCGCCTCGACCGCCACCGAAATCACGGTGATGCTGTTGATCATGGCACTGGTCGTGCTGCTGGTGTCCCACCTACCGGGCGATGTATTCCATCCCGGTTCCAAGAGTTTCATTCTGGCCGTCGGTCTGATCGGCGTCTGGCGATACTCCTGGTGGGCCGTCCAGGCCGTGCGTTCGGTCTGGTACAACCGCCGGATGTTTCCGCGGTTGCGCGCCGCCGCCGATCTGGCCGGAGCCCAGGAGACGCCGGATGCGCTCTATATCCTATGCACCTCGTTTCGCATCGAGACCGAGGTCACCTTTGCCGTCTACGATGCGCTGATTCGCGACGCCGCCCGCTACGGCGTGCCGACCACGATCTTCGCCGCGATCGCCGATCGCAGCGACGTCGATATTATCGACCAGGTGATGGATGAACACGGCTGGCCGGACAATATCAGCATCCGCTACATGTTCCAGAAAGGAGACGGCAAGCGCTCGGCGATGGCCGAAGTGCTGCGAGCGATCTCCCGCTGCATGCCGACATCGCGGTCGCTGCTGGTGAGCATGGATGGCGATATCCGTATCGAGCCCGGCACGCTCGAGCGCTCGCTCTCCTTCTTCCTCGCCCAGGAGGATCTGGGTGCGATCACCACCAACAATAACGCGGTCGTGATCGGCGACGACGCCACCAAGGAGTGGTATGACCTGCGTTACGCGCAACGTCATCTGGTCATGAGCTCGACGTCGGTCTCCCAGCGCCTGCTCGTGCTGACCGGACGTTACAGCGCCTTCCGCGCCGACCTGGCCACTCGCGACGACTTTATCGAACTGGTCGAGAACGACCACGTCGAGCACTGGCGTTTTGGCAACTTCAAGTTTCTGTCCGGCGACGACAAGTCGACCTGGTACTGGCTGCTCAAGAATCGCTGGAAGATGCTCTATCTGCCCGATGTCTATGTCACCGGGTTCGAAGAGCTGCCCGAGCGGAATCGCTTCTTCAAGTCGACCCAGGACCTGATGCGCCGCTGGTTCGGCAACATGCTGCGCACCAACGGCCGCGCCATCGAGCTGGGCCCGAAGCCGATGGGCTGGTTCACCTGGTGGAGCCTGGTCGATCAGCGCCTGTCGATGTGGACCACCCTGATCGGCCCGACCATCGCCATTCTGCTGACTCTGTTCGTGCGGCCCTCGTTCATCTTCGCCTATCTGCTGTGGATCCTGATGACGCGCGGCGTGACCAGCCTCGTCCTGGCCGCCCAGCGCGGCCGCTGGAGCCCCCTATGGGTGCCGATGCTTTACTACAACCAGCTGAGCGGCGCGATTCTGAAGACCTACGTCAGTTTCCGCTTCAACCGCCAGAAATGGTCGCGCCAGGGCATCTCCGCCGGCGAGCCGGACGATCCCCGCGCCGTTCGCCGCCAGCGCCTCGGTGGCCACCTGATCCACGCTCTCTACTTCGGCGCACTGGTGTTCGTGCTCGCCGTGGCCGGTGGCGTGATGGCACCGGCTGACCGCCTCTCGGTCGCCGCCATGACCGGCGAAGAGCCGGCCAGCGCCGAGAACGCGCCGCACGGCGACAGTTATTGGCTCGCCCTGACGCTGACCGATACACCGCTGAATGGCGAGGTGCAGTTGCCGAGCGGCCGCTTCCATCTGGACGACAGCTTTCCCGAGCGCGTGGCCACGCTGGACCGCATTCGTGCCGACGGCTGGCGAGGCTTCGGCGACGCCGAGCAGCCAACGCGGCTGAGCGTGGACCCCGGCATGGCCGAGCGGATCAGCGCGGCCGGCGACACGCTGGCCAGCGCCGGACACCTGGCGTGCCAGTCGGACTCGCCCTGTGAGCTGCAGGTCGCCGACCACAAGATTCACCTGACCGAGCTTGAGCTATCGCTCGCGCAGGCCCCCCGCAAGGACGACGAGACGCTGGCCCAGAACGGCCGGTAAGTCAGGGATATCCAAGGAGAACTTATCATGTCGGATCAATTCAACGACGCCAGCAAGGATTCGGATCAACTGCGTCACGAGCGTCGCGACGAGCGCCGCCACGTCCGCGTCGAGATGCCCTTCAACGTCCGCCTGGGCGACGACCGGGTGGTCAAGGGGTACGACCTGTCGATGGGCGGCTTCTCCGCCTTCACCTCGCTGCATTTCGAACAGGACCGCGAGATTACCGTCGCACTGATGCTGACTGCCAGTGGTGTCGAGCTAAGCCTCTCCGCCAAGGCTCGCCCGCTGCGGGAACTCGGCGAAGCGAACCATCAGCGCATGGCGTTCGAATTCACCGAGCTCGATCCCAACCAGCGCGAGATCCTGCGTCGCGTCATTCGCGCACAGATGAGCGGGCGTCACGTCAGCCTCGAGGGCTTGGTCGATCAGGAAGATCCGCAAACCCCGCGCAAACGCCAGGCCAACGTGGCAACCCCCGCGCGCCAACCCAAGCGCCGCGTGCCGGTATTCCGCTACACCGCGCTCCTGGTGGCCGCTGGCGTGCTGACCGCCGTGGTCGCCGCCACGATCTACCGCAATGTGTTCTTGATCGAGCCCAGCTTCGCCGCGGTGACGGCGCCGCGTACCGATATCCTGGCACCGGGCGCCGGGCAGCTGGAAAACCTGCAGCTCAACGCGGGCGATCAGGTCGAACGCGACCAGCCGCTGATCCAGGTCAATAACGCCGAGCTGCAGAACGATCTGCTGCTCGCGCAGGCCTCCTTCGACTACAACAACCGTCTGGTCGACAACCTGCAGGAAAGCCTCGATGAGGCCCGCGGCGGTGATGTCAGCGTCGCCACCTCCTCCAACCCGGGCCAAGGCGACATGGGCTACGAAACGCTACCGCCCGAAATCGCGCAGACCCGCGTCGAGCAGTTCGAGACCGCTCGCGACTACGAGAGCTCGCGCATCGATGCTTATCAGTCGCGGGTCTCTGCCAACACCATCTACAGCCCGTGCAACTGTGAAGTGGCCTGGGCGCTCAGCGCCGCCGGCGGTACCTACGTCAACGAAGGCGACCGCGTCATGACGCTGGTCAGCACGCACGACAACGACGTGATGGTCGAGGCGCTGGTGCACATGGACGATATCGGCGACATCGAGAGCCACCAGCAAGCCTACATTGCGCTGCCGAACGCCTCAGAACCGATCCCGGCGCGCGTCCGCAGCGTCGCCCTCGACGTCGAACGCCAGCCGCGTGCCGGCTTCCCGGACTGGGTGCGCCAGCAGCAGAACGTGGCCAGCGTCCTGCTGGTCCCGGAAGAGCCGCTGCCCGCCGGTGCCGTCGGCACGCCGGTCGACGTCCGCTTCACCGAAGCCCCGATGCTCGACACCGCCGCCGAATGGACCTATCAGGCCGGCCGCGCCGTGTTCCAGGGCGTTCAGTCGCTGTGGGGCGAAGCCACCGAGCGCCTGCAGAGTGCGATGAACTGATCGGCAGTGCCGGGGCCGCTATTCGGCCCCGGCCTGGCCATTCCCGGCCCGATCCATCGACAAACGGCATTCGCAAGGAGACAAGCATGACTGGATTCTCGCCGCACAACACGCTCGGCGCGACGCCGTCGCGCCACGCCGGCCGCCCCCGGCTCAAGGCCGGTGTCATCGCAATGGCGCTGGCAGGGCTCGGTACGCTCTCGCCGTCCGTCCAAGCGTCGGACGATGACGCGCTGATGACACCGCAGCAGTCGGCCTGCTCGACCCGCTATACGCCGGTCTCGACGTTGCCGCTCGGTGCCGCCGCAGGCGACCTGGCCGCCTGGGCCAAGGACACGCTCGGCGCCCAGCGACGCTGGGGCGAGCAGAACCTGAGCATCCTCGGCACCGGCAACAGCGGCCTGGAAGGCCCTGCACTGCGTGTTCGCTACCCCGAAGGCAGCTCCTCGCCGAGCGACGCTGCCGAAGGTGGCGCCGGCTTCGTCGTGCCGACGCCGGCACTGCGTCAGACGGATCGTGCCTGCCTGCGCTATCGGGTGCGCTTCGAGTCCGGCTTTGACTTCGTCAAGGGCGGCAAGCTGCCGGGGCTCTACGGCGGTGACGGCCCGACCGGCGGCGACGAGGTCACCGGCGAGAACGGTTTCTCGATGCGCTTCATGTGGCGCAAAGAAGGACAGGGCGAACTCTACGAGTATGTCGCCAACAAGGATGCCGACTACGGCGAATCGGTCGGTCGCGGCGCCTGGCACTTCACGCCCGGCCAATGGGTGACGATAGAGCAGGAAATCGTACTGAACGATCCCGAAAGCGATGACGGCATCGCCCGGGTCTGGATCGATGGCCAGCCCATCCTCGAACAGCACGGCATCGTCTATCGCACCACGGACCAGGTGCATATCGACGGCCTGATGTTCTCGACCTTCTTCGGCGGCCACGGCAGCGACTGGCGCACACCGCGCGATCAAACCGTCGATTTCGCCGACTTCATGCTGATGACGCCGCAGGCGTGATCGCCCACTCGACAGGGAGTCGACCTTCATGAACCGGATGTCATTTTCGAACCCAAGACGTCTCGTCGCCCTATTGGCGGCAATGGCGCTGCTCGGGCTTTCCTTTTCTGCCAGTGCCATGACCTACGAGGCACGCCAGGAGCTGGATCTTTCGCGCTACACCGTGACCGATCCCGACGCGTCCTATTTCGACGTCGACGCACGCATGGCACTGCTGGCCCAGACCGACAACGACCTGCTGCAGTACAACCGGGATCAGTTGCAACACGGTTTCAGCTGTCAGCAGGCGCTGCAGACCCCCGCCCTGGATAGCGTCATCCGTATCCCGGGCTACTATCCGCAGCCCCAAGCCTGGGAGCTCGCCTCCGAACCGCTGTTCGATTTCGAGGACACGATGTCGAACCTGGCTGGCGCCTACGTCGCCAGTGGCGATGACTACTACGCCGACTGCGTGGTCCGCTTTCTGGACAAGTGGGCGACCCAGGACGCGCTGAGCGACTTCTACTACTCCCGCCGCGACCCGCAAGCATGGTACTCGACCGAGTCAATGATGTTTGCGGCGGCCATGGCCTACTCGATCGTCCGCCCCGCCATTGCCGACGAGCGCCCCGAGGCGATCACCCGCATCAATCACTGGCTCAACCAGCTCGCGCACCGGCACTCATCGATCCGCGGCGGCGAAAACAGTTGCTGCAACAACCACTTCTACCGGCGTGCGCTCTACGCCAGCATGATCGGCGTGCTCACCGACGACGACGAGCTGTTCCAGTTCGGTGTCAGTGCTATCTACTCGGCGCTGAGCGACATGCTGCCCAATGGCGCCCTGCCCCGCGAAATGGCTCGCGGCCGCCGCGCCAGCCACTACCAGAACTACGCCCTGCTCTACCTCGTCAACATCATGCAGGTCGCCTACCGACAGGGCTACGACCTGTTCGAGCTGGAGTACAACGGCCACACCATCAATGAGGGTGTGCAGTTCGCGCTGGATACCTTCGACGATCCGGCCGCGCTCGGTGATCTGGCCACGCATAACCAGTATCGCGGTTTCCTCGACGACGAGCAGTACCTGGCGTGGATGGAGATCTACCTAGATCACCGCGACGACGCGCGCATTTCACGCTACGTGAGCCAGAAACGGCCGATCGACAACCGTAGCGCCGGCGGTTACGCCACGCTCTATTTCATGGATCCCGACGCGCAGGAACGCGCGCTGCCGGAGCCGAAACCCAGCGAAGATGGCGTGCCGCGCGAGCTCGCGGAGTATTAAGAAGGAGGGCTTCACCAAGCCGTACAGCGTCAGGCAGCTAGAAGAACGCAGGGAGAAACGCATGTCAGGGAACGAAAAAACCAAACTACGATCGCGGCCGCGTCGCCCGGGTTTCGGCGGCGCACTGCGCAATCCGATTCGCAGGACGCTAGGCGCCCTTAGCACGGGGCCGGTCGCGCCACGGCGCGCCACGCGCCCGATACCGCCGCGAACCAAGGTCGGCCGCCTACGCACAATCGCGTCGCGCAAAAGCCTCTCACGCGACGGCATGGCGCCTCTGCTAAGCGCCATGTTGCTCGGGCTGGCGATGCCGGCGCACGCCATGACCTACGAACAGCGTCAGCAGTTGGACCTGTCATCGTATGTTGTTACCGCGCCCGACGCCTCCTACTTCGATGTGGAGGCCCGCATGGCGCTGCTCGACAAGACGGACAACGATATTCTGCTGAACCGTAGCGCCCAGCTGGCCCGCGGTCCCAGCTGCCGCCAGATGCTGGCCAAGCCGCCGCTGGACGGCGTCATTCGCATCCCGGGGTACTACCCGTCCCCGGAAGCCTGGGAATTGGCCTCGGTGCCGCTGTTCGAGTTCGAGGACGCCGTGACCAACCTGGCCGGTGCCTATGTGGCCAGCGGCGATGGCTATTACGCCGACTGCCTCGTCCGATTCCTGGATAAATGGGCGCGCCAGGATGCCATCGCCAGCTTCTACTACTCGCGTCACGATCCGCAGGCCTGGTATTCGACGGAGTCGCTGATCTTTGCCGCCGCCTTCGCCTACTCCATCGCGCGGCCGGCGGTTGACGATCGACCCCAGGCGATCGAGCGCATTGACCGCTGGCTCAACCGCCTGGCGTGGACCCACTCGTCGATCCGCGGCGGCAAGGGCGATTGCTGCAACAACCACTTCTACCGTCGTGCGCTCTACGCCTCGATGATCGGTGTGCTGACAAAAGATGACGAGCTTTTCCAGTTCGGCGTCAGTGCCGTCTACTCGGCGCTGAGCGACATGACCCCAGAAGGCGCCTTTCCGCTGGAGATGGCTAGAGGCCGACGAGCAAGCCACTACCAGAACTATGCCCTGATCTATCTCGTCAACATCATGCAGGTGGCCTATCGCCAGGGCTACGACCTGTTCGCGCTCGAGCGCCACGGTCACACCATCGACGACGCCGTGCAGTTCGTCCTCGATACTTTCGAGGATCCGGCGGCATTGGGCGACCTCGCCACACATGCCCAGTACCGCGGTTTCCTTGATGACGCCCAATACCTGGCATGGATGGAGATCTATCTACGCCACCGCGACGATCTGCGGCTGTCCGAGTACGTGCGTCCGCGGCGGCCACTCGACAATCGCAGTGCGGGTGGCTACGCCACCTTCTATTTCATGGACCCGGGCGCGCAACGCCGAGCCATTCCCGACGCCGAGCCGGACCGGCTCGCCGGTATCGAACGGCACTGAAGGCGGATACGCAGGATCCCTGATACCGGCCCGCCCCAAGGAAGACGCGGGCCATACCGACAGGAGAGATACCCATGACGACCCAGACATTCTCGACACCCGAAACGCTGTCGAAGACCAAGCGTCACCCAACAACCCAAACACGGTCGACGGCCAAGACGTTCGCGTCAATCGCGCCACGCTTCCTGCTGGGATTGGCGTCCGCCGCGATCCTGAGTGCCTGTGCCACATCAGGTAGCCAACTGCAGCAACCGATCGATCCCGAAGATCGCGAGCTGTTTGCGCATCACTATGTCGAGTCGATGCCCTCGAGCGACTGGAACCGGATGGATTATATCCGTGAACTGGAAGCCTCCGGCCAGGCACTGAAAGCCATCGAGCTGCTCAAACCGATGGCCCAGACGCATCCCGAGGCAAACTACGAGCTAGGCAGCATCTACGACGAAGCCAAGGGCGTACCGCGCGATCCGCAACTCGCCGCTCACTACTACCGCCTGGCCGTTCCCTACGAATTCAGCGGGCTCGACAACGCCTCGCTCAAGCTGGGTCGTCTCTATCGTGCCGGCGACGGCGTCGAACGCGACCCCGCCTTGGCCTGGAACCTGTTCCAGCAGGCCGTCGACCACGACGGCAACCCCAGCGCGCGTATCGAGCTGGCCGAAATGCAGCTCGCCGCTGACGGTGTTTCGCGAGACGTGGAGGCGGCGCGCGACCAGCTCGAGCAGGCCGCCTCCGCCAATGAACCACGCGCGCTGCGCGCCCTGGCCGACAATTACGCGCCGGGTGGCGCGTTCGAGACCGATACGACGCGAGCCCACGACTACGCCGAACGCTACGCCCGGGTTATGACCACTCGTGCCGAGAACGGCGATGTTGGTGCCATGCTGGCACTGGCACGACTGTATGCAGACGATGGCCTGCTGCCGCAGCCGGCACGTCAGGAGCAATGGCTGTCGCGCGCCGCCGACAGCGGCGAACCCGACGCCCAGGCCGCCGCCGGTCACCTACTGATCGAGAAATCCGACCCGTCACGTGGGCTGGCGCTGCTCGAAACGGCAGCGGAAGCCGGCAATGCCGACGCCGCCTACTGGCTCGGCCAGGCCTACCTCGGCCAGGGCCAGGTCGCGCCGGACGCGACGCTTGCCAAGCGCTGGCTCTCGCGCGCTACGGAACGCGGACAGGTGGATGCCTCGCGCACGCTCGGCAACGCCTATGTCGAGGGCGACGTCCTGGAACAGGACTCCGCCCGTGGCGTCCAGCTGCTGGAGCAGGCTGCCGAGCACAACGACGCCTACGCCATGGCCCTGCTAGGTAACCTCTATCTGGACGGCGAGCAGGTGCCACCGCAGCCGCAGCGCGGTATCGACTATCTCGAGCGCGCGAATCGTCTCGGGCACCCTTACGCTACGGTCCGTCTCGGCGAAAGCTATCTCAAGGGCGAGGGTGTCGCCGCCGATCCGGTACACGGTGTAGCGTTGCTGACCGATGCTGCCAACCAGCAACAGAGCGGCGCGGCCCGCACACTCGGCACGGCTTACCTGGACGGCACCGTCCTGCAGCAGGATCCAACCAAGGCGAAACAGTGGCTGACCCGCGCCATCGAGCAGGATCCGAGCGATACCACATCGAAGACACGGCTCGGTCAGGGCTATCTTGAGGGCACGATTCCCGGTGGCAGCGGCCAAGGTATCAGCCTGCTTGAGGAAGCCGCCGATCAGGGCGACGACTACGCCATGGTCGTGCTCGGCCGCGCCTATCGTGAAGGTGTCGGTGTCGCCCCCGATCTAGCCCGCTCCGAACGTTGGCTGCAACGCGCCGCGCAGGCAGGCCATCCTTCCGCCCGTCAGGCGCTCGCACGCACCTACCGGGCCAGCGGTGAACAGGGCAACATCGATGACCTGATCCGCGCCGCGCGCATGGGCGAGGTACCCGCGATGACCGATCTCGGTCGTGCCTATCTGTACGGCCGCGGCGTGCGTGCCAACTACGCCAGCGCCAGACAGTGGCTGACTCGGGCAGCCGATGCCGGCCACCCCTCCGCCATGGCATCGCTCGGCCGCATGTATGCCGATGGCCTGGGCGTGAATGCCAACCCCTCACGCGCGGCAGACTATCTCGAGCGCGCCGCCAATGCCGGTCATATCGGCGCTCAGGCCGATTTTGGCGAGATGCTGCTGAACGGCCGCGGTGTGCCGGCCGACCCGCAGCGCGGCGTACGTCTGCTAACCCAGGCAGCTAACGCGGGCCATGGCTCCGCCGGGGTCACGCTTGGCGAGGCCTACCTCTACGGTCATGGTGTCAGCGCCAATCCCGACCGCGGTATTCGCTATCTGACACGCGCGGCCGAAAGCGGCGATGACAACGCCCAGCGCGTACTCGGCAAGGCCTATCTCGAAGGCAACGGCGTCGACCGCGATACCGATCAGGGTCTGACATGGCTGACACGTGCGGCCGATCGCGGCAATGTTTCCGCCAAGGCAGCACTCGGCTCCGCCTACCTGCAGGGCGACAGTGGCGTGAGCCAGGATGTCGAGCGAGGGAAACGGCTGCTGACCGAAGCCGCCGAGACCGGTCACGCCGGCGCCGAAGCCGCACTGGGCCGTGCCTACCTCAGTGGTGAAGTGCTGCCGCGGGACCCTCACAAAGGCGCCGAGCTGCTGGTCGAGGCGGCACGCCAGGGACACCAGTCCGCTCGCCTCTCCATGGCGCAGGCGTATCTGCAGGCGCGTGGCATCGAGTATGTCAATCAGCAGCAGGCCATGGTCTGGCTCGACGGCGTGATGGAAGGTAACAGCGAGACCGCCATCGACACCCTGCAGGACCTGCTCGAAGACCCGGCAGTCGCCGAAGCGGCCAGCGAAGGAGCGTCTTCTTGATGCTCGGAGACCGCAGCGGGCGCGCCGCCGCCAGACGCCGGGCAGCACGATCCCGCGTCTGGTTGTTGCTGACCCTGGGACTCTTCGCCCAATTCCCGGCCCTGGCGGCCGGGGACACGGCAAACGGCGGCGACCTGGCGATGGCAAAAAGCGCCATAGTCAACGCGGCCGAGCTGGGCGCCAGCGCGCGTCTGTTGCTCGAGGCGCGTGACGCGTTGGCGACGCCGCTTGATAGCGTGGTCGACAAGACTCGGCTGGCCGCCAGCGGCGACCCGCACGACTACTTCAGCTTCGCCCCCTACTGGTGGCCGGATCCCGATCGCCCGGATGGCCTGCCCTACGAGCGCCGCGATGGTGAATACAATCCGGCGACTCGCGGCGACGCCACGGACAAGCAACGGCTGATCGACTTCATCGATACCGTCGATGCGCTAGCGTGGGGCTACCGGCTCAGCGGGGACCCACACTACGCCGACCGCGCCGTGGCACAACTCGAGCACTGGTTTCTCGACCCCGAGACCCGCATGAACCCCAACCTGCGCTACGCCCAGGCGATCCCCGGGCGGGTCGACGGGCGCGGCATTGGCATTATCGAAAGTCGTCTGCTGATCGATCTGGCGGCGGCGATCGAGCGGCTGACGCCCGCTGACGCGATGACGCCGACGACGCTAGCCGGACTACATAGCTGGTATGCGGATTACCTGGACTGGCTGCAACGCAGCGACAATGGCCGCGACGAGGCTGACGAGTCCAACAATCACGGCACCTGGTACGACGCTCAGGTCGTCGCCTTCGCGCGCTTTCTGGACCGCCCGAAACTGGCGCAGGAACAGTTGCAGCGCGCCAGCCAGAGGCTGGACGCGCAGTTCGGGCCAGACGGTCGCCAGCCGCTCGAGCTGGAACGCACCCGCCCCTGGCACTACGTCAACTTCAACCTCGAGGCCTGGTCGATACTGCTCGATGAAGCGGCGGCCATGGATCTCGACTGGCCCGAGGGCAACGCCCGCGAGCGATTGGCCGCCGCCTATCGCTGGGTCGCCGAACACGCAGCGGCGCCCGAAAACTGGCCCTACGATGAGCTGCACGCTTTTGCGCCGGAGATCGCGCTGGCCAACCTGGCCGCCGCCCGACGCCATGACTTGCTGGGGGAACGACAGGCCCTGGCGAACCACCTGATCGCAAACTGGCTGGCCGCGGAAGCCCGCCCCGCCGAAACGGTGATGGCGCTGGGCAACGGGTGAGGACGCCAGTGCCGGCGGCAACCTTGTGACGTGTTATCCCTGAAGTGACGTACGATCCCGGAAGTGTAGCGCTATCCCTGCAGTGACGCACGATCCCTGATAATTCGGGCCTTCACAGAAGCCACGTTTCCCGCGTGCAACCGGCGAGTGCGGATACAATCCGGTCAGTTGTTCAGCTAATAAAAAACCCCGCTGTTTCGACAGCGGGGTTTTCTCGGTTCGGCTTGCTGACAAACCGTCTGGCGGAACGACTCAGTCGAAGGGATTACGCAGCACGATCGTCTCGTTGCGGTCCGGCCCCGTCGAGATAATATCGATCGGCGTCCCCACTTCCTTTTCCAGGAAAGCAATGTAGGCACGTGCGTTCGCCGGCAGCGCGTCGGCGCTACGGATCCCGATGGTCGATTCGCTCCAGCCCGGCAAGTCATGGTAGACCGGCTCGATCACTTCGTAGCCTTCCGAGTCGACCGGGTTGTCGATGGTTTCGCCATCCTTGCTGCGATAGCCGACGCAGACACGGATGTTTTCCAGACCATCCAGCACGTCGAGCTTGGTCAGGCAGATACCCGATACCGAGTTGATCTGCACCGCGTGGCGCAGCGCCACCGCGTCGAACCAGCCACAGCGCCGGGCACGCCCGGTGGTCGCGCCGAATTCGTGGCCCTTCTCGGCCAGGTGACGACCGAACTCGTCGAACAGCTCGGTCGGGAACGGGCCGGAACCGACACGCGTGGTATAGGCCTTGGTGATACCGAGCACGTAGTCCAGGTAGAGCGGGCCGACGCCGGAACCGGTGGCCGTGCCGCCGGCCGTGGTGTTCGAGCTGGTGACGTAGGGGTAGGTACCGTGGTCGATATCGAGCAGCGAACCCTGCGCGCCTTCGAACAGAATATTGTCGTCGGCCTTGCGAATGTCGTGCACCAGAGAAACGGTGTCGCACACCATCGGACGCAACTCTTCGGCAAAGGCCATGGCCTGATCCAGAACTTCCTGGAAATCGACAGCCGTCTCGCCGTGATACCGCGTGAGCACGAAGTTGTGGTAGTCCAGAACCTCGCCCAGCTTGGACGCGAAGCGCTCGCGATGCAGCATGTCGCCGAGGCGTAGGCCACGACGCGCGACCTTGTCCTCGTAGGCAGGACCGATGCCACGACCGGTCGTACCGATCTTGGCCACGCCGCGAGCCTTCTCGCGCGCCTGATCGAGGCGTACGTGATACGGCAGGATCAGCGGACAGGCCGGAGACAGGCGCAGGCGTTCACGAACCGGCACGCCCTTCGCCTCGAGTGTCTGGATCTCGTCGATCAGGGCCTCGGGCGACAGCACGACGCCATTGCCGATGACACAGGTCTTGTCCTCGCGCAGGACGCCGGAAGGAATCAGGTGCAGGACGGTCTTCTGGCCGTCGATGACCAACGTGTGACCGGCATTGTGCCCGCCCTGGAAGCGCACCACGGCGGCCGCGGACTCGGTCAGCAGGTCGACGACCTTGCCTTTCCCCTCGTCGCCCCACTGGGTACCCAATACGACTACGTTCTTGCCCATTGCTCTCGTCTCTCGATCAGTTCGTCGCGATCAAATTACCCTGGCGGCGCTGGCTCGCAGCCACCGTCGCCTCAATTCAGCGGCTCGGTTTGCCACTCTCCCTCGCGCCAGACCAGGTGGCGGTCGCAGCGGTGCGCGCCGGGGCCGGTATGCTGCCCGGGCAACGCCTGGATCACTCGTTCGCCCTGCCCGCGCAAACGGTTGATCGCCTCGCTCAGGGCGACATCCTCATCCCCGGGCGCCCAGATCCCGTTCACCGGCGGCTCACGCTCCGCCAGCGTGGCCAGCTGCTTGAGATCCATGGAAAATCCGGTGGCAGGTCGGGCACGGCCAAAAGCCTGACCGGTATCGTCGTAACGACCACCCTTGCTCAGCGCCTGGCCATAGCCCGGCACGTAGGCCGCAAACACCATCCCCGTGTGGTACTGGTAGCCTCTCAGCTCGGCCAGATCGAAGTAGATCGACACTTCGGGATGCTCGCTGACCACACCACGATGCAGGCGCACCAGCTGGTCCAGCGCCGCGTGTACCGCCGCCGGCGCTTCCGCCAGCGCCAGACGGGCGTGCTCGAGAATCTCGGCGCCGCCGTGCAGGCGTGGCAGTTCGGCCAGCATGCGCGCCAGCGCGGGATCGGCGATATGCGCCGCCACCAGTTCATCGACCCGCGTGAACGCCTTGCGCTCGATCGCCTCGAACAGCGCGCGCTCGACCTCGTCGCCACAGTCCGCTGCACGGATCAGCTCGCGGTAGATCGCGATATGGCTGAGCGCGAGATGCAGCTCACGGGCTCCGGCCGCTTCGAGACTCGAGAGCGCCAGACGCAGCACCTCGATATCAGCCTCGAGTCCGGCGTGCCCGAACAGCTCGACGCCAACCTGCATCGGGCTGCGGCCACCCTGATGCTTGTCCGCCTGCGCGCGCAGCACCGTCGTGCAGTAGCACAGGCGAACCGGGCCCTGACGCTTGAGCGAGTGAGCATCCATGCGGGCGACCTGCGGCGTCACGTCGGCGCTGGCACCCATCATGCGTCCGGTCAGTTGATCGGTCAGCTTGAATGTCTGCAGATCGAGGTCGGTACCGGTGCCGGTCAACAGTGAGTCGAGAAATTCCACCGGCGGCGGCATGACAAGGTCATAGCCCCAGCGGTCGTACAGGTCGAGCAGCGTCCGACGCAACTCCTCCATCCGGGTTGCCTGCGGCGGCAACACTTCGTCCATGCCGTCGGGAAGCAACCAGCGGTCAGCGATCGTCATGAGCCTGTCCTGCCAAGCGGTAAGTCGGTAATCATCGGTGGCGAGAGACACCCGCCATCCCGGAAAAGGCCTTGCCGACCGGTCTGGCCTGGCTGCCAGCCCGTGTCGCACAAAAAAGCCGGGCAAGACCCGGCGATAAGATGGTACCACGAAATGCCCGCGGGGAAATCCCGCGGGCAGTGGTTTTCAGGGTGTCAGCGCGGGGAGGCTCCCGCTTCTGGCGTCGGATCGCCCAGATAGCGGAAGAACTCGCTGCTTTCCGGACTCAGCACCAGCAGATCCTTGCCCTCGCCGCTGAAGCTTTCGCGGTAGGCCTGCATCGCGCGATAGAAGCGGAAGAACTCGGGATCCGCCTGGTACGCGCTGGCGTAGATCTGGGCGGCCTGCGCGTCACCCTCACCGCGTGTGGTCTCCGCTTCCTGACGGCCGCTGGCTAGAATCTCCTGACGCTGGCGATCGGCATCGGCGCGAATCGCCTCGGCCTGCTGCGAGCCCTCGGCGCGATAGGTCCGCGCCGCCTGCTCGCGCTCGGAGTTCATGCGTTCATAGACCGCCTGCGTGACCTCGGTCGGCAGTTCGATGCGCTTCACGCGGATATCGAGGATATGCACCCCGAGCTCGTCGCGCATCGCCGCGTCAAGCTGCTCCACCGGCTCGACCATCAGTTCCTCGCGCGCGCCTTCGACCGTGTCCGCCCCCTTGTCCTCGCCCACCAGCTGCTGATTGTCGCTCTCGGCGGCAATGCGCTCCTGGATGATGTCGGACATCTCGGTTTGGCCGAACTTGTTGCGCAGGGCTTCGTCGGTCCGCGGCGCGATCAGGTTTTCGGCGACCTGAATATTGCCACGGGTCGCTTCGTAGAACTGACGCGGATCGGCGATCTTCCACTTGACGAAGGAGTCGACAATGACGGCCTTGGAGTCCGCCGTCAGATAGCGCGTAGCGCTGGAATCGACGGTCTGGACGCGCACGTCGAAGATGCGCACGGTGTTGAACACCGGCAGCTTGAAGTGCAGACCGGGGCCGATATCGTTCTCGATCACCTCGCCGAAGCGTAGCTTGATCGCGCGCTCGGTCTCGTTGACGACATAGAAACTGGCGCTGGCGAACCATGCCAGCAGCGCCAGGACGATGACGCCGATCAGGGCTCTGTTGTTAAACATTAACGGCCCTCCCGCAGGCTGGAACTCCGCGACTGCTGCTGCGAGCTGCTGTTCATGTGATCGACCACCTGCCGTGAAATCTGTTCAAGCTGCTGCATGCTCATCGAGGACGAGCTACCGCTGCTGCCGCTACCTCCCGCCTGCATCTGGTTGAGCGGAAGCACCGTGACGGCGTCACTGTCCCCGAGATCGACCAGCGCCTTGGGCGTGCGGCTCAGCACCTGGCTGACGGTATCCAGATAGAGACGCTGGCGCGTCACTTCCGGCGCCTGCTGATATTCACCCAGCAGCGAGTTGAAGCGATTGGTTTGACCGGTCGCGTCGGAGACGGTCGCAGCCTTGTAGCCGTCAGCCTCCTCGAGCAGGCGCTGCTTCTGACCCTGCGCTTCCAGCACCACCGCCTGGCGGTAGGCATTGGCCTGGTTGATCGAACGCTGGCGTTCTTCGCGCGCACGGATAACGTCGTCGAAGGCGTCCTGGACGCGATCCGGCGGCGACGTCGACTCGACGTTGATCGTCTGCAGGCGCAGGCCTGTGCCATAGGCATCCATATAGGCGCCGAGACGGTCGAAGACACGCTGCCCCAGACGGTCACGTCCGGTCGTCAGAATCTCCTGCAGGGGCATGTTGCCGACTTCCTGACGCAGCGCGGAATCCATGGCGTTCTGCAGCGTCAGCTCCGGCTGGTTGACGTTGACCAGAAACGCATGCGCGTCGTTGACCACGTACTGGGCCGAGACGCTGACGCGCACGATGTTCTCGTCGCTGGTCAACATCGAGTCGCTCTGGTTGGCAGAACGGATGCTGGTCACGTTGACGTTCTCGACCTGATCCACGATCGGCGGATTCCAGTGCAGGCCGGGGTTGAGCGTCGAGGTGTACTTGCCGAAGCGGAACACCACGCCACGCTCGGACTGGTCGATCAGATGGAAGCCGGAGGCCGCCCAGATGACCGCCGCCACGATCAGCACCAGCACCGGCAGCACGAAGGGATTGCGCTTGCCGCCGCCGCCATCGTTGCGACCGCCACCGGATCCGCCGCGCTTGCCGCGCCCGCCGAGCACCCGATTGATCTTGTCCTGAAACTTTTTCAACGCCTCATCGAGGTCCGGCGGTCCCTGATTGCCGTTGCCGTTGCCGTTATTACCACCATTACCGTTGGGGCGGCGGCCCCCTCCACCGCTCCACGGATCCTGCTGGTTGTTGCCACCACCTGGCTCGTTCCAAGCCATACCTAGTCTCCACTGATGCAGTCAAAGCGTTGCGTCGAGCATTGGGAGCACGAGCCGCCGTGGCAGCACTGCGCTGGCGTGCGGAGACGATGGTCGGCCTGATGGCGAATCGTTTCTGCCCCGCGTCATTCGGACCCGTCGAGCGGATCGCGAAGCTCCCCTGCGAATGTCTTCTCGCCTCAGACCTGTTCCCAGTCGGCGACCGGCGTCTGTTCTGAAGCGGGCAAATAGTCCTCGGCGCGTTCGCCCAGGCGGGCCATCATCTGCATAAACTCCCGTCGGGGCAAGCGAATCTCCAGACAGGAACGGCCTCGCTCGTCGAACGCCTCGTCGCGAACCGCTTGTAATTCGTGTAGTGCCGCTCGTAGTCGACCTTGCTCCGGCGTCAGCGTCAAGCGGATATCGAGGATATCCTCCGCCAGCCACTCACCAAGCGCTTCGCGCAAGAGCTCGAGCCCTTCGCCCTGACGCGCCGAGAGCCAGACGACCTGCGGCCGCCCCTGCTCGTCACGCTCGATGCGCGGCGACGACCCCATCAGATCGATCTTGTTCATCACCAGCAGTCGCGGCACGTCGTCGGCGTCGATCTCGGACAGCACGCTGTCGACCTGCGCCACGTTGAGCTCGCGATCCGGATCGGCAGCGTCGATCACATGCACGATCAGACTCGCTTCAGTGGCTTCCTGCAGCGTTGCCTGGAAAGCCTCGACCAGCTTGTGCGGCAGATGGCGAATGAAGCCGACCGTATCCGCCAGCACGACTTCACCGACATCCGGCACCTCAAGACGGCGCAGCGTCGGGTCCAGCGTGGCAAAGAGCTGATCGGCGGCGTAGACCTCAGCAGCGGTGATGGCATTGAACAGCGTCGACTTGCCGGCGTTGGTGTAGCCCACCAGCGAGACGCTCGGCACCTCGGCGCGCGCCCTGGCTCGCCGATTCTGGTCGCGCTGCTTGCGCACCTTGTCGAGCCGCTTGTGAATCGATTTGATGCGACCACGCAGCAAGCGTCGGTCGGTTTCGAGCTGGGTTTCACCCGGACCGCGAAGACCGATACCGCCCTTCTGACGCTCGAGGTGGGTCCAGCCGCGCACCAGACGTGTCGACATGTACTCGAGCTGAGCCAGCTCGACCTGGAGCTTGCCTTCGTGAGTTCGGGCGCGCTGCGCGAAGATATCGAGAATCAGGCCCGTGCGATCGAGCACGCGGCATTTCAGCGTGCGCTCGAGATTGCGCTCCTGAGAAGGAGACAGGGCATGATTGAAAATAACCAGTTCGGCGTGGTGCGTCTCGAGGGCGGTCTTGACCTCGTCGAGCTTGCCACTGCCAATGAAGGAGCGAGGGTCGGGACGGCGCCGGCTACCCTGAATCAGGGTCGCCGGCTCCGCCCCGGCAGAGCGCACCAGCTCCAGCAGTTCACCTGGATCCTCGCGCTCCTGCTCGTCCTGAAAGTCCACATGGACCAGAATCGCCGTTTCGCCGGCGTCGGGACGTTCGAAAAACAATCACAACCTCTCGATTCAGTTCTCGAGCCCGGGTGCTGCAGCATTGGGGTCCTGAGGCGGCAACCGGACGTTACGGGACGGCACGACCGTCGAAATGGCGTGCTTGTAAACCATCTGACTCACGGTATTGCGCAGCAGGATGACAAACTGATCGAAAGACTCGATCTGGCCCTGCAACTTGATGCCGTTGACAAGAAAAATGGAAACCGGGATGCGCTCCTTGCGCAGAATGTTCAGGTACGGATCCTGAAGGGACTGTCCTTTGGACATGTTGCTCTCCCTAATAATGTTATGAATGTTGCTGTTTTAGTTGGGCGACAAGTCGTTCTGATTCGGCATCATGCGGTGACATGTGCTGTCACCTGCGACCCTCGTGACTAAGCCCAACATTTTACGCTAACTCCCGGGGTCACGCACGATTTTCGCGATCTGTGCCCGCGCATCTGCCGCACAGGCGTCGACGCGATGCAGATCCGGCCAGCGCCGCAGCCAGGTCAGCTGACGTTTGGCCAGCTGGCGCGTCGCCGCGATGCCCCGCTCGCGCAGGGTCGCGAAATCGCAGGCACCCTCGAGATACTCCCACACCTGCCGGTAACCGACACTGCGCATCGAGGGCAGATCCGCGATCAGGTCCCCACGCTCTTTCAGCGCGGCCACCTCTTCCACGAAACCCTCCGCGAGCATGGCGTCGAAACGCTGCGCGATGCGCGCGTGCAATATCTGACGATCGGCGGGTGCGAGTGCTATGGACAGCAGTCGCCAGGGAAAGTTTTGTGACGGCTGGCGGCGCCAGTGCTCGCTGAGCGGGATCCCGCTCAGCTCAAAGACCTCCAGCGCGCGGATCAGGCGCTGGCGATTGCGCGGGTGGATCGCTGCTGCCGCTTGCGGGTCGATCCGCTCGAGATCCGCGTGGAGCGCCTCATAGCCGCGTGTTTCGCCCTGCAGGCGAAGCCGCTCGCGCGTCATCGGGTCGGCCGCAGGCATCTCGGCGACACCGTCGACCAGGCGCTTGGCATACATCATGGTGCCGCCGACCAGCAGCGGCGTTTTGCCGCACTCGGTGATACGGGTCATTTCGGTGAGCGCGTCGTGGTGGAAATCCGCCGCCGTATAGGTTTCAGCGGGATCACGGATGTCGATCAATCGATGGGGCGCTCGCGCGAGCTCGCTCGCGGTCGGTTTGGCAGTACCGATATCCATGCCGCGATAGACCATCGCGGAATCGATACTGATCAGCTCGAAGCCGAAACGCTCATGCAGTTCGATCGCGCTATCCGTCTTGCCAGAGGCCGTCGGGCCTAGCAGCATGACCGCCAGCGGGCGGGTGTCCTGAGTCAAGCGAGCCTCTCCCGGGAGGTGATGGCGAGCCGCGTCGGGGCTCGTGGCATAGGGTGATTGGCGGTTTCGCGCGCCGGGGACCGTCAGACTGCCTCACTGCCCGCGCAGGAACAGCTTGTCGAGCTGCGACATCGAGAGCTCGGTCCAGGTTGGACGACCATGGTTACACTGGCCGCTGCGCTCAGTGCGTTCCATGTCGCGCAGCAGCGCGTTCATCTCGGGCAGCGTGAGCTGCCGATTGGCACGCACGCTGCCGTGACAGGCCATGGTACCGAGCAACTCGTTGATCTGCGCCTCCAGCCGGTTGGAGCGGCCAAAGCGTTCCAGATCAGCCAGCATATCGCGCACCAGCGGCTCGATGTCGGCATCGGCGAGCAGCGCTGGCACCTGCCGAATCAGTAGCGTCTCCGGCCCGGCCGCATCGAGCTCGACGCCGAGACGCAGAAACGCCTCCCGCTCCTGCTCGGCCGTCTCCGCCTCGCCCGCGCTCACGGCCAGCGAAACGGGCACCAGCAATGGCTGGGCATCGAGCGCGCCAGCATGAACCTGCTGCTTCATGCGTTCGTAGACGATGCGCTCATGCGCCGCGTGCATGTCGACGATCACCATGCCCCGTTCGGTCTGCGACAGGATGTAGACGCCATGCAATTGCGCGACGGCGTACCCCAGCGGCGGCGCCTGCGTCTCGTCGCCCTCCGGCAAGGTAGTCACCGGTGCGGCGGGCTGCTCCCGGCGCGCCGTTGCCGCCGCCTCGCCGCCCGGGCTGGAGACCCCGCCCTCCCGCGGCGTGAGGAGTGTCTGCTCATGGTCGGGATGCAGCGCCCGGTAACCGGCCATGAATTCACGAATGCGCTGCGCCGGCGGCCGCGCCTGCCCGCCGGCGGGCGATCCCGAATAGCCGCCCCCCGCAGCAGGTGCCTCTTGCTGCTCGGCCAGGGCCATGCGCTGCTGCTGCCAGTCCGGCGCCGGCGACCCCGCCGGGCGTTCCGCTTCGACGGCAGCGGTCGCGGCGGCCTCGCCCTCCTCGGATGGCGTGCCGGCATTGGGTTTCACCTCTGCCAGCGCGCGATGCAGGCTGGAAAAGAGGAAGTCGTGCACCAGCCGACCGTCGCGAAAGCGCACTTCGTGCTTGGTGGGGTGGACATTGACATCCACGACGCGCGGATCGAGCTCCAGGTAGAGCACGAAGACCGGGTGGCGACCGTGGAACAGCACATCCCGATAGGCCTGGCGAATGGCATGTGCGACCAGGCGGTCGCGAACGATACGCCCGTTGACGAAGAAGTACTGCTGGTCGGCCTGGGCGCGCGAGTGAGTGGGCAACCCCACCCAACCCCATAGACGCAGTCCCGTCGCTTCCAGGTCGAGATGCAGCGCTTCTTCGAGAAAGCGCTTGCCGAGCAGCGCCGCGATCCGCCGCTCGTGGCCCGCCTGATCCTCGCCGACACCCGGAAGCTGGTGCACCACCTTCTGGTTGTGGCGCAACAGCCAGGTGATATCGAAGCGCGACAGCGCCAGCCGGCGAAAAGCCTCCTCCACATGACCGAATTCGGTCTTTTCCGTGCGCAGGAACTTTCGCCGTGCCGGCGTGTTGAAGAATAGGTCGCGAACCAGCACCGACGTGCCACGCGGATGCGGCGCCGGCGTGACGCGCGGCGCCATCTGACGCCCTTCGGCGACGACGCGCCAGCCCTCGGCGGGCGACTCGCCTATGTTCGAGATCAATTCCAGTCGCGACACCGAGCTGATCGAGGCGAGCGCCTCGCCGCGAAAGCCGAGGCTGGCGACGTCCTCCAGATCCTCGAGTGAAGCGATCTTGCTGGTCGCGTGCCGCGACAACGCCAGCGGCAAGTCGCTCTCGTCGATGCCATGCCCGTCATCGCGAACCCGGATCAGACGGGTACCACCCGCTTCCAGCTCGACCTCGATTCGCCGGCTGCCGGCATCGATGGCGTTCTCGACGATCTCCTTGACCACCGAGGCCGGCCGCTCGACCACCTCGCCGGCGGCAATCTGGTTGGCCAACCGGGGATCGAGGATGTGTATCCTTGAAGACTCGGCCATCATCGCCTCCCGTTCGCTGCCGACATGCCACCCGACGGCGCTCGTGTTCATGGAATGGTCAGCACCTGGCCGACGCGCAGGATATCGCTATCCAGACCGTTGGCCTGTTTCAATGCCTGCATCGTGATGTCATGGCTGGCAGCCACCTGAGACAGGGTATCGCCGGACTGCACCCGATATTCGTTGCTTGCCCCACCCCGCCCCTGATCTCGCTGCCACGCCAGCAGGCTGGTGGGCGGCGGGTGCTGGCGGAAATGCGCTACCACACCGGAATAGACCGCCTGCGCCAGCTCGGCCTGATGCGAGGAAGAACGTAGTTGCGCCTCCTCGCGCGGGTTGGATATAAACCCGGTCTCCACCAGCAGCGAAGGGATATCCGGCGACTTCAGGACCACGAAACCGGCCTGTTCCACGCTCGACTTGTGCAACTTGTTGATCCGGCCAAGCTGGTCGAGTACCTGGCCACCGGTGGCGAGCGAATCGTTCATGGTCGCTGTCATGGTCAGGTCGAGCAGCACTCCCCGCAGCACTTCGTCCTTGTCATCGAGACTCAGATTACCGTCGACCCCGCCAATCAGGTCAGACTCGTTCTCCGTGGCGGCCAGCCAGCGCGCCGTCTCCGACGAGGCACCGCCCTGCGACAGCGCATACACTGAGCTGCCGTAAGGCTGGCTGCTGCGCACGGCGTCGGCGTGAATGGAGACGAAGAAATCTGCCTTCTGCTGTCGCGCGATCAGGGTGCGCTGGCGCAAGCCGACATAGTAGTCGCCATCCCGGGTCATGATCGCCTTGAAACCAGGCGTCTGGTCGAAACGCGCCTTGAGCTTGCGCGCGATATCGAGCACCACGTCCTTCTCGCGAGTGCCGCTGGGGCCAGTCGCTCCGGGATCCTCGCCGCCATGGCCGGCGTCCACGGCCACGATGATGTCTCGTTTGGGATGCGGCTGCGCGGCGACCCTGGCCTCCTGCGGGTCGGGCGCCTGACCGGTGGCCGAGGCTTCAGCCTGGGCACGCTGCGCCGCCATCTCCTGATCGCGAACCATCGCTTCGATCGGATCGATCGGATCGCTCACGGCGCTCTCGCCGGGATAGTTCAGATCGACCACGAAGCGGTCGCTGTACTGCTCATTGGGCGCCAGCGTGAAACTCTGGGGCGCCACGCGGCGATTGACGTCCAGCACCACGCGCAGACCGCCACTCTCTCGAACACCGGTGCGCACCTGATCGATGGCGCTGTCGTCGAGATCGAGCTGGCCGATATCGAAATCGAGATCGGTGCCATCGAGATCGATGACGACTCGATCCGGATCGGCCAGCGTAAAGACGTTGGCATTCACCGGCCCGGACATGTCGAACACCAGCCGGACATGGTCCGGCGCCGACCATAGCCGCATGTTATCCACCTCGACTGCCTGCGCGCTGGCCGAGGCAACGATGGCCACAAGCGCGGTCAGAGCCAGCAGGGCCTGCCGCCGCCAGCCGGCCAGTAGCGCACGCATCAGACTGGCCATCAGCATCCAGATGCCCAGGCAACGCAGGCCATCAGGCTTGTCGGTGCCATCCGCAGGCACGGCTTCCACTTCTGTCAACATTCATCATCCTTGTGACTCAGGTCGGCCGGCAATCCGGCCAGCGCTTCGCGCCCCTTGGGCGTATGGGCAACCGCCATGGCGCGTCGCCCCGTCCCGGCCAGGGCCAGGTAGAGCTCCAGGTCGGGCGTCGGCAGCCAACCGTCCCCCCGGCTGGGCCACTCGATCAGACTCAAGGCATCGTCACCCAGCATATCGCGGGCGCCAATGAACTCGAGTTCCTCCGCATCGCCGAGCCGGTAGAGATCGAAGTGGTAGACACGCACCGCACCCAGTTCGTAAGGCTCGACCAGGGTGTAGGTCGGGCTCTTGACCGCACCGGTGTGGCCGAAGGCGCGCAGCACGCCGCGAGCCAGAGTTGTCTTGCCGGCCCCGAGATCGCCGATCAGGTGGACCTGTCCGCTGCCGCCTAGCGCGCGCGCGAGCTGTGCACCCAGTTCGACCTGGGCGGCTTCGTCATGAAGAAAGATCGGCATGAGGCTTCAATATTCAAGGGTTGGCCAAACGTCGCGCATAGGATGCCAGATCGCTTGCCAGCAGACCACGCTCGCCCCCGTCGCCGGCCGCCATGTCGGCCGCCAGCGCATGAATCAGCACACCGGTGCGCGCGGCCTGAGCCGGCGATTCGACCTGCCCCATCAGCCCGGCGATGATACCGGTCAGCGCATCTCCCATGCCGCCGCTCGCCATGCCGGGGTTGCCGAACGGGCACAGCGCCATCCGGTCGCCGTCGTAGACCAGCGAACCGCCCCCCTTGAGCACCACGGTCCCGCCACGGCGACGCTGCAGTTCGATCACCGCCCCGCGCCGGTCGCGCTGCACCTCGGCGGTCTGCCAGCCGAGTAACCGCGCGGCCTCGCCGGGATGCGGCGTCAACACCCAGTCGTCGCGTTGCAGCGTCGGCCAGTGATCGACCAGCAAGTTGAGGGCATCCGCATCGACCACGCAGGGCTTGCCCGCCTTCAGCGCGCAGGCGAGCACCGCCTGGCCCCAGGCACCGGTGCCGAGCCCGGGTCCTACAGCTAGCGTGTCGGCGGCATCGACCAGCGCCGCCAAGTCCGCGGTGCCACGAACGCCTCGCGCCATGACTTCCGGAAAACGCGTCAGGCTCGCTGACACGTGGCTCACATCGGTGGCAAGACTCACCTTGCCCGCACCGACTCGAGCCACCATTTCACTGGTCATCAGCGCCGCCCCGCCCATGCCCGGTGCCCCGGCAATCACCAGCACGTGTCCCTGGCTGCCCTTGTGACTGCTGGGCCGTCGCGGCGGCAAGGCATGGGCAATCTCCCATCGCGACTGCAGCCAGGCGACCGGCTCGAGGTCCGGCCATGCCGCCGGCGTCGCCCCGAGCGCACAGGACACCACGTCGCCCACGTAATCGAGTGCAGCACCGGTATGCAGGCCGAACTTGTCGCCGATGAAGGTCACGGTCAGCGTCGCCCGCACCGCGTCGACCTCGACGTGCCCGGTGTCGACGTCGACACCCGACGGCACGTCGATCGCCAACACCGGCCGTCTCGCCTCGCTGGCATTGGCGACGTCGGCGACAGGACGCAGGCTCGACACCGGCTCGTTGAGACGAGCGATCGCCGCGGCGAACGGCTCAAGCGGCGCCCCCGTGGCACCGGTGCCCAGCATGGCATCGACGATCACGTCGCCCGCCAGTTCGAGCGAGGATGCCCACGCCACCGGCTCCAGGCCCGAGGCCAGCGCCATCATCGCGGCGCGGCGAGCATTACCTTTCAGCGCCTCGACCGGCTTCAGTGCCACCAGATCGACCGCTAGCCCCTCGGCCGCGGCCAGCGCTGCCACGATATAGCCATCACCGCCATTGTTGCCGCCACCGCAGAGAACACAGAGATGACGTGCCTGCGGCCAGCGTGCCCGCAGCGCGTCATAGGCCGCCTGACCCGCTCGCTGCATCAGCGCAAAGCCGTCCCCTTCCTGAGTCATCAGTCGGCGATCCATGTCGCGGACCTGCTCGGCGAGGTACAGTGGATGGCGAGAGAACGAGGTGTTCATCTTGGCTCCTGCAAAAGGTGGCGGTTTGACGTGGCGGCCGGCGGGATTGTCGGTTGCCCCGTGCCGTCAACGAGATTGTGGTGTAGGGTAGCGCACCCGATCGGGTCATCTACGGCTTCATCGGCCCGTTTCCGCATGACGTGTCCGCCTTATCGGTTGTCAGCCCTCTTATCCTTGCATGACCCGCGTATGTCCGAGCCAACATCGATAGACCTCGACACACTCGCCCAGCAAATCAAGCAGTGGGGGCGCGAACTGGGTTTCCAGGACGTCGGCATTACCGACACCGACCTGGCGACCCACGAACGCTATCTGCAGCGCTGGCTGGACACGGGCCACCACGGCGAGATGGCCTACATGGCCCGCCACGGCACCAAGCGCACCCGACCCGCAGAGCTGGTGCCGGGCACCCTGCGGGTGATCAGCGCGCGGATGGACTATCTGCCGCCGGAAGTCGAGACCACCCGCACGCTGGGACAGCCGCAGAAGGCCTACGTTTCACGCTATGCCTTGGGGCGCGACTACCACAAGCTGATCCGCAAGCGGCTGGATCAGCTCGCGCGGCGCATCGAACAGGCAGTCGGCGATATCGGCTATCGCGCCTTCGTCGACTCCGCCCCCGTGATGGAGCGGGCGCTGGCGCAGAAGGCGGGGCTGGGCTGGTTCGGCAAGAACGCCATGCTGCTCAATCCCAAGGCCGGCTCGCTGTTCTTCCTCGGCGAGCTCTATACCGACCTGCCGCTGCCGGTGGACCCGCCCTTCGAGCGCGAACACTGCGGCTCCTGCTCGAGCTGCCAGACGGCCTGCCCGACCGATGCCATCGTCGACGACAAGATCATCGATGCCCGCCGCTGCATCTCCTATCTCACCATCGAACTGCACGGCAGCATCCCCGAGGAGTTTCGTCGCGCCATGGGCAACCGCGTCTATGGCTGCGACGACTGTCAGCTATTCTGCCCGTTCACGCGCTTCACCCGGGTCAGCCAGGAGGCGGACTTCGCGCCGCGCCACGACCTCGACCGCGCCGAACTGCTCGACCTCTTTGCCTGGAGCGAACCGGAGTTCCTCCAGCGCACGGCAGGCAGCCCGATTCGCCGCATCGGCTACGAGCGCTGGCTGCGCAATCTGGCCATCGGTCTCGGCAATGCGCCGTGGAGCGAGCGCGTCGAGCACGCGCTGCGCGCGCGCCTAGCCTACCCTTCCGACCTGGTGCGCGAACACGTGCGCTGGGCGCTGGCGGAGCAGGCCGCCAAGCGCGCGGCGCGCATCGCCAGCGCCTGAGCGACCGACAGGCGCCGCTTCCCGCCCCCGAACGTATCGGCTCGGTTTCGGGCGCGTCGTGTAACCGACTACGCCAGCTTCAGGAAGGTGTCGCGATAGTGCTTCAGCTCCGCCAGCGACTCGCGGATATCATCAAGCGCCTGGTGGGTATTGCGCTTGGTGAAGCCGCTCGCCGCGGCGGGATTCCAGCGCTTGGCCAACTCCTTGAGGGTCGACACGTCGAGATTGCGGTAGTGGAAAAAATCGTTCAGCGCCGGCATCTCGCGCTCCATGAAGCGCCGGTCCTGATGCACGCTGTTGCCGCAGACCGGCGACGACCCCGGTGCCACATGCGCCGCCAGAAACGCGAGCGTGCGTCGCTCCGCCTCGGCGGTGTCGACCTCACTGTGGCGTACGCGCTCGATCAGCCCCGATTCGCCGTGCGTTTTCTGGTTCCACGCGTCCATGCCGTCGAGCAGCGCATCCGGCTGGCGCACGGCCAGCACCGGCCCCTCGGCAATCAGGTTGAGTTCACCGTCGGTGATCAGCGTGGCAACCTCGATGATCCGCTCGCGATCCGGATCGAGTCCGGTCATTTCCAGGTCGATCCAGACGAGCAGATCGCTGCGTGGCGACGGCTCGGCGACGGCCTCGGTTGAGGCCTGTTCGGAAGCGGGGCGTTCGGAAGGGGCCGACATGAGGAACTCCAGTTGGGGGTCGTGCGGCCATGCGGGCGGACACGACGGGTCAGTAGGGCTACAATGCCGCCATTCTACACCCCGAGGCACGAAGGATGGGCAAACGCCGACCATGAGCCGACGTAAACTGACACGGCAACAGCGCTGGCGCGTCGAGAAGATCCAGGCCGAACGTGCCGAGCGCGCGGGACGCCGGGCACAGCGCGATGCCGAGCAGCTCGATGCTGGCACGTACGGTCCCGAACGCGCCGGTCGCGTCGCGGCGCATTTCGGCCGCACGCTGGAGGTCGAGGCGCCCGCCGCCGACACCGACGCCTTCACCCGCCATCGCTGCCACCTGCGGGCCAATCTCGAGGGGCTGGTCACCGGCGATCACGTGATCTGGCGCGAAGCCGACGACGGCAGCGGCGTGGTGGTCGCCCGCGGACAGCGCGACAGCGTGCTCGAACGCCCGGACGCCCGCGGCCAGATGCGCCCGGTGGCTGCCAATATCGATCAGATCCTGATCGTCATTGCCGCCGAGCCGGTGCCCCACCCCAATCTCATCGACCGCTACCTGGTCGCCGCCGAGAACACCGGGATTGCCCCGGTGCTGGTGCTCAACAAGAGCGACCTGCTGCCGGACGAGGGCGGCGAACTGCGCGAGCTGCTCGCGCGCTACACCGCGCTGGACTACCCGCTGATCGAAGCCTCCGCCCGCATCGATCATGGCCTCGTGGCCCTGCATGCCCAGCTGCACGAGCGGACCTCCGTCTTCGTCGGCCAGAGCGGCGTCGGCAAGTCATCGCTGATCGACCGCCTGCTGCCGGAAGAGACCCTGCGCATCGGTGCGCTATCGACGGAATCCCGCAAGGGCAAGCACACCACCACCACCGCTCGGCTCTATCCGCTGCCGCGCCAGGGCGAACCCGGCGCGCCTCGCGAAGGCGACCTGATCGATTCACCGGGCATTCGGGAATTCGGGCTCTGGCATCTCGACGAACAGCAGATTGCCGAGGGCTTCATCGAATTCCGTCCGTTCATCGGCCGCTGTCGCTTCCGCGACTGTCGCCACCGCGAAGAGCCCGGCTGCGCCCTGCTCGAGGCCGTCGAACAGGGCGATATCCATCCTGCACGTTTCGCCAGCTTTCAGCGCATTCGGGACGACGTCGCCAACACCTGAAAACCTCTCGTCCCTCTCACCGGATACGCCCGTCTCTCGGCCCGACACTGGCCCGCCCTCTGGGGGCCGGCAACCCTACCAGCCCGACGAAAGCTTGACCTGAAAACCCGCTCGCCGCGTCGAAACGCGGCGAGCGGATGGTTCATGCTAGACAGCTATCTAGTCGAGTGCCGGCCGACCGGGTCAGCCCTCGAACAGCATCAGGATCGACAGGAAAAACAGCACCCACATCGCCGGACGCACCTCGCGCGACTTGCCGACGCCGACCTTGACCACGACATAGGTCAGGAAACCGAACACTACGCCGTGGGTGATCGAATAGGTCAGCGGAATCAGCAGCATCGCCACGAAAGCGGGAATGGCGTCGTCGTACTGTTGCCAGTCGATCGTGCGGATCGGTGACAGCATGAACACGCCGACCATGATCAGTGCCGGCGCGGTGGCGATCGCCGGTACCAGCGCCAGCAGCGGCGACAGGAACAGGAACGGCAGGAACAGTAGGCCGGCGACCACCGCCACCAGCCCGGAACGACCGCCCTGACTGATACCGGCGGCGGATTCGACATAGGCGTTGGCCGGGCTGGTCCCCAGGGGCGCGGAGACCAGTGCCGACGCCGCGTCGACCATCATCGAACGCCGGATGTTGCGCGGTTCGCCGTTCTCGTCGAGCAGGTTGCCCGCCTGGCACACCCCGATGAATGTCGACATGGCATCGAAGAAGGTGGTGAACAGGATCACGAAGATGAAAGGCCAATAGGCGATCGACAGTGCACCCAGGAAGTCGACCTGCCCCATGGCGCTGAAGTCCGGCCAGGCGAAGATTCCCTGAAAGTTGACCAGCGTGGCCGAGCCGGTCGGCGACATGGCGCTGGCATCACCCCACAGGCGGCCGATCGGCACGGCCAGCAGCGTGGTCGCGACGATGCCCAGAATCAGGGCGCCCTGAAGGCGCTTGGCCACCAGCACCGCGGTGATCCCCAGCCCGATCAGAAAGGTGACCAGTGTCGGCGTCATCTCGCCAAGACCGACCACCGTGGCCGGATTGGAGACCAGCATGCCGGCGTTGACCAGCCCGATGACGGTGATGAACAGGCCGATACCACAGGCGATGGCGTGACGCAGCGTCGCCGGAATGGCGTCCACGACGTAGCGGCGGACGTTGAACAGCGCCAGAATGCCGAACAGCACGCCGGACCAGAACACGCAGCCCAGCGCCGTCTGCCAGGGAATTCCCGCGCCCAGCACCATCGTATAGGTAAACAGCGCGTTGATGCCCATACCCGGCGCGACCAGCACCGGATTGCGCGCATAGAACCCCATCATCACGCTGCCAAAGCAGCTGATCAGGACCGTCGCGGTCAGCGCGCCAGCAAAGGGCACCCCCGCGTTGGACAGGATCGACGGGTTGACCACGATGATGTACATCGCCGCCAGGAACGTTGCGACGCCAGCCAGCACCTCGGTCTTCGGGGTGGTATTCAGCGAGCGCAGGGAAAACAGTTTTTCAAGCACGCAGCCATCTCCTGAACATCGTGATTGTTATTGGTGATGTCGGGCGATACGGCACCCAACACCCTTTGTATACAAAATAACGGGTTATGAAAAGACGCGACATACCGATGCGGATCCGGCGTCATGACGCTTCCGCGTCGATAGGCCCCGTCGAGAGCGGCGCGCAGTATAGCGAAATCGATCGCCCGACGCCGCCACCCGGCCGCCAATTCTCGCCGCGAACGCCGCGCTCTGGATCGGGTACGCGACGAGGCGCCCGTGGTGTCGACATCGGTACGGGCTGCCAGCAGCGCAGCACTATGCCATCATCACGGACACTCAACGTTTGCACGCCTTCAGGAGCCAATGCCATGAGTTCGGAAATGCCCAGCCTGCCGCTGATTATCGATTCGGCAACGCTAGCCGACCACCTCGGCGACCCGAAGCTGCTGATCGTCGACGTACCGCTCAAGCCGGAAAGCTATGGCGACGGCCACGTGCCCGGCGCAATCTATCTCGATCACCGGCGGCTGTTGGCCGGCAGCGGCGATGTCCCCAACGACGTGCCGTCGGAGACCGCCCTGAGCGCGCTTTTCTCCGAGCTGGGCCTGACACCGGATACCCATGTTGTCGCCTACGACGATGAAGGGGGTGGCTGGGCCGGCCGCCTGTTGTGGACGCTGGAACTGATCGGCCATCGCCGCTACTCCTACCTCAACGGCGGTATTCATGCCTGGCGCGCCGACGGCCAGCCCGTCGAGACCGATGCCAAGCCCCCCGTTCCCAGCCAGTATGAAGCGGCCTACCTCAATCCCGAGGCACAGATCCGTCGCGAGGAGCTGCTGGCCCGCCTGGATGACCCGACGCTCGCCGTCTGGGATGCGCGTTCGCGGGAGGAGTACGAAGGCACCAAGGGCGACAACCGCAAACGCGGCCATATCCCCGGCGCAGTCAACTTCGACTGGCTCGATGTCATGGACCGCCAGCGCGAGCTGCGCCTGCGGGACTACGCCGAGCTCATCTCCGAACTCGAGGCGCGCGGCCTGACACCGGACAAGGAGATCGCCACCCACTGCCAGAGCCATCACCGCAGCGGCTTGACCTGGCTGGCCGCCAAGGCGCTGGGCTTCGAGAAGGTTCGCGCCTACCCCGGTTCCTGGAAGGAGTGGGGCAACCACGACGATACGCCGGTCGAAACCTGAGGGTCACGTACCGGTCCGCCGCCGGGCCCGCCGACTCGCGGTGCCAGGCGGCCACCAACGCTATTGCGCGGCCTGGCCGGTACCGCTACCTTGTCCGCCCGCTTCACCCTCTTTCACACTTTCGGGAACCGACATCATCGTGGATCGCCAGGAACTGTTCGCCAGAATCCAATATCCGCTGCCCCAGCACGCGATCTCGCGGCTGATCGGCAAGGTTGCCGAGAGCCGCGTACCGTGGGTCAAGGATCTCTTCATCCAGCGCTTCATCCAAAGCTACGGGGTGAACATGGACGAAGCGCTGCAGCCCGACCCCGCCGCCTATGCCTGCTTCAATGACTTCTTCACTCGGGCGTTAAAGCCGGACGCGCGCCCGATCGGCGAGCAGCTTGTCTCTCCCGCCGACGGCGTGCTTTCGCGCTACGGTCGTATCGAGCACGGCACGCTGATCCAGGCCAAGGGACAGACCTACTCCCTGCACACGCTGCTCGGCGGCGATACGGCTCGCGCGGCCCCTTTCCGTCAGGGTAGTTTCGCCACGGTCTACCTGTCACCCAAGGACTATCATCGGGTGCATATGCCGGTGACCGGAACACTGCGCGAAATGACCTACGTGCCGGGCCGGCTCTTTTCGGTCAACAGCGCGACGGCCAACCATGTGCCCGGCCTGTTCGCGCGTAACGAACGCCTGGTCTGCCTCTTCGACACCGAACACGGGCCGCTGGCGATGGTGCTGGTCGGCGCGATGATCGTCGCTGCCATCGAGACCGTGTGGGCCGGGCAGATCACGCCGTTGAGCGGCCAGGTACAGACCACCCGCTTCGATGAACGCGTCGTGATCGAGAAAGGTCAGGAGATGGGCCGCTTCAAGCTTGGCTCCACCGTGGTCATGTGCTTCGGCCGCGAAACTGCCTTTGGCAACTTCGACCCGGAAGGCAGCCCGATTCGCATGGGCCAGACGCTGGGCGCCCTGCCCGGCGGCGCCGACACCCACTGACCCCTCGGAGCCACCATGGCGCTGGATATTTCCCGCAACGTTTCGATCCCCGACCACGAGATCGAACTGCACGCCGTGCGCGCCCAGGGTGCCGGCGGGCAGAACGTCAACAAGGTCTCCTCGGCGATTCATTTGCGCTTCGATATCCGCGCCTCCAGCCTGCATCCCGGCTTCAAGGAGAAGCTGCTGGCACTGCGCGACAAGCGCATCACCCGTGACGGCGTCGTGGTGATCAAGTCGCAGGAGCACCGCACGCAGGAGCTCAACCGCGAGGCCGCACTGGCCAGGCTCAAGGAGCTCATCAAGCCGGTCCTCTACGGGGACAAGCCGCGCCGCGCGCCCCAGCCCTCCCGTAGCGCCAAGCGCAAACGGGCCGACCAGAAAACCAAGCACGGCCAGAAGAAACGCCTACGCGGCAAGGTCGAGGGCTAAGCCTTGCACGCGTCTCTTCCGCCGGCCGGTTAGCGCTGCCGTCAGCGCATCACTGCGTCCTTCATCAACTCGTTCAGTCCGCCAGCTCGTTCAGACGCCGCTCGGCCACCCGCGCCAGCAGGCTGGCACCGACCGGCAGGATACCGTCGTCGAGCACGAACGCCGGATTATGCACCGGGACATCGCCAGCATGCCCGACCCAACAGTAGGAGCCGGGCACGACCTTGAGCATGTCGGCGAAATCCTCGCTGCCCATTGCCGGGCGCTCCAGATCGGCGACGTTGGTTTCGCCGACGATATCCCTGGCCGCCGCCGCCAGCGCGTCGGTCTGTACCGGGTCGTTGTCGAGCACCGAAAAGATATTGCGGATATCGACCTCGATCTCGACGCCGAAGGCCACCGCCAGCCCTTCCGCCAGTTCGCGAATCCGCCCATGGATCAGCGCCGCGACATTGTCATCGAAGGTCCGAATGGTGCCGGAGAGCGTCGCCGATTGCGGAATGACATTGTAGGCAGACCCCGAGTGCAGCTGGGTGATCGATACCACCGCGGCATCCAGCGGATCGGCATTGCGGCTGACGATACTCTGTATCGCCTGGGAAAGCTGGGTCGCCACGACGATAGGATCGCGGGCATTGTTGGGCTGTGCGCCGTGGCTACCGCGGCCGCGAATGGTGATATCGAAGAACTCCGCGCCGGCCATTGCCTTGCCGCTCATGACACGAATCTGACCGTGACCGAGATACGGTGCATTGTGCAGCGCGTAGATCTCGTCGCACGGGAACCGCGTGAACAGCCCCTCGGCGATCATGCGACGAGCGCCACCGAGGCCTTCCTCGGCCGGCTGAAAAATCAACACCACGCGCCCGGCGAAATCGCGCGTCTCGGCGAGATAACGCGCCGCCCCGAGCAGCATGGTGGTATGGCCATCATGCCCGCAGCCGTGGAAACGCCCGGGATTCAGGGAGGCAAACGACAACCCGGTCTCCTCGTCCATAGGCAGCGCATCCATGTCGGCGCGCAGGCCAAGCGTCTTGCCCGGCCCATGCTGCCCGTCGACGATACCGATCACTCCCGTGCCGCCGATGCCGGTGTGAACCTCGAGTCCGAGTCGGCGCAGATAGTCGGCAACGATGCCGGACGTGCGCTGCTCCTCGAAGCCGATCTCGGGATGGGCGTGAATGTCGTGGCGAATCTCGATCATCTCATCGGTGAACGCGTCGATACGTGGCAGTGTCGTCATGGTGACTCCGAGCAAAGGTGGAGGATGAGGTCATCGACAGAAAAGTCAGACGGACAAGTCAGGCGGGCTCGGCCGCAGGCGCGAACGGCTGACCTAGCGGTGACGTTCGCAGGCCGGGGCGCAAATGCTTCCACGGCAGTACGGCAGGATCGACCGCCATCGGGCCGGGCGCGGCGCAGACCAGAATCGCCTCGGCGATCGGTGCGAAGTCGGCGCGAAAGTGAACCGAGCTCTTGTTGACCAGGATGGCCTGCTCGAGCGGCTCGATACCGACCGAGCGATACATGGCCTGATCCGCCATCTGCGCCTTGCGACTGACCACGACGACGCGCACGTCGCCGACCCGCAGACAGGCCGATGGCCCCATGTCGAGCCGCCCGCCGCCGAAGTAGGGCCCGGGCGCGATAAAGCATCCGTCGGAGAGCGACTCGACCACAAAGTCGGCCTCTAGCGGCGAGTCGCCGGGGATGGCGGAACGCCCGCCCAGCGCGACATGGATCGTCGCGCCGACGCCGGCGGCGTGCGCCGCGCCAGCCGCATCGGGATCGAAAACGTTGCCGAGAGCGGCACGCCGGGCGCCGCACGCCACCAGTGCCTTCAGCATGCCCATGGTGTCGGCATTGCCCCCGGCGCCGGGATTGTCCTGGGTATCGGCGATCACCACCGGCTTCGAGGCGCCCGTCGCCAGGCGCATGGCCTCGCGCACGCCCTCTTCCGGCGTATAGACCCGGCCGGCAAACGCCGACTCCTGGGCCGCGATGCGCGCGACCAGCGCAGCGGCAGCCGCGTCGGCGCGGGTCTGGTCAAGGCCATAGACGATGACGCTGGGCCCGCAGTCGACGAAATCCGCCGCCGGAAAGCCGGTCAAGAACGAGACCGACGGCAGCGCTTCGCTCTCCATCGCCGCCACTTCGGCATAGAGGGAACGGCACGGCTCCTCCGCCGTGCACTGCCAGGCGATCGGCATCAGGTAGTCGAGCTGGCGAAAGGCCTTGGCCGGGCGGATGCCGCTTTCCAGCAGCCATGCCATGGCAGTGGCGCAGCGCGCGCCGGTCTCGGCCATATCGACGTGCGGGTAAGTGCGATAGGCGATCAGCATATCGGCCTGCTCGACCATCAACGGCGTGACGTTGCCGTGCAGATCGAGCGTCACCACGATAGGCACGCCGGGGCCGACCAGCACCCGTACGCGACGGAGCAGCTCGCCCTCGCCGTCATCCAGGTGTTCGGCGACCATGGCGCCGTGAAGATCGAGATAGACGCCATCCAACGGCATGACAGCTTCGATGGCGGCCAGCAGCCGCGAGGCGATGCACTCGAAGGCATGCTCGGTGACGTGGGCGGAGGGGCTAGCGGTCGTCCAGAGCGTCGGAGCCAGCGTCCAAGATTGCGCTTCGGGCGCCTCGATGAAACCGCAGAGCCCGATGTTGCTCTGCGCCACGGCACTGAAGATCGCCCTGCCCTCGGTCAGCGGAGGCGTGCCACTACCCCGCTGGAAATCCTCGAGCGTCGCCGGGCTCGGCGCAAAGGTGTTGGTTTCGTGAAGAAAGCCACCGACAGCGATGCGGGGTAAAGACATGAAGCATTCCTTCTAGATGATGCGATAACGTCGTGACGCGTAGGCCGAGGACAACACAGGACGGAGACGGGCAATCCGGCTGGCGTCAGCGCGCCAGACTCACACCCGGACGCTCGGCCCGGTAGACCTCATCGAGCGGTTTGAAACCCGCGAAATCCCAGTGGCGCCCGGGCGCCGCCAGCATCAGCGACTGGGTATAGGCATGCTTCGGCGCGCCCAGCACCTCGCCGGCCGGGCCGTATTCGACGATCTCGCCCTGCTGCATCACCATCACCTCGTCGCAGATCTGGGCGGCGACCCGCAGGTCATGGGTAATGAACAGCACCGCGACACCCAGCCGCTGCTGAATATCCGCAAGGAGCGCCAGCACCTGCGTCTGCACCGACACGTCGAGCGCGGAGACCGCCTCGTCGGCGACCAGTACGTCGGGCTCCATGGCCAGTGCTCGCGCAATCGCGATGCGCTGCCGCTGGCCCCCGGAAAACTGATGCGGATAGCGTTCCAGCGCATCCTCGGGTAGCCCGACCAGTGCCAGTAGCTCTGCGGCACGAGTCAGCGCCTCCGCCTTCGGCGTACCGTAGTTGACCGGTCCTTCGATCAGGCTGGCGCCCACCGTCAGACGGGGATTGAGCGACCGGAACGGATCTTGAAAGATCATCTGGATGCGCTTGCGATGCGGCTTGAGCGCAGCCCGGCCGAGACTGGCGATGTCCTTGCCCAAGACCCTCACGCCGCCACCGGTTGGCGCAATCATGCGCATCACGCAGCGTGCCACGGTGGACTTGCCGGAGCCGCTTTCGCCAACGATGCCCAGCGTTCGCCCGCGTCGCAGCGCGAAACTGATATCGTGCGCGGCCAGCTTGCCTGTCCCGGACTGGCCCCGCAGCCGCTGCCAGCGGGAAGTCCCGCCATAGCGCATCTCCAGCTCGATCGCCTCGAGCACCACCTCCGGGCTCATCACCTCGCGCGCGGGTCGCGGCCGTAGACTGGGCACCGCCTGCAGCAGCTGACGCGTGTAGTCGGTGCGCGGATGACGCAGCAGCGCCTCGATCGGTTGTGTCTCGACCACCTCGCCATGGCGCATGACACAGACTCGGTCGGCGATATCCGCGACTACTCCCATGTCGTGGGTGATGAACAGCACCGATGTCCCGTGGCGCTGCTGCAGTGCCTTGATCAGTTTGAGGATCTGCTGCTGCGTGGTGACATCCAGCGCCGTCGTGGGTTCGTCGGCGATCAGCAGTCGCGGCTCCAGAATCAGCGCCATGGCGATCATGATCCGTTGACGCTGGCCACCGGAGAGCTGGTGCGGCCAGCTCTCGTAGACGCGCTCGATATCCGGCAGCTGAACCTGATCGAGCATGTCGAGCACGCGCTCGCGGCGTTGGCCGCTCGAGAGTCCGCGTTGATGCATGACCAGCACTTCCTCGATCTGCTCGCCGACGCGCATCAGCGGGTTGAGCGCCGTCATCGGCTCCTGGAAGATCATCGCCACGCGCTGGGCGCGAAGATCGCGGAGCTGGCGTGACGTGGCCGACAACAGCGCCTGACGCTCGAGATGGATCTCGCCGCGGGCTACCTCGAGGATGCCCTTCGGCAGTAGCCCCATGATCGCGAGCGAAGTGACCGATTTTCCCGAACCGGACTCCCCGACCAGACACAGCGTTTCGCCCGCCGCGATATCGAAGCTGATCCCCTTGAGAATGGTCTTGGCAGGGCTGGATTGAGTCCGCACGACCAGCTCGCGGAGCTCGAGAACGGTCTCGGCGGGCGCAGTCGGGGACGGCGGCATGGCCTGCATGGCGGTCATCGTTCACCTCCGCGCTTGTTGAGCCGGGGATCGAGACGGTCGCGCGCGGCATCGCCCAGCAGGTTGATCGACAGAATGCACAGCGACAGCATCAGCCCCGGCCAGAAGATCAACGACGGCTTGATCAGAAAATAGGTTCGCCCTTCGGACATGATATTGCCCCAGGTCGGCGTCTCGGTGCCGAGACCGGCGCCGAGGAACGACAGGATCGCCTCGGTCAGGATCGCCGAGGCACAGATATAGGTGGCCATCACGATCAGCGGCGCCAGCGTGTTGGGCATCAGATGTCGCCACATCACCGTCGACAGGCTGCTGCCGAGCGATATCGCCGCCTCGACATAGGGCTCCTCGCGCGCCGACAGCACGACCGAGCGAACCAGCCTCACCACGCGGGGAATCTCGGGAATGGTGATGGCCGCCATGACGGTCCACAGATTGGCACTGGTGAGCGAGACAATGGCGATCGCCAGCAACACGTTGGGGATCGCCATCAGGCCATCCATCACGCGCATGACCACGGCATCCAACCCGCGAAAGAAGCCGGCCAGAATACCCAGCGGCAAGCCGATCACGACAGCGATCAGCGCACTGCCGATACCCACCGTCAGCGATACCCGGGCACCGTAGAGCACGCGGGACAGCAGATCGCGTCCGTAGGCATCGCTACCCAGCCAGTAGGTGTCATTGGCAGGCTGCAGCCGTGAGGCCGGGGACATCTGCAGCGGATCGTGCGGTGCCAGCCACGGGGCGAGGACGGCGGCCATCGCGATCAGTGCCAGACAGACACCGGCCACGATAATGGCCCAGCCGGGACGGTGCGCGGGCCACAGTCGCAGCCGCCGCGCGCCGATCAGTGGCGCGGAAGAAGAGATCGGGCTCATTGGTAGCGAATCCTCGGATCGAGCAGTGCGTAGGAGAGATCGATCGCCAGGTTGATCAGCACGTAGACGCCGCTGGTCACCAGAATCAGACCCTGGATCACCGGGTAGTCTCGCGACAGGATCGCGTCCACGGTCAGACGCCCCAGCCCGGGGATGTTGAAAACGCTCTCGGTCACCACGACCCCGGTGATCATTAGAGCGAAACCGGTGCCGATGACCTCGAGGATAGGTACCCCGGCGTTACGCAGCGCGTGCTTGAACAGCACGCGCTTCTCGCTGGCGCCCTTGGCGTGTGCCGTGCGAATGAAGTCCTCGCCGAGCACATCGAGCATGCTGGCGCGAGTCATCCGCGCGATCAGCGCGATATAGATCGTCGACAGCATCGTTGCCGGCAGGATGGCGTGCTGGAGGAAAGGCAGAAAGCCCGACTCGGAGAGGCGACTGAAGCCCTGCACGGGCAGCCAGCCGAGATCGATCGCGAAGAGCTTGATCAGCAGGTAGCCGATGACGAAGACCGGCACCGAAAAGCCGAGCACCGAGAGCGACATTACCGCCTTGTCGATCAGGCTGCCGTGCTTCCAGGCCGCAACCACCCCCATCGGCACGGCGATCACTACCGACAGCACGATGCTGAAAAGGGCAAGACTGATCGTCGGCTCCAGGCGCTGCGCCATCAGTTGGGTCACCGGCAGGTTGGACATCAGCGACGTGCCGAAATCGCCACGAAGCAGCGCGCCGGTCCATTGGAAGAACTGCAAGTAGAGCGGCTGATCCAGCCCCAGCGAGGCACGGATACGCTCGAGCTGTGCCGGCGTTGCCATGTCACCGGCGATGATCGCTGCCGGATCGCCCGGCGAGAGCCGCAGCAGCAGAAAGACGAATAGCGCGACCACGATCATGACGGGCACCGCCGCCAGACATCGACGCAGACAGTAGCTGAACATGGCTATGCTCCTGTGCGCGAACCCGAGCCTTCGGCGACGCAGGCTCCGGGTCCCCAAGTGCCAGAGATTCGCAAGAATCCGGTGTTCAAAAGCGTCAGGTGTTCGACAGTTCGAGACCACCGAGCCACCATCGGCACGGCGCAGACGAGGCGTCGTGCGCCGTGCCGCGACTCATTCGGCCTTGGTGATATTCCAGAACACCGGGACCGGCGAATGCAGGATGCCGGAGAGATCATTGTTCCAGGCGGCCGGAATCGAGTACTCGCCCAGCGGGATGTAGGTCACCTGTTCGAAGGCATGCGCCTGAATGCGTTCGGCAATCGCCTTGCGATCCTCGTCGCTTTCGGCCTTGGCAAACGCTTCGCGCATGGATTCGAGCTCGGCGTCATCGGGCCAGCCAAACCAGCCGCCGTCCGCCCCGCGCCCATTGAGCATCGGGCTGACCAGCGGATTCCACACTTCCGGGATGTACCAGTTGGTGAAGAACATATTCCAGCCCCCCTCGCCCGGCGGCTGCTGGCTGGCGCGGCGCGTCACCAGGGTCTGCCAATCCATCGGCTGCAGGTCGACCTGGAAGCCGGCCTGACGCAGCAGCTGCGCGGCGATCACCGGCTGGGGGCTGACGGTGGGCGCATCCGTGGGCTGCATCATCACGACCGGCGTGCCGTCGTAGCCGGCGGCCTCGAGCATCTCGCTGGCGGCTTCGGTACCGCCGCCGGTCGCCAGTGTCTCCGGCGCCCCAGCCTCGGTGGCCAGCGGCGTCTGGCAGCCGTACATCGAATCACAGGTGGTATAGAACTCGGGATTGCCGATCAGCGAAGCCAGCACGTCGGTCTGGTTCATCGCCGTCAGTGCCGCGCGCCGAATCTCGGGGTCGTCGAATGGCGGGTAAAGGAAGTTGAAGCGGCCAATGGTCTGGCTGCCAAGCTCGTTGATCTTCTCGACGGTGAGATCCGGATTGGCCTGCAGGACCGGCAGCAGATCCACCGACGGCGACTCGAGGAAGTCGATCTCGCCCGAATTGAGCGCATTGAGCGCGGTCTGGGCGTCGCTCATGTTGATCCACTCGACGCGATCGACATCGACCACCTTGCCGCCGGCCGTCCAGCTGGCCGGCTCCTCGCGCGGCACGTAATCGGCGAACTTCTCGTAGACCACCCGGTTACCTGGATCGTACTCATCGGCGACGAAGGTAAAGGGACCGGAACCGATCTGGTCCTCAACCGTCAGCGTCTCGTCCGGCGATTTGCTGGCGATACGTTCCGGCATCACGAACAGCGGTACCGATGACGGCTTGGCCATCAGTTCGAGTACATAGGCGAACGGCGACGAGAGCGTCAATGTCATGGTGCGCTCGTCGGTGGCCTCGACGCTATCGACATGATCCAGCAGCATCTGGCCGCCACCGTCGCGATCCGCCCAGCGCCGGAAGGAGGCGACCGCATCGGCAGCCGTCACCTGGCCACCATCGTGCCACTCGAGACCCTCGCGCAGCGTGAAGGTATAGACCATGCCATCGTCGGAAACCGACCAGTCGGCCATCTGCGGCTGCGGCTGGAACTGGTCGTCCATGCCCAGCAGCGTGTCCCAGATCATATAGCCGTGATCGCGGGTGATATGCGCGGTGGTGGTGATCGGATCGAGCACCCGTAACCCGGAATGCATGACGGCACGAATCGTGCTGGCGTCGGCCGGCATCGCGGCCAGGGTCGAGACGGCGCCACAGGTCGTGGAAAGGAGTGTTGCCGCCGCCACACCGCCGAGCAGACGGCGACGCGTGGCGGAAAAACGACGCGAAAAGAGAGTCGTCATGCGCAAACCTCATTGTCGATCTTATGATTGTGATGAGCGCGCCGGACCCGGACGGAAGGATTGTTGCCGGCGCAGCAAGGCGCCATTTATTAGTTTCCGCTCACAGACCGTTCGCTCTCTCGAGAGTAAGCCAGCTTGACGGGGAAACAATGGACTCGATGCATCTTAAGTGTTGCCTTCAAAGCAACACTGTGACGATGATGATTGCTGACGGTCGATGACGATCCGCTCTGGCGATCACGCCAGGCCACCCGGGTCGACGTCCAGCAGGTAGACGCCCAAGACGGACAGCGAGACCGCTTTGCGCGCGTCTCGCCCCACAATGACAAGATCGACAACAAGGCAGGGAGCGCACGGCATGACGCAGGAGTGTCCCCGAGGCAGCGCACCGCTGAATACGCGCTGGCTGCACTATTTCCATGAGGCGATAGACGCCGGCTCGATCCGCGCCGCCTCGGATCGACTGGATATCGAGCCGTCGGTGATCAGCCGCCAGATCCGCCAGCTCGAGCAGGCCTTGGGCACTCCGCTGCTGGAGCGTCACGGTCGCGGCGTACGGGCCACCGAAGCCGGGCGACTGTTGATGGACTTTCATCGCGAGCGCGATGTCGCCGAGCAAACTCTCTTTGGCCAGCTCGCGGCGCTGGATGGCCTGCAGCGCGGGCATATCAGTCTCGCCGTCAGCGAAGGCTACAGCGACCGCCTGATGAGCGGCGTGATGAACGACTTCTGCGCCCATCACCCGCAACTGACCGTCGAGCTCAATCTGGTTGCCGTCAACGAGGTAGTCCGCCAGGTCTACGAAGGCCAGGCCCATATCGGTATTGCCTACGCCCCACGCCTGACGCCGGGCATCGAGGCTGTCGCCAGCGCACGCCAGCCGCTCTGCGCCATCGTCCACCCGCAGCATCCGCTGACCCGGCGTCCGCAGCCGCTGGCCCTGGAGGACGTGCTGGCCTGGCCACTCGGCCTGGTCGGACACGGCTTCGGCATACGCCAGCTGATCGATGCGGTCGAGACCATGAGCAAGCGCCACTTCCACGCGAGCCTGATCAGCAACTCACTGGCGACGCTCAAGCAGTACGTGAGCTCCGGCAATGGCGTGACCTTTATCGGTCACGTGGCCCTGCTGCACGAGATCCGCCGCCAGCAGCTGGTGGCGCTGGAGATCGATCACCCCATCTTCCGCGAGGCGGAGAGCCACGTCATCGTGCGTCAAAACCGGCCGCTCGCCCCCGCTGCACGCCAGCTACTGGACGATATCACTCGCCTATGGCCCTTCGGGCCGGAGAAACCGATCGCGCTGTAGCGCCGTCAGCAGCGCGGTGTCGGAAACGCGATCACCTCGGCGAGACTCGCCTTGCCCAGCGCCAGCTGAATCAGCCGGTCGACGCCCAGCGCGACACCACTGCCGGCCGGCATGCCGTGATCGAGCGCCGCGACCAGGCGTCGGTCGACATCGACGATCGGCTTTCCCAGCGCCGCGCGCTGTCGGTTATCGGCGGCGAAGCGCGAGGCCTGCTCCTCGGCGTCGGTCAGCTCGTCATAGCCGTTTGCAAGTTCCAGCCCGTGAAGATAGATCTCGAAGCGCGCCGCGACCTCGACCCCGTCTTCAGAATCCTGACGCTTGCGCGCCAGCGCCGCCTGCGACGCCGGATAGTCGATGACCACATCGAGCCCCTCGCGACCGAGATCGGGCTCGATGACCAGGCTCATCAGCAGGTCGAGACAGGTGTCGCGATCGGCGTCATCCATGGCCATGCCGCTAGCGTCAAAGGCCCGCGCCCGCAGCGTCGGCAACGGCGCAGTGAAGGGGTCGAGCGACAGCGCCTCGCGAAACAGCTCGCGATAGCGCCGCCGCCGCAGCGGCCCGGGGTCGGCGGGCAGGACGAGGCGAATCAGCGCCTCGCACTCCTCGATCAGCGCAGTCAGCGACCAGCCCGGCCGATACCACTCGAGCATGGTGAATTCGAGATTGTGACGCCGTCCGACCTCGCCGTCGCGAAAGCTGCGCGCCAGCTGAAAGATCGGGCCACTACCGGCCGCGAGCAGCCGCTTCATGGGAAATTCCGGCGAGGTCTGCAGCCACAGCCGCTCGCGTCCATCAGGCGTCGTCGCCTCGAGCGCGAGCGAATCGAGATGCGGATCGGTGGAGCCACCGTGGCCGAGAATCGGCGTTTCGACCTCGAGCACGTCACGCCGCGCGAAGAAGGCCCGGATCTCGGCGATCAGCCGCGCCCGCTGGCGCAAAGTCTCGAGCGAGGCGCTGGGCAGCCAGTCGATCGGTTCGTCGATGGCTTTCACGCGTGGTAGACCTGGCTGCGCCCGCCGTCGACGAGGATATCGGTGGCGTTGATGAATCGGGCCTCGTCGCTGGCCAGAAAGAGCGCGGTGTTGGCGACTTCCTCCGGCTCGCCGATACGCTGACACGGCAGCAGCATGGCCTGCTCGTGGCGCGCCTCCTCGCTCAGCCCATCCAGCCAGGCCTGGGCCGCCGGCGTGCGGATCAAGCCGGGCGAGATCGAGTTGACGCGGATGCCGCGCGCCGCGTATTCGATCCCCAGTGAGCGGGTCAGCCCGATCAGGCCGTGCTTGGCGACAGGATAGGGAAAGGCGCCGGGAATGATCTTGTGGCCATGGACGGAAGCGATATTGACGATATGCCCGTACTCGCGTTCGAGCATGCCCGGCAGCACCGCCTGAATCACGTGCCAGGCGCCCTCCAGATTGATCGCCAGACAGCGGCGCCAGGTGGCGCTGTCGGTGTCGAGGGGGTCGGCGAAGACGTTGACGCCAGCGGCATGGATCACGATATCGACCCGCCCCAGTGCCGCCTCGGCGTCGGCAACGGCGCCCGCGACCGCCGTTGCCTCGGCGACGTCCGCTTCGACGCCGGTGACACGCCGGCCGCTCTCCCGCTCGAGGCGCGCACACTCACGAGTCAACGCCGCGCGATCACGATCCAGCAGCGCCACCTCCGCGCCCTCGGCCAGAAAAAGCTCGGCCGTCGCCAGCCCGATGCCGCTGGCGCCGCCGGTAATCAACGCGGTGCGTTGCTTGAGTCTCATATTCTCTCCGCTTCGATGACGATGATCGACACGCTCACTCTCTTGCCAGCCAGCCGGCCAGCGACCAGGTCCGACCGCCGGCGTCGAACTCGAGCGTCGGCCAGTCGCCGGTGCGCGTCACCAGACGCCCGCCGCCGCCGTCGAGCAGCAGGGTATCCTCGCTCTTGACGCCCGGCAGCGTGGGATTGAAGGCAAATGCCTGATGGGCGACCGACTGCCCTCGAGCCGTCGGCGTCAGGATCAAATCACGACAACCATAGCCCGCTGGCCCGCCCTGGTGGTGACGCCGCCAACCCTGGGTATGACCCTGGCGCTCGTAGGCCTCACTGATCGTCGCGAACAGCGCCTCCCAGGACAGCCCGGGGCGAACCGCTGCCAGGGTCTCGGCATGAATGGCGGCGGCCTGACGATAGCGCGCCAGCAGCGCGGCTTCCACCTCGCCGAAGCGCACCATCCGCGTCAGGCTGACATTCAAGCCGTCGCGTTCGGCGCCGAGGGTCAGCAACGCCCGCTGCGAAAGCCGAGCGTCGGTCGGGATGGGGTGCGGATAGCGATCGATGCGCGCGTCGAAGGCCACCAGCGTGCAGACCGGCCGAATGCCGGCCTCGAGACAGTCGTGCAGGATTCGCGCTTCGATATCGATCTCGCGCTCGCCGGGACGCAGGTTCGCGGCGATCGTCTCGACAATGCCGGCGGCGTCCTGCCCGAGCCGGGACAGCCGCTCTCGCTCGAGCGCGTCGAGTTCGAATCGCAGCGGCAGCAGGTGTTCCGCGATACAGGTGGCGCCGGTCATTGGCAGATCGCTACCGAGCCGTGAAGCCGATCCATCGAACCCTAGCCTTGCCAGTGCCACGTCGGCCGTCTCGTACCAGGCGTAGGTGGCGGCCACGACCTCGAACGGATGCGGCTCCTCCTCGCGCAAGCGGTCGATCTCGTTGTCCGGGGCGACGAGATAGACCTGCTCGGGGGTGACCAGCAGGCTGGCCACCCCCACCGCCGAACGTTCGACGACATGATAGGTCGCCCCTTGGGTCAGCCAGGCGACGGACTCCCGCGACGAGAGCAGCACGCCGTCGAGCCGCCAGTCGCGCAGCCGTTCGCGTAATGTGGTGAGTCGTTCAGACATGCGCTATCTCCTTCTCGGCATGGGGCTCCGCCCTGGCCAGGTCGGCCAGCACGAGATCGGCGGCCCGGTCGGCCACCGCCATGACGGCGGCGTTGGTATTGCCGCGAACGATGTTGGGCATCATCGACGCATCGATCACGCGAAGGCCCTCGACACCATGGACCCGCAGATTGGCCCCGATGACCGCCATCGGATCGTCGGCACGCCCCATGCGGCAGGTGCCGACGGGATGATAGCCGGTCTTGACCGTCCGACGGCAGTGCTCGGCGATCGCGTCATCGCTTTCGACCTCGGCCCCGGGGAAGATCTCCTGCTCGACCATCGCCGCGACCGGCGCCTGTGACAGTACCCGGCGAGCAAAGCGGAAGCCGGCAATGGTTCGACGCAGATCCTCGGGCTCGCGATAGATACCGGTATCGACGATTGGCGCCGCCGCCGGATCACGCGAGGCCAGGGCCACGCGGCCTCGCGAGGCGGGCCGCAGCAGCAACGAGTTGATCGTCACCCCATGGCCGGGATCGGTCCCCATGACATCGCGGTCGAGATAGACCGTCGGCACGCAGAACATCTGAATGGAGGGGAGATCACCGCCATCGGCCGGGTCGAAAAAGGCACAGGTCTCGACCCCCGTGGTGGTCACCGGGCCGGAGCGAAACAGCAGATACTGCAGGCCCGCCTTCAGCATCTTCAGGCCACGATCCTGACCGTAATAGCCGAACACGCCGCGGGTGCGCGCCACGACCGGCACTTCGTAGTGGTCCTGAAGATTGGCCCCCACCCCCTCGAGCGGTACGTGGCATTCGATGCCGTGATCGGCGAGCGCGGCCGTTGGCCCGATACCCGACAGCATCAGCAGTTTCGGCGTCTGATAGGCGCCGGCGGCCAGCAGCACTTCCCGCGTCGCGCGGACTTCGAGAATCTTGCCGTCACGCTCGTACTCGACGCCGACGACACGCCCCTGCGCCAGTATCAGCCGATTGACCCGCGCCCCGGTTTCGACCGTGAGACGGGGGTCGTGCATGACGGGCTCGAGAAATGCCTGATAGGCGCCGCAGCGCTGCCGGGTCCGCCAGTCGATCGTGTGCTGCATGAAGCCGACGCCGCCCGGCCGTCCGGCATTGAAATCCGGCGTATAGGGAATGCCCATGCCCTGCAGCGCCTTGACGTAGGCGCGACTCATGGGACTGAAGTGCCCCAGATGCGAGACCTTCAAGGGGCCGGCCACGCCATGCTCGTCGCCGCCGAGATGGTCGTTGTCCTCCTGGGACACGAAGTGCGGGCGCAAGGTGGCGTAGGACCAGTCGATGTCGCTGCCGGCGACCGCCTGGTTCCAGTCGGCGTAGTCGGCTTCGTGCCCCCGCAGGTAGACCATGGCGTTGACCGCCCCGCCACCGCCCAGCACGCGAGCCTGCGGTACCGTCGGGCCGCGCCCGCCCAGCGAGGGCTGCGGTCGCGTTTCGTGCATCGTCAGGTAGGCGTCCTTCTCCAGGAACTTCATGTAGCCGGCCGGCAGGTCCATCAGCGGATGGGTCTTCGACTTGCCGGCCTCGAGCATCAGCACCCGGGCGGAGGAGTCCCGAATCAGGCGGGCCGCCATCACGCAGGCCGAACTGCCGCCACCGACGACGATGTAATCGTAATCACTCATGCCTGTTCCCCCGCTGCCTGGCTTTCACGGTTACGGCTAGCTTCCTCGCGCCCGTTCGTTCCCGTTCGGCTGGCGCCCGCACGGCTGCGCTCGCCGGGATCTTCAGGCGTCACCAGGAAGAACCAGGAGAGGATGGCGCTGACGACGTAGAGCGCGGCATAGATCCAGACCACGCCATCCATGCCCATCACGTTGTTGAGCAGGCGATAGAGCACGGGACCGATGAACGTGGAGAGTCCGGCACTGAGGCAGTAGATCGCCAGCGCATTGCCCTTGTCCTCCTCGTCACAGAGCGAGGCGATCAACGCGGCTGCCGGTACATAGCCGCAGAGCGTGATGCCGTAAAGACAGGCAAAGACCAGGCTGAGCAGATAGTTGCCGCCGCTCCACTGCGGTACGAAGTACATCAGCAGCATGGTGACGGCAGAACCGAGACCGCCCACGAAGGTGAGAATGCGACGCCAGCCGATCCGGTCGCTGAGATTGCCGATGACCGGATTGAAGCTCATCCCGACCAGGCCCATGATGGTGATCAGCCCGAGATAGCCGGACTGCGAAAAGCCCATCTGCTCGGTGAAGAACCCGGGCAGGAAGATGAAAAAGCCGAAGTAGGGCGTGGTGTTGATGATGCGCACCACGCCCGCCACCGCAACGCGCGGCCTCCGGCCCAGGATGTCGATTCCCCCCAGCAACGCGCGGCCCATGCTCATATCACCGCGCGCCACCAGTGGCTGAAAGCCGGTGCGCTCTCTGACCGCCAGCATCCCGATCGCGAAGCCGCTGATCACCAACGCCAGCGACAGCCAGAAGGTGGGATATTCGCCGATCACTGCAATGGAGACGATTGCCACGGCTGAACCCAGCGTCGGCAGACCGCCAGTGAACACCAGCCAGAACCAGCCGGTCGCCGCGCCGCGCTGACCGGCCGGCGTCGCTGCCTGAATCCAGACCAGAAAGGCATAGGCGAACATGGGATAGGCAATCCCTCGCAGGCCATAGGTCAGGAAACTCAGCGCGAAACTCTCAGCGGGTAGCGCTACCAGCAGAAACAGCACCTCGAAGACGACCCAGATGACGCCACCCAGCAACATGACTCGCCGCGGGCCCCATAGCGAGGAGAGCGCCCCCGCCAACCACGAACCCAGCGTTACCGTGATGCCGTAGAAACTGATGATGGTGGCCGCCGTATCCAGGGTGAAGCCATTGCCGGCCATGTAGGGGGCCAGGTAGTTGGATTCCACGCCATCGCCGATCATGAAAATCAGCACCGCCACGTAGCCCCAGAAAAGAGGAGCTGGCAGCCCCCACCGGTCCAGCTGTCGTCTCCAACCCATATTGCGCCTCGCTTCTCGTTCCACTCACAATTCGCTGTATCGCCGAGCGCGGCATGCCTGACCGGTTACACCAGAGTCTAATAGGCGCCTTCGGCATCTGGTAATACCATGTCTTACAACCTGTATTACAAGATATACGACCATCGAATGAGGCAGAGCTCGCCGGGGGCATGTACCCCCCGGGTAGCGCGATGCAGGATGGGCTGGCATAAGGGGAAACATATGAAGGCCGTAGCGCTGCAACACGAATTGGGAGGCCGTATTGCCAGGGGGGAATTTGCCTCCGGCCTACCGGGAGAGAACGCGCTCGCCCAGCAATTCTGCGTGTCGCGCACGACGGTGCGCGCAGCGCTACAGGCTCTGGTCGCCAGAGGGTTGGTCGAGATTCGCCCCGCCTCGGGGGCGGTGATCCGGGAAACGGCAAGCTGGGATTGGCTGGACGAGGACGTCTGGGCGTGGGCATGTCAGGGGGACAGCGAACGTGAACTTCAGCGAGAAGGGTTCGAAGTCCGCCTGCTGATCGAGCCGGCGATTGCCGCTCATGCCGCCTCGCGAGCCAGCCTACGGGATCTCGGCGAACTGGAAAACGCGCTGGAGACGATGGAAGCACATCGACATGACGCCGAGGTTTTCAATCAGGCGGATATCGAGTTCCATCGAACGCTGGCCAGAGCCAGTGGTAATCGGGTCATGAGTCGTATGGGAAGTGTCCTGGAGAGCGTGCAACGCACCTTTTTCGAGAACTCGTATCGACGCGACGATACCGAAATCGAAATGACACTGGCGCTGCACCGAGACCTGCTTGAGGCCGTTCGCCTGCGCCGGATCGAGGACGCACGGCGCTTAGCGAGAACCCTGGTCGAAACCTGTGACAAGCGCCTCAACGAGGCCCAGTCTCAGACGTGACCGGAACATCTTGACGTCAGGTAACCATCAACTCCGGCGACGGGGCTGGACCCCGTCGCCAGGCGGCGATCACGCTGAACCGACGACCCGAATCATGGGATCCGAGCCGAAGAGAGCATCAGGCGCGAGACACGTACTCGCCGGTGCGCGTATCGACCTTTAGCACTTCACCCTGGTTGATGAACAGCGGCACGCGAACCACGGCACCGGAGGAGAGCGTGGCCGGCTTGGAACCACCCTGGGCGGTATCGCCCTTGAGGCCGGGATCGGTCTCGACCACTTCCAGCTCGAGGAAGTTGGGCGGGCTGACGGCAATGGCGTTGTCGTTCCACAGCGTCACGGTGTAGACCGCCTGCTCCTTGAGCCACTTCTCCACATCGCCGATCGCCTTCTTGTCGACCGCGTACTGCTCGAAGGAGCCGTCGGTCTTCATGAAGTGCCACATGTCACCGTCGGTGTAGACGTATTCCATGTCGAGGTCCATGACGTCGGCACCCTCGAGCGACTCCCCCGACTTGAAGGTACGTTCCCAGACGCGGCCGGTAATCAGGTTGCGCAGCTTGACGCGGTTGAAGGCCTGGCCCTTGCCCGGCTTGACGTACTCGTTCTCGAGAATGTTGCAGGGATCGCCATCCAGCATCACTTTCAGGCCACCCTTGAATTCGTTGGTAGAATAGTTCGCCATGATTCCTCACTGATAACCGTTCGCGGGCCGCCCGCGACGCAAATTCCGATCCGCGCACTGCTGCAAGGCAGGCGCCCAGATTTCGAGTGGTCCGCATGATAACCCGAACCCCGATCGCTGTGCATCGCGAAGAGGTCGAAGCCGGTGGGTCCGGCGCCCGCTGGCAGCGCCAGCTGAGCGAGTCGATTCGCGATCCCGCGACGCTCTGCCATCGACTCGGCCTGGACCCGGCGCTCCTGCCCGGTGCCGAGCAGGGGCATGACCTGTTCGAGGTGCGCGTCCCCGAAGCGTATCTGTCACGCATCCGCGCGGGGGACCCAGCCGATCCGTTGCTGCGTCAGGTTCTGCCGCTGGGCGACGAGGCCCGTGCCGTTGCCGGTTTCATCGACGATCCGCTGCAAGAGCGCGAGCATGCCCCGCGCCCGGGCCTGATCCACAAGTACGCCAACCGGGTGCTGCTGATCGCCAGTCCGACCTGCGCGATCAACTGCCGCTACTGCTTCCGGCGCCACTTTCCCTACGCCGAGAACGCGCCCTCCCTACGCGAGTGGGATGCCACCCTCGATTACCTGCGCCAAGACGAAACGATCCACGAGGTCATTCTCTCCGGCGGTGATCCCCTCGCCTCGTCGGACCGACGTCTGGCGTGGCTGGTCGAACAGCTGGACGCGATTCCCCATCTGAAGCGGCTGCGGATCCACACTCGCCTGCCGGTGGTGATTCCCGACCGCGTCGATACGGCCCTGCTGGCGTGGCTCGGCAGCACGCGACTACAGCGCGTGGTGGTGCTGCATATCAACCACGCCCGGGAGATCGACGCCGCGGTCGAGGCCGCCTGCTCACGCCTCCAGGCCGCCGGCGCCACGCTACTCAACCAGAGCGTGCTACTGCGAGGCATCAACGACGACGTGGAGACACTAGCCACGCTATCGGAGCGGCTATTCGAAGCCGGCATCCTGCCCTACTACCTGCACGTGCTGGACCCGGTAGCCGGTGCCGCGCACTTCGATGTCGACGACCGCGAGGCGCGTACGCTGGTCCAGGCGCTGCGCCAACGGCTAGCGGGCTTTCTGATGCCGAGGCTGGTCCGCGAAATCCCCGGCGAGGCGAGCAAGACGCCGCTGTGAAGGCGGGCTGACAGCCGTCGCTCAGCGCCGCGGCAGCGACACGTGGACGCTAAGCCCGCTGGCAACCGGTAGCGAGGTCGTCTCGAGCCGGATCTCGCCGCCGAGTCGCTCGACCAGTTCGCGCACGATGGCAAGTCCGAGCCCCGAGCCGCTGGTCTTCTGCCCGGCCAGGCGTACGAAGCGCTCGAACACCCGTTCTCGCTCGGTCTCGGGGATACCGGGCCCGCTGTCGGCGACCTCGAGCTGCAGGCAGTCGGCCTCGAGCCGCATGCGCAGACGCACCTCTCCACCCGGCGGCGTGTAGCGCATGGCGTTGTCGAGCAGGTTTCGCAGCAGCACGTAGAGCCCGTTTTCGTGAATCTTCACTTCGCGCTGGTCGCCCAGTTCCAGCTGAAAGTGAAGATCTCGCTGCTCGCTCAACGGCTGCATGTCGCGCTTGAGCTCCTGCCCCAGCCGGGCGAGGTCGACGGTCTGGGGGTCGATATGTTGGCCACTCTCGAGTCGTGACAGCGTCAGCAACTGCTCGACCACGCGCGTCATGCGATCGACACCATCGATGATCGAATGCGCGCCGCGTTGCGAACGGGCCTCTGCGGTATCGCTGATCAGGTTCTGCGCGTGCACCTTGACCGCGGCCAATGGCGTACGCAGTTCGTGCGCCGCGTTGGCCGTGAAACGACGCTCCTTCTCCAGCGTCTCCGCCAGCCGCGCGAAGAGGCCGTTCAGCGCCTCGACCAGGCCGCGGATCTCCTCGGGCGCCTGACGCGCATCGATCGGCTCGAGATAGCTGGGCCGCCGCGAGGCGATCTGGCGGCTGATCCGCAGCAGCGGGGAGAAGCCCCGCGCGATCACGAACGGGATCAGCAGCGCTACCAGCAGCACGCCGATCACCGGGGGCATCAGGTTGCGCAACGCGATCTGCCAGGTCAGTTCGTCACGCACGTCGTCGCGCTGGGCCGAGCTGGCCCAGACGCCATGCGCTTCGTCGTAGAGTGTGAACACCCGCCAGTCGTGCGACTGGCTGCGGATATAGCGGTAGCCACGCTGCCGCGTCGGCGTGTCCAGCACGCCCGGCATCTGCATGCCCAGCAGCGGATTGCCCGCGTCGTCCCATATTTGGAACGCTAACTTCTTCTCGTAGGGATGACCGAGCGCGGTGGGGGAATCGGTGGCATTGTCGGGTACGATGGCAGGCTCGAGCTGCAGATCCCGGATCAACTGTGCCGGATCTCGCCCGCGATCGCCGCGATACTCGAAGTAGAGCGCGACCATCGTGCGCGTCGTCTGCGCCAGCTCGGCATCGAACAGCTCGTTGATCTGATCGCGCGTGTCGTGATAGCTCCACAGTGCGGCGATGGCGGTGATCGAGGTGACCGAGATCAGCAGGACCCGCCGCAGATAACGGCGAATCGAGATCAACCGAGCGCTCCCAGCCGGTAGCCCACGTTGCGAACGGTGGCGACGACGTCACTGCCGAACTTACGTCGCAGGTGATGCACGTGGACCTCGATGACGTTACTTTCGACCTCGGCTTCCCAGCCGTAAAGCACCTCGACCAATTGATCCCTGGAGAAGACCTGCCCCGGATGAGTCATCAGGTAGGCCAACAGGTCATGCTCGCGCCGCCCCAACGCCACGATCTCGCCGTCGACGCGAATCTCGTGGGCAGCTGGGTCCAGCGTCAGCGCCCCGCAACTGACCAGCGGCGAGGCACGCCCCGCGCTACGCCGTACCAGCGCCCTCAGCCGTGCCAGCAGTTCGCCGGTATCAAAGGGTTTGACCAGATAATCATCGGCGCCGCCGTCCAGTCCGCGAATGCGATTGTCGACGTCATCGCGCGCCGTCAGCACCAGCACGGGAATGCGACTCTCGCTTTCCCGCAGCTGCTTGAGCACCTCGAAACCGTCGATATCCGGTAGCCCCAGATCCAGAATCAGCGCATCGAAGGTCGCCTCATCGAGCGCCTCGCGCACGCCGCGGCCTTCGGTCAGCCACTCCACTACCATCTGCTCTCGTCGCAGCACATCCACGACCCCTTCACCCAGAAGCGGGTCATCCTCAACCAGCATCACCCTCATGATTCTCTCTCTCGTTCTCGCCAACCCTGGCGAACTCGGGCCCGGAATATCTGTCCCTGACTCTACAGCTCAGGGGCACAAAGGTTCCCTCAACGGTGCCACGCGACTGTCATACGTCGCACCGATACTGCTCACTGCGGTCAGCCACCTATGCGCTCGACGTCAGCCAATGAGCATTCGACATAACGCGGCTCCAGGGCACGACTGTCTGGAAAGCGAGCCCCCGAACCACGGCTGTCTGATACGCGATGTTCTGATACTTGACGTCCTGAAACACGCCACCGCCCGGCGACTAAGTCAGCGTTAAGGAATGACTGCCATAGTGACGGCTCCGGATAGGCCATGAAAAGTCCGCAAAGCGGAATCACGGGATATCATCATGCTCGCACTACCCAAGCTATCGATCGTCCTCATCGTCAGCGACCGCCACCACCGAGTGCCGGCAGTGATCGACGAGGCGTCTCGTGCCCTGCCCCACGCCGAGACACTGGATATCGTGATCATCGACGATGCCACGGAGACGGCCAACGGCCAGCGGCTGCACGCGCTGGCGGCGGCCGATCCTCGTGTGCGTCTCTATCGTCAACCGACGCCGATCGGCGATGACGCAGCCCTCCGACAAGCGGTGGCGCTCGTCAATGGCGAATGGGTTGCCAGACTCGACGCCTATGGACGCGATGACCCGCATGACCTGCCTGACATGCTCTGCGAGGCCCGCCAGTACGGACTGACCCTGGTACAGGGCGTGCCGCTCGATCCGCGCTGTCGCTGGCGCGCCAGCCTGCTGCGCGTGGCTCGTCGGTTCGGACTCGAATCTCGCCGAAGCGGCACCTACGGCATGCGCCTGATACGGCGTGATGTCCTTGCCACCCTGCCCGCCGTTAACCGTGTGCAGCATTTCCTGCCGATGCTGATCCGTCGCACTGGCGGGCGCGTCGGCACCCTTTACGTCAATCGCCGGCCGTCGCGGCAGGCGCCTCGTCCCGCCCTACGTCAACTGCCCCTGCAGCTACTGCGCGACACCCTGGACGGACTGGGCATGTGGTGGCTCACCAAACGCTGGCACGCCGACAAGCCCTCGCTGAAGCGCCGACAACGAGGTTACGTCCGCGGCTGACTTCGCCGGCATGACGCCGCCAGACGATTTCAACGGCTGCCCCATGCCAGGCGCCTACCTCATGCCAGGCACGGCCGCCCCGCTCCTCAACGGTAGCGACGGCCCTGAAACGATAGCCATCCGCCCGGATACCTGCCGTCGGGGTCGTGATGGGTCCAGTGGATAACGCCGCCTCGAGCGTTCCAGACATACTCTCCCCGGAATCGGATCTCATCGCCACGCGAGAGCTCGGGCACCCGCGGCGCCAGATCGATATTGTGCGCGATCAGCAGGGTCTGGCCGCTATCGAGCGCCACGATCAGGCGCTGATGGCGGCTGCCCTCCCGATCATCGGGCAGCAATTGGACCACCTGGGCCGACGCCTCGACCCAAAACCCCTCCTGGCGGGTTTCGAAGGCCGTCTGCAGCCGCTGTTCCGCCGTCTCGACACCGTCTAATGGCGCTAGCAGCGGGCGCCCGAGCAACGCAATCAGCATCGGCACCACCAGCGCGGCAAGCCACGCCCACCGCCACCGATTGGCAATCTGCAGCCATCGTCGCCCTCTCACACAGAAACGCCTCCCGCCCCGTACCGGGCCGGCCGGCACGCGTCGATATCCACGTCTCCAGGCGACCGACCAAAAAGAAGCCGGACCCAATACGGGCCCGGCCTACGCTGTGTGCCCTTCCTGGGCTACTGATTGAGAGTCTACTATCTGGCCAAAGTTCCTCGGCCAAGCAAAAAATTCCCGTTTGACTGACGCTACCGGTAAGTCAGTGCTCGCTTGTTTGCCGTAGGCGTAGCCACGCTCACGACTCCAGCGCCGCCATGCCCAGCTTCCAGAGGCCAATCACCTGCTTTGGGGTCAGGCTCTCGTCAAGCTCACGCTCCCAATCCGGTTGACCGGCGGCACTCAGCAGGACAACGCGGAAGACACGGCGATCGGCGCCGGGCGCACACTCCTGCCCGCTCTGTCGCTCGACCTCGGCCAGCACCGCCTGCAACCGCTGACGCTGCGCGGGGCTCAACGTCCGGCAGTCGATTCGCCGCTCTCGATTCAAGCCCGGCATCGCGGCAAAACCGCCGTCGCGGCTCACGGCCAGCACGGCGTCTGGTGCGAGAGGCGGACAGCCCGAGCTGCTCACGCCGTCACTCCAACATCCCGCCAGGCACTAGCCACGGCGCGTTCGACCTCGCCACCGCGGCCGTAGCGCTCGCCGGCATGCGCGATAGTCAGACGAGCAAAGGCGGCGAAATCGGTATCGCGCTGGAGCGAGTCGTCGGTCAGGGCGTCGTACCAGACCACCCCGGCCTGCTCCCAGGCATATCCCTCCAGACGCGTCGCCGCGAGGTAGAAGGCCCGATTGGGTATGCCGGAGTTGATATGCACGCCGCCGTTATCCGACGAGGTGCGCGCGAAGTCATCCATATGGCCGGGCTGGGGGTCGCGCCCGAGGACCGGATCGTCATAGGCGGTGCCCGGCTCGGCCATCGAGCGCAGCGCCCGCCCGTTGACCCGCGCCGTCAACAGGCCCTCGCCGATCAGCCAGTCCGCTTCGTCGACCCGCTGCTCGAAGTGATGCTGCTTGACCAGCGTGCCGAAGACGTCCGCCAGCGATTCGTTGAGCGCCCCGGATTGATCGGCATAGATCAGTCCGGCGTCGCGCTCGATCACGCCGTGGGTCAGCTCGTGCGCGACCACGTCCAGCGCCGCCGTAAAGCGCTCGAACAGTTCTCCATCGCCGTCACCAAAGACCATCTGCGCGCCATTCCAGAACGCATTGTCGTAGGCTTCCCCGTAATGAACCGTACCCAGCAGTGCCATGCCCTCGCCGTCGATCGAGTCTCGCCGGAACACCTGCCAGTAGAAACGGTGCGTGGCACCGAGCCACTGGTAAGCTTCATCGACCGCGGTATCCCCCGTCTCCGGCTCGTCCTCGCGGCGTACCAGGTCGCCTGGCAGCAGCTGCTGCTGATTGGCGTCGTAGATGTAGCGCGCCGGCTCACCGGGACGATGGCTGTCTGCGGGTCGCGCGGCGGCGGGGACCGCCGAACGCAGACGAAACTGGGCATCCGCCTGCAGCGTCGTTCGCGCACACTGCTGCAGACGCGTATTGCCGTGCGACACGATACGCTCCAGCACGTGCGGCGGCATGAACCCTGGCGAGCGCGAAGCCTCTGAAAACGCTGTCATCCGGTCCTCCTGAAATCGGTAGTCCGTGTTTCAGTGTGGCCCAGAATCGGCCTGCGCTCCGCGATCGCCCTGTTCCTTTTTGTCAAGAAAGGGCCAAACGGCTTGCATGGCGGGCCACATCACATCGCCATGCCCGGCGCCCGCAAAACGCGTCGACACGATCTGCCAGCGGGGGAAGCGATCCATCAAGGCGTCGGCCATGCGAACGGCGTTGTCGCGCATGGCGGGGATCGCCGACTCGCCGGTGTCGGTGGCAAGCGCAGTCGGTCGACGCGAGATTTCCCGGTCGCCGACGCCGATCAGCAGGCGTAGAGCCGGACTCGCCTCGCCCCTCGCCCGGTCCCTCTCCCCCAACTCTCGAAAGAGGTAGCTGTCCCCCCACCAGAGCGAGGGACTGACGGCGATATAGTCACTGAAGCTTCGTGGGTGGGTCAGCGCCACATGAAGCGCGAACAGCCCACCGTAGGAGTGGCCGAGGAGCGCACTGCGCGAGCGGTCCACGGCAAAGCGTTGGGCGAGCTCGGGCTTCAGCTCATCCTCGATGAACTCGAGAAAGCGATCAGCGCCGCCCTGAGGCCGGCCACGCGCATCCTTCATCGGTAACCCCTCTCCTGACGGTGTGTAGTCCTCGCTACGTGCCGCACCGTCGAAGCGTAGTGTCTCCGGATAGCCGATCCCCACAATAAGCCACGGCGCGACACCGCCCTGCGGGCTTTCCAGCGTCAATGCCTCGCGCGCCGCCACCGCGAGCGGGAAGCGTGCATTGCCGTCGAGCACATAGAGCACTGGATAGCCGTTAGCCGGCACCGGCGCATCGGGCACGCTGACCTGAATGAGATAGTCGCGGCCGGTCGCCTCGGCGTGCCTCTGCCACTGTTGACTCCCGGGTAGCGTGACCGGGTCGTTCTCCATCGTCGGCTCCTGAGCCAAGGCGGTTGCGAAAAAAGCGGTTGAGGAAACAGCGATGGAAAAACAGACGGCTACCGATAGCAGGCAGCCGACTGTCAAAGCGCGCATGTGGCTAGAAGTCATAGCGCAGCGAGGCCACCACGCTGGCCGGCGCGCCCACCATGTTGAAGGTATTCGTGCCGCCGACGCGATTGTAGTAGTCGCGGTCAAACAGGTTATTGAAATTGAGCTGGCCGCTAACCTCGGACGAAAAGTCATAACCGATCATCGCATCGACTACTGCGTAGCCCGGCGCCTCGACGGCATTGGATGAGTTGAAATCGCTCATGGCCGTCATGCCGCCCCCCACATGCACCCCGGCCAGCGCCCCTTGGGTAAAGGCGTACTGCGTCCATAGATTGAGGGTATTCTTCGGCATCAGCAGGAAGACACCGTCGTCGCGGGTCGTCGACGCGTCCTGCACTTCCGTCTCCAGATAGGTGTAGCCTGCGATCAGCTCCCATTGATCGGTCAGGCTACCCGTCACCTCGAGCTCGGCGCCTTGAATCCGCATCTTGCCGACGGGCACCACATAGGAGGCGCCGGTATCGTCCGGCGTCGCCGCACGATTCTCGTCATACAGACGGAAGGCGCTGATCCGCGCATTGAGGTCACCGCCGAAATAGCTCCCTTTGACGCCGACCTCATACTGTTCCCCTTCGCGCGGCTCGATCAGATCGCCATCCTCGCCGTACTCGGTCTGCGGCTTGAACACCTGCGAGTAGCTGGCGTAGAGCGAGTGGTGAGCGTCGAGATCCAGCACCACGCCCGCGTAAGGCGTCAATTCGTTGTCGCTTCGCGTCTGGCGGCTACCCTCCGTCTTGTCGTCGAGAGCGACATCGTAGTGGCTAAGACGGCTGCCAACGATCAGCGCCAGCGGCTGCCAGGGGCGCAGCGTCAGCTTGGCGTAAAGGCCGGTCTCCTCCAGGCGGGTCTCCGTATGGCTGTAACCTCGTCCCGAGGCACGCGCGACATCAAGAATGTCGACGTAGGCCAGATCATTCAGCGCCTCAAGCGTCACTCTTTCGCCAGCGACATCGCGCGAGCGGCCCGAGGCTATCTCGGTATCGTAGCGCTTGTAATCGGTGCCGACGACGAACTCGCTGACGTTGCCCAGCACCTCAAACGGCTGGCTATAGCTGGCATCGACCGAAAGTGCGCGCTGATCGACACGACTGCCGGTTCCTGCCACCGCCATCGTATCGTCATCATCCAGCGCGCTGCCGCCGAAGACATAGTTGTAGCGGGCGTTACGGTCGGAATAGCGCGCCGCCAGCCGCCCGTAACCGCCGTTGTCGAAACGATGCGTCAATTCGGCGATCCAGTCGTTGGACCGACTCTCGAAGTCATTCCAGTCCGCGCCATAGAACGCCGTGCGACGGCCGTAGCGCAACTCACCGTCGCTGCCGACCGGCTGGCCGTTGTTGACCACGATATCCTTGGTATTGCGCAGAAAGCCGAGCCCGAGCGTGGTCGACTCATCGAGATCGATATCGAGCGCCGCGTAAAAGTCGTTCTGCTCGTTGTCATTGTGATCGACGAGCTCGGCGTGTTCGGTACGATCTACCACCAGTCGACCGCGTATCCGTCCCTCGGCATCGATCGGCCCCGAGAGATCGGTCGCCAGCCGACGTTCGCCGCGAGTACCGATACTACCCGTCGTATGGCCCTGAAAGTCGTACGTCGGACGCTTTCGCACCAGATTGACGATACCTCCCATCTCGCTGGTGCTATTGAACAACCCGGAAGGCCCACGCATGATCTCGACCCGGTCAAAGGCCGCCAATGACGGTACCGAGCCGTTGATGCTGGTCATCGGTGCCGGCAGACCATCGATATTCGCCTCGTCGTATTCATAACCGCGCGCGTAGATCGACGAGCGTCCGTTATCGTTGCTGAGCACGCGCATGCCGGGCGTCCGCCGCCCTAGCTCATCGAGCGTCCGCAGGTTCTGGTCCTCGATAGCATCGCGCGTCACCACACTGATCGACTGCGGAATATCGCGCAGCGCGGCAGGTGTCTTCGTGCCGACCGTGGCCGAATCGACCGAATAGCCGCCAGTCGTCTCCGATGGCAGCATCTCGTAGAGGCGATTGCCGGTGACGGTCAAGGTCTCGAGTTCGGCATTGGTGGCTTGTGCGTAGACGGGCAATGCGGCAATCGATAAGCCGACGCCGAGCGCGGCAGACCAACCCTGCCGCGGAGAGGAAACAGTCATGCGGGGTGTCCCTTGCGTGGCGCGATAGATCGCTGCGCCTTTATGATAATGAGAATGAGTTGCAATCAACTCCGGCGCCACGCATTATTCCAGATCGCAAGGCTTCACTCCTTTGCAAAACGTTCAGAAACCGGTGCAAAACACGCCATTCCAATGTCCGAGCCACTATCTTCCACCACCGATACCGACATTGACCGCGCTACCCTACATCGTCACGCCCACCACCTCGGACACCATTACCGAATCGAGGGCGACTCGAGACGTGCGCTACTCAGCGGAAATTTCGGCGTTGAACGCTTCCGCGACGGCCTGACGCTGCGGCACGCGGCGATCCATAATCGTCAGACGATGTGCAATCGGGCCGAGATGACGCCAGGACTCAAGATCATCCTGATGCTCAGCGGTCCCCCGGAAGTGCATTTCGGCACACGACGCCTGCCTTTCGAAAGCCAACGCCCCACGGCCCTGCTGGTCAACTTGGCCGAGGCCGAACCCTTCGAACGACAGGCACGGGCCAACACGCGCGAGCGCAGCCTGACCCTGACGCTGTCGCCGCAGTGGATGGCATCGCAGGATATCGAGCGGGATTTCATGCAGCGACCGGCGCATCTGGAACCGATCGCCTGGCAGCCGAGCCAAGCGCTGCTGAGCCTGGCCGACGGCCTGCTCGACGGACCGTCCTATCCGGAGGATTGGAGCAATCGGCTACAGCGCGAAGGGCTGGCGCTAACGATGGCCGGAGAAGGTTTGCGAGCTCTGCATGGTGGGGGCAGGCCGTCGCCGAGCGGTCGTCAGGCCGATCGCCTGTGGGCATTTGTCGACAGCGGCAAGGCAGACCGCCTGGAGCTCGGCGAGATATCGGCAACCCTGGGAATGAGCATCAGCACGCTGCAACGCCTGTGTCAGGCGCGCTTCGGGCGTTCGCTCCAGAAACATCTGAGGATTCGACGTCTGCGAGCGGCCGAACAGGCGTTACGTCAAGGTGCCAGCGTGAACATCGCTGCCGAGCTGGCGGGGTACAGCGATCCCGCCAACTTCGCGACCGCCTTTCGACGGTGTTTCGGTCTCACGCCGACACAAGCACGCCACGCGCGATAAGCGCACGGGGGCGCCTTCGGTAGAAAGAACGCCTCGACCGCGGCGGAGCACAGACACGAAAAGTCGGCACGGCGACGATGGCGTACGGTGGTACCTCAGACGCGCGCCAGGCCATACTCTGCCGGCATGACCGGCCCCTCGAGGCGGCCGAGCTGCGCCAGATCACTCTTCGCCAGCACCTGATCGAGGTGCCGCTGAGGGCTGTTGGCATTGAGCACCATATGGACCTGCGACGGCCGCCCCTGATCGTCCAGGTGCTGCACCCAGGCCAGGGCACCGCTCGAATAGCGCACCAGAGCACCGACAGGCGCCAGACCGAATCGGCGGATATAGCGCTGGGCCCAGGCGTTGTCGAAGCAGGCCGGCGCACCCAGCACGTGACGGTAGGCCTCGACCAGCGACCACGCAGGACGGTCCGGGCGTGGCTGGGTCAGTGCATCGATCACGTCCACCACCGCCATCATGCGACCGATATCGCCGATATCGCCTTCGGTCGCGGCCTGCGGATAACCGCTTCCGTCCAAGCGCTCATTGATCTGCCCGACCACCTCACCGGCGATGCCCGTATCGAGCCAGCGGCACGCGGTCAGCGCCTCGAGGACGGTCGCAACGTGGCCAGCCAATTGCTGACGCTGCGCTGAGGTGAGTGGCTGCGGACTCGCCAGCACCGCCGTCGGCAGCAGCGCCTTGCCGAGATCATGCACCAGAGCGCTCGCGGTGATCGCTTTCAGTGCCTCCTTGTCGACACCCTGCGATCGCGCCAGCACGCTAGCGCGCGCGGCGACACGCAGCATGTGCTGTACCAATGCCGGCTCGCGCTCCAGATAACCGAGGGCGTAGAGCAGCCCATCGGCACTTTGTTCACCGAGCGTCAACAGCACGTCGGCCTGCCGGGACAGCAGCGTGGCGGCGATACCACCGCCGTTCTGCAGTTGCAGTATCTGCGCATTGAGGTAATCGGCGACCTTCTGCAGCCGGCGAGCTGTAGCATTGCCAATCGGGAGATCGGTGGATTCGGCAAGGCCCTTGGCCGGTACCGGACGCTTGCCCTCAGGGGAACGGAACAGCCCGGAAGGCGCCAACGGCCGATCCTCGGTGAGCGCGCTGCGAGCCCCCTCACGCTCGATCTCCTTGACGCAGTACCAGAGCTGGCGGTCGCCATCGATCGCCTGCTCGTCGAATTCGCAGCCGGCCAGTGCCAGCGTCCACCCTTCGTCGGTACGCACGTGCCGAATCCGGCCGCGTAGCGAGAGCGCCTGCCGATTGGGGAACTGCAGGTCAAGCCGCTCGAAAGCCTGATCGGTCTCCAGCGCCAGCGCATCGGCCAGTCGCATGGCCAGCAGACAACCGCCGAGCGAGAGATTGCGTACCTCGACCGGCACGGCATTGGGCGCCGACGACATGGTCAGCGACGCCACGACACCCATTTCCGGACGCACCGCGGCCCGAAAGGTGCCGCGTCGATGGGTCGTGCTCACATACTCGGGATAGCTGCACAGAAATCGAACACGCCCGTCTCGCCCCGCCAGCCGCTCAATCACCTCGAGTGGCGCCGTGCGGACCATCGCTCCGCTGACATGGCCGATCAGATGAAACGCATCACCTCGCGCCAACGGCTCGGCCAACGCCGGCACGGCCGAGACATCAACGACTAACGAGCGATCCCGCTCGACCTCGTTGAGCACGATCGGCCAGGAGGCCTCGTCATCGAGCGAGAAAGCCAGGTTGACGCCACCATCCAGACACAAGGGCTCCAGCCACTCCCACTTGGCCTTGGCGTGGTAGACATCAGTCGCGTCGGACTCGGCTGGGGCAGACTCTGCGGTGGCGGACTCGGACATGACAGGCTCTCGATAGCGTGAAATACGGGCGATCGTCTAAAAGTAACTTTATGTTACCTGGAAAGCGAACAAAACTTAATCAGCTGCCATGACCTCGGCCAGTTCCGCGGCGCTATACCCGAGCAAGTAGAGCAACCCATCCAATCCCATGACCGACACCGACTGTCGCGCCTGGCGACGCACCAGCGGCTTGGCGTGGAAGGCGACGCCCATACCGGCCGCCGCCAGCATCTTGAGATCGTTGGCGCCATCGCCGACCGCAATCGTCTGGGCCATCTCCCAGCCCTCTCTCTCCGCGATCCGGGCCAGCATCATCGCCTTGCGCTCGGCATCGACGATCGGTTCGGCCACCTCGCCGGTCACCTTGCCGTCGCGGATCACCAACTCGTTGGCGTGGATCTCGTCGAACCCCAGCCTTGCCTGCAGGTGGCGTGCAAAATAGGTGAACCCGCCGGAGAGGATCGCCGTGCGATAGCCGAGCCGCTTGAGATGTGCCATCAACGACTCCACGCCGGGCATCAGCGGCAGCGACTGGGCGATCTCTTCCAGCACCGATTCATCCAGGCCTTCCAGCTTACGCATGCGCTCGCGGAAGCTCTGCTGAAAATCGAGCTCACCGCGCATGGCGCGTGCGGTCACCTCGGCGACTTCGTGATAGACGCCGTGACGCCGCGCCAGCTCATCGATCACCTCCGCCTGGATCAGCGTCGAATCCATGTCGAAGCAGACCAGTCGTGCCTGACGGCGCCAAACCGTCGCCGGCTGCAGCGCCATGTCGATCGCGTAGCGTTCGCTCAGCGCCAGCACACGCTCCCGCAGCGCCACGCTATCCAGAACATCGCCGCACAGACGCCATTCGAAACAGACGCCGGCGACGGACTGCGTGGTTTCCTCCCCGGAGAGCCGCTTCACGCGTTCGACGATCAGCCCCTGCTCGGCGGTCAACGCCCCGACTTCCGCCACCACTTCGGCGGAGATCGAAGCGCCCATCAGCGTGAGAATCCAGCGCGAAGGCGTCTCGGCGGCCGGTACCCGGGGGGCCTCCGACAGCGGCTCGACGCGGCAGTCGAGCCCGCAGGCATCGCCGGCACCGCAGAGCAGCGAGGTCACATCGACGCCGTCGCCACTCTGCACCAGCGCTTCCAGCGTCAGTTCGCCGAAGGTGACATGCTGGCTCATGTCCAGCAGCGTGACGTCGGCACTCGTCAGTGCCGTCGCCAGTGCCGCCAATTGCCCCGGCCTGGCCGGCCCGGTCGCCCTTACCACGAATCGTCGTGACATATTGTCCCCGCCGGGGCGCATCCGGCGCCCCCAGTCGTTAATCATCATTGATGCCAGGCAAGGCCTGGCATCGGGTGGTGTCTCGGATCGTCGTGTGTCGGACCGCGCGACGGTCTCGCCGTATCAGGATTCGACCTCGAGTCGATCGACCTTCTGAAAGCCACGCGCCAGCTTGCTGCCTCGCCGGCCACGCTCGCCCGTGTAGTAGCCCAGATCGGCAGCCTTGAGCGTCTGCTTGCGCTTGCCCGCATGCACGATCAATGAAGCCCCCTCCGGCAATAGCACCAGATCGCGTACGAACTCCTCGCGATTGGCCGCCCGCGTCCCGGGAATATCGATCATCTTGTTGCCCTTGCCCTTGGCCATTTCAGGCAGCTGGGACAGCGCGAATACCAGCAGGCGCCCCTCGTTGGAGACCACGGCAACGCGAACGTCATCGCCTTCCGGTATTGCCTTCGGCGGCATCACGTTGCACCCCTTGGGTACCGAGAGCACCGCCTTGCCGGCCTTGTTCTTGCCGAGCAAGTCCTCGACCCTGACGACGAAACCGTAGCCACCGTCGCTGGCGAGCAGGTAACGTGCTGCCGGCAGATCGAGCATGACACCGACCATGCTCGCCCCCGCCGGCGGATTGATCCGTCCGGTGACGGGCTCGCCCTGCCCACGCGCAGAGGGCAGGTTGTGAGCCGTCAGGGTATAGCTGCGACCGCCGTCGTCGAGCAGCACCAGCGGTTGGTTGGTCTTGCCGCGGGCCGCCAGATGGAAGCCGTCGCCGGCCTTGTAGGACAGCCCGGCGGGATCGATGTCATGGCCGCGAGCGGCTCGGATCCAGCCCTTCTCCGAGAGCACCACGGTCACCGGGTCGGCGCCGACCAGCTCGACCTCGGAAAGCGCCTTGGCCTCGCCGCGCTCCACCAGCGGCGAACGCCGCTCATCGCCGTAGGCGTTCGCCGCCTCGCGCAGCTCCTTCTCGATCAGGTCGGTCATGGCCGCATCGTTGCCGAGCAGCTCCTTGAGATGCTTGCGCTCCGCCTCGAGCTCGTCCTGCTCGCCGCGTATCTTCATCTCCTCGAGCTTCGCCAGGTGGCGCAGGCGTAGTTCGAGAATCGCTTCCGCCTGGCGCTCGGTAATGCCGAACGCGCTCATAAGGGCCGGCTTGGGCTCATCCTCCTCGCGAATGATACGAATCACCTCGTCGATATTGAGGTAGGCGATCAGCAAACCCTCGAGGAGATGCAACCGGTCCTCGACCTTGGCGAGCCGGTGCTCGGTCCGCCGACGTACCGTGGCACGCCGGAAGCGCAGCCACTCGCCCAGCATGTCGTTGAGCGGCATGACTCGCGGCCGACCGTCGAGCGCGATGACGTTGAGGTTGACGCGCACGTTCTTCTCGAGATCGGTGGTGGCGAACAGATGCGCCATCAATCCTTCGACATCGATACGGTTTGAGCGCGGCTCGATCACCAGCCGCGTCGGCGTTTCGTGGGTCGACTCGTCGCGCAGGTCGGCGACCATCGGCAGCTTCTTGGCCTGCATCTGCGCGGCGATCTGCTCGAGGACCTTGGCCCCGCTGACCTGATAGGGCAGCGCGGTGATGACAATATTGCCCTCTTCGCGCACGTAGCGTCCGCGCAGCTTGACCGACCCACGGCCACTCTCGTAGAGCTTGCGCAGGTCGGATGCCGGCGAAATGATCTCCGCCTCGGTGGGAAAATCCGGCGCCGGCACATGCTGCATCAGGTCGGCGACGCTGGCATCGGGCTGTCGCAGCAGCTGGCAGGTGGCCTCGACCACCTCGACCACATTGTGCGGCGGGATATCGGTCGCCATGCCCACCGCGATACCGGTACCGCCGTTGAGCAGCACATGCGGTAGCCGCGACGGCAGCACCGCCGGTTCGTTCATGGTGCCATCGAAGTTCGGCGTCCAGTCGACGGTCCCCTGCCCCAGCTCGGCCAGCAGTGTTTCGGAGAAACGGGAAAGACGTGCCTCGGTATAGCGCATCGCCGCGAACGATTTAGGATCGTCCGGGCTGCCCCAATTGCCCTGGCCGTCGACCAGCGGATAGCGGTAGCTGAACGGCTGCGCCATCAGCACCATCGCCTCGTAGCAGGCGCTATCGCCGTGAGGGTGAAATTTACCCAGCACATCGCCGACGGTACGCGCCGACTTCTTGTACTTGGCGTTCGCCGTCAGCGACAGCTCGCGCATCGCATAGACGATACGCCGCTGCACCGGTTTCATGCCGTCGCCGATGTGCGGCAACGCGCGATCGAGAATGACGTACATCGAATAGTCGAGATACGCCTTCTCGGTGTACTCCTTGAGCGAAAGGCGTTCGACGTCGCCTTCCGCCACCTGAATATCCATGGTCATACGATTTTGACCTTATTCACGATTGTGGAATCGCCGAGGGCAGCGCCCTCGTTAGACCTTTAAGCTTCGAGCTTCGAGCTTCGAGCTTCGAGCTTCGAGCTTCGAGCTTCGAGCTTCGAGCTTCGAGCTTCGAGCTTCGAGCTTCGAGCTTCGAGCTTCGAGCAAGACTGTAACGGCGAATCCCTTTTAGCAGCGCAATCTCATCGCGATGGGCAACATCGCAACGTCTAGGGCATCGCCGAGCGCGGCTCAGACAAGGCGGACGATGAGCGGCGAAGCTCAGTTGACTGGGGTGTCAATGAGCATTCGACGCTCATCGTTCAACGCCGTATGGGCCGAGCGCAGGCATGTCAGACCTCAATCTCGGCGAGATTGCCGTAATCTTCCAACCAACTCTTCCGATCGCTCGCTCGCTTGCGCGCCAGCAGCATATCCATCATCTCCAGCGTGCCGTCGTCGAGCTCACGGGTGAGCTGCACCAGACGTCGGGTATCCGGTGCCATGGTGGTCTCGCGCAGCTGCAGCGGGCTCATTTCACCCAGCCCCTTGAAGCGCTGCACGTTGGGTGTACCGCGCTTGCCCTCGAGCCGCTTGAGCGTGGCGGCCTTCTCGCTCTCGTCGAGGGCGTAAAAGACCTCCTTGCCGAGATCGATACGGTAAAGCGGCGGCATGGCGACGAAGACATGCCCGGCGTCGACCAACGCCGGAAAATGGCGCACGAACAACGCACAAAGTAGTGTCGCGATGTGCAGGCCATCGGAGTCGGCATCGGCGAGAATGCAGATCTTGTGGTAACGCAGCTTGGAGAGGTCGTCGCTGCCGGGATCCAGCCCGATCGCCACGGCAATGTCATGCACCTCCTGCGAGCTGTAGATATCGCCGGACTCGACCTCCCAGGTATTCAAGATCTTGCCGCGCAGGGGCAGGATCGCCTGGGTCTCGCGGTTGCGCGCCTGCTTGGCACTGCCGCCGGCGGAATCCCCTTCGACGAGGAAAAGCTCGCTGGCGACCGGATCCTGGCCCGAGCAGTCCGCCAGCTTGCCCGGTAGGGCGGGACCCGCCGTGACCTTCTTGCGCGCCACCTTCTTGGCGCTTTTCTGACGCCGCTGCGCGGCGTTGATCACCACCTCGGCCAGCGCCTCGGCCTGGTCGGTGTGATGGTTCAACCATAGCGAGAAGGCATCCTTGACCACACCGGAGACGAAGCCGGCAACTGTACGGGAGGAGAGACGCTCCTTGGTCTGCCCGGCGAACTGCGGATCGAGCATCTTCACGGACAGCACGAAGGAGACACGCTCCCACAGGTCATCCGGCGTCAGCTTGATCCCGCGAGGCAGCAGGTTGCGGTATTCGCAAAATTCGCGCAGGGCATCCAACAGGCCGCTGCGAAAGCCATTGACGTGGGTGCCGCCGAGCGGCGTCGGAATCAAGTTGACGTAGGACTCCATCAACGGCTCGCCGCCCTCGGGCAGCCACTGGATCGCCCAATCGACCGCCTGCTCCTCGTCGGCGAAATGGCCCGTGAACGGTGCGGCCGGCAGGACCTCGAAACCATCGGTAGCTTGGGCCAGATAGTCGCGCAGGCCGTCTTCGTACTGCCAGACACTCTCGTTGCCGTCGCTCTCCTTGAGCGACACCTTAAGTCCCGGGCAGAGCACTGCCTTGGCGCGCAACAGGTGCTTGAGCCTCGGCAGCGAGAGCTTGGCACTATCGAAATAGTCGGCTTCCGGCCAGAAGCGCACCACGGTCCCGGTCGCGCGCTTGGCGCAGCTGCCGATGACCGACAGCTCCTCGACCTTATCGCCCTTCTCGAAGGCGATGCCATGACGACTTCCGTCGCGGCAGACTTCCACCTCCAGGCGTGTCGACAGTGCATTGACCACCGACACACCGACCCCGTGCAACCCGCCGGAGAAGCGATAGCTCGACTGGGAAAACTTGCCGCCGGCGTGCAGCCGCGTGAGGATCAGCTCCACCCCGCTGACGCCATGTTCCGGATGGATGTCGATCGGCATGCCGCGACCGTCATCGGTCACTTCGATGCCGCCATCCTCGCGCAGGGTCACGCGAATTTCGTGCGCGTAACCGGCCAGCGCCTCGTCGACGCTGTTATCGATGACCTCCTGCGCCAGATGGTTGGGGCGTGAGGTGTCGGTGTACATGCCCGGCCGCTTGCGGACCGGATCGAGGCCGGAAAGCACCTCGATGGAGCTGGCACTGTATTGCGTCATGCAGAATCTCGCCGTGAATGCAGGATCGAAATCGCTACGTCGTCGGTTCGTTGCCGAGGGTGTCGAGCGCCATGATAACACTGGTCAAATTTCCAGTGTTCGCTAATTTGTCGCAGACCCTTTCGTCAGACAGTGGATAGTAGACGGTGGAGACTCACCTCAAGACGACCACTGCCAGCCACCGTGAGCGAATAACGCCGGCAGGTATCGCGCCAGTTCGCTGAAACCGTGATCCCCGCCGGGATGGATCAGCGTTCGGCAACCGGCATAGGTACGCAGAGCGTCGCGGCAGTCGAGCGTCTCGTCGGCACTACCCAACAGCAGCAGATACCGCTCGGGGTGCAGTATCCGGCACCACTGCATCGCCGTCAGTTCGGCGTGATGCGCCGACTCGATCATGAACGACTCGCCGGTGTAGTCATTGACCAGGGTCTGTCCCAGGTAATCGGCCACGAAGCGTGCCGGCTTGACCGCCGGATTGATCAGCACCGCCGGCAGCGCATGCTCTTCGGCCAGACAGGTCGCGAGAAAACCGCCCATCGAACTGCCGACCAGCAGCGTGTTGTCACCCAGCTCGCTCAGCGCCTCCGAGGCCTGCGCCAGCGCTTGCTTCGGGCGATGCGAAAGATGTGGCGTCAGGCAGCGCAGCGGTTGCCCGCGCGCTGCGGCCAGTGTCGCGCAGGCCTCGCGGATCAATTGCGCCTTGGGGGAAGCGCTGCCGCTGTTGAAACCATGCAGGTAGAGCAGCCCCTCGACAGGCTCGCGGGGCGGCTCATGGGCGTCGATCGCCATATCGAAAATCCGGCGGCGCTCAGGCGTCGCGCTGGCCACGCCAGATCGACTCGATCAGGCCACGGCTCGAATCATCCAGCGAGTCGAGTCCTTGCTGCGTGGCGATGATCTCCTCGGTTTCGGTCGCGATCTGCTTGCCGAGCTCGACGCCCCACTGATCGAAGGAGTCGATATCCCAGATGACACCCTGGACGAACACCTTGTGCTCGTAGAGCGCGATCAGCGCACCGAGAGTCGCCGGATTGAGGCTGTCGAACAGCATGGTGCTGGACGGCTGGTTGCCGCGATAGCGCTTATAGCCCGGCGGCGTGGTGTCGGACTTGACCGCGTCGTCTCCCAGCATCAGCACCCGTGACTGGGCGAAGCAGTTGGCCAGCGCCAGCCGATGCTGCGCCATCAGGTCGCCGCGGAAGTGCTCGTCCTCGACATTGTTGTAGCGATTGACCGGTGCGAGGAAATCGCAGGCCACGGGCTGCGTTCCCTGGTGCAGGAGCTGGTAGAACGCGTGCTGACCGTTGGGCCCGATTTCGCCCCAGATCACCGGGCAGGTAGAGTAGTCGACCACGGCTTCGTCGTTGGTGACCGACTTGCCGTTGGACTCCATCTCCAGCTGCTGGAAGTAGCCCGGCAAGTGCTTAAGGCGGCCGTCATAGGGCAGCACCGCGTGCGAACGGATATCGAGGAAGTTGACGTTCCAGATGCCGATCAGCGCCAGCTGGACCGGCAGGTTTTCCTCGAGCGGCGCCGTGCGGAAATGTTCGTCCATGGCGTGGGCGCCGGCGAGCAGACGACGGAAGTTGTCCATGCCGACCCGGATGGCGATCGGCAGCCCGATTGCACTCCACAGCGAGTAGCGGCCGCCGACCCAGTCCCAGAACAGCAGCTGGTTGGCCGGATCGATACCCCACTCGGTCATCTTGTCGGGCTTGGTCGAGACCCCGACGAAATGAAAACGCTTGATCAGATTCTCGTCGCCGCCAAGTCGCTTGGCGAGCCAATCCAGCGCGGTCGAGGCGTTGGAGAGCGTGTCGATGGTGCCGAAAGACTTCGAGGACAGGATGAACAGCGTGGTTTCAGGATTGAGCCAGCCCAGAAAATCGGCCAGCTGCGAGCCATCCATGGTCGACGCGAAGTGCGTCGCGATCTCGTGTGCGCTATTGGCCTCGAAATCGGGCAGTGCCGAGGTCACCATCAGCGGGCCAAGATCGGAACCGCCGACACCCAGGTTGACCACGTCGGTGATCGGCTTACCGGTCGCGCCTCGCCACTGCCCCTCGAGCAGCTTGTCGACCAGAGTCTCCATCTTGTCGAGCGTGGTATGGACCGCGTCGACCACATCCACGCCTTCGACCTCGAGCTTGGCGTCGCGCGGCAACCGCAGCGCCGTATGCAGCGCCGGGCGATCCTCGGTGCGGTTGACGCGCTCGCCGTTCAGTAGCCGCTGGATCCCCTCGGGCACGCCGGCCTCGCGGGCGAGAGCCAACAGGTTGTCACGGACCTCGGGCGTCCAGCGCTGCTTGGACAGGTCGAGCTGAATGCCCGCCGCATGCAGTGAAAAGTCCTCGAAGCGCGACGCTTTCTCCTGGAACAGCGTCTTCAGGTGAATGTCCCGCATGCCGCTCTCGAGCTGATCCTCGAGCGCTTTCCATGCCTGGGTCTCACGTATCGACATTCTCTACTCTCCTTGTCTCGCGAAGCGAGGGCCGGGCCGCCGCGAACGAGCGCCCGCCGCGTGCAGCGGCTGCGCGCAAAACGTACACTAGGCCATCGGCGAGCCATCGGTGCCGCTCGCTCCACGCATTCCCAAAGTGAACGGTCTACCGGCAATGATTGACGCATCTTACCGTGACGCCATCTTTTCGACACCCCTCGATCGTGTGGCCAGCTTCTCCTTCGACGAACAGGTGGTGGCCTGTTTCCCGGATATGGTGCGTCGCTCGATTCCCGGCTACGGCCAGATCCTGGGCATGCTGGGCCTGCTTGCGGAGCGCCATCTGCGCCACGGGGCCCACGTCTACGACCTGGGCTGCTCGCTCGGCGCTGTCGGCCTGGCACTGGCCGGGCGCCTGCCGCCCGAGGCGTTTGCGCTAACCGGCGTGGATCTCTCGCCAGCCATGCTGGCGCGCGCGCGGGAAACCGCTGCCAGCGAAAGTCCAGAACACCACCTGCAATTTCTCGAGGGGGACATCCGGCAGATCGAGTATCGCACCAGCGGCATGATCGTGCTCAACTTCACCCTGCAGTTTCTGCCGCCGACCGAACGCGACGCGGTCATCGCCGAGCTCTACAAGGCGCTGGAGCCGGGCGGCATTCTGGTGCTTTCCGAAAAGATCGTCGCTCCCGACGAACAGGAAAACGCCTGGCTGGTGGAGCGCTATCACGACTTCAAGCGCGCCAACGGCTACAGCGACATGGAGATCAGCCAGAAGCGCAACGCACTCGAGAACGTACTGGTGCCGGATACGCTGGATGCCCATCGGGCTCGGCTGGAGACGGCGGGATTCACCCGCATCACGACCTGGTTCCAGTATCTCAATTTCGCCTCGATGGTCGCGTTCAAGGACAAGGCAAGCGCAACTCATGACTGAACGTGTTGCCGATCCACTGAAAGACGCCGAGCACCGCCTCTATCTGGCCTTTCTCGAGCAGGGCCTGACCCGCTGGCTTGCCGCGCTGCCCGAACAGCTTGCCCGAGGTCTTGATCGCCAGCGCCATGGCGACCTGCCGGCGTGGGAGAAAGCCGTCGGCAAACTGCCGGCGCTACCGCCGGAGCGCCAGGTTACCCTGGACGCCGATCATGTCTCGGTCGACCTCGCGTTCGATGACGCCGATCGCCGCCGCTGCGAGAATCTGCTGCGGATCCTGATGCCGTGGCGCAAGGGACCCTACCGTCTCGGCGATCTCACCATCGACACCGAATGGCACTCCGACTGGAAGTGGCAACGTGTTGCACCTCATCTGTCACCGCTGGCAGGGCGCCGAGTACTCGATGTCGGCGGTGGCAACGGCTACCACGCCTGGCGCATGGCAGGCGCCGGCGCCGCCTTCGTGCTGGTGATCGATCCGTCGCCGCGCTTCTACTGCCAGTTCCAGGCCGTGCGCCATTTCGTCGGCGCTGCCGATGACTATCGCACGCACTTTCTGCCGGTCGGCATCGAAGACGTTCCCGCCCGCCTCGCCGCGTTCGATACCGTCTTCTCGATGGGCGTGCTCTATCATCGTGCCTCGCCGCTGGAGCATCTGCTGCAGCTGAAGGACACCCTGAGACCGGGCGGTGAGCTGGTTCTGGAAACCCTGGTGGTGGAAGGCGACGCGCAGACGGTGTTCATGCCGGGCGAGCGATACGCCAGCATGCCCAATGTCTACTTCCTGCCCTCATCGAAAGCGCTCGCCCACTGGCTCGAGCGCTGCGGCTTCGAGGCGATCCGCTGCGTCGACGAAACCGTCACCTCGCTGGACGAGCAGCGCGCCACCGACTGGATGACCTTCCATTCGCTGGCCGACTTCCTCGACCCCGAGGATCGATCGAAGACAGTGGAGGGCCACCCTGCGCCGCGCCGCGCCACGCTGATCGCGCGCAAGCCCGCGCGCTGAGCAGAGTGGCACCGCCGCACCCGTCGGGTTAGGGGCAAGGGCCGGACTGGATGTTGGCCTGCGTGATATTGCTCTCGGCCGGCACGCTGCAGGTGAGCCAGACGTTACCGCCGATCACTGAACCCTGCCCGACGGTAATGCGTCCGAGAATGGTCGCACCGGCATAGATGACCACGTCGTCCTCGACGATCGGGTGACGCGGCAGCCCTTTTTCCAGATGTCCCTTCTCGTCCGCGGGGAAGCGCTTGGCCCCCAAGGTCACCGCCTGATAGAGGCGCACACGGTTGCCGATGATCGCGGTTTCGCCAATCACCACGCCGGTGCCGTGATCGATGAAGAAGCCGTCACCGATGCGCGCACCAGGGTGAATGTCGATCCCCGTATCGGAATGGGCCAGCTCGGAAATGATACGCGCGACAAGCCCGGCACCGGCGCGATAGAAGTAGTGAGCGATGCGGTGATAGATCACGGCATGCACCCCGGGATAGCAGAGCAGCACTTCGTCGACGCTGCGCGCCGCCGGATCGCCGTAATAGGCGGCCATCACGTCGCCATCCAGCGTACGCCGCAGCGCGGGAATGTTATCGGCAAAGGCCTGGATGATCTGCGTGGCGGTCGCTTCGTGATCGGCGGGCCCTTCAGCGCTCGCCTGATCACTCAGCCTCGCCATGTAGCGCAGCTCAAGCAGGACTTCTTCATGCAGCGCATTGAGGGCGCGGTCGAGGGTGTGGCCGACATAAAAATCCTCGCTCTCCTTGCGCAGATCCGAGGGCCCCAGGCGCATAGGAAAGATCGCTCCGCTCAGTTGATCCAGCGTATCCCGGATGCGATGCCGCGAAGGCAGCTCACGGCACCCCTTCTCCTTTTCCCGCCCGTTCTGGGCGCGCCACGTCTCGCGCATCCCGCGAAGCTGGGTGACGATGCCATCTAGCTGCCAGTTAACCTGTTGCATGAGCCTGTCCTTTCGAGCGCCATCGCCGGGACGACGAGAGCGACATCATACGCCGCGGCACGAGCGCGGCCAAAACCGGAATCGGCTCCGGATGCAAAGGCATCACGGAGCCGACGTTATCGTTTCAGCGTAGTCAGGAAACGGTCACGACAACAGACCCAACCGCCGTTCGCAGCGAACGGCTCGGCGGTCGTCTCGTCAGAAGTCGTAGCGCGCCCTGGCCAGGAAACCATCCGCCTCGTCATCCGAGGTATTGGCAAAGATCCTTTCCAGATCAAGGCGGAAACCGTGGGCAAAATTGGTCGTCAGGCCCACCACCTGATGGTTGCGCTGCTCGTCGGCATTGCCCTCGAGTTTCACGCGATCGCCGGCGACATAGGGCTGAACGTTGCGCACCAGCACCCCCTCGACCGGCAGCGTGTACTTGACCAGATACTCGACACCATAGGCGTCGCTGGCGAAGTAGTCGTCGACGCTATCGTCATCGGCAGGCACGAAATCCGTGTAGTAGCCACCGCCAAGTGACAGATACCAGGCACCCGGCGCCCAGGTGATCGCCGTTCCCGTGGTCTGCTGACGATAGGACTCGTGATCGCCCTGCCCCTTGATCTCGGCGTCCGTGTTGGCATAGGCCGCAGTCAGCGTCAGATCCGGCGTCAGCGAGTAGGCGACGCCCAGCGAACCACCACTCTTGCGACGGTAATCCAGATCGTTGTCGAGATGCAGGTCGTCGTCGGGGAAGACCCAGCCTGCGAAAAACTCAGCATCACCGTAGGTGTAGATGTACTTGGCACTCTTGCGCGTCCGGTAGGAGCCATCGTAGTTACCGTCGATGCCCACGCCGGAAGCCTGCGCTTTCAGGTCGTAGTCCCACTGGTCGGTCTGCACGCCCACCGTGTCGTAGTAGACGCTGTTCTGCTTACCGAACGTCAGCCGGCCATAACGTTGGCTGTCGAAACCGGCATAGACCTGACGCCGGTCGGTCGTCTTGTGACCATCCTGATAGTGTCCGTCCATACCGAGGACATGAGCCGTATCAACGCCCAGCTCGGCGTAGCTCAGGAGCTTGAGGTCTTCGTCGACCCGATAGTTGACGTGCAGACGAAAGCGCGTGCCGCCGTCATAGCCGCGATGCTGATAGCTGTGGTCATCGGCGCCGCCGACCCGGTTCAGGTACTGGGCGCGAATGCTGCCACCGAACTGCACTTCGAACTGATCCCAGGCCGAGCTGCTGCCCGTGTCGGGTGTGACCAAATTGATCTCGGCGCTGGCGGTGGCAGCGTAGCTGCCCAGCACTCCCAGACCGATGACAGAGAGAACACGAGGTAACCGTGGCGAAACTTTCATTTTTCTGTTCCTGCAAACAACATCCATGCGGACAAAGCCAATGAACCTGCCGATCCGGGCTGCACAAAATAAGCCCGTGATCGGCGATGACATTTTCAGCCCGCCGAACTGCACCGGTTCCCGAGTTTGTCATGTGCCCCGGGGTGCTCCCTGCATCACCACGCCCACGACCTGCGGCGACCGCGATCGTCTGGCGATTCCGGCTTCCCTGGCAGCCGTCAAGGCGCAGCGACTATAGCAATGGGAGACACTATTGTTAACAGGTTAATTAATCTGACGTTAATAAAAAGCCGCACCCGATACTCGGGTGCGGCAATCAGGTACGGCAATCGGAAAAGCGCGCCGGGTGGCACGCCCCTCGTCGCGCTTAGCCTTTCAACAGCGTTCGCACATCCTTGGCTTCCCAGTGCGGAAAATGTTTTCGAATCAAGGCATTGAATTCGATTTCGAAGGCCTGCCAATCGACTTCGCCATCGGTCACACTCCCGTCGGCCGCGCCGCGAATCAGACCCGCCCCCACGGTCACGTTGGTCAGGCGGTCAATCACGATAAAGGCACCGGTACCCGGGCTCTTGCGGTAGTCATCCAGCGGTACGCTCGCGGTCAGTTCCACCCGGCAGCGACCGATGGCATTGAGGGGCAGTGTCCCCGAGTCCTGATCCTCAACCGGCAGGTGCTCGAGCGTGTTGACGTCGATCTGATAGTCGACGCTAATACGCCCGGAAACTTCACGCGTCGCCAGCTTGAAGTCGTAGAGCCGCCCTGGCTCCAGGGCGGTGTCGTGCATCCAGACGATATCCGCCTCCAACGCGCTCGACTGAGCGACTTCGGCGTCCGCTGCGACCAGCCAGTCGCCGCGAGAGATATCGATCTCGTCCGTCAGCGTCACGGTGATCGCCTGCCCGGGGTAGGCCTCCTCGAGATCGCCGTCGTAGGTCACGATTCGCTCGACGGTCGACTGCTTGCCCGACGGCAACGCCTTGACCGTTTGCCCCGGCCGCAGGATGCCCGCTTCCAGCGTGCCGCAGTAGCCACGGAAGTCGAGGTTCGGGCGGTTGACGTTCTGCACCGGCAGGCGCAGGTCTGAGAGGTTCGAATCGTGGGCCACCTCGACCGTTTCCAGCAGTTCAAGCAACGCGGGACCTGGTTGGCCATCAACGACGTACCACGACAAATGCTCGCTGCGGTTGACGACGTTATCGCCCTCCAGCGCCGACATCGGCACGAAGCGGATGTCCTTCGCGTCGAGCTTCTCGGCGAATTCACGGTACTCGGCGACGATCTCGTTGAACCGAGCCTCGGAATAATCGACCAGATCCA
>NZ_JAKQZC010000003.1 GCF_023736115.1 Salinicola avicenniae
AGTGGGAACCACCTGATCCATGCCGAACTCAGAAGTGAAACCACTCCGCGCCGATGGTAGTGTGGGGCCTCCCCATGCGAGAGTAGGTCATCGTCAGGCATCTATACCGAACCCCAGCCAATCGGCTGGGGTTCTTCTTTTTGGGCACCCCGGTCTCGCCAGAGGCCGGGGTGTTCGCGTCTCCGGGCCGCGAAAACCGGGCGTATGGTCTTCGCCCCCAGGCCTGGCGTCATCCCGCATGCCCACCCTCCGGCCTGCCTGAAAGCATCGACATACGCATCGAGGCCGGTGCGGCGGTCGCTACGAGCGAACCACGAGCGAACCCGATCCCGTTAAGTTATCCCCAGTCGGTTCGATGTCAGGCGCGCTAATCCGCTTGTGGATAAGGGGGGGTGGGGAAGATCGGCGAGTGACGTCGCCGGCCGACAGGCTGTAACGAAATGTGCGGCAATGCGCAGGTATTGCGAAAGCGCTTCGATGAGGTGGCTGACTGTGTGATCCCTGACTATGGTGTAAGGGCAAAATCATGGAAGCAGTTATCAAGGAGAGTTTGAGATGCGTACCGATCTGCTAAAGAAAATGGCGATGGCCATGTTGCTGGGTCTGATGGCGTTTGGCGTCGTTGCCTGCGATAACGATGATGGCCCTGCTGAGCAGGCGGGCGAGTCCGTCGACGATGCCGTGGATGACGCGGGCGATGCGATGGAAGACACCGGCGAGAACATTCAGGAAGAAGCCGAAGAGGCGCAGAACTGATTTCGTCACACGCCAGTGACATGCTGATGATCAAAAAAAGCCGGGCAGATTGCCCGGCTTTTTCACGTCCAGAATAACGATCAAGTCGTCGGATTCTGCTCGATTCCCTGGATATACCACGGCGCACCATCGCGCAGCGCCCGCTTGAGGTGCCAGGTCTCGTTGAACTCGCTCTCTTCACCATTCTCTTCGAGGATGCCGTGGAACAGAACCGTCGCTTCGGCTTCGTCGTTCAACGCCTGCACGCTGCCCAGCTCCGCGAACAGGCGAACGATTTCAGTCCGGTTATTGGCGGGCTGCTGTGCTCTTTCACTCTTGAGCAGGTTGTAGAGCTCCGGGGTGACGTACTCCTGGATACGCTCCAGATCGTTATTGTCCCAGGCACGCTGCAGCGTCAGGAAGTGCTCCTTGGCGCCCGCCAGGAAGCGTTCACGATCGAACCATTCCGGTTCGGTCGCGATGCCGCCGCCTGATGTCGGCTGGCCGTCGGCCATGAACGGTGTCGGCTGGGGGTGATGGGGCGCTTCATGATGCGTCGCTTCACGCTGGCTTGCCGCGGCTGTCGCCTGACGCTTGCGTCCGGCGAGCAGTCGGAAGGCGATAAAGGCCAGCAGCGCGATCAACGCGATATCGAGCATGCGGATACCGTCGAAAGCTCCGCCGAAGAAGAGCGAGGCCAGCAGGCCGCCCGCCAGCATGCCGGCGAGTGGGCCAGCAAAGCGGGACAGTCCGGCGCTTGGTTGGCGGGGCGGTGTCGAAGCCGTGCTGCGGCTGGTCGACGGCGTGGATTGGACCGAGCGGGAGTAGGAGCCGAAGCTCTTGCCGCCGCCGAAGCGTCTGGCATCGGCGTGCTCGATTGCGCCCGCAAAGCCGAGCAGGCCGACCATCAACATGACGAGCAGATGTCGCATGAAATTCTCCTGGAAAACCTCTGAATGCAGAACGGTGCCGGTCGCGCACACGCGTCGTCGCGCGCATTGTCGCAGACCGGCATGAATGCAAGCTGAACGGTGGCTGACGTCTCGGGTCAGGCGGCGTCCCGATCCGCCTCACGTCGGCGGAAGACCGGCTTCCCGGACGTAGATTCATCGGCGGCATAACGATAGCCGGCCACGTTGAAGTCGAGCAGGGCGCGAGGATCCTCGACCTGCTTCTGGATCAGCCATGCTGCCATGAGGCCTCGGGCCTTTTTGGCATAGAAGCTGATGATCTTGAACTGGCCGTTCTTCTCATCCTTGAAGACCGGCGACACCACGTCGGCCTCGAGCTGCTTGAAGTCGATCGCCTTGCTGTATTCGTTGGAGGCCAGATTCACCAGGACCTTGCTGTTGCTGGCGGCGATCGCTCGATCGAGATCCTGGGTCAAGGTCTTCTGCCAGAAGGCATAAAGGTCCTTGCCGGCCGGGTTCTCCAGCCGAATCCCCATCTCCAGCCGGTAGGGCTGGATCAGGTCAAGTGGCCGCAGCAGACCATAGAGACCGGAGAGAATGCGCAGGTGCGACTGGGCGAAAGCATTATCGGCGTCGCTGAAGTTCGCAGCATCCAGGCCGACATAGACATCGCCCTGAAACGCCTGAGCGGCGGGCTTGGCGTTATCCAGCGAAAACGGTGGGTGCCAGTCGGCGTAGCGAGCGGCGTTGAGGCCAGCCAGCTTGTCGCTGATGCCCATCAGCGCCGCCAGGCGCTGTGGAGAGTAGTCGCGCAGGATCTCGATCAGCGACTGGCTGTGCTCGAGATAGTCCGGCTGCGTGACCGCTTGCGTGGTCGAGGGCGTCTCGAAATCCAGCGTCTTGGCCGGAGAGATAATACTGAGCATGGCGTGCCTTCCTGATCGTGGTGAGAGACGGGATTGAGCGAACGTCTCAGGGGCAAGGGTTGGAAATGCGACGGTGCACGTTCTCGATCGCCTCCAGAACCTCGTCGGATAGCGTGAGGGCATCGCTTTCGAGATTGGCGTCGAGCTGCTCCAGCGTGGTGGCGCCGATGATGTTGCTGGTCACGAAGGGACGCGAGGTTACGTAGGCGAGCGCCATCTGCGACGGATCAAGGCTATGCTCGCGGGCGATATCGACGTAGGCGCGCGTCGCTTCCTGCGCCAGCTCGGAGGTATAGCGGGAGAAGCGTTCGAATAGCGTCAGACGACCGCCGGCAGGCTTCTGCCCATCGAGATACTTGCCGCTGAGGACACCGAAGGCGAGCGGTGAATAGGCCAGTAGCCCCACGGCCTCGCGATGAGCAATCTCGGAAAGTCCCACCTCGAAACTGCGGTTGAGCAGGTTGTAGGGATTCTGCACGCTGGCGACCCTCGGTACGCCCTGGGTCTCGGCAAGGTGCAGGCAGCGCATCACTCCCCAGGGGGTATCGTTGGAGAGGCCGATGGCGCGGATCTTGCCCGCCTGGTGAGCTTCCTTGAGGGCGTCGAGCGTCTCCTCCAACGGCGTGGCCTGGCTGTCGTCTCCCGGGAGATAGCCGAGCTGTCCGAAGCAGTTGACGTGGCGGTCGGGCCAGTGCAGCTGGTAGAGGTCGAGATAGTCGGTCTGCAGACGCTGGAGGCTTGCGTCCAGCGCCTGATGAATCTGCTCACGGGTATGTTGCGGACCGCCGCGCAGATGCGGCATGCCGCGCCCGGCACCCGCAGCCTTGCTGGCGATGATCAGATCCTCGCGTCGTCCGCGCCGTTTCAGCCAGCTGCCGATATAGGCTTCGGTGCGCCCCTGGGTTTCTGCCTTCGGCGGCACCGGGTACATCTCCGCGGTGTCGATGAAGTTGATGCCGGCGGCAGTCGCGCGATCCAGTTGTTCGTGGGCTTCGGCTTCACTGTTCTGTTCGCCGAAGGTCATCGTACCGAGACACAGGCGAGAAACCTGCATACCGGTCTTGCCAAGTGGGCGTTGCTGCATGTCGCGCTCCAGGTTAAAGGCGGAAAAAACGGTCGCAAAATCGTATGTTACTGGGGGCTTGGAAAAGCGGCAAACGGCCCGTGAACAGGGGGGTTGAGTCGCCACCGGGGTAGGCGTATCCTTGCGGCCTTTCGCCACTCGGGCTCCGGGTGTGCTTGCGAAGGGTCGATTCCGACGCGCTACCAACAGCGTTGCGTCATAAAGAACAAGATGCGTCTTGATCGACAGGGTAGTCCGGATCGTCAGCGGCGGTCCCCGTCACCAAGGTCACTGTCAGTTATGCCACAGGCGTTCTCTTTCTTGACGCGGGTTCAGTTCCGGCTGGCCACGCAGCTATGTCACACCCGCTGGATGACACGCTCTCCCGGCAAGCAGCGTCTCATGCTGCGCTGGTTCAAGCGCTGCGCCGATGCGGGGCACGTCCCGGCACGGTCGCTCTACGGGCGTGTGCTACTGCACCGCGGCATCTCGGCGCGGGAGAAATCCACGGGTGCGCGCTATGTGCTGCAGGCGGCCCAGCAGGGGGATCGGCACGCCCAGTATCAGGCGGGGCGTATCTACGAGCTGGGCTGTTCCCAGTATCAGCCCAATGATCAGCATGCTGTGACCTGGTATGCGCGCGCAGGTGAAAGCGGCCACGCCCAGGCGGCAGAGCGTCTTGCCAGTGCCTACCGTGAGGGGGAGCTTGGGCTGCCCTGCGATGACCGCCGAGCCGACGAGTGGCAGCAGCGTGCGCGCGAGTCAGGCCACGAAGGGGCGCACGACACCACGCGTCCGGCGCTGGCCGTTCACTAGGCCGGCATAACCGGCGCTCTCTCATCCGCGATGGGTGAACTCGGGCGCCAACGCTGTCATGATGGCGCATCATCGGCGTCGCAAGATGAGACGGCATCATGGATAGGGAGCCCGCAAGGTGTTGCTGCCCACCCTGTTAGACATCGAGGCCTCCGGCTTTGGCCGGGGTAGTTATCCGATCGAGGTCGGGTTGGCGCGTGCCGACGGCAGTCAGTGTGCCTTTCTGATCCAGCCGGCCGAGGCGTGGACCCACTGGGATCCCAAGGCGGAGCTGCTGCATGGTATTTCCCGGGCACGCTTGATGCGCGAGGGCCATCCGGCCGTGGAAGTGGCGCGATGGCTCAACGACGAATTGAGCGACATCGGTATCGCCTATAGCGACAGCTGGGGATATGACAATACCTGGCTGTCGCTGCTTTTCGACCAAGCTGGCATGCTGCCGCGCTTCCGCCTCGAATCCCTGCGCCGTCTGCTCTCCGAAGCACAGCTCACCTGCTGGAGCGAAACCAAGGAAACGCTGATTGCCGAACACGGCATTCGGCGCCATCGTGCCGGTGAGGACGCCAGACTCCTCCAGCTCACCTACGCCGCCTCGCGCGATCGGTGTGGCTGAGAGGGCTTGCTGACGACAGCGTCATCTTGCGCCTGCCCAGTCACGGTTCCCGATCAGGCCGACACAAGTAACGGGGCATTGAGCTCGGTCTCGAGCCAGGCCAGTACTCGGTCAGTGCTGGCCTCGTCGCCACGATCCCATCCCCTGTAGAGGCCAATGCCCCGGGCTTGGTGAAGGCTCTCCCGAACCGGATTGACCAGCACGCCGCGCTCGATGAGATCGCCCAGCCCGCGCGCCCAACCGAGCCCGATCCCCTCTCCCGCCATAACTGCCTGGATCATTAGCGGATAGCTATCGTAGACCTCCGCCGGCGGCCCCAGTCGGCCATGAAATCCGACCTGTCGCATCCAGCCTTCCCAATCCAGCCAGGTATCGCCCTCGAGCCGAGTGAACGAAAAACGACGGCACGTGGCCAGATCTTGCAGTGTCAGCGACCCTTGGCTTGCCAGGTCGGGAGCGCAGAAGGGGAAAATCTGCTCGGCTGCCGTCAGACAGCATTCGTATCCACCGTCCGGGCGCTCGGTGCTCTGGATCGCAAGGTTGAACGAGGTCTCCGCCTGACTCAAAGGCTCGGTCGCCGCCGCCAGCTGCACGCGAAGATCGGGATTGGCACGGTGAAAGGCTCCGAGGCGTGGTACCAGCCAGTACATCGCCAAGTAGAGTTCGATACGCAATACGACGTGACCACGGCTTCGTGACCGAATCGCGCGGACGCCGCCCTCGATTTCGGACAAGGCTCGCGCAACCGAACGCGCCAGCGTTTCGCCGTTCGCCGTCAACTTCACTTGGCGATGACCCCGCACGAAAAGCTCGCAGCCGACGTGTGTCTCAAGCTGACGAACCTGGCGACTGATCGCCGCTTCACTGAGCGAGAGTTCCGCCGCAGCGCGTTTGAAACTGAGATGACGCGACGCGGCCTCGAACGGGCGCAGCGTTGCCAGTGGGGGAAGAGAAGGGAAGCGAGTCGGCATGCTTTGACTTTACGCAAACGCAAGTGAAGCGACAAATACATCGTGTGACGACGGGGGCGATGGGGATCAGTATCGAGTCGAATCCATGGATCGATGCCTGTCTATGAGCTGCCCCGAAGGCGGGGCCGATGTTAACGGTGCTCTCATGTCGAAAACCGCCCATAGCCCAAGTATGACGTATGCCGACGGTCGTACCGATCGCGGCGTGGTCGATGCCTCCTCGATGCAAGGTGTCCCTGCGATTCTGACCGGCGTTGCTGCCATGGCCGCCGGCGATGCGCTGGTCAAGTCGCTGGCAACCGACGTTTCCTTATCGTGGCTGATCGTGGTGCGCTCCGCGGCCGCGGTTGTGTTGTTAGCGGCGCTCTATGGCGTATCGCGCCGTGGCAATTCGGCGCGTGCGCGGCGCACCGATACTCGGCATCACTGCGGCCTCGTCGCGGTGAGAAGCCTTCTCCTCGCCGGTATGTGGCTCTGTTATTACGTTGCGCTACCGCACCTGTCACTGTCGTTGGCGGCGGCGCTTTTCTATACCTCGCCGATCTTCATCTGCCTGTTCAGCATCGTGATCAAGGTGGAGTCGTTCAGCCCTCGCCGAGCGCTGGCCCTGGCGGTGGGCCTCACCGGCGTGGTGACCTCGCTTGAGCCGTGGCGGGCCGAAATCAATGGCTACACGCTGCTACCGATTCTAGCTGCCGCTTTGTATGCCGTCGCTCAACTGATGACGCGCACGCGGCTGCGAAATACGGATTCGACCATCCTGGCGGCGGCGATGAACACAGCGCTGCTGTTGTTGAGTGGCGTCATCATGATCGGCGGTATGCTGCCCTGGGGGTGGGAGTCGTTCAGCCCTGCGCCCGAAGCCGTGGCCTGGAGCTGGATGGGCGCTGCTGCCATTACCGCGCTGGCGGTCCTGATCAGCATCACCGCGAAGATGACCGCCAAGGCATTTCAGACCGGTTTGCCGACGGTGATCGGTATCTTCGACTACGCCTATCTGCTTTTCGCGGCGGTGCTGGGATGGCTCTGCTTTGGCGAGACGCCGGCCATGAACAACCTGTTGGGCATGGCGCTGATCATGGCCTCCGGTGCGATCCTGTTGCCGGGATGGCGCCGACTGATGCCCGACCGGCGGTGAGTGCTTCCCGTTGACTTACCGCTGTTGTGACTGCGCTAGCCGATCCAGCAGCGGTTCGATGTTGGTATCGGCGATCAGCGTCCGGCGCGTGCCCGGATCGAGAAAGCCATACTCGACCGTGGTGTCGAGGAAGGTCAGCAGCGGCGTATAGAAGTCGGCGGCATTGAGCACGCCGAGTGGCTTGTCATGCAGGTCCAGATAGCGCCAAGTCCAGATCTCGAACAGCTCTTCCAGCGTGCCGATGCCGCCCGGCAGGGCGATAAAGGCATCGGCGTGTGCGGCCATGGCTGCCTTGCGCTCATGCATGCTGTCGACACGAATCAGGCGTGTCAGGTGCTGGTGAGACACCTCACGCTGGACGAGATGCTCCGGCATCACGCCAATTACCTCGCCGCCGCCGGCCAGGCAGGCGTTCGCCAGGCGCCCCATCAGGCCGTTGCGGGCACCGCCGTAGACCAGACCCCAGCCGCGTGCGGCGATGGCGGCGCCAAGCGCTTCGGTGGCCTCGACAAAACGCGGGTCCTTGCCTTCTCGCGAGCCCAGATAGACACAGATTTGCACGTTGACGCTCCTTGCGATCGTGGAAAAGAGTAACTTGGAAATCGTCGCTCGCTGGGCTGGCCGTTCACTCAACCCCTTTTACACAGCCCCTTTTACACAGCGCTCAGGGAATGCTGTCAGCCACGTCGTGCTGCGCATCGAGCCAGCGGCCGATGGCATTGTCGCCGCAGAGATGATGCGCGTACTGGGTGTGCAGACAGCGGACCTGGTCCCAGTTGGTGATGCCGCCGACACCGCGTCGCCGCATCAGCTCACCGAAGCCGCGTTGCTCGATCTCGTCGCGCTGCGCATCGGTCATGAACTCCCAACGCTGGCGGACATAGTCCTCGTGGCTGGCGTGGTAGCTCGCCAGCCACTCGGGGTCGCGCTGCAGGCTGGCTTCGAGTTCCTTGATCACGCCCGCCGCTTCGAGCCGCGACAGCACGACCTTAAGGCGCTCGCAGCTGAGCCAGTAGAGCGTCGGAAAGGGGGCGTCGTCGACGATCGGTGCCATGCGTAGCACCAGCGGACGGCCGGTGCTGTCGGTCGCGGCGACCGCTTCCAGTCCTCGCGGCGGACGCCCCAGCTGCTCGGTGATCACGGCAAGTTGGGCGTCAGTCGGGGTCTGATGGGTGAGAATCACCATGGTGAGAATCCAGTATGACCTTGTTGGAGCGAGCCACGGCACGATAGAAGGCTCGGCTCAGCTGCATCGGCGTGGGCGAGTAGCAATACTCGCGCAGACAGTACTCGCGTGCGCGTTCGACCAGCGTCGTGTACAGGCGATTGAACGGCGCATCATAGTCGTAGGGATCAGGCCCCGGCAATCGCAGGTGCGGGTAATCCGCCAGGCGCTGCATGAAGTATTCCTCGAGCGCGCGTTCGACCAGGCGGTGGCGCTTGCGGTCGTCGGGGTCGATCCACAGGTCGAAATCGATCACGGGGCTTCTTGGCGGCGCGCCAACGGGTGTGTGCCGGCCTGGGTCAACGCGATCAGATCGGTCGGCGCCAGCGTCAGCTCGAGGCCGCGACGCCCGGCACTGACATGTACGCGGTCCAGCGTGAGCACGCTGGCATCGATAAAACTCGGCAGCGACTTCTTCTGGCCCAATGGACTGATGCCGCCGACCTGGTAGCCGGTGCTGCGCTCGGCGGCAGCGATGTCGGCCATCCGTGCCTTGCGCGCGCCCGCGGCCTTGGCTAGCGCCTTCAGGTCGAGCGTGGCGTCCACCGGGACCATGGCCACCACCAGACGGCCGTCGTCGAGCTGCGCCAGCAGTGTCTTGAAGACGGCGGCCGGGTTCAACGACAGCGCGCGCGCGGCATCGAGGCCATAGGACTCGGAGGCGGCGTCGAGCTCGTAGGCGGTGACGTCATGGGGGATGTCGTGGCTCTCGAGAAGACGAACGGCTGGTGTCATGGGCGCCCTCGATGGGTCCGGCGGTGAACGTCGACGGTTTCTATGTTGATCACCCTATGAAGCCTCCCTCTAGCGACTCGCGATGAATTCCTACCGCGATGGACACCCGCATTAATGAGCGCTGCACCCTCTGTGGCAGAACGGTGCTGTTGATACGCCACCACCTGATACCCAAGACGTTGCATCGCAAACCGCGATATCGCAAGCGTTACGATCGGGAGAGACTGAATGCCGCGATACGGTGGATCTGTCGGCCCTGTCACACCCCTTTGCACCGTACGCTTAGCGAGCGCGACCTGGCAGATACCGGAGCGAGTCGCGAGGCGTTGCTGGCGCATCCGCCGATCCGTGCGTTCGTCGAGAGGCTGGCCACCAAACCGGACGGCTTTGTGCCCAAGCGTCACGCGCGGCTGCGACGTGGCTGAAGGCATCGAACCGGCGCGGGCATGCTTCAAATCAGCCGCTGCCCGCGAAAGTCTTGCCAGGCGGCGGCCAGCGGCGCTTCCAATCTCTCCTGGAGATGATCCGGCAGCGCCCGCAGGGCCGATTCCAGATCCGAAAAGTCCCGGTTGCGTAGCCAGCAGTAGGCCCAGGCACAGGCTTCGTCGGTATTCCGGGGAACGGGCCGGGCCGGCATCTGGACCAGCAGAAAGAGCGCGGTGCGTGCCGCCCAAAGTGGGGGCGTGCCACCGGCACTCCAGGCGGTCAGCGTGGCGCCGTCCGGTGTCGCGTCGGGCTCGCCCAGTTTGGCGATACGAGCCGTATCGGCCAGAATCATGGCCAGACGGTCGGGATCGGCCTGACCCAGCAGCAACCAGTGGCCGACCAGGTTGGGGCTGCCGCTGACCACCCGCGCGTAGAACGGGCGCTCCCGGGCGTCATCCCGTAGAGCGCTATGCGAGGAGGACGAACGTTCGACCATTGAGGTTTCCTTTCCTATCGACAACTACGAGAGCGTTAACGTGAACTTCGATTTTGCCACGCATATCGATCGTCGCCAGCATCCGACGAAAAAATGGCAGCAGTACGACGACGACGTCTTGCCACTGTGGATCGCCGACATGGACTTTCCCTCCCCGCCGGCCGTGATCAACGCGCTGCGTGCGCGCGTCGATCACGGCGTCTTCGGCTACGGTGGGGTTCCCGAACGTCTCAGGCAGACGCTTTGCGACTGGAGCCAGCACCACTACGACTGGTCGATCGAGGCCGACTGGCAAATCTGGGTGCCGGGCGTTGTGCCGGCGCTCAACCTGGCGGCACTCGCCTTCAGCGAGCCAGGGCAGGGGGTGCTGACGGCCACCCCGATCTATCCGCCGTTTCTGGGGGTGGCCGACAATACCGGGCGCGAGGCACAGACCTTTGCGCTGGCAGAGCCGGAGACAGCGGCGGACACTTGGCAACTGGACGTGGCGGCGCTGGAGGCGGCGATTCGTCCCAACACCCGTGTTCTGCTCTGGTGTCACCCGCACAACCCAACCGGTCGAGTGTGGACGCCGACGGCGCTGCGCCAGCTGGGCGAACTGGCGCAGCGCCATGACCTCATCGTCGTGTCCGACGAACTCCACTGTGATCTGATCCTCGACCCGACCCAGCCGCATCGGCCGCTGGGGCGCGTTTGTCCCGAGCTGGCCGAGCGTCTTGTCACGCTCTGGGCGCCGTCGAAGACCTTCAATATTGCCGGTCTCTCCGCCGCTTGCGCGATCATCGCCGACGAGACCCTGCGCCGGCGCTTTCAACGTGCCGCGAGCGGGTTGCTGCCGAGCGTGAACGTGCTTGGGCTGAGTGCCGCCGAAGCCGCCTACGGCGAGGGGGAGGCCTGGCGCCAGGCGCTTCTGGGCGTACTGCGCGACAATCTGGCACTGCTGCAGGATCATGCCGCGCAGTGGCCCGATGTTTCGATGTCGACGCCGGAGGCCACCTACCTGGCGTGGCTGGACCTGCGCCGGAGTTCGTTAGGCATGGAGGCGCAACAGCGTCTGCTGGCGGAGGCGCGGGTCGCGCTTTCCGATGGCGCCGATTTCGGCTGGCCGGGCTTTGTACGGCTCAACTTCGGCATGCCTCGCGGCTGGTTGGAAGAGGCGCTGCAGCGTCTCGACCGTCTGTTGAAAGCGTGATCGCTACGCCATCGGGAAACCCCCGACCCGGCGGCTGGCCGGGGCGGGGGTTTCGCTCAATGCGGTGATCGTCTCAATAGAGCAGGGCGAACAGGCGGCGGCGGTAAGTCACGGTCAGCGGGTGGTCGGCGCCAAGGGCGTCGAAGACCCGTAGCAGGGTCTTGCGGGCGGCGTCGTCACCGTAGGCGCGGTCTGTCTTCAAAAGGGCCAGCAACGCTTCGAGTCCGTCTTCGTAGCGACCGTCCGCGATCTGGCGCATGGCTCGCTGGAAGTTGGCCTCGCTATCGTTGCGCTCTCCGAGGGCGTCGATCTCGGCCTGGGTGGGCGCTTCCTCGCCGAACGCGATACGCGCGCGCACGCCGCGTGCTTTGGGGGCTTCGCGGTGCTCGGGCGGCAGGCTGTCGAGCAGCTGCTTGGCGTCGTCTACCTGATCTGCAGCGACCAATACGCCCGCCAGATCGATCTGATAGTCGTAGTGCTCCGGGTACTGCTGAATCAGCTCTTGGTAGATCGCCTGTGCGGTGGCGGTGTCGCCGTCGGCTAGCGCCGCTTCGGCCATCTCTTCAGGGCTCTGCGAGGCGCCTTCGGGCGCCTCGAGGTACTTGCCCAGCCACTCGCGAACCTGGCTTTCCGGCAGCGCGCCCTGGAACTGATCATAGAGCTGGCCCTGCGCAATCAGCTTGACGTCCGGTACCGAACGGATGCCCAGCTGCGAGGCGATCTGCGGGTAGGCCTCGATATCCAGGCGGGCGAGCACGAAGGCGCCGCCATACTCCTTGGCGAGCTTTTCGAGAACCGGCTTGAGATTCTTGCACGGCTCGCACCAGGAGGCCCAGCTCTGCAGCACCACGGGGCGCTGCATCGAGCCCTCGAGCACGACCTGCTGGAAGTTCTCCAGCGTGACGTCGACGATGACCTGCTCGGCGCTGGCGCCGGTGTCTTGGTTGCCTGAGCCGCTGGTCTCCGGGCTGGAGAGCGGTTGTCCGGTGCGAGGATCGACGATAGCCATGGAAAAGCCCTTGATGTCCGATTCGGATTTGGCAAAGTAGATGTGGGTGATGAGCGTCGGATTCAACCCCTCGGCGCCTCGCTCGCTCTCCTGACGCCACTGGAACTGACCTTTGACACTATTGATCCGCTCGATCGGCCGGCTATTGAAAATGGGCGGTGCGTTGCTGTTGCTGGTCCTGGTTCTGCTGCTCGGGCCGGCCTATATGCTGGCTTCTCAGCAGGTTCCCTTTCATGCCGACTGGCAGACGGCGAACCGCGACTCCAGTGGTCTGGCGCCGGATCCGGATCGTGTCCGCGAGGCGGTAGTGCAGGTTTACGCTGCCCGCACCTTCGAATGGCGTGGCGCCTTTGGGGTTCATACCTGGATCGCGACCAAGGCGGCAGGCGCGAGCCGCTATCGTGTCTACCAAGTATTGAGCTGGCGTCGGCCGACGGTCGAGAGCGGCTACGCGCCCCCCGACCGCCAGTGGTACGGCAATTCACCGACGTTGCTGGCGGATATCCGCGGCGAGCCAGCCGCGCGTGCCATCGATACGATCGAAGACGTCGTGCCGCAATACCCGGAAGCGGATCGCTATCGCATCTGGCCCGGCCCCAACAGCAATACCTTTATCGCTTGGGTGGTGCGGCAGGTGCCCGAGCTCTCCGTGGATTTTCCGCCGAATGCGCTGGGCAAGGATTACCTGCCCGACGGTATCGTCGCTAGGGCGCCGTCGCACACCGGCTATCAGCTCTCTTTTGGTGGCCTGCTGGGTGTGATGGTCGCACTGGACGAGGGTATCGAGTTCGATCTGCTCGGGTTGACCGTCGGCGTCGACTTCCAGTCGCCGGCACTCAAACTGCCGGGCATCGGTCGCGTCGGCATGGCCCAGCCGACCGGTGTCGAGGGCGAGCGAGAGGTCGAGCAGGCGGCGCCCTTGTCGGCCTCAGGCTAGGTTGTCGTCGTGAGATCGGTGGGTCGCAGGTAATCGATCGCGTCGGCTGGCCGCTACCGATCGACGCCATGATCTGTCGCGTGGGGCGCGACCTTTCTGCCAAAAGTGACCGACCAAAAAAAACCGGTGCCTGGGGAAGGCACCGGTTAAAAAATTTGGTAGCGGGGGCCGGATTTGAACCGACGACCTTCGGGTTATGAGCCCGACGAGCTACCAGACTGCTCCACCCCGCATCAACGTGGGGCGAATTATACGTACGTCTTAGGCCCTGTCAAGACTTTCGTTCGATGTCTGATGGTGATGGCTGTGGGCGAGGCGTCCGAGGACGTGCTCGAAGGCGTCCACATAGCGTGCCCAGGTCTCTGCCGACAGCGGGGCGATGGAGAGCAGGCGCGCCAGAGTCTGTTCGAGTTCTTCCGGCGGCGAGGGCGGACGACCCAGGCCGTCGTTCAAACGCGCGACCTGTACCTCTAGGCGCAGCGGCTCGAGCGCTTCGGGAATCGGTTCTCCGGCCAGCAGGTCGAGCTGGACCAGACAGCGTTGTAGACGCTCTTCGGCATCTTGCGGGGTTGTGGCCTGGGCGTGCCGCGCCTTGAGTGCGGCACGCATGTCGGAGGGTACGGCTTCGGGCAGGTCGCCACCGATGGCGGCTTCCAGCGCGGCGCGGTAGCTCGGCCAGCGCTGGGCGCGTTCGGCCAGTGCCAGCCGGTCCAGCGTGACCTCGCGAGCGTGGACGATGCCCTGCCAGCGTTTTTCCATGCCGTCGCTGCGCCGACTGCGCGGCAACGGTGCCAGGCGCTGCGCTTCGGCGAGCGCGGCATCGAGCACGTGGCGTTCGTTGGCGCTGGCGGGCTGCCAGGCATCGAGACGGTCGATGAGTGCCTGCATGGCTTCGAAGTGCTGTAGCTGCTTGGCCTGCTGCTCGCCGCGTACGCTATCGCGAGCCGCGAAGATGGTGTCGCAGTGATTGCGGAACTGTCGCCAAAGCGTCTGCTCCACGCCCTTGGGCGCGCGTCCAAGGGCGCGCCACTGCTGCTGCAGCGCCTTGGCCTGCTCGGCCCGCTGGGCGGCGGAGGCCGAATCCTCGGCGAGCTGTCGAGCCTGTTCGACCAGTGTGCGCTTGTGGGTGGCAATGTCGCCGGCCCGGTCGTCGATCAAGGTCTGCAGCCGGTGACGCAGGCGCGCATAGCGTCGCCCCAGCGCCTGAGCCTGCCGTCGAGGAATCGGCCAGTGTCGATCCCACTGTTCCTGAGCGGTATCGCGGATGCGTCGTAGCCCATCCGGGTCGGCGTTGTCGGAGGGATTGTCGAGCAGGCTCTGCAGATGTTCGCACAGCGCCTGTCGCGCGGCGAGATTGTCCTGTTCGCGGGCGTCCCGTTCTGCTTCCCAGTCGGCCAACTGGGCATGCAGGTTGTCGGAAGCCGCGCGGAAACGCTGGGCGAACTCCCGCGTGGCCGCGGCATCACCCAACTGACGCCACTCGCGAATCAGGCGTTGATGCTGACGGTGGCGCTCGGCGTCGCGCTGCTCCCGGGCCTCGACGAGGGCTTCGAGCGAGTGAAGCAGTTTTTCGCGTTTGGGCGCGGCGGCGAAGCCGCGCCAGTCCCGCAGCTCTGCCAGACGGGCGGTCTGCTGCTTGTAGGTCTGCTCCAGCTCGGCGGGCAAGGGCCCGGTCGCTTCCCGCTGTTGGCGCAGCTCGCGATGGCGCTGCGTGGCGGCGCGATAATGGCCCTGATCGAGCGCCTCAGCGAGAGTCGCCAACTGCTCGGCGAAGGCATCCGGAGAAACGCTGCGGGGCTCGCGGGCGCCGCCGGCGGCCTCGTCGTCGGGCGTGGCCAGACGCTGCTGTTGCGCTTCCTGTACCAGCTCGGTCGGCGGCAGGGCTGCCGGCCAGGCGAGTCGCTCGAGCACTGGCGCGACATCGCGCCCCTCGTCGATCGCCGCCCGCAGCGGAGCGCTCTCTTGCTGCAGCCGCTCCCAGGCCAGCCAGATCGTCTGTACCTGCTGATCCAGCGCTTCGTGGCGTGCGCGCAGGTCGTCGCTGACGCCATAGTGATCGGAAATCTCCTGCCAGCGCTCGGTCTGCAGCCGCCATTTGGCGCTCAGCTGCTGCATGGCATCCGGCGTCAGCGGAGAGACCTGCGTGACCACGGCCAGTGCCTGTTCCAGGGTGTCGAGAATGCTTTCGCGGGTCGCCCGCGCCTCGGCCTTGGCGTGCTTGACCTGTTCGAGTTCCCGATGGGCCCGCTGATGCTCGGCGATCCGCCGGCGGCAGTCGCTCGCGGCGGCATCGAAGCGTTCGCGCTGACCGTCGTCGGCGCCATCGACAAGCGACTCCCACGTTTGCAGCCAGTGCTTCAGGCGAGCTTCGTACATCGGCTCCCATGGGCGGTGGGCATGGGCCTCGATCGCGCTCAGCAGCTTCTCGCGTTCGGCAGCCCGCTCCGCCCGTTGTTCGGCATCGGCGCGGCGCTCGGCCAGGCGTTCGCGTGCCAGCCTTGCGACCTGCTTGTCGCGGCGCGCCTGGCGTGCCAGCTGTGTCAGTCCATCGTTACTGGTGACACGCTCGGCGGCGGCACGGCGCACGGCGGTGATGCCGTTCTCGCTGGCGTGATGGATCAGGCGCGCCTCGTCCTCGATGCGGGCCAGGGCGGCCAGACGCAGCGACTGGTTGTCGCCGTGGGCGACCAGCGCATCGAGCAGGGCACTGTCGTCGAGCGTTTCGATCAGCGCGATCCGCGACGTCAGGTCGGGGCCTTCGCTGACGCGCCCGCCCAGCAGATCGAGCAGGCGCTGGAAGATCTCGTCGCTCGGGTGCGCGGCGTGCCAGGCGAGAAGGGGGCTCGGGTCGTCCACGCGCGCCACGGCCGCGGCGCGTACCGCTGGCACGTCATCGCGAGCCAGGCGGGCCAGTGTGTCTAGGGCATCCGGGCCCAGTTGCGAAGCGGCGCGCGCACGAATGGCGGGGTCCCGATGTTCCCACCGGGCGCTTCGCCACAGGGAAGAGAACAGGCGTTGAAAGAGTCCTGGCATGGCCGATGTGGCATCCTGAAAACGACGGGCTGGCGGTGATCGACCCCGCCTGGGGCGGGTGTCGACAGCAGCTTTCTATCTAACCATCTGACGGCGGGTGATAAAAGCCTGCAAAGGTCGTGACGTCGGCCACTGGCGACACCTGACAAAAGGTCGAGCCGGTCGTATGATCGGTTGCAGCGACGTGCGCCCTCGCTTAGCGTAACCCCATTCCCCCCGCTGCGGAGTTCGGTCATGAGTCTCAACAGGGATCGGGCAGATACTGCCTTTACATTCAAGGGCGGCATGCTGCCGATGACGGTCATGGAGCTGGCCAGCGGCGACCCGGAGCGGATTCGCGCCCAGCTGACCGGCAAGATCAGTCAGGCCCCGGCGTTCTTTCAGCACACGCCCGTCGTTTTGAGCGTGGAGCAGGTCGACGAGCCGCACCTTGCGCTCGAGCGGATCTGTGCGGTGTGCCGTGCGCACAAGCTGCTGCCCGTGGCCGTGCGCGGTGGCTCCGATCCTGTCAAGCAGTCCGCCTGGGCGCTCGGTCTCGGCTGGTTCCCGCCGCAGGAGAATCGCCCGCGTGCGGTCGAGCCGCGCGTCGTGGAGCCTGAGGAACCGGCCGAGGCAGCGCTGCCGGCAGGCACGGTAGAGACGATGCCCGGTGGCCGTATTCATCGCGGCACGGTGCGCTCGGGGCAGCAGGTGTCGGCACCGGAAGGCGACCTGGTTGTCATCGGTGCGGTCAATCCCGGTGCCGAGGTGCTGGCCGCCGGCAACGTGCATGTCTACGGGCCGCTACGCGGAAGGGCGCTCGCTGGCATTCACGGCAACCGCGAGGCGGGCATTTTCTGTCACGACCTGCACGCCGAACTGCTCTCCATTGCGGGTACCTACAAGCGTCTGGAAGACATCGATCCCAGGATGCTGGGCTGCTCGGTGCAGGTGCAGCTCAAGGAAGACCAATTGCGGATCTCGGCGCTGACTTGATCAGCGCGGGAGCGATCAACATTTTTCGGGTAACAGGAAGTTCATCTTGGCCAAGATCATCGTTGTAACCTCCGGTAAGGGTGGCGTCGGTAAAACGACTAGTGCTGCGGCCATTGCCACGGGGCTGGCGTTGCGCGGCAACAAGACCGTGGTGATCGACTTCGACGTGGGCCTGCGGAATCTCGACCTGATCATGGGGTGCGAGCGTCGCGTGGTCTACGACCTGGTCAACGTGATCCAGGGCGAGGCGGGGCTGAAGCAGGCGCTGATTCGCGACAAGCGCACCGAGAACCTGCATATCCTTCCCGCCTCTCAGACGCGCGACAAGGAAGCGCTGACGCTCGAGGGCGTGGAGAAGGTGCTGGCCGATCTGGCTGGCGAGTTCGACTACATCATCTGTGATTCGCCGGCCGGCATCGAGCGAGGCGCGCAGCTGGCGCTCTACTTCGCCGACGAGGCCGTCGTCGTGACCAACCCGGAAGTCTCCTCGGTGCGTGACTCCGACCGCATTCTCGGGTTGCTCTCTTCCAAGTCGCGCCGGGCCGAACAGGGGCAGGATCCGATCAAGGAGCACTTGCTGATCACACGCTACAACCCCAATCGGGTCGATGACGGCGACATGCTCAATCTGGAAGATATCCGCGAGATTCTGGCGATCGATCTGGTCGGACTGATTCCCGAGTCCGAGGCCGTGCTGCGGGCGTCCAACCAGGGCGTGCCGGTCATTCACGATGACAAGAGCGATGCCGGGCAGGCCTACGCCGACACCGTCTCCCGACTGATGGGCGAGGACGTGCCGCTGCGCTTTCAACTGGTGCAGAAGAAAGGGCTGATCGCGCGCATGTTCGGAGGAGGGAACCGCCGGTGAGACTACTCGATTTCCTCAAGGGTGAGCGCAAGAAGTCCGCGTCGGTGGCCAAGGAGCGCCTGCAGATTATCGTGGCGCACCAGCGCGGACAGCGCGGTCAGCCGGACTACATGCCGATGTTGGAGCAGGAGCTGCTGGAAGTGATCCGTCGCTATGTGAAAGTGGATCAGGACGCGATCAATATCAGCCTGGACAGCGACAACGACTGCTCGGTGCTGGAGCTCAACGTGACCCTGCCCAACGACGTCGAGGACGCCAAGCGCTAGCCTGGCGTTCGACAGTGCCGGTGCCGACTGGCTGGCGGGAACGTCCGGCCGGCATGAGACGCCCGGCTGGCTGTGCTAGTCTTGCCGTTTTGCGCAGGCGGAGAGCGGAATGGCCCCGAGCGGAAAAGGTCAGCCCCAGGCAGAGCCCACATTTCTCTGGCACGACTATGAAACCTTCGGCGCCGATCCGCGACGGCATCGGCCGTCGCAGTTCGCGGCGATTCGCACCGACGCCGATTTCAACGAGATCGGCGAGCCGCTGACGCTCTATGCGCGCCCGGCCGATGACGATATCCCCCATCCGCAGGCCTGTCTGATCACCGGTATCACGCCGCAGGCGGCCCTTCGACGCGGAGTGCCGGAGGTCGAGTTCGCCGCGCGTATTCAGGCGGAGATGCGTGTGCCCGGCACCTGCGCGGTGGGTTACAACAGCCTGCGCTTCGACGATGAAGTCAGCCGCCATCTCTTCTACCGCAATCTCATCGATCCCTACGCGCGTGAGTGGCAGAACGGTAACTCGCGCTGGGATCTGATCGATGCCGTGCGCGCATTCTATGCGCTGCGCCCGGACGGTATCGAATGGCCGCTGCGCGACGATGGCGCGCCGAGCTTCAAGCTGGAGCACCTGACCGCGGCCAATGGTATTGCTCACGAGGGCGCGCACGACGCGCTCTCGGACGTACGCGCCACCATCGGCATGGCGCGCTTGCTGCGCGAGCGCAATGCCAAGCTGTTCGACTATCTGCTGTCGCTGCGCAGCAAGCGTCGCGTTGCGCAGTTGCTCGATATCGACGCGCGCAAACCGATGCTGCATGTCTCGCGCCGCTATCCGGCCAGCCGGGGTTGCAGTGCGCTGATCGTGCCGTTGGCGGCGCACCCGTCCAACCCCAATGGGGTCATCGTCTACGACCTGGCAGTCGACCCGGCGCCGCTGTTCTCGCTCTCCGCCGAAGAGATTCGTGCCCGGGTCTTCGTCAGCGATAGCGAACTCGCCGAGGGCGAGGCCCGGATTCCGCTCAAGGTGGTGCATCTCAATCGCAGCCCGGTCGTGCTGCCGATCTCCGCGGCCGATGCCTCGGTGGCCAATCGCCTCGGCCTGGATCGCGATCTGTGCGAGCGCCACTGGCAGGCATTGGTGCAGAACCCGGAATCCGCGACCAAGGCGGCAATGGCGTTCTCCGAGGCGCCGGCCGACCCGCCGCGCGACCCGGACCTGATGCTCTACTCCGGAGGCTTCTTCTCGCCGCATGACCGCCAGGCGATGGAGCGGGTGCATGCCACGCATCCCGAGGCGCTCGCTGATACCGGGTTCGCCTTCCAGGATCCGCGGCTGGAGGAAATGCTGTTTCGACTGCGCGCGCGCTCCTACCCGGAGACGCTCTCCAGTGAAGAGAAGTCGCAGTGGGAGGCCTACCGCTGGTCACGCATGAACGATGCGCAGAGTGGGGCGCTAACGCTGAAGGAGTTCGCGCGCGAGATCGAGCGGCTCAACCAGACCTCGCTCGAGGATCGCCAGCGCCAGATACTCGAGGAGCTGGTGATGTACGTCGAGTCGATCATGCCTGAGCAGGCGTTCGGCACCTACTGAATCGCAGCGGCGGTGTCAGATGAGCCACCCCGGATCGCCGATCCGGGGTGTTTTTGTAGGTACGTTGCCTGGGCGGGCGGTGTCGTTCAGGGCAGCGGCGTGAAGCTTGAGATCAGCGAATCGATATCGCTGGCCTGATCGCCAGCATCGGCACTGATCGTGAGTGGCGCCGTCTGACGCAGCGCCTGCCAGGCCGACTGCAGCTGGTCGGGAGTCAGGCTCTCGACCCGTTCGGCCAGATGCTCGCGGCGCTCGAAGTCGACCTGCGGGTAGGCCAGGGTCTGCCATAGACGGCTGGCGCGCTCCGACAGCGACTGGTCGCGCTGGCGCAGCTGTTGCACCACGGCCTGCCGATAGGGGGCCAGCTGGGCTTCGTCGAGCGCGGCGATACGCGAATCGAAGTCGGCCAGAAAGGCATCCATGCGCTCGCCGATGGTCGTGCTGGAGACACTGGGAGACTGGACCAGCAGCGCCAGCCCGGGAGCGTCCAGCAGCGGCGCATAGCCGGCGTTGACGATATAGCCGAGCTGCTCGTCGGTGCGCAGCGTGGCAAAGAACGGCGGGCCGATCAGCTGGCCGAGGATCGCGAGACTGGCCTGTGTCTCCAGCGAGCGATCGGTGCCCTGAAGATATCGCAGCATGGCGGCATCGTCGCGCGTTGTGGCGGGGTGCAGGACCGGCGGCTGCGCGGGGACGTCGAGCACCGCGAGTGGCGGAATATCGCTCGCGCGCAAGGTGGGCGCAAGCGCGTTGGCGACTTGAAGTCCCTCGCGATGGGCGAGTGTCGCATCCAGATTGCCGACGGCCATCGCCTGTACGTAGAGCGATCCGAGGAACGTGCGGCGATAGGCGCGCAGATCGTCGGCGTCGAGGTCACGAATCGCCGCCAGCAGGTTGGCGGTGCTCACCTGGGGGCGAATCAGTGCTTCGCCGAGGGTGCGGCGCACCTGAGAGTAGAGCGCGTCCTGCGGCGCGTTCTGCCAGTCGCGAATCAGTCCCTGGCGAACGCGTTCGACGCTGGCGTCGGTAATTTCGCCCTGTTCCAGCTGCGCCACCACGGTCTGCATCAGACGCATCTGGTGATCGCGCCAGCCGGAGAAAGCAAGCGTGATGCCGCGGCCGTGGGCGTAGGCGGAGAAGTCTTGCCCGGCCAGCGTTGCCGGATAGAAGCGCTCGTTGAGCCCATCATTGAGCCAGCCGGCCAGCAGGCGGGTCAGCGCGGCGTGGCGGGCATCGATCGAGGCTTCCGGGTTCTGCAGGCTGAAGTGCCATGCCACCCGAGGCGCGCCGAAATCGCTGTCTGCCTGATGCCATATCTCGAGACTGCCCGTCTCGACCAGCTGCTGTGGCGGCTGCGCATCGAACGTCTGCAGGCTCAGATCGTCAGCGATATAGGGATTGGGGGCGGGCAGGGCGAGGCCATCGAGCGGCTCGGCTCGCGGCCATTGGGCGACACGGGCAAGGCGATAGGGGGCGCCGAAATAGGGCGTAGTTTTCTCACCCTCCACGTCAGGCCCGCTGTAGACGCGTAACAGGTTGTCCGGCGTCAGGTCCTTCAGCAGGTCGTCGATCGCGTCGGCATCGAAGTCATCCATGCGGTAGGGCGCGTACTGCACATCCTGCAGCGGGTAATAGGCGAGACTCATGGCGAGCCCGCTGACGGTGTCGATCGGATCGCTGCGTTGCTGGAAGCGGAAGGTTTGTTCGGCCAGCGTCGCTTGCTCGTCGTAGCGCCACGCCTCGACGCCCTGTTCGCGAATTCGGCGGATCTGGTCGAACAGGCTGGCCTGGATCTCGTCGAGATGGGACAGGCCGGCCGGCGTCAGGCTGATCGAGATGTCGAACAGCGCCTCGCGGCCGTCGCTCTGCCGCGTCCCGGCGGAGAGACCGTCGGCCCAGCCGGCCTGACGTAGCCTGGCGAGCAGGCTCCCTTCGCCTTCATGGCCAAGCAGGTTGGCGACATAGTCGTCGGGCTTGGTGGTGTAGTGGGCGATCGGGTCGTCGATCGGAAACAGGAACTCGAGCTGCTGGCGCGCCTCGCGACGCTGGACGCGCAGCGTCGCCGGCAATTCGTCGGCGGTCGCTAGCGGCGCGTCGATGACCGGCTTCTCGAGATCGCGGTCGGGGATCTCGGCGAAGCGCTGACGCACCTGCTGTTCCAGCGTGTCGAGCGGTGCCGGCGACAGAGCGACGAGATGCATCACATTGGCATCGTAGTGGCGTTGGTAGAAGTCGAGCAGGGCCTGGCGCAGCGGACGCTTCTCGCTGTTGAGCGTATCCAGGCTGCCGACCGCGAAATGGTTGATCGGGTGCGCGGGGTTGAGCGCCTTGCCGAGTGCCTCGTTGATACGCCGGCCGTCGTCGTCGCGGCGCGCCTGGTACTCGGAGTTGACGGCGTGGCGCTCCCGGTCGACGTAGTCCGGGTTGAACTGCGGTGAAATGAAGAACTGCGAAAAGCGGTCGAGCGCCTCCGGGAATGCCTCGGGATCGACGTCGAAGAAGAAGTTGGTGTCCTGATCGGCGGTGAAGGCGTTGTGCGAGCCGCCATTCTGGTTGATGAACCGCTGGTAGCCGTCAGGGTCCGGATAGCCTTCGGTCCCCAGGAACAGCATGTGTTCGAGAAAATGCGCCAGACCGGGCATGTCGTCGGGGTCGTTGTCGCTGCCGACGGAGACGTCCATGGCCGCGGCGGCCTTGTCGGCAGCGGGATCGCTGATCAGCAGCGCCTCGAGGCCGTTGTCCAACGTGATCGCGCGGTACTCGCGGTGGTCGTTAGGACTCTGTATCGGTGTCGTCGGTGCGGGATCTGCGAAAGCGGCGGTGGTGACGAGGTGAAGGCCGATCAGCAGGTGAAACCCGGCCAGCCAGCGTCTGGCGCGAGCGGGGCCGGCGTGGAATCGCGGCATGGTAACTCCCTTCTGTGAGTAAGGCTGGTTAACGGACGCGGCGAGCGCTAGCGTCGGCGTGGCGCGGCACCGGTTCGCTCGCGGCATGGGCACGGCATAAGCGCCTTGCCGGCAATCATGGCGTCCAGACGCGCATGGGGCCGACCGGATACGCGCAGGCCCACTCCTGGTGCGCGGGATCGTTCACTCGCTTCGAGACCGGAAAAGCGCCCAACAGTTCCCGGTCTGCCGGTTCGAGCAGGGCTTCGGCGTGGTCCGTTGCGGTATCTGCCGCGAGCCAGGTGGCCGCCTGCCGCGAATCGATAATCGCCGGCAGACGCTCGCTGAGCGGCGCGACGAACGCCGAGACCGGGACGGTGATCAAAGCGAAAGAGTCTCGCGATACCTGGCTATCCAGCGCGTAGCGCGACCATAGCGCCGCGAGCAGCAGCGGGCCACGATCGGTACGAGTGATCAGAAACGGCTGCTTGCCGCGTAGGCCCGGCTGCCAGACATAGATCCCGGAAACCGGCAGCAGGCAGCGACGTGATGCCAGCGCCTCGCGGAACATGGGCCGTTCTTGCAGCGACTCGGCGCGGGCGCAGTGCGGGGCATGGTCGAGCACCTTGAGCCAGGTCGGCGTCAGCCCCCAGAAGGCCTCCCGCAGAACGGTCTCTCCCGCTTCATGACGCAGGATCGACAGCCAGCGGCGGGGAGCCGCGTTGGGCGTCAGGATGGGCGGCTCGCTGCTGCGAAAGCCCGGCAGTGTGCGATCGCGAGTCCAGTCGTCGATATGCAGGCGACCGGCCATGGTTTCTCCTTTCGCGGTGACATGAGGCGGCGGGCAACAGCCTATGCCACTGCCGAGCCTGGGCCAAGGCGTATTCGCCGGCGCGTCAGCGGAACGCACCGGACACTCCCGCCGGCGAGCGCAAAACACTTGCGAAATCGTCGCGTTAATGCGCATAAGCTTGCGTTTACGCACATTGACGATATGCTAGGAAACGCTGTTCGATTTAAAATCACGACAAGATTCCCGGCAAGCGGGATTCGGCAGCGCTTCACCACTATTCCGAGCGAGGGACCCGATGGCTCGACCGCGACAGCACGCTCCCGAGGCGCTTCATGCGCAGGTCATGGCCGCCTGCGACGCCTGGTTGTGCGACAACCCCGTGCATACGCTGTCGCTGCGTTCGTTAGCTCGTGACGTCGGCTGTGCGCCGAGCACGCTGCTCAAACTCTACGGCAGCTTCAGCAACCTGCTGCAGTACGTCAATATCGAGACTCTCGATCGCATGGGCAAGGCGGTCGCGAGCCTGGACGAGAGCGAGCCGGAGCCGCTGCTCAAGGCGCTGGCCCACGCCTATTGGCATTATGCTCACGAAGAGCCCCACCGCTGGCAGATGCTGTTCGAGTTTCCGCTGGCCGAGGAAGGCGAGCTGGACGAGCGTCAGAATCATATTATCGAAGCGCTGTTCGTGCGCGTCGAAAGTGCCCTGAAAGTCCACCAGCCGACGCTGGATGATGCCACGGCGCGGCGTATGGCGCGGACGCTCTGGGGTAGCGTTCACGGTCTGGTGCAGCTGGGGCTCAATGATCGTCTCGGTTACTGGCAGGGGCAGCCGATGGCGGTCGGAGAGCTGCTCGATCAGCTGCTCTCGACCACACTGGCCGGGCTGCGTCACCTGCCAGACGCCTCGTGACCCCCGGGTTGCTCACGCAGCGCCGGTTTGCGCCCTTCTTCTGGACCCAGGCGCTCGGCGCCTTCAACGATAACCTGTTCAAGAATGTCCTGCTGCTGCTGTTGACGTTTGTCGCGGTACCTCGCTATGGCTGGGATACCGGGCTGCTCAACAATCTCGCCGCGGGTCTCTTCATCCTGCCGTTCTTTCTCTTCTCCGCCTGGGGCGGCACGCTCGCCGATCATCTGGACAAGCAGCGGCTGGTACGCCGACTCAAGCTACTCGAGCTCGTGACCATGCTGGTCGCGGCGGCGGCGATCTGGTTCGAAGCGTTCGGTCTGCTGCTGGCGTTGCTGTTCATGATGGGCACGCAGTCGGCCCTGTTCGGGCCGGTCAAATACGCGATTCTGCCGCAGCACCTGGCCGCGACGGAGCTGCTGCGCGGCAATGCCTGGGTCAATCTGGGGACCTTCGTGTCGATTCTGCTGGGCACGCTGCTGGCAGGCGTACTGGCCTCGCTGGAGGGCGCCTGGGCGCGGGCGGCGATTGCCGGGGCGCTGATCGTCATCGCCCTGGTCGGCGTTGTCGCCAGTCTGGGGATTCCACCGGCGCCGCCGAGCGAGCACGGGCGCGTGCCGTGGCGACCGTTCTCCGGCAGCTGGCGTGTCCTGCGAGATGGTTTGCGCGGGCGCAACGTGCGTGCGGCGCTGTTCGGTATCAGCTTCTTCTGGTTCCTCGGTGCCTGCTATCTGACCCAGCTGCCGGCGTGGGTGCGTGACGTGGTGCACGGCAGCGAGGGAGCGGTGAGCTTCATGATCGGCGCCTTTGCCGTCGGCGTCGGTCTGGGCGCGCTGCTCTGTGCACGCCTTTCCGCAGGTCGTCTGGAATTGGGGCTGGTGCCGCTCGGAGCGCTGGTGATCGGGGTTTCCGGCATCGAACTGGCGGCTCAGGGGCCCTTGCCCGGCGAGCATCTGGCGCTGGTCGCGCTGCTGCAGATGACCGACTTCTGGCGCATGAGCACGCTGCTGGCCCTCGTCGGCCTGGGGGGCGGCCTCTACAGCGTACCGCTCTACACGCTGATGCAGCTGGCCAGCCCGGAGGCGCGGCGGGCGCGGGTGGTCGCCGCCAATAACATTCTGAATGCGTTGTTCATGATTCTGGCGGCCGCCTTCGGCATCGTGATGCTGAGCGTGCTGGCTCTGCCCCTGACGACGCTGTTTGCCTGTCTGGGTTGGCTGACGCTGACGCTAGGCGTCCTGCTGCTGGTTCGCAACCCGCGCCCGGCGCTGCGCTTGAGCATCTTTGCGCTGGTGCGCGTGCTCTACCGTCTGCGCTGTCGTGGCCGCCACAATGTGCCGGCGGAAGGTCCGGCGCTGGTGGTCTGCAACCATGTCAGCTTCATGGATGCGCTGGTGCTGGGCGGGGCTTGTCCGCGCCCGCTGCGTTTCATGATGGATCGCCCGATCTACGAGTCACCGTGGCTCAACTGGTTCTTCCGTATCGCCGGGGCGATTCCGGTGGATTCGGACCGGCGCGATCCGGGCGGTGTGCGTCGCGCGCTGGAGGAGGTCAGCCGGGCATTGCGCAACGGCGAAGTGGTGATGATCTTTCCCGAGGGCCGGCTCACGCCCGACGGCGACGTCCACGCCTTCCGTCGGGGGCTGGACCTGGTGCTGGCGCGAGATCCGGTGCCGGTGGTGCCAGCGGCGCTCTCCGGCCTGTGGGGGTCGTGGACCTCGAACAAGGACGGCAAGGCGCTGAGCAAGTGGCCGCGCCGCTTGCGGGCTCGCGTGCTGCTGGTTTTCGGGGAGCCGATCCCCGCGGGGTACTCGCCGCGCCGCACGCTGGAGCGTCGCGTGCGCGGGCTCAAGCGTGCCGGCGACAAGCGTCTGGCGCGACGCCTCGGCACGCCGGTCTAGGGGGCGTCGCCTTCTCGGCGTTCGCCTTGCCGCGTCTCCATCCTCTGTTTCTTACTCTTACTCGCTGCTGCGCCGCCGAACGCCCTGCTGCCAGCAGCGGACCGAGGTGATCAGGTTGTCCTTGATATCGAGGATCTCGAAGCGCGTGGCGCCGATCTGCAGGCACGCCTGAGCGTCGGGGAACGCCTCCAGGTGCTCGAGGATCAGCCCGTTCAGGGTCTTGGGGCCGTCCGTCGGCAGTTGCCAGCCCAGTGCCTTGTTGAGTTCGCGAATGTTGGCCGTACCCTCGATCACGTAGGCGCCGTCGGTCTGCGGGTGGATGTCGCGGTAGGTGGCGGCGACGTCCGTGGTGAACTCGCCGACGATCTCCTCGAGAATGTCCTCCAGCGTTGCCAGTCCCTGCACGTCACCGTACTCGTCCACGACCACCCCGATGCGGCGTTTCTGCTGCTGAAAATTGAGCAGTTGCGTGTGCAGCGGCGTCGACTCCGGCACGAAATAGGGCTCGCGTGCCTCCTGCACGATCGAGGCCTTGGACAGATCCGGTTTGCTCATGAAGCGCGAGGCGTTGCGTAGATGCAGGATGCCGATGATGTTGTTGATGTCACCCTTGTAGATCGGCAGTCGGTTGTGCTGGCTCTGGCGAATCTGCGTCAGCAGGGTCTCGAGGTCGTCGTCCAGATCGAGCCCGATGATCTCGTGGCGCGGCACCATGATGTCATTGACGGTGACGTTTTCCAGGTCGAGAACAGAGAGCAGCATCGCTTGGTGGCGGCTCGGGATCAACGAACCGGCCTCATGGACCACGCTGCGTAGCTCGTCGCGGGTCAGGCTATCCTTGCCCGCCTCCAGGTGGCGCACGCCGATCAGCCGCAGCAGCGAGTTGGAGATGGCATTGACCAGCCACACCATCGGATAGAACAGCCGCAGCAGCGGCGACAGTACGACCGAGGCCGGCAAGGCGATGCGATCCGGGCGAATGGCGGCATAGGTCTTTGGTGTCACCTCGCCGAAGATGAGCACCACGATAGTCAGGGCCAGGGTGGCGATGGCGGGGCCGGAGACATCGCCGAAGAAGTGGATGGCGACGATAGTAGCGATCGAGGCGGCCAGGTTGTTGACCAGGTTATTGCCGATCAGGATGACGCCGAGCAGGCGGTCCGGTCGCTTGAGCAGCTCGGCTACACGGCGGGCCGAGCGCGATCCGCTTGCTGCCTGGTGATTCAACCGATAGCGGTTGATCGACATCATGCCGGTTTCGGAACTGGAGAAAAATGCCGACAGGCAGACCAGAACGAAGAGCAGGCCCAGCATCAGGCCCAAGGGTATGTCGTCACTCAAGACGGGGATTTCCTCGTGGAATTGTCAGATTGTTGTAGGGGGTTGCCCGCGGGCTGTCAACGCCGGGAGGCGGGCGCTGTTGTCTCGTGCCGCTGCCTTTGTCCCTACCCCGCGGCTCGGACGATCGTATCCGGACACCCGGGCGTGAACATTGGTATATCGGCTCAGGCGTTGTAGTGGAAGACGTATTCGAGCACGAACTTGGTGCCGAAGAAGGCCATGACGAGCACCCCGGCGCCGAGTAGCGTCCAGCGCACGGCCTTGGGGCCGCGCCAGCCGAGATAGTGGTGGCCGGCGAGCAGCCCGGCGAAGATCAGCCAGGCGAGCAGGGAGAGGATGGTCTTGTGCGCCAAGTGCTGCGCGAACAGATTGTCGACGAACAGGAAGCCGCTGACGATGGCCACCGTCAGTAGCAGCATCCCGCACCAGATCAGTTCGAACAGCAGCTGTTCCATGCGCGTCAGCGGCGGCAGGACCTGCACGATGCCGCCGGTCTGGCGCCGCTTGAGTGCCTGGTGCTGGAAGGCGACCAGCAGTGCCTGCACGGCAGCGATAGCCAGAAACGCGAAGGCCGCGATCGAACTCAGGATATGGAAGTAGAGGCCGGGCGAGACGCCGGATTCGGTCATCGTGCTGGGCATGCCGATGGCCGCGACGATGGTCACGGCCGCCAAAGGAAAGACACAGACACCGGCGTTGAGCACGGGCTTGAACAGGCTCACCAGCAAAAGCAGTGCCACCACCAGCCAGCCGGCCAGGGCCGCGCTTTGGGTCAGGCCGAGATGCAGGCCATGCGGGCCGAGTACTACCAGCCCCAGGATCACGCCGTGACAGGCCAGCGCCGCCAGGCCGATACTGCGTACCCAGCCGGGACGTTCGGCGACGCGCCGCGCCAGACTGAGGCTCTGCCAGAGCCCGGCAGCGAGATAGCAGACAATAGCGACAAGGGCGAAGGGGAGCGCCGGCATCGGTGATTTTGCCTCGTTGCGCGACCGAAGCGGTCGCAGTGACGGTGAAGTAACCAGAGAGCGGATCCGCCATAACGGTCCGCGAGCATCGTGCCCGAGGACGTCTCGGTGGCCCGGCGCGACGATGGCTGGCATCGCGACGAGGCTCGAACGAGAGTCAATCGCGATTCGTCAGCCACTATACCGGTTCCCCGCCAGCTCGCCCAGCCATGGCGCATGGAGCTAACGGCTCGGCATGCGTATAATGATGCCCCAAATTCTATTCACGGCGCCGCCATGCCCGTTGCCGACGAGCTCGGCGCCCGGCATTGCCGCTCGGAGCGTTCCATGTTCGAAAGTCTTTCCAATCGCTTGTCGCAGACGCTCAAGTCGATTACCGGCCAGGCTCGCCTGACCGAGGACAACATCAAGGATACCCTGCGCGAGGTGCGTCGTGCGCTGCTGGAAGCCGACGTCGCGCTGCCGGTCGTCAAGGACTTCGTGGATCGCGTGCGCGAGCGCGCGGTCGGCCAGGAGGTCTCGAAAAGCCTCTCGCCGGGTCAGCAGTTCGTCAAGATCGTCCAGCAGGAGCTGGAAGCGATCATGGGGCAGGCCAACGAGAGCCTGAGCCTCAAGGGAGCGCCTTCGGTCGTGCTGATGGCGGGCCTGCAGGGGGCGGGTAAGACTACCTCCGTGGCCAAGCTGGCCAAGTACCTGCGCGAGCGCGAGAAGAAGAAGGTGCTGGTAGTCTCCGCCGACGTCTACCGCCCGGCGGCGATCGATCAGCTGGAGACGCTGGCGAAGGAGGTCGAGGTCGACTTCTTCCCCTCGACCAGCGCCGAGCAGCCGGTGGCTATCGCCGAGGCGGCGATCAAGCACGCCAAGATCCAGTTCCATGATGTCGTGCTCGTCGATACAGCCGGCCGTCTGGCGGTGGATGAGGCGATGATGGCCGAGATCCAGGCGCTGCATCAGGCGATCCAGCCGCAGGAAACGCTGTTTGTCGTCGACGCGATGACCGGCCAGGATGCTGCCAATACCGCCAAGGCGTTTCGTGATGCGCTGCCGCTGACCGGGGTGATCCTGACCAAGGCGGACGGTGATGCGCGGGGCGGGGCGGCGCTCTCGGTACGCCATGTGACCGGCAAGCCGATCAAGTTCATGGGCATGGGCGAGAAGGTCGATGCCCTGGAACCCTTCCACCCCGACCGCGTCGCATCGCGGATTCTCGGCATGGGCGACGTACTGTCGCTGATCGAGGAAGCCGAGCGCAATGTCGACAAGGGCCAGGCCGAGAAGCTGGCCAAGAAGGTCAAGAAGGGGCAGGGGTTCGATCTCGAGGATTTTCGCGACCAGCTGCAGCAGCTCAAGAAGATGGGCGGCATGGGTGGCCTGATGTCCAAGCTGCCCGGCATGGGGCAGATGGCGGAAATGGCCCAGAACAAGGGGGCCGAGCAGGAGTTCGGCAAGCTCGAGGCATTGATCAACTCGATGACGCCCCAGGAGCGACGCAAGCCCGAGATCATCAACGGCTCGCGCAAGCGCCGTATCTCCGCCGGTGCCGGCCTGCAGGTGCCTGATATCAACCGACTGCTGAAGCAGCACAAGCAGATGCAGAAGATGATGAAGAAGGCCGGGCAGAAGGGCGGCATGCAGAAAATGATGCGCGGCATGTCCGGCATGATGGGCGGCGGCGGTGGCGGACCGGGTGGCCCTGGCGGCATGGGTGGTCCGGGCGGCATGGGTGGCCCGGGCGGCGGCGGCGGCGGATTTCCCTGGCGCTGATGTCGCGAGACCAGGCATGGGGCGTGCGGCGACGTGGCGTCCCAAGGGCAACAAAAGGTTCCCAAGTCGCGGTCTTTTCCGTAGAATGCTGCGTCTTCGTCTCGGGCGTAGGTCCGAGAAGACTAGATTCCGTGGCGTAACGATTAACTTAACCGAAGGATTATCAACGCAATGGTTACCATTCGTCTGGCACGTGGTGGCGCCAAGAAGCGTCCCTTCTACCATCTGGCCGTCAGCGACTCTCGCGTTTCCCGCGATGGCCGCTTCATCGAGCGTGTAGGCTTCTTCAATCCGATCGCTCGCGGTCAGGAAGAGCGTCTGCGCGTCGATCTCGAACGTATCGCTCACTGGCAGTCTCACGGTGCGCAAATGTCCGAGCGCGTCGCCGAGCTGGTCAAGGAAGCACGCAAGGCCCAGGCCTGAGACTGAATCATCATGCCGATAGCGGTCAGTCATACAGTGGAAGACGACGAAGCCCAGCATGTGCTGCTGGGGCGTCTGACCAGTCCGCACGGCGTGAAGGGTTGGCTCAAGGTCTACTCGTACACCAGTCCGCCCGAGGGCATTTTCGAGTACCCGATCTGGGTGCTGTCGCGTCAGGGCACACTCGCCTCGCGACGGCTGCTCGAAGCGCGCCCGCAGGGCAAGGGCCTGGTCGTACGACTGGAAGGCATCGATACGCGCGAACTGGCCGAGCAGTGGGCCGGTGTCGACGTGTGGGTGGAAAAATCGGCGCTACCCGATCTGGATAGCGGCGAGTATTACTGGCATCAGCTGGAAGGCCTCGAGGTCGAAACGCGCGACGGCGACAAGCTGGGGCGTGTCGATCATCTTTTCGAGACCGGCGCCAACGATGTCCTGGTGGTCAAGCCTGCCGAGGGCAGTCTCGACGACCGTGAGCGGCTGCTGCCGTTTCTGCCCGACGACGTGATCGTGCGGGTCGATCTGGAAGCGCGCCGCATGACGGTCGATTGGGACCCCGATTTTTAACGTCCCGGCCAGGCAGGGCAGCCGAGTTCGGCTCGCCAGCGACGGGTAGGAGAAGCGTACCGTGTGGATTGGTGTCGTCTCCCTGTTCCCGGAGATGTTCGAGGCCATTACCCGGCACGGCGTGACGGGGCGCGCCGTGGATCGCGGATTGCTCGAGATGGCTTTCTGGAATCCTCGGGACTACGCCACGGACAAGCATCGCACGGTCGATGATCGCCCCTATGGTGGCGGCCCCGGCATGCTGATGAAGGTCGATACGCTGCGTGGGGCGCTTGCCGAAGCACGCGCCGGCGCCGAAGCGGCCGGGTGTCAGCCGACAGTGATCTATCTGTCGCCACAGGGGCGACGACTGGATCAGGCCGGGGCCCGGGAGCTGGCGTCGCGTGACGGACTCATCGTCGTGGCGGGTCGCTACGAGGGTATCGACGAGCGCGTGGTGGCCGCCGACATCGATGAAGAGTGGTCGATCGGCGACTATGTGCTCAGCGGCGGCGAGCTGCCGGCGATGGTGATGATCGATGCGCTGGCGCGCGAGGTGCCCGGGGTGCTGGGACATCGCGATTCGGCGAGCGAGGACTCCTTCGCCGACGGGCTGCTCGACTGCCCGCACTATACGCGACCCGAGGTGATCGATGATCACCGGGTGCCGGAAGTGCTGCTGAGCGGTAACCACGAGGCGATTCGCCGCTGGCGCCTGAAGCAATCCCTCGGGCGTACCTGGCTCAGGCGCCCGGATCTGCTGGAGAGCCAAACGTTGGATCGCGAGCAGCAGCGGCTGCTCGATGAATTCATCGAAGAACACGTCGCACGCGACGGCGGTGCATAGGGCGATAGGGCATCGCGCCTGTGCGTCACTCACGATTCCGCGCCGGCATGCGCCGAGCGCCGGGTTATGGAATGGTCCGGCAAAGACCGCCGGCATTTCACCGACAGGAGCAGCAACAATGAGCAGCAAGAATCAGATAATCCAGGCGCTCGAATCCGAGCAGATGAGCAAGGAAATCCCGGCGTTCGCGCCCGGCGATACCGTCATCGTTCAGGTCAAGGTCGTCGAGGGCAACCGCGAGCGTCTCCAGGCATTCGAAGGCGTCGTCATCGGTAAGCGCAACCGCGGTCTGAACTCCGCTTTCACCGTGCGCAAGATCTCCCACGGTGTTGGCGTCGAGCGTACCTTCCAGACCTACAGCCCGCTGGTCGCCGGTATCGAAGTCAAGCGTCGCGGCGACGTGCGTCAGGCCAAGCTGTACTACCTCCGCGAGCGCAGCGGCAAGTCCGCGCGTATCAAGGAAAAGCTGGGCTGATTCGACTGGCGCTCGGGTGCCACGCCGAGCGCTGTCGATTGCCAAGCTTGAAAACCCCGTGGGCCGCTCGGCCCACGGGGTTTTTGCGTTATGCTGATGCCTTTTCGATGATCGGCTCATGAACCGAGAGACTCCGCATGAACGACGTTGATCGACGCGATGCCTTTCTCGATGCGCTATGGCTGGAGCGCGGCGTCAGCGAGCACACGCTGAGCGCCTATCGCCGCGATCTCTCCGGCTGGATTGCCTACCTCGACGCCTGCGAGGAGCGCCTGCTCGCCCCGGGCGAGACGACACTGATCACCTTTGTCGAGCAGCGTCGCGAGACCCATCACGCCCGCTCTATCGCACGTCAGCTCTCCTGCCTGCGGCGTTTCTATCGCTGGGCGCTGGCGGAGGGGCTGATGCACCACGATCCGCTGGCAGAGATTCAGCCGCCGCGCATCCGTCCCAGCTTGCCCGACACCCTGGACGAGGCGGACGTCGATCGTCTGCTGGGGGCGCCGGACACCGAGACGCCGCTCGGTCTGCGCGACCGGACCATGCTCGAAGTGCTCTACGCCTGCGGCTTGCGTGTTTCCGAACTCGTCGGGCTCACGGTCAGCGCGGTCAATCTTCGTCAGGGGGTGGTGCTGGTGCGCGGCAAGGGTGACAAGGAGCGACTGGTACCGCTCGGTGAGGAGGCGCTTGCCTGGCTCGAGCGTTACTTGCGTCAGGGCCGTAACGAGCTGATGCAGGATATTCGGCGGCCGCCGTTATTTCCGGGGCGCCGCGACGGTTTCATGACGCGTCAGACCTTCTGGTATCGTCTCAAGCACTACGCCGAGCTGGCCGCCATCGGCAAGTCGCTCTCTCCGCATACCCTGCGCCATGCCTTCGCGACCCATCTATTGAATCATGGGGCCAATTTGCGTGTCGTACAGTTGCTGCTCGGTCACAGCGATCTGTCGACCACGCAGATCTATACCCATGTCGCCCAGGCGCGACTGGAAGCGCTCCACGCAGAACACCATCCACGAGGTTGAACCATGAGAAGTCGTTTGCTGTCCGCTCTCGCCCTGATCGGCACTACGTTATCCGCCGTCGCGCTCTCGCCTGCCGCGATGGCCGAGCCACCGGCCGACCTGGCCGATAAGCTCAATGCCCATGGCGGGCAGCCTCTGCCGATCGAGTCGATCGAAGAGGCCCCGATTCCCGGGCTTTATGAGGTACGTCTGAGCGGCGGCAATACGCTCTACGCCGATGGTGACGGCGAGTACATGGTCGTTGGCGATCTGTATCGCAATACCGACGACGGCATGGTCAACCTCACCGAGCAGGCTGCCAACGAACGTCGTCAGGCGTTGATCGATGCCGTGCCGGAATCGCAGCGCGTAGTCTATCGACCCGCTGGCGACGTCAAGGCACGGCTGACCGTCTTTACCGATACCACCTGCCCCTACTGCCACAAGCTGCACGCCGAGATGGCGCAGCTCAACGAGATGGGCATTCAGGTCGACTATCTGGCGTTTCCGCGCATGGGGCCGAACTCTGACGCCGCGCGTCAGCTGGCCAACATTTGGTGTGCCGACAATCGCTCCGAGGCGATGAGCGCGGCGTTCCGTGGGGACGAGGTGGCGAATACCGAGCGCTGCGATGCGCCGATCGCCAGCCAGTATCGGCTGGGTGTCGCGTCCGGTATCCAGGGCACGCCGGCGATCATTTTCCCCGACGGCAAGATGGTGCCGGGCTATTTGCCCGCGGGGCGGCTGGCGGCCATGCTCGGCATCGACGACGGAGAGAACGGCTGACGGCGGCTGAAACGCGCAGGCTTGCTTGACAAGGGGGCCGGGGCTTTCTACCGTGACCGCCCTTCAGCACGCAACGTGCGGCCTGGAGGGCGATTCGGTCAGCGATTATCAGCAGGGGGAGTGTCATCTTGAATCCGGTGAGAGTGGGTATCTGCGGTCTGGGCACCGTGGGCGGTGGCACCTTCGATGTGCTGACACGCAACGCTGACGAAATCGCTCGACGTGCCGGTCGTCCGATCGTGATCGAGCAGGTCGGCGCGCGTCGCGACAATCCCGACTGCGATACCTCCGGCGTCAAGGTGACGCGCGATATCTTCGACGTCGCCCGCAACCCCGATATCGACGTGGTGGTGGAGCTGATCGGCGGCTACGATGTCGCGCGCGAGCTGGTCATGACCGCGATCGAAAACGGCAAGCACGTGGTGACCGCCAACAAGGCGTTGATCGCCGTTCATGGCAACGAGATTTTCCGGGCGGCCCACGCCAAGGGCGTGATCGTGGCGTTCGAGGCGGCTGTCGCTGGCGGCATTCCGGTGATCAAGTCACTGCGCGAGGGCCTGGGTGGCAATCGCATCCAGTGGCTCGCCGGCATCATCAACGGCACCGGCAACTACATCCTCACTCACATGCGCGATGAAGGCCGCACCTTCGACGACGTGCTCGCCGAAGCGCAGGCGCTGGGCTATGCGGAAGCGGACCCGACCTTCGACGTCGAGGGTATCGACGCCGCGCACAAGCTGACCATTCTGGCCTCCATCGCCTTCGGCTTGCCGCTGCAGTTCGAGCACGCCTATACGGAAGGTATCGCCCGTATCACGGCCGAGGACGTGGAACAGGCCGACAATCTCGGCTACACCATCAAGCACTTGGGGATCACGCGTCGCAGCGACAACGGTGTCGAGCTGCGCGTGCATCCGACCCTGATTCCCAAGGAGCGACTGCTCGCCAACGTGCATGGCGTCAAGAACGCCATCTCGGTGATGGGCGATGCGGTCGGACCGACCCTCTACTACGGCGCCGGCGCCGGCGCCGAGCCGACGGCCTCGGCGGTCGTCGCCGATCTGCTGGATGTGGCGCGCGACATCACCACCGCACATCACTACCGCGTGCCTTATCTCGCCTTCAGCGGCGTCAACGACGAGGCCAACGCCCTGCCTATCCTGCCGATGGAGGAGATCGTCACCGCCTACTATCTGCGCCTGCTGGCGGTGGACCGGCCGGGCGTGCTGGCCCGGGTCGCGACCATTCTTTCCGAGCAGGGGATCTCGATCGAGGCGATCATCCAGAAGGAAGCGACCGAGGGCGAACTGGTCCCGATCATTCTGATGACGCACCGCACGCGCGAGCAGCACATGAACGAGGCCATCCGTCAGCTCGAGTCGCTCGCCGACATCGCCGGGCCGGTGACGCGGATTCGGGTGGAATCCCTGGACGAGCAGGAATAAGCCACGGCGCGGGCGGTGGCGATAGCGGCGTTTTCCCGCGGCGGGGCATACGAATCACGGGCCAGCGGCTCACTACCGAACGGAAATGACGATGCGTTACATCAGTACGCGCGGGCAGGCGCCGGCGCTCAATTTCGAGGAAGTGGTGCTGACCGGCATGGCCAGCGATGGCGGTCTCTATGTGCCGGAAACGGTGCCACAGCTATCGCGTGACGAGCTGGCCGACATGGCCGGGCTCTCCTATGCCGAGATTGCCTTTCGGGTGATGAAGCCGTTTGTCGGCGGCGAGATCGACGATGACACGTTCCGCGGCCTGGTGCGCGAGGCCTACGCCACCTTCAGTCATGATGCCGTGGTGCCGCTCAACCAGCTCGACAGCAATCATTTCCTGCTGGAGCTGTTCCACGGCCCCACGCTGGCCTTCAAGGACGTCGCGCTGCAGCTGCTGGGCCGCCTTCTCGATCACTTCCTCGCCAAGCGTGGCGAACGGGCGGTGATCATGGGGGCGACCTCCGGTGACACCGGTTCGGCGGCGATCGAAGGGTGCCGCCACTGCGACAATCTCGACATCTTCATCCTGCACCCGCACAACCGGGTGTCCGAGGTGCAGCGCCGGCAGATGACCTCGGTGCTGGCCGATAACGTCTTCAATATCGCGATCGAGGGCAATTTCGACGACGCCCAGGCGATGGTCAAGGCGAGCTTCGCCGACCAGTCCTTCCTCAACGGCACGCGGCTGGTGGCGGTGAACTCGATCAACTGGGCGCGGATCATGGCTCAGATCGTCTACTACGTCGCCGCTGGCGTGGCGCTCGGCGCCCCGCACCGCGAGGTGAGCTTCTGCGTGCCGTCGGCCAACTTCGGCAACGTCTTCGCCGGCTACATGGCCTACAAGATGGGGCTGCCGGTCAAGCAGTTCATCATCGCGACCAACGCCAACGACATCCTGCACCGCACGCTGGCCGAAAACGACTTTTCCAAGCAGGAGCTGGCCGCCACGCTGGCACCGTCGATGGATATCGTCGTCTCGTCCAACTTCGAGCGTTTGCTGTTCGACGCCTACGATCGCGACGGCGAGGCGGTGCGCGAGCTGCTCGAGCGCTTCCAACGCGAGCCGGCGGCACTGGCGGAGGCGCCGTTGGCCCAGCTGCGCCAGAAGTTCGCGAGCTATAGCGTCGATGACAACGCCATTCTCGAGGTGATCCGTGACGCGCACCATCGCACCAAGGAGCTGCTCGACCCGCATACCGCGACCGGTTATCGCGCCGCCGAACAGGCCCGCGCCGATGCCACGACGCCAGTGATCACGCTGGCGACCGCGCATCCGGCCAAGTTCGCGGAAGCCGTGGTCAAGGCGGGTTTCGCCGGCGTACCGCTGCCGCCGCACATGGACGACCTGCTTGAGCGCGAGGAGCGCTACAGCGTGCTGCCGGCGGCGCTGGCCGCGGTGCAGGCGTTCGTCGCCGACAACCGTCGCTGAGCCTGGTGATGGATCAGGCTGGCGAAACCGCCCATGACCCCTCGCGCCGTCGGATCCAGCCTCGTCCGCGCGACGAAGCGATCTATCGCCAGGCGCTGGACGCCGGCACCAGCGAACTGCAGGCGCGTATTCTGGCCGGGCGCTTGCCCGGTCACGAAGGCCCGCTCGAGGCGCTGACCGCCCCGGCGCTGCGTCACTTGAGCCACCCCGAGAAACTGCAGGATGCCCGACGCGGCGCCGAGCGCATCGCGCAGGCGGTGGCGGAGGGCGAGCATATCGGCATCCTGACCGACTACGACGTCGACGGCATCACGTCACATGTGGTGATGCTGCGAGCGCTGACCGAACTCTTCGGCGTACCGGCCTCGAAGCTCCACAGCCTGATCGGTCACCGCATCAACGACGGCTACGGCATCAGTCTACCGCTGGTCGAACGCACCCTGGCGCTCGAGCCGCGGCCGAGCTTGGTGATCACCGCCGACTGCGGCTCCTCCGACGAGCCGCGTATTGCGCGCTTGCGCGAGGCGGGGATCGACGTGGTCGTGACCGACCACCATGCCTTGCCGCTGGCAGGTCCGCCTGCCTCGGCCTATGCCACCATCAATCCCACGCGTGAGGACTGTCCCTACCCCGACAAGACCATTGCCGGCTGCATGGTGGCCTGGCTGATGATGTCGCTGACACGGGCGGTACTGATCGAGCAGGGCGTGCTCTCCGCTTCCACGCCGAAGCTGTCGCCGTGGCTCTCCTATGTGGCGCTGGGCACCGTCGCCGACTGTGTCTCGCTCGGCGCCAGCGCGGCCAACCGCGCCGTGGTCACCTACGGCCTGCAACTGATCAATCGCATGGAGAGCGCCTGCTGGCGCGTGATGGCGGAGCGCCTGGGCGCCGATAGCGTGCCCTTCGATGCCGAGACGCTGGCATTTCAGATGGGCCCGCGCATCAATGCGCGCTCGCGGCTCGATGACCCCTACGCTGCGCTGCACTTCATGCTGGCCAGCGACGAGGCAACCGCGCGCCGCCATCTGCAGATGCTCGACGACGACAATCAGGCGCGCAAGGCGCTGGAAGCCGACATGGTCGATCAGGCGCGTCGGCTGGCGCAGCCGCAGCTGGCCCGCGATCTGCCGGTGCTGGTGATCTACCTGCCCGAGGGGCATGCAGGTGTGCAGGGGATCGTCGCCTCGCGGCTGGTTCAGGCCTATGGGCGCCCGACGGTGATCATGACCCCAGCCATGGCGCCGGAGATGTTGACCGGCTCCGGTCGTTCGATCGACGCCTTGCATCTGCGCGCTGCGCTACAGCGTACCTTCGAGCTGGCGCCCGAGAGCCTGCCGCGATTTGGCGGCCATCGTGGCGCGGCCGGCGTGGGGGTGCCGCTGGCCGAGCTGGAGCGTTTTCGCGAGGCGCTACGGCAGGCGGTGGACGAGCAACTGGGCGGTCGTGAACTCTACCCGGTGGTCTGGACGGACGGCGAGCTGGACGCGCCACAGCTGACGATGACCACGCTCGATGAGCTCGAGGCGCTGGCACCTTATGGCCGTGAGTTCGAGGCGCCACTGTTTGAAGGCCAGTTCGTCATCGAGCAGCAGCGTGCCGTGGGCGCCGACGGCAATCACCTGATGCTCGAGCTCGCCTGCGACGGCGTCGTCAACCGAGCCATCTGGTTTCGCGCGCTAGCCCCCGGCGAACCGGTCCCGACGGCCGTCGGCGACCGCGTGCGCTGCGCGTTCAAGCTTTCGCGCAATCGCTGGAAAGGGCGGGAGTCGCTGCAGCTGATGGTCGAGCACGCCGAGCGCTGCTAGACGCCGGGAGCGCTTCTCCGCGGCCTGAACGCCTCACGCTCGCGCCCTCGAATCGCCGGGAATCTCGGCACTGCCCCGCGCGCGTTGGCCTTTCCATTTCGCCTCTCTCTTTTACGCGCCCCTTAGCTTGCGCCGAGTTTACGCGCCCCTTGGCTTGCGCCGAGCCGATTGCCGTTATAATCCTGCCTCAGGCGCCACAAGCGCCGTTCATGATCACGGCTGCCTACCCGGCGGCGCGAACAACAAGGATTTCGAGATGGAATCGACGCAACGTCACCGTCCCTACGAGGATGTCCTGGCGATCATTCTGGGGTCGACCTGCGCCGCGCTGGGCCTGGCACTGTATCACCATGCCCAGATCCTGATCGGCAGTACCGCCGGCATGGCGCTGTTGGTTACCTACCTGACTGGCTGGAGCTTTGGTCCGGTCTTCTTCGTCGTCAACCTGCCGTTCTACTGGCTGGCCTGGCGACGGATCGGTCATCACTTCACGTTCAAGACCTTCGCCGCGGTGGCGCTGCTGTCGTGGATCTCGTGGATGCTGCCGGACTGGCTGCGAATCGGCGAGGTCGATCCGCTGTTCGCGGCGCTGGCCGGTGGCAGCCTGATCGGGCTGGGCGTGCTATTCCTGTTTCGCCACCGGGGCAGTCTCGGCGGTTTCAATATTCTCGCGGTCTATCTGCAGGACAAGTACGGCTGGCGTGCCGGCAAGGTGCAGATGGCCCTGGATACCCTGATCATGCTGGCGGCCTTCTTCGTGCTGCCGGTGTCCAACGTGCTCTACTCGATTCTCGGCGCCGTCGTGCTGAGCGCGATTCTGACCATCAATCATCGGCCCGGGCTCTACACGGGCGTCAGCCAGAGCTGACCCCGCCTCTTGCCGAGGGGGCGCCGTCGCCTTGTCTAGCCGCGCAGCCAGAACCACCAGACGATCAAGGCGATCAGCGCGATGCCAAGCGTGTTGAGCAGTAGTGTCATGCTTTCGCCTCCTGCGTGGATGCCGTGTGCGATGGGGCCTGCGGCGGCCGAGGGCGGAACAGGCGCAGGCGATTGGCGTTGCTGACCACCGTGACCGACGACAGCGACATCGCCAGCGCGGCGAGCATCGGTGACAGCAGCATGCCGGTGAGCGGGTAGAGCACGCCGGCGGCGATCGGAATCCCCAGCGCGTTGTAGCCGAAGGCACCCCAGAGGTTCTGCTTGATGTTGGCCAGCGTCGCCCGGCTGATGGCGATGGCATCGCCGACACCATGCAGCGAGTTGCGCATCAGGGTGATGCCGGCGCTTTCGATGGCGACATCGGTCCCCTGGCCGATGGCGAAGCCGACCTCGGCGCGCGCCAAGGCCGGCGCATCGTTGATGCCGTCACCGACCATGCCGACCGTCTCGCCTTGGCGTTGCAGCTCGGCGATGGCGTTCTGCTTCTCTTCCGGCATCAGTTCGGCCCGCACTTCGTCGATACCGGCTTCGCGAGCGATTGCCTCGGCGGCGGCCTGGCTGTCGCCGCTGAGCATGACCACCGTCAATCCTTCTGCCTGGAGCCGGGCGATGGCTTCACGGCTGTCGTCGCGCAGGGCATCGCGTACGCCGAAGAGCGCGGCGAGGCGGTCGTCGATCGCCAGGTAAATCACGCTGGCGGCGCGAGCCTGCCACGCCTCCGCCGTCTCCTGCGCCGTAGCCAGATCGACGTCGTGCTCGCGCATCAGCGCGGCGTTGCCGAGTCGCACGGTGCGTCCATCCTCGAGCACGGCGCTGACGCCGCGCCCGGTCAGGCTCTCGAAGTCGTGGATCGTCGCGGCGTCGACCGTGTCGCCGATGTGGGTCAGCAGGGCGCTGGCCAGGGGATGCTCGGAGCCGCGCTCCAACGCGGCGACGATGCCGTGCACCTGGGCTTCTTCCTGCCAGTAGCGGCTGTCGGTCACGCGCGGTTTGCCCTCCGTGAGCGTGCCGGTCTTGTCGACCACCAGCGTGGTCAACTGGCTGGCCGTCTGCAGGGCTTCGCCATCGCGGATCAGGATGCCGTACTCGGCGGCCTTGCCGATCCCGATCATGGTCGAGATCGGTGTGGCCAGACCCAGCGCGCAAGGGCAGGCGATGATCAGCACGGTCGTGGCGGCGACCAGCATGTGCACCAGCTGCGGCGCCGGGCCGACATTCAGCCAGACCAGCGCGGTGATCACGGCGATGATCATGACGCTGGGGACGAAGATCGCCGAGACCTTGTCCGCCAGGGCGCCGATCGGCGGTCTCGACTCCTGGGCGCGGGAGACCTGGTCGACGATCCGACCCAGGCGAGTCTCGTCACCGACATGCGTCGTGCGGTAGACCAGCCCGCCGCGGCCGTTGACGGTACCGGCGCTGACGCGATCGCCCACGGCCTTGCGTACCGGATCGGGCTCGCCGGTGAGCATCGATTCGTCGATGTAGCTTTCGCCCTCTTCGACGTCGCCGTCCACCGGCAGGCGTTCGCCGGGGCGGACGCGAATGCGATCGTCGACCTGGACCCGGTCGATCTCGACATCCCGCTCGCCGTCGGCGGTGATGACCCGTGCGGTCGGGCTCTGCAGGTCGAGCAAGCGCGACAGGGCCTGGCTGGTCCGGCCGCGGGCCTTGAGTTCCAGCGTCTGACCGATGCCGATCAGACCGATGATCATCAGCGAGGCCTCGAAGTAGAGGTGACGCGAAGCCTCGGGAATCGCGCCCGGAAACAGCAGCACGGCCATCGAATAGAGCCAGGCCGCGGCACTGCCGAGCGCGATCAGCGTATCCATGTTGGCCTGATGGTGGCGAAAGGCTTTCCAGGCGCCGTCGAAGAAACGTCGGCCGGCGGTTGCCAGCACGCCTAGCGTGGCCAGCCCCAGCGCGACCCAGAGCCAGCGCTCGCCGCCGGCGATACGCGGCTCGTGGAAGAACATCGCCAGCATCATGGGAACGCCGAGCGCCAGACTGACGGCGGATTCGATGGCGTGGCGCCTGGCCTGCGCTGTCGCATTGCGCTGGCGCTTTTCGCTCGCCTGGCGCAGATCCTCGATCGGTTCCGCGCCGTAGCCGACGCTTTCGACGGCGGCGACCAGCTCGGCAGTGGCGACGTTGCCGGTCACCTGCGCTGTCTCGCTGCCGAAGTTGACCTGCGCGCGCTCGACCCCCGGTGTTTGTGCCAGCGCCTTTTGCACGGTATTGACGCAGCCGGCGCAGGTCATGCCCTGGATCGAAAGCCGGATCAGGCTGGTGTCGCGTTCGGTGTCCTCGGCCGGCGGTGTCTGGTGATCGCCCGCCCCCTCAGGCGCCGCCGTCGTCTCGGCTAACACCTCCTGTGCTTCACTTTCTGCTTGTTCACCTTCAACATCTTCTTCATCTTCCATGCGAGGCGGATAGCCGGCCGCCTTTAGCCGTTCTTCCAGTGCCGTGCGCGTCAGGGTCGAGGTGACCTGAAGACGATGACGAGACGGGTCGCCCTCGACCGTGGCGGTGTCATCCTCGTCCTGTATCGCGCTGCGCAGGCGATTGACGCAGCCCTGACAGTGCATGGCCGGAATCTCGAAGCTCTCGTCGTGATGTCGCGATGCGGTGTGATTCGGGACCGGCGTCGGCGGATAGCCGGCGTCGATGAGTACTGCCTCCAGTGCCGGCGCCGCCAGCGAAGTGCTCACCGTCAACGTGTGCGCCGTGGGTTCGGCGTCTATGTGTGCCTGGTTATCGGCGCTCTCGATGGCTCTGCGAATCGTGGCGACACAGCCTTGGCAGTGCATGGCCTCGACGGTGTAGTGATAGCGGTTCAAGCCTTCCTCCCGGCGTGGCAGCCTCCGTTGGCAGGGGCCGTCGGGCAGATGCCCTCGGTCGGTGTATGTTCGATCAGGCGGCAGATGCTGTGTCCGTCCGGTGTGCCGTCGGGCAGCTGAGCCCAGTCGCGCATGGCGTGCTCCATGCGGTCCGCCAGCGCCTGCAGTTCGCGAATGCGAGCGTGAATTTGAGGTAGGCGCGCTGCCAGCAGGTCGCGCACCAGCGGACAGGGGGAATCGCCCTGATCGGCCTGCGCGAGGATGTCGGCGATCTCCTTGAGGCTGAAACCGAGAGTCCTGGCGCGCTGAATGAAGCGCAGCCGTTCCAGGTCGCGCGCGCCGAACAGCTGGTAACCGTTATCCGGATCCCGCTGCGGCGTCAGCAGCCCCTGCCGCGTGTAATGGCGTACGGTTTCTGCCGTGACGCCGGCCGCCTTGGCCAGTTCGGACACCTTCATGGATGCCTCCTCGCGCTATCGTGTGATTAGCCTAGAACCTATGTGTAACACCTAGGTCAAGCTCGCGGGAAGCCGGCATAACGTTGTTCCACCTAAGATGCATAGCGTTTGGTATTACGACCAAAGAGAGACCCAAAAAGCGATTAAAACGACCGTTTGCCAATTGACGCTAATCCCCCGTTCCGTCACAACGGAAGGCGAAAAGTCGGGCCATGATTCATGCGTGACGGGGCTCGTAAAACAGAGACATGCCGCTGTAGGCGAAAGGGTGACTCGACCGACAGCGGACTCGTGCCAGGGGATACCACCATGCCATATCGATACCATCGTCTGTCGTTCGCCATTGCCGTCGCCGCTCTAGGCGCGGCAGCCTCCGGGCCCGTTCTGGCGGGTGCCTTCCAACTGCAGGAGCAAAGTGTCAGCGGCCAGGGCAACTCCTGGGCGGGGCGCTCATCCAACGTGCAGGATGCGACCATCGTTTTCAGCAACCCGGCGGGGATGTCGTTTCTCGATCGCGCGCAGCTGACGGGCGGGGTCAACTATATCGACGCCAGTGCCGACATCAGCGACGCTAGCGGGACCCAGGCGACCGCGGCCGGCCCTGTGCCGAGCAGCGGCAGCAACGATGGTGACATGATTCCGCACAAGGCGATTCCCTTCGGCTACTACGTGCAGCCGATCAACGATCGCTGGAGCTTCGGGCTAGGGGTCTATGCCCCCTTCGGTCTGATCACCGACTACGATGACGATTTCCAGGGGCGCTACTTCGGCAATTACAGCGAGGTAGAGGTGATCACGGCGCAGCCGACGCTCTCCTATCGGTTCAACGACAAGTTCGCGATCGGTTTCGGTGTGACCTACAACACCATCAAGGGGGAGCTGGAGAGCAAGACACCGAACCCTGTCAGTCCCACCGCGGCCGGAGATGGGACGGTCAATGTGGAAGGGGATGACGAGGCGTGGGGCTACAATATCGGCCTGATCTACCGACCGGTCGAGTCCACCACGCTGGGGGTGACCTATCGCTCCAAGGTCGATTACACCCTGGATGGCGATATCGATGCTTCCCAGGTCTTCGGCGGTATCAATCCCGGCACCGGCGCACCGGTGTTCCTCGATGCCGAGGGCGATGCGTCTCTCGATATTACGCTGCCGGAGACGATCGACTTCTCGGTCACCCATAAGCTCGATGATCGCTGGACGATCATGGCGGGGGCGACCTACATCCGTTGGAGTCGCTTCGACGAACTGGTTGTGGATAACAATCTCGGCATTCCGGTCGAAGAGCAGCAGGACTACGACGATGCCTGGCAGTACTCGGCCGGGCTCTCCTACCGGGTCAACCCGGAGTGGATCCTGCGTGGCGGCCTGGCCTACGACCAATCACCGATCAGCGATGCGGTGCGCACCGTGCGCGTGCCGACCGCTGACCGTACGCTGGTATCGCTGGGGGCGGGGTGGAGCCCGATGCCCGAGCTGACGATCGATGTCGCCTACAGCTATATCTGGGAGAGCAACGCGCCGATCGAGCAGCAGGATGAGAACGGCAACAGCTATCAGGCCGACTACGACAACTCGCTCAACCTGTTCGGTCTGCAGGCGACCTACCGCTTCTGACTCTCGACCGGGTTCGTCAGGCGGCCCCGGCGTTTGCCGGGGCCTTTTTCGTTCCGAGACTCGGTCACCAGATCACCACGCGCTCCTCCGGCGGCAGATAGAGGGCGTCGCTTGGCGTCACGTCGAAGGCGTCGTACCAGGCGTCCATATTGCGCACGATGCCGTTGACCCGGAACTGCGATGGCGAATGCGGGTCGCTCTGTACCCGGTTGATCATTGCCTCCTCGCGCATCAGGCGCCGCCAGACCTGGCCCCAGGCCAGAAAGAAGCGTTGATCTCCACTGAAGCCGTCGATCATGGGAGCCGGCTCGCCATCGAGCGAGCGGTGATAGGCGCTCAGTGCGATGTTGAGCCCGCCCAGATCGCCGATGTTCTCGCCCATCGTCAGCTGTGGATTCAACGGATAGCCCGGTACGGGCTCGTAAGCGGCGTACTGCTCCCCCAGTCGGGCAGCCAGTACATCGAAACGTTCGGCGTCGGTTGGCGTCCACCAGTCGGTCAGCAGCCCAGAGCCATCGGACTTACGACCCTGGTCATCGAAGCCGTGGCTCATCTCGTGACCGATGACCGAGCCGATACCGCCGTAGTTGACCGCCGGGTCGGCATTCGGATCGAAGAAGGGCGGCTGCAGGATCGCCGCGGGGAAGACGACCTCGTTGCGGGAAGGCGCATAGTAGGCGTTGACCGTCTGGGGGTTCATGAACCACTCGTCGTCATCCACCGGCTTGCCTAGCTTGTCGAGGTCGTCCTGCCAGTGCCAGCGTCGGGCCTCGCCGATATCGCCATAGAGGTTATCGGGGTCGATGGTCATGCCGGCATAGGTTTCCCACTTCTCGGGATAGGCGATCTTCGCGGTAAAGGCATCGAGCTTGTCGAGCGCCCGCGCCCGCGTGGTATCGGTCATCCAACCGACCTGATTGACGAGCCGGTCGCGATAAGCATCCTCCAGATTGGTGACCAGTGTCTCCATCTGCTGCTTGGCACTCGGCGGGAAGTGCAGCATCACGTAGAGTTTGCCCGCCGCCTGCCCGAGCTGTTCGTTGATCAGTGCCACGCCACGCTTCCAGCGTTCGCGCTGCTGCGGCTGGCCGGAGAGCTGCTGGCCGTGGAAGGCGAAGTGCGCCTCGGAGAGATCGCGGGCGAGATAGGGGGCATTGGCATCGAGCAGGCGGAAGCGGGTGTAGGCCTTGAGCGTCGAGAGCGGCGTCTCGTCGTAGAGACGAGCGAGATCGCGAATGGCGCTGTTTTCGGTCAGCACTAGCGTCTCCTGCCCGGCGAGGCCGCCATCCTCGAGCCACGTCTGCCAGGGAAACCCGGGGGCGTACTCGGTGAGCTGGTCGGCACGCAACGGGTTGTGGGTACGGTCGCGATCGCGCTGCTCGGCAGGCGCCCACTCGACTTTCGCCGCCGCCGTCTCGAACGCCAGAATCCGGCGGGCGCTGTCGTGCGGCGCCGATTGTCCGGTCAGCGTCAGCAGCGTAGCAATATAGTCGGTATAGGCGGTACGTAGCGCCTGAAAGCGCGCCTCGTCATTGAGGTAGTAGCCACGGGTTGGCAGGACCAGCGGCAGTTGAGAGAGATAGGTCACGTAGCGGTCGGGCGCCTTGGCATCGATGTCGATCGCCGGTACGGCGATGCTCGGCACCCCAAGCCGGCTGTCGGCGGTGAATCGCGCCAGTTCGGCCTTGTTGTCAATCGCGGCCAGCCTCGTCAGGGCCGGTGTCAGCGGCGACAAGCCCCTGGCTTCGATGGCGTCCTCGTTCATCCAGGCGTGGTAAAGATCTCCCAGCCGCTGCTGGGGTGAGTCAGGTGGGGTTGCGGCACCGTCGAGCTGCTCGAGGATGTCGTGTACCTGGGCCTCGGCGCGCTCGGCGAGTTCGGTGAAGGCGCCGTAGTTGTCGCGATCGGCGGGAATCTCGTGGGTCGCCAGCCAATGGCCGTTGACGTGGTGATAGAAGTCGTCGCCGGGCGCGACGCCGGTATCGCGGGCGTCGAGCTCGACCCCCCAGTGACCGAGCGTCGCGGCGTTCGGAAGCGGGGATGATGACGAGGCCGCGTCGACGGCTGGCGCCTGCGTAGCCATGGCCAGGGCAATGGCGAGGGTGACGCGGGGCGTTCGAATCAATCCGATAGTCATGCTACCTCGAGTCCGGAAGACGGATGAAAAAAGCCGCTGCGAATCGCAGCGGCAATCGATCGAGCGTTCAGCGGTCATGATCGCGAATCGTGCTCAGAAGGTGTAGTTGAAGCGGGCGTAGATCGTACGACCCAAGGCATCGGCGTAGCGCGCATCGTAGCCGCTCTGGCCGACCTCCGGCTGGTTGGAGAAGGGCGGGTCGCGGTCGAACAGGTTCTTGACGCCGAGCGTGACGCGCGGGCCGGCGGTAAAGGTGTAGGCGCCGAGCACATCCCAGGTCGTGTAGGAGCCGACCTCGGCGTGGGTTTCGGGCTCGTAGTCGTCGTAGCCACTCATGTAGTGATTGACCACACCCGCGCCCCAATGGCCCTTGCTCCAGTTGAAGGTCAGCTTGTGCTTCCAGCGGAAGATGTTGCCGTAACCGCTGCGGTAGTGGCCGACATTGCTCACGTAGTCGCCATCCGGAGACTCCTGGAAATCGTAGCGGTCGACATAGGTGCCGGTATAGCCGAGCGTGAACATGCCGTACGTGGTCGGCAGACGATAGTTGGCGGAAACATCGACCCCATTGGTTTTGGTCTTGCCCAGGTTCTGGTTCTGTACCGGGATATAGTCGATGGAGCCGTCATCGTTGCGCACGATGGAAGCCGGGTTGTTATCGATGACGTAGGCGGAGGTCGGCGTGGCAACTTCACTCTCGATTTCCACCCACCAGAAGTCGAGCCCGGCGGAGAAGCTCTGGAAGGGTTGATAGACGAAGCCGAGCGTCCAGTTCTTGGCCTCTTCCGGCTCAAGATCTTCGTTGCCGCCCTGCTGTTCCTGAAACTGGGTATTGCAGTCGCGGGTTGCCACGCCGCCGTTGGCAGGGGTGCCGCCGGGGCAGAGAACGGGATCGCTCAACCCGCTGGGTGAGTAGGTCAACTGCGCAGGGTCGTAGAGCTCGTAGAGCGACGGCGCGCGGAACCCTTCGCTGTAGGCGCCGCGCACCAGCAACTGCCGGACCGGCTGCCAGCGGAAGGAGATCTTGGGGTTGGTGGTATCGCCGACGTCGCTGTAGTCGTCGTAGCGTACGGCGGCGGTCACTTCCAGACCTTCGACGATCGGTACGTTCAACTCGCCGTAGACGCCTTTGACGTCCCGATCCTCGTCGACCGAGGCATCCGGGGAGAGCCCACCGCTGGTTGCGCGGGCGGCAACATCCGGATCGGTCTCGAGCTGCAGGCGCTCGTGACGATAGTCGGCACCGAGGGCAAAGGCCGAGGCGCCGGCGCCAAACCAGTCGCCGATCTCGCGGCTGATCTTGCCGTCCCAGGCGTAGACGTCATTCTGGGCCGACCACACCAGCCCGCTCGCCTCGGCATCGGCGAGCGCCTGCAGGCCGGCATCGGTCAACGGGTCGGTGGAAAAGGGATCGATCAGGCCGTTGTTGAAGGCGTCTTCCAGGTCGTCATCCGAGAGGTAGCCACTACGGTAGTTGAGGTCGGTGTCGCTGCGATTCCAGGAGACGGCGCTGTCGTAGTTGAAGCCGGAAACATCACCGGTGAAATCCAGCACCAGGCGTTTGGCGTCGATGGTGCTGTCGGTCACGCGTGGGCCGGCCGGGATGCCGCGCCAGCGCACGTCGACCGGCTGGGTCGGATCGAGCGCCGGGTCATCCGGATAGAAGGGCGTGCCGGGCTGGATCTGTGGGGCCTCGGAGGTCGGAGAGGGCGCCGAGAGCGAGGTGTTCTTGTTGCGCGACCAGAGAAACGAGAGCGAGGCGGTGTGATGTTCCGCCAGCTTGGCAGCAGCGCGCGTGTAGAGCGAGGTGGTTTCGGTCTCCTGCTGGATCTGGCCGTAGCGGCCGTAGTCGTAGGAGCAGGTGCCGCCACCGGTGTCGATCAGACCCTCGCCCTCGCAACCTTCGGCGGCCAGCGGGTTGCCCGAGAGGTCGCCTTGGTAGTAGTTGGCCGGGTAGGCAAAGGAAGAGGCCGAGTAGATACCGCTGCCCGGGTCGTAGACGCTGCGAATATTGCTGCGGTCGGTGTAGTCGACGTCGTCCTGACTGCGATAGCTGATCGAACCCATGACATTGAAGCCGTCGTCCTCGAGGTCACCGTTGCCCCAGGTCGCGCTGAGATCGCCGGTATCGCCACCGCCGCTGTGTGTGGGTGCCTCGTAGCCGAAGTCGACGCTACCGCCGGACAGATTCTTCTTGGTGATGAAGTTGATCACGCCGCCAATGGCATCGGTGCCGTAGATCGCAGATGCCCCATCGCGCAGCACCTCCACCCGTTCGATGGCCCCGAAGGGGATCGAATTCAGATCGACGGCGCCGCCGTCGAGCGAGTTGTTGGCAAGCCGCCGGCCGTTCAGCAATACCAGCGTCTTGTCGGTACCGATGCCGCGCAAGTTGGCGAAGCTGGCGCCGCCGGTAATTTCCGCCCCTGTACCGCGACCGGCGCCGTAGCCGGTATCGTTGGAGCTGAGTTCGGCGACCAGCTGTTCGGTCGAGGTGATGCCTTGTTCGCGGATCTCCTCAGCCTGGAGGATCGTCACCGGCACGGCGGTTTCGGCATCCGTTCTGGCGATAGCGGAGCCGGTGACCTCGACGCGGCCAAGATCCTGTGTCGGAACTGCCGCCGGAGCCGCTGCCGTCGCTGCGGCTGCGGGTGCCGCCGCCGCAGGAGCTGCCGGTTCGGCCGGTGCCGCGGCGGCGGGGGCTGCGATGTCGTCGGTAGCGCCGGCCGGCGGGGCCACATAGTCATCGTCACTCTGCTGGGCCAATACCGCCGTGCTGGCGCTCAGCAGGGCGAAGGTCGAGGCCACCAGCGACAGTTTCAGCCACGGCTGTGGACGGGAGACGGCTCTCCCGGGGACTAATTTCAGACAAGGGGTTCCCGCGAGATGCTCGGCATCTCGAAATTTTGTCGTTCTCATTGGTGTTCCTTGAATAGCGGTTTCTAGTCTTTAAAAGTCGAAGCTACTGTTTGGATAACGCGCTTTATCGAGTGCATTGTGTTTGTTTGGCCCGTGTTACCGCGCGGCGCTTGTCGCTCCCTCCCCTATGGTGTGGCCGCGTCCTGTCGCGGCAATGAATGAGCCTGAGCTGGCTGAGCGTTCGACCTACTGCTGGGTCAGCACGGCGACCTTCTGAATGCCGGATCGCTCCAGGGCGGCCATGGCCTTGGCGACCGTGCCATATTCCACCCCCTCGTCCGCTTGCAGCTGCACGGCCTGCTCGGGGTTCTCCTCGTGAGCCGCCACCAAGGCTTCCTCTAGCGCCTCGACACTGTAGGTTTCCTTGCCGATGTAGTAGGCGCCCTCGGCATCGACGCTCACGACCATCGGCTCTTCGGTGTCCGGCAGCGCGACGGCGCCGGTTTCGGGTAGGTTGACGTGGACCGCGTTGGTCATCAGCGGCGCGGTGACAATAAACACGACCAGCAGCACCAGCATGACGTCGACCAGCGGTGTCACGTTCATCTCACTGAGTACTTCATCGTCATCGTGATTGGAAAAGGCCATCTCTCTTACCTCTCGTGGGGTAACGGAAACGCGGCATGAAGCAGATCTTCAGCTCATGGCAGGCGAGGGCGTGTGGATCGATTCGGCGACAGCGACCTGACGCTGGCTCTGGAACGCGTGCTGCTGGGCGAGGCTGTAGAAGTCGTTCGCAAAGTCGTCCATCAGCGAGACGGCGAGCTTGAGACGGCGGGTGAAGTAGTTGTAGACGAGCACCGCCGGGACCGCGACGGCGATACCTACACCGGTCGCGATCAAGGCATGGCCGATGGGGCCGGCCACGGTATCGAGCCCGGCTTCGCCGGTTTCGCCGATGGTGATCAGGGCCTCCATGATGCCCCAGACCGTGCCAAACAGGCCGATGAACGGCGAGGTACTGCCAATACTGGCAAGAATCGCCAGGCCGCCCTCCAGGGAGCGCCGCTCGCGTTGAATCTGCTGGCGCAGGCTGCGTTCCAGGCGGTCGGAGCGATTGATCTTCTGCGCCAGTTCCTGATTGCCGGGGGCGATATCCCGGCCGGTAATGACGGCAAAACCCGACCGGGCGATGGCAGCCATGGTGCCGGTGCGGTTTTCACTGATGGATTCGCCTTCCTCCATGCTCCGGGCCTCCCAGAAAAGCTTCTGGAAGCGCTTGTTTTCAGTACGGTCTCTGGCGAACTGCAGACCCTTTATCAGCAAAATGGCCCAGGTCACAATCGAAAATCCGATCAGTGCCCAGAGCACGGTCGGGACAATCATCGCGGTCATGTCATTGTTCTCTATCATCGGAAGTTCCTCGTGAATAACGTCGAATCGTTGGTTGTCGCCAGCTTGCTTGGCATCAATTGGGAAGTTGGAAGGCAATGGTCTGCAGCGCCCATCCCCGGATGGGTGTATCGCCTCGACGGGCCGGTCTGAACTTCCAACCCTTGACGGTCTCTACTGCGGCCTCATCGAGTTCGCGATGGCCACTCGACTGCACGATGTCGACCTGGCCGGCGGTGCCGTCCGGCATGACCAGAATCTTCAACTGCACGTTGCCTTCGTAGCCGCGTCGCAGGGCCAGCGATGGGTAGCTCGGCGGCGGATTGCCGAGGCTCTGCATGCCCGATACGGCGGGGGTGACCTGATTGCTCGAAGCTGCTGCGTCGCTCTGGCTGGCCTGTGAGCTGGGGGCACGCTGACTGGGTGCCGATTGCTGTGGCTCCGGCTCCGGCTCCGGCTCCGGCTGTGGTTGGGGCTCCGGCTCTGGCTGAGGTTCGGGCTCCGGCTGAGGCTGAGGTTCCTGCTCTGGCTGAGGCTGAGGTTCGGGCTGAGGCTGAGGCTGAGGTTCGGGCTCCGGCTCGGGTTCGGGTTCGGGTTCGGGCTCTGGCTCTGGCTCTGGTTCCGGTTGAGGCTCGGGTTCGGGAGTCACTTCCTCTTCCGCCGGCATGACGGCGTACTCATCGACAACCGGTGTCTCCTGGACCTGGGGTGGCGGGACTGGCTGCGGTGGCGGCGGTGGAGGGGCCGCACTCAAGGTCACCGTCACTTGAGAGGGCGACGACGCCTGGTTGGGCAGCACCGCCGCGTCGACCAGCGGCTGACGATTGAATGACCACCACAGCAGGCCGTGAATCATGACCGATACCACGATCAGCACCATGACTTCAGGGCGTGAAATCGAGCGGCGGTGCCGGTCTCGGATCGATGGCTGAAAAGAGAGATTCTCGATGGCTGACATGGGAGCTCTATCGTTGTCATGGCAAGTCTTCTCGCCCTGGTCATCCAGAGCGCTCGCGTGGTGACTATGCGCAGCAACCAATGTGCCAATATCGACAAACTCCAAGACATATCTTCAGCGCCTTGTCGGCAAGGAAGCGTCAGTTACTGGGTTGCGATGGTGTCTGCGGTGGGAGGTTTCAATACTTCTCTTGGATTTGTAGATAATTTCTTTGTTTATCGTTTTTTGTAGTTATTATCGCTTTTTGTTGATAGAGGGAATGCATGGGGTGAAAGAGAAAATGAATGAAGTTTTCAGGGTTTTATTGTGAGTTTTTGTATGCCTCGGGCGGGGCTTTTTGAGAGTGGTAGGTAAGGGATATCAATGCCCTTTTTGTGGTCGAATAAGGTGCGTTATTTAAAGGATGGGCAAAAATAACGCATGCAATATTTATATGACGTTATAGAGTTTTTGCAGGTGGCATAGTGCCGATAAAAAAGCGTCTCCTAAGAGACGCTTTTTGGCGATTGGCGAGGATCTTTACCTGGGCCGCTCAGCGTTCGTCCAGCAAGTCTTCGGCTTGGTCCATGAGGGCGTTCATGCGGGCGATCAGTGCGTCGTAGGGTGCCGAGGTCGCCAGATCGACGCCCGCCGCGCTCAGTAAGGTATATCCGCTCTTGGCCCCGCCCTGAGCCAGAACATTGAGATAGGGGCCCCGCCAGCGTGCCGGGTCACGCTCGAGACGTTCGGCGAACAGGCTGGCCGCCGCGATCGAGGTCGCATACTGGTAGACATAGAAGTCGTAATAGAAGTGCGGCACGTAAGCCCATTCGGCGTAGTTATGCTCGTCGATCTCCATGATGCCCTCGTCAACGCCGTAGTACTGGCGCAGGATTCGACCATAGAGCTCAGTCAGTCGCGCACCGGAGAGCTGCTCGCCCTGCTCGGCGGCTTCATGGATCGTCAGCTCGAACTCGGCAAACTGCGCCTGGCGGAAAAAGGTGCCGCGCAGCGCTTCCAGGGCCTGGCCGATGTAGAAGAGCTTCTCCTCCGAGCTGGCCGACTGTTCGATCATGCGGTCGACCAGCAGCTGTTCGTTGGTGGTCGAGGCAACTTCGGCGGTGAAGATCGGATAATCCGCGGTAGAAAAGGGCTGCGACTCGTTGGCCAACCGGCTGTGGATACCGTGCCCCCACTCGTGGGCGTAAGTCGACACATCGCTGTAGCGGCCGTTGAAGTTCATCAGGACGTAGGGATGGACATCATAGGCCGAGCCGTTCATGTAGGCACCGGAACGCTTGCCCCGGCTTGGATAGGCACTGGTCCAGGGTGAGCGAGTGGCCTCGTCGAGCAGGTCGGCATAGTGCTCGCCCAGTGGACGAGTGGCTTCCCGTGTCAGACGACGCGCGTCATCCAGGCTGAACTCGCGGTCGAGCGTGACCAGCGGGGGATAGAGGTCGTAGTCGTGTAGCGAGTCGACATTCAGCAGGCGCTGGCGCAGGGCGAGATAGCGGTGGAGCGTATCCAAATGCTCATGCGTGGATTCGAGCAACTGATGATAGACCGCTGTCGGGATGTCGTCCCGGGAGAGGGCTGCCGCCATGGCGCTGTCATAGTGGTGGAGGTCGGCATTGGTAACGTGCGCCTGCACCTGGGCATTGAGCAGCGAGCCAAGGCTGGCGGTGTAGCGCTGCCAGACCGGCCAGTAGGCCTCGAAGACCCGTCGGCGGATATTCCGGTCGCTGGACTCTCGCCAGCGGCTGTAGCCTGCGGCATCCAGCGTGACTTCCTGGTTGTTCAGGGTCAGCACGGGCCAGTCGATATCCGAATTGGCGAGCAGGGCGTAGGGTGTTTCGTGACTCATGACCGGCGCCAGCGCGGCCAGCGCCGATTCCGTCTGGGCCGAAAGCGTATGCGGCGCTTCGCGAATCACATTCTCCAGAAACCGACGGTGCTCCCGCAGCGCGGGGTCGTCCAGCCACGCCATCAGGGTGTCACGATCCATGGCGATCAGTGCCGGGCGCAGATAGCCAATGGCGGATTCGAAATTGGCCTCGAGGCGCTCGGCCCGGGCACGACGCGCCTGCGCCTCGGCGTTGCGTAGGTCCTCGTCCGCCTGCAGTGAGGCATAGGTGTCGAGGCGCTGCGTCGCTTTCTCTATGGCACGGATGGTATCCAGTGCGTTCGCCAGCGCCGTCGGGCTGTCGGTCAGGGTCGCCCGGTAATCGTCGAGACCGTCGATATGCGTCTCTAGCGTTTCCCGTGCCTGTTGCCAGGCCGGAAGGGAGGGATAGAGATCGGTGAGGCGCCAGCGACCGTGCTCGGCGGAGGGCGCGTCTGTCTGCGCGATGGCCGTCGTCGGCAGGGCCAGCGAAGCACCAGCCCACAGGATGGCCAGCGCCAGCGAGGTGTGCAGGTGGCGATTGCGTACCGCTTTCCGGATAGGGGAGACAGGCAAGATCACACGGGCCTCTCGAGTCAGGTTGTTGTTGTGGACAGGATTGGCACGACGCCATCGATCAGGCGGCAACCTCTTCGTTTTCCAGAAACGCGGCCTTGAGCAGTGCTCGGGTATAGGGCTCGGCCGGTTCAGTGAAAATCGTCTCCGCTGGGCCCTGCTCGATGACTCGCCCCTCCTTCATCACCAGGACATGGTCGGACAGCGCGCGGACCACCGACAGGTCATGGCTGATAAAGAGATAGGTAAGCCCATACTTCTGCTGCAGGTTGCGCAGCAGGTCGATGACGCGCACCTGAACGGAGCGATCGAGCGCGGAGGTCGGTTCATCGAGCAGCAGCAGCTCCGGTTTCAGGATCAGCGCACGGGCAATCGCGATCCGCTGGCGCTGGCCGCCGGAGAATTCGTGCGGATAGCGATTACGCATGGCCGGATCGAGGGCGACCTCTTCGAGGGCGGCGATCACTTCGGCCTCGCGTTGGCGACGATTCAATTCGGGATGATGGACCTTGAGACCTTCGCTGATGATGTCGCCGACGGTCATGCGCGGCGACAGCGAGCCGAACGGGTCCTGGAACACCACCTGAAGCTTTGAGCGCAGCGGGCGCATGCCGGACTTGTCGAGCGCCGAGATATCGCTCTCCTCGAAGCGGATATCTCCCTCGGATTCCAAGAGCCTCAGCAGCGCGCGCCCGAGCGTCGACTTGCCCGAGCCGGACTCGCCGACGATCCCGAGCGTCTCGCCTCGCCTGATGGTGAGATCGATACCGCGCACCGCCTCGAAATAGGCGTTGCCGCCGAACAGGCGTCGATGGGTCACGAAGCGGACTTTCACATCGCGTGCCGAGAGCATGACCGGGGCATCCGCCGGTGCCGGCGCCTTGCGTCCGCGGGGAATGGCATCGAGCAGCATGCGGGTGTAATCGTGCTGCGGGGCGTCGAAGACGTCGACGGTGCGGCCGCTCTCGACCACCTCGCCCTGGCGCATCACCGCCACGTGATCGGCGAAATGCCTGACGATGCTGAGATCGTGGGTGATGAACAGGATCGCCATGCCGTATTGCGTCTGCAGTGACTTGAGCAGATCGAGAATCTGCGCCTGCACGGTGACGTCCAGGGCGGTAGTCGGCTCGTCGGCGATCAGCAGCTTGGGCTCGCAGGCCAGTGCCATGGCGATCATCACGCGCTGGCGCTGACCGCCGGAGAGCTCGTAGGGGTAGCTCGAGAAGCGCCGCTCCGGTTCCGGAATGCCGACCTGTTTCAGCAATTCCAACACGCGCCGGCGGTTGGCGTCGCCCTTGAGCCCCTTGTGCTTGGTCAGCACCTCGCCGATCTGACGGCCGATGCGGTGGAGCGGATTGAGCGAGGTCATCGGCTCCTGGAAAATCATCGAGATGTCGTTGCCGCGTACGCGACGCATGCGCTTGGCGCTGACCTCGAGCAGGTTCTCGCCATTGAATCGAATGGCACCGGTGGTTTCGGCCAGCTCCGGCAGCAGCCGCATCGCGGCGGTCGAGGTGACCGACTTGCCGGAGCCGGACTCGCCGACCAGCGCCAGCGTCTCGCCCTCGGCGATGGAGAAGCTGACATCCTTGACCGCGGTGACCGGGCCGGTGGGGAGCTGAAACGTCACGCTGAGCTTGTCGACGTCGAGCAGGGGTTGAGTCATCGATAAGTCCTTAGCGCGTGCGCGGGTCGAGGGCATCTCTCAGCCCATCGCCCAGAAAGTTGAGACAGAACAGCGTGGCGGCGAGAAAGAACGACGGCACCAGCAGCATCCACGGCGCGCTCTCCATCATGTCGACGCCTTCGGAAATCAGTACACCCCAGCTGGTCAGCGGCTCCTGCACGCCGAGGCCGAGGAACGAGAGAAAACTCTCGAGCAGGATCACCTTCGGCACGGTCAGCGTGACGTAGATGATCACCGGGCCGATGGCGTTGGGGATCAGGTGACGGGTGACGATCTTGGTGTCGCGAACGCCGAGGGCATGGGCGGCCTCGATGAACTCGCGGCGTTTCAGCGCCAGCGTCTGGCCGCGCACGATACGCGCCATGTCGAGCCACTCCACCGCGCCGATGGCGGCATAGATCAGGAAGATGTTGCGGCCGAACACCACCATCAACAGGATCACCAGGAACATGAACGGCAGCGAGTACATGATGTCGACAAAGCGCATCATCAGGTTGTCGACGCGCCCGCCGAGATAGCCGGAGATGGCGCCGTAGAGCACGCCGATCACCAGGCTGACGAGGGACGCGACCAGCGCCACCGAGAGCGAGATGCGGCCGCCGTAAAGCACGCGGGTGAGCAGGTCGCGACCGTTGGCGTCGGTGCCGAGGAAGTGAGCGTTATCGAGTGTCGGGCCGGTGCCGAAGGCGTTCCAGTCGACCTCGGCCAGCCCCCAGGGCAACAGCCAGGGACCGATGACGCAGACCACCACGATCGCGATCAGCAGCGCCAGACTCGCCATGGCGGCGCGGTTCTGGGAAAGACGTCGCCAGGCATCGCGGGCCAGGCTCTCGCCGGCAGGCGCGGCACTGGCCGCCGTTGTCTCTGGTTCTGGTGAGTGCGGCGGGTTCGGGCCGCTGTGAGAGTGCGGCGGATTGGGGCCACCGGCGGGCAGCGGTGCGCCATCGGCATTGTCGCCGCTATAAGGCTTGGATTCAGACGTCATTAGCGGCTACCTCAGTCGTCATAGCGAATTTGGGGATCGAGCGCCGAGTAGAGCAGGTCGACGATCAGGTTCATCAGCACGATCAGCACGCCGTAGAAGACCACGGTGCCCATGACCAGGGTGTAGTCGCGGTTGAGCGCGCCCTGCACGAAGTAGCGGCCGATGCCGGGGATGCCGAAAATCTGCTCGATCACCACGGAGCCGGTGATGATCCCGGCGATGGCGGGGCCGAGATAGGACATGACCGGCAAAAGCGCCGGGCGGATGGCGTGACGGAAGATCACCTCACCCTCGTTAAGGCCCTTGGCGCGAGCGGTGCGGATGAAGTGACTGCCCAGCACCTCGATCATGCTGGCGCGCATCATGCGCGCGATATAGGCGATCTGCTGGATGGAGAGCGCAACGACGGGCAGCACCAGGTTGGGCAGGGCGCCACCGTTCCAGCCGCCGGCCGGCAGCCAGCCCAGCAGCACGCCGAAGACCAGCGCGAAGATCGGCGCCAGCACGAAGTTAGGCACGGCGATGCCGGTCAGCGCGGTCCCCATCACCAGGTAATCGACGGTCGAATTGCGTTTGATCGCGGCGGCAATGCCAAGCGGCAGGCCGATGATCAGCGCCAACAGTATCGCCAGCCCGCCGATCTCGAGGCTCACCGGAAAGCCCTGCATGATCAGCTCGGTGACCGAGAAGTCCTTGTACTTGAACGAGGGGCCGAAATCGCCTTGCAGCAGGTTGCCCATGTAGCGCAGGTACTGCATCGGCAGCGGCTCGTCGAGATGGTAGGCGGCCATCAGGTTAGCCTCGATCTCCGGCGGCAGCTGGCGTTCGCCGTCGAAGGGGCCTCCCGGCGCCACCCGCATCAGGAAGAACGAGATCGTGATCACGATCAGCAGGGTGGGCACGGCCTGCAGCAGGCGCTTGAGGGTGTAGATCAGCATGGCCGGGGCTCTCTTGGTGTTGCGGGCATTCCGGATGGCTCCCGTTATCGGTTGTCGGTGGCTCGTATCAGTGTTCGGTGAAGTGCATCCAGCGGCTGGGATGATCGTCCATCGGGTTGGCTTCCCAGCCTTCAAGCGTTGGCGAGACGAGCGCGAGCTTGATGTAGAAATAGAGTGGCAGCAGGGCGTAGTCGTCGAGCAGCACGCGCTCGGCACGAGCCATGGTAGCGCTGCGCCCGCTCGCATCTAGGGTGTTGGCTGCCTCGTCCATCAGTGAGTCGTACTCGGAGTTACTGTAGCCGGAGTGGTTGTTGGGCACGCCGGTATGGAACAGATCCAGGAAGTTGCTGGCATCGTCGTAGTCGGCGATCCATGGCGCCATGCCGATCTGGAAATCGCCCTGGCGCAGCTTGGCGTAGTAGACGGCGGCGTCGCTGTTCTGGAGCGTCACCTCGACGCCAAGCGGTTTCCACATAGCGGCCAGCGCGACCGGAATCCGTTTGGTATCCGGGTTGGTAATGGTGTCGAGAGTCAGGTGCAGCGGGTTCTGCGGACCATAGCCGGCCGCCTCCAGCAGGGCTCTGGCGCGGGCCAGGCGTTCATCCATCGTGTCGTCGACGAAGGCGAACCGGGGGCCGTCGTAGTCGCTGATCGCCGTGGGCACCAGGCTGAAGGCCGAGGGTTGGTCGAGCCTGGTGATCTGACGGGTGATGACCTGTCGGCGCAGGGCCAGGTTGAGCGCCTCGCGGATGCGACGGTCGTTCAGGACGCTGCCGTCACGCTGATTGAAGGCGAAATAGAAGGTCGCCAGGATGGGGGCTTCATGCAGGGCCTCGGACAGATTCTCGCGCGCCCACTCGATCCGTCCCTGAGGCACACTGTCGGCCATGTCGACTTCGCCGGCGCGGAAACGGTTGAGCGCGGCGCGAGCATCATCGATCGGCAGAAAGCGCACTTCGTCCAGCGCGACGTTTTCGGCATCGTGAAATTCGGGATTGCGGGTCGCGGCAATGTGATCGTGGGAGACCCACTCGCTCAGGGTGAAGGCGCCGTTGGAGATCAGGTTGCCGGGTTTGGTCCAGTCGCTGCCATAGGTGTCGATGGCTCGCTCCGGCACCGGAAAGGTCGAGGGATGACCCAGCATGTCGATAAAGTAGCCGGTCGGGCGCTCCAGCGTGACCTCCAGCGTGTGAGGATCGCTCGCCGTGACACCGAGCGTGTCGACCGGCTGATCGCCGCGATTGACCGCTTCCGCGCCCTGGATCGGGAACAGCATGTAGGCGTAGGGCGCGGCCAGCGCCGGGCTGAGGATTCGACGCCACGCATAGACGAAGTCGCCAGCCGTGACCGGCTCGCCATCCGACCATTTGGCGTCTTCCCGCAGATGAAAGGTGTAATGCAGTCCATCGTCGGAGCGCTCCCACGATGCCGCGACGCCGGGAACGATGTTGCCTGCCGCGTCGCGCGCTACCAGCCCTTCGAATAGATCGATAAGGATACTCGATTCCCAAGACCCGGTCGCCAATTGGGGGTCGAGCGTGGAGGGCTCGGCACCGTTGGCGCGACGGAGCACCTGCTTGCCGTCTTCGATAGCGGCTGCCGCCAGCGGTGGCGTCAGGGCTATCAGGGCGCACCCCACGCCTGCGATGAACTGCCGGATCGTCATGTTCGCGATGTCCTTTCCGCCGTGAGGCCGGCGGTCGTCTTGTTGTCATTGGCGGTTACCGGGGCCGCGCGCCCCGGTAAGCGTTCACTCCCGCGACAGCCAGCGTGACAGGTGCCGGTTCAGCGCGTTGTCCTCCCAGCCCTTGAGCTGCGGGTTGACCAGGTTGCGCGAGACATCGACGTAGATCGGTGCCACCGCATAGTCGGAAAGCGCCTGCCGCTCGGCTTGTTGCAGCAGCTGTTGACGAGTGTCTTCGTCGGTCTCGCGGCTGGCCTGCTGCATCAGCGCATCGAATGCCGGGCTACGGTAGCCGCCGTAATTCTTCGGCGCCTCGCTCTGCAGAATGCCGAGGAAGTTGCTGGCATCGTCGAAGTCCGCAACCCAGCTGGCGCGGCCGACGTCGAAGTTGCCTGCCGCGAGCTCGGCGTAATGTACGGCGCCTTCGGCGTTGACCAGTTCGGTCTCTACATTGAGCGGCTGCCACATCGCTGCGAGTGCCACGGCGATGCGCTTGTTGGCTTCGGTGGTGGAGTAGCGCAGGGTCAGTTCCAGCGGATGCTCCGGGCCGTAGCCTGCGTCCTGCAACAGCGTTTGTGCTCTGGCGAGGCGTGCGTCCTGGCTCTCTTCGACACCGGGCATCGTCTGGGCGTCGTAGTGAGCCACGCCCTGTGGCACGAAGCCGCTGGCGGGCGAGACCACGCCGCCCATGATTTGCTCGGCGATCACCTGGCGCCGAATGGCCAGATTGAGCGCTGCGCGCACGCGTCTGTCGGCGGTCGGGTGGCCGTCACGCTGATTGAGCGCGAAGTAGTAGTTGGCGAGCTGCGGCGCGAGGTGAGTGGCTTCGGGCAGGTTGGCCTGCAGCCACTGATATTGATCCGGCGAGAAGTCGCGCACGATATCGAGCCCGCCGGCACGGAAGCGCTGCAGCCCGGCGCTGCGATCCTCGACGGGGTAGTAGTCGACGCCGTCCAGGTTGACGTCGCCGGCGGCGTGGAACTCGGGGTTTTTCCTGGCAGCGATATGATCATGGGAGACCCAGCTCGTCGGCGTGAAGGCGCCGTTGGTCGCGATGTGGTCCATCTGTGTCCAGTCGTTGCCATAGCGATCGAGCAGGTGCGAAGGCACGGGCGACGCCGCGATATGCGCGAGCAGCGTCGGGAAGTAGGGCGTCGGCTGGTTGAGCGTGATCTCCAGCGTCTTGTCGTCGAGAGCCTCCACGCCCAGCGTCGGGGCGTCCGGTTCGCCGCGAGTCAGCGCCTCGGCGCCGCGAATCGAGTAGAAGAGGCTGGCGTAGACGGCACCGTTGGCAGGATCGAACAGGCGCCGGAAGGCGGTCACGAAGTCGTCTGCGATCACCGGCTCGCCGTCGGACCAGTCGGCGTCTTCCCGCAGGTGGAAGGTGTAGACCGTGCCGTCATTGCTGACGTCCCAGCGGCTGGCGGCGCCGGGGATGTATTGCCCCGCCGGGTCCAGCGTGACCAAGCCCTCGAACAGGTCGCCAAGCACATCGTTTTCCCAGGTGCTGCCGCCGATCCTTGCGCTGTCGAGCGAGGCCGGTTCGCCCTGAATGCCGATGGCCAGCGTGGCGGCGGAGGCGAGGCTGCCGAGCGGGGCGGTGCTCAGCAGCAGCAACAGGCCGATCCGGCCAAGTCGGCGAGTCTTTAAAGACCGGTGAACCTGTGAAGACCTGTGAATCCGTGAAGAGATAAGCTGTTCGAGCATGATCGAGTCCGTCCGTCGTCAGGCGCTGGTGATAACTGTTGTCGAGGCCGTTGTCTGCCTCGTCTCGATCCTACGCCGAGGGCTGTCCGGGAAGGTAGCGGCGAACCGCGCAAAGCTGTCGGTGATAGTCGCTGCCGCTGAGGCGGCGACACTCGATGCGCGCGTTGTTGGTCGGCGCATGCAGCATGCGATCGCCACCCAGATAGAGCGCCACGTGGTCGACCCGAAGGCGCCCGCTGTCGTCGGGCTTTTCGAAGAAGAGCAGGTCGCCGGCGGCCTGCCGGTCGATCGGGACGATCTGGCCGGTCTCGACCTGATCGCCGGTATCGCGAGGCAGGCGAATCCCGACGGCGGCAAACAGCGTATGCACCAGCCCGGAACAGTCATAGCCGAAGCTTGAGTTGCCGGCCCAGAGATAGCGCAGGCCGGCGAAGCGTCGCCCCAGTGTTTCCAGCATCGCTGCCGTGGCGGGCGGACGCGGCGTGTCGACGCGCACGGTGTCGCGCGGCAGGTAGCCCCGCCCCAGCGCGCAGCGGACGTACACTCGCTCGGCATCATAGCGACTGTCGGGGGCCGGGGGCTCGCCGAGTGGCTCTGCCGGGCGCAGGCGCGTCTGAAAGCTCAGTTTGACGGCCCGGTCGTTGGGTAGCCCCCGCAGCCAGGCAGTTGGCGCGGCAATCGAGAGCCTGGCCGCCGCGTCGAATGGCTCATCAGGTGCCGTGCTGTCCGCGACCAGCTGATCGGCAGGCAGCCAGCCCGGATAGCCTCGGGGATCCTGCGAGGAGGGCTGATCGGGGACCACGATGCGGCACCAGGCGCGGCCTTGGCTGTCTGTCGATCGCTCGAGAATCCTGACCGGGGTATCCAACAGGGCTTGGGTCACCAGCAGCTTGTCGTGACAGAGGCGCGCCCGCGTCGTGTCATCGAGCGCGGCCAGCCACGGCTCGAGTCGCGGCGGTTGCTCGAGCGCCGGTGCATCGATGCCGCGCGGTGCATCAGGCGAGCGCCAGAGACCGGCGACAGCCACGCCGATCCGTGCTCGATCCGTTGCCTGGACGCCGGCCATGCCGCTACTCCGAGAACTCGACCCAACGCGAAGGGTGGTCGTCCCCGACGTTGTCTTCCCAGCCGTCGATCTGCGGATTGACCAGGTTACGGGTGACGTAGGTCAGCATGGGAATAAAGGCATAGTCGTCCAGGGCCACGTTTTCGGCCTGCTCGAGCAGCGCCTCGCGGGCGTCGAGGTCCTGGGTCTGTGCAGCTTCATCCATCAGTGCGTCGTAGTCGTCGCTGGCATAGGCGCCGTAATTGTTGCCCACCCCCGAGTGCAATAGCGTGAGGAAGTTCTCGGCATCATTGTAATCGGCGATCCAGCCAGCACGGGCGACGTCGAAATCCCCCTGCTGAATGGTCTGGTAGTGGACGGTGGCTTCCGAGTTGATCATCTCGACGTCGACGCCCAAGGGTTGCCACATCGCCGCCACGGCGATGGCGATCTTCTTGTGCTCGTCGCTGGTGTTGTAGCGCAGACGCAGATGCAGGGGATGGTCCGGTCCGTAGCCGGCCTCCTCGAGCAGCGATTTCGCCCGGGCCAGGCGGGCGTCCATGTCGTCGCTGCCGAGGTCCATCTGCTGTGCGTCATAGTGGTTCGTGCCCGGCGGCACCATGGCCGTAGACGCCTTGAAGCTGCCGGCCATGATCTGCTCGGAAAGCACGTTGCGGCGAACCGTCAGGTTGAGTGCCTCGCGCACGCGCCTGTCGGCGGTGGCGTAGCCCTCGCGGTTGTTGAGCACGTAGTAGTAGGAGCCGAGCATCGGGCTCATGTGTGTGGCGTCGGGCAGGTTGTCGGTCAGCCACTGATAGCGGCTGGAGGGGTAGTCGCGCAGCACGTCGAGCTCGCCGGCACGGAAACGCGAGATGCCGGCATTGCGGTCCTCGACGGTGTAGTAGTTGACGCCATCGAGCGCGACCTCGTCGGCATCGTAATAGGTCGAGCTCTTCTCGACCGAGATGCGCGACTGGGAGACCCATTCGACCGGCTTGAACGCGCCGTTGGTCGCAATATGGTCCAGCTTGACCCAATCGCGGCCGTACTCGTCAACCAGGTGCTTGGGCACCGGGTAGGCGGTGTAATGGGTCAGCAGCTGGGGAAAGTAAGGCGTCGGGTGGTTGAGCGTGACCTTGAGCGTCCTGCCATCGTCGAGCGATTCGGCACCGAGCGTGTCGGCTTCGGCCTTGCCGGTGTTGATCGCCTCGGCGCCCTGGATCGGGTAGAGCATGTAGGCGTACTTGGAGGCGTTCTCCGGCGCCAGCAGATGCTGCCAGCCGAACACGAAGTCTTCGGCGGTCACCGGCTCGCCGTCGGACCACTCGGCGTCTTCACGCAGATGGAAGGTGTAGGTCTTGCCGTCGTCGGAAACGGCCCAGTCGGTTGCCATGCCCGGCAGCAGTTCGCCGTCCGGTGATTGCTTCAGCAGCCCCTCGAACACGTCCATCAGCACCTGGGACTCCCACACGCCGCCGGAGACCTGCGACGTGTCGAAGGAGGCGAGTTCGCCCTGAACGCCGATGTTCAGCGTCTCGGCCAGGGCAGCAGGGGACGGCAGGGCAATGGCAAGTGCCACGGCGCTCAGTGGCAGCAGCGTGCGGGCGGCGAAGGGGGTTGGCATGAATCTCGAACTCCAGCTTGTTCTTGTCTCGCTCGTCTCGAACGAGCGCGATACGGATGGCAGGCCGCCACCGGTCAGGCCGCTACCTTCGCGCGTACGCCCCGCCACGTCTAATTCAAATGGTGAATGGTGCGTTTCATCTGGCGAATATCGTGCATGACCGGTAGCCGCGGGTTACTCGTCGAGCGAGACCCAGCGCGAGGCGTGCATGTCGAGCGCATTGTCATGCCAGCCCTCGAGCGCCGGATTGACGAGGTTGCGCGAGCTGTAGGTGTAGATCGGCGTGAGCGGGTAGTCGGCAAGCGCCAGCGACTCGGCCTGTTGCATCAACTCGGCACGTTGGCCGGGGTCCTGCTCGGCATCCGATTGGCGCATCAGCGCATCGTACTCGTCGTCATGGTAGTCGCCGTAATTGTTCGCCTCCGCGGAGAGCAGCTGCAGGAAGTTCTGGGCGTCGTCGTAGCTCGAGATCCAGGCGGCCCGCGCGACCTGGAAGTCCGCTTCCATCAGGTCGGCGTAGTGGATGTTGGCCTCTGTGTTGCGAAGCTCGACATCGACGCCGAGCGGTTCCCACATCGCCGCCACGGCGACCGCGATCTGGCGGTGCTCGTCGCCGCTGTTGAAACGCAGCGTCAGTTCGAGCGGGTTATCGGGGGTATAGCCTGCCTCCTGCATCAACGCTCGGGCACGCGCTATCCGCGAGTCCATGTCGTCGTCGAGCCCCGGCTGGGATTGTGCCTGGTAGCCGCTGGTCCCCGGCGGCACCAGGGAGGAGGCCGGCTCGACGGCGCCTTTCAGTAGCTGTCGGGCAATTACCTCGCGGCGGATCGCCAGGCTCAGGGCCTCGCGGACGCGCGCATCGGCGACCGGCGAGTCGTCGTGCAGGTTGAAGACATAGTAGTAGGTGCCGAGCGAGGCAAAACGGTGCGTGGCATCCGGCAGGTTCTCCGAAAGTCGCGGATACTGCGCGGCCGGGTAGTCGCGCAGCACGTCCAGTTCACCGGCGCGGAATCGCTGGATGCCGGCGTTCTTGTCCTCCAGTGGATAGTAGTCGACCCCGTCGAGCGCGACATTGGCGGCGTCGTGATAGGCCGGGTTCTTCACCGTTTCCAGCTCGGTGTTGGCGGTCCAGCTCACCGGTTTGAAGGCGCCGTTGACGGCAATGTTCTCGGGGTTGCTCCAGTCATCGCCATACCTCTCGACGAGGTGTTGGGGAATCGGATAAGCGAAGGGCAGAACCAGCGTCTTGAGGAAATAGACCGTGGGTTCGGCCAGTGTGATCTGAAGCGTTTGTCCCTCGTCCAGCGAGGCCACGCCGAGGCTCTCGAGCGGTTTGTCACCGGCGTTGATCGCCCGGGCGTTGACCACCGGGTAGAGACGGTGCGCGTAGTTGGAGGCAGTCGCGGGGTCGACCTGGTGGCGGTAGGCATAGACGAAATCGTCGGCGGTGAGCGGTTCGCCGTCCGACCACTGGAGGTCGTCGCGCAGGTGGAAGGTGTAAGTGAGGCCGTCGTCCGAAATATCCCAGCGTTCGGCCGCGCCGGGGATGATCTGGCCGTCGCTGTCGATCGCGATCGGCCCTTCGAAGAGATCGCGCAGGACGTCCTCTTCCCACACGCCGCCGGTGATCCGGGCCGGGCTCAGCGAGGCGGGGTCGCCGGAGATTCCCATTTGCAGGGTGGCGGCCTGCAGCGGCAGGACGGTCAGGCTGGCGGCGGCGCCGATGGCGGTGGCAAGACGGGTGGCTGGCTTCACGGTGCGTTCCCTCGCGGCTGGATGGGTTTGGGTATCAATCGGCGCTTTCTGTCGCGCCAGGTTCTTGTGGTCTCGCCATGATCTCGGCGGCAGTCAATCTCGGCGACAGTCAATCTCGGCGCCGAGCGGTGATTTTCCCACCTTAGCGCATTGCGCGCCGCCGCACAGCGCCGCCTGGCCGCTACCGGGCGGGATGACGCTATGCCGGCCTTTGGCTACAATAGGCGTCCTTTTTTCGGCGAGTCGGCCTGCGCCCCCGGCGGTGCGTACCGGCTCGCCCCTGGCGATGTTGGCAGGAGCCCCATGCAAGAGATCAACCCGATCAACAACCTCATCAAGGACCTGTCCGAACGGACAGACGTCCTGAGGGGGTATCTTTGACTATGCCGAGAAGCAGGATCGGCTAGAAGAAGTCTCCCGCGAACTGGAAAACCCGGACGTCTGGAACGACCCCGACTATGCCCAGAAGCTGGGCAAGGAGCGGGCGTCGCTGGCTGCCGTGGTCGAAACCATCGATACGCTCGATGCGGGCCTCGCCGACAATCGCGAGCTGCTGGAGCTGGCGGTGATGGAGGAAGACGAGGAGACCGTCGAAGAGGTCAAGAAAGAACTCGGATATCTCGAAACCCAGCTCGACAAGCTGGAGTTCCGGCGCATGTTCTCCGGCGAGATGGACGAGAATAACGCCTATCTCGATATCCAGGCCGGCTCCGGCGGCACCGAGGCGCAGGACTGGGCTAACATGCTGCTGCGCATGTACTTGCGCTGGGCCGAGCACCACGGCTTCAAGGCGGAACTGACCGAGGTCTCCGCCGGCGAGGTGGCGGGTATCAAGTCGGCGACCGTGCATATTCAGGGCGAGTACGCCTTCGGCTGGCTGCGCACCGAGACGGGCGTGCATCGCCTGGTGCGCAAGAGCCCGTTCGACTCCGGCGGCCGTCGCCACACGTCGTTTGCCTCCGTCTTTCTTTCGCCGGAGGTGGACGACAACTTCGAGGTCGAGATCAACCCGGCCGATCTGCGCACCGACACCTATCGCTCTTCCGGCGCCGGCGGTCAGCACGTCAACACCACCGACTCCGCCGTGCGTATTACCCACGAGCCGACCGGTATCGTGGTGGCGTGTCAGAGCCAGCGCAGCCAGCACGCCAACCGCGACTTCGCCATGAAACAGCTGCGGGCGAAGCTGTGGGAACATGAGATGCAGAAGCGCAACGAGGCGAAGCAGGCCGCCGAGGACTCCAAGGCCGATATCGGCTGGGGCAGCCAGATCCGCTCCTACGTGCTCGACGATCAGCGCATCAAGGATCTGCGCACCGGGGTGCAGTCGAGCAACTGCGACAAGGTGCTCGATGGCGATCTGGATCAGTTTATCGAGGCGAGCCTCAAGCAAGGCCTCTGACGCGCGTGTCTGCGCTCGACGAGGCGGTGTTGCGCCGAAGCTCATCCTGCTCATGGACAACCACGTCCACTCCGCGGATTCGCGTCGGTGCGCCTACCCTCGTCATCGCTCGAACCACGCGCAGTGCTGGCGGGTCGGGCGGACATTCAAACCCGCTACCGGCTCGCGGCTCGCGGCTCGCGGCTTAACTTTCTTTTCGACAGGCGATGACATGGCGAATCAGGACAATCCGCAAACCCCCTCCGAGGCACAAACCGACGCGCAGGAAGAAAACCGGCTGATCGCGGAGCGGCGTGCCAAGCTGGCGGCACGACGCGAGCAGGCGGCGGAGCAGGGCGGTAGCGCCTTCCCCAACGATTTTCGTCGCGACAGCTTGGCAGCGGACCTGCAGGCCGAACTGGGTGACAAGGAGAAGCCGGAGCTGGAGGCGCTGGATCGCCAGGCGTCGGTTGCCGGGCGCGTCATGCGCAAGCGCGGCCCATTCGTGGTGATTCAGGACGCCTCCGGCCAGATCCAGTTCTACGTCGACAAAAAAGGGCTACCGGCCGAGCTGCTCGAGGATATCCAGAGCTGGGATATCGGTGACATCGTCGCCGGCACAGGGCCGGTTCACAAGTCCGGCAAGGGCGACCTCTACGTGATGATCGTCGAGGCGAAGCTGCTGACCAAGAGCCTGCGTCCGCTGCCCGACAAGTTCCACGGCCTGACCGACCTCGAAGCGCGCTATCGCCAGCGCTACGTCGATCTGATCATGAATCCGCAGTCGCGGCGTGTGTTCGAAGTCCGTTCCGGCGTGATCGCGGCCATCCGCCGTTTCATGGTCGAGCGCGGCTTCATGGAAGTCGAAACACCGATGTTGCAGCCGATCCCCGGCGGTGCCACGGCGCGTCCGTTCACGACGCATCACAATGCGCTGGATATCGACATGTATCTGCGCATCGCGCCGGAGCTCTACCTCAAGCGCCTGGTCGTCGGCGGCTTCGAGCGCGTGTTCGAGATCAACCGCAATTTCCGCAACGAGGGGCTGTCGACCCGACACAACCCCGAATTCACCATGCTCGAGTTCTACTGGGCCTACGCTGACTACCAGGATCTGCTCGATCTGACCGAAGCGATGATTCGTGAGGCGGCCCAAAGCGTGCTGGGCACCACCACTATCACTTACCAGGGCACCGAGTACGACCTGGGGCAGCCGTTCCAGCGGCTGACGCTGCGCCAGTCGATCCTCGAGTATGGTGATGGCATCGGCGAGGGCGATATCGATACCGTGGAGGGGGCTGCGGCAGTCTGCGAGCGTCTGGGTATCGCCATCAAGCCGAGTTGGGGGCTGGGCAAGCTGCAGACGGAGATCTTCGAGGAAGTCGCCGAACACCGGCTCGACCAGCCGACCTTCATCACCGAGTACCCGGCCGAGGTCAGTCCGCTGGCGCGGCGCAACGATACCAATCCGCACGTGACCGACCGCTTCGAATTCTTTGTTGGCGGGCGCGAACTGGCCAACGGCTTCTCCGAGCTCAACGACGCCGAAGATCAGGCCGAACGCTTCGCCGCCCAGGTTGCCGAGAAGGATGCCGGCGATCTTGAAGCGATGTACTACGACGCCGACTACGTGCGCGCGCTGGAGTACGGCATGCCGCCGACCGCGGGGGAAGGCATCGGCATCGACCGCCTGGTGATGCTGCTGACCGACAGTCCGTCGATTCGCGATGTGTTGCTCTTCCCGGCGATGCGTCCGGAATAACGCGAAGACGATACTCGTGCCGCCCAGCTGCGGCGTGGCGCGGTGCCTGGCGCGCCTCGTCGCCGATTGACGGCCTGGGCGCCTTGCCGTGAGGCGGCTGCCAGGCTGCCCTGGCGCCTGGCCAGCGCGAAACCACCCGGGGTCGCGTGCGGGGCTGGCGACATTGCGGCCCGCCTCCAAGAAACGCCATTGGTCACGAGCGCGACGAGCGCCCATAATGTCGGCGTTCTGCTATCTACCGGACTATGCCGGTTCTCATCACAGGGGTGACACCATGAAGCTGCTCAACCGTTCCGCACTCAGCGTGAAGCCCACTCAGGCATTCGTCGACTGGGTCAACTCACTGGAGCCCACCGTTGGCGACGACGATCTCACGCTCGATGATATCCGCGGCGAGAACACCGTCTACCTGATTCCCGAGATGGACACGCCGGAGGCGCTCAACGCCTACGTGGCGGAGCGCTACGTGGATATCCTCGATAGCGAGCTGCGTGCCTGGGAAGAAGATGAGCGGCAGTGGCCGGAAACGCTGGATTGGGCATTGTTCAATGCCTTTCTCGTCGTCGAACACAGCTACCTGGCTGTCGATCTCGATGACGAGGCGGCGATCGAGGTGTCGGAGGTCGACGACGCGCTGCTGATGGAGACCGACGAAGAGTGAGTGTGTGGGCTGATCTTCGAGGAATGACGGCGTCGGCGTGCCCGGCGGGTAGGTGGCGCAGCTCGTGCTGAGACGGCTTTTCGAGGAACGCGAGGGAGACGACGGCCTTCCCGGGCGCGAGCGCAAGCTGGCAATGCTGGCGATGATCACCGGGACGCAGATGGCGGTGCTCGATAACGGCATCGTCAATATCGCGCTGCCGACGCTGGCGGAGCAGCTGGCGATCAGCGGGTCGGAGTCGATCTGGATTGCTAACGTCTACCAGCTGGTCACGGCGGCACTGCTGCTGACGTTTGCCGCACTTAGCCGTCGGATCGGCCGGCATCGGCTCTATATCGGCGGGCTGGCGATCTTTACCCTTGCCTCGCTGGGCTGTGCTCTGGCGCGCTCGTTCGAGTTCCTGTTGGTCACCCGTGGGCTGCAGGCCATCGGTGCCGCGGCGATGCTGAGCATCGGCCCGTCGCTCTATCGCATCATCTTTCCCACGCGCCTGCTGGGGTCGGCGATCGGCCTGAGTGCGCTCACCGTGGCTTTCGGAATCGCCGCCGGGCCCTCGCTCGGCGGACTGATCCTGCACGTTGGCAGCTGGCCGTGGCTGTTCGCGATCAACGTGCCGATCGGAGTGGTCGCGCTGGTGCTCGGCATCCGCTCCTTGCCGCGTGAAGCGCCGCAGGCGGTGCGTCTCGATATATGGGGCGCCCTGCTCTCCATTGTCATGCTGAGCGGTAGCGTATTCGCACTCGACCAGTTCGGGCACGGCGAAGGCGGTGCAACGGCGATTGCCACGCTGGCTCTGGCGATGGCCTGTCTGGCGGGCTTCATCTATCGCCAGCGTCACGTCTCGCAGCCGCTGGTGCCGCTGGCCTTGTTCACGGAGCCACGCTTCTCGTTCGCCGCGGCGACCTCGACCTTCGCGTTTCTGGCCCAGGGCATCGCTTTCGTGGGGCTGCCGTTTCTCTATCAGACCGTCATGGGCGTCTCGCCGATCATGTCGGCCGTGCTGTTCACGCCCTGGCCGCTGGTGATCATGATTATCGGACCGCTGGCCGGACGGCTGGCGGACAAGCGCAACCCCGCCTTGATCAGCTCCATCGGGCTGGCGCTTTTCCTGCTCGGTATGCTGGCATTGAGCGGTCTCGGTGCGGCATCGAGCTATCTGGACGTGATCTGGCGTACGGCGCTCTGCGGCATCGGCTATGGCCTGTTTCAGGCCCCCAACAATCGCGAAATGATCGGCAGCGTGCCGGTCGAGTTGAGCGCCAACGCCTCCGGCGTGCTGGCCTCGGTGCGAACTTTTGGGCAGTCGTTGGGGACGGCCTCTGTCGGCTTGGTGCTGGGGCTCTCCTTCGGCTCGCTGACGCTATCGCTGTGGCTGGGCTGTGTCTCGGTTATGGTGGCGCTGGCACTGAGCCTCTATCGCGTGCCAATGGCGACCCGGCGACACCCGCGCTGACGCTAGCCGATATGCCAGTCGTGCCGGCGAGGGATGGCAGGAGAGGGCGCGTACCCGTCGCTTGGCGTGACGCTCGCGGCATCGCCGCACACCGCGGCGGGACGTTACACTGGATTTCCAGGCACAGGAGGAGCTGACATGAGTGTTCAGGCACGAATCGAAGAAAAGCTCGCGGCGCTGAGCCCCGTCCATATGACGGTCGAGAACGAGAGCCACATGCATCATGTGCCGCCCGATTCCGAAACCCATTTCAAGGTCACGCTGGTCTCCGAGCGCTTCACCGGGCTAATGCCGGTCAAGCGCCACCAGATGATCTATTCGACGCTGGCCGACGAGCTGGCCGGGCCGGTGCACGCGCTGGCGCTGCATCTCTATACCCCGCAGCAGTGGGCGGCACGCGGGGCGAACCGGCCCGACTCGCCCCACTGCCGGGGAGGAGGCCACCCGTGACGCCGGATCCGCAGCGTCTGCAGTATCTCGAGGCCATGGGCATCGCTGCCTGGACCTCGCGCTACCGTTTCGTCAACGCCCGCGCGACCGAGCAGGGCGAATGGCAGCCGGCTGGCCGGCCGGCGCAGGCGGCTCCCGGTGAGCGGCTGCATGCGCTGCTCGAAGACGCACAGCGTGCGCCGGCGGCACCGCCGGCCGAAGCGGTAGCGTCCGCCGATCCGTCGCCGACCGAGACGAAGGGGCCGACCGGCAGCGAGTCGGTGCCGGCGACCTCGCGGGTTCGCGCGCTGCTCGGCGACCAGACGCCGGAGACCAGTCCGGCAACCGCTGCGGCTGACGACAGCGAGATCGTCGAAGCGCGCGAGCCGGAAGTGCTTGCCGATCCGTTGCGCTTCTCGCTGTCGCTGGGCGTGATCGGTGAACGCTGGTGGCTGATGCTCCCGGGCGAACGGGCGCTATCGCCCCAGGACGAAGCGCTGCTCTGCCAGCTGCTGCAGGCCGCCGGCTTGCCGCCGCGCTGGCGAGCGGTAGCGACGCTCGACTGGCCGCTCATGGCCACCCGGGTGGCCGATCCGGCGGGCGAAGCGCGAGAAGGGATTCAGGTCTTCTGCGCCGGACAGGCCCAGCGCAACGGTCTGTCGATCGACGGGGCGATTGTCGTCGAGGGCGATGCTGCCTGGCAGGCACTGCTCGAGCGTGACTATGGGTCGTCGGAATCGGTAGCAGAGCTGGATTTTGCCACCTTCCGCTGGCCTCACCCCGCGGACCTGCGCCTCTCGGCGGCTGCCAAGCGAGCTGCCTGGCAGCGCCTGCAGTCGGCGTCGGCGGCCTGGCGCGATCTTGCTCCGGCCTGAGCCAGGGTCCGGTTGCTCGATACCATGATCTCATCCCCTCTGCCTGTCCGGCTCGGCCCCGAACACCTCCCGGCGCTGCTCGCCTTCGAGCAGGCGGCGAATGACGACGCCTGGTCTGTGCCGCTGCTGCGTGCTGCGCTGGCCGACGCCGACTATGACGTCTGGGCGCTATGGGAGACGGATAAGGCGCTGTGTGCGGTGGCCATCGTCGCGCACCTGCCGTTCGATGCCGAGCTGCAGTCGATCTGCGTGCTGCCCTCGGTCCGCCGGCGTGGCGTGGCGGCTCGCCTGCTGGCCTGGGTGTTGGATCAGGCCGAAAGGCGGGGAGCTGAGCGGCTGCTGCTGGAACTGCGCGAGTCCAATACCGCGGCGCGGCGTCTCTACGAGCGCCAGGGTTTCACGTTCGACGGCCAGCGTCGTGGCTATTACCGACGTGCGGATGGGGGGAGCGAGGACGCGATACTCATGTCGCGATGTCTGAACGAATATCTGAACGATAGCCTCGATACCTGAACAACTCTTTCAGTCATTAGGCGATCGTCTGGTATCCGAAAACCCAGGGGCAAGCGGGGAACAGAAGGCGGGCGGCGACGGGGGCGCCGCCCTGACGGCGCGCCGTGATCAGGCGGTCTCGCCGTTGCTGCTCTCGTCCAGCGACTGCAGCTTGTCGAGCAGACCGCCGAGACGCTGTTCCCACTCTTGGCGCTCCTGCTGGAGACGGGCGTTCTCCGCCTTGAGCTCTTCGTTTTCCATTTTCAGCATCTCGATGCTGTCGACCGCGTTCTGAATCTTCTGCTCGAGCTGGGCGAAGAGTTCACCGTTCATCGCTATCTCCTGAAACGTTCATGGGGGTTCCCGGGCTGGCCGCCGGGGAGTCCGGCTGGCGCCAGCGTACGTGGCGAGTTCGTCGCCGACAAGCGTCTCGAATCGGCGACGTCAGCCGCTGTCGCCGTGGCGGCGAAAGAGTCGTCCATGGCTGTCTCCGGCGCGAACCTCGCGATGCAGATGCCACCCCGCCGGCGGCTGCCAGTCGAGCGTGTGCTCGGTCTCGACATAGATCATCGCATCCGGGGCCAGCCAGCCGCGTTGCTCCAGGCATTCGCAGGTCGCCTCGGCCAACCCTTGGCGGAAGGGCGGGTCGAGAAAGACGATATCGAACGGCGACGGGGGGCGCGCCAGAAAGTCGGCGCTGGTGGCGGTCTGGATCTCACCCTCGGCATCGAGTGTCTTCAGATTGGTCGCCAGCGCTTCCGCCACGGCCGGCATGGATTCCACGAAGGTGACCTGACCCGCGCCGCGGGAGAGGGCTTCAAGCCCCAGTGCGCCGGTGCCGGCGAAGAGATCGAGCACGCGACGACCGGGCAGCTCGAAAGCGAGCCAGTTGAACAGCGTCTCGCGTACTCGGTCCGGCGTCGGGCGCAGTCCCGGACTGTCCGGTATCGGCAACTGGCGGCGACGAAAACGGCCGCCGATCAGGCGCAGCTGGCCTTTACCCCGGTGCGGGGTGTTGCGGTCCTGACTGGGAGGTCCGCCCGGTGTGCGGCGGGCGCGTTCGGAGGCGCGGGAACGTCGTCGATTCATGACGCGGGATTGTATGACAAGCGCGATGGCGTGACGAGCGGTTGTACCCCCGTCATCCTCGCGGTGATACGATGAGCGTTCGATATCGAACTTTTTCCGAAGCCACATCGACGGTTGCCCTTGCGGTGTCGACGATGTCGCTGTCAGCAGTGAAGCCATCCATGTTCGGACTATTCAAGAGTCGCAAGAAACAGCAGCAGGAGCAGGAAGCGGCGCGCCGCCGTGAAGCGGAAGCCGATGAGAACCGTGCCGCTTCGGAATCCGCGTCATCCGAGGAGACGCTGGAGAGCGAGCCGGTCGCCGCTAACACTTCCGAGAGTGCCGCGACGGCATCCGCTGCTCAGCCGCAGCACGCCGCTGAGGGCGAACCACAGGAGACGGTGCGGGAAAAAGCGGCCGCCAGTGAAGCCGCGGAGATCGAAACCGCCGCTGTCGCGCCCCCACCGGATGGCGAGCCCCATGCCGAAGAAGAGACGGCCGCCGAGTCTGAATCTCAACGGCCTGCAGCCCCTTCTTCGGCCCCCGAAGACGCGGCCGATGAGGCGGGCGACGCGAGTCCGGTCAGCGTTGCCGAGCCGGCCCCCGAGGCGGTGGTCCACTACGACCCGGCGGCGGTGGAAGAGGAGGCCGCCCGCGAGGCCCTGAGCGAGCCGCTACCGGCCGAGGCGTCTCAATCCGCCGTCGAGGAGACGCCGGCCGAGGGCACGCGAGAAGCGGAGCTGGCGACCGATGTCACGCCGGCGCCAGCACCGCGAGAGAAGCCCAAGGGAGGCTGGCTGGCGCGCGTGCGAGCCGGTCTCAGCCGTACCCGTTCGAATCTGACCGACGGTATTGCCGACCTGCTATTGGGCAAGAAGCAGATCGATGACGACCTGATTGAGGATCTCGAGACGCAGCTGCTGATGGCGGATGTCGGCATCGAGGCGACCAGCGAGATCATCGAGCGGCTGACCGAGCGGGTTTCGCGCAAGGAGCTGGCCGATGCCGAGGCGCTCTATCGGGCGCTGCAGGAGGAGCTGGCTGCGCTGCTCGAGCCGGCGACGCAGCCGCTCGTGCTGCCGCCCAAGGGGGAAGGGCCGTTCGTGATCCTGATGGTCGGGGTCAATGGCGTCGGCAAGACGACCACGATCGGCAAGTTGACCCAACGCTTTCAGAACGAAGGACGCAGCGTGATGCTCGCTGCCGGTGATACCTTCCGGGCGGCCGCGGTGGAGCAGCTCAAGGTCTGGGGCGAGCGCAATCACGTACCGGTGATCGCTCAGCACACCGGGGCCGACAGCGCTTCTGTGATCTATGACGCGCTGGCAGCGGCGCGGGCGCGCGGCGTCGATGTGCTGATCGCCGACACCGCCGGCCGCCTGCACAACAAGAGCCACCTGATGGAAGAGCTCAAGAAGGTGCAGCGGGTGATGTCCAAGCTCGACGCAGCGGCGCCTCACGAGGTCATGCTGGTGCTTGATGCTGGCACCGGCCAGAACGCCCTGTCTCAGGCAAGTACCTTCAACGAGGCGATCCCGGTCACCGGGATTACGTTGACCAAGCTCGATGGTACCGCCAAGGGTGGCATCATCTTTGCGCTGGCGCAGAAAATGGGCATGCCGATCCGCTTTATCGGGGTCGGCGAGTCGCTCGAGGACCTGCGCCCGTTCGACGCGAATACCTTCGTCAAGGCGCTCTTCGACCGGGACGGTGACGCCGATTCATGATTGCGTTCGAGCACGTGGGTAAGCGTTACGGCGGGCGCTTCGAGGCGCTTGCCGATATCCACTTCCGCATCGGGCGGGGGGAGATGGTGTTTCTCACCGGTCACTCCGGTGCGGGCAAGAGCTCACTGCTGCGTTTGATCATGCGGCTCGAACGGCCCTCGCGCGGTCGCGTCATGGTGGCCGGTCACGATATCGATCGGCTGCACATCAGCCAGATTCCCTTCTATCGCCGGCAGATCGGCGTCGTCTTCCAGGATCACCAGCTACTCTTCGATCGCGACGTCTTCGCCAACGTGGCCCTGCCGCTGACCATCCAAGGGGTCGAGCCGGTGGACGCAGCGCGCCGGGTGCGGGCAGCGCTGGACAAGGTCGGGCTGCTGCATCGCGAGCGCGCGTTGCCGATCGAGCTTTCCACCGGCGAGCAGCAGCGGATCGGCATCGCACGGGCGGTGGTCAACAAGCCGGCGCTGCTGCTCGCGGACGAGCCAACCGGTAACCTCGACCCGCAGCTCTCCACCGATATCATGCGTCTGTTCGAGGACTTCAACCGAATCGGCACCACGGTGATGATCGCCAGTCACGATCTGGCGTTGATCGCTCGCTTGCGTCATCGCGTGCTCAAACTGCGCGAGGGGCGACTGATCAACGACGAGGGGGCGGCATGAGTGAGCGTCAGGCGACGGGGGCGTCGCGGCGTAGCACGCAGCGTCCGCAGCGTCGGGCGGGTGGCGGTGGCCGAGCTTGGCTTCGACACCATCGGGCGATGATGACGGACAGCGCCGGCCGGCTGGTACGCCATCCGGTCGCGACGCTGCTGACCATGCTGGCGATCGCCATTGCGCTGATTCTGCCGGCGGGGCTGTGGCTGACGCTGGATAGCGCTCGCCTGCTCGATGCCGAACTCGACGACAGCGCCACGCTGACGTTGTATCTCGCCGCGGATGTCGACGAGACCCGGGCCATGGCGGTAGCCACCGAGGTCGGTCAGCAACCGGGCGTCGGCGGCACCCGCCTGATTACGGCAGCTGAAGGATTGTCGACGTTCCAGCAGGCGCTGGGGCTGGAAGATGCGCTGTCGCAGCTCGGCAGCAATCCACTGCCGGCGAGCGTGGTGGTGACGCCTGAACGGACCGATCCCGACGCCGTACAGGCGCTGGGTGGCCAACTTCAGGCGGTCGAGGGGGTCGGCGAGGTGCGTCTCGATCTGGCATGGCTCGATCGGTTGCAGCAGCTGGCGGCGCTGGGCCGGCGGGTCGCGCTGGGGCTCGGCGTGTTGTTTGGCCTCGGCGTCCTGCTGGTCGTCGGTAATACCGTGCGGCTGGCGGTCGAGAGCCGTCGTCAGGAGATCGAGGTGGTGACGCTTATCGGCGCGACGCATGCTTTCGTGCGACGGCCGTTTCTCTATAGCGGCGCCTGGTACGGGCTCGGCGGCGGCCTGCTGGCACTGCTCATTCTGGGGCTCGGCGGCAACTGGCTGGCGTCTCCGGTGGCCGCCCTGGCACAAAGTTACGGTGCCCAGTTCGCGTTGCCGTCGATGAGCTTGACGAATTCGGCATTTCTGCTGTTTTTTAGTACCATGTTGGGCTGGCTTGGCGCGTGGCTCGCCGTCGGTCGTCATCTTGCCGACATCAAGCCGCGCTAGCCTGCGTCGGGCTCGTCAAAGGTCGGTTTCCTGTCATGGTGGAAGCAGGCGAAGCTCGAACGGTGGCGGCGATCGCGCCGCGAATCCGGCCGGAAGACGCTGGCCGGCATTGAACTTTTGTCTAGACTGAGGGTCATAAAGGCAACCTCGTAGACAGGCAGAACAACCTGCTGCGACGTGTCGCGGCAGCGGATCGAGCGCTGGCTCTCCGCGGTCAGACACGTCGCCTAGTACGGAGACATTGCATATGAGCACGAGTCTTCAACCCATCGGGAACCTTTCCCCGGGGAACGATCTCAACGGCTACATTCAGGCCGTGAATGGCATTCCGGTACTGACCGCGGATGAAGAGCGCGACTTGGCCGTGCGTTTGCACGAAGAAGATGACCTCGAATCCGCCCGCCGGTTGATCATGTCGCATCTTCGCTTCGTGGTGCACATTGCACGCAGCTACTCCGGTTACGGCCTGCCGCAGGCCGACCTGATCCAGGAAGGCAACGTCGGCCTGATGAAGGCCGTCAAGCGCTTCGACCCTTACCAGGGCGTGCGACTGGTGTCGTTTGCCGTCCACTGGATCAAGGCCGAGATTCACGAATACGTGTTGCGCAACTGGCGCATCGTCAAGATCGCGACCACCAAGGCCCAGCGCAAGCTGTTCTTCAACCTGCGCAGCGCCAAGAAGCGTCTTGCCTGGTTGAACAACGACGAAGTCGATGCGATCGCCAAGGATCTGGACGTCAAGCCGACGGTGGTACGTGAAATGGAAGGGCGCCTGTCGGCGTATGATGCCGGCTTCGATGCCAATCCGGCTGAAGACGAAGACCAGGGGTATCAGGCGCCGGCGCAGTATCTGGAAGATCGCAGCTTCGACCCGGCCGCGCAGCTCGAGGCGGATGACTGGGAAGCTGACTATACGCGTCGGTTGCGCGAGGCGCTGGGTGAGCTGGACGAGCGGTCGCGAGACATCCTGCAGCGGCGCTGGCTCGCCGAGCAGAAGTCCACGCTGCACGAGCTGGCCGATGTCTACGGCGTTTCGGCGGAGCGTATTCGCCAGCTCGAGAAGAATGCCATGAAGAAGATTCGCCAACGTCTGGGCGACTCTCTCGCGGCCTGATCCGACAGCGCTCAAGACGTCGATTGATGGGGACCGGAGTCACAGCGGACCGGCGGCGAATCGATAGTGCAGAGGCAGCGAATGAAAAAGCCCGGCCACTGGCCGGGCTTTTTCGTGGGCGCTCGTCTCGATGTACTCACTCAGGTCTGACTGGCCGTCCGGCGGTACGCCGAGGCGTTGTAACTCAGACCGATGAAGTCTGCGGCGCCTGCGCCAGCAAGCCGCTGCCCAGCAGTCGCCACTGATCTTCCCAGTGGGTGGTCGGCCGGTGGCGAAAATCACTGCGCACGTATTGACTGACTCTTCCTTCGACAAAGGCCGAGAGCAGGTTGGCCGCGGCCGAGGTGGGCAACTGGGCTTTCAGCCCCTCGCGTAGCTCCGCCTCGCGCAAGATCTGCTTGAACTGGGTCTCCAGGCGCTCGAATAGTTGCGACATGCGGGTGCGCAGTCGAGCGGTTTCACCCGTCAACACGTCACCATCCATCAGGCGGCTGAGCCCCGGATTCTTTTCGGCAAAGACCAGGACGAGCTGCAGGATGCGTTCGCAGCGATCGAGTGCGGTCGGCGTATCGTCGAGAATGCGCCGAATACGCTCGAACAGGCTGGCCTCGATGAACTCGATCAGCCCCTCGAACATGCGTGCTTTGCTCGGGAAGTGGCGATACAGCGCCGCTTCACTGACCCCGACCTGACGAGCGAGGGCGGCGGTCGTGATTCGCTTGCCGCTGTCCTCTTCCAGCATCAGAGCCAATGCCTGGAGGATCTGGTCGCGGCGGGAGAGTGGGGAAGTTGCCTGCGTCATGACGTTGTTATCTACCGCTTAGGTTCTGCTCCATCCTGGAGCGACCCGGCCCCTGAGTGCCGGGGCGGGCCTTCCCGGCCCGCGATGGATCGGATGCCGCCTTACGAATCGTCGCGGTTGTCGATGATCTGGGTGCCGACACCGGCATCGGTGAAGATTTCCAGCAGCGTCGAGTGCACCACGCGGCCATCGACGATGACGGCGCTGCCGACGCCGCCCTTGACGGCATCCAGCGCGCAGCGGATCTTCGGCAGCATGCCACCATAGATGGTGCCGTCGGCGATCAGGGCGTCGACCTGTTCGGTTGAAAGCCCAGTCATCACGTTGCCCTCGGCATCCTGCAGGCCGGCGACGTTGGTCAGCAGCATCAATTTCTCGGCCTGCAGTGCCTCGGCGACCTTGCCGGCCACCAGATCGGCGTTGATGTTGTAGCTGTGGCCTTCACGGTCGACACCGATCGGCGCGATGACCGGGATGAAGTCCTTGGCGGCGAGCATTTCGATCAGATCGGTGGAGACATGCTCCACCTCGCCCACGTGGCCAATATCGATAATCTCCGGTTCGGTCATTTCCGGCGCGTGCTGGTGCACTTTCAACTGGCGGGCAAGGATCTGGGCGTTGTCCTTGCCGGTCAGGCCGATCGCCTTGCCACCGCACTGGTTGATCTGGTTGACGATGCTCTTGTTGACCAGCCCGCCCAGGACCATCTCGACCACATCCATCGTTTCGGCATCGGTGACGCGCATGCCGTTGACGAAACGCGACTCGATGTTCAGCCGCGCCAGGAGCTGACCGATCTGCGGGCCGCCGCCGTGCACGACGACCGGGTTGATGCCGACTTCCTTCATCAGCACCATGTCGCGAGCGAAGGAGTCGATCAGGGTGTCTTCGGTCATGGCGTTGCCGCCGTACTTGACCACGACGGTCTTGCCCGAGTAGCGCTGAATGTAGGGCAATGCCTCGGAAAGAATCTCGACCACGTGACTCGGGTCGCGTGAATTCGCACTCATGAACATGTCTCTCTTGGTGATTCGATGCGCCATTGGCGCGCTACCGTTGGCATATCGGTCGGAAAGGGGTGTGCCTCAAAATGGCAGCTCAAGACCCGGCTCGACCGCTAACAGCGCCTCGCGGAAACGGTCCTGCACGCGCGTCAGTGCGTCGCGATCCCGGCCTTCGAAGCGCAGGACCAGTACAGGCGTGGTATTGGAGGCGCGACACAGGCCCCAGCCATCGGGATAGTCGACACGGATACCATCCAGAGCCGTCTTGATGCCGTCCTTGCCGAAGTCGCCGTGCTCGGTCACCCGGGCGACGAGAGCGAACTTGGTGTCGTCGGTGACTTCGACGTGAAGCTCTGGCGTACTCTCGTCCTGAGGAAAACGTGCGAAGAAGGTATCGGTGTCTTCCGGCTGACGAGCGAGGATCTCCAGCAGCCGCGCCGCGGCATAGAGGCCATCGTCAAAGCCGTACCAGCGCTCCTGGAAGAAGATATGACCGCTCATCTCGCCGCCGAGCAGAGCGCCGGTCTGCCTCATGCGCGCCTTGATCAATGAATGGCCGGTAAGCCACATTTCCGGCTCGCCACCGGCCTGCTCGATCAGGTTGGCCAGGTTGCTTGAGCATTTGACGTCGAAGATCACCCGGGCGCCGGGTTGCCGCTCGAGTAGATCGAGCGCGAAGGCCATCATCAGGCGGTCGGGATAGAGAATCTCGCCGCGTGGCGTGACTACGCCGAGGCGGTCGCCGTCGCCGTCGAATGCCAGGCCGATATCCGCCTGAGTCTCGTGCACACGGGCGATCAGATCTTGCAGGTTTTCCGGCTTGCCGGGATCGGGATGATGGTTAGGGAAGTCGCCATCGATCTCCGCAAAGAGCGGGATGGTGTCGACGCCCAGCGCCTCGATCAGGCGCGGCCCCAGTTCGCCGGCGACGCCGTTGCCGCAGTCGACGACCGCCTTGAGTGGGCGCTCGACGACGATACCCCCGAGGATACGCTCGAGATAGGCCTGGCGGATATCACGCTGCTCGAGCGTGCCGTTGCCGTCGCTCAAATCCTGCTGCCGGATGCGTGTTCGCAGGGCGGCAATGGCTTCGCCGTAGAGGGCTGCGCCGTTGAGCACCACCTTCAGGCCATTGTAGTCCGGTGGATTGTGACTGCCGGTGACCATCACGCCGCTGGCGCTCTCTGGCAGGGTGGCGGTCGCGAAGTAGAGTACTGGCGTCGGCACGCGACCGATGTCGATGACGTGGCATCCGGCCCCGCGCAGACCGCGAATCAGGGCGGCCTGCAAGGCAGGGCCGGAGTGGCGGCCATCGCGGGCCACGATCACCGACTGCTCTCCACGGGCGAGTGCCTCGCTGCCGATCGCTCGCCCGATCCATTCGACTCCGGCCTCGGTGAGCGTCTGGCCGACGATGCCTCGAATGTCATAGGCACGGAAGATCGAGTCGGGTATCGGGTTGACGGGCGGTTCATTCGTCATCGTGTTGTTGTCGCTCCCTCATCGTTGTTGCGCCGACGTGTCACTTTGGTGCCACGGTTCGAGTGCCAGGGAGACGGACGCCGTCCCATCGGTTATCAGCCACTCGCCTTCCATCAAGGTGGCGTCGAGCGCCAGATTGCGACTGACCCGTTCGGTCAAGGCGGCGAGAGGCTCCGCGGGCAGGTTCCAGACCTCGACGCGGGACAGGGCGCTGACATCGGCACCCAGTTTTTTCCACCATTGCTCGGCGCTGCGCGGGGAATAGGGATAGATCCGTACGCGCTCCGCCCGCGAGAGCCCCTGCTTGATGCGCTTCAGGGAGGGTTCGCCCAACTCGATCCACAAGCGCGTTCGCCCGTCTTCTGCCTGCAGCCACAGATCCGGCTCGTCGTCATTGCTCAGGCCGCGCGTCATGGCAAGATCATCGTGTGCGTTGTCGATGAACGCGATGAGCCGAGCCATCAGTCGCGTCGGCGTCTCCGAGGGATGACAGGCGATCGTCAGCGCGTGGGCGCCGTAGTAGTGGCGGTCAAGATCGCTGACGTTGAGTCGGGTTTTATAGATGGTTGCGCTAAGGGCCACGGCGATCCGCTCTCGAGAAGGTCAATCACTGGCGCCCGGAGTGGCCGAAGCCACCCGCGGCGCGTTCGGTGGCGACGAACTCTTCGACGATCTCCAGCTCCGCCTGGACGACCGGTACCAGCACATACTGCGCCAGACGCTCGCCAGGCTCGAGGATGAACGTCTCCTGCCCCCGGTTCCAGACCGAGATCATCAGTTCGCCCTGGTAGTCGGAGTCGATCAGGCCGACCAGGTTGCCGAGGACGATACCGTGCTTATGGCCGAGCCCCGAGCGCGGCAGCACGACACCGGCGAGCTGTGGGTTACCGATATGGATGGCCAGGCCGGTACGCACCAGCTCGCTGTCGCCGGGCGCAAGGGTCAACGGTTCGTTCAGCAGGGCGCGCAGATCCATGCCGGCGCTGCCCTCGGTGGCGTAATGCGGCAGCGGGTAGTCGCGTACCCGCTCGTCGAGAATCTTGACCGAGAGGCTGGGTGCGGTGGCGGATGTCGGGGGGAATGACATGATGAAGAAGCGTTCCTGATAAAAGCGTGTTGCCACTAGCTTACCACCGCTCGGCGTGAGAGCGGTCAGCCGACGAGAGCCGATCAGGGCAGGCGCGTGGCGATGTGATCGAGGATGGCGCCGGCCAGTGCCGGTTTGGGCTGGCGCGATAGTGCCAGTCGCCGGATATCGCGATCTTCCTGCCATAGCAGCGTAGCCGCATTGTCGTCGCTGCCGAATCCGATGTCGCGATCGGAGACATCGTTGGCGACGATCAGGTCGAGCCGCTTGCGTGCGAGCTTGTCACCGGCATGGTTCTCCAGCTCGCGGGTCTCGGCGGCGAAGCCCACGGTAAAGGGGCGGTCGGCGCGGGCGGCGATGGTCGCAACGATATCCGGGTTGCGTACCAGGGTCAGGCTGAGTCCGTCGTCGCCGTCGCCTTTTTTCAGCTTGTGTTCGGCAATCTCGGCGGCCCGGTAGTCTGCCACCGCGGCGCAGCCAATGAAGAGATCGCAGGGCTGTTGCGCCTCGACCGCCGCGAGCATTTCCGTGGCCGAGAGCACGTCGACGCGTGTCACTCCCGGCGGCGTGTCGAGGGTTACCGGGCCGCTGACCAGCGTGACCTCGGCGCCCCGCGCGACGCAGGCCGCGGCGAGCGCGTAACCCATCTTGCCGGAGCTGTGGTTGGAGAGATATCGAACCGGGTCGAGGGCTTCGCGTGTCGGGCCGGCGGTGATCACAACGCGCAGGCCGGCCAGTTGTCGAGCCGTCGCGTCGCGGTCGGTGAGAAGTGGCACCCCGGCATCGAGCGATGCACTCAGCCGGCCGAGGATCGTCTCGGGTTCGAGCATGCGACCGGGGCCGATGTCGCCGCAAGCCTGGTCGCCGGCATCCGGGCCGAGCAGCGTCCAGTCCAGCGTCTCAAGGCGTTCCGCATTGGCCAGCGTGGCGGGATGGCGCCACATGGCCTGATTCATCGCCGGTGCCATTAGGCAGCGCGCTTCGGTGGCGAGACAGAGCGTCGTCAGTAGATCATCAGCGTGGCCATGGGCCAGGCGTGCCATCAGGTCGGCGGTAGCTGGAGCGATCAGGATGATATCCGCCCACTTCGCCAGTTCGATATGACCCATGCCGGCTTCTGCCTCCGGGTCCAGCAGCGAGGTGCGCACCGGCTCGCCGGTCAGAGCCTGCAGCGTCAGTGGAGTGATGAAGGCCTGGGCGCCTTCGGTCATCACCACGCGCACCTCGGCGCCTGCCTTCTTCAACAGGCGCGCAAGGTGGGCGCTCTTGTAGGCGGCGATGCCGGCACTGATGCCCAGCAGGACGCGCTTGCCGAAGAGCGAAGGGGAGAGCGACGAGGTCGACATGGCCGGAAATCCCGAGGAAAAAGGCAGGAGAAGACAGGCTCCAACCTTATCACTCGCATCCGGCATTGCGTAGCGCCCGGCGATCGCAGGGTGACCGATGGCGCTCAGCGCTCAGGCAGTAGCCGGGCGACGGCATGCTCGACACCGCGCAGTTCGGCCAGCCCCTTGAGACGCCCGATCAGCGGATAGCCCGGGCGGCTGTCACGGTGGAGATCGTCGAGCAGGTGGTGACCGTGATCGGGGCGCATTGGCAGGCGCGGATCGCCGTCGCCGCTCGTCATGCGACGGCGCTGCTCGCGGATCAGGGCGGCGATGACTCCCACCATATCGACATCGCCGTCGAGATGCTCCGCCTCGTGGAAGCTTGCCGGATCGGCCTCGCGCCGGGTCGCGCGCAGATGCACGAAATGGATATGCGGTGCGAATCTTTCTGCCATCGCCACCAGATCGTTGTCGGCACGCACGCCGTAGGAGCCAGTGCAGAAAGTCAGGCCGTTGCTCGGGTCGGGGGCGCTATCGATGACGAACTGGGCGTCATCGGCGGTGGAGACCACGCGCGGCAGTCCCAACAGTTCGCGCGGCGGGTCATCGGGGTGAATCGCCAGGCGCACCCCGGCCCGCGCGGCGGTGGGTACGACCGCTTGTAGAAAGTGGCGGAGATGGCCTCTGAGCGTCTCGGCGTCGATCCCGCTATAGGCGTCAAGCGCGTGGCGAAAATCCTCGAGCGTGTAGTGTTCTTCGGTACCGGGCAGACCGGCGATGATGGTCTCGACGAGGCGGGCTCGAGCGGTGTCGTCGAGCGTCGCCAAGTAGGCGTGCGCGGCCGCTCGCTCGCTGTCGTCGTAGTCGTTGTCGGCCCCCTCCCGCGCCAGTAGGAAGAGATCGAAGGCGGCAAATGCGGTCTGGTCGAAGCGCAGTGCGGTGCCGCCGCTCGGCAGGGGCCAGGCGAGGTCGGTGCGCGTCCAGTCGAGAATGGGCATGAAGTTGTAGCAGACCACGTCGATGCCGCACGCGCCGAGATTGGTTAGCGTCTGGCGGTAGCGGTCGAGATGGATCGCCGCCGCCGGCAGCCCCTGCTTGATCGATTCGTGTACCGGCACGCTCTCGACCACCGACCAGCGCAGGCCGGCGGCTTCGATCAGTCGCTTGCGTTCGACGATCGCCTCGACCGGCCAGACCTCGCCGTTGGGAATCTCGTGCAAGGCGGTAACGATGCCGGTCGCACCGGCCTGGCGGATCTCGTCGAGCGTGATGGGATCGGCCGGGCCGAACCAGCGCCAGGTAGCTTCCATGTTCAAGACTCCCGGGTTGCGGCATGAAAGTGCGCGTCGATGGTTCGCTCGATTCCCTCGCGCTCGATCTGTTGCAGGCTGCCGGTGACGGCCTGGCTGAAGCCGGGGTGATCGCGCAGGGCGGCGGGGAAGATTGCGTCGAGGGCGAGGAAGGCCGATACCAATGCGGCCGGATTGCCGGTGTGGCGGCGGTGAAGTGCCGCACAGGTGTCGGCCATGGGATCGCTGACTGTCAGCGGTTGCCCCGCAAGGTTGGTACCGGCCGTGAAACGGATCCAGGCGGCCACACCCAGGGCGGTCGCGCGCAGATCGTCCCCCGTTCGATGTTGCTCGACGGCCCCGGCGAGCCAGCGCTGGGGCAGCTTCTGTGAGCCGTCCATCGCGATCTGGATCAGCCGGTGGCCGAGGCTGTCATTGGCGAACCTCGCCAGCAGACTGGCGGTATAGGCGTCGGCGTCCGCCTGCGGTGGCAGCGTTAGCGTCGGAATGGCCTCGTCCTGCCAGTAGCGGGCGAGCAACCGACGGAATGCCGGGCGACTGACCGCCGCATCAACCGTTTCGATGCCGGCCAGCGCACCAGCGTAAGCGAGCAGCGAATGCGCGCCGTTGAGCAGGCGTAGTTTCATGGTCTCGAACGGTGTGACGTCGTCGACCATCTCGACACCATCGGCCGCCCAATCCGGCCGCCCGAGCGGGAAGTTATCCTCGATCACCCACTGCCGAAAGGCCTCGCAGATCACGGCGGCCGGATCGTCTATGCCTAGCCGGCGTAGTCGTTCGTGATCGTCCTCGGTCATCGCCGGCACGATGCGATCGACCATGCTGGAAGGAAATGCGACAGCTTCCGCGATCCAGTCGGCCAGGGCCTTGTCGTGTTGAGCGGCCAGCGAGACGATCGCTTGCCGGGTACGCTTGCCGTTTTCCGGCATGTTGTCGCAGCAGAGCACGGTGAACGGTGCGATACCGGCGACCCGCCGTCTTGCGAGCGCGGCCACCAGCAGTCCCGGCGCCGTGAACGGTGCGCTTGGTTCGGCGATGTCATGGGCAATCGGCTCGGCATCGGTGAGCAGCTCGCCGCTGGCGGGATTGAGGAAGTAGCCTTTCTCGGTGACCGTCAGCGTGACGATGCGGACATCCGGATGGCTCAGACGGGCGAGCAGGGCCTCGCGGTCGGCCCCGCCAGGGCCGGCGAAGAGCGCTTCGCGAATCGCGGTAATCTCCCGCAGGGTGGCGTGGGTGCTGTCCTGGTATTCGACCACGTGATAGCGCATGCCGTTGGTCTGCAACTGATCGACGAGCGTGCGATTGGCGCGGATATTGGCGCTGGTGATGCCCCAGTCGTCGGGCGAGAGCGCGACCTCTGTCTCGCTGCCGGTCATCGCAGGATCCGTGCTTTTTTCGCCGGATGCCATGACGCAGCGGTTCAGGTGTTGCTGCAGGTAGACCGCCTGGTGGGCGCGATGAAAGGCGCCCAGGCCCAGGTGCACGATACCGATCCGTGCCGGCGTGTGCCGACTCGGCTGGCGGTCGAGCGTGACGTCGACGGTGCTCATGTCATGACGCTCCCATCAGCAGATTGGGCAACCAGAGCGAGAGTGCCGGCACGAAGGCGACCAGCAGCAGTACGGCTAGGTTGCAGAGTAGAAACGGCATGATGGCCCTGGCGACCCGCAGCATGGGCAGCTTGCCGATGCTCGAGACCACGAACAGGCAGACCCCGACGGGCGGCGTGGTGAGGCCGATCATCAGATTGAGAACCGCCATGACGCCGAAATGGATCGGGTCCATGCCGACGCCGGTGGCGACGCCCAGCAGCGCCGGGAACAGGATGATCAGCGCGGCGATGGTTTCCATGAAGGCGCCGACGCAGAGCAGGATCAGGTTGAGAATCAGGATCACCACGATCGGATTGTCGCTGAAGCCGAGAATGGCATCGGCGATCATCTGCGGGATCTGCTGACTGGTCAGGATCCAGCCGAACAGATTGGCGAGTCCTACCAGCAGCATCAGCGCGGCGGAGGTGATCACGGTGTCCGAGAGAATGCCGCCCAGGTTGCGCCAGTTGATGCCCTTGTAGACGAAAGTGCCCACCAGCAGCGCATAGAGGCTGGCAACGATAGAAGCCTCGGTCGGTGTGAACAGGCCGCCGATGATGCCGTAGAGGATGATGAAGGTCATCAGCAGTGCCCAGAAGGCGCTGCGTCCCTCCTTCAGCAGGACACCCAGCGTCGCGCGCTTCTCCTTGGGGTAGCCGCGACGCACGGCAAGCACATAGACCGTGATCATCATCGCCACGCCAAGCAGTAGGCCCGGCAGGGCGCCGGCGAGGAACATGCGGCCGACCGAAATCCCGGAGAGCGAGCCGACGATGATCATCGGCACGCTGGGGGGAATGATCGGACCGATGGTGGAGGACGCGGCGGTCACGGCGGCCGCGAAGGGCTTGTCGTACCCGGCCTTGGACATGCCCGGAATCATCACCGAACCGATACTGGCGGCGTCGGCCACGGCGGTGCCGGAGATACCGCTAAAGATCATCGAGCCGCCGACGTTGGCCAGCCCCAGCCCGCCGCGAATGTGTCCCACCAGGGCGTTGGAGAAACGCACGATATGCTGGGTGATATTGCCGACGTTCATCAGATTGCCGGCCATGACGAAGCCGGGGATGCAGAGCAGCACGAAGGCGTCGATACCGGAAAACAGGCGCTGCGGCACGATCGTCAGCGAAATATCGCTGAGCAGTAGATAGACCAGCGACGAGACGCCGAGGCAGAAGGCGATCGGCAGGCCGATCAGCAGCAGCACCAGGAACGTCGAGAAGAGAACGGCGATTTCCATGCAGTCACCTCAGGGAGCGTGTGCTGCCGCACGCTCGCCTCGAACCAGGGCGATGATCCCCTCGAGCAGGCAGATCGCGGCGTAGAACAGCAGAGTGGCGAACAGCAGTACCGACGAGTAGTAGACGTAGATCATCGGTATGCGCAGCGTTGGCGACGTCTGGAAGGCGCCGATCTGTGCGAACTGCCAGGCGTGCGGCAGCACCATCGAGGTGAAGCCGAACGTGATGGCGGAGAGGACGATGAGGTAGAAGGCGCGACCGCGAAAGCCGAGCCGGCCATGAAACAGCTCGACGTTGACGTTGCGGTGGCGATGCAGCACCACGCCGGCGCCGAGAGCCACCATGTAAATGAAGAGATGGCGCGTCAGCTCCTCGGTCCAGGAGATCGTGATGGGCAGGAAAAGCCGCGAAGCCACCTGCAGCAGGACGGTCAACGACAGCCCGACCAGCGCAACGACCGCGAGTACCAGCAGCACGCGATCCAGCACCTCGGCCAGCCGACCGAGCGGACCGCCAAGACGCGGTACGCGCGTCAGTATCTCGAGGTTGTCCTGCCGTTCCGTCGGGGTTTCCGTGGGTCTATCCGACATGGCGCTCTCCTGACGTCAGCGTGAATCGAAGCGGGGGACTGCCCCCCCGCCAGGCGAGATGAGAGCGATCAGAGGTCCTGGATCGCCTGGTAAAGCTCGCGCTGCTCTGCGTCGAGCGACTCGAGTACGGCCGGTTCGGCCTGTTCGGCGAAGGCTGCCTGATCGACGTCGACGAAGGTCATGCCGCTCTCCTCGAGCGATTGGCGCAGGCGCTGCTGATCCTCGACGAAGAGTGTCTGCTCGTAGCGTTGCATCTCGTCGGCGGCATCGCGGACCACCTGCTGCAGATCGTCGGGCATCGACTCGAGCTTCTGCTTGCCGATGACCACGTAGATCCAGCTGCGTACGTGGTCGGTGACGTTCACGTAGTCCTGCACTTCGTTGAGACTGGCGCTCTCGATCAGGCTGAGCGGGTTCTCCTGCCCCTCGATGGTGTTCTGCTGCAGCGAGGTGAACACTTCGCTGAAGGCCATCGGCGTCGGACGGGCGCCGAGCGCTTCCCACGTGTCGACGAACAGCGGCACGTTGGGCACGCGCAGACGCAGCCCGTCGAGATCGGCGGGCGTCTCGATCGGCCGGTTCGATGTCAGCTCGCGTGGGCCGCGCTCGAACCAGGCGAGGGGGACCAGGCCGGTACGCTCGGTAATCTGCTGCTCGATCTGGCGACCGACATCGCTCTCCACGGTCCGGCGCAGGTGCGCCTCGTCCCGGAACAGGTAGGGAACCGCCATCATCGCCGCCTTCGGCGCCCAGTTCTGCAGGCTTTCGCCGGTGATGGTCATGTCGGCGGTGCCCAACTGAATGCTGTTGATCACGTCCATCTCGCTGCCGAGCTGTTCGTTGGGGAAGACCTGAACGGCGATGCGTCCATCGGAGTTGGCCTCCACCTCCTCCTTGAACTTGAGCGCCGCCTGATTCCAGATGTTCTGCTCATTGGCGAGATGACCGAACTTGAGCGTGTAGTCGGCGGCCAGTGCGGCTTGGCTGCCGAGCAGGGAGGCGCCGATGGCGGCGCCGGCCAGCAACTGCTTGAGGATCGTGGTGGAGAACATGGCGTGAAACTCCTGTCGATGAAGTCGCGTCGGTCGGCGTCCGGCGTGGCGACGTCGCTTTATTGTCGTGTGCCCGGCCTGGCGGACCGGAGCGCACGGTCGGGTGGGCTCAGGCCCCGACGCGCACCAATACCTTGCGCGCCTGTTTCGGATGGTTGTCGAGCAGATCGATGGCGTCTGGCATCTCGCCCAGCGCGACGCGGTGACTGATCAGCGCCTTGGGGTCGAGCCGGCCGGCGGCGATGTGCGCGATGACCTCCGGGAATTTGCGGTTGTTGAGTCGCGAGCCGACCAGCGTCAGCTCCTTCTTGATGACCTCCAGCTGGATCAGGTCGCTCGGCGTCGGACTGAAGCCGAGCAGACCGAGGCGTCCGGCCGGGCAAGCCATGCGCAGCATGCCGGGCAGCATCGCCGGCACACAGGCGGCATCGGCGATCAGTGGCACACCTTCGCCGCGGGTGGCGGCCATCACCGCCGACTCGAGATCCGCTTCACGGCCGTTGATGACATGGCTAGCGCCGAGTTCGCGCGCCGTTGCCAGGCGCGCATCGAGGATGTCGGTCACGATGATCTCTTCGATGCCGATGGCACGGGCCATCTGCAGCACGGTGAGGCCGATAACGCCGGCGCCGATCACCAGCAGGCGATCGCCGGGCTGCGGCTGCATACGCGCGAGAACGTTGGCGGCGATGGAGTAGGGCTCGACCAGGGCGGCGGCATCGAGATCGAGCGAATCCGGAACCTGGTACGCATTGGCAGCCGGCACATTGACCTGCTCGGCGAAACCGCCGCTGCGATGGACGCCGACCACCTGCATGGCACTGCAGACGTTGGGTCGGCCAATGCGGCAAGGGTAACAAGCACCACAGGCGACGACCGGATCGATGCAGACCCGTTCACCGACGCGACCGCCATCCACGCCGTCACCGACGGCGCGGATGACGCCGGCGAACTCATGACCGGTGATCCTCGGGAAGCGCACGAACGCGTTGTCGCCGTGAATGATGTGCATGTCCGACCCGCAGATGCCGGCAAAGGCGACGTCCACCAGCACTTCTCCGGGCGCCGCCGTTGGCGCCGGTTGCTCGGCGACGTGAAAGTCGTGGGGGGCTCTAACTTCAAAGGCTTGCATCGAGAGTTCTCCTGAAACAGTCGCAACCGCGGTCGCGTGCGCTGACTCGTACCTGGTTACCGTTCACTCGAGGTTCCATCACCAGTGCCACAGCGTGCCGTCCTCGAGCCGGTTGACCGGGAGGCTGGCGCGCCTGAACGGATACTTCGCCGCGGCTTCCTCGTCGATATCCACCCCGTGTCCCGGTGATTCGCCAACCAGGAAGTGGCCTTCCTCGAAGCGATAGTCGTGCGGGAAGACGCTGTCGGTCAGCGCGTCGTGCGGCATATGCTCCTGCACGCCGAAGTTCGGTACCCAGGTATCGAAGTGGATCGCGGCGCCGAGGCAGACCGGCGACAGGTCGGTCGGGCCATGGAATCCGGTGCGGATGTGGTAGAGCGAGGCGAGATCGGCGATGCGGCGCACGTGAGTGATGCCGCCACCGTGGGTCAGCGGCGTGCGGATATAGTCGATCCACTGGTTCTGGATCATCTCGCGGCAGTCGTGGATCGAGTTGAACACCTCGCCGATCGCGAGGGGGGTGGTGGTGTGTTCGCGAATCAGGCGCAGGCTCTCCTGGTTTTCGGCGGGAACGCAGTCCTCGAGCCAGAAGAGGTGGTAGGGCTCCACCGCCTTGCCGAGACGCGCGGCCTCGATCGGCGTCAGCCGGTGGTGAACGTCGTGCAGCAGGTGCAGATCGTGACCGAAACGCTCGCGTACCGCGGCGAAAAGTTGTGGCACGTGGTTGAGATATTTCTCGGTGCTCCAGACATGCTCGGCCGGCAGCTCGGCATCCGCCGGCTCGTAGCGTTCGCCCTCGTGCTTGGCGACGCCGTAGATCGTCTTGATGCCGGGTACGCCGGCCTGGACACGCACGGCCTTGTAGCCCATCTCGACATGACGTGCGACCTCCGCCAGGCAACTGTCGATGTCCTTGCCGGTGCAGTGGGCGTAGGTCATCACCCGTTCGCGGCTCTTGCCGCCGAGCAGCTGATAGAGCGGCATGCCCGCCGCCTTGGCCTTGATATCCCACAGAGCCATGTCGACGGCGCCGATCGCGCTCATGGTGACCGGGCCGCGCCGCCAGTAGGCCCCGCGATAGAGATACTGCCAGGTATCCTCGATGCGGCTGGCGTCGCGTCCGATCAGCGCCGGCACGACGTGATCCTCGAGGTAGCTCGCGACCGCCAGCTCGCGACCGTTGAGCGTGGCATCGCCGATGCCGTAGAGACCGGATTCGGTGATCAGCTTGAGGGTGACGAAATTGCGTCCCGGCGAGGTGACGATGACACGGGCGTCGAGGATCTTCATGGCGGTTTCCTGCCCTTCTGGTGCGGATGCGGTGCGAGTCAGCGGTGTTCGAAGAGATCGGGGAAGCGCTCGATCAGTCGCGGCAGTGAGGTCAGCAGTTCGCGCAGGTGCGTCTTGACTGCCTGCTCGGCGCCTTCCGGCGTGCGCGCGGCGATCGCTTCGACGATGGCCTGGTGCTGCTCGGTCAGCGTCTCCAGCGGTGTGCCGTCGGGGACGCTGATGTAGCGGACGCGATCGAAGTGCGCCTTGACCTCCTCGGTGAAGCGCCAGGCGGATTCGTGACCGGCCTCGCGCGACAGCGTCTGGTGAAAGGCTTCATCGAGTACATAGAAGCGGTCGTAGTCGCCGGCTCCGATAACGCGACGCTGGCGCTCGACCAGCTCGAAAAGGTCATCGAGCGCGCCTTGTCGGAGCCCGGTCTCGGCGGCGGACTTGGCTACCGCGACCTCGATCGCCTCGCGCACGAAGCGTGCGCTGTAGACCGCCTGCGGCGAGATCTTGACCACGAAGGTGCCGCGCTGCGGTCGGACCTCCACGAGCCCCGCTTCGGATAGCCGGATGAACGCTTCGCGCACCGGCTGGCGGCTGACCTGAAAGGTGTCCGCGATCTCCTTTTCGGAGAGTGCCTGCCCTGGCGCCAGCACCAGTCGGATGATGGCGTGGCGGAGGACATCGTAAAGACGTTGACGAACGTGGGGCGCGTCCGAGATGGGCCAGAGATCCTGCAGCGACGTGCTCAAAGCGAGGCTTCCTTTGCTTGTCTGACTAGTATGGTAGCTATCTGGCAGTCATTGACGATTCGACTTTGGGCGCAATCGGCGTGCCGGGTCCCATCGCCGCTCATCACAGTTTTCGTGCTAACGGCCGATCACCCTGACAGGTGCGTGGCGGTTCTCGTCGAGGGCGTCCGTGACAGGTGTTCGGAAGAGTACAGGAGCGGATATGGGTATTCGTGACTGGCCGGAAGGGGAGCGGCCGCGGGAAAAACTGCTGACGCTGGGGGCGGACGCACTGTCCGATGCCGAACTGCTGGCCATCTTTCTACGGGTCGGCGTCAAGGGGCGTTCAGCGGTGGATCTGGCGCGGGATCTCCTGAGCGCCTTTGGCGGCCTGCGGCCGCTGCTGGAGGCCGATCGGGCTCGTTTCTGTGCCGAACATGGGCTGGGCGCGGCGAAGTACGTTCAGCTGCAGGCGACGCTGGAGCTCTCGCGGCGCCATCTCGGCAGCCTGCTGGAGCGCGATGGCGCACTGACCTCGCCGGCGCTGGTGCGTACCTTTCTCAGTGCCCAGCTGCGTCATCTCGATCACGAGGCCTTCGCGGCGCTCTTTCTCGATACCCAGCATCGGGTCATTCGCTTCGACATCCTGGCCGAGGGCACGTTGGACAGCGCGTCGGTCTATCCGCGGGAGGTGGCGCGCCGGGCGCTGGCGCGCAACGCCGGTGCAGTGATCTTCGCCCATAATCACCCCTCCGGCGTGGCCGAACCGAGCGATGCCGATAGGCGCATTACCGAGCGTCTGCGAGACGCGCTCGCGTTGTTCGACATTCGCGTGCTGGATCACTTCGTGGTCGGCGATGGCGAGGTGATCTCGTTTGCCGAGCGTGGCTGGTTATAGCGGTCCACGATGGAAAATCGCCATGAGGTTCATCGATGCGCCAACCGCCCTTGCCGCTGCAGGGGAGATTCGATTGGGAACCCGGGCGCGAATCCGGTATCATGCCGCGCCAGCGGTTTCCGGGGTTGGTGAGACAGGCGCCGGGCCGGTATGGAAAGGTAAGCGATTGCTTGCGATAGAGGGGGGCGTCTGGTATAAAGTACGCCCTTTGAATCAGGGCACACGGTGAGAGCCCGTCATTTCGTGCGTTTTCCGAGATGGCCGGGAGCGTCCCGCAGGGGAATACCGAAGATCTGTGCTCGATAACCCGAACAACCCAACCCGCCAGTGGTCGGAGGCTTCCATGTCCCAAGTTTGTCAGGTTACCGGTAAGCGTCCGGTGACTGGTAACAACGTCTCGCACTCTCAGCGCAAGACGCGTCGTCGTTTCGTCCCGAACCTGCATACGCATCGTTTCTGGGTCGAGTCCGAAAAGCGTTTCGTCAAGCTGCGTATCTCTTCCAAGGGCATGCGCATCATCGACAAGAAAGGCATCGAAGCGGTGCTGAGCGATATCCGCAAGAACGGCGCTAGCGTTTAAGGAGTTTCAAGATGCGTGACAAGATCAAGTTGGTGTCCAGCGCCGGTACCGGCCACTTCTACACCACAGCCAAGAACAAGCGTAACACTCCGGACAAGCTCGAATTCAAGAAGTACGATCCGGTCGTTCGCAAGCACGTCATCTACAAGGAAGCCAAGATCAAGTGATCTAGCTTCTCTGTAGTACGGAAAACCCGGTCCTCGACCGGGTTTTCTCGTTTGTGGTGAACGCGTTTGTGGTGAATGCGTTGGTGACGAAAGAGCCGCGAGAACAGATGCCATGCCAGAGCTTCCCGAAGTCGAGACCACCCGCCGGGGCATCGCTCCTCACGTCGAGGGGCGCGAGATCGTCGAGGTGATCGTACGCCATCGTGGCTTGCGTGTGCCGGTGCCGGCGGACCTGGAGTCGTCGTTGATCGGTACGTCGCTCGGCGCCATCGGGCGGCGCTCCAAGTATCTGCTGCTGCCCTGCGGCGAGCGAACGCTGCTGTGGCATCTTGGCATGTCCGGCAGCCTGCGCATTGCCCGCGTGGGCGATCTGCCGAAGAAGCACGATCATATCGACATGGTCGTCGAGAGCGGCAATATCCTGCGCTATCACGATCCGCGCCGCTTCGGGTTCGTCGACTGGCTGGACGGCAGCGTCGAGCGCGATGTCCGCCTTACCCGGTTGGGCCCGGAACCGCTCTCGGATGCCTTCGACGGCGATCGTCTCTATCGTCTCTCGCGCGGACGCCGGGCGGCGGTCAAGCCGTTTCTGATGGACAATGCTGTCGTGGTCGGTGTCGGCAACATCTATGCCAGCGAAGCCCTGTTTCTGGCCGGGATCGACCCGCGTCGCGCAGCGGGGCGTATCTCGCGGGAGCGCTATGACCAGCTGGCGTCGGCCATTCGCGAGGTGCTGGCGGCGGCGATTACCCAGGGGGGGACCACGCTACGCGATTTCGTCAGCGGCACCGGCGAGCCGGGCTACTTCGCCCAGCGGCTCAATGTCTATGGCCGTGCCGGCGACGCGTGTCGGCGCTGCGGGCACGAGCTGCGCCTGGTGACGCTCGGCCAGCGGGCGAGCGTATTCTGCCCGCTGTGTCAGACCTGACCGGGATTCGGCACAACGCTATCCGTACGCGATGCCGACGGCGGTACCGGAACCTGGCGGCGACCGGGGTGGTCGAAACTTGTCATCGACGGGTTCGCGCGCGCGGCTGGCGCGGTAGAATGCGGCCCAATCCCGGCGGCGCGCGGGCGTAGCGCCAAGCGTGCACTGCCGCTGCCTGCTATCTCATGTTTTTCCTCGCTCATCGATGGAGCCCTGCCCATGGAGTCCCCCGTGACCCAGACACTGCGCCTCAAGAAGAATGCCGACCGTCGCCTCAAGGCAGGCCATCTGTGGCTCTATTCCAATGAGATCGATATCCAGGCTACTCCGCTCAAGGGGCTCGAGCCGGGCGCCCAGGTCGTGATCGAAGCGGCCAACGGCAAGCCGCTCGGTGTCGCCTACGTTAACCCGAACTCATTGATCTGCGCGCGCGTTGTTTCCCGCGACGCCGATGTACGCCTGGATCGCTCGCTGCTGGTTCACCGTTTCAACCAGGCGCTGGCGCTGCGCGATCGGCTCTTTGCCAAGCCGTTCTATCGCCTGGTGCATGGTGAGGGCGACCTGCTGCCGGGGCTGATCGTCGATCGCTTCGATGACGTGCTGGTCGTGCAGCTCAATACCTTGGGCATGGAAACGGTGCGTGACGAGGTGATCGCTGCGCTCGACAAGGTGTTGTCACCGCGCGCGATCGTGTTCAAGAACGATTCCAGCGGTCGTCGACTCGAACAGCTCGAGTCGGAAGTCGCCGTTGTGCATGGCGAGTTGCCGGAGGAAGTGCTGCTGGAAGAGAACGGCGTACGCTTCGTCGCGCCGGTGCTCGATGGCCAGAAGACCGGCTGGTTCTATGACCATCGGGCCAATCGCGCCTGGCTCAACGGTCTGGTTGCCGGCAAGCGCGTGCTCGATCTGTTCAGCTACGTCGGCGGTTGGGGGGTGCAGGCTGCCGCTCACGGTGCCAGCGAGGTGCTGTGTGTCGATGCCTCGCAGACAGCGCTCGATCGCGTGGCCGAGAATGCCGCTCTCAACGGGCTCCACGAGCAGGTGGCGGTCGGTCGGGGCGACGTGTTCGAAGCCATGACCGCACTGCGCGCCGAGGGTGAGAAGTTCGATGTGGTGGTGGTCGATCCGCCGGCTTTCATCAAGAAGCGCAAGGACCTGGCCAACGGGGAACGCGCCTACGCGCGCCTCAATCGCGAAGCGATGCGTCTGCTGGGGCGCGACGGCCTGCTGATGTCAGCCTCCTGCTCCATGCATCTCTACGAGGAGCGCCTGGTCGAGTGCGTGCGCGGTGCGGTACGCCACCAGGATCGCCATGGCCAGATCATCTACCGCGGTGGCCAGGCCGGTGACCACCCGGTCCATCCGTCGATCCCGGAGACGGCCTATCTTAAGGCGCTCGGCGTGCGCGTCTTTCGCAACTGAGATCGACCGCAACTGACGTCCGCCGAAACTGAGATCGGCGGTCACGAACGTCGGCCGCGACAGGGAGGGGAGCGTCGATATGGAGACGCGTCGTGTCTGCATCTTCCGTCATCCCAATGCCTTGCTGGTCGGGCATGTGCGTAACGTGCTGGAGAGCGCCGGTCTCCGTGCCGAGCTGCGCAACATGACGCTGGCGGGTGGGGCGGGCGAGCTGCCGCCGGATCAGTGCGAGGGCGAGGTGTGGGTCGCGGCGATAGTTCGCGAGCGGGCCGGCGCGCTGGTCCGCGAGGCTCTGGATGGGCCGGTGGATGCGCCGGCCGACTGGCGCTGCCCGGGCTGCGGCGAGTTACTCGCGGGCGTCTTCGACGCCTGCTGGCGATGCGGCCTCGAACGCGACCCTGGTTAGGCACTTGGCCGCCGCACATCGCTGGCGTCGGCGCTCGTATCGACATCTGAGGAGACGCACATGGACTGGGATTTTGCGGACCCTTTCGTTATCGAGCTGCAGGTCGACGCCACGAGCATCGATCACTATGGACACGTCAACAACGCCGAGTATCTGCGCTGGATCGAACGGGCCAGCTGGTCGCACAGTCGGGCGCTGGGCCTGACGCTCGATGACTATCGCGCGCTCAACCGTGGCATGGTCGTGCATCGCCACGAACTGGACTATCTCGCGCCCGCCTTCGAGGGTGACCGATTGGCGCTCGCCACCTGGATTGTTGCCTGCGATGGCCGCCTGACGCTCCATCGACGTTTCCAGCTGGTCCAGGTTGAGACATCGCGCACGCTGCTGCGCGCCCACACCCGGTTTGCCTGTATCGATCTGGCGAGCAGCCGGCCGAAGCGCATGCCGCCGCGTTTTGTCGACGTCTACGGTGGCGCCTGCGTGACCGCCGGCGCGTGATCATTGGCGCGTAAGCCCCCGAGCGCGTGACATCGGGGCTGTTCTCAGGGGCGCCTGTTATCGAGGCTGCCCCTGCCATCTTTTCTCCTTATCTGACCGTCTGCTTGTCTTGCCGTCTGCGTGTCGTCAGGACTCCGGCGCCAGCGACGCATTGGGGCGTTCGGCGTCGCACGGGGCCTTCGCTCTTGCGCGCTGCGGTGCGACGATTGCCAGAAAGCGCGCCAGTGTCGCCTCGCTGGCCGGCCGCGTGACCCGCGAGACCACCACGAACAGCGGGAGGTTGACGATCAGCCCCCAGGCGCCGGCGTGCACGCCAAGCGGGTTCGACCACACCACGGTGAACAGGGCGGTGACGACAAAGCCGCTGACCAGGCCGCAGAGCACACCGGCTCGGGTTGCCCGCGGCCATATGAACAGGCCGATGAACGCCGGCAGCATCTGCGCGGCAAAACCGAGCCCCACCAGCAGTATCATGATCAGGTTGCCCGGGTTCGTGGTCGCCACCGGCCCCACGATCAGCAGCATGATCGGGAAGATCATGTAGCGCGCCAGCTGGCCGGTGCGTCGTTCCGAGAGCTTCAGCAGCGGACGGATCACGTCGCGGGTCCAGGTCAGCGCGGTGCCGTGGATGTAGGGCTCGCTGGAAGACATCGCGGCGGCCAGGGTGCCGGCGCCGAGCAGCCCGACCAGCACCGAGGGCATCTGCTGGAAGGCGAGCTGCAGTGCCACGGTGTCGGCGCGGTCCAGATTCGGCAGCGAAAAGATGCCGATGAAGCCGACTACCACCATCGGCAGGATGACGAAGTAGTAGGTCGGCAGCCAGCTGGCGCTGCGACGGATGCTTTGGGCCGAATCCGCACTCATCCACTGTAGCCACACCGGCTGCTGAAACGACACCATCGAGACCAGGATCGATGAGGTCCAGAAGGCGAAGCTCATGTCGCCGAGCCCACCCGGCAGGGTCAGAAAATCGGGGCGCGTGTCGCGGACGCGTTCGAAGACGCCGCCGAACCACCAGTCGCCGGTCATCTGATGGGCTGCCCACAGCCCGATGACCCACGCGACCACCAGCATCAGCCCGCCCTGAAACGCGTTGGTGACGCCGATGGCACGCTGGCCGCTGAGGAAGAGATAGATCGAGATCGTGCCCAGGACCAGCCAGACGTTGAGCGTGAAGGGCAGGGCGCCACCGCTCATCACCTCGAGGATGTAGGCGGCGCCGATGGTTTGCAGGATCGCGTAGGCGAGTGCGCCGATCGACATCACCAGCGAGGTCAGCGCGCCGAGCAACGGGCTTTCGAAACGATCCGCGACCGCTTGGGCCTGTGTCACATGGCCGAGTTTGGCGCCGAAGGCCCAGACGCGCGGCCCGCAGTACCAGGCCAGCAGCGCCAGATAGCTCAGGTAGATGATCACGTAGAAGACCGGGACGCCCTTGCTCCAGGCCCAACCGGGAGCGCCCATGAAGGTATAGGCGCTGATGCTGCCCGCGCCCATCAGCAGATACATCACCAGCGGCCCCATGCTGCGCCCGGCCACGCCCCATTGCTCGAGACTGTCCATGCGATGGCTGCCGCGAGCACGTACGCCCAGCCATAGCGCAATGACCACATAGGCGAGCGTCATCGCCAGCGGTAGGGGATCACTCATGGGAGGTTGCCTCCGTCACCGAGCTAGCCTCGGGGTGGGCGTTGGCAATGGCGTCGGGCAATGGCAGCAGCCGATTGCCCAGTAGCATGACCGCCGTGCTGGCGATGACGATCAGGCAGGCCCAGGCACCCAGCATTGGCAGGCCCAGCACCAGCGCGGCCTGGTTGACCAGCAGCACGGTCGGCCATAGCCCGGCCAGGATCACCAGCACGAACAGGGCCAGCACCAGCCTGCCGGCAGCAGTGGCGGGAAGAATCGGTCGTTGGTTCATCAACTCGCTCCAGCGTCTTGTTGTTGTCAGGATACCTGTCTGCGGCGCCGACGTTCAGCGTTGCGGTGGCTGTGGCCACTGACGAATCGGCCCGCGCCAGGTTTCGAAGGCATGGGCCAGCTGCAACACGCGTTGGTCTTCGAAGCGTGGGCCGATCAGTTGGACGCCGAGTGGTAGCCCCTCGTGGCTGAAGCCCGCATTGATCGACACTGCCGGCTGTTCCCCCATGTTCCACGGTAGCGTGAAACCGAGATGTTCGAACGGCTGCGCCGGATCATTGGAAGGGTGGCCGTATTCTGCGGGAAAGGTATGGATCGGTGTCGTCGGAGAGAGAATGGCATCGACGCTATCGAACGCCGCCTCAGTCGTACGCCGCATGGCGAAGGTCTGCTCGAACCCGTGGACGGCATCCACGGCACGTAGCTCGGCACCGCGGGCTGCCCACTGCGTGATCATGGGGAAGATGCGGGCGCGTTCAGATTCGCTCAGCGTCGCCAGGATCTTCCACTGGCGCGCGCGCCAGAAATTGTCGAGGCCATCGAGCATCTCGCGGGTCATGACCGGTGCGATGGGAATCAGCGTGGCACCGGCACGCTCGAATAGGGCGGCTGCATCCTCGACGGCGGCAATCAGCTGCGGGTCGACCGGCAGACCGCAGCCGGCGTCGAGCATCACGCCGAGCTTGAGCCCCTGAAGATCGATCGACAGATCCTGCCAGTCAATGCGGCTCGGCGGCAGCCGGGTCGGGTCGCGCCGATCAGTGCGCGAAAGCGTCGTCATCATCAGCACGGCGTCCTCGACCGTGCGGGTCATCGGTCCGGCGCAGCGACCGGTGTAGTACGGGTCGATGGGAATGCGACCCAGCGTCGGCTTGAAGCCGACCAGCCCGCACCATGCCGCTGGCAGGCGCACCGAGCCGCCGATATCGGTCCCCACGTGTAGCGGGCCGAGGCCAGCGGCGGCGGCGGCCCCGGCGCCGGAGCTCGAGCCGCCCGGGTTGGTGTCGAGCTTCCACGGATTGCGCGTCAGGCCGTGAAACGTTGAGACACCGGAGGACATCATGCCGAAATCCGGACAGGTCGTCTTGGCGAAGATCAGCGCCCGGTCCTCTTTCAGGCGAGCGGCGGGCGGGGCGTCTGCCGTGGCCGGTGTCAGATCGGACACCACGGTCCCTTGCGGGATCGGCGTCCCCTCGGTGGCGATCAGTTCCTTGACCGTGACCGGAATGCCGTCGAGCGCGCCTTGAGGCGTGCCTGCCCGCCAGCGTTGGGTCGCTTGTGCGGCGCCTTCCCGCAGGGTCGCTTCGTCGAGGGCATAGAGCGCATTGATATGCGGCTCCCAGGCGTGGATGTGCGGGATCAGTGCCTCCGCGTAGTCGGTCGGCGTACAGCGGCCGTCGCGGAATCCCGCCAGCAGTTCGGTGGCGGTTGCCTCTATCAAATCCATGGGATGCCTCATGGTTCTTGTTGTTAAGGGGAGTATCGAGTTTGTTGTTGGAAAAGTGGGCGCGGTCGCCGCGTCTCGCCGCCTAGCATCTCGCCCGGGAGTGAATCGAACCAGTGCCAATTGGCGGGCAGGGTGCATCGGTTTAGTGTGCACGCTTTCCAGTGATGGGCGTTCCGGCGCGGCCGGCTTCAGTCCGAAGCGGTAAGGAGTTGCCGGCGCAGGTGGTCCAGGCAGGTCTGGCCGGCAAAGCCCAGCGGCCGATACTTGGCGTGACAGACATCCAGCCGCGCGCGCTGCAGATCCGGCTCGGCAAAGGGGATGGAGACCAGATGGCCCGCTTCGCACAGTCGCGTGGTCGCCATGGTGGGCAGCAGGGCGAGGGCGGCGCCTTCGCAGGCCAATGTCAGCTGCATGCTGAGCGATCCGGTCGTGAAGCGTGGTGCCAGCGTCAGGCGCCGTTGGCCGACGAGACGCTCTAGGGTCTGGCGCAGCCCGTAGCCGGCCGGCGGCAGGACCAGCGGCTGCTCGATCAGTTGCTCCAGCGTGATCTCGGGCGCCGCTGCCAGCGGAGCCTCGGGCGCCATGACCACGCTGTGCGGCAGCTGCAGGCTGGTCAGGCGATGGATGTCGTCGTGGCGCGGCATGAAGAAGCTGACGCCGATGTCGGCGCTGCCTTCGATCAGTGCCTGGGTCACGTCGCTGGCGCTGGCCGTTTCGAGGGTCATGCTGATGCCGGGGAAGCGCGCGCTGAATTGCGACAGCATCGGGCCCAGGATCCCCTCGAGGATGCCCTCACTGACGCACAGGGTGACATGGCCGGTCTTGAGACCCCGCAGGTCACCGATGGTCGACTTGACCCGTGCGAGTTGGCGCAGGGTCTGGCCTGCTTGGCCCGCGAGCAGCTCGCCGGCCGCGGTCAGACGAATGCCGCGGGCGCTGCGCTCGAGAAGCGGGGCGCCGAACTCGTGCTCCAGCTGCGCCAGGTGGCGAGTCAGTGCGGTCGGCGTGATATGAAGCTGATCGGCGGCTTGGCGGATCGACGTACTGCGCGAGAGCACGCTGAAATAGTGGAGCGCTTTGAGCTGCATGTGAGGTCGTCGACGTCGGGAGGTTGCGCCGTGCGATCGTGCGTCGGCGTATCCCGCATCTTAGTGGGTTGGGCCGCCGCCTGGCCAACGGGCGACTGTCGGGGGCGGTTGTTTATTGGTCTGCGTCAAGATAATCATCTTTTTTATCGCTTTTTGTAGGATTTTTAATCGATAAAAATCGCTTATATAGGGTTTTATCGTCTTTTTCTGGGCGCTATGCCGTCGTCGCGATAGCTATGCTGTAATCCGCTCGATCCCCATTGACCATCCGTGATCGAGGAGGCTGCCATGCGTATCAGCGTACCCCAGGAAATCAAGAACCACGAATATCGCGTCGCCCTGACGCCGGGCGGCGCACGGGAGCTCGTGGCGCGCGGGCATCAGGTGCTGGTGCAGAGCGGCGCCGGGGACGGCGCCGGCTACCCCGACACGGCCTACCGCGAGGCGGGTGCCGAGCTGATCGACGACGTCGAAGCGGTCTGGGCGCAAGCCGAGCTGATACTCAAAGTGAAGGAGCCGCAGGCGGAAGAGGTGGCGCGTCTGCATTCCGGGCAGACGCTCTTCACCTACCTGCACCTGGCCGCCGAGGAGCCCCTGACGCGAGGGCTGATCGAGAGCGGCGCCACCTGCATCGCCTATGAAACGATCACCGACGATCTCGGCGGTCTGCCGCTGCTGGCGCCGATGAGCCGCGTTGCCGGGCGCATGGCGGTACAGGCCGGGGCCCACAGCCTCGAGAAGGCCCAGGGCGGGGCCGGTATCCTGCTGCCGGGCGTGCCCGGGGTGGCGCCGGCCCGCGTGACCGTGATCGGCGGTGGCGTGGTCGGCGAGAACGCCGCGCGCATGGCGCTGGGGCTCGGCGCCGAGGTGACGATTCTCGACAAGTCGCTGGCGCGTCTCGAAGTGCTGGACCACCGCTATCAGGGGCAGATCCGTACGGTCTACTCGACCCGGGAAACGCTCGATGCCGCGGTGCGCGACTCCGACCTGATCATCGGCGCCGTCCTGGTGCCGGGGGCAGCGGCGCCCAAGCTGATTACCCGGGCGATGCTCGCAGAGATGAAGCCGGGCAGCGTGCTGGTGGATGTCGCGATCGACCAAGGTGGCTGTTTCGAGACTAGCCGGCCGACGACCCACGCCGAGCCGAGCTACGTGGTCGACGGTATCGTTCACTACTGTGTCGCCAACATGCCGGGCGCCGTGGCGCGCACCTCGACCCAGGCCCTGACCAACGCCACGCTGCCCTTCGTGCTCGCACTGGCGGACAAAGGCTGGAAGCAGGCCCTCGCCGATGATGTTCATTTCCGCGCCGGGCTCAATGTGCATGCCGGCCGGGTGACCTATGCCGCAGTGGGTGAAGCATTCGGCATCGATACGTTGACGCCGGCGCAGGCGCTCGAGGGCTGACGGCGCCGGTCACGGGTTGGTCTTGGGGGCGGGTTCGCCTTGAAGAAGGTGGCAGGGTAAACTGCCACCGCTTTCTTATCATCCAGCCATTTCCCCAACCGATTCGAAGAGTCCATGAGCCAGCGACGCGTTCTTACCGGCATCACCACCACGGGTACGCCGCATCTGGGCAACTACGTCGGCGCGATCAAGCCGGCGATTGCCGAAAGTCAGAACCCGGATGTGCAGTCCTACTACTTTCTCGCTGACCTGCACGCGCTGATCAAGGCGCAGGATCCACAGCGGGTACAGCAGTCGCGGCTCGAGATCGCGGCGACCTGGCTTGCCCTGGGGCTGGATACCGACAATGCCATCTTCTATCGCCAGTCGGACATTCACGAGATTCCGGAGCTGACCTGGCTGCTCTCCTGCGTCTGCGCCAAGGGGCTGATGAACCGTGCCCACGCCTACAAGGCGGCCGTGGCGGAGAACGAGGAGGGTGGCGTCCCCGATCCGGATCGCGGCATCACCATGGGCCTGTTCGGCTATCCGGTGCTGATGGCGGCGGACATCCTGATGTTCAACGCGCACAAGGTGCCGGTCGGGCGTGATCAGATCCAGCACATCGAGATGGCCCGCGACATGGCGGGGCGTTTCAATCACATCTACAAGGGTGACTACTTCACGCTGCCGGAAGCGATCGTCGACGAGAAGGTCGAGGTGCTGCGCGGGCTCGACGGACGCAAGATGTCCAAGAGCTACGACAACACCATTCCGCTCTTCGTCAGCGAGAAGAAACTCTTGAAGCTGGTGCGCAAGATCAAGACCAACTCGCTGGAGCCGGGCGAACCCAAGGATCCGGATACCTGCACGCTGTTCCAGATCTATTCGGCCTTTGCCACGGCGGAGGAGAGCGCGGCGATGCGCGGTCGCTACGAAGCGGGTATTGGCTGGGGCGAGGCCAAGAACGAGGTGTTCGAGTACTTGAACGCCCACCTGCGCGAGCCGCGTGAGCGCTATGAGGCGCTGATGAATGACCCCGGTCATATCGAGCAGGTGCTGGCCAAGGGGGCCGAGCGAGCTCGGGAGGAGGCCAATGCGCTGATGGAGAAGCTGCGTATTGCCGTCGGCCTGGGACGATTCCAGTAGGCGCTCAGGCAAGCGTCGGTCCGCAGTAGCCCCTCCTCCGGCGCGGCAGGCTGATAGCCAGGAAAAGCGTCAGCGATCGACATCGCTGGCGCTTTTTTCGATAGAGCCTCTCCGTTGAGCGCCGCAAGCTGCGGCGCGAATGACCAGACATCGATAGCCGGATCGTTTGTCGCCGGGTCGTTTATAGCCAGAGCCTCTATCGACAGATCGGATCGTCGTTTTCGAATGCCTGACTAAAAGACTAAAGTATCGACCATTCGATTTTGGTCTAATAGGGGAGTCCGTTTATGACGACGTTAACTCGCACCTCACCGCCGGGTATCGGCCGCCTGTCGCCCAAGGCGTGGGTCGCGGCGCTATTGCTTGGGCTCGGCTCGCTCGCCGTCGGTTTGACCTTCGGTGGGCATCAGGGCTGGCTGATGCTGGTCGGTGGTGCATTGGGCATCGTGCTCTATCATGCCTCCTTCGGGTTTACCTCGGCCTGGCGTGTGTTCATTACCGAGCGACGCGGCCGCGGCCTGCGCGCGCAGATGGTGATGCTGGCGCTTGCGGTCGTGCTCTTTCTGCCGGCGCTGGGGGCTGGCACGCTTTTCGGAGAGCCGGTCAGAGGCTTCGTCTCGCCGATTGGTGTCTCCGTGATCGTCGGTGCCTTTCTGTTCGGTCTCGGCATGCAGCTCGGTGGCGGCTGCGCCTCGGGCACGCTGTTCACGGTCGGCGGCGGCAACGCGCGTATGGTCATTACGCTGATCTTCTTCATCGTCGGCTCGGTGATCGGTACCGCTCACTTTGCCTGGTGGCAGAGCCTGCCGGCGTTTCAGCCAACGTCGATGATCGATCTTTTCGGTACCGGTGGCGGCATCGCCGCCAGTCTGTTGCTGTTCGCGGCGATCGCGATGCTGACCGTGGTCATGGAGAAGCGTCGCCACGGCCAGCTCGAGACGTCGACCGGCACCAGCGCAGGGCCGGGACGCTGGTTGACCGGCCCCTGGCCGATTCTTGCCGGTGCCATCGGTCTGGCACTGCTCAACTTCCTGACGCTCGCGCTGGCCGGACGCCCCTGGGGGATCACTTCAGCCTTCGCGTTATGGGGCGCCAAGGTCTTCCAGGCGGTCGGCGGCGACGTGACGGCCTGGGGTTACTGGCAGAACCCAGGCCGGGCGGCCTCGCTCGAGGGCAGTGTGTTCAGCGACGTTACCACGGTGATGAACATCGGGGTGATTCTGGGTGCCGGCCTGGCGGCGACTCTGGCAGGTCGTTTCGCACCCAGTTTGCGCATCCCGCTGCGCTCGGTGGTTGCCGCCGTCATCGGTGGACTGTTTCTGGGTTACGGTGCGCGCCTGGCGTTTGGTTGCAACATCGGCGCCTACTTCAGCGGTATTGCGTCCGGTAGCCTGCACGGCTGGCTGTGGCTGATCGCGGCTTTTGCCGGCAACATGTTCGGCGTCAAGCTGCGCCCGCTTTTCTTCCCGGGGCCGGCTAAAGCCGCCGCCGCCAGCTGCTGAGGCGTATTGGCAGCCATCAGGAAGCCCCGCCCAGGCGGGGCTTTTTCGTGGTGGTCATCGGCGTGTCTCATGCCTTCGGATGGCAGGCATCCGACTATTGGCGCGGGCGGGTTGAGCCTTTGGTATGCCACCGCATGACACAAGATGGCATACTGTTCGGCCCTCGATCAGCCATGGGCTGGTTGCGCGTTCGTTCGCTGCCGCTACCGACGAGCGAACGTCTCGACAGTGCGCCACGGGCCAGACCGGTGAACGCGGTTCTCGCCCACTCGACCGGCGCCTTCATCCGTTTCGTTGGTTCTACGAGAGTCGATTCATGACCGATCACGCCAAGCGCCCGCTCTACATCCCTTACGCCGGCCCGTCACTGCTGGAGATGCCGCTGCTCAACAAGGGCAGTGCCTTCACCACCGAGGAACGCGTCGAATTCAACCTGGTGGGACTGCTGCCGCAGAACGTCGAGAGCATCGAAGAGCAGCTCGAGCGTGCCTATCACCAGTACACGCTGTGCCAGAACAACCTCGACAAGCACATCTACCTGCGGGGCATTCAGGACGACAACGAGACACTCTTCTTCCGTCTGCTCGAAGAGCATCTCGAAGAGATGTTGCCAATTATCTACACGCCGACGGTCGGCGAGGCGTGCGAGGAATTCTCCAATATCTATCGCAACCACCGGGGGCTGTTCATCTCCTACCCGGATCGTCATCGCATGGACGACATCCTGCGCAGCGCGACCAAGGACAAGGTCCGGGTGATCGTGGTTACCGACGGCGAGCGCATCCTGGGGCTGGGTGACCAGGGCATCGGCGGCATGGGCATTCCGATCGGCAAGCTTTCGCTCTATACCGCCTGCGGTGGCATCAGTCCGGCCTATACGCTGCCGATCACGCTGGACGTGGGGACCAACAACCAGAAGCTGCTCGATGATCCGAGGTATATGGGCTGGCGCCACGAGCGGGTTTCGCCGGACGAGTACGCCGAGTTCATCACCCTGTTCATGGAGGCGATGCAGCGCCGCTGGCCCAACGTGCTGCTGCAGTTCGAAGATTTTGCGCTGACCAATGCGATGCCGTTGCTCGAACGCTACCGCGACGAGCTGTGCTGCTTCAACGACGATATTCAGGGAACGGCGTCGGTGGTGGTGGCGACGCTACTGGCGTCGTGCAAGGCGAAGAACGCCAAGCTCAGCCAGCAGACAATCACCTTCGCCGGCGCCGGTTCGGCCGGCTGCGGGATCGCCGAGCAGATCGTGGTGGCAATGACGCGCGAAGGGCTCTCCGAGGCGGAGGCGCGTCGGCGTATCTTCATGGTCGACAAGGATGGCTTGCTGACCCGCGATATGGACGGGCTGCATGACTTCCAGCGGCGTCTGGCGCATGACGCCGGCGAGATCGCTTTCGACGGCGAGACACGCGGTTTGCTCGATGTGGTCAGAAACGTCAAACCGACGATCCTGATCGGCGTCTCCGGCCAACGTGGACTGTTTACCGAAGAAGTGATCCGGACCCTGAACGCCGGCTGCGACAACCCTCTGGTGATGCCGCTCTCGAACCCGACCTCCAAGGTCGAGGCCACGCCGGAAGATGTGTTGACCTGGACGGACGGCCAGGCGATGGTCGCGACCGGTAGCCCGTTCCCGCCGGTCGAGATCCATGGGCGCCAGATCCCGATCGCACAGTGCAACAACTCCTATATCTTTCCGGGGATCGGTCTCGGCGTGATTGCGGCCAATGCCAATCGCGTCACCGACAATATGCTGATGGCGGCGTCCAATGCGCTCGCCGACAGCGCCCCGATCGTGCAGACCGGAGAAGGGGCGTTGCTGCCGGCGCTGAGTGACATCCGCGAGATCAGCCAGCAGATCGCCTTCGCGGTGGGCAAGCAGGCCCAGGCCGATGGTGTCGCGCTCGCCTCCAGCGACGAGATGCTGTGGGATGCGATCCATGCGCACTTCTGGTATCCGCGCTATCGGCAGTATCGTCGCCGCTCGATCTGATGGCGTGAGCGACGATGGCGCCGGCTACGGGGCGCTAAACAAGCAGCTGCGAGCTACGAGCTATGAGCTGAAAGATACGACAAGCCCCGCCTAGTGCGAGGCTTGTTCGTTGATGGCCTTGCTTATTGATTTCAAGGCGATGGTTTCTCAACGGTTGGATTCTGTACGACCGTTGTCGTCGTTGATGTGAGGGGCAAGCCCCTCGCGCTCCCCTTTTTGACGCCACAAGACGATGAAACCCTGGCCATTCGATCAACTCGCTCGGGTCGGCGCGAAAGGGCATCCTGCCCAACGCGCCTCTTGCGGCATCCCTGCCGCAAGCCCCGGCTTGTTGCTCGCCTGTCCAGCATCGTCTCGGAGGCGTCGTTGGGTGGCCAATTCAAGATTGCCGTACAAAAAGCCCCGCCGTGTGGCGGGGCTTCGTGGATGGCCTTCAAGCCATTCGATCGACGCAGCGTACATCACACTGCACGTTGCACGCTTACAGCATGCTGCGCAGCACGTAGTGGAGGATGCCGCCGTGGCGGAAGTACTCCAGCTCGTTGGCGGTATCGATGCGGCACAGCGCGTCGATCTTCTTCTCGCCCTGGTCGGTCTGGATCGTCACCTTCACATGACACCCGGGCTCGAGGTCGGCAAGCCCCTCGACGGAGACGGTCTCGTCGCCGGTGAGGCCGAGCGTCTCGCGGCTTTCACCTTCCGGGAACTGTAGCGGCAGCACACCCATGCCGATCAGGTTGGAGCGGTGGATGCGCTCGTAGGACTCGGTGATCACGGCGCGCACACCCAGCAGGCGCGTGCCCTTGGCCGCCCAGTCGCGCGAGGAGCCGGTGCCATACTCCTTGCCGGCGATCACAACCAGTGGCGTATCGTCCTCGGCGTATTTCATCGCCGCATCGTAGATCGACATCTGCTCGCCGCTCGGTACGTGGCGAGTGTAGCCGCCCTCGACGCCGTCGAGCATCTCGTTGCGGATACGCACGTTGGCGAAGGTGCCGCGCATCATCACTTCATGGTTGCCGCGACGCGAACCATAGGAGTTGAAGTCCTTCACCTGAACGCCGTGCGCCTGCAGGTACTGCCCGGCGGGGCTATCCGGCTTGATCGAGCCGGCCGGCGAAATGTGGTCGGTGGTCACCGAATCGCCGAGCTTGGCCAGCACGCGCGCGCCTTGAATGTCCTCGACCGGCTTGGGTTCCTTGTCCATGCCTTCGAAGAAGGGCGGATGCTGGATATAGGTAGAGTCCTGGGACCAGGCGTAGACCTCGCTTTGCGGCACCTCGATCGACTGCCAGATCTCGTCGCCGTCGAAGACCTCGGCGTACTCCTTGCGGTACATCTCGGTCTTGACCTTTTCGACCGCGGCGGCGATCTCGGCCTGCGAGGGCCAGATGTCCTTCAAATAGACGTCGTTGCCGTCCTGATCCTTGCCGAGCGGCTCCTTGGAGAGATCCTTGCGCACGTTGCCGGCCAGGGCGTAGGCGACGACCAGGGGCGGCGAAGCGAGCCAGTTGGTCTTGACCAGCGGATGCACGCGGCCTTCGAAGTTGCGGTTACCCGACAGCACCGAAGCGACAGTCAGATCCCCGGAGTTGACCGCTTTCTCGATCGGCTCCGGCAGCGGACCGGAGTTGCCGATGCAGGTGGTGCAGCCGTAGCCGACCAGGTTGAAGCCGAGGTTGTCGAGATCGTCCTGCACGCCGCCGGCGGCGAGATAGTCGGTCACCACCTTGGAGCCGGGCGCGAGCGATGTCTTGACCCAGGGTTTGGTGGTCAGTCCCTTCTCGTGGGCCTTCCGGGCCAGCAAGCCGGCGGCCATCATCACGCTCGGGTTGGACGTGTTAGTGCAGGAGGTAATGGCAGCGATCACCACGGCGCCATGGTTGAGCGAGAAGGTCTCGCCGTCGTATTCGACCTGCTGGCTATCGCCGGTGCGATAGTCCTCGCCGTTCTGATAGCTTTCGCCATCGGCGGGCGGGGCGCCGACCGCGGTATCGCCACCTTCGGACATCCACTTGCCCTGTTCCTCGGCAGAGGCGTCCGGCTTGTCGCCGTTCATCAGCGATTCGAAGGTCGACTTCATGTCGGACAGCGCGACACGATCCTGCGGACGCTTCGGCCCGGCCAGGCTGGCTTCCACCTCGCCCATGTCGAGATGCAGCGTATCGGTAAAGGTGGGCTCGGCGCCCGGTTCGCGCCACAGGCCCTGCGCCTGGGTATAGGCCTTGACCAGTTCGATCTGCGCTTCGTCGCGGCCGGTCAGGCGCAAGTAGTTGAGCGTCTCGTCGTCCACCGGGAAGAAGCCGCAGGTCGCGCCGTACTCCGGCGCCATGTTGGCGATGGTGGCGCGGTCCGCCAAGGGCAGATCCTTGAGACCGTCGCCGTAGAATTCGACGAACTTGCCGACCACCCCTTTCTTGCGCAGCATCTGGGTCACCGTCAGCACCAGGTCGGTGGCGGTGATGCCCTCGTTGAGCTTGCCGGTCAGCTTGAAGCCGACCACTTCAGGAATCAGCATCGAGACCGGCTGGCCGAGCATCGCCGCTTCGGCTTCGATCCCGCCGACGCCCCAGCCGAGAATACCCAGACCGTTGATCATGGTGGTGTGGGAGTCGGTGCCGACCAGCGTATCGGGGAAAGCGTAAGTCTTGCCGTCGACCTCCTTGGTCCAGACGGTCTTGCCCAGGTATTCGAGATTGACCTGGTGGCAGATGCCGGTGCCCGGCGGCACGACGCGGAAGTTGTCGAAGGCGTTCTGCCCCCAGCGGAGGAACTCGTAGCGTTCGCGGTTACGCTCCATCTCGATGGCGACGTTGTCCTTGAACGCGGAAGGATCGCCGAAATGGTCGACCATCACCGAGTGGTCGATAACCAGATCGACCGGGGAGAGCGGGTTGATGCGCTCGGCCTTGGCGCCGAGTGTCTTCACGGCGTCGCGCATGGCCGCGAGATCGACCACGCCAGGCACGCCGGTGAAATCCTGCATCAGCACGCGGGCCGGGCGGTAGCCGATTTCCCGGCTGGACCTGCCTTCCTTGAGCCAGTCGGCCAGCGCCTGAAAGTCCTCTTCGGAGACGGTCGGGTCGTCGACGTAGCGCAGCTGGTTTTCCAGCAGTACCTTCAACGTCATCGGCAGCTTGTCGATGTTGCCGAGGCTCTCCGCCGCCTTGGGTAGGCTGTAGTAATGGAACGTCTTGCCGTCGACGTCGAGCGTCGACAGGGTTTCGCTGGGTGCTCTAGACATAAGTCGTCCTCCTCATGGCGGTCGTGCCGCCGCGTTTCCTGTCAGGGCGCGGCGTCCCGGTCCAATTCCTTGGCGACGATTGGCCGTGGTCGACCTGCGAACGGCGGAGATCCGTCCCGGTCGGTTCCGGTGTCGCTCTTGCTCTGCCCCCTCCCATACCCTCAGACAGCGTGGCAGGGCGCGGAATCAACCGATGACTCGGTTGATTCGTCAGGTTGTCGACAATCATGATGGGCGCGCGCTTGTGACTTTTCAATCTCGCTTTTGATCCTCTCAGTCCCAAAGACGACCTTGAAACCCGCCGGTGTCGACACCACTTCAGCGTAGTTCAGACGTGGCGATCTGCAGGAGTCATCCATGCCCCACGATGTCATTGTCGAATGGCCGGTTCACTGTCCGTATTGCGATGCCCCGTTTACGCTGCTACTGGACACCAGCGCGGGCAGTCATACCACTTGGGAGGATTGCGCGATCTGCTGTCAGCCGATTCAGGTATCGGTGACCACGACGCTGGACGGCGAGCTGGAAACGGTTGAGTTGGGTAGCGATGACGATGTGCTGTAGCGTCGTCGACGTGGCCATCGAATATTGCGACCGTCGCCTGCGGCGCCGTGGATGACATATCCCTGATAGCAGCAGGCTATACAACTCATTGCGGCAATTAAATTGGAGCATGAGAGGATAAGCCATTAGTCTATCCGCTCACGTTTCGAAAGCACCAAGTCAACCACCATCAGGAGATGTACATGAGTGTACTCGTAGGACGCCAAGCACCGGATTTCGAAACTTCCGCTGTCATGCCGGATGGCTCCATCAAGGACGATTTCCGCCTGTCCGATTCCAACGGCAAGCTGCGCGTGCTTTTCTTCTGGCCGCTGGATTTCACCTTCGTCTGCCCGTCCGAGATCATCGCTCATGACAACCGTCTGGCGAAGTTCAAGGAACTCGGTGTCGAAGTGATCGGTGCTTCCATCGATTCCCAGTACACGCACCACGCCTGGCGCAAGACCTCTCCGGACGCCGGTGGCATCGGCGAAGTCGGCTTCCCGGTCGTGGCGGACGTCAAGCACGAGATCTGTCAGGCCTACGGCATCGAGCATCCGGAAGCGGGCGTTGCGCTGCGCGCGTCGTTCCTGATCGACGAAGACGGTGTCGTTCAGCACCAGACCGTCAACAACCTGCCGCTCGGCCGTAACGTCGACGAGATGATCCGCATGGTCCAGGCGCTCAAGTACCACCAGACTCACGGCGAAGTCTGCCCGGCTGGTTGGGAAGAAGGCCAGGAAGGCATGAAGGACACGGCTGAAGGCGTGGCCAAGTACCTCGGCACGTACGCTGGCAATCTGTAAGCCGGCCAGCGAGTCCGGAGGCGACCCATCGGGTCGCCTCCGTCGTTTCTGGTATCATGCCTGCCGATCGCAGTGTCCTGTGGCATGGCCCGCACGGCGAGCCATGCCACAGGACGTTGAGTTCTCCAACCGCCAACCGAACCGTCCCCCGATATCGAGGTAGCCATGAGCGACGCGCGCCACGAACGACTGATCATCCTGGGCTCCGGGCCCGCCGGCTACACGGCCGCCGTCTACGCGGCGCGAGCCAACCTCAAGCCGTTGCTGATCACCGGCATGCAGGCTGGCGGCCAGCTGACCACGACGACCGACGTCGACAACTGGCCCGGCGACGACGAGGGGGTACAGGGCCCCGAGCTGATGGAGCGGATGCGCAAGCATGCCGAACGCTTCGATACCGAAGTGCTTTTCGATCATATCAACGAGGTCGAACTCCGCGAGAAGCCTTATACCCTCAAGGGTGACAACGGCACCTATACCTGCGATGCCCTCATCATCGCGACCGGTGCCAGCGCGCGCTATCTGGGACTGCCCTCCGAGCAGCAGTTCATGGGTCAGGGGGTTTCTGCCTGTGCCACCTGCGATGGCTTCTTCTATCGCAACCAGCATGTCGTGGTGGTTGGCGGTGGCAATACCGCCATGGAAGAGGCGCTCTATCTTTCCAACATCGCCTCGAAGGTGACCCTGGTGCATCGGCGCGATGGCCTGCGCGGCGAGAAGATTCTGCAGGACCGAGTGTTCGAGAAGGTCGACAACGGCAATATGGCGATCGAGTGGAATCACACGCTCGACGAGGTGCTCGGGGACGGCAGTGGCGTGACCGGTGTCCAGCTGCGTTCGACTCTCTCCGGCGAGACCAAGCAGCTCGACGCCATGGGCGTGTTCATCGCGATCGGTCATACGCCGAACACCGGCATCTTCGAAGGCCAGCTCGAGATGGCCAACGGCTATATTCGCGTCCAGTCGGGGCTCGAGGGCAATGCCACCGCCACCAGCGTGCCCGGCGTGTTCGCCGCGGGTGACGTCATGGACCATGTCTATCGTCAGGCGATCACGTCCGCCGGCAGCGGCTGCATGGCGGCGCTGGACGCCGAGCGCTTTCTGGATGGCCTGGAATAGTCTCCTCGCTGGTTGTGTGATGAGCCCGGCTTCGTGCCGGGCTTTTTTATGCGGCGAGCCTGGACGGCCGGTTGCGATATGCCCGGATGCGCTCGGTCAGCATCGGCAGACGTTCGGCGGCGTTCAAGGGGCGTCGCTTTTGATCGTGGTCGTATGTCGTATAAGAGTCGTTGTTTGAGAGTGGTTGTTCGAGAGTCGCTGTTGAGCGGTGGCAGTGCCGGGCGCCGCTCAATAGTGCGGTGGCAGTTCATCTTCAGGCCGGGGGAGGTCGGCGCCCATGTCGTCGATCGCCTGCCGCTGTTCGCGCAGCCGTTGCTGCAGGAGTTCGTTGAGTCGGCCTAGACGCTGCGTCTCGCCGGACTGTTCGCGAACCAGTTTATCGAGTGTCTCGAGCCAGTCCTCCTGAAAGGCCAAGCGGCTCTCGAGCGCCTCCAGACGGGCCTCCAGGGACGTGCCCGAGGTCGTGATCGACGTGGTAGACTTCGCTGGCTGTGTGTCATCTTTCATTCACGGCACCTTACTGATGTACGACATTGATGTTTGGCAATTGGGTATCGCTGCGATGTCATGACCCCGGGTCAGATATCTTGCAACACAACCGTTCACGCCCGTCCGCACCGCGGCGGTGCGATTTCCGTTATCCCCACGTCCAGAGAAACGAGACTCCATGAATAGCAAGATCATTGTGCGTTGTACGCTGATTAGTCTACTTCTATCCATCCCGTCGCCGCTGCTGATCGGTCTGCTGATCACGCTGATCAGCAGTATGTTGGCCACCGATCTGACCTGGTTCCTGAACGTCGAAGGCGTTTCTGCCATCTATGCGGCCACGGTCATTGCCGTGTTCGTCGTGCTGCTGTTGGCGACGCTGGTTGTGTCGGTGCTGGCGCCGGCGACGCCCAAGGCCGTTACCGCCGCCATGCTTGCGGACGTCGAAAACGACGATCGTGAGCTGGGCGAGGTGAAGTGGTTCAACGTCAACAAGGGCTACGGGTTCATCACGCGTGCCAGCGGCGAAGACGTGTTCGTGCACTTTCGGGCCATCCGCGGCAAGGGGCACCGGACCCTGGCCGAAGGCCAGAAGGTGCGCTATCACGTGGTCGAGAACGACCGTGGCCTGCAGGCGGATGACGTCACCGTCATTACCTGAGGCGTGCCAGCGCCTTCCTGGCTGTGCCCATCGCACCAGCGCCCCCGACGGCTTGCCGTCGGGGGCGCTGACGTTGGTGTGGCCGTTAGGTAACGGCGTACCGGCCCCTTGTCGTCTCGGTAGCCCGGTGCCGATCACCGGGACGGATCAAGACACTGGCGCTACTGAGCGGTCTCGGGTGTAGCCGACGGGACGTCGTCGACGCCCGCGCGGGCCTCGGCTTCGACGAACACCCGCTTGACGCTATCGTGCGATGCCTTGATCCGGCAGTCGAGATCGGCGATGGCGGTTTCGATCCGTTCGGCAGGGGTTCCTCGCGTGAAGCGGACGCTGAGCGTGACCAGGATGAAGTTCGGTCCCATATGCATGGTCAACACTTCGTTGACTCCCTCGACCCCGTCTGCCGCGGCCGCGAGTTCGCGGATATCCTCGACGACATGGCGATTGGCGCTTTCGCCGATCAGCAGTCCCTTGGTTTCCCGGGCCAGCCAGATGGCGGTGCCGCCGAGGATCAGGCCGATCACCACCGAGGCGATGCCGTCAAAGACATACAGTCCGGTCCACTGGCTCAATGCCACCCCGGCCATGGCGACCAGCAGCCCCAGCAGGGCGGCGGAGTCTTCGAACACGACCACGAACAGCGAGGGGTCCTTGCCGCGGTGGACGGCTTCGACGTAGCCCCACTTACCCTTGGTCTTGCGGAACTGGTTAAGCGCGAAGGCCCAGGAGGCGCCCTCGAACAGGATGCCCAGGCCGAGCACGATATAGTTGACGATCGGCGACTCGATCGGCTCCGGATGCAGGATATGGATCACGCCCTCGTAGAGCGAGACGCCGGCCCCGACCGCAAAGATCAGCAGCGCCACGACAAAGCTCCAGAAGTAGACCTCCTTGCCGTGCCCGAATGGAAACTGTGGACTGGCGGGTTGCTTGGCGCGGTGCATGCCAAGCAGCAGCAGGATCTGGTTGCCCGTGTCGACGACCGAGTGGATGCCTTCGGAGAGCATCGCCGAACTGCCGGTGATGCCGGCGGCGACGAACTTGGTGACCGCGATGGCCAGATTGCCGCCCATGGCCGCGAAGATGACCGCTTTGGATTCCGCCACGTGCTTGACTCCCTGTCGATATGGCTGCCCCGGGGGCAGCGATGGCATTAGATGGATTACTGTCCCGAATCGGGCCAGTCGATGGTGGCTTCCTGGCCATCCGGCAGGACCTGCCAGAAACGGTCGGGATCGTCGCCCGGCTGCCAGCCGCCCAGCGAGCAGCGGGCCTCGCAGGCCAGAGCGCGGGCAGCGTCACGGGCGCAATCCGTGTCCCGTGGCCAGGGCGTGGCATCGCAGTCGAACCAGAGACTGGCGAAGCCGTCCGCGGCGCGCTCGACCAGCATGATGCCGACACGGCGTCCGCCGCACGTCGCATTGGCGCGCCAGATGCCCTTGCCGGTGCGCTTCAGCTGCAGCTCGGCGTCCTCCAGGGCTGTCTGCAGCCAGTTCTCGATGGCATCGGCATCGAGACGGGCGAGATAAATTTCGATATCCGGGAAACGCTCCATGGTCACCTCAGGCAAATAGCCGCTCGAGCGTCGTCTCGTAGACGCGGCTCAATGTATCGAGGTCTTCGGCACGGATGCGTTCGTTGACCTGGTGGATAGTGGCGTTGACCGGTCCCAGTTCGATGACCTGTGTCCCCAGTGTCGCAATGAAGCGCCCGTCGGACGTGCCGCCGGAGGTGGAGAGGGTCGGGCGTCGCCCCGTGATCTGCTCGCAGGCGGCATTAGCCGCTTCGAGCAAGGCACCGCCGGCGGTCAGGAACGGTTCACCGTTGAGCGTCCAGTCGAGCTGGTAGTCGAGATCGTGCTTATCGAGCAGCTGTTGCGTGCGCTCCCTCAACACGTCGTCGGTCACTTCGGTGGAGAAACGGAAGTTGAAGGTCACTTCCAGCGTCCCGGGAACCACGTTGGTGGCGCCGGTACCGGCGTGGACGTTGGAAATCTGGAAACTGGTCGCGGGGAAGAAGTCATTGCCTTCGTCCCACTGGGTGTCGACCAGCGCCTGCAGGGCGGCCAGTGCCTGATGAATCGGATTGCGCGCGAGATGCGGGTAGGCGACATGCCCCTGGATCCCGCGCACGGTGAGCACCCCGCCCAGCGAACCACGACGTCCGTTCTTGATCACGTCGCCTAGATGGCTGGTCGAGGAGGGTTCGCCGACGATGCAATAGTCGGGCGCCTCGTGGCGTTCGCGTAGACGTTCGACCACGGCACGCGTCCCGTGAACGGCCGGCCCCTCCTCGTCGGCGGTGATCAGGAACGCCAGGCGCCCGTCATGCTCGGGATGGGCGGCCACAAAGCGCTCCACCGCGGTGACCATGGCGGCGAGGCTGCCTTTCATGTCCGCCGCGCCGCGCCCGCGCAGATAGCCTTCCTCATCGATGCGCGGGGAGAACGGCGGCACCTCCCATTCGCTCTCCGGGCCGCTGGGAACGACGTCGGTATGGCCGGCGAAGGCGAGGACCGGGCCATGCTGGCCCCGGGTTGCCCAGAAGTTGTCGATGCCGCCGATCGTCATGCGCTCGACGTGAAAGCCGATGCGCTCGAGGCGCGCGATCATCAGCGCCTGACAGCCGTGGTCGTCGGGCGTCACCGACGGGCGCTCGAGCAATTCGAGCGCCAGCGCCAGCGTGGCCGAAGGGGAGTGGGGCGACGAGGCGGTCGTCGACGACGCCTGAGACATGCGTATTTCTCCCGCGGCAGGATCAGTTGTGAGCGTGAAGCGCGTCGTTGAGCGCCACGGCACTCTTGTTGGTGAGGCACTCGATACGCCCGTTGAGCGAGTTGCGGCGTAGCAACAGATCGCTCTGGCCGGCCAGGTCGCGGCCGCTGACCGTGTCTGCCAGCTCGCCCTCTGCGTCGAGCACGGCGATCTTGGAGCCCGCGGTCACGTAGAGGCCGGCTTCGACGATACAGCGATCGCCGAGCGGAATGCCGATCCCGGCGTTGGCGCCGATCAGGCAGTCCTCGCCGACCTTGATGACGATATTGCCGCCGCCGGAGAGCGTGCCCATGGTGGAGCAACCGCCACCCAGGTCGGAGCCCTTGCCGACGAAGACACCGGCGGAAATACGCCCTTCGACCATGCCTGGCCCTTCGGTGCCGGCGTTGAAGTTGCAGAAGCCTTCATGCATGACCGTGGTGCCCTCGCCGAGATAGGCGCCGAGACGCACGCGGGCGGTATCGCCGATACGGATGCCCTTGGGCACGACGTAGTCGGTCATCTTGGGAAACTTGTCGACGCAGTCTACCGACAGCGGCCGGCCGGCCAGGCGAGCTTTCAGGCGGCGTGCGGAGAGCTCTTCGACATCGATCGCGCCTTCGCTGGTCCAGGCGATGTTCTTGAGCAGGCCGAACATGCCGTCGAGCTGGATACCGTGGGGCTTGACCAGACGGTGCGACAGGAGGTGCAGCTTGAGATAGACCTCCGGCACGCTGGCCGGCGCGTGATCGTCGTTCAGGAACACGGCGACCAGCGGACGCTGGGCATCGGCGAAGGCTTCCGTCACGTTGGCCTGCTCGCTGGCACCGGCATCGCGTAGCGCCTGGGCGAGAGCCGTCGCCTGTTCCGGCAGGAAGCTCACCACTTCTTCACTCTCCGCGGCACCGAGCGCCTTCCGCGCGGCGTCGACGACATCGGCCGCCGGCTGGTGAAGCGGTTCCGGGTAGTAGACTTCGAGCCACTCGCCCTGGGTGTTCTGGGTACCGATTCCTAGTGCGAAGCTCAGCATCGCGGTTTCCTCTTGTTCACGTAAAGGCGTATTCATGTCAAGGCGGATGATTCTTGCCGCGCGGCGGTCGTGGCGATGTAGCGCAACGCCTGCCGATCGAGGCAGGCGCTCCGGCCTCGATCGCTCAGTCGGCCAGCGCGGTGTAACGTGTCTTGTCGAAGCCGACGATCAGCGTGTCGTCGATGGCCAACAGCGGGCGCTTGATCAGCGTCGGATGCGCGAGCATCAACGCCCGCGCGCGCTCGGCATCGAGATCCTGCTTGGCCGTGGCGTCGAGCTGGCGCCAGGTGGTGCTGCGAGTGTTGAGCAGCGCTCGCCATTCGGTGGCGGCCAACAGCGCGTCGAGTAGCGCGGCATCGAGGCCGTCCTCGCGCAGGTCGTGATAGTTGTAGGGCGTGCCCTGTGTCTCGAGCTGGCGGCGGGCCTTGCGGCAGGTGTCGCAGGTCTTGATGCCGTAGAGCGTGATGGTCATGACAGCCGGTCGTCAGCGGTGGCGGAAAGGCGACGATTATAGGCGCCTGGGGGCAGGGGCTCAAACCGCCGGCTTGACTCGCGTGTAGCCCACAGGTGCTAGCGTCGGGCTTTACCCGTTCGAGGAGGTGAGAGATGTCGAGAATGCGCAGTGTCTGGTGGGGGATCGCGGGCGTCGCGATAACAGGCTGGCTGCTGGGCGCTCAGGCGCTGGCCGATACCCAGGGCGAGAGCGGGGCGCATGCTTCGCGGGAGGGGCCCTCGGCGGCCTATCGCGAGGCAACGGCGACGATGGAGCACGCCATGGCCATGGCCGACAGCGGCGATCCGGACGTGGACTTCGCGACCGGCATGCTCGCGCATCATGAAGGTGCCGTGGCCATGGCTCAGGTCGAACTCGAGTACGGCACGGACCCGGAGATGCGCGCTTTGGCCGAAAAGATCATCGCGGCGCAGCAGGCCGAGATCGAGCAGATGCGCGCCTGGCTCGAGGCCAACGCGTCCGAGGAGGCCGCCGAGTAAGCGGGAGTACCGGCGACGTCAGCAGGTCGCCGGGATTCGGTTCAGACGTCGAGTGCCTCGCACAGGCGCTGGCGCAAGTGGGCCTGGGCCGCCGGGTCGGTCAACGGCCGGCCCTGCTTGTCGGTAATGAAGAAGACGTCTTCGACGCGCTCGCCCAGCGTGGCGATCTTGGCCGCCGAGAGGGCGATATTCTGCTCCATGAAGACGCGCCCGACTCGCGCCAGCAGCCCTGGACGGTCAGGCGCTATCAGTTCGAGCGAGGTTCGCTCGTTGGCCGGATCCTGCTCGATGATCACTTCGATCGGGACCTTGAAGTGCTTGAGCTGTCGCGGCGTATGCCGGCTGACGATCTGCGGATAGTCATCGGGATCGTCGAGCTCCTCCACCAGATGGCGCCGGATACGCTCCAGTCGCTCCGGCTCGCGAATCGCCTCGCCGTCGTCGTCGAGCAGGATAAAGGTGTTGAGCGTCCAGTCGTCGCTGGAGGTGGCGATGCGTGCATCGTGGATCGACAGCCCGAGCTGCTCGATCGCCGCCGCCGTGGCGGCGAACAGATCATCAGCGGAGCGGGTGTGGATGAAGATCTTGGTGCCGCCTTCGGTCATGTCCTCGCTCGGGCCGCTGACCAGAATCAGCGGCAGGGACTGGTCCTGGTGGCCGAGAATGCCCTGGGTTTGCCAGGCGATCTCGCTGGGTGTGTATTGCAGGAAGTAGTCCTCTCCGAACGTGCGCCAGAGCGCGTCAACGCGTTCGCCGTCGGCGCCGATCGCGCGCAGCAGCCCCTGGGCTTCCTCTCGGGTCTCGTCGACCCAGCCCTGGCGATCGACCGTATTGTCGAGACCCCGTCGCAGCACGCGTCGCGTTTCGGTGTAGAGCTGGCGCATCAATGAGGCGCGCCAGCCGTTCCACAGGGAGGGGTTGGTGGCGCTGATGTCTGCCACTGTCAGCACGTAGAGGTAGTCGAGATGCGCTTCATCGCGCACCGTGCGGGCAAAGGCGTGAATCACGTCAGGGTCGGAGATGTCGCGCTTCTGAGCCGTTTTCGACATCAGCAGGTGGTGTTCCACCAGCCAGGCGACCAGCCGGGTATCCCAGGCGGATAACGCATGGCGGCGGCAGAAGGCCGCCGCATCGATCGCGCCCAGCTGCGAATGATCGCCGCCGCGACCCTTGCCGATATCGTGGTAGAGCCCGGCGATCCACAATAGCTCGAGCTTCGGCAGCTTCTGGATGACATCGATGGCAACACTGTATTCGTCGCTGTCGCGGGCCTCGCGGAAGCGCTGCAGAAAGCTCAGCAGGCGCAGCGTGTGGGCATCGACGGTATAGATGTGGAAGAGGTCGTGCTGCATCAGCCCGACGGCTTCGCCGAACGCCGGCAGATATTTGCCCAGCACGCCGTAGCGGTTCATGCGCGTCAGTTGCATCGGGACGTCGCCGCCGCTGCGTAGCAGCTCCATGAAAAGGCTCTGATGTCGCAGGTCGTCGCGGAAGGCGGCGTCGATCAGGTGACGGTGGTCGCGGATCTGACGAATGGTATCCGCGCGCACGCCCTCGATCTCAGGATGCTGCGCCATCAGCAGGAATAGCTCCAGCAGCGCGCCGGGTCGCCGGACGAAGACGTTGGCGTGGCGCAGCTGAATGTAGCCCCCCTTGACCTCGAAGCGCGGATTGATCGGCTTGACCTCGAGCACTTCGCCGGCACGCAGAATCACCTCGTCGAAATGCTGCAGCAGCATGTCGTTGAGGCCGGCCAGGGCGGTCACATGGCGGTAGTAGGTCTTCATGAACTGTTCGACGGCCAGGCGCTCGCGCGTGTCGGCATAGCCGAACAGGGCGGCGAGCGTGCGCTGGTGGTCGAACAGCAGGCGATCCTCGGCGCGCCCGGCGAGCATGTGCAGGGCGTACCGCACCTGCCACAGAAAGGCCTGGCCCTGACTCAGAATGCGTAGCTCGGCGTCGTTCATGAAGCCTTGCTCGACCACATCCTCGTAACGCAGCGGCCCGAAGTGGCGCTTGGCGACCCAGCCGATCATCTGGATGTCGCGCAGTCCGCCCGGCGCGCTCTTGATGTTGGGCTCGAGATGGTACTCGGAGTTGTTGTGCTTGTAGTGGCGGGTGATCTGTTCCTGCCACTTGCCCTCGAAGAAGGCGGCCGACGACCACATGTGCTGCGCCGACAGCCGCTCGCGCATCGCTTCTCGCAGACGCTCGGGGCCAGCCAGCGTACGCGTCTCGAGCAAGTTGGTGATAATGGTGATGTCGCCGCTTGCCTCGCGCTCGCAGTCGTTCAGCGAGCGCACGCTCTGGCCGATCTCCAGACCGATGTCCCAGAGGAAGGTGATGAAGCCGGTCAACGACTCCCGGTAAGGGGTGTCGTCGTCGTGCTCCAGCAGCAGCAGCAGATCGATATCGGAATGCGGGTGCAGCTCGCCGCGGCCATAGCCACCCACGGCAAGCAAGGCTACGCCCTCGTCCGGCCACTCGAAGCGCTCCCAGGCGATCTGTAGCAGGCGGTCCAGGTACCAGGCGCGACCATAGATCAGATCGCGGATATCGGTGCCGGCGCGGAAGCGTTCATCGAGGCGGTCATTGAGCGTCGACAGGGCTTGCTTGAACAGCGCGATCGGTTGGCGCGCACGCTGCAGCTCCTCCCGGAAGGCCGCCGCATCGAACAGGGTATCGTCGGGATGGAAGCGGTAGTGGTGCAGCAGCATACGCTGGGGCTCTCCGTGGCGACCGTGGATCAGGGCGTGAGGAAGCTGAAGTCCTCGTCGGCGCGGGCCGTGAGCACTTCGACGCCGGTCTCCGTCACCAGCAGGGTGTGTTCCCACTGCGCCGACAGACTCTTGTCCTTGGTCACGGCGGTCCAGCCGTCCTTCAAGACGCGCGTGCGGTAGCCGCCGGCGTTGAGCATCGGCTCGATGGTCAGGCACATGCCCGCAGCGAGCTCGGCATCCGCCTCGGGCGCGTAGCCGTCGTAATGCAGCACCTGCGGTTCTTCGTGGAAACCGGCGCCGATGCCGTGGCCGCAGAAGTCGCGAACGACGGAATAGCCGTGACCCTCGGCGTGGCTCTGTATGACCTTGGCCAGCGTCGACAATCGGACGCCCGGGCGGACCTCGGCGATGGAGCGATACAGACACTCCTGGGTGATGCGGCTCAGCCGTTCGCCCTGGATGGTGTCGCCGATCACGAACATCATGCTGCTGTCTCCGTGATAGCCGTCGGCCGTCTTCACGGTGATGTCGATATTCATGATGTCGCCGTTCTTGAGCTTCTTGTCGAAGTCGGGGATGCCGTGGCAGACCACATGGTTGATCGAGGTACAGATCGACTTGGGGAAGCCGTGGTAGTTGAGCGGCGCCGGCGTGGAGCCGAGCTCCTTGACGATGAAGTCGTGGCAAAGGCGGTCCAGTTCGCCGGTGGAGACGCCGGCCTGGACATGGGGCGTGATCATCTCGAACACTGCGGCGGCCTGGCGGCCGGCCTCGCGCATCTTGTCGATTTCTTCGGGCGTCTTGCGTGGAATGTTCATGCGCTCTCGCAGTGGCGTTTGGGTGGGGTGTCGGGCCGTCCTGGGTGGCGCTGATATCGGGGCATCAGCCCGGGAGTTTCGACGACCGGCGACTTCATCTCGAGTGGCATCTATGGTATAAAGCCGCGCGCTCGACTGCAATTCTCGCTCCGTCGCGACGTCTCCCTGGCATGCCTCGTGCATCGCCCGGTGGCGCGTCGACATGAAGCGGGTCGACCAGCGTGCGGGAAACGGCAAGGGCAAGCCGCCTTAGCGAGCCTGCCGCGCCACCATAAAACACACACGCACCGACACATGGTCCCGGGTGCCGCCAGGTTAGCCGAGCGGTCGGATCCATGGGGTGTGTGGAGGCCCAACCCGATTCTTCAGGAGTCACCATGGCACAAGTCAACATGCGCGATCTGCTCAAGGCAGGCGCACACTTCGGTCACCAGACCCGTTACTGGAACCCGAAAATGGGTCAGTACATCTTCGGTGCCCGTAACAAGATTCACATCATCAACCTCGAACATACGCTGCCGGCACTGCTCGAAGCGACCGGCGTTGTCGAGAAGATGGCCTCTTCCAACAACAAGATCCTGTTTGTCGGCACCAAGCGTTCCGCCAGCAAGATCATCAAGGAAGAAGCGAATCGCGTCGGCCAGCCGTTCGTCAACCACCGCTGGCTCGGCGGCATGCTGACCAACTTCAAGACCATTCGTCAGTCGATCAAGCGCCTTCGCGAGCTCGAGACGATGCGCGAAGATGGCACCTTCGAGAAGCTGACCAAGAAAGAAGTCCTGATGGCGACTCGCGAGCAGGACAAGCTCGAGCGCTCCATCGGCGGTATCAAGGACATGGGCGGCCTGCCGGACGCGCTGTTCGTGATCGACGTCGATCATGAGCGTATTGCCATCAACGAAGCCAACAAGCTGGGTATCCCGGTGATTGGCGTTGTCGATACCAACTCCAATCCGGATGGCGTCGACTACGTTATCCCGGGTAACGACGACTCTATTCGCGCCATCCAGATCTACGTGCAGGCGATTGCCAATGCCTGCGCCAAGGCGAAGGAAGGCCGTCCCGACGAGTTCGTCGAGGTCAGCGAAGAGAGCGAAGCCACCGAGTGATGGCATCGAGTCTGCGTTGAGCGTGCTCCCGCAGGGTGACAGTCGGCTCGCCGACATTCGCGCAGACACAGGGGGCTCTCGGGCCCCCTTTTTATACCTGGAGCGGTGCCCGCGAGGCGTCGCTCGTCGGATGAAACAGCGATTCTCTTAGAGGGACTATCATGGCAGCTATCAGCGCTTCTCTAGTCAAGGAACTGCGCGAGCGTACCGGTCTCGGCATGATGGAGTGCAAGAAGGCGCTCACCGAAGCCGAAGGTGACATCGAGCGCGCGATCGAAGACCTGCGCAAGAACTCCGGCCTGAAGGCCGCGAAGAAGGCCGGTCGCACCGCCGCTGAAGGCGCCATCGTGACCCAGGTTGCTGAAGACGGCAGCTACGGCGCGATGCTGGAGGTCAACTCCGAGACCGACTTCGTCGCCCGCGACGAAAACTTCAAGGGCTTTGCCCACAAGGTGCTGGCCAAGGTCTTCGAGACCAAGTCCGAAGATGTCGCCGCGATCATGGATGGCGAGCTGGAAGACGCACGCAATCAACTGGTCCAGAAGATCGGCGAGAACATCTCCGTGCGTCGCGCCGTTGTCGTCGATGCGCCGGCCGGCGGTGTCGTCGGTGCCTATGTCCACGGTGACCGTATCGGTGTGCTGACCGTGCTCGACGGCGGCAACGGCGAAGTCGCCAAGGACATCTCCATGCACGTTGCCGCGATCAACCCGGTCGTCTCCCATCCGGAAGACATGCCGCAGGAGCAGCTCGACAACGAGAAGGCCATCATCCTGGCGCAGCCTGACATGGCGGGCAAGCCGGAGCAGATCGCCGAGAAGATGGTCCAGGGCCGTCTCAAGAAGTACCTGGCGGAAAACAGCCTGACCGAGCAGCCGTTCGTCAAGGACCCGAACCAGACCGTCGCCGAGTACGCCAAGACGGCCGGTGGCAAGGTGGTCGGCTTCACGCGCTTCGAAGTGGGTGAAGGCATCGAGAAGGAAGAGGTCGACTTCGCCAAGGAAGTCATGGAACAGGCTCGTCGCAGCTAAGTTCCGTGCAGTATGAGGAGAGGATGTCATTCGTATTAGAATGACTTCATACTCCAGTCGATGGCGTGCGCGAAAGCGCACGCCATCGCGTATCCGGCGGATGAGAAGTGCATCTGCCTGACTTGCCGACACCGACGCGTTTAACCAGGAGAGATCGTCATGCCCGAAGTCATCGACCGTCCCGTCAAGCCCAACGAACGCAGTGACAAGTCGAAGTACAAGCGCATATTGCTGAAGCTTTCCGGCGAAGCGCTGAGCGGGGATCAGGAGTTCGGTATCGACCCGCGTGTGCTCGACCGCATGGCACTGGAGATCGGTCAGCTGGTGGGTATCGGGGTGCAGGTTGGCATGGTGATCGGCGGCGGCAACCTGTTTCGCGGCGCGGCCCTGCATGCGGCTGGCATGGAGCGTGTCACCGGTGATCACATGGGCATGCTGGCGACGGTCATGAACGCCCTGGCGATGCGTGATGCGCTGGAGCGCTCCAACATCCGCTCGCGCGTGATGTCCGCGATTCCCATGAGCGGCGTGGTCGAGCATTACGATCGTCGTACCGCCATTCGCTATCTCACCTCCGGTGACGTGGTGATCTTCTCGGCCGGCACGGGCAACCCGTTCTTCACCACCGATTCGGCGGCCTGCCTGCGCGGTATCGAGATCGATGCCGACGTCGTGGTCAAGGCAACCAAGGTCGACGGCGTCTACGACAAGGATCCGGAGAAGCATCCGGAGGCCATCAAGTACGAGAGCCTGAGCTACGATGACGTGCTTGACCAGAAGCTGGGCGTGATGGATTTGACCGCTATCTGCCTGGTGCGTGACCATGACATGCCGGTTCGCGTCTTCGATATGACCAAGCCCGGTGCGTTGTTGAATCTGGTGGTCGGTGGGCGAGAAGGCACGCTGATTGAATGAGGTTTAGGACATGATCGACGATATCAAGAAAGACGCATCGGCCCGCATGCAGAAGACCCTGGAGTCTCTGCAGGCCAACTTCCACAAGATTCGTACCGGGCGCGCCCATCCGAGCATTCTGGATGCGGTGATGGTCGAGTACTACGGCAGCGACATGCCGCTCAACCAGGTGGCGAACGTTAACGTCGAAGACGCGCGTACGCTCAGCATCATGCCCTGGGAGCAGTCGATGGTGCCCAAGATCGAGAAGGCGATCATGACCTCCGATCTGGGGCTCAATCCCGCCACGGCCGGCAACGTGATTCGCGTGCCGATGCCGCCGCTGACCGAAGAGACGCGCCGCAACTACATCAAGCAGGCGCGTGCCGAGGCAGAGAATGCACGTGTCGCCGTACGCAACGTGCGTCGCGATGCCAATGGCGACCTCAAGGATCTGCTCAAGGAGAAGGAGATCACCGAGGACGACCAGCGTCGCGGCGAAGAGGACGTCCAGAAGCTGACCGACAAGTTTGTCGGCGAGATCGACAAGCTGCTGGAAGCCAAGGAACAAGACCTGATGCAGGTATGAGTCGTCTCGGCGCCCGTGACGTGGTCGCGGGCGCCGCGACTCGCCTGTCTTGCGAGCTATCATGACAGACATGCAGTTGCGTGACGCCAACGCGACGTCGTCGATGCCTCGTCACGTGGCGATCATCATGGACGGCAACAATCGCTGGGCTCGCGCCCGGGGGCTCTCCAGTGCGCAGGGACATCGCGCTGGCGTCGAGTCGTTGCGCGCGGTGATCCGTCGCGCCGCGGAGCGCCGTGTCGAGACCCTGACCCTGTTCGCCTTCTCCAGCGAGAACTGGCGCCGTCCTTCGGCCGAGGTGAGTGCGTTGATGGAGCTGTTCATGCTTGTGCTCAAGCGCGAGGTGAAGAAGCTCCACGACAACGGCATCCGCCTGACGATCATCGGTGATCGTCGCCGCTTTTCCAGTTCGCTGCAGAAGCATATGCAGCGAGCCGAAGCCCTCACGCGTGACAACCCGGGCATGCATCTTGTCGTCGCTGCAAACTATGGCGGGCGCTGGGATATTGCCCAGGCGGCCCGACGGCTGGCACAACAGGTGGCGGATGGCCGGCTGGACCCGGAGGCGGTCGATGAATCGGCGCTGGATCGCGAGATCTGTCTGAGCCAGGACGCGCCGATCGATCTCTGTATCCGCACCAGCGGTGAGCAGCGTATCTCCAACTTCCTTCTCTGGCAGCTGGCCTACGCCGAATTCTACTTCTCTCCCGAACTGTGGCCGGATTTCGACGGTGACTCGCTCGATGTCGCGCTGGACGCTTTCCAGCAGCGTCAGCGCCGCTTCGGCATGAGTCAGCAGCAGGTCGAGGTCCAGGGTGCTTAGACAGCGAATTTTGACGGCGCTGGTGCTGGCGCCACTCGCCCTGCTGGGGTTGTTCGGCCTGTCCGGCGGCGGTTTCGCGCTCTTCACGGCAGTCGTACTATTGCTGGGCGCCTGGGAGTGGGCACGCCTGGCAGGGTTTGACTCGTCTGTGCCGCGCGCGGTCTATACGGCGGCCGTCGGACTGCTGCTGCTGATTGTCTGGTCCGCCGGCTGGGCCGACGCTCACTGGCCGCTGTGGCTGGGTGCGCTCGGCTGGCTGCTGAATGCCTGGTGGGTATCGCGCTATCCGCAGGCGTCCGAGCAGTGGCGGCGCACGCCTGTCCGCCTGGTCATGGGCGTGTGGGTGCTGATGCCCTGCTGGGTTGGCTTCTACCAGTTGCGCCAGGAGGGCAGCGAGTGGCTGCTGTTCGTGCTGCTGCTGGTCTGGGTCGCGGATATCGGCGCCTACTTTTCCGGTCGCCGCTTCGGTCGTCGCAAGCTGGCGCCCGCGGTCAGTCCCGGTAAATCCTGGGAGGGCGTCTACGGCGGTTGGGTGGCGGTGGCCGTGCTGGTGCTGCTCTACGCGATGATCCTGCCGCTCGGCGCGGGACAGTCGCTCGGCCTGTTGCTCCTGGCTCTGATCGTGGCGTTCGTCTCGGTCGTGGGCGATCTGCTCGAGAGCATGCTCAAGCGCTCTCGCGGACTCAAGGATTCCAGTCATCTGCTGCCGGGGCATGGTGGCATCCTCGACCGGATCGATAGCCTGACGGCCGCGGTGCCGCTCTTTGCCCTGATTCGACCATGGCTGGGATAGCAGGCCGATGACTTCTTCTAATCTGCAGCGTGTCACCGTGTTGGGCGCGACCGGATCGATCGGCCGCAGCACGCTCGACGTGGTTGCGCGCCACCCTGAACGCTATCGGCTGCATGCCGTGACCGCCCACCGCTCGCGCGAGGCTTTGTTCGAGATCTGCCAGCGGTTCGTACCCGCGCAGGCGGTCATCGGGCGCGAGGAAGATGCCATCTGGCTGCGTGATCGTCTGCGCGACGCCGGGCTGGGTCGCATTGAGGTGCGGAGCGGCGCCGAGGCGCTGGTCGAGGTCTCGCGGGCGAGCGAGGTCGATGTCGTTATGGCGGCGATCGTCGGCGCCGCGGGGCTGCTGCCGACGCTGGCAGCGGTCGAGGCCGGCAAGCGCGTGCTGCTTGCCAACAAGGAGGCGCTGGTGATGTCCGGCGGCCTCTTCATGGCGGCGGTCGAGCGTCACGGTGCGACCCTGCTGCCGATCGATTCGGAACACAATGCCATCTACCAGTGTCTGCCGTCGCAGCACCGCGGCGGCCTCGAGCGCCAGGGCGTGTCTCGGTTGCTGCTGACCGCCTCCGGTGGGCCGTTTCGTGGCTGGTCGATGGCCGACCTCGAGGCGGTGACGCCGGCCCAAGCCTGCGCGCATCCCAATTGGTCGATGGGTCAGAAGATTTCGGTCGACAGCGCGACCTTGATGAACAAGGGGCTCGAGCTGATCGAGGCCTGCTGGCTGTTCGATGCCAGCCCTGGCCAGATCGAGGTGGTCGTGCATCCGCAAAGCATCGTGCACTCGATGGTCGGTTACAGTGACGGCTCGGTGATCGCGCAGATGGGCAATCCTGACATGCGCACGCCGATCGCCTACGGCCTGGCCTGGCCTGCGCGGATCGATGCCGGCGTCGAGCCGCTCGATCTGTTCGCGCGGGCACGGCTGGATTTCGAGGCGCCGGACGAACGCGGCTTCCCCTGTCTGCGCCTGGCGCGGGAGGCAATGAAGGCCGGCGGTACGGCGCCCGCCAGCCTGAATGCCGCCAATGAAGTAGCGGTGCAGGCATTTCTCGAGTCTCGGCTCTCGTTCCTCGGCATTGCCAGACTCGTCGAGGCCACGCTGGAGGCCATCGACGTACAGCCTGCGGCGTCGCTCGACGTGATACTGTGCGAAGACACCCGGGCGCGGCGGACGGCCGAAGCGCTCTTGCAACAACGATCTTTCTAGAGGGGGCGGGCGCCATGGATACGCTCCAGAACGTGCTGGCGGTCATTGTTGTGCTTGGCCTGCTGATTACGTTTCACGAGTTCGGGCACTTCTGGGTCGCGCGTCGTTGCGGGGTCAAGGTGCTGCGATTCTCGGTGGGCTTCGGTAAACCGCTGTGGTCGCGGCGCGACCGACACGGGACCGAGTTCGCGCTGGCGGCGATTCCTCTGGGCGGATACGTCAAGATGCTCGACGAGCGTGAGGGGCCGGTGGCTGCCGAAGAACGCGATCGCGCCTTCAACCGCAAGAGCGTGTGGGCGCGCATCGCGATCGTCGCAGCGGGGCCCGCGGCGAACCTGTTGTTGGCGCTGGTCGCTTACTGGGCGTTGTTCGTCTACGGCACCACGACCGTGGCGCCGGTGATCGGTGAGGTGGCGCCAGATACGCCGGCGGCTCAGGGCGGCCTGAGTGCCGGTCAGGAAATCGTCAGTATCGAGGGTGAAGCGACGCCTTCCTGGGGCGACATCAACCTGCGTCTGATCGCCGCGATCGGCGCCAACGGCGAGCTCCAGGTGGCGACGCGCGATCCCGATGGCGGGACGACGCAGACGCATGCGTTGCCGGTGTCGCAGTGGCTGGTGCGGCAGGACCCGCCGCAGCCGCTGGCCTCGCTGGGCATTACGCCTTGGCGGCCGGCGGTGCCGGCGGTGCTGGGCCAAGTGCTCGAGCCGGGGCCGGCAGCGGCTGCCGGTTTGGTGCCCGGCGATCGCATCCTCAGCGTCGAGGGGCAGGCGATCGAGACCTGGTCGGATTTCGTGGTCGATGTCCGTGCCCATCCGGAGCAGGCGCTGGCGGTCGTGCTCGAACGCGACGGCACGCAGCATGACATCACGCTGACGCCGGAAGTGCGCGAGACCGATGGTGGCGAGCGCATCGGCTACATTGGCGCCGCCGCCGAGCGCGTCAACTGGCCCGAGAGGTATCGGCGCGACATTCGCTATGGCCCGCTGGCAGCTATCGGCCAGGCGCTGGACAAGACCGGCGAGATGACATGGTTGACGCTGGACTCCATTCGCAAGATGGTCGTCGGCTGGATTTCGCCGTCGAATCTCTCCGGGCCGATTACCATCGCGCGCATTGCCGGGGATTCGGCGCGCAGCGGCGTGGAAGCGTTCGTCGGCTTCCTGGCCTACCTGTCGATCAGTCTGGGCGTGCTCAATCTGCTGCCGATTCCGGTGCTCGACGGCGGTCATCTCGTCTACTACGTGATCGAGCTGGTGCGTGGCAAGCCGGTCTCCGAGGCCGCACAGGCCATGGGGCTGCGCATCGGCGTAGCGCTGGTGGGCTGTCTCATGGCGATGGCGCTCTATTTCGACCTGATGCGTCTGTAGTTCAACCGATAGTTCGGCTGATAGGTCGACCGAGGCATCGACCACGGCAGGACGCCGTGGCCGGTGCTTCGGCAACACGCGACGCGTGAAAGAACGCCCTGACTGGCAGTGACGAACCTTGTCAGTCACAGGGTGAAATGTATAAGGTGCCTGTTCGATACGCGGGCGGACCCCAGAGAAGCGACTGATTGCATGAAACTCAAGACCATCGGATTGGCAGGACTGCTGTTGGCCAGCTCCCCCGTGGCGTTGGCGGCACCTTTCGAGATTTCGGACATTCGAGTGGAGGGGCTGCAGCGCGTCTCGGCCGCATCCGTGTTCAACGCGTTTCCGGTCAGTGCCGACCAGACGGTCGATGACCAAGAGCTGGGGGAGGCCGCCCGGCAGCTTTTCGATACCGGCCTGTTCGACGATATCAGCCTGTCCCGTGATGGTGACGTGCTGATCGTCAATGTGGTCGAGCGTCCTTCCATCGCCGAGATCAACATCGACGGCAACTCGCAGATCTCCGAAGACGATCTGCGCGACGGCCTGCGGGATGCCGGCCTGGCCGAAGGGCAGGTGCTGCAGCGTTCCACCCTTGAGGAAATGCAGCGCGAACTGGGCAGGCTCTATCAGTCCCAGGGTCGCTACAGCTCCAACATCGAGACCTCCGTCGAACAGCTCGAGCGCAACCGCGTGCGCATCAATATCGACATCAACGAAGGCGCGGTCGCCAAGATTCGCCAGATCAATATCGTCGGCAACGAGGCCTACGATGACGAGGCCCTGCGTGACCTCTTCCAGCTCGAGGACGAGCCGAGCTGGTTCTTCGGCTGGTTCTCCGACGACGAGTATTCCCGCGAGGCGCTGTCCGGAGACCTGGAGACGCTGCGCTCCTGGTATCTCGACCGTGGCTACGTCAACTTCTCGATCAGCTCTACGCAGGTGTCGATCAGCCCCGATAAATCGCGCATCTTCGTCACCATCAACGTCGACGAGGGCAAGCGCTACGACATCGGCGAGGTCCGCTTCGACGGCGACCTCAAGATGGATGAATCCGAGGCGCGCTCGCTGGTGACCATCGAACCGGGCGAAGTCTTCTCCCAGAGCGACCTGACTGCCTCTTCCGAGGCGTTGCGTCAGAAGCTTGGCGCGGAAGGTTTCGCCTTCGCCGATATCAACGCGGTACCGACGGTCGATGACAGCAACGATACCGTGGATATCACCTTCCGTGTCGATCCCGGTCGTCGCGCCTACGTGCGCCGCATCAATTTCGAAGGCAATACCACCACTCAGGATGAGGTGCTGCGTCGCGAAATGACGCAGATGGAGGGCGCGCCGGCCTCCACCGACCAAATCTCCCAGTCGCGTCAGCGGCTCGAACGGCTCGGCTTCTTCCGCCAGGTCGACGTTGATACCCGCCCTGTGGCCGGTCAGCCGGACCAGCTCGATGTTACCTACAACGTCGAGGAACAGCCCTCCGGCTCGATCTCCGCGAGCATCGGTTTCTCGCAGTCCGCCGGCGTGATCTACGGGGCCGCCCTGTCACAGAACAACTTCCTCGGTACCGGTAACCGGGTGAACATCGGTGCCCAGCGCAGCGATACCTTCACCAATATCAACTTCGGCTTTACCGATCCGTACTGGACCCTCGACGGCATTTCCCGCGGCTACAACGTCTTCTACCGCGAGACGGACTACGAAGACTCGGACATTTCGACCTACTCCACCGACTCGTTCGGCGGCAACATCAACTTCGGCTATCCGATCAACGACCTGTCGCGCCTGAACTTCGGCGTCGGTCTCGAGAATCTGTCGATCGATACCTATGACGATACGCCAGCCGAGATCATCCAGTATGTGGACGACGAGGATGAAGACTTCCTCAACTACAAGCTGACCGCCAGCTGGACGCGCAACAACCTCAACCGCGGGGTCATGCCGACCGCCGGCAGCTATCAGCGGGTCTCCCTGGAGGCAGCGGTTCCCGGTTCCGATGCCGAGTATTACAAGCTGCGCTACCGCGGTCAGAAGCTGTTCGAGCTGAACCCCGACTGGTCGTTCAAGTTCAGTACCAATCTTGGCTATGCCGACACGCTGGGATCGAACGATCCCTATCCGTTCTACGAGAACTTCTACTCCGGCGGCCTGGGCTCCGTGCGTGGCTATACCGGCAACACGCTCGGGCCGAAGACGACCGAACGTGGCGATGGCGACGACGACACCCTGGGCGGCAACGTGCTGGTCGAGGGCTCCGCAGAGCTGCTCTATCCTTTCCCGTGGGTCGACGACCGGCGCTCGCTGCAGACCAGCATCTTCCTGGATGGCGGTAACACCTACCTGACCGACTGCTACGACGTGCCGGATGGTTATACCTCCAGCTGCAGCAGCGGGATCGACATGGGGGATCTGCGCTACAGTGTCGGTCTCGGTCTGTCGTGGCTGACGCCGGTCGGACCGCTGACCTTCAGCGTGGCCAAGCCGCTCAACGAGAAGGATGGCGACGACCCGCAGGTGTTCCAGTTCTCGCTCGGTCAGACGTTCTAGCGAAGTGACTGCTGCAGCACCCCGTGCTGCGGCCGATCAGAGGGTGTCGCGCCACCGAGCGGCGCGGCATCGACCCAGACCCAAGCTCCAGTGTGTTAGAGCGCTTTTTTGCAAGGAGAATCGGGATGCGCAAGATGGCAGGAGCCTTCGGGCTCGGATTGTTGACGCTGGTATCGCTGCCGGCAATGGCGACGGAAGTCGGTGTGCTCGACTGGCGCGAGGCGCTGATGTCGTCCGACTCCGCTCAGGCGTCGATGAACCAGCTCAAGAACCGGATCAGTCCGCAGCAGCAGCAGGCGGAATCGCTGCAGCAGGAGCTGCAGCAGCTTCAGCAGCGGCTGCAGCAGGATGGCGACGTGATGTCCGAGTCCGAGCGCAATTCGGTGACCCAGCAGCTGCGTCAGAAGGGCGGTCAGTTCCAGCAGTTGCGCGGCCAGATCTCGCAGGCGCAGCAGCAGGCGGAGCAGCAGTACCTGCAGGGCGCAAAGCCCAAGCTGGATCAGGCCATTCAGCGTGTGGTCGACGAGCACGACCTCGATATGGTCGTTGACCGTGACGCCGTCGTCTTCGCCGGCGATAGCCTTGATGTGACCGACGAAGTCACGCAGATTTTCAACTCGCTCAACTGATGGATAATGCCGGCGCCCGTTCATGAACCCTGATGCTGCTATCTCCTACACGCTCGGCGAGTTGGCCGAGCGTGTCGAGGCCCGACTCGTCGGCGATGCCAACCAGCGCGTCGGCGCGCTGTCGACTCTGACCGATGCCGGGCCGGGTGATCTCTCGTTCCTGGCCAATCGGGCGTACTTGAAGCACCTTGCCGGCACTCACGCCGGTGCGGTGCTGCTGCATCCAGAGCATGCTGCCTCCTGTCCTTGCGCCTATCTCGAGCTCGACAACCCCTATCTGGGCTACGCCAAACTGTCGCGGTTGTTCGATCCGCTGGCGAATCGTACCAGCCGGGGGGTGCATCCCGCCGCCAGCGTGGCCGCGGATGCGATCATCGGGCAGGCAGTTGAGATCGGTGCCAACAGCGTCATCGAATCGGGCGTCGAGATCGCCGATGGCTGCGTGATCGGCCCCGGTTGCTTCATCGGGGCCGATAGCGTGATCGGGCGCGATTCTCGGTTGCATGCCAATGTCACGCTCTATCATGGCGTGACCATCGGGGAGCGGGCGATTCTTCACAGCGGCTGCGTCATCGGCGGCGACGGCTTCGGCTTCGCCCACGATGGCCGGCAGTGGGAAAAGATCGCGCAGCTTGGCGGCGTAACGCTGGGAGACGACGTCGAGGTCGGCAGTTGCTCGAGCATCGACCGCGGCGCGCTCGGCGATACCCGTATCGGCAATAGCGTCAAGATCGACTCTCAGGTGCAGATTGCGCATAACGTGCAGATTGGTGACGGCTGCGCGCTGGCCGGCTGCGTCGGCATTGCCGGTTCCACGCAGGTGGGACGTAACTGCCTGCTGGGCGGCGGCGTCGGTCTGTCGGGCCATCTGACGCTGACGGACGGTGTCCAGATCACCGGCATGAGTCTGGTGACCAACTCGATTCTGGAGCCCGGCGTCTACTCATCCGGTACGGGGTCGATGCCGAATGGCCTGTGGCGCCGGAACGCCGTACGCTTCAAGCAGTTAGACGACATCGCCAAGCGCCTGGGCCGACTCGAGCGCGACATCCGCGAGAGCTGATCGCGCTTGCCTTCATCCCGGCGCCGCGTTGCGAGGCTGGCAGCCGAAGTCCGCGCCTGTATAATGCCCGGCCACGACGGGTGGATGCGCCGCCGCCGCCCCCTTGCCTGCTGCCGGTCTCTCGGGGCGGGCATTTCGTTATTTCAGAGGTCATATTGATGATAATGGACATCAACCAGATTCGTGAGTATCTACCGCATCGTTACCCTTTTTTATTGGTAGATCGCGTGATGGAGATCACGCTGGGCGAATCGATCGTGGCGTACAAGAACGTCAGCATCAATGAACCTTTCTTCAATGGCCACTTCCCGCACCATCCGATCATGCCCGGAGTGCTGATCATCGAGGCGATGGCGCAGGCGTGCGGCATTCTCGGTTTCAAGACGGTCAACAAGCTGCCGGCCGACGGCTATGTCTACTATCTGGTCGGCAGCGACAACGTGCGCTTCAAGCGACCGGTCATGCCCGGTGACCAGCTGCGGCTGGAAGCCAACGTGATCAAGGGCAAGCGCGGCATCTGGAAATTCGCCTGCCGAGCCAGTGTCGATGGCGAACTCGCCTGTGAAGCGGAAATCATCTGCGCCGAGAGGAAAGTCGCTTGATTCATCCCACCGCCATCGTCGATCCTGCCGCGCAACTGGCCCCGGACGTCGAGGTGGGCCCGTTCTGCGTGATCGGCCCCGACGTCGAGATCGATGCCGGCTGCGTGATCGGCCCGCACGTGGTGATCAAGGGGCCTACCCGCATCGGTCAGCGCAATCGTATCTTCCAGTTTGCCTCCGTGGGCGAGGATTGCCAGGACAAGAAGTACGCCGGCGAACCGACACGGCTCGAGATCGGCGACGACAACGTGGTTCGCGAGAGCGTGACGCTGCACCGCGGCACGATCCAGGATCGTGCCCTGACGTCGATCGGCAGCCGTAACCTGTTCATGGCCTACTCCCATGTCGGCCACGACTGCACCATCGGCAGCGACTGTATCCTGGCCAATCAGGCGACGCTCGCGGGGCACGTGACGCTAGGTGATTTCTCGATTCTGGGAGGCCTGTCGGCGATTCACCAGTTCTGCCACATGGGTGAACATGCGATGGCCGGTGGTGGCTCGATCATCACCAAGGACATTCCCGCGTTCATCATGGTCAACGGCAACCCGGCGGCGGCGCATGGGCTCAACTCGATTGGCCTGAAACGCCGTGGTTTCTCGGCGGAGGGCGTGCGCGCCCTGGGCGAAGCCTATCGTCTCGTCTATCGCAAGGGGTTGACGCTGGAGCAGGCGATCGACGAAATCGACCAGCGCTTCTCGCTGGACGAAACGCGTCGCTTCGTCGATTCGCTGCGCGCCTCCAAACGCGGTATCACGCGCTAGCGCCCTGGCGCCTGCCGGCCATGCCGGAAGGCGCGGCGCCATCTCTACAGTCCAGTCTCGAGGCGAAGCATGCGCGTCTATCTAGTCGCCGGGGAACTCTCGGGAGATATTCTCGGTGCCGGGCTCATGCAGGCGCTCCTGCGACGGCATCCCGAGATCGAGTTTCGGGGGATCGGTGGGCCGCGCATGCAGGCGCAGGGGCTCGATTCCCTCTATCCGCTGGAAACGCTGTCGGTGATGGGGCTGGTGGAAGTGCTCAAGCACCTCCCGGGTCTGGTCAAGGTGCGCCGCCATCTGAAGCGCGATGCGCTGGCGTGGCAGCCGGATGTGATGATCGGTATCGATGCGCCGGACTTCAATATCGGACTGGAACGGCAGCTCCGCGAGGCCGGCGTGCTGACGGCGCACTATGTCAGCCCGTCGGTCTGGGCCTGGCGTCAGGGGCGGGTGAAGACGATCGCGAAAGCGGTCGATGCCATGCTGACGTTCCTGCCGTTCGAAGCGGATTTCTATACCGAGCATCGGGTGCCGGTGGCCTATGTCGGCCATCCGCTCGCGGATGAGCTGCCGCTGGTCAACGATCGCCAGGCGATGCGCGCCGAGCTGGGCCTGGCGCTCGACCGGCCGACCCTGGCCGTGCTGCCGGGCTCGCGGAGCAACGAAATTCGCTTTCAGGGCGAGGTGTTTCTACGTGCCGCCAGCGCCCTGCGAGAGCGGCTGGGCACGCTACAGGTGGTCATTCCGGCGGCATCGCCGGCGCGGCGGCAGGAGCTCGAGGCGTTGCTGGCTCGCTTTCCCGAGCTGACCACCGACACGCTGATCATCGAGTCGCGCTCGCGCGAGGCGATGACCGCGGCCGACGCCGTACTGCTGACGTCCGGCACGGCGGCGCTGGAAACCATGCTGTGCCATCGGGCGATGGTGGTGGCCTACCGTATGGCGCCGGCGACCTACTGGCTCGCGCAACGACTGGTGAAGACGCGCTGGATCTCGTTGCCCAACCTGATTGCGCAGGAGGGGCTCGTGCCCGAGTTGATTCAGGCAGCGGCGAGTACCGAGAATATCGTCGCCGAGCTGATGCCCTGGTTCCAGGACCCCGCGCGTCGCGAGGCGCTGGAGGCGCGCTTCGCCGAGCTGCACGCCGGTCTGCAGCGCGGCGCCAGCGAGCGAGCTGCGGTCGCTATCACCCAACTGGTCGAGCGGGGGCGTCTGGACTCCGCCACCGACGCCATCTGAGACGAGGAGCGGCATGTCGTCGACGTCATCCCCGCTGGCATGGCCTGAACTGGTCATCGAGTATGCTGGCCAGCATCTGGCTGGCGTCGATGAAGTCGGGCGGGGGCCGCTGGTGGGCCCGGTGGTCGCGGCAGCCGTGATTCTCGACCCGGCCTCGCCGATCGCCGGATTGACCGACTCCAAGGCGTTGAGCCCGGCGCGGCGCGAGGCCTTTGACATCCGCATTCGCGAGCAGGCCCTGGCCTTTGCGATTGCCGAGGCCAGTCCGGCCGAGATCGATGCGCTCAATATCTATCACGCGACGCATCTCGCCATGCGGCGAGCGATCGACGCGCTGCCAGTGATGGCGGAGTATCTGCTGGTCGACGGCAATCGTCTGCCGGGGCATCGCTGTCCTGGACAGGCGGTGGTCAAGGGCGACCTGCGTCACCCCGCGATCAGTGCGGCATCGATCCTGGCCAAGGTGGCGCGGGATGCGCAGATGGTGGCGCTCGACGCGCGCCACCCCGAGTATGGCCTTGCGCGCCACAAGGGCTATCCGACGCGGGAGCACCTCGACGCGCTGGCGCGCCTGGGGCCGTTGGCCGAGCATCGGCGCTCCTTCAAGCCGGTTCAGCGGCTGCTGCCGGCGTCCTGACACCCGCCCGCTTCGCGTGTCATTGTGACCCGCGGCGGCTTTGGGCATGCTGGTAGCTGTCCGCCGCCGTCATTCATCCGTCGTTCGATCCGAGTTCGTCATGACAACACCCTTCGTTCATCTTCGTGTCCACAGCGAATACTCCCTGGTCGACGGGCTGGTCCGCCTCAAGCCGTTGATCAAGGCGACCACCGCGGCCGGCATGCCGGCGGTCGCGGTGACCGACGACACCAATCTCTTCGGGCTGGTCAAGGTCTACAAGGCGGCGCAGGGCGCCGGGCTGAAGCCGATCATCGGTGCCGATTTCTGGCTGCACAATGCCCATGACGAGAGTCACCCCTATCGCCTGACGCTGCTGGCGATGAACGATACCGGCTATCGCAATCTCACCGAGCTGATCTCGCGCGCCTGGACCGACGGCCAGCGCCAGAACATGGCGATACTCGACAAGGCCTGGGTTTTCGACCAGAGCGAGGGGCTGATCGCGCTCTCCGGCGCGCGGGAGGGGGAGATCGGTCGCTTTCTGGTCGCCGAACACATCGATACCGCGCGCGAGCTGCTGGCGGAGTGGAACCAGCACTTTGCGGGACGCTTCTACCTGGAGCTGCAGCGGACCGGCCGCCAGTACGACGAAGAGTGCGTGCATGCCTCCGTGGCGCTGGCATCGGAAACCGGCACGCCGGTCGTGGCCACCAACGATGTGCGCTTCCTCGAGCGCGAGGACTACTGGGCCCACGAGACGCGGGTCTCGATCGGCGAGGGCAGGGCGCTCGAGGACCCGCGACGCGAGCGCAAGTACAGCGAGGAGCAGTACCTCAAGTCGCCCGAGGAGATGGCGGAACTCTTCGCCGACATTCCCGAAGCGCTCGAGAACAGCGTCATGATCGCGGCGCGCTGTACTGCCAGCGTTCGCCTCGGCGAGATCTTCCTGCCGGAATATCCGATCCCCGAGGGCATGACCCAGGACACCTTCTTTCGCAAGATCTCCCACGACGGGCTGACGGCGCGACTGGAGATGCTGTTCGGCGGCGATAACCCGATTTACCCGGGACGCCCATTGGCCGAGCACGAGCCGGCGTATCGTCAGCGGCTCGACTTCGAGCTCGACATCATTCTCAAGATGGGCTTTCCCGGCTACTTCCTGATCGTGATGGACTTCATCCAGTGGGCCAAGGACAACGATATCCCGGTCGGGCCCGGGCGTGGCTCCGGCGCCGGCTCGCTGGTTGCCTATGCGCTCAAGATCACCGATCTGGATCCGCTGGAATACGACCTGCTGTTCGAGCGCTTTCTCAACCCGGAACGTGTCTCGATGCCCGACTTCGACGTCGACTTCTGCATGGAGAAGCGCGATCGGGTGATCGACTACGTGGCCGACCGCTACGGGCGCAACGCGGTCTCGCAGATCGTGACCTTCGGCACCATGGCCGCGAAAGCCGTCGTACGTGACGTGGCGCGTGCCCAGGGCAAGCCCTACTCGATGGGTGACAAGCTCTCCAAGTTGATCCCGTTCGAGGTCGGCATGACGCTGGCCAAGGCGATCGAGGACGAGCCGCAGCTCAAGGAGTATCTCGAGTACGACGAGGAAGCTGCCGAAATCTGGGAGATGGCGCTCAAGCTCGAGGGCGTGACGCGCGGTACCGGCAAGCACGCCGGCGGCGTGGTGATCGCGCCGACCAAGCTGACCGACTTCTCGCCGCTGCTGTGTGAGCCGGACGGCTCCGGCCTGGTGGTGCAGTTCGACAAGAACGACGTCGAGGATGCCGGCCTGGTCAAGTTCGACTTCCTCGGTCTGCGAACCCTGACCATCATCGACTGGGCGCTGGAGATGGTCGATGTAGTCCGGGCGAGGGAAGGACTGGGAGCGCTCGATATCGAGACGATCCCGCTCGACGATAAGCCGACCTTCGACATGCTCAAGAAGGCCGAGACCACGGCGGTATTCCAGCTCGAATCCCGTGGCATGAAGGAACTGATCAAACGCCTGCAGCCGGATTCGCTGGAAGACATGATCGCCCTGGTCGCACTCTTCCGGCCGGGGCCGCTGCAATCGGGCATGGTCGATGACTTCATCAACCGCAAGCACGGGCGCGCCGAGCTCGCCTTCCCGCATCCGGATTACCAGCACGAGCTGCTGAAGCCGGTGCTCGAACCGACCTACGGCATCATCCTGTATCAGGAGCAGGTGATGCAGATCGCGCAGGTGCTGGCCGGCTACACGCTGGGACAGGCCGACATGCTGCGCCGCGCCATGGGCAAGAAGAAGCCCGAGGAGATGGCCAAGCAGCGCGCCGGTTTCATGGAAGGTTGCGCCAATAACGGAATCAATGCCGATCTGGCCGGCAACCTGTTCGATCTGGTGGAAAAGTTCGCCGGCTACGGCTTCAACAAATCGCACTCGGCCGCCTATGGCCTGGTCTCCTATCAGACCGCCTGGCTCAAGGCACATTACCCGGCGCCGTTCATGGCGGCGGTGCTCTCCACCGAGATGGACAATCTCGACAAGGTGGTGCCGCTGATCGAGGAGTGCCGCCATATCGGGCTGACGGTCACGCCGCCCAACGTCAATGTCGGCGCCTACAAGTTCACCGTCGACGAGGCGGGGCAGGTGGTTTACGGCCTCGGCGCGATTCGTGGTGTCGGCGAGGGCCCAATCGGCGCCATCGTCCAGGCGCGCGAAGCCGAAGGGCCGTTCAAGGATCTGTTCGACTTCTGTCGGCGTATCGATGGCAAGCGCATGAACAAGCGGACCATCGAGGCGCTGATCCGCTCGGGCGCGCTGGATAGCCTGGGGCCGACGCGCGCGATCCTGTCCGCCTCGCTGGAAGCCGCGCTCAAGGCGGCATCGCAGAACCAGGCCAACCAGAACATCGGCATGATGGACATGTTTGGCGAAGCCTTTACCGAACCCGCCCAGGATGGCGATATCTACGCCGATTATCGGCAGGCCCGCGACTGGAGCGACAAGGAGCGGCTCGCCGGCGAGAAGGATACGCTGGGCCTCTACCTGACCGGGCACCCGATCGACGAGTACGAGCATGAGCTCAAGCGCTTTGTGGCCACGCGTATCGTCGACCTCAAGCCGTCGCGCGAACCACAACGGGTCGCGGGGCTGGTGGTCGCGATGCGCACGATGAAGTCAAAGCGTGGCGACACCATGGCTTTCGTGACGCTGGATGATCGTACCGGCCGAATCGAGGCGTCGCTGTTCGGCGAACTGTTCGACCAGGTGCGCGGCCAGCTCGCCGCCGATCAGGTGCTGATTATCGAAGGCGAGGTCTCGAGCGACGACTACTCCGGCGGTTTGCGCCTGCGCAGCAAGGACGTCACCCTGATGGCCGATGCGCGGGCACGCTTCGGCGAAGCCGTCGAGCTGGCGGTCGACGGCGGGCGCCTCAATGGTCGCTTCTCGCGCTCGCTCCACGACAGTCTTTCGCCGTGGTTGAGCGAGACAGGCCTGCCGCTGCGTATCCGCTACCGCAACGCGGCGGCCAGTGGCTGCTTCGAGCTGGCAGCGTCGTGGAAAGTGTCGCCCTGCGACGAACTGCTGACCGCGCTGCGCGACGTCGAAGGATTCGACGCCGTGTCGCTGCGCTATCGCGGCGGTTGATCGCCGCCACCTTGCTTACACTCGTGAGGGTGCGATAATGGCGCGTTTACGCCGCATGTCAGCCGCCTTCATTCAGACATCGACGCTTGCCAGGATCACACAGTAGAAGCCCTATGAATCCCAATTATCTGGACTTTGAACAGCCGATTGCCGAACTACAGGCCAAGATCGAGGAGCTGCGACTCGTCGGTAATGACAGTCAGATCAGCCTGAGTGACGAGATCGGCAAGCTCGAAGAGAAGAGCCGCAAACTCACCGAGCAGATCTTCCGTGATCTGACAGCCTGGCAGGTAACGCAGCTATCGCGTCACCCGCAGCGTCCCTATACGCTCGACTATCTCGAGAACCTCTTCACCGATTTCGATGAACTCCACGGCGATCGTCATTTCGCCGATGATGCCGCTCTGGTCGGCGGCGTGGCGCGTCTCGAGGGCAAGCCGGTCATGGTGATCGGCCATCAGAAGGGGCGTGACGTCAAAGAGAAGGTGCGCCGCAATTTCGGCATGCCGCGCCCGGAAGGCTACCGCAAGGCATGCCGTCTGATGGAGATGGCCGAGCGTTTCAAGATGCCGGTTTTGACCTTTATCGACACCCCCGGGGCCTATCCCGGTATCGACGCCGAAGAGCGTGGCCAGTCCGAGGCCATCGCCTACAACTTGGCGGTTATGTCCCGGCTCAAGACGCCGATCATCTCCACGGTGATCGGTGAGGGCGGTTCCGGTGGCGCCTTGGCAATCGGCGTCTGCGACGAGCTGCAGATGCTGCAGTACGCTACATATTCGGTCATCTCGCCGGAGGGCTGTGCTTCGATTCTGTGGAAAAGTGCCGAAAAGGCCTCCGAAGCCGCGCAGGCCATGGGCATCATCGCCTCGCGCCTGAAAGAGCTCGGTTTCGTCGATACCCTGATCGACGAGCCGCTGGGCGGTGCGCATCGTCATCCTCAGCAGACCGCGGGCAAGGTCAAGGATGCCCTGCTGGCGAGTCTCGACCGGCTCGAGCATATGGATACCGACGCGCTGGTGGAACGGCGGTATGAGCGCCTGATGTCCTACGGCGCGCCTCAGTAGGCGATCGGCTGCACTCACGCATACGGCGTTGAATGCTCGTTCGGACTGCTCATGTAGCACGCTACACTGCGCGTCCGCACTCGCCTTCGCCTTGTCTGAGTATCGTTCGCTCGACCGCATGGCCTCAAGGGGTGAATGGGCTGATCGCGCTAAGCGAGCCTGCGACGGCGGCCTCAGATTCGTTCATCGTTCGCACTCCGGTAAGCACAGTGTCTCAAAGCGAGGCGCATTGTCATGACTCCCAATCGACTCGTCGATGACGCCCTGGCGCAGTGCGCGCCGGGGCGTCGTGTCTGGGTGGCGCTCTCCGGCGGTCTGGACTCTTCGCTACTGCTGCATGTCACGGCACCGCTGGCTCACGCTCGCGGGCTTTCCCTTCGTGCGATCCATATCAATCATGGTCTGCAGGCGACCGCTGTCGATTTCGAGACGCACTGTCGCGATCTGTGTGATCGGCTGGCGGTGCCGCTGACCGTCGTACCGGTCGAGGTGGTCCCCGACGGTGTCGGCATCGAGGCGGCAGCACGGGAGGCGCGCTACCGGGCCTTCCGGCAGCATCTTGCCGCGGGCGATTTGTTGCTGCTGGCCCAGCATGCCGACGATCAGGCGGAAACCTTTCTGCTGGCGGCACTGCGTGGCAGCGGCGTGCGTGGACTGGCCGCCATGCCGCCGCTTCGCCAGGAGGCAGGCATCGTGATCGCCCGTCCGTGGCTATCGCTCTCCCGCGCGGCGTTGGTGGAGGAGGCATCGCAGCGAAAAGTGAGCTGGGTCGAGGATCCCACCAACGGCGATGACGGCTATGACCGCAACTATCTGCGTCTTCGCGTGCTGCCAGCGCTCGCCGAGCGCTGGCCTCAGGGCGCGCGCGCGCTGGCTCGGAGTGCCGACTGGCTGCAGGAGGCCGACGACCTGCTTGGGGAGCTGGCCGCGCAGGATCTGAGTGCCGCCGGTGGAGAGCCCGCCCGGCTGGCCATAACGGCGTTGAGGCCCTTGCGCGAGTCGCGACGTCGTCTGTTGATCCGCCATGCCCTCGAACGTCTGGGTGTGCCGCCGATCCCGCGCTCGCGGCTGGCCGAGCTTGATCGCCAGTTGCTAGGCGCCGGCGAAGATCGCCAGGTGTGTGTCGACTGGCGAGGTGGCGAAGCGCGCCTGTGGCGCGAGACACTCTACTTGATGGCGCCGCTGGCGCCGGTCGCTCCCGACTGGCAGCGGGAATGGGATGGGCGAGCGTCGCTCGAGACGCCCTGGGGTGTTCATCGCATCGCGCTGATGCCGCTGGAGGATCGTGATGTCGTGGCTTCCTTCCGGGTGACTGTCAGGCGCGGCGGGGAGTGCTTGCGTCTCGAGGGGCGCGGGCGGCGCGATCTCAAGCGGTTGCTACAGCAAGCGGGTGTGCCGCCGTGGCAGCGCGAACGGCTGCCGCTGATCTGGCACGGCGACGCATTGATCGCCGTGCCGGGGGTAGCCACGGCAGCGGGCTGGCGCCTGACGCGGGCTCAGGCGTCGTAGGTCAGCGTCTGACCGACGGCCGCCTGATAGGCGGCTTCCTGTTCGAGATCGTTCAGCAGCAGGACGTGACGTTGCTCCGCCGGCAGTGCGATATGAATGGCATCGCCGTCGCTGTCGAGCCGGAAGTCTGTGATGGCCTGCTCGGGACGGGCGTGGTTGAGCATCACCGCCAGTCGCAGCAGTCGGGCGAGGCGGCCATAGAGAGGCTGGGCCGCCGCCGGTAGTTCCTCGAGCTCCTTCTGGGCGAACTTGCGCCGATGTGCCCGAACCAGAAACGCGAGTGCCTGCTGCTCGGGCCGCGAGAACCCCGTCAGGTCGGAGTACTCGAGCAGGTAGGCGCCGTGACGGTGAAATTGGCTGTGGGAGACCGCCAGGCCGATCTCGTGCAGCTGCGCCGCCCAGTATAGGAACAGACGCTGTTCCTCGGACAGGTGCCAGACGAGCTTCATTTGGTCGAACGCCACCATGGCACTCTGGGCGACATGGTCGGCGTGAGCGGTGTCCACGCTATAGCGGCGCATCAGCAACGCGACGCTGTGCCGGCGGGAGTCTTCCGGGGTATCGCGACCGATCAGGTCGAACAGCACTCCCTCGCGCAGGGCGCCGTCGGCATAGCGCATGCGTTCCAGTCCGAAGGCCTCGAAGACGGCACACAGGATCGCGATGCCGGCCGGGAACACCCGGGCGCGGTCCTCTTTCAGCCCTTCCATCGCTACCTTGTCGAGGTGGCCGAAGGCGATCAGCTTCTTGCGTAGCTTGAGCAGGGCTTCGCGCTCGATCACGGAGGCATCGCCGTCGCCGCGTGCCCCGATCACCGCCGCCGCGGCCTTGATCGTGCCACTGGAGCCGATCGGGTCCTGCCAGCCCAGCTGGCAATAGTGGCGCTGAATATTGGCCAGCTCCGAGAGTGCGGCCAGCTCGGCTCGGCGGAAGCGCTTCTCGCTGATTTCGCCGTCGGCAAAGAAACTGCCGGTATAGGCCACGCAGCCCATATGCAGGCTCTCCAGTGCCTGCGGCTCGAAATCCTCGCCGATGATGAACTCCGTGGAACCGCCGCCAATGTCGACGATCAGGCGACGGCCATGCACTTCGGCCAGTGCATGGGCTGCGCCGAGATAGATCAGGCGAGCTTCCTCGCGACCGCCGATGATCTCGATCGAATGCTGGATCAGCGCTTCGGCCTGATCGATGAAACGGCGTGCGTTCTTGGCCGCGCGCAGGGCATTGGTGCCGACGATTCGCAGATTGTCAGCGTCGACGCCCGCCAGGAACGGCGCGAAGCGCTCGAGACAGCCGAGCGCACGGGCCATTGCCTCCTCGGTGAAATTGCCCTGGGCATCGAGCCCGGCGGCAAGCTGTACCTTCTCGCCCATCTTGGCCACGACCTGAAGCTGGCCGTCCTGATGATTGGCCACCAACAGGTGAAAACTGTTGGAGCCGAGATCGATGGCGGCCAGACGACGCGTCGCGTCCTTGGCGGTCGGCGTTCCGCTCATGCGCGGCATCCTCGAAAGCTGGCAAACGTCGTGGGCGGACTTCCCGTCTCGGCCCGTGGGCGGCGGCGCGTGGGGACGCCGCGGTGCGGTCAGGTCCAAGGTTGCGGTGGGGTGGCTGGCTTGTCAATTCCCGAGCCGCGCTTCATGCTGGCGCGATTCCGACACGGTAAGGACACCCTCGACATGCCACGCCAGATTCTCGACGGCGACACGTTCGATCGACAGCGTGAGACGCATGAGGCGCCTTGGCTGGCCGTTTTCGTCAGCGACTGGTGTCAGCCTTGCGAGACGCTGCTGTCGCGGCTTTCCGGTAGCGCCCACGACATCGTGCGCGCACTGCCGTTGGGCGTCGTCGATATCGAACGCGAGCCCGCCTTGGCGGAGCGCTATGGCGTCAAGGGGACCCCGACGCTGGTGCTGTTCGTCGACGGTGAGCCTCGTGCGACGCGGGTAGGTGCGCTGAGTGACGACCAGCTGCGCCAGCTATGCGAGGAGGCCGGCCGCAGTTGATAGGCGTCGCCGAATCGGTGGGCTTGCTTTCATGTCATAGCTTGTCTACCATCTGGACGTTCGCCTGTTCCGAATGCTTCTCGACCGCCCCGCGGTCCCCCAAGTCGTCAGTCACCCCAGTCCCGATCTTCGGCCGATACCGACCTTCGGACACAAGATACGTCTTTCGGATATCACCACGCCGAGAGATGGCAGGCGAATCGAACCGCTCTCCCGATATCATGGCCTACGGTAGGCTGCTACCCGGCAACCGCCCGCCATGCGGAAAGCCTGACTGTTTCTGGGACGACTGAACGCGCCGCGTGGCGTTTGAACCGACCGCCTCCTGTCCTTCTTCTTTTCTCGGCAAGTCATTGCCAGCGACACGAGCCATTTCTGACCGAACTCATGAATCTGACCGAACTCAAGCAAAAATCCGTCCCGGAGCTGCTGGACATTGCCCGGGAAATGGGCATCGACAATCTGGCCCGCTCACGCAAGCAGGACATCATCTTCGCGATTCTGAAGAAGCACGCGAAGAGCGGTGAGGATATCTACGGCGACGGCGTCCTCGAGATCCTTCAGGACGGCTTCGGTTTTCTGCGTAGCGCCGATTCCTCCTATCTTGCTGGCCCCGATGACATCTACGTCTCGCCGTCGCAGATCCGCCGCTTCAACCTGCGCAAGGGCGACTCGATCGCCGGCAAGATTCGCCCGCCGAAGGAAGGCGAGCGCTACTTCGCGCTGTTGAAGGTCAACGAGATCAACTTCGACAAGCCCGAGAATGCCAAGCACAAGATCCTGTTCGAGAACCTGACGCCGCTGTTCCCGCAGGAGCGTCTGCTGATGGAGATCGGCAACGGTTCCACCGAGGATATTACTGCTCGCGTTCTCGATCTCACTGCGCCGATCGGCAAGGGCCAGCGTGGCCTGATCGTCTCTCCGCCCAAGGCGGGTAAGACGCTGATGCTGCAGAACATCGCGACCTCGATCACGCGCAACAATCCCGAGTGCCATATGATCGTGCTGCTGATCGACGAGCGCCCGGAAGAAGTGACCGAGATGTCGCGGACGGTGCGCGGCGAAGTGGTCGCCTCGACCTTCGACGAGCCGCCCGCACGCCATGTCCAGGTGGCCGAGATGGTGATCGAGAAGGCCAAGCGTCTGGTCGAGCACAAGAAGGACGTGGTCATTCTGCTCGACTCGATCACTCGTCTGGCGCGCGCCTACAACACCGTGGTGCCGTCATCCGGCAAGGTGTTGACCGGCGGGGTCGACGCGCATGCGCTCGAGAAGCCGAAGCGCTTCTTCGGTGCCGCGCGTAACATCGAGGAGGGCGGTAGCCTGACGATCATCGCCACGGCGCTGGTCGATACCGGCTCCAAGATGGACGAGGTGATCTTCGAGGAGTTCAAGGGTACCGGCAACATGGAAGCCCATCTCGATCGCAAGCTGGCCGAACGTCGTGTCTATCCGGCGCTCAACATTCGCCGCTCCGGCACACGTCGCGAGGATCTGATCGCGTCCGAGGAGGAGATGCAGCGCATGTGGATTCTGCGCAAGCTGCTCAATCCGATGGACGACGTGGCCGCGACCGAGTTCCTGATCGACCGCCTCAAGGACACCAAGACGAACCTCGAGTTCTTCGAAGCCATGAAGCGGCGCTGATCCGACGCGCGCCGGTGGACGCGCGCGTTGTATGAGCAGACATCAGAGGGCAGCATGTTATGCTGCCCTTTTTTGCGTTCTTGGCTAGCGGGATGCGGGCAACGGTATGAAATATCACGATTTGCGCGATTTCATCGCGGCGCTCGAGTCGCGTGGCGAGCTGAAGCGCATCAGCGTCGAGGTGGATCCGTATCTGGAGATCACCGAGATCTGCGATCGCACTCTGCGCGCGGGAGGGCCGGCGCTGCTGTTCGAGAACGTCAAGGGCAGCGAGATGCCGGTGCTCGGCAATCTGTTCGGGACGCCAACGCGTGTCGCGCTGGGAATGGGGCAGGAGAGCGTGGATGCGCTGCACGAGGTCGGCAAGCTGCTGGCCTTTCTCAAGGAGCCGGATCCGCCCAAGGGGCTCAAGGACGCCTGGGACAAGCTGCCGATTTTCAAGCAGGTGATGAGCATGGGGCCGAAGACGCTCCGCTCAGCGCCCTGTCAGGAGATCGTGCAGGAGGGCGACGCGGTCGACCTCGACCGACTGCCGATCCAGCACTGCTGGCCGGGCGATGCCGCGCCGTTGGTGACCTGGGCGCTGGTGGTCACGAAAGGGCCGCACAAGGCGCGCCAGAATCTGGGCATCTATCGTCAGCAGAAGCTTGGCCGGAATCGCCTGATCATGCGCTGGCTGAGCCATCGTGGTGGCGCGCTCGATCTTCGCGAGTGGCAGCAGGAGTATCCCGGCGAGCCTTTCCCCGTGGCCGTGGCGCTGGGGGCGGACCCGGCAACGATTCTCGGCGCGGTGACGCCGGTGCCCGATACGCTTTCGGAGTATGCCTTCGCCGGGCTGCTGCGAGGCTCGCGTACCGAGCTGGTCAAATGCGGGCATGCGGATCTGCAGGTGCCGGCTTCCAGCGAGATCGTGCTCGAGGGGTATATCTATCCCGACGATATGGCACCCGAAGGCCCGTTCGGCGATCACACCGGCTACTACAACGAGGTCGAGACCTTCCCGGTCTTTACCGTCGAGCGCATCACGCATCGCCGCGACCCGATCTATCACTCGACCTATACCGGTCGCCCGCCGGACGAGCCCGCGGTACTGGGGCTGGCGCTCAACGAAGTGTTCGTACCGATCCTGCGCAAGCAGTTTCCGGAGATCGTCGACTTCTACCTGCCGCCGGAAGGGTGCTCCTACCGCATGGCGGTGGTGACCATGAAGAAGCAGTACCCCGGGCATGCCAAGCGCGTCATGATGGGCGTCTGGAGTTTCCTGCGTCAGTTCATGTATACCAAGTTCGTGATCGTGCTCGACGACGATGTCGACGCGCGCAACTGGGAGGACGTGATCTGGGCCATTACCACGCGCATGGATCCGGCGCGGGATACGGTCATGGTGGAGAACACGCCGATCGACTATCTCGATTTCGCCTCGCCAGTTGCCGGCCTGGGGTCCAAGATGGGGCTAGATGCGACCAACAAGTGGCCGGGCGAGACCAGCCGCGAGTGGGGCGAGCCGATCGTGATGGACGCCGAGATCAAGGCGCGAGTCGATGCGCGCTGGGGCGAGTACGGCATCGATATCCGGCCGCCGGCGGCGCGTCATGGTGACGATTGAGCGCGACGACGCGCGTATGGAGGAAGCCCGGTGAGCGAGCGATCCGCTATCGTCGCCGGGAGACAATTTCGGATTGCCGTGACGCGGTTGCGGATAGCGCCGCGCACGGTCTGACACAGAGGTGAAGCATGACGGTCAGAATCCTGACCTGCCAAGTCGAGTCGGTCGAGGACCTGACACCGGATGTCTTTCGCGTTGTTCTCGAGGGTCGTGGTGAAGCCATCGCCCACGCGCCTGGACAGTATCTCGAACTTGCCGTGGACGACGACACCTGGGTGCCGTTCTCCATCGCCAGCGCCCACCGCGGCGATGATCGGCTCGAGCTGCATATCCAGCACTGGCCGGAGCGCACGAACTCCGCGCGTCTGCGGGAGCTGCTGATCCATCAGGCCAGACTGTCCGTGCGTCTGCCCAATGGCGACTGCTACCTGCCCGAAGCGCGAGAGGAACCGCTACTGCTGGTGGGTGCCGGCACCGGCTTTGCCCAGCTCAAGGCGATTGCCGAGGCGGCGCTGCGTGAGGACCCGTCTCGCGAGATTTCGATCTGGTGGGCGGTCCGCGAGCGGCGGGATCTCTACGCCGAGACGCTGGCCGCGCAGTGGGCCCTGGACCATCCCGCAGTCGAATTTCACGCGGTGATCGAAGCGCCGGAGGTCGAGCTGGAGCCGCAGCCCGGCGTCATCTGGCATCAGGGGCGCATCGACGAGGTGCTGGCAACCGAGCTCGAATCTCTCGCCGGACTCGAGATCTATATCGCCGGTTCGCCGGGCATGGTCTATGCCTGCGTCGACACGCTCGCGCCGCTCGGCCTGGAGGAATCGCAGGTGCACTCGGACGTGTTCAGTTATGCGCCGCGTGTGCCGTTTCTGCCGCTGCCGGAGGCCGATCCCGAGAGCGCGCCGTTGAGTCCCGGTGAAGCGCGGGAGAAGTCGTGAGCCAGTCGCCGATTCTCATCACCGGCGGTGCGCAGCGCCTCGGACGTCACTGCGCCGAGCGCCTGCTCGATGATGGGCACCCGGTGATCGTAACCTACCGCCGCGAGCGAGACACGCTGGACTCGCTGCGCGAGCGTGGTGCCATCACGCTGATGGCAGATTTCTCGAGCGAGCGGGGGATACGAGAGTTCATCGCCCGGCTCACCGAGACGACCGGGAGCCTGCGTGCCATCGTGCATAATGCCAGCGAATGGGTGGCCGATCCGGACGTCGAGGCAGCGGGTGAAACGTTCGAGCGATTGTTCCAGGTCCATATGCAGGCACCGTACCTGATCAATCTGCACGCCCGTGCACTGCTCGAGGCGTGCCAGGAGCCGCAGCGCGACATCATTCACATCACCGACAGCGTGGTGCAGCGCGGCGCTGCCGGGCAGGTGGCGTATGCCGCGACCAAGGCCGGGCTCGAGAGCCTGACGCGCTCCTTCGCGGCGCAGTTCGCCCCGCAGATCCAGGTCAATGCGGTCGCGCCGGGACTGATCATGAGCGCGGAACTCGGGGCACCGGTCGACGCTCGCCGGGTTCCCGGCCCCGGGGTTATCTACCAGACGATTCGCTACCTGCTCGACAATGACTTCGTGACCGGCACGGTCATGCCGGTCGATGGGGGCCAGCATCTCACCTGATGCCGGCAGGTTTCAGCTCCAGGACCCTGCTACAACGATACGGTCGCGCTAGAGCGAGACCGTATTGCCGCGAATCTGCACGAGCTTGCCTTCATCGATGACCGGGCCCGAGGGCTTGCCACCAGGCGCACCGGCGCTCGGCTCCATGCTCACGGCAAAGTCGGCGGTCTTCATCAGATTGAGCATCTTCGCCGGCAGCTGCATGGTGGCCTGTCCCTGGGTCGGCAGCATACCCAACGAAACCGGGGTGCCATTTTCCATCATCCACAGCTCCCCGCCCTTGCCGACGGGCATTGGACCGGGGGCCACGGCCTGGACCATCATCTTGCCGTTGAGCGTGGCGTTGAGAATCCAGGCTGGCTGACCGTTAGGCTGGTTGATCACGAAGACGTACTCACCGGGCATCATCGCTGGCTCTCGCGGCGCCAACGCCATCACGGCCAGGGCCAGCGCGGCGGCGGTCGCGACGCCGCTGATCGTCCGCCAGAATCCGAGTCGTTGTAGCAGTCCGGTGCGAAGGCCCAGCCGCTGGGCGATCTCTGGCCACAGGCGCTGCGGCGGAGAAACAGGCGTCAGCTGCTGATTGAGCAGTTGCAGGTGCTCGCGCCAGGCATCGACGCTGGCTTGCAGGTCGGGGCTGACCGCGAGCAGCGCTTCGAATTCGGCGCGCTGTGGCGCTTCCAGCGTGCCAAGCACGTACTCGCCGGCGGCTAGGTCGCGCTCGTCGGGGTCGCTCAGGCGAAACGAGTCATGCATGCTTTCAATCTCTCCAGACCGCGGCGGACCCAGCTCTTGACCGTTCCTAGCGGCGTGGTCAGATGCGCCGCCAGATCGTGATGCGTCAGCCCCTCGAAGAAGGCCAGTTCCAGGGCCTGGCGCTGCGGTGCGGAGAGCTCCTCCAGGCACTGCTGCAGCGATGCTGCCTGCTGGTGGAGATCGCTCTCCCGTTCGACGTTCGCCTCGCCCGGCAGGGTTTGCAGAATCGTCTCGCTGTCGGACTCCCGTGGACGCTGGCGGCGAAGCCAGTCGATGCCGATATTGCGGGTCAGGGTCGACAGCCATGTCATCGGACGGGCGCGGCTGGCATCGTACTGCCCGGCGACCTGCCATACCTTGAGGTAGACCTGCTGCAGGCAGTCCTGGGCCGCGGCTTCCTGACGAACGATACGCAGCAGTTGCGCGTATAGATGCGGGCTGGTCGCGCGGTAGAGCTTCTCGAACGCCTTGCCGTCGCCGCGGGCGGCAGCGTGAAGGTGCTCGATCAGTACCTCGTGGGGTGGGTAGGCCATGAAATTCCCTGCTTGCGCGGCGTCGTCGTCAGTCTCGTCAACGCTTGGCAACAAGTAAAGGCCGCAGCACGCTCGCGATGCCGGGGGTTGCCAAACGTCGCCGGCGCGTTAAGATGAAAGGGATTTCCGCGAGATGCCATCATGAATCCCAAACACGCCTACAACGTTGTCGAGACTGCCGCACCCGCCGGCGGTTATCTGGCATCCGTGTTTTGGGGCTATGGCTATTGGTTTAGCACTGGCGTGCCCGCCGGTGGGTCGACATGACCTGAACCGCGAGGCACGCCCGGAACTGGGCTGCCTCCCTCGCACGAGAACCCCCGGATGGCAGCCCCACCCGGGGGTTCTCGCGTTTCAGGCACTACTCTGGAACGAGAATTGCCATGAACGCTGTGACTCCTGCCCTGACATCTGCTGCCGACAGCTCCGCCCCCGCCGCTGGCGAGCGTCGGACGCTCTCCCTCCCTACCGCGCGCGAGCTACGCGAGCAGCTGCCGCTGTCGGCGGCGCTGCAACAGACGATCGCCCAACAGCGCGAGGCCATTCGCGCCATCCTCGCGGGCGAGGACGACCGCCTGCTGGTGGTGACCGGCCCCTGTTCGATTCATGATACCCGGGCGGCGCTGGAGTATGCCGAGCGCCTGGCGCCGCTCCAGGCCGAGCTTGGCGATCGACTGCTGCTGGTAATGCGCGTCTACGTCGAGAAACCCCGGACGACGGTGGGATGGAAAGGTCTGGCTTACGACCCCTATCTCGACGGCAGCGACGACATGGCCGCCGGCCTGGCCATGGCGCGGCGTCTGATGCGTGATATCGCAGAGCTGGGCCTGCCAGTGGCGACCGAGGTGCTGCAGCCGATGGCGGCGGCCTATTTCGAGGATCTGCTGAGTTGGGTCGCGATCGGGGCGCGGACCACCGAGTCGCAGATCCATCGCGAATTGGCCAGCGGCCTCGGTGCCGCGGTCGGCTTCAAGAACGGCACCCAGGGCAATGTCGACGTGGCGATTGCGGCGATGCAGTCCGCTGCTCACGGGCATCGCCACTTCGGCGTCGACGAGCACGGAGCACCGGCGATGGTCGAGACCGCCGGCAACCCGCATACGCACCTGGTCCTGCGCGGTGGCCATCAGGGCCCCAACCACGATATCGCCAGCGTCGCCGCGAGCCGCCGTGCGCTCGAGCAGGCCGGGCTGGCGCCGCGGCTCATGGTCGACTGCAGTCATGCCAATTCGCGCAAGGATCATCGTCGCCAGGTCGAGGTGCTCGAAACGGTGCTCGATCAGCGCCTCGATGGTGAGCGGAGTCTGATGGGCGTGATGCTGGAGAGTCATCTGTTCGAGGGCAAGCAGCCGCTTGGCGAGCCTTTGCGCTACGGTGTCTCGGTGACCGACGCCTGTCTCGGCTGGGAGACCACGGCGAGACTGCTGACCCGCGCCGCTGCGCGTCTGCGCCAGGCAATGACATGATGAGACGTCATGGCCTGAAAGACGGGTCTTCTTGGAAACCGTTCTGTCATCGTTTCGACCCTATTCTCTTCCGCGGAATCTACCGTGACGAGGAGAAAGAAGATGAGTCGGGAAGTCGAAGATCATCGCTTGCATAACACGAGTGCCAATACCCCGTTCGACGAGATTGTCGCGCGTCATCTGTCACGCCGCCAGATTCTGCAGGGAGGGCTCGGTCTCGCCGCCTTCTCGATGATGGGCGGCTTCGGGCTGGGTTCGAGCGGACTGGCCCTGGCGGAAGAGAAGACGCCGCTGTCGCTGGCGTTCGAGGCCATCCAGGGCTCGCGCACCGATGCGGTCGTCGTGCCCACGGGCTATCGAGCCCAGGTACTGATCCCGTGGGGAACGCCGCTGACCGCCGAGGCGTCAGCCTGGCACAGCGATCTCGCGATGACGCCGGCGCAGCAGGCTGCGAGTGTGGGCATGCATCACGATGGCATGCATGCGTTTGCGCTCGACGCGGACAGCGGATCGCGTCGGTTCCTGCTCGCCCTCAACAACGAATATATCGATCAGGATGCGCTCTGGGCGCCACAGGGTGGCCCGACCCACCCCGATGGACTGCGGCCGGCGAATGAGGTTCGTACGGAGATCAATGCCCACGGCGTGACTATCGTCGAGATCGAACGGCAGCCGGATGGCAGCTGGTCCCATGTTGTCGATTCGCGCTACAACCGACGCTTCACTACCGCGACGCCGATGATGCTCTCGGGCCCGGTGGCAGGCAGCGACTATGTCGTGACGGCCTACTCGCAAGACGGCACCCAGACTCGGGGCACCAACAACAACTGTGCCAATGGCTATACGCCATGGGGTACCTATCTGACCTGCGAAGAGAACTGGCCGGAGGTGTTCGTCAACACAGGCGAGCGATATGCCGACGACGCACGACTCGGTATGCCGACCGATCGCGGGCGTTACGGCTGGGAGACCGCGGCAGGCGAAGACGAACAGTCGAGCGAGTTCTCGCGCTTTGACGTCACGCCGCGTGGCGAGCGGGCAAGCGATGACTATCGCAATGAAGCTCGCACCTTTGGCTATGTCGTCGAGATCGACCCCTACACGCAATCCCAGGCGATCAAGCGAACTGCGCTCGGACGTTTTCGCCATGAGGGTTGCTGGCCGGGGCCGGTGCGCGAGGGCGAACCGCTGGTGTTCTATACCGGCCACGACTCGCGCAACGAGTATATCTACAAGTTCGTCAGCGCGGCGAATTGGGACCCGGCAGACGCCCCGAGCCCGGGCAACGAAGCGGATCGCCTGGCGATCGGTAACAAGTACCTCGACGAAGGGACGCTTTACGCTGCGCGCTTCGACGAAGACGGCAGCGGCGAATGGCTGCCGTTGACGCCGGATGCCAGGACGCCTGCCGGGAAGACGCTGGCCGAATCGCTTGGGCTCGAGGCGGGCGATCTCGCCGGCGTGATCATCCATACCTGCGATGCCGCCGACCGCATGGGCGCCACACCGATGGATCGCCCCGAGTGGTCCAGTGTCGACCCGGTTTCCGGCGAGGTGTACTTCACGCTGACCAATAATTCCAAACGCACGGCGGAAGGCAGCGAGGCGACCTATACCAACGAAGGCAGCGCAATCGACGAGGCGGGTGTCGGCTATGCCACGGCACCCACCAACGCGGCCAACCCGCGTGCCGACAACGGCAACGGTCATATCATTCGCTGGCGCGAGCGGAATGATGATGGTCGCTTCGACTGGGAGATTTTCGTCTTCGGCAGCGACGCCGAGGACAAAGCCAATCGTTCCGGACTCACGGCTAGCAACCAGTTTGCGAGTCCGGACGGACTCTGGTACGACGAGCGCGGTGACGGTCGCGGTATACTCTGGTTCCAGACCGACAACAGCGATAACGCGGTGGCGGAGTACACCAACGATCAGCTGCTGGCGGTGGTACCCGCGTCACTGAAAGCTGGCAACGGGGGGGCGGTGATCGATGACGGCAATCAGGATCAGCTCAAGCGCTTTGCGGTCGGCCCCAACGACTGCGAAGTGACGGGAATCTTCGCCACGCCCGATAGAACGGCACTCTTCATCAACATCCAGCACCCGGGCAACTGGCCGGCGGATGGCGATGCGCTGACGCAGGATGCCACCTTGCCGACGTCCGGAACGGTTCGCCCACGCGCCTCGACGGTGGTGATCTGGAAGGAGGATGGCGGACAGGTCGGCGTCTGACACGATGCCGGGTGCGCATCGCACTGCAGCCGGGTGGCAAGCTTGCCGCCCGGCTTTTTCATGTCTATCCAGAACGCCACGCTGACGGACTGGTTCGCGCAGCCGACGTCATGCCTGAGCGGCGTAGGCGTAGAGCAGGGTTTCCTGGGCGCTGATCGGCTCGGCATCGCCACTCTGCTGCAGATGGTACTGGCCTTCGCTATCCAGCACCCAGCTCTGGCAGTTGTCGAGCAGGTAGGTATCGAGATCCTTGCGCACCTGCTGGGCGACCTTTTTCTCCAGTAGCGGGAAACAGGTCTCGACCCGGTGGAACATGTTGCGCTCCATGGCGTCGGCGCTGGAGCACCAGACCTCGTGGGCGCCGTCGTTCAGGAAGTAGTAGACCCGCGTGTGCTCGAGGAAACGACCGATGATCGAGCGCACCTGAATGTTTTCCGAAATACCAGGCACACCGGGGCGCAGACAGCACATGCCGCGGATGATCAGATCGCAGCGCACGCCGGCCTGGGAGGCGCGATAGAGCGCGCGAATCAGCTTGGGTTCGGTGATCGCGTTGCACTTGATCACCAGGCGCGCCTTCTTGCCGCGCTCCGCCAGCCTGGCCTCGCGATCGATCATCGCTACCAGGGTGTCGTGAAGCGTGAAGGGGGCGTGCAGCAGCCGATCGATCTGGCGCGTCTTGCCCATGCCGGAGAGCTGCTGGAAGACGCGATGGACGTCCTCGCAGATCGTCTCGTTGGCGGTCATAAGACTGTAGTCGGTATAGAGCTTGGCGGTCTTCGCGTGGTAGTTGCCGGTGCCGAGATGGGCGTAGTGGCGCAGCTCGCCACGCTCGCGACGCACGATGTGCATCAGCTTGGCGTGGGTCTTGTAGGCCATGACGCCGTAGACGACGATCGCGCCGGCTTCCTGCAGGCGCGAGGCGAGCGCGAGATTGTCGGCCTCATCGAAACGGGCGCGCAGCTCGATCACCACCGTGACCTCCTTGCCACCGCGCGCGGCTTCCACCAGGGCGCTGACGATTGCCGAGTCGGCGCCGGTGCGGTAGAGCGTCTGCTTGATCGCCATCACGTCCGGGTCGCGGGCGGATTGGCGTAGCAGCTCCTCCACCGGCGTGAACGACTGGAACGGATGATGCAGCAGCACGTCGCTCTGGGCGATGGCGCTGAACAGGTTGACCTCGCCACGTACCGGCTTGGGCAGGCCCGGCGTGAACGGACGATAGCGCAGGTCCGGTCGCTGCACGTCATCGAGCACGGCCATCATGCGCGTCAGGTTGACCGGGCCATTGACCCGATACAGATCGCGTTCGTCGAGCTCGAACTGGGTCAGCAGAAATTCGATCAGGCTATCCGGGCAGTTGTCGGCGACTTCGAGGCGAACGCCGCTGCCGTAGCGCCGAGCCAGCAATTCGCCGCGCAGGGCCGAGGCCAGGTCGGAAACCTCCTCGGGATCGACCGAGAGATCAGCGTTGCGGGTCAGTCGAAACTGATAGCAGCCCTCCATCTCCATGCCCGGGAACACCTCGTGAGCATGCGCGTGGATCATCGACGACAGGAACACGTAGTCGGTGAAGCCCGACTCGCAGAGCGCTTCGGGCAGCCGGATCAGACGCGGCAAAGAGCGGGGCGCCGGCAGGATCGCCATGCCGCCCTCGCGACCGAAGGCGTCGGTGCCCTCGAGTTCGACGATGAAGTTGAGACTCTTGTTGACCAGCCGAGGGAAGGGGTGGGAGGGGTCGAGGCCGATCGGGCTGATGACCGGCGCGATCTCCTCCTCGAAATAGTCGGCGACCCAGGCCGCCTGCGCCGGCGTCCATTGCGAGCGGCGGCGAAAGCGGATGTTCTGCTCGGCCAGCGCGGGAACCAGCATATCGTTGAGAATGTGATACTGGCGCTCGACCTGTTCATGCGCGATGCGCGAGATCTCTTCCAGCACGCGCGCGGGCGGCATGCCGTCGGCGCCGGTCTCATCGTGGGCCAGTGCCAGCTGGTGCTTGAGACCGGCGACGCGAATCTCGAAGAACTCGTCGAGATTGGAGGAGAAGATCAGCAGGAACATCAATCGGTCGAGCAGCGGATGCGAGGGGTCCAGCGCCTGCTCGAGCACGCGAATATTGAACTGTAGATGCGACAGTTCGCGGTTGAAGTAGAGGCTGGGATCGCTGAGATCCGCCTGCGGCGACGGTGTCGCCTTGGCATGGATGCCCTTGCGAGTCCGGTTGACTCGAAGTGGCGGCGAGGCAGCTTCCTCGCCGCCGCCCCCGACGGACTGCGCTTCCTCGTGCTCGCGCGCGGCGTCGGACCTTTCCGGGCTATCGGACTTGTCCAGCATGTCGGTCATCACGTTCTCCTCACGTGTCGGGGCCGACATGCCCGCGACACTCAGACTTCGTTGAGCAGTTGCGCCGCCCGCTTGGCGAAGTAGGTCAGGATGCCGTCGGCACCGGCTCGCTTGAAGCAGGTCAGCGACTCCAGAATCACGCTGTCCGGGTCCAGCCAGCCCTTCTCGAAGGCCGCCATGTGCATGGCGTACTCGCCGCTGACCTGATAGACGAAGGTCGGCACCCCGAACGACTCTTTGACGCGCTGTACCACATCAAGATAGGGCATGCCGGGCTTGACCATCACCATATCGGCGCCTTCCTGGATATCGAGTGCGGTCTCGTGCAGTGCCTCGTTGGTATTGGCCGGGTCCATCTGGTAACTGAACTTGTCGGCGCGGCCCAGGTTACCGCTGGAGCCGATCGCATCGCGGAACGGTCCGTAGTATTTCGAGGCGTACTTGGCCGAATAGGCCATGATCTGCGTTTCGTGAAGCCCTTCGCGCTCGAAGGTGGCTCGGATCTCGCCGATACGCCCGTCCATCATGTCCGACGGCGAGATCACGTCGGCCCCTGCCTCTGCGTGAGAAAGCGCCTGCTTGATCAGTGCCTCGATGGTGCGGTCGTTCTGCAGGTAACCGTTCTCGTCGGGGATGCCGTCCTGACCGTGGGACGTGTAGGGGTCCAGGGCCACGTCGGTGATGATGCCCAGATCCGGGAACCGTTCGCGCAGGGCGCGAATGGCGCGCTGGATGACACCGTCCGGATTCCAGGCTTCAGCGCCGTCGACGCTCTTGCGCTCTTGCGGCGTCACCGGAAACAGGTCGATGGCCGGGATGCCCAGCGCGACCAGTTCTTCGGTCTCGCGCAGCAGTTCGTCGATCGACAGGCGCTCGACGCCGGGCATGGACGGCACCGCTTCGCGGCGCTTTTCGCCCTCCGTCACGAAGACCGGCAGGATCAGGTCATCGGTTGTCAGGACCGACTCCCGGGCCAGACGGCGAGAAAAATCACGCTTGCGCAGGCGACGTAGACGGGTGGCGGGATACTGACGGGACAGGGTATGACGCATGCAACTCTCCACGAAAGCGGCGACGCGTCCGGGGACGCGTCGCGACGCCGATCAGTAGATTATCGGCGCGGGATGACAGAATGATGACGATCGATGCCCTCGAGTATAACAACCGTGCCGAGGAGCGAGGCGAGGGCGATTGTCGCGGGGCCCGCGAGGGCTAGGCGTCGCCGTCCTGCGGCTCGGCGCGGCGGCGGTGCACGATGCGGCCGAAGATGATGCCGACCTCGAACAGCAGCCACATGGGCAGTGCCAGCAGGCTTTGCGAGATGATGTCCGGGGGCGTCAGCAACATGCCGATGATGAAGCAGATCAGCACCACGTAAGGGCGTTTTTTGCTCAGCGTGCGAACGTCGGTGATACCGGTCCAGATCATCAGGAAGGTCGCGATGGGAATCTCGAACGCTACGCCGAAGGCGAAGAACATCTTCAGCACGAAATTGAGGTAGGCGTTGATATCCGTCATGACCGTGACATCTTGCGGGCCGGTATGGACGAAGAAGCTGAATAGCAGCGGAAAGACCACGTAGTAGGCGAACGCGGCGCCGCAGTAGAAGAGCAGGATACTCGAGGCCAGCAGCGGGAACGCCAGGGCTTTTTCGTGCTTGTAGAGCCCCGGCGCGATAAAGGCCCAGGCCTGGTAGAGCACGAACGGGATCGCCGCGAAGATGGCGACGACCATGGTCAGCTTGAACGGCGCCAGAAACGGCGAGGTCACCTCGGTGGCGATCATGCGCGAGCCGGCCGGCAGCAGCGCGACCAGCGGATCGGCAACGAAGCGATAGATCTCGTTGGAGAACGCGTAGAGGCCGGCGAAGATCACCACGATGACGATCACCGCCTTCATGAGCCGCGAGCGCAGCTCGATCAGGTGCTCGATCAGGGGGGCCTGTGGTTGCTGTTCGTCCGGCGGGGTAGAGGAGGCATCACTCATCGGGCAGCCGAGTCCTTATCCGCGGGAGAATCCTTGTCCGTCCGATATGCCTCGTCAGGACTGGCCTGAGGGGAGTGTCTGACGGGCGTGTCCGCTGCTGAGGTCTGGTCGGCCGACGGAGACGCGGGCGACTTCGCCTCGGCAGCCGCGCCGCTTACCGACGACGAGTCGGCGCGATCGCGCTGACGCTCGTCCTCGGTCTCGAAGGTGCGTTCGATGCCCCGGCGGGTCTGGTTGACGCTATCGTCGAGCTTCTTCTGTTGCTCGGCGAGTTTCTGACGCAGCTCCTCCGCCTCGAGCTGGGAGGTGATCTCCCGCTGCATGGTCGAGACGCTACGCTTGATCCGGCCGACCCACAGGCCGGCGGTTCGCGCCGCGCGCGGCAGTCTCTCCGGCCCCAGTACCAGCAGCCCGACGATGCCGATCAGCAGCAGTTCGAAGAAACCGATATCGAACATGATCGGTTACTTGCGCTCGGTCTTGTCGTCGGCCGGTTGCTTGGTCTCTTCACGGTGGCTATCGAAGGTGCTGTCCTGCGACTCCTGTTGGGAGTGGTCGAGACGGCTCTGCGTGGTGCTCTCGTCCTTCTTGTCGTCATCTTCGTTGACCGCCTTCTTGAATCCCTTGACGGCGCCACCGAGATCGCTGCCGACGTTGCGCAGTTTCTTGGTACCGAAGATCAGGATGATGATCCCGAGGACAATCAACAATTGCCAGATACTGATACCGCCCAGCATGACTTTCTCCTTAACCCGTGCGCGATGGCGCGATGATGACTTATTGATTCTGTTGGCGTGAGGCCTTCTCGTCGAGGCCGGAGACGCCGAAGCGGCGTGCCAACTCGTCGAGCACCTCGCGATGATCGATATCGAGATGTGACAGCATGACCAGACTGTGAAACCACAGGTCGGCAACTTCACCGATCAGGTCCTGGCGGCTGCCGGCATCGTCTGGCGTGACGTCCTTGGCGGCCAGCACCGTTTCGGTCGCTTCCTCGCCGATCTTCTCGAGGATCTTGTTGAGACCGCGATGATGCAGCTGCGCGACATAGGAGCTGTCGGGCTCGGCGGTCCGGCGGCTCTCCAGCACGGCCGCCAGTTTCTCGAGTGTATCACTCATGCGATGAAATTCCTGAGTCTGGGCGAACGGCGGTGGCGCGTCGTCCGCTGCGGTTCACGGTGGCCACCATCATACACTCAGCGCCAGGCCAGCAGCAGTACCCCGAGCCCGGCCGCGACCAGTACCGGCCAGGGCTGCTGCTCGGCCCATGCCAGCATCGGCTGCCACGCCAGCGCCAGCGCCAGCAGCAAGGCACCAAGACGCAGTCGCCGGGCGCGTGGCGCGGCGTTGGCGAAGCGTTCCTGCAATCCTTTCAGAGCTTCGGTCTGCTGGCGGCTGAGACGGCGCTGCTCCTTGTTGTCGGCCAACGCCTGATGGGCCAGCACGGGCAGCTCGGGTACCTGATGGGCCAGTTCCGGGGCATGCTTCTTGAGCGTCTGCCAGAACCCCTTGGGGCCGGCGCGCTCGTGCATCCAGCGTTCGAGATAGGGGCGCGCGGTACTCCACAGATCGAGATCCGGATAGAGCTGGCGTCCCAGACCCTCGATGTTGAGCAGCGTCTTCTGCAGCAGCACCAGCTGCGGTTGCACCTCCATGTGGAAGCGCCGTGCGGTCTGGAAGAGCCCCAGCAGCACCTGGCCGAAGGAGATATCCTTGAGCGGCTTCTCCAGGATCGGTTCGCACACCGCGCGGATGGCAGCGGCGAACTCGTTGGCGCGCGTGCCCTCACCGACCCAGCCGGATTCGATGTGCAGCACGGCGACTTCGTAGTAGTCCTGGCGGAAGAAGGCGAGCAGGTTGCGCGCCAGATAGTCCTGATCCTCGCGGGTCAGGCTGCCGACGATGCCGCAGTCGATCGCGATATAGCGGGGCGTTGTCGGATTGTCGCGCGAGACGAAGATGTTGCCCGGGTGCATGTCGGCGTGGAAGAAGTTATCGCGGAACACCTGGGTAAAGAAGATCTCCACGCCGCGCTCGGCCAGCTGCTTGAGATCGGTCCCCTGAGCGCGCAGCGCCTCGATATCGGCCACCGGGATGCCGTCGATGCGCTCCTGGACCATGACCTGGCGGTGCGTCAGTGACCAGTAGATGGTCGGCACGTAGAGCAGCGGCGAGTGCTGGAAGTTGCGCTTGAGCTGGGAGGTATTGGCGGCTTCCTTGTTGAGATCCAGCTCGTCGAACAGGGTCGCTTCGTAATCCTGAACCACCTCTACCGGTCGCAGTCGGCGCGCTTCGGGAACGCGTCGCAGCAGGCGCGCGAAGGTATAGAGCAGGCCGATATCCTCGCGCATGGTGCGCTCGATACCGGGACGGATGATCTTGACCACGACCCGCTCGCCACTATGCAGTTCGGCGGCGTGGACCTGGGCGATCGAGGCTGAAGCCATCGGCTGGGTATCGAACGCGGCGAAGGCCTCGTCGACCGGCTTGCCCAGCTCTTTCTCGACCATCGCCTTCGCTATTTCTCCGGGGAAGGGCGGCACCTGATCCTGCAGGCGCTTGAGCTCGTCGGCGATATCCGGCGGCAGCAGGTCGCGCCGGGTCGACAGCATCTGGCCGAACTTGACGAAGATCGGTCCCAGCGACTCCAGGGCCAGCCGCAGGCGTTCGCCACGGGAATAGCCGCCGGTCGGCATCAGCCGCACCGGCGCGAAGCGCCACAGCCAGCGCAGTACGACCGGCAGGCGCTCCAACGGCACCAGGGTATCGAGACGATAGCGCGAGATGGTCCAGCCGATGCGCAGCAGGCGGAGGCTCATGAACGTCTCTCCTGCCACCGCTCGAGCCTGGCGACGCGTGCCGCCAGGCGGTCGACGCCCTGCTGGAGCTCGGTCAGATGATCGCGGGCGACGGCCAGCTGATCGCGACCGGCCAGCCAGCGGCGCTCCTCGAACAGGTATTCACGCATGTCCTGTTGCCACTCTCGTTGCAGAAAACGTGCCTGGCCAATCAGGTGGCGCAGGCCGGCGGCGATGCCGTGAGCCGTGCCGTTGCCAAGCCCTTTGGCAAGCGCCCCCTCCCAGTCCAGGTCGAAATCCAGGAACAGTGCCTGGATCGGCGTCAGCAGCCCGACCTCGCCGCTGACCGACAGCTGTCCCGAGAACATCAAGCGTTCGAGACTATCGCCGGCGACGAGACGCCGAAGCGCCGTTGCATCCAGCGCCAGCGTGAGGTCGTCGCGCGCTTGCCAGTCGCGCACGCGCTCGAGCGACAACCCGTCGTCGTGAAAACGCAGGCGCAGGGCGAGTTCGGCATCGTGGAATGTCAGGCGCAGGGTCTTGCCGGACAGCGCCGCCAATCGGGCCGGCGTGGCCGGATCGCGAGCGAGCAGCGGGTTGATGGCCCGTTCGAGGGCGACCAGAAGGAAGGTATCCAGCATCGCTTATCCCTTGTGCGGCCGGTCGAATGCGACTCGGCCGGCGCCGGGCTGCACCCGGCGTCGTGGCTCGTCTGTCATGGGTATCATCGGACCCGAGGTGCGGTGTCAGTGCGGACCGACCTTACCGTGACGTGCGCTCCTTGCGCCGGCGCTAGAGCTTGATACCGCGGTGCAGCGCAACGATGCCGCCGGTCATGTTGGTGTACTCGACGCGCTCCAGACCGGCATTCTGCATCATACCCTTCAGCGTCTCCTGGTCGGGATGCATGCGGATCGACTCGGCCAGATAGCGGTAGCTGTCCGCGTCGTTGGCGACGAAGCGGCCGACCTGCGGCAACACGCGGAACGAATATTCGTCGTACGCCTTCGACAGCAGGCCGTTGACCGGCTTGGAGAACTCGAGCACAAGCAGGCGGCCGCCGGGTTTCAGAACCCGAGCCATCGAGCGCAGCGCGGCATCCTTGTCGGTGACGTTACGCAGCCCAAAGGCGATGGTGATGCAGTGGAAACTGTTATCGGGGAACGGCAGTGCCTCGGCGTTGGCCTGGACGTACTTGACGTTGTCGCCGACACCACGGTCAAGCAGCTTGTCGCGGCCGACGCGCAGCATGGATTCGTTGATATCGGCCAGCACGACGCGACCGGTGGGGCCGACACGGCGAGCGAACTGGCGGGTCAGATCACCGGTGCCGCCGGCGATGTCGAGTACGCTATGACCGGTACGCACTCCGCTGCGCTCGAGCGTGAGCTGTTTCCAGAGGCGATGGATGCCGAACGACATCAGATCGTTCATCACGTCGTAGCGAGCGGCCACCGAATGAAAGACATCCGCCACGCGGGCGGCCTTCTCCTCGACCGCGACCTCTTCATATCCGAAGTCGGTCGTGCGCTTGTCCATGAACTTCTCCCTGAGATGACGCAGGCGGCGCCAGGCGCGATATGACGGCGAATAGGGTGGTGGACCGCAGGGGCCGACCGAGTCCGCATTGTAGCGGCTGGTGCCGGTCTTGTCTTCGCGCGACGCGCGTCGAGCATGATGGCGCGACCCGGCATCGCGATGGCGCCGTCAGCCCTGATGAATCTGGATCACGCGCGGTTCCCGCGAGGCGCCGGCGCGTTCGATGCGATCGAGATAGTCCTGCCACCACTGCTCGCGATGGGTCGCCATCTCATGCAGGTATGCCCAGGTGTAGAGCCCGGTGTCATGGCCATCGTCGAAGTGCAGCTTGAGCGCATAGCGACCCGCTTGAGCGATATCGAGCAGACCGACATCGCGCTTGCCTGTCTGCAATACCGCTTCGCTCGGGTGATGGCCTTGAACCTCGGCCGAGGGAGAATAGACGCGCAGCAGTTCGATCGGCAGTCGATAGGTCGATCCGTCGGGATAGCCTAGCTCAAGCTCTCGCTGAGCCTTGTGGTAGTGCACGCGGTTCGGGATGGGAGCGGACATGGATGACTCCTGGAGTCGAGCCTCGAGCGCGGAAGCCGTGAAAAGAGAGCGGCATCGGGCGTCAGGGACGAGAACGGCATCGGGTGCCCTGGAAAGCGAGCGACATCGAGTACTGTAGACAGCCCGGCACGTCGGCAGCCAGCGACTATCGTTGCTGGCTTGTCGCGAGACGCCGCCCCAGCCGGTCGGCTGCGGCGGGCAGCGTTACAGAATATACCGCGACAGGTCCTCGTCCACCGCGAGTTCGCCGAGATGCGTATCGACATAGGCCGCGTCGACGACCAGCGGGCTGGCGAAGTCGCCACCCTGATAGGAGGCCTCCTCGAGCAGGCGCTCCATGACCGTGTGCAGGCGGCGGGCGCCGATGTTCTCGGTGCCGTCGTTGACCTGCCAGGCGATTTCGGCAATGCGCGAAATGCCGTCCTCGGTGAACTGGACGTCGAGACCCTCGGTGCCGAGCAGCGCCTGATACTGCTTGGTCAGCGCGGCGGAGGGTTCGGTCAGGATGCGCTTGAAGTCATCCGGTGTCAGCGCCTGCAGCTCGACGCGGATCGGCAGGCGGCCCTGCAGCTCCGGGATCAGGTCGGACGGCTTCGACAGGTGGAAAGCGCCGGAGGCGATGAACAGGATATGGTCGGTGCGCACCATGCCGTGCTTGGTGGAGACGGTGGAGCCCTCGATCAGCGGCAGCAGGTCGCGCTGCACACCCTCGCGGGAGACGTCGCCGCCGCTACCCGATTCGCCGCGCTTGGCCACCTTGTCGATCTCGTCGAGGAAGACGATGCCGTTCTGCTCGACCGCTTCCAGCGCGCGCTGCTTGATCTCCTCTTCGTTGACCAGCTTGGCGGCTTCTTCATCCTGCAGCAGCTTCCAGGCGTCCTTGACCGTGACCCGACGGCTCTCGGTCTTCTGTTTGCCCATGTTGGCGAACAGGCTCTGCAGCTGGTTGGTCATCTCCTCCATGCCCGGCGGGGTCATGATGTCGACGCCCTGGCTGGCCGGGGTGACCTCGATATCGATCTCCTTGTCGTCGAGCTGACCCTCGCGCAGCTTCTTGCGGAAGGTCTGGCGCGTCGCGGAGTCATCGCGGCCGGCATCGTATTCGCTGCCCCGCGGGCGCGGCAGCAAGGCGTCGAGAATGCGGTCCTCGGCGGCGTCCTCGGCCTTGTGGCGCACCTCGACCTTGGCCTGCTCGCGGACCATCTTGATCGACATTTCCATCAGGTCGCGCACGATCGACTCGACGTCGCGCCCGACGTAGCCCACCTCGGTGAACTTGGTCGCCTCGACCTTGAGGAAGGGGGCGCCGGCCAGCTTGGCCAGACGTCGCGCGATCTCGGTCTTGCCGACACCGGTCGGGCCGATCATCAGGATGTTCTTGGGCACGATCTCTCCGCGCATGTCCTCGTCGAGGCGCATGCGCCGCCAGCGATTGCGCAGGGCGACGGCGACGGCACGCTTGGCGTCGTGCTGGCCGATGATGTACTGATCCAGAGAGTGCACGATTTCGCGCGGCGTCATCGCCGACTGGGTCAGCGCGGGCTGTGAAGACACGCTCTGCGGGGATTCGCTCTGAGACATGGTAGGGGCTCCCGTTACAGCTCTTCGAGCGTGATCTGATGGTTGGTGAAGACGCAGATGTCGGCGGCGATATTGAGCGATTTCTCGGTGATCTCGCGCGCATCCAGTTCGGTATTCTCGAGCAGGGCACGCGCGGCCGACTGCGCATAATGGCCGCCGGAGCCGATGGCGATGATGCCGCGCTCGGGCTCGACCACGTCGCCGTTGCCGGTGATGATCAGGGACGCCGTCTTGTCGGCGACCGCCAGCATCGCCTCGAGGCGACGCAGGGCGCGGTCGGTGCGCCACTCCTTCGCCAGCTCGACGGCCGCCTTGGTCAGGTGGCCCTGATTCTTTTCGAGCTGTGCCTCGAAGCGCTCGAACAGCGTGAAGGCATCGGCGGTGCCGCCGGCGAAACCGGCCAGGACCTGCCCGCGATAGAGTCGGCGTACCTTGCTGGCGTTGCCCTTCATCACCGTATTGCCGAGTGACACCTGGCCGTCGCCGGCCAGGGCGACCTGCTCGCCACGGCGCACGGATACGATTGTGGTCATGCAATGAACTCCCAATGGCGCGCCGCCGCGAGTCTGGCCTGGGCCGTACCGGCGGCGCTGAAAATCGGTGCGGTCACGCCTGCCATCGAGGCGGCGTGACGCAGCATGAGAGAACAGGTGTGGGCGGTGGAGCGGGAAATCAAGCCGGGCGGCACCGGGAGATGCCGCCGGCAGCACCGGCAGGCTGGTAGCCGCCGACGCGAACGATCAGTTCTGCAGGCGCAACAGCAGCGGCTCGATGCCCTGGGTCACCATCAGATCCTGGGCTCGCGACAGTTCGCGACGGTCTTCGTAAGGGCCGACCTGCACGCGATGCCAGATCTGGTCGCCGTTGGCGCGGACGTCGGTGATCTTGGCCAGCAGACCGAAATCCTTGAGTCGATTGGCAAGCCGCTCGGCATCGTCGATATCGCGGAAAGATGCCGCCTGGAGCACGTAGCGGCCGCTGTCGGGCGTCGGCTGTCGCGTCTGGTTGGCGGCGTCGTCCGCTGCCGCTTCGCGCGACGCCTGCGAGGAGGGCTCCGGCGAGGCGCTATCGCTGTTCGGCGCGATGACCTCGGTTTCCGGCAGCAGCGTGTAGAACTCGAAGGTCGGTGTCGCTGGTTGGGTGGGCGCACTCGCCCCGCTGCCGCTGGCGCTAGCCGGTTCCGCGTCGCTGGCCGAGTCGCTACCGCCCGCCGACTGCTGGCTCGAAGCCGGCTTGGGCACCACGGCGGCCACCGGCTCAGGGGCCGAGTGATCGAGATACTGCGACAGCGCAAAGCCGCCGATCAGGCCGGCGATCGCCCACAGCCATCCCGGAATGCCGCCGAGGCCACCACCGCTCTTGTCGGGGGTGCGCTGGCGGGACTTCGTGGTCGCGCCCTTGGGCGGCGGGCGGCGGTTTTGCGCGGGACGGCGTGCCATCGTTTACATCTCCTCGGGGGCGCTGACGCCAAGCAGCGTCAATCCATTGCCAATGACCTGGCGTGTCGCCAGACCCAGCGCCAGGCGCGCATTGCGCAGCTCGGCGTCGTCGACCATGACCTTCTGGGCGTTGTAGCAGGTGTGGAAATCGCTGGCCAGATCGATCAGGTACTGGGCGATCTGATGCGGCTCGCGCTTGCGGGCGGCGCGCTCGAGCGTCTCCGGATAACGCGCCAGTCGGTTCATCAGCGCCTTCTCCTGCTCAGCCTCGAGACTCTTCAGGTTGGCCATGGCCAGCGCATGATCGAAGGCGAGGCCATCGTTCTCGGCCTTGCGCAGCACGCTGCAGACACGGGCGTGGGCATACTGGATGTAGTAGACCGGGTTGTCGTTGGTCTGCGAGCGGGCCAGGTCGATATCGAAGGTCAGCTGGGAGTCGGCGCGGCGCGCGGCCAGGAAGTAGCGGGTCGCGTCACGGCCGACCTCGTCGATCAGGTCGCGCAGGGTGACATAGCTGCCGGCGCGCTTGGAGAGCTTGACCTCCACGCCGGAACGGGTCACCAGCACCATCTGGTGAAGCACGTAGTCCGGCCAGCCCTGCGGGATGCCGGTCTCCAGCGCCTGCAGGCCGGCGCGCACGCGGGTGACGGTGGAGTGGTGGTCGGCACCCTGCTCGTCGATCACGGTGGTGAAACCACGCTGCCACTTGTCGAGGTGATAGGCGACGTCGGGGACAAAGTAGGTGTAGTCGCCGTCGGTCTTGCGCATGACGCGATCCTTGTCGTCACCGAAATCGGTGGTGCGCAGCCACAACGCGCCGTCGGCCTCGTAGGTGTGCCCCTTGTCGATCAGCTGTGCGACGGTGGCATCGACCCGCCCCTCGGCATAAAGCGAGGATTCGAGGAAATAGACGTCGAATTCGACGCCGAAGGCCTTCAGATCGAGATCCTGCTCGCGGCGCAGATAGGCGACGGCGAAGGCTCGGATCGCATCGCCATCGTCCGGGTCCGCCGCGGCGGTGACTTCGCGGTCATCGGCGGTGACCGTCTCGCCGGCCAGGTAGGCCCGGGCGACATCGTTGATGTAGTCGCCGCGGTAGCCATCCTCCGGCCAGCCGTCGTCCTCCGGCGAGAGACCGCGCGCGCGCGCCTGCACCGAGCGCATCAGATTGTTGATCTGCGCGCCGGCGTCGTTGTAGTAGAACTCCGCGGTGACATCGAAACCGGTCGCCTCGAGCAGCCGGCAGAGGCAGTCGCCGATCGCGGCGCCACGGCCATGGCCCACGTGGAGCGGGCCGGTCGGGTTGGCCGAGACGAATTCGACCTGCACCTTTTCGCCGCCGCCGACCAGGCTGCGGCCAAAGGTATCACCTGCATCCAGGATGGTCTCGACGATGCCGGCAATGGCATCGGTGGCCGCGAAGAAGTTGATGAAGCCCGGCCCGGCGATCTCGGTACGCCGTACGACGGCGTTTTCCGGCAGCGCCGCGACCAGTTTCTCGGCCAGATCGCGCGGTTTGCAGGCGGCGGGCTTGGCCAGCATCAGTGCCAGGTTGCTGGCGTAGTCGCCGTGCGCCTTGTCGCGAGTCGGTTCCACCTTGATCGCGGGGTTCACGTCCGTCGGCAGCTCGCCCGACTGCTGGAGCGTGGCGATGGCGGCGTTAAGCAGTTCTGTGATCGTCTCTTTCATTGCCTGATTCGTGTCTGAGGGCCGGTGCCGGATCCCGCGGGTGTCGGCGCCGTGCGTCGGGCGCCCCTGATACTTGAAAAGCCGGCCATTATCGATGATTGCGGGGTGGCTTTAAACCCTGGCTCGCCGGGCATCATCGGCGAGACGTGCCGTGCGGTGGAAAAACGCCGACACCGCCGCGTGACAACGGTGCTCGTCGGCGTGTCGCGGCGCCGCTTCAACTAAGGGTCATCGGGTCGATGTCCAGCGACCAACGGACCCGGCGCGAGCCGGTGTTCTCGAGCCAGCCGGCCAGCCAGGCACCGGCTTCGTGCAGGGCGCTGCGCTTGTCTGCGGAGAGCATCAGCTGCATGTGATAGCGATTCTGCCGTCGCTCCATGGGGGCGGGGACCGGGCCCAGGCAGTGCACCGCCAGATGGCGCTCGGCGAGCCATTCTCGCGCGGCCGTGCCGGCGGCCTCGGCGGCATCACGGGCGTCCTGCTCCTGTACGGCCTCGAAGCGGGTCAGGGCGAGGTGGCGGTAGGGCGGCAGCATCGCCAGTCGCCGCTCCTCCAGCAGCTGGTAGGCCAGGGCGTCGTAGCCGCTGTCCGCCAAGAGGCGCAGGTTGGGATCGTCCGGATGCAGCGTCTGCACGAGCACACGACCGGGGCGCTCCGCGCGGCCGGCACGACCGGCCACCTGGACCAGCAGCTGGGCGCTCTGTTCGAGCGCGCGGAAGTCGCTGGCGTAGAGCCCGGCGTCGGCGTTGACCACCACGACCAGGGTGACGTGGGGCAGATGATGGCCCTTGGCCAGCATCTGCGTGCCGACCAGCAGACCCGGTTCACCGCGCCGGATCTCGCTCAATAGCTGGTCGAAGGACTCCTTGCGTCGCGTGCTGTCGCGATCGATCCGGTAGACCGGTGTGTCGGGGAAGAGCGCCGCGAGGGTCTCTTCGCTGCGCTCGGTGCCGGCGCCGAGCGGGCGCAGATCGCCGCTGCCGCAGGCAGGGCAGGCATCCGGCGGCGGCATCTGCTGCTCGCAGTGGTGGCACATCAGGCGCTGCGGCTGGCGATGGAGCGTCTGGCGGGCATCGCAGTGCGGACACTCGGCGATCCAGCCGCACTGGTGACAGGCCAGCGACGGGGCGAAGCCGCGACGATTGATGAATACCAGCACCTGGCCTTCGGCGGCCAGCGCCTGACGGATGGCGTCGATCACCGGGGGAATCAGCCCGCCCTGGCGCAGGCGTCCGCGCAGATCCACCAGTTCCAGCTTGGCTGGCGCATGTCGGCTGGCGCGCTGGGTCAGGCGCAGGTGGCGGTAGCGGCCTGCCCGCGCCTGGGCGAGGCTCTCCAGCGACGGCGTCGCGCTGCCGAGCAGAATCGGGATGCCGTCCTTGTGCGCGCGTGCGATGGCCAGGTCACGGGCGTGGTAGCGCAGTCCGTCCTGCTGCTTGAACGAGCCATCGTGCTCTTCGTCGACGATGATCACGCCAGGGCGGGCCAGCGGGGTGAAGACGGCCGAGCGGGTGCCGATGACGATGGGTGCGCGGCCGCTGCGCGCTGCCTCCCAGGCATCGAGACGCTCCAGGTCGGTCAGCCCCGAGTGCAGGGCGACGACCGGGGCCCGGAAACGGCGGCGAAAACGCGACAGTGTCTGCGGGGTCAGGCCGATTTCCGGCACCAGGATCAAGGCCTGCCCTCCCTTGGCCAGGATCGCTTCGATCAGCTGCAGGTAGACCTCGGTCTTGCCGCTGCCGGTGACGCCGTGCAGTAGGCAGGGATGATAGCTGTCCAGCGCCTCGTGCAGCGTCGACAGCGCCGCGGCCTGTTCCCGGTTGAGGGTCAGCGACGGTTCGGCGAGGATCGTCTCCTGGCCACCGCTGCCGGCGGTGAGCGGTTCCTCGTGGCAGGAGACCAGTCCCTTGTCGGCGAGCGTTTTCAACTGGGCGCGAGTGAAACCCTGCGCGGTGGCGGCCGAGGTGATCAGCCCCTGGCGATGCTGTGCCAACAGGGCGATCAGTTCACGCTGGCGCGGCGCACGCGCCAGCTGCTCGAGCGCGGCCTCGCTGGTGACAAGAAGCTGCCAGCGTTCGCGTGTCCTGGCTTCCAGCGGGCGCCCTTGGCGCAGCGGCCCGGGCAGCGCCAGATGCAGAGTGTCGCCCAGCGAGTGCTGGTAGTAGCGGGCGGTAAAGCGGCACAGCCAGAGCCAGTCGGCGGGAAGCGGTGCCGCATCGAGGCACTCGACGATCGGCTTGAGCTGTGTTGTCGGCCAATCGCTGCGGGAATCACAGGCGATGACGATACCGACCAATTGGCGCCGGCCGAACGGCACCTTGACGCGCAGCCCCGGTTGCCAGCCATCGGCCGGTGGTCGCCCGGCCGGGCGATAGTCGAACAGGCGTCGCAGCGGGGTGGGGACCGCGACCCGCAGGACCGCCGGCGCGGCGCCGGGTGCCGGCGTGTCCGGGCTCTCGTCCTTGGAATCTGCCAATTGGCCTCCCTGTAGAGTTCTGCTAAAATACGCCGCCTTCCGACGTAGGGTGCGTCTTTTATCCGGGGTGCGCGGGCCATGTCCAGCGATACTTCGGGATTCCAGGCGTTCCGGTCGCGCGGGAGTGAACCGCGATTCCCTATCCGTGTACGGTGCCTGACACATGATCAGGTGGCGGTACACCGCAAAGCGAGGCTTCACGATGAAACAGTCTATCCATCCGGAATACAAGACAGTCACGGCGACCTGCTCCTGTGGCGCGACCCACGCGATCGGCACCACCGCCAGCGAAGACTTCCATGTCGACGTCTGCTCGCAGTGCCATCCGTTCTACACCGGCAAGCAGAAGCAGGCGACCACGGGTGGTCGCGTCGAACGCTTCAACAAGCGTTTCGGTGCCGCCGTCCGTCGCGGCTGATAGCCCGCTGCCGTGACTAGCGACTGCCGTTAGTCGAGTCGGCTCTCGCTGATTCGGCCCGTGGTAGCGCCGAAGGCCCGGATTCCGTTTTACGGGGTCCGGGCCTTTTACTGTCTGACTTCCCCTTGCCTTGTGCCCATCGACCCTCGGGCTCACCGCTCGGTGTGTCATGTCTCGGCCTCGTGGGCCAGGGTGCTCGCCTCTCGAGCTGTTCGTCTTTTCGTCTCTAGCCTTCGTCTGTACGCACTTCCTGTTCGGCACAGGGGGCAAAGTGCCAATCGATGGCAGTTGGTCGCGTCGCCATACGGGTCAAGGCGTTAGCAAAAAGGTCAAATGCCACCTCGCTGGCCGGCGAAGAAAGGCTTAGGTTTTCACTTAATTAATTTACAAAACCTGGGTGATGTCGGGCCAGTAAAGGAGCCAGAATAAGGGATGTTTTATAGCTGGGCTTTTAGGCATAAGTTTTGACAAATGAGTGAAAAATAAAGAGAACGTGGTGGTAAAATTACCTAAGCGTCATGATCTTGCGAGCGTTGTCTGCCTCATTGTTTTCCGATAATCTGAGGTCACTTCGACTGAATGGTTGTGGAAAAATCCCATGAGCGACGACAAGAGACAGGCGGCTCTCGACTATCACGCCAAGCCGATTCCCGGGAAATTGTCGGTAGAATTGACCAAGCCTACCAACTCGGCCAAGCATCTGGCATTGGCCTATTCGCCCGGCGTAGCCGAGCCCTGCCGCGAGATCGCCGAAAACCCCGAGAATGCCTACCTCTATACCGGCAAGGGCAATCTGGTTGCCGTGGTCTCCGACGGTAGCGCGATTCTTGGTCTCGGCAATCTCGGGCCGCTGGCGAGCAAGCCGGTCATGGAAGGCAAGGGCGTGCTGTTCAAGCGTTTCGCCGGCATCAACTCGGTGGACATCGAAGTCGAGGCGGATTCGCCGGCGGAGTTCATCGATACCGTGGCCAACATCGCCAAGACGTGGGGCGGAATCAATCTCGAGGACATCAAGGCGCCGGAGTGCTTCGAGATCGAGGCGGCGCTGAAGGCGCGCTGCAATATTCCGGTTTTCCATGATGATCAGCACGGCACGGCCATCGTGACCGCGGCGGGGATGCTCAATGCGCTGGATATTGCCGGCAAGACGCTCGCCGAGGCGCGCATCGTCTGTCTCGGCGCCGGCTCCGCCGCCATCGCCTGCATGAAGCTGCTGATCGAGTGCGGTGCCAAGGCAGAGAACATCTTCATGCTTGACCGCAAGGGCGTGATTCACAGCGGCCGCGACGATCTCAACGAGCACAAGGCGCAGTTCGCCACCGAGACTGAACATCGCACGCTGGATGACGTGATCGAGGGGGCGGATGTGTTTGTCGGTCTCTCCGGTCCGAATCTGTTCAGTGCGGAGCAGCTCAACAAGATGGCTAGCGATCCGATCGTCTTCGCCTGCTCCAACCCGGACCCGGAGATCCATCCGGATCTGGCGCGTCAGACGCGCAGCGACGTGATCATGGGCACCGGTCGCTCCGACTACCCCAACCAGGTCAACAACGTGCTCGGCTTCCCGTTCATCTTCCGCGGTGCCCTGGACGTGCGCGCGACGTCGATCAACGAGGCGATGAAGATCGCGGCGGTGCATGCGCTCAAGGATCTGGCACGGGAGGCGGTGACGCAGGAGGTGCTCGACGCCTACGAGATCGACTCGCTGACGTTCGGTCGCGGCTACATTATCCCGACACCGGTCGACTCTCGCCTGCTCGAGCGGATTCCCGCCGCCGTGGCGCGTGCGGCGGTGGAGACCGGCGTGGCACGCAAACCCTATCCGGAGCACTATCCGCTCAAGAGCGTGAAGGATATCTACGGCTGATCGACGCTGTTTCGCACTATACATACGATGCCGCCCCTTTAGACGATGCCGCCCCTCGGGGCGGCATCGTCGTTTCAGGAAGAGCTATCGTCGCAGGGATCGAGATGGCGCCGCGCGCGCGTGGGTATCTGGCTGGGGGCGCCCTCGAATCGACGGCGCCGTCGCGCTACCAGCTGTAGAGCAGCGAGACGGACGTCGTGGTGTCCGTGCGCGCCTCGGCGTCGGGGGGCGGCTCGGTGTTGCTCTTGACGTCGTATGAGACGCGCAGGGCCAGATGCGAGTTGAGCTGTGAGGTCAGCGAGGAGAGCGAGCGGGTGGTGACGTTGATATGGGTCGCTTCCGCCGAGAGCTCCTGATCGAAGGAGATGTCGTCGCTGAAGTTGTACGTGTAGTCCAGCGCCGAGTAAGCCAGCGCCAGATCGTCGCTGCCGCCCTCGGCATAGGCATCGTGACGGTAGCCGGGGCCGACTTCCGCCGACAACGTGTGGGTCGGGCCGGTCAGTATCTGGCGGCCGTAACCCGCGATCATGCTGAACTGCGACTCGTAGCCGCTGAAGCGGTCGCGCTCCCAGCGGGTGAAGCCAAACAGGTAATGGTCGTCCTCCAGCTCGTAGCGCTCGCGGGCCGCGGCCAGATAGCGCTCCGAGGTGGTATCGTCGTTATCCTGTACGCTGCGGGTCTCGGCGCGGAACGTATGAGTAAAGCGGCCAGTGAGCCAGGTCAGGCGCCCCTTGGCGAGCAGGGTCTGGGTATCCGTGTTGCCAGTCAGGCGAGTGTACCCGAGCTCGGCGCTGCCGCTGAAGTTGGGGGCGTTCTCTTCCGGTGCCGGGGGCGCATAGAAAAGGTCCGCGTACGTCGGTGACGTCAGTAGACAGGTGGTCAGCAGCCACCATCGGCAACTGGGCAGGGGCATGACATCTCTCTCAGCGTCGCTGCGACGTCCTGTTGCGGTGACGAGCGAGGGTGGATAAAAAACGCCGGGGCCGCGAGGCCCCGAACAATGTATCAGAAGATGGCTTCATACGTGCCCGTTCCCTGAGACCCGCTCTCATCCTCCAGCTCTGGCCGCATGCCGCGCGGCTGATACTCGGGCAGATTGTCTTCGCGGAAGATCTCGCGGATGCCGCCCGGCTGGTCGTCGTGCAGGCGCTTTCCGGTGTCCGGATCGATGCGGATCTCGACGATGTTGTCAGGGCGAGGCGGGACCGCTTCCGGGGTGCCGGCCAGCGCCTGACCCATGAACGACTTCCAGATCGGCAGCGCCGCCTGGGCGCCGTACTCCGCGGTCGTGGAGTTGTCGTCCTTGCCGACCCAGACCGTGGTGACGAGATTGTCATTGAACCCGGAGAACCAGGCATCCCGCTGGTCGTTGGTGGTGCCGGTCTTGCCGACGATGTCACCGCGTTCCAGCGACAGGGCACCGCGGCCGGTGCCGCGTTCGATGACGTCGCGCAAAATGCTGCGCAGGATGTAGAGGGCATCGGGTTCCACCACCCGGGGCGCGATGCGGCGCGGCTCGCCTTCGATCTCGGTCTGGGTGGCGTCTTCCGCGCAGTCGCGGCAGGCGACCAATGGGTTGGCCTCCTCGACGACCGTATTCTGGCTGCCCTGGGTCACTTCCTGGATATACCACGGCGAGACCTGGAAGCCGCCGTTGGCGAGGACGGCATAGGCATTGGCAATCTCCAGCGGTGTCAGCGAGGCGCTGCCCAGCGCCAGGGAGAGTCCGTGAGGCAGGCGGTCGCGAGAGAAGCCGAAGCGCTCGAGAAAATTGAGCGCGTTGTCCAGTCCCAGCGACTGCAGTACGCGGATCGTCACCAGGTTGCGCGAGGTGTAGAGCCCGACGCGCAGGCGTGTCGGCCCCTGGAACTGGCGCTCGGCGTTTTCCGGGCGCCAGTCGTCGCCGCTGAACTGTTCCATCACGACCGGGGCGTCGTTGATGATGGTGGCCGCGCTCATGCGGCCTTCCTGCAGTGCCGCCAGATAGACGAACGGCTTGAAGTTGGAGCCGACCTGGCGCTGGGCCTGAATGGCGCGGTTGAACTTGCTGGCGGCGAAGCTGAAGCCGCCTTGCAGTGCTTCGATGGCGCCGGTCTGCGGGTCGAGCGCGACGATCGCGGCTTCCGCGTCAGGCCGCTGCGAGAGTCGCCAGTGATCTCCCTCGTCGAGAATTCGGACGAGGTCTCCGCGGCTGGCAATCGCGGCGGCATCGGCCGGCACGTCGCCGCGCCACTTGGCGCTGTGGTAGGTCCGGGCCCACTGGAGTCCGTCCCAGTCGAGATCGATCAGCTCGCCATCGGCGTTCAGCACGCGCATCTCGCGGCCGTCGGTCGACACCACGATCGCCGGCTTGAGCGGGCCGTAGGCAGGCGTGCGTGCCAGCACCTTGAGCCAGTTGCTGACGTCGCCATCGATGCCCTCGACGCTCGCCTCGCTGCTCTGGGCCGCCTGGCGTGCGGTCTCGATCACCTCGGGGGATTCGGAGAGCTCTTCTTCCAGTCCCTGGCGCTCGGTCCGGTCCTGCGCTTCGACCAGGCTTGGCGGAATGTCCTTCTCTTCCGCGCCGCGCCAGCCGTGACGCGTGTCGTAGTCGATCAATCCCTGCACCAGGGCACCTCGAGCCTCGGTCTGACGCTGACTGTCGAGCGTGGTGGTAATGCGGATGTTGTCGGTGTAGGCCTTGTCGCCGAAGCGTTCCACCGCGTAGCTGCGTGCCATCTCGGCCACATAGGGCGCCTCGACCTCGGCCTGGGCCACGTGCTGGCTGGCCGTGATCGGTGCCTTGACCGCTTCCTGATACTGCGCCTGATCGATCGAGCCGAGTTCGCGCATGCGGTAGAGGATCCAGTTGCGCCGAATCAGCGCGCGTTCCGGATTGGCCAGCGGATTGAAGCTGGAAGGGGCCTTCGGCAGGCCGGCGATCATGGCGAACTGCGGCAGCGTCAACTCGTCGAGCGGCTTGCCGTAGTAGGTATTGGCCGCGGCGGCGATCCCGTAGGAGCGGTGGCCAAGATAGATCTTGTTGACGTAGAGCTCGAGGATCTCGGGCTTGCTCAGGATCTGTTCCATCTGCAGCGCCAGCAGGATCTCGCGAATCTTGCGGGTGAAGGTCTGGTCCAGTGTCAGCAGGTAGTTACGCGCAACCTGCATGGTGATGGTGCTGCCGCCGGACTGGATGTTGCCGCTGGAGGCAAGCTCCACCGCCGCGCGCAGCAGGCCCTTGGGGTCGACGCCGGGGTGGGTGTAGAAGCTCGCATCCTCGGCCGCCAGCAGGGCGTCGATCAGCGGTTGGGGAATCTCGTCGTAGCTGACCGGCATGCGGCGCTCTTCGCCGTACTCCCCGATCAGCTTGCCATCCTCGGTGAAGACCCGAAGCGGCGTCTGCAGTTCGTAGTTCTGGAGCTGGCGGACATCCGGCAGGCCGGGCGCGAAGTACAGCGCTGCGCCGACGACCGCCAAGGCGACACCGGTGCCGAGCGCCAGCAGCAACCAGATGGCGGAGGTCAGTAGGCGGGTGAAGAGCTTCATAGAAAGGCGTGATTCCTTGACTGGTGGCGATCCGGCCGCGTGCGTGTCCGCATTCCCTGGGCCCGGTAAGGGCTCTAGCCTGCCGCATTATATGGACGCGGCGAGGTGGGAGCCAGTTTCGCGCTCGCCGCTTCCTGCAACCAGTGCGAAATAAATGTAACAAAATGTCTCAAGTCATGGCTTTCTAGGCCGTTAAATCCTTTTAGGATTCTTGGATTTCGCGAGGAGAGGCAGTGCTGCGCTTGAACCGGTCCTCCCGTGGCATGGTGGGAGTGGACATCACCTCGGCTACCGTCAAGCTGATCGAGCTGGAGCGCCACGGTAGCGGGCTGCGCGTCGACAGCTATGCCGTCAGGCCTTTGCAGGAAGGGGCCGTGGTCGAGCGCCGCATACGCGACAAGAGCGAGGTGGTGGACGCGCTGCGCCGGGCGGTCGAGCACGGCAATCTCAAGTCGCGCCGGGCCGTGGTGGCGGTGCCCACCGCCGCCGCGATTACGCGTCATCTTTCCCTGCCGGCGGCGCTGAGCGACGACGATATCGAAGCGCGAATCCAGATGGAATCGGAAAAGTACGTGCCGTTTCCGCTCAATGAGGTGGCGTTCGATTTTCAGCGTCTGGGGCGTCACCCTCGCTACGACGATCAGCAGGAGATTCTGCTGGCGGCCTGCCGTCTGCAGGATATCGATACCCTGACATCGACGCTGGAGGCGGCGGGGCTCGAAGCTGTCGCGGTCGACGTCGAGGGGTTCGCGCTGGAACGGGCCTGCCGGGCGCTGCAGACCCAGTATGCGGGCGGGGGCGATGAGACCATCGCGCTGGTCGATATCGGTGCCAATCTGTGTGCCTTTCACGTGATCCGGGCCGGTCGCATCGTCTACAGCCGTGACAATCTCTACGGCGGACGGCAACTGACCAACGCGATCAGCAAGCGCTACGGTCTCAGCTTCGAGGCGGCCGGGCGGGCCAAGAAACGCGGCGGGTTGCCCGACGACTATCGTCAGTCGGTGCTGATGCCGTTCATCGATACTCTGATCCAGCATATCGGACGCTCGCTGCAGCTCTATTCCACCACGGCTGGCCAGCAGGAGATTCGTCACCTGGTGCTGGCTGGCGGTTCCAGCGCCCTGCCCGGCTTTGCCGAGCGTCTGCGCGCCCAGAGCGGGCTCGAGGCGACCCTGGCCAACCCGTTCACGCAGATGCGGATCAGCTCGCGGCTCGATGTCGGGGCGTTGGCGGCGGATGCGCCGGCCATGCTCACCGCCTGCGGCCTGGCGATGCGGGTGCAGTCATGACCATCGAGATCAACCTGCTGCCCTGGCGCGAACGCCAGCGCCAGCAGCGAACCCGGCGCTTTCAGCAGCTCCTGTTCGCGACTCTGCTGCTCGGTCTGCTCGGCGGCTGGCTGATCGCCCAGTACGAACAGGCGCAGGTGAGAGCCCAGCAAGCGCGACTGGCAATGGTCCAGCGAGATGCCGAGGCGCTCAATAGCGATATTCAGGCGGTCCGCGACTACCGGCAGCTGCGCGAACGCATGCTCGAGCAGATCGAGCTGATTACGGCGCTGCAGGCAAGCCGGCCGGGCACCGTGCGGGTGTTCGACCAGTTGGCCGCGACGCTGGTCGATGGTGTCCACTTCACCGAGCTTTCCCGGCACGACCGGCGTCTCGAGCTGAATGGCGTGGCACTCGCCAATCGTCAGGTTTCCGACCAGATGCGCGCGCTGGAACGGAGTCCCGTCTTTGGCGTTCCGCTGCTCTCCGATGTGCAGTCCGGCGAGTCTCCCGGCGCGCCGAAGCGCTTTCACATGAGCGTTGAAGAGCGTCGCCTGCCGAGCCAGGAGACGACGCCATGATGCCGCTCGAGGCAGTGCGCTCGCGCGCGGCGCGTCTGAAGGCAACGCTGCGTGACCAGGGGCGCCAGCTACGCGAGCTGCCGTGGCGCGAACTCGACGTCAAGGAGGCCGGCACCTGGCCGGCCAGTCTGCAGGCGCTGATGGCCGTGGTGCTGTTCGTGGCCGCCGGCGGCGGCGCGCAATGGTTTCTGGCCACGACGCCACGAGCGCAGCATCACCGGCTGACTGTCGAGGAGTCACAGGCCTTGCAGCGCTTCGAGACGCTCTCGTATCAGGCGGTCAATCTCGCGGCCATGGAGCGCCAGATGGCCGAGCTGGACCAGCGTATGCAGCAGGTGCTGCGGATGCTGCCCGGCGACGCCGAGGTGCCCGCGCTGCTGGATGCGATCAGTGATGCCGCTCGCGAGCAGCAGCTCGATATCGACAGCATCACGCTGCGCCCGGCGGTCACGCGGGATTTCTATCTGGAGCAGCCCTTCGATATCGAGGTGCGCGGAGGCTACCACCAGATCGCTGCCTTCCTGGCACGCGTCGCCGCCATGCCGCGTATCGTCACGCTGCACGATTTCACGCTGAAGCCGGCGGCGAACGGGCTGCATCTGTCGATGTTGGCGAAGACCTATCGCTATCGCGACGAGGCCTTGCCGGGTGCGACGGGAGGTGACCAGTGATTCGACAGCGCTTGGCGGGGGGGCTGGTGGCGTTGCTTTGGCTGGGCGGCTGCGTCGATGCCGACCTCGATGCCCTGCAGGCGCATCTGGATGCTCTGCGCAGCCGGCCTCAGGGGCAGATCAGTCCATTGCCGGCGATGCCGGACTATCGGATCGCGCACTATCACCAGCGTGATCAAAGAAGCCCGTTCATGGCCGATCAGGTGCTGCCCGAGGCGACGCCGGAGCCGTCGCCGCCTCCGGATGCCGGTCGTCCCCGTCAACCGCTGGAAAGCTTCGAGCTGGACCGGCTCGCGCTGGTGGGGACACTGGCTCTCGGTGGAGTGACGTCGGGACTGGTAGCGGCGCCCGATGGTCGCGTGCGGCGCATCGGTGTCGGCGACCATCTTGGGCGCGATCGTGGCCGTGTCGTCAGTGTCGGGCGTCGTGCGCTGACGCTGGTGGAGACGGTGCCCGACGGCGAGGGGGGCTGGCGCGAACGCACGCAGCGGCTGTCAATGACTTCACAAGACGCCGGCGACGCGAACCCGGGATCGGTAGGGGAATGAGCATGAACTTTCGAGGGACAGTCAGGCGCGCGGTGCTGGCGATAATGTTATGGAGCGTTGCGCTGGTGGCCTGGGCGCAGCCGACGCTGACGGCGCTGACGTTCACCGAGCGGGGACCTGGGCGACTCGATGTCGATCTGCGCTTCGTGGGGGGCGTGCCGGAGATGCGCGGCTACCGCACCGAATCGCCGGCGCGTCTCTCGCTCGACCTGCTCGCGGCGCAGAGCGGCCTGTCGCAATCGCGCTTTCGGGTCGACAGCGGCGGCGTCGAGTCGGTCCGGGTGCTGGGCGCCGGCGAGCGCACGCGCCTGGTGTTCGATCTCGAGACGCCGTCGGCCTATCGCCTCGAGCGCTTCGATCAGCGGGTCGTGTTGCATCTCGGTGAGCCGGTCGATACCGACTCGTCATCGGGCGAGACGGGTGACGCCCCGCCTGCGGTGAGCGCCAGCGATTCGGTGATCGCTGATAGTGGTTCGGTGATCGCTGATAGTGGTTCGGCGGCCGAGGATGAAGAGGTGGCGACGCCGACGGTGAGTGCAATCGATTTTCGTCGTGGTCCGGCGGGCGAGGGGGTGCTCGAGCTGACGCTGAGCCAGGCCGGTGCGGCGGCGCAGGTCAGTGGGCAGGGCGAGCGTGCGAGTATCCTGCTGCCCGGCGTGACGCTGCCGGACGCCCAGTATCAGCGCCTCGATGTCAGCGATTTCGGCACGGCAGTCACGCGTATCGAGCCTCGGCGCGAACGGGGCGGCGTCCGGTTCGACATCGTCGCCAATGCCGCGGTCGAGCCGCTGGTGGCCCAAAGCGGACGCAACCTGACGGTCACGCTGGCGCCGGCCGGTACCCTCGAGCGACCGGCGGCGCGCGAGGCGTCCTATACCGGTCAGCGCATCACCTTGGATTTTCAGGACATCCCGGTGCGCGACGTGCTGTCGATCATCGCCGAGGTCTCGGGGCTCAATGTGATCGCCAGCGACAGCGTACAGGGTAACGTGACATTGCATCTTTATGATGTGCCCTGGGATCAGGCGCTAGCACTGGTGCTGCAGAGTCGTGGGCTGGCGTCGCGCCGAGAAGGGGACGTCATGATGGTAGCGCCGGCTGACGAGCTGGCCGGCCTGCAGCAGCGCACGCTGGCTTCGCGCGAACAGTCGCGCCAGCTGGCGCCGCTGGCCACCGAATTCATGCAGATCCGTTATGCCAAGGCGGAGACGCTGGCCGCGATGCTGCGCGGCGGCGAAGGGATCGGGCTGATGTCCGAGCGGGGGCGCGTTACCGTCGATGCGCGAACCAATACGTTGATTTTGCAGGATACCCGAGAGCAGATCGAGGCGATCCGGCGCACCATCGAGCATCTCGATATTCCCGTGCGTCAGGTGCAGATCGAGGCGCGCATCGTCATCGCCCGCGATAGCGCGACGCATGAGCTGGGGGTCAACTGGGGGCTCTCTTCGCCGGCGGGTAGTCGTTTCAATTTCAGTGGCGCTGCCGACGGCGATCCCGCTAGCGTGCCAGGGACCGCCGACGATCCGGCCTCCTACGGCGGGGGGCTGGCAGTGGATCTGGGCAATGCCGTCAACCCGGGCTCCGCGTTCAGCTTCGGCTATCTGTCCGGCGATGTGCTGATCGATCTCGAGCTGCGCGCGCTGGAAAGCGAAGGCAAGAGTCAGACCATCTCCCAACCCAAGGTGATTACCGCCAACCAGCGGACCGCGGTCATCAAGCAGGGGCAGGAGGTGCCGTACCAGGAGGCCTCGTCGAGCGGAGCGACCAGCACCGAGTTCAAGGAGGCGGTGCTGTCGCTCGAGGTCACGCCGCAGATCACGCCGGACGATCGCATCATCATGGATCTGCGCGTCAACAACGACGATATCTCCGATACCCGTTACGACGGTGTGCCGGCGATCGATACCAACGAGATCGAGACCCAGGTGCTGGTGGATAACGGCGAGACGGTGGTGCTGGGCGGTATTCTGACCTCCGAGCAGATGCGTACACTGTTCAAGACGCCCCTTCTCGGCGACATCCCGCTGCTCGGGCAACTGTTTCGGTATACCCAGGAAAGCAACGAGAAGGTAGAATTGCTGGTATTCATCACGCCCAAGATCATCGAGGACGGACTGGCCATTCCCTGATGCGGTCGCTTCCCAATCTTTTTCTCATCGGTCCCATGGGGGCCGGCAAAAGCACAATCGGCCGCCTTCTGGCGGCCGAATTGCAGCGCGAATTCCTGGATAGCGACCATCAAATCGAGGCGCGGTGCGGGGCGAATATCCCGTGGATCTTCGATGTCGAGGGCGAGCAGGGGTTTCGCGACCGGGAAACAGCCATGCTCGACGAGCTGACCCGGCGCGACGACATCGTCATGGCGACCGGCGGCGGGGCGGTGATGCGCGAGGAGAATCGCGGCATCCTGCGCGAGCGCGGTACCGTGATCTATCTCGCCACGACCGTCGAGCAGCAGATTCGCCGAACTGCCCGCGATCGCAATCGCCCCCTCTTGCAGAACACCAACCCCGAAAAGGTCCTGCGCGACCTGTTCGCCGTTCGCGATCCGCTCTATCGTGCCACTGCCGACGTGATCGTGCGTACCGACCGGCGTGGCCCGAAGAGCGTGGTCAACGAAATCCTGCGCCGCGTGTCGCGGCTGTCCGAACCGCTCAAGGTGCAGCGCTCACTTTCCCAGCAAAGGTAACTCGTCATGTCGTCAGTCTCGCCGCGCTCCGTGGATACCCTCGATGTTTCGCTCGGCGAGCGCAGCTATCCCATCCATATCGGGGCGGGGCTGCTGACGAGTCGTGATCATCTGCTGCCGCATCTGGCCGGTCGCCAGGTCATGATCGTGACCAACGAGGTCGTGGCGCCGCACTATCTGGCCACGCTTCGCGCCACGCTGGCGAGTGCCGATCTCGACGTGCGCGAGGTGATCCTGCCGGACGGCGAGGCGACGAAGACCTTGGCTTCGGTCGAGCGTATCTGGGATGCGCTGCTGGCCGCCGGTTTCAATCGCCGCTGCACGCTGATCGCGCTGGGCGGTGGTGTGGTCGGTGATATGACCGGCTACGCCGCCGCCAGCTATCAGCGCGGCGTGGGCTTTATCCAGATTCCCACGACTCTGCTGGCGCAGGTCGATTCCTCGGTTGGCGGCAAGACCGGCGTCAATCATCCGCGCGGCAAGAACATGATCGGGGCCTTCTGGCAGCCCCGCGCGGTGCTGGTCGATACCGACACCCTGGTCACGCTGCCGGCTCGCGAGCTCTCCGCCGGACTGGCCGAGGTGATCAAGTACGGTCTGATTCGGGATCGCGAGTTCCTCGTCTGGTTGGAGCGAGAAATGTCTGCCTTGCGGGAGCTGGCGCCCGACGCCGTCAGGCATGCCATTCGCCGCAGCTGCGAGATCAAGGCGGAGATCGTCGCCGAGGATGAGACCGAGCAGGGCGTACGCGCCCTGCTCAATCTGGGGCACACTTTCGGCCATGCGATCGAGGCGCACCAGGGCTACGGCAACTGGTTGCATGGTGAAGCGGTGGGTGCCGGCATGATGATGGCGGCGGTGCTCTCCGCGCGTCGCGGCTGGCTCGACGCGGATGCCCTCGCGCGGGTTGGCGGCATTCTCGAAGCCGCGGCACTGCCGGTCAGGGCGCCGGCCAACATGACCCCTGACGACTTCCTCGTACGGATGCGTCTCGACAAGAAGAATCTGGACGCCCGGCTGCGCTTGATCCTGCTCACCGCCCTGGGAGAGGCCTGCATTCGCGACGATACGCCGCCCGACCAGCTCGAGTGCCTGCTGGCCGAGTTCCCCCGTCTGGCATGATTCGCCCGTGTTGAGTGCGCTGTTGTGGCGCGCCAACACGCTCCGTCGCGCGCTGTCGACCCGACGCGCCTTCCCTATCTCGCCAGCGATGCCTGTGGCGCATTCTCTGTTATCCACGGCGGCCGCACGCCCCGGTCTCCTGACGCCAAGTTCGTGGCTGCAGGCTCGCCGAGCTTATCGGTGTCCCTGTCGGTAAGAAACCGGTCACGTCGGCGAGACGGCCGAACGGCGCATGACGCTGGCCGAATGATGCGTCGTCGAGGCGTTTTTGCGGTGCGATCTGCATGCTCCATGCCGTATCGGTATGGGGCGGGCGTTATCTTGAGCCGGTGAGGGCGCCAGGTGCCTTGCTGGCGGCCTTCTCTTAGACTTTGGTCTAACGCATCCTGCTAAGTCTTTGAGATGGCGAGTGATTTCGGAGAAAGTATCGCTAAGTTCTCGATTTCCAATACCTTTGTAGGGCGAAAGCGGGAATCGGCGATTGCACGGGCGTGGCGGACTGGCTATTCTGACCGGCCTTTTGACTGCGGTCTGAGGCGATATTGTCGGCATCTTTCGACGCCGAAAAGCGCCAGTGACGCTTGGTTATAATAATAAAAAACCCTCCAATATATATCCTTGTTCGACCTGACGCAAGGACCTGGATTTTGATACAGCTTTGTGAGGCACGCCCATGATGAGAGGTCTTCACCAGCCCGGCGAATTCCGTGACAACTGCGGCTTCGGTCTGATCGCGCATATGGAAGGGCAGGCCAGTCACGATCTGCTCGAGACGGCGATCGAGTCGCTGACCTGCATGACGCACCGTGGCGGGATCGCGGCAGACGGCAAGACCGGCGATGGCTGTGGTCTGCTGCTGAAAATGCCGACCGGTTTCATGCGCGATATCGCGCGCGAGGCGCTGGACGCTGAACTCGGTGAGCGTTTCGCCGTCGGCGTGGTGTTCTTTCCGGATGATGACGCCCGCGAGACCGCGGCTCGAGAAGTGCTCGAGGGAGAGCTTGTCGAGCGCGGTCTGCGCGTCCAGGGGTGGCGCGATGTCCCCACCGACCCGAGCGTCTGCGGGCCGATGGCGCTTGACTGCATGCCACGTATTCGCCAGGTCTTTGTCGAGGGGGATTCGGCGCAGTCCGATGCCGCCTTCAACGTCGAGCTGTTCATGGCGCGTCGCCACGCCGAGCAGAAGCTGCGCGGCGAGTCGGAGTTCTATGTCTGCTCGCTGTCGTCCAAGGTCGTTTCCTACAAAGGGTTGATGATGCCCGCCGATCTGCCGACCTTCTTCAAGGATCTCGGCGACGAGCGGCTCGAGACCGCGATCTGCGTTTTCCACCAGCGTTTCTCGACCAATACGGCACCGCGCTGGCCCCTGGCGCAGCCATTCCGCTTCATGGCGCATAACGGCGAGATCAATACGATCGAGGCCAACCGCGGCTGGGCCAATGCGCGCAAGGCGAATTTCGTCAACGAGCTGCTGCCGGATATTGACGGTCTCGACGAGATCGTCAATACCACGGGGTCCGACTCGTCGAGCATGGACAATATGCTCGAGGTGCTGCTGACGGGCGGTATGGATCTCTACAACGCGGTGCGCATGATGGTGCCGCCGGCGTGGCAGAACGTCGAGACGATGGATGGCGACCTGCGGGCGTTCTACGAGTACAACTCCATGCATATGGAGGCGTGGGACGGCCCCGCCGGGATCGTCATGACCGAAGGGCGTCACGCGGTCTGCATGCTCGATCGCAACGGTCTGCGTCCGGCGCGCTGGGTCATTACCGACAACGGCTACATCACGCTCTCGTCCGAAATCGGGGTCTGGGACTACCAGCCTGAATCGGTCATCGCCAAGGGGCGCGTAGGGCCGGGGCAAATTCTCGCCGTCGACACCGAAACCGGTGAGGTCCTGCATACCGATGACATCGACAAGCGGCTCAAGTCGGCCTATCCCTACCGTCGCTGGCTCAAGGAGCGGGCCCACTACCTCGAGTCCGCGCTGACGGAGCTGGCACGTTTCCAGCCGATGTCGCTCGAAGAGCTCAATGTCTACCAGAAAATGTTCTCGGTGACCTTCGAGGAGCGTGACCAGCTGCTGCGTCCGCTGGCGGAAAGCGGCCAAGAAGCGGTCGGTTCGATGGGCGATGACACGCCGATGGCAGTGCTGTCGCGCCAGAATCGACTGCTCACCGATTTCTTCCGCCAGAAGTTCGCGCAGGTCACCAACCCGCCGATCGACCCGCTGCGTGAAGCGATCGTGATGTCGCTTGAGACCTGCATGGGCGCCGAGCTCAATGTCTTCCAGGCAACACCTGAGCACGCGCATCGTCTGATTCTGACCACGCCGGTGCTGTCGCCGCGCAAGTTCACCACGCTGCTGTCGCAGGATGAACCAGCTTTCACCTCGCTCAAGCTGCCGCTGCACTACGACCCCGAAACGACCTCGCTGAAGCAGGCGCTGGTTGCGCTCTGCCAGCACGCCGAGCAGGCGGCCAACGACGGCAAGGTCATCCTGGTGCTGTCGGATGCCGAGCTCGAGCCGAATCATCTGCCGATCCAGGCGCTTCTAGCGACGGGGGCCGTGCATCATCACCTGTCGAAGCTGGCGCTGCGGCCCAAGGTCAATCTGGTGGTCGAGACCGGCTATGCGCGCGACGCCCATCAGATGGCGGTCTTCTTCGGCGTCGGCGCGACGGCGGTCTACCCCTATCTTGCCTACCAGGTGATGGCGGACATGCACCGTACCGGTGAGCTGGTCGGCAACCCGGCGGATGCGCGCGAGAACTATCGCAAGGGCATGCAGAAGGGGTTGTTCAAGATTCTCTCGAAGATGGGCATCTCGCAGATCTCCTCCTATCGTGGCTCGCAGCTGTTCGAGGCGGTGGGGCTGGGTTCCGAGGTCATGTCGATGTGCTTCGACGGCATGATGTCGCGGATCGAGGGTACCGGCTTCAGCGAGCTGCAGATGCAGCAGGCGCTGGCGGCGCGCGACGCCTGGGTGCCGCGCAAGGGCATCAAGCAGGGCGGTCTGGTCAAGTTCGTCCACGGCCATGAGTTCCATGCCTACAACCCCGACGTGGTGATGACCCTGCAGCAGGCGGTTCAGCAGGGCGACTACGCCAAGTGGAAGGCGTTCGCACGACTGGTCAACGAGCGGCCGGTGGCGACCATTCGCGACCTGCTCAAGCTCAAGCCGGCGCCCGAGCCGTTGCCGCTGGACGAGATCGAACCGGTCGAGAACCTGCTGCCGCGCTTCGACAGCGCCGGCATGTCGCTCGGCGCACTGTCGCCGGAGGCCCACGAGGCCCTGGCACAGGCGATGAACGAGACCGGCGGGCGCTCCAACTCCGGTGAAGGCGGTGAGGATCCGGCGCGCTACGGCACCATTCGCTCCTCCAAAATCAAGCAGATTGCCTCCGGGCGCTTCGGTGTGACGCCGGCCTATCTGGTCAACGCCGAGGTCCTGCAAATCAAGGTGGCCCAGGGAGCCAAGCCGGGCGAGGGCGGCCAGTTGCCGGGTGGCAAGGTCAACGACACCATCGCGCGGCTGCGCTATGCGGTGCCGGGCGTCACGCTGATCTCGCCGCCGCCGCACCACGACATCTATTCGATCGAGGATCTGGCGCAGCTGATCTTCGACCTCAAGCAGGTCAACCCGAGTGCGCAGGTCTCGGTCAAGCTGGTCTCGGAGCCGGGCATCGGTACCATTGCCACCGGCGTGGCCAAGGCGTATGCCGATCTGATCACCGTCTCCGGCTATGACGGCGGTACCGCAGCGAGCCCGATCACCTCGATTCGTCATGCCGGCAGCCCATGGGAGCTGGGCCTGCCCGAGGTGCACCAGGCGCTGCGCATCAACGGGCTGCGCGACAAGATTCGCCTGCAGACCGATGGTGGCCTGAAGACCGGGCTCGACGTGGTCAAGGCAGCGATCCTGGGTGCCGAGAGCTTCGGCTTCGGTACCGCACCGATGGTCGCGCTGGGCTGCAAGTATCTGAAGATCTGTCACCTCAACAACTGTGCCACCGGTGTCGCGACCCAGCATCAGGAGCTGCGCGACGAGCATTTCCGCGGCACGGTGGACATGGTCAAGCACTACTTCCGCTTCATTGCCGAGGAGGTGCGCGAGCTGATGGCGCTGCTCGGCGTGCGCCAGTTGACCGACCTGATCGGCCGCACCGACCTGCTGGAGCTGCTCGAGGGCGAGACCGCCGCGCAGCGCAAGCTCGACCTGACGCCGCTGCTGACCAACGATTTCGTCGACGCCTCGGCGCCGCAGTTCTGCCAGGTCAGTCGTAACGTGCCGCACGATCCGGGTGCCAAGAACCAGGAGGTGTTCGACGCGCTGGCATCGGCAATCGAGTCGAAGTCCGGCGGTGACTTCTCCTTCACCCTCACCAATTGCGACCGCTCGGTAGCGGCGCGCGCTTCCGGCGAGATCGCCAAGCGCTACGGTGAGGCGGGTCTCGAGGACGCACCGATCAACGCGCATTTCACCGGCGTCGCCGGGCAGAGCTTCGGTGTCTGGAATGCGCGCGGGCTCAACCTCTATCTGGAGGGTGACGCCAACGACTACGTCGGCAAGGGCATGAACGGCGGCAAGGTCGTGATCGTGCCGCCGCGGACGAGCCGCTTCGCAAGCCACGAAACGGCGATCATCGGCAACACCTGCCTCTACGGTGCGACCGGTGGTCGGCTGTTCGCCGCCGGTATGGCTGGCGAGCGCTTCGGCGTACGCAACTCCGGGGCGCATGCGGTGATAGAGGGTGCCGGTGACCACTGCTGCGAGTACATGACCGGCGGTCTGGTCTGCGTGCTGGGCAGGACCGGCATCAACTTCGGCGCCGGCATGACGGGCGGTTTCGCCTACGTGCTCGACGAGGATCGTGCCTTCGTCGACCGCTATAACCACGAACTGGTGGAGATCCATCGTATCAATACCGAGTCGATGGAGGCTTACCGCCGACACCTGCGCGAAGTGATCACCGAATACGTCGAGGAGACCGGCTCGGCGCGTGGACGCGCGATTCTGGAGGATTTTTCCGACTTCATCCGCCATTTCTGGCTGGTGAAGCCCAAGGCGGCCAGCCTCAACGGCCTGCTCGCCCAATCGCGGCGTCAGCCTGAATAAGTCGCGCAGATCGAGCGAGGAGAGAGCACATGGCAAACCGTTTGAGCAACGACTTCCAGTTCATCGATGTCGGCCGCCGCGATCCGCAGAAAAAGGACGCTCGCAGCCGCGCAAAGGAATTCGCCGAGATCTACGAGCCGTTCAAGCCCAGCGAGGCGGCCAGTCAAGCGCATCGCTGCCTGCACTGCGGCAACCCGTACTGCGAGTGGAAGTGCCCGGTACACAACTACATCCCCAACTGGCTCAAGCTGGTCAGCGAGGGCAATATCCTCGAGGCTGCGGAGATGTCGCACCGCACCAATTCGCTGCCGGAGGTGTGCGGTCGTGTCTGTCCGCAGGATCGCCTGTGCGAGGGTGACTGCACGCTGAACGATGGTTTCGGCGCAGTGACCATCGGGTCGGTGGAGAAGTACATCACTGACACGGCGTTCGCCATGGGTTGGCGGCCGGACATGTCCAACGTGAGCTGGACCGACAAGCGCGTCGCGATCATCGGCGCCGGCCCGGCCGGCCTCGGCTGCGCCGATATCCTGGTGCGCAACGGCGTCAAGGCGGTGGTCTATGACCGCTACCCGGAGATCGGCGGCCTGCTGACCTTCGGCATCCCCGAGTTCAAGCTCGAGAAGCATGTGATGGAGCGCCGTCGGGCGGTGTTCGAGGAGATGGGGGTCGAGTTCCGCCTCAATACCGAGATCGGCCGCGACGTCACCTTCGAGCAGCTCGATGACGAGTACGACGCGGTCTTCCTCGGCATGGGGACCTACAAGTACATGGTCGGCGGCTTTCCCGGCGAGGAGATGGACGGTGTCTACAAGGCGCTGGATTTCCTGATCGCCAACGCCAATCATCATCTCGGTTTCGAGAAGGATTCGGCGGACTACGTCTCGATGCAGGGGCGGCGCGTGGTGGTGCTCGGCGGCGGCGATACCGCCATGGACTGCAATCGCACCTCGATTCGTCAGGGCGCGGCCAGCGTGACCTGTGCCTATCGTCGCGACGAGGAGAACATGCCCGGTTCCAAGCGCGAGGTGGCCAACGCCCGCGAGGAGGGCGTGGAGTTCCTGTTCAACCGTCAGCCGGTCGCGATCGTGGGAGAAGACAAGGTCGAGGGCGTCAAGGTGGTCCGCACGCGCATGGGCGAGCCGGATGAAAAAGGCCGTCGCAGCGCCGAAGTGGTACCGGGCTCCGAAGAAGTCCTGGCCTGCGATGCGGTAGTCATCGCCTTTGGTTTCCAGCCCAGCGAGATCGAGTGGTTCGACACCCACCAGATCGAGGTTGATGCGCGGGGGCGCGTGCTGGCGCCGGAGATTCCGGCACAGATGGCGCGGTTCGCTTATCAGACTAGCAATGAGAAGGTCTTTGCCGGCGGCGATATGGTGCGAGGTTCCGATCTCGTGGTCACCGCCGTCTACGAAGGTCGTCAGGCAGCCGAGGGGATTCTCGACTATCTCAAGGTCTGAAGCCTCGTCGGTCGCTGTTCCGGGGTGCCAGCGGTTTCGCTGGCGCCTTTTTTATCGCCTGCCGGGACGACATGACTCGGCGGATGTTGGCGGTTTGCGGTGGTATCGCCAGCGTGGAATCTATAGAGTGGCGCGCTTCATATGCATCGCCCGCAGAGGAGAGACCCATGATCAGACTCGAACGCAGCATTCTGGACCAGGCCAACGCGCGCCTGCGAGCGCTGGAAGAGCACGTGCTGGAAGGCACGGGTGATCTCGCGCAGGCCCTGGCCGACTATCATCAGCTGCAGGCTTACTTCTCGCTGCCGAAGGAGAACGACAGCGGCATGTCGGAGGAGTGCCAGGGGATGCTCGAGGAGATCGAGCGCCGAGCCAACATCATCCACGCTCGCCTCGACCAGTAGCTTTCCCGCTCGGCCGGCGCGCGTCGCCACGCGCCGGCGCGTGATCCCGCGGGTTCATGCCTAGGGCCGTTCCAAAGGGCTGTTCTAAAGGGCAATCCCCAAGGCCGGTCCGGAAGGTCAATCCGAAAGGTCAGTCCAGCGGGATGCGCCCGATCAGCGATTCGGCCGGCAACGGCTCGGGCACCGCGAGGACGTCGCGGGCCAGGTCCAGTCGGTCGGCATCGAGCCCCAGTAGCAGTATGCCTTTCACGCGCCCGCCTGTCTCATCGCTCTCCCTGCCTCGATAGTAGTAGACCCCCTTGCCATCCCTGACGTCCTCGACGATGTCGAGCGAGCTGTCGAGGGTACCGATCGCTTTCCAGGCGATATCGAAGACGTTGGAGTAGAAGTAGGGCGTGTGCGTGTAGCGCTCGTCGCTGCCGGCCATGATGCGTCCGACGGTGGCGCCCATGAAATTGGCGTTATCGACATGCTCGGCCTGCCAGCGCCCGAGAATTCGGTCGGGGTAGATCGCGACGTCGCCGGCGGCAAAGATCGCATCGTCGGCGGTGGCGAGGCGGTCGTCGACGACAATGCCGCCATCGACCTCGAGTCCCGCCTGCTCGGCCAGTTCGCTACAGGCAGTAACGCCCAGCCCGAAGACGACGGCGTCGACCTCAAGTCGGCTACCGTCATCGAGCGCCAGAGTGACCTTGCCGTCGGCCTCTTCACCGCCCTCGACCTTGCGCCCGCCGAGCAGTTCGACACCTCGGTCGAGGTAGGTCTGGTGGAGGCGATCGGCGAGCGAGGGCGGCAGCATGCCGCCGCCGAGGACGGCCTCCGGGTAGACGAGCGTGACGCGACAGCCGTTCTGGATCAGCGCGGCGGCGAGTTCGGTGCCGATGTAGCTGCCGCCGATGACCGCGACATGGCGAGGCTCGCTCGCGAGTTCCCGCAGCCGACGATAGTCCGCATAGTCGCGGAAGTAGCGTACCTGCTCGCTTTCGGGCAGCGCGTCGAGTCGCACCGGGGCGCCGCCCGTGGCCAGCAGCAGCTTGCCGTAGCCGATCGCTTCCCCGCTCTCCACGGTCACCGTGCGGGCGTTCCGGTCGATTGCGGTCACTCGGGTGTTGGTGTGCAACGTGGTGTGCGCGTCATGCTCTGGCTGCATCCAGATCTTGTCTTCGGTGAAGTCCGGGTCGGTCCAGAGCTTCTTGGAGAGCGCCGGGCGCGTCACCGGCCCGTGTGGCTCAGCACCCAGGATGCCGATGCTGCCGTCGGTGTCTTGCTCGCGGATGCCATCGATGGCATTGGCCGCCACCATGCCGGCGCCGACGATGAGATAGTCGTAGCGTTGCATAACCGCTCCTTAGTTCTGCGAAGCGCGTGGAAAGGGCTCCCGAGCCGCGCGGCCAGGGCCGGTGCCGGCTCGGAATTGTCAGCCTAGTTCACACCTTCGCGACGTGGCGAATCGGCTTGCGAGACCGGTCCGGGCGGACAGCGACAGGGCCTGGCGGTAGAATGTGCGGGGTACGGCGTCCGCTGCGCCCGCGCGGGCCGTGCACAATCGATCATTCAGGCCGCTCGCCGCTTTCGGTGCCGTGCGACGGCTTCGCTGGAGAACAACACCGATGTCTTCCTGGTTTCCCCGCTGGCGACGTGTCGACGCCACCCGCGACGGTCTGGTCGCGCCCGATGAAACACTGCCGCCGCTGCAGACGCTGGCGATGGGCGTGCAGCATGCGGTCGCGATGTTCGGTTCCACCGTGCTGGCGCCGCTGCTGATGGGGTTCGATCCTAATCTGGCGATCCTGATGTCTGGCATCGGGACGCTGCTGTTCTTCGTCATCGTCGGCGGCCGCGTGCCGAGCTATCTCGGCTCCAGCTTCGCTTTCATCGGGGTGGTGATCGCGGCAAGCGGCTACGGCGGGAGTGGCGGCAACCCGTCGATCGCGCTGGCGTTAGGCGGCATCATCGTGTGTGGCGCGCTCTATGCCGTGGTCGGGCTGGTGGTGATGGCGGCGGGCACGCGCTGGATCGAGGCGCTGATGCCGCCGGTGGTGACCGGGGCGATCGTCATGACGATCGGGCTCAACCTGGCGCCCGTGGCAGTCTCCAGCGTGGCCGACTCCAACTTCGACGCGATCATGGCGCTGGTGACCATTCTCTGCGTCGGGCTGGCAGCGGTGCTGACCCGCGGCATGCTGCAGCGCCTGTTGATTCTCGTCGGCCTGGTGGCCGCTTACCTGATCTACGTACTGGTCACCAATGGCCTCGGGTGGGGCGCGCCGATCGATTTCTCGATCATCGGTGCGGCCCCGTGGTTCGGCCTGCCGAGCTTTACCGCGCCGACGTTCACGGCGCATGCGGCGGTGCTGATTGCGCCGGTCGCGGTCATTCTGGTGGCCGAGAACCTGGGGCATATCAAGGCTGTCGGGGCGATGACCGGGCGCAATCTTGATCCCTATATCGGGCGCGCGTTCTTCGGCGACGGCGTGGCGACCATGGTTTCCGGCGCCGCCGGCGGTACCGGCGTCACCACCTATGCCGAGAATATCGGGGTCATGGCGGTGACGCGGGTCTACTCGACGCTGATCTTTGTCGCGGCAGCCGGTTTTGCCATTCTGCTTGGCTTCTCGCCGCGCTTCGGCGCGTTGATCCAGACCATTCCCGGCCCGGTGCTGGCAGGCGCTTCCATCGTGGTCTTCGGTCTGATCGCGGTCGCCGGTGCGCGGATCTGGGTACAGAACGCGGTCGATCTCGGCGACAACGTCAACCTGATCGTGGTGGCGGTGACGCTGGTGCTCGGCGCCGGCAACTTTTCGCTGGCGCTGGGTGGCTTCACGCTGGATGGTATCGGCACCGCGACGTTCGGGGCGATCCTGCTCAACGCGCTGTTGCGCCGACTGCAGCGCCCTCCGAGCGCGGCGTGAAGCGCTTCGTTTTATATCCTTAGCGCGTTAGGCTGTTCGGGGAGGCGTCGATGACGTGCTCCCCGATGGTTTTCATGACCCGCTCCGTTCGTGACCCACTCCTTTCATGACCCGCTCCGGCAGAGAATCGAGATGACCAAGCAAGCCGGCGAGAAGTCGATCGCCATGACGCGCGAGGTGCTGGAACAGGATCTGATCCGTCATCACTTCGAGCATGCTCACCCCGAAGTCGCCTTGCAGAGCCAGCAGCAGCTGCAGCGTTCGATTCATCACATGCTGGCGACTGCGCCGCCGGGGGCGCGCCACCTCGACGGCGTCTATCTGTTCGCCTACGGATCGCTGATCTGGAACCCTTGTGTCGAGGTGGCGGAGCGCCATACCTGCCGGCTGTTCGGTTTTCACCGAGACTTCTGCCTCAAGCTCGACCATGGTCGAGGCACCCCGGAGACGCCGGGATTGATGCTGGCGCTTGCTCCCGGGGGCTCCTGTCACGGCGTTGCCCTGCGCGTGCCCGGCGAGCATCTCGAGCGCGAACTGACCCTGGTGTGGCGTCGCGAGATGCTGACCGGTGCCTACCGCCCGCGCTGGGTCAAGCTGAAGACCGATGTCGGCCCGATCTGGGGCATCGCCTTCGTGATCAACCCGCAGCATGACCGCTATATCGGCCGGCAGAGCGACGATGTCGTGATCCAGCTTCTGCGCACCGGTCGCGGGGTGCTCGGCTCGTGTCGGGAATATCTCGACAACACCGTGGGCGATCTGCATTCGCTGGGAATTCGCGATCGTCGTCTGGAGTGGTTGCAGCGCGCCGTGCGTCAGTGAGTTGAAGCCCTGAGTTGAAGCCCGTCGAGCGCCTTTCTCGGCGGCGGGTGGATCCAAATTGAGGCTGGCTGAGGAATCTGGTAATCTGACGACCCATCCTGGCCCGACTTTCTCCCCCGGGCTCTTACGACCACGATTCGACAGGTTTTCCATGACACGATATATCTTCGTGACCGGCGGCGTTGTGTCCTCTCTGGGCAAGGGCATCGCGTCGGCTTCGCTGGCGGCGATTCTCGAGGCACGCGGCCTCAAGGTCACCATTCTCAAGCTGGATCCGTACATCAACGTCGATCCGGGGACCATGAGTCCGTTCCAGCATGGCGAGGTGTTTGTCACCGAGGATGGCGCGGAGACCGATCTCGATCTGGGTCATTACGAGCGTTTCATCCGCACCAAGATGACCCAGGGCAACAACTTCACCACCGGTCGCGTCTACGAGCACGTGCTGCGCAAGGAGCGCCGCGGCGACTATCTCGGCGGCACGGTGCAGGTGATCCCGCACATCACCGACGAGATCAAGCATCGTGTGATCAAGGGGGGAGAGGGCTACGACGTGGCGCTGGTCGAGATCGGCGGCACCGTGGGCGATATCGAATCGCTGCCGTTCCTGGAATCGATCCGTCAGCTGCGCAGCGAAGTCGGCGCCAGCCGCGCGCTGTTCATGCACCTGACGCTGGTGCCCTACATCAAGACCGCCGGCGAGACCAAGACCAAGCCGACCCAGCACAGCGTCAAGGAGCTACGCTCGATCGGTATCCAGCCGGATATCCTGATCTGCCGTAGCGAGGTCGAACTCGAGGAGAGCGAGCGACGCAAGATCGCGCTGTTCACCAACGTCGAGGAGCGTGCGGTCATCCCGCTGCAGGATGCCGACACGATCTATCGCATTCCGCTGATGCTCCACGAGCACGGGCTCGACGAGATCGTCTGCGACAAGTTCCGTCTCGAGGCGGCGCCGGCGGATCTCGCCGAGTGGATTCACGTGCTCGATGCCAAGCTCAATCCGCTCAAGTCGATCAATATCGCCATGGTCGGCAAGTACATGGAGCTGCTCGACGCCTACAAGTCGCTCAACGAGGCGCTGATTCACGCCGGCATTCAGACCCGGGTGAAGGTCAATATCGAGTATGTCGACTCGGAACTGATCGAACGTCACGGCACCGAGCGCTTGGCCGGCAAGGACGCGATCCTGGTACCGGGTGGCTTTGGCGAGCGCGGCGTGGAAGGCAAGATCCAGACGGCCCGCTTTGCCCGCGAGAATGGCATCCCCTACCTCGGCATCTGCCTCGGCATGCAGGTGGCGGTGATCGAGTTCGCCCGCCACGTGGCCGGCTGGGAAGACGCCAACTCGACCGAGTTCACCCGTGATACCAAGCACCCGGTGGTCGGCCTGATCACCGAATGGATCAATGCCGAAGGCCAGATCGAGCTGCGCGACGAGGCTTCCGACCTTGGCGGCACCATGCGTCTGGGCGGTCAGGAATGCCAGCTCAAGCCGGGCTCCAAGGCGCATCAGATCTATGGACTGGATACCATCACCGAGCGCCATCGCCATCGCTTCGAGGTCAACGACCAGTTCGTCGCCGAGCTAGAGTCGGCCGGGCTGATTGTCTCCGGCAAGAGCGGCGATCAGTCGCTCGTCGAGATGATCGAGCTGCCGGATCATCCCTGGTTCGTGGCCTGCCAGTTCCACCCGGAGTTCACCTCGACACCGCGTGATGGCCACCCGCTCTTCACCGGCTTCGTCAATGCCGCGCTGGAGCACAAGGCGAATCGCCAACGGCTGCAAGGCGTCAGCCACGCAGAGTGAGGCCCGCAGCGGGGGATGAAGCGATTCATCCCCCGCTTTCGTTGGTCGGAGTGGACCGCGAACGGAGAGTCTCGCTAAGCTCGGGAGGCGTGTCTACATGCTGGCGAGCGTTCGCCTCGCCGCGACGGACACCGCGCCGGCTTCTGATCATCGCGCCCGGCACGAGCACGCCTCGGGCGCTTCACTCGTTGAAAACGCAACCGACAGGATGACGTAACATGGCTGAGATCGTTGATATTCGTGCGCTCGAAGTGCTCGACTCCCGGGGCAATCCGACCGTGCAGGCCCAGGTCACGCTGGCGGGTGGCATCGTCGGCAGCGCTTGTGCCCCGAGTGGTGCCTCTACCGGCTCGCGCGAGGCGCTGGAGCTGCGCGACGGCGACAAGAGTCGCTATCTCGGCAAGGGTGTGCTGAAGGCCGTCGAAGCCGTCAATGGCCAGATTCGCGAGCGCCTGCTGGGCATGGACGCCAGCGACCAGCGCGCGCTGGATGACGCCATGCTCGCGCTCGATGGTACCGACAACAAGGCGAATCTTGGCGCCAACGCCATTCTCGCCGTGTCGCTGGCGGCGGCCAAGGCGGCGGCGACCGAGAAAGGCGTGCCGCTCTACGCGCATATCGCCGAGCTCTACGGTCAGCCGGGTCACTACCTGATGCCGGTGCCGATGATGAATATCCTCAACGGTGGCGAGCACGCCGACAACAACGTCGACATCCAGGAGTTCATGATTCAGCCGGTGGGGGCGCCGAACTTCCGCGAGGCGCTGCGCACCGGGGCCGAGATCTTCCACGCCCTGAAGAAGGTGCTTTCCGCCAAGGGGCTCTCCACATCGGTCGGCGACGAGGGCGGCTTTGCGCCCAACCTGTCGTCGAACGCCGAAGCGCTGGCGGTGATCCAGCAGGCGGTGGAAGATGCCGGCTACACCCTGGGCAAGGATGTGACGCTGGCGCTCGACTGCGCCTCTTCCGAGTTCTACCAGGATGGCGTCTACGACCTTTCCGGTGAAGGCAAGCAGTATGACGCCTCCGGCTTCGCCGACTACCTGGCCGAGCTTTCCCGTCAGTACCCGATCGTGTCGATCGAGGATGGCATGGACGAGTCCGACTGGGACGGCTGGAAGGCGCTGACCGACAAGATCGGCGACAAGGTGCAGCTGGTCGGTGACGATCTCTTCGTCACCAATACCCGCATTCTCAAGCGCGGTATCGACGAGAAGATCGGCAACTCCATCCTGATCAAGTTCAACCAGATCGGCTCGCTCTCCGAGACGCTGGATGCGATCAAGATGGCGCAGGATGCCGGCTTCACCGCGGTCATTTCGCATCGCTCCGGCGAGACCGAAGATACCACCATCGCCGATCTCGCCGTGGGCACCGCCGCCGGCCAGATCAAGACCGGTTCGCTCTGCCGCTCCGACCGTGTCGCCAAGTACAACCGTCTGCTGGTGATCGAGCAGGAGCTGGGTGACAAGGCCGCCTATCCGGGCTTGAAAGCGATCAAGGGGCAGTGATGTTCGCTTGACTCGCCATACCCAGCATCGTCAAACGAAGAAGGCCGCTCATCGAGCGGCCTTCTTCGTTCACGCGATGAAACGGCCTCGCCGGATCAGCGCTCGAGCAGTTCGATCTTGTTCGACTTGCCGTCCCACTCCTTGGCGTCCTCGGGCGGATCCTTCTGCTCGGTGATATTGGGCCACACTTCCGAGAGCTCCGCGTTCAGTTCGATGAACTGCTGCTGACCGTCGGGCAGCTCGTCTTCCGAGAAGATCGCTTCGGCGGGGCATTCCGGTTCGCACAGTGCGCAGTCGATGCACTCGTCGGGGTGAATGACGAGGAAGTTGGGGCCTTCGTAGAAGCAGTCTACCGGGCAGACTTCGACGCAGTCGGTGTATTTGCACTTGATGCAGTTCTCGGTGACGACAAACGTCATGGGGGATCTCTCCTGTTGCGGGGCTGGCCCTTCTTGTCACGGTCTTGGCGGATATGGGAAACGCTTGATAGAAATCACCGTGCATGACGGTGCCGCCGATGCTGCTCGAATGGCGCCATATTCTAGGCGGCGGGCGCCAATCCCGGCAAGCCGGGCTTGGGAACATCGAGGAATGGTGTTATAGCTTCAGCGCCGAAAACGGCCGGAATGAAGCGCAATAGGAGGGCAGACTCCTGATCGACTGCTGTGAAGGAGGAATGCCAGTGTCATTTCGTTTTGTCGGTCTCGATGCCCAATCGATCGACTTCGCCCATCTCTCCCGTCGCGGCCTCGCGACGCGCCTTGTGGTGACGCCAGGGGAGAACCTGCCGTGTCGAGCGACGCTCGACGACGCCCCGCCGGGCAGCGCGGTGTGGCTGTTGCACTTCATGCACCATCCGGTGGATTCGCCCTATCGCGCCGCTGGCCCCATCTTCATCGCCGAGGATGCCGCTCGTGGGATCTACCGGCACGATGAGGTGCCGCCGTCGCTCGCCAAGCGATCGCTGGCGCTGAGAGCTTACGACGGCGCTGGCTTTCTCACCGCCGCCACGCTCTGCCACGGCAGCGAGACAGCGGCGGTAGTCGAAACGCTTTTCCAGCAGGTGCGCGTCGACTACCTGCATGCTCAATATGCCGCGCCCGGCTGTTTCGCCTGCCGTGTCGAGCGCGAGTGACGCTCGCCGCCTTTCGCTATCTGGCGTCCATCTCCTTGAGACGATAGAGCAGATCCAGCGCGGCGCGCGGGCTGAGCGAGTCGACGTCCAGCGTTTGAAGTGTCTCGAGCGCAGGATGCGGCGTGGCGGCGAAGAGATCCGTTTGCTGGGGTGTCGGCGTGGTGCCGGCCTTCGGTAACGGCATCTCGGGCGGCTGTTCGAGGCTGGCAAGCTTCTCGCGCGCCCGCGCCACCACGTCCTGCGGAACGCCGGCGAGCTGGGCGACCTGCAGGCCGTAGCTCTGGCTGGCGGGGCCCTCCTCGACCCGGTGCATGAACACGATCCCGTCCTTGTGCTCGGCCGCCGTCAGATGCACGTTGGCCACCGTTTCCTGCTGTTCCGCCAGTGCGGTCATTTCGAAGTAGTGCGTCGCGAACAGGGTAAAGGCACGCTGCGCCGCCAGGTGCTCGGCGCTCGCCCAGGCCAGCGACAGGCCGTCGAAGGTACTGGTGCCGCGACCGATCTCGTCCATCAGCACCAGGCTTTCGGCGGTGGCGTTGTGCAGGATGCTGGCGGTTTCGGTCATCTCGACCATGAAGGTCGAGCGGCCGCCGGCGAGATCGTCGCTGGAGCCGATACGCGTGAAGATGCGGTCGATCGGGCCGATCTCGGCGCGCTCGGCGGGTACGAAGCAGCCGGTGTGGGCGAGCAGGGCAATCAGCGCCGTCTGACGCATGTAGGTCGATTTACCGCCCATGTTAGGGCCGGTGATGACCAGCATGCGCCGGCCGTCGTGGAGGCGCAGGTCGTTGGGCACGAACGGGTGCTGGCTGACGTGCTCGACCACCGGGTGGCGACCGCCGACGATCTCGAGGCCGGGTGCCGGCGCCAGCTGCGGCCGTACGAGCTCGAGCGCGCGTGCCCGCTCGGCAAAGGTGCCGAGCACGTCCAGCGAGGCCAGGGCGCGGCCGGTGGTCTGCAGGGCTTCGAGGTCAGCGTTGAGCGTGTCGATCAGGCTCTCGTAGAGCAGCTTTTCCCGGGCCAGTGCGCGGGACTTGGCCGACAGCGCCTTGTCCTCGAACTCCTTGAGCTCGGGGATGATAAAGCGCTCGGCGTTCTTCAGCGTCTGGCGGCGGATATAGTCCGCCGGCGCCTCGCGCGCCTGGGCGCGGGGAATCTCGATGTAGTAGCCGTGTACGCGGTTGTAGCCGACCTTGAGCCCGCTCAGGCCGGTGCGTTCTCGCTCGCGTGTCTCCAGCTGCACGAGATAGTCGCCGGCGTGTTCGGCGAGGCCACGATATTCGTCGAGCTCCGCGTCGAAGCCCTCGCGAATCACACCGCCGTCGCGGATGACCACCGGCGGGTTGTCGATCACGGCCCGCGTCAGGGTCTCGGCCAGTTCGGGATAGGGGCGGATATGGCGGGCCAGCTCGTCGAGCGCGCTCTCGCCCTCGATCCGCTCGAGATCGGCCTGCAGCTGGGGCAGCGCGACGAGGGCGTCGCGCAGACGGGCCAGGTCGCGGGGGCGGGCGCTGCGCAAGGCGACGCGGGCCAGGATGCGTTCGACGTCGCCGACTGCCTTGAGCGACTCGCGAATCCCCATGGCGTCGTCGTGGTCGAGCAGCAGTTCCACGGCGGCCTGGCGGGCAATGACCTGCGCCTGGTCGCGCAGTGGGCGGTTGAGCCAGCGCTTGAGCAGGCGCGAGCCCATCGGTGTCACGCTGGTATCGAGAACGCTGGCCAAGGTGTTGTCGCCACCGCCGCCGAGATTGACGTCGATCTCCAGGTTGCGCCGGCTGGCGGCGTCGATCACGACCGATTCGTCGCGGCTCTCGACGCCGAGGGCGGTGACGTGGGGCAGGCGCGAGCGCTGGGTGTCGCGGGCGTAGTCTATCAGCACGCCGGCGGCGACCAGCGCCGTTTCCAGGTGGGTGCAGCCGAAACCGCGCAGGTCGACCACGCCGAACTGGTCGCACAGCAGGCGGTTGGCCGTCTCCAGGTCGAAATGCCAGTCACTCTGACGTCGCAGGCCGGTGCGCTCGGCCAAGCTCGGCGGCAGCTCGAGGCTCTCGGCGGCGAGCAGCTCCGCCGGCTGCAGGCGATGAACTTCGGCCAGCATGTCGGCCTCGCCGTCGATCTCGAGCACATTGAAGCGCCCGCTCGACAGCTCCAGCCAGGCCAGTCCCCAGCGCTCGCCGACACTGTGCAGTGCGACCAGCAGATTGTCGCGGCTGGCATCGAGCAGGGCCTCGTCGTGCAGGGTGCCCGGCGTGACGATGCGCACCACGCGACGCTCCACCGGGCCCTTGGACGTGGCCGGGTCACCGATCTGTTCGCAGATCGCCACCGATTCACCGGATTTCACCAGCCGCGCCAGGTAGGACTCGGCGCTGTGATAGGGCACGCCGGCCATGGGGATGGGCTTGCCCGCGGACTGGCCCCGCGCAGTGAGCGTGATATCGAGCAGCTGTGCGGCGCGTTTGGCGTCGTCGTAGAACAGTTCGTAGAAATCGCCCATCCGATAGAAGAGCAGCACGTCCGGATGGTCGCGCTTGATCTTCAGGTATTGGGTCATCATGGGCGTGTGCTGCTGGGTCTTGCTGGTGGCCGCGTCCGGCATGGCGTCTCGATCCACTCTGTCGCGTTCTGGACGTCGACATGCCAGGGCGGCACGTCTTGGGAAAGCCGCAAGGTTATCATGTCGCCGACCCGGTCTACATGGACGGCCCCAGGTTGGCGCGCGTGCCCCCCCGACGCTGGAGGGCGTCATGCGCTAAGGTCTAATGATTTCACCCTCGGCATCGGCCAATAAGCCGTTACAGTGTCAGGAAGCGGCTATCCGAGGACACGCGCATGGCCAGGCTGGTGCTCAACCACCTCAGTGATTCGACCTACCGGCAGCTCGCCATCGAAGCCAATCGGCGCAACGTCAATATCAGTGAGCTGGCGGTCGTCCTGCTGGAGATTGCGGTATCGGAGATGGCAGGGCGGGCGCCGCCGCTCATGCCCCCCGATGATCCGCAGGAAGGCGATTGACCACGGCTCGTGGGCTGCTGCATCGACCTGGGCGACAGCGGCCTGTAGCGTGCCTGATGTTTCGCAGCCTGATGGAGTTCGACGGAAGGGGGGGCTGTGCCGGCCGCTCGCCAGCTCTTCTTATTTATCTTCATCGCCTTTTCTTCTCTACCTTCCGCTGCCGCTGACGCGGCCTTGTCGATTCGATACCTGCGTCAGGCGCGTGCGAGCGCCGTCGACGCCGCCACCGATACGCGTGCAGCGGCGGGGCACATGCCGATGAATGTCGGCGGTGGTTGCGTGCGTTTCGATAGCGCGCATACTGGGGCGGCACACCTCGTACTGACGCCCAACGAAAGATCGTTGGGCGAGGGGGAACACCGCGAGAGAGAGCCTGCTCATGACACCGGACAGCGTGCTGCCTGCGGGCACCGATGTGGACATCGAGACCCTGTCGTATCGTCTGGCCGAGGCGTGTCGACGGATGTCAGCGAGCGTGACCACCGCCGAGTCCTGCACGGGCGGTGGGGTCGCCAGCGCGATCACGGCGGTCGCCGGCAGCTCGGCCTATTTCGAAACCGGCTACGTGACCTACGCCAATGCCGCCAAGCAGCGACTGCTGGGGGTGTCCGCCGCGACGTTGGAGACGCATGGCGCGGTCAGCGAAGCGACCGTGCGCGAAATGGTCGCCGGCGCCTGCCGCGACAGCGGTGCCTCGCTGGGCGTGGCGATCAGCGGTGTGGCCGGGCCCGGTGGTGGTAGCGACGAGAAGCCGGTAGGGACGGTCTGGTTCGCCTGGGGAGAGGCTAACGAGCAGCGCGTTGCCTGCTATCGGCTACCGGGAGATCGTCAGCGCGTGCGGGAACTGGCGGTAGCCGTGGCGCTGTTGGGACTGATCGAGGCGCTGAATGCCGATCAGGACTCGCCCGACGCCTCGGCATCGAGGAAAATCGCCGACAGGGGATAGGCGAGCGCGCGATTTTTCGCCATACTACTGTCTAGTCATACAGTATGTGAGCCGAGCGCCGACGCCCCGTCTCACCCTGCGTACTCATAGGAGACCTTCATGGCACAGGACGAAAACCGCAGCAAGGCACTCAATGCGGCTTTGTCACAGATCGATCGCCAATTCGGCAAAGGCACCGTGATGCGTCTGGGCGATGCACCGCGTACCGCCGTGCCGGTGGTGTCCACGGGCTCGCTGGGGCTGGATATTGCACTCGGCGTGGGCGGGCTGCCCTATGGCCGCGTCGTCGAAATCTTCGGGCCGGAGTCCTCGGGCAAGACTACGCTGACGCTGTCGGTGATCGCGCAGGCGCAGAAAGACGGCAAGACCTGCGCCTTCGTGGATGCCGAGCACGCGCTCGACCCGAGCTATGCCGAGAAGCTCGGCGTCGATCTCGACGAGCTGCTGGTTTCGCAGCCGGACACCGGCGAGCAGGCACTGGAAATCTGCGACATGCTGGTTCGCTCCGGCGGCGTCGACGTGATCATCATCGACTCCGTGGCGGCGCTGACGCCGCGTGCCGAGATCGAGGGCGAGATGGGCGACTCGCACGTCGGCCTGCAGGCACGACTGATGTCCCAGGCGCTGCGCAAGATCACCGGCAACATCAAGAACGCGAATTGCATGGTGGTGTTCATCAACCAGATTCGCATGAAGATCGGCGTGATGTTCGGCAGCCCCGAAACCACCACCGGCGGCAACGCGCTCAAGTTCTACTCCAGCGTACGTCTCGATATCCGCCGTATCGGTTCGGTCAAGCAGGGCGACGAGGTCACCGGCAACGAGACGCGCGTAAAGGTTGTCAAGAACAAGGTCGCGCCGCCGTTCCGCCAGTCCGAGTTCCAGATCCTCTATGGCAAGGGGATCTATCACGCCGGCGAGGTCATCGACCTGGGCGTGCAGTGCAATCTGGTCGACAAGGCCGGTGCTTGGTACAGCTATCAGGGCAGCAAGATCGGTCAAGGCAAGGCCAATGCCGCGCAGTATCTCGAGCAGAATCCGGCGATCATGAAAGAGATCGAAGATCAGATTCGTGCTCAGCTGCTGGCCGTGCCCACCCCCAAGGAGAAGGAGTCCGAAGCGGCGGTAGCTGCCGGTGACGACGCCGACGATTCCCTGCTCTGAGCCTAAGTGAGCCCGGACCCTCGGCCATGAGCGAGACTGGCGAGCTTTCCCCCCGCGAGATCGCGATTCAGTTTCTGGCCCGGCGCGAATATGCCCGGGCCGAGCTGGCGCAGCGACTGGCAGCCAAGGCGGTGGCCGAAGAGGCTATCGCGCCGGCACTGGATGCCTTGGCGGCGGACGGACTGCAGTCTGACGAGCGCTTCGCCGAAGTGTTCGTGCGTTCGCGCATCGCCCGTGGTCAGGGGCCGGTCAAGATTCGTGCCGATATCCGCCAGCGCGGTATCGATGATGCGCTGACCGCGCTGGCACTGGAGAGCGAAGCGCCAGACTGGGACGAACTTGCCTGTCAGGCGCTTGCCAAGCGCTTCGATGGCCCCGGAGCGAGCCCACGAGAGCGCGCGCGTCGCGAGCGCTTCCTTGCCGGGCGTGGCTTCGAGTTTGACCAGGTCAGGCATGCCATGACCCACGCCTGGGACTGAATCGTAGCGATACCCGGTGGCCCTCCCGCTCGCGGATCTCTCTTTTGAGGCTTCCTCTTGGGGCTCCCTCCTGCCGTTAGCAGCCTTTCTTGCCGTTAGAAGATTTCTCTTGCCACCAGAGAACCGTCTTGTGGTGACAAGTCCTTCCTCGATGCCATCTCCGTGTTCGCGCGACAAGCGCGGCCACGACAGGGTGTGCGGGTGACCGGGATGGCTGTCGTTGTTCGGCCGGCGTATTGCCGATCCGATCTGGCCGGTTGCTTTCCCGACTGACCGATGGTTTTCCTGCCTCAACCCTACGCCGCTCGGCTTTCGTGCCGGCGACTGATGCCTCGATCTGGCCGCTGAATCCGGGCGACAGGGGTGTCGCACTCGACAGACTCACACTCGACCACGTTATACTAACGCGCTTTGCGATGGCTCGATGCCGCACTCGGCAGCGACATCGTGCCCGATTCTGCGTCGCCACGTGGTCCGTTCACCGCCGTGGGCACGCCTATCGCCACGGATTTTTTCATGAAAAGTGCAGATATCAGACAGGCTTTCCTGAGCTACTTCGAGGAGCGCGGACACACTATCGTGCCTTCCGCCTCTCTGGTACCGGAGAACGACCCGACCCTTCTCTTCACCAATGCCGGCATGGTCCCGTTCAAGGATGTCTTCCTAGGTCGCGACCCGCGCCCCTATGTGCGTGCCACCTCGGCCCAGCGCTGCGTGCGCGCCGGTGGCAAGCACAACGACCTCGACAATGTCGGCTATACCGCGCGCCATCACACCTTCTTCGAGATGATGGGCAACTTCAGCTTCGGTGACTACTTCAAGGCCGATGCCATCCGCTTCGCTTGGACTTTTATCACCGAAGTGCTGGCGCTGCCTAAGGAGCGCCTCTGGGTCACGGTACATATCAGCGACGATGAGGCGGCGAAGATCTGGACCGAGGAGATCGGCGTCGATCCGGCACGTCTCTCGCGCCTCGACGAAGACAACTTCTGGCAGATGGGCGATACCGGCCCGTGCGGTCCCTGCTCCGAAATTTTCTACGATCATGGCCCGGAAGTCTGGGGCGGCCCCCCGGGGACGCCGGAAGAGGACGGCGATCGCTACATCGAGGTGTGGAATCTGGTCTTCATGCAGTTCGACCGCGACGCTGCCGGCAATATGACGCCGTTGCCGAAGCCGTCGATCGATACCGGCATGGGGCTCGAGCGCATGGCCGCGGTCATGCAGGGCGTTCATTCCAACTACGAGATCGACCTGTTCCAGAACCTGCTGCTGGCCGCCGCCGAGCTCACCGGACACGACGATACGCGCGCGCCGTCGCTGCGCGTCATCGCCGACCATATTCGTTCCTGTGCCTTCCTGATCGTCGATGGCGTGCTGCCCTCCAACGAGGGGCGTGGTTACGTGCTGCGCCGCATCATCCGCCGTGCCGTGCGTCATGGCCACAAGCTGGGTGCCACCGAGCCGTTCTTCCACAAGCTGGTGGCTGCGCTGGATGCCGAGATGGGCGAGGCCTACCCGGAGCTGCGTCAGGCTCGTGAGCAGATCGAACGCGTGTTGTTGAAAGAAGAAGAACAGTTTGCGCGGACGCTGGATCACGGCATGGGGCTGCTGGAAGCGGCCCTAAGCGGACTTGAAGGCGACGTGCTCGCCGGCGAGACCGTGTTCAAGCTCTACGACACTTACGGCTTCCCCTACGACCTGACGGCCGATGTCTGCCGCGAGCGCGGCGTGACGCTCGACGAGGCTGGCTTCGAGCGCGAGCTGGAAGCGCAGCGCCAGCGCGCTCGCGCCGCCAGCCAATTCGGCGGCGACTATGGCGCCGCGCTCGAGCTCGAGGGGACGACCGAGTTCACCGGCTACGAGCGTCTCGAGGATCGTGCCACCGTCACCGCAATCGTCGATGCCGAGGGTAACGCGCTCGACTCGCTGGCGCCGGAGCAGAAGGGCGTTGTCGTGCTCGATCGCACGCCGTTCTACGGCGAATCGGGTGGCCAGGTCGGTGATACCGGCTATCTGCTGCTCGACGGTGGTCGTTTCCAGGTCACCGACACCCGCAAGCAGGCCGGCCATCATCTGCACGAAGGCCTCGTGCTCGAGGGCGAGGTGCGCGTCGGCCAGGCGGTGACGCCGCAGGTCGATCCGGCGCTTCGTCAGGCCACCATGCGCAATCACTCCGCAACTCACCTGCTTCACGAGGCGCTGCGTCAGACGCTGGGTGAACACGTGCAGCAGAAAGGGTCGCTGGTGAGTGCCGAGCGCCTGCGTTTCGACTTCAGCCACTTCGAGGCGGTCACCGGCGAGCAGCTGGCGCAGATCGAGCGCATCGTCAATGCTCAGATCATGGCCAACGCGCCGACGCAGGTCGAGGAGATGACGCTCGACGAAGCCAAGGCGCGCGGCGCGCGGGCGCTGTTCGAAGCCAAGTACGCCGACAGCGTGCGCGTGCTGACGATCGGTGCCGATGCGTTCTCGGTCGAGCTCTGCGGCGGGACCCATGTGGCGCGCAGCGGTGATATCGGGCCCTTCCATATCGTCGCCGAGACCGGCACGGCGTCGGGCGTGCGTCGCATCGAGGCCGTGACCGGTGAAGGCGCGCTTGCCTGGTTTGCGGCTCAGGAGCGTGAACTCACGGCAGTGGGCGAACGGTTGAAGGCCAAGCCCGAGCAAGTCGTCGAGCGTCTCGACGCGGTTCTCGAGCGTCAGCGCGGCCTGGAGAAAGAGCTCGAGCGACTCAAGGCCAAGCTGGCCAGCGCCGCCGGCAACGATCTGCTCGCCGAGGCGCAGGACGTGGCCGGCATCCGGGTCCTGGCGACCCGGCTGGAGGGCGTCAGCGGCAAGGACCTGCGTGGCCTGCACGACCAGCTCAAGCAGAAGATGGGGTCCGGCGTGCTGGTGCTGGCGGCGGCGCAGGAAGGCAAGGTCAGCCTGATCGCGGGTGTCACCGACGACCTGACCGGCAAGCTCAAGGCGGGCGAACTGGTCAATCACGTCGCGGCGCAGGTCGGCGGCAAGGGCGGTGGCCGCCCCGACATGGCGCAGGCGGGTGGCAGCGAGCCGGCGCAACTGCCCGGCGCGCTTGCCAGCGTGGCCGACTGGGTGGCGGAACGTCTCGGCTAAATGCATTCCGGTCGATGTGCAGGCACGTCGGCCGACAACGCTAGGGAGCGATAGACAGACTCATGGCGCTATACGTACAAAAATTCGGCGGCACTTCCGTCGGTTCGGTGGAGCGGATCAAGGCGGTCGCCGAGAAGGTCAAGCGCGATCGCGACGCGGGTCACCAGGTCGTGGTTGTGGTCTCGGCGATGAGCGGCGAAACCAATCGGCTGATCGATCTGGCGTCGCAGATCAACGAGGACCCGACGCCACGCGAGATGGACATGCTGGTCTCCACCGGTGAGCAGGTGACCATCTCGCTGCTGGCGATGGCTCTGCATCAGCTCGGCGTGCCGGCGACCTCCTATACCGGTGCGCAGGTGGGTATCCGCACCGATAGCGCCCATACCAAGGCGCGCATCCAGCGCATCGAGACCGATGATCTCAAGGGCGATCTCGATGACGGGCAGGTTGTCGTCGTCGCCGGCTTTCAGGGCGTCGATGAAGAGGGCAATATCACCACGCTGGGGCGCGGCGGTTCGGATACCACCGGGGTCGCGCTTGCGGCGGCGTTGAACGCCGACGAGTGCCAGATCTACACCGACGTCGATGGCGTCTACACCACCGATCCGCGCGTCTGTTCGAAGGCGCAGCGCCTCGAGCGCATCACCGTCGAGGAGATGCTGGAGCTGGCGAGTCTGGGTTCCAAGGTGTTGCAGATCCGCGCGGTGGAATTCGCCGGCAAATACAATGTACCGCTACGCGTGCTGTCGAGCTTCGAAGAGGGCCCGGGCACGCTGATCGTGGCTGACGAGGAAATCGAATCGATGGAAGAACCCCTGATCTCCGGCATCGCCTTTACCACGAACGAAGCCAAGCTGACGCTGCTCAACACGCCCGACGTGCCCGGCGTGGCTTCGCGTATTCTCGGGCCGATCGCCGATGCCAACATCGAAGTCGACATGATCGTCCAGAACGTGGCGCCGACCGGCGACTACACCGACTTCACCTTCACCGTCGCCAAGGGCGACTACAAGCAGACCATGCGCATCCTGCAGAACGATGTCATCCCGGCGCTGGGTGGCGGCGAGCTGCGTGGCGACGACAATATCGCCAAAGTGTCGCTGGTCGGTGTCGGCATGCGCTCCCACGCGGGGGTTGCCTCCAAGATGTTCCGCGTCCTGGCCGAAGAAAACATCAACATTCGCATGGTCTCCACTTCCGAGATCAAGATCTCTGTCGTGATCGACGACAAGGCCATGGAACTCGCCGTGCGCGCATTGCATACGGCCTTCGGTCTCGATAAAGACAGCATTCATAGCGAATAATCCGAATAACACCTTCAAGATTGTCTCAGGCGTTCTACGCTTAGGGGGGAGTTGGAACGAAGTGAATGGAATCGAGCGCTTTTTTCAACGCAACCACGGGTGTCATGGAACGGCGTCATTGGCCTGCCGGCTTGTATGACGCATAATCGCTTCTCGGGTGCATACCTGCACTGCAGACGGCCCGAAAGCGTGACCCGAGAATGGAAGAAGGTCCTGAGAAGGAGATCAGACAATGCTCATCCTGACCCGTCGAGTGGGAGAAACTCTCATGATCGGCGACGAGATTACCGTCACCGTTCTGGGGGTGAAAGGGAATCAGGTGCGCATCGGCGTTAATGCGCCCAAGGATGTGGCCGTCCACCGTGAAGAAATCTATCAGCGCATTCAGCGCGAGAAGACGGAAGACGAAGACGACGGTCCTGGCGTATAAGTGTTCGAGGTGCGTGCTGGAACCGTCTGAGCTGGTGAAGTCGTCCCCTTTATCGGCTCGGGCTTGTCCCTCGACCCTACCTTCATTAGCTCGATCACGTTCCGATATCACCACCCTCCGGTAAGCTGTTCATCCCCTGAGGTTTTTTTCGAAAAAATTGAGTTTTCTTCTGGACATGACGCAATCGAATCGGTAACCTATGCGCCGTGCTGATCGGGGAGAGGTGGCCGAGTGGCTGAAGGCGCTCCCCTGCTAAGGGAGTATAGGGTTTATAGCCCTATCGAGGGTTCGAATCCCTCCCTCTCCGCCATTTCCAATTCGTTGGAATTCGATCAAGCCAACGCCACGTGATCGTGGCCTGTTGAATGTGAATTAGCGCCCGTAGCTCAGCTGGATAGAGTACCTGACTACGAATCAGGTGGTCGGAGGTTCGAATCCTCCCGGGCGCGCCACATCCGACAGGATTGCTGCGAAAGCGGCGATCAACCCAGTTTCAGCGCCCGTAGCTCAGCTGGATAGAGTACCTGACTACGAATCAGGTGGTCGGAGGTTCGAATCCTCCCGGGCGCGCCATACAGACGACACCCGCACGCTTTGCGTGCGGGTGTTTTCGTTTGTGTATCCGCAGTTCGTTCGTGCATTCGCGGTTTGTTCGTCATCCGCTACGGGTACTGGTCGGCAAGCTTACGGCTTCGCGCCATTCTCGCCCGCCTTCCCACTTCTTGTGGCACCTTGAGACGTCCTGACAGCGTCAGCGGTCAAAATGAGGGCGTGCGTCGGCGTGCTGTCCGCCCGTCGTCGCGATTCGTGCCGGTCCCCATCGCCTGTATCACCTGTCGCCGGGGCGCCTGCGAGCGCGCTCAGGGTGTCGCTGTCAGCTGCGCCTCGGGCGCTTCGTCCGTCGTGTCGGCAGACCACGCCTGCAGTCCTTCGAGAAAGGCGTGCAGGTCCTGCTCGCGCCGAATCGCGGCGAAGCAGGCGGCCGCGTTGGCATCGCGACCTCGCATGATGTTGAGCCACTGCTTGAGTAGCGAGACGATAAACTTCGCCGGCAGGCCGTCGGCCTGCTTGCTCGCCGCATAGCGGCACAGCGTTTCACGTCGCACCGACCAGGGGGTGGGGGGGAGGCGCTCGCCGCCGCTCGTCTGCCAGTGACGAATACGTCTTGCCAGCCAAGGATCGGCGAGGATGCCGCGCCCCAGCATCACGTCGCGACAGCCGGAGAGCGAACGCGCCTTCCAGTAATCCTCGAGTGTCCAGATATCGCCGTTGGCCACCACGGGCACCGACACGGCGGCACGAATGCGTGCGATCCACTCCCAGTGCGCCGGCGGGCGATAGCCTTCGCGCCGGGTGCGGGCATGTACCACCAGCTCGGCGGCGCCGCCGGCTTCGGCCGCGCGGGCGCATGCCAGGGCCAGACGCTTGTCATCGAACCCGAGCCGCAGCTTGGCGTTGACCGAGGCGCCATGGCGGGCAGCAACGTTGGCCACGGCGGCCACGGCCGCTTCCACGCGTGCCGGTGTGCGTAACAGCGAGGCGCCGCCGTCGTGGCGATTGACCAGTTTGGCCGGGCAACCGAAGTTGAGATCGAGGAGCGTCGCGCCGAGCGCGATCGCTTGCTCGGCATTGGCCGCCAAGGCAACCGGGTCGGAGCCGAGTAGCTGTAGCGTGACGGGCGTGCCTGTCGGTGTCAGCGGTCCGCTCTCGCCCGTCTGGGCCAGCTCCGGGCAGTGGCGAAGGAAAACTCTGGCCGGCAGGCGGGCATCGACCACGCGAACGAATTCGGTCACGCACCAGTCAAGTGTCCCGTCGGCGCTCAGCAGCGCCCGGGTATCGGCATCGATCACGCCCTCCATGGGCGCCAGGCCGATGCGTCCGGTGGCATGTGGCTCGAGAGCGGGCGTGGGGGAGAAGAGAGAAGCGGGGTCGGACATGCGGCCTCCGTGAAATCGGCCGCCAAGCTAGCACATTTTGTCGTTGTCGCGAATGCCGTGCTCCGCTGATTCGGCGTTTCAGGGGGCCGGTGAGGGGAGCGCTCGCGGCCATTGGCGGTATCCGCGAGCGCTATCCTGCCTGGTGAGGGATTAGCGTCGTGCCGCGGCGCGCTGGCGCAGCAGGCCGCGCACGGTGAAGGCGACCGAGAGCACGGCAAGGATCAGTAGCCCGGCCGAGATCGGGCGGGTGAAGAACAGTGTCCAGTCTTCGTCGGCCATCAGCGCCCGGCGCAGGTTGGTCTCGGCGATCGGCCCGAGGATCACGCCGAGCACCAACGGTGCCAGCGGATAGTCGAGCTTGGCCAGCGCGTAGCCGACCAGGCCGATGCCGACCAGCAGATAGAGATCCGTGATGCGGTTGTTGAGGGCCAGTGCACCGACCGCGCAGCAGGTCAGCACCACCGGCACGATGACCGACTTGGGAATGGTGGTGATCTTGAGAAACCAGCGCAGGCTGAGCAGGCAGAACACCAGCACCATGCCGGCGGCCAGGAACATCGCCAGGAACATGCCGTAGACCAGATCGGCGTTGTCCATGATCAGGCGCGGCCCGACGCTGACGCCCTGCACCATCAGGGCTGCCATCAATACCGCATCCACGGCGCTGCCGGGGATGCCTAGCGCGATCATCGGAATCAGTCCGCCACCGGCGGTGGCCGAGTTGCCTGACTCGGAGGCGACCACGCCGTCAGCGATACCGGTGCCGAAACGCTCCGGCGTCTTCGAGGCACGCTTGGCCTGATCGTAGGCGATCAGGTTGGCGATGCTGCCGCCGGCGCCGGGTACCGCGCCAATGATCACGCCCACGAGCGACGAGCGCAGCAGATTGACGGGGCGGGCGAGCACTTCGCGCATGACGGTCAGTGGCTGGAGCTGGAGGCGTCCGTGAATCAATGCCTTGCCCTGGCGCAGCTCCTCGGGATTCTCCACTTCGCCGGCCAGCTGGCTGACGGCGAAGATACCGATCAGCACCACCAGAAACGGGAAGCCGGCGGCGAGCACGTCGACGCCGAAGGTGAAGCGGGGTACGCCCATCATCGGATCCTGGCCAACGGTGGCAATGAACAGTCCCAGCAGGCTCATCATCAGCCCCTTGAGCACCGACTTGCCGACCAGGCTCGCGACCACGGTGATGGCGAACAGGATCAGCGAGAAATACTCCCAGGGGCCGAGCTTGACCGCGATCAGCGCCAGCGGTGGTGCCGCGACGATCAGCACGATGGCGCTGACCAGCGCCCCGAAGAACGACGCCCAGATGCCCAGCCCGAGCGCGCGGCCCGGCTCGCCGTTACGCGCCATGGGGTAGGCGTCGAAGGTGGTGGCGACCGAGGAGGGGGTGCCGGGAATCCCCAGCAGGGCGGCGCTGATCAGGCCGCCCGAACAGCCACCCACATAGACCGCGAGCATGGTGGCGACCCCCTGCAGTGGCGGCATGGAGAACGTCACCGGTAGCGTCAGCACGATCGCCATGGTGACGGTAAAGCCGGGGATGGCGGCAGCGATCACGCCGGCCACCACCCCGATCAGCATGCTGGCAATCGTGGCCAGCGAGAAGAGTTGCTCGACACTGGAGAGCAGTGCGTCGGTCATCGGCATCGGAAGGCTCCCTCGGGCCCTGGTGCTTGTACGAGTCGAACGGCCGAGGCCGTGGAATCAGAAGAGTCGGCCTGGTGGCAGCGAGATCAGGAAGACCTGGCTGAACAGCGCATGCAGCCCCACGCTGAACAGGACGGATACGATCAGGGCGGTCAGCAGGCGCTGGCCTCGACGCGCGCCGAGAATCCACTGCACACCCAGCAGGAATAGAAACGAGGCGACAGTGAAACCGACCCACGGCATCAGCGCGGCATAGAGCGCGAAGGTTGCCAGCGTCGCGAAGGCGAGGCGGCGGTGGATAAACCAGGCCAGGGTGCCGGTCCTGCAGGCCGCGTCACTGCGCCGCCAGGCGTTGACCGACTGCAGCAGCAGCGCGACGTTGAACAGCACCAGTGCACCCAGTACCAGGCGTGGAAAGGAGCCGGCGCCCAATGGTTCCCACATCGAGGAGGGGAGCTCGCCGGCCTGCACGAAGAGCGCGCTGAACAGGGCGGCCAGTGCGGCGTTGAACAGACCGTTGGCGAGCGCCTTGCCGCGGGCGTCCGACGCCTCCCGCGGTGAGCGGGAGGCGGTATCGGTGGCGTCGTTCATCGGGCCAGCTTGCCTGAGAGGCGCTCGATGGTGGCATCGACGTCGGCGAGGTAGTCGGTATAGGCGTCGGGGCCCATGAATTCGACCTGCGCGCCGGCGCGGTTCATGCGTTCGATGAATGCCGGATCCTGCGACATCGTCTCGAAGGCGTCGGCCAGGGTCTCGACCTTGGCGTCATCGATGCCCTGGGGCGCGACGATGCCACGGTTGACGCTCAGGTTGAGGCTGTCGTAGCCCAGCTCCTTGAACGTCGGTACGTTGGGTGTGTCGTCGAGGCGCTGGTTGCTGCCCACGGCCAGAAAGCGCAGATCGCCGTTCTTGACGAACTCCAGACTGGAGGAAATATCGCCGATGGCGGCGTCGACGTGCCCGCCGACCAGGCCGCGAATACGCGCGCCGGTCCCTTCATAGCCCACATAGCGGAACTCGGCGCCGATGGCATCCTCGATCATGGCGGCGTGGACGTGCGGGATACCGCCCAGTGTCGCACCGACACGAATCTCGCCGGGATGCGCCTTGGCATACTCGGCGAAGTCGTCGAACGTCTGCCAGTCACTGTCGCCGTTGACCACCAGATACTGTGGCGAAGAGGCCAGCGAGGCGATCGGCTGGAAGTCGTCCCAGTCGAGCTGGGTCAGGCCGGTGGCGTTGGCGGCCATCAGTCCCTCGTGGATCTGGCCAACGGTGTAGCCGTCCGGATCGCGATCGGCCAGTTCCTTGAGTCCCAGCGTGCCACTGACGCCGGGCATGTTGATCACCGGCAGGGGCTGGCCGATGGCATCGTCGGCCGCGTTGGAGATGATCCGCATCAGCGTGTCGCTGCCGCCGCCCGGTGACCAGGGCACGATAAACTCGATGGCGTGGTCGGGGTACGCCTGCGCTTGCGCCGTGGCGCTGGTGGCGAGGGCGCCGACCGTGAGGCCGAGTGTCAAGCTGGCAACGGTGCCGCTGGCGGTCAGCAGGCGGCGCATACGGCCTTCACGGGCATGGCGGAGAGAGTTCTGAAGCATGATGTTGTCCTTGTCCTTGTCGTTGTGCGATCCAGATCGCGTTGTCGAGTCACGGTTGCTGTCGTTGTCGTTGTCGTTGCTGTCTTTGTTGTCGCTGCTGTCGTTGTCACCCGGTTGGTCGTTGGCCCGATCGCGGCAGGGCGCGGCGATCGGGTCAACGGGTGGCCGGCGAGTGTGATGCCTAGCCGAGCAGCAGTCCGCCGTAGACCAGCCCCAACAGGACTGCCCACACCGGATGGCAACGGAACCGCCACAGCAGCAGGGCCGAGGCGAGCCCGATGATGGCAGTATGCAGCCAGCCGGCGCCGGCGGCGCCCTCGCTCAGGAACGACCAGGTGAGGTAGGCCATTAGTACCATGATGACCGGTCGCACCCACTGGCTCATGGATTTCACCTTGATCGACTCGCGGTAGCGGTAGAGCGTCCCCAGCGCCACAAGCATCAGCAGCAGCGACGGCGCCACGGTGGCGAAGGTCGCGACCAGGCTGCCGCCAAGCCCGCCGACTTCGTAGCCGATGTAGCCGGCCATCTTGGTCGCGATGGGACTGGGCAGGGTGTTGCCGAGTGCCAGCGTCTCGGCGAACTGCTGTGAGGTCATCCAGCCGTAATGGCCGACGACTTCATTCTCGATCAGGGGGATGATCGCCGGGCCGCCGCCGTAGCCGATGATGTTGGGAATGAAGAAGGCGAGGAAGAGGTCCCAGTAGATCATGAGCCCGTCTCCGGTGGCGGTGCGTCCGGTGTCTTGCGCTTGGGCTCCGGGCGCATCAGCGCGGCGATCAACAGCGCGCCGATGACCAGGCCGGGGTGCACGCCGAGACCGTAGATCAGCCCGCCCGCGACGATGCCCATCACCAGCGTGGCGATCCAGCCCAGCGCCAGGCGCGACTTCTGGAAGAAGTCCCAAGTGAGCTGGGCCATCATGATCATCACGACCGGCACCACGCCCTCGCTCATGCCCTGGATCCAGCGCTGATCGCGGAAGCGCGTGAAGACGCCGAGCAGCAGTGCCATCGCCACGATGCACGGTAGGATTACCGCGAGCACGGCATTCACGCAGCCGAGCGTGCCGCCGACCCGGTAGCCGATATAGCCGGCCATCTTCGTGGCGATGGGCCCGGGCAGGGTATTGCCGATAGCGAGGACGTCTCCGAAGTCGTCATCGGTCATCCACGAGTAGCGCGTGACGGCCTCGGCGCGCACCAGCGGGATCATCGACGGGCCGCCGCCGAAGCCGAGCAGGCCGATGCGCAGGAATGCGACGAACAGTTGTCGCTGAGTGGTCAGGGATCGGGAGGCCATCGGTCAGAGCACCGCGATGCTGGCGTCGGTACGCGGTTCGGTGCCACCGCAGTAGACCCCGCTATTCGGGTCGCGCAGGATGACCTGGCCGCGGCCGTAGCCGGTGCTATCCACGGCGATGCTGATCCGGTGGCCGCGTTCCGCCATATCGCGGATGAGGTGCAGCGGGTAGCCGGGTTCGATGCCGATCTTGCGCTCGCCCATCCACTGCCAACGCGGGGCGTCCAGCGCTGCCTGCGGGTTGAGGCCGAAGTCGACCAGGTTCATGACTACCTGCATGTGGCCCTGGGGCTGCATGAAACCGCCCATGACGCCGAAGGGACCCAGCGCAGTGTCACCCTGGGTGAGGAAGCCCGGAATGATGGTGTGGAAAGTGCGTTTGCCGGGCTCGAGCACGTTGACGTGGTCGGCATCCAGGCTGAAACCGTGGCCGCGGTTCTGCAACGAAATACCGGTATCCGGTACCACGACGCCGGCGCCGAAGCCGTGATAGTTGCTCTGAATGTAGGAGACCATGTTGCCGTCACTGTCGGCCGTGGCCAGATACACGGTGCCACCCGCCTGCGGTTCGCCGGGCGCCGGGTCGATGGCGCGTTCGCCGATCAGGCGCCGGCGGGTATCGGCGTAGGCGTCGCTCAGGAGCGCCTCGACCTCGACGCGCATGCGATCGGCCTGGGTGATGTGGAAGTGGCCGTCGGTATAGGCCAGTTTCATCGCTTCGAGCTGGCGATGGAGCGTCAGCGGTGCGTCACGTACGCCGGGGTCGAAGCCCGCCATTACCTTGAGCGCCATCAGCGCCACCATGCCCTGGCCGTTGGGCGGGATCTCCCACACATCGTAGCCGCGATAGTTGACCGAAATCGGCGTGACCCACTCCGGTGCATAGGCGGCGAGATCGGCGGCGCGCAGATAGCCACCGGTGGCCTGCGAGAACGCATCGATCCTGGCGGCCAGTTCGCCACGATAGAAACTGTCGCAGTGGCTCTCGGCCAGTGCTTCCAGCGTGCGCGCCTGGGCCTCGTTGCGATAGAGCTCGCCGGGCTGCGGTGCGTGGCCGTTGGGCGCAAAGGCGTCCAGCCAGGGGGCGACGGCCGGATCATCCGACAGGGCGCGGAATTCGATCTCGGCGCGCTGCCACAGCTGGCTGATCACCGGCGAGACCGGGAATCCCTCGCGGGCGATGCGGATCGCCGGCTCGAGCAGCGTCGCGAAATCGAGCTTGCCATACTGTTTCGACAGCTCGGCCCAGGCCGCGGGCACGCCGGGCACCGTGACCGGCGTCCAGCCGTGAAGCGGCATCTCGTCATGCCCCGCGGCCAGGACCGCGTCGCGTGTCAGGCTCGCAGGCGCCTGGCCGCTGGCGTTGAGGCCGTGCAGCTTGCCTTGGCCGCCGCCGCCCGCTGGGTCGGCGATCCAGACCAGCGCGAAGGCATCGCCGCCGATGCCGTTGCCGGTCGGCTCGACCACGGTCAGCACCGCGGCCGTAGCGATGGCGGCATCGATGGCGTTGCCGCCGCCAGCGAGAATATCCCGTCCTGCCTGACTGGCCAGCGGCTGTGAGGCGGCGACCATGCCGCGCTTCGAATAGGTGGCGCTGCGGCGCGACGGATAGGGATTATTGTGGTTCAAGCCGAGGCTCATGGCCGGGTTCTCGCTGGTTGTCCGAGCGTTCGCGTCTTGTTCCGGCGTGCTATGCGCGCTCGGGTGCGAATCGGTTATCATGGAAAAATCGATTTTTTACTATGGCGTCGATATCGATATCGGGTCAAGGCCCGATGACGAGGGTGCCACCACCGCGGCAGCGAGAGCAGCGTTCATGGGGAGTCAGGAGTCTTTGGCGGCGAGTGCCACCAGCGAGATCTATACGGCGCTCAAGCGCGATCTGATCGGCGGTCGGTTTCGCGCCGGCGAGAAGCTGGCGATCAATGCACTCAAGCAGCACTACCGGATCGGTCTGAGTCCGTTGCGCGAAGCGCTCAATCGGCTGGCCGCCTATGGTCTGCTGGAGCAGGAAAATCAGCGCGGTTTTCGCGTGCCGGCGCTGTCGCGCGATGAGCTCGATGACATCATTGCTCTACGTCAGCGTTTCGAGGGCGAAGCGCTGACGCAGGCGTTGGCGCGTGGCGATGCCGATTGGGAAGCGCGGCTTATCGGGGCCGGCCATCGGCTCAAGCGGGCGGACGAGACGGCCACCGACCTCGAGCAGTGGGAACAGGCACATCTGCAGTTCCATCGCTGCCTGTTGGAGCAGTGCGGTTCGCCGTGGCTATTGCGCTTCATCGAGCAGCTCCATGATCAGTTCGACCGCTATCGCCGTATGGCCCCCGCCAACCCCGCCATTCGCGAGACGCTCGACAGTCAGCATGCCGAGTTGGTGACGCTGGCGCTGGCGGGTCACAGTCGGGCGGCCTGTGACCTCCTGCAGGCGCATATCCGGCTCTCCGGCGAGGTGGCGCTCGGCGCCTGCCAGATCGATGAGCGGGGTCAGAGCTAGGCGCTCGACACGACAGCGCGTGGACGTTGAGACAGGCGGGCGGGGACAGGGCGGCCACGTCGAGTGCTAGCGCCGGATCAGACCGCCACGCAGGCGCTGCGACAGCGTCTCCAGCGACAGACTATCGTCCATCGGCCAGCCGAGCGTCAGGGTCACGCCCTGGCTATCGTAGTCCGCGCCGTCGACCGGCACCTCGTGCGTGTCGAGCCAGTGGCGGGCTTCGGCCTCCTGGCTGAAATCGACCTGTACACGGCAGACGCGGCGCTCGGTATGGTCCCGAAGCGGCAGTGTTTCCAGCGCTTTCAGCACGGCCTGGGTGTAGGCGCGAACCAGGCCACCGGTACCGAGCTTGGTGCCGCCGAAGTAGCGCGTCACGACCGCACCGACCTGACCGAGCCCGCTGCCTGCCAGGGCCTGGAACATTGGGCGCCCAGCGGTACCGCCGGGTTCGCCGTCGTCGGAAAAGCCGATCGCCACCTGTTCCTGCGGCGCACCGGCAATAAAGGCGGAACAGTGATGACTGGCATCGGGATGGCGGGTCCGGGCGCACGCCAGCAGACGGTCGAAGGCGGCCGTATCGGGGGTATGCGCCAGCCAGCAGAGGAAGCGGCTCTTCTCGATCTCGAGGGTGTTAGCGTGGATTGCGTCGGGCGCGAGTGCGGGAATCGAATAGCGCATCGGGCGCGTCAGGCGGCCTGGGGCGGATTGCGCATCACGCCCATGACCAGTCCCAGCACCTGAACATCCTCGTTCTTCAAATAGATCGGCGGCATGGTGTCGTTGGCGGGCTGCAGACGCACACCAGATTTCTCGATGAACAGTTTCTTCAAGGTGACTTCCTGGTTGTTGATCAGCACCACGGCGGTCTCGCCGTTCTCCGCCGATTCATAGCGTTCGATGATGATCACGTCGCCGTCGAAGATATTGCAGTCGATCATCGAATCCCCTCTGACGCGCAGCGCATACGTATTGCGCCGCACCAGCCGTGCCGGCACCTGGACCATCTCGTGGTCGAGGCAGGCTTCCATCGGCAGGCCGGCGGCGACGCGCCCGAGCAGCGGGATCTCGACCAGGTCGGTGGCATCGATGGATTCCCAGTTGCCGTCGATCAGCGGCAGGTTCGGCTGGCGTTGCAGGTAGCTCGGTGCGGTGGTTGTCATCGTCTTCTCCCGAGTGAAGTGAGCTCATCATAACAAGGCAGCGTCGTCGGACAAGATAGTGCGTCGCCCGGACTCGCGCCGCGTGTCCGGGCGACGATGCCGGTTCGCGGTGGTAAAGTGGCGCCCTTTCTATGGAACGACCGGGAGTCGCTCGTCGTGAACGTCGTGCTGGATGCCCATGAACTCGCCTGCGAGCGCGACGATCGCTGGCTTTTCGACAGCCTGGAACTGCATCTTCGCGATGGCGATATCGTCCGTATTGAAGGCGCCAACGGCAGTGGCAAGACCTCGCTGTTGAAGCTGCTGACGGGCCAGCTGGTGCCCGACGCCGGACGCATCGAGTGGCACGGGCAGCCGCTGGCGCGCGCGCGCGAGGCCTTCCGTCGCTCGCTGCTGTTCATCGGCCACGAGCCCGGGGTCGCGGCGGCGCTCACGGCGCAGGAAAATCTTGCCTGGTCGGCGGCGATGGCCGGGGTGGGGGTGTCCGCAGCCGCAATCGACGACGCCCTGGCCGGTGTCGGCCTGACGGGCTTCGAGGACGTCGCGGCGAACCAGCTCTCCGCCGGGCAGCGGCGACGCATCGCGCTGGCGCGGCTGGATCTGGTGCCGCGCCCGCTGTGGATTCTCGACGAGCCCTTTACCGCCATCGACCGCCACGGCGTCGCGTGGCTCGAGCAGCGCGTGCTTTCCCACGGCGAGCAGGGCGGGGCGGTGATCATGACCACGCATCATACTTTTCAGGCTAACGATCGTGTAGACTCGCTGATCTTGGGAGCGACGGCATGAGCTCACGCGAGATGCCTGTCGCGACGCCGACACGGCTCGGCTGGGCACATGTCTGCCTGGCGCAGCTGCGTCGCGAACTGGCCCTGGCCCGGCGGCGTGGCGGTGACTGGCTCAATCCGTTGCTGTTCCTGGCGCTGGTCGTGGTGCTCTTTCCACTCGGTATTTCGCCGCAGCCGGCACGACTGGCCGACGTGGCGCCAGGGCTGCTGTGGGTCGCCGCGCTGCTGGCGATGCTGCTGTCGCTCGATGCCCTGTTTCGCACCGACCATGCCGACGGCACGCTGGAGCAGATGCTGCTGGCGCCGCAGCCGCTGCCGCTGCTGTGTCTGACCAAGGTGGTCGTTCACTGGCTGTTGACCGGCGTGCCGCTGGCACTTTGCGCACCATGGCTTGGCGTGCTGCTGTCGTTGCCGGCCGGCGCCGCGCCAGTGCTGATCGGTTCGCTGTTGCTGGGCAGTGCCACGCTGAGCCTGATCGGCGCCATCGGCGCGGCGCTGACGGTAGGGTTGCCGCGCGGCGGTATCCTGCTGTCGCTGCTAATTCTGCCGCTCTACATCCCGGTGTTGATCTTCGGCGCCGGCGCGGTGCAGACGGCGCTTGCGGGCGGTAGTGCGGCACCGGCCATGGCGCTGCTTGGGGCCATGCTGGCGCTCGCCGTGGCCGGCGCGCCCTTTGCCATCGCCGGCGCGCTGCGAATCAGCGTCAACGGATAAACGACGACCGGTAGCGGTCGTCGCAGGACTGTCGAGGTAGCGGTTAACGCATGTGGACCTTTGTACACAAGTTGGGCTCCCCGAAGTGGTGCCACGCGCTTTGCGCGCGGCTGCAGCCGGGATTCTGGATCGCGGCGGGACTGCTGCTGGCGGTCGGCGCCGTCTGGTCGCTGGCCTTCTCGCCGCCGGACTACCAGATGGGCGACAGCTACCGCATCATCTACGTGCATGTGCCGGCGGCGATCCTCGCCCAGAGCGTCTTTGTCGGCATGGCGCTGGCGTCGGCGGTCTTCCTGATCTGGAAGATCAAGGTCGCGGATATGGCGGCCACCGTCATGGCGCCGTTCGGCGCGGCGATGACCTTTCTCGGCCTGTTCACCGGTTCGCTATGGGGCGTGCCGACCTGGGGCACCTGGTGGACCTGGGATGCGCGCCTCACCGCGATGCTGATCCAGCTGTTCCTCTACATCGGCGTTATCGCGCTGCGCGGTGCCTACGGGCGAGATGACCAGGGCGCTAAGGCCGTAGCCGTGCTGACGCTGGTCGGCGTGGTCAATATTCCGATCATCAAGTATTCGGTGGTGTGGTGGAACACGCTGCATCAGCCGGCCACCTTCACCCTGACCGAGCGACCGGCGATGCCGGCATCGATGTGGGTGCCGCTGCTGATCATGGTGCTGGGCTTCTACAGCTTCTTCATCGCCCTGACCCTTTATCGGCTGCGCAACGAAATCATGCGGCGCGAGTCACGCACCCGCTGGGTACAGGCCCTCGCCGACTGACCAAGAGACCGTGACATGGCTTTCGACTCCTTTTCCGCCTTTCTGACCATGGGCGGCTATGCCCGCTACGTCTGGCCCGCGTGGGGGCTGGCGACATTGATGATCGTCGGCTTCGTGCTCTGGGCGCGCCGCGAGCGGCGCCAGTTGATGCAGCAGCTGCAGCGCCGTCGGCGGCGCGAGGCGGACAGCGCATGAGGGCCAACCGCAAGCGACGCCTGGTTATCGTGCTCGCGCTGGTCGCACTGGTCGCCGTAGCCGCCGGCCTGACGCTTTATGCGTTACGCGCCAACATCAACCTGTTCTTCACCCCCAGCCAGGTGGCGGCGGGCGAAGCGCCGCTCGGGCGGACGCTGCGCCTCGGTGGCGTGGTCAAGAAGGATAGCGTCGAGCGCCACCAGGACACGTTGCATGTCAGCTTCCAGGTGACTGACTTTGCCAGCGATGTCGAGGTGAGCTTCGACGATATCCTGCCCGACCTGTTCCGCGAGGGGCAGGGCGTGGTGGTCGTCGGCCAGCTCGATGCCGATGGCGAATTCATCGCCCAGCAAGTGCTGGCTAAACACGACGAAAACTACATGCCGCCGGAAGCGGCCGAGGCGCTGAAGGCGGCCGGTAACCTCCCCGACGGCAGCGTGCCGTCCTCCTGAGGGCGGCGTTTCGTAGCGAGTGCGAGTGACCTCATGTTGATTCGAATGCTTCCCGAACTGGGACACTTTGCGCTGATTCTGGCGCTGGCCATGGCGCTGCTGCAGGCGGTCGTGCCGCTGGTAGGGGCCGCGACGCGACGTCCGCTGTGGATGGCGTTTGCCCAGCCGATGACCTGGGGCCAGTTCGCGTTTCTGGTGATCGCCTATCTCTGTCTCACGGCGAGCTTCGCGCTGGACGACTTCAGCGTCGCCTACGTCGCCAACAACTCCAATTCGCTGTTGCCGTGGTACTACAAGCTGAGCGCGGTATGGGGTAGCCACGAGGGCTCGGTCCTGCTGTGGGGCCTGATCCTTGGTGGCTGGAGTTTCGCGGTGAGCCTGTTTTCGCGGCGCCTGCCGCGGGACATGCTGGCGCGAGTTCTGGCGGTGATGGGCTGGATCAGCAGCGGCTTTCTGCTGTTCATCCTGCTCACCTCCAATCCGTTCGAGCGGGTGCTGCCCAACGTGCCGAGCGACGGCAGCGATCTCAATCCGCTCTTGCAAGACTTCGGCCTGATCGTGCATCCGCCGATGCTCTACATGGGCTATGTCGGATTCTCGGTGGTCTTCGCCTTCGCCATGGCGGCGCTGCTCGGCGGGCGACTGGACGCGGCATGGACCCGCTGGGCGCGACCCTGGACCAATATCGCCTGGGCATTTCTCACCGTGGGCATCGCGCTCGGTAGCTGGTGGGCCTATTACGAGCTTGGCTGGGGCGGCTGGTGGTTCTGGGACCCGGTCGAGAACGCCTCGCTGCTGCCGTGGCTCGCCGGCACCGCGCTGATCCACTCGCTGGCGGTGACCGAGAAGCGCGGCACCTTCAAGAACTGGACCGTCCTGCTGGCCATCTTCACCTTCTCGCTGTCGCTGCTCGGTACCTTCCTGGTGCGCTCCGGCGTGCTGACTTCGGTCCATGCCTTCGCCAACGACCCGTCCCGCGGCACCTTCATCCTCGGGCTACTCGGACTGACCGTGGGTCTCTCGCTGGCGATCTTTGCGTGGCGTGCACCGCGGGTGCAGTCGCTCGCCGGGTTCGGCTGGCTATCGCGGGATTCGTTGCTGCTGGTCAACAATATCCTGCTGGTGGTGATGACCGTCACGGTGCTGCTCGGGACCGTCTATCCGCTACTGCTGGATGCCCTGAATCTGGGCAAGATCAGCGTCGGGCCGCCGTACTTCAATGCGCTGTTCGTGCCGCTGACCGCGCTGCTCTGCCTGTTCATGGGACTCGGTCCGCTGGCGCGCTGGAAGCGCATGCCCGGACGCGAGCTGGCGCGGCGGCTCGCGCTCTCCGCCGTACTGGCGATCGTCATCGCCGCCGGCCTGCCGTTGCTCTACGGCGGCAGTTTCAGTCTTGGCGTCACCCTTGGCCTGCTATTGGCGCTGTGGCTGATGTTGTCGCTGGCGCGAGATGTGTTCGACAAGACGCGCCCGGCCCACGCCGGCAAGGCCGGCCGTCGCGGACGTCTGGCGAATCTGCGCAAGCTGACGCCAGCCTACTGGGGCATGGTGCTGGGACATCTCGGACTGGCAGTGACCATTGTCGGGGTGGCGATGGTCAGCCATTACAACGTCGAGCGTAATGTCCGCCTGGCACCCGGTGACAGCGTCGATGTCGCCGGCTATCGCTTCGCGATGACCGATTTTCGCGAGCGTCAGGGCCCTAACTATGTCGCCGACACCGCGACCCTCGAGGTGACGCGTCCTGGTCGCGGCGGCTTCGTCATGCAGCCCGAGAAGCGTTTCTACACCGCCAGCGGCATGCCGATGACCGATGTCGCACTGCGTCCGGGCTTGTTTCGCGATCTCTACGTCGCCCTGGGCGAGGAGCTCGACAACGGCGACTGGTCGCTGCGCATCCAGCTCAAACCGTTCGTGCGCTGGCTCTGGCTCGGCGCCTTGATGATGGCTGCGGGGGGGCTCCTCGCGGTGCTCGACCGTCGCTACCGCCGGGTGGCTCGGCGGGATGCCGCGCTCCGCCGCGCCGAGACGCCGGCCGCCGAACTGAACGATGACCGCGTCTCACCGGAGATTTCGCGATGAAACGACGTCTGCTGCTACTGATACCGCTGGCGATCTTCGCGGTGCTGGTAGCGTTCTTCTACCGGGGGTTGGCGAAAGATCCCGCGGCACGCGATTCGGCGCTGCTGGCCAAGCCGTTTCCCGCCTTCGAGCTGTCGACGCTAGCCGATGCTTCGCAGCGGCTCGACCGCTCGTTGCTCGAGGGCCAGGTCACGCTGGTCAACGTCTGGGGTGAATGGTGCCCGACCTGCAAGCAGGAGATGCCACAACTGCTGGAGTTGGCGGATCGCGGCGTGCGTCTCGTCGGCGTCGACTACAAGGACACGCGTGAGAACGGTCGTCGTTTTCTCGACGAGTACGGCGACCCTTTCACGGTATCGCTGTTCGATCCGGAAGGCTCGCTCGGTTTCGATCTCGGCGTCTACGGCGCCCCCGAGAGTTTTCTGGTCGATGCCGATGGCGTGATCCGCTATCACCATACCGGCTATATCACGCCGCAGGACGTGGAGCAGGTCATCCTGCCGCAGGTGGCGCAATGGCAGTGATTCGCTGGCTGCTGCTGGTCTGTCTGCTGGTCGCCTCGTCGGCCGCGTCGGCCGCGATCGAGATTCAGCATTTCGACGACCCGGCGCTCGACGGTCGCTACCGCGCGCTGACGGAGCGGCTGCGCTGCCCCAAATGTCAGAACGAGTCGATCGGAGCGTCCAACTCGCCGATCTCCGCAGACATGCGTGCCCGCGTCGCCGAGCGCCTGCGTGCGGGTGATAGCGACGCCGAGATCGAGCAGGCGATGATCTCGCGCTTCGGCGACTACGTGCTCTACGATCCGCGCCTCGACGCGCGGACCTGGCTGCTCTGGGGGCTGCCCTTTGCGCTGGTCGTCGTCGGCGGCGGGGTGATCGCGGCCTTCGTGATCCGGCGCCGGCGCTTGCGTCACGCCGACCTTGACGCCGAGGAGCGTCGCCGACTGCAGGCCCTGATGGCACGCCACACCGACGACGCGGCCAAGGAGACGTCATGACCCCTCTATGGATCGGTATCGCGCTGCTGCTGGCGCTGGCGCTGGCGTTACTGTGGCTGCCGCTGCGCCGTGTCGCCGGGGTGCGCGATGCGCTGATGACCTTCGAAGCGGACGATCGCAACAACGCCGAGAACGTGGCCATCTATCGCCAGCGGCTCGCCGCGTTGGAGCAGGCGCTGGCGGCGGGCGAGATCGATCAGACGCGTTTCGCCGAAGACCGCACCGAACTGGAGCGGCGTCTGCTGGAGGATGCCGGCAGCGCGGGTCGGCCGCCGCTCAAGCGCGTGCGGGCCGGGCGCTGGCTCGTGCCGGTGGCGGCGATCCTGACCGTTGCCGGTTCGCTCGCGTTCTATCTCGAGACCGGCGCGCAGCGGGATCTGGCGCTCTATCAGGTCGTTCGCTCGCTCGCCCACGCGCCGCCGGAGACGCGCATCGCCGCACTGGAGAGCGAAGCCCGGCGCCAGGGTGACAACCCCAAGGCGTGGGCGGAACTTTTCCCGCTCTATCGCGACAGCGGCCAGCTCGGACGCGCGATCGACGTGCTCGAACGCCTGATCGCGCTACAGGGGCGCCAACCGACGCTGCTGGCGCAGCTGGCGCAGATGAAGTTCTTCGCCGCCGAGCGCACGCTGACCGATGCGGTGCAGGCGCTGGTCGACGAGACCCTGGACGCCGATCCGCGCCAGCCCACCGCGCTCGGGCTGCTTGGGATCGATGCCTTCGATCATGCGCGCTATCAGGCGGCGATCGACTACTGGCGCCGTGCGATGGCGGGTTATGACGATGCCGAGTCCGGCGAGGCGCTGCGCCAGGTGATCGCGGTCGCGCGTCAGCGTCTTGAGGCGCAGGGCGGCCAGTCGGCAACCGCCGCGTCGGCCGACCGTGGGGCGGAAAGCGCGGCGGAAAGCGCCCTGGCGGTGGATCTCACCCTGGCGCCCTCGCTGCGCGCGCGCCTCCCCGATACCACACCGGTCTTTCTGGTCGCCCGCGACGTCGACGGCCAGCGCCCGCCGCTGGCGATTACCCGGACCACGCTCGGCGCGCTGCCGACTACCCTCACGCTGAGCGATGCCGAGGCGATGACCGCCAACGCGCGACTGTCGCAGGTCGAGCGCGTCGACCTCGTCGCGCGCGTCTCGCCGAGCGGTCAGGCGACGCCGCAGTCCGGAGACCTCTACGGCCGGCTCGAAGGCGTGCGCGTCGGCGAGACGCATTCGTTGACGCTGGATATCGATCACGTGGTGCCGTAGGCTCTGCCGAAACCGCTTCGGGCGGCGGCCCCAAGCGCCGCTTCCCGGGCCTTTCGGTAGCAGGAGAGTCCCCCTTCCGCATGCGTCTCAAGTCGATCAAGCTCGCGGGCTTCAAGTCGTTCGTCGATCCGGTGACCGTGCCGTTCGACGGCAACATGACGGCCATTGTCGGGCCCAACGGTTGCGGCAAGTCCAACGTCATCGATGCCGTGCGCTGGGTCATGGGCGAATCCTCGGCCAAGACCTTGCGCGGCGAGTCGATGACCGACGTCATCTTCAACGGGGCGACCGGGCGCTCGCCGGTAGGCCAGGCTTCGATCGAACTCACCTTCGACAATCGCGACGGCGGCCTCGGGGGCGCCTGGGCCAGCTACAGCGAGATCGCCGTCAAGCGGCAGGTCACCCGTGAAGCGCAGTCCACCTATTTCCTCAATGGCCAGAAATGTCGCCGGCGCGATATCGCCGACATCTTTCTCGGCACCGGCCTGGGCCCGCGCTCCTACGCGATCATCGGTCAGGGCATGATTTCGCGACTGGTCGAGGCCCGCCCCGAGGAGTTGCGCAGCACGCTGGAAGAGGCGGCCGGCATTTCCAAGTACAAGGAGCGTCGGCGCGAGACCGAGAACCGGCTGCGACGCACCCAGGAAAACCTCGAACGCCTGGACGATATCCGCGAAGAGCTCGACAAGCAGCTCGAACGACTCAAGCGTCAGGCCGACGCGGCACGACGCTATCGCGACCTCAAGACGGAAGAGCACCGGCTGCGTGGGGAACTGACCCTGCTGCGCGAACGGAGCCTGCGCGGTCAGCAGGCGGAAGCGCAGGCCCGCGTCGGCGAACTCGAGACACAGGTCGAGCGCGAGGTGTTGAGCCTGCGCCAGTGCGAAACGCGCTTGGCGGAAGGGCGTGACAAGCATGATCGGCTCGCTCTCGAGCTCGAGCAGCATCAGGCTGCCTTCTACCAGACCGGTGCCGATATCGCCCGGCTCGAGCAGTCGCGGGAGCATGTGCGCCAGCGCGACCAGCAGCTCGCCGCCGATCTCGAACGGGCACAGGCCGAACGGGAATCGCTCTCCCAGCTGGTGGCGCAGGACGCGGCGCGTGGCGAGGAGGTTGTCGCGCGGCTGGAAACGCTGCTGCCGGAGATCGAGATGGCCGACGAGACCCAGCTCGGGCTCGATATCGAGCTCGAGACGGCGGCGGCCGAGGCCGATGAAAGCCGCGAGGCGTGGGAGCGTTTCAGCGACGCTGAGCGTGACACCCGCCATCAGGCCGAGCGTGAGCAGGAGACGATTCAGCGCCTCGAGCGCGAGCTGGCCGCGCTGACGCAGGCGATTGCGCGGCGTCACCAGCAGCTATCGGAGCTGCCCGAGGTGAGTGGGCTATCACGTCAGCGTGATGCCCTTCAGGTGTCTCTCGCGGTACTCGACGAACGACAGGAGACGCTGGAGATCCGGCGCGAGTCGCGCCGCACCGCGCGCGATGCGGCGCGTGAGCAACGCGCCGAGCATCAGGCCGAACGCGAGCGCCTGCAGGCACAGCAGCATCGCCTGCAGGGCGAGCTCGCCTCGCTCGAGGCGCTGATTGCGGCGGCGCTGGAAGACAGCGATGCCGGTGTCGTCGCGGAGCTGGCCGATCATCCGCTCGCGCAGGCGCCGCGACTGGCCGAACAGCTCGACGTGGATGACGGCTGGGAGCGCGTGGTCGCCTGGGTCCTTTCGCCCTGGTTGAAAGCGCGCGTGGCCGATCCTGCCAGCGCGCGTGAGCCGCTGGCGTCGCTGGCGAGCGGTGAGCTGCCGATCGTCGATGCCAGAATCGTCGACGCCAGCGCTGTCGATACCACGAAGGGCGCCGCATCGCTGGCGGCTCGCGTGCGCGGTGCGGGCGCGCTGGCGTCGCTGCTCGGCCCCATACACTGCGTGGCGGATAGCGATACCGCCTGGCAACGGCTGGCCTCGCTCGCGCCCGGCGAGAGCGTGATCACCGCGGAGGGCCTGTGGCTCGGCCATGGCTGGGCGCGTCGGTTGGGACGCGACGATGTCGCCGGTGACAGCGTGCTGCTGCAGCGCCAGCGTCGAGAGCGCTGTCTGGCAACGCTGGACGCGTTGGAGACACAGCTCGAGGCGCTCGACCACGCGCTTCAGTCGGCCGATGAGACGATCGCCGGCGCGGAAGCCGCACTCGAAGGACTGCAGCAGGAGGAGGCGCAGCTCGCGCGGGAGCGGCAGCAGCAGTCGACGCAACTGGCGACCGTTTCCAGTCAGCTGGAGCATGCCGATGCGCGAGTCCAGGAATTGAACGAAGAGATTGCCGAGCAGCGGGCACGACAGGACGCGAGCACGCTGACGCTGGAGGAGGCTCGCGAGCGCTGGAACCAGGCGCTCGAGCGGACCGAGGCACAGGCCGTCGAACGCGAACAGCTCGAGTCTCGGCGTCAGCAGACCCAGTCGCGCCTGACGCTGTTGCGTCAGCAGCAGCAGCAGGCACGAGAACGCCAGCAGTCGCTGGCGCTGGAGCGACAGCGACTGGAGACCCAGCGCCATGAGCTGCAGCAGCAGGCCGAACGCAGTCGCGAGCAGCTTTCCCGCCTGGCGGCGCAGTGCGACTCGCTGGCAACCCAGCGCGAGACGCTCAATGCCCCGGACGACGACCAGCGTGAGCGTCTCGAACGGCTGCTCGAGACGCGCAGCGAGCAGGAGACCACGCTCAACCGCTGCCGCGACCAGGCCAACCAGGTGGGTGAACAGCTGCGTCAGGACGAAAGCGCCCGTCAGCAACACGAGCGCGATCTCGAACAGCAGCGTCAGCATCTCCAGGAGGCGCGCCTGCAGGTACAGGCGCTGACGCTCAAGGCCGATGCGCAGCAGGAGCAGCTCGTCGAACAGCAGCAGGATGTCGAGGTGCTGCGCGAGGGGCTGGCGGCCGATGCCACCGAATCCGCCTGGCAGACGCGGCTGGAAGAGACCGGCGAGCGCATCCGTCGGCTTGGCGCGATCAACCTCGCGGCGATCGAGGAGTACGAGCAGCAGGCCGAACGGCGCGACTACCTCGAAGCGCAGCACAGCGAGCTCAACGAGGCGGTCGAGACGCTGGAACGGGCGATCAAGCGTATCGATCAGGAGACGCGCACCCGCTTCAAGCAGACTTTCGAGCAGGTGAACGAGGGGCTGATGGCGCTTTTTCCCCGAGTCTTCGGCGGGGGAGCCGCATGGTTGACGCTGACGGGCGAGGATTTGCTGGAAACCGGGGTGGCGATCATGGCGCGTCCGCCCGGCAAGAAAAACAGCACCATTCATCTGCTCTCCGGGGGCGAAAAAGCGTTGACCGCGCTGTCGCTGGTCTTCGCCATCTTCCAGCTCAATCCGGCACCATTTTGCATGCTCGACGAGGTCGATGCGCCGTTGGACGATGCCAATGTCGGGCGCTATGCAAAGCTGGTCAAGGAAATGTCGGAGAGCGTCCAGTTCATCTTCATCACCCATAACAAGATTGCCATGGAAGCCGCCGAGCGATTGATGGGCGTCACCATGCAGGAGCCGGGCGTCTCGCGCCTGGTTTCCGTCGGCGTGGACGAGGCGGCTTCCCTGGCGGAGGCATCCTGAACTTGTCGAAAATAGCCAAGCCGGCTAGAGGCGTAATAGGATATCGGGCAACGGGAAGAATTGAAGGGCGATTGCTGATGGGCAAAACTTCACTTGACAAAGAAAAAAAGTGGCCCATTTTTGAAAAATCACGCTATGCTAGTGCCGACATGCCGCAGGCATGTTGTCCTCTTCCAGCATAGTGGCACCGCGAACAGGCAAGACGACCCATGGAACTAAGAGAGTGGCTGATCATCCTGGGGCTGGTTTTGGTGGGGACCATCGTGATCGATGGCTTCCGTCGTCTCCAGCGCCAACGTCGAGTTCCGCGCCTTGACCGGGCGACCGGAGAGAGTGGAAACGACGCCGAATCCGAATCGGATCCGGAAGCGGCGGCCCGTGAGGCCGAGGTCAACTGGGAACTGCCCAATGGAGGGGCACGTGTGGTTCGCCCGGCAACGTTCGAACGTCACGACTCGGAGCCGGTATGGCCTTCCGAGCCGAAGCGTCAGGAACGTATTCCGGATGAAGCGCTCAAGCAGAGTATTCTGAACCGCAAGGCGCGCAGCTCCTTCGCGGACATGCAGCACAACGTCAAGAGCGCCATGCGTGCCGGCGCTCGTCGCGTCACGGAGTCGGCCCAGCGACTGAGCCACCGTCGTGATGAGGAGGTCGACGTGCGGCATGAAGAGCCCCAGCTCGCTCATGCCGAGCCGGCCGAGATCGAGACGCCGGCATCCGCCGCGCCCGCCCCGGCCACGCCAGCTATCGACGAGGAGCGCCTGCGCATTACCGCCGTCGCGCCCCACGACGAGTGGATTCCGGTGCAGGCCCGCACGCAGACCGAAGCCGAGGCCGTCGCCGAATCCGCCGAACCACGGGCGGCCGAGGAAACGCCGGCGCCGCGTCCGGTCACCGACAGGTCGGAAGCGCCGCAGCCGGAAACGGCGTCCGAGTCGGTGGAGCCCGTGACGCGCAGCGACGTGGTCACGCCGCATCCGGCCATCGAACGTGCCAAGCGGCATCACGTCAGCGCGGCCAGAGCCCGCGAGACGCTGTCGCATGCGGAAGAGGTTATCGTCATCAGCGTCTTCGCGCGCACCGAGGCGGGCTTCGATGGCGCCGACCTGCTCAATTTGATGCTGGCCTGCGGCCTGCGCTTCAGCGAGATGGGCATCTTCCATCGCTACGAGAGCGAAGCCGAGGAGAGCGAACTGCAGTTCTCCATGGTCAACGTGGTCAAGCCGGGCGTGTTCGATCTCGACAGCATGCAGGAGATCGTAACGCCAGGCGTGACCTTCCTGATGCCGTTGCCGGGTGCCAACGACACCGCCGCGGCCTTCGAGGCGATGCTCGAGACGGCGATGGTGCTGGTGCGCAATCTCGGCGGCGAGCTGAAGGACGAGAACCATAGCGTGATGACGGCGCAGACGATCGAATTCGCGCGCCAGCGCGTACAGGAGTTCGAGCGGCGGCATCGCTTGCATCGCTATCAGGCCAACTGAGGGCCGGCTGGCGGCAGAACACGCACAGCAAGTCAGTCGCGAGACGGGGCCTTCGGGCCCCGTTGTCGTTTCCGGGCCCACCGTCGTTTCTGGATCCATCGTCGCTCGCAGATCTCGATAGGGTGCTGGTGGGCATGGTCGGACGCCGGGGCGCGGGTGGTCTCTTCTCGGCGAACGTGACGCCTTCCGCTACAATGCGGACACTTTTCAGCCGACCGAATCGAGCCTCATGAGCCAGTCTCCCCAAGCGGCGCAGGCGCGCGCCGAAGCCCTGCGTCAGCAACTCGAGGATGCCAACTACCGCTATTACGTCGAGGACGCGCCGCAGCTCACCGATGCCGAGTACGACACGTTGCTGCGCGAGCTGCAGGCCCTGGAGCAGGCGCACCCCGAGCTGGCGACGCCGGACTCGCCGACCCAGCGGGTCGGGGCCAAGCCCGATAGCGGTTTCTCCGAGATCGAGCACGTGGTGCCGATGCTGTCGCTGGACAACGCGCTCGACGAGGAGGAACTGCTGGCGTTCGGCAAGCGCGTGGCCAAAGGGCTCGAGCGTGACGCGGCCGAACTCAGCTTCTGCTGTGAGCCGAAGCTGGACGGCCTGGCGGTGTCACTGGTCTACGAGGATGGCCACTTCCTCTATGGCGCCACTCGGGGCGACGGGCGCACGGGCGAAGACATCACCAGTAATCTGCGCACGCTGCGTTCGATTCCGCTCAAACTGCGCGGGCCGGACTGGCCCTCGCTGCTGGAGGTGCGCGGCGAGGTGTACATGCGCCACTCCGGATTCGAGGCGCTCAACGTCCGCGCGCTGGCCAACGGCGACAAGGTCTTCGCCAATCCACGCAATGCCGCCGCCGGCAGTCTGCGACAGCTCGACCCTGCGATTACCGATCAGCGTCCGCTCGAGTTCTGCGCCTATCAGGTCGCGCGTATCGAGAGTGATGCCGACCTGGCGGCGACCCACTCCGGGCGGATGGCGCGGCTGCGTGACTGGGGCCTGCCGACTAACCCGGAGCTGGCGGTCGTCGAAGGCATCGAGAGTGTGGTCGATTTCTGCCATCGTCTCGGCGAGAAGCGCGAGTCGCTGGACTACGATATCGATGGTGCCGTGATCAAGCTTGACCGGCTCAGCGATCACAATATTCTCGGTTTCGTCTCGCGCGCGCCACGCTGGGCGATTGCGTTCAAGTATCCGGCGCAGGAGCAGGTGACGCGACTGCTCGACGTCGAATTTCAGGTCGGCCGCACGGGCAAGCTGACGCCGGTCGCCAAGCTTGAACCGGTACAGGTGGCCGGCGTGGTCGTCTCCAACGCCACCCTGCACAATATGGATCAAATCGCCCGGCTGGATCTGCGCATCGGCGATAACGTCAGGATCTACCGCGCTGGCGATGTGATCCCCAAGGTGGTCGAAGTCGTGCGCGAACAGCGCCCGGAAGACGGTCGCGAGATCGTGCTGCCGGAGAGCTGTCCGGTCTGCGGTTCCCGGGTCGAGAAGCTGGAGGGCGAGGTCGATGCACGCTGCTCGGGCGGGCTCTATTGTCCGGCCCAGCGCAAGGAGGCGCTCAAGCACTTTGCCAGCCGGCGCGCGCTGGATATTGATGGCTTGGGTGAAAAGCTGATCGATCTGCTGGTCGAGCGGGAGTGGGTCAAGACGCCGGCGGATCTGTTTCGGCTTGAAGCCGCTCGGCTCGCCGAGCTGCCGCGGCTGGCGGAAAAGTCCGCCAACAATCTGGTCAACGCCCTGGAAGCGGCCAAACGGACCACGCTGGCGCGCTTCATCTATGCCATCGGTATCCGCGAAGTAGGCGAAACCACGGCCGCCAATCTGGCGCGTCATTTCGGCACGCTGGAAACGCTGCGCAACGCCTCGCTCGAGGCCCTGGAAGCCGTCAACGATGTGGGGCCGGTGGTAGCGCGCCATGTGCATACTTTCTTTCGGCAGGCGCACAACCAGGAGACGCTGGACGACTTGATCGCCGTTGGTGTGACCTGGGACGAGGAGGCGGTCGGCGAGCGTCCCCAGCCGCTCGAAGGCCAGACCTGGGTGCTCACCGGTAGCCTGGAAAGCATGACGCGCGACGACGGCAAGGCACGGCTGCAGGCGCTGGGGGCCAAGGTGGCTGGCAGCGTATCGAAAAAGACCACGGCGGTGGTCGCCGGTCCCGGCGCCGGCAGCAAGCTGGCCAAGGCGGAAGAGCTTGGCGTCGAGGTGCTCGACGAAGACGCCTTCGTCGCTCGGCTGGCCGAATGGGAAGCGTGAGCGTGGAGCGCGCGCGTCAGGCGCATCGATCCGGTGGCAGATCGGCAAGAAGGACTATCACCAAGGACTATCACCAAGGACTATCACCAAGGACTATCACCAAGGACTATCACCAAGGACTATCGGCAGTCAGGAGAGGAGAGCCACACGCATGACGGGACGTTTCGTGGAAGTGCCGCACGGCATGCTGCCGGCGGAGACGCTGGACGCGCTGCTGCAGGTGTTCGTCACGCGTCAGGGGTATGACACCACCGACGTGGCCAGCGATATGCATGACTGGGTCCGAGAGCTGCGCCGCCAACTCGAACGCGGCGAACTGCTGATCGTGCATGATCTGCAGACCGAAAGCACCGAGGTGATGACCCTGACCCAGTGGCAAAGCTTCGGGCGTCAACTGGCCGACGATGAAGAAGAGGGCGGCTGGTAACGTCGCTGTCGAGACCGCCATGTTCGACGGTCAGCCCGGCAATGAAACGGCCCCCTGCCTAGTAAGGCAGGGGGCCGTTTCATTGCGTCTTGTAGGCGGCGATCAGGTGAAGAAGATCGGCACTGCGATGCTGGAGATCAGCAGGATGAGCGCGCCACCCAGCCGCGAGGAGATCTGCGCGAAGGGCATCAGCTGCATGCGCCGAGCGGCAGAGAGTACGGCCACGTCGCCGGTGCCGCCCATGTTGGCCATGCACAGCCCCGCGGTGATTGCCGACTCGATCGGATAGAAGCCGACCAGCTTGCCGACCAGACCGGCACCGAAGGCGGCGCCGGCGACCACGGCGAAGACGATCATCACGTAGGTGATGGAGATCGCATCGATCACCTGGCCGAGGTCGGTGTAGGCGATGCCGATGCCGAAGAGCAGCGCGAAGGTCCAGTTCTTGGCAACGAACTGGAACCACTGGGCGGCCGCGTCGTTGACGGATTCCGGCACCACGTTGGCGACCTTGAGCACGGCAACCAGGATGATCATCAGCGCGTACGGGTGCAGCGGAATGACGCTACCCAGTATCTCGCCGCTGACGAAGAAGGTCAGCGCGGCGATCACACCGATGCCCAGCTTGGAGAGATCCGGCTTGCTCTCGCGTTCTTCGATCTCCACGCCCGGCATCATCTGGCCGTTGCCGGTCAGGCTCGGCATGCGGTTGGCCAGGCCGTTGAGCAGGCCGGCGATGATGATCGCGAAGACGTTGCCCAGCGCCAGCGCCGGTACCAGGATCGAGATGTAATAGCTGGCCGGCTGGCCCAGCAGTTGCTCGTAGATCTGGCTCATCGGCACCGCGCCAGCGCCCATGCCGCCGCCCATGATTGGCAGCGTGATCACGATCACGGCATCCTGCGGCGAGAAGCCCATCAGCCAGCCGACGGCGACGGCAAACAGTGCTGCGAACAGCACCGCACAGATCAACGGCAGCGCATAGCGAGAGCCGACCTTGACCAGCACCTTCGAATCCATGCCCAGGATGCTGCCGGTGATCAGCGCGGCGATATAGAAGTTGAGGAAGCCGCCGCCTTTCATGAACTGGGTTACATTGTCGACCACGCCGCTTGGCAGCCACTGGATATAGACCAGTGTCGCCGCGCCGAAGATGGCCAGGATGGCGCCGCCGCCGAGATAGGTCTTGACGATCGGCAGGCGGTCGCCGACGAAGCCGAGCAGTTCACCGAGCAGCATCATCACCAGCAGGGCACCGATCATGCCGGTCGGCAGGGTATCGGTCACCATCGACAGGATCAGAACGCCCGTGGCAATGGCGAACAGCGGGAGAGGGATGCCGAAGATACGCGTGCTGAGCCAGTTGCCCGACGCGGCGGTATCGACAGGGGCGGATTGCGTCACAGTTGAAGTCATGGTTGGCTCCCGTAGGATTCGAGGCGCTAGGGCGGTACGCTGCCGAGGATAGAGATCGCGCCGCGCCAACCAAGCTTTATGAACTTATTAAATATTTTAGAAACTATTGAAAGTGACGCTCTCGTGCGCTGCATAACCGATTGTTTGGCGGTATACCACCATGGTCTAAAAGCGGCTGCGACCTTGGTCGAAGTCACGGCACCGGGAAGCCCTCCACCATGAAACGACTGAACCTGAGCGCGCAGTTATTCCTGCTCGTCGCCAGCATGATCGTGCTGACGCTCGGCGTGGCGCTGCTGCTGTTCATCGCTCAGCTGCGCGGCAATCTGGAGCATACCCAGGGCGAGCGCGTGATGGGATTGGCGGCGGTGATCGCGGCGCGTCACGATGTCGAGACGGCGCTGTCGGCGACGCCGGTCGTGCACGATCCGGATTCGCCGCTGCAGGCCAGGATCGAAACGCTCCGCCAGCGTCTCGGCGTGGATTTCATCACGGTGGCGGATACCGAGCGTCGGCGCTTGACCCACCCCGAGCGCGACGAGATCGGGCGCCACTTTCGCGGCGGGGACGAAGGGCGCGCGCTGATGGGTGAAAGCTATGTCTCGCGCTCCCAGGGAACGCTGGGGGTCAGCATTCGCGGCTTTTCGCCGGTACGCAATGCCCAGGGCGAGGTGATCGGTCTCGTCGCCACCGGCGTCACGCTCGATCGTGTCGGGCTGCTGCTGGCCGAGCGACGCCAGACCCTGCTACTGGGTATCGTTGCGCTGATGCTGGTCGGCGCCCTGGGCGCCTGGTGCCTGGCGCGCTATATCAAGCGCGTACTGCTCGGCTTCGAGCCCTGGCAGATTTCGCAGTGGGTGCAGGAGCGTCAGGCGATGCTCGCCTCGCTGCACGAAGGGGTGCTGGCGGTCAACGCCGACGGGCAGATCACGCTGATCAATCCGGCCGCAAGACAACTGTTGCAGCCTCCGGATGCGGAGGCCGCCGCCGCGCTGCCGGCCTCGACCCTGGATGAACTATTTGCTCCTGCCACGCCCGCCATCGACCGTCGTCTGACGCTCAACGGGCGTGCGCTGGTGGTCAATCGCGTCGAGATTCGCGACGCCCGTGGCGCCGGCGGTGGCGTGGTTACCCTGCGGGATCGCAGCGAGGTCAACCGGCTCGCCGAGGAGCTCACCGGCGTCAGTCGTTACGCCCAGGCACTACGCGCTTCGACCCATGAATTCAAGAATCGGCTCCATGTCATCCTCGGGCTGGTGCAACTGCGCGATCTGGGACGGCTGGAGCGCTATCTGCACGAGCTCGATGCCACGCTGATCGCGCCGGCTGCCGCGCGCGTCGCCGGTGTCAGGGACCCGATTCTGGCCGGCTTCCTGCTGGCCAAGGGCAGCGAGGCGCGCGAGCGTCGGGTCGCGCTGGAGGTGGAGCTCGACGGCGAGATCCCTCCCCCGGCCGACAGTGAGATCGGTCACCTGCTGGTGACGATCATCGGCAACCTGCTCGAAAACGCCTTCGAGGCGGTCAGCGGTCGCGACGCGCCGAGAGTCAGCCTGACGCTCGGCGTCGATGCCGAGGCGCTGTCGCTGCATGTCTCCGACAATGGCTGCGGGATGGACGAGGCGGCCCGCCTCAGTGCCATGGAGCAGGGCGTTTCCAGCAAGGGCGAGCAGCGCGGCTACGGCTTGGCCATGGTGCAGTCGCACGTGGTCTCGCTGGGCGGTACGCTGGCACTCTATTCGAGCCCCGGACGTGGCACGCTGGTCGAGGTGACATTACCCTATGCGGCGGCCGAATCCCCCGTGACCGATGGAGTGACGTGATACATGCGCGTGCTGGTAGTGGAAGACGATCCGATGGTGATGCGTCTCAACGTCGAATTTCTCAATCGACTCGAGGGCTTCAGTCTGGTGGCGCAGTGCGAGGATCTGCCCGCAGCGCGAGACGTGCTCGCCCGGGAAGCGGTCGATCTGCTGCTGCTGGATGTCTACCTGCGGGAGCATAACGGTCTGGCACTGGTGCGCGAGCTGCGTCGTCAGGCGAGAGATGTGCAGATCGTGTTGATCACGGCGGCTTCGGAGATGGAAACGATACGGGAAGCCAAGCACCTTGGCGTCAACGACTACCTGGTCAAGCCGTTCGAGTTCGAGCGGTTTCAGGAAGCGCTGACCCGCTGCCAGGAGACGTTTCAGCGGTTGTCTCGTCTGCCGGCACGGGCGCACCAGCGCGATGTCGATTCGCTGTTCCGGCGCGAGCCGCAGGTGCCGGTATCGACGCGACCGGGAGATCTTCCCAAGGGACTCACCACCAACTCGCTGACCCAGGTGGCCAGAGCCGTGGCCGAACACGAGGGCGCCTCCTTCACCACCGAGGCGGTGAGTGACAGTACCGGCATGTCGCGAGTCTCGGTGCGCAAGTACCTCAAGCACCTGGTCGACCGCGGCCTGCTGGAAGAGGCCTTTCACTACGGCCAGGTCGGCCGCCCGTCCTTTACCTACCGCTGTCTCGACGCCGATACGCTGGCGCGGCTGTAGACGCCACGCCAGCGGCACGCGCATCAAGCGCACGTCGCGGTCGCGGCTGGCTAGCGGCCGCGCATCAGATCGGCGATCACTCGCCGCCCGGGATGCAGATGGTCGACCAGCTCGCGTGCCAGCGGCAGCGGTTCGTCGTGAATGCGCGAGGCGATCAGCTCGGCGCAAAGCGGTGCGCTGACCATCCCGCGCGAGCCGTGCGCGGTACTCACCCAGAGCCCGGGATAGTGACGCCCCGGCTGGGTGAAGCGTGTCCGCGCATCCTTGGCCAGGGCGGCGTAATCCTGGCGCCAGGCATCGATATTCGGCAAAGGCCCGGCATAGGGCGCCTTGTCGGGGCTTGCCGCGCGCACACTGGCGCGCCCTCCCAGCTGTGTCGGGTCGATCGTGGCGGGGACCAGTGACGGTGCCAGCGCCGCGAGCTCGTCGAGGTTGGTGCGATGGTCCGCATCGCGCATATCGGTCGTTGCCTCGTGGGGGGCGAAGGTCGCGCCGAAGACGAGGCGGCCGTCGCGTGCCGGCATGACGTAGCCGCCGCCACAGAGCACCTGGCTTAGCGGTGTGTCGCTGGCCAGGGTCGACACCTGGCCGCGAATCGGCTGTAGCGGCAGACCGTCTAGCCAATCGCGGCTGGCGTGTCCGGTGGCAAACACCACTTGATCGAAGGCTTGAGAGCGTTGGCCGAGCTGCAGCTGCCAGCCGGACTCGGTCTCGCGCAGCGCCCGGAGCTCTTCGCACACGACCTCGATACCCGGCGTCGCCGCCAGATGGCGACAGAGGGCGACCGGGTCGACCCAGCCGGCCGTGGGGTAATGCAGTGCCGCTCGCGACACGGGGATGCCGGCGGCGCGGGAAGCAGCGTCCGCCGCGCAGGCCTGCACGACCGAGGGCGGCAGGGCATGGTGATGTAGAAAGCGCTGCTGGCGCGTCTCGTCGCTATCGCTGCCGGCGAGCTGCAGCAGGCCGCAGTCTGCCCACCAGCGGCGTGCGGGGTCGAGACGCGCCAACCAGCGATGCGCGTGCAGCAGCGCGGCGAGGTAGAAACGACTCTGCAGGTTGGTTTCCACGGCCAGTTTTACGTAGAGCGCCGCCTGCGGATTGCCGGAAGCGCCGCAGGCGATGCCGTCGCGGTCGATTAGCGTGACCGCGCTGCCGCGCCGGGCGAGCGCCTCGGCAACGCTGGTGCCGGCGATACCGGCACCGATCACGGCGATCCGCTCGCTAGGACGGGGCGGCGGCGGTTGGAACCAGGGGGTGGCGGCACGTGGGTTCGGAGGCGTCTCGGTCGGCGGCATCCCGCTGGTGTCGGCAGGCGTCCCCGCCTGCCACTCGCCGCGCAGCATTTCGCGCTTGCGGCCGAAACCCGGCACCTTGCGCCAGGCGAAGCCAACCGCTGCCAGCCCGCGGCGAACCATGCCCGCGCAGGTGAACGTGGCGAAGGTTGCCGACGGTCGGCTGGCGCCGGCCAGTGCGGCGAACAGGGCCGGCTGCCACATGTCCGGGTTCTTGGCCGGGGCGAAGCCGTCGAGGAACCAGGCATCGACGCGGCCGTCGAGTCGCGACAGCGTGTCGGCGGCATCGCCGAAGTGGAGATCGAGCGTCACCCGGTGATCCAGCGTCAGGCGGTGCACGCCGGCGACGGCCTCGGGCCACTGCGCGATCAGCGCGTCGGCGCGGGCGGCCAGCGACGGCCAAGCGCGCCAGGCGCGCGCGAGCGCGTCTCGGGTCAGCGGATGTTTTTCGGTCGAGACCAGATGCAGGCGAGCGCCCGACGGCGCATGGCTGTCGAAGCAGGCCCAGGCACAGAGCATGTTGAGTCCAGTGCCGAAGCCGGTCTCGCCGATGACAAAGGCCCGTTCGTCCGACCAGTCGGCGAAGCGGCGGGGCAGGTCGTTCTGCTCGAGAAAGACGTAGTGTGTCTCGGCCAGGCCATTCTGGCGCGAGAAGTAGACATCGTCGTAATGGGTCGAGAAGGGTGCCTCGATATCCCCGTCATCGGTGCGCCAGTCGAGCGCTGCGGTCTTGAGCGGCTGCTGAAAGGGCGTCGTCGTATGGCCTGTCATGGTGGTCGCGACCTGTCGACCGCGCCGCGCTTACAGGGCGGTCGGTCTGGTTAAACATTGAACGATTGGCGTCAGGCGGCATGACATCGGCGACGCCGGTTGGCATCCGCGGGATCTCAACAGCGTTATCCACAGCGAGTGTGAAAAACCCGTGCCGCTCGCCTGTGGACAATGCGCCGGCGTGGGATATCGCCGGCGCGGCGGTGGAGCATGGTCGCAGGCGCCTAGGGCAGGACGCGCTTGAACGGCTTGACCTGCACGTCAGCGTAGACGCCCGCGGCCACGTAGGGGTCCTCATCGGCCCATTGGCGCGCCGCGTCCAGCGATTCGAACTCGGCCACGACCAGGCTGCCGCTGAAACCGGCGCTGCCGGGGTCGTCGCTGTCGATCGCCGGGTGGGGGCCGGCGAGGACAAGGCGGCCCTCGTCCCGCAGCGACTCGAGCCGGGCCAGGTGCGCTGGACGCGCCTGTTGGCGGGCGGGCAAGCTTTCTTCGACGTCTTCACTGATGATGGCGTAGAGCATCACGATTCCTCATTCGATGGAGCGTGGGACAGATGGCGTGCCAGATAGATCGCCTGCCCGAAGACGAACAGTAGCGTCAGCCCCAGCATGCCGAACAGCTTGAAGTCGACCCAGGTAGCCTCGTCGTAGTGGGTGAAGACATAGACGTTGAGGGCCGCCATGGCGAAGAAGAACAGAACCCAGGCCAGATTCAGCCGGCGCCAGGTGGCAGCAGGCAGCGTGACCGCTTTGCCCATCATGCGCTGGGCCAGTGTCTGTCCGCCGAACAGGGGCGAGAGCAGGAAGGCGATCCCGAAGAGCGCATTGATCACGGTCGGCTTCCACTGGATGAAAGCCGGATCGCGGAAAGCGATCGTGGCGCCGGCCGAGGCAATCACGATCACCGAAGTGAGGGCCAGCATCTTCTCGATGCGGCGCTGACGCCACCAGACCACGCCGAGCTGCACCAGCGTGGCGGGAATCAGCACCATCGTCGCAGTGATGATGTCGCCGCTCAGGTGATAGACGGCAAAGAAGATCGCGATCGGCAGGAAGTCGAACAGCAGTTTCATACGGCAGAGCCTCTGGCGGGGTGGTGGGCACCGGTGATTGACCGCTTTCGACGCGGGCCGCACCATAGTCGGCCTATTCTGACAAAGACGCTGCCCGGCGTCATGCCCATGCCCGATTGCCCCACCGATTTTGCACTACCGGCCTCCGACGCGCTCCCCGCCTCACTGGAAGGCGTCGCCGGCTGGGATCTTCACATGCACTCCCGCGCTTCCGACGGGGCGCTGACGCCAACCGATCTGGTCGATCTCTGTCACGCTCGCGGCCTCACGCGGATCGCACTGACCGACCACGATACGCTGGACGGCGTGACCGAGGCGCGCGAGCGTTGCGCTGCGCTGGGGCTTCAGCTGATTCCGGCGGCCGAGCTCTCCTGCCAGTGGCGCGGGATCGGCATCCATATCGTAGCGCTGCTGCCGCAGGGCGTCTCCGCCGGGCTGAACGCGGGGCTTTTGCAACTGGCCGAGGCGCGTACCGCCCGCTCGCGCGAGATCGCCCATCGACTCGAGAAGATCGGCCTCGACGACGGCCTAGCGCGAGCGCGGCGTGAAGCCGGTAGTGAGCGCCCACTGGGGCGGCCCGATTTCGCCGCGGCTCTGGTCACCGCCGGCCTGGTGCCGGATCGCAAGACCGCCTTCAAGCGCTATCTCGGCGCCGGCAAGCGCGGTGACGTGAAGACGCACTGGCCGGCACTGGAAAGCGTCGTCGGCTGGATTCGCGATGCCGGCGGGGTCGCCGTCGTTGCCCACCCACTGCGCTACGGCATGACCCGACGCAAGCGAGACCTGCTGTTCTCGGCGTTTATCGCCGCCGGTGGCGAAGCCGCCGAGTTGGTGAGCGGTTACCAGAATCCGGAGTTGACCCGCGACCTGTCACGGCAACTGGCCTTTCATGGCCTCTATGGCTCGCTCGGCAGCGACTTTCATTATCCTGGCGGGGCGCTGGCACCGGGCACGCTCACGCCACCGCCACGCAGTCACGTGGTGCCAATCTGGCGGCACCCGGCGCTGGGGCCGCTGATCGCTGGCGCGTCTGCGGCTATCGGTCAGGCGTCAATCGCGCCTAGACTTCACCATGAGCGGTCATGACGACGCGCAATGTTATCGGCTTCAGGAGGTGGAAATGACCCAGTTTTTCCAGATTCATGCGCAGAACCCCCAGAAACGCCTGATCGACCAGGCCATCGGCATTCTGCGCCAGGGGGGCGTGATCGCCTATCCGACGGATTCGGGCTATGCGCTGGGCTGCTGTCTGGGCGAAAAGAAGGCGATCGAGAAGATCAAATGGCTGCGTCAGCTCGACGATCGGCATAATTTCACGCTGGTCTGTTCGGATCTGTCGGAAATCGGCACCTACGCCAAGGTCGATAACAGCGTATTCCGGTTGCTCAAGTCGCACACGCCGGGCGCCTATACCTTCATTCTCGATGCCACCAGCGAAGTACCGCGCCTGCTGCTGCATCCCAAGCGGCGTTCGATCGGCGTGCGCGTACCGGATCACAAGATCACCCGCGCCCTGCTCGATTCGCTCGGTGAGCCGTTGATGAGCGTGACCCTGATTCCGGTGGATGAAGCTCTGCCGATGACCGACCCGGAGGAGATTCGCGAGCGTTTCGGCGCGCATCTCGATCTGGTCATCGACGGCGGTGCCTGTCACCTCGAGCCGACCACGGTGGTCGATCTGCGCGAGACGCCACCCGTCGTGGTGCGCGAAGGGCGTGGCGACAGCGCGGCCTTTCGCTAGGCCGGGCCGGCGCCCGCCGTCGCGTCAGCGGGCGTCGAGCGGCTTGGCCCAGGCCTCCAGGTCGGCGTCGCTCCAGCTGCCGTAACTGGCGTTGGGGAACATGATCCAGTCGTCACCGAAGTGCGCGGCGTTGTCGCTGACCAACTGTTGCTGGCGTTCGAGATCGGCGTGGTGGAAGTTGCTGGAAAAGTCTGCCAGCGAATCGCCGAGTTGCATGACCAACTGATAGTCCGCCTCGATGGCGGCGCGGCGCTCGCCCTTGGACGGCCCCAGCAGACGGACCTGAGCTTCGTTCACCTGCGGCAGTCGCAGGGCCTCGAGCGTGGCCAGCGTTGCCGCCTTGTTCTCTTCGTAGCGGTCCGAGACGTAGAAAATCGTCACATCGTGCGCGTCAGCGTAGTCGAGAAAGGCGCGCGCGCCGGGAATCAGCCGCGGATGCCCTTCACGCTCCCACGCTTTCCACGTATCCCAGCCGGTAAAGTCGTGACAGGCCTGCATGTCACGCACCAGCAGGGCACTGTTGTCGATCACCGTCTCGTCGAGATCGGTCATGATCGCGAGCTCCCGATCTGTCGACTGTTCGTCGATCTTCTGTGCCAGTCGCGCGGTGGCGAGCGCGTAGTTCTGACGTTGCAAAGCCTGAATCTCGGCCGACTGCTGCTGGTAACGCAGCGCCATGGCGTAGCTTTCCGGGCCACACTCGGCGACCGTAGCGGTGTCATCGGCCTGGACGGTGCCGATCAGACCGGTGGCCAGCGTGGCAGCCAGCAGCGTGGCGACGAGTGAGTGGCCGGCACCTGTGGCGGCGTGCAGTCGGTGGTTGCGCGAAGTGGACATTTCTTCTCCTTGTGTCATCCCAGGGGGCCGATATCTGCGTTTCGAGTTATCGATGCTCAATTATCGATACTCAGTTATCGATAGTCGGCCTTTTTATTAGTATTCTTTATTGAACGCATGGTCAATAATCGCCGCGTCAAGACGCCGCCAGTACCGAGCGTGCCGGCTCGATGGCGGGCGTGGCACTGGTCTCGGCCGGGCTGTTCGTCAGTAACGATTCTGTTTCGGTTGCCAGGTGGAAGGCTTCGGCGCGCTCGCGCTGCCGCCGGGCACGGGCCTCGAGATCCCGAGTCGCGTCGAGGGTACGCTCGGCCAGCGCGACGTTGCGCTGGGTCGCCGCGTCGATCTCGGCGATCGCCTGATCGATCTGGCCGACGCCGTCACGCTGTTGCTGACAGGAGAGCGCGATCCCGTCGAGCAGCTCGCCGAGCTGCTGGCTGGCGCCGAGCGCGGCGGTGAGTGTCTCGCCGGCCCGATTCAGGCCATCGGCCCCTTGATGGACCTGTCGATGGGTGCCCTCGATCTGGCCGCGAATGGTGCGCGCGGCCTCTGCGGAGCGCGCCGACAGGGTGCGGACCTCCTCGGCGACAACCGCGAATCCCCGCCCCTGGGGGCCGGCACGTGCGGCCTCGACCGAGGCATTGAGCGCCAGCAGGTTGGTCTGAAAGGCCAGCGAGTCGATCATCGAGATGACGTCGAGTGAAGCCTGGGAGCGGGTCTGTGCTTCCTGCATCTCTTGGATCGCGCGGGCGACCTGATGGCCGCTCTCGTCGAGCTGTCGACGGCTTGCCTGCGCCAGCTCACGGCCCTGTTCAGCGCTGTCGGCGGTCTGGTTCACGGTGGCGGCGATCTGGGTCATGCTCACGGTGGTCTCCTGCAGGGCTTGCGCCTGCTGCTGACTCTGTGCGGTCAGTTGCTGGCTGTCGCCGTTGAGCCGGGCGGCGGCATCGCGCAGTTCGCGGCTCTCCTGCTGCAGCGCGGCGACCAGCTCATGCAGTGCCTGCTGCATACCGCGAACGCCGGATTTCAGGCGCGACATTTCGCGGACACCGTGCGGTGACAGGCGGGAGGCGAGATTGCCATCGGCAATGTCGGAAAGGTGTTGGCGTACCTCGGCCAGTGGCCCGAGCAGGTGGCGCTGGAGCCGGTGGAACGCCAGCAGCATCAGCGCGGCGGCGAACAGCAGCGCAGCCGGCAGCCCTACCTGCAGACGCTCAACGTTTTTCGCCATCGTCGCGGCCCCCGCGGCGGCATTGTCGTCGCTGCGCTCGGTCAGCGCTGCCAGCGAGGCGTCGAGCTCGGCAGTCAAGGCGTTGGCCCGTTGCGCGCTCTGCTGATAGGCGGAGACATCCCATGCCTTCAGTGTCTCGAAAGCGGGCTGAATACCGTCATCGATCAACGTTTGAAAGCGGGCCTGGAGCCCGGGCTCGCCGTCGCTGCCCGCCGGCGGCAGACGATCGAGCGTCGCGCGCGCCTGGGCGAAGGTCGCCTCGGCCTGTGCCCAGGTCTCGCGCGCCTGCGGGACCCGCAAACGGTTGTAGTCGACCTGGTAGCTGTCGAGCAGGACGCGCACCTGCATCAGTTCGGCATAGACTTCCCGCGCCGTACCCAGTCGCTCGACGTTGAGCGTATAGACGGAGTCGAAGGCGTCCTGTGCCTGCTTCATGGCGAGATAACTACCGCCGCCGATCAACAGCATCAGCATGGCGAAGAGTGTCAGCATGGCGATCAGGCCGCCACGCAAGGTGAGAGAAGTGACGAACGGCATGTGGAAGTCCCCGGATCGGCGATGGTGAAGCGGCTCGATCCGGGACTATGTCAGGGGAATGTCACAATCATGTGACAAAAAATTACATCATGAGAGTCAACGCGTCTCTTCGGTCGATTCGCCGTCCGGCGCGTCGCGGTCGTCTCCGCTGGTCTTGTCGTCCGGGCTGTCATCGTCCGCCGGCGGTGCGTTGGGGTCGGGCGTCTCCTCGTCGAGCCAGGTACCGCAGAAGCGGCAGTACTTGGCGTCCCGTTCGTGACCCTCGTGTCCGCAGCCTGGGCAGGCTTCTTCGGAATAGCGTTCCTCACGAATCGAACGGATCACCTCGGCGGAAAAGACGCCGGTCGGCACGGCGATAATCGAGTAGCCCAGGATCATCATGAAAGCGGAGATGAACTGCCCTAGCGGCGTGACCGGCGCGATATCGCCGTAGCCGACGGTTGTCAGCGTGACGATCGCCCAGTACATCGCCCGTGGCATGCTGGTGAAGCCGGCCTCCGGTGGCTCGATCAGGTAGATCAGGGCGCCGAAGATGGTAATGATCAACAGCACCGTGGTCAGGAACAGAAATATCTTGCGTCGGCTGCGCTGCAGGGCCTGAACCAGCATGCGGCCTTCGCCGACGAACTCCATCAGTCTGAGCACGCGAAAGACGCGCAGCACGCGCAGTACGCGCAGTACCAGGAGAGACTGGGCGCCCGGCAACAGCAGACTCAGCCAGGTGGGCAGGATGGCCAGCAGGTCGAGCACGCCATAGAAACTGCGCAGGTAGCGCCAGGGTCGATCCAGGCAATACAGGCGCACGACGAGTTCGAAGGTGAAGATCAGCGTGAAAGCCCACTCGATCACGTAGAACCACTCGCCGAAACGGGCGTGTAGGTGGGGCACGCTATCCAGGAAGACGATACCGACGCTGATCAGGATCAGCGTGATCAGCGCGATATCGAACGCCTTGGCCGGCCGTGTATCGGATTCGAAGATGATCTGGAACAGCCGTTTTCGAAGCGAGGATTCGCCGGATTGCATCATTACGGTCCTTGTAACGGTTGCGCCGCAAGGCGATGTCGCCTCACTCATCTAGATAATGATATCTCAGGCTAAATGTCGGGCGATGCTGGCCGATAACGTTAATAATTCTTCGGGTTTGGGCGAAGAGTCCAGGGAGGCGGACTCTACCTGTGTCACCTAGCGTGCCTTGCACGCGAGTTTGGCAGCCCAGATATCTTCGCAGACCTGATATCTTCATAGAATAGCGCAGGGCATCCCGCGCCGACTTTACGGTTGGCCATGGCGCGACGGGGACCCCGCAGCGACTATCGCCGGCTCCACGATTCAAGGAGGAAGCCAGCATGAGCGAACAGCCGCCCCCCACCGGCCCGGCACGCGAAGCGCGCCTGCTCGCCGACATCGAAGCGCTCCGCGAGCAGCTGGTACAGGCGGCGAGCGCGGGTGCTTGCCAGCTGCAGACCGGCAGCGACGAGCCGGCGCTGCACGAGTTGGTCGGTGTCAGCAACACGTTACTGCAGGATCTCCAGCACCGTATCGACGAGCACAAGGCGTCCTGCGAAGCGCTGGAGAAGCGGCTCGAGGCGCGCACCGAGCGACTCGACCTGGTATTGACCGCCACCCACGACGGCGTCTGGGAGTGGTTTATTTCGAGCGGCGAGATCGAGCTATCCCAGCGCTGGTCCAATATGCTCGGGCTGCCACACGCTGGCAGTCGACAGCCCCTGGACCATTGGCTATCGCGCATTCACGATGACGATCGCGACCAGGTCGAACGCGCACTTTACCAGCATCTCGACGGGCTCGAAGGTGCCGTCAACGTGGAATACCGCATCCGCGATGCGCGCGGGGCCTGGCGCATGATGCTCTGCCGCGGGCTCTGCCAGCGTGATGAGGGCGGCGAACCCGTCTGCATGGCCGGCACCCAGACCGATATCACCGAACATCGTTTGCGCGATCCTCTGACCGGCCTGCCCAACGGCACCTATCTGGAATTGCTGCTGCAGGAACGGCTGGGCCGCCGGCCGCTGATGCCCATGGCACTGGTCAAGCTGCAGCTGCTCAACGTGGCTTCGCTGTTCGACGGTGTGGCGGTCGAAGATGCCATTGCTGCGCTGCGCCGCCTGGTTCAGCGCATGCGCCGCCAGCTCCCGCCGCGCATCACGCTGATCGCACTGCCGGAGCACACCTTCGCGATGATCTTCGACACCGATAGCGCCGAAGCACTGGAAACAGCGCTGCAGCCGCTGGAAGCGGTGTTGGCGGAGCCGGTGGACATCGATGGCCAGCAGGTGTGGCTATCGCATGTCAGCGGGGTGGCGGCACTGCGACGCGATAAGGCAGTCAGCGTCGACGAGTGGCGCCACCAGTCGCGGCTGGCGCTGGCTGCGGCCCGCGCGGCGGATGTCGGTTCGCGGCGCCACTACAGCGATGGCCTGCGCCATTGGGAGCGCCAGAACAGTCGCGCCGAACAGCGGATTCGCGCTGCGCTGGCCGGGGACGGCGTGCGCTGTTTCCTGCAGCCGATCGTCGATGCCGGCACTGGTGAGATTGACGGATTCGAGGCGCTGATGAGGCTGTACGACCCTTGCGAGGGCATCATGTCGCCCGGCAGCTTCATCGAGATCGCCGAACGCTCCGGGTTGATCTCGCCGCTGTGGGAGATGCTGATGGAGCAGGCGCTGCCGGTGCTCAAGGACCCGGCGATGCGCGACGCCTACGGCGAGTCGTTTCTGCTTAGCATCAACCTGTCGACGCGCCAGTTGCTGGATCCCTGCCTGCTCGACACGCTGATTGCCGCCTCGCGCCGCCACGGCGTGTCGTTTCAGCGCCTGCAGGTCGAAGTGACGGAGACCTCGGTCCTGAGCGATCCGGTCAAGGCATTCCGCATTCTCGATCGTATTCGCGCGGCGGGCATTGGCGTGGCACTAGACGACTTCGGTAGCGGGTACTCCTCGCTGGCCCAGTTGACCTCGCTGCCCATGGACACGGTCAAGATCGATCGCGAGCTGGTGAGAAACGTGACCACGCTGCCGCGCAAGCGTCACGTCCTGGCGGCGGTGATCGAGCTGTGTCAGCGGCTCGACTACCGAGTGGTGGTGGAGGGCGTCGAGGATCGCCTTACGCTGGAGATGCTCTGCGATCTCGGCGTCAGCGATATCCAGGGGTTCTATTACTCCCGGCCGCTGCCGCTAGAGCGTCTGTTGAGCGATTTTCGGCGGCCGCAGCCGTTCCCGCAGCCGCACCTGGCGGGAAACTGAGCGCGGCATTTCCGGTCTGCTCCCGCACGGTTCCGGTCTGCCGCCGGACGGCTGCGCCGCTCAGGCCAGCGCGCGGCGCAGCGCCAGCCAATCCTGGCTATTCCAGGGGCATGCCTGGCGGGCGAGTGCCTCGGCGATACGGGTGAGCGCCGGACGATGGTCGGACGCGACCTGGGCCGCAAGCCGTTGCGCCAGCTGTTCGGCGTGGCGCTGCCAGGCGCTATCGCCGCTATCCTGCCAGGTGTCGATGGCGTCGATCAGGGCATCGAGCGTGATCGTCGCCGTGGGCGGGGGAGCCGGCCAGCCGCTACGCAGGTGACCGGCCCGGCTGGCCTTGCTGTGATTGGCGGGGCGCGCCGGCAGTGCGACCGTCTCCTCGTTCGAGGCCGACGACGCGGTCCCGCACAGGGCCTCGGCCAGCATCCACAGCTGCTCGGGCTGGCCCTGCTTGAGCTCCAGCTCGAGTTCGCAGATCGGCAGGCGTGTTTCGCCGACGATGATTTCCCCCTGGTCCAGCGCTATCTCGATATCGCTATCGCCTTGCCGATAGCGCCACGTGCGGCGCTCGAAGTCGGTCGCGAAGACCGGCGCCAGGCGTTCGAGGTCGATCGCCGCCAGTGCGGGGTGTGCCAGCTCATGCAGGCCTTTCACGTCGAGCCCGGCGGCGTTGCGCTCGACGTCGTCGATCGGCCACTCCCACTCGCCGCGGGTCGAGAGTCCGCCCTGGCTCTGGGCCGCGCTCTTCAGGGTCTGCACGCGACGCTCGCCCAGACGACGCACGCGCAGCGCCACGCGATTGGCCTGAAGTGCGCCTTCCGGGGTGTCGTAATACTGGTTGCCGAGCGGTGTCGTACGGCTTTCGAGCGAGCGCAGCAGCGGGTGTTCGGCGATCTGCGCAGGGGCCTGCGGCGCCAGCGCCAGCTTGAGTTCGATTTCGTCGCTCATCGGGGCTTCCATCGGGGCTTGCGGATTGGCGGTAACGGTCGTGCGCCAGGGCACGCGTGACGGTCGGCAACATGAATTTTTCATGACGTCACCGAGTGCAGTCATTATACTGGCGCCGCCACTTCCAACGCATCCAGGCCCAAGCCATGGTGAGTACGAATCCATTCTCGGCGCTGTTCGGACGTTCGCCGTTTCAGCCGTTGCTGGCGCACATCGTCAAGACCAGCGAATGTGCCAGCCATCTCCTGCCGTTCTTCGATGCCGCCCTAGGGGGCGACTGGGAAGAGGCGCAGGTGCACCGTGAAGCGATCACCCATCTCGAGCACGAGGCCGACGAGCTGAAGACCCAGCTGCGGCTCAACCTGCCCAACACCATGTTCCTGCCGGTCTCGCGCTCGGACCTGCTTGAGCTGATCAGCGTGCAGGACAAGATCGCCAATAAGGCCCGCGACATCACCGGCATCATGCTGGGGCGCAACATGCGCATTCCCGAGCCCCTGGCGGAGCCGATGCGCGACTACCTCAGCACCGCCGTCGCCACGGTCGAGCAGGCGCGCAAGGCCCTCGAAGAGCTCGAGGACCTGCTCGAGTCCGGTTTCGGCCGCAACGTCTCCGATGTCATGCATGAGCTGATCCGCGAACTCCACGAGCTGGAGCACAAGGCGGACGACCAGCAGGTCGCCATTCGGCGTCACCTGTTCCAGCTCGAAGCCGAACTGCCGCCGGTCGATGTCATCTTCCTCTACAAGATCATCGAATGGATCGGAGAGCTGTCCGACCGCGCCGAACGCGTCGGCAGCCGCCTGCAGATACTCACGGCCCGCTGAACAGCGGGTCGGTGTTTTCTACGCCCTCGTCACGCCACTCATAGCGAAATAGCTCATGTCCATCATTGCGCAATACGGTGATGTCTTCATCATTCTCGCCTGTGCCTTCGGTTTCTTCATGGCGTGGGGCGTCGGTGCCAACGACGTCGCCAATGCCATGGGTACCTCCGTCGGGTCCAAGGCGATCACGATCAAACAGGCGATCGTGATTGCGGTGATTTTCGAATTTCTCGGCGCCTGGCTGGCCGGCGGGCAGGTCACGGAGACCATCCGCAAGGGCATCATCGACCCCAACCTGCTGCAGAACGAGCCGCAGATGCTGATCTACGGCATGCTGGCCTCGCTACTGGCTGCCGGTTCCTGGCTGATGATCGCCTCGCTCAAGGGCTGGCCCGTCTCCACGACGCACTCCATTGTCGGCGCCATCGTCGGCTTCGCCATCGCCGGTCTCGGCGTGCAGTCGGTCGACTGGGGCTCGGTCGGCACCATTGCCCTGAGCTGGATCACCTCGCCGCTGATCGCCGGGGTCTTCGCCTATGTGCTGTTCCGCTCGGTGCAGGTGTTGATCTTCGACAACCCCGACCCCTTTGCCGCGGCCAAGCGCTACGTGCCGGGCTACATCTTCCTGGTCGGTTTCATCGTCTCGATGGTCACGCTAGTGAAGGGGCTGTCGCATGTCGGCCTGCACTTGAGCTTCGGCGAGAGCCTGTTGCTGGCGGTCGCCTTCGGCGTGGTCATCATGATGTTCGGCCTGCTGCTGGAAAACCGGATCAACCGCGGTGATCGCCGCGCGCGCAGCAACTACGACTTCTCCAGCGTCGAACGTATCTTCGGCGTGCTGATGATGTTCACCGCCTGCGCCATGGCCTTCGCCCACGGCTCCAACGACGTCGCCAACGCCGTCGGCCCGCTGGCCGCGGTCATCAGCGTGGTCGAGAACAGCGGCAGTGTCGGCGGTGCCGCCGCCATGCCCTGGTGGGTGCTGGTGCTCGGCGGCGGCGGTATCGTGGTCGGCCTCGTCACCTATGGCCACAAGGTGATTGCCACCGTCGGTACCGGCATTACCGAGCTCACCCCGAGCCGTGGCTTTGCGGCCACGCTCTCCGCCGCGTCCACGGTCGTACTGGCCTCTGGCACCGGGCTACCGATCTCGACCACGCATACACTGGTCGGCGCGGTGCTCGGCGTGGGGCTGGCGCGTGGCATGGCCGCGCTCAACCTGCGCGTACTGGGGTCGATCGTGCTCTCCTGGCTGATCACGCTGCCGGCCGGCGCGATCCTCTCGATTGCCTTCTTCTTCATGTTCAAGGGCATGTTCGGCTGATCCGAAGGGGCGGGCTGTTTGACGCCCGCGCCGCACCGCGCCAGGGCGTGATCCGACGCCCTTCGCGCCATAACGCTCTGGTATAGTGAAGGCTCGATCCCCTCGTGCCCATCCACTTGCCGGAGCGTCATTTCCTTGGACTCGCGTTTTCCCTTCGTCGACTGGTTCCGCAATTCGTCGCCTTATATCAATGCCCACCGCGGCAAGACCTTCGTCATTCTGGTCGAAGGCGAGGCGATGGCATCCTCACGCTGGGATCAACTGCTGCAGGATCTGGCATTGCTGCACACGCTCGGCGTGCGCGTGGTGCTGGTCTACGGCATCCGGCCGCAGGTTAGCGCGGCGCTGGAAGACGCCGGGGTGACGCCGCATCGCGTCGAGGGGCGCTGGGTCGCCGACCGCCAGGTAATGGATCAGGTCGAGCGCATCGCCGCACGCCACCGCCTCGACCTGGAAGCCCAGCTATCGCTTGGCCTGCCCAATACGCCGTTGCATGGCGTCGAGCTCACGGCCGTTTCCGGCAATCTGGTAACGGCCAAGCCACTCGGCGTGCGCGAAGGGGTGGACTTCGATCACAGCGGCGAGGTGCGTCGGGTTCGCAGCCAGGCGATCGAAAGCTTGCTCGCCGACGGCAATCTGGTGATTCTGCCCCCGCTCGGTTACTCGCGGACCGGCGAAGTCTTCGACCTGGATGCCTCCGAGATCGCCCAGCACGTGGCGGTCTCGCTCAAGGCGGACAAGCTGATACTGCTCGGAGAGTCCGCCGGACTGCATGACGACACCGGCCAGCTGCAGCGTCAGTTGACGCCGGCAGAAGCGGATGCCCTGCGTCAGCAGGCGGCACCGGGCAGCGAGCTTTCCCGCCATCTGGGCGCTGCCTGCGAGGCCGCCCGCCATGGTGTCGGGCGCACGCACCTGCTCTCCTGGCGCGACCACGATGCGCTGCTCGGCGAGCTCTTCACCCGCGACGGCGTGGGTACCATGATTACCCAGAATCGCTACGAGCAGCTGCGCCAGGCGGTGCTCGACGATGTCGGCGGGCTGCTGGCGCTACTCAAGCCGCTCGAGTCCAGCGGCATGCTGGTGGCGCGTACCCGCGAGCGTCTCGAGCACGAGGTTGACGACTACGTGGTGATCGACCGCGACGGCATGGCGATCGGCTGTGCCGCGCTGCATCCTTACCCGGCGGCGGGCATGGGCGAGCTGGCCTGTCTCGCCGTGCATGCCGACTACCGCCGGGGGGCGCGGGGCGAAACCCTGCTCGCCGAGATCGAGCGTCGTGCCCGTCGACGTGGCCTGACGCAGCTGTTTGCGCTGACGACCCACACCACCCATTGGTTCTTCGAGCGCGGCTTCGAGCTTGCCTCGCCGGAGGCCCTGCCGCCCCTCAAGCGCGAAGCCTATAATCAGGCGCGTCGTTCCAAGGTGTTGCTGAAGTCGCTATAACGCGACACCCGTAACCCGCCTTTTCGTCAAGATGCGTCTCTTTTTTGAGACGCCATAGGTAGCTGATAAATAAAGACTTTATGGTTTTTGGCCAAAAAGCGTCGTCTTTCGGCGACGTTTTTTGGCCGTTTTTCCCGCCTATGACCCCCTCTACGCCTTTTGGCGAATTCCGTGCCATGCTGGTGATTATTAAAACTTTGTTTTCAAAGGTTTTTTAAAAACCTGGCACGCTCTTGGCAGTAGTATTTATCGAGAGCGACGGGAGACGGTCCTCGGATCGGTTCTCGGCGGATCTCGTGAAAGCCTCGACAACCCTGTGCAGGATTTCATGAGATTCGCGAGCGTCCGCTCCACGCGATGTGTGACTTAGGTTGCGATGAGACGGGTGCGGCCCATCGGGCAAGGAGATGCACCATTAGGGCAAGGATGCCCCGGGCAAGGATGCCTTTCCCCTCCTGAGAGGGGACCCATTGCGGCAGGCCGCCGATATTGGCGCAATAGCGCTAACGTCGGCGACCCGCCCAGAGACGAAGCGGCGGTTCGCCGTCACGGAGATCGACTGCCCCTGAATGGCATAGGTCGCGCCTCCGGCTTCGTGGGCCTTCGGGCCCTGGGAACGGTCTCGAATAGCTGATTCAGGCAGTTTTTCAAGGTCGTTTCCGACCCTTCAGTTCCCTGCGTACCTTGGGCCGGCTCTGCCGGCCCTCTTTTTTTGCGCCATGTTTTTGTGACTTCTCGTTGCCGACGAATCGATCGTAACGAGGCTTCCGGCGCCGAAAGCCCAGCAGGGGTCGTTGGGGCTCGATTGACGCCGAACCGCCATCGCCCCGGGGGCGATCAGCGCAACCGGGAACGGCGACTCGAACACGGGCCGACAATCGGCCGCGCCACAGGCTGTCAGCGTGCCGCCTGGGTGTTGAATAAAAATGTTATTCTTGCGGAACGATCCATGACATCAATGGGCCTCCTGCACAGAGCCACCTCTATGACCACCGAGCTTTCCCGCCGCTGGCGTCCCCGCTCGCTGCTGCAACTGGTATTGCTGGCGTTCGTCGTCGTCATGTTGCCGATCGCCGTGCTGATGTTCCAGGCCGGACAGGCGCTGTCCGAGCTGTCGACGCTGGCCGACCAGAGCGCCCGCCATGCGGTCGAGCAGACACGTCGCGCGCGCATGCTGAGCTCGCTGGCGCTGCAGATGGAGCGCAGCGCGCGGCAGTACGCGGTGATCGAAGAAGAGGGGCTGCGCGAAATCTACAACGAGAAGGCGCGTCAGTTCGGCGAGCTGCTCCAGGAGCATGAACCGCTGATGCGCGACGACCCCGATTTTCGCTCGCTGGCGTCACGCTTCCAGCAGCTGCGCGAGCTGCCGCGTATCCCCGGCGAGACGCTGCAGCCGGCCGATGAAGCAGGCGCCGAGCGCGCGGCCGAGGCACCGCCAGTGCCGGATCTGTCGCTGCTGCCCCCGCAGGAGAGCATGAGCGACTTTCTGGCGCGTTTCTCCGGCTTCGCCAGCGAGTCCGATGCCGTCCGCAACGCGACCAACGCGTTGATCGACAGCCGTATCGCCGATATCCGCGAGCGCGCCGATGCGGTGCGCGCTCGGCTGTGGATGCAGACCGCCGCGCTGGTCTCCGCCAGTCTCATGCTGATGCTCTTCTTCACCTGGCTGATCACGCGGCCGATTCGTCAGCTCGAACGGCGGATCTTCGGCCTCGGCAGCGGCGAGCGCAGCGACACCGAGCAGCGTATCCAGGGGCCGGCGGAACTGGTGCAGCTAGGCGATCGTCTGAGCTGGCTCTCCGGGCGGCTCAACGAACTCGAGGCGCAGAAGCAGCAGTTCCTGCGCCATATGTCGCACGAACTGAAGACACCGCTGGCGAGCATTCGCGAAGGTACGGCGCTGCTCTCCGACGGCGTGGCCGGCGATCTCGAGCCGCGTCAGCACGAGATCGTCACCCTGATCGACGAGAACGGTCAGGAGCTGCAGACGCTGATCGAGCAACTGCTGGATTACAATCTGCTGCAGAACAGCCGGCGCATGAAGGTGAGCCGCTTCGATGTCGCCACGGTGATTCAAGAAGTGCTCGCCAAGCATCGCCTGGCGCTCGACAACAAGGGCATGCAGGTGATCAGTCCGCATCATCCGCTGGAGTGGCAGGCCGACCGGGAGCGTACCGCGCGCATTCTCGACAACCTGATCTCCAACGCGATCGCTTACGGCGAGGATGGTGGCAATCTGACGATCCGCCTCGCCAGCCAGCGCGACTGGCTGGCGGTCGAGGTCGCCAACAGTGGCGAACCGATCGCCAAGGCGGATCGCGAGCACCTGTTCGAGGCGTTCTATCAGGGCAGCGCACGGCGCAAGGGGCCGCTCAAGGGCTCCGGCATCGGCCTGTCGGTCGCCGCCGACTGCGCGCGCCTGCAGGCGGGCCAACTGGCACTGGTCGACGACGCCGAGCTGCCGGTCTGCTTCCGCCTGACGTTGCCCTGGGCCGAGCGCCCCGAGCGCCCGGGCCACGCGATACCGCACGATAACGATGCCGTACCGGAAGACAGGGTCACGGCCACCGACGCAAGGAACGATACATGGTAAATCCGATCAAGGGGGCGTTATGGCTCTCTGCCGCGCTGACGCTGGCAGGTTGCCAGTCGCTGGCCGGTTCGCCTTCGGCGCCTCATGGCTGCGGCGATATCCCGTCGTTTGCCGACAATGTCTGCCTGCTCGACTCCTGGGTCGCCTTTGGCCTGGAAGCGCAGCGCGGCGACGACGCCTGGCGTCGCGACACCCTGGCCGAGGCGAGTGGCCCGCGGCCGTCGCAGAAGGCGGCGCGCGCCGTGGTGCTCTCCTGGGATGGCCCGAGCGAGTGGCGCCAGGCCTCCGATCTCTACAAGGCGACGCTCTCCAGTGCGCCGCCCCGTCTGCAGCCGCTGCTGCAGCAGTGGCTCAACGACCTGGAGGAGCGCCGTCAGCTCCACGCCCAGCAGGACGCGGGTGCACGCCGACAAGGAGGAAGTCGCGATGAAACGCAGGCACTGAAACGCGAGAACGAGGCGTTGAAACAGCAGCTCGAGGAGATGTCGAACAAGCTCGACGCGCTGACCGACATCGAACGAACCATCAACTCACGTGACTGAGCCATCCCGTGATGCCGGGTCGTTTGGCCCGCATCGCCCGCTTGCCACCGCCGCCGCGACGATGCCTTGTCGCGCCGCCGGTGACAGCTCCCGACGACGGATGTCGGGGCGACGATGGCAGGAGGTGTCCATTCCATGTCATTGAATACTGACATTCCCAAGACGCGGGCCGTCCGTACGCCCGCGATGCAACCCGGCGCCAGTGCCGGCAGTGCGCATATCCTGCTGGTCGACGACGACACCAGCCTGCTCAAGCTGCTCGGCATGCGCCTGGAGAGCCGCGGTTTTCGTGTCACCACGGCACAGAGCGGGCGCGAGGCGCTGAGTCATATCCAGGAGAGCACGCCGGATGTGGTGCTGTCCGACCTGCGCATGGATGAGATGGACGGCCTCGCGCTGTTCCATGAGCTGCAGCGGCGCGTGCCCGGCATGCCGGTGATCATTCTCACGGCCCATGGCTCGATTCCGGATGCGGTCAGCGCCACCCGCCAGGGTGTGTTCAGCTTCCTGACCAAGCCGGTCGACCGCGACGAGCTGTTCGACGCGATCGACGAAGCGCTCAAGCAGACGCCGACCACGCGCGGCGAGGGTGGCGAGGCCTGGCGCTCGCAGATCATCACCCGCAGCCCGCAGATGGAGCGGATTCTCGAGCAGGCCTACATGGTCGCCGCCTCCGACGTCAGCGTGCTGTTGACCGGCCCCTCCGGCTCGGGCAAGGAGCTGCTGGCCAACGCCATGCACCAGGCCAGCCCGCGCGCGGACAAGCCGTTCGTGGCGATCAACTGTGGCGCGCTGCCGGAACAGCTGCTCGAGAGCGAACTGTTCGGCCATGCCCGCGGTGCCTTCACCGGCGCGGTCAGCCAGCACGAAGGGCTGTTCCTCGCCGCCGACGGCGGCACGCTGTTTCTCGACGAGATCGGCGATATGCCGCTGACGCTGCAGGTCAAGCTGCTGCGCGCGCTGCAGGAGCGCCAGATTCGTCCGCTCGGCAGCACCAAGTCGGTGCCGATCGACGTGCGCATCATCTCCGCCACGCACCGCGATCTCGACCGCGCCATGCACGAGGGCGACTTCCGCGAAGACCTCTATTACCGGCTCAACGTGGTCAACTTGAAGCTGCCGCCGCTCAAGGATCGCGCCGAGGATATCCCGCTGCTGGCCAAGCACATGGTGGCGCAGGTCTCGGCCAGACATAAGCCGTTCGTGAAGGGTTTCTCGCCGGAAGCGCTCAACCTGCTCGCTTCCAGCGGCTGGCCGGGCAACGTGCGCCAGCTGGTCAACGTGGTGGAGCAGTGCGTGGCGCTGACCAGCACGCCGATGATTCCGGAAGCGCTGGTATCGCAGGCGCTGGCCGCCGAGGAAAACGCGCTGCCGTCGTTCAGCGAGGCGCGGGCCGGCTTCGAGCGCAGCTACCTGATCAAGGTGCTCAAGATCACCGAAGGCAACGTGACGCAGGCGGCGCGGATCGCCGGGCGCAACCGCACCGACTTCTACAAGCTGCTGTCGCGCCACGACCTCGATCCCGGCCTGTTCAAGCCGAGTGCGCTGCCGGATCAGGCGATCTGAGGCTCTCTTGATCGAAGCGCTGAACGCCGCTCTCGGGCATCTCGCTTGACGGGCTAGGCGTTTGCCTGACGTGCCAGACGTCCTGACAGGCTTCTGGCGATTTCCCGCCGGGTCGAAACCGAAAAGCCGCCGTCGAATCGTTCTACTGCAGAACGCTTCGGCGGCGGCTTTTTCATGCGACGGATTTCGAGAGATGGTTTTCTAGAGATGGGCTTCGAGAGATGGTTTTCGGACGCTCGTATCGGTCGGGTCTCGACGTGGAGCTCAGCGCTTCAGGCGCCGTTTGACCTCTAGCTTCAAGCGACCGTCGCCGAGGCGGGCCGTCAGCGTCTGGCCGGGCTGGGTCTGGCTGGCGGCGCGGATGACTTGGCCGTCGTCGTCCTGCAGGATCGAATAGCCCCGGCCGAGCACGGCGAGCGGGCTGACCGCATTCAGCTCCCGCGCTACGCCCTCGAGCCGCTGGCGCGACTGACGCAGTTGCTGGTGCTGGGCCGCCTCGAGCCGCTGGTGCAGGCGTTCGACCTGCTCGCGCGACTGCCGCAACGTGCGCGACGGGTCGTGTGTGGCGAGCCGGCGCGTGGCCGCGTCGACGCGCTGATGCTCGTGCTTGAGCCGCTGATGCATCGCCAGTCGCAGGCGCTGGTCCAGCGCTGCCAGCCACTGGCGCTGCTGGGCCAGGCGTTCGCCGGGGTGGCGCAGGCGGGCGCGCAGATGATCGAGACGTTGCGATTCGGCGTTGAAGCGTCCCTGCCAGGCACGGGTCAGGCGGCGGCTCTGCTGCGCCAGTGTCTCCTGCAGATCGCGACGGTCCGGCACCAGCCGCTCGGCGGCGGCGGAAGGGGTCGGCGCGCGCACATCGGCGGCGAACTCGGCCAGGGTAAAGTCGACCTCGTGGCCGATCGCCGCCATCACCGGCAGGGTGGAGTGGTAGATGGCCCGCGCCAGATGCTGGTCGTTGAACGCCCACAGGTCTTCCAGGCTGCCGCCACCGCGCGTGATCAAAATCGCGTCGAAGGTCTCGCGATCGTCCATCGGGTCGCGGTCCGCCAGGTCGTTCCGCTGGCTGGCGGCCTGGCGGGCCTGACGGTTGATCAGCGCCAGTGCGCGGATCAGCGCCGGCGGCGCTTCCTTGCCCTGCACCGGCGCCGGGAAGACGCTGACGCGCAGCATCGGCCAGCGTGCGCGCAGCACGGCGAGCACGTCGCGGATGGCGGCGCCGGTAGGCGAGGTGATCAGAGCGAGATGGCGCGGCGGGTAGGGCAGTGGGCGGGCGTTGGCGAACACGCCCTCGGCCTCGAGCTGGCGCTTCAGGCGCTCGTAGGCCGCCATCAACTCGCCTTCGCCGCTTGGCTGCACGGCATCGACGATCAGCTGGTAATCGCCGCGCGGCTCGAAGATCGATACCCGGCCGCGTACCTTGATCCGGTCGCCATCCTTCAGCGGCACGCGGGAAAGACTGGCCCGGTTGCGGAAGAAGGCGCATTTCACCTGCGCCTTGGCATCCTTGAGCGAGAAGTAGAGATGGCCGGAGGCGGGGCGTGCCAGCCCTGAGATTTCGCCTTCCACCCAGCAGTCGCCGAAGCCGCGCTCCAGAAGCTGGCGGGCCTGACGGTTGAGATCGCTCACGGAGAGCGTTGGTGACGCGGGCGAGGGCATGGCGGTTTCCGGACGGTGCGGATCGATGTCGAACGTTTTTTGGCTCGTTGGCGGGGCCGTGTCGACAAGCTGTCATCTTTGCCCGGCAGCCTAACACGAAGCGCCGGGCTCGGCGCCCGTTCGCCGTTCGCTATCGTCGATGCCTCAGGAGCGGCGCGGCAGGACGATACACGCAACGGCGTTGAGCCGATGCCGCCAAGCGACTATAATGCGCGATTAACTTTTCGCAGCACCCGGCGCGTTGCCCGAGCCAGATCCCGGCATCCGACGGTTGTTGCCACCGGCCCCTCACCACCTGCCAGATTGGGTTTCCGACTATGCTACGTATGGCGCAAGAAGCTCTTACGTTCGATGACGTATTACTCGTTCCCCGCTACTCGGATGTCCTCCCCAGAGACGTCGACCTGAGATCCCGCCTGACCCGCAAGCTCACCCTGAACATCCCGCTGCTCTCTTCCGCCATGGATACCGTGACCGAAGCGCGCCTCGCCATTGCCATGGCGCAGGAAGGCGGCATCGGCATCATCCACAAGAACATGAGCATCGCCCAGCAGGCGGCGGAAGTGCGCAAGGTCAAGAAGCACGAGAGCGTCATCGTCAAGGACCCGGTCACCGTGGGCCCGAACGCCAAGCTTCAGGATCTGCTCGCGATGGCGGACGAGTACGGCTACTCCGGCTTCCCGGTTGTCGAAGGGGAAACCCTGGTCGGCATCGTCACCGGCCGCGACATGCGCTTCCAGCCGGATCACAGCGATACCGTCGAAGCGATCATGACCCCGCGCGACAAGCTGATCACCGTGCCGGAAGGCACCTCGCTGGACGTGATCAAGTCGAAGCTGCAGGAAAACCGCATCGAGAAGATCCTGGTCGTCGACGGTGATTTCCACCTGCGCGGCCTGGTCACCGTGCGCGACATCGAGAAGGCTCGCACCTACCCGATGGCCGCCAAGGACGACGACGGTCGCCTGCTGGTCGGCGCCGCCGTCGGCACCGGCCCGGAAACCCCGGAACGTGTCGCCGCGCTGGTCGAAGCCGGCGTCGATGCGCTGGTCGTCGACACCGCCCATGGCCACTCCAAGGGCGTGATCGACCGCGTGCGCTGGGTCAAGGAGCACTACCCGGACGTGCAGGTGATCGGCGGCAACATCGCCACCGGTGAAGCTGCCGTCGCGCTGGCCGAAGCCGGCGCGGACGCGGTCAAGGTCGGCATCGGCCCCGGTTCCATCTGCACCACCCGCGTCGTCACCGGCGTCGGCGTGCTGCAGATCACTGCCGTCGCCAACGTCGCCGAAGCGCTCAAGCCCTACGGCGTGCCGCTGATCGCGGATGGCGGCGTGCGCTACTCCGGCGATATCGCCAAGGCGATCGTTGCCGGTGCCAACACCGTCATGCTCGGCAGCATGCTCGCCGGCACCGAGGAATCCCCGGGCGAGGTCGAGCTGTTCCAGGGCCGGACCTACAAGGCTTATCGCGGCATGGGCTCCATGGGCGCCATGTCCCAGAGCCAGGGCTCCTCCGACCGCTACTTCCAGAGCAAGGAAGAGGGCGTCGAGAAGCTGGTGCCGGAAGGGATCGAAGGCCGCGTGCCCTACAAGGGCCAGATGAGCGCCATCGTCCACCAGATGATGGGCGGCCTGCGCGCCTCCATGGGCTACACCGGCTGCCACGACATCGAAGAGATGCGCACGCTGCCGGAGTTCGTGAAGATCACCGGCGCCGGCGTGGTCGAGTCGCACGTGCATGACGTGCAGATCACGAAGGAAGCGCCGAACTACCGGGGCGCTTAACCGATCGTGCCCAGGCCGGCACCAGGCGTTGTTGGAAACGCACTCGGCATGCTCATGAACAACACGTTCACTCCGCTGCCTCGTGCGTTTTCGTCGGGCCTGGCTTGGCCTGGCCTGACACTCGGCCTGAATACGCCGAACGATTCGGCAACCCGCCTTGGCGGGCCCAGCGGCGCTTCACGGCGCCGCTTCTCATTTCTAAGGCTTCGTGAAGTCACCTGCGCTAACGGGTGCTAGTGAAGTCGTGGTGTTGCAGTTAACCGCAGAGACAATTCGATGACCGACATCCATTCGCACAAGATCCTGATCCTCGACTTCGGCTCCCAGTACACGCAGCTGATCGCGCGTCGCGTGCGCGAAATCGGCGTCTACTCCGAGATCCGCGCCTTCGATATCACCGAAGAAGAGATCCGCGAATACAATCCCAACGGCATCATCCTCTCCGGCGGGCCGGAATCGGTCTCCGAACTCGGCTCGCCGCGCGCGCCTGAGTGCGTGTTCGAGATGGGCCTGCCGGTGTTCGGCATCTGCTACGGCATGCAGACCATGGCTGAACAGCTCGGCGGCGCCACCGAAGGCTCCGACAAGCGCGAGTTCGGCTACGCTCAGATCAGCGTGGCGGCGGAAGACGACCTGCTCGGCGGCATCAAGGATCATGTCGGCCATGATGGCGGCGCGCTGCTGGACGTGTGGATGAGCCACGGCGACAAGGTCGCGCGCGCCCCGGCGGAATTCACCGTCACCGCCTCGACCTCGAGCTGTCCGATTGCCGCCATGACCTGGCCGGAAAAACGCTTCTACGGCGTCCAGTTCCACCCGGAAGTGACCCACACCCTGCAGGGCCAGCGCATTCTCGAGCGCTTCGTGCTGGATATCTGTAAAGCCGAACAGCTCTGGACCCCGGCGCAGATCATCGAAGACCTGAGCGAGCGCGTACGCGAACAGGTCGGCGACCGCCACGTGCTGCTCGGCCTTTCCGGCGGCGTCGATTCCTCCGTGGTTGCGGCACTGCTGCACAAGGCGATCGGCGACCAGCTCACCTGCGTCTTCGTCGACAACGGCCTGTTGCGCAAGAACGAAGGCGACCAGGTGATGGAAACCTTCGCCAGCCATATGGGCGTGAAGGTGATCCGCGTCGACGCGGAAGACGAGTTCCTGACCAAGCTGGAAGGGGAAAACGACCCCGAAGCCAAGCGCAAGATCATCGGCAACACCTTCATCGACGTGTTCGACCGTGAAGCTGCCAAGATCGACGGCGTCGACTTCCTCGCCCAGGGCACCATCTACCCGGACGTGATCGAATCCGCTGCCAGCAAGACCGGCAAGGCGCACGTGATCAAGTCGCACCACAACGTCGGTGGCCTGCCGGAGACCATGAAGCTCAAGCTGGTCGAACCGCTGCGCGAACTGTTCAAGGACGAAGTGCGCAAGCTCGGCCTCGAACTCGGCCTGCCGTACGACATGGTCTACCGCCACCCGTTCCCCGGGCCGGGCCTCGGTGTGCGCATTCTCGGCGAAGTGAAGAAAGAGTACGCCGACATCCTGCGTGAAGCCGATGCCATCTTCATCGAAGAGCTGCACAACTTCGACTGGTACCACAAGACCAGCCAGGCGTTTGCCGTCTTCCTGCCGGTCAAGTCCGTCGGTGTCGTCGGCGACGGCCGCCGCTACGAGTGGGTCATCGCCATTCGCGCCGTCGAGACCATCGACTTCATGACCGCCCGCTGGGCCCACCTGCCGTATGAGCTGCTGGAAAAAGTCTCCAACCGCATCATCAACGAGATCAGCGGCGTCTCCCGCGTGACCTACGATGTCAGCAGCAAGCCGCCGGCGACGATTGAGTGGGAGTGATCACACTCTAGGCTCTAGCTGTACTAACTGGTAAAAGTATAATTAAGCCCATGTTTATATGGGCTTTTTTTGTAGCTTCTTGAGTGAGTTTGAGCTTGATATAGGAATAAGAGGCCGTGAATGCTCGTCTAGACGAGCGCACGAGAAACTCACTGGCTCGATCACTCACACCTCATCATGAGTCAGCTTCATGATGAGGTGAAAACCTATCGCTTTTCATGCATCCAGTACGTCTGGCATAAAGTGCTCATCCTTCTCGATGACAGACGCCACGGAACCTGTTGATCGAGAACGCCAGATACTGAATTGATGGGCACTGGTGCGCCACGGCGGCGCCAGTGCCTCTCTCGACCAATAGGGTGCTTGTTCGCGATGAGCCAAGATTTCACATTCCACATCAAGCGCATTCGCTTCGACGAGAACTATCGTCCGGCCGACAACACGCGCACCACGACCAATTTCGCCAACCTGGCGAGAGGCGAGAGCCGTCAGCAGAACCTGCGCAATGCCCTGACGATGATCGACAATCGCTTCAATACCCTGGCGCATTGGGATAACCCCACGGCGGATCGCTATGCGGTCGAACTCGATATCATCACCGGTGAGTTGCGTGTCGGTGATGGCGGGGAAGGGGATGCGTTTCCCGCCATCGAGGTGCTGAAGACCACGATTGTCGATCGATCGACCGGCAAACGTATCGAGGGCATGGTGGGGAACAACTTTTCCTCCTACGTGCGCGACTACGACTTCAGCGTATGGCTCTCCGAGCACAACAAGGATCGAGCCGAATTTGGCATCCCCGAAGGATTCGGCGATCTGCACGGCAAGCTGTTCAAGCTGTTCGTCAATTCCGAGGCTTATCGCGAGGCCTTCCGCAAGCCGCCGGTCATCTGCCTCAGTGTGTCCAGCAGCAAGGTCTATCGCCGCACGGAGAACCGCCATCCTGTGCTGGGCGTCGAGTACGAAAACAACGAGTCCTCGCTGACGGATTTCTACTTCGACAAGATGGGCCTGCAGGTCCGCTATTTCATGCCGCCGAATGCGGTCGCGCCGCTGGCGTTCTATTTTTCCGGCGATCTGCTTTCCGATTACACGGATCTCGAGCTGATCAGCGCCATCAGCACGATGGAGACGTTCCAGAAGATCTATCGCCCCGAGATCTACAACGCCAATTCGGCGGCGGGCAAGACGTATCAGCCCAGCCTGAAACACCAGGACTATTCGTTGACGCGCATCGTGTATGACCGGGAAGAGCGGAGCCAGCTGGCCGTCGAGCAGGGCCGGTTTACCGAACGGCATTTCATCAAGCCCTATCAGGCGCTGCTCCGAGATTGGTCCGCTAGTTACGCCCTTTGATTTTTCCGTTATCTATCCCTGATGAAGGTCGCTTTTTCATGAAGACATTGTTGCCCACGTCGACGGCCGGCAGTCTGCCGAAACCTGCCTGGCTGGCAGAGCCCGAGAAACTTTGGTCGCCCTGGAAGCTGGAAGGCGACGAACTGGTCGAGGGTAAGCAGGATGCGCTGCGGGTGTCTCTGCACGACCAGCAGCAGGCCGGCATCGACATCGTCAGTGACGGCGAGCAGACGCGCCAGCACTTCGTCACGACATTTATCGAGCATCTCAGCGGCGTGGATTTCGAGAACCGCGAGATCGTCAAGATTCGTGATCGCTACGAGGCGAGCGTGCCTTCCGTCGTGGGGCCGGTGGCGCGTGAAAAGCCGGTGTTCGTGGACGACGCCAAGTTTCTGCGTCAGCAGACACGGCAGCCGATCAAGTGGGCGCTGCCGGGGCCGATGACCATGGTCGACACGCTGTTTGATGGCCACTACAAGAGCCGCGAAAAGCTGGCCTGGGAATTCGCCAAGATCCTCAACCAGGAGGCGAAGGATCTGGCGGCGGCGGGGGTCGATATCATCCAGTTCGACGAGCCGGCGTTTAACGTCTTTTTCGACGAAGTGAACGACTGGGGCATCGCCGCGCTGGAAAAGGCTATCGAAGGCGTCGAGTGCGAGACGGCCGTGCATATCTGCTACGGCTACGGCATCAAGGCCAATACGGACTGGAAGAAGACCCTGGGGTCCGAGTGGCGCCAGTACGAGGAGATCTTCCCCAAGCTTCAGCAGTCCAACATCGACATCGTCTCGCTGGAGTGCCAGAACTCGCATGTGCCGATGGAGCTGATCGAGCTGATTCGTGGCAAGAAGGTGATGGTCGGGGCGATTGATGTGGCGACCAACACTATCGAGACGCCGGAGGAAGTGGCCGAGACGCTGCGCAAGGCCCTGCAGTTCGTCGATCCGGAAAACCTCTACCCGTGCACCAACTGCGGCATGACGCCCTTGTCTCGTCAGGTGGCGCAAGGCAAGCTGAGCGCCTTGAGTGCCGGCGCCGAGATCGTCCGCCAGGAGCTTCTGGCCCGCTAAGGGTCTGCTCATCCGTCAACGGTCTTCCTGACCGCTGACGGGCAGCCGGGCATCCACGGTTTGTCGGCAGATTCGCCGGCGACGTCTGTCTCCGATAGACGTCGTCGGCTTTTCGCTGTTTCGGGAAGATATCCTCCATGACGACCGTCGCGATCTTCGTCGATACGCAGAACGTCTATTACACCGCGCGCGACGCCTACGGCAAACAGTTCGACTACCGCCAGTTCTGGGCGCAGGCGACAGCGAATCGTGAGGTAGTGGCCGCCCGCTGCTACGCCATCGACCGGGGCGACGCCAAACAGCGCGGGTTCCAGAACACGCTGCGGACGATCGGTTTCGAGGTGAAGCTGAAGCCGTTCATCCAGCGTGCGGATGGTTCCGCCAAGGGCGACTGGGACGTGGGCATCACGCTCGATGCCATCGAGTTCGCCGCCCTGGCGGATGTGATCGTGCTGGTCTCCGGCGACGGCGATTTCGACCTGCTGGCGCGCAAGATTCGCGAGGTGCACGGCAAGCGCGTCGAGGTCTATGGCGTGCCCCAGCTCACCGCGAACTCCCTCATCCAGGCCGCGAGCCAGTTCATTCCCATCGAGAGCGATCTGCTGCTGGGGTGAAGTCGCGCCATCTCGTTCGAGGGCTTGTCTTATCGGCCCTCACCGATGCACCCAATCCAGATGTTCGAAGGCGCCGCGCGCATGATCTTCCTGGAATCGCTCATGGTCGCGACGCAGGCGGTCGGCGGTCTCGACCGCGAATTCGACCATATCCTCGGCGAACAGCGCCGGCGGGCCGATGGCATCGATGATGGCGGGCTCGATATCGTAGTCGAGCTTGCCGGCTTCATCGGACAGGGCATGTACCGTGGCGAGTACGCCGCCGCAGATACGGGCGTAGTCCCGCCAGTCGCTTTTGGAGAGATCGTCTAAATCGATGTCCTCGCGGAACGGGGCGCGCTCGCGGGAGAGGTAGCTGTGGCCCTCGAACTCGACGTGGCCGTAGAAGACGTCGCCGCGAATCAGATGCACCGCCTGTGCGTGGCTGATGCGCTCGGCAAGGGTATCGACCTCGTACGCGGAAGGGGGCACCAGCCCGGAAAGCGCGGAGCGGCGCGCCTGCTTGTATTCGATGATCAAATCGTCGGTGCCATCGCCTGCCGGGCCCTCGATCAGCACGTAGTAGCGGTTGAGCCCGAGCGATGCGGTGCCTTGGCCCAGACGAATGGCTACGTCCTTGACCCGAATTCCCTGACACTCAGGCCCCTGAGCCCTTGCCGGCACGTCGATGGCGTTCTCCGCGACCAGCCGGTCGGTGATCTGCTGGAATTCCTCGCGGCGCGACGAGATCGGCACGAGCTTCTTCGTCGGGCGAAAGCCGCCACGCGTTTCGTCGAGGTAGTCATCGACAAGCCACTCGGCGCGGTCTTCGTCAGCGTCCTCGAACAGCGCGCGAATCAGCTTGGGCGCGTTGTCGTGGCGCATCTCCTCGTCCCGTTCGGTGCCTTCCCGGGCCAGGCGCTGCATCGCTTCAATATAGCCCTTCACGAAGTGACGAACGGTCTTGATCTGGTGCTTGCGCTTCAGCTCCCCCTCGGCTTCGGCGGCGATCATGAAACCGACCGCGCCGCGCTTGATATCCCAGGTGAAGGGCGCGTAGTAGGCTTCGTCGAAATCATTGACCGAGAAGATCGGCACGTTGTCGATGTTGGGCATGACGCCGAAATTACCAGGGTGCACGTCGCCGAGCGCGAGCACGGTGGGCATCCAGGCATCGTCGCCGGCCATGTCGCGATAGAAGAGCAGCGCGGTGCCGCGAAAGAAGGAAAACAGCGAACCGGCGAGCTTGTCGAACTTGTCGCTGGCTTCCTCACTGCCTTCCGCAATGCGCGTCCGGTGGTCCTCGCGCAGGGTCTGGCGCACGTGTCGGCGCCGTTCGTAGCCGGTCAGCACCCGCGGGCGCAAGACGAATTCGCCTGCGGCGACCGCTTCGGCCAGACGCTTGAACGTCTCGTAGCGCGCTGCGACCTCCGGCTCGCTGGAGGCGGCCGATTCGAGCGCGGCCGCCAGTTCGGCCTTGCTCATCGTGGCGCGGCCAGGGATGTCACGCTGGCGAGCTTGCTCGTAGAGCGCCTGTCGTGTGGTCTGCCCGAGTGGATTCCGCGTTGTCTTTGTCATGCTGCCCCCGTCGTCGGCCCGGCTGTTCTGTTCATCACTGCATGTCATCACCGTCGTCATCACAGCATGGTCGAAACTGCGTCGGGCGTCAGGGGCGGCCGTCATGCCTTGCAATGCGACGACTTGGCCCGCTCGAGCTTACGCTCGACGGGTCAGCACGGCATCGGTGACGATCTCGAACACCCGCTTGGCACGCGATGCATGGGCGGGCTGTTCGCGCAGCCAGGCCAGTGCCGCGATCAGATCGAACAGCTCCTCACCGTTCATGTCCAGACGAGCGCTGCCCGCCTGCTGCGCGCGAGACAGCAGGCGGGCACCCGCCGCTCTCAGCGCGACACAGGAGGCGTGCAGCGCGGAATGCTCGTCTTCGATCGCGCCCATCATTGGCGCGATGATGCCCCGATGCCGGTAAGTGAACTCGATGATCTCTTCCAGCCACTGAATCAGCCCCGCATCGGGGTTTTCCGCGCGTTCAAGGGACTCGGCGCTGAGCGCCAGCGCCTCGAATTCGGCTCGCAACAGCGCCTCCAGCAGCGCTTCCCGCGTGGGAAAGTGTCGATACAGCGTGCCCATGCCGACTTCTGCCCGCCTGGCCACATCACGCAGCGAGGCCTCCAGACCCTGCTCCAGGAACAGGGCTTTCGCTGTTGCCAGCAGGTGGTCGCGATTCTTTCTGGCATCGGCGCGCATGCAGCTTCCTTCTCTCTCGAGACTTGACTAATCGGAGCGGTGTTCCGATTATGTGGATCAGTGCTCCGATTATGTCACGCTCCCGCGACCGGGAACATCCTTCGATTCAGGAGAGAGAAGCCATGTCGATCCAAACCATGTCGACCAAAACTATGTCGACCCAAACCATGAAGGCCGTGTGCCAATATGCCGTCGGCGGTCCCGAGGTGCTGCGCTACGAGCGCGACGTGCCGCGACCGACGTTGAAACCCGGCGAAGTGCTCGTCCATGTTCGCGCCATCGGTCTCAACCCGCCTGACTGGTATCTCCGCGAGGGCTATCGCGCGTTACCCCCGGCATGGCAACCCGAGCTGCGTTTTCCACTGATCCTTGGCTCTGATATCTCAGGCGTCATCGCCGCCGTGGCCGACGACGTCGAGGCCTATGCGGTCGGCGACGAGGTGTACGCCATGGTTCGCTTTCCCGAGGGCATGTATGGAGAGAGCCGCGCCTACGCCGAGTACGTCAGCGTCCCTGCCCGCGAGATCGCGCGCAAGCCGGCCAGCCTCGACCATCGGCATGCCGCCGGCGCGCCCATGTCGTTGTTGACCGCCTGGCAGTTCCTGATCGAACAGGGACATGACGTGCCCAATCCGCTGCAGACCTTCCCGCACCAGCCGGTGCCGCTCGAGGGGAAGCGAGTGCTGATCAACGGCGCTGCCGGCGGTGTCGGCCATTTCGCGCTCCAGTTGGCCAAGAACGCGGGCGCGCATGTCACGGCGGTGGCTTCGGGGCGCCATGAGGCGCTGCTGGAGCGTCTAGGTGCCGATGCCTTCATCGATTACACCGTGACCTCGCCGGAAGACGAGATTCGCGATCTGGATCTCGTCGTCGACGCCGTGGGCGGCAAGCCGGCGGCGCGGTTTCTACCACTGCTCAAGCCGGGCGGCGCACTCTTCCCGATCTATCCGCTGGGGTTCGATGGCGCCGAGGAGGCACAACGGCGTGGTGTCACGGTCTCGGCGACCCAGGTCCGCTCCAGCGGTGCCCAGCTCGAGCCGTTGGCCGCGCTGCTCGACGAAGGCGCGATTCGTGTGGTGCTGGATAGTGTCTATCCGCTCAGCGCCGCCCGAGAGGCGCACGAACGTGCCGCTAAAGGTCACATCCAGGGCAAGATCGTGTTGACCGTCGAGTAGACACAACGCGGGCCTGGCTGCGCCAGTTCGGGAAGGGCTGAGCGAACTGTGGTCCAGACGAAGGAGGATGCCGATGTCTGAAGGCCTCAAACCACGTCAAGGAACGATGAAGTGGTTCGAGATGATCGGAAGTGAGATGTCGGCGAACCGCAAAAGGGCGCTCGCGAACCCAACCCGTGCAGCGCATATTTCACGTTTCAGGGCGATGAAAATCGCCACGAGATCGGGAGATCGCTGCCCCGTGGCATCGGCAACATGAGCTGTAAGCTCAATGGGATAAAGGGGAGTTGGAGACGGTAGGACGGAGAGACGGCGTCAATTCAGCACCTCGATCCGGCGCCATCGCGGTACCGCAAAATCGATGAAGGCGCGAACCTTGGCTGCCGCTCGACGCCCCTCCACATGCACGAGGTGAACCGGCAGCGAGGCGGGCTCGTGATCTTCCAGCACGGTCTGCAGCGTACCGGACTCGAGGTCGGTCCCGACCTGATACGACAGCACGCGACACAGGCCCCAGCCTCGCCTGGCGATATCGATGGCTGCGGCGAGGCTACTGACCGTGAGTTGGGGATTGACCCTGACGCTATGCGTCTCGTCTCGTCCAAACCGCCATTCGTCGAGGGGCAGGGTGGAGCCGCTCGATATCACCCGATGAGAAGCGAGATCGCTGGGTGTTTGCGGACGGCCATGTGTCGCGAAGTAGTCCGGCGAGCCGCAGATGACGCGGCGAACCTGGCCGATCCGGACGGCAGAGAGTTCGGAGGAGGGCAGGTGGCCGATGCGCACGGCAATATCCAGTCCCTCCTCGACCAGGTTGACGATGCGGTCGACCATCAGCACGTCAGCGCGAACACGGGGATGCTCGTCGAGAAAGTCGGTCAGTAGCGGCGCGACGTGGATTCTCCCGAACTCCTGCGGACAGGTGATTCGCAGTTGTCCGACCGGCGTGTTGGCCACGCCCGAGGCCATGTCATCGGCGGCTTGTAGATGCGCGAGGATGTCGCGCACCTCCCCGAGATACATCCGGCCGGCCTCGGTCAGCTTGACTTGACGTGTCGAGCGGGTGAAAAGCCGTGCACCGAGGGTGGTTTCCAGCAGGCTTACGGCGCGCGTGGCAGAAGGTGCGCTGAGCCCGGTAGCCCGGGCGGCCTGTGCGAAGCTCTCGGCGTCCGCCACGGCTACGAATACTTTCAGTGCCTGGAGTCGATCCACGAAACCTCGATCATTTCAATTCCTGGAATAGTGACTTTCATGATAGCCCTATTCTTCCGGTATTTGTCGGCCTCTAGAGTGAACAGCGTCAAGACTCATCCCGCAAACGACCGAGGAGTGCTGCCATGTGCGCTGTGGAAACGATCTCCCGCGAGCCGACCGCGACGCTGGCTGATGCCAGAACCGACAAGCCGATCACGCTTTACCGCCATCCGAAGTCCGGCCACTGTCATCGCGTCGAGCTGATGCTGGCGCTGCTGGATATTCCCTATACGACCGTCGATCTGGACATGGCCAACGGTGCCCACCAGACGTCGGCGTATCGGCGGATCAGCCCGTTGGCTCAGGTACCAGCCATCGACGACAACGGCCTCACGCTGGTGGATTCCAACGCCATTCTTGTTTATCTGGTCGAACGATACGACGATCCGGCGAGCTGGATCGGCAGCGTTCCTGTAGAGAAAGCACGGATACAGCGCTGGCTTTCCATCGCTGCCGGCGAGCTCGCCCATGGCCCCTGTGCCGCGCGACTGGTCACCGTCTTCGGCGCGTCGCTGGATCACGAAGCGGCGAAGGCCGATGCCCACCGCCTGCTGGTCATGATGGAGGCCCATCTCGACGGCCGTGAGTGGCTGGCGAGCGATCATGCGACGCTGGCCGATATCGCCGGTTACAGCTATATCGCCCATGCGCCGGAAGGCGGCGTGAGTCTGGCGCCGTACCCCCAGGTGCGTGGGTGGCTGGCGCGGATCGAGGCGTTGCCGCGCTTCGTGGGCATGGCGCGCTCGCCGGTACTGGCGTGAGGGGGGTGTCATGACGCGAGTCACGACCCCGGCGAACGTCACACCGTTCCATGCTGGCGAGCGGGAAGCGCAACGACGCGCCGGCGTGGCCGACCAGGCCGAGGCCGCCGGTGGCTTCATTCGTGATTTCATGCCCGAGCCGCATCGGGCGTTCTTCTCGCAGCTGCCCTTCGTCGTGCTGGCGGCGGGAGATGCCAAGGGCCGCCCCTGGGTCACGCTGCTGGAAGGCGACTCGGGTTTTCTCGAGTCGCCCGATGCGCGGACGCTGGCGCTGTCGGCCGGGCTGGCAGCCGAGGACCCGCTGGCATCGTGCGTGAATGCGCCGCCGGCGTCCGGCATGGCGATCGGCCTGCTCGGTATCGAGCTGGCCACGCGGCGGCGCAATCGACTCAACGGCAGGCTTTGCTCGCGAGAAGGGCGACGGCTTATCGAAGTGCAACAGAGCTTTGGGAACTGCCCGCAATACATTCGCGAACGTGAATGGCAGCGGGTCGAACGGATGGCTGCGCCCGGCGTCTCGGTGTCGAACGCGCTGGATGCCGACCAACGCCGGCGTATCGCCACGGCGGATACTTTCTTTATCGGCTCTGTTCACGGCAACGATGAAGACGAGGGCGACGAAGCGAGGGACGACGGCCGATCCTGTGGCTTCGATGCCTCGCATCGGGGAGGCGAGCCCGGCTTCGTGCGCGTGACCGATTCGGGCAAGCTGAGGTTCCCGGACTATCCTGGCAACAATTTCTTCAACACGCTCGGCAATCTGATGCTCGACCCCCGCGTGGGCCTGCTGTTTGTCGACTTCGAAAGCGGTGGCCTGTTGCATATCACCGGGCGCGCGCACGTCGACTGGTCGCCGGAAGCGACGGCGGGATCGAATGCCAGGCGCCTGGTCGAAATCTGCGTGGAGCAGGTCATCGATCGCCCGGCGGCGCTATCGCTTCGCTGGTACCGACAGGCCGCGCCCTTGTCGCTGAAGGTCGTGGACAAGATCGTCGAAAGCGACACGATCACCTCGTTTTGTCTGGCGGCGGACGAGGGGAGTTCCCTGCCACCATTTCAGGCGGGCCAGTACCTGCCGGTCGAGCTGACGGTCCCGGGCCAGCCCGGGCCGGTGCGACGCAGCTACTCGCTTTCCGGCGCGCCGAATGCCGCGAAAGGGCGAACCGGTCGCTACCGAATCAGCGTCAAGCGTGAGGCGCACGGTCTTGCCTCGCGCTTTCTCCATGACGAAGTGCGGGTCGGCGACCGCCTGGCGGCGCGTGCGCCGGCGGGAGATTTCGGGTCGAACGAGGTTTCGTGCCCACTCGTCCTGGTCAGCGCGGGCGTCGGTATCACACCGATGCTGGCGATGCTGCACGCGCTCAGGGATGTCGCGAGAGATAGCAGCGACGCGATCGTGCGTCCGGTCTGGTTCGTGCACGGCGCGCGTAACGGTAGGGTGCAGGCTTTCCGCGAGGAGCTGTCAGCATTGACGGCCGCGTTGCCCGGAGCCGCCTGCCGGATTTTCTATAGCGCGCCTGATGAGGGCGACAGTCGTGGCGAGGATTACGACGTCGAAGGGCGGATAACGGCAGATGACCTGCTGGCGCTGCAAGCTGGCGCCGAGGCGCACTATCGGATCTGCGGGCCGGCGGCATGGATTGCCGATCTCAGTTCGGGGCTCGAGGAGCTCGGTGTGGATCGAGCGCGGATCGCTTTCGAGACCTTCGGGCCGACGGGGTAAGTGGCCGTCGAGATAGGCGTGACCAGGGCGCGTTATTCGATCTCGGTTGTCCTCTCTTGCGTCTTGGGTACAGCCTTATTATTCTTTTTGTAAGAATTAATTTTATTTTTATTCTTCACAAGAGAATGTTTCGTGTGTCCCTACACACGGGCAATCACCGAGAGGCAGGAGGCAATCATGAGCGATTCCCTGACGGCGTCCGCGGGCGAGTCATCTACGAGCGAGTCGGCCCTGGCCGAGCGGGCGGTCGAGATCCTTCGTCACAACCTTTACGCCAACATTGCCACGTCGCGCGACGACGTACCCTGGAATACACCGGTGACGGCGCTGCCGGACGCCGACCTCAACTTCGTCTGGTCCTCCTGGGTGCAGGCGGAGCACTCGCGCAACATCGAAGCCAACGGTGCCGCCTTCCTGACTATCTACGACTCGACGCGGGCCCGCGGCACCAACAACCTGATGGGGCTCTATCTGCAGTGCACGGCGAGCGCGGTGACGGACCCGGAAGAGGCTCGGCTCGCTTTCGAAAGGCTCTATCCCGGAGACGCCGTCGACCTGACCGATTTTCGGGGGGATGGCATCAAGCGCTTCTACTGCGCCAGACCGCAGAAAGCCTGGCTGAACTGCCTTTCCGAAAAGGAGCTTGAGCCGACGACGCTCAAGATGCGGACGGCGGTCGATCTCGACGCCATCAAAGAGGCGTGGGTCTGACGCGATGGATGACTTCGAATCCTTGCGGGTTTTCGTCTGCGTGGCGAAGGAGCTGAGCGTCACCGGTGCGGCGAGACGCCTGGGCAAGAGCCCGTCCAACGTGACCACACGGCTGCAGAAGCTGGAGGCAAGCGTCGGCGCGGCGCTGTTGGTTCGAACGGGCAAGCGCTTTTCGCTATCGGAAGCCGGGCGGGTTTTTCTCGCGTACGCCGAGCGGCTGCTCAGCCTGCGGGACGAGTCCCTGCATGTCGTTTCAGGGGGAAAGGCGCCCGGCACGATCCGGCTTGGCAGTATGGAAGCCACCGCGGCAAGCCGATTGCCGGCACTGCTGGCGTCGTTTCATGACGCCTTTCCAGACACCGAAGTCGAGCTGCGGACCAGCCCCTCCATCCAGCTGATCGACGATGTCCGGGCGGGGCGGCTCGATGCCGCGTTTCTGGCGTTACCACCGTCATTTCTCGACGGCCCGCTAGCGGAGAAGCGGGAGGAGCTGGGGCTCGAGTTTCTCGATGTGTGGGAAGAGTCGCTGCTGCTGTTGCATCCCACGACCGGCACGGACACGACGCCGGGGAAAAACGCTTTCGATCTGGCCGACGTTTCGGTGCGTACGCTGGCTGCCTTTCCGCCGGGGTGCACCTATCGGCGGGTGGCGGAGGAGGCGCTGCAGATCGACGCTTCCACGGACTGGCAGATTCAGGAATCCCCGTCGTATCACGTGATGGTCGCGCTAGCCTGTACCGGCCGCTGTGCCACGGTATTGCCGGAGAGCGTCTATCGAACGCTGGCGCCGGTCGCGTCGCTACGGACGATCCCGCTCGGCCGGGTGACGACAACCCTGGCCTGGCGCACGGGCTACGATACGCCGGTCTTTCGGGCCTTTTGCGAGACGCTCTCGCGTGAGACGGACGCGGGGGGACGCCGGTGCCGACCCGCGAGGCAGGCATAGGGAGGTTATCGGGAAGGCATTGGGACGTTATCGGGAAGGCATAGGAAGGCGATAGCATCCCGGCGATCGCTCAAGGGTGTCGATCGCCGGGGGGGATTGGCGGGCATCGTCGAGGCCGTAGATCAGCCGGCCGTGTCGTTCTCCTCGTCGGGCGCTGATGTGGCGTCATCGCTGGAGGGGCTTGGCTCGGTGGCGGTGTCCGCCGCCGAGTCATCCATGGCGTCGGTCGCCTGATCCGGCGCGTCGTCGCGCGTCACCCGCCAGATGGCGTTGGTGAAATCGTCCGCGACCAGCACGGCGCCTTCCGGCGTCACGCTGACCCCGACCGGGCGCCCCCGGGTGCGGCCGTCATCGGTGAGGAAGCCGGAGACGAAATCGATCGGGTCGCCAGCGGGCTCGCCGTTCTCGAACGGTACGAACGAGACGCGGTAGCCGGCGAGGTCGCTGCGATTCCAGCTTCCGTGTTCGCCGACGAAGACACCCTCGCGGTAGTCGCCGCCCACGGCGTCGTTGGCAAAGGCGACGCCGAGCGGCGCGTGGTGCGAGCCCAGGCTATAGTCCGGCGCGATGGCGGATTCGACAAGCGAGGGGTTTTCCGGTTTGACGCGCGGATCGACGTTCTGGCCCCAGTAGCTGTAGGGCCAGCCATAGAAGGCGCCTTCCTGCACCGATGTCAGATAGTCCGGAACCAGATGGGGGCCGAGCTCGTCGCGTTCGTTGACCACGGCCCAGAGCTGATCGCTGCCGGGCTGAATCGTCAGCGAGGTCGGGTTGCGAATGCCGCTGGCGTAGGTGCGATGCGCGCCGGTCTCCGGATCGATCTGCCAGATCTCGGCGCGGTCGACCTCGGCTTCCATGCCGCGTTCGGTGATGTTGCTGTTGGAGCCGATGCCGACGTAGAGATAGTCGCCATCCGCGCTGGCGGTCATCGACTTGGTCCAGTGGTGGTTGATCGCCGAGGGTAGGTCGGTAATCCGCTCTGGCGGACCGCTGGCCTCGGTCTGGCCCGGTTCGTAATCGAAGCGCACCAGCGAATCCTGATTGGCGACATAGAGATCGTTGCCGATCAGCGCCAGCCCGTAGGGCGCGTTGAGATCCTCGGCGAAGACCGATCGTTCATAGCTGCCGTCACCGGTGTCGCGCAGCAGTGTCAGCCGGTTGCCACCGGAGACCGAGGTGGTGCCCTTCGACTTGATTAGGCCGGCAATCACGTCCTTCGGCCGCGACTTCGGGGCGTTGCCGCCGCCTTTCCCCTCGGCAACCAGAATGTCGCCGTTCGGCAGCACCAGCATCTGACGCGGTACCTGCAGGTCGGTGGCGATAGCCTCGATCGAGTAGCCATCGGGCACCGTGGGCATCTGCTCGTTCCACGGCGCTTTTTCCGGCACGCCCATGTTGGGTAGCAGGCCGCGCTGCGGTTCGGGCAGCGTCGGGTTGGGCCCGTAGGGTTGTTCGATCTCCTGCGCGCCGGCGGCGCCGGCCATCAGCAGCAGCGACATCGGTGCGGCGATCGTCAGGCGAGTCACACGGTTTGCGTTCATGCCTCACCTCCCTGGCTCGCGCGGGAGAAACCGACCCAGGCTGCGATGGCGGCCAGGATGGTGATGACGATCGACAGGGCGAAGCCGGTCGGCATCATGGCCCAGGCGTCTCGCGCGTGGATCAAAGCATTGATGAAGCCGAGCACCCAGGCGATCAGTAAGCCGATAACGGAGATCAGGACAAGCTTGCGTCGCCCGCTACCGCGTAGCAGGCCGATCAGCGCACCGAGCAGGGCGAGACCGTTGAAGACCAGGCCGCCGGCGATCAGCCAGGAGGCAAAGTTGGCCCACTGGATCTCGAAGGTGGTGGCATAGGCGTAGTCGCTGAGCGCGGCGCCAAGATATAGCGGGAAGCTGCCGGCTAGCAGCACTCCCTGCAGCGGGTTCACCCCGCGTCGCGCCGGGTATTCGGTGGCCGTCATGGCAAGCTCCTTTTGCGAGTCGAACACAGACGCTTCATCCGGGGATCGGGACGAGTCCGCCACGGAGAGGCGAGCGGTCAGTGGAAGTGTAGCTGACGTTCGAAAGTGTCAAGAAAGCCATCCTCGCTGTCGTCGACGGCCAAGAGACCAAACGCTATTCGGTGTCCCGCGTCACCAACTGGCCACCGATCTGTTTGAAACGTTCGAGATAGTGTTTGGCATCCAGCAACTGATACGGAAAGTAGAGTCCGGGCGAGGTTGCCGGCCTGCCATCCAGTCCGGTGAGCCGCTCGAGGACAAGTGCGACGCCGAGCCCGGTCAGCGGCATCTGCCCGTCGGCGTGTGTGACCGCATGGCGTGTAGCCAGCGGCTGGTCAGCATGATCGATACCGGCGAGATCGATCAGTATTTCAGTCGACATCGACTCGCCGTGAGCGTGATTCGCCGCCGTTCTTATCGCCAGGTTGAACTCGGCATTGGGCGCGCCGGTTTCGGTCGCTAGCGCGACGACGTCATGGGGCGAGAGCGCCATGGCCGGGAGTGTCGTACCGTCGAGAGTTTGCAGCTCGGCCTGGAGATCGTCACCTTGGCGCCATATCCAGCGGCCATGGCGACGTGCCTGAATAGCGGGAACGGTCTGTGTCTGGCGCTCGAGATCGTCGAATCCGGCGGGCCCGGTCTCGTCCCGTTCCCCGAGAACCGCTCCCAGACGAAGGGCATCGACTCGCTTGAACGACTTGGCGAATTCGAGCGTGGGTATCGTCGTGGCACCCACCAGCCACTCGGTACCGAGAACGACCGGTGCGGCCGTTGGTCGCTGCATGTACGCCGCGATGTCCGGCCCGACTTCGTGGAGCGCTGGTGAAATGCTGAGGTATGGCACGCCCCGGCGTTGAGCGAAGCGAAGCGCGGCGGTCGTTACATCGGTAAAGAAGATCGCCATGGCGCTGATCGGGCGGCCAGCAAGCCCCAGGTCGTCGTCGGCGAAATCGATCTTCACGCCCTCGGCATGGCCGAGACTGGCCGCCGCTTCGCTTGCCTTTTCGAGGTTGCGTCCGGCGATCAACAGCGGCACGCCAGGGTGGGCGGAACGTAGCAGTTCAGCGGTCTGCCGGCCGACGATGCCGGCACCACCGATAAGCAGAATGGGATCGAATGACATGGGGTCTCTCCTGTCGTGAACAAAACCTACCAAAAGTAGGTTTTGTTCACGCTAACCTACACATGGTAGGTTTTCAACAAAGAGACGGAGCACGACGCAAAAGAGGAATCTCGTGAACCCCCATTCCATCAAGACCCATGCGGAAGAGACCCGTGCGGAAGAGACCCGTGCGGAAGAGACCCGTGCGGAAAAGACCGACGCGGCAAAGACCGACGCGGCAAAGAAGCGGGGTGAGCCGGGCTCTCGACGACTCTCTCGGTCTGAGCGGCGGCAGCAGCTTCTGGATACGGCAATGACGATCATCCGGGAAGAGGGCGCGGATCGCCTCACGCTTGGCCGCCTGGCGGCGCGAGCCGGCGTGTCGAAGCCGGTCGCCTACGACCATTTCGGCACGCGCTCGGGGTTGCTGATCGCACTCTACAAGCTGATCGACCGGCAGCAGTCGGATGCGCTTCGAGAGACGTTGACGAGCACGGAGCGGAGTTTCGAGGCAACGGTTTCCATGCTCGCGGCGGCTCATGTTCACTGCCATGCCGACACCGGTGGCGAATGGCATGCCGTCGGCGCCGCCCTGGCGGGCAGCGAAGAGAAAGAGGCCGTCTATCAGGAGCTTCTCGACGGCTATGCTCGCCTGTTTGCGGCGGTTTTGAAGCCTTATTGCGCCCTGGACGATGCCGAACTCGAGCGTCGATGCGTGGGCTTGATCGGTGCCGGCGATGCGCTCGCGGGAGCCATGGTACGGGGCCAATGTGGTGAGTCCGAAGCCACCGCTGCTTTCGCTGCGCTGATTCGGGGTGGGCTACGGGAATCCTTCGATTCGAGAAAGGCCGAATCCAGCAGGTCTGGTCGGTGATCGACAGGGAGCGATCGCGCGTCAGCTATAGTGGTCTGGCGTGTCCGTATACTTCTCTCGACAACCCGTGAGTCATGCCGCATCAGAAACCCAATCTACCCACCAAGATCTGCCCCGTCTGCCAGCGTCCGTTCGCCTGGCGCAAGAAGTGGGCGCGGGACTGGGATCGCGTCATCTACTGCTCCGAGCGATGCCGGCGGCAGAGGCGCTGAGCGCCACCTGGCCGCCGTGTCCACGACAGGCTTCTTCCTATCGGCGTGGGGATAGCGGCGCTTAACGGCAGGCCTCGTCGCCGTCAGCCCAGAACCAGTAGCCCGCACCGAACAGCAGCCCGGCGATCAGCCCCGGGCCGGTGGCGGCGCCGGCCATCACCGCCAGGTTCCAGCCGCCGGCGCCCATGCCGGCCGTCTCGATCCCGTAGTGCGCGCACGCTTCGCTCAGCCCACCGTATTCGTGCAGCGAGTACTTGATGCCCTGCTTCAGACCCACGGCGGCGAGCGCCGTCAGGTACGGATCGCCGAACGACGACAGCAGCGGGTTGGCTTCGCTGTAACCGTGGTCCAAGGCATAAGCGGTCGTTGCGGCGTCCAGCGTCGTACCCAGCCCGGGCGGACGCGTCGACGCGCAGCCGGTCAAGGTGACGGCGGTCAACGCGACGCCTGCCAGCAGCAGGGCGCGGGTCGATCGTGGGCGACGCTGCTTGGTGTCCTGCTTGTCCGAACGAATCTGTTGGTGACGCGCCAGCTTCAAGCGGGCCAGCTTGGAACGGGTCGCCCGTTCGGCGTGAGTCGGGGTCGAGCGATCGCGGGTGGAACGTTTCAAGGTGCAGTCCTCAGGGTATCGGCCGCAGCGCGGCATGAAGGTCTTGGCAGAGCCGTCTTCTTGATCGAGTTCAGAGGGACGCTTCGAGTCCGCTCGGCGATACCGGGACGATTCCGCAACCAGCCACAGTCATCGACTTGGCAGGGAGCGAACTTTAGTTAGGAAGGAAGGGTGAGCCACCAATTATTCGGTCTTATATATGTTTGGTTAATTTGTTGTTCGCAGCAAATATTTATAACGCTAAAAAAATCAATCTTATACAAAAATTAATAAGGCTGCTTTGTAGATGATCGGGACAAATAGAGGCAAGAAGTGGTGTTGATTGCCTCTTTATCGATCGCCTGAAAATCGCCTTTTTCGGTGGGGCGCGGGACTTTTCCGCGGTATCCAAGACCATTTTTTGTCCCGACGTCGCTCGAAAGGGTGTAACACTGCCAGTTCAAGGGGGAATGCTGACGCTTGTGATAGGCGGTAGAGGCGGGGTGTCGTGGCCAGGTGGCGGGCGAGCCATCAATGAACATTTCTAGATCTGAGTTGAAGTCTGGTAACGAATCGAGGGGTAAGCTGTGCGGCCGCTGGCGCGCCTTGCACGCTGGCGGGAAGACATGCCGCCGGGGTCGGGAAGAGATCGGGCGGGCTCAACAGGGATGCAGTACCGAAAAGCGATTACGGATGATGAGAATGAACGGTGCAGGGCGGACATGGCTTGCGGGCCTGGTCGCGCTCTTGCTGTTGGCGTGCTGCGCGACAATGGCGCAGGCGCAGGTGGAAGAGAACGAAGAGGGCAAGTGGTACGCCACCGACGCGATCAATGCGGGGCTCGGTGAGGTACCCGATGCCGTGAGCCGTCGAACGCCTCGGGAGGCGATTCGCAGTTTTCTCGAATTGACGGATATCGGCGATTACGCCGGCGCGGCGCACCTCCTGAACCTTTCCGACCTGTCGCCGGCGGAGCAGCGCTCTCAAGGGGGCGAGCTGGCCCAGAAGCTCTCGGAGGTGCTGCGGCGCGGCGAGTGGTTGACGCCCGGCAGCCTCTCCGGGCGACCGGATGGTGCCGTCGAGCAGCAGACCCAGCAGAGCGCGCCGGCGGGCGAGCCACGGCGTAACATTGAACTGGCATCGCTGACGGTCAACGATGACGCCTACGATATCCGCCTGGGGCGTTATCGCGAGGGGGAGCAGGACCCGGTCTGGTTATTCATGCCGGACAGCGTCTCCCCCATTCCGCAGCTCTATACCGAGTACGGTCCCTCGTTCTTCGAGGAGCAGATCCCCGACCGCTTCAAGTCGACGCTCGGCCCGTTGCGCATCTGGGAATGGATTGCACTGCCAATCGTGCTGGCCGTGATCGGGCTGGTCGGCTGGATCGTCTACAAGCTGGTCGGGGTGATGGCGCGCTGGCTCCCCTCGGGGTCGCGGAGCCTTTTCGCCGGCCAGATTCGGGTGCCATTGGCGCTGATCGCCATGTCGCTGACCACACAGACACTGCTTGACTATGTGGTCTCGTTCTCGGCGGCCGCGACAACGACCCTGCGCGTGGTGCTGATGGCGGTGCTGGCCTGGGGGCTGGGGACGATTGCGCTGCGTCTGGTCGATACTGTCATGCTGAAGATGATGCGCCGGCTGATGGGGCAGATCGATGATCTCCAGCTCAAGGACGATCGCAAGCTGCTGACATCGCTCTATGCGCTGCGACGCATGATCATTCTGATCACCGTCACGCTGGTCTCGGTCTACGTGCTGGGACAGGTGCAGCTGTTCGAGACGCTGGGCGTGTCGATCCTCGCCTCGGCGAGCGTGCTGGCGGTACTGGTCGGCGTTGCTGGTCAGGCGGTGCTCGGCAATATCCTGTCCTCGTTCCAGATCTCCCTGGCCAAACCGATCCGCATCGGTGATCTGGTGATGTTCGAGGGGCAGTGGTGCTATGTCGAAGGAATTTTCTATACCTTCATTCGCCTGCGGGTCTGGAACGAGCGGCGCCTGATCGTGCCGGTGACCTATTTCGCCTCCAAGCCGTTCGAGAACCTGTCGACCCAGAACATCAAGGAGTACCGCAGTCTGGAGCTGTCGCTGCATATCAGCGCGGATGTGCCGAAGCTGCGGGAACAATTCTTCGAGTTCGCCAAGGCCGAGGAGAATGTGATCGAGCATCACAAGCTGCTCTGCTATACCACCGCCCAGAACGGCACTTCGCAGACCATTACCTGCTATCTGATGACCTCCGATCCGCTTTCCGGCTGGGCGGCGGAAATGAATATTCTTGAAAAGCTGATGACCTACGTGCGTGACAACCACCCCGAGTGGTGGCCGCGCGAGGTGATGGTGATCGGCCAGCAGGATGTTGCGCTGGGCCGCAGTCCGGATGTATCGGTGGCGCCCGTGACCACTGATGACGCGCACAGTGCCAGTGGCACGGAGAATCGCGCCCACGGCGAACAGGCGTTTCGCCACGACGACGAAGATGGCGCGCCGGATCAGGACGCCCGTCACCGCGAAGATGAGGCCGGTGACGCGGAGACGTCGCGCGACGATGGCGCCCGGACTGACGAGGACGAGCGCGCTCGCCGTCGACGCGAGCTGCTCAACGATAAGCGTGCGGAGGGTGATGACCGGAACGGTGACTCGGGCAAGCCCGGCGACGCGTCTGCCTGACGTCTTGCCCACGGACACCGCTAGGCGCGACGGGGCGGGATGCGTAGACTGCGCACTCGCCCCGAGCCGACCGGATGCCCCGCAAGACCATGACGATCATGCCCCTCGACGCCCTGACCTGCCCCCTGGACGGCAACCCGCTGCATGCCGATAGCGACGCCAGGCGTTGGAGCTGCGCTCATGGGCACAGTTTCGACACCGCGCGCCAGGGCTATGTGAACCTGCTGCCGGTGCAGAAGAAGCGTTCACGAGATCCGGGTGACAGCCAGGCGATGGTCGCCGCGCGCCAGCGTTTTCTCGACGCCGGCCATTACGCGCCGATCGCGCAGGCGGTGAGCCGGCTGGCGCGAGAGGGGCTGGTGCGACAAGGGCTGGGGCGAGAGGGGCTGGCGCCCGGTGCACCCGGGCGCTGTCTCGACGCCGGCTGTGGCGAAGGCTACTACCTGCGCGCATTGGCGGCCGATGCCGAGGCGCAGGGGCAGGCGCTCTCCCTGCTGGGGTTGGATATCTCCAAATGGGCGGTGCTCGCCGCCGCGAAGCGCGACAAGCGCATGCGCTGGATCGTCGGCAGCAATGCCGCGTTGCCGGTGCCGAATGCCGGGCTCGATAGTCTGCTCTGTCTGTTCGGCTTCCCCGTTTACGACGAATTCGCCCGCGCGCTGGCGCCGGGCGGCATGCTGTTGCAGGCAGATGCCGGGCCGGACCATCTGCGCGAACTGCGCGAAATCATCTACCCGACATTGAAGCCGCCGCGTGTGGATGAGACGCAACCGCCGGCGGGGTTCTCGGCACTGACGCCCGAGACGTTGCGTTACTCGCTTGCGCTCGAGGACAGGGAGACGATCGCGGATCTGCTGACGATGACTCCCCACCTCTATCGTGCGAGCGCCGAGGGGCGCGAGCGCGCGGCAGCGCTGACGTCGATCACGCTCACCGTGGAAGTTCGGATTCGACGCTGGATCCGAGACTGATGGCGAGGCGCTGTTCATCGGAGGCTGTCACTAGGTCCAAGACTTAGGTCCAAGGCTTAGCGCCAAGATTCAGGGCCAAGATTCAGGGCCAGGGCTCTCGCGAAGCTTGGCGATCTCGTCATTCATGAGCTCATCTCATGACTGCTTGCCGGTCAATCGCCTTCCCCGTGCGGGGGGCTCCCGCTAACGTGAATCGTTTTGGATCGCGGCGCCATCGCCGTCGTGCTCCTCGGCATCGCCGCCAGGCGGTGCCGACAGTCGATACCACGAGGGGGTCTCTCTTGTCTGACACGCAACCGGCCACCGGGCGCCATCGTACGCTTGTCCTCCTGGCACTGGCGCTGGGCAGTTTCGTCATTTCGACTTCCGAATTCGCCAGCATGGGGCTGCTGCCACTTTTCGCCGGCGATCTCGACTTGACGGTGCCTCAAGCTACCTACGGCATTACCGCGTATGCCCTCGGTGTCGTCGTCGGTGCGCCACTGATCACGATCATGGCCGCGGCGGTCGACAAGCGCCGGCTGCTGATCGCGCTCGTGGGGTTGGCCTTCGCGGCCAACCTGCTTACCGCCATGGCCAACGACCTGGGGCTGCTGGTGGCGGGGCGTTTCCTCAGCGGGCTGCCGCAGGGCGCCTACTTCGGTGCCGCCGCCGTGGTGGCCGGCACGATCGTTGGCCCGGGGCGCAGCGGCAGTGCGGTGGCCTGGGTCATGTCCGGCATCACGATCTCGACCATTCTCGGTGCGCCGGCGAGTACGCAGCTGGGGCAGTGGTTCTCGTGGCGCGTTGCCTACACCATCATCGGCTGCGGTGCGCTGCTCTCGGCGCTGCTGCTATGGCGGCTGCTGCCATCCACCGCTTCGCTGCGCGGCGGGTCGGTGCGCGGTGAGCTCTCCGCGCTGCGGCGCGGCAATATCTGGGCCATGATGCTGGCGACCTCGCTGGCGATCGCCAGTGTCTTCTCGGTCTATACCTTCGTCGATCTCTTTGTCACCGACGTGGCTGGCATGTCGTCGTCGGTGACGCCTTATGCGCTGGCGCTGATCGGTATCGGTCTGGCGGTGGGCAACGTCATCGGCGGGGCGGTCGCCGATCGTTATCCGTTCCGCGGCATCGTGCTGGGCTGGTTGGGGGTGCTGGTCGTCATGGCGCTGATGGCCACCCTGGCGCACCATCCGGTTGCTCTCCTGGCGCTCTTTACCCTGATGGGTCTTACCATGCAGATATCGGTGCCTTCGATTCCCGTGCGCATGATGAAGATGGCACCGGAAGCGCCGACCCTGATGGGTGCGCTCAACATGGCTGCGTTCAATGTCGCGAACGCGCTGGGGGCCGCCGTCGGTGGGCAAACCATCGAGCTCGGCTTCGGCCCGCTGTCACCGATCTGGGGCGGCTTCTGCATGACGGCGGCCGGCCTCGTCGTGCTCGGCCTGCTCTACCGCCATCTGCGTACGACCGACGATCGCGCGGCGCTATCGCTCGAATCCTCTGCGCCCGCCAGCGCCTGAAAGCGCCGTTCGACAGGTGTGAGAGTCGGCTGGCCGACAGCGCCGCCTTCGACTACCGTGGCTGCCGGATCGACGGCGTCGGCCCGTCAGGCCGCCGCCGTCTCGTTATTTCTTGTCGAACAGGTGTCTCGTGTCGTGTCGCGCCGTTGGCTATCTCTCTGTCGTGGTGCTGTTGTTCAGCGGCAATCTGCTGGTCGGCAAGTCGACGAGTGCCAGCCTGCCGCCGATGACGCTCGCGCTCGGCCGCATGCTGGTCGTCTTCGTTACCGTACTCGCGCTGTTCGGCCCTGCCGCCTGGCGTCAGCGTCAGGTGCTGTGGCGGGAGCGGCGCGCCCTGGCGATCATGGCGATCCACGGCATGGCGCTGTTCAGTGCGCTGCTCTATTCGGCCCTGCGCAGCAGCGAAGCGACCAACGTGGCCGTACTCGAGAGTCTGACGCCAGCCGCCACGGCGTTGGCCATGGCGCTCGGCTTTCGTGAACGACTCGGTCGGGTGCGCTGGTTCGGCATTGGGCTTTCGGCGGTGGGGGCGGCCTGGGTGGTCTCCGACGGGGCGCTTCTCGACACGCTCGGCCGGTTGCAGGCCGGTGATGCGCTGGTGGCCGGGGCCATCGTGGCCTGGGTGATCTACTCGCTGGCGGCGCGCCAGTGGTTGAGCCGGGTGCCGTTCTATGCCGCCCTGGTGCCGATGACCGGTATGGCGGCGCTGTTTCTGCTGCCGCTGTCGGTTCTCGAGAACCTGTGGTTCGACATGTGCTGGCGGCTCGATGGTAGCGCGTTACTCGCGATGCTCTACCTCGGCCTAGGCCCGTCGCTGGTGGCCTTGATCTGCTACAACCGGGCGCTGCTGCTCGTCGGCCCCAGCCATACCGCGACCTCGCTCAATCTGCTGCCGGTGGTCACCATGCTGCTCGGTTACCTGTTGCTCGGGGCGCCGATCACTCGCGAGCAGGTCATTGCCGCCGCAATCGTCATTGCAGGGGTGTCGCTGGTGACGCTGAATCCGCGCCTGGGCCGGCGCTGAATACCGTGGGCGCCCCTGCCGCTGGAGTCGGGGGCTTTCCGGCGTGCGGTCAATCTCGTGCGACGAACCCCGGCCGCCATAGCCAAACGCTCAATTAATGAGCTGTTTGCATAAGTGCATGCACGGCCTCTCGCTTGATCTCGTCGACGCGATGCGAAGAATGTCTTCATCTGCACCGGTCAGGCGCCACACCGAGGGTCGTCAATGTCGTCAACACCGAACACGTCACACTGGATGGGTTTCTGGGCGGGCGCGCTCTCCCTGATGCTGGTCTTCGCCGCCTCCGCCACGCCTATCCCGCTCTATGCCATCTACCGCGAATCGGAAGGGCTGAGCTATGCCGCGCTGTCGCTCACGGCGGTGTTCTATTTCGTCAGCGCGATCACTGCGCTGCTGGTCTGCGGCCGGCTGTCGAACACGCTGGGCCGACGTCCGGTGGTGGCGCTCTCGCTGCTGCTGGCAGTGCTCGCCTGCGGGGTCTTTCTCGAGGTCTCTGGCGTCACGCCGCTGATCATCGGGCGTATTCTGCAGGGCTTTTCCTGTGGGCTCGCTTCTAGCGCGGCGGCGGCCTTCGTCACTGACAATGCACCCGAGCGCCCAGCGTGGCTGGCGCCGGCGGTTACCAGCACCGGCACCATGATCGGCTTGACCTTCGGCGCGCTGGTCTCCGGCAGTCTGATCGAGTACGCGCCCGCGCCACGGGTGCTGCCGTATCTGGTGGTCGCCGTTGGCCTGCTGCTCTGCCTGCTATTGGTCTGGCGCAGTCGCGAGACCTCGCCACGACACCGGGGCGTGCTCGCCTCGCTACGACCGCGTTTCGCGCTGCCGCACGCGAGCTGGAAGCTGTTCCCGGTGGCGGCGTGCATCTTCGTGGCTACCTGGGCACTGGGTGGCTTCTTCCAGGCCTTCGGTCCGTCGCTGTCGACCGACCAGCTCGGTTCGTCGAGTGCACTGGTGGCGGCCGTGGTGTTCTCCTCCTACATGGCGCCGAGTGCGCTGGGCGGGCCGCTTGGCGGTCGCCTGTCACCGCAAGCGGCACAGCGGTTCGGCATCGTCGCCTTTGTCGTCTGCGTTGCCGGTTTGCTGGCGTCGCTGACGGCGGGGACGATCGGGCTTTTCCTGCTCGCTAGTGCCTGTGCGGGGGTGGCTCAGGGCATGGTGCTTTCCGGCAGTATCCGGGCGTTGCTGGCCAACGCCGAGCCGAGCGAACGTGCCGGCGTCTTTTCGGTGATCTTCACCACCTGCTATTGCGGCGCGGCGATTCCGTCGCTGATCGCGGGGCAGGCCGCTCGTGTGCTGAGCCTGCCGCAGGTGCTGGGCGGCTATCTGGCGCTGGCGCTCATCGCCTGTGTCGTAACCCTGTTCACCGCCCGTGATCCGGCCCGGGCGGCGGAGCGCTGACATTCGGGTCTCGATGCCATGGGCGTCGGGGCCGGCAGAGGATCGGGGCAGACAGAGAATCGTGGCCATCGTCGAGATAAGGAGGCGAGCATGAAAATCGGTGTGTTAGGTGTCGGATTGATGGGAGGCAAGCTCGGTGTGCTGTTGGCGCAGGCCGGGCACCAGGTGGTGCTGAGCTATTCGCGCCGCACCGCGAAACTCGAAGCGCTGGCGCGCGAAGGCGGTGGGTCGGCGCGGGCGGGGACGCCGGCGGAGGCGGTACGCGAGTCGGACGTGATCCTGCTGGCGGTGCACTGGTCGCGACTCGACGACGTGCTCGCACAGGCGGGTGACCTGAGCGGCAAGATCGTGGTGACCTGCTGCGTGCCGCTGGACGACGCGGACAGCGAACTGGTGGTCGGCCACAGCGATTCCGGCGCGGAGCAGATCGCGCGACGCCTGCCGAACACGGCGGTGGCGGCAGCCTTTCAGACCACGCCGAGCGAGAGCTTCTTTCCGGTCTTCGAGGCGCGCGATCAGGCGTTGAAGCCGAGCTGTGTCTACTGTGGCGATGACCCTCGCGCCAAGCGCGCCGCCGCCGAGATGATCGCCGCGATCGGCTTCGAACCGGTAGACGCTGGCCCGCTGCCGGTCGCCCGCTATACCGAGCCGTTTGCGCTATTGACCGCGCAGCTCGCCTACGGCTCCGGCGACGGTCCGGACTGGACCTACCGTTTCGCTCGCTTCGAGCGGTTGTTCTGCGAGACGTGACGCATTGATGGGTCCGGTAGGCCCTGACGTCCCTGTGCTATCTCATTCGCCCAGGACTCCGCGGCAGGGAGGAGTCATCGAGGAGTGTCATCATGTCGAAAGTATCCTGTGTTGCCATTACCACCGCCAAGCCGGGTTACGAGGAACGGGTTCGTGAGGCGCTGGTCGAACTTGTGAAGTCGGTACGCGAGGAGCCGGGCAATATCCGCTACGAAATGCACCGTGATCTCGAAGACCGCGGTCGGTTCGTCTGCATGGAAATCTGGGAGGATCGCGAAGCCTTCGACCGTCACTGCACCGCCCCCCATATCCTGGCCTATCTGGAGGCCAACAAGGACGCCGTCGAGTCGACCGAGTTTGCCCCGCTGGAAATCCTCGCCTGAGACGGCGAGAGCCTGCCCCGTCGGCACGGTCGCCGTTCGGCGGCTGTCATGTGGGTGGGGTCATTCGCTTACGGCCCGAATCGCTCGGCATAGAGCGTCGTCAGCCAATCGACGAAGACGCGTACCCTGGGCGAGAGATGCCGGCGTTGCGGATAGACCACGTTGACTGGCATGGCGGGCTTTTCCCAGGCATCGAGTAGTGTGACGAGTCGCCCCTCGGCGAGCTCGTTTTCCAGCCGAAAACGCGGTATCTGAATCAGTCCGAAACCCTGCAGTGCTGCGGCGACGTAGCTTTCGGCATCGTTGACGGTCAGCCAGCCGAGCGTGTCGAAGCCTCGTGGTTCGCCGTCGATGACCAGATCCAGCGTGGTATCCGGCGGGTGGTGGCCGGATACGAAGCGAATGCCGTGATGCTGAACCAGCTCGTCCGGCGATTGCGGTGTTCCCATGCGCTCGAGATAGGCGGGGCTGGCGCAGATGACCTGCTCGAGCGTGGCGAGGTGCCGGGCCACCAGCGTCGAGTCCCGGGGGGCGCCGCTACGCACGGCGCAGTCCACGCCCTCGCCGATCAGATCGACCTGCCGGTCGCCGGTGGTGACGACGACATCGAGCGCCGGGTAGCGGGCATGAAACGCGTTCAGATTCGGCAGCAGCAGCCGACTGGCATGGGTACCGTGCATTTCGACTCGCAGCACCCCGCGCGGATTGTCGGCGACCGGCTTCAGAATCGCTTCCGCCTCCTCTAGATCGCCGAGCAGCTGTACACAGCGTTCGAAGAACGCCTCACCCTCAGGCGTCGGTCGCACCTGACGCGTGGTGCGTGCCAGCAGGCGGACGTCCAGCCGGGCTTCCAGTTGTTGAATCGCCAGGGTTGCCGTGGCGCGCGGGATCTCCAGCGCATTGGCCGCTCGTGTGAAACTCCCGCTCTCCACGATTCGCACGAAGAGAATCATGGCATCGAAACGATCCATCGTGATTGTTTTCTCAGGCTGAATAGTGTTCTCAGACTAGCCAATTTATTCGCCCGGAAGAAACGCCAATACTGCCTATCGTTGAAGGCGCTCATCCCCCAGGAGACATCGAATGACGGATACGACACAGCATGACGGAGCGGGAAAGGTCGCCATCGTTACCGGCGCTTCCCGCGGTATTGGCCGCGCGATCGCCTCGACGCTGGCCGCCGACGGCTTCGCGGTCGTGGTCAACTACGCCGGCAATGCCGCATTGGCCGAGCAGGTGGTTGGCGAGATCGAGGGCAAGGGCGGTCGTGCACTGGCGGTTCAGGCCGATATTGCCGATACCGGGGCCGTTGAACGGCTCTTCGCCCGGACGCAGGAGATATTCGGGCGCGTCGACGTGGTGGTCAACAATGCCGGCATGATGCAGATGGCGAACATGACGATCGACAACGTCGACATTCTGGATCGTACTCTGACCACCAACCTGCGCGGGAGCTGGCTGGTGATGGCCAAGGCGGCGGAAGTCCTCGAGGCCGGGGGGCGGATCATCGCCTTTTCCTCCTCGGTACTCGGCAAGTCTTTTCCCGGATACGGCGCCTATATCGCCAGCAAGGCGGGTGTCGAAGGGCTGGTCAAGGTGCTCGCCAACGAGCTGCGTGGTCGTGAGATCAACGTCAACGCGGTCGCGCCCGGGCCGGTCGGCACCGAGCTTTTCTACGAAGGCAAGAGCGACGAGCTGGTCGCCAACATTGCGTCGATGTCGCCATTCGAGCGGATCGGTGAGCCCGACGAGATCGCCGGTGTGGTCTCGTTCCTGGCGGGTCCGCAGGGGCGCTGGGTTCATGGCCAGATCCTGCGCGTCAACGGCGGCATGGCCTGAAGGTGGACGAGCCACCGATATGATGACGCGGTTGTCTCGAAGACCGCCCTGGACCTTGCAGGCGTTACGGCGTGGTGGCCTACGACTTCGTGCAGTCGGCTTCCCGTTGTGACTGAGTGCCAGCCGTTGCATGTCGGCAGGAAGCGTCCATGGCCTGCTCGGTCGTTGTTCGTGCGCTCGGCGGGTTGTCGGTTGTGTGGCGTGTCTTGCGCAGGTAAGCGCTGCCGACCAGCGCAGCGGCAAGGCCGGCGGCAGCTGCAACGGCCATCGCCCAGCGGGGGCCGGCATGATCGGCGACCGCGCCGACGATCGGGGCGCCGAAAGGCGTACCGCCCATGGTCACCGCGATGCGCAGCGCCATCACGCGGCCGCGCATCGCCGGTGCCGTGGATAGTTGCATCAGGGCATTGGAAGCGGTCATGAACGTGAGCGCGGCAAGGCCGATCAGTGCCAGTGTCGCGGCGAAGAGCCATGCACTGGGCGCCAGCGCTGCGCAGATGCACAACCCGCCGAAGGCCAGCGCGGAGAGGCACATCAGGCGCATCGCCGGCTGCTCGCGACGAGCCGCCAGCAGCGAACCGCTCACCGAGCCGATCGCCAGGCTCGAGGTGAGCAAACCGTACTGGCCGGCCTCGCCGTGAAAGACGCCGACCGACATGGTCGAGATGTAGATCGGAAAATTGAAGCCGAACGTCCCGATCAGAAACAGCATGACCAGCAGGGTCTTCAGATCCGGACGCCGCCAGACGTAGCGAAATCCCTCGCGAATACCGCCAGCCTTGCCGCTGGCGCGAGTCGCTGGATATAGCTCGCCTCGGCGCAGCAGGCACAGTGACGCGAGTACGCCGGCAAAGGAGAGGGCGTTGAGCAGAAAGACCCAGCCGGTACCGACGGCGGCGATCAGCAGGCCTGCCACCGCCGGCCCCACCATGCGCGCGCTGTTGAATGAGGTGGAGTTGAGCGCCACCGCGTTGGTTAGCAGCTTCTCACCGACCAGGTCGTTGACGAAGGTCTGTCGGGCCGGGGCATCGAAGGCCGTCACGCAGCCGAGTCCCAGTGCGAAAAGATAGACCTGCCAGAGCGTGACCGCGCCGGTGACGGTGACAAGACCCAACCCAAGGGCGAGCAGCCCGAGCAGTGCCTGGGAGAGCATGACCAGGCGTCGCCGATCGAAGCGATCGACGGCCCAGCCGGTCAGTGGCAGCAGCAGAAGCTGCGGCCCGAACTGCAACGCCATGGTGAGTCCGACCGCGCTGGCGTTATGCTCGGTAAGCACCGTCAGCACCAGCCAGTCCTGGGCAACGCGCTGCATCCATGTCCCGATATTGGAGACCAGGGAACCGGCTGCCCAGAGTCGGAAGTTGTAGACCTGCAGCGAGCGGAAGAGTCGTCTGTCGCTCATGCAGCGATATCGGGTTGGTGTGGATTAACGCATCGGGCGCGCGAACGGCAAGAGTCGTGCAAATTCAAGGGTGCTGATGCCTTCTGTCAATTGACCCGCTCGAGGGGCCAGGTATCGGTATCGAATATCGGTAGGAGCCGGTGCCTATCGGCACGTCGCTTATTCTCGAAACTGACCTCGTCAGAACGGTGGCTGGCGGTGGGCGCGTTGGCGCTTGCCGGCTTCGACCCACCAGGACAGGTCGTCCGCGAAGCGCGAGAATGCGCGTTCCAGCGACGCGCCACCATCGCCGAGAGGCTTGCCGCTTTCATCCAGCGTCCGCGTGATCTGGCCGACGCTGACCCGGCTGGAGACGACGACCATGCCCATCTCGGAGAGCGTGGCGTGCCAGGCTTCTGCGGCGAGCGCGCCGCCCAGGCGTCCTGCCGAATAGCTGACGATGCCGGCCGGGCGCCAGTACCACTCTTCGAGAAAGTGGTCGGTGAGATTCTTCAAACCGGGCTGAACGCCACGGTTGTACTCGCCGACCACGAAGACGAAGCCATCGGCTTCGCGAATCTTCTTCGCTAGCGCTTTCATCGCAGCGGGCGCCGTGCCCTCGTCGTACTCCTTGAACATGCGATCCAGCATGGGCAGGTCGATTGTCTTGGCATCGATCAGCTCGGCGTCGCAGCCGCGTGCCTGCAGCGTACGAACGGCGTAGTCGGCGAGTCGGATCCCGGCGCGATCCGTGCGGTAGGAGCCGTAGAGCACGAGCATGCGATCCGCCATGGGCTTGCCTCTCGATAGCGACGTCACGAGTGAGCGGCAGGGTCCTGACCCGCCGCGCCTAGTTCAGCATAGGCGATGATCGTGTGGCCGCCGAGCGTGAGATCGACGGCCGAAATTCCCTGGTCTTGCCTCGCCGATCAACCTTTAACACGCTATCTTTCACCCCCAGGTCTCTTCTATCACGTGACTTTGCTTGTCATGCGAGACATCTTCCAAGCCAAGGAGAAAATCGATCATGAGCGACTACACGCCCCCGAAGGTCTGGGAACCGAAGGAAAGCGGCGGCAAGTTCGCCAGCATCAATCGCCCGGTGGCAGGGCCTACGCACGACAAGGAGTTGCCGGTCGGCAAGCATCCGTTCCAGCTCTATTCGCTGGCCACGCCCAATGGCGTCAAGATCGGCGTCATGTTCGAAGAGCTGCTGGCGCTGGGCAAGGACGCCGAATACGACGCCTGGTTGATCAAGATCGGCGACGGCGATCAGTTCGGCAGCGGTTTCGTCGAGGTCAATCCGAACTCCAAGATTCCGGCTCTGATGGACTACAGCGGCGACCAGCCGATTCGAGTGTTCGAGTCGGGCTCGATTCTGCTCCATCTGGCCGAGAAGTTCGGTGCCTTCCTGCCGAGCGACCCGGTGACACGCGTCGAGACCCTGAACTGGCTGTTCTGGCAGATGGGCAGCGCGCCCTATCTGGGCGGCGGATTCGGTCATTTCTACGCCTATGCGCCGGTCAAGATCGAGTACGCCATCGACCGCTTCACCATGGAAGCCAAGCGTCAGCTCGACGTGCTTGATCGACGCCTGGCCGAATCGCGTTATCTGGCCGGCGACGACTACACCATCGCCGATATCGCGACCTGGTCCTGGTATGGCCAGCTCGCGCTGGGCCGGCTGTACGAGGCGGCGGAATTCCTCGATGTCGAGAGTTACCAAAACGTGCAGCGCTGGGCCAAGGAGATCGACGCGCGCCCGGCAGTGCAGCGTGGCCGCATGGTCAACCGGGTGTTCGGCGAGCCGGAAACGCAGCTCCACGAGCGGCATGATGCCAGCGACTTCGAGACCCGGACGCAGGACAAGATCGGCGGCTGATCGGCGCGGCGATCACTTCGCCCGCGAGCGCTTCTCGCGACTGACGACCCGGCCTCGTGCCGGGTCGTTGCGTTGAAAGGGGACGGTCATCGCGGATAACGATAGCGCTCATGGCCGGTAAGTCGAGAACGGGGCATGGCTGGCACCTGCCATGCGGGTCGGCGACTCGGCCGAGTTGGCATTGTCGGCCGCGAACCCGTGATAATGGCGCCGACCGACAGCGATGCGTCGCCCTCCGGCGGTATCGACTTGCAGAAGCGAAGAGAGATGCACTCGAATCATTCCGATATTCTCATCATCGGCGGTGGCAGCATGGGGCTGGCCGCCGCCGACTGGCTGGCCGAGAGCGGCGCTGCTGCCGTTCGCGTGCTGGATGCACACAGCCCACCGCACGACCAGGGGGCGCATCACGGCGAGACACGTCTGATCCGTCTCGCCTATGGCGAAGGCGCGGGCTATGTACCGCTTGCCGTGCGTGCGCTCGAGCGCTGGCGCGCGCTGGAGACGGCGACGGGTGAGTCACTGTTTCTGCCGACGGGTATCACCAATATCGGGCCGGCCGCGGCGCCCTTCGTGCGTCAGGTGGCGGCAAGCGCGAAGACTCATGCGCTGGCGCTGGAGGTGCTAGATGGGACGGCTGCCTCGCTGCGCTGGCCCGGTTGGCAGCTGGACGGAGCGACCAGTGTGGCCTTCGAGCGCGTGGCGGGCGTGCTGCGGGTAGAGCGCATTCTCGACTGCTGGCGCGAGCGCGTGGCGGCAAGTGCCAATGTCACGCTTACCGCCCGGGCGCCTGTCGTGGCGATCGACGCGCGGGCCGGGGGTGGCTACGAGGTGCGCTGTGCCGACGGTCGCCGCTTCAGTGCCGAGCGGCTGCTGCTCTCGGCGGGTCAGCATCTGGCGCCGCTGGTGGCACCGCTGGGTATCGATCTGCCACTGACCCGCGTGCGCAAGACCTTCGCCTGGTTCAAGGCGGACGCGCGCTACGCGCCCGAGCGTTTCGCCGGCTTCAGTCTTACCGACGACGAACTGGGCATCTATTACGGGTTTCCCGATATCGACGGTGCCGGTTTCAAGATGGGACGTCACGATAGCGGCCAGCCGTTAGCGCCGGGCGAGCAGATGCAGGCCTTCGGCGAGCATCCTGACGATCTGCCCGAGCTGCAGCAGGTCATCGATCGCTATCTGCCGGGTGTCGGCAAGCTCAAACAGGGCGCGGTGTGTCAGTACATCCGCACGCCGGACGAACACTTCCTGATCGATGAGCCGCTACCCGGTCTGATCGTCGCCGGCGGCTTCTCCGGCCATGGCTTCAAGTTCGCCAGTGCCTTGGGCGAGTCGCTGGGCCAGTGGCTGGCAAGCGGTCAGGCCTCGCCCGAGCTCGACGCGTTCGGCGCCGGGCGCTTCCGCGGCTGAGCCGGTGGCCGACCGGCGAACGTCGAGGACGCTCGCCGGTTCCCCGAACGCGCCCTACAGGCAATCGGCCTGGTATTCGTATTGATCGGCTTGCGCCGGATCGTCGGCCGTCAAGACCACGATGTCGGTCAGCGTCGTGGCCGGCAAGGTCTCACCGTTGATCAACGCGGCGGCAGAGTCCATGGCCACGCGGCCTTCCTGAGCCGGGTCCTGCGCGATCAGCGCGTCGATGGCGCCGTTCTTCAAGGCCGCCACCTCCGCCGAGGCTGCATCGTAGGCGATCATCTTGACCCTGCCGAGGGCGCCGGCTTGACGCAGGCCGGTGACCGCGCCGATCGCGCCCTGATCGTTGGTGGCGAAGATGCCGGCCAGATCCGGATGCGCCGACAGCGTCGAGGTCACGATTTCGGCGGCCTTCTGCGGATCGTTGGCCTGGTATTGGGCGCCAAGATAGTCGAAGCCCGCCTGGGTGCCGAGCTGCGCTTCGAATCCTTGGGTTCGGGCATCCTGCGCGATGGAGCCCGGCGGCTGCGTGATCACCAGCACCTTGCCGCCGTCCGCGAGAAGCTCGGCCATTTGCCTCGCCGCCATGCGCCCGCCTTCCTCGTTGTCGGTCAGGATCTGCGTCTCGACGAGCGAGGTATCGGCCAGCGTCTGATCGACGGTGATGATCTGGCTGCCGCGCTGTGCCAATTGACGCACGGGCATGACCAGCGCCTGCATGTCGGTCGGCACGATGACGGCGACGTCGGGCTGGGTGGCGGCTACGGCGTTGATCACCGGTATCTGACTGTCGGCGGCAAAGCGGTTGGGGGCGGAGACGCTCAGATCGAGCCCCAGCTCATCGGCGCGCGCCATGGCCCCGCACTGCAGGGACTGATAGAAGGGGCTGCCCTTGGTGCCGAGCACCAGCGACACGCGACCTTTCTCCTGCGCCTGAACGGATGACAGGCTCAAGCTCACGAGGATCAGGCCGAGTACCCATCGGGATTGAGACCATTTCATGGTGTGACTCCTTTGTTGTTGTTGCGATCGGTACGATTTCCGCGGCCGACTAGCCGCGCTTGCGCAGACGACGTTTCAGTTGATCGACCCAGACCGCGAGGATCAGCACCGCGCCCATGGCAACCGTCTGCCAGAACGGCGGGATCCCCATGATCACGAAGCCATTGAGCAGAATGATCGGGATAAATACGCCGACCACGGTGCCGAACACGCTGCCGGCGCCGCCGAACAGGCTGGTTCCGCCGAGCACCACCGCGGAGATGGTGGTCAGGTTGTCCATCACATGGCCGTTGATCGTGGTGGTGCCGAAACGCGCATTCGCCATCACTGCGGCAATGCCAGCCATCGCGCCGGAGAGGGCATAGACCGAGATCAGCCGGCGATTGACCGCGATACCGCTGCGCCGGGCCGCCTCGATGTGTGAGCCGACGGCGAATACCTGGAGGCCATAGCGGGTCTTGTGCAGCACGATTCCGGCCACCACCACGCAGAGAGCGGCGATCAGCACCAGCACCGGAATCCCCGCGATGCTGCCGGCTCCGATATCGTTGACCAGACGTTCCGGCATGGCGCGCACGTCGACGCCGTCGGACAGGATCTGCGCCCCGCCGAGTGCCATGCCCATGGTGCCGAGGGTCACGATCAGCGCCGGAATCCTGGCCACTGCGATCAGGAAGCCATTGAGCAGTCCCCAGGCCATGCCGGCCAGCACGGCCGCGGCCACGCCCACGAGGATGATGCCCCAGCCGGCGTCCGTGGTGCCGAAGCTGGTGCCACCATCGCCAGCCAGGTAGAGCATCAGCTTGGACGAGACCACCGACGAGAAGACCAGCACCGAGCCCACCGAGAGATCGATGCCGGCGGAGATGATGACGTAGGTTTGACCGACCGCCAGCACGAGGAAGATCGCAGCGTTGATGGTGAGCTGCTGGACGTTGTAGGCGGAACCGAACTGCTCGGGCCGCAGCACCAGAAAGATCGACAGCAGCACGATCAGCAGCAGGAAAATCCAGCCGCCGGTCAAGGTCCGGAACAAGAGATCGCCGGTATCGCGCCGGGTGGGCGCCTCGGCCGTGGTTGTCGTCATGCTGCTTCCTCCGCTGTACCGCTGGTCATCTCGCGCACCAGGTCATCGACGCTGGCGCTCGAGGCATCGAGGTTGGCGACCGTCTGCCCGAGACGCAGTACCTGCACTCGGTCGGCAACATCGAGCACTTGCGGCATGTTGTGACTGATCAGGACCACCGAGATGCCTTGATCCCGGACCCGCTTGGCGAGGTCGAGCACGCGCTGGGTCTGCACCACGCCCAGCGCCGCCGTCGGCTCATCGAGAATGATCACCCGCTGCGCCCACATGGCGGCGCGGGCGATCGCCACCGATTGGCGCTGGCCGCCGGAGAGGGTCTCGATGGCCACGCGGTCGGACTTGAGATGCACGCCGAGACGCTGGAACTGCTCGGCGGCACGCTCGCGCATGGCGCGGCGATCGAGAAATCCCAGACGCCCGGCGAAGCCGGGACGCACCAGCTCGCGGCCGAGAAACAGGTTCTCGGCCGGCGGCAGATCAGGCGCCAGCGCCAGATCCTGGAAGACCGTGGCGATGCCCGCCTGCTGGGCGTCATACGGCGAACCGAAGTGCATCGTTTCGCCCGCCACCCGGATGCTGCCGGTATCCGGCCTGTCGGCGCCGGAGAGAATCTTGACCAGCGTGGACTTGCCCGCGCCGTTGTCGCCGATCAACGCGACGATTTCATTTGGCATGACGCTGAAGTTGGCACCACGCAGGGCTTGCACGTGCCCGAAGGTACGATGGATATCGGTCGCTTCCAGCAGTGGCGTGGTCATCAGGCAGTCTCCCCGGTGTCGAGCCCCAGACTGTTGGAGAACGCGAAGTACTCGCTGTAGCCGGCATTGACCAGGGCTTGCCAGTGGTCGTAGGCGTGCTGGCTGGAAGGGAAACGCCAGATATCGACGGTTTCGAAGTCATGCTGGCCGCGGATATGGAAGCGCCCCTGGAACACCGCGCCCTGCTGCTTCGCCTGGGATCGGATCTCATGCCAGGTGACGTTCAGGCCTTTCTGACGTGTCTCGTCGAGCGTGTACCAGTGCGGTCTCGGGCGGGCATAGTGCATCCAGAGATGACGGGCGGAATCGGTGCTATCGCGGAGCGTATCGTTGCTTGTGCTTGTCATGGCCGTAACGACGCCTCAGGCAGGTTGAATCAGCTGCGACAGGGGGCGGACCCTGCCGACGATGTGACGTGAAGTGGTGAACTTGAAATCGGCGACCCGTTCATGGCCGCGGATGGCACTATCGGCGGTATCCGGGTCCGGAATTTCCCAATAGCCGATGTGATGCCAGTGGTGGCCGACATCGAGCCGCGAGCGACCGGTGATATTGACCGAGTGATCCAGGTCCCCCTGGAAGGCCTCGTCGCACTCCAGGTCGTAGGCATCGCGCTCGGCGGGCGTCGCTTCGCACCACGGATCGTTCCATTCCCATAGCGCGATGAACGCCCAGCCATGGTCGTGATGCTCGCCCTTGCCCATGATCGGGGCGAACTCGCGCAGCCCGATCATCCACTCCGTCGCGAAGCGTCGTGCCCAACCGGCTTGCTCGAGACGTATCGTGCCCTCCAGCGCAGCATCGAGGTTCGGCGCCTCGAAGATGCCGGCGATGTCGTGCGAATGGGTGAAGCCGGTATCCAGCGCCACGGCGGCCTCGGGGGCCGCGCCGTCGAAGAGCCGGCGCTGGGAGAGCACCCAGCCTTCCTGCTCCAGGGACGCCAGCACCTCGAGAATGGCATCGCGGTGACATGCCTCGTAGACGCCCGGCAGAACGTCCTGGCGCTGGGCGGTGAACACGACACAGGCGCGCCCGGCGGCCGCATCGTCGCTCTGGAAGACCTGGGTATCGCCAGTGAGATTGTCCATCAGCCGCGCACCTTCTCCATCGCTGTCATCAGGCGGTCAACGCGTGCCGGGTCGACGGGATTCCACCAGCAGGCATCGTGCTTGAGCCACTGGCCGACGATGGCGCCGTCGGCGACGGCCATCAGCGACGGCACCTGCTCCGGCGACAGCCCGGAGCCTACGATTACCGGCAGGTGGGTGCCGGATCTGACATCGTTGACCTCGTCGGGTTGGGTCGGCGAACCGGTGCGGGTGCCGGTGGCAATCAGCGCATCGGCATCGAACCATTCGGCATCTGTGGCCTGCTCCGGAATCGAGCGGTCGGCGGTGATGGCGTGGGCGCCGAACTTGACGTGGACGTCCGCCAGCACGGCGACGTCCTTGGCCTGAATGTTGGACCGGTAGCGCAGGGCACGGGCGGCATCGCCGTTGAGCAGCCCCTCATTGGCGACGTAGGCATTGGCCCACTGATTGACACGCACCCACTTGGCGCCGACGGCCTTGGCGATGGCCATGCCCGGCAGGGCCCCGTTGGCCACGCAGGTAATGCCGATTGGCGTGTCGACCGCGTTTATCACCGCCTCGCAGGCAGCCGTCAGGCAGGCGACGGTCTCGTAGCCGATATCCTCCGGGCGGGAAAACGGCATGTCGCCGGCGTTTTCGATCATGATGCCATCGACGCCGCCGTTGGCGAGCGTCAGGGCGTCCTGCACGGCCGCACGATAGATCTCGCGCACCGGTGTGCCGTCGTAGCGCGGTGCGCCCGGCAGTGCCGCGAGGTGAATCACGCCTATGATCGGCTTGGGACGTGGGAACAGCTTTTCCAGCACATTGGTCTTGGACGGCATGACGCGAGGAGGTGTAGTGGTCACGCGGGGCGTAGAATTCACGGGAGGCGTAGTCGTCACGTTGTGATCTCTTGTTGGACGGAGGGGTGGTAGGGGAAGGCGTCCTGCGTGCCGAGTCGGCCGCAGGCGCGGGTGGCGGCCATGACGGCGTCGGTGAGCGCTGTCTCGAGCGTGTGCCCGGCTTGTCGGGACCGTAGTAGCCAGCCGGCCAGACAGTCGCCGGCGCCGGTGGTATCGACGATCGGGAGTCCCTCGGGCGTGGCGACGTGCGCGATCTGGCGTTTGCCAGCGTCGTGCAGGCTCGCACCCTTGGCGCCCATCGTACGGATGACATGCCGAGCGCCCATATCGACCAGGCTGCCCACGGCGTCGGGGCCGATGGCCTCGGCGGCGCGGTCGTTGACCAGCACGTACTCGGCGCCCTCGATCACGCAGGCCAGCTGCGTGATGCCGTCGGGGAACGTTGCTGGCTCCAGATCGAGCGACCACGTAATGCCACGGTCTCGCGCGCGCTCGATCAGTCGAAAGCCGGCATCACCGTAGATCGCGGTATGCAGGTGATCGATGTCGTCGAGATCCAGTGCCTCGATCGCGTCGCGAGGGGGGTAGATCGAGAGGCCTGGGTATAGCAGCAGGCGCTTTTCGCCAGCGGGTTCGACCATCGTGACGGCGCGGCACAATGCACCAGACCGCACGCTCAGGCGTAACTCGAGCGGAGCGTCCTGCAGGGCGTGACGCGCGGCGCGCGACGCGTCGTCATCGCCGAGACAGCCGGCGAAGACGACGTCGACGCCGGCACGGGCCGCGGCGATTGCGGTATTGGCGGCAACGCCGCCCAGCCCCTCCTTGAGGTCGTGGCAGACGACTTTTTCGTCGGGGGCAGGCACGTGGGGCGTGGTCAGCGTGAGGTCCAGGCTGATGTCGCCGATGACGAGGATTCGGGTCATGGATAAGGTCAATATGTATTGTTTTTGGCATTAATTTGTAATTACAAATTAGGCGCCCGATCGTTAGACTGTCAAGCGCCAGCTTGGCCTCCGTGAGCGAAAACGCGGAGGCGATCGGGAGTAGGCGACCGATAGTAGGCGACCAAGAACAGGACAAGAGCGGGATCAGAAGGATCATCGTGAACCGGGAACGGGAGGGCGTGTGACAGGCGACAAGACAGAGGGGTGGCGCGCGCGAGTGCTTAAGGACCATGCCGGGCCGCGCTGGAAGCAGATCGCGGAATGGCTGCGAGACGCGATCCGCGATGGTGAATTCTCGCCGGGCGACTTCCTGCCCACGGAGTCGGTGATCAACGAGGTCTTCGGCGTGAGTCGCACGACTTCGCGAAATGCGCTCAACCAGCTGGTATCGGAAGGGTTGGTGACACGCCGCCCCGGTTCGGGAACGGTCGTTGCGGATCTGCGCGTGGAGCAGCCCCTGACTCGGCTCTCGGGATTTTCCGAGGACATGCTTCAGCGCGGCCTGACGCCATCCTTCCGGGTGTTGTCCTGTGGCTTTCGTCAGGCCTCGGAAGAGGTCGCCCTGGCGCTCGGCATCGCTTCTCATGACCGGGTCTTTCTTTCCGAGCGCATTTTGATGGCCAACGACCGCATCATCGGACACTCTCGCTCCTGGATTCGCTCGGACGTCATGCATCAGACGGCGCCGCCGGAAGCGGATTTCCTGAGCCGAGGGTCGCTTTACGAATGGATTGCCGATCATCTCGGTATCGAGATCATCGGTGGTGTGGAGTACATCGAAGCCAAGCGCTCAGAAGAGACACTGGCCGAGCTGCTCGACATCGATGCCCAGGCGCCTGTGCTGGTCGCCAGTCGCGTTGCTCGAGATCGGCGCGAACTGCCGATCGAGTATGCCGTCGTGACCTACCGCGCCGATCGCTACCGGTTCCGTCTCGATCTCTAGGTAAGTCTGAGTCGGCGACAATTGCGGCGCGAGTCCTCCCTACCATCCCTGGTTATCAGCGGCTAAACCGATGGGGCCGGCACCAGGCCGGCAACCATGGGTACTGCCGATGGATCTCTTTGGTCTGTCGTCAAACTGTCATCGTCGTCGCGGTAGCGTTCCCGGTACATCAGGGAACCAGACCGGACGACAACACCATGACATTGAAGACTTCTCTCCTGACGGGGTTACTTGGCGCCTCGCTCGCGCTGCCTGCCTTTGCCGACTTCACGCTCAGCGAACGCTACCGCGACAGCGACGGCGATCTGGTCGCCGATATTCCCAGCGATGAATCGCAGTGGATCGACCCCGATACGCTGATTTTTTCCTATACGCCAGTCGAGGATCCTGCGGTCTATGCCGATGTCTGGTCGGGCTTTCTCGATCACATGGCCGAGGTGACCGGCAAGCAGGTGCAGTTCTTCCCGGTGCAGTCGAACGCGGCGCAGATCGAAGCGATGCGAGCCGGTCGCCTGCATGTGGCCGGTTTCAATACGGGCTCCAATCCGCTGGCCGTGGCCTGTGCCGGGTTTCGACCCTTCGCCATGATGGCGGCGGACGATGGTTCGTTCGGTTACGAAATGGAGATCATCACCTACCCGGGCTCCGGCATCGAGTCGGTCGAGGATCTCGAGGGCAAGGAACTGGCGTTCACCTCCGAAACTTCCAACTCCGGCTACAAGGCGCCGTCGGCGATCCTGAAGTCGGAGTTCGACATGCAGGCGGGGGCGGATTACGAGCCGGTTTTTTCCGGTGCGCACGATACCTCGATTCTGGGCGTCGCCCATCAGGATTATCCCGCCGCGGCGGTCGCTAATTCGGTCATGACGCGGATGATCGACCGCGGCGTCATCGAGGCGGATCAGGTCGACTCGATCTACCGCTCGCAGACCTTTCCGACCACCGGCTACGGTACGGTCTACAACTTGAAGCCCGAGCTGCAGGAGAAGATCCGTGAGGCCTTCTTCACCTTCGACTGGGACGGTTCCGGTCTCGAGCGGGAGTTCGGCAACGGCGGCGAGAGCCAGTTCATCGAGATCCATTTCAAGGACGACTGGCAGGTCATTCGTACCATCGACGACGCCAACGGCGTTCGCTACTCGTGCGATTGAATAACGCGCGGTGACGCGGCTCCGAAGCCCTGATCTCGATGCGCTGGTTTCGGCGCTCTGCCCCAGGGCCCTGGCTTCAGCGCTTTGACTTCAGCGCGGCGGAGGCCGCACACACCGCCGGACATGACAACTACAACCGCTCGCGAGCGGACGTCATTACCGTCATCCGCTTGTCTTTTCGTGGCACACCAATCTGAGCGTGCGGGCGTGATCGCGCACGGGGGGGCCATGAGGAGGCGCGAGCGCCGGAGTGAGAGACCAGATGCTCAAGATCGAGGGCCTGTCCAAGGCCTACCGTACCGGTGACGTTGCACTGTCGTCGGTCTCGTTTCGCGTACCGCGGGGCCAAATCGTGGGGCTGATCGGCCCTTCAGGCGCCGGCAAATCGACGCTGATCCGCTGCATCAACCGCCTGGTCGTGCCAAGCGAGGGAAGCGTGATGCTGGGCGAGATCGATCTGACCCGCCTCGGCCAGCGGGCGCTGCGTCGCCAGCGCCGGCGAATCGGCATGATCTTTCAGGAGTACGCGCTGGTGGAGCGGCTCACCGTCATGGAGAACGTGCTCTCCGGACGTCTGGGCTACGTGCCGTTCTGGCGTAGCTGGCTACGTCGCTTTCCCCCCGAGGATGTTCGCCGGGCCTATGCGCTGCTGGATCGCGTCGGTCTGCTTCAGCACGCGGACAAGCGCGCCGACGCGCTCTCCGGCGGCCAGCGTCAGCGTGTCGGTATCGCTCGGGCGCTGGCGCAGGAGCCCGACTTGCTGCTGGTAGACGAGCCGACGGCGAGCCTCGATCCGAAGACCAGTCGTCAGATCATGCGGCTATTGACCGAGATCTGCGCCGAGCGCCGGCTGCCGGCCATCGTCAATATCCATGACGTGCCGCTGGCCCGACAGTTCGTGCAGCGGGTGATCGGGTTGCGCGACGGCGAGATCGTGTTCGATGGCGCGCCGGCGCAGCTGGAGGAAACGACCCTGTCGACGATCTACGGCGCGGACGACTGGCAGGCCATGCGTCGCGAGCACGACGAGCAGGACGACGCTGAGCCGTCGCAGCGGCTGTCCGGGGCCGAGGCATGAGCGAGACCGCGTATCCATCGACTTGGCGGCGGCCCCCGCGGCTCGTCAAGCATCGCGGCTGGCGCTGGGGGCTATGGTTCGGCGTGCTGCTCTATCTGGTGCTGGCGGCGGGCAGCGTGGAGGTCGACATCGCGCGCGTGCTGAGCGGGCTCGAGCGCGGACAGCGCTTTGTGAGCGGCTTTCTGCAGCCGGATTTCGTCACGCGCTGGAGCGATATCCGTCAGGGGCTGATCGAGAGCCTGACCATGACCCTGACAGCCACGGTCATCGGCATTCTGATCTCGGTACCGATCGGTATCGGTGCGGCGCGCAACCTGACGCCGGCGCCGGTCTACCTCCTCTGTCGCGCGATCATCGCGGTCAGCCGTGCGCTGCAGGAGATCATCATCGCGATCTTCCTGGTCGCCATGTTCGGCTTCGGCCCCTTTGCCGGCTTTCTGACGCTTTCGTTCGCGACCATCGGCTTTCTTGCCAAGCTGCTGGCCGACGATATCGAGGAGATCGATGCACGCCAGGCGGAAGCGATCCGCGCGACCGGCGCTTCCTGGTGGCAGTTCATCGATTATGCGGTACGCCCGCAGGTCATGCCGCGGTTGATCGGGCTGTCGCTCTATCGCCTCGATATCAATTTCCGCGAGAGCTCGGTGATCGGCATTGTCGGCGCAGGGGGCATCGGCGCCACGCTCAACACGGCCATCGACCGCTACGATTATGACAGCGCCGGGGCGATTCTACTGCTGATCATCGCCATCGTACTGGTCTCGGAGTACGCCTCCGGCATGCTAAGGAAATATCTGCAATGACTGATATCGGCCACTATCGCGAGGTCTGGCGGCCGGCGTCGGCGGCCAGACGGCTAACGCGATGGTTTGCCTGGCTGGCGCTGGTAGCGCTGTTCGTCTTCTGTTGGCAGCTGATGACCGAGAATACCATCTGGGCCTTCGTCAGCGATGCGCCGAGGCAGGCTGCCGATATCGGCAGTCGCATGGTGCCGCCGCGCTGGTCCTATCTACCGGCGCTGATGGCACCACTATGGGACACGATCAACATCGCCACGCTGGGAACGCTTGGCGGTATCGCCATGGCCATTCCCGTGGCGTTCCTGGCCGCTCGCAACACCACGCCGTCGGCGCGATTTCTACGTCCCGCGGCGCTGTTCGTGATCGTCGCCTCGCGTTCGATCAATTCGCTGATCTGGGCGCTGCTGCTGGTGGCGATCATCGGACCGGGTCTATTGGCGGGCATCGTCGCGATCGCGCTGCGCTCGATCGGCTTCATCGGCAAGCTGCTCTACGAGGCGATCGAGGAGATCGACCCGAAGCCGGGCGAGGCGATCAGCGCGACCGGTGCCCGTCCGGCTCAGGTGCTGGACTATGCGATCGTCCCGCAGATCGTGCCCGCCTTCATCGCGATCGGCGTATTTCGATGGGATATCAATATTCGCGAGAGCACCATTCTCGGCCTCGTCGGGGCGGGCGGCATCGGTCTTCAGCTGCAGTCATCGATCAACGTGCTGGCGTGGCCGCAGGTCACGATGATCCTGCTGCTGATTCTGGGCACGGTGGTGGTCAGTGAATGGGTATCGGCGACACTGCGTCGGGCGATGATCTGACCGAACTCTCGCCAAACCTCGATGAAATCTCGCGATGGATTGAATGGCTTGAAACTATCAATGTAGCGCCTTCAAAAAGCCGGAATCTATCGGTGTGCCCCGTGGTGTCTGGCTTGGGGGCGACAGACCGAGATATTCCCCGTTGCGCCCTATCGATCGATTGCGCTTCCTGGCGCCTGTTCGCGCTTTTCGGGCGTTGGACAGCGCCCCCGGTTTATAACTATACCTTCACCTGCAGCTGCTTCCGGAGGCCAGCTACGCGCGAGGCGAGTGAGGGAAGCAGGAGGATTGCGTCGCGAACCTGACAGCGGGCCACAGCCCGTCGCGACAGCCACGCCGCGGAGGATCGCGTGGGGACCATTGTAGCGCCGAAATGGCGCTGCAACGTTGAATAGGGAGAGATCACCGTGAGTAGCGACAAGCGCAAACCGACGACGACGGATGCCGGCATCCCGGTCGCGAGCCAGGAATATTCACTCTCGGTCGGTGCCGATGGCCCGATCGTTCTTCACGATCATTATCTGATGGAACAGATGGCGGCGTTCAACCGGGAGATGATTCCGGATCGCCAGCCTCACGCCAAGGGCGGCGGCGCCTTTGGTCATTTCGAAGTGACTCACGACGTTAGCCAGTATACCAAGGCCAATTTTCTGCAGCCGGGCAAGAAAACCGAGATGGTCGCGCGTTTCTCGACCGTGGCCGGCGAGTCGGGTAGCCCGGATACCTGGCGTGACCCGCGCGGGTTTGCGCTCAAGTTCTATACCGAAGAAGGCAACTTCGACATGGTGGGGAATAACACCCCCGTCTTCTTCGTGCGCGATCCGATGAAGTTCCAGCACTTCATCCACTCGCAGAAGCGCCGCGCCGACAACGGCCTACGCGATCACGACATGCAGTGGGATTTCTGGACGCTGGCACCCGAGTCCGCGCACCAGGTCACCTGGCTGATGGGCGATCGTGGCGTTCCGGCTACCTGGCGCCACATGAACGGCTACTCGAGCCACACTTACATGTGGGTCAATGCCGAAGGCGAGCGTTTCTGGGTCAAGTATCACTTCAAGACCGATCAAGGCATCAAGTGCATGACGCAGGAACAGGCCGACGAGATGGCCGGCAGCGATGCCGATTATCATCGTCGTGATCTGTTCGATGCGATCAAGCGCGGTGACTACCCGACCTGGACGCTGCACGTGCAGATCATGCCGTTCGAGGATGCCAAGACCTACCGCATCAACCCGTTCGACCTGACCAAGGTCTGGCCCCACAGCGACTATCCGCTGCAGGAAGTGGGCAAGATGACGTTGGACCGCAACCCGACCGATTTCCACACCGAAATCGAGCAGGCGGCGTTCGAGCCCAACAATTCGGTACCCGGTACCGGTTTTTCGCCGGACAAGATGCTGCTGGCGCGCACGATCTCCTACGCCGACGCGCATCGTGCCCGTCTCGGTATCAACTACAAGGACATTCCGGTCAACGCGCCCAAGTGCCCGTTTCACAGCTACAGCAAGGGCGGCCGGATGCGGATCACCAAGACCAGCGATCCGGTCTACGCGCCTAACAGCAAGGGCGGTTCCGAGGCCGATTCGGCGCGTTATCCCGACGATGCCGTCTGGCAGGCGGACGGTGAGTTCGTGCGCGCCGCCTACACGCTGCGTCCGGACGACGACGACTTCAGCCAGGCGAATGATCTGGTCAACAAGGTGATGGACGACGCGGCCAGGGACCGCCTGGTCAACAACGTGGTCGGTCACGTCTCCGGCGGGGTCGAAGAGCCGGTGCTGTCTCGCGTCTTCGAGTACTGGAAAAACGTCGACGCCACGATCGGTCAGCGCATCGAAGAGGGCGTGAAGGCCAATCGCGGCGAGTAGTCACACGCTGGATGTTGAACGGCATCAAAAACGAACGGCTCGCTTCTCGGAAGCGAGCCGTTTTTCATGGTGTCTTCCGGGAAGAGATCAGCCGATTGGCTGGCCGCGGTTCAGGCGTGTCAGACCCTTGACGCAGCGATAGATGGTCCAAATCGCCCAGAACGCCATCACGAAAAAGCCGATGAAGATGGCCGAGGTGATCATGCCTAGCGTCATCCAGAGGAGGCCCCACCAGAAGGTTCGGATCTGGAAGCGGTAGTGCGAGAGCAACATGGGGTTCTGCTCTTCGCCCTTGTTGACGTGAGCGAGGATGAGGCCGATCACCGCGGTAATGCCTGTCAGGAATCCGGCCAGATAGAGGACATAGACAATCAGCGCCATGCTGCTGCTATTGACCATCGGCGCTTGGGCACGCGCGTCACCCTCGGAAGTCTGTTCCGGGGGCTGAGGGTAGGTTTGGCTTTCAGTGTTATCCATCGTTTCTCTACTCGACATTTTTATCGGAGCCGACACGCGGCTGCAGGTAGCGACCGCGTGCCGTCGGAGTTGTTGTGAAGATCAGCGGCGCTGGTCGGTGCTCTGCTGTGAGGCGGCGGCGGTACCCGGGCTGACGCCGTTCTGACGCTGACCCGGCGAGTGACCGAGCGTTTCGTCGAGCGCGAAGGCCTTGTGGGCTTCGATGGGGTGCGCCTCCACGGCGGAGATCTGTTCGTGCTGCTGGCCGCCGAAGCCTGAAAGCACGTTCACCTTGTCCGCCGGGAACAGCATCATGGTGCCGCTGAACGGCTGGATCAGCGATTCGAAGTTGTCGATCAGGTAGGCGTTGAGGGCGTTCTCGCCGCCCGCTTCAAGGATGCGGATGGTCTCGCCGAGCTGCTGAATCTCGGATTCACGCACGCCGCGATATTCGGTGGCCTCACGCTCGGCGACCAGTACCAGACGTTGTTTCTCGGCTTCCGCCGGGGTCAGGATCTCGGCGCGATACTGGGCATTGAGATAGTCGATGCGCGAGCGCTCGGCCTCGATCGTGGCCTTGACGCCGGCGAGGTCGGCGACCCCGGAGCGCTGCGCCTTTTCCATGCCGACGGCGCCGCGCTGACGTTCGTCGGCGACCGAGGCACTGGTCTGGTTTTCCAGCGCTTCGCGGTCGTTGTCGCGCCGTCGGACTTCGACCTCGGCGCGGCGGCGATGGCTTTCCTCGGCGGAGTCGGCCTTGGCGCGGGCTTCCGAGGAGCGAGCCTGGGAGCGGGCCGAGGCGGATTCGACGCGGTTGAGCAGGCCGATATAGAGATCGCCTTCGCCCATGCCATCGAGCCGATGGTCATCGACATCGGCGATGTTCATGGTGGTGATTTCCAGGCCAATCGCTTCCAGATCGCTCTTGCAGACCCGAATCATGTTGCGTACCAGCTCGTCCTTGTCGCGCATGACCTGTTCAGGCGTCATGGTGGCGATCGAGTCGCGCAGGTGACCCTCGATGATCGAGGCGGCGACATTTTCCAGATCGTTCCAGTTCTCGTTGAGCGAGAGGATGCGACGGATGGCGTTCTGCAGCACCTCGCCCGAGGAAGAGATGGCGAAAGAGACGGTGGCAACCACGTTGAGCGGCACCATCCCGCGGGCGATCGCCGACTGCACCTCGACAGTAGCCGTGCGGGGGCGCAGGTCGAGATCGAAGCGTTTATTGATGATCGGCCAGACCACCACACGGCCACCCTGATAGGTGCGATAGCCGCCGCGGCTCTTGCCGGCGACGACGGCCACCTGGTTGGCACCGACCACGCGGAAGTTGCGGACGAACTGGAAGGTCAGCGTGATGATGATCAGCGTGACCAGCAGGAAGAAGGATAGGGCGAGCGTAGCCATCAGTTGCTCTCCGCGGTGTTGTCGGTGGACGAGGGGGCGCTGTGCTGGGCGGTGGTAAAGTCCCGCACGCGGATGCCGAAGGCCTGCTCGAAGCGGTCGAGGAAGTCGACGAAGCCAGCGGGGCCACGGTTGATGGCTGCGTTCATGCCGTTGTCGGCGTCGTCGCCCATGAAGGTCAGGTTGTCGAGGCGGATATCCTTGGCGTTCTGGTGATACGCCTTGAACAGGTGCGGTAGCTGCCCCTGAACGAACATCGGAATGCGGCCGTAGCGACCGGCCTTGCCGATCATCTCCGCCTGCTGCTCGAGCATCCGGTTACGTACGCCCTGTCGGATGCGGATCGCCTGGTCGTTACCTTCGGCGACGATCTCCGCCGCTTGGGCCTCGTACTCGGGCTTGAGCGTGACTTCCGACTGGTTGCGCAGCGTCTGCAGCTCGTTCTCGGCGTTCTCCACTTCGACCTGTGCCTGGGATTGGGCGCGGGCGATCTGGGCAGCGGCTTCCTTCTGTGCCTGGTCGATTCTCGCCTGGCTCTCCTCTCGGGCGATCCCCAAATTCTGTTCCGCCTCGACGATCGATTCGTCTGCCTGGCTGCGGGCGATCGATTCGCGACGCCGACCGTCGGATTCGGCGTTCTCGGCTTCCGCCTCCAGCCGCGCCTCCTGGATCTCCACGGCTTGGCGCTTGTGGGCGACGGCCTTGGTGGCCAGGCTGCTGATGTAGTCGGAGCTATCCCAGATACGCTGGAACGATACCGAGAAGACCCGGAAGCCGAAGCTCGCCAGATCCTCGTTGGCATCGTCGAGCATGTCCTGGCGGAAGCGCGCGCGCTCCCCTTCATCGGTGGAGATCGTTTCTTCTTCCGGGGTTTCGCCGGCGTTGACCTTCTCCACGCTTTCGACCATTCCCATCGCCTGCAGCGGCGTCGTGCGGTTCATGGCGCCGCGAAAGTTGCCCACCATCGTCTGGTGGATCTGGTCATGAATTTCAGCACGCGACTTGCCGAGCATGCGCTCGACTGCCGTGTAGAGCAGCGCGGTATCTTCGATATCGACACCGACACAGGCCGTGGCATCGGCGCCGACCGTGATCCCATTGGCCGAATTGACGCCTTCCACACGGACGTTGATCGGCAGCACGCTCAGATCGAGAAACTCGGCGCGGTTCAGAAACGGGATGACGATCGCGGTGCCGCCGAGAATGACCCGAAAGCCGTACTCTCGGCCGTTGGTCTTCGTCTTGGAGCCCTGAACGACCATCACCTGATTGGGCGGGCAGACCTGGATGACCGCCTTGAGCATGGCGAGGAGCGCAATGAAGATCACCACGGCGACGGCACCGGCAGCCATGAAGCCGACGGTACCGAGCGACGCGTTGCCGAGACCCGGCAGCGCTCTCATGAGATTGACGAGGATATAGTCGATATCCATCAGGGTTCCTTTTCTTCGCGTGGTTTTGGCACTAAACGAACCGTCGCGTCGCGGGCAGCTATGCCACCTTGGACTGCCGCGTGCGCAAGTGACGTTGGCGCGTTATGGCGTCAGGGGTTCGACGGTGACATCGGAGGTATTCACGGCGATGACGCGAATGCGAGTCCCTTTCGGGATCGGTACGTCATGATCGGCTCTGGCATAACGTTCTCGCGTCAACTGCGCGAACGCGATTCTCACACGGCCGATTTCATTGGGATGAATGGTGATGGTGACGTGGCCTTCGCGACCGACCAGCTCATCGTCGGCAATCGAGGAGTCATATTCGCGCTGCTGAAATTTCAGGATTGCCCAGGCGCAGACCATGACGAATAGGCCGGCAGGGACGGCCCAAAGAAGGCCACTGGAGAGCGACTCGCCACGCAGGGTGGCAATCAGCCCCATGGGACCGAAACCGGCGCAGAAATAGATGAAAAGCCGTAGCAGGAAGAGCAGCTTGAACACGTGACGACCGGCACGGATGCTGCGACTGTACTGACCGCCTCGTGAGGCGACGCCGTCGGCGCCATCACCCGGGGTGCTGTCGCCGGCCGCGTGGTGGTGCCCCCCGTTGTCATGTCCACCGTTATCAGAGCCGCCGTTATCAGACCCGCCGTTATGGGCATCGCCGGTGTCGTTATCGCTACCGCTCAAACCGAGACTTTCGGCGGCTATAACGCCTAGCCCGAATAGACTCAATGTGACGTAAATCCCCAGAATCAGGCCGTCATCGATCATTGGATGATGTCTCTATACATAAGAAAGATGGCAAGTGATGCCAATCGAAAAGCAGGGGATTGATTGATAAATCGAGGCGAAAATCTACGCGAAAGTCCGCATGCTTACAATAAATCAGTGTGTAAATTTATTGTTATTATTTGTTGTTGCGGCGTGATGTTTTTTCGATTTAGCGGGAAGGAAAGAACGGCTGTAGGAGATCTCTTAAAAATTTGTCGGTTATTGGCGTCTTATACTTCTTCTCTTCGTTTATGAGAGGGGGAATCGAGCCAATTAGAGACCGGAGGAGGCCGTATGTGTGGTGCTTGTGTCTCGAAACCGATAGAACGCTTCCCGGCGCTGCGCCGACATGGCTTCACGCAGACGGTGGCAAGAGATGCCTTGAAAAAGGTCGATAGCGGGCGAGGGAGGGCGGCGGCAGGGGGTATGGCAATGGGGGACGGAGAGCGTCGCGCAGAACGCCGATCCTCGGGAGCCGGCGCCGGCTCCCGAGACGTCTTCAGCTATTGCGCTCCTTGATCTGATCTTTCAGTGCCCCCGGTATCTGCTTGATGATCAGGCGGTCGTGTTCTTCGTCGTACTCGATGCTATTGCCGAGCAGGTGCGAGTCGAAGCTGATCGAGACACCGCTGGCGCGGCCGGCAAAGCGCTTGAACTGCTGCAGTGTCCGTTTGTCCGGCGGGATCTCCGCGGACAGGCCGTAGTCCTGATTGCGGATATAGTCGTAGAACGCCTTTGGCTGCGCTTCGTCGACTAGCTCCGAGAGCTCGTCGAGAGTAATCGCTTCGCCGTTCTTGGCCTGGGTGCTGGCGTAGTCGATCAGCGTTTCCGTCTTCTCGCGGCTGGCTTCCTCGGGCAGGTCTGCGTTCTCCACATAGTCGCTGAAGGCCTTGAGCAGCGTGCGGGTCTCCGCGCTGGCGTTGACCCCCTCCCGACAGCCCAGCCACTCGCGAAAGCCCTCGACCAGCTTCTTGTTGCCGCGATCCTGCACGTAGTTGATGTACTGGCGCGACTGGCCGCGCTGCCATTGGGTCAAGTCGATGCGGGCGGCGAGCATCAGCTGCCCGAGATTCAACTGCGGTGCCGGGACAACGGCGAGGTCGTCATCGAAGCCGAAGCCCTCGCGCTGGTGAAGCATCGCCAGGGTTAGGTACTCGCTATCGCCCTGGCGGTAGTGCACGAACCACCAGTGACCGCCGACGGAGAGATGCGCGTCGAGCAGCGGTAACAGGCTCTCGGTTGCCTGGCGAGTGAAGTTCGTAAAATTGAGCTCGCCGCTGCGATAGCGCGTCAGCTCGGCAGCGAAGCGTGAGGCGGGCAGAGGCGGTGAATCGGCGTCATCGCTGGCGTCAGTTTCCGGCGTTGGCGCTTCCCCCGCATCGGCCTCGCTCACGTCTACCTCCGCGGCGAAGTGTCCCCAGGCCTTGGGCTTGCGATGAAAACTCGAGTGGAAATGCGCCAGCAGCGACTCCGCGTTGCCGGTGTCGCTCAACGATTCACCCGCTTTCAGCGTGGCGGGTGAATCGTCGGCTGCCTTGTCGACGCGATGCGTACAGCTTTGCAGTATCGGCATGGAGTCTCTCGTGGTGCAGGGGCGTGCGCCCGTTGTCGGTCCGTTGGGTGGCGTTCGCGGTCTACGGTCGCAGGCGGAAGCCGGTGCGGAAGATCCAGCTGACCACCCCGAGGCTGATCGCGAGGAAGGCGAAGATCATGATCAGGCTGGCGATCACGCTGACATCGCTGATGCCGTAGAAGCTCCAGCGGAAACCGCTGACCAGATAGACCACGGGGTTGGCCAGCGTCACCCACTGCCAGACCTCGGGCAGCATATCGATGGCATAGAAGCTGCCGCCGAGAAAGGTCAGCGGGGTGATGACCAGCAGCGGTACCAGCTGCAGCTTCTCGAAGCCATCCGCCCAGATGCCGATGATGAAGCCGAGCAGGCTGAAGGTCACGGCGGTCAGCACCAGGAACAGCAGCATCATGAACGGATGCTCGATGCGCAGGGGAACGAAGAAGCTCGCGGTCGCGAGGATGATCAGCCCGAGTATGATCGACTTCGACGCCGCGGCGCCGACGTAGCCGAGGACGATCTCGACGTAGGAGATCGGCGCCGACATCACCTCGTAGATGGTGCCGGTGAACTTGGGGAAGAAGATGCCGAAGGAGGCGTTGGAGACGCTTTGCGTCAGCAGCATCAGCATGATCAGGCCGGGCACGATGAAGGCACCGTAGCTGACGCCCTCGACCTCCTGAATGCGCGAGCCGATGGCGGCACCGAAGACCACGAAATAGAGCGAGGTCGAGATTACCGGCGAGACGATGCTCTGCAGCAGGGTGCGTCCGGCGCGGGCCATTTCGAAACGGTAGATGGCCTTGACGGCGCGAAGGTTCATTGGCGCTCCCTTACCAGGTTGACGAAGATCTCCTCCAGCGAACTCTGTTCGGTATGGAGATCCTTGAAACGGATGCCGGCGTCCTCGATATCGTTGAGCAGCTGGCTGATGCCGGCGTTGTCGCCCTCGCCGGCGGCGCTGGCGTCGTAGGTATAGACCAGCACGCTGCCGTTCTCCGCCAGCGTCAGCGGATAGTGCGCCAGTGCGGCCGGAACACTCGCCAGCGGGCGCTGCAGTTGCAGGGTCAGCTGCTTGCGACCGAGCTGACGCATCAGTTCGCGCTTTTCTTTCACCAGCACGATCTCGCCGCGGTTGATGACGCCGATTCGGTCGGCCATCTCCTCGGCTTCCTCGATGTAATGCGTGGTCAGGATAATGGTCACGCCGCTGTTGCGCAGCTCGCGCACGACTTCCCACATGTCTCGGCGCAGTTCCACATCGACCCCGGCGGTGGGCTCGTCGAGAAACAGGATCTGCGGTTCGTGGGCCAGCGCCTTGGCGATCAGGACTCGGCGCTTCATGCCGCCGGAGAGCTGGATCATCTTGTTCTTGCGCTTGTCCCACAGCGACAGGGCGCGCAGCACCTGCTCGATATGCGCATCGTTGGCCTTGTACCCGAATAGCCCGCGGCTGAAGCGCACCGTATTCCAGACGGTCTCGAAGGCGTCACTGGTCAGTTCCTGCGGCACCAGGCCGATCTTGCCGCGGGCGGCGCGGTAGTCGCTGACGTTATCGTGACCGTCGATCAGCACCTGACCGTCGGTAGCGTTGACCAGCCCACAGATGATGCTGATCAGCGTGGTCTTGCCGGCGCCATTGGGGCCGAGCAGGGCAAAGATCTCGCCACGGCGGATCTCCAGGTCGACGCCCTTGAGCGCCTCGAAACCCGAGGCGTAGCGCTTCGCCAGGCCGTTGATCTCGATGACCGGCGCGGGCGTGGAGGGCGACGTCTCGGCAGGCGCGTGCCGGGCATCGGCAGTCGGCATCTCTTGGCTCATGAGGACTCTGCGTGATGAAACGTTGAGGGCGCACATTGTAGGCGAAATCGTCCGCGAGCTGGACCCGAAACGGATTATGGGGCCATCTCTAGAGAGACGTGTGGCCGCGGCGACCGCTGCCACGGTAGACGCCGTAGGTCGTTGAAACCGTCTGCGACCGTGATTTCTGGTCTATACCTTGAAGTCGAGGGATAGACCGTAGGCCTCATCTATCGATCAGAACGCCGCCGCTGCCCATGACGACGTTCGGACAAGGAGATCACCATGCCAGCGATTGTCAGTATCAAACGTCTTTCTATCGTGCTGCTGTGCGCCCTGATCGGCACGAGCCTATTGGCCAGCTGCACCACGACATCGTCCGCCGACCGCGAGAGCCGGATGGCACAGCGGCAGCAATTGGATCAGGACGTGCAGCAAACACTGCAGCGGCTCTATCGAGCAGTACCTGAGTCTCGTGTGCTGGCCGAGCAGGCCGAGGGCGTGCTGGTGTTCCCCGGTGTACTAGGAGCTAGCTTTATCGTGGGTGCCAGCCACGGCGACGGGGCCCTTTTGATCGATGGCGTCCGGTCCGGCTACTACACCACGACCAGCGGTTCCATCGGCTTCCAGGCCGGGGCGCAGTCGCAGGCGGTGATCTACCTGCTGATGACGGAAGAGGCGCTCAATCGCGTCCGCAGCGACAACGGCTGGTCGGTGGGTGCCAGCGCCGGTGTCGCGGTGGCGGATATCGGGGCCAATGGGCAGATCACCAACAGTACGGCCAATCGGGAAGTCGTCGCCTTCGTGATGAACAACCAGGGCATCCAGGGCGGGGTATCGCTGAACGGCGCGAAGATCTCGAAAGTCAGTCCGTGAGGCCATCACGGTCGACATGGCTGAGCTGAGCCAGCCGGCACTGGCCGACTTAACGGTCATTGCCGGCGGCCTGACTAGCGGAGCAGCATCGGCAAGGCTACCGATGCTGGGCCGGCTCAGGCGTCTTCGGGGAGCTCGGCGTTGTGATAAACGTTCTGGACGTCGTCGAGATCGTTCATCATGTCCATGAACTTCTCGAACTGGGCCACGTCGTCGCCCTCGAGTGGCGTGTGGGTCTGTGGCAGAAACTGGATGTCGTCGGCTTCGAAGTCGAGCTCGCCGAAGGCGTCGGTCAGTGCCTGTTTGGCCTTGGCGTATTCGGTATGTGGCGCGAACACGGTAATTCGGCCATCTTCGTTCTCGATATCGGTGACGTCGACGTCGGCTTCCATCAGCGCTTCCAGCACGGCTTCCTCGTCCTGGCCAGCAAAGGCAAAGATGGCGCAGTGATCGAACATGTGGCTGACGGTGCCCTGGGTGCCGATCTTCGACTTGTTCTTGGTAAAGCAGCCGCGGACGTCACCGTAGGTGCGGTTCGGGTTGTCGGTCAGACATTCGACGATCACCATGCAGTTGCCGGGGCCGAAGCCTTCGTAGCGTGCCGGCGAGAAGTCCTCTCCGCCGCTGCTCGATGCCTTGTCCAGCGCCTTGTCGATGACGTGAGAGGGCACCTGGTCCTTCTTCGCTTTCTCGATCAGGCCACGCAGCGTCAGGTTGTTGTGAGGATCGGCCCCACCGGACTTGGCGCACACGTAGATTTCGCGGCCGTACTTGCTGTAGACCTTGGTCTTGGCGGCGGCCGTCTTGGCCATGGATTCCTTGCGGTTCTGGAAGGCCCTACCCATCAGTCTTACCTATCAAGTTGTCTGCGACGGCGGCGATTTTACTCAATCTGGCTGCCATATTGCAGGTGTATTTGCACGCATGGCGTGAGGAAATGGCGCGTCCGCGAGGGAATACGCGTCAATTCGGGCGCGCTCTGCTATTCTGCCGCGCCAATGAGACCGGGGGCTTGGCGCGTGTCGTCCATCAGGAGTGACGATCTCGTCGTCTCGATCTGCCGGCCTTCGACACGCTCGATTTTCTTACCGATCTATTTCTTTCGCCAGGGGGCATTTGCCGTGACCGACAGTTTCCAAGAAGCGGCCTTCGCGTCGTTGCCGTTGCCGGCCGCGCTGCTCGAGGGGCTGGAGGCGCTCGACTACCGTGAAATGACGTCGATCCAGGCCGCCAGCCTGCCGTTCATTCTGGCCGGGCATGACCTGATCGGCCAGGGCAAGACGGGGTCCGGCAAGACCGCCGCCTTCGGCCTTGGCGTGCTGGCGGCTCTCGATCTCTCTCGCTTTCATGCCCAGGCTCTGGTGCTCTGCCCGACCCGGGAGCTGGCCGATCAGGTGGCCGAGGAGCTGCGACGGCTGGCGCGTCGCCTGCCGAACGTCAAGATTCTTGCGCTCTGCGGGGGCACGCCGATGGGGCCGCAGTTGAACTCGCTGGCGCACGGTACGCATGTCGTCGTCGGCACGCCCGGACGCGTCGAGGATCATCTGCGCAAGGGATCGCTCGACCTTTCCGCGCTGACCACGCTTGTCCTCGACGAGGCGGATCGCATGCTCGACATGGGCTTCCAGGCGACGCTGGAAGCGATTGTTGCCGCCACCCCGACGGCGCGTCAGACGCTGCTCTTCAGTGCGACCTATAGCGAGACCGTCAAGCCGCTGGCGCAACGGTTGCTGCGGGAACCGCAAATCGTCGAAGTGGCCTCGACGCACGATGGGCAGAGCATTCAGCAGTCGTTTCATCCGGTCGCAGATGAAGCTGCGCGGCTGCCGGCGCTGCATCGATTGCTGCTGCACTATCGGCCCGCGTCGAGCGTCATCTTCTGCAATACGCGCAAGGAGACGCAGGCGGTCGCCGAGGCGCTGAACGAGGCTGGCTTCAGCGCTGGCGCCCTGCACGGGGAGCTCGATCAGCGCGACCGCGATCAGACGCTGATCCGGTTTGCCAATGGCAGTCTGTCGATCCTGGTCGCTACCGACGTGGCCGCCCGCGGCCTCGATATCGACTCGCTCGACGCGGTCTTCAACTATCAGCTCGCCCGTGAGCTCGAGGTTCATGTCCATCGCATCGGACGTACCGGGCGTGCCGGCGAGCAGGGGATAGCCTGTACACTGGTGGCCGAGCGTGAGGCCTATCGGCTGGAGCGTCTGGCGGACTATCTGGAGCAATCGTTGACGCTGACGCCGCTACCCGCCGAGGCCAAGACGAACGCTCGCCCTTTTCTGCCGGCCATGGCAACGTTGCAGCTGGACGCCGGCAAGAAGCAGAAAATCCGACCGGGCGATATCCTCGGTGCCCTGACCCAGGGCGACGAGTCGCTCGATGGCAATCAGGTCGGCAAGATCAAGGTGCTCGAGCGTTCGGCCTATGTCGCCGTCGAGAGAAGCGTCGTCAAGCAGGCGCTCGCGACGTTGGCCAATGGCACCTTGAAGGGGCGTCGCTGTCGCGCCCGTCTCATTGCCAACTGAGGCGGGGCCGGGCGTTCCTCGGCACGTTGCGCGTGCCGCGAACGCCCCATCCGCGCACGAATGATGTCGGTCTTCAGGCGATAACAGCCCTCACACGCGATACAAGGTTTCACGCGCTATAAAAGCCTTCACATGACGACAATCTTTACACGATGAAAATCTTTACACGATGAAAGTGCCCAAGCGTCTGCAGCCGCTGGTCGAGGATGGTTTGATCGACGAGGTCGTCGCTCAATTGATGAGCGGCAAGGAAGCGCAGGTATTCGTGGTTCGCTGTGGCGAGGAACTGCGCTGCGCCAAGGTCTTCAAGGAGGCACGCCAGCGTAGCTTCAAGCAGGCCGTGACCTATCAGGAAGGACGCAAGGTTCGCAACAGCCGTCGCGCACGGGCGATGTCGAAGAAGACGCGCTACGGCCAACGCGAGCAGGAGTCGGCCTGGCTGAATGCCGAAGTCGAGGCACTCTATCGGCTGGCGGCTGCCGATGTACGCGTACCTCGGCCGCATGGCTTTGTCGACGGGGTGTTGTTGATGGAGCGCATTGCGGATGACGCAGGAGACGTCGCGCCACGTCTGGATGATGTCGACCTGCCCCCCGACGTGGCCCGCGATTATCACCAACGCCTGGTCGACGAAGTGGTCAAGATGCTGTGCGCGGGACTGATCCATGGCGATCTCTCGGCGTTCAACATCCTGGTAGGTGCCACGGGGCCGGTGATCATCGATTTGCCCCAGGCAGTCGATGCGGCCGGCAACAATAACGCGCCCTGGATGCTGGTGCGCGACGTCGACAATCTGAAGCGCCATTTCGGCCGTTTCGCCCCGGACCTGCTCGGCACCGATTATGGCAAGGAGATCTGGGCGCATTACGAGGCCGGATCGCTATACCCGGGGATGTCGCTGACCGGGCAATACGCGCCGAGTCAACTGCCGGTGGATGTCGATGGCGTCATGCGCGTGATCGATGATGCGCGTGCAGAGGCCGAGGCGCGCGTGGCGGGGCGGTCAGAAGAGGGCGATGACGAGGATTGGTGACCGGGGGCGAGAAACCGACCAATAAGCGTCTACAATGGGGTCACGCAATTGGCGACCCGCCAAGGTCGCCGCTGTTTTGAGGAGCCTATTATGCAAGTGGTCAATCTGAAGTCCCCCGGTGGTCTCGATAATCTCGAGTTGCACGAGGTGGAAGGTCCGGGCGAACCGGGGCCTGGCGAGATACGTGTCCGTATCCATGCCAGCTCGCTGAACTTCCACGACTATCTCGTCGCCAGCGGTGTCTCTCCGACCGAACAGAATCGTATTCCGATGTCCGATGGCGCCGGCGTGGTCGAAGCCGTTGGTCAGGGTGTCAACGAATTCAAGGTCGGCGATGCCGTCGTCTCGACCTTCTTCCCGCATTGGCTGGAAGGGCCGGCACGCGTTGCCGACTTCAAGACCGTGCCGGGTGACGGGGTCGACGGCTACGCGCGCGAGCAGGTCGTGCGGCCTGTCGAATGGTTCACCCACGCGCCGGCCGGCTACAGCCATGCCGAAGCGGCCACGCTGACCACGGCCGGGCTGACCGCTTGGCGTGCGCTGGTGGTCGATGGCGGACTCAAGGCCGGCGATACGGTGCTGACGTTGGGCACCGGTGGGGTCTCTATCTTTGCCGTACAACTGGCCAAGGCGATGGGCGCCCACGTGATCTCGACCTCGTCCTCGGAAGAGAAACTGTCCAAGCTGCGCGAGCTGGGCGCAGACGAAACGATCAACTATCGCGAAGAGCCGGAGTGGGGCAAGCGGGTCAAGGCGTTGACCGGCGGCCACGGCGCGGATCATGTGATCGAAGTGGGCGGGCCCGGTACGCTGCCGCAGTCCATCGAGGCCGTGGCGATTGCCGGGCATATCTCGCTGATTGGCGTGCTGACCGGTACCGGCGGCGAATTGCCGACGGCCAAGCTGATGGCCAAGCAGGCCAAGCTTCAAGGGCTGATCGTCGGTAGCCGTCGTCACCAGATCGAGATGATTCGGGCGCTCGAGGTCAACGGCATCAAGCCGGTCATCGACCGTTCGTTCGGGCTGGGCGACATCGCTGAAGCCTTCCGTCATCAGGAAGCCGGCAAGCACTTTGGCAAGATCTGCCTGGAATTCTGATCTTTCGGCGCCGACGTTGGGGGTAGGACCCCGGCGATAGCACCGATGCCATGAAAAACGCCGCCGGTCCTCGACCGGCGGCGTTTCTCGTTGAGCGAGGCCCAGTGTTGAGTGACGCCTCGCGCTGTCAGAGACGCGTCATCTGGCAACGCTCCGTAGGCGGAGACGCGCCGGGTACCAGGCGTCGAGACGGGAGCGTTACTGGCGCGAGGCGGGACGCAGATCGTAGTCGAAGTACTGTGTCATCAGTGCTTCGAAGGTGCCGTCGGCATAGACACTGTCGAGCGCCTGGTTGAACGCCTCGGCGAGCGCTTCGTCGCGAGGCCGCACGGCGATCGCGTTGCCGCGTCCGAAGATCGATGCCGGACGGTTGATTCGCGGGCCGACCTGGACGTAGTCGCTGTCGGGGCTGCCCAGTTCCAGAGTATCGAGCGCCACCGGATAGTTGATGAAGGCGAGATCCAGACGTTGCGACTGCAGGTCCAGCGCGACATCGGCCGCGGTGGCGTAGCGGTGGATCTCGAGGGTGTCGGCGTAACGCTCGGTGACGTAGTTGTCCTGGGTCGTCCCGCGCTGCACACCGGCGGTCAGCCCCTCGAGCGCCGCCGAGTCGTCGATGTCGATCTCATTGCCGCGGCGCGTGACCCACACCTTCGGCGACATGGCATAGGGCTCGGTGAAGCGGACCTGGCGTTCCCGTGCCGGGGTGATACGCATCGAGGACAGGATGGCATCGTACTTGCGAGCCAGCAGTCCTGGAATGATGCCGTCCCATCCCTGGATGACCCACTCGCACTCGAGCTCGGCGCGACGGCAGAGTTCGTTGCCCAGATCGATCTCGAAGCCGGCCAATTCGCCATCGGCAGTGCGGTATTCGAAGGGGGGATAGGGGACATCCACGGCGAGCCGGACATGCTGCGGCGCGTCGTCGGCCTGAGCCTGCGGCACCAGCGATAGCGCGACGGCCAGAGGGGAAACAAGACGGCCGAAGCGGAAGAGGGAACTGAGAGTCACGCGGTAATCCTTGTTGTGATCCTGATGAGATTGTCGTCTATCTGTTGTGGTTTACGCCCGGCGCCACTGTCAGCGTTCGCCAGACAGGCGCCAGAGCCCGCCGACTGACGGTCGACGCGAGTAGATTACCACCTGTTCATGGCCGTTTGGATGCCCGCGACACCAGTCAGCAGTTCGAAAAGTGCACCGAAAAGGTCAAGGCGGATCAAGACGATGCGCTTCTGACAATTGCTTTCCTGGTGTCGTGGATTGCCTGAAAAGCGATGCGCGATATCGTCGAAATCCGGACATTCGTCCGGCGCTGCCCGGCGACTGTTTCGTTTGTCGATACGGCGCTTCCCGCGCCATGGCTAATATGGTGCGCCTGACAGCACTGCCCCTTCCCTATCTTGACTTCCGGAGGTTTCTATTAACCCTTTAAAAACATCTGTTTAAGTTGTTTTTTAAAGGGTTGGCACGCCCTTTGCCATATATCTCGGCAGTTGCAATGTTGTTGCCAGGCAAACATCAGAGAGCAAGGGAGATCGGGCGATGCGTAACCCAAGACGAGATTTCATCAAGACCGGGGCCGGCGCCCTGGTCGGTATGGCTGCCGCACCGGTGGTGGCGAGGGCACAGGATTCGCAGACGTTTCGTTGGCGAATGACCAGCGCCTATGGGGCCGGCGCGCCGTTCTACACCACCGGGCCCGGTTCGGCCAGCGACTTCGTCAAGCGCGTCGAAGCCGCTTCAGGAGGGCGTCTGGTCATTGACTTCTATCCGGCGGGCGAACTGATTCCGGCACTGGAAGGGTTCGATGCCGTGCGCGGTGGGACCGTACAGATGAACTGGGGCAACTCCTTTTTCTGGTCCGGTCGCTCGTTTGCCGCCCAGTACTTCACGGCCGTGCCTTTCGGGATGGATGCCATGGGCACCAATGCCTGGCTGTATCACGGCGGCGGCCAGGCACTATGGGACGAGGTCTACGCCGATTTCGGCCTCAAGGCGTTGCCAGCCGGCAATACCGGTATGCAGATGACTGGCTGGTTCAAGGCGCCGCTCGAGAATATCGACAGCTTCAACGGGCTGCGCATGCGAGTGGCCGGGCTGACGGGGCAGGTCTATCAAGAGCTGGGCGTCAATGTGCAGGTCTTGCCGGGTGGCGAGATCTTCCCGGCGCTGGAGCGCGGCGTGATCGATGCCGCGGAATTCGTCGGCCCTTATCTCGACCGTCAGCTCGGTCTCCAGAACGCGGCCTCTCACTATTACACGCCGGGCTGGCACGAGCCGAGCAACGTGAGCGAACTGCTGATCAACCGCTCGGCCTGGGAATCCTTGCCGGATGACCTCAAGGCGATCGTCGAGAACTGCGCGGCGGCTTGTAACGAGATCAGCCTGGCCTGGTGCAATGCCAACAACGCGGAGGCGCTCAAGGATCTGACCGAGAACCAAGGCGTCACGCTGCACCAGCTGCCCGAGGGCGTTTTGCCCAGGCTGCGTGAAGTCACCATGGATACGCTCTCCAGCCACGCGAACGCGGACCCTCTGGTGGCTAAGGTCCATAACGCTTACTTCGACTTCAAGCAACAAGCCATGTCCTGGCTCTCTGTCAGCGAGAAGGTACTGCTCGACCAGGTGCTCTGACGGCGCGGTATCTCGCCGTCCTTGTCGGGCGGCGATAGTCCGAAACAGGTGAATGAGGAGCGATCGTTTTGACCTCGACGACGGCGGTCTCGACCGACGGGGCGACCAGCCCCTGGCGTCGCGTGTTACATGGCATCGAGCGTGCCATCGAGTCTCTGGGAAACGCCACGGCCTGGTTGACGCTGGTGCTCGTGGTGCTGGTCTGCGCAGACGTGGCCCTGCGCTATATCTGGCACACGGGATCTATCGCCCAGCAGGAGCTGCAGTGGCATCTACTGGCGGTAATCGCGATGATCAGCGCCGCGTTCACGTTTCAGCAGGGCGATCACGTGCGCGTCGATGTGCTTTATCAACACTATCCGCGACGACTCCAGCAGGGGTTCGATATCGTCGTCAATCTGCTGGTCGTGGTGCCGGCGATGCTGTTTCTGGCCTGGATCAGTCTCGATTTCGTCGAGCAGTCCTGGCTGTTGGGCGAGGGTTCGTCCGATCCCGGCGGGCTGCCTGCGCGCTATATCATCAAGGCGTTCCTGCCACTGGGCTTCCTGCTGGTCGCTATACAGGGTGGGGCGCGCGGCTTGCTCGACATGGGTGCGATGCTGACCGGAAAGCGCGAGGTCGCCGACGATGGGGCTTGAACTCATGGCCGTCTGGATGGTGATCGCGCTCTTCGGGTTACTGTTTCTCGGCGTGCCGGTGCCATTCGCCCTGGCCGGTAGCGGTCTGGTGTTCGGCATCCTCGGTTTTGGGCCCGAGCTGTTCGGGCTGCTGCCAATGCGCGTCTTTGGCGTGGTGACCAACTACACCCTGCTGGCCATTCCGCTGTTTGTCTTCATGGGCGTGATGCTGGAGAAATCGCAGCTGGCCGCTCGCATGCTGGAGGTCATCGGCCGTGTCGCGGGCGACCGCTCCGGCGGCATGGCCTTCGCCATCGTCGTTGTCGGCGTGCTGATGGGTGCCTCGACCGGCATCGTTGCCGCGACCGTGGTAACGGTGGGACTCATCAGTCTGCCGACGCTGCTGGCGCGAGGCTATAGCAAGCCCGTCGCCTGCGGCACCATCTGCGCGGCGGGCACGCTCGGCCAGATCATTCCGCCAAGCCTGGTGTTGATCATTCTCTCGGATATCTCCGGCGAGTCGGTGGGTACGCTGTTTGCCGGTGCGCTGGTGCCGGGGATTCTCCTCGCGGGGCTCTATCTGGTCTACCTGGTCGTGCTGGCGAGGCTGCGCCCCGATAGCATGCCGCCGATTCCTCGAGAGGAGCGGGAGGCGATCTCGCTGGCGCGAACGCTGCTGGATCTGGTCAAGGTCGTGGTGCCGCCGCTGATGCTGATCGTGCTGGTGCTGGGCTCGATCATCGGCGGTATTGCGGCACCGACCGAGGCGGCTGGAGTCGGTGCGCTCGGGGCGATCATTCTGGTGGCCGTGAGCGGCAAGCTGAGCCTGCCGGTGCTGCGCGAGACGGTGATCACGACGTTCAAGATCACCGGCATGACGCTGTTCGTGCTGATCGCGGCCCAGGTATTCGGCCTGGCCTTTCGCGGGCTGGGAGGTGACCGTCTGATCGAGACGCTCTTTGGCTTTCTGCCCGGCGGTGTCTGGGGCGGCATCGTTTTCATGATGCTGCTGATCTTCGTGCTCGGTTTCTTTCTCGACTGGATCGAGATCTCCTATATCGTGCTGCCATTGATGTTTCCCTGGTTCCAGCAGCAGGGCGTCGACCTGGCCTGGCTCTGCATTCTGGTGGCGATGAACCTGCAGACCTCGTTTCTGACGCCGCCGTTCGGCTGGTCGCTGTTCTACCTGCGTGGTGTCGCGCCACCGGAGGTCCGTACACGCCATATTTACCAAGGCGTGATGCCCTATATCGGGATCCAGTTCCTGGCACTCGCGCTGCTCTGCCTGATCCCCCCGCTGGTGACCTGGTTGCCTGCCGCGATCGGCTGGTAACCGACGCGTTGCGGTTTCGAGACCTGAACAGGGAGCACCGTTCCTATGCAAGAGCTGTCTTCATGCCGCTGCGGCATGGTCGTGGCACCCCACCATGACGCGTCTCGCGCGGGGCTCGAGGTCCTGCGAGAAGGCGGTAACGCGATCGAGGCGATGGTGGCGGCAGCGGCCTCGATCGCGGTTGTCTATCCCCACATGAACTCCCTCGGCGGCGACGGCTTCTGGTTGGTTGCCGAACCCGGCAAGCCGCCGCTCGGCATCGAGGGCTGTGGCCCTGCCGCTGCACTGGCCGACCGGGATTTCTACCGGGACTATGCCTCGATCCCCTCGCGCGGGCCGCTCGCCGCGCTGACACCTGCCGGGACGGTGGCCGGCTGGGAACTGGCGTTGCAGCAGTCGCGCCGGTGGGGCGGGCGCCTGCCGTTGACGCGCTTGCTGGCACCCGCCATCGATCAGGCGCGCGATGGCATCAGGGTGACCCGCGGGCAGGCCGCGCTGACCGCCGCGAAGCTCGAGGAGTTACGTGGCATGCCGGGGTTCGCCGACCACCTGCTGGTCGACGGTGAGGCGCCGAGCGAGGGCGCGACGTTTCGCCAGCCGGCCCTGGCCACGACGCTGGAGCGACTGGCCAGTGCGGGGCTCGAGGATTTCTATCGCGGTGAACTCGGCGCGAGCATGGGCGATGCGCTCGAAGCGCTGGGCAGCCCGCTGCGACGCTCGGATCTGGCCGCCTTCCACGCGCGGCAGGTCACACCGCTGTCGCTACCGCTCGCGAATGGGCGAGTCTGGAATCTCCCGCCGCCCACGCAGGGCGTGGCTTCGCTGATGATTCTCGGTATTTTCGAGCGGCTATGTCAGCGCGTCGGGCGCCCCGAGGCGGAAGCCTTCGACTATGTGCACGGGCTGGTTGAGTCGACCAAGCGCGCCTTTGTCGAGCGCGACCGGTACGTGACAGACCCCCGGTGGATGACGCTTGAGCCCGGGGCGCTGCTGCTCGACGAACGCCTGAATCGGCTTGCCGCCGGTATCGACAGGCAGCGCGCAATGCCCTGGCCGCAGTCGGGAGAACCCGGAGATACGGTGTGGATGGGCTGCATCGACGGCGCGGGGCGCGCCGTCAGCTTTATCCAGAGCACCTACTGGGAGTTCGGCTCGGGCGTTGTGCTGCCGTCGACCGGGGTAGTCTGGCAGAACCGAGGTATTAGCTTCGCTCTCGATCCCGATGCCAGGCAGGCGCTGTCGCCGGGGCGCCGGCCGTTTCATACCCTCAATCCGGCTTTGGCGCGGCTCGACGACGGGAGAACGTCGGTCTACGGCACCATGGGTGGAGAAGGGCAGCCGCAGACCCAGGCCGCGATCTTCACGCGCCATGCGCTCTATGACCAGCCTTGGCAGGCGGCGATCGAGGCACCACGCTGGTTGCTGGGCCGGACCTGGGGCGAGGGAACGACCTCCTTGAAACTGGAAGCCCGGTGGCCGCCCGCGCTGGTCGAAAAGCTGCGTCAGGCGGGGCATCGGGTCGACCTGGTCGATAGCTATAGCGACAGCATGGGGCACGCCGGCGGCATCTCTCGCTGGCCCGACGGCCGCCTCGAGGGTGGCGCCGACCCGCGCAGCGACGGCAGCGTGGCCGGCTTTTAATCTCTCTCTGGAGCGAGCCGCGCGGCGGGGTCAAATCTTGGCGCCGCCGCGGCCATGCTTGATCCGTGACAGCAGCGTGGTGCAGTTGACCGAGATCACTTCCTCGCGACCGAGCAGACGCTCGCGAGCGAAGCGGTCGAATGTCTCCTGGCTATCGGTGAGCGTGTGCATGTGCAGGCTTCTCAAATCGCTCATGATGTAGAGATTGATCACTTCATGGCACTCGCCCAGCTCTTCCGCCATGGCCTCGATGGCGTAGGGCGCGACCTTGAGGTCGACGAAGGTGGAGATGACCTTGCCGAGCTTGGTGGGGTTGACCACCGCCGTGAACTGCTCGATCACCCCGCTGTCGACCAGATGCTGAACCCGGTCGCGCGCGTGGGCGCGTGATATCTCGAGTTCACGCGCCAGTTCGGCGTAGGACATCCGGCCATCCTTGATCAGGAGGTTGAGCAATGCGTTGTCGAGCTTGTTCATAATTTTTCAGATACCGAGAGCCCAGAGGAAGAAAGGGTTGGGAGACCGACGGGCCGCGCTTGGCAAGCGAAGGACCGGTCCGCCGCTCGAGCCGCCTTCGTCGCGAGGCCGGCGTTGACGTCTCGTGATCGGTCATGACTAATAGAGTGCCGATTCAGCAGCGACAGAGACGTCCATGAACTGCATTTTCTGCGATATCGTCGCCGGCCGCGCGCCATGTCACAAGGTCTGGGAGGACGATGGGCATCTGGCTTTCCTCTCGATCTTTCCCAACACGGCAGGTTTTACCGTGGTCATTCCCAAGGCTCATCATCCCAGCTACGCGTTCGAGCGCGAGGATGCGGTGCTCGAGCAACTGATCGTGGCAACCAAGCGCGTTGCCGCGCGACTGGATGCGTCGCTGGAAGGGGTGGCGCGCTGCGGCATGTTCTTCGAAGGCTACGGGGTCGATCACCTTCACGCCAAACTGTTTCCGATGCATGGCACCGGGGAAGATTCCAGTTTCAAGCCGATCGAAGCCAACGTGGACAAGTTTTTCGATGTCTACGAGGGCTATCTCTCTTCGCACGACTATAAGCGCGCCGATGATGACGCCCTGGCGGCGCTGGCCCGGCATATTCGCGAGTTCGACGGGCCCTGATGTCGAGCTGCGGCTGTGATGCTGTCGTTCATCGAGGCCTGGCGCTTTCTTCAGTCGGGATCTCACGTTAACTTGACGGCTGTCTTCGCCGGCAATGCTCTTGCCGCTTCATTCCATGCGTTTGCCCCGATCCGGATACTTTTCGATGACGACGAACATGCCTGCTCTGCCAACCGCCCAGCGCCAGGTCTGGCGCTGGGCGCTCTTGCTATCTCTGCTGCTGTCGCTCAGCGGCTGCGGTATCAACAACATTCCCACGCTGGACGAGAAGGTGAAATCGGCCTGGTCTCAGGTCGAGAGCCAGTACCAGCGGCGTGCGGACCTGATTCCGAACCTGGTCGAGACAGTGAAGGGGTTTGCCGCCCAGGAGCGAGAAACGCTCGAGGCGGTGACCGATGCCCGGTCCCGGGCCACGTCGATCCAGGTCGATGCCGATACACTGAACGACCCGGAGCAGCTACAACGGTTCGAAGACGCCCAGCAGCAGCTGAGCGGAGCACTGAGCCGCCTGATGGCCGTCTCTGAGCGCTATCCCGACCTGCGCTCTAGCCAGAATTTCCTGTCGCTGCAGTCCCAGCTCGAAGGCACCGAGAACCGGATTGCCGTGGCGCGGCGTGACTTCATCCAGGCGGTCGAGACCTACAATACCGAGATTCGGACCTTCCCCGGCAAGATCTGGCATAGCCTGCTCTACAGTGATCTTCCGCTGCGCGACAACTTTCAGGCCACGACCGAGGGCGCGGAAGAGGCGCCACAGGTGAATTTCTGATGCTTAGGCGATTTCCTCGAATCCTTGCGCCGTGGTTGACGCTACTGGTTCTCGCGCTGGTCTCGATGGCTCAGGCGGCGCCAGAGTTTCCCGAATTGAGCGGCCGCGTCGTCGATAACGCGGAACTGCTGTCGGATGGCGACCGCTCCCGCTTGAGTGACATGCTGGCGGCGCACGAAGCGGCGACCGGCGAGCAGGTTGTCGTGGTCACGCTGCCCGATCTCCAGGGCGAAGCGATCGAGAGTTACGGCTATCAGCTTGGGCGCCACTGGGGCATCGGGCAGGAGGGCGAGGACAATGGCGCGCTGCTGATTGTCGCAATGCAGGAGCGGCAAGTGCGCATCGAGGTCGGCTATGGGCTGGAGGGGCGGCTGACCGATGCGCAATCTTCGGCCATCATCCAGCAAATCATCACGCCCGCTTTCCAGCAGGGAAATTTCTCCGCAGGGATCTTGCAGGGCACCCAGGCCATGATCGAAGTGCTTGGCGGCGATCCGCAGCGCGAGACGACACCGGCAGCGGATCCCGCCGCGGAATCGGAGGATTCGCGTCATCTGGGCGGCGCCGGTATCTGGTTCGGCGTCCTGTTCTTCATCGTCATGCTGATCGTGCGTAGCGGCGGCGGTGGCGGCGGTGGGGGCCGTCGCCGCCGGGGACGCGGTGCGCTAGGCGGCGTGCTGCTGGGCGGCGCGCTCGGCAGCGGCGGTGGATTCGGTGGCGGCGGTCTCGGCGGAGGCGGTGGCTTCAGCGGTGGCGGCGGCGGTTTCGGTGGCGGCGGCGCCTCCGGCGGCTGGTGAAGAAGGGGACGCGAACATGACGCTACTGAACGATAACGAGCGCCGACAGGTCGGCGAAGCCATCACACGGATCGAACGCGAGACCGATGCGGAGGTGGTGACGGTGCTGGCGCGTCAGGCCGACAACTACGCCTATATCCCGCTGCTCTGGGCCGGCGTCATCGCGCTCGTCGCGCCCGGGGCCTTAGCGGTCATTGCCAGCTGGCTTCCCGGCGGTGCGGCACCGGGCGTGTGGTGGCTGCTGGCGCTGCAGTGGCTCACCTTCATCGTACTGGGTGTGCTCTTTCGCCTGCCGGCGGTGATGACACGACTGATCCCGCGATCGGTGCGCTTCTGGCGCGCTTCCAATCTGGCGCGTCGTCAGTTCCTGGAGCAGAACCTGCATCACACCGAGGCAGGCACCGGGATGTTGATTTTCGTTTCCGAGGCGGAGCGTTATGTCGAAATTCTGGTCGACCGGGGGATCTCGCAGCAGCTGAGCGACGCCCACTGGCAGCGTATCGTTGCCGACTTCACCCAGCGGGTGCGCGCCGGCGAGACGCTGCCGGGTTTCCTCGACTGCATCGACGCCTGCGGCGAGCTGCTCAAGACGCATGTGCCAGCGACGCACGACAGAAACGAACTGCCGAATCGGCTGGTCGTGCTGGAGTAGTTTGCGGGCGTCGCCCGCCCGCCGCCACACGCCAATGAAAAGCGCGGCCACCGATTCGATCGGTGGCCGCGCTGCTTTTCCGGCTCGAGAGAGACGTCGGAGGCTTAGCGGTTGCCGCCACCGCCGCCGGCATTGCCGGTGCGTCCCCGGCCACCGCGCGAGCGCCGACGGCGTGGCGGTGCATCGGCGGCTCGGTTGCTATCGGCATCCAAGCGGTTGCCGCGATTGTCGTCGTTGTCGCGTGCCGAGTTCGAGGCGCCGCCACTGCCGTTAGCGCCACGACGCTGGCCGTTGCCATTGCCGCCGCCGTTGCCGCCACGACCGCTACCGTTACCGCGTCCACCACCATTGCCACGACCGCCACCGTTGCCACGTCCGCGAGGCTGACGCGGGGGGCGATCGTCGTTCTCGTCGACCTTGGGGCCACCGCCCGGTGTCGGTTCGAAGCCCTCGACGATCTGGCTGTCGAGGCGCTTGCTGATCAGGCGCTCGATACCGGCCAGTTCCTTCTTCTCGTCCAGGCTGACCAGTGAAACCGCATGTCCGCTGGCGCCGGCGCGGCCGGTGCGCCCGATACGGTGGACATAGTCCTCGGCTACGTTGGGCAGTTCGAAATTGACGACCTGCGGCAGTTGATTGATATCCAGCCCGCGCGCGGCGATGTCGGTCGCCACCAGGGCCCGAATGTCGCCACTCTTGAAGTCGGCCAGTGCCTTGGTCCGGGCATTCTGGCTCTTGTTGCCGTGGATTGCCGCCGCTTCGATTCCCTGGCCTTCGAGATATTTGGTCAGACGGTTGGCGCCATGCTTGGTGCGCGTGAACACCAGTACCTGATGCCAGTCATGTGTCTGGATCAGGTGAGACAACAGCGCTGGCTTGCGGCTCTTGTCGACCGGATGGACGCGTTGCTCGACGGTTGTGGCCGTGGAGTTGCGTGGCGTGACCGAAACCTCGACCGGGTCGTTGACGATGCTCTTGGCGAGGTTGCGAATGTCCTGCGAGAAGGTCGCCGAGAAGAGCAGGTTCTGACGCTGCTTGGGCAGCACCGCCAGCACCTTGCGAATATCGTGGATAAAGCCCATGTCGAGCATGCGGTCGGCTTCATCGAGCACCAGCACTTCGAGCTGATCGAAGCGCACGGCTTTCTGCTGGTAAAGATCGAGCAGGCGGCCCGGCGTGGCGACCAGGATGTCGACGCCGTCGCGCAGCTTGGCGATCTGCGGGTTGATCTTGACGCCGCCGAATACCACCGCGCTCTTCAGCGGCAGGTGCTTGCCGTAGGTCTCGACGCTTTCGCTGACCTGGGCGGCCAGTTCGCGAGTCGGGGTCAGCATCAGCGCCCGGATGGGGCGGCCTTTCGGCTGATCTTTCTGCGACAGACGGTGCAGGATCGGAAGGGTAAAACCGGCCGTCTTGCCGGTACCCGTCTGGGCGGCCGCCATGACATCGCGGCCCTGCAGCACGGCGGGAATCGCCTGGCTCTGAATCGGGGAGGGGGTGTCGTAGCCCTGTTCGGCAACGGCTGTCAGCAACGGGGCGCTAAGGCCCAGTGAGTCAAAACTCATTCGGTAATCTCTAAGGTCGCGGCGAGAGGCGAAGGGAAGCGGCTACGCTCAACCGTGGGGTGCCAGTGCTGGCTGATGTGCCTGATGACAGGCTTGCAGAAGGGTCGCCATCTCTTTTCAGCTTCGCGTGACGACGGGCCAGACGCTGGTGATAGTGGTCAGGCAGCTTAACGTAACTCGCGGGCGTCCGCTATGCGTTTGTCGCCTGAGCGGGGCCCGCGAAGCGTCGGTCGGCGACGATTACGACGGGCGTGATGTCGCGTCGTGCGTGGGGTGGTGGCGAAGTAAGGACTGACTGGGGCGAAGATCCGGTGTCGGTACCGACGATTCGGTGTGGTGGGATGAATTGAACGCTACCTCGTTTCCCGATACCGTTTTGCTCCCATTGCCGGGAAACACGGCATCACGCGGAAAAACGATGAAAAGACTCTACTTGTCCGACACCGTGGCAGGTGAAATCGGTAGCTATATCACGGAAAACCAGCTGGAAGCCGGGGACCGCCTGCCGTCGGTATCCGAATGGATGACGCGACTGCAAGTGGGGCGTTCGACGCTACGTGAAGGGGTCAAGCGACTTGAGGCCGAGGGGGTCATCAAGGTCGTCAATGGCAGAGGGATCTTTGTCAGCGATCAGCAGATTTTTCGCCTCTTTTCGCGCCTGCATGTCACCGATGCGCGTCAGCACCTGCTGGAGATGCTGGACGTACGCCAGGTGCTGGAGGGCAAGGCCGTGGCGCTGGCGACGGTCAATGCCTGCGAGGCACAGTTCGACGAAATGGCACAGTATCTGGAAGCATATCGTCAGGCCCGCGAGGACGACGATTTCCTGCGCGTCCATGAAGCGGACAGCGCCTTTCATCTGGCGATCTACCGGGCCAGCGGCAATCAGGTGATGGTCGAACTGATCCGCTCGATCCATTCCGAACTCTATGCCTCCTGGCAGACCCCGGAAGATCGCAACAACGTCTTCGACGACAGCTTTCCTCACCACCTGGCGCTGCTCGAGGCGATGCGTCAGCGCGACGTCGTGGCCGCCAGCGCTGCCTATGTCGATCTGATGGCATCGACGCGCCATACCGTCGAGATCATGGCGTAACCGTCGAGGTCATAGCGCAGAGAAAGCTGATCTTGTGGACTGCACCATAGGCAAGACAAAGGAGACAAAAATGCCTATCAAGATACACCGTTGGCTATTGGTTTGCGGTGTCGGCGCACTGCTGCCAGTGTCATCCGTGCTGGCGGATGCGCCGAACGCCGGCGAGTCGCGGGGCGCGACACTCTGTACCAAGATTCCGGTTCCCTGCGAGGCGGTGATCGCCCACCGCGGGGCGTCGTTCATGGCGCCGGAGTCCACGGCGCCGGCCTACCGGCTGGCGCGTGAGCTGGGGGCCGACTACCTAGAGCTCGATCTGCAGCGGACGAAGGATGGCCAGCTGGTTGCCATTCATGACAACACGTTGGGCCGCAATACCAACGTGGCCGAGGTCTTCCCGGCACGAGCCGAGGCGCCGGTCTCCGCCTTCACGCTGGCTGAACTCAAGCAACTCGATGCCGGTAGCTGGTTCAATGCCGCCTATCCCGAGCGCGCACGCGACGCTTATGCGGGCCTGCCGATCCTGACGCTCGATGAAGTGATCGATATCGCGGAGGGCGGTCGCCATCGCCCGGGGCTGTATATCGAGACCAAGGTCCCCGATCAGTTCCCGGGCATCGAGCAGGACCTGCGTGAGGCGCTGGCGTCACGCGGCTGGCTGGGGGAGCCTGAGTCGCCGGCGGCCAGCGAGAGAGATAGGGTCTCCGTGGCGGACGGCCCCGCCCGCGTGATGATGCAGACCTTTTCCAGGGCCAGCCTGGCTGCTCTCGAGGAGGCAATGCCGGAGGTGCCACGTGTGCTGCTGCTCTGGGTGGGAGAGGGGAGTATCGAGCCGGCGCCGAGCCAGCCCCAGGGCGACGAGGAGAGCCTGGCAGACTACTACGCGCGCCAGACGGTCGCTTCCCCCGAGGCCTATGGGCAATGGCTCGACTTCGCCAAGGCACACGGCGCGATCGGCATCGGGCCATCGACGATCCAGACCGAGCACGACGGTGCCTTCAGCCGCCAGTTCAGCTACATGGAGCTGGCCGAGTCGTGGATGGTCGGCATGGCGCACGATGACGGGTTGCTGGTGCATCCCTATACGGTCGATTCGCCGGCGGATTTCGCCCGCTATCAGCAGCGGGGAGTCGACGGTTTCTTCACCAATCGGCCGGCAGCGCTGCTGGAATTTCTCGGCCAGACGCCTGCCGACCCGCAGCAATTGCTGGATCGCCTCGGCTACTGAGTCTGGATCGCGTCGCCCGGTCGACGATGGTCCGGGCGACGACCGGCCGACAGCAAAGCGCCGTCCGTGAACGGGCTTTCACTTCGACAGGCGACCGCCGCCGTGCTTCACTCGACAGGCACCGATGCGTCGTTAGACGTTCGTCTATCTTCATCCACCAATAGGCAGGTAACAACGATGAACAGCACTCGTCCCAAGGCCCAACCCACCGTTCAAATCGACAACGATCGCGTCGTCGTCACCGAGTGGCGGTTTCCGCCTGGCGCCGAGACCGGCTGGCACGAGCACGGCCATGACTATGTCGTCGTGCCGCAGACCACCGGCAAGCTCGACCTGCAGACGCTCGACGGCCATACCTTCTCCACGCTGGAGACTGGCGTTTCCTACTACCGTGACAGCGGCGTCGAACACAACGTCATCAACGACAATGACTTCGAATTCGTCTTCGTCGAGATCGAGATGAAGTAGTCGTGCCTCGCGTGGTGCGAGTATTGTCCTCGTGTCACGCGTGGGTGCCAGGCGTGCTACCCGCAGATTCACCGGGCGCGCCGTTGTTGATCGCCGTACGATGACGACAAGATCTTGGTTAAATTCCCCTGGATTCCCACGCTGAATCGCTCTTCTCCGCCAAGCGTGGAGAATCGTGATTCCGATTCCTTTCGGGCATCAAGCTCGTTTTTCTCCTTGCCGTTTTCGTAAAGCCTTGTCGAAACGGCACCCCCCTGTGTCTATGCCTGTGACCGGTGTCGTGCCCGGGGGCTCAGGCGCCTGTCTCGGCGCAGTGGCTAGCTTCATGCCGAGCGTGATCTAAGGCCCAATCCCACCATGACAAGGCCTTCTTCATTTGCGGGAAGGCAGTGGGGCAGGCGATGTCCCGATGCTCAGGACTCAGTTTCCGACTATTGCCGATGCGAGTAGACAGGGCGTGAGGGTGCGCCATCAGCCAGGCCTCATCGACACGTCGTTTTCGAGCCTTGAGGGGCATCATCGATACGGCGACCATCAGTACCCGTTGATGCGGAGAGATCTCATGAGTATCAAGATGTTCCCCCCGGCCTGCGATGACACGCTAGTACCGTGTCGGAGTCATGGAAGGATGGTTGTCAGTCAGTGAGCTTATTTTTTTGATCTGGCCCTCTAAGGCTGAATTGGTTAACAGTCATAATTAGATTTTTCTAAATAAAGGAGTCTTGTTGTTGCCGTGGTCGATGAGGACCGGGGCGGCTGTTGAGAAACCAATGGGGGAGGGATCATGAATAACGTCAAGCTTTTACCTGCCGAGGCGCTGGAACAGGCCCGGCTCGAAGCGTTCGAGAAGGTGCTGGATACGCGCCTGCGTAAACTCCAGACGGTCGTGCTCTCCAGGCAGCAAGAGGTAGACCGTCAGCTCTATCGACAATTCGAGGCGTTTCACTGGCTGACGAGACGCCTTTCCATTCGGGGGCGTCTACCGCCATTACGTGGTTGGCCTCTGTCTCCGGATATCCTTCTGTTGCTGCATGAGTGGATCGTCGAACGTCGCCCTGAGGTGGTGGTGGAATTCGGCAGTGGGGCTTCCACCTTGGTGATCGCGGATGCGCTGGCTCAGGTGGGAGCGGGGCGGCTCATCTCGATCGAGCACCTCGAGCCCTACGCACAGCAAACCCGTGTGAACCTGGAGCGGGAGGATCTGAATGGGTGGGTCGATCTTCGCGTGGGTGAGCTGGAGCCCTGGGTGGGTGAGCACCTCAATGAGCGTGACGACCAGAAGCGACTTTGGTACCCGGTCTCGCTACTTCAAGGTGTCAAGGATATCGACTTCGTGTTGGTGGATGGACCACCGGCACCCACCTGCGAATTTGCCCGCTATCCCGCGCTGCCCGCCGTCGCCGATAGACTGTCGCCCCGCGCCACGGTTTGGTTGGATGACGCTGCCAGAGGAGAAGAGAAGCGTATCTGCCAGCGGTGGGCAGAGCGCTACCATGGCGCTTTCGCGTCGATGCCGATGGAGAAGGGGCTAGGCGTGTTCACTTTTGGCAATGAAACCGTGACATGACCTGGCGGGCACTGCGCCGGCCAGGGCACAGGCGTTCGGGGGAGCACAAGGCACGGGGCATCCGCTATCACCGCGACGGCCGCCTCCGGCATAGCGCTGTCGACGAGCGATGCGATCGACATCGAGACAGCGTCGTGGAAACGGTCAGGAGACGGGGGCCCGCATCATGCCGCGTAGATGTTCCAGAAATGCCGCGGTAGCGGCTGGCAAGGTGCGATTGGCCAGCGTCTGTAATTCCACATGGCGGGCGTCCATGCCCGTATCGCGAATCGGAATCGCGACCAGTTGCTGCCTGAGCAGACGATGTCGGATCGAGACCTCGCCGGCCAGCGCGATCCCGCCGCCCAGCATGGCGTAATTCACCAGGGCTTCGGTGTAATTGCTGGTAAAGATCGACTCGAAGATTAGATTCTGCTGACTGCAGCAGATATCGAAGAGCTGGCGTAGCGTGGTTTCCGGCGGGGGAAGCGCGAGGGCAAAAGCCTGCAGTTGTGCCAGTGTGACATGCTGTCTCGTTGCCAGGGGATGCTCGTGCGACATCAGCGCATGAATGCGTGAGCGCTGGCGCGCCTCGACCTGAATGTCGCGTTCCGGCGCGAGGCTGAAGGTCAAACCGATATCGACCTCTCCCTCGCGTACCTTACGGGTCACTTCGGCCGGCGAACTGACGCTCAGGCGAAACTGGATACCTTGATAGCGCTGCCGAAATTCCGCGACCGCCAGCGGGATAAAATCGACCGCAAAGCCTTCCGAGCTGGCGAGACGTACCGTTCCTCGCTCCAGCCCCTGTAGTGCCTGAATCTCACTGGCGACGCGTTCGCTCTCCAGCTGCATGCGGCGGGCATGAGCGGCGAGGAGTTCACCCGCGGCACTGGGGGTCATGCCGCGGGCACGTCGCTCGAAGAGCTGGGTATCGAGCTCCTGCTCCAGGCGCGAGATCTGACGGCTGATCGCCGAGGCCGCGACGTTGAGTTGTAACGAGGCTTCGCTGATCGAGCCATGCTTAACCACGGCGAGAAAGTATCGCAGGGCGGTCTCTTGCAGCGCGCGATTGTTGATCATGATATCGGCCTCTTTTGTTTTTATTAAGATTGTTTTTATTAATGTTTGCCGAAATGGCAATGCTTTATTCTAAACATTGTACTTGTGGCATGGGTAGGGCTCGGATAGCGTGAATTCAGTGTCGACGGCCAAGGCGAAATATCGCGACAAGAATAATCCGCCGGGCGACATGATCCATTCGATTTCATCCCACGACATAATAACGAGGTTGAAATGCGCTCGATCCTGACTACCCGTCACGCGCTGACGGGAGCGGTACTGTGTTGTCTCTCGCTGCCGGCGCAGGCGAACAAGGCCAATGATACGTTGGTCTATGCCTCCGACAGCGAGCCCGAGAATGTCAGCCCCTACCATAACAACCTGCGTGAAGGCGTCATTCTTTCCCATCTTGCCTGGGATACGTTGATCTACCGGAATCCGGAGACCAACGACTACGAACCGATGCTGGCGACCGAGTGGCACTGGGTGGATGACACGACCCTGGAGATGACGCTGCGCGAGGGGGTGACGTTTCAGAACGGTGAACCCTTCAATGCCGATGACGTGGTGTTCACCTTCAACTATGTGGTGTCGCCGGAGTCCAAGGTCGTGACGCGACAGAACATCGATTGGATCGATCATGTCGAGAAGATCGATGACACCCATGTCAGATTTCATCTCGACGGTCCCTTTCCCGCCGCCCTGGAGTATCTATCCGGGCCGTTGCCGGTCTATCCCGATGAATACTTCCAGGAAGTCGGGCTCGAGACCTATAGCCAGCAACCGATCGGTACCGGGCCGTATCGCATCACTGAAGTCATACCCGGCGAAGGCGTCACGCTGGAACGCAACGACGACTATTTTGCCGACAGTCCGATCGGCAAGCCGCAGATCGGCAAGCTCGAGTTCAAGGTCATTCCGGACCAGGACTCTCGCGTGGCGCAACTGATGACCGGGCAGGTGGACTGGATCTGGCGCGTGCCGGCGGATCAGGCCGAGCAGATGCAGAGCGTGCCCAACATTACCGTGGATAGCGGTGAGACGATGCGCGTGGGTTATATCGCGCTGGACGCAGCAGAGCGAGAAGACTCACCGTTGCACGATCTCAAGGTGCGTCGGGCGATCAACCACGCGATCAATCGTCAGGGCATGGCGGACAATCTGGTGCGCGGCGGCAGTCGGCCGCTCTATGCGCCCTGTTTTCCGGCGCAGTTCGGCTGCGAGACCGAGGATGTCGTCGATTATGACTACGATCCCGAAAAGGCCCGGACATTGCTGGAGGAAGCGGGGTACGGCGATGGCTTCGAGGTGGATCTCTTCGCCTATCGCGAACGCGACTATGCCGAGGCGATGATCGGCGACCTGCGCAATGTCGGCATTCGCGCCAACCTGCGCTTCATGACCTCACCGGCACTGCTGGATATGCAGCGCGGCGGCAAGACCGACATGTCGTTCAAGACCTGGGGCTCCTACTCGGTCAATGACGTCTCGGCCATCACCAGCGTCTATTTCGGTGGCGGTGCGGATGATCGCTGGAACGACGAACAGGTCCAGCAGTGGCTACAGACGGCGGATACTTCGGTCGATCCGGCGGTGCGCAAGGAGAACTATCGCAAAGCCCTCCAGCGCATTTCCGAGCAGGCCTATTGGGCACCGCTCTTTTCCTACTCCACCTACTATGCCTACACCGCCGATCTGAACTTCACGCCTTATCCGGACGAGCTGCCGCGTTTCGCCGAAGCCAGCTGGCAATAGCCCTCGATGCAATATCGCAAGTGATGTCGCGGGGTCGTCGTCTGCTGGTGGATAGCGGCCGCGCGGCGTGAGGAGAGCGTATGGGAACTTTCATCGTTCGGCGAATTCTGGTCGCCCTGAGCGTGGCGCTGACCATATCGATCGTCAGTTTCATGCTGCTGCATCTGTCCGGAGATCTGGCTGCCTCGATTGCGGGGCCGGAAGCGACGGCGGAGCAGGTCGAGCAGATTCGCATCGACTATGGCCTGGATCGGCCGATCGTCAATCAGTACCTGGAGTGGCTGGGCCATGCACTGCAGTTCGATTTCGGTCGTTCCTACTACTACCAGAGCACGGTCGTGGATCTCATCGTGGACCGCATGCCGATCACGCTGACGTTGGGCGGCCTGGCACTAGCCTTGGCTGTCTGCATTGCCATTCCGCTGGGTGTGGTCGCTGCCATTCGGCGTGATACCTGGGTAGACCGGCTGGCGCTGTTGTTCGCCGTGATCGGACAGGCGATGCCCAGCTTCTGGTTCGGTTTGACTTTGATCGTGATCTTCGCGGTCACGCTGCAGTGGCTCCCGGCAGCCGGCAGCGACGGCTGGCAACACTTCGTGCTACCGGCCATCGCGCTGGGTTACTACGCCACGCCCGCCATGATGCGACTGACCCGCACGGGCATGCTCGAGGTATTGGAGTCGGACTACATCCGCACGGCGCGCGCCAAGGGGCTCAGTGCCAGATCCGTCATCTTCAAGCACGCGTTGCGCAACGCGGTCATCCCGGTCGTCGCGCTGGCGGCGGTGGAGCTCGGTTTCATGTTGGGAGGGTCCGTGGTGATCGAGTCGGTGTTCTCGCTGAACGGCCTCGGACAGCTGGCCTGGGATGCGATCTCCCGCAACGACTATCCCGTGGTTCAGGCCGTCGTGCTGATCATCGCGCTGTTCTACATCGTTCTGACGCTGTTGGCGGATGTCGCCAATGCGGCGCTCGACCCGCGCATCCGTACCCGATGAGGAGCCAGACATGACGATCTCGACGTCGACGACACACGAAGCATCGGCGGCCGAAGGGGCGCGGCCGGCGACGCTGGGCGAAATTCCTCTGCCGGCACCGGCCTGGTCACGCCTGACGCGCAAGGTTTTCGGGCACCGGGGGCTGACGATAGGGCTCTGCCTCGTGTTGGTGGCCGTGGCCGTCGCGCTGCTGGCGCCGGTACTCGCCCCGCACGATCCCTACTATCAAGACATCGCCAATCGCATGGTGCCGCCCGTCTGGCATGAATCAGGCAGCTGGTCGCACGTCCTCGGTACCGACAAATTAGGGCGCGACTATCTGAGCCGGCTGCTCTACGGCACGCGGATCTCGCTGGTCATCGGCCTGGTCGCGGCGCTGATTTCCGGCGTCATCGGCACGACGCTCGGCGTGCTGGCGGGCTATTTTGGTGGCCGGGTCGACGCTGTCATCAGCTATATCGTCACCACTCGCCTGGCCATGCCGGTCGTGCTGGTTGCGCTGGCGCTCGCGTCGCTCACCGGCGGCTCGCTGTTCACCGTGATCGTGCTGCTCGGGCTGCTGTTGTGGGACCGCTTTGCCGTGGTGTCGCGTTCGGTGACCCAGCAGCTGCGAGACTCGGAGTATATCCATGCCGCGCGTACGCTCGGGTGCTCGCTGCCGTACATTCTGCTGCGCGAGGTGCTGCCCAATATCACCGGCGCTCTGATCGTCGTCATTACGCTGGAGATGGCCCACGCCATCTTGCTCGAGGCCACGCTGTCGTTTCTCGGCATGGGGGTGCAGCCGCCATTGCCCTCCTGGGGGCTGATGGTGGCCGAGGGCAAGGCCTACATGTTCTTCCAGCCCTGGGTCATCGCCATTCCCGGCATCGCGCTATTTCTGCTGGTGCTGGCGATCAACCTGCTGGGCGATGGTCTACGGGATCTCAATGCACCGGGAGGGCGCAGCTGATGGCGTTACTGGAAGCCAGGAATCTACGAGTCGACCTGCCGGTGGATGCCGGCACTCTACATGCCGTGCGCGGGATCGACTTCCATGTCGAGCGCGGCGAAATGCTGTGTCTGGTCGGCGAATCCGGCTGCGGCAAGTCGATGACGTCGCTGGCCCTGATGGGCCTGCTGCCGCGACGCGCCCGCCTCACGGCGGATTGCCTCGATTTCGACGGCATCGATCTGACCGCTATCTCGGCGCGACAGCGCGGTGGCCTGCGCGGCTTGCGCATGGCGATGATCTTTCAGGAGCCGATGACTGCGCTGAACCCGTCCTACACGCTGGGCAATCAGCTCTGCGAAGCCTTCCTCCGGCATCGTCTGGGCAGTCGCCAGAACGCGCGAGAGCGGGCGATCCATCTTCTGGAACGGGTCGGTATCAGTGCGGCGGCCGAGCGGCTTGACCAGTATCCCCATCAGCTCTCAGGCGGGCTTCGTCAGCGCGTCATGATCGCCATGGCGCTGATGTGCAAACCCGATCTCATTATTGCCGACGAGCCGACCACGGCCCTTGATGTGACCATCCAGGCACAGATTCTGCGTCTGCTGCGGGAGCTGCAGCAGGAGTCCGGTACGGCGGTGATCTTCATTACGCATGATCTGGGCGTGGTGGCGAGAATCGCCGACCGGGTGGCAGTCATGTACGCGGGTGAAGTCATCGAAGCCGCCGTCACTCCGGCACTCTATGCCAGACCCAGTCATCCCTACACGCGAGGACTGCTCAGCTGTATCCCCGCGCCGGGCAAGACGCCGCCGGGAAGCCGTCTGCAGGCGATCCCCGGTGTCGTCCCCAGTCTGGTCGGCCACGTCGAGGGTTGCGCGTTTCGCAACCGTTGCCCCCTTGCCGAAGCGCGCTGCGAGACTACCCCGCCGTTCATGGCCTTGAACGAGGGGCATCGCGCTCGCTGCCACTTCGCCGACCGCCCGATGGCCTCGGCCACGCCCTCACAGCCGGAGACGATTTCATGAATGCCATTCTGTCTGCCGAGGCGGCACCCGGACCCTCCCCGCTGCGCGATCCTCACGCGGGGTCCGGTGAGATCGCACTCGAGCTCTGTGCGCTGTCGAAGACCTTTACGCTAGGCGGCGGGTTTTTCCGGCAGGGTCGCACGCTGCATGCGGTCAACGACGTCTCGCTACGCGTGCCTCGGGGACAGGTCATGGGGCTGGTGGGAGAGTCCGGCTGCGGCAAGAGCACCCTGGCCAAGATGCTGCTGGGACTGACGACGCCCAGCGACGGCGATGTATTGATCGACGGGCGACCGCTGCGGGGCGCGGACCAGAAAAAGCTGGCGCGTCATGTACAGCCGATCTTTCAGGATCCCTATTCGTCGCTCAATCCCCGTAAGCGGATTGAGCAGATTATCGCGCTGCCGTTGGCGATCCATGCCATGGGCAATTCGGGGGAGCGCCGGCGACGTGTCGCCGAGATGCTGGACCTCGTCGGCCTGCCCAAGCGCGCGGCACAGCAGTACCCCGGCCAGCTGTCGGGCGGTCAGCGCCAGCGCGTGGCGATCGCTCGCGCCCTGATCATGCGACCTGACATTGTCATCTGCGACGAACCCACGTCGGCGCTGGATGTCTCGGTGCAGGCGCAGATTCTCAATCTGCTGCTGGATCTCAAGCGTGAGTTCGGCCTGACCTATCTGTTCATCAGTCACGACCTGGCAGTGGTCGAGCATCTGGTCGACCGACTGGCGGTGATGTATCTGGGGCGGATCGTGGAGGAGGGGCCGCGAGCACAGATCTTCGGCGCCCCGCGTCATCCGTACACGCAGGCCTTGCTGGCTTCCGCGCTGACGCCCGAGCCGGGACTTGGCGTGCCGGATATCGGCCTGGGCGACGAGATGCCGGACCCTGCCAACCCGCCGACGGGTTGTGCCTTCCATCCGCGTTGCCCCATGGCTGTGGATCGCTGTCGCTCGTCGCGGCCCGTGCTGGAAGGCGTGCGCGGTGATGCCGGGCGCGTCGCCTGCCACCTGGCCTGATATCGCATCGAGTAGACCGTACCTGGCGGCATCGGCCGTTCTGCTTATTTTCTGTTCGCTTCTTTCGTATCGAGGAGACTCGCATGGCGCGTCAACAAGCGCTGAATCTGGCCTGGCAATATTTCGACAATGGCGACTTCCGCCGGGATCTCGCGACGCGTATCGCCGTCCGCAGCGAAAGCCAGGAGCCCGGCAGGGAAGCCGAGTTGCGCCACTACCTGACCGCCTGCGTGATCCCGGAGATCGAGGCACTGGGGTTCGGCTGGGAGATTGTCGATAATCCGGTCGCCGGATTCGGGCCTTTTCTGTTGGCCGAGCGTATCGAACCCGACGCGCCCCTGACCGTGCTGACCTACGGCCACGGTGATGTCGTGCGCGGCTATGATGCACAGTGGCGCGACGGTCTCTCGCCCTGGGAAATCGTCGAGGAGGGGGACCGTTGGTACGGCCGTGGCACGGCTGACAACAAGGGGCAACACAGTATCAATCTGCGGGCGCTGGCCAGCGTGCTCGAGGCGCGCGACGGCCGACTGGGCTACAGCGTCAAGCTCGTGCTGGAGATGGGGGAGGAGACCGGCTCCCCGGGACTCAAGGCCGTCTGCGAACGCTATGGCGAGCGGCTGGCAGCCGATCTCTTCATTGGCTCCGATGGGCCTCGTCTGGCGGCCGACGCGCCGACGCTGTTTCTCGGCTCACGAGGGTCGTTCAACTTCGACCTGCGGCTGCGCGCCCGCGATGGCGCGCACCACTCGGGCAACTGGGGCGGGGTCCTCTCCAATCCGGCCACCAGGCTGGCCAATGCGTGGGCCACACTGGTGGATGCCAAGGGACGAATTCTGATCGAGGGGCTACGGCCTCCGGCCATTCCCGCGGCCGTGCATGATGCTGTCAAGGCGCTGTCTGTGGGCGCGACACCGGGGGATCCGGCCATCGATCCGGGCTGGGGGGAGCCGGGCCTGCTGCCGGCGGAACGTCTCTTCGCCTGGAACACGCTGGAGCTGCTGGCAATGAAGGCCGGCAACCCCGATGCACCCGCCAACGCGATCCCCGGCGAGGCGTACGCGCACTGTCAGCTGCGCTTCGTGGTTGGCAGCGATCGCGAACACTTTCTCGATCACCTCCGGGGGCATCTGGACGCCCATGGCTTCGAGGACGTGGAAGTCAGCAGTGCGCGCATGTCGCAGATGAACGCGACGCGGCTCGATCCGACGGACCCCTGGGTCGGCTGGGCGCTCGCATCGATGAGCGAGTCCAGTGGCAAGACGCCGACTTTGTTGCCCAACCTTGGTGGATCGCTGCCCAACGATGTCTTTGCCGATACGCTGGGATTGCCCACGCTCTGGGTGCCGCACTCCTATCCTGCCTGCGCGCAGCATGCACCGGATGAGCATGCGCTGAAGAGTATTGTCCGCGAAGGTCTGGGCATCATGGCGGGGCTATGGTGGGATTTGGGTGAACAAGGCCGAGACGTGATAAAGGAACGTGAAACATGGCATCGCTGAACAACATGGCTTCGCCGAACAACAGGGAAACGATGATGGCGACGGCGTGTGACTGGCTCGCCGGTCGGCAGGCGGAGATGGTCGAGTGCCTGGAGACGCTGGTCAATATCGATTCCAACAGCTATGACAAGGCCGGCACCGACAGGGTCGCGGACGTGATCGTCGACTGGCTCGAGGCCGACGGTATCGAGATATTACGTACGCCGCGCCCCGACGCGGGTGACATTCTCGAGGCACGTCTCGACGGTGACGGTCGCGATGCCGGCAACGGCCACGTCTTGATGATGGGCCATCGCGACACGGTCTTCCCCACGGGAACGGTGGCAACGCGCGGCTACACGCGAGACGGCGACACGGCTTTCGGGCCGGGGGTCGCCGACATGAAGTCCGGCCTGGTGCTCAATATTTTCGTGCTGCGCGCGCTCAAGCGTCTGGCGCCGTTGCCGTTTCCGGTGCGGGTACTGTTTACCGCGGACGAAGAGATAGGCTCTCGTGACGGCACGGCGTTCATTCGCCAGGCGGCCTCGGGCGCCAGGGCCGTGCTCAACGCCGAGCCGGGACGGATCAGCGGCAATGTGGTGACCGGACGCAAGGGGGGCGCGGCCTTTCTGATCGAGGTGACCGGGCGGGCCGCCCACTCGGGCGTCAGCCATGCGGATGGCGCCAGCGCCATCGAGGCGCTGGCGCGCAAGATCGTCAAGCTGCATGCGCTGACCGACTATGTGGCCGGCGTGACCACCAATGTCGGTCTGATCGAGGGCGGCGTATCGCGCAATACCGTGGCGCCTTCTGCCAGTGCTCAGCTCGATACACGCTTCGTCACCAACGCGCAGCGTGAAGCACTGTTGGCCGACATCGAGGCGATCGTGGCCGAAGAGGACGTCGTCGGTACCCGGGCGACCTTGACGCAGACCTCCGGGTTCCTGCCGATGGAGCCGGCCATGAGCGACGCGTTGTTCGCTCGCTACCGAGCGCAGGCGGCACGGCTCGGCTTCGAGGTCGACGGCGAGTTTACCGGCGGCTGCTCGGATGCCGGCACGACCGCCAGCCTGGGCATCCCGACGCTCTGCGGTACCGGCCCGGTTGGGGCCAAGATGCATACCGAGGCGGAGTACTGTCGTCTCGAGACCTTCGTTCCCCGGGCGCAGGCGGTGGCCTTGACCATACTGGACCTGGCCCACCAGGACTGACAGCCGAGCACCGACGTGGTGAGCGCCGATACCGTGATCGGCGCTCGGCGACGATCCCAGAGGCTCAAGTGCGCTCGGCAAACCGGTCGGTGGCGCGCACCAGCGCGGCCATGATCTCCGGCTCGCTGAAGGCGTGGCCGGCGGCCTCGATGATCTCCAGCTCCGCTTCGGGCCAGGCCTGCTTCAGGTCCCAGGCATTGCGTAGCGGACAGACCATGTCGTAACGCCCATGCACGATCACGCCGGGAATGCCCTGCAGCCGGTTGGCCTGCTGCATCAGCTGATCATCGAACTCGAAGAAGCCCTGGTTGACGAAATAGTGGTTCTCGATCCGCGCGAAGGCGAGCGCGAAGTGCGCATCGGCATGGGATTGGCTGGCATCGACCGGCAGCAGGCGTGAGGTTTCCCCTTCCCAGACGCTCCAGCGCTGCGCGGCTTCCAGCTGCTGTTCGGCGTCATCGCCGTTGAGCCTCTCGTGAAAGGCCTGGATGACATCGTCGCGGCGGGTCTCGGGCAGGATCTCCACCAGCCGGGCCCACTTCTCGGGAAACATATTGCGCGCACCATCCTTGTAGAACCAGTCGAGTTCCTGCTGGCGCATGGTGAAGATGCCGCGCAGCACGAGTTCGCTGACGTGCTGTGGGTACTGTTCCGCGTAGGCCAGCGCCAGGGTCGACCCCCAGGAACCGCCGAAGACCTGCCACTGCTCGGCGCCGATCATCTCGCGCAGCTTTTCCATGTCCGCGATCAGATGCCACGTCGTGTTGTTGTCGAGATTGGCGTGCGGCGTCGAGCGGCCGCAGCCGCGCTGGTCGAACAGCAGAATGTCGTAGCGCGCAGGATCGAACAGCTGGCGATGAATCGGCTTGCAGCCGCCACCGGGGCCGCCGTGCAGAAAGACGACGGGTTTGCCGTGGGGATTGCCACAGCGCTCCCAGTAGACTTGATGACCGTCGCCGGTCTCGAGATGACCGCTGGCATGCGGTTCGAGCGGTGGATAAAGCGGATTGGATTCAGACATGATTGACCTTATTGATAGCGTGACGCGACCGTTGCCGATGGCGCAGGGACAGCTTAAACAGAGACGACGGTCGCGGCCAGCGGGCAGGCGAGGTCGCCTCGCCATGCTGTCGGCGGTTGCCTGGGCGGCCGCCTCTGCTACCATCGTCGACATTCAATTGACTTCGGTCGTCGGCGCGGTCGCCGGCGTGATCTACCGATGCCAAGCCCGATGCCCAGAGAGGTCGGCCGCCGACGTGGTCGAGTCGAGAACCCCATGAAATCACGCTCCCGCGATACCGGATTCCGTCATCTTGTCTACTCGACGGGCTATTCGCTCAAAGGCCTGGTTGCCGCCTTTCGCAACGAGGCGGCCTTTCGTCAGGAAGTGGCGCTGTGCGTCGTGCTGGTGCCGCTGGCCTACTGGATCGGCGAAAATCCGATCGAGTGGCTGGTCCTGGTCGGCAGCTGCGTTTTCGTACTGATCGTCGAGCTGCTCAACAGCGCGGTGGAGACGGTGGTCGACCGTATTGGCCCCGAGCATCACGAGCTCTCCGGACGGGCCAAGGATATCGGGTCGGCGGCGGTCATGCTGGCGCTGGGGATGGCGGCGGTCACCTGGGGATTGCTGGCCTATCAGAAGTTCTTGGGGTGAACGCCCTTCATCGGGTGGACAGGTCGCCGGGACGATCCACGTCGCGCCAGATGCCGGCGTCATCGGTCTCGACGAGCTGAACGGCCGACCGGTGAGCCGAGACGACGGTTCTGGCACCCTCTCCGGTGGTCAGCGCCGCCAGCGCCGTCCAGAAGTCGCGGCCGAACAGCACCGGATGGCCCGAGCGATCGTCGCACCGGGGTACGACAATCCGGTCGCTGGCTGCCTGAGCCACCAGTGCGTGACAGGTTCGCACCTGCAACCAGGGCATGTCGCCGAGGAGCACCGCGGCGGCACGCGCATCGTGTATCGCTCCGCGTTCGAGAAGCTGGCGAAACGCATCGCCGAGGCTGGCCGCCAGGCCGGCGGCGGCATGCGGGGCGGTCAGGGGCTCGACGCCCGGCGGCGGCGCGCCGCCAAGCAGGTGCTCGATTTCGTCCTGCGGGCGTAGCACCAGAAAGCAGCGGGAAAAGGCCGGGCTCACCGTCGCCAGGGTGGTTGCCAGCAGCGTGCGGCCATCGGGCAGGCGGGCACGCCGCTTGTCGCTGCCGAATCGTGACCCGATACCGGCAGCCATCACCACGCCGACCACGCCACCACCACTGGCATTCGATTCAGAGGGCATCGCGTGCCTTGCCGCGTCGTATCCGCAGCACGTCGGCGACGACGGCCAGCGCGATTTCCGCCGGCGTCTTGCTGTCCAGGTTCAATCCGATCGGCATATGAATGCGTGAGATGGCGTTGTCGTCCAGGCCGCCGGAGCGCTTGAGGCGCTCGGCGCGCTTCTCGGAGGTGCGTTTCGAGCCCATCACGCCGATATAGAACGCCGGCGTGCGCACCGCTTCGATCATCGCCAGGTCGTCGATGCGCGGGTCATGGGTCAGTGCCACCACGGCGGTGGCGGCATGGCAGGCGCCGGAACCGATAAACAGCGACGGCAGTACCGACTGCACTTCGACGCCATCGACGGCAAAATCGCGCCGCTCCTCTTCACGAGGGTCGCAGACGATTACCTCGAAGCCGAGTGCGCGGGCGAATTCGGCGCAGAAGCGCGACACCGGCGAGATGCCGGCAATGATCAGGCGCAGCGCCGGGCCCACACGCAGGCGAATGGTCTGCGCATCGCGCTCGACGCGCGGGCCGTTCTCGCCGGCCTGCACGAAGTGCTTGCGCCCGCTCGTCAGGTCGATGTGGCGCACCAGCGACTGCTGGCCGAGCAGGGTGGCGTGCAGCGTTTCCAGGTGGGTCAGCGTGGCGGCGTCCGGGATCAGGCGCTCGACGAGCACATCGAGAATGCCGCCACAGGGCAGCGAAACCTGGGGCGATTCGTCGGCGCCTTCGCCATAGCGGACCACCGTCAGGGCGTCGCCGAAATGGCCCTCAGCCACCTTGCCGAGAAAATCCTCCTCGATGCAGCCGCCGGAAAGCGAACCGACGTGGCGGCCGTCGCCTTTGGCCACCAGCATCGACCCCGGCTCGCGCGGGGAGGAGCCGAAGGTTGCGAGCACGCTGCAGAGCCAGATCGTCTCGCCGGCGTTGGCCCACTCGAGCGCGGCGTCGAGAACCTGAAGATCGAGATGTTGCATGAAGGTCGTCTTGTCGTCGTAAGGCGTCGTCCTGACGCCGAGGATGAATCCGTGCTCTCTAGCGTAAGCCATGAACGTGAGTGGGGAACGATATTCTGTCGATGACATTGCCCTTTCATAGGATCAGGCACGCATCGTGGGGGTTTCGGTTCGTTGCCCGGCTCGGGCTGGACTCACGATGCGTTCAGTCGAGACGTACTCAGTCGAGACGTACTCAGTCGAGACGTGCATCGACCACGTCGGCGCAGAAGTCCTCGAAGCGGCCGCTGTAGTAGTGCTCGCGCGGCCAACCGGTGCGCGGCAGGTAGAAGAACATCTCCTCCAGCCGCGACTTGATGGTGGCGTGATTCTTGGTGTCGATCACGAAGACATGCTTGCCTTTGGCGTCGTTGGGGCTCTCGGCCAGCTGGCGCAGGATGAAACGTACCAGCGAGTCTTCCTGCGGCATGCTGTAGCCGACAATGACCAGCACATCGGTTTCGCGCAGCAGGCGTACCGCCTTGGGAAACACCTGATGGAAATAGGGCTCGTCGTAGTCTTGCACCTGCGAGGGCAGGATCAGCAGGGGCGGCTGTTCGCGGATTTCGGCGTCGCTGCGTCGTCGATACTCGAAATCGAAGCCGGCGGCGGTCGGCAGAATCTCGAAGCCGCCGTTGATCTTGATCACGTTGCGATCGACCGTGCGCGGGAGGTGTTCCCAGATCGTCCCGCCGCAGATGCGCTGCGGCGTGACGCCACGATAGAGCCGGCCGAAGACCGGCGCATCCTGGCGGTAGGCGTGTTCGAGAATGGTCTCGATGGTGAAGTCGTAGTTGGTGGTCAGGAAATGGTAGAGCGGCCAGTCCGCCTCCATGCCGGCGCGGCGGGCGCGACGCTCCAGATCGACGAAGAACTGCGTGATCGCGCGCTGTCCCGCGCTGATGTCGGGCGAGGCGAAGCGCAGCGTGGCATCGTCGACGTTGTGAATATCGCAGGCGGCGGTGAAGCGGCGCATGACCAAGGTGCGCAGCTCGCTGATGCTCAGGTGCAGGTTCTGGTCATCGAAGTAGCGGTTGCGAATATCGGGATAGCGCACCTGCATGTCGAGGACGTAACGCAGATTCTTGAAACGCTCGAAATCCAGGTGGCGATAGTGCTCCCAGCCGATGACGTGCATCACGTGCTGCAGGTTGGGGAAGTCGCGAATATCGTCGAGGTCGATTGCAAATAGCTCACCGTCGGTCGGCGAGCGCGGATCCCAGGCTTTCGAGAATCCGGCACCGCACCAGAAGGTGACCACCGGCGGCTTGCGGTGTGCTGGATCCTGCCCGGCCAGGTCGTCGATCAGGCGACCGTAGGTCTCGACCGTGGCGGCGTTGTTGATGCTGGTATTGGACATGGCATTACCCCTGTGCGGCTGGGGCGCCCGCGGGCGCATCGAGCCCGATATCGACCGCCGGCGCCGACTGCGTGATCCGGCCGACCGAGATGAAATCGACGCCGGTCTCGGCGATCTCGCGGATCGTTTCCAGGCGGACGCCACCCGAGGCTTCGAGCGGCACCTGGCCGGCGGCCAGCTTGACCGCCGCGGACATCTCCGCCAGCGACATGTTGTCGAGCATGATCATGTCGGCGCCGGCGTCGAGCGCTTCCCGCACCTGATCGAGGCGGTCGCATTCGACCTCGATCCGGGTCAGCACCGGCGCGCGCTGGCGAGCACGAGCGACGGCTGCCTCGATACTGCCGCAGACCGCGATGTGGTTATCCTTGAGCATGATGCCGCTATCCAGGCCCAGCCGGTGGTTGCGCCCGCCGCCACAGGCCACCGCGTACTTCTCCAGCGCTCGCAGCCCCGGCGTGGTCTTGCGTGTGTCCACCAGCTGGGCGGCGGTGCCGGCGATGCGCTCGACATAGCGTGCGGTGAGGGTGGCGATGCCGGAGAGATGCTGAATCAGGTTGAGGGCGGTACGCTCGACCGTCAGCAGGCTGCGAGCCGCGCCCTGCAGGGCGAGCAGCGGCGTGCCGGCCGCGAGGCGGTCGCCATCCGAGGCCAGTCGCTCCACGTCGATGCGATCGTCGTAGCGCTGAAAGGCTCGCGCCGCCACGCTCAGGCCGGCTAGCGTCATCGGCTCGCGCGCGACCATCTCGAATCGAGCCGTGGCGTTCGCTTCCAGCATCAGCGTCGCGGTCAGGTCGCCATGGCCGATATCCTCGGTGAGAAAGCGGCGCAGACTCTCGTCGAGTTGCAGCGAGTCCGGTTGCCAGGGCGGTGCGGCGGAAAAAGCGGTCATGAAGGCCTCCTGCGGATCGGGTTCCGTCCAGACTACACTGCCCGGCGGCAGTGACATATCATCGCCTTTGTCGACAGACCGCCCAAGACGGTCGCTAAACACCAGCATACAAGGGAAACGCTCATGCCCGTCCGCCGCTGGATCTGGGGTGTCTGGCTCCTCGTCCTTCTCTGCTACTTCGTGCCCTATGGCCTGCTCGGGCAGGTGCATGCCTGGTACGGCAGTTTCCTGTTCTGGAGCGTGGTCGGGATACTGGTGATCGTGGCCAATGTGCTGATCACGCGGGACTTTGGTGAGCGGGACTTTGGTGAGATGCCCGACGATCGCAACGGGGAGGAAGAGGCATGACGCCTACGCTGATCTGGACGGCCGTCGGCGTGTACCTGATCGCGGGCCTGACGCTGGCCTGGCTCGCTCGTGGCGAGGCCACCAACGGAGCAGGCGTCGACATGAGCGGCTATTTCCTCGGTAGCCGACGCATGAACGGCTTTGTCTCCGCGCTGAGTTACAGCGCGACGACCTACAGCGCGTTCATGATGGTCGGGCTGGCCGGGCTGACCTACGCCGGTGGCGTCGGTGCCTTCGGCTTCGAGATCGTCTATTTTGCCGGCGTCTCACTGGTGGCCGTGTTCGGTCCCAAGTTCTGGGCCGTCGGCAAGCGTTTCGGTTTTGTCACGCCGAGCGAGATGCTCGGACATCGCTATGCGGACAACAAGGTCGCAGTCGCCACGGCGCTGGCAAGCTGCCTGTTCCTGATCCCTTACGCTGCGGTGCAGTTGGCCGGTGTCGGCTATCTGCTCGCCGGCATGAGTGGCGGCACGATCTCGTTCACCACCGGTGTGGTGGTAGCCACGTTGCTGGCGATCCTGTTCTCCTATATCGCCGGCATCCGCTCGGTCATGTGGACCGACTCGCTGCAGGCGCTGTTCATGATCGTCGCCTCGACGCTGGTGGCACTGCTGGTCGTTCACTCGCTGGGCGGTTTCTCGGGGCTGTTCGAGACGCTCGCGACCGAGCATCCGGAATCTCTCGTCGTCCCCGGGCCGGGGCTGTTCAGCCTGACGACCTTCCTCGGGCTGACTATTCCCTGGTTTTTCTTCAGTCTTTCCAATCCGCAGGTGAGTCAGCGACTCTTCATGCCGGCGTCGCTCAAGTCGATGCGTCAGATGCTGATCGGCTTTCTGGTTTTCGGCTTCATCTACACCCTAGTCTCGGTGCTGTGGGGCTTCTCGGCGCTGGTGGCGTTTCCTGACCTGCCCCAGTCCGATCTGGCGACGCCGACGCTGCTGGCGTCCGAGCATGTGCCGCCAGTGCTGGGCGTGATCGTGATGGTGGGGATTCTCGCTGCCGCGGTGTCGACCATCGATTCGATCATGCTGACGCTATCCTCGATGCTGTCGCGGGATGTCTACGCCAATGTCGCGACCGATGCCAGCGAGGCGAAGCAGCTCAAGGTGGGCAAGTGGGTGTTGCCGATCATCGCGGTGCTGGCCTTCCTGTTCGCCGAGCTGCAGCTCGACCTGATCGCGGTCCTGTCGGTCGCCGCCTCGACCGGACTGGTGGTGACGGTGCCGGCGATTATCGGTGCCTTCTACTGGAAGCGCGGTACCGCGCTCGGCGCGTTGGCCAGCATCGTTGGCGGGGGCGTGGTAGTCATCGCGCTCTACCTGAGCGGCGCCAAACCGCTGGACCTGCCGGCCGGCATCTGGGCCCTGCCAGTTGCCGTGGTGCTGTTCGTGTTCGGCAGTCTGGCGAGCCGCGCCTCACACGAGCGGGCGAGCGAATTCATGGCGGTTGCAACCTCACGGACCACGGCGGCATCGGGCCGCTCGCGGTGATGCATCGCACCGAGACACATCGGGCGCGGCGCCAGGCCCGGGGAATGTTGGGGGATGAAAGGCGAGTCGCGAGGAGGCAGGTCATCGACGGATTGAACCCGTAGCGTCGGCCTAGGCAGCTCCCGTTCGACTTCGCTAGAATCGGCGTCTTTTCCGGGCGATCCGGCCATAGCGGACGCCATCGAAGAGGTCGCCACGTGGTTGCTGACAAGGTTCGTTTTGACGTCGATGGCGTCATTTGCATCAGCCTGGTCGAGCGCGAGGATCGCCGTACGCTGCTGCGCGAGTCATTTGCCGCTCTCGACCATGAGATCGAATTCCTGCTGGTCGAGCGGGACAGTGACAACCCGGAGCGTGGGTGCTTCGATTCTCACATACGCTGTGCCCAGATTGCCCGGGAACGCGGCTATCGCCGTGTACTGATTCTGGAAGATGATGCGACCTTCGCGCCGCCCACGGCCAACCACCTACGGCGCATCAATCGCTTTCTACGCTGGCGTAATCCTCGGATCTTCTATCTGGGTGGCATGCTTGGGCGCAGCTGGCTGATCCCTTGGCGAGGCGTAGTGCGTTGTCGCTGGAAGGGCGGTCACTGCTACATACTTTCCGCTGCCGCTTGCCGGGATCTGAGTCGCCGTGTCTATGCGGGCAAGACCCTGGACGGCTTCTACTGCGAATACTTTCGCGGCTATGGCGCCTTTCCGATGCTTTCTCAGCAGCAGCCGGAGACGGTAGGTCGCAGTGATCTGATGGATCATCGTAATCAGCGCAAGGGACATATCCGCATCAAGGATGAGCACTATTGGGCCGACAACCTGAGGCGCCAGCGGGCAGCGCTGCGTCGCAATTGGGCGAGAACGCTGCTGCTACGCTATCTCTGATCCGGCGCTGACGTCTTCGGAAGTCGTGTTTCAATCGCTTTTCAGCCCGGCCGCGTGCCGGGCTTTGCGTGGGTAGGACACTATCAGGACCAGCAGGGCGATCACGGGTACCAGCAGCACGAGATTGAGTCCTTGCCAGCCGATCCAGGCGTTCAACGGGCCGGCTGCCAGTGCCGCCAGCGCGGCGAGGGAAAACACCGTGCAGTCATTGATCGCTTGCACGCGTGGGGCCTCGTCGGCCCGGCAACTGAGCGCCAGCCAGGCACTGGCCGGCAGGAACGTGAAGTTCCAGCCGAGGCCGAGCAGCAGCAATCCGACACCGAACCCCCATAGCGCTGGCGTCAGCAGCGCGCAGAGCAGACTCAGCAGCAGGCAAAGGCCGCCGCACGCGATCAGACGGGCATGGCCGAGGCGGCGCGTCAGTCGGCCGGTTACGAATGAAGGCGCGAACATCGCCAGCATGTGCCACTGAATGACGTCGGCGACGGCAGGGAAGTCGTGTCCGACGTGGGTCATGGCCAACGGTGTGGCGGTCATCGCCAGGTTCATGACCGCATAGCCGAGAGCGGCGCCGAGGATAGCCAACCGCAGCGCTGGTTGGCGCAGAATGGCTTTCAGCGGCCGCGTGGGGGTGGGCATTTTTGCCTGCGCGTGCTTGGCGGACGGCAGCTCGAGCATCACGAGAATGGCCAGGGCCAGCCCATACAGCAGGCCAAGACCGACGAAGGCGCCGAGAAAAGGCTGCGCGAACCAGTCCCGCGAGTGCTGGGCCAGCCAGGGGCCGGCCAGTGCCGCCACGACGCCGCCGGCCATGACCAGGCCGAGCGCCGCGTCGCGCTGCTCGCCTGATGCGACTTCCATGGCGGCGAAGCGGTAGAGCATGCCACAGCCGATGCTCATGCCAACGGCAAACGTGCCCAGGTTGAACAGACGGAAACTGGCGGTCTCCAGGGCTAGCCCGCAGGCGACGATTCCGAGCAGGCCAATCAGATTGCCGGTCACGAAGGTACGCTTGCGTCCCCAGCGCGCGGTCAGCCAACCCGCCGGTAGCGTGGCGGCCGTCAGCCCCGCGAGCTGCATGGCGATCGGCAGCGTGATCCAGATGTCACTTGGCGCCAGGCGTTCGCCGACCAGCGGGTTGGTGGCAATCAGCACGATATTGCCGCTGATCAACAGCGCCTGACAAAGCGCCAGCAACCAGACGGCGGCGGGCAGCCGCGAGCGGGATTTTGGCCAAGGGTGCATCATGCGGCTGCCTCCGAGAGACCGAAGCGGGCACGGTAGACGCTGGGCGGCAGGCCGTAATGACGCTGGAACTGGCGCCGCAGCTGCTCCGCACCGCCGAGCCGACAGTGCGTCGCGATATGCGAAAGTGTGGCATCGCTCTCGGCCAGCTGTTGTCGCGCCAACTCGAGACGAAGGCGGGTCAGGAAGGCGCCGGGAGTCATGCCTAGCTGTTGGCGAAAGAGGCGCTGGAAGTGGCGTGGCGTGACCGCCATGCTCTCAGCCATCGTGGCGATGTCCCACGCGGCGAGCGGCGTGCTGATCACCCGGTCGATCACCTCGCGTAGGCGACCATGGCTGGTCAACTGACAGCGCAACCCCTCGCTGAACTGCGCCTGATCGCCGGGGCGATGCAGAAACACTACCAGCTCGCGAGCCACGCGGGCTGCCAGCGAAGCCCCATGATCGCGTGCGACGAGCGCCAGGGCCAGGTCGATACCGGCGGTGACGCCGGCGCTGGTGAAGCGGTTGTCGCTTTCGCAGTAGAGCGCCTGCGCATCGACCTCGAGCAGGGGGAACTCGCGTGCCAGTCGTTCCGCCTGGCGCCAGTGCGTGGCTACGCGACAGCCATCCAGCAGGCCGGTGCGGGCCAGCGCGAAAGCACCGGTACAGACCGAGGCAACGCGGGCGCTGCGCAGGGCGCGTTCCCGCAGTAGCGCGATGTCCTGCTCGTCCAGCGCATGCACGCCATGGCCGCCGGCGATCATCAGCAGGTCGCCGGGCGGTGTGCGCTCGAGCGCATGCGTGGCCATCAGCGTCATGCCGCTGTTGGTTCGCACCGGTCCCGGCGCCGTGGCGAGCAGTCTCTGCGTGTAGTGCGTGATCCCCGATTCCTGGTTGGCGCTGGCGAAAACCTGCCACGGGCCGCTGGCGTCCAGCAGCTGACAGTCCGGATAGATGAAGAGATCGACGGTTCGGGGCATGTGGGTTCGGGGCATGAGGGGGCGCATCGCAAGGGACCGGCTTATAGTCTGCGACGGAGATTCGATGTCGGCAATGACGCATCGACCACCGAAAGCGACCTATGGGAGGGCCAATAAAAGCGACCGGATATGACGCTCATGCCTCGCGCTATGTCGGACATGACTTATCCTTTAGTCGAGCATTCAGGGGTTAAGGATTGCCCAGGCTTCATGTTGGGCCGGCGGAGCGATATCCTCTCTGGCTCATCAATAACACGCTAATGAAAAAGGGTTCTGGCTGTCATGGCGACGCAAGCAATCAAGTGGGGCGGGATGCCTCTTCTCATCGTCGGCAGCGTGCTGGCCGCCGGCACGGCCAACGCCTATTCCGCGTTCTCGCCGGATTCTCCGCACATGTTCGGCGACTGGGGCGGCGAGCGCTCGGCGCTGGAGGAGGCTGGGATCTCGTTCGACTTCTCCTATGTCGGCGAGGCAGCCACGGTGCTGGACGGTGGCTACTACGATAGCCACGTGACCAAGTACGCCGATCAGTTCGCGGCGGGGGCCAACTTCGACCTGGAGCGGCTCTTCGATATCGAGGGTGCGGATTTCCAGATCACGGTCACCAACCGCAACGGCCACAGTGCCAATGAGCGTATCGATCATCCGGGAGCCACCGTCAGCGGCTCGCTGGTACAGGAAGTGCAGGGGCGTGGCCCGGTCTCGCGCCTGACCCAGTTCTGGTACCGCCAGCGCCTGCTCGACGATGCGCTGGTGATCAAGCTCGGGCGGATCCCGGTCGGCGACGATTTCGGCACCATCGACAGTAACTTCCAGAACCTCGCCTTTGGCAGCGACCCGCTGGGTAACTGGGGCAACAACGTCTACAACTGGCCGATCTCGCAGTGGGCGGCAGTGATTCGCGCGAACATTGCCGAAGATTGGTACGCCCAGCTCGGCGCCTTCAACATCAACGACAGCAACCTCGAGAATGATGGCTTCGACCTGCGCACCAGCGGTTCGGAGGGCACGATGTATCCGCTCGAGTTCGGTTTCACGCCTTCACCGAACGGCCTGGATGGCGCCTACAAGCTCGGGTTCTACACCAGCAACGTCGATAACCAGGCTTACGGCTCGCGCCCGGCCAGCAGCACCAGCGACACCAATACCGGGGTCTACTACGTGGTGCAGCAGCAGGTGACCGCCCGTGACGGCAATCCGGATCGCGGCCTGACGCTTTTCACCATGGGCAATGCCAATAACGGCGATACGGCCGGAATCGATCGCTACGTATCGGTTGGGGCGACCTACAAAGGCCCCTTCGATGCGCGCCCCCAAGACGATATGGGTATCGGGTTGGCCTATCTGCATGTCAACGACGACGTCAATGACTATATCGACTACACCAATGCCATGATGGCCGGATCGGCTACGCCATTGCCGCGCCAGGGGCACGAGTACGATGCCGAGCTTTATTACAGCTTCCAGCTGACTGGCTACCTCTCGCTGCGGCCCAACCTGCAGTACGTGGCCAACCCGTCGGCGGTGGATTCGGTCGAGAATGCCTGGCTGTTCGGCACCACGCTCAAGGCGAATTTCTGAGCCTGCCCGCGTCGCGGCAGTGGGGGTAGAACCCGGCTGCCGCGGATCGTGACCACAGGTTCCGTGAACGACGAAGGCTGCCCTCGGGCAGCCTTCGTCGTGTGTGCGGTCTCGTTGGTGGCAGATTGCTGGCCAGGTTCCTCGTCTATCCTGGGTCGGCGTGCCGTCAGCCCTGCGCCTGGCCGGGAATGCCGCGATCCTTCGGCTTGCGAATGACCATGAAGTAGAAGAACACGGCCGTCAGTGCGATGAAGAAGAGGCTGTCGGGGCTAGTGAAGAAGACCAGCGGATTGCCGTCGCTGATCGACAGCGTACGACGACAGTACTCCTCCAGGCTGGGTCCGAGCACGAAACCGAGCAGCAGGCAGACCGTCGGATACTTCTGCTTGCGCATGAAGTACGCGAGCACGCCGAAGACCAGCGCCAGTGCCATCTGGAAGGTCGAGTAGGTGGCCACGTAGCTGCCGACCAGCGCGACCACGGCAATACTCGAGTAGAGCACGTCCCGCCGGATCGAGACGATCTTGAGGAAGTAGGGACCGAGCAGATAGAGCGTCAGCGGTATCAGCACCAGGGCGCTGATGAATAGCGAGGCGAACATGGGGGCGACCAGGTCCAGCTGCTGGGTCATGAACTGCGGCCCCGGCTGCAGGCCGTTGATGATGAGTACGCCGAGCACGATCGCGGTGGTCGGATCACCCGGAATCCCGAAGGTCAGCATCGGCACGAAGGCGCCGCCGCACATCGAGTTGTTGGCGCACTCCGCGGCGGCGATGCCCTCCGGATTGCCCTTGCCGTAGCGTTCGGGATGCTTCGACGAGCGCATCGACTCGGCATAGGAGACGAAGGCCGCCATCGAACCGCCGGCGCCGGGCAGAATGCCGACCGCATAGCCGATGACTGCGCTCTTCAGGTAGCGCAGCAGGCCGATCTCGCGCACTTCCGAGAGCGGCGGGATAAAGTCGCGTCGGCGCACGCGGGCAGCCTGGACCTGGCTCAGGTCCACCGTTCGTGCGCGACGACTGTCGGCCTGGATCAGCAGCTCGCTGATGGCGAAGGCGCCAATGATCAGCGGCATCATGTCGATGCCCTGGACCAGTACGCTGGTGCCGAAGGTGAAGCGTGCCACCGGCTGCACCACGTCGATGCCGATGGTCGCGATCATCACGCCGAGGAGGGTGGCGATCATGCCCTTCGTCACCGAGCCGCGCTGGGAAATGATGATCACGATCAGGGCGAAGGCGATCAGCGAGAACTTGCCCGGCGTGCGGATCAGCAGCGCCACATCCGCCGCCAGCGGTGCGACCACCATCAGCAGCAGGGCACCGATCGAGCCGCCGATCATCGACCCCAGCGCGGCGTGGCCCAATGCCTTGGCCCCCTCGCCGCGCTGCTGCATCGGGTAGCCCTCCAGCGCGGTCATCATCGAGGCGGGGGCGCCGGGAATATTGATGGTCGTGGCGGTGATGCTGCCGCTGCACATGCCGGCCATGAAGATGCTGGCGCAGGCGACCAGTGCGGTGGTGACGTCGAGGCTGTAGGTCAGCGGCAGCAGCAGGGCGATGGCTAGCACCGAGGTCAGCCCCGGTACCGCACCGAAGAAGGTGCCGATCAGGAAGCCGCCGATCATGTAGAGCAGCGTTTCGGGGTTGGCGAGGGCGGTAAAACCGCCCAATAGCCCGGAGAGGGAATCCATGACTATTGGCTCCAGAGAGTGGGCAGACGGACCTGAAATACGATCTCGAACAGCAGGTAACCGGCGAGCGTGATCACGGCGGTGGCGATGATCTTGCTCGGCAGCTTCTCGCGGATACCGCCGAACAACAGACACAGGAGAAGTACGTAGAGGGCCGTGGCAAAGAAATAGCCGATGGCGTCGAAGGCGATCAGGTAGCCCGCGGTGAGTCCGATGACGCCAATGGCTCCGGGAGAGAGACCCAGGTAGCGACGGTCGGCGAGCGCCGGCGATGCGCTATTGGTCTTGGCCTCCGCCTCATCCGCCGTATCGTTTGGCGCCGACGTGGCGAATGACCCGCGCAGGGAATGCCACATGGCGAAGGCCAGGGCGACGAGCATGATGAGCGCCGTGGCAATGGGAAAGAACGATGCCGTCATGTTGCCGTCGCGCATGGGCGGGCCCAAGCGAAACGCGTCGACGAGATAGATCAGGGTGATCACGGCCAGTCCGGCGGGGAAGTAGAAACCGCCGCCGAGGCGAAAGCGTCTGGAGTTCATGGGCGTACCTGTCAACGGAGGGTGCCTGTCAGTGGAGAGGGGCTGTCAGCAGGGGCCTGTCAGCAATAGTTTTTTCGAAATGGTCTTTTCGCAATGGTCTGTCAGCGAGCGCCGCGCCTGGCAGGGCGCGGCGATTCACGAAAGGGCGGTGGCGGTGCGCTACTTCTCGAGCACACCCTGCTCGGCCAGCTCGTCCATCGTCTCGAACAGGTGGGTCTGGGTCTGTTCGGCCCACTCGGAGACCTCGTCGGTGCCCAGCCAGGCCGGTGTGACGCCGATCTGCTGCAGCCACTGCTGGAACTCGTCGCTTTCGTAGGCGTCGTGGTAGGTCGTCTCGAGCGTCTCGATCACGTCGTCCGGCGTGCGTGCCGGTGCGACCAGCACGATGAAACTGCCCATCTGCAGGTCGACATCGGTATCGGTCTCGGTGACTGGCGGCACATCGGGGAAGCCTTCGTTCTGGGTGTCCGTGAACTCCACCAGTCCGCGCGCCTGACCGGATTCGATCAGCGGCGCGAGGTCGCCGAGGCTGGTGACCACGCCATCCACTTCGCCGTTGAGCAGCGCCTCTTTCTGGGTGGCGGCGCTGTTGTCGTAGGAGACGATCTTGAACTCGGCGCCGGTCATTTCCTGCAATTGCAGGAGCGTCAGGTAGGTGCGCCCGCCCATGTTCTGGACGCCCAGACGGATGCTATCGGGGGTCTCCTTGGCGGCGGCAATCAGATCGCTGAAGTTGTCGTAGGGCGCGTCCGCGGCCACGGTAATGGCATCGGCCTCGCTGGTGATACGCGCAATCATACGCATCTGATCGAGGCTATAGCCCGGCAGCATGTTCTTCCACGGGATGGTGATGACGCTGTCGTAGGTGATCGCCGCGATGGTCTGGCCGTCGGGACGCGCCTTCATCAGTTGCAGGAGCCCGGTCGCGGTCATCCCGCCCTCGACGTTCTCGACGTACATCGAGACCGGCAGCGAGTCCTCGGCGATATTGGAGATCTTGCGCACGATGGCATCGGTACCGCCCCCGGCCGCGGCTGGCACGATAACGCGCACATCGCGGCTGGGGTAGTCGGCATAGGCACTGCCGACGGTGAAGCTCGCCAGGCAGGTGAGGCCGACGAGAGCTGTCTTGAGGGCTGGTTTGAAAATCATGGCGTGTCCCCGCGGTGATTGAGCTGAATGATCGCGACCGACGAAGAGCCCGCCGTCGATAGCCGATGACAGGTATACCGGGCCTTTTCATATGATGTAATACAACATTGGTGGCAAGACCACGTTGGCAAGACCACGCTGGCGAGATCGTGCGGCTTCCTTTGGCTCGCGAAAGCGGTTTGGCTATGCTGGCAGGGCTTTGGCGGCCGTTCAGTCTCCGGCGATCGCCCCTCGCTATCCTCTTTGCCCTAGCGGAGTGTTACCCATGCCCCTGGCCGATGACTGGTTCCCCGATCTGGCGCTGCCGGCTGCTCTCGAGTCGACCTGGCAGACGGCGCGACGACAGCTCGTGGCGGGGACGGCGGACGCCGACGACGAGGCGCTCGCCGCCTGGCTGGCTCTGCCGTCGGAACGTCGCCGCCTGCTGGCGCGGGTCTGCCTGCTTTCCGACTTTGCCCGGGATCTATGGGGCCAGCATCCCGACTGGTTGGGCCTGTTGCAGGATCAGGGCGAACTGGAGACGGCCCCGCCGCGCGCCACGCTCGATGCCTGGCTGGCGGCGAGTCTCGAAACGGTCACGGACGAGGCGGGGCTGCACGCCGAGCTGCGCCGCTTTCGGCAGCGTCGCATGCTGGGCATCGTCTGGCGCCATCTCGCCGGCGGCGACATGTGGCAGACGGCCGGTGCTGTCTCCGCACTCGCCGAGAGCTGTCTCGAGGGGGCACTGCGCTGGCTCGAGACACATCTGTCCACGCGCTGGGGCACGCCGGCAGCGCGCGCGGATGGCTCGCCCCAGCGGCTGGTCGTGCTCGGCATGGGCAAGCTGGGCGCCGGCGAGCTCAATCTCTCTTCCGATATCGATCTGATCTTCGCCTACCCGGAGGCGGGAACGACTCGCGGCGGCGAACGCGAATATGACCATCAGCAGTACTTCACCAAGCTTGGCCAGAAGCTGATCGCGGCGCTGGACACCATCACCGCCGACGGCTTCGCGTTTCGGGTCGACATGCGTCTGCGACCGCTCGGCGACGGTGGCCCGCTGGTGGGCAATTTCAACTCGCTGACCGGCTACTATCAGGATCAGGGGCGTGAATGGGAGCGCTACGCGCTGCTCAAGGCGCGCCCGGTGGCCGGCGATCTCGCGGCCGGTGACGAGCTGTTGCGGGCGCTCAATCCGTTCATCTACCGCAAGTATCTGGATTTCGGCGCGATCGAGTCGCTGCGCGAGATGAAGGGGCTGATTCATCGCGAGGTCAAGCGGCTGGGGCGTGAGGAGAACATCAAGCTCGGCCGTGGCGGTATCCGCGAGGTCGAATTCGTCGTGCAGGCGTTTCAGCTGATCCGCGGCGGGCGCGATACCGAACTGCAGGTCACGTCGTTGCGGGTCGCCATGCGGCAGCTCGTCGAGCTCGAGCTGCTGCCGCCCGCGGTGGTCGACGAGCTGCACGATGATTATGTCTTTCTGCGCGATCTTGAGCACGCTCTGCAGGCCCAGCAGGATCGCCAGACCCAGACGCTGCCGCAGGACGATGTCGGTCGCGCGCGCCTGGCGCTTGCCATGGGGCTGACGGACTGGGCGGCGCTGTGTGACGCGCTGGACGCGTGCCGGGCCCGAGTGCGCTCTCATTTCGATGCCGTGGTCGCCGATCCCGAGGCCGAAACGCAAGACTCCGAGCAGACCGATGCCGCGCACGTCTGGTGGCAGCTGTGGCAAGGCGAACTGGCAGCCGACGAGGCCCAGGCCGTGCTCGATCGGGCCGGTTTCCCGCTGCCGGAGGCCTATCGTCGTCTGACCGCGTTTCGCCAGTCGCGTGGCGTGCAGTCGATGCAGCGTATCGGCTACGAGCGACTGGAAGCGGTCATGCCGCTGCTGCTGGAAGCCCTGGCGGAAAGCGACGCCCCGGGTGTCGCACTCGAGCGCGTGTTGCCACTGATCGAGGCGGTGCTGCGGCGCACGGCCTACCTGTCGTTGCTTAAGGAGAATCCGCATGTGCTGCCTTCGTTGGTGCGGTTGTGCGCGGCGAGTCCTTGGATCGCCGAGCAGCTGGCGCGCCACCCGATCCTGCTCGATGAGCTGCTGACGCCGGACACGCTCTATTCGCCCGCGGATCGCCAGCGGCTGGCCGACGAACTGCGCCAGACCCTGGCGCGGATTCCCGAGGATGACGAGGAGGCTTGGCTGGAAGCGATGCGGGTCTTCAAGCAGACCCAGGTGCTGCGCGTCGCCGCCTCGGATATCGCCGGCGCGCGCGTGCTGATGAAAGTGAGCGACTATCTCACCGCCATTGCCGAGGTCGTGTTGGAGAGCGTGCTGCAGATGGCGTGGCGGTCGTTGACCGCGCGTTACGGGCAGCCCCAGCCACGCGAAGGCGCCGATACGGCCGCTTTCCTGATTGTCGGCTACGGCAAGCTCGGTGGCATCGAGCTGGGCTATGGCTCGGATCTCGATCTGGTCTTTCTCTATGATGCGGCACCGCAGGGCGCGACCGATGGTCCCAAGTCGCTCGACAACGTGGTGTTTTTCACGCGGCTGGGGCAGCGCATCATCCATCTGCTGACGGCCACTACGCCAAGCGGCACCCTCTACGAGGTCGACATGCGGCTGCGGCCGTCCGGCAATGCCGGTCTGTTGGTTTCCTCGCTCGAGGCGTTCGCCGAGTATCAGCGTCGCGAGGCGTGGACCTGGGAGCACCAGGCGCTGGTGCGGGCCCGGGCGGTGGCCGGCGACGATCGGCTGGCGGCGCGCTTCGGCGAGGTGCGCCGAGAGATTCTCGGGCGGCCGCGCGACAGCGAGACGCTGCGCGGCGAAGTGGTCAACATGCGGGCGAAGATGCGCGACCATTTGGGTAGCGGACTCGAGGCGCGGGAGGCCGGCCAGTTCCATCTCAAGCAGGATGCCGGCGGGCTGGTGGATATCGAGTTCATGAACCAGTATGCGGTGCTGGCGTTCTCCGGCGAGACGCCGGCGCTGCTCGAGGTGACCGACAACATGCGCCTGCTCGATGCGCTGGCCGATAGCGGACGTCTGCCGGATCGCGATGCCCGCGACCTGCAGGCGGCGTACCTGGCCTACCGCGATGCCAGTCATCGCGCGGCGCTGGCGAAGGCCGGCAGCCTGGTGCCGGCGTCAGCCTATGCCGAGTATCGTCAGCGTGTGTGCGAACTGTGGCAGCGCTGGATGACACCTGGCGACGAGACGACAAACGGTCCATGAAAACAGCGGTGGGTGACGGTATCATTAAGGCTTCATGACTCTTGTTCGCGGTGTGGAGCCGCCCGCCATGCTTTCACTAACCTCCGCCAGCGAGATTGCTCACGGCAACGACCGGGCGATCTTCCGGCATCCCGAGTATGCCGATCGCTGCATCAAGGTCGCGCGCTTTCCCGAGCGCGGCAGTCATCAAAACGAGCGCGAAAAGCACTACTTCGAAGGCCTTCTGCGGCGCGGCCTCGATGACTGGTCCTACGTGCCGGCGTACTACGGGACGCTCGAGACCGATCGCGGCGAGGGGCTGGTGTTTTCCCTGATTGTGGATGCCGACGGCACGGTGTCGCGGACACTGCGCCAGATTCAGCGTGCGGGCGACGACGATGGCTGGCTGCAGAGCCAGGCCTTTCACGACGAGCTGCACGCGCTTTACGCCTATCTACGTCGCCACTGGGTCGTGCCGTCGGACATCAACGATCGCAATATCGTGTGTCAGCACCTGGCCGACGGCCGCCGTCGGCTGTGGCTGATCGACGGTGTCTCCAATCCCGACTTCATGCCGCTGGCCAACGTCTGGCCGTGGTTCGCGCGGCAGAAGATCGATCGCCGCATGAAGCGCTTTTTCGCCAAGCTGACGCGTGCCGGGCTGCTGCCGGAAACCCAGCGCGAGGCGCTGACGCGCGCGCCCTGCTGACCCGGTGAGGCGAATGCCGACGGGCGGCGGCGGCTCTCAGGCAACAGGCGTCCACGACTTCGCCGGTTCACAGACACAAAGACCCCGCCGTCAGCACGGCGGGGCCTTCTTCATGAGTAGCGCCTACGTCAGGGATAGCGTCTACGCCATGGATAGTGCCTAAGTCACGGGCAACGCCTACGTCGCCGGACCCGGTGTCAGGCCCGGTCGTGACTCAGTGCTGGGCGCGCGGGTCGCGGCCGATCGGGTGCGGCTCGTTGCGCGCTCGGGCGAGTTCGATCTGCTTCTGTCGCTCGCGCGCGCTGGCGCGGGTCTTCTCCGGCAGTGAGTCCCAGCAGTGGGGACAGCTGATGCCCGGTGAATACCGCTCGGAGGCCTGATCCGCCGCGGAGATCGGCCGGCGGCAGGCATGACACTGTTCGAATTCGCCTTTGCTCAGGTCGTGTCGCACGGTCACCCGGTTGTCGAAGACGAAGCAGTCGCCGCGCCAGCGGGTCTCGCTCTCCGGCACTTTCTCCAGATAGTTGAGAATGCCACCCTTCAGGTGAAAGACTTCATCGAAGCCTTCGTTGAGCATGAAGCTCGACGCTTTCTCGCAGCGAATGCCGCCGGTGCAGAACATTGCCACCTTCTTGTGACGGGCGGGATCGTAGTGCTCGCGAACGTAGTCGGGGAACTCGCGAAACGAACGGGTTTCAGGGTCGACCGCGCCTTCGAAGCTGCCGATCGCGACCTCATAGTCGTTGCGGGTATCGATCACCAGGACTTCGGGATCGTCGATCAGGTCGTTCCACTGCTCGGGTTCGACGTAGGTGCCGACGCGCGTGTTGGGGTCGACGCCTTCGACGCCCATGGTCACGATCTCGCGCTTGAGCTTGACCTTGGTGCGGTAGAACGGATGCGCGTCGCAGTAGGACTCCTTGTGATCGAGTGCCGCCAGCCGCGGATCGCGCTTGAGCCAATCGAGCAGGGCAGCGATGGCATCCGGTGTCCCGGAGACGGTGCCGTTGATGCCCTCGCGGGCGAGCAGCAGCGTGCCCTTGACGTCGAGTCGTTTCATCTCCGCGAGCAGCGGCTCGCGCAGGGCTTCGAAGTCGTCGAGTGTCACGAACTGATAAAGCGCCGCGACGACGATCGGTCGGTCGTTGGTCATGCAAAAACTCCTGGCAGTCGCCCGCGTAAAGGGCGGACCGGGTCGGCCTGTATCGATATCGGAAAACGCCTGGGCGTTTCTGTCGAAACGATAGGGCGTTCGAAACGAAAGGGCGTTCGAAACGAGAGCGCGCTCGGCTGAAGGCCCGAGCGCACCGGCTACGCGACGGGACGTGCGCCCGTCGGATGCCGCATTTTACGCCGCTGGCCAAAGAGGTCCAGTGACAGCGGGTCGCGGCGACAGGGATCGCCGCGCGGGCATGGACTTTCCCGTTGCGAGCCGTTATTGATAACGGCTGTCGTAAACATGGGTTAAGTCGTGTCTACACAAGAGAACGATCGGCGTAGCGAAAACCCGGCGCGGGCCTCGGTATCGGCCGTTCTCGCAGCGATGCTGCTGTGGGGTGGCTGGTGTTTCTTCACCAATGCGGAGGCACCGTGGCCTGCGCGTGTCGGCATGGCACTGGCGCAGGCGCTGGCCAGCGGTGTCATCACCGGGTGCCTGGCTCGGAGCGTGACAGGCGCCATGGCACGCTGGGGCCGAAGGCCAGCCGCCTGCTGGCTGGTGCCGCTGAGTGTGGTCGCGGTGACTGGCAGTGCGCTCTGGCCTGCATTGGGCGCTCGGAACGCCAGCGCTGGCGCGAACCATCGCGCCGCCCATCGTGGTTGCCTGGAGCTACTGCCAGTGGCTCGCCTGGCGGGAGGCGACGACGCTACGCCGCGCGCCTCATGACGCCGATGCCTTACGGAGGCGGTTGCCCTGACGGCAATCTTCTCGTTATCTCCCTCTCTTCCTCTTCGTTCAGGAGTCCTACCGTGCCATCTCCCTCCGCCAACCGGCGGCCGATCAAGAGCCGTGACCACCGCGTCGCGCAGCGCACCGCGACGTGGTTGAACCGGCGTGGTTTCACACCGAACGAGATCTCGCTGGCCAGTATCGCTTTCGCCGCCTTCGGCGCGCTGATGCTGGTGGCCTGGCGCCATGCCACGGGCGGCGCACAGTGGCTTCTGCCGCTGCTGGCCATCATCGGTATTCAGGGGCGCCTGCTGTGCAACCTGTTCGATGGCATGGTGGCGGTAGAGGGCGGGCGTTCGACGCCCGCCGGTGAACTCTACAACGATATGCCCGACCGGGCTGCGGATGCGCTTCTGCTGGTCGCCGCGGGCTATGCCGCGAGTGCGCTCTGGTCGTTGGGTGTCTGGCTTGGCTGGCTGGCGGCACTACTGGCGGTCGCGACCGCCTACGTGCGCGTGCTGGGTGCCTCGATGGGCGCGCCGATGCGGTTCTCCGGGCCGATGGCCAAGCAGCATCGCATGGCGCTGCTGAGCGGCGCCTGTCTGCTCAGCGTGCTCGAGCCCTATTTTTGGCCCAAGGGCATCGTGATGCTGCTCACCGTGGTCGCCATCGCCGTCGGCAGTGCCGTGACCATCGCGCGTCGTACGCGCGATATCCACGAGCACTGCGAATCCGCGGCGGCTGCCCTGCCGGCAGGAGCGGATGATGTTTGAGATCGCCCCGCACGTGGAGACGGTGGTCATCGCGGTGTTGGCGCTGCTCTGCGTGGCTAGTCTGTCGCGGGTGTGGATGGGGCAGCGTCAGCCCGAGCGCGACCTGCTCGAACTCAAGCAGCGCATCCGCTCCTGGTGGTGGATGATCGGGTTACTGTTCGTTGTCCTGCTGCTCAATCGTGACGCCGGTATCGTCTTCTTCGCCTGCCTGAGCTATCTGGCGCTCAAGGAGTTCTTCTCGATCGTGCCGACGCGCCTGGTAGACCGGCGCGTGCTGTTCTGGGCCTATCTGGCGATCCCGCTGCAGTATCTGTGGATCTGGCAGGAATGGTACGGCATGTTCAGCGTCTTCGTGCCGGTCTACGTCTTCCTGTTCCTGCCGGTACGCATGCTGCTGCTCGGCGACAGTCAGGGTTTCATCCGCGCGGCGGGGGTGATCCACTGGATGGTGATGCTGGCGATCTACTGTATTGGTCACCTGGCGGCGCTGCTGACGTTGCCGGTGCTCAACCCGGCGGCTGGCTATCTGGGGCCGGTGCTGTTCGTGCTGTTCATCACCCAGTTCAACGATGTCTGCCAGTACGTCTGGGGCAAGCGTATCGGCAAACGCCCGATTCTGCCGCGCGTCAGCCCCAACAAGACCTGGGGCGGCTTTCTCGGCGGTGGCCTGACGGTGACGCTCTGCGCCGGGCTCGTCGGCCCGTATCTGACCGGCATGTCCTGGTCGCTCGCGCTGGCCGCGGGGGCGGTGATCGCGGTGTGCGGCTTCTTCGGCGATGTGGTCATCTCCTCGGTCAAGCGCGACCTCGGCATCAAGGACACCGGCCAGCTGATTCCGGGGCACGGCGGGATTCTCGACCGTCTCGACAGCATCATCTACACGGCGCCGGTCTTCTTCCATTTCTATCGCTACTTCGCGTACTGAGGTGCCGTCATGCAGCGCTGGCTGAAAGTGCTCTTCTTCCTGTTGCTGGTGCGGCCACTGATCGTGTTCGTCATCGGTCTCAACGTATTCCAGCGCGAACGCCTGCCGCGACGTGGTCCACACGTGCTGGTCGCCAATCACAACAGTCATCTCGATACCCTGGTGCTGATGAGTCTGTTTTCCTGGCGTGATCTGCACCGGGTGCGCCCTGTGGCGGCGGCGGACTACTTTCTCGCCAACCGCTGGCTGGCGTGGTTCTCGACCCATGTGCTCGACATTATCCCGATTCGACGCGACGGCGGCGGCAATCGGCGGGATCTGATGGCCGACTGTCGCGCGGCGCTGGCGGCCGGCGATATCGTGATCCTGTTTCCCGAGGGCAGTCGCGGTCGACCGGAAGCGATGCAGCCGCTGAAGAAGGGCGTCTTCCATCTGCTCAAGACACACCCCGAGATACCGCTGACGCCGGTCATGCTGCGGGGGCTGGGGCGAGCGTTGCCCAAGGGCGAGGCACTGCTGGTGCCGCGCAACTGCGACGTGGCGATCGGCGAGGCGATGCAGGTTGGCGATGACAGCGCCGCTTTCATGGGCGCACTCGAGGCCGCATTCGAGACGCTGGCCGAGCAGTGCCGGGGCAGTGCCTGGCTCGACGAGTGGCAGTAGCGTAGACGTTGGACCTTCACCATTAACCGGCGAATGGCGAGACGTCGGCCAGGCTGTCGGCGATATGGCGCGCGATCATCAGATCGAGGTGCGCCCCTCCGCCATTCTTGTAGAACGTGATCTCGTCGCGGTCGCGCCGTCCGACCCGGCCGGCGATCAGATCGTAGAGGTCGCCGAGGATATCGCCGGCGGCAATCACGCCGGCATCGAGCGGAATCTTCAGCTCACCGATGTGACCGAGCGTGGTTTCGCGGCTGTCGACGAAGAGCCGGCTGCGGCGTAGCAGGACGTCGTCGGCCTCGCGCATGTCCGCCTTGTAGGCGCCGATCAGGTCGACGTGCGTTCCCGGTCTGAGCCACTGCCCCTCGAGAAACGGCGTACGGGACATCGTCGCGCTGGCGAGGATATCGGCACGGGCGACCGCGGCGGCCAGGTCTGGCGTGGCCGTGACGGTCAGGCCGCGCTCGGTAAACCGTTCGGCGAGCGCTCTGGCCTTTTCGGGCGTGCGATTCCATACCGTGACCTGCTCGAGCCCGGGAAACAGGGAGGTATAGCCGTCGATCAGGCTGGCCGCAACCCGGCCCACGCCGCAGACCAGCAGATGGCGGCTGTCCGGCCGGGCCAGCAGCCGGGCGCCGAGTAGCGAGTCGCCGACCGTCTTGAGCTCGGTGACCAGGCGGCTGTCGATGATCGCCTTCAACTGGCCGTCTTCCGGCGCGAAGTAAAGCATCGCGCCCTGGACGGTATCCAGGCCGCGAGCCGCGTTGCCGTCGAAGACCGTCACCGCCTTGGCGCCATACCTCACACCGGGGATGAAGCAGGAGCGGTTGAGCAGCGTCTTGTCGGCGGGACCGAGAAAGGTGTCGTCGATCTCCGGGCGGGCGGCGCGATGGCCTTCGCGCAGCGCCTCGACGGCAGCTTCCCAGGTAAGCCGATCGCGGACGTCGGCGTAGCGGATATGGCGTGTCATGCAGGACTCCAGCCGGGATCGAAGCCTCATGGTCGGTTACCGACGGCGCGCTGTCACGCCTCGTCGAGTCCACTCAGCGTGCGTGCCGCCATCGCGTCGAGCCCCGAGGTCACTCGCAGATCGTGCTGGATCGCTTCACGCTCCGCCCGAGGACGATGCTGACTCGCCTTGCGCTTGCCGTCGACCGACACGATGGTCAGTTCGACGCCGACGATCGCCTGGCAGAGCGCATCGATGAAAGTCGCCGGCGCGTCGTTGACCGCCCAGGGTGCGGGTCGCTCTGTCTCGAAGCGCGCGGTCAGATCGGTCACCAGCGACCGGAGCCACGCCGGCTCGTCGATCAGCCGTAGCTGGCCGCGAACCTGCACGACCTGGTAGTTCCAGGTGGGCACCACCCGACCGTGCTCGCGCTTGGCCGGATAGATGCTGGGGCTGATGTACGCCTGCGGGCCGTGGAAGATCGCCATGGCACTGCGCGGTGCGGCGAGAGCCGCCAGCGGGTTGGCGCGGGCGACATGGCCGCGCAGCGCTCCGGCGAGTGAAGCGGCCCAATCGGTGTTGTCCGCCATGGGCATCGGTGGCTCGCCGGGATAGCGCAGTAGCGGCAAATGGTCGGTCGAGATCGCGCCGGTGTCGTCGGTCGTGACCAGCGTGGCGAAGGGGGCATCGTCGATGGCGCGGGCCAGTGCCACCGGCGAGTCTAGGCGGAAGCGGTCGGGGAGATACATGCGTTACGTTTCCGTCGTGCCGGACGCCGCCAGGAGAGACGTCAGGCGCGACAATGCCTGCCGTTGCCGGCCCACGGCGTCGAAGTTGTCGGGTGCCAGCCAGCGGCGGTGTGCGCGCTGCAGGGCGGGCCATTCGGTATCCAGGATCGCGAACCAGGCGGTGTCGCGATTGCGACCGCTGACCACCCGATGCTGGCGAAATACTCCCTCGAAGCGGAAGCCGAGCCGCTCGGCAGCCCGACGCGACGGCGCATTGAGCGCGTCGCACTTCCACTCAACCCGGCGATAGCCGAGGGCGAAGGCATGCTCGATCATCAGCGAGAGGGCCTCGCTCGACAGAGGCGTGCGCGCCATGCGGGGCGCAAAGCTCAGGTGGCCGATTTCGAGTGCACCCTCGGCCGGCACGATGCGCAGATAGGTCGCCATGCCCAGCGCATCGCCGCTGTCCCGATCGACCACGGCATAACAGACCAGATCGATATCAGCGGCCATGCGGCTCAGCCACGCTTCGCAGCTCGCCTTGTCATTGAAAGGCCGTCCGCCCAGATAGGTCCAGCGCGCGTGGCCGTCGTCTTCGGGGAAATGCGGGTCAGGCTGTTGCCAGGCTTGCCACAATGAGGAGCCGTGGCGCGCTGCCTCGAGCGGTTCCAGCCGGCAATAGTGGCCTTCGCGCAGGCGGCCATCCGGCCGCGGGGGGATCTGCCAGCCATCGAGATCGTGTCCTACCGGTTGGCCGAAGCGGTCGGTCGCGAGGCTCATGAGGTTTCCCCGCAGCCACAGTCAGCGAGTTCCTCGGCCCGCAGGGCGCCTGGCGCCGCGCCCGTTGCCACCGGGTGGCCATCGCGTTTCCAGAAATCCAGGCCACCCAACAGCTCCTTGACCCGCAGGCCGGCGCTCGCGAGCTTGAAGGCGCCGCGGGTCGAGCCGTTGCAGCCGATACCGTCGCAGTAGCAGACGTAGACGCGATCCTTCGATAGCGCGGTCAGTCGTGCCGGCGTCATCTCGACGTGGGGCAGGCTGAGGGCGCCGGGGATATGCCCGGCGGCGTAGCGTTCCGGCGCGCGGGTATCGATGACGACAAGTGCCTCGACGCCGCTGGCGAGATCCACTGCCAGGTCCCAGGCGTCGCTGTACCGGGCGAGCTTTTCCGCCATGGCGACGGCCATGAGATCGGGCGCCACGGGAGGCGTGTCGAGAACCAGAGAGGGGGCGGTCATGTTGCACTCCTAGAAAAGGGGCCGAAGAAGGCCAATCACGAGTCGGGCCTACTGCGTCACGCTCAGCAGATAGGTGTCGAAGGCGTCGTCGCGTTGCCAGCCGAGCGCTCGATAGCGCGACTGGGCTTCCGCGTTATCGACTTGCGTGCGCAGCATGAGCTTGGGCACGCCGTGGGCGGCGGCGAGCTCGCGGGCGGCCTCGAGTAGCGCCGTGCCTGTGCCACGCCGGCGAACATCGGGATCGACGTAGAGATCATTGAGAATCCAGCGTGGGGCGAGGTCGTTGGTCGAGGGAACCGGAAATAGCTGCACGAAGCCGACGGCCCGGTGATGTTCGAACGCCAGCAGCAGATGCGCATCGCCCTTGGCGAAGCGCGCCGCCAGGAAGTGGCGCACGCCATCGGTATCAGGCGGCTGCCGGTAGAAGCGACGGTAGGATTCGACCAGCGGCACCAGCGTGTCGAGATCCTGGGCATCGGCCTGACGAAGGGTCAGCATGGATATAGTCTCTTCTTCGGTGGATGACGTCACCGCAGTTTGGCGCGATAGTGGTTCCCGAATAAGGTCCAGTTATGACAGAAATGGGGGGACCAGTGGCCGACTTCCGTGCGCGTCGCCTGTGGGTCGTGGATGCGCTTCGCATGCGTCTGGCGGCGCCGGCATCGACAACCCTGAATCAGCGCCTCTACGACGCGCTGCGTGACTGGATCCAGAGCGGTGAGCTGGCGGCCGGTAGCCTGCTGCCGTCGTCGCGTCAGCTGGCAGGCGAGCTCCGGATCGGGCGCAACAGCGTGGTCACGGCGATCGAGCGGCTGGTGGCGGAGGGGTTCGTGGAGACTCGGCCCGGTGCCGGCGCTTTCGTCAGCGAGTGGGGCGCACGCGGGGGCGTAGAGATCGATGACTCGCCCACGGCGATGCCGACACTGTCACGCCGCGGCACACGCGTGCTGGCATTTGGTGCCACGCTGGCGGCGCGCCACACGGCCTTCGCGCCCGGGGTGCCGGCGCTGGATCGCTTTCCCCGCGAGCGCTGGCAGCGCCTGCTCCGGCGACATCAGCAGCGTGCACCGGTCGACTGGTTCGACTATCAGACCCAGGGCGGTGTCCCGGCGCTGCGAGAGGCACTGTGCGACTATCTGCGGCTGTCGCGTTCGGTACGCTGTCATCCCGATCAGATTCTGATCACCCAGGGCGCACAGCAGGGCTTCGAGCTGATCGCCCGATTGCTGGCCGACGCGGGCGACAGCGTCTGGCTGGAGGAGCCGGGGTATGGCGGGGCGCAGGCCTGTTTCGCCTCAGCCGGTCTCGAGCTGCAGCCGGTCGAGGTCGATGCGCACGGGGTCAACCTCGATCGCGTGCCGGCCGGGGCGGCGTCGCCAGCGTTGATCTACGTGACGCCGTCGCACCAGTATCCCAGCGGCGTCACGCTCAGCCTGGCGCGTCGTACCGCCCTGCTCGAAACCGCCAAGCGCCTCGGCGCCTGGATCATCGAGGATGACTACGACAGCGAATTTCGCTATGCCAGCGCGCCGCTCGCCTCGCTGCAGGGCCTGGTAGCGTCGGCGCCGGTCATCTATGTCGGGACGTTCAGCAAGGTGCTCTACCCTGGGCTGCGACTGGGCTATCTGGTCCTGCCGGAAGCGTTGGTGGAACCGTTCCGCCGCGCCAATGCGAGGCTCCATCGCGAGGGGCAGTATCCGGTACAGGCCGCGCTGGCCGACTTTATCGCCGAAGGGCATTTCGCGCGCCATGTGGCGACAATGCGCGACTGCTACCGCCAGCGGCAGGCGTGCCTGCGCGAGGCGCTGGCGCCTGCGGTGCGGCAAGGGCTGGTGTTGTCGGAAGGGCAGGCGGGCATGCATCTGGTCGCCGAGCTGGAGAGTCATGCGCTCGAATCGGTGCTGGTGTCGCGAGCGCGGGCGCAGGGCATCCTGCTGTCACCATTGTCGGCATTTTACCTGGAAAGCCCGGGCCGTCCGGGGCTGGTGCTCGGCTACGCCGGCGCGACGGCTGCGGAGATTGCGGCCGCCGGTGCCTGGCTGGCCGGCGCCTGGTTGTCCGCCTCCGGCAGGGCTGCCACTCGGGCCGGTGGGGCGACGTGAAGAGATCGCCGGTTATCACCGGTCGCGCATGAAAAAGCCCCCGCCGCCGTCGACGGAGGGGGCTTGTCTCGCCCGGCGTTACCGGGTCACGAGATCGTCGCGATCACTCGTCCTGCAGCGTCGCGCGCAGCTCGGCAACCTCCTCGGCCGAGACAGCGTCGGCCGCATTGCCCCAACTGTTGCGGACGAACGTGAGCACGTTGGCGACATCGTCATCGCTCAGGTTCCAGCCCAGCGCCGGCATGGCCGGGGCCGTCGGCTTGGCATCGGTCGCGACGGCGCGGCTGCCGGCCAGGACCACGCGAATCAGCGAGGTCGGATCGTCGCCGTTGACCACCGGGCTGCCGGCGAGCTGCGGAAACATGCCGGTCTCGCCGCTGCCGTCCGGTGTGTGGCAGCCGGCGCAGCGGTCGAAATAGATGGCGCTGCCCGCACTGACCTGGGCGTTCTCGGCATCGAGCGCTGCTGGCGCCGCCTCGGCCTGCCAGTCGTCGGCCAGACCGGCACCGCTCTGGAGGTAGCGCGCGACCGCGTGCAGATCCTCGTCCGTCCAGTACTGCGAGGAGTGACGCACTTCGTCGGCCATCGGTCCGGAGGCAAAGTCGTAACGGTTACCGCCGGTCTTCAGGTACTCGACCAGCTCGTCCTCGCTCCAGCCGCCGATGCCCTTGTGGGCGTCGGGCGTGATGTCGGGCGCGTACCAGTTGTCGATGACGGCGCCGGAGAACTTGTCGCCGCCTTCACCGCCCATGAAGTTGCGCGGTGTGTGGCAGGTGCCACAGTGACCGAGTCCTTCCACTAGGTAGGCGCCGCGATTGATGTCGTCCGGCTGATCCGGGTCCGGTGCGAAGTCGGTGTCCTCGAAGTTGAGCCAGTTCCAGCCCATCATTGCCAGGCGAATATTGAAGGGGAACGGCAGTTGATTCGCGTCGACCTCGTGATCGACCGGATCGACGGTCTGCAGGTAGGCCCACAGGTCCCGCAGGTCCTCGTCACGCATCAGAGTGTAGGTGGGGTAGGGCATGGCCGGGTAGAGGTGATATCCCCCCTTGCCGATGCCTTCGGTCATCGCCGCCTTGAAGTCATCGAAGGTCCAGTCGCCGAGCCCGGTTTTCGCATCCGGCGTGATATTGGGTGCCATCAGCGTCCCGAAGGGCGTTTCCAGCGAGACGCCGCCGGCCAGCGGCTGCGCGTCGCTTTCGGTGTGACAGGCAGCGCAGTCGCCGACCACGCTGAGGTAGCGGCCGTGCTCGATGTCCTGATACTCGGTACTGGCGGCACTGGCACTCGAGGAGAGTGCGACGAGGGATGTGCCGGCGAGGCCGAGCAGGGTGAAGCCGATGCGCGTTGTCATGTCGTGATCATCTCCCCGGGACGACGCAGATAGTGGTTGACGATGCCGTCGGCCGCCTTGAACGCAAGTGCGCCGACCGTGCCGGTCGGGTTGTAGCCCGGGTTCTGCGGAAAGGCGGAGGCGCCGACCACGAACAGGTTGGGGACATCCCAGACCTGAAGGTACTTATTGACCGAGCTGTGGCTCGGGTCGGCGCCCATGACGAAGCCGCCAACCACGTGGGAGGACTGATAAGGGCGGCCATCCCAGGGGCCGGTACGCGGTTTCGCTACCATCTGGCGCGGGTTCATGCGCTTGGCGATCTCGGTCACCTTGTCGGTGACGTACTGCGCCATCTTCAGATCGTTGTCGGTGAAGTCGAAGGTGATACGCAACAGCGGCCGGCCGAGGCGGTCGCGGTAGGTCGGGTCGAGCGAGAGATAGTTGTTCGGCGAGGCGTAGTTGCTCGCCTCGCAGCCGATCGACATGGTGCTGGCGTAGTTGTCGACGGTCGAACGCTTCCACTGCGATCCCCAGCGCGGCGTGCCGGGCGGGGTCGGGCGCGAGTTGATCGGTGCGGCGCCGATCGGCGTCACGCGGGTACTGCCGCCGCCGAAGAAGCCGAGACCCGAGTGATCGAAGTTGTCGTTGTTGAACTCGTCGATCCCCATGCCGACGGCACCGGCGCCGATGAAGGGATTGAAGTTCTTGTCATCGAAGAAGAGCTGCACGCTGTTGGCGGTCTGGTAGGCGTAGTTGCGCCCGGTGGTGCCGCGACGTGTGATCGGGTCGTAGGCTTCGCCGATATTCGAGGTGAGCATCAGGCGCACGTTCTCGAAGGTGAAGGCGGCGATGACGACGATATCGGCCGGTTGCTCCCACTGGCGGCCGGCGGAATCGACGTAGACGATGCCGGTGGCGCGGCGGCCGTCGGAGTCGGTGGTGACCCTGAGCACCTCGCAGAGCGTGCGTGCCTCGAAGTTATCCTTGCGGATCAGTGTCGGCAGCACCGTGGTGATCGAACTCGCCTTCGAGTAGTTGGCGCAGCCGTAGTTGGTGCAGAAGCCGCAGAACGTGCAGGGCCCCATGGTGACGCCGAGCGGGTTGGTATAGGTTTCGGAGACCAGCGACGACGGCACCGGAAAGGGCTGGTAGCCCATCTCGCGGGCGGTATCGGCAAACAGCGTTGGCGAGTAGGGCTGTTTCAGCGGCGGCGTGGGGTAATCGCTCGAGCGCACGCCCTCGAACGGGTTGCCGCCCGCCTGTCGACCGCGGGCCAGGTTGGCCGCACGGCCGGAGGTGCCGGCGAGCTTTTCGAAAGCGTCGTAGTGCGGCTCCATCTCGTTCCAGTCGGTGCCCCAGTCCTGGAGTGACAGCTCATCGGGAATCGAGCCTGCGCCGTAGCGCTCCTCGAGATGGCTGCGCAGCCGAAACTCCTCGGGCTGGAAACGGAAGGTGATCCCGGCCCAGTGGTTGCCGGCGCCGCCGGTGCCGTTACCGGGGTGGAACGAGCCCCACTGGCGCATCGGCAATGCGGTCTGCGAGGGGGTGTTGCGCATGGTGATGGTGTTCTGCGCGGTCCGCAGCATCAGTTCCTGACGCTGGGCGTAGCGCAGTTCGTCGGTCACCGAGGCGATGTTGAAATCTTTGGCGGTGTCGCGCCACGGGCCACGCTCGACGCCGACGACGCTCAGGCCGGCGTCGACGAGTTCGTTGGCGATGATTGCGCCGGCCCAGCCGAGCCCGACCACCACCGCATCGGTACGGGGAAGTTTGGTTGCCATGATCTTTACGGTCCCTAGGGGCTTGTTTCAGAGCTGATTCAGGGCTTCTGTCGGGAGCCATGTCGGCGAGCTAGGCCGGCGTGCTCCAGTCGCCGCGGCCCTGAATGCTGACCGGTTCGAAGGCGAGGTCTTCGTTGTGACGTTCGATATAGTCGCGGTAGTCGTAGCGGGCGCCGGGAAATCCGACCATCTTCCACGCCACCATGTCTCGGTTGCCGCCGTACATCGGGTCGGCGAAAAAGCCTTCCATGGTGTTTTGTAGAACGATCTCGAAGAACGCCACCGAGTCGATGTCGTCGAGTGCGATATCGCCGCTTTCGAGCTGGGCGAGTATCGCGTCGCGCTGCTCTCCGCCGAGATCCTTGAACAGGGCGTCCTGGGTGTTGCGGCAGTGATCGTCGAGCGAGGCCAGGCCGAGTCGGTAGCGCTGTTGTGGGGTCAGCGGTGACTGATCGCCTTGCTGCGGGGTGCCTGCCTGAAACGGGCCATGCATGTAGCGGCGTTCGTAGTCGCCGTATAAGCCGGCAAGCTGACGGTCGATGAATACGGCGCAGCCGGCGTCCTTGCCACTGACGCTCAGGTCGTCGGCGGGGATCAGGCGTTCGACGATCGCCTCGACGGTCGCGGCTTCATCCGGTGTGAAAAATTGCCAATCGGCGTCGTCGTCCACCGGCGTGGCGGCAATATTGGAAAACGGCTGCCACTCGGGGGTGTCGGTATAGCTCAGGGCGCGGGCGGTGCCGGACGCACCGACCAGCAGCGCTGCCGACGAGCCCAGAAGCTGTCGGCGGGTCAGACCGCCTGCCTTGGCGGTATCGCGGGTTTTGCTCATCACGGTTCCCTAACGGTCATGTCGGCCCGGCTCCCGAACGGGGCGGGCACGGGAGAAACCATCGCTAGACGGGAAATAGATATAGTTGAATTAGATAACGTGCTAACGACCTCTTTCAATCTAGGGGATGCGACAATTGATCGCAATACGAAAGTCGCAATTTGGCGTCGCCTTCGGCGAGGAACCCGAGCCAAAAGTCTTTGCTGGTCAGTGCCGATCACGCTTGCAAGCGACGTGTGCTGGCAGGAAGCAGGCGCCAGACGGCGGAATGGCTGTGGCAGGAGAGCGTGAGCGGAGAGGGTGAAAGGAAACGGAGGCAAGGAAACGAAGGAAGGCGATACCTGCCGGAGAGTGAGGGCGCGGCGGGTATGAGTTATCGGCCGGTCGTGGGCGAGAGTATGGGTGAGGCAGTGAGGCTTTCGGCGTCAGGCATCGCCCTCTCCCTCGCCGTCGTCTGTCTCCGGGGCACCGCGGCGGCTGCGCGGCGCTTGCCTACGCGGTGCGTCACGTCGTGCCCGTCGCGACGCGCTGCCGGCGGTTTCGTCTTCCCGCTCGCCCGTGCGGGTATCGATCCCTTCAGGGAAGTAGACGCGAGACGTCGGCAGCGCCAGTGCGGCACCGTGGCGGTCGATGACGTCGCGGATCTTGAGCAGGATATCCTGCTTGATCTCGTGGAAGCGCTGCCAATCGGTTTCACGGGTGAAGGCATAAATCAGGATGTCGAGGGAATATTGGCCGAATGTCTCGAAATTGACCGTAATCAGCTCGTCCTGATCGATCTCGTCGTGCTGCTGGAGCAGGTCGCGGATATCTCGCGTGATCGCCTCCATGACGCCGATGTCCTGATAGCGGATACCGACCGTCTCCCATAGCCGGCGGCTGACCATGCGTGTCGGCGTTTCGACCGAAATCTGGCTGAACCAGGCGTTGGGTACATAGAGCGGCGGACCGGCGAAGGTGCGAATGGTGGTCAGGCGCCAGCCGATATCCTCGACGATGCCCTCGATCTCGCGTTCTGGGGAGCGGATCCAGTCGCCGACGACGAAAGGCTTGTCCAGGTGAACCACCATGCCGCCGAAGAAGTTGGCGATGACATCGCGCGCGGCGAAGCCGATCACCAGACCGCCGAAGCCGCCCATGGCGAGGATGCTCGACATGGAAACGCCCAGGATCTGCAGGCCGATCAGGATGAGCGAAACGATCAGAATCGCGCCGACGATTTTGGTCAGCGCTGAGGCCGAGGTCGGGTCGACCGGCTTGGCGCGACACTTGACCGGCGGAAAGACCAGTCGCTGTTCGAGGCGTCGGGCGAGCCGGATGCCGCCCCAGGCCAGCAGCAGCAGGGTGATCAGCGCGCCGGTCCGCGCCAGGACCGTTGTCAGTGCCTGAATCTCGAAGTGAGCGCCGACGATGCCGAGGCCGACCATCAGTGCCGTACACCAGATCCACCAGCGAAGCGGCGACCGCAGTCCGTGAAGGATCGGATCGTCCCAGCGGCGAGGCGATTCCCGCAGGCGCATTTCAAGGCGCTTGAGCGTGACGTGAAGCGAAACGTCGGCAATGATCGCCACGATCAGGATGACCAGAGGCAGCAGTACCCAGCCGGGCACGTTGATCCACTGCCCAAGGGTTTCCTGCGCGCGGGAAAACAGATGGGTGACCTGATCGACGATCGTCCTTTCCTCTTGCTGTCGGCGTCTGGCGTCTCGGTTAGATCGGCGACCGAGGTGGGGCGCCGAGGTACCGTTAACCCGAGAAAGCGTAGCGGGCTGCGGGCCGCACTGCCAGCCGGGTGGCCAGAGCCTCGGCGGCGTCAGGCTAGTGAGTCATGCACGCAATCGGCGCGCTTGGCCTCCTGAGCCTTCAAGCATGACAGCAGCGTTTGGCTTTCTTGCCGCTACCGCACGGACAGGGGGCGTTGCGCGAAACGCTGGATGCGCGCGGGGTTTCGGGTGCGGGATCGAGCACGCCGTCCACGTAGACCCAGGCGCCACCTCGGCGACGAAAGCGTGAACGTTCGTGAAGTGTTTGCGGTTGTGTAACCGAACCGTCTCTCGGTACACAGCGGGCCTTGAACTCGACGCTGCCGCGGGCGCCGCTGACACCGCTATCGAGGATCTCCAGCCCCAGCCAGTCGTTGTCGCGCGCGTCGAGCGTCTCAGCGGTCAGTTCGGCGGGGCGGCTGTCGCGATCCCAGGTCTCGAGCAGATAGGCGCCGAGCCCGCCCAGCGCAAAGGCGCTGTAGCGCGACCGCATGAGCGCCTCCGGCGTCGAAGCCTTCGCTTCACGGCGATGCAAGGGCGCGCAGCAGTTCGCGTAGGGTATCTCGCTGCCGCAGGGGCAGCGCTGTTCGGTGATGGAATCTGTGGACTGGCCGCTCATTTCGGTAAACTTCCCGAATATTTGTCGCTGAATGTTAAGGCTGCGCTGATCTTATCTCGCGCTTATGGTACAACAGCGTCGCCATGTGGCGTTGCTAGGCTCGTCAATCCATTCGTCAAGCAAGCCAGTTCGTCAAGTCACTCGACGTGCAGGTCGACCAATCTATGTTTCTCGATGAGTTTCACTCCGCCGAGGCGGATCGAATCTGCGTCACCGCCGAGCAGGCCAGTCGCTTCGCGCGCGAGATCGCGGGAGATTACAACCCGATTCACGATCCCTGCGCACGGCGTTTCTGTGTGCCGGGGGATCTGCTTTTCTCGCTGGTGCTGGCGCATTACGGCCTGTCGCAGCGCATGACATTCCATTTCTGCGGCATGGTCGGCGATCGGGTGGCGCTGCGCTTCGTCGAGGACGAGGCGGGCGGCGTCAGCGTCGTCGACGATGCGGGCAAGCAGTATCTCAAGGTCCAGCGCGAAGGCTGGACGATTCGGGACCCCGCCACCGTGGAAACCTTCACGCGGCGTTACGTCGCTTTCTCCGGGCGCAACTTCCCGCACTATCTCAAACCGCTGCTGGAGGATAAGGGCGTGATGTTCAACCCGCAGCGGCCGCTGGTGATCTATGACAGCATGGGCTTCTCGCTGGAAGATCACGACCCCTGCGACCTGGAGCTGGACTTTGCCGGCGCCGAGCTGGACGTGAAGGGCAAGCGGGGCGAGGCGCATCTGGAGTTTCGCATGCGCTGCGGTGAGCGTGACGTGGGCACCGGTTCCAAGAAACTCGTGATCAGCGGCCTGCAGCCCTACGATGCCGATCAGATGGAGACTTTTGTCACCACCTTCGCCCAGTTGAAGGCCGCCAACCCCTGTTCGGCCTGAGCCGTGGCGCGTGTGAAGCTCGGGGCGTGCGCGCCCGTTAGGTCATGGCGCACTCGCACCCGCTTGCCTCGTATGATCATAATGCGGTGAAGCGGCGGCCCTTCTGCGCGGGTCGTCGTCCTCGATCACGCGTCATGGATTCGCCATGAAGGGACACGTCACTCCGTTTCAGTTCTTCATACTGGCACTGTCGTTCTACGTGCTGGGCGCCTTGCTGGCCGATGTCTTCCTAGATCTGCCGCCGGACATTCGTCAACTGTTCGGCTACATGGACTACATCGTCTGTTTCTTCTTCTTCCTCGATTTCTGCTTCCGCTTTCGCGCGGCGCCGAGCAAACGGGGCTATCTGCTGCACTGGGGCTGGCTAGACCTGCTGGCCTGTATTCCGGCGGGGTGGCTGCAGGCCGCGCGTCTGGCGCGCGTGGTGCAGGTCATTCGCGTATTGCGCGCCCTGCGCTCGCTGGAGTTAATCTGGCAACTGCTGTTTCGTAACCGCGCCGAGGGGGTTCTCGCCTCCGCTGCCACGGCAACCGTGCTGCTGGTGGTCTTTGGCGCGACCACCGTGCTGCTGGTGGAAACGCCCAACCCGGACAGCCCGATCAACACGGCAGAGGAAGCGCTCTGGTGGGCCATCGTGACCGTCACCACGGTCGGTTATGGGGACTACTATCCGGTGACAACCCTAGGACGGGTCGTCGCCGTTCTGCTGATGGTCTGTGGCGTCGGGCTCTTCGGTAGTTTCGCGGCCTATATCAGCTCGCTGTTCGTCGAGGATCAGGGGGAGAGCGAGTCGCGCCAGCACAAGGCCAATCGACGGATGATGCGCCACATGATCGAACAAGTCGGAGAGCTGCAAGCCGAGATCGAGTCGCTGCGCGAAGAGCTTCAGGCGCACCGACGGCGGCTGGACGGGCGTGAGGAAGATGACAAACCGAAGCGATAAGCGAAGTCGATAGCATCGATTGGCAAAGTGCATTGCCAGAAAAATATGAGGGTGCTAATATATTTGGCGTCGAATGAAGGTTTCGATATAGCAGTCGTTCGAGTCGCGTCGCAGACGCATCTCCTAGTAACACCCCGCCTCGCCCGCGCATCCCCCCTCTTTGCGCGGGCTTTTTTTGTCTCCGCGTTTGGTACCCGTATTCCGTGTAGCTCTCTCAGCGACTGGCTTTCGCCTTGCTCTCGGGTGCTGGAGCGGCGCGTCTGGCGATTGCCATTCGGGGCTTGAGGCTCGGTCGAGCGGGCGTGGCGCCATGTCGCTGGCTCGCCCAGTCATCGGCCGGTAGACTGCGCGCTCTTTCAACTTGAGGATCGCCCCCGTGACGCCGTCTCCCGCCTGTCCCCAGTGTGGCTCCGAATTCGTCTATCCGGATGCCGACCTCTTCATCTGCCCGGAGTGCGCCCACGAGTGGTCTCGTCACGGCGACGAGGATACCGACGAGACTCCGGCGCCGATCACCGATGCCCATGGCACGCCGCTAGCCGATGGCGATAGCGTGACCGTGATCAAGGATCTCAAGATCAAGGGCTCGTCCCAGGTCGTGAAGGTCGGCACCAAGGTCAAGAGCATTCGTTTGATCGACGGCGATCACGATATCGACTGCAAGATCGACGGGATCGGGGCGATGAAGCTTAAGTCGGAGTTCGTCAAAAAGGCGTGAGCAGGGCCCGACAAGTGGCCGGGCGAGAGGTGGGGCGCTAACTCGGTGGCGATGTTCGCGGTCGGGTTCAACGCTCGCTGCGCACCTCGTACTCGCCGTCCAGCACTTGCTGGGAGGCGCGCTGGTTAGACCGCGGGTCATGCTCGGCCGAACCGCCGGCATACTGCGCCTGCGAGGCGCGCACCTGTTCGGCGCGCTTTTTCATGCGATGGCGCAAGAACGGCAGCATGGCCCAGCCGACGATCAGCAGGAACAGACCGAGCAGGGTACCGACGATCAGCATGGCGCCGAACAGCAACCAGGTGAACAGCATTTTCAGACCGCCGGCACCCGGTGACGGGCGAGAGTTGTCGACGCGAGCCTTCCACTGCTGGGCGGCTTGCCAGGCGGCATTCTGGGTATGGCGTTGATCGCTCATCCGGTTTCTCCTGTGGCGTTGACGTCATCTGGATCGAGATCGTCTCGATGCAAATCGAGATCGAAATCGTCGCTGGCGGCGCCGGCGCGGTAACCCTCGATCTCGATGTGTCCGTCACTATCGACCTCGAGCTCCGTGAATCGTTGCATGCCGCGTTGACGAGCCTGTTCGAGTGCTGCCCGCAGCTCGTCACCATCGAGGCTCCAGTCGGGCGTCGTCGAGCGGCGTTGGCTCTCTCTGAGCAGTTCACCGTCGTTCAGCCGCATGGCGACGTCAAGTTCCCAGCCATCCTCGCGCCAGCCCTCCAGCTCGATCATGCCGTCGTCGTGATCGACGTCGAATTTCTCGTAACGGCTGAAACCGTAGCGACCGGCCTCTTCGAGCAGGCCCTCCAGTTCTCCGTAAGAGAGAGCGCTGTCATTGGCCATGGCACCGGCGCTCACGCCGCTGCCAAGGGCCAGGGCGGGCAGCATCCAGAGACGATATTTCATGGCATTCCTCCTCACATCCGGCAGGCCATCTCGCTGTCGCCCCGAGGGTGAGGCGAAGCGCCTGATGCCGTTATACTCGGGACGACCTTGCCGGGGACTGACAACGTGATTCATGTCCGGTTCATCGCCGCATTATGGTCTCTTGTGAGTTCGCCCAGGGGAGCGATGACAAGGCTACGACAAGTCGATATAAGGGCGTCGAAAGACCGATTCACGAGGCGGGCGTGTAGTCGGGCCATAATACGCCCGTTATTGCGTTCATTACCGGTTAATGGCCACTGCGGCAGACTAGCCTGATGAAGATTCGCCATTCACTACTGTTACTTCCGATACTGCCGCTGCTGCTCAGCGGCACGATGCTGCCGGCTGCCGCCGACGGCAATACCTGGCGTGACCTGCACCAGGAGGTCAAGCAGGGGCACCTGGTCGGTCTGACCGAGATCATGGATTGGCTGGAGGCCCGCTACGAGGGGCAGATCCTCGAGGTCGAGCTCGAGCAGGACGACGGCGGCGGTCGGATCGAGTACGAGGTCGAAATGATTGGTCCGCAGGGGCAGGTCGTCGAGTTCGAGTTCGACGCCACCAACGGCGAGCTGCTGAGTATCGAGGGCGTCAACATCGAGGCAATGAGGAAGTCGCCATGACGGCGTGCGCCACGCGGTCCGGGCGTCGTTGACGCGCAAGCACGGTGCGTGGGCGAGGACGCAACCGCAATGGGAAAGGGGCGTTGATGATCGAGAAGGGGCGTTTATGAAGGTTCTGCTATGAAGGTACTGCTGGTCGAGGACGACGCGGCGCTGGCCGAGGCGCTGGCCGAGGCGCTACGCGAGGCCAGCCTGCTGGTCGAGGCGACCACCACGGGACAGGAGGCGGATTACCTGATCCGTACCGAGCGCTACGATGCGGTGATTCTCGATCTGGGGCTGCCCGATGGCGATGGCACCCGCTGGCTCTCTCAGTGGCGTGATGACGACATCGATCTGCCGGTCCTCGTGCTGACCGCGCGCGAGCGCTGGTCGGACAAGGCCGCAGGATTTTCCGCGGGCGCCGATGATTACGTCGTCAAACCGTTCGAGACCGCCGAAATTCTGTTTCGGCTGCGGGCGCTTGTACGCCGCAGTCATGGCCATGCCCATCCGGTAATCCGCGTCGGCGAGCTGACGCTGGATACCCATACCGGCAGCGTAACCCTGGCCGGCAGGCCGATCACGCTGACCGCGCAGGAATCGCGCCTGCTCTCCTATCTGATGCATGCCTCGCCGCGCATCGTCGGCCGAGCCGAGCTCGCCGAGCATGTCTACAACCGTGATCATGAGCCGGACTCCAACGTCATCGACGTGCAGATCAGCCGTCTGCGGCGCAAGTTCGGGCGTGCCCGTATCGAGACGCTGCGCGGCCAAGGCTATCGCTTGGTCGATCTCGAGGGGCAGCCTTGAGCGACACGCGTCCGACACGCCTGTCGCGCTGGCCGCAGCGCTTGCGTCTCGCCCCGCTGGGGGCGCGACTGCTGCTGGCATCGCTGATTCTGGTCATGGTGCTGCTGCCGTTGGCTGGCTTTGGATTGACCTGGAATTTCCGCCAGTCCGCGACCGCCTCCTTCGATAGCCGCCTTGAGTCGCAGCTCAACGCGCTACTGGCCGGTATCCAGATCGACCAGGTCGGCCGGACGCTGGAGCTCAACCGCTCACTCGGCGATGCCCGCTTCGAGCGCGTCTACTCCGGGTGGTACTGGCAGGTCTCCGACGGGAAGGATCTCGCGTTGACTTCGCGCTCATTGTGGGATCAGCGCCTACCGATGCCGCCGCACGAGGATGGCGTCAACGTCTACACGGTCACCGGCCCGCGCGACGAGCCCCTGCGCATGATCGAGCGCGACCTGCGGGTCCCGGGCAACGCCAACGACATTCACGTGGCACTGGCTGGCTCCACCCACGAGCTCGACAGCGAGGTCGGGCGCTTCGAGCGTCTGCTGATTCTGTCGCTGGCAAGCTTCGCGGTGCTGCTGCTGGCGGGGCTGGCGCTGCAGATGCGCTGGGGGCTGGCGCCGCTGCGCCGCATGTCGGCGAATCTGCGCGAGGTGGAGGAGGGCGAGGCCGAGCGTCTGGACACGGAGCTCCCGGTCGAGCTCAAGGAGCTGGCGCTGGCCATGAACAGCGTGCTCGAACGCGATCGCCGTCTGATCGAGCGGGGTCGCGCCGCCGCCGGTAACCTGGCCCACGCGCTGAAGACGCCGGTCAGCGTGCTGAAGACACTCTCCGAGCGCTTCCCCGAGGCGCAGCGGCAGCCGATCCATACTGAGCTCTCCCGGATCGACGATGCGGTGCGCCATCATCTGGCGCGCGCATCGGCGGCTGGAGGGGTCGCGTTTTCCGGACGGGTCGAGATCGCTCAGGCGATCGAGCCGGTGGTCAAAGGGTTGGCGCGTCTGGCGAGCCGGCGCGGGATTGTCTTCGAGGCGAACATCGATCCGGGGGCCGCCGCGCGCATCGATCCTCAGGATCTGCAGGAGCTGATCGGCAATCTGCTGGAGAACGCCCTGCGCTGGGCGTCGAGCCGCGTATCGCTGACAGTGGATCGGGTCGATCCCGGTGTGCGTCTGCAGGTCGAGGATGATGGCCCGGGCATGACCCGTGCCCAGAGCGAGGCCGCGTTGGCCCGCGGCGTGCGGCTCGACGCGCGCGGCGCGGGCTCCGGGCTGGGCCTGGCGATCGTCGAGGACCTGATGGCGCTCTATGGCGGCAGGCTGCGTCTCGAGCGTGCCGAGGCCGGCGGGCTGTTGGCCGAGGTGTGGCTGCCGGTATCTCCCGTGTCGCCGCACGCCGGCGATTCGTCTACCAGCTAGCGGGCATCGGGCCCATTGCCGGGTGGCGATGCGTCAGCAGGCCTGGCCGCTGATCGGGCGCCGTGCTTCCGGGCGCGCCTCTCTCCGTCGCGGCGTTACTCCAGCCGCAGCTGGCCGCGCACGACGGTGCGGAAACCGCGCTGCTCCGGTGAGCGCGTCGCTGCCAGCGCCAACTGCAGGACCTGCTGGGCGATCTCCGGCAGGTCGTGATGGATGCAGGGAATCTGCACGCCGAAGACATCGCTGTGCTCGATATCGTCGATGCTGAACAGCTTGACGTCGCGCTGAGGGACCAGACCGTATTCATGACACAGCTTGAGCACGGCCAGGGTGATCTGGTTGTTAGCCCCGACAATGCCGTCGGGCCACGGGTGCTCCGCCAGGTAGGCACGCAGGGCACGGTAGGCCGGTTCGAAGCTGAAATCGCTGTAGACCACATCGAGGGCGATGTCGCGCCGGCCGAGGGCTTCGCGCAGGCCCGACATGCGACCGATCGAGACCATCGAGTCGGCCGGCCCCGACACCGCCAGCAGCGATGACACATTCTGCTCGCGCATGTAGTGACCGGCCTGGTAGCCGCAGTCGAGATTGTCGATATAGACCCCGCCGTAGTGGGGCGCTTTGAGTTCCCGGTCGACCAGCACGACCGGAATGCCGGCGGCGCGTAGCCGGTCGAGCGACGCTGGATGATAGTCGATGTCCGACGAAATCACCGACAGGATCACGGCATCCACCGAGAACTGCATCAGCTTGCCAAGCGCTTCCGTCTCCATTGCCTCCGACTCGTAGGAGTCGAACGCCAGTACGGTATAGCCGCGCGCTCTGGCGGCCAGCGTGATCTCTCGCGTCAGCCCGCCGAAAAACGGGTTGCTCATGTTCGGGTTTACCAGGCCCAGCGTGCGCGTCTCCGGTGTCAGCCGTTGCGAGGCGGAAGCGGGCGTGTAATTGAGTTCGCGAGCGACGCGCAGAATCTGCTCCCGCGTATCCGCGTGCACCTTCTCGGGCGCGGTAAAGGCGCGCGAGACCGTAATCTTACTAACACCGGCTTGCCTGGCGATGTCTTCCAGCGTCGTGCGAGGCATTCAAGCCGTCTCCTTGCTGACCCACCGGGGGCATTCTGACCTGCCATCGCGCCAGCGCAAGTGGTTTCCACCCTCATCGATATCGAGACTGTCCTGCAATCGAGCCGATGATGCCATTTGATGCTTTATGTCATTTTGTACCATTTATTGTCACCAATTCTCTCCGTATAAATCGCTATTCTGGCTAAGACTTAGGTCTAAAAAGCCTATTGGACATTGGTATAAAGCCATTTAAGTCTCTGTTTTGTAATTAATTTACGGATTAAAACAAACTTGATTCCGGCATTGTTACGTTTATGATCGGTCGTTGATGTCATGAGCGTCATTGGTCATGCCCGCGTTATTGGCGTCAGGGTATCAGGCGGTAATCGATGCGCCGGGCAGGGGCGAGGAGAGACAGGCTCAAGAGGCATCGGAACGCGGTGTGACAGCGACCGAGAGAGCCATTACGCGTGCTACAGAGGGGATTCGACATGAGATTTGCCGTATTGATCGCGGGGCTTGGGGCCTGCTCCGCTGCGATGGCGCAGAGTACCGAGATTACCGTTGCTACCGTGAATAACCCCGATATGGTGACGATGCAGAGCATGATGTCGGCCTTCAACGAGGCGTATCCCGACATTCAGGTCAACTGGGTGACATTGCCGGAGAACGAGCTGCGCCAGAAGGTGACCACCGATATCGCCAGCGGTGCCGGACAGTACGATGTGGTCACGGTCAGCAACTACGAGACACCGATCTGGGCCAGGAACGACTGGCTGGTGCCGCTCGAGTCGCTGCCGGATGCGTATGACGTCGACGATCTCATCGCGCCGGTGAAAGAGGGGCTCTCGCTCGACGGTACGCTCTACGCGCTGCCGTTCTATGCCGAGTCCTCAGTGACCTATTACCGCAAGGATCTGTTCGAGCAGGCCGGCATCGAGATGCCGGACAAGCCGACTTGGGAGCAGATGCAGACTTTCGCATCCGAGATCCACGCACCGTCCGACGGGGTCTATGGCATCTGTCTGCGTGGCCTGCCGGGCTGGGGTCAGAACATGGCGCTGTTCGGCACCATGGTGAACAGCTTTGGCGGTCGCTGGTTCGATATGGACTGGAATCCGCAGTTGACCAGCGACGAGTGGAAGAGCGCTGCCAACGCCTACGTCGAGCTGCTCAACGATTATGGCCCGCCGGGCGTGACCTCCAACGGTTTCACCGAATCCGAGACGCTTTTTGCCAACGGTCAGTGCGGCATGTGGGTCGACTCCACCGTGGCTGCGAGCTATCTGAGCGATCCCGAGACGTCACAGATCGCTGACAGTGTGGGCTTTGCCCAGGCGCCCTATCAGGCCACCGAAAAGGGGTCCAACTGGCTGTTCACCTGGGCGCTGGGTATTCCGCAGTCCTCGCGGAACCAGGACGCGGCCAAGACCTTCGTCGAGTGGGCAACGTCACAGGACTACATCCATGCCGTGGCCGAGGACAAGGGCTGGCTCTCCGTGCCGCCGGGCACGCGCCAGTCGACCTATGCCAGCGAGGACTACGTCGAAGCCGCGCCCTTCGCGCCGCTGGTCGAGCAGGCGATCAACAGCGCCAGCCCCAATGATCCGAGCGCGCAGGAAGTGCCCTATACCGGCGTGCAGTTCGTGACCATTCCGCAGTTCCAGGCGATCGGTACTCGCGTCGGTCAGCTGATGGCCGCGATGCTTTCCGGTCAGCAAAGCGTCGACGAGGCGCTTAGCCAGGGGCAGACCTTTACCGAGCGCCTGATGCAGCAGACCGGCAAGCCGGAGTAACCGCCAGGCGCGCAACGGCGCGCCGTGCGACACCGAGTGGTCACTCCGCCCGGTGTCGCGGCGGTGCGATACGGTCCCGCGGCTGGCACGTGTCAGCCGACTCAACGGATACGCTCAATGAAAGCCTTGTCTCAATCCGCGCAGCAGCCCGCCACCGGCGAGGCGACAGGGGCCCGCTCCTTCGCCCGCACGACGCGGCTGCTGATGGCGCCAGCGGTCATCTTTCTGCTGATCTGGATGCTCGTGCCGCTGGTCATGACGATTTACTACTCGTTCCAGCAGTACAACCTGTTGATGCCGATGTACGACGGTTTTGCCGGCTTCAACAACTTCGCCATCCTGCTGAGCGACCCGACCTTCTGGAAGGCGCTCGCCAATACGCTGATCATCGTCGGCGTCAGCCTGGCCATCACTGTCGTGCTGGGGCTGGCATTGGCGCTGCTGTTCAACCGCACCTTCGTCGGACGGGGCGTCGCCCGCACGCTGGCGGTGGCGCCGTTCTTCGTAATGCCGGTCGTCACCGGCCTGATCTGGAAGAATATGCTGTTTCACCCGGTCTACGGGCTGTTTGCGTGGATGGCGCGGCAGCTCGGGCTCGAGCCGGTCGACTGGCTGGCGCATTACCCGATGGTTTCGGTGATCATCATGATTACCTGGGAGTGGACGCCGTTTGCGCTGCTGGTGCTGCTGACCGGCCTGCAGTCGCTGCCGGAGGATCAAATCGAGGCGGCCAAGCTGGACGGCGCCAATGCCTGGCAGGAGTTCCGCCATATCGTCGTGCCCCATCTCGGGCAGGTGCTCTACGTCGTAGTCATGCTGGAAAGCATCTTCTTTTTGACCTCGTTCGCCGAGATCTACACCACCACCAGCGGTGGCCCGGGTACCGCGACCACCAATCTGCCTTACTACATCTTCCAGACTGTGTTCCAGCAGAACGATATCGGCATCGCGTCCGCCGCCGCCATCGGCGCCGTGGTCCTGGCGAACGTCTTCGCCATCATGCTGATCCGCTTCATTGCCGGGAACCTCAACGCGGGGGCCGCACGATGAGCTCGAAACGCTTCACCAACGGCGCGCTGGGGGCACTGGCCTGGGTCGTGGCGATTTTGGTGTTCTTCCCGATCCTGTGGTTGTTGCTGACGGCCTTCAAGACCGAGCAGCAGGCATTCACGGTGGTGCCAAACTTTCTGTTCACGCCGACGCTGGAGAGCTTCCGGACGGCGCTGGCGCAGGGCAGCGGCTACTGGCACTACGCCTGGAATTCGGCATTGACCGCCGTGGCGTCCACGGTAATCGGTCTGGCGCTGGCGGTACCGGCGGCCTATGCAATGGCGTTCTATCCCAACAAGCGCACCGACTTTTTGCTGGTGTGGATGGTGTCGACCAAGTTCATTCCGGCGGTGGGCGTGCTGATTCCGATCTATCTGGTCTACAGCTCGGTCGGCCTGCTCGATAACGCGCTCGGCCTGACGCTGCTGTTCACGGGGATGAACCTCCCGATCATCGTTTGGATGGTCTACTCCTATTTCCGCGATATCCCCAAGGACATCGTCGAGGCGGCCGACATCGACGGGGCCGGCATTCTGCAGACGCTGTTCAAGGTGGTGCTGCCGCTGGCCCTGCCGGGGCTCGCCTCGACCGGGTTGCTAGCGCTGATCCTGGCCTGGAACGAGTCGTTCTGGAGCATCACCATGACCGACCATCGCGCCGCCACGCTGGCGGTCTACATCGCCTCGTTCAAGAGTGCGGAAGGGTTGTTCTGGGCCAAGATGTCCGCGGCCTCGGTGCTGGCGATCGCGCCCATCATCGTGCTCGGCTGGTTCACCCAGCGCCAGATGGTCAGGGGTCTGACCTTCGGTGCCGTCAAGTGACCGGCGAACGCGCGGGTCGAGAATTTCTTTCAGAGGGCTTTTGACATGGCCATCGTCGAACTCAAGAACGTTGCCAAGAATTACGGCGGCGCCCATGGCGGCAGCAACGCCGTCGATGATTTCAACCTGACCACGCGCGACGGGGAATTCGTGGTGCTGGTTGGCCCGTCGGGCTGCGGCAAGTCCACCACCATGCGCATGATTGCCGGGCTCGAGCGAAACACCGAAGGCGAGATCCTGATCGGCGGCAAGGATGTCAGTCAGGTGCCGCCGAAGGAGCGTGATATCGCCATGGTCTTCCAGAGTTATGCGCTCTATCCGCACATGAGCGTGGCGGAGAACATGGGGTTCAGCCTCAAGCTGAAGAAACGACCGGCGGCGGAGATTCGCGCCAAGATCGACGAAGCGGCGCAGACACTCGGCATCGAGCATCTGCTCGCGCGCAAGCCTCGCGAGCTTTCCGGTGGGCAGCGGCAACGCGTGGCGTTGGGACGGGCGATCGTGCGCAATCCACAGGTCTTCCTGATGGACGAACCGCTCTCCAACCTCGATGCCAAGCTGCGCGTCGATATGCGCGCCGAGATCGTCAAGCTGCATCAGCGGCTCAAGGTCACGACCTTCTACGTGACGCATGATCAGGTCGAGGCGATGACCATGGGTGAACGCATCGTGGTCATGAAGGATGGACGAATCCAGCAGATCGATACGCCCCTCAACCTCTATGACTACCCGGCGAACCGTTTCGTCGCGGGCTTTATCGGCAATCCGTCGATGAACTTCCTGCGCGCACGTTACGTCGACGGCACGGTCAGCGGCGAGGGCTACCGGTTCGCGCTCGACGATGCCCGGCGCCAGGCCGTCGAGGCGAGTGGGGCGGGGGAAGTGTGGGTCGGTCTTCGCCCGGAGCATCTCACGCTCGCGAGCGACGCGACCACGGCCGGCGAAAGCGGTCATGCCGGACCGAATCGGGTCGAGGGAACGGTCGATGTGGTAGAGACGCTCGGGGCGGTGACCATGGTCCAACTGCGCGTGGGCGACGCGACGCTGACGGCACAGCTGCCGGGCCACCAGCCGGTCGCGTTCGGCGATACGCTGTCGCTGACCTGCACCAGCGATCGCCTGCACCTGTTCGACGTCGAGAGCGATCTTGCCCTCGGTCAGTCGCGTGCGAGCGCGGCGCCGGCCACGGCAGCGGTCTGACCCGGTGAGCCTTGTCGTTACCGCTTTCTTCAGGAGAGTCTTGTCATGCAGTCATTGAATTCCGCGGCGCTCGCGCAGCTGGATGCGAACGTGGAGAAGCCCGCCTACGACCGCAGTCAGGTCACGCCCGGCATCGTTCATTTTGGTGTCGGCGGGTTCCACCGTGCCCATCAGGCGATGTATCTGGATATGTTGATGAATCGCGGCGAGGCGCTCGATTGGGGCATCGTCGGCGTCGGCGTCATGCCCGGCGATCGGCGGATGCAGGCGACACTGGCCGCGCAGGATCACCTTTATACCCTCGTGGTCAAGCATCCGGAGGGGGCCTACCAGGCCCGCGTGATCGGTTCGATCATCGACTACCTCTATGCGCCGGATGACGTCGAGAAGGTGCTCGAAACGCTGGCCGACCCGCAGATCCGCATCGTCTCGCTGACGGTGACGGAGGGGGGATACAACTTTCACCACGTGACCGGCGAATTCGATCTCGACAATCCCGATGTGCAGCACGATCTGAGCGCGCCGCAGCCCCCGGGGACGACCTTCGGACTGGTCGTCGAGGCATTGGCACGCCGCCGCGAGCGCGGTATCACCCCGTTCACCGTGATGTCCTGCGACAATATCCAAGGCAACGGGGAAGTCGCGCACAAGATGTTCGTCGCCTATGCGCGGGCGCGGGATGCCGATCTGGGGCAGTGGATCGACGAGCAGGTCCCGTTCCCCAACTCGATGGTTGACCGTATCACGCCGGTGACGACCGAGGCCGACATCGCCGAGGTGCGCGACCGCTTCGACCTGGAGGATCGCTGGCCGGTCGTGTGCGAGCCCTTCACCCAGTGGGTGCTGGAGGATCGCTTCACGCTCGGGCGGCCGCGGTTCGAGACGGTTGGCGTTCAGGTGGTCGATGACGTCATGCCCTACGAGCTGATGAAGCTGCGCCTGCTCAACGCGAGCCATCAGGCGCTGACCTACTTCGGCTACCTCGCCGGTTATCGCTACGCGCACGAGGTCTGTCAGGACCCGTTGTTCGTCGATTTCCTGCTCGATTACATGAACCTCGAGGCGACGCCGACCCTGCGTCCGGTGCCGGGTGTCGATCTTGATGACTATAAACGAACCCTGATCGCGCGATTCGCCAACCCGGAGATCAAGGACACGCTGGCACGTCTATGTGCCGAGAGCTCGGATCGCATTCCCAAGTGGCTGCTGCCGGTCATCCGCGAGCAACTCGCCGGGGCCGAGAAGTCGGGCGGGGCAGAGATACGCCGCAGCGCCGCCATCGTGGCGAGTTGGGCACGCTATGCCGAAGGCGTCGACGAGCAGGGCGAGTCGATCACCGTCGTCGACCGGCTCAAGGACGAGCTGATGGCGATTGCCGGGCGCAACCGTCGTGAGCCGACCGCCTTCATCGAGAACCGGCAACTGTTCGGCGACCTGGTCGACGAGCCGCGCTTCCGCGACGCCTATCTCGACGCACTCGAACGCCTGCATCGCGATGGCGCACGCGCTTGCGTCGAGCATCTGGTCGGGCGTTGACGTCGGACCTGAGCGGGGTAAGGTCGACGGTCGGCAGCGTCGTTCCGACAGGCGAGCGTGCGCATCCGGCAAGGTGGCCCGCACGAGGAACGGCGCGACGGACCGCTCGTACGCGGACGGCAAGGACGGTGCGAAACCAGAGGAAGGAAAGCGATGTATATCGGTGTGGATTGCGGTACGCAGAGTACCAAGGTGGTCGTGGTCGACGCGGCCGACGGGCGGATCGTTGGCGAGGCCTCCCGCCCGCACCGGCTTGAGCAGGGTGACGGCGGTCGCCGCGAGCAGCGGGTCGAGGAGTGGACCGAGGCGTTTCGCGTCGCCTTCGGCGAGGCGCTCGCCAACGCCGATGTGGAGGCGTCGCAAGTACGAGGTATCGGGATTTCTGGTCAGCAGCACGGCATGGTCGCGCTGGATGCGGCAGGCGTGCCGGTGCATCCGGCCAAGTTGTGGAACGATACCGAAACGGCGGCGTGGAACGCGGGGTTGATCGAGCGCCTCGGCGGCGAGGCTGGGTGCCTCGACAAGCTGGGACTGGTGCTGCAGACCGGTTATACCGCGTCCAAGATCGCCTGGCTGCGCGACACGCATCCCGACGCCTATCGACGTATTGCCACGCTGCTGCTGCCGCACGACTATCTCAACTTCTGGCTGACCGGCGAACGGGTCGCCGAGTGTGGCGATGCCTCCGGCACCGGCTATTTCGACACCCGCCGACGCCAGTGGCGCCATGATGTCTTCGCCGAGATCGCGCCCGAGCTGGATCCCGAGGCCGTATTGCCACGGCTGATCGCGTCGCGCGAGGCGGCGGGCACGGTACGCCCCGCGCTCGCCCGTGAGCTGGGGCTTGGCGATGAAGTGCTGGTCTCGAGCGGCGGCGGCGACAACATGATGGGCGCGATCGGTACCGGCAATATCGCCCCGGGCATGGTGACGATCAGTCTCGGCACCTCCGGCACCATTGCCGTTCACTCGCCCGACCCGGTGGTGCCGGACAATGCCATGGTCGCCAATTTCTGCGCCAGCCACGGCGGCTGGCTGCCGCTGATCTGCACCATGAACGTGACCTCGGCGACGACCACCCTGCGCGAGCTGGTCGGGCTCGATATCGACGGTTTCAATCGGGCCGTCGCCGAGGCGGAGCCCGGGGCCGGGGGCATCACGCTGCTGCCGTTCTTCAGCGGCGAGCGAGTCCCGGCGCTACCCGAAGCCCAGGCGAGCCTGAGCGGCATGACCAGCTTCAATACCACGCCCGCGAACCTCTGCCGGGCGGCCGTGGAGAGCGCTACCTTCGGTCTGCGCTATGGGCTCGAGCTGCTCGGTCCGCTGGCGAGTCGGGCGACCCAGGTACGGCTGGTGGGCGGCGGCGCGAAGAGTCCGATCTGGCGCCAGATCGTGGCCGACGTGCTGGATGTCGAGGTGGTCTGTCCGCGGGTGACCGAAGCCGCGGCCTTCGGCGGCGCGATCCAGGCACGCTGGTGCGACCAGCGCGAGAGCGATGTCGCCCTGGCGACGCTGTGCCGTGACTGGGTAGCGCTGGACGAGGAGACGCTGACGCATCCGCGTGTCGAGGTGGTCGCTCGCTATCACGAGATCTACGGCCGCTACCGGGATGTCCTGAAGACGGTCCACGGCGTCACGTGAGCGGGCCGTCGCCGCCGGCCGGTCGTCGATCGTGCCGGTGTCCTTCTGGCCCTTCGGCGCATCCGGCCTATCGGTGTTATCCTTCGAGACATGGGATTGCGACAGGACGCAGTCACCCGCCAAGACGATGGAGCGATTCATGACTCAGCAACTCGACTCTCTCAAGCAGCTTTCCATGGTGGTCGCCGACACCGGCGATCTCGACGCGATACGCCGCTATCAGCCGCACGATGCGACGACCAACCCGTCGTTGATCCTCAAGGCTTTCGATCTCGAGGGCTACCAGGGCCTGATCGACGAGACGCTGGCCGCCGTGAAATCGGAGATCGCTGACGTCGACGCACGTGTCGAAGAAGCGGTGGATCGCCTCTCGGTCGCCATCGGCACCGAAATCACCAAGCTGGTGCCGGGGCGTGTCTCGACCGAGGTCGCGGCCAAGCTCTCCTTCGATGAAGCCGCGAGCATCGAGAAGGCGCATCATCTGATCGATCTCTACGAAAAGCAGGGCGTGTCGAAGGATCGCGTGCTGATCAAGCTGGCCTCGACCTGGGAAGGTATTCGCGCCGCCGAGAAGCTCGAGAAGGAAGGCATCCAGTGTAACCTCACGCTGCTGTTCTCCGACGCGCAGGCGCGTGCCTGCTTCGAGGCCGGCGTCTACCTGATATCGCCGTTCGTCGGTCGCGTCACCGACTGGTACAAGGCGGCTACCGGCACCGAATCCTACGTGCCGGATGAAGACCCGGGCGTGGTCTTCGTGCGTGGCGTCTGCGACTACGCCAGCCGCTACGGCTACGACACCGTGGTCATGGGCGCGAGCTTCCGCAACACCGATCAGGTGTTGGCACTGGCCGGCTGCAATCGCCTGACCATCTCCCCGGCGCTGCTCGAAGAGCTGGCTTCCTCCGAGGGTGAGGTGACGCGCAAGGTGACCGACACCGGCGAAAGCAGCGAGCGTCTGGCACCGATCGGCGAAGCCCAGTTCCGCTGGGAGCACAACGAGGATGCCATGGCGACGGAAAAGCTGGCCGAGGGCATCCGCAAGTTCGCCGCTGACCAGACCAAGCTGGAAGGCCTGCTCGCCAAGCGTCTGGGCTGAGGGCGCATCAGGGCGCGCTCGCCTTGACGCGATGCGCGCCGCCGGTCGCGACGAGACTGGCGGCCCCGTCCGCACCGGACCTGCCGGGCAAGACGACGGGGTTTTGATCAGACGCGGCTTCGATCAGATGGGCCTCGAGCAGACGGGCCTGGTCAATAGAGTGCTAGGTTTGCGGTAACGTGCTGCCCCGGCCGACCCCCGGCCGGGGGCCTGCCGAGGTCGAACCATGCTCAGCTACATCGCGTTAGGTTTGCTGATCTTTGTGGCGCTGGTATTGTTCTACGGCATCATTGCCGTTCACGATATTCCCTACCTGATCGCCAAACGGCGTGATCATCCTCACCAAGACGCGATCCATATCGCGGGCTGGGTCAGCCTCTTCACTCTCCACGTGCTGTGGCCGTTCCTCTGGATCTGGGCAACGCTCTATCGCCCCGAGCGCGGCTGGGGGTTTCGCCAGCTGCAGGATGCCCAACTGCGCGAGCAGCTCGAACTCGAGCGGCTGCGTGACGATCTCGAGCGGATGCGAGCCAGAGTAGCGGTACTGGAAGCCTCGGCGCCTGCGCCGCCCCGCGACGGGGAGGCGTAAGCATGGAAACCCTGATCGTTCTTACCTATGCCGCGATCTGCATTGCCGTCTTCAAGCTCTTTCGCATCCCGCAGAACAAGTGGACCGTGCCCACCGCGATTCTCGGTGGGGTCGTACTGCTGGCGGCGCTCGTGCTGGTGATGAACTATAACCATCCGTTCACGCGACAGGTCCGCCAGGCCTATACGGTGACGCCACTGGTATCGGAAGTGCGGGCGCGTGTCGTCAGTGTCGACGTGGCCCCCAATTCGCGGGTAGAGGCCGGTACGCCACTGTTCACGCTCGACAGCGCCCGCTACGAGGCCAGGGTCGCACGGCTAAGCGCAGAGCTGGCGGATGCGCTGCGCAACTCGCAAGGACGGGTGGCCAGCGTCGGCGAGGCGCAGGCCGCGTTGGTCGCGGCGGTGGCTCAGCGCGATCAGGCGCAGCGGACCTACGACCGCTATCAGGGGGCGGCGTCAGCCTTCAGCCGGCAGCAGCTGGATCAGGCGCGCGAACGGCTGGAGACGAGCCAGGCGGGCGTCGGGCAGGCGCAGGCGGCCCTGGAGCGTGCGCGTGCCGAGCAAGAGACCGCCGATGGCGCGGTCGACCCGGTCGTGGCCGCCAAGCAGGCCGAACTGGAAGAGGCGCAGCTGGATCTCGCCAACACAGTGATCCGCGCCCCTACCGATGGCTACCTGACACAGCTGGCGGTGAGGCCGGGAATGATGGCGGTGCCGCTTCCGCTACGACCGCTCGGGGTCTTCCTGCATGCGCAGTCCGGCACCTTTACCGCAGCCTTCCGGCAGCAGTCGCTGGCACGGATCGAAAAGGGAGCCGCCGCGGAGCTGGTCTTCGATGCGCTTCCCGGCAAGATCTTCCAGGCCGAGGTGATCGAGGTGCTGCCGGCAATCGCCGAGTCGCAGCTGATCGCCGGCGACCGGCTGGTCGGCAGCGAGGCATTCACTGACATGGATAGCCGCGCACTGGTCACGCTGGCGCTGCAGCCGGGGGAGACGCTACCGCATTTGCCGCTGGGGCTCAGCGGGCAGGCGGCCGTCTATAGCGAGCACGTCCACCATATCGCCGTCATGCGACGCATCCTGCTGCGCATGCTGAGCTGGCAGCACTATCTCTATCTTGACCACTGAGCCACCTCGACGACTGAGCCGACGAGCGAGGTGCTGTCCGGCTTGCTCGTCGGGCTCTCCTCATCGCCCTCTCAGCCGGCGTCGCGTTGTACCTGAGCGAGAATCTCGTAGGAGGTCACCCGATCCGCGTGGTCGTAGCAGTCGGTATTGACCATGATCTCGTCGGCGCCGGTGGCCTCGAGCAGCTCGTCGAGCTGCTGCCGGATCGTGGCCGGGCCGCCGACCACCGAGGCTCCGAGGTTCTGCGACACCATCGCCTGCTCCTGCGGCGACCAGTCGAGCGCCTCGACCGGCGGCCGGGTACGCGTGCTCTTGCCGCGAATCAGGTTGAGGAATTTCTGCTGCTGGGTCGTGGCGAGGAAGCGCGCACGCTCGTCGCTTTCGGCAGCCATCAGCGGGATGCCGATCATCGCGTGCGGTGCGTCGAGCACGCCGGGTTGGAAGCCTTCGCGATAGAGATGCAGCGCCTCGACCATGTAACCCGGGGCGAACTGGCCGGCAAAGGCGAAGGGTAGCCCGAGGCGCGCCGCCAACTGGGCGCTGTAGCCGCTGGAGCCCAGCAGCCAGATGGGCACGTGGGTGCCCTGGCCGGGAATCGCGCGTACGCGCTGGCCGGGCGTGCTGTCGCCCAGGTAGCGGCGCAGTTCGTCGAGTCGGTCGGGAAAGTCGTTGATGCCGGCTCGCGGGTCGCGGCGCATGGCCTGCATGGTGATGCCGTCCGAGCCCGGTGCGCGGCCCAACCCGAGATCGATGCGATCGGGGTAGAGCGTTGCCAGCGTCCCGAACTGTTCGGCGACGACCAGCGGAGGATGGTTGGGCAGCATGATGCCGCCGCTGCCGACGCGGATGCGCGACGTGGCGCCGGCGACATGGCCGATCAGCACGCTGGTCGCGGCGCTGGCGATGCCGTCGATATTGTGGTGCTCCGCCAGCCAGAAACGGTTGTAGCCCAGATTTTCGGTGCGCTTGGCCAGGTCGACGGTATGGCGGAAGGTCTCCGCCGGCGTGCCGTCGACGGTGATCGGCGCCAAGTCGAGCACCGAGAGGGGAATGTCGGCAAGTCGTGACATGAGCGGTCTCTCGCAGAAAATGTCGGGGCACTCGTTAGCGCCCTCATGATGCTCATGATGAGGGCGCTGGCGCTGAATGCAACCGATGCGATCCCGCGGGCTCAGTCGTCGAGTTCCGCCGCAAGCTGGCGAATCTCCTCCCGGCGGCCGGCGTCGGCTATTTCGCGACCGGGCCGTGGCGCCGCCGCCTCGGCCTTCTGCAAGGCCTGGCGGGCGCCCGCATCGTCATCGTTGTCGTGAAGATAGTCGGCCCAGAAATAGTTGCTGTCGAGACCGTCGGGATCGATCGCCAACCCTTTCAGCAGTAGCTCGCGTGCCCGATCGTCGTCGCCGAAGCTGATCGGCCAGCCGGGTACCTGATGATAGAGCGTGCCGAGACTGGTATAGGCGGACCCCGAGAGCACCTGTGGGTCCAAGGCGATGGCGTGTTCGAAAGCCTGGCGCGCGTCCTTGACCTGAGAGAGCGCGCTGAGTCCGCCGCCCGCGCCGGCCTGCGAGGCGCGGATGATACCCGCCCAGGTGGCCAGGGCGGCGCTGTCCGGATGCGCGTTCGTCAGCGCTTGGGCGCGCTGGTATAGCTGGTCGAAGGCCGATTCGCGTCGGGCCTCCGGCGTGCGATAGCGGATCTGGGCCCAGCGGCTCTGCAGCTCGTGCAGACCGGCGGAGATGTCGGTTTCGGTGGTCTCGGTGGCCGCGGTTGGCGTCGCCGGCGCGGCGACGGCATCGATAGCGGGCAGGCCGGCAACGAGTACCAGGGCGAGCCACAGCGGGCGGAGGGTCTGGCGTCGCGTTGTCATGATGACTTTACCTCTCTGGCATGGCGATAAGGCGCCTGAAGGCAACGCCGTCAGGGCGAGGAGGACAGATCGCGGGCATGGCGCTGGATCAAGGGCAGGCGTTTTTTCAGCGCGCGGTCGACCAGCCCTGGGGCCAGCGCGTTGAGCTTGACCAGCAGGCACTCCGGCCAGCCGATCTGACGCTCGCGCGCGGAGGTTTCGATGCCGCGAATCACGGCGGCGGCGACGTCCTCGGGTTCATCGACCCGGTTGCCCAATGCGGTATTCATGGCATCGGCACTGGCGCTGTTCATGGCGGTTCGGGTGGCGCGCGGGGCCAGATAGAGCACCTGTACCGGCGTATCCGCCAGTTCGCGCCTCAGGGCCTGACTGAAACCGCGCAGGGCGAACTTGGACGCGCAATAGGCGGTGTACCCCGGATGGCCGATGGCGCCGAACGCCGATCCCACGTTGACCACCCAAGCCGCGGGGCGATGAAGCAGCCGTGGCAGCAGTGCCTGGGTCAGCAGCAGCGTGGCGCTGATGTTGAGGTCGATCATCGCGGTCAGACGTTCGGCTGACTGCTCATCGAACAGGCCGAAATGGTTGATACCGGCGGCGTTGATCAGCATGTCGATGCCGGCCTGATCGGCGGCGTTCACCACACGCTGTCGGTCTTCGCTGTGGGTCAGGTCGGCCCCGAGTACCTGTATACGGTCCGGTGCCGAGGCCTGCAGCGGCGCGAGCGGCGACTTGTCGCGGCCAACCAGTAGCAGTCTGGCGCCATGGGCCGCCAACTGTGCGCTCAGTTCGCGCCCGATGCCGCCGCTGGCGCCGGTCAGCAGGATGCGGCGTTCAGACCAGCGCATGGCTGAGTTCCTCGTGATGGCGGGCGGTATCCGTGTCCTGCCTCAAGGTTCGGAAGAGTGCGCCATAGAGCCGGTAGAGCATATTGGCGGTGTCGATGATCGCCTGTAGGTCCTCCGGTGATTCGAGTCGATTGATCTGTTCCTCGAAGAACGCGAGATGCCCGATATCCAGACTGCCGTGGGACTCGAGATAGCGGAAGGCCTCGGCGGGCAGCCCCGCGCCGTCGCGGATCTTCTCCGCCGCCTGAGTGGCGAGGGCGGTACTGGTGCCTTCCAGCACATGCACCATGCCGAAGAAGCCGACGGGATTGTCATGCGCGATGACGTCGCGCACATAGCGCACCATCAGCTCCGTGGCCGGTGCCGGCCGCGCGGCGGCCACGGCATCGGCGTCGCCTCCCAGCGCGCGTATGTCATCGAGAATCCAGGCCTGGTGGCCGTACTCCTCCTCGATGTATTCGACCAGTGCGCCGCGCAGCCACTCCAGGCGTTCGGGCAGTCGCGCACCGCAGGCCATCATCAGCGGTACCGTCTGTCTGACGTGGTGATAGGCCTGGCCCAGAAATGCCAGATAGGTTTCGCGATCGATGTCGCCGGCTAGCGCGCGGCGAATGACCGGCGTGTCGAGCAGCCACTGGCGATGACTGGCGGTAGCTTGTTGCAGCGTGGTGTAGTGGGACATGGTCATGCTCCTTTGGTCGTGGGCGCCCGGCGAGGAGGTGGTGGTTCGGGCGGTGTCGCGGTCTGTCATGAAAGGCCGTCAGGCCGTTGCCGGCGTCACCGGCTGCTGCAGCCAGGCGGCATATCGCTTGGCGAGCGCGTCGCGTCGCAGGCGGCCGTTGGCCGTGGCCAGGTCGTTATCGGGGGTAAAGGGGGCCGTGCGACGCCACAGCGAGACACGCGCGTAGTCGGGAAGCCGCGCGTTGGCGTGCGCCACGGCCTCGGCCAACTGACGGTCGTCGACCCAGTCGCCGCGGGGGACGAGCAGTGCCCGGTTGGCGGGTTCGGCCTCTCCGCTGACCCAGGCCTGGGCAATCGCGGGGTCCGCGGTCAGTTCGGCCTCGACCCAGGCGGGGTCGACGTTGCGTCCATAGGCGGTGATGAAGACCTGGCGCCGGCGTCCGGCCAGCTGCAGGCGTTCTCCCGTCAGCACGCCGAGATCGCCGGTCGGCCAACGGCTCGGCATGGGGGTGTCGTCACCCAGGTAGCCAAGCATCAGCGCGCCTTCGACCTGCACTTCGCCGTCCGCGGTGAGCGTGACCCGGGCATGCGGGAGCGGCGTACCGACGCTACCGGGGACGGTGTCGCCGGGGCGGTTGAGCGTCACGACCGAGGTGCACTCGGATAGTCCGTAGCCTTCGTAGATCGGCCAGCCGGCGGCCGCTGCCCTGGCCAGCAGGCTTGGGGCCACCGGCGCGCCGCCCACGGCGAAGAAACGGCCGAAGTCCAGCGGCGTACCGGCCTGGCGGGTCAGCAGTGCCGAGAGCAATTGCGGAACCAGGATCAGGCTATCTGGCGCCTGCTCGTGCAGCGTGCGCCAGCCGAGGTCGGCATCGAAACCGGCGCCCCCCTGCCAGCCGAGCGAGGCCAGCGCGGGCAGCGTGACCCGCGCGCCCAGCCAGAGCGGGGCATAGAGCCCACCCACGTTCTCCAGCAGCGTCGCCAGTGGCAACAGGGCCAGGTGATGACGCACGCCGCAGTCGGCGGCAACGTCCGCCAGGCTCCTGGCGACGGTCAGCTGGCTATCGCTGCCCAGACAGACGCCTTTCGGCGAGCCGCTGGTGCCCGACGTAAAGGTGATCTTGTGCGTACCGTCGGGCAGCGGGGGAGACGGCGCGTCGGCACGTCGATGCAGGGTCTCGTCGTGGGCGGTGTCGAAACCCTGGGCGCGAGCGAACTCGGTAGGGCCGATCAGCGTGTCGATGCCGGCGCGCGCCAGGACGTGCGTGAGCTGGGCCGGTGAAAAGAAGGCGGGTAACGGAACGCTGACGCAGCCCGCTTGCATCAGGGCCAGGTCCCACAGCGCCCAGGCCACGCCATTGTCGAGCATTACCCCGACCCGGCTGGCACCGCTCCGGCGCAGCTGCGTCACGCGCTGATTCAGCACATCGGGGAGCTCGCCGTAGGTGATACGGCTGCTGGCATCGGCCAGCGTGACCTGCTGCGGCTGACACCGTGCCAGCGTTTCGAGATGGGAGAAGAACGCGTCGCGCATGATCAGCTCCCGACGTTCGCGGTTGGTGTCTGCGCGTCCAGCGCACGCGGGTCGCGTTCCGCCGCCTGCAAGTGATGCCACGCCGCCAGCAGATCGCCGCCCATGACCCAGGGGCGGTGCAGATAGTAGTTGCCCCAGGCATCCTTGGCCGAGCCCAGCCGCTCGGGGTCGGCCTCGGCCAACAGGCGCACGTCGAGTCCCAGACGGCGAAAGCCGTTGCGCACGGTGGCCGTCGCGGTAAAGGCGAGCCAATGGCAACCTTCGGCGACCAGCGTATCGATCAGTCGACGAATCAGCGGGACCGTCAACCCGGGACGACTGGCGGAGAGATTGCCGATCTCGGCCAAGGTGTTGCGTGCCACCGGCCGGCCCACGGCGGCGGCGAGCGCCGCTTCGATTGGCGCGTCCAGGTAGCTTTCCAGGAACAGCGGTGTGGCATCGGCCCGGCGGACGCCAACGGCGGCCAACAGGTCGTTCCCATCCCACAGCCCGAACAGGCGGGGCGCGAAGTGGTGCAGGGTGGCGCCGTGCTGGCGGTGATAGGTCGCGGCGATAAAGGCTTCCAGTCTTGCCCGTGTCTCGCGGTCGCGGCCTTCTCGCCAGATCAGCGTGGACGATGACGCGTCAGGCAGAGACGGCATGTCGGATAGAGCGGTCATGCGCAGACCCTCGCGGTGAGTTCGCGAGCAGATTGCGCCGGGCGCCCTTAACGCAGGCTTACGCCCGGCGTCGGTCGGGCCGCGTGCCGGTAGCGGAAGCGTCGGTGCCCACGGGCATTCCAGGCGTCGTCTACACTGGGGCGTGTCAGCGAAGGGAAGACAGACACAAACAAACAGGGGTAATCATGGCCAAACTCGGCAAGGAAGGCGTGTTCATCGTCTCGGCGCTGCTGATTGCGGCGATCGTGGCACTGGGCGCCGCGTTTCCGACAGGATTCGGCAATGTGGCCAATATGGCGCTAAGCGCCACGACACACTATTTCGGCTGGTTCTATCTGATCTCGGTTTTCGGTTTCGTGATCTTTCTGCTGGTACTGGCCTTCAGCAAGTACGGCAAGATTCGCCTCGGACCGCAGGACAGCAAGCCGACCTACGGATTCTTTTCCTGGGTCAGCATGCTGCTGGCGGCGGGCTTCGGTGTCGGACTGGTGTTCTACGGCATGGCCGAGCCGATGATGCACTACCTCGAGCCGCCTTACGGCGACGTGGCGCCGGAGTCTGCCGCCTCGGCGCGCTACGCGATCCAGTATGCGTTCTTCAACTGGGGCATCCATCAGTGGGCCGCATTCTCGGTGGTCGGCCTGATCATCGCCTATTACCAGTTCCGCAAGGGGCAGGCGGGGATGGTCTCCAACGTGCTCTCCTCGGTCACTGCCAAGCGGCCCAGACTGCGCCGATTGGGGCCGGTGCTGGATATCTTTGCGGTGGTCGCCACCGTCATGGGTGTGGCGACGTCGATCGGGCTGGCGGTGCTGCAGATCAACGGCGGATTGAGCGTTGTCTATGGCGTGCCCAACGGCACGACCTGGCAGTTCATCATCATGGGGGTGATGTTTGTCTGCTACATGATCTCGGCGACGTCCGGTCTCGACAAGGGCATCAAGAATCTCTCGAACTTGAACCTGATCATCTGCTTTGTGCTGATGCTCTACATCCTGATTACCGGCCCGACGGTCGCGATTCTCGAGACGATCACGCTGGGCATCGGCGACTATCTGCAGAACTTCATCGGCATGAGTCTGCGCATGTCGCCCTTCGAGAACAGCGAGTGGGCCGGCACCTGGACGATTTTCTACTGGGCCTGGGTCATCGCCTGGTCGCCCTTCGTCGGTACCTTCGTGGCGCGCATCTCCCGCGGGCGCACGATCAAGCAGTATGTTTTTGGCGTGCTGGTCGTGCCGCCGCTGCTGGCCTGCCTGTGGATCGGCGTGTTCGGCGGGGCGGCGATCCAGATGGAGCTCAACGGCGATGCCGGCCTGGCGCAGGCCACCTCCGACGATCTCACCTCGGCGCTGTTCCAGATGTTCGGCATGATGCCGTTCTCCGACGTGCTGTCGGTGGTGGCGCTCTGCCTGATCTTCATCTTCCTGGTGACATCGGCGGATTCGGCGACCTATATCGTCTCGCAGATGACCGATAACGGCTCGCTCGATCCGCCGCTGATGAAGCGCCTGATCTGGGGTGTGCTGATTGCGGCGATCTGCCTGACGCTGCTGTCGGCCGGCGGCGAAGACGGGCTGAAAGGGCTGCAGTCGGCTGCCGTGCTGTCGGCGTTGCCGTTCACCTTCATTCTCTATGGCATGATTTTCGTGACGCTGAGGGAGTTGCGTGCCGACCGCAAGGCGATGCTCACCGCGCTCTATCGGCGCCATAGCGACACGCCGGTGGGGGCGGACGCCTTCGAGGCGGAAACGCTAGCGGACGAGGATCGCTATCGCCGAGCTCCCGGCGTGAAGAATCGTCGCATCAATCCGCGCTGAGCTGGCGGAAAGGCCGTGACGGCGGGTCCGTGGCGGTCGATCTGATAGAGAAGGCCCCGATCCGCGGATCGGGGCCTTTTGCCGTCGTCGAGGCTTGTCGCGCGCGGACCCGACGGACGGTGCGCCGATCGCGACATGGATAAAATGGCGGCGACGGCTTAACTTGAACGTAGATTCGCCGTTAACACGCTTAACGGATCCTGCGGAGCCACGCTCATGCCTTCGGCAACCAAACCTGCCAGACCCTCTCCAAGAGGGGCGACACGCCGCGACCACGGAGTGAACGACGCACCGTTCGACCGCTGGCTCAACCGGCTGGTGAGCGTATTCGTGACCACGGCGGTGATCGTCGGGGGGCTGGCGTTGCTGGTCATGTTGCTGTTCTAGCGTGTGCGCTGCTTGGCACGCGTTTCCTGCAGACGCTGCATCGAGGCCACGAGGTCGTTGAAGCGCTCACCCTGAATCTGGACGTGCGACTGGATCGCAGCTTCGGCAGCGGCCGCATCGCCCTGTGCGAGTGCCTGCAGGATCGCCTGATGTTCTTCGAAGCTGCTCGCCATGCGATGGCGGGCATGCAGCTGCAGCCGCCGATAGGGCTTGAGGATGGCATGCAGTCGCGCGGCTTCCTGGGCCAGAAAGGCATTGCGGCTGGCCTGATAGATCAGATGGTGAAAGGTGCCGTTCTCGTAGTAGTAGCCGTCGATATCGCCGGCCTCCAGGCAGGCTCGGCAGGCGGCGTTGGCCTGTTGCAGCTCCTCGAGTTCCGCCGCGCTCATGCGGCGTGCCGCCAGCCGTGCGCACATCCCCTCGAGTACCGCCATCACTTCGAAACGTTCGACCAGTTCGGCCACCCCGAGCTGTGCGACGAACGTCCCCCGCTTGGGCAGGACCCGCACCATGCCCGAGGCGGCAAGCTGCTGTAACGCCTCGCGGACCGGCGTACGCGAGCAGGCGTATTCGCGCTCCAGCGCCGCCGGGTCCAGGCGGTCTCCGGGGGCGTAGCGTCCCTCGACGATGGCATCTTCCAGCAGGTCGCGTAGGCGTTGTGCCTGGGGGACTCGCGCCATGTTCGACTTTCTCCCATTAGACTTTTTCCCATGTTGACTCGCATGGGTCGGAAGCTGACTGTTGTATATAACAGATCCGTGACATGTATGTTAAGCATCGCGGCGTCGCAGCGGTTGTCGCCGGGGCTCGGGTCTGCACGACGATCCCTCTGCGGAGGGGGCTACCCACCTCGACCCGAGAGGGCCGGCATGAACGTCAATATGAATTTCCTGCAGGAGCTTCTGTCGAGTATCGGCCGTCGCACCCGCGGCCAGACAGGCCACACCGATCAGACCGACAAGGCGCTCGCGCCGAGCAGTCTGGCGCGACTGACGTCGGTCTGCGAGACCCTGATGCAGCCGGGCGGCGAGGCGTCCCAGATTCTGATTGCCCAGGAGGCGCTGGAGCGCTACGCCACGCTCGACGAGAACGGCCGCTTGGCCTTCTTCAAGCTGCTGGCGGAGCGCTACGCTGCCGATCCGGCGCAGATCCACGACGCTTACGCGCGCTATCGCGACAGCGAGGACAACGCCAGCCTGCAGCAACTGTTCTCGGTCTGCGAGCCGCGTCGCCAGCACCTGCTGCGACGTCTCAACCTCTGCCCGGGCGGTACCTATGAGCTGGTGAGGATGCGGGCGGACCTGTTGCGCTCGCTCAAGGCGAGTCCGGAACTGGCGCCGCTGGATGCCGACTTCGCGCATCTGTTCGCTTCCTGGTTCAACCGCGGCTTTCTGGTGCTGGAGAGCATCGATTGGAACACCCCGGCGGCGGTGCTCGAGAAAATCATCCACTACGAGGCGGTCCACGCCATTGGCGACTGGTCCGACCTGCGTCGCCGACTCGATCCCGATGACCGCCGCTGCTACGCCTTCTTCCACCCGGCAACCGGCGATGAGCCCTTGATCTTCGTCGAGGTAGCGCTGTGCCAAGGTATCCCTGACAACATCCAGACCATCCTTGCCGGCGAAGAGTCGGTAGCGCCGGTGGAGGCCGATACCGCCGCGTTCTACAGCATCAGCAACTGTCAGGCGGGGCTCAAGGGTATCTCGTTCGGCAACTTCCTGATCAAGCAGGTGGTTCAGGAGCTGAAGCGCGAGCTGCCCAATCTCGAGCATTTCGTCACCTTGTCGCCGGTACCGGGCTTTGCCGGTTGGCTGGCAAGCGCGCGTGACGACGATACCCGACAGGTGTCGGACGAGCTGGCGAGCGCGCTCGACGACAACCAATGGCCGCAGGAGTCCCGCCAGCACGACAAGCTGGCCGCCGAGATTCGAATGCTGGCCGCCCACTATCTGGTCGAAGCCAAGCGCGACAACGGCATGCCGCTGGACCCGGTGGCACGTTTTCATCTGGGTAACGGCGCCAGCCTGCACCGGCTCAACTGGCCCGGCGATAGCTCGCCCAAGGGACAGCAGCAATCGCACGGGCTGATGGTCAACTACCTCTATGAACTCGAGCGCATCGAGCAGAACCACGAGGCGTTCAGCCGTGAAGGCACCGTGGTCTGCACCAGCGAGATCCGGCGCGAAGCCAAGCAGGGGCGGGCGAAACGACAGCGCGCCTCGCAGACCGATGCCTGACCGTTCGTCTCGACAGCCGAGCATGACTTGTACCCGCAGGAGCAGTCCGATGAATCACAATCTCTATCTACAGTTCGCCAATCATTTCGCGCGTCAGCCGGACAAGGTGCTGATCGATACACCGAGCGCTGATCGCTACCGCTATCGCGACGTGCAGGCGATCTCCCGACGCATGGCCAACCTGCTGCGGGACAGCGGTGTCGAGCCTGGCGACCGCGTGGTGGTGCAGGTCGACAAGAGCCCGCAGGTGATCATGCTCTATCTCGCCTGCCTGCAGGTCGGTGCCGTCTATCTACCGCTCAATACGGCCTATACCGAAGCGGAGATCGACTACTTTCTTGGCGATGCCGAGCCGCGCCTCTATGTCTGCCGCCCGGAAGACGAGACGTTGGCGCGCCGGCTTGCCGCATCGCGCGGCGTGGCCGTAGTGGAAACCCTCGGTGCTCAGAGCGAAGGCAGTCTGATGCAGCGGGTCGCCGACGCCGCGGAAGACGAGAGCATCGCTGAGCTGGCCGCCGACGATCTGGCGGCGATCCTCTACACCTCCGGCACCACCGGTCGCTCCAAAGGCGCGATGCTGACCCATGCCAACCTGGCGGCCAACAGCCAAGCGCTGGCGCGAAGCTGGCGCTTCACGGCCGACGATCACCTGCTGCATGCACTGCCGATCTTCCATACCCACGGCCTGTTCGTAGCCTGCAATATCGTGCTGACGGTCGGTGCGTCGATGACCTTCCTGCCCAAGCTGGATCCGGAACAGCTGCTGGATCTGATGCCCCGAGCCACGGTGCTGATGGGCGTGCCTACCTTCTATACCCGCCTGCTGGCCAGCCCGCGGCTTGATCGACAGGCGGTGGCCAACATGCGCCTGTTCGTCTCCGGTTCGGCGCCGCTGCTGGCGGAAACGCATCGCGAGTTCCGTGAGCGTACCGGCCACGCGATTCTCGAGCGCTACGGCATGACCGAAACCAACATGAACACCTCGAACCCCTATGACGGCGAGCGCCGACCGGGAACGGTCGGCTTCGCCTTGCCGGGCAGCGAGGTGCGCATTACCGACCGCGAAAGTGGCGCCGCGCTGCCGCCCGGCGAGACCGGCGCGGTCGAGGTGCGCGGCCCCAATGTTTTCAAAGGCTACTGGCGCATGCCGGAAAAAACCGCCTCCGAGTTTCGCGAGGACGGCTTCTTTATCACCGGCGATCTCGGCGTGATCGACGGCGATGGCTATCTCTCGATCGTCGGGCGCGACAAGGATCTCGTGATTTCCGGCGGCTACAACGTCTACCCCAAGGAGATCGAGCAGTGGATCGACGAGTTGCCCGAAGTCGTGGAGTCCGCGGTGATCGGTGTCGCGCATCCCGATCTGGGCGAGGGCGTGACCGCCTGTGTGGTACTCAAGCCCGGCGCGCGCCTCGACGAGTCGCAGGTGCTGGCGGCGCTCGCCGATAAGGTGGCCCGCTACAAGCAGCCCAAGCGGGTGTTCTTCATCGATAGCCTGCCGCGCAATGTGATGGGCAAGGTTCAGAAGAACGCGCTGCGCGAGCGTTACGCCGATCTGTATCAAATGACCGAAACCGAGGCGCGATAGCGACGGTCTTTCTCTCCCGGCCGCGTGGATTGACGCGGCAGGTGCGTCGCCCGCCCGACGACGCACCGAACACGCCAGGCTCGAGACGAGCAACTCACACACTCGTCGTGATACGAAAAACGACACCCAGAGAGGTGAACAGCGATGGTGATCTACGGTGTAGCACTCCTGGCCGGCTGCATGCTGGTCGGTTTGATAATCGGCGATGTTCTGGGCCAGCTCCTTGGCATCGACGCCAACCTTGGCGGCGTGGGGATTGCCATGCTGCTGCTGATCTTCGTGACCGGCTATCTCAAGGATCGCGGCAAGTTGCCGGAGACAACCGAGAGCGGCATCAACTTCTGGAACGCGATGTACATCCCGATCGTGGTGGCCATGGCGGCGAGCCAGAATGTGGCGGCAGCCTTCAGCGGGGGCATGGTGGCAATCCTGGCCGGCGTGCTGGCCGTGGCGCTCGGATTGGCGCTGGTGCCGGTGCTGACCGGCAAGAAGGTCGACGATGCTCGGCCGCTCGATGCGCCGCCCTCGGCGCCACACGCCCCTAGCGGCCGCTGAACCGGGAGAGACACATGAACGATTCCATCGTATCGCTGGTCGACAAGTATCACCTGATCGCCGCCTTCGCCGTGATCGGCCTGACCATGTACGTGGCCTACTGGCTGAGTCGCCACCTGACCGCCGGGCGCCTGCACGGCAGCGCCATCGCGATCATCATCGGCCTGGTGCTGGCCTATGTGGGCGGTGTCTCCACCGGCGGCAGCAAGGGGCTCGCCGATGTCACCCTCTTCTCCGGGCTCGGCCTGATGGGGGGTGGCATGCTGCGCGATCTAGCGATCATCGCCACGGCCTACGGGGTGCGGTTTCAGGAAGTGAAAAAAGCCGGGTTGCGCGGCATCATCGCGCTGTTCCTTGGCGTGTTGGTGTCGTTCGTCGCGGGGGCGGTGGTGGCGATTGGCTTCGGCTACACCGACCCGGTGGATATCACCACTATTGCCGCCGGGGCCGTCACCTATATCGTCGGCCCGGTGACCGGCGCGACGCTGGGGGCGAGTTCGGAAGTGATCGCGCTATCGATTGCCGCGGGGCTGGTGAAATCGATCCTGACGATGATCGCCACGCCGATGACGGCACGTCTGATCGGGTTGGACAACCCGCGCTCGGCGATGATCTTCGGCGGCATGATCGGGACCACCAGTGGCGTGGCGGCAGGACTCGCAGCGACCGACGCGCGCCTGGTTCCCTACGGGGCCATGACCGCGACTTTCTATACGGGGCTGGGGATTCTGCTGGCACCGACGGTACTGTTTCTGGCGGTGAGGGCCGTGTTCTGAGTCTCGCGGCTAGGCGGCTTCGACCGACCGGGAAACCGGTCGGTCGCTATCGTTCACTGCCGCTGGGCGAGAAGGCCGAACGCCGGGAGGGAACGACCGATGCGACGGGAGCGATCGCGACGCAGCTGCGACCCACCGCCTTGGCCTGATAGAGCGCCTGGTCGATCTCCTCCAGCAGGCGTTCTGCCGACTGCTGGCGATGCTCGCCGACGCCGGCGGAGAAGCTGATGCGTAGCCGTGCCGGGCTCATCGGCACCGTCTCGAGCTCGCGCAGGACCCGTTTCACCGTGGCTTGCGCGGCAAACCGGTCGACGCCGGGCAGGATCAACAGGAACTCTTCGCCGCCCCAGCGTACCAGCGTGTCGCTAGTGCGCAGGGCGCTTTCGACATGGCGGCTGAATTCGGTCAGCACGGCATCGCCGACCGGATGGCCGTAGCGGTCGTTGATCGACTTGAAGTGATCCAGGTCGATCATCGCCACCGCGACACGCTCGCCATAGCGCTGGCTGCGCTGCAGGGCCTGCTCGAGCAGACCGCTGCCGAAGCGGCGGTTGTGCAGTCCGGTGAGGTCGTCGCGAGTGGCGAGATGCTCGAGCCGCCGATTCTTCTCGGTCAAGCGCCGCTCGAAGTTCATGCGTTCGGTGATATCGACCAGGAAGGCGATGCGCTGCGGCTGCCCGTTCTCGTCCTGGCTGATCGTATCCTCGATGATGACGGTACGCTCGGTGCCATCCTTCAGCTGGACCTCGACCGAACGCCGCTGTGTCTCGGCGTCGGGGAAATTGGTGGCATGGCGAGACTCCGCCGCTTCGCGATGGCGTGGTGGCAGCAGCTTGCGAAAATGCGCGTTGAGCAGCTCACGCTCGGCATAACCGAAGAAGTCGCAGAAAGCGCGGTTGATCAGTCGCAGGTAGCCGTCGACATCGATCACGCAGACGCCCATCGGCAGGCTGCCGAGCAGCTGGTGCAGATGGGGACCGGCCTGCGGCAGCTTGGGCCGCGCGGCGTCGACATCGAGAATATCGCCGATAGCCACCAGTACGCGAGGCGCCTCGCCGGGCGCGGTGGGCGCCAACGGCGACACCTTGAGCTGCAGTGCGCGCAGGGGCTGCTGATGCTGACGCAGGTGATAGCAGCGCCATTGGCGCGATGTGCCCGCGGCGCCGGGTTGGGCGAGCAGCGCCGGGTGGTCGCGGCCGGCCGCCGGCTGACGCTGGGCATCGAGCCACTGCCACGGCTCCGCCAGCGGAAAGCGATTGCCGAGCTGCAGGCGCTGGCAGGCGGTGTCATTGGCCGATACCAGCAGCGGCACGCCGTGGTCGAGCCGATAGACGAGGGCCGCGATATCCAGCGCGTCGAGACCCGCCAGCGTCAGCGGCGGGCGCGTATCAGGGCGTGATTCCGCATCGCGTGAAACAACCATGAGCCGATTCCCGTTATCATGACAGACGTTGAAAGTCGTCGCGCACCGATGCCGAGCGACGTCAATGCGTGCCGCGTACCAGCGCGAAATGCGCGTCGGAGCAGGTCGCCAGCGCTGCCGTGGTCGGCCGCGCGTACCAGTAACCCTGCTGTCGAGCGATCCCGCGTCGATAGAGCCAGCGAGCTTCCTCGAGCGATTCGATACCTTCCGCGATCAGGTCGATGTCGAGCTGGCGCGCCAGTGCGATGATCTGGTCGACGAGGATCTGGCGCCGAGGGGATTGATGGATGCCGCTGACCAGATGGCGGTCGATCTTGAGCACGTCCGGGACGATGTCCACCAGCAGGTCGAGGTTGGCATGCCCGGTCCCGAAGTCATCCAGCGCGACCTGCAGCCCCATCGCACGATAGCTGGCGACGATATCCTGCAGGTGGCGGCGGTTGTCGACGCGCTCTGTCTCGGTGATCTCGAAGCACAGTCGCTCTATCGGCCAGCCGACACGTTTGGCCGTAGCCAGTGTCGCCTGGATGCAGGCTTCGGGTTCATAGACGGCATTGGGCATGAAGTTGATCGATAGCAGACCATCAGCCCCCAGATGGTGGGCCAATTCCAATGCCTTGACCCGGCACGCCTGATCGAAGCGGTAGAGATTGGATTCGTCGACGCGTGACAGCACGGCACCAGCGGACTCGCCGCCGATTCCTCTGACCAGCGCTTCGTGGCCGTAGATTCTGCCGGCATCGATATCGACCAGCGGCTGGAAGGCCATGGTGAAGTCGAAACCCAGGGGCGTATCGCAGCGCCCGCAAACGGTTTCGTGTCTTGCGCATCCCGGCATCGTGTCCTCCCTGACGACATGCTCGGTGACTGAGGTTGTCCGTCGCGATCGCATTCCTTGCAGTCGGGACGCACTCATCAAGCTTAGAGCAGATTGTGCTCGGGGAATAGCGCCGATTCGGTAGGAAAGTGTGAACATCTCGCGGGATGATGTCGCCGATTGGCGACGTCATCGTTGCGGGCGACAGGCGAGGCGGAAGACGGTCGAAGGCTAGCGGGTCGAAGCGGTTTGCTGTCGGGTGCGGTCGCGGCGTTCGCGAAAGCAGACCAGGAACAGCAGCATCACGGCCAGGGCGAACAGCGCCGGGAAGAGCCAGATCGCGGTCCAGTCGTGCCCCTGTGCCAGCACATGGTGGTCGGTGATCAGGCCGGCGACCTGGAAGCCTATCAGCATGCCGACACCGTAGGTGGCCAGGGTGATCATGCCCTGCGCCGAACTCTGGAAGCGCTCACCCGCCTGGGCATCGGTGTAGATCTGCCCGGAGACGAAGAAGAAATCGTAGCAGATGCCATGCAGGGCGATGCCCAGCAGTAGCATCCACAGGCCGTCTTCCGCCGTGCCGAAAGCGAACAGGGTGTAGCGAACCGCCCAGGCCAGCATGCCGAGCAGTAGCGTCCGCTTGATGCCGAAGCGGCGGATGAACAGCGGCAGCAGCAGCATGAACAGCACTTCGGAAATCTGCCCCAGCGTCATCTTGCCGGTCGGGTTATCGACGCCGATCTGCGCGAGGAAGGGGTTGGCATTCTGGTAATAGAACGCCAGCGGGATGCAGATCAGGATCGAGGCGACAAAGAAGATGGCGTAGTTGCGATCCTTGAGCAGTGCGAGTGCATCGGTACCCAGTAGCTGGCCGAGGCTGGCGCCGCCCTGTTCGCGCGCCTTCGGCGGCGTCGATGGCAGGGTGAAGCTGTAAAGGCCGAGCACGAGCGATGCCAGTGCGCACATCAGGAATGTCTCGCGCAGGGCGCCATTCTCGATGGCCGCGGCCGAGTCCCAGGAGAAAACGTAGCTGATGGCCAGACCCGCAACGATCCAGCCGAGCGTGCCCCAGACGCGAATTCGGCCGAATTCGGCACCGGGGTCGCGCATTTGCCGGAAGGCGACCGAGTTGGTCAGGGCCAGCGTTGGCATGTAGAGAATCATGTAGGCGAAGACCAGCGGGTAGAAGCCCGAGAAAGTCTCGGCATGGTAGAGCCCGAACATCAACAGGGCGCCGATCAGGTGTAGCACGCCGAGAATGCGTTCGGCATTGAAGAAGCGGTCGGCGATCAGGCCGATCACCAGCGGGGCGATGATCGCCCCCCACGACTGGGTCGAGAACGCCTGACCGATTTCGCCACCGCTAGCACCGAGCGTGCTGGCGAGAAAGGTCCCGAGCGTGACAAACCAGCCACCCCAGATGAAGAATTCCAGAAACATCATGATGCTGAGACGGGTTCGTATCATGACTCGATGGCTCCCCGATGGTGGTGATGACCGACCGCGACGGCGTCACGGTCGATCGTCGTATCGATCTAGTCGAGACCGAGAATACGACGGTTACGGGTTTCACTGGCCTCGACGCCGGCGAAGTCGTCGAACGCCCGCGTGGCACGCTCGATCAGATGACGACGAATGAAGTCGGCACCTTCCCGCGCGCCCTGGGCTGAATCCTTCAGGCAGCACTCCCACTCCAGCACCGCCCAGCCGTCGAACCCATACTGGGTCAGCTTGCTGAAGATCGTCTTGAAGTCGATCTGGCCGTCGCCGAGCGAGCGAAAGCGCCCCGGACGGTCGATCCAGTCCTGGTAGCCGCCGTAGACGCCGGCACGGGCGTCTGGCGTGAACTCCGCGTCCTTGACGTGAAACATGCCGATACGCTCGTGATAGCGGTCGATGAAGCCGCGGTAGTCGAGCTGCTGCAGTAGCAGGTGGCTGGGGTCGTAGAGGATCTTCGCCCGCGGGTGATGATCGACCGCGTCGAGGAAACGCTCGAAGCTGGCACCGTCGTGAAGATCCTCGCCGGGATGTATCTCGAAGCAGAGATCCACTCCAGCCGCCTCGAAGCTGTCGAGAATCGGACGCCAGCGTCGGGCCAGCTCGGCGAAACCGGCGTCCACCAGGCCGGCCGGACGCTGCGGCCAAGGGTAGACAAAGGGCCACAGCAGCGCGCCGGAGAAGGTTGCGTGGGCCTTGAGGCCCAGGCGCTGGCTGGCGCGGGCAGCGAGATGCAGCTGTTCGATCGCCCACGCGGTACGCGCCTCGGGGTTTCCGCGCAGCGCCGGTGGGGCGAAGTCATCGAAAAGCTCGCTGCAGGCCGGATGCACCGCGACCAGCTGCCCCTGGATGTGGGTGGATAGCTCGCTGATCGCCACGCCGGCCTCGGCGCAGCGCCCCTTCAGCTCGTCGCAGTAGTCCTGGCTCTCGGCCGCCAGCGCCAGATCCATGCAGCGCGCGTCGCCGCTGGGAATCTGGATGCTTTCGTAGCCGGTGTCGGCCGCCCAGCGCGCGATCGTGTCGAGATTGTCGAATGGCGCCTCGTCACCGAGAAACTGGGCCAGGAAGAGGCCCGGGCCGCGCAGGCGGCCGGGTGTGAGGGAAGCGGTATCGGGGGCGGTAGTGGACATGAGGGCTCCAGTGTCATCAGGCATTCAGTTCGAGCGGCGACCACTTCGCGTCGCACTGCTGACTGGCGAGCGCGGTCTCGACGAAGGCCATGCCGCGCAGGGCCTCGTCGATGCCCGGTACGCCGGCCGGGGTGCCGGTGGCATCGCAACGGATGGCGGCGGCAAAGTCGCGGTAGAGATTGGCGAGCGCCTCGAAGTAGCCCTCCGGATGGCCGCCTGGCAGGCGCATCCGCTCAAGCGCGGCAGGGTGCAGGCCAGGGCGATCGATCCCGGCGCGCAGCAGGCGGGCAGGGGCCTGCTGCGGTCGATGGATCAAGGTGTTGGGTTCCATCTGATGCCATTCGAGCCCGCCCTGTTCGCCGTAGATGCGCAGCTTGAGACCGTTCTCCTCGCCGCTGCAGACCTGACTGGCGATCAACGAGCCGCTGGCGCCTTGCCGGGTACGGAACAGCAGATCGACATCGTCGTCGACCCGGCGCCCGGGGGCGTGAATGGCGAGCGAGGCGCACAGGGCGTCCACCCGGTGCCCGGAGACGAATTCGGCCAGATTGAAGGCGTGGGTACCAATATCGCCGAGACAGCCGGCGGCACCGGACAGCGCCGGATCGGCGCGCCAGGCACTGCCGTCGTCCTCGGCGTTACCGAGCCAGCTTTGCGGGTATTCGACGTGAATCTTGCGGATCTCGCCCAGCTCGCCGCTGGCCACCATCTCGCGGGCCTGCCACACCAACGGGTAGCCGATATAGGTGTGCGATAGCCCGTAGAGCCTCTTGCTTTGCGCCAGCTCGGCGGCCAGTTCCTGCACCTCGGCCAGATCGACGCCAGCCGGTTTTTCGCTGAAGACGTGAATGCCCGCAGCCAGCGCGGCGCGTGCGATCGGCACGTGAAGATGGTTGGGCGTGGCAATGACCAGCAGCTGCAGGCGCGCTTCGGGTGGCTGTTGGCGTTCCTGCGCGATCAGGGTCTCCCAGTCGGGGTAGACACGGGCCTCCGGCAGCGCGAGCGCCTGGCCGGTCTGCCGATTGTTGTCCGGATCGCGACTGAAAGCGCCGCAGACCCACTGGAAATCGCCGTCGAGTCTTGCCGCCATGCGGTGGACCTGGCCGATGAAAGCGCCTTGGCCGCCGCCGACCATGCCGGCTCTGATAGGTGTCGCCATACGTGTTGACCCCAACTTGCGTGATTTGTAACCGGTTACATTGGCGATAAAAATAGCAAGCTATCGCGTTGTCGCAATTAGCGCTTGGTCGAAGATGACGAATTTTCGTCGTACCGTCCTGCAATGCCGTAAGCTTGGGGTTTGTCGTTCTGCAAGAGAGAAACGATGTCCAGTATTCGAGAAGTGGCGCGGTTGGCGGGCGTCTCCGTGGCGACAGTCTCGCGCACCTTGAAGACGCCGGAGGTCGTCTCGCCGGCAACCCGGGAAAAGGTGCACGCGGCGGTCGAGGCGGCAGGCTATCGTCCCAACCTGACGGCCATCCAGTTTCGCTCCCAGCGCACGCGCAACCTGGTCGTACTGGTACCCAAGATTGCCAACACCTTCTTTGCGCGCGTGATCAGCGGCATTCAGCAGGCCGCGCAGGCGTGCCACTATGGCGTGCTGCTGTGCAACACCCATGGCGACGAACAGATCGAAGCGCAGTATGCCCAGCTGGTTAGCTCGCGCCAGGCGGATGGCGTGATCCAGCTGCGGGCCTTCGATCCCTTCCTCGAGGGGGCCTCGGCTACGCTACCGATGGTCAACGTCTGTGAAGTGCTGGATGCGCCGCCGTGTCCGACCGCGACGCTGGACAACCGGGCGGCGGCGCGCGAGATGACCGAGCACCTGATTGCCTGCGGCCATCGACGCATTGCGATGATCAAGGGGCCACGCCGCAGCCCGCTGACCCGGGACCGCCTCCTGGGTTATCGTGATGCGCTGGCGGCGGCCGGCATCGACTTCGATGAGTCGCTGCTGTTGCCCGGTGATTTTACCCCGCCGTCCGGCTATGCCGCGGCCCAGCGGCTTCTCACGTTGCCGGTGCGCCCCAGCGCGATCTTCTGCGAGAGCGACGAGATGGCGATCGGGGCGTTGCAGTGTCTGCGCGAGGCTGGCATCGACGTGCCCGGAGAGATGTCGCTGGCGGGCTTCGATGATATTGAATTCGCGCGTTTTTGCGCACCGCCGCTGACGACGATCGCCCAGCCGGCGGAAGCGTTTGGCGAGGCGGCCGTGGAGATGCTGATTGCGCTGATCGAGCAGCGCCCGCTGGAGATCGAGCATCGCGTTCTGCCCCACCGGCTGGTGGTCCGCGAAAGTACGGCTTCGCCGGTCGCCCAGCAGGGGGGATCACCGCTCGGCGTGATTTGACCGCGACTGCGTCGGCAGGCCCATGGTCTCTTCTGTGCGCCGAGCGTCGCAGCGTCTTCGTTCACCGATCATTCACCGACCATCGATGTTTATCGATTGCCGAGAGGTCGCATGAGACCGAGATTGTCCACGTTGCTGCTCCTGCTGCTGATCGCCTTGGGCGTCGCTGTCGACAAGGGCGTATGGCAGTTGCCGCGGCAGTGGAATCCGTTCGCGCCGCTAGTCGTGACCGATCCGGTGACACCGCTGACGCAGCTCAAGCTGACGTGGCTGGACGACGATCGCGAGGCGTGTCTCGCTGCCTTGGCCAGCGCGCCGTCGATCGCTTTTACGCCGCTCGATGACCATACGCCGGCGGCGGGTTGTCCGTTGGAGAACGTGGTCAGGGTTTCCCGCACCCAGGTCGCGTTCAATGCGAGCTTTGTCGCCAGCTGCCCGCTAGCGCTGGCCTGGACCCTTTACGAAACGCATGGCCTGCAGCCGCTGGCCGAGCAGACCTTCGGCCAGCGCGTTGCCCGCGTGCGTCACTACGGCTCCTTCGCTTGCCGTAATATCTACCATCGCGAGAACGCTCGACGTAGCGAGCACGCCACGGCGGAGGCTCTGGATATCGCGGGTTTCACGCTGCAGGATGGGCGCACGATCAGCGTGCTCGACGACTGGGATGACGCCGACGCTCGCGGCACGTTCCTGCACGATGCGCAGCAGCGCGCCTGCGACTATTTCGGGACCACGCTCGGGCCTGATTACAACGCCGCGCATGCCAACCACTTCCATTTTGGCATGCGCGGCTATGCGTTCTGTCGTTGAGGCGTCACCGGCGCGTGGAGCGAGACGCCAGGGTGCCGGTCAGGGGCGTGGCTGCTGCTGCGTGATGCAGTGGATGTTGCCGCCTCCCAGCAGAATTTCCCGCGCGGGGACGCCGATGACCTTCCGATCGGGAAAGCACTCGCCGAGGCGGGCCCGGGCCACGTCGTCATGATTCGGGTCGAGTAGCGGCATGACCACGACGTGGTTACCGATGTAGAAGTTGACGTAGGAGGCCGCCAGGCGATCCCCCGGTCGGCGGGGGCGTGAGCCGGAGAGGCGATCGACGCCGCCGGCTTCCTCCGTCTCGATGTAGAGCGGGCCGGGCTGCGGCAGTTTGTGAACTCGCAGCGGCCGGCCACGCGCGTCGGTGGCGCGCGTCAGAACCGCCAACGCGTCCCGTGAAATGGCGTGCTGGGGATCGTTCTCGTCGTCGCACCAGGTCAGTACGACCTCTCCCGGCGCGACGAAGGCGCAGAGGTTGTCGACGTGGCCGTCGGTCTCGTCCTGATAGCAGCCGGCGGGCAGCCAGATCACTTTCTCGATGCCCAGATAGTCGACCAGCAGTCGTTCCTGCGTCGCGCGGTCGAGCTCCGGATTGCGGTTGGGATTGAGCAGGCACTCTTCGGTGGTGATCAGCGTTCCCTCGCCGTCGACGTGGATGGCGCCGCCTTCGAGCACCAGCGGCGCCGCAAAGCACGGCACGCCAAGAATCTCGGCGATCTTGCGGCGAATGCGTCGGTCCTTGTCCCAGGGAAAGTAGAGTCCGCCCTTCAGGCCGCCCCAGGCATTGAAATCCCAGTCGATGACCGCGAGGCGACCGTCCGGGTGCGTCACGAAGGTGGGGCCGACATCGCGCATCCAGGCGTCGTTGCTCGACAGTTCGACTACGCGAACGTGCGCGGGCAAGTGATGCCGGGCATTCTCGTACTGCTCGTCGCTGACGCCGACGAAGACCGTTTCGCTCTCGGCGATGACGGTGGCGACCGCGACGAATGCTTGCTGTGCCGGCTTGGCGCCCAGCCGCCAGTTGTCCGGTCGCTGTGGCCACAGCATCCAGCAGGCATCGTGCGGGGCGAATTCTGCCGGCATGCGAAAGCCCAGCCGGGCGGGGAGCGCATCGGGTGAAACGACTTCAGTCATGACAAACGCCCGCGAGACACCTAAGGTTGTCGGTAAATTCTGACGGCGACTGTAGCACTCCGCGTGCGCGGGTGCGCGGGCCGTTGCGCTATTCTTCAGGTCATCCTTCGTCTCAGCCAAGTTCAGGAGAGAATCATGCGTTTTACCGTCAAGGGCATCGAGGAAGGCCAGCCGATTCCCGAGCCATTCGCCTTTGCCGTTCCGGATGCCGAGCAGCACATGCGCCTCGGTGACAACCGCAATCCGGAGCTGCGCTGGCTTGACGCCCCCGAAGGCACGCAGAGCTTCGTCGTGCTGGTCATGGACCCGGATGTGCCGGGCGTAGCCGACGACGTCAATCAGGAGGGCAAGACGCTGCCTGCCGATCTGCCGCGCGTGGATTTCTACCACTGGGTGCTGGTGGACATTCCGCCTACGGTGTCGTTGATCGAGGAGGGCGAGGCCTCCGACGGCGTGGTACCCAAGGGCAAGGCGCCGGGTCAGACCGCCAAGGGGATCGCTGGCATCAACGGCTACACGGGCTTTCTGGCCGGCGACCCGGATATGGCCGGCGTCTACGGTAGCTATGATGGCCCCTGCCCGCCGTGGAACGATGAGGTCGTGCACCGCTACACCTTCAGCGTCTTTGCACTCGATATTCCCACGCTCGGTCTGGCCGGGGAATTCACCGGCCAACAGGTCCGTGACGCGATGGCCGGCCACGTGCTGGCCGAAGCGAGCATCACCGGCACCTACACGCTCGATCCACAGCGGCGCTGAATGGCGATCGCGCTCTGACGGCCATGGCCCGCAGGCCCGAGTTCCGGCGAATGGGGCGTCGACAGGTGGTGGCCGGGGCGGAGGCTCGCGCGAGCGGCAGAGCCTGGCGTCTCGCCGCGCGAGTCGCCCGACTGTCGTGGCCGGGAGCGATTCGCTTCCGGCCAACGGCCAGGGTCCACGGCGTCGGCCGGTATGAGTGAGCGCAGGTCGCCCGGCCGTCGGGTCGGCGTCGCCATGCTGGTGCTGTGCTGGATCGTGCTGCTGGCCCTCGCCATGCTCTGGTTCCGCGATCTCGAGGAACGACGTCGCGATCCCAATGCGGATCTTGCCAACCTCACCGTCGATCAACAGCCCGTGCACCTCAGACGCAATGCCTACGGCCATTTCGTCGCGCCCGGCGAGATCGAGGGGCACGCGGTCACCTTTCTGGTCGACACGGGCGCTACCTATGTCTCGCTCTCCCGGTCGCTCGCTGACCGGCTGGCGCTGGAACCCGGGCCGGTGGTGACCTTCACCACCGCCAACGGCCGCGTCGACGGTCATCTCGCCACGCTCGACAGCGTGCGACTCGGCGGTCTGGAGGCGCATCGCGTGCCGGGGTCGATTCATGATGGTCTAGATGATGACACCGTGCTGCTCGGCATGAGTTTCCTGGGACGCTTCGCGATCCGTCTGAATGGCGATGAAATGATCATCAGCCCGCCGGGGCGCTGATCGGGACATTGAATCGGGGTTCTCTCAAGGGCGTTGCCCGCCCGGCGTCGCTTCCGTGGCATCGGGACGGGGCATCGGGGCGTGTCGACGGTACTCAAGACGGTGCTCAAGATCGCAACGTGCGCACTGCGTGCGCATTCGGCTGTCAGGATCGAGGCTTTCTCGAGCGTCCGCCAGCCTCTAGTCGGGCGCTTATCGCTGTCTATAGCCAGTCTCTTCCCGCAGGCGCTGCGGGGAATCGCCATCAAGGAGTCGATAACATGCGGGTTCGTTTGCGCAATGGGGTATTGCTGGCGTCGCTGGCGCTGGTATTGAGCGGGTGTGGCAGCTTCTCCAGCGGCACGTTCCAGATGCCCGATATCTTCGATCGCAGCGATCGCGACGAGAACGTCGTCGAGCGCCAGATCCCGTTTCCGGCCGAGGAGTACGCCAAGCTCGACAAGCACGGGACGGCGGCGGTCCAGGGGCGGCTGACCTACCGCAACGCCGAGGGACAGACGCTAGTGGGGGCGAACGAGACGGTCTCCGTCGCACCAGCGACCCGCTACGCCGCGGAAGCGGCAGAGGTGGCGTTATCCGGACGGCGGATCGAGCCGGCCGACCCTCGCGCTCGCGAATATACCCACTACGCTGAGACGGACGACAACGGCTATTTCGTGGTGCGTGGCATTCCCGCCGGCGTTTTCTATGTGGCCGGCAGCGTGCTGCTGCCCGGCGGCCAGGCGAGGAGCCCCATCATCATTCGACAGGTTGAACTCGGTGACGGTCAGGTGAGCGATGTCGACCTGAGTCGTTGACGACGACAGGGAGCAGCGAGATGTTGACGGTCTGGGGACGGCGAAGCGCCTACAACGTGCAGAAAGTGCTGTGGCTGGCCGACGAGCTGGGCATCGAGGTAGCGCATCGGCCGGTCGGCGGCAGCGAGGGCGGTCTGGATACACCGGATTTCCTCGCCATGAACCCCAATGGCCGCATTCCGGTCATCGAGGATGGCGAAACGGTCGTCTGGGAGACCGATGCGATTCTGCGCTATCTCGCGGCGACCTACGGTGACGCCCACTTCCAGACGCGGGAGCCGGCGGCGCAGTCACAGGTCGATCGCTGGATGGCCTGGTCGCTCTCGCAGCTGGAGCCGGCCTTCTTCACCGGCATCTTCTGGGGGTTCTATCGGACGCCGGGCGCGGAGCAGGACGATGCCGCCATCGAGCGTGCCATGGCGACCTGCGACCGGCTTTACACGACCCTGAATGCGGCGTTGCGCGAGCGGCCATTTCTCAGCGGCGAGTCGCTGGGCCTCGCCGACATTCCGGCGGGCACGACGCTCTATCGCTACTTCGAGCTGGAAATCCCGCGCCCCCCGCTCCCTCACGTCGAAGCGTGGTACCAGCGTCTGCAGTCGCGGGCGGCCTATCGTCAGCACGTGATGCGCCCGTTTGGCGAACTCTACGGCCGTCTGGCCTATTGAGTCACCAGGCTGCCGACTCCCTAATCGATCAAGAAGACGGCTCTGGCCGCCGGGTGGGCAGGTCCTGTCGGTCGCGCCATTCTCGTACCAGCGGCAGCACCGCGTCTCGGGTCAGCGGGGCGAGGTCGAGCGAGGCGGCTTCCTCCAGCGTGACCCAGCGAATTTCCTCGATCTCCGCCGTGGCCTGGGGCGTACCCGCGATTGCCGCCCAGAACAGGTGGGCCTCGACGTCAAAGCCCGCTTCGTTGGCAGCGGGGGCGGAAGCCACCTCGATGGCCACCCGGTGACGGATCTCTACGCCGAGCTCTTCCCGTATCTCGCGCGTCAGCGCGGCGTCTGGCGTCTCTCCGCGATCGATCTTGCCGCCCGCCTGCATGAACCAGCGGCTGCCACGCTTGCGCACCAGCAATAGACGATACCGATCGTCGATGATGATCGCCGCGGCAAGGGTCAAACGACGCGTGTTGACGTCTTCGGTATGAGATGTCAGCAAGGTTCTCTCGCTCTAGATGACTGAAGGGAAACGGCTACTGCCGTCTGAAGAATGCGGTGATTTTGCCCGACATTGCACGTTGACCCCAGGTTGGCGGATTACAAACGGAACAATTCGGGTATGATGCGGATCTATCCACTACGTTTAGCAGTTGAACGTAGCTTGTCGGTATCGCGCTTGCCGATTCTTGTGACGGGTGTTTCGATGTCAAGGCAAGTGGCTGGAATGACCGATGGACGGCACATGAAGATGAACTGCACACGAAGATGAACTGCACATAAAAATAACCGATTGGTGGTATGCAGGGTTTCGAGGCCAAACTTAAAGGGATGGAAGACAGCTTGGACAGCACTGCACATCAAGATCGCGTACTGATCATCGAAGATGACGAGCGACTGGCGCATCTGACCCGCGAGTATCTGGAAGCCAACGGTTTCCAGGTCGGACTCGAGCACGATGGCGCACACGGGGTGGAAAGAATCGTCGAGGAGCAGCCTGACATGGTCATCCTCGACCTGATGCTGCCGGGCGAGGACGGTCTGTCGATCTGTCGTCGCGCGCGGCCGCACTACGCCGGTCCCATCCTCATGATGACGGCCCGCACCGACGACATGGATCAGGTGCTGGGGCTGGAGATGGGGGCGGATGACTACGTGCCCAAACCGGTCCAGCCGCGCGTGCTGCTGGCACGCATGCGGGCACTGATGCGCCGGGCGGATAGTCTGGTCTCGTCCAGCGGCGCGACCCGTCTGACGTTCGATGATCTGACGATCGACAGCGCCACGCGTGAAGCGTGGCTCGAGGAGGAGCGCATCGATCTGACCAGCGCCGAGTTCGATCTGCTCTGGCTGCTGGCGGACAACGCCGGTCGTGTGCTGACGCGCGAAGAGATCTTCTCGCAGCTGCGCGGCATCAAGTACGACGGGCAGGATCGCTCCATTGACGTCCGCGTGTCGCGCATTCGGCCGAAGATCGGCGATGATCCCAACCATCCGCACCGCATCAAGACCGTGCGGAGCAAAGGGTATCTGTTCGTTCGGGACGGTTGAGTCCGGGGCGTCCGGGATCGCGCCAGACGCGGTGATCTCTCCTGGCCCCGTCGCATGCCCGTGCGACGGGGCCAGGTCGCGCCACCACGTCGGCAGCGACATTCACGCTTTCCCGTCTTTCACCAACCCTATCCGTGTACCGGCCATCGACTGGCGGGCCTCGGATAGCCGGGTTGCCGCGCGAGATTCTGCATGCGTCGTACCTTGACCGACAGCACCTTCCTGCGTTTCTACGCCTCCTTGCTGGTGGCGCTGATCGTGACCTTTGGCCTGGCACTGTTCAGCTTTCTCATGGTCGACCGGGTGCGCCAGGAGCACTACCGCGAGGATCTGGTTACCGGGCCGCTGGCGCTGCTGTCCGACCTGGTCTCACGCCAGCCCTTGTCGCAGCGCGATGAGTGGCTCGCCTCGATGGCATCGACACTCGGCATGCCGCTGGGGCTCTTCGAACTCGACGAGTTGTCGCTCGACTACTTCGAGCGCGCGCGCCTGCGCGACAATCGCCCGGTGATCGAAGCAACCGACGACGGTTGGCGCTCGCTCTATCAGTTGCCGCACTCCCAATGGGTGCTGGCGGCCCGTATCAACAGTCTCAACGAGATGCAGCTGCGCGGCATCACCGAAGTGTTGCGCAGCTGGCTGAGCGGGGAGTCGGAAGAGGTTCAGAATCGGCGGCTGCACCGGGTCAAGCGGCAGTTCCAGCTGCCGGTCGGGCTCTATACCACGGCGCCCACGGACGTCGATCCGATTCAGGCCACGCGGCTCGATGCAGGCGAGGTGGTCGTGCGGCTGGAAACCGGCCTGAGTGCGCTCTATATCCATGCCCGTGTCGGCCCGGATCGCTGGCTGCGCATCGGCCCGCTGCCGACCTTCGAGTCGATGCCGCTGTCGCTGGCGTTGGCCCTGTTGATCATGGTGCTGGTGACGCTGGCCGGGGCGATCTATCTGATCGTATGGAGCGTCGAAGGTCGGGTGGGGCGGCTGGAGCGGGCGGCGACCAAGATCGCCGCCGGGCATCTCAACGCGCGGGTCCGCGTCGATAGCAACGACTTTCTCGGCCGGCTGGGCATGGCGCTCAACGGCATGGCTGTGCAGGTGCAGTCACTGTTGCGCAGTCAGCAGGAGATGATTCGGGCGGTTTCCCACGAACTGCGCACCCCGGTCGCGCGTATCCGCTTCGCGGTGCAGATGCTCGAGGATATCAGCCGTGACGACGTCGCCCGTCGCCAGCTCGAGGGTATCGACAAGGATATCGCCGAACTCGACCGACTGATCGACGAGATTCTGACTTATGCCAAGCTCGACAGCGAAAATGCCCAGGGCGTCAGTCTCAAGACCGAGAGCCTGGAGTGTCGGGCGCTGGCCTGGCGCGTGGTCGATACGTTGAGTCCGCTGCATCCGCACCTGACGCTCAGCGTGGCCGACGGCGACGAGCTCGAGGTCGAAGCGGAGCCGCGCTACTTGCAGCGGGCGGTACAGAATCTTGTCGCCAATGCTTGCCGGCACGCCGAACGTCGGGTGCAGGTGAAGATTCATCGCGAGCCGAGGGCGATCCGTATCGACGTCGAGGACGACGGTCCCGGCGTGCCGGAGAAGGATCGGATTGCCATCTTCAAGCCGTTTGCGCGTCTCGACGACAGCCGCACGCGGCGTTCCGGCGGCTACGGCTTGGGGCTATCGATCGTGCAGAAGATCATGGCCTGGCATGGCGGCAACGTGGTGGTCGATCGCAGCGAGTCGCTCGGCGGCGCGCGTTTCAGCCTGCTGTTGCCGATTCACGCGCGCGGCGCGATCCACCCGCTGACCTTCGACGAGCCGCAGACCGACGCCTGAGACTTGGCGCGAGCCGGGCGGGGTCAGTCGCCCGCCGGCTTGATGCCGTTCAGGACCGCAAACGAGGTATCCCGCGCGGTACGAATGAAATCCTCCATCCACGGCAGCTCGCGGCTCTCCTCGCGAATGGCCGCGTAGAGCGTGCTCCAGACGCCGTCCCGCCCCAGCGGCAACGCCTTCACGTAATCCCGCTCCAGATACTCCGTCAGTGCCCAGTTGGGCAGGGCGCAGACCCCGCGCCCGCTCGCCACCAGCTGCATCATCATTACCGTCAGTTCGGCGCTTCTCACCTCCCGTGGCTGGACCTTTGCCGGATCGAGAAACTGGGTGAAGACATCCAGTCTCGAATGGTCGACCGGATAGACGATCAGCGTTTCCGCGGCAAGATCGTCCGGTTCGACCCAGGTGCGCCCGGCCAGCGCGTGCTGCTTGGAAACCGCCAGCAGACCCTCGTAGCGGAACAGCGGTGCATAGTGGACGCCGGGCAGGGGCTGGGGGTTGTCGGTGATTACCAGGTCCAGCGCTTCCCGCGTGAGGCCGGGCAGCAGGTCGAAGTTCTGTCCGCTCGGGATATCGACTTCGACCTCCGGCCAATGGTTGCGGAAGTGATCGACGGTCGGCATCAGCCACTGGAAGCAGCTATGGCACTCGATCGCCATGTGCAGCCGCCCGTGCTCGTTACCGGCGAGCCGCGCCAGATCGCGCTCGGCCACGCGCAGCTGCGGCAGTACCTGTTCGGCCAGTGTCAGCAGCCGCTCACCCGCGTGGGTGAAGGCGACAGGACGGGTCTTGCGCGTGAACAGTGGCATGCCCAGACGAGATTCGAGATCCTTGATCTGGTGCGAGAGGGCCGACTGCGTCAGATGCACGCGCTCCGCCGCTTCGACGAGCGAGCCGGTATCGCGCAGGGCGATCAGGGTGCGGAGATGGCGCAGTTCGAGCATGCTATGAATTCTATTCACGATTCGGATTAGATAAACACGTTTGATTCAGGTTGGGTTGCTGGAGAGACTGCTCACCAAGCAATGACTGGTTGCATTCTACCCGCTAACGCTGAGAGACCCTACTCATGACCACTCTGGTGCATACCCTTGGCTATCCGCGCATCGGCGCGCAGCGTGAATTGAAACGGGCCGTGGAATCCTATTGGAAAGGCGAGAGCGATGCCGCGGCACTGGAGCGGGAAGGGGCGCGCCTGCGGCACGCGCACTGGCAGGCACAGCGCGATGCCGGTCTCGACATGGTCACCGTCGGTGACTTCGCCTTCTACGATCAGGTGCTCAACGTCTCCACGCTGCTGGGTGCGATACCGCCGCGCTTCGGTCGCGTCGAGGGTGAGGTCGACTTCGACACCAGTTTCCGTATGGCGCGCGGTCGTGCGCCGTCCGGCGAGCCGGCGGCCGCCTGCGAAATGACCAAGTACTTCGACACCAATTATCACTATCTGGTGCCGGAGCTGCATGCGGGGCAGACGTTCCGCCTCGCCAGCCAGCGGCTGTTCGACGAGGTGGCGGAAGCGCAGGCGGCCGGACATCCGGTCAAGGTCGCTTTGACCGGTCCGGTGACCTGGCTGTGGCTGGGCAAGGCCAAGAGTGAGGGGCTCGATCGCCTCTCGCTGCTCGACGCGCTGGTCGCCACCTATGGCGAGATACTGGCACGCCTCGCTGACGCGGGCGTGACGTGGGTCCAGCTCGACGAGCCGGCGCTGGTACAGGATCTGCCGAGCGACTGGCAGCGGGCGTTCGAGTCCGCCTACCACGCGCTGCAGTCGGCTCCGGTGAAACTGCTGGTCGCCAGCTATTTCGGCGCGCTGGGCGATAATCTGGGCCTGGCGCTGGGGCTGCCCGTCGCGGGTTTGCATATCGATCTGGCGCGCGCGCCGGGCCAGCTTCCCGCCGTGCTCGATCGCCTGCCACCTGATAAGTTGCTATCGCTCGGCGCCGTCGACGGTCGCAATATCTGGCGTGCCGATCTGCGCCAGCTTGCCACCGCGCTGGCGGACGCCAAGGCACGCCTGGACGGTCGTCTGTGGGTCGCGCCCAGCTGCTCGCTGCTGCACGTGCCGGTGGACCTCGACAACGAAACCCAGCTCGATCCCGAGCTGAAAGGCTGGCTGGCGTTCGCGCGACAGAAGCTCGACGAAGTCGTGACCCTGGCTCACCTGCTGGATGGCCGCGAAACCGATGCCGATCGGGCGCGGATCGACTCGGCGGCGCACGCCTTGAAGGCCCGGCGTGAGTCCCGTCGTATCCATCAGGCGGCGGTGCGTGATCGGCTGGCCGCGATCGGCCAGGCCGACACGCAGCGTCACAACGTCTATGCCAGCCGCGCGGTGGCGCAGCGTGAGCGCCTGAACCTACCGCTGTTTCCGACTACCACGATCGGCTCCTTCCCCCAGACGCAATCCATTCGCAGCGTGCGGCGTGACTTCAAGCGCGGCGATCTGACGGCGAGCGACTACGAAGCGCGCATGCGTGAAGAGATCGCTCAGGTCGTCGCGCGCCAGGCGTCGCTCGGGCTGGATGTGCCGGTGCATGGCGAGGCCGAGCGCAACGACATGGTCGAGTACTTCGGCGAGCAGCTCGATGGTTTCGCCTTCACCGAGAACGGCTGGGTCCAGAGCTACGGCTCGCGCTGCGTCAAGCCGCCGGTGATCTTCGGCGACGTGACGCGTCCCGAGGCCATGACCGTGCGCTGGAGCGAGTACGCCCAGTCGCTGACCGACAAGCCGATGAAGGGCATGCTGACCGGCCCAGTCACCCTCCTGCAGTGGTCGTTCGTGCGCGATGATCAGCCGCGTGCCACCACCTGTCGCCAGATCGCCCTGGCACTGCGCGACGAAGTCGCCGATCTCGAACAGGCCGGTATCGCCATCATCCAGATCGATGAGCCGGCACTGCGCGAGGGCCTGCCACTGCGTCAGGCCGAGTGGCAGACGTATCTCGACTGGGCGGTAGAGTGCTTCCAGTTGAGCGCGGCGGTGGTACGTGACGAGACGCAGATTCATACCCACATGTGCTATGCCGAGTTCAATGACATCATCGGCGCGATTGCGGCCATGGATGCCGACGTCATTACCATCGAGACTTCGCGCTCGGACATGGAGCTGCTGGATGCCTTTCAGGACTTCGACTATCCCAACGAGATCGGGCCGGGCGTCTACGATATCCACTCGCCGAATATTCCGGACCAGGCGTGGATCGTTGACCTGATGGTCAAGGCGGCCGAAAAGCTGCCCGCCGAGCGGCTCTGGGTTAATCCGGACTGCGGTCTCAAGACGCGTGGCTGGGCAGAGGTCGAGCCGGCGCTGGCCAACATGGTCGACGCGGCCCGGGTGTTACGCCGTCGCTACGCCTGACTCGCTTCGCTCGCGTCGGCCAGGGAGATCGGCTGGGCGGCGTATCCCGTCATCAGGCCTGACATGTTAGGCTGGGAGTGGCGCCACGAGAGGCTCTCGTGGCGCTTTTTTGTTTTTGCGATCATCCGGTTGCGTCGACCGCACGCGCGATGACACCGGTGGCGAAAAAGAACCGCGTCTGTCTCATTCGGGAACCGTCTTCATGTCCGCAAAGTCGCTGGCGCTCTGGCGTCGCCTCTCTATCGAACGTTTTCGTCCTTTCCGCTCTCGATCTGCTCTGGGCGCCGCGTGTACGGTGTTGCTGCTGGCGGGCTGCGCCACCGGGGGCACGACACAACCGGTGGATGCCGGGTCGTCGCTCTCGGTGTCGAAGACGGCGGAGACGCCCCAGTCGCCGCTGTTGCCCGGGGCCTTCTTCGCCGATGGCGGCGAGCGGTTCACGGCCTGGCGCTGCACACCCTCGCAGGATCTGGTCACGACCACGCCGGACGAGCAGCGCCTGCGGCTATGGACGGCGCTGGGAAAAACGGAACTGCCCGCCGCCGTGGTCGGCAGCGGAGAACGCTACGCACTCGGCGGCGTCTCCTTCTGGCGCCAGGGCAAGAACGCGCGCGTCGAAAGCGATAACGGCCAGCTGGTCTGCAGCATCGCCAGCGAGCGTCCCACCACGACGCGCGAAGAGCAGCCGCAGAGTATCTTCTACGCCAGCGGCAACGAGCCAGGCTGGCGCATTTCGCTGGATCGCCAGACGACTTCCCTCACGCTGGTTTCCGACTACGGCCAGGCCAAGGACACCTTCGACTATCGCGTCGCCTCGCTCGACAACGGCAATGAAGCACGGGTGGTGCTGGTCAGCGACAGTGGCCGTCAGCCGCTGGAGATGGATCTGCGTGCCGGCGCCTGCTTCGATGACATGAGCGGTCGTCCCTGGCCGGTCAAGGTCACCCTGCGCTACGGCGACCAGACCTGGCAGGGCTGCGGACAGGGTGTGGAAGCGACGCGCTGAACCGGGCGTTTCTTTCTCTTTTTTCGAATGATGTACGCCATTTTTACCGCTTATCGTTTGAAAAATGTCAATGAATAATAGCCTCCGACGACTGCCGCTTCGGCATCCACTTCGGAGGCATTTTCATGGCACCACGTATTCTTCTCATTACCAGTTCCCTGTTCGGCGAGAATGGTCAGTCCAGCACGCTGGCGGCCACGTTCAAGGCCGCGCTGGCCGAGCGCGATGTCCAGCTCATCGAGCGTGACGTAATCGCCGAACCCCTGCCGCATCTGACTGGCCCGGAGATGGCAAGCTGGATGACCGCCCCGGCCGAACGCAGTGCCGAACAGGAAACCCTGGCCGCGCTGTCCGATACCCTGCTGGCGGAAGTCGAGGCCAGCGATCTGGTCGTGCTGGCCGTTCCCCTCTATAACCTCGGCATCCCCAGTCAGCTGAAGGCGTGGTTCGACCGTATCCTGCGAGCGGGCAAGACCTTCCAGTACACCGAGAACGGCCCTGTCGGTCTGCTCGAGGGCAAGTCGGGCCTGATCCTGGCCGCCCGCGGTGGCATGTACGCGGGCACCGAGCTGGATTCCCAGACGCCGCACCTGCGCCATATGCTGGGATTGATCGGCATCAACGATGTTCAGGCGATCTATGCCGAAGGGCTCAATATGGGCGATGCTCGCAAGCAGGCATCGATGGACGAAGCCAAGCAGGCGATTGGCCATTACGTGGCGTCTCGATTCTGAGCGCCTGGCAACATGAGGGTTCGAACATGCGTCAGCTATTGCAGCAGGAAGACCTGGGCAAACTGATCGTCCGGCTTGGCGTCGGTATGCTCATGCTGTTTCACGGCATCAACAAGCTCTTGCATCCCGAGGCGTTCGGCTGGCTGGAGCAGACGCTCTCGGCGCTTGGTCTGCCAACGTTCATCGCTTACGGCGTCGTGCTGGGGGAAGTCGTCGGACCGCTGATGGCGATCGTCGGCTGGCAGGCGCGCATCGGCGGGCTGTTGATGGCCGGCAACATGGTTGTGGCGGTGCTGCTCGTGCACCTGTCTCAGTTCTGGACGCTGAACGATCAAGGCGGCTGGAGCCTCGAACTCCAGGCCATGTACTGCCTGGCCGCGATTGCCGTCATGTTCCTTGGCAGTGGCCGTTTCGCGGTCAAGCCCGACTGAGCGGATCCGGGCGTCCGCGATTCGCCTGCGCCTGTCGAGCCTTTTCGACTCGGCAGCGCTCTTTGGGCTGACAAGTCCTGTCGTCCCTGTACAGAAACTGCCCGGTGAGGTTGAACGCCTCACCGGGCAGTTTTCATGGAATCTGGAACGACACGGTCTGGCGTCTGTCGGGTGCCCGGCGAGTCAGGCCCCGGGGCCGGGCACCGGCACGACCTGGGGATCGATGATCCGCTGCATCAGGCGCTTCATCACCGCCCTTGTCGGTCGGGGTGCCGGCTCCTGCGTGGCGGTGATCGCTTCCCAATGGCCACCGGCGTCGCGGCGGGCGATCGCGAAGGTGAAGGGATGCGCGCCGGGTACCAGCAGGCGAATGTCGGTGACTTCGAGAATGTCGCCCTCCGCGCTTGAGCGCACGTCATAGCTCAGGAAGGGGCCGCAGAACCAAGCGAGGCGCTGGCCATCCGCCGTCTGCAGGGCGGCCTCCCGCCAGCGCTCGCCGAGCGGCCAGGGCGTCAGATCGATGGACGAGTCACCGTCGAAGAGCCCGACCCAGCCCTCCAGTGCCTGGCCGTCGTCGATGACGGTAACGCGCCACAGTAGCATGGTCAGCGGCGCCGGCTGTACGAGGACCGGTGCGTCGCCAAGCCCGCGCTCGGCCAGCGCCGATGTCAGGCGCGATTCCACGTACGCCTTGGCGCCGAAGCTGAAAACGACATACAGGCATGAAAGCCCGAACAGTCCACACAGCCACCGGTGGTGGCGTGGCTGCCACGCGAAGAGGATCACGCCGACCAGCATCGGCAGGGTAAAGAGCGGGTCGATGATCGACAGGTTGTCCCACGCCACCGGCGTCATCGGTATCGGCCACCACAGTTGGGTGCCGTAGGTGGTGAAGGCGTCGATGATCGGATGCGTCAACAGACACAGCGCAAACAGCCACCACCAGTGGCCGAAACCGGCGATCTCGCGTGTTCGCGGCCAGCGACTCGCGCCCCAGGCAAACAGGGTGGCGACGCCGGTGAGCACGAACAGTGAATGGCTGAAACCGCGATGGCGGCTGAAGTTGGCCACCGCATCGCCGTAGTCGATCAAGACATCCAGATCCGGCAGGGTACCGAGTGCCGCACCCAGCAGCAGGGCGCGCCTGCCGAGCCGCGGCAGGGTGGCAGCGCCCAGCGCGGCGCCGAGACAAGCTTGTGTCACCGAGTCCATTCGATGTCCTTGTTGGGCGGGGGGACCCGCGTTGTCGCACGGTCGAGTCACGTATCGCGACGGTGCGTCGCAGGGCGTCGAGGGTAACCGAGCGTGTCCCGCAATTCACGCTCCCCTGCAGGTGGTCTACCATTGGGAACGTTCAACTCCCTGACATATTAGGAAGATTTCTCATGGAATATCTACACACGATGGTTCGTGTCGCCGATCTCGACGCGTCGCTGCAATTCTACTGCGACCTGCTCGGCCTGCAGGAGGTCTCGCGCCAGGAGAACGAGAAAGGACGTTTCACACTGGTGTTCCTGGCCACGCCGGAAGACACGCCGCGCGCCAAGGCCGAGAAGTCGCCGATGGTCGAACTGACCTATAACTGGGATCCGGAGACCTACACCGGCGGGCGCAACTTCGGTCATCTGGCCTACCGGGTCGAGGACATCTACGCCCTCTGCGAGAAACTCCAGGCTGGCGGCGTGACCATCAATCGTCCGCCGCGTGACGGCCATATGGCTTTCGTACGCTCGCCGGACGGCATTTCCATCGAGCTTCTGCAGAAGGGCGAGTCGCTAGCGCCGCAGGAGCCGTGGGCTTCGATGGAAAACACCGGTAGCTGGTGACGCGCGTGAGTCGCTCGCTATCGATTCTGGGCGGCTGGCTGCTGCTGGTGGCGCTCGCCGCCAGCAGTGGCATCCTGGCGCCGCCGGGGGCGTGGTACGCTGCGCTGGAGAAACCGCCGCTGACGCCGCCGGACTGGCTGTTTCCGGTGGCGTGGACGTTGCTCTACGTGCTAATGGCGATCGCCGCCTGGCGTGTCACGCTGGTAGCGCCGGCGGGCCAGCGGCGACGCGCGTTGACGCCGTTCGTGGCACAGCTTGTCGCCAACGGTCTCTGGTCCTGGCTCTTCTTTGCCGCGCACTGGATGCTCATCGGTCTGCTCGATCTGCTGCTGCTCTGGGGGCTGATCGTCTGGACGCTGGTAACTTTCTCTCGCTACTCGCGTGCGGCGATGGGGCTGCTGATTCCCTACCTCGTCTGGGTCAGCTTCGCGGCCTATCTCAACGCCGCCGTACTGGTACTCAACTTTCCCGCCGGATGATCGCGAGGCCTGCATGACGCGACCCCGAGAGCCTATCGTTTCGCTGCCTGTGGCCACCGAGCGCGCTATGCGCGCGGCGGCCGGCACGCTCGAGCGGCTGGATCTCGACGCTTATCGCGCGGCGGGGCGGGACCCGCTGGCGCCGATCGTCGGGCTCGGTCCTGCCGGGGCTCGGCTGGCGATCTTCGGCCGCGATCCCGGACGCCAGGAGGTCGAACTCGGTCGCCCGTTCGTCGGTAGCGGAGGGAAGAAAGTACGTGAGGCGCTTTATCGTCATCGTCATGGCGACTCGCCGCCGGATGCCGAGGCGAGGCTCTCGGCCGGCGAGGAGATCTTCTGGATCAATACCGTGCCCTACAAGCCGATTGGCAACAAGGCGTGGTCGATGGCGGTCAAGCGGCGTTTCCAGCCGCTGGTGGCGAGTCTGCTTGTCGACGCGTGGCAGGGGGAGCGGGTCATTACCCTGGGGCGCGAGGCCTTTTTGTGGTTCGGTATCGGTCAGTCGCGGGAGGTTCGCCAGGCACTCGAGACCTTCTGGCAGCGTGAGGACCGCTTTTCGTCGACGCACGAGACACTGCTGACGCTGGCGGATGGCCGACAGAAGCGCCTGACGCTGGCGCCGCTACCGCATCCCTCGCCGCTCAATCAACGCTGGTTCCAGCGCTTCCCCTCGCTGATGGACGAGCGCCTGGCGGCGCTCGATGTAGATTGAATTGCGTGTCCAGGCGTGCGAGTGCACATCCAGACGCGGGCGCACGGATTGCACGGACCGAAAGGGCGGCTAGTCCGGTCGGGCAGCCATCCTCCCACTTCCCAGAAACATCACCGCCAGGGCGCCGAACAGGAACATGCCCTGGAGTTCCAGCGTCCAGCCGCCCTGACCATTGAGCGTCCAGAGCTGCGGCAGGTGCACCAGAATGATCGCGACGACCATGTTGGCGGCCATCAGCAGGCCGCCGATGCGCGCCTGCCAGCCGACAATCGCCATGACCGGGCCGACAATCTCGCCGATCAGTACGCCGTAGGCGATGAAAGAGGGCAGCCCCATGCCTGAAAGCTGGTGGGCGATGCCGTTGAGGCTGGTCGGGTCCATCAGCTTGCTGATGCCATGCAACAGAATCAGTGCGCCGACGCAGACGCGCAGCAGCAGCTTGCCCAGATCTTCGTTGTGGAGAAATCGCATGCGGAAAGTGTCCTGTTATCCGTAGAGGCCGAATCATCGGCGCGCTTAGGCTAACAGAACTCGGCTGTCGACAGGGGGGCGAAACGACAGGGGGGCGAAACGACAGGGGAAACGACAGAGAGAGAAACGCCTCGCGGCATTGTAGGCGTAGGATTACACGCCAGCGAGTCGATTCCATCATGTTATTCGGCGTCAAAAACAGCGATACTTTCGGTAATCTATTCCTTGCCGTTCTGGCGCGTTTCGCACTGGTCTCTTGAGCAGGGCGCACGACTCTCGAGCGGGGCACACAGCGCTGCAAGAGCGCGTGCCGATCTATAACAAGACGACGAGCTGTGACACGCATGTGGACCCTGCTTTTTTCTTCCAGCCGGCAGGCCTGGCGGAGGCTGACCCAGCCGCCCGATCAGTTGGCTGCCGAACGACGCCGCAGTTTCGAGATCATGGCCGAAATCTTTCTGCTGGCGAGCATCGTCCAGTTGGCGGCGGCGCCGGTGATCTATCTGTCCGGCCACGTCGGTCTTGGGCATGCCAATCTGCTCTGCGTGGTCGGCTATGCCGTCGCCTTGATTCTGCACCGGCGGCTGTTCGTGGCCGTGGCGCTGGCGCTGAAGATGGGCTTCTTTCTCTCCTTTGTCACCTACGGCGTGGTGATCTCGGCCAGCGGCTCCACCCTGATTTACTATCTGCTCTTCGCGGAGGTCGAGTTGATGCTTTCGGACCTGCGCCGACGCGCCAAGATTCTCGCGACGGTGGCGTTGATCGCGCTGTCTCTGGCGGTCATTCACACACCCTTCGCCCATTACGTCGCAGGCTCGACAAGCGGGGTCGATACGCTGCTCTCGGATCTGGGACTGGTGCTGATCTTCGTCATGCTGTGCATCGTCATCACCCGGGCGCTGACGATCACCGACCGCCATGAGCATCGTTATCGACTCGATGCGACCCACGACTCGCTGACGCTGGTGCTCAACCGGCGTGCCATTTTCGAGCGCGCCTCGGCCTGCTGGAAGTCGGGACGTTCGTTCGTCGTACTGCTGCTGGATGCGGACCATTTCAAGGAGGTCAACGACAATCATGGCCATACGGCGGGGGACGCGGTGCTTCATCACCTGGCGGGGATACTACGCGACGCCCTGCGGGACGATGACCATATCGGCCGTGTAGGCGGGGAAGAGTTCCTGATTCTTCTGCCGGATGTCGGGCAGGAGGAAACGCGGAAAGTGGCGGCGCGCATCCGAGAACATCTCGCCGCCCATCCCTGCCAGTTCGACGGCCTGTCACTGCCGGTGACCCTGTCGATGGGCTTCGCCCGGTCTCGTGAGGGGCGGCAACTACGCGATGTCATCGAGCTGGCCGACCGCCGCCTCTACGCAGCCAAGTCCAACGGCCGCAATCAGGTCGTCGGCGAAGGGCACACCCGCAGCGAATCGTCGCTCAACGCGGCGCGTCTGGCTCAGGGCGCGGAACGGGCCCTGAACACCGATCTCTACTGATCGCTTTCCGACGCGAAGCGCGACCCTTTCCCCAGGCGGTCCAGTCAAACCGATAGGCGTGTTTCAGTGCGGTCGCCGCCGATGGGCGAGTAGCTGCTGGAGCCGCTGCACCATGCCGCTGGCCAGCGGCGTGCAAAGCACCCAAGGCAGAATGAGCAGCGCGATGCTGAGGGCACCCATGTAGACGTCGCTGAACCAGTGTGCCCCGACCATGATGCGCGGTGCACTAAGCAGAACCACGAAGGCCACGCTCGCCAGTGCGATGCGACGATCGGCGAAACGCAGCATGAAGCCCGCGAAAATCATCAGCATCAGGCCGTGGTCGCCCGGAAAGCTGTTGGAGGCCGAATCCTTGGTCGGGATCGAGACGATGTCCGTCAGGCGAGCGGCGTTGGCGAAGAAGCGCGTCGGGCTGGGGTGGCCGTAGGTGATTGCCTTGTTGGTGAGCAGTGCAGCGATAGCGGCGGTCAGCAGCATGGTCAGTCCGATCGCGATCCAGCGGCGCAGTCGGTCCGGGCGAGGGTCACGTCTCATTGCCAGGGCGAAGAGGACGCCCATGACGCCGAGTGACGCCGCGTCGAAGGCACGGGTGTTGAGTAGCGCCAGCAGATCGTCCCAGTGCAGGTTGTCCGGCGAGATCCAGGCGTTGAACAGCCAGAAGATCCGGTCATCGAGATCGTTCCACAGCACGCCGTGGGGCCAGGCCCAACTGAGCAGCAACAGCAGGCCGGTGATATTGAAGGCGACGATGCGCCCGATTCGGAAGCGGTCGAATGCCATTGGCGGATGTCCTAAGCAGAGGCGATGAAACAGGGCAGTGACGGTGAAACAGGCAGCGATCGGATGGCGCGAAGGCCCTGGCCAGACGGGCGAGCAGGCGGAAAGCAGCAGGGCGCTGGATGCCGTGTTACCGAGCATTGGGGTACCGCGTAGTCTATTTTAAGATGGCTATAAGGAACAATGTTTTTTAACTTGCTGGCAGTCTCGAGCCCCAGAAGGCCTATCGCTGCGTCTGCGGGGCGGGAGCGGGACATCCGCCGGGATCGATAAGCTTTCTGGCGGGGAGGGCGACGAAAAAGCCCCCGTCGATTCGACGGGGGCCGGGGGGACGGCTGACGCGAACGCCTGGTGTGGCTCAGTCTTCCAGCGCGGCGATCTTGTCGCGCTGTTCGACCAGCAGTTGGCGCGCGGCCTGATACTCCTTGAGCTTGCCGCGCTCCTTCTCGACGACCGCGGCCGGCGCCTTGGCGATGAAGCCTTCGTTACCGAGCTTCTTCTCGATGCCGCCGATCAGCTTGTCCTGCTTGTCGAGCTCCTTGGCGAGGCGAGCCAGCTCGGCGTCCTTGTCGATGAGGTCGGCCATCGGCACCAGCACTTCCATATCGCCGACGAGCTGTGTCGCACAGAGCGGAGCCTGTTCGGCGTCGTCGAGCCAGGAGACGCTCGCCAGCTTGGCCAGCTTGGCCAGGAACAGCCGGTTAGCCTCGAGACGCTCACGATCCGCGGCGTCGCCCTTGGTCAGCAGCACCTCGAGTGGTTTACCGGGGGCGATATTCATCTCGGCGCGCACGTTGCGCACCGCGATGATGACGCCCTTGAGCCACTCGATGTCACGGATCGACTGCTCGTCGACGCGCGACAGATCGCTCTCCGGCCACGGCTGCGTCATCAGGCTGTCGCTGTCGCTCGCCCGAGTGCCAGCCAGCGGTGCGACGCGCTGCCAGATCTCCTCGGAGACGAACGGCATCATCGGGTGCGCGAGGCGCAGGATCGATTCCAGCACCTGGACCAGCGTGCGACGCGTGCCGCGTTTGGCGGCCACGGTCGCTGCCTCGTCCCACAGCACCGGCTTGGAGAGCTCCAGATACCAGTCGCAGTACTCGTTCCAGACGAAATCGTAGAGCGCCTGCGACGCCAGGTCGAAGCGGTACTCCTCCATGGATCTGGTGACCTGCGCTGCGGTCTGCTGCAGGCGTGACAGGATCCAGCGGTCGGCCAGCGAGAGTGCCACTGGTTCCTCGTTCAGGCCCACGTCCTCGCCTTCGGCATTCATCAGCACGTAGCGCGACGCGTTCCACAGTTTGTTGCAGAAGTTGCGGTAGCCGTCGAGGCGGCCCATGTCGAACTTGATATCGCGACCGGTGGTGGCCAGCGACAGGAAGGTGTAGCGCAGGGCGTCGGTGCCATGCGCTTCGATACCGTCGGGGAACTCGCTACGCGTGGCTTTTTCGATCGCGCGCGCCTTCTGCGGCTGCATCATGTTGCCGGTACGCTTGGCCACCAGACTCTCGAGGTCGATGCCGTCGATCAGGTCGATCGGATCGAGCACGTTGCCCTTCGACTTCGACATCTTCTGACCCTGGCTATCGCGCACGAGGCCATGGACATAGACCTGCTTGAAGGGCACCTCGTCGGTGAACTTCAGCGTCATCATGATCATCCGCGCGACCCAGAAGAAGATGATGTCGAAACCGGTCACCAGCACGCTGGTCGGGTGGAACGTCTCGAGTTCCGGGGTCTTCTCCGGCCAGCCCAGCGTCCCGAAGGTCCACAGCCCGGAGCTGAACCAGGTATCGAGCACGTCTTCATCCTGGACGAGCGGGATATCCGCCGCGAGGCCATGCTTCTCGCGAACTTCCGTTTCGGTACGCGCGACGTAGACGTTACCGGCGTCGTCGTACCAGGCCGGAATGCGGTGACCCCACCACAGCTGACGCGAGATGCACCAGTCCTGCAGATCGCGCATCCACGAGAAGTACATGTTCTCGTAGTTCTTGGGCACGAACTCGATATCGCCGTTCTCGACGGCGGCGATCGCCGGCTTGGCGAGTTCCTCGACGGCCACGAACCACTGGTCCGTTAGCAACGGCTCGATGACGTCACCGGAGCGGTCGCCGTAGGGCAGCGTGTTGTTGATCGTTTCCACCTGCTCGAGCAGGCCGGCAGCCTCCATGTCGGCGACGATGCGCTCGCGCGCCTCGAAGCGACCGAGCCCGGCATAGGCGCTCGGCAACGTGGTGTCGACATCCGTCAGCGGCCGGCCCTGCAGGTCGAACGCCTCGGCGCGCTCAAGGACCGTCGCATCCTTGGAGAAGACGTTGATCAGCGCCATGGCGTGGCGCTTGCCGACCTCATAGTCATTGAAGTCGTGGGCGGGGGTGATCTTGACGCAGCCCGAGCCCTTCTCCATGTCGGCGTGCTCGTCGGCGACGATCGGGATGCGACGGCCGACCAGCGGCAGCTCAATGAACTGTCCGACCAGCGACGCGTAGCGCGCATCTTCCGCGTTGACCGCCACCGCGGTATCGCCCAGCAGTGTCTCGGGGCGTGTCGTGGCGACGACCAGGTGATCCTTGCCATCGGCGGTGGTAACGCCGTCGGCGAGCGGGTAGCGGAAGTGCCAGAACTGACCCTGCTGGTCGCGATTCTCGACCTCCAGGTCACTGATGGCCGTATGCAGCGTCGGGTCCCAGTTGACCAGACGCTTGCCGCGATAGATTAGCCCTTCGTCATGCAGACGGACGAAGACTTCCTGCACTGCCTTGTAGAAACCGTCATCCATGGTGAAGCGTTCGCGACTCCAGTCGACGCTTGCCCCCATGCGACGCAGCTGGCGCGTGATATGGCCGCCCGATTCGGCCTTCCATTCCCAGATCTTGTCGGTGAATGCCTCGCGGCCGAGATCGTGGCGGCTCTCGCCGGTCTCGGCGGCCAGCTTGCGCTCGACCAGCATCTGCGTCGCGATACCGGCGTGATCGGTGCCGACCTGCCACAGGGTGTTGTTGTCGCGCATGCGCTTCCAGCGCACCAGCGTGTCCATGATCGTGTCCTGGAAGGCGTGGCCCATGTGCAGGCTGCCGGTCACGTTGGGCGGCGGGATCATGATCGAGAAAGGGGCGCCCTCGCCGCTCGGGGCAAAGCGATTGTCGCGCTCCCAGCGCTCGTACCAGCGGGTTTCGATCTGATCGGGTTGGTAGGTCTTGTCCATGGCGGCTTTCTGACTCGGCGAACGGTGACGGCGGCGCGCCGCGTCCGGTAGTCGTGGCCGGATGCGGCACTGCGAAAATGGCGGAGAGTATAACGCCTCAGCGTGGGTGGCGTCAGGAAGCGGCGTCATCGATCTGGGGGAGCGGACGTACGCATGGACCGACGTGGCATCGCGCGACAACCGGTCGTGACTCGCCGTCTCGGTCGGCGCCGATATCTACCTGAGGCGTTGAACGGTAGGCCGAACGTTATTGACTCAGCACGGGCAGCGAATCAGCGCCTCAGGTGGCACTTTATTTAACAACAAAAATAAATCTCGTTCTCGACAAGACGATATCCCTGATCTCGCGCGACTTTCGAAGTTGTTGTGCGGCGAGAGCAAGACTGACTACTAGAATCTGATAATCAAGAGATCATTCATGAATCAAGACAATGCTATCCAACATTTAATGGTGGCGGGCGGGGGCAATGTTCGGCGAGTGCAAAAGGGGGCCTCGCTCAAGCAGCAGCGCTGGATCGGGATCGCTATTCTCTGGCTGATACTGGTCGTCATGCTGGTCACCAACGCCTGGCAAACGCGCAGTGCGCTGATGGATGAGCGGGAGCAGCGTATGGTGACGGCGGTCGATATGGCCGTGTCGCTGATGGCGCACTATCGGGATCGTGCCGAGCAAGGGGCGATGACACAAGACGAGGCTCAGAGGCGAGCTTTCGCGGCCATTCGCGATATTCGTTTCGACGGCGACAACTATGTCTTCGCCTTCGGTGACGATCTTCGCATCCGCGCGCATCCCAAGCGCGAGGCGGGCCAGGACGTTGCCGATGCCACGGACCCGACCGGCGTGCGCATCTTCCCGGCGATGATCGAGGCCACGCGCGCGAGTGGCCAAGGCTTTGCCGACTATCGGTCCAACTTTGCCCGGGGGTCGGAGGCTCAGCCGCGCGTTCACGCCTACGTCGAAAGCTTCCCGGCGTGGAATGTCTATGCCGCCAGCGGGGTCTTCATGGGCGACGTCGATGCGCTCGTCAAGGCGCAGATGATGCGCTCGACGCTGGTCGGTTTGATTGCCGGCGCGATCGTCACGCTGGCGTTCTGGTTCATGATCGGACGGGTGCTGCGTCGCTTGGGCGGCGAGCCGGCCTACGCTGCCGGCGTCGTGGAACAGATCGCGGAAGGCGATCTCACCGTGACGGTCGAGACGTCCGACGTGAAGGGGCATAGCCTGCTAGGAGATATCCGGCGCATGCGTGACGAGCTGCAGCGCGCCGTGGGTGCCATCCAGACCTCCAGCGTGGCGGTGGGGCAGGGGGCGGAGGAGATTGCCGCCGGCAACCAGGAATTGGCCTCGCGCACCGAAGAGCAGGCGGCGGCGCTGCAGCAGACCTCCACCAGCATGGAGGAGATGACCGCCACGACACGAAACAGCGCCGATACCGCGACGCGCGCACGCGCGCTGGTCGAGTCCACCGGCGAGACCTCGCGCGTGGGGCAGCAGGCGATTCTCGGCGCGGTCGAATCGATGCAGGAGATCCGCCAGGGCGCGGGGGAGATCACCGAGATCATCGGGCTGATCGACAATATCGCCTTCCAGACCAATATCCTGGCGCTCAACGCCTCGGTGGAAGCGGCACGAGCCGGTGAACACGGGCGAGGGTTCGCCGTCGTCGCCGGTGAAGTCCGCCAGCTGGCCAATCGCTCCGCCACGGCCGCGCAGGAGATCAAGCGCCTGATCGAGACCTCCAGTGCGCAGGTGGCGACCGGCGCCGAACGGGTCGGAGATGCGCGCACACAGATGCAGGAGATCGACGAGCAGATTCGTCAGATCAATACCCTGTTCGACGAGATTGCCAGTGCCGCGCAGGAGCAGACCGCCGGCATTGAGCAGATCAACGATGCTGTCTCGCAGCTCGATCAGACCACGCAGCAGAACGCCGCGCTGGTCGAGCAGACCTCGTCCATGGCTGATGCCATGCGCGAGCGCTCGATCGACCTGCAGCAGTCAGTCCAGGCATTCAGGCTCTAAGCGATCAGGCGCTCGGTGATTAGCCGCCAAGCGCGAAAGCCAAGCAAAAAGGCAAGGCAGCCACACGAGGGATCGGGTGGCTGTTGGCAACAGGCGCTGTCAGCTAACGCTCACGGCTCGGACAACGCTTACAGCTTGTGCGCCTCGACTCGGTAGCCACGATCCTTGTAGGTTTTCCAGCAGGCGCGCTTGGTCCGCAGCACTTCCTGGTGCTGGTTGATGATCTCGGCGACGCGCTCCACGCGCGAGAACCATTCGGGGATCTCGTCATGGAGGTTGAGCATCGCCTGCACACCCGGTTCCGGGGGCTGTTCCCAGCCGATGGTGACGGGCGGCGGCGGTTGCATCTCGTCGCCGACGATCATGTGCGGCACGTAGCTCTCCTCGCGGAAGGTCCAGAGCCTGTCATCGACCTCGCGGGCCATCGATTCGTCCTGGGTGTGGACATGCAGCCGGTAGCCCTTGCGATAGATCGTCTCCGCCAGCCGGCAGGCGAAATCGATGCGGGCCTCCAGCGTCGTGTCCTGAAGAATGTAGAAGTCGATCTTGGTCATGGGCTCCTTCAACGAGCAGGGATGAAGAACGGGAATGAAGCGCGACGAAAGAAAGCTGTAGGGTAGCGAATTACGCGGCTGGCGGCTCGCCCGCGAGTTCGATCGCTAGCCAGCGAACCCTATCGGGCGAGCGCGGCGGAAAGGCCTTGCCGAGCCGCGTGGCCCTGGAACAATCTCGCCCAGCGACGCGCGGCCAAGCGATGGCGGCCTAGACGCCGCCGTCGACGTCGATCAACGCCCCCGTGGTGAAGCCAGCTTCGGCCAGCCACAGTACGGCATTGGCGATCTCTTCCGGTTCGCCGATACGTCCCATCGGAATCACCTCGCCGGCGACGTCGGGCTTGTCCGGGTTGCCGCCGCTGGCGTGGATGGTGGTACGAATGACGCCGGGGCGCACGGTATTGACGCGAATGCCTTCGCCGGCCACCTCTTTCGACAGGCCTTCGGTCATCACGTCGATGGCGCCCTTTGAGGCGGCGTAGTCGATATATTCGCCGGCACCGCCGAGATGAGAGGCGGCCGAGCCGATGTTGACGATCGCACCGCCCTTGCCGCCGTGCTGAGTCGACATGCGCTTGATCGCTTCGCGCGCGCAGATGAACGGCCCGACCACGTTGATCTTCATCATGCGGTCGACGCGGTCGAAGCTCATGTCGTCGACGCGGCTGATCTGGTCGACCACGCCGGCATTGTTGACCAGTACATCGACGCGGCCCAGCTCACGATCGACGGTCTCGAACATCGCTACGATCGCGGCTTCATCGACCACATCGGCCTGCACCGCGATCGCCCGGCCGCCGTCGGCCTCGATTTCGGCCACGACCTGATCGGCGGAGGCCTTGTCGCTGCGATAGTTGACGGCCACGGCGTAGCCTTTCTGTGCCGCCATGATGGCGGTGGCGGCGCCGATACCACGGCCGGCGCCGGTCACGATCATTACAGGCTTCATCTCGTCATTCTCCCTGTCGGTAGTGCATTGTCGATAGCGCGGGACCGCGCCGAAACGACCCGCCCAGACGCAACGACCGCCTCGCGGCGGTCGTTGAAGGGCAGTGCTCAAGAGCAGCGTAGGCGGAAATCAGGCCAACTGCATCAGCCAGCCACGCTTGTCTTCGGCGCGGCCGTACTGGATATCGAGCAGACGCTTGCGCAGCTTGCCGCTGACAGCCTCGGCACCGGCTTCCGGGGTCACGATACGATCTTCCTCGGTCACCAGTTCGCCGATCTGGGTGATGACGGCGGCGGTGCCGCAGGCGAACACTTCGACGATCTCGCCGCTGGCCACGCCTTCGCGCCACTCGTCGATGCTGATCGGACGCTCTTCCGGGGTCAGGCCTTCGTCGCGAGCCAGTTCCAGGATGGAGTCACGCGTGACACCTTCGAGAATGGTGCCGGTCAGCGCCGGCGTGACCAGTCGGCCATCGCGATAGATGAAGAACAGGTTCATGCCGCCGAGCTCTTCGATCCATTTGTTCTCGGCCGCATCGAGAAACGCGACCTGATCGCAGCCATGGGCTTCGGCTTCGGCCTGCGCCAACAGAGAGGCGGCATAGTTGCCCCCGCACTTGGCGAATCCGGTGCCGCCCGGGGCGGCGCGGTTGTAGTGCTGGGAGAGCCAGATCGAGACCGGCTTGCCGCCGCTCTTGAAGTAGGACGCCGCCGGCGAGGCGATCAGGTAGTAGTCGACCTCGGCGGCCGGCTTCACGCCCAGCGACTTGCCGTTGCCGATCATGAACGGACGCAGGTAGAGGCTGCACTCTTCGGCATCGTCCTTCGGCGTCGGCACCCACTCGACATCCTGGGCGACCAGCGCCTTGAGCGAGCCCAGGAAGGTCTCGTCATCAAGCTCCGGCAGTGCCAGGCGGCGGGCGGAGGCGCGGAAACGGGCCGCGTTCTTCTCGGGGCGGAAGGTCCAGACCGAGCCATCGGCGTGGCGATAGGCCTTGATGCCCTCGAAAATCTCCTGGCCGTAGTGCAGCACCGGCGAGGCGGGATCGATCAGCAGCGGGCCGTAGGGACGCAGCTCGCCGCGCTGCCAGCCGTCAGCCTTGGTCCAGCGTACGTGGACCATATGATCGGTGAAGTAGCGGCCGAAGCCCGGGTTGGCAAGAATCTCGTTGCGCAAGTGGGCATCGAGCGGGTTGGCGGAAAGGCGGGCTTCGAAACCTGAGGTGGACACTGCGTCTTCTCCTGACTGTCCGGAATGACCGTCGCCCGAGAGGCTGGCGATCGATGACATCGGTTGGGGCTGCCCGACACGGCGGGCAGTGGATCGTTCAAATTAGCATGCAAAGCGTTTGCGGCGGAAGAGGCAGGCGCCCGGTCGACGCCCGCCTCGGGCCAGGGCTCAGGCCTCCGACGTGACCACCCGCTCGCCTTCCCGATCGAGCAGGTAACGGGTCAGCAGGCCAACCGGGCGGCCGCTGGCCCCTTTCTGCTTGCCGCTGTCCCAGGCCGTACCGGCGATGTCGAGATGCGCCCAGGGATAGCTCTCGGCGAAGCGCGACAGGAAGCAGGCAGCGGTAATGCTGCCGGCCGGGCGGCCACCGATGTTGGCCAGGTCGGCGAAGTTGGAGTCGAGCTGGGCCTGATAGTCGTCCCACAGCGGCATGTGCCACGCGCGATCCCAGGCATTTTCGCCGGCGTCGAGCAGGTCGAGCGCGAGATCGTCGTCATTGGAGAAGAGGCCGCTGGCATGATCGCCAAGCGCGATCACGCAAGCGCCGGTCAGAGTAGCGATATCCACCACGCTAGCCGGCTGGAAACGCTCGGCGTAGGCCAGGGCATCGCACAGCACCAGACGACCTTCGGCGTCGGTGTTGAGAATCTCGACGGTCAGCCCCTTGAGCGTCGTGACGATATCGCCCGGCTTGATGGCTCGACCATCGGGCATGTTCTCGGCGCTGGCGACGAGGGCGATCACGTTCAGCTTCGGCTTCAGCGCGATCACGCTCTTCATGGTGCCGAAGACGCTGGCGGCGCCGCACATGTCGAACTTCATTTCGTCCATGCCGGCACCGGGCTTGATCGAGATACCGCCGGTGTCGAAGGTGATGCCCTTGCCGACCAGGACATGCGGCGCTTCGTCGGGATCGTCGGCGCCCTGATACTTCATCACGATCAGGCGCGAGGGTTCGGCGCTGCCCTGGCCGACCGCAAGCAGGGCGCCGGCGCCGAGGGACTCCAGTGCGGCTTCGTCGAGAATCTCGGTCGTCAGCGTGCCGTCGGATTCACCGGCGAGCGTCTCCGCCTGGCTGGCAAGATAGCTGGGCGTGCAGATGTTGCCGGGCAGGTTGCCCAGCGTGCGCGCCAGGTTGACGCCATCCCCGAGGGCGGCGCCGATGCGGGCACCGGCCTTGGCAGCGTCGACCTGGCCGGCGTCATCGATCAGCACCTCGACCTGGGCGAGCTGGGGCGCCTCGGCGGGCGTCGACTTGCACTGGGTGAAGCGATAGACCGCGCGAGTCGCCGACTCCAGTGTCATCTGCGCGTTCCAGGCGACGTCGCGGTCGTCGATGTCCGCATCGGTGAAGGCGACCGCGACGCTATCGACCGGCAGCTTGGCCAGGGCTCCGAAGGCGGCGTCCAGCGCCTTGCGCAGGGCGCCTTCGTTGAACTTGTCGCGCTTGCCCAGGCCGACCAGCATCAGGCGTTCGGCGGCGAGCCCCGGCGCAAACGGGATCAACTGGACATTGGCCAGCTCGGGGGAAAAGTCTCCACGTTCCAGCAGTTGCGCGATCAGCCGTTCGCTGGCGTCATCCAGCTGCGCGGCGGCGGACAGCAGGTCGCCGTCCGCGAACAGCGGCACGACCAGGCAGGCGGTCTCGACCTTGGCCGGGTTGACGGTCAGTACGGAAAATTCCATGTCGTCTCCAATGAACGATTGCGCTGGCTTCGCGTCACATTGCCTGTCGTCGACGAGACAAGTGCGCGGGGAATCAGGATAATGGCGCCGCAGGGATCCACGCGGCAGCGACGCCGGGCGGCCGCCGAGTGGCGGGCGCCCGGTCGACGGCGATGCCATCGATAGCGCCAGTTTACGCAAAGCCGAGGGACGTTGCATAACGCAGGTCTTGAAGGCCGAGCGCTAGGTGGCCTGCCGCCGGCTGCGGAGCCGGCGGCGGATGCCGCGGCAGGAAGCCATTTCAGGAGTCGATGTTGATTGTATTCCGCTATTTGACACGCGAGATTCTGCTGACGATGTCCGCGGTGGCCGGGGTGCTGCTGCTGGTCATCATGGGCAGTCGCTTCATTCGCTACTTCACCGACGCGGCGCAGGGTGAACTGCCGGTCAGTGCGCTCGGCACGCTGATGCTGTTCCACATGCCAAGCTTTCTCGAGCTGGTGCTGCCGCTGTCGTTCTTCCTCGCCATTCTGCTGGCCTACGGTCAGCTCTACCTGAACAGCGAGATCACGGTGCTGGTCGCCTGCGGCATGAGCCCCAACCGGCTCCTGCGCGTGACGCTGCTGCCGGCGGCGCTGATGGCAGTGCTGGTCGGCGTCTGCAGCCTGTGGCTGACGCCGGTTGGTGCGGCGCACAACGAGCGCCTGATCGACGAGCAGGAGAGCCGGCTCGATTTTTCCGTGCTCACCCCCGGGCGCTTCCAGGATTTCGGCAGCGGCCGCACCGCCTATACCCAGTCGCTCAACGATGAACGCTCGCGCATGCAGGGCGTCTTCATCAGCGAACGGCAGCCGCGCAGCGATGGCACACCCGAGCAGGTGGTGACGCGGGCGGAGGGCGGCTATCAGACGGTCGACGAGGAGACCGGCAGCCGCTTTCTGGTGCTGACCAACGGCGAGCGGTATAGCGTCGACCCCGGCACGCCAGTGGCCGAACGGCTCGAGTTCGGCAGCTACGCGGTGCGCCTCTCCACCGATGCCACCAGCGAACTGAACGACGACACCGAACTCATGACCACTCCGGCGCTGATTGCAGACGGCGGAGACGAGGCCATCGCGCAGCTGCAGTGGCGCCTGTCGATGCCGTTGATGATCCCCATCCTGACGCTGCTGGCGCTGCCGCTCTCGCGGGTCAATCCTCGCCAGGGGCGCTTCGCCAAGTTGCTGCCGGCGATCTTCCTGCATATCAGTTACCTGAGCCTGCTGCTGGCGGCGCAGGATGCGATCGCGCGCGGCAGTCTACCGGCGAGCGTCGGCATGTGGCCGATCCACGCCGTCTATCTGGTGCTGGGGCTGTTCCTGATTCGACGTGACCAGAAGCAGGGAGGCCGCTGATGCTGATCGATCGTCTCGACCGCTACATCGCCCGCAACGTGCTGGGCGCGATGCTGGTCGTCCAGGTAATGGTGCTGGGGCTCGATCTGGTGATCTCCTACATCAACGATCTGGGCGATGTCGCCGGCAATTACACCGCGCTGGACGTGCTCTTCTATCTCATCATGCGGTTGCCCTGGCGCTTCTACGAGTACGCGCCGGTGGCGGTGCTGATCGGTGCCCTGGTCGGGCTGGGTACCATGGCATCCAGCAATGAACTGACGGTCATGCGGGCCGCCGGGCGCTCGCTCGGGCGCATCCTGCTCGGTGTGCTCAAGCCGCTGGTTCTGGTCATTCTGATCACCATGGCCATCGGCGAATTCGTCAGCCCGGCCACCGAGCAGCACGCCGAAGCCTGGCGCCTGGAGCAGTCCGAGGGGGCCGATGCCGTGCTCTCGACTCGCGGTGGCTGGCAGCGCGAGGGCGAGAGTTTCTATCGCTTCGGCACCATTCGCGCCGACGATACGCTGATCAATGTCATCCGCTACCGCTTCGACGGTCAGCAGCTCGTCGATGCCACCCAGGCGGCGAGGGCGGTCTGGGAGGGCGATGCCTGGACACTGCAGGACGTGGAGGTCACCCACTTCGAGGGAGACACGACCCGTGCCGAGCACGTGTCGAGCCAGACCTGGGAAACCGCGCTGACACCGGCCCAGCTCAATCGGCTGCTGCGGCCGCTCGACAGCCAGCCGATGACCAGCCTGTGGCAGTACGCGAGCTATCTGCAGGGGCAGGGGCAGGAGGCGACCCAGCCGCTGCTCTATTTCTGGCAGAAGAGCCTGCTGCCGGTGACCCTGGCGGGCCTGGTTCTGCTGGCGGCCTCGTTCGTGTTCGGCCCGCTGCGAACCGTGGCGGCGGGCACGCGAATCTTCTATGGCGTGATCGTCGGCCTGACGTTCAAGTATCTGCAGGACCTGCTCGCGCCGGCCTCCGTGCTGTTCGGCTTCTCGCCCTCGCTGGCGGTGGTCGTGCCGACCGCTACTTGCTATCTGCTCGGCCTCTGGCTATTGCGACGCACTGGCTAGCACCGGGACGCACTGGCTAGCGCCGGGACGCATTGCCCGGTTTGACGGCCACCCTGATGACGCCGCGCTCCTCGGAGCGCGGCGTTTTGGTTTGAGGTCTTCTATTGGGATCTTCCTATTGGGATCTTCTTGGGCGGCGCCGCTGGGCGCTGGTTGCCCGCGAACCTCCGTGCGGGGATGGCAGGCGTCACGCCGGCCGGGCCTTCAGGTGATGTTAAGCCGCTTCGCGATAGCGTGATCGAAATGAGATCGATGATGGGTTGAAATTGCCTATGCGAATCATTTACATTTGCTATCACGTTAACAGTGAGGTCTCGCCGTGTACGTCTGTCTCTGCCTGGGTGTCACCGACCGCGATATCGAAAATGCCGTCAGCGATGGCGCCCGGAGCTGGCGCGAAGTGCGCGAGACGACCGGCTGTGCCGGCCAGTGCGGCAAGTGTGCCTGCACGGGCAAGAGCGTCATGCGCGAGGCGATCAGCCAGGCCGTAGCCTTCGACCCGGATCTCGCCTACGCGGTCTAGACCGCGACACGACCGGTGTCAGGGCGAGAGACGGTGGCGTGAAGCACCGCGCGCTTCCTGCCTTCCTCTTCGCTTACTGTACTTCCTGTCTGCCTCACGCTCTTCTTGCTCCGCTTTTCTCTGTTCCTGACTTTCCCTGTTTCTTGGCCGTCCCCGGCCCATCGACTGAGCTGCCGCCTGTTCGCCCGAGCGTGGTAGTAGCGCAAGTCGTTATCAGCCGCGTTTTCATCCGCCAATTGATGGCAGATGCGAAGATGTCGTAAGTAACTGTTATGCTTGTAATTTCTGTCTTCTGTGGGCCATACTGCCAGCATCGAATTCGCGCGTGTCTCGCGGCGACGACGTTGTCTGCCGCCGCGGTATGCTAGCGTGACGATTTTCGGGAGTGCGTGTGCCTGCGTGGCTCCCCGGTGCCCGATGCCCGTTTGCTCGAAGACATGAGGAGAACACGACAATGAAAGGCGACCCGAAAGTCATCGCATATCTGAACACCGTGCTCGGTAACGAGCTGGTGGCGATCAACCAGTATTTCCTCCACGCCAAGATGTACAAGGACTGGAACCTGGCCGTGCTGGCCAAATGGGAGTACGACGAGTCGATCGAGGAGATGCAGCACGCCGACAAGCTGATCGAGCGTATCCTGTTCCTGGAAGGCCTCCCCAACCTGCAGGACCTGGGCAAGCTCAATATCGGCGAGAACACCCAGGAAATGCTCGAGTGCGACCTCAAGATCGAGCACAAGGCTCGTGCCGATCTGCAGGAAGCGATTCCCTATTGCGAATCCGTGCGCGACTACGTCAGCCGCGACCTGTTCATCAAGATCCTCGATGACGAGGAAGAGCATATCGACAAGCTTGAGGCCGAGCTGGGCCTGATCGACAAGGTCGGTATCCAGAACTACCTGCAGAAGCACATGTTCACCGACGAAAAGCAGTAACGCTCGCCGTCGGCGCCCAGACGGAATCACGCGGATTGCCAGGCTCGTTATACATGAGCATGGTATGACTCGGGCCGGTACTGACAGGCCCGACGAAAAAGGCCCCGATGTCGACGACATCGGGGCCTTTTTCATGGCTTGGCAGCGGGGGCCGCCGCTGCTCGCCGTGGCGTCGGCGCTTAGTCGGCGCTTATTAGCCCAGATCGTTGGCCAGCAGCGCCTCCACCGCGCTCACCCGCTCGGCCAGCGTCGCTTCGTCGGCGGCGAGTACGGTGATATGGCCGATCTTGCGGCCGGGGCGGGGGGCCTTGCCGTAGTCATGCCAGTGGGTGCCGGGCAGGGCGAGTACGGCATCTCGCTCGGGGAAAGCACCGATCACGTTAAGCATGGCGCACGGCGCCAGGCGTGCGGTTTCGCCGAGCGGCAGGCCGGCGACGGCGCGAACGTGGTTCTCGAACTGGCTGGTGACGGCGCCCTCAATGCTCCAGTGGCCGGAGTTGTGCACGCGCGGTGCGATCTCGTTGGCGAGCAGGCCGTCGGCGGTGACGAAGAATTCGAACGCCATGACGCCGACATAGTCGAGCTCATTCATCACTCGGCTGGCGTAGTCCTCCGCCTGCTCCTGCAGCGGGTGCGCCACCTGCGGAACCGAGCAGTGCAGAATGCCCTGGCGATGCTCGTTGCGGACCACCGGCCAGTGACGAATCTCGCCGTCGCGGGCGCGTACGGCGATCACCGAGATCTCATGATCGAAGTCGATGAAGCCTTCGAGGATCAGCGGCACGCCGCTCAGCTCGTCGAAGGTGTCGGCGACGTCAGCGGCCTCGCGCATCACCTTCTGGCCCTTGCCGTCGTAGCCCATCGTTCGGGTCTTGACCACCGCCGGCAGGCCGATCTCGGCCACGGCAGCATCGAGATCGGCCTGGCTGTCGATGCGGGCGATCGGCGGTACGGCGATTTCGAGCGAGCGGAACAGCGACTTCTCCAGCCAGCGATCTCGCGCGGTTGCCAGCGCCGCTGCCGGGGGGTAGGCGGGGCGCCGTTCGGCGAGGCGCGCGACGGCTTCGGCCGGCACGTTCTCGAACTCGAAGGTGATCGCCTCGCAGGTATCGGTCAGCGTCTCGAGCGCCGCCGCGTCCTGCCAGTCGGCCTGCAGATGCTTGCCGTGGGCGCTGGCGCAGGGCTCGCTACCCGGATCGAGAAAGGTGAAACGCAGGTTCAGGGGGGCTCCCGCCTGGGCGAGCATGCGCCCGAGCTGGCCGCCGCCGACGATACCCACACGAGTGATCGAACGGCTCATGCTCACTCCTCGCTGTCGTCTTCGGGTCTGGGGTCGGGCGCGTCGAGCACCTTGCGCGTCTGTTCGGCGCGGTAGGCCTCGAGCGCCTCGCGGACACGGTCGTCGTGGTTGGCGAGCATGGCGGCGGCAAGCAGGGCGGCGTTGACGGCACCGGCACGGCCGATGGCCAGCGTCGCGGTCGGAATGCCGGCCGGCATCTGCACGATCGACAGCAGCGAGTCGACGCCGGAAAGCGTGCTCGACTTCACCGGCACGCCCAGCACCGGTAGACGTGTCTTGGCCGCGCACATGCCCGGCAGGTGCGCGGCGCCACCGGCACCGGCGATGATCACCTCGAGCCCGCGCTCGGCCGCCGTCTCGGCGTACTCGAACAGCAGGTCCGGCGTGCGGTGGGCGGAGACCACGCGGGTCTCGTGCTCGATACCCAGCTGTTCCAGGGTCTCGACGGTATGGCAAAGAGTCGACCAGTCCGACTTGGACCCCATGATCACGCCGACGCGTACGCTCATGCTTCCTCCCGTGGGAAATGTTCGGCAACCGCGGTTTATGGATTGTCGGGCGTTGCCGGGGTGCGGTTGGGAAAGCGGCGCATTATACCCGGCATGGATTGCGTCAGACAGTCGCGTGGGCAAATACCGCTACGCCGACGGGGCGTCTCGCGCAGCTGGCTTTCACAGTGCCGAGCTTTCTACGTCTGGCGGAACGCCTTCTCCAGCGCAAAGCGCGGGACCGGCTCGTCGCTGACCGTGACCTGCTCGCAGAACATCGCCAGCGGGCGCACCCACAGGCCGTAGTCGCCGTAGAGGGCGCGGTAGATGACCAGCCACTCCTCGGTCTCGCTGTGCTGGGCGACGTCGAACACTTCATAGAGTGCGCCCTTGTAGTGGCGGTAGATGCCGGGTACCGGATGCTGCGGGTTGTCACTCATCGTCGGTTGTCTCCTGCGGAGTGGTGACCTGCTCGGTCTCTCCCTGCGTGGCCTCATTGTGCATGGCCGTCTGCTGCGTGATCGTCTCGGAAGTCGAACGGCGGGCACGCTCGGCCAGCCGGGTGAGTACGCGACCGGCAGCGGTGAAACCGAAGGTGCCGGTGACCACGCTCACCGCGCCGAAGCCGGCGGCACAATCGAGCCGCGTCGCCTGGCCCGGGGCCGGCTTCTGCAGGCAGACTTCGCCGTCGCTGCCCGGGTAGACCAGCTGTTCGTCCGAGTAGACGCACTCGACGGAGAAGCGGCGCTTGGGATTGCGCGAGAACCCGTAGTCGCGGCGCAGCTTCGAACGCACCTTGGCCAGCAGCGGGTCGTGCTCGGTGCGGGTGAGGTCGGCCACGCGTATGCGGCTCGGATCGGTCTGGCCGCCGGCGCCGCCGGTGACCGTGATCGGCAGCTTGCGCCGCTGGCAGTAGTGAATCAAGGCGGCCTTCGCCCCGACATGGTCGATGGCATCGATGACGTGGTCGGCATCTTCGGGGATGCGTTCGGCTAGGTTGGTCGGAGTAATGAAGGCGGCATCGGCCTGGATCTCGATGCCCGGCCAGATCGCGCGGCAGCGCGACGCCAGCACCTCGACCTTGGGGCGACCGATCTGGCCGTCCAGCGCGTGCAGCTGACGATTGACGTTGGAGACGCAAACGTCGTCCAGGTCGATCAGCGTCAGCTTGCCGATGCCGGAGCGTGCCAGCGCCTCCGCGCTCCAGCTACCGACACCGCCGACGCCGATCACCACCACGTGGGCCCGGCGGAAGGCGTTGGCGGCCAGCGTGCCATAGAGTCGGCGGATGCCGCCGAAGCGGAAGTCGTAGTCGTCGCTGCTGTCGCGAGGAGAGAGGGCGTCTTCGGTCATGGTGTCTCGTCGATCGGTTCGGCCGGGGTGGCGGGCTCGCCGGCAGGATTGGCGGCGTCGTTGGTCACGTGATCGGCGGCGTCGCGGGGCAGATGCGCCTGCCAGCCGAAGCGCGTCATCAGGGCGGCGAAGGCCGCATCCGGTGCGGCTTCGAGCGTCAGCCAGCGACCGTCGGCCGGGTGCGGCAGTGTCAGCGATGCCGCCGTCAGCAGCAGGTGCGGGCAGGCAAGATGATCGCGGAAGTAGCGATTGTGAATGCTCTTGCCGTGCTTGGCATCGCCGATGATCGGGTGGCCGCAGCGCGCCAGATGACGGCGGATCTGGTGGCGTCTTCCGGTTTCCGGCCGCGCCTCCATCAGCGAGTAGCGCGAACTCGGGTAGCGGTCGATCGCTACCGGCATCTCCACCGTCGCCAGCCGGCGGAGATGGGTCACCGCCGGCTGTGCGGGCATCTCCGCCTTGGGCCGGATGCCGTCCTCTTCGCGCAGTGGTGCGTCGACGGTCAGCGTCTCCGGTCCCCAGCCGCGAACCACCGCCAGATAGCGCTTGGCGGCGCGATGGTCGGTGAACGTCTGCCCCAGCGTGGCCGCCGTGGCCGGGTCCAGCGCGAACAGCAGCACGCCGCCGGTCGGGCGGTCGAGACGATGCACCGGGTAGACGTGGCGGCCGATCTGGTCGCGCAGCGTCTGCAGCACGAAGCGGGTCTCGCCGCGGGCCAGGGCGGTACGGTGTACCAGCATGCCGGGCGGCTTGGCGACGGCAATCAGGGACGCGTCGCGGTAGATCACGGCGAGAGGCGGCGGAGAGTCGGGCGTGCAGGCGCTCATGGCGGATAGCGAACGGCGGTGTGGAACGGGTCGCTATTGTCGGGGCGGGGGGCCTGGATCACAAGCCCCGTTTGGCAGGCGTGGCGACCGCGACAGGATCGTTCCGGACACGTTTTCGGCGCCAGTGGGGCTCGCTGTCGCGGTCAGTTATCTCGTCACGCTGTTCTAGTCAGGTGTTTCAGTCAGTGGTAGCGGCAAGTGATTGCGGCAAGTGATTGCGGCAAGTGGTAGCGGTTGCGGTAAAAAAGGCACTTGAGCAAGCGGGACACGGCATATTGCGATAGTTTGAGCGCCCCTGACGAACTCGTCTCGAGATTGGTCGTGACGTTCGATCCATTGGCAGCAAGGTGATTAACGGTGCTGTTTCATTTTACGTGGTGGGAAACGCTGCTCTTGATGGTGATCTACGCCTGGCCGCTTAGCCTGCTGGTGCTGTTCATCCCCTTTGCCGTCGGTGTCGCGCACTGGCGGCGCTGGTGGGGGCTGTGTGTCGCGTTGCCTGCCTTGGTACTCATGATCGCCGTGGTCTGGATTCCGGCTAAGGAAGCTTGGTGGAGTTATCAGAGCCACATGCGGGACAAGCACCAGGGATTGGCGATCGCCGAGGGAATGCGAGCCGACAAGGCTCAGGCCTATGCCGACTGCCTGCTGCGCTGTGATGATTACTACATTGGTCGGTGGGTCGAGAAGGGGAGTGACAGTCGCGTTGCCGCACTCAGGCAACGAGCGGCCCAGGGGTTCTTGCGCAAAGAAGGCATCGACGACATGCCGGCAGAGGCAGTTCGTGCCGTGACGATGATCGCGCACGTCACTTTGGCAGAGGAGGGGCAGCCGACACAGCAGCTGGCTCACTTGCACAAAGCCATGTCTCTCGCCGAATCTTCGTCGCTATGGGAATGGCTCGAGACGCAGGAAACGTTATCTGGCAACCGTTACGCCTTCGAGAGGCGCGTCGAAGGGATTCCCTACGATATTCTCGCCGCGGAATACTCGCTCCGGAAAAACGCCGATGCCGACGCGGAATTCGCCTGTGATCCAGCGCGCTTCGAAGCGTTTTATGCCCGCATCCATTCCGCCCTCGCTTTGGATGCGTGCCGCTGGCTACAGGATCGCTGGCAGCGCGAACAACGTTGATCCCATTGGGGGCGTCGTGGGTAACGTGTCATGCTCTGCCGTCTAGTGGCCGTTTTCGAAGCGCCCCATTTCAAAGCGCCTTGTTTCGAAGCGCCCCATTTCAAGGAGGCATGGCATGTCTGAACATTCAGGGCGCCATCTTGTGGTTCTCACCGGCGCCGGTATCAGCGCCGAAAGCGGTCTCAAGACCTTTCGCGACGGCGATGGCCTGTGGGAGAACCACCGCGTGGAGGACGTCGCGACGCCCGAGGCCTGGCGGCGCGACCCCGTTACCGTGTTGCGCTTCTACGACGAGCGCCGCGAACAGACCCGCCGGGCGCGACCGAATGCGGCACATCAGGCGCTGGCCGCGCTCGAACATGCCGGTTTTCGTGTCAGCGTGGTGACCCAGAATATCGACGACCTGCATGAGCGCGCCGGTTCGCGCCACGTGCTGCACCTCCACGGCGAGATTCTCAACGCACGCTCCAGCGTGGATGCCAACCTGCGCTATCCGCTGCCGAGCGGCGGTATCGCCCTGGGCGATCTGTGCGACAAGGGCAGCCAGCTACGGCCGGACGTGGTCTGGTTCGGCGAGGCCGTGCCGCGCTATGCCGAAGCCTGCGACATCGTCGCCGAGGCCGATGCGCTGCTGGTCGTCGGCACGTCACTCGCGGTGATGCCGGCGGCGCTGCTGCTGGAACAGGCGCCGCTCGAGGCACCGTGCTGGCTGGTCGACCCCCACGCCCGCGATCTGGCGCCACCCGGCGTCAGCCCGATCGCCGAGCCCGCCAGCCAGGGCGTGCCCGCGCTGGTGGCGCGCTGGCGCGAACAGGGGCATTTCGTCTCCTGAACGCCGCTTCCTGCCTTTTGCCTATTTAGCCGCGGCCGAGCCTGCGGCAGAATAGCGCGCGCCCGGCCTAGGTGCCGGGCGTCGTTCAAGGAGCCTGCTTCACGACCGTGCCGTAGGTTTCACGACACTGCGCCGTGGGCTTCACGACGCCGATCACAGAGCCGCCAGAGCGGCCAGGACCCGCCAACCGGCGGGCCAACGACATCGCTAGGACACACAGATCATGTTTGAACGTATCAACCGGCTGTTCCCGGTGTGGGCCATCCTGCTGGCCGTTATCGCGGCCTTTCAGCCGCAGCTTTTCGTTGGGCTCAAGGGCGAGATCAAGACGCTGCTCGTGGTGATCATGTTCGCCATGGGGCTGACCCTGACCCGCGAGGATTTCCTTCGTGTGATCCAGGCGCCCAAGCCGATCGCCGTCGGCGTCGTGCTGCAGTTTCTGATCATGCCGTTCGCCGCGCTCGCGGTATCGCGCGTGCTCGGGCTCGGGCCGGAGCTGACCACCGGCATGGTGCTGGTGGGCGCCACCGCCGGCGGGACCTCCTCCAACGTGATGGCCTGGCTCTCCGGCGGCCACGTCGCGCTGTCGGTCTCGATGACCATGGTCTCCACCGTGATTTCGGTCGTCGCCACGCCGCTGATCACCTGGCTGATCGTCGGCCAGAGCATCGACGTACCGGTAGGTGGCATGCTGCTGAGCATCGCCCAGCTGGTGATCGCGCCGATCGCGATCGGCGTCTTGTTCCACCACCTGCTGGGCGGCGCGCGCATCCGCAAGATCGAGACCCCGCTGGCGACGCTCGCCATGGCCGCGATCGTGCTGATCATCGCCATCGTCGTCGCACTCAACGCCGGCAATCTCGCCACGCTTGGGCCGATCGTCGCGCTCGCCGTCATCGCGCATAACGGCATCGGCCTTGCCGCGGGCTACTGGCTCAGCCGCGCGCTCGGCTTCGATATCCGCACCGCGCGCACCATCGCGTTCGAAGTCGGGCTGCAGAACTCCGGCCTCGCGGTCACGCTCGCCAACCAGTTCTTTACCGCCGGGGCAGCATTGCCCGGGGCCCTGTTCTCCGTCTGGCACAACGTCTCCGGTTCACTGCTGGCGGGGTACTGGAAACAGCGCGGCGTGCGCGACACGCCAAGTGTGGCAAGCGCCAATACCGGGGGCGGGACGACGGGCGATACCCGGCGCGAGGCCGAATAAAGACAGTATCGCTGGCGATCCCCCCGGTCACTGACGCACAGCGCTATGGCCGGAATTGATGCAGATGTTTGCGCAATTCCGGCCTCTGCCGGGCGATGCGAGATGATAGAATTCGTTTCGTTTTCGTGAAGCAGAGACCCCCGAACCATGCGTGATGACGCCGAGTTCCCCGCCGCGACGGCTAGTGCCGATGCGTCTGCCCCCGCCTGTGATGCGGCGACCGAGCGCGATCCCGGTACCGGGCAGGCGCGTCCGGCCGGGCGGGAATTCAAGGCGCGCGGCAGCTTCGTCGAGCGCTGCGATGGCTGTCGTCTGCCGGTGCTCAACTGTCTCTGCCCCTATCGCGTCAGCGCCAGCAGCGACATTCGCGTCTGGCTGCTGACACACCCGTACGAGCACAATAAGCCGACCAATACCGGGCGGCTGATCGCCGACGTGCTGCCGCAGAGCGAAATCTTCACCTGGTACCGCACGGCTCCGGACGCGCGCCTGCTCGAACGGCTTGCCGATCGACGCTTCGTGCCGTTCGTCGTTTTCCCGGACGACCAGCCGGACTATCAGCACCGGGTGGTCGACGAGCGTGCCGTGACCAGCGCGCGCGAAGACGGCTTCATTCCCGTCTTTATCCTGATCGACGGCACCTGGCGTCAGGCGCGGCGTATCTTCCGCAAGAGCCCGTATCTGGAGAACCTGCCGGTGTTGCCGTTGCATACCGACCGGCTGACGCGCTATCGGCTGCGCAAGCCCGCATCCGCTTCGCACCTCTGTACGGCCGAAGTGGCCGCCGAATTGCTGCGCAAGAGCGGAGAGGGCAACGCGGCCGACGTGCTCGATGACTACTTCGATGTCTTCAACGAAAGCTACGCCGCCAGCCGGATCTATCACAAGCTCGACAGGCCGACCGCTGCCATGCAACGGCTGCTGGCGCGGCGCGCCACTGGCTCGAGCAGCCTGCAGCTGTTTCCCTCGTCGTAACCCTTTCCCGGCTGTCGTGTTTCCGCGGCAGTCGCCTTGCCCAGGGCCTCTTCCCGCAACGTCTCTTTCCGCAAGTTCTCTTCCCGCGGCGTTGTTCGCTTTCCTCGCTACAGCGGAGAGGCACCCGCGAGATCACGGGCAACACTAACTCGGTATCCTCGGGCCCGCTCGGGGCTTTTATGGTTGCTCAAATGCAATGTTATAACGTATTTTTCGGAGGCGGGCGCAAGCGATCTTTTACGTCACCCGTGCGGCCGTGTTTCCGGCGTTCGTCGCCGACATAACCTTCAATCGCCTAGTTGCCAGTCAACGCGATGGGTCAGCCAAAGCTATTCGCCAGCCAAACCTATTCGCCAGCCACAAGAGAGAAGAGATGTTCACACAACGCATTGCCAGCAAGTCGCTATCCGCCAACGGGCGATCCGCAAAAGGGCTATCTATCAAAAAGCTCTCCATGACAGGGCTCTCCACGACAGGGCTATCCACCTCGAGCTTGCTGGTACTCGGGTTGCTGATCGGCGCCAACGGGGCATTCGCTCACGATCATGATCACTCGCAGGATCACGATCATGCGCACGATCACGGGCATTCGCACGACCATGGCCATGAGCATGCCGATGGGCACGATCACGACGCCGATATCTACGCCGGCTACTTCGACGATAACCAAGTGGAAGATCGCGCGCTGAGCGACTGGGCGGGCGACTGGCAGTCCGTCTATCCCTATCTCCAGGACGGCACGCTCGACCCTGTCTTTGCACACAAGGCCGAAGCCGGCGACAAGAGCACCGAAGCCTACAAGGCCTACTACGAGACCGGTTACCGTACCGATGTCGAACGTATCGAGATCGATGGCGATAAAGTCACCTTCCATGCCGATGGTGAAACCTACAGCGGCGATTATGTCTCCGACGGCTACGAGATCCTGACCTACGCGGCCGGCAACCGTGGCGTACGCTATGTCTTCGAGCGCGAATCCGGCGATGACGCCGCGCCGGAGTACATCCAGTTCAGCGATCACGCCATCTACCCGACGGATGCCGACCACTACCATCTCTATATGGGCGACGACCGCGCCGCGCTGCTCGAGGAAGTGACCAACTGGCCGACCTATTACCCCGCCGACCTGAGCGGCCAGGCGGTCGCCGAGGAGATGATGGCGCACTGACCTGGCGCTGCTAGCGCCAGGACACACCGGGAAGGGCAGTGGAAAATCCCATGGCAACAGTGACTTCCCGAGCTGTCCGCCAAGGTTTCGGCGCGATTTACCCTCGCGCCGAAGCCCCTCGTAATGTTATCGTCTGCGCCGTACGCCCGAGTGGCTCAATTGGATAGAGCAACGGCCTTCGAAGCCGTGGGTTGCAGGTTCGAGTCCTGCCTCGGGCGCCATTTCTGTTTTACCGTTCCCGCCTGTCTTTCTTATCTCTTATCCCTAGTCTCTGCTGCCATGCGGTCTCTGTCGGCCCATTGCGCGGGTTCCCCCGAATGTCCTTTTCCGATGCTCCAACGCCACAGGGCCACCAACGGCGGATATAGCCCGACGCTTACCGCTGATAGTGTGGGCCGTTTTCGGGATGGCAGGACTCGCGTGGGGGGAGTGAATGATACGAGTCATCTATCGCTGGCGCGTCAGCGAAACGAACTTCGCCAGTTTCCAGGCAGTCTGGACGCGCACGACAAACCAGATACACGAGACGGTGCCGGGCGCGCTGGGCAGCTTCATGCTGCGCGACACGGAAGACAAGACCGCCGTGATGACCGTTGCCAAGTGGGACGCCCGAGAGAGCTGGGAAGCTTTCTGGGGCGCTGAAAACCCGGCGCAGATGACCCGCATGCGTGAGCTCGGCGAGCGCCTCTCGGTCCAGGTTTGCGAAGAAATCGACGACTTTACGCGTTAGGGAGTCGCCGTTCGGTGATGCCTTGCCGATGTCTCGGCTATCAGAACCAGTGCTGCGGATAGCGTCGATGTCGTGCCAGATTATTGACGAGCACCGCGACGACGAGCATTAGCAGACAGCCGGCCCCTACCGGGAAGAATGCGTAGACCCAGCCTAGCGAGTGCAGCTCGCCAGACCCGATCACCGCGATCAACGCCGTGGCACCACCCGGCGGATGCAGCGTGTGGGTCAACTGCATGACGAGAATGGAGGTGGAAACGGCCACCGCCGCTGCGATCCAGGTATCGCCGAGCAGCGACCACGTGGCAAAGCCACACAGCGCCGAAAGCACGTTACCGCCGAGGACGTTGCGTGGCTGCGCCAGGGGGCTCTCCGGCGCCGCATAGAGCAGCACGGACGTTGCCCCGAAGGAGCCGACCATCAGCAAGGGATGCGCCTGCATCGACTGTGTGCTGATCCAGCCGACGCCCGCCATACCCAGGAACGCGCCGACCCACGACCACAGCGCGTCGCGCCAGTTTGGCGCACCGTGTGAGACCGGTGCGCCTTTCATCTTGCCCAGGTAGTTCTTCACGCAGCTCGCTCCATGGCCATTAAAAAGACCGCGGATGATGCCTCCCGAGAGCAACGCACTGAAATAACGGATGGCTATGGGGTTAAGCCGACAGTGGTAAGGGGTAGGGCGCAGCATTCTTGAAGCCGTAATGACCTACCATGCCTGGGCAACATCAGCGTCGGCTTATCGTCGATTATCGCAGCATGACTTCGATGAGCAGCAGGTACCGGAGTCAGCGACACCGACAGGTTCGTCGCTCATATCTTGTGAAGACGAGCCCGCTGCCCGCCATGCCACCCATGCCTCGCTTGAGACCTGCCAGGCCGAATGCAGGAACAGTGCCGCAATGGCCAGGCCGACGATCACATCCGGCCAGAGCGAATCGGTCACGCCGACGGCGATGGCGGCCAGCACCACGCTGGTATTCGCGATGAGATCGTTACGCGAACAGAGCCAGGTCGAGCGCATGTTGAGATCCGCCGAGCGATAGCGCAGCAGCATGATGAAACAGACCGTGTTGGCCGCCAGTGCCAGAACGCCCATGATGCCCATCGCCCCGGCCTCGGGAACGCTGCCGACCACGCTCTTGTGGACTGCCTCGGCAATGACCGCCAGACCGAAAACGAACATGAACCCGCTCTTGACCAGCGCCGCGCCGGCTCGCGTTCGGTCACTTCGGTGCAGGGCGTATAACGTCAGCACGTAGACGGTGGCGTCGCCGAACATATCGAGCGAGTCAGCCAGCAGCGCCGTCGAGCCGATCAGCCAACCCGCCACAAACTCGATCACGAACATCGAGCCGTTGATGCCGAGTACCCAGTACAACACCTTGGCCTGCGCGCCCCGCAACTGCGCCAGCTCGCCAGCCTTGTTCTCGCAGCACGAATCCATGCCAGTGCCTCCACGAATGATTGGCTGATAGCATGAAGGTTCTAGCGGCTATAAGGTCAACCGTCATGACTTCGCCAATCACCATCGGTCAGCTCTCCAAGGCTACCGACACCAAAGCGGTCACCATTCGCTATTACGAGAGTGTCGGGCTGATCGCACCTGCGACGCGAACGCAAGCCGGCTATCGCCTCTATACGGAGCAGGAGCGGTATCGCCTGATCTTTATCAAGCGAGCTCGTCATTTAGGGCTGAGTCTGGATGACGTTAAAGCCTTGCTGGGACTCGCCGATGACAATAATGCCCCCTGCGAACAAGTCGACTCGATCATCCACGAGCAACTGGAGCGGGTTAGATCGCGGCTGAAGGATTTGCAGCAACTGGAGCAGGAACTCGACCGGCTCGAGCAGTGCTGCCAGGCGGACACCGTGGCCGACTGCAAGATCATCGAGTCGTTGTCGCGCTGATAGCGGCTAGTGGAAGTCCGCGCTCCTGTGGCCACCATCCTGCCTTTGTCACGCCGCGACCTGCCGGCGCGCTGTCGACTCCCCGCCCCGCCGGCGCGCTAAATGGGTCGGGTTTGATGCAGCGATGCAGAGGGCGCCAAGCCGCGCCGGTGCTGGGGCCGCAAGGCGATTCCGGGTCCTGAAAAACGATACGGAATGATGCATTTTGCAGTGGAGACGACGAAAGCCGAGGAACGGATGATAGAGAAATGAAACGAAGTGTGGCAGGTTGATACGAAAAGCATTCTTGAAATAACTCAAATGGTCTGGCTGGTTCCGACCCAAAGCGGACGGGCCGAGGATGGTCGCAAGCACTTTTAAGGGTGTTATGTAGCAGGCAAGGTTATTGGTGTTATGTTGCCGAACTATAGTTTATAGCCTGCAGTTTCAATAGGTTGGGGTGCGAATGGTGTGCTAGATAACATTGTTGAACGCGCGTGCGCGTTCAAATTTGCAAACGATCGCGCTTCTAATACCTGTTAGCTTACACATGGGAAGTTATGAAAATTCGGGAAATTATTGAAGAAACATTAAAAAATACTGGAAGTGGTAGAAGTGCTGATATTTGCGCAAAGTCCATGCTATGCAATTTGATAAAAGAAAATGAGCCTTTCCAAGCCATTGAATTGAAGAGCCTAGAACATCTATTGCTTATGATGAAAGAGTCGACCTTTCCTCATATTTATGGAGAAGGTGGAGTATTTTATTTTTCCGCATATTATTTTTATGATGATAGATATCCGGTAGGTCGAAATCATTTCATCCGAGAGGCGGACTTGCTGCAAATTTCTAGGCTTCATGCATATTTAAGTCCAACGGTTTGGAACTGCCCTTCATTCCACCTAATCACCTTGGCGAAAAAACAGGTCAAGATGGCTATGAAGCAAGAATACGTGAGTTTAGAGAGCGGCAATCTTGCGAAGCAGAAATGTTTAAAGGATTATTTAAGGGGCGTTCACAATCCACCGCCGTAGAAAAGTCTATGTTTCTTAATTCTCCTGGCTGCCTTGTTTGTGGTGATAATAATTTTCGGATGATGAGCTCTACTCTGAGTGCGACCAAAGGATTTATGGTTGGGTTTAATCTTTGTGACAATCATTTGGAGGTGGCTAAAACTGAGAACAGTTTGCTTGAGTACTTGGCCAAACTATTCAAACAACCACCACCTTTTCAGTTAGTGCCGCTAGAGACTAAAGAACATTTTGAAATAGTTTTGTCATGGCTACCCAAGGAGTTAGGTTGTAAAGTCGAAAAAACTAACGCAAACACTATGACACTCGTAAGACCGTCAGGGTTAAAAGGGGGGTTTAGGCTAGACTCGCCAGGAAATTATGCCTATATGATTTTCAGGTCAGATGGCAAAGAGGTTGCTCGAATAGATTCGGCTGATCATCACAATGTCAATTATGGGTCGGACCATTTGCATGTAGATTTAACTAAGAAAAAGGGGCCGATAGAGTCAAGCTTCACTACTGGCAGCCCTTTAATTGACACAAAGAAAATACTAGAACTTATTGAGTTAAAAGAGGCCGAGTTTGAAAGCTAACAAGGCGCCGCTGTCTAACAGATTTTCCGCATAGCGCGGCGTTAACTGCCTTGGATTTAACCAAGCAAGGAAATACGATGAATAATGATCAGGAATTAGCTCATAGAATAAAAATCAAGTTTGGTACTGCGCCGAATGACCCGGCATCTTATCAGCTAGATAAAATAAAGCAGGACATCAAAGCTCTTGTAGCAAGGGGTATTACACCATCTGAAAAAGACTGGGCGGAAATTGTCAAAAAACACTGTCCTAGTGCAGGCAGTTACATATACAAAGGTGCAGATACCTCTGATCTGATTACCTTGATGCAGTTAGCCACAAAGAAGTAGGTTGATAGATATGAGCATTGAAAACTTAAAAAAAGAAATTGAAACAGCGCTTCTAATAACTGATTGGTCACCGACTGAAGCTGATCTCAAAGAGATTTCCAGACGAATGAAGGTCTTTGGCAGTTCAGCATCGAAGGGTGATATTGAGAAAATAGTCTATGATGTTGTAGGTCCATATGAATGCATGTCGATGGAAGGTGTAGATAACACCGACCTGACAACATTGCTTCTTCTGGCCACAAAAGTAACTAGATAAAATGACTAATGAGCAAGCAGTAATTCAAGCTGAGGCTGAAATAGAAAGGCTTAAACAGGCCTACATGGAACATCTAACCAATATTGTTACTAAAATCCATGAAAAAGGAGAGCAGCCGTCTCTTCAAGAGCTCTTGGCGTGCCAGAAATTAGGTGCAAGCTATTTCAATTACATTGAGAATTTTGTTGGAAATAGCGGCCTATTGGGTGCTCATGTAAATGGGAAATGGGTTACAGGCTTTGCCGAGACTTGTCACAGCGTATTAAACGCATTTATTGCTCACATAAACTTTCTTAGAAGCCATTCTGAAACATTACTAGGCGCTTTAGAGCAGCCTGATGACTCTGCTTACGCAAACATGCAGAGAATGACAAAAGAGTACCTGCAAAAAGATAAATGGATAAGATTAGAGAGACGATTTAAAGAAAGCTCCTTGCCAATCGCAGGGTTTAACTACTCCGGAGCAAACGATTTGAATGAAACTCCTAAGTGGCAGCTTATATCAGGGCTTGTTATAGGTGTGCTGTTTGCCTTAATAGCACTTATTGCAGCCATATTTATCCCCAGCCCCACGCCGACACAGTTCTTTATGTTTCGGGGTATTTTTGCTGTTTCATTAGCCGCTATTGCAGCAATTATCCCTGGGCTGTTGACCGTAGAATCTAGATTTCAGAAATTTTCGGTAAGAGCAACGGGAGCTATAGGTGTATTTTTGATCGTGTGGATGTTGAACCCTCCCGCACTAATCGGCAACTAACAAGTTGCTACACTCGGATAAATTACTCGCTGCGCTCCTAATTTACCGGTGAGTAAAGCGTTAGGTGAAATCGCGATAGAGATTTATGAGTAAACTGAACGATCAATTTGATGTTTTATCAAATACATTACGACTTTTACCCGAAGAGATACTGAGGCTTGGATACTTCATAAAAGAGATAAACGAGCCCGAAGAGGGTATCAGCAACGTAGAGATTGCTTGCGTTAATGTCTTTAACAATATTTACGGGATGATGTGCGCTCTAAAAGATGAAGGGGCGGTTTTATCAATATATGAGCACGATGCGATAACTACTATATTGTGCATCCGTCATATTCTTCAGCATCAATCTGGCCGCCTAAAAAATAATCTAAGGGATGCGTGGTCGAAAAGCATTCAAGGTGCTCCTGTACTCATAAAATACAATGTCTCTGATCCTGGCATGGCAGACCCTCCGCTTTATATTAGTGTCGAGTGGTTCCAAGAGGGAATTTTCAAGAGCAACAATGCAAAAAGGCTCCCGGCCATCAACAGTTTTTGGAATCTAGAGGCTATAAAACAAAAAGTTGATGTTTCATCTCATGGGAGTTGGGCGTCGACCTATGTTTGTGTCATGGCGCTGATAACCGAAGCTGTCAGAAAAATTGTCACTGAATATGGCAGTGTCATTACAGCGTCTGGCTACGATAGTGATGTGTATTTGAAGCACTTTAAAACAATCAATGCAATCAACACTGAAGACTATGGGCTCATCACCTAACAAGGCCATCAAATTCGTTCCGGCCGAAAAAGCGCGGCCTCCACCGGACTGCCTACGCGTTGCATCGGCAGCCGTTTATGGCGGCGTTATATCTACTTTTGGCTGAACGTCGGCTCTTGGCCGAATGCGACCCGGAGCGGATGGTCCGAGGAAAATCGCATGCGCATTCAAGTCAATAAACGACCACGCCATCTAATACCTGTTAGCCTCACAAGGAAAGTAGATAGTGCTATTTTCAAATGTGTCTATCTATAAGCAGATTTCGGAAGAGTCGTACTCGAAAATGGTCTCCCTTGTCGACGAGGGAAGATCGCCCAAGGAAGATGGGACTGATGGCTATATGATTAAATACGATCCTAATCACAACTCATTCAAGCAATCTATGATAGTTGTTGTGTTTACGGGTATGTGGTTAGAGGCATTGCTTCATCAAGAAATCGTTTTCAAACATGGGGTTGAAGTCTTCAAGAAATATGATTTTAAGTCTTATAGAGAAAAGCTTGCTTTGCTTGGGATTGCTGATACCGATTTATTAGATAGCGTCGATTCGTTTAAAGCCACAAGAAAGGAACTGGTTCACGAAAAGGCGTTCTTCGATAGTGGCGAAATAAAGGTGGCACAAAAAGAGGCTGAGCTTGCTCACAAAATCATGGAGAGTATTTCGCATGCGCTTGGCAACTAAGGCTAACAATACGTGTCAGTCGGACAGTTTGTTCCTTGGATCTTTTTGTGCCGGCCGCTACGCTAGCACAAAACGCCACTCCACAAACTGCCGCTGCACTCTGCGTTAGTTTATCCGAGTATCGGGAGAAAAAATGGAAGTTCGCGACATTAAACTATACATGGATGGGCGCTGGCAGCTCACTGACCTCAATGTGCTAACAAGAGTTTATATCCAGTTATATGGACTTCTTTACTCTCTAGATGTTGCTGATGACTACCTTGATGGCGAAATTCAGTACATATATGGGAAGTATCCGTGGCGCGGCGGGTTCAGTGCGGTTAATTTCTATCAGAACCTGTTCGTTAAAATACCGTGCGACTACAAGCCTCAGATTCGATCAATTCAATATGCTTCTCCTGGTTTCATTGAGCTTTCCCAGCTAGTTGATGTTGCTAAGGATGTCGCCCAGGTTGTTGGCTATGTCTCAGCCGCATTAATTGCAGGCAATAAAACCTACAGTAGTATCCAGAAAGGAATAAGTGAACGGAAGCTTTCCAAAATCAACCTTCGAAGTGAAGAGCTTTCATTACTTGAGAGAGAAAGAGCGTTCATACATGACTCTGTGAATGACATCGCTAGGGTGATGGGAATAAAGCCTGAAATATTGTTTAAGCTTTATTTCCGGACGGAGAACAATGAGTTGGCTGTCTTGAAAATCCTTTCATCTGTTTATCGCCGGGCACGGGATCTAGCTAAGCTAGAGAACAGCGGTAAGTTGGATTTGAAAAAGGGGCATGCCGCCGAGAGTGAAACTAACAATCAAAGGCAGTCGGACTCGTAAACTCGCCGCTACTTTGGAGCGTTAAATTTTAAATCGGTTTCATTGATGAATATTGAGATCGTAGAAAAAGTAGATTACCTTAGGCTGATAGAAGTGTGGGAAGCGTCGGTCAGGGCAAGGCATGATTTTCTGGTTGAAGATGATCTACAGGAGTTAAAGCCTGTTAATTCTGGAGCAGTATTTTGACGCAGTTGATTTAAGGTGCGCTAAAAAAGTAACGGTTAAATTCAGGGGCTCTGTGGAGTACATGACGGTAATATTGATATGTTGTTCATCTCACCTGATGCACGCGGAAAAGACATTGGTGCCATGTTAGCGGCCCATGCTATCAAAGAACAGAGGGCATCAAGGGTCGATGTAAACGAGCAGAATGAATAGGGGTAGGTTTTTATCAGCACATTGGCTTTAAAGTGACAGGTAGGTCACCAGTCGATGGTCAGGGTAAGCCTTATCCGCTGTTGCATATGGTGCTGTAAAAATTCACCTAGGCTAGGCACGGCGACGTCTTTTTCGTTGCGGCTTCGCCTTCACTATAAAGCCGCACTTGCTGGCGGCGTTACACCTAGGGATCGAAATGAGCCGAAAACAGTTGTACGAGCTGGCAGGAAAACTCAGAGTCTCTTACCAGAAAAAGATAAACAACACCTACATCTGGTCATCGTTGGCTAGAGATGCCCTGTTAATGGCAGCAAAAAACGAAGAATTTCTTGAGTCTGAAAAGTTAATTGTTCCAACGAAAAATGCTGGAAAGATCAGGCGTATAAGAAGAGAAAAAGCTGATCTCGTTGAATTACTACAATCTGCGGAAAGCACAGAGTTTAACTTTTCAATACACACCTATATCGTGGCGCAAGTTGAAGCTTATCTATCGGACTTGGTTCGCGGGGTCTTAAATATAGATAAAAGGAGACTGAAAACTCGCGTACAGGGCATTGACCACGTTAAAAAGGTTGACGTGAGCTCGATAATTGACGCTGAGTCTTTAGACGAGATCACCGATGAGCTTATTGATAGAGAGTTGATAGCTATTTTTTACGCCTCCCCGGAAAAACAGTTCGAGTACCTAGAAAAAGTTATCGGTATCGAAGTTGATAGTAAAACGAATCAGCTTTTCAAAAACTGGAAAGAATACAAAGCGACAAGAGATCTGATCGTTCATAACCATGGCGTCGTAAACGAGCTGTACATCAAAAAGGCTGGAAGTCTAGCTAGGGCTGAACTAGGAAATCAGATAAAGGTCACTTCGGAATATATTGACTCGCTTGTTGCAGAGACAAAATCGCTAGTTGGTCGAATTTCGAACTCGATACAGCGCGCCAACAAGGTGTAACAAGTCACGGAAAGCGGACGCGTGAGACGCGCCGCTTCGTTCAGCGTTATATCTACTCTGGCTTAACGTCTGCTTCTGGCCGTGAGCCGTCTTTGGCCCAACTGTCGTACCGGGGGGGTATGAACCTCCGATCGCATCCAGTGGCATACACTTACGCTTATTTTTCGGAAGAGCTCATTTGAATCAGTTGCATGGATAGGTTTTCTAACCTTGCCTCGCCATTAACTCGATAAAACTCTCTACTTCTCGCCGGTTTCGCAGACGCACGAACCGTATGTGCGCGTAGCGGGGGGCCTGCATCACCGTCTCGTAGCGGCGCCGGTGGCTCCGCCAGGTTTTCAGCATCCACAGCAGTACGGAGTCGCGGCTAAAAAAGGTACGGCGTAGGCTTTCCCGGTTTCCGGTGCCGGGCCAGAGTTCTTCCTGCGCGCGTATGCGCCTGATGGCGCGGCTGACGGCCTGGCGTAGCGTGCGCCAGAAACTGGTATCGACCCAGACGATCATGTCGACATTGCGCCATTTGATCTCGCGGGTGCGGTGATAGTTGCCATCGAGCACCCAGCCCGGCGTGGCATCGAGGGCAGCGCTCAGCTCGGCAAGAAAGGTTTCATCGGGTGCCATTTGCCAGTTCGGCCGCCACTGCAGCCGATCCATCTCGATGACCGGTAGGTCGAGCACCTCGGCGAGCCGGTAGGCGAGCGTGGTCTTGCCGCTCGCGCTGGTGCCGATGACGTTGATCCTCTCCGGTTTTCGTGGAGGTGGTGCATTCATCACGCTGTCCCTTGGCTTATCCCTGGTTCGCCCCATTCATCCCTGGTTCGCCCCCTTATTTCCAGAGCGTGATCATCGCCCCGTCAGTAGCGAGCGCCAACGGGCCGGCGTGACGCCGAAGGCTTGCTTGAAGGCGCGGGTAAGATGGCTCTGGTCGGAGAACCCGGCCGTCAGCGCCGTATCCGACAGGGTCGCGCCGTTGGTGATCAGCTGGCGGGCGAAGTCGAGCCGTCTCAGGGTGAGATATCGATACGGGCTGGTGCCGAATAGGGCGCGAAAATCCCGCGTCAGTGTCCATCGCGGCTGGTCGGTCATCCGCTCGAGTTCGTCGAGCGAGACGGGGTGCCGATAGTGGAGGTCGAGATAGTCTCGAACGCGATGCGCGGCGCGGGCATCCAGTGTCGTGCGCTGGCGTTGGCCCCGGGCATCGCTGTTGGCCTGAAGCGCGCTGGCGAGATCGGCGAGGCCGTTGTCTTCTTCCAGCGTATCCAGCGGTGCGTCTATCGAGCAGAGCAGCGCACTGACGGCGCGCTGCAGGTTGGCATCCCGCGTCAGGCCGCCATTCACGTAGGGAAGCGCCTCGCCGTTCAGCATGGTCTGAATCAGCGCCGGGGAGACGTAGAGCATGCGGTATTGGAAGCCGCTGTCGTTCCCGGCATGACCGTCGTGGGGCTCGTCCGGATGAATGACGATGACGGTGCCCGGCAGGCTGCTCCGGTGGCCGCGACGATAATGAAAGCTCTGCACGCCGGAAAGCGTGATGCCGATGGCGAAGGTGTCGTGGCGGTGCATGCTGTAGGCGTGGCCGTGAAAGCGCGCCTCGATGCGCTCGATCCTTGTCGTGGGCGCGACGACACACCAGTCATTGTCGAGCGTCATGTTATCGCTTCCCTCAGGGGAGACAGCACGTAGTCATACAGCAGCAGCACCGCGACCACGACCAGCAGCAGCGCCATGATGCGGTTGCAGCGCACCAGCACCTCGGGCCGGGCGATGCGTTTGCCCAGTGTCCTGCCGGCGAGACAGTAAAGCAACGGCGCGCCACCGCCGCCGAGCGCGATCAGCGTCGATGCCGCGATGAGCGAAAGCCCGGCAATGCCATGCGTCGGGAACATCACCGTGGTGATGGGGATCACCAGCACCGAGTTCTTGGGGTTGAGCAGCTGCATGAGAAAGCCGTCCCGGAAGCGAAGCTGGCCGGCTGCGCCCTGGGCGCTGGCGCCATTGGTGGACTCAGTGGCGTTCGGGGGTACGGCGCGGTAGACCTTGAGGGCCAGATAGAGAATGTAGAGGCTGCCGGCGAGCGCGATGACGGGGATGATCCGTTCGACCACGATCAGTTGCCCGGCGAATCCGATGACCGCAAACCAGCAGAAGATCGCGAGCGCGACGCCGGCGAAAAAGCCTAGCGTCCGCCTGAGTGGCGTACTCAGGCCGGCGTTGAGACCCAGCAGGTTCACCGGCCCGGGGGTGTACATCACCGTGAAGGCGTACAGCACTATCTCGATGTTCCGCTCCATGTTCCGCCTCGTGCCTTTCGGTTCAGTCGAGGCGACAGGCTAGCGGGTGCGGCGGTTCCGGTCTTGAACGATCCTGCAGCGAGCGCCGTGCCGTACCGTGACGATAGGAGACGAGACGTGACGAGAGGAGATCAGACGTGTCAGGGGCAGTGGCCGTTGCGGTCTAGGGAGCCTTCGACGTTGCGGTGGGCTCGACCACTTCCAGCGTGAGCTCGACGCCGAGCCGTTCGAGCATGCGGCGGAAGTCGTCGACCGAGTAGCGTTTGTCTTCGGTGACGAGCGTGCGAATGCGGCCCGCGCCTGCGGTGCCGGTGCCCAGTCCGGCGACCACGCTCTCCGCCGGATCGAGAAAGCGACACTGCGGCCGGGCGCGTTCGAAGAAGCCCTTGAGCCAGGGCAGGTGGGTGCTGGAAAGCGTGAGCACGTCGATCGACGGCCGGCGCTGAAACAGCCTTTCCAGGAAGGCGTCGACCTGCTGCTGAGTGCCATCTGGGTCGAACAGAAAGGCGCCGCTCTCGACGAGTTCGACCAGGCTCGAGGCATCGATGAGGGCGACTTCCGCCTCGTTGCCCGCCTGCTCGGTCACGAACGCCGCCAGCATGCGGCTTTCGACCAGCGAACGCACGCCCATGATGCCGACCTGACCGCTGGCGGAGTCGGCGAGCGCGGCCTTCAACGGCGGGAAGACGCCGTAGACCGGCACTGACGTCATCGGGCGGACGGCATCCAGCACGGTGATCGACGGGGCGTTGGAGGCGACGACAATGGCCGAAGGCGAGAAGCGCTCGAGGAAGCGCAGCGTGCGCCGCATGACGCCCTCGAGCGCGTCGGGACGCTTGCTGCCGTAGGGAAAGCTGGCGCGGTCGGCGAAGTAGACGATGTCCTGCTGCGGCAGGCGACGCTGGATCTCGGCGACGATGGCGTAGCTGCCGATACCGGCATCGAAGACGGCAATCGGTTGGTGAAGCGTGTCGACATCCATGGCTGGGTTCTGCTCCTTGGAGGAATTCACGATGTCCGGCGGGGCCGACGTTTCAGCGGTGCGAGTTGGCCAGCGCGCCGCCGGCGACCATGAACAGCCCACCCGTGGTGCGGTTGAACAGGCGCACACGGCGCGGCGTGCCGAACCAGCGGCTGACCGTCGAACCCACCGAGGCGTAGGTGGTCATGGTCGCGAGATCTACGGCGAGCCACGTCAGCGCGAGGATCGCGAACTGCGACCACTGCGGCTGGCCGAGATCGATGAAGTTGGGGAAGAGCGCGCCGAAGAACAACAGATCCTTGGGGTTGCTGATACCGACGGTGAAGCCCTTGGTGAACAGCCGCCACGGCGAGCGAGTGCCGCCGGGAGCGGCCTCTTCCGTGTCGGTGGTGGTCATCGGCTCGGCGGGGGCGCGCCATGCCTGGATGCCGAGATAGATCAGATAGGCAGCGCCGAGCGCCTTGAGCACGAGAAAGGCGGTTTCCGAGGTGGCGAGGATCGCCCCGAGCCCGAGCGAGGAGAGCGCCATCAGCGCGAGCGACGCCAGGGCGCCGCCCACCACGGTGGCCAGCGCCCGGCGACGACCGTGGCGCAGCCCATGATGCATGCAGAGCAGGGCGACCGGCCCCGGGAACAGAATCAGCGCGGCAATGACGCCGAGATAGGTCAACCAGACAGCCAGCTCCATGGGCATTGCTCCTGCCAATTTTGGCCTGCGGATTCGCGGGCGGAACCGTCGAGGGTATCGCAGCGGAAAGGTCGTGTCTCGAAGTGCGAGCGGGGCGGCTTGTACGGTGACTACGCGCGGCGGCTTGTACGGTGGCTACGCGCGGCGGCTTGTAGGTGGCTTGTGTGTTGATAACGAATAGGTAGACTGGTCTACCTACCGGATTTTATCCGGTCTTCAGACTTCTGGAATCTTCCGTTTTTCGGGTTTCGAAACGAGGGGGAGTGCATGTCAGCAAGGGCAGGTCGGTCAACGAACCAGGCAGCGAAAGCGGCCGTCGTGCCGGCACGCGAGCGCCTGCTGCAGGCGGCGGCGCGGCTGTTCTATCGCGACGGCATCGTGGCGACGGGGATCGACAGCCTTGTCGAGCAGGCCGGCGTGGCGAAAAAGAGCCTCTACAACAACTTCGCCTCGAAGGAGGCATTGGTCGTCGACTACCTCGAGGCACGCCATGCCGAGTGGCTGGCGCTGCATGAACGGCGCCTGGCCGCGGCGGAGACGCCGGAAGCGGCGGTCATGGCGGTCTTTCTTGCCTACGAGGATCACGCCAATCAGGCCTATGAGCGGGGCTTTCGGGGCTGCGGGCTGCTCAATGCGGCGGCGGAGCTGCCGGCGGGCTCGCCCGGGCGGGAACGGGTGAGAGAGCACAAGGAGGCCGTGGAGGCGCTGCTGGCGGAGGCCGTGGCGCGCCAGCCGGGGCGCAGTCCCGAATCGGCCGAACGGCTGGCCGCGCACCTGGCCTTCCTGCTGGAGGGCGCGATGGCGCGTGCCGGCCTGGAGGGCAGTAGTGCCCGCGTGGCCGAGGCTCGGGCACTGGCCGGCAAGCTGCTGGAGAAAGACGCATGACGAAGATGCCGCAGGACCCCTGGGGCATCGCGGCGGTGATGGCTGCCGCCACGCTGTGGGGCACGACCGGCACCGCCGCGACGTTCGCGCCCGGCGTCAGCCCGCTGGCCATCGGAGCCGTGGCCATGGGCTTCGGCGGATTGCTGCAGGCGCTGACCGCCGCCGGTCAGATCGCCAAGGGGCGAGCGCTGATACGGGCCCATTGGCGTTGCGTGGTCGTCGGCGCGCTGGCGGTGGCGATCTACCCGCTGGCGTTCTATGCCGCGATGCGATACGCCGGGGTGACCATCGGTACGGTCGTCTCGATCGGCTCGGCGCCGCTGCTGTCAGCGTTGATCGAAAACGTGCTGGACGGCACGCGCTTGAGCCGGCGCTGGGTCTTCGGCGCGAGCCTGGGGCTGGCCGGCATGCTTCTGCTCTGCGTGGCGGAAACCGGGGGCGAGACCGTCACGGCCGGTGCGACCGGGTCACGCGTAGTCCTGGGTATCGGGCTCGGGTTGCTGGCGGGATTCACCTACGCCTTCTATTCCTGGGCGGCACACCGGCTGATGCGACGCGGCGTGGCGACCCGGGCGGCGATGGGCGCGATGTTCGGGATCGGCGGGCTGGCGCTGATGCCGGTACTGTGGATGACTGGCGCGCCCTTGCTGGACACCTGGAACAATCTGGCGGTTGGCGTCTACATGGCCGTGGTGCCGATGTTCATCGGCTATTACTGTTTCGGACGGGGGCTGTCGCGGGTCTCGGCCAGCACGGCCACCACGATCACGCTGTTCGAGCCGGTCGTGGCCGCCGGGCTTGCCGTTGTCGTGGTCGGCGAGATGCTGCCGCCGCTCGGCTGGTTGGGTGTGGCGCTGGTCGTCGCGTGCCTGGTTGCCATGACACTGCCGCGGCGCCAACGCGCGGGCGGTGCCCAGCAAGCCGTCCCTGACGAGGATGCCGCACACGGGCCGCAGGCGTCTGAGGCCGAGCCCTCCCGGGCCTCCTGTTGAGAGCTTGGCCGGCGAGTCTACCCGGGGCGGAGAGGGGCGCGGCCGAGGCTTGTCCAGTGGCCGCGACCGGATGCCGCATCTTTTTACGTTTTCATCGCAACTATCCGTTGACTCACGCCGCCAATAAGCCCACCATGCACTCGGTAGGTAGCAAGTCGAATATTGTCAGTTGCACTCGAATCATTCGGTAGCCTGGTTATATCCCCTTGTTATGCCCACTCCATCGGGTAGCACCCGGCATCGTTAATCAAGCGCTAAGCGCATAAGGAATTCGATCATGGCAACTGGCACAGTTAAGTGGTTCAACGACACCAAAGGTTTCGGCTTCATTTCTCCGGCCGACGGTGGCGACGACCTCTTCGCTCACTTCTCCGAGATTCAGGCTGAAGGCTTCAAGTCCCTCCAGGACGGCCAGGAAGTCTCCTTCGACGTGACTCAGGGCAAGAAAGGTCTGCAGGCTTCGAACATCAAGCCGCTGTAAGACTTCTAGATCTCGCGCTTCGGCGCGGTATCTTGCTCACCGAGGCCCGCCTAGTGCGGGCCTCGGTGTTTTTGTTTGTCGCATTTTCAATCGTCAGATTCAGGGTCAGATTTAGGTTCAGGGTCAGGATAGGGCGAAGCCGTTGGCGAGCCCACGCCGATCACGCGGTGGCGACCGGCTTGGGTCGGCTCAGCGTCGACGTGTTGTCACGCTGCCGAAGCGGCGCTGGAACTGCGCTGCCCGACCTTCGCTGCCCACCTCGCGCTGCTTGCCGGTGTAGAAGGGGTGCGACGCGGAAGAGATATCCAGACGTACGACCGGATAGGTGTTGCCGTCTTCCCAGGTCATGGTCTCGTCCGAGCTCATGGTCGAGCCGATCAGGAAGTACTGATCGACGCTGGTATCGTGGAAGAGTACCTGACGGTACTCGGGGTGAATGCCCTCTTTCATGACGCGCTCCAGTGGCTATCGTGTGGATGTGGACAGATATGTTATCACATAACGTTTATTGGATGGGCATTGGCTGGATAGCCATCGACTGAATGAGCCTCGACGGGATCGAGAGCCGGTTTAGTCGCAACCGGCGCGGTGACAACCGACGGGTCAGTACGGACTGGATCAGAGTCCGTGCGGTCCGACATCGGTGGCCTGCGCAGCGGGCGAGAGCCGGTTCAAGGCGAGGGGCTACGTTAACCGAGGGCGATCCGGTATCATCGCGACCTTCCCCCATGCGCGGACAGACACCATGCACAACCTATACATACCGGTCGTCGCGATTCTGGTGGCATTTGCGGCCATCTTTGGCGGGCAGGCGATTTCGGACAGCCAGGTCGACGACGACATCAACGCGCTGATCGTCGAGCAGCTGGGTATCGATCACGCCGTCGAGCTGCAATCGATGCGCGACGTGCAGCACGGTTACGGTGTCTGCGGGCGCTATCTCGACCCGGCCGCCGGCGAGGCGACCACCGCGTTCTACTACAGCGAAGTCAACGAACGCGTGGCGCTGGGCGAACACGCCTCCGCCTACGAGCGCCACTGCACCCGCTGAGCAGCGGCGACGCGCGGCTTCGGCTGTCGATCTGTGTTGGCCGTCGATCTGTGCTGGCCGGCCATTCGCCAGAGGCGGTTCAGGCTTGATGGAAGCGATCGATGCGATCGCGGATCGCTGTCTCCGGCCCGAGCAGGGCCTGGAGATCGCTTTCGGTCAGGCCGATATGCGCGTGTCCTCTGGCAATCGAGACGTAGTTCTCGCCTTCCCGAATGGCTTCCTCGACGAGCAGTGACAGCTCCTTGCGATCGTTGAGCGACGCCGGATCGAAACTCTGGCGAGCTCGCTGGAACTGGTTGGCCTGTTCGCGCCGGCAGCGCTGCAGCAGGCTCTCGGTGATGAAGGGTGTGCTCTTCACGGCCGGTACTCCCCCTTTGGCGTTGTTCACTTCGAGACTAGAACTGCTGGGCCACGCGCGACCATTGGCATTTCGATGTAGGCGACGCATGGCATTGGCTCGCTAACGGCTAGACTGAAGTCGATACCCGTGACAACGAGAGCCCATCGATGTCCTATCGCCTGACAGTTCGCCATGACGTCGAAAGTGACCTGCAGCGTGTGGCCGCCGAGCAGATCGGACGCGCCCGCCAGGCACTCGAGCAGGAATCGCCGGTCGACGCGATCCACCGTCTTCGCCAGCGCTGCAAGAAGCTCCGGGCGCTGCTGCGTCTGGTTCGGCCGACGCTGGGCAAGCGTTATGCCGGTGAGAATCGTCGCTTCCGCAATCTTGCCCGTAGCGTGGCCTCGCAGCGCGACGAGCAAGTGCTGATCGAGACCTTCGATGCCTTGATGCGGCGTTACGCCGAGCAGATCGACCGGCGCCATTTCTCGGCGATTCGTCGCCAGCTGCAAGCGCGACGGCGTCACTCCCTCGCGGCGGCCAAAAAGAGCGAAGCCGGGAACGAGGGGGCCGGCGAGGAGGGCGGTGACGGCCAGGCATCCGCGCTATCCGAGACGGCCGCGCTGGTCGCCGTGCTCGAGCAGGCGCTGTCGGCCGTGCCGAACTGGACGCTGTCCGCCCGGGGTTTCGATGCCGTGGGCGAGGGGCTTGCCGAGAGCTATCGGCGGGGGCGCCGGGCATGGAAGCGGGCGCGTCGGTCACCGACGACGAGCGAACTTCACGAGTGGCGCAAGCAGATCAAGTATCACCGCTACCACTGTGAGCTGCTGCGTGATCTCTGGCCGGCCGAGATGAAGACGCGCTCGCGGGAAGCGCATCGGCTATCGGACTGGCTGGGCGAGGACCATGATCTCGCCACGCTGCGGGCAAGCCTGGATGACGACGTCATGGCGCACCTCGGCATGCGCCAGCGGGCACAGCTGGCGGCGTTGATCGAGCAGCGCCGCCAGGTGCTATCGACACAGGCCTTTGCGCTGGGGCGGCGTCTCTACGCCGAACCGACCAAGGCGCTGCACCAGCGTTTTGCCCGCTACTGGCAGGGCGCATCCGGTAAATCGTGACGTGGTGGCCGGCAGGTATTTGCCGGTTGAAAACCCCGGTAGTTGCGAGATCGCGCATTTGCCGACACCTTCCGGTGTCTGTAGGGTGTCGCGCTTCATGCCTAACGAAACGATCTCTATGCCTTCCGATAACAACCCCCGCTCCATGGCGGGTGGCCGCTTCGGTGACCCTATCGTCCTGGTCTTGACCATCGGGTTCATCGTGGCTTTCGTGCTGTCTTCGGCGCTGGCGCCGGATGCCGTGACCGATGTCATCGGCGCCGGTTTCACCTGGTCGGCACAAACCTTTGGCAGCTTCTTCCAGCTGCTGCTGCTGCTGACGTTCGTCATCGCGATCGGTGTGGCTGTCTCGCCTGCCGGCCGTGCGCGGATCGGCGCGCAGGCGACACCGGACATGAGCACCTTCAAGTGGGTCTCGATCATTCTCTGCACGCTGCTGGCGGGCGGCGGCGTGTTCTTCGCGGCCGGCGAGCCGGTCTACCACTTCGTGGTCTCGCCGCCGGCCTTCGATGCCGAAGCGGGCACGGCGGCCGCCGTGCCGGGCGCTCTGGCACAGTCGTTCATGCACTGGGGCTTTCTGGCGTGGGCGGTGCTGGGCACCCTGCCGGCCATCGTGCTGGCGCATCATCACTATCAGCGCGGCCTGCCACTGCAGCCGCGGACGCTGCTGGCGCCGGTGATCGGCGAGCGCCGGGTGCGCGGCGCGCTGGGGAGCGTTGTCGATGCCGTCTGCGTGATCGCGCTGGTCGGCGGCACGGTGGGGCCGATCGGCTTCCTGGCGACCCAGATGAGCTTCGGGCTGCATGAGCTCTTTGGCTTGCCGCAAGGCTACGGCGTCCAGCTTGCGATCATGGTGCTGCTCGGGGCGATCTACGTTACGTCGGCCGTGACCGGCATCGATCGCGGCATTCAGATCCTGAGTCGTTTCAACGTCGGTCTGGCGCTGGCGATCGCGGCGGTGATCCTGCTGCTGGGGCCGACCCAGTTCCTGGTCGATGCCTGGTTCCAGGGCTTCGGCAGTTACCTGTCATCGTTCTTCGACATGGCGACCATGACCGCGCAGACGGCGCCCGGCTGGTGGATGAAGTGGTGGACCGTCTTCTTCTTCGCCTGGTTCATCGGCTACGCGCCGGTCATGGCGATCTTCGTCGCGCGTATCTCCCGTGGGCGTAGCGTGCGCGAGATGATCGTGGCGGTCGCGATTCTGGCGCCGCTGGCGACGACGGTCTGGTTCACGCTGCTGGGCGGTTCCGGTATCTATCATCAGTTGCAGGGCACGATCGATCTGGCCGAGCCGCTGCAGAACTTTCAGTTCGACGTGGCCACGCTGACGGTCGCCCAGGCGCTGCCGGGCGGCACCGTGATGGCGCTGGCCGTGCTGGTATTGACCACGATCTTCGTGGCCACCACTGGCGATTCCATGAGCTATGCCGTCTCGGTGGTATGCGCCGGTCACGATGAGCCGAACCCCGCACTACGGGCGTTCTGGGGTATCTCCTTCGCGCTGATGGCGGCCATCCTGCTCTACATGGGCGCCGGCCAGGTCAGCGTGCTGCAGCAATTCCTGGTCATGCCCGCCATCCCGGTGGCGCTGATTCTGGTCCCCACGCTCTGGCACGGCCCCAAGTCCGCCTACGCTATGGCACGTGAGCAGGGCCTGCTGATCGACCCGAAAGCGGCAGCCTCGCCGAAGTAACCGAGCACCTGCCGCGAACGCAGAACGCCCCGGCGGGTTTCCCCGCCGGGGCGTTCTCGTGTTACCGCTTGGGCGTCGCGCCGTTACCGGCGGCGCGACCTGTCTCTGCCGCTTAGACGGCGGTCGTCTCGGCCCGGGCCGTCTGATGCTGGGAGACCGGGCTGTCGTCCGACCGGGTTTCCGTCAGGCGCGGCTGGCTGCCGTTGATCGGGATCTGACGCGGACGCTGCTCTTCAGGCACCACCCGCAGCAGGTCGACGATCAGCAGGCCGTTTTCGAGCCGAGCGCCCTGGACTTCGATGTTCTCGTCGAGGCGGAACGACAGCTTGAAGGCGCGCTGGGCGATCCCCTGGTGCAGGTATTGCACCTGCGCGTTGTCGTGACGCTCACCCTTGCCGGCGCTGATGGTCAGCACGCGTTTCTCGACGTTGACGTCCAGCTCATCCTCGCCGAAACCGGCGGCCGCGACCGCAATGCGGTAATCGTTCTCGCCATATTTCTCGACGTTGTAGGGCGGATAGCTGGGCACGTCGTTCTGCAGGGCGGACTCGAACAGGTCGTTGAGCCGATCGAAGCCCACGGAGCGGCGGAACAGCGGTGACAGTGACATGGTGTTCATGGTGAACCTCCTGATTCTCAGCAAAGTTACCTTGGTGACGCCCGGACCCGTTCCGGGCCATCGCTACGGACCCGCTTGGCGGCGTCCGCGGTCTGTCGGCTAACGTTTCCGGAGGCGGTGTTGCTAGCCTCTCCGGATCGTGTTGCTCGACATTATGTTAAATAGGGTCGTCAAATCGCTTTTCAAGGGCTGAATCGTTTTTCAGAGGCCCAAGGCCTGTTCAAAGGTCGACGGCGATTCGATGGCCGAGCGGCCGTGACGCTTTTGCCCCCAGCGGCCACGGCTATCGCCGGGGCCTCGAAAAGCCATATGGTGTCGTCGAGACGAGATTCAAGCGTTCGAGGAATCGGGAGGAAACGCCTGCCTACGGCCAGGGCCGCCGGGCAGGCGTCGAAGCCGGGGCTCAGCCGAACAGCTGTCCGGCGATGCGCAGGCCGGCCACCCAGGTGGCGATGGCGGAACCGAGACTGGAAAAGAGGAAGACCAGCAGGGTTCGTGCGACGCGGTTTCGCCACCAGCCGCGCCAGTGGCTGACATCGCGGCGCAGGCGCGAGAAATCGCCGACGGTGGGGCGGCGGCAATAGAGCTCGGTACCGGCGGTGACGAAACCGACGCCGATGGTGGGGTTGAGCGAGGTGAGTGGAGCCCCGACGAAGGCCGCGGCTATCGTCAGCGGGTGGGCCAAGGCCACGAGCGCCCCCAGCGCCGAGAAGCTGCCGTTGATCAGCACCCACTCGCCGACCAGCGACCAGCCGAGCGAGGTGTCGCGGCTGAAGCCGATGGCGAAGCCGGTCAGCACCAGTGCCACGATGATCCAGGGCAGCGCTTTCCACCAGCGTGCGCGGGGAGCGGTCGTTTCCAGCGTCGCGCGCTCCGCGTTCACCGCCTCGCGCGCGGGGGGGGCGTCGTTCAATCCTTCCAGATGCGACGCCATGCCCTTGAGGTGGCCGGCACCGATCACCACCAGCACGCGGCGGGCCTCGCCGTCCGGTAGCTCCTCGACCAGCCGGAGCGCCATGAAACGGTCGCGTTCGGCGATCAGCGGCTCGTAGAGCGTCTGCGACTGTTCGGCGAACTCGGCGAAGGTCGACTCGAGGACGTCACCCTCCTTGAGCTTCTCGATCTCCTCGCGGGAGACCTTCTGGCGCGACAGCACGCTACCGAGCAGGCCCGAGATCAGGTTGAAGCGCTTGTACCAGGGCACGTTCTGGTAGACGCGCTTGAGGGTGACGCCGATCTCGCGGTCGATCAGATAGAGCGGCAGCTCGGCACGTTTCGCTTCCTTGACCGCGGCACGCATCTCCGCGCCGGGTTCGATGCCGGACTGTTCGGCCACGCGCTGCTGGAAGGCGCCGAGCGCCAGGCTGGCGGCCACCATGCCGGCCTTGCCCTGCTTGAGCACCTGGAACAGATCGAGCTTGGCCATGGCATCCGGCTGGGTAAGGCTCTGGTAGCGCGAGGCGCAGAGTTCGATCGCGACAGCGTCGAACTCGCCGGAGCGGATCAGGTCGCGGACCTCGTCGGCGCTGGCCTGCGATACGTGAGCGGTACCGAGCAGGGTCAGGCGGTGATCGGCCAGATCGACGTGCTGGCGCGGTCCGGCGGCGGAGTCAGACATCAATGCGGGTTTCCAGACAAGAGAGTGATCGCTCCATATTGCACGTCCCGCCGCCAATTCCAAGTCGATACCGGGATCATTGGGCGGCGGCGTGACGCCGGTGGCACGGTTCGGCAGCACGCGGCGAGGCTCACTCGCCCTGTGACAGCTTCTCGCGCGCCTTCGGCGAGCGGCAGGCGGCCGCGGTGAACAGGACATCGGTGGAGGAGTTGAGCGCCGTCTCGGTCGCATCCTGCAGCACGCTGATGACGAAGCCGATGGCGACCACCTGCATCGCCACATCGGCGGAGATGCCGAACAGGCTGGCCGCCATCGGGATCAGCAGCAGCGAGCCGCCGGCGACGCCGGAGACACCGCAGGCTGCCAGCGCCGAGACGATGCACAGCAGCAGGGCGGTGGCGAAATCTACATCGATACCGAGTGTATGGGCGGCGGCCAGTGTCAGCGTGGTGATGGTGATCGCCGCCCCGGACATGTTGATCGTCGCGCCCAGCGGGATCGACACCGAATAGGTATCGGCGTGCAGGTCGAGCCGCTCGCACAGCGCCATGTTGACCGGAATGTTGGCGGCACTGCTGCGGGTAAAGAACGCGGTGATGGCGCTGCCGCGCAGACAGGCGAAGACCAGCGGGTAGGGGTTGCGTCGCGTGTAGAGGAAGACGATCAGCGGGTTGGTGACCAGCGCCACGAAGACCATGCAGCCGAGCAGCACGAGCAGTACCCGGGCATAGTCGGCCAGGGCCGCCAGTCCCTCCGAGGCAAGGGTGCTGGCGACCAGGCCGAAGATACCCAGCGGGGCGAGACGGATCACCCAGCGCACCAGATGCGAGACGGCGTCGGCACCGTCGCCGAGTGCCCGGCGCGTCGTGTCGCTGGCCTGCCGCAGCACCAGCCCGAGGCCGACCGCCCAGGTCAGGATGCCGATGAAGTTGGCCTCGAGCAGGGCATGAACCGGATTATCGACCGCGCTCAGCACCAGGTGGCGCAGGATCTCGGCGATATTGCCCGGAGGCGTGCCATCAGCCGGCGGCGCATCGATCGTCAGGTTCGTCGGGAAGGCGAAGCTTGCCGTCACCGCCACCAGGGCGGCGACCAGCGTGCCGATCAGGTAGAGCGCCAGGACGCCGCGGATCTGCGTCGGCTGGCCGCGTTGGTGGCCGGCGATCGCGGCCATCACCAGCAGAAAGACGAGAATCGGTGCCAGCGCCTTGAGCGCGCCGATGAACAGATCGCCCAGAATGGCGACAGAGGCGGCAAGGTCGGGCATATAGCGCGCCAGCAGGATGCCGGCGACGATGCCGAGCAGAATCTGCGGAATCAGGCCGATGCGCGGCAGCGAAGCGGCGCGGGAGCGGGTGTCGGAGCTGGTGTCGGAGCGGGCGGACATGGCTCTCTCTCGATGGAATGACGGTGCACCGGCGGGTCGAGAACGCGCGAGCTGCCGGGGTGAGCGACGGGCGGCGGGACGGGACCGCCCGTGAGGCGGCGCATTCTATCATCGATCAGGCGGCGGAACTTTCGGAAAACCCTGGAGTGTCATTGATCCTCGGGACAAACGACCATCGAGTCGGCAAACAGCGGGACTAAACGTGCGATCGATGGCTGGCGCGTCAGGCAGAACTCGCTGCCGCCGCCGCGGGCTTTGGCGAGAGCACCAGGCGGACGTCAGCGTCGCCAGAACGCCGGCGTGAACAGGACCAGAATGGTGAAGATCTCGAGTCGGCCGAGCATCATCGCCAGCACCAGCACCCACTTGGCGATATCCGGGATATCGCCGTAGTCGGTCGAGACAGCGCCCAGCCCCGGCCCCAGGTTGTTGAGCGCGGAGCCGACCGCAGACCAGGCCGTGACCTGATCGAGCCCGGTCGCCAGCAGCACCAGCAACATGATCACGAACAGCATCAGATAGACCGAGAAGAAGCCCCAGACGGCTTCGGCGACGCCTTCGGAGATGCGCATCTTGCCGACCTTCACCGCGAAGACCGCGTTGGGGTGGATCAGGCGATGAATCTCGCGAATCCCCTGCTTGAGGATCAGCAGGATGCGGATCACCTTCATGCCGCCGCCTGCCGAGCCGGAACAGGCGCCGACGAAGGCCGCCATGAACAGCATGATCGGCAGCACGCCCGGCCAAAGGGTGAAGTCGGCCACGCTGAAACCGGAAGTGGTCGCGACCGAGACCGCCTCGAACAGTCCGTGGCGGATGCCGGTGGCATCGTGATAGGTGCCGGTGGCGAACAGCGTGATCACGGTGATGGCGATCAGCAGTGCCAGAAAGGTCACGAAGAAGCGAAACTCCGGGTCGCGGACATACTGCAGCAGGCGCTTCTCGCGCCAGACCGCGAAGTGCAGGCCGAAGCTGATCGACGAAACGACCATGAAAAAGACGCAGATCAGCTCGATGGTGGCGCTGTCGAAGTGCGAGATGCTGGCGTCGTAGGTGGAGAAGCCGCCGACGGCGACGGTGGCGAAGCTGTGGCCGAGCGCGTCGAACCAGTTCATGCCGGCCGCCCAGTAGGCGAGCGCGCAAACAACGGTAAGAATCACATAGATGTACCACAGTGCCTTGGCCGTCTCGGTGATGCGCGGCGTCAGCTTGGAGTCCTTCAAGGGACCGGGGATCTCGGTGCGATAGAGCTGCATGCCGCCGATGCCCAGCGTCGGCAGAATCGCCACGGCGAGCACGACGATCCCCATGCCGCCGAGCCACTGCAGCTGCTGTCGATAGAAGCGGATCGAGGCCGGCAGATGGTCGATGCCGCTGAGCACCGTGGCACCGGTCGTGGTCAGCCCGGAAAAGGATTCGAAGGCCGCGTCGGTGAACGACATCGACGGCGAGTCCGAGACCATGAAGGGAATCGTCCCGAACAGCCCCAGTACGCCCCAGAACAGAACCGTGATGATGAAGCCATCGCGGGTTCGCAGCTCGCGACGGGCGCGGCGGTTGGGCCAGTAGAGCAGGGCGCCGGTGACCACGGAGATCGCCAGGCCGGCGCCGAAGGCGTGCCAGTTGCCGTCGTGGAAGATCCGGGCAATGACCATGGGGGGCACCATGGTCAGGCTGAACAGCATCAGCAGAAGCCCGACGATGCGCAGAATCACCAGTAGATTCACGTGGCGAGGCTCCCTGACGGCCGGAACGGGGTGACGGTGTCTGGCGAATGGGGCATCAGAAGAAGGTCAGGCCGACCTGGAACAGACGCTCGACGTCGCGAATCCGGCGTTTGTCGATCACGAACAGGATCAGGTGGTCGCCGCTCTCGATCATCACGTCGTCGTGCGCGATCAGAACCTCTCGCCCGCGAACGATGGCGCCGATGCTGGTGCCGCTGGGCAGGTCGACTTCGCTGATGGTACGGCCGACCACGCGGGAGGAGCGCCGGTCGCCATGGGCGATCGCCTCGATCGCCTCGGCAGCGCCGCGTCGCAGCGAGTGGACGTTGACGATATCGCCGCGGCGCACGTGGGTCAGCAGGCTGCCGATGGTTGCCTGCTGCGGCGAGATGGCAATGTCGATCTCGCCGCCCTGGACCAGGTCGACATAGGCGGCATTGTTGATCAGCGTCAGCACTTTCTTGGCGCCCAGGCGCTTGGCCAGCATCGACGACATGATGTTGACCTCGTCGTCGTTGGTCAGCGCACAGTAGATGTCGCAGTCCTCGATGTTCTCCTCGAGCATCAGCCGCTTGCTGGTGGCGCTACCATGCAGCACGACGGTGCGGTCCAGCTTTTCGGAGAGCGTGCCGCAGCGGTGCAGGTCATGTTCGATGATCTTGACCTGATGCTTGTGCTCGAGCGTCTCGGCCAGGCGTTCGCCGATGTTGCCGCCGCCGGCGATCAGGACGCGGCGAAAATCGCGGTCGACCTTGCGCAGCTCGCCCATCACCGTGCGGATATCCTTGCGCGCGGCGATGAAGAATACCTCGTCGTCGGCCTCGATGATGGTATCGCCCTTGGGGATCATCGGCCGGTCGCGGCGGTAGATGGCGGCGACACGAGTATCGATATCCGGCATGTGGCGGCGCAGGAAGCCGAGCTCCTGCCCGACCAGCGGGCCACCGTAGTACGCCTTGACGGCGACCAGCTGGGCCAGGCCGCCCGCGAAGTCCAGCACCTGCAGGGCGCCGGGGTACTCGATCAGGCGCCGGATATGGTCGGTCACCACCTGTTCCGGGCTGATCAGCACGTCGACGGGGATGGCGTCGTTGGAGAACAGGCTCTTGCGGGTCAGGTAGGCGGTCGAACGCACGCGACCGATTTTCGTCGGGGTGCGGAACAGGGTGTGCGAGACCTGACAGGCGACCATGTTGATCTCGTCGGAGCTGGTCACCGCGATCAACATGTCGGCATCTTCCCCACCGGCCTGACGCAGGATGTTGGGATAGGACGCGGTGCCGATCACCGTGCGGATATCGAGACGGTTCTGCAGCTCTCGCAGCCGCTCTTCGTCGATGTCGACAACGGTGATGTCGTTCTCTTCGTGGGCCAAGTGCTCGGCCAGTGTGCCGCCGACCTGGCCGGCGCCCAGAATGATGATTTTCATGCCAAACCGTCACGGAAACAGGGGGAGCGTCGCGCGCTGTCTTCGGCGCATCTTGCACGCAATTTGGCGCGAAGGATACCCACCGGGGGGTGGGAATGACAGTACCGCGAGCCTCGCGGCGGGCGCTGGCTCGCGGTACCGCGTGGCGGGTCAGTCGAGCGTCACGCCCACCTTGATGGTCACCTGCCAGTGGGCCAGGCGGTCATTCTCGAGATGGCCGCGGGTCTCCGTGACCTCGAACCAGCGCATGCCATGCAGGGTCTTGCCGGCCTTGGTCAGCGCATTCTGCACGGCGTCCTCGATACTGGTGGGCGAGGAGCCGGTCAGTTCGATCTGCTTGTAGACGTGGTCGCTCATGGTGGCACTCCTTTCGACGGAAAAACGCCCGATCTTCCTGGGGGCGTGTGATGTCAGGCATCGACGATCTCGACGCCCAGTTCGGTGAGCCGTGCGCGGGTATCCTCGTCGGTGTCGAAGGTGACGGGGCGCGTCAGCGGCCATAGGAAATGGGTATGGAAGCCGGCTGCAACCGCGTCTTCGGCGCTCCACAGCACGCATACGTCGCGTGCCAGTCCGCAGACATAGACATCGGTGACATGGCGGTCGCGTAGCCAGCCTGCCAGGCCGGTCGCGGGGCGGTGGCCGCCGGGGCCGTGATTGTTGCGGAAGGCGCTGTAGGAGTCGACGCGCGGGTCGGTGCCCTTGCGCAGGATCAGGTCGCAGCTCGACCAGTCGATGGCAGGATGCAGTGCCGCGCCTTCCGAGCGCTGCACGCAGTGGTCCGGCCACAGGGTCTGGCTATGTCCGTAGAGGTCGATCGCCTCGAAGGGCTGATGCGGCGGATGGCGGGAGGCGAACGATACATGCCCGGCGGGGTGCCAGTCCTGGGTGGCCACGACATGGCCGAAGGCGCGTTGGGCAAGCAGCCACTCAAGACCGGCGAGAATCTCGTCGCCTTCGCGGCAGGCCAGGGCACCACCGGGCATGAAGTCCGGCTGCACGTCGACCACGATCAGCGCACTGTCGGCGGCAACGCCGTCGAGCGAGAGCGGGGCGAGTTGCGGTTCGCGGCGAACACCGCGATCGAGCACGTCGTAATCTGCCACGGCCGACCTTCCTCAAACCGAGTTATCGTGATGTCTCAGTATCGAAGGCCGGTCGGGATGGCGCAAGCGGCGCAGGCGATTGCCGTCCGCACCTGGCGAGATGTCGTCTAGGTCGACTTGTGCAGACGCGCGTAAAAGAAGCCATCCGGCCCTTCCCGTGTCGGCAGCAGCTGGCGACCGGCACCGGCAACGGCGCCCCAGGACAGATTCGGCGGCAGGTCGGCGGTGGCGTCCGGCGTGCGGGCCAGGAACGCCTCGATCTGCTCGGCATTCTCGGCCGGCAGTACCGAGCAGGTGGCATAGAGCAGGGTGCCGCCGGGCGCCAGCCTGGCCCAGGCGGCATCGAGCAGGCGCGACTGCAGGGCGGCCAGCTCGGCGATATCGCTGTATCGCCGCGACAGCTTGATGTCCGGATGACGCCGGATGACACCGGTGCCGGAGCAGGGCGCGTCGAGCAGAATGACATCGAACGGGGTGCCGTCCCACCAGTCCCCGTCGGGATCGGCGGCATCGCAGGCGTGTAGCTGGGCGGTGAGATCCAGACGGGCCAGCGTATCGCGGACCCGGGCGAGGCGCGCGGCGTCGACATCCAGCGCCGTCAAGTCGATCGAGAAGCGCTCGAGCAGATGGGCGCTCTTGCCACCCGGCGCGCTGCAGGTATCCAGTACCCGGGCACCGGCGGGCTCGGCGAGCGCCGGCGCGAGGAGTTCGGCACAGAGCTGGGCGGCTTCATCCTGAACGCTGATCTCGCCGCGATCGAAGCCGGGCAGCTGGCGCACGTCGCAGGCCGCCTGCAGCTGGATGCCGTCGTGGGAGAGGCGGCAGGGGTCGGCCGCGATCCCGGCCTCGCCGAGTTGCGCGAGATAGGCATCCCGCGTGATGCGACGCGCGTTGACGCGAAGCGTCATCGGCCCGGGTTCGTTATTGGCCTCGGCGATGGCGCGCCACTCGTCCGGCCAGGCGTCGCGCAGCTCGCGCAGCAGCCAGGCAGGGTGCCACAGCGCCACCGGCGGGTCCCGGTCGACCTTGCCCTGCAGCGCGACCGACTCGCGCTGGAAGCGGCGCAGACAGCCGTTGAGCACTCGCGTCGCCCACGCCTTGCCCAGGGCGCGTGCGGCGCCCGCGGTTTCGCTGACGGCGGCGTGCGGCGGCACGCGCATGTGCAGTAGCTGATAGAGCCCCAACAGCAAAAGCGCTTGAACGTCGCTATCGCGGCGCTTGAACGGCTCGCGCAGCAGCTCGCCGCTGAGCGCCTCGAGACGCGGAAAGGTGCGGCAGACGCCAAAACAGAGCGCCTTGACGAAGCCGCGGTCTCGCTCGGCAACGCCGCAGGCGGCGAGGTCACCGTCGAGACCGGCGAGCGACCCCTGGCCGGTAATGACCGGGACCAACAGGCGTGCAGCAGTGGCGCGGGCGTCGTTCTTGCGGCTCATGATGCGGTCTCCCCGGTTGCGCCGAGTCGTTGCCCGGCACTCAGCCGTGGCGGGTTGGCGTTGAGCAGATCGCGCGCGGCAAGCGGTTTGCCGCCGGGCATCTGCAGCTGGCTGACCCGCAGGACCTCGCGGCCGTCCGCGCCGCAGGCGATGCGCAGGGCATCGCTGGCCGGGGCGAGCAGCGTGCCCGGCTGCGAGGCGTGGGCCGCGGTGTCGCCGTGGGCCTCCGTCTCCGGGGTGGCGAACCAGAGCCGCAGGGTTTCCTCGCCCAGGCGGGTCCAGGCCACCGGCCAGGGGTTGAACGCGCGAATGCGCCGCGCCAGCACGTCGGCCGGCTGCGTGAAGTCGAGCTCGGCTTCGGCTTTAGAGAGCTTGCTGGCGTAGGTGACGCCGCTGTCGGGTTGCGGGGTCGCCGTCAGCTCGCCGGTGGCAAGGGTGTCGAGCCCGGCGGTCAGCGTTTCGCCGCCGAGCGTGGCCAGGCGGTCATGCAGCTCGCCGCCGGTGGTGCGCTCCTCGATCGGCGTGCGCCGGATCAGCAGCATGTCGCCGGTGTCCAGCCCGGCATCCATCTGCATCAGCGTGATACCGCTCTCGGCGTCGCCGGCTTCGATGGCGCGCTGGATCGGCGCCGCACCGCGCCAGCGAGGCAGCAGCGAAGCGTGCACGTTGAGGCAGCCGAGGCGCGGCGTGTCGAGTACCGCCTGGGGCAGCAATAGCCCGTAGGCCACGACGATCATCACGTCGGCGTCGAACGCGGCCAGGCGCTGCTGGGCGTCGGCGTCCTTGAGGCTGGCCGGTGTCTCGACCGGCAGAGCGTGTTCTAGCGCGAGGCGCTTGACCGGACTCGGCGTGAGCTTGCGACCGCGACCGGCGGGTCGGTCCGGCTGGGTGTAGACACCGATGACCTGATGCCGGGACGACAGCAGCGCACGGAGACTCTCGGCGGCGAAGTCGGGCGTGCCCGCGAAAAGGATGCGCAGCGGTTGGCTCATGCGGGAGCGTTCCTGGCTGGGGCAGTCAAAGGCTGCCGATGAATGACGCGAGGCCGGCGTCGCGGTGACGGCCGGCCTCGGGAATCCGGATACAAGCAGGGGCTAGGGATCAGGCGTCCTGACCCTGCCGATGGCGCTTCTGCATCTTTTTCAGCACGCGGTCGCGCTTGAGCGGCGACAGGTAGTCGACGAAGAGCACGCCCTCGAGGTGATCGCACTCGTGCTGGATGCAGTGCGCGAGCAGACCGTCGGCGTCGAGCTCGTAGTCGTTGCCGTCGCGATCGGTCGCCTTGAGGTGCACGCGCAGCGCACGCGGCACTTCGGCGTAATAGTCGGGAATCGACAGGCAACCTTCCTGCAGCGGCTGGCGCTCGTCGTCGAGTGGCTCGTAGCTGGGATTGATCAGCACCAGCGGCGAGCTGCGGTCATCGCTGACGTCCATGACGATCACGCGCTGGTGAACGTCGATCTGGGTCGCGGCCAGGCCGATGCCGGAAGCGTCGTACATGGTCTCGATCATGTCGTCGACCAGCGAGCGGATCTCGTCGTCGACCTTTTCGACCGGCGCCGCCTTGTTGCGTAGACGCGGATCGGGGTATTCAAGAATCGTTCTGATGGCCATAGCGTATGGGGTGCCTGTCGGCATGAGTGACGTGTTGACCGCTATTGTAGTGTGCCCGAGGCGGCGGGAAAACCGCTGTCGTGCTTGAAGTGCCACGCCGCTGGCCACGCGTGGCGGGCGCTGGCACGGAGGAAGGGAACCGCGCGAGCGGATGGCGGACGTGGCCAGCGGTGCGGGAGCGCCTGAGCTCAGGGAGATTCAAGTCCTGACGGCGGAGGCCGATCTATCTTGGGATACCCCGTGTCTGGAACTCTCGATGACGATGACTCTCTGCCGCGATGGCCGAGCCGGCGCGCGCCGCTGTCGCACGGCACTGGCCGGCCTCGGGCTGGCTTTGCTGGGTGCGCTGCCGATGCAGGCCTCGGCGCAGGCGGTGCGCGACGAGGCGCCGGTCAGCTATACGGTGCAGCCCGGCGATACCCTGTGGGGGATCGCTGCCCGCTATCTCGACGCGCCCTGGCAGTGGCAGCGCCTGTGGCGGCGCAACCCGCAGCTCGATGCGCCGTCGCGGCTCTATCCGGGCGACGTGATCCGCCTCGATACGGATGCGCGTGGTGCCCCGGGGCTCCACCTCGAACGCGGCCCGGGCGCGGTCGTCAGACTCTCGCCCGAGATGCGCCGCGCACCGCAGCGGGAGGCGGTTCCGAGCCTGCCACTCGATCGCGTTCGTGTCTTTCTGGATGCCTATCAGATTGTCGATCCGGCACAGCTGGATAACGCGCCAACCGTCCTCGCGGGGAGCGGGCAGCGTCTGCTGAGCGGCGCCGGGGATACGCTCTACGCGCGTGGCGAGCTGCCGGCATCCGGCGCCCAACTAGGTGTCTACCGGCCGGCCACCGACTACCGTCGCCTGGATGCGCGCGCCGAAGGGCTCGAACTGCACCGTCTCGGCCATGTGCGCGTGCGGCGGCGTGACGGCGACATCGCCGAGCTCGTGGTGCTCGATGCCGCCGAGGAGATCCGTAGCGGCGACTATCTGCTGGCGCTCGATGAAGGCGGCATCACCACGCGCTTTCTGCCGCGTCCCCCGCCCCTGGCGGTGGAGGCCACGATTCTGTCGGTGCCGGCGGGCGTGCGTTTTATCGGTCGTCATGACGTGATCGCGATCGATCAGGGGGCGGCAGGCGGCCTCGAGACCGGCCATGTGCTGACGGTGATGCATCAGGGCGAGCGCGTCCACGACGAGACGCAGGACGACTGGGTGACGTTGCCGGATACCGAAGCCGGCGCGGTGATGATCTTCCGCGTCTTCGAGCATCTCAGCTATGCCCTGGTGATGCGCGCCTCGCAGGCGTTGGTCGTCGGCGATCGGCTGGTTACACCATGAACGGGCTGCGGTCGGGGGAAACGCGATGTCGCTGACCACGCGCGACTGGTTGGCGTTGCAGGCACTGCCCGGGCTGGGGCCGGCGCGACTGGCCCCGCTGATCCGGCGCTGGCAGGTGTCCGGCGAGCCGGTCTGGCCCCAGGGGTGGCTGGCGGCACTGCCATCCCACCTGGCTCAGCCCTTGCGCCTGTGGCTCGATCACCCCTCGCGTAGCCCGCTGGCGGCGGCAGTGGACGCGGGGCTCGAGTGGGAGGCCGCGGACCGGCGTCATCATCTGCTGCACCCGGGCCACCCTGCCTGGCCGGCGTTGCTGGATCAGCTGCCCGATCCGCCGACGCTGTTGTGGGCCAAAGGCGATCTCGAGGTGCTGGGGCTGCCAGCCATGGCGATGGTTGGCACACGGCGGCCGACACGAGAAGGGCAGGATAATGCGGCGGCTTTCTCCCGGGCGCTGGTCGCGCGCGGTTTCGGTATCGCCAGTGGCATGGCGCTGGGGATCGACGGTGCCGCGCAATGGGCTGCCCTGCAGGCTGGCGGTGCCACGATCGGGGTGCTGGGCTGTGGGGTCGATGTCATCTATCCGCCGCGTCATGCCGGGCTCTACCGCGAGATCCTCGCCGGCCAGGGGCTGTTGCTGTCGGAGCACCCGCCGGCGACACGGGCGCATCCGCGTTTCTTTCCGCGGCGCAATCGCCTGATCACCGGGCTCGCCCAGGGCGTGCTGATCGTCGAGGCGGCGGAGAAGAGCGGTTCGCTGGTCAGCGCGCGATTGGCCCTCGAACAGGGGCGGGAGGTCTTCGCACTGCCCGGGTCGATCCACAACCCGCAGGCCAGCGGCTGCCTGCGGTTGATTCGACAGGGCGAGGCGGCCCTGGTGCGCGATGTCGACGATATGCTCGAGGAACTGGGGGCATGGCAGACGCCGGTGCCCCCTGAAGCGACGCGGGCGCCGCTCGGCGCGGTGGGCGAGGGCGCCAAGGCGCCAGCGATGAAGGCCGACCAGGCCGCGGCGCCGTCATCGCCGCTGCTGGCGGCCTTGAGTGATGCCCCGACGCCGCTGGATCTGCTGGTCGATCAGACGGGGCGCTCGGTCGCAGAACTCCAGCTCGAACTGCTGGAGCTGGAACTCGAGGGGCGCGTGGCGCAGGCTGCCGGCGGCTGGGTGCGACGCGGTCGCTGACGCTGAGCGTTCTTGTCCGTTGGCCGAAAGACGAGCTATCGGCTGACCGGTCGCGCGGGTCAGGGCGCTGTTGGCCCCTGCCAGCGTCTCAGATGTGCCCGCCGGGCGCGGGACTTTGCCTCGTCGCTCACACTGAAATCACCTTCGTAGAGCGCTCCTTCCCAGGCCCCGTAGGTTGGGTTGGGCAGCACGATGTAGCGGCTGCCGAACGCTTCGGCGCGAGCGTTGACCGCGGCGCGTCGCGCCTGTGCGGTCTCGCGATCGAACCCGGTGGAAAAGTCGCCCAGATTGTCGCCCATCAGCAGAATGACCCAGTGCGACTGTGCCACACGCTGGCGGCGGGCGGTCTTGTCGCTGCGCGCCGTGCGCGGCAGCAGGTGCTCGGCATCGGCGTTAGGAAAGCCCACCCGGGCGAGATTGCGCAGTGTGGCCGCCTGCTCCTCGACCTTGCGATTGGTGACATAGAACACCTCCACCCCGCTCGCCGCGACGTCATCGAGGAATGCCCGGGCCCCGGGCATGGGCTCGGCGCTGGCGGTTTCGACCCACGCTCGCCAGCTGTCGCTTGCGTAGTTTTCGCCGCTATCGATCAGCCACGCCTCGTAGGGTGTGTTGTCGAGCACGGTTTCGTCGACATCGACAATGATCGCCGGTGGCTGTGCCGGGCGGTCTGATGCGGCGAGCGCGCGATCCAGGTTGAGACGTGCCAGGTGAAAGGCCTGATGGCTCAGCGCGGCATACTCCCCCGCGCTCTGCATCCAGACCGTTGCCATGACCAGCTCGTCGGAGAGCGTCTGCGCCTCGGGCGAGGGCTGGGTGGGCTGCTGGGCACAGGCGCTCAGCCCGGCGGCGAGCGTCAGGGGAATCAAACGGCGCGAAAGCGACAGACGCGGCATGGGCAACTCCTGGGGTAGGAAGAGACAATCGCATTCACTATGGTGACCCGCCGGCGAGCGCGCCAGCCTCCCGTCGCGATCTTGCTGTCGTCTCGAACACGATGAGGGTGCGCGCCGGTGCGACGCTGGGGCACGGCCCCGGTGGGAATCGGCGTGTTAATATGACGCCAACGTAACGCGGCTGAGCGACCGCAAGATGCGGCTGAGAGACCGCGAGATAGAGAGCCGTTCGCGAGGGAGAGAGCGTCATGCAGGATTTTTCGGCCGCGACAGTGGCCCTGCGCGCCGGTGGCATCATCGCCTATCCCACGGAGGGCGTGTGGGGGCTGGGCTGCGATCCGGACGACGAGCGTGCCCTGGCCGCGCTCATCGCGCTCAAGGGGCGGGCCAGCGAAAAGGGGCTGATCCTGATTGCCGGCGACATCGCCCAGCTCATGCCCTGGCTCGAGGGCGTCGACGAGGCCGCCATGGCCCGACTTCGCGCCTCCTGGCCCGGCCCCAACACCTGGTTGATCCCCGACAACGGCCGCGCGCTTCCCCTGCTGCGTGGTGCGCATCCGACGCTGGCCGTGCGCGTCAGCGACCATCCGCTGGTGCAGTCGCTCTGTGCCGCCTGGGGCGGACCGCTGGTCTCGACCTCCGCCAATCGGGCCGGCGAGCCGGCAGCGATGAGCGCCGCGGAGGTTCGTGCCACCTTTGGCGACCGCCTGGAGGCCGTTGTCGAAGGGCCGCTGGGCGGGCGCGACCGTCCCAGTACCATTCGCGATCTCATGACCAATCGAATCCTGCGCGCCTAAGCGCCAGTCACTCCGCCGTCAACCGAGGGACGTTACCGTGGCCCATCCGCATCTCGAACGCGTCAAAGACTATCTGCTGACTCTGCAGGATCATCTCTGCGACTCGCTGGCTCGCCTCGACGGCGGGCAGACGTTTCGCGAAGAGAGCTGGGAGCGCGCCGAAGGTGGTGGCGGCCGTTCGCGCGTGATCGAAGAAGGAGCGCTGTTCGAGAAGGGCGGCGTGAATTTTTCGCATGTCTTCGGCGCCCAGCTACCGGCCTCGGCGACGGCGGCGCGCCCGGAGTTGGCCGGGCGCAGTTTCCATGCGGTCGGCGTCTCCTGGGTCCTGCATCCGCGTAACCCGCATGTGCCCACCTCCCATGGCAATGTCCGCTTCTTCATTGCCGACAAAGAGGGCGAGGCGCCGGTGTGGTGGTTCGGTGGCGGCTACGACCTGACCCCGTACTATCCGTATCTCGAGGACGTGCTCGACTGGCATCGGGTCGCGAAGGCTGCCTGCGATCCCTTCGGCGAGTCGGTCTATCCGCGCTTCAAGGCGTGGTGCGACGACTATTTCTACCTCAAGCATCGTGACGAGACGCGTGGTGTGGGCGGGCTGTTCTTCGACGATCTCAACGAGTGGTCGTTCGAGCAGTGCTTTGCCTTCCAGCGGTCGGTCGGCGACAGCTTCATCAAGGCGCTGACGCCGATCGCCGAGCGTCGCCGCGATACGCCCTACGGCGAGCGGGAGCGCGAGTTTCAGTCCTATCGCCGCGGGCGTTACGTCGAGTTCAATCTGGTCTGGGACCGCGGTACCCTGTTCGGCCTGCAGAGCGGCGGCCGCACCGAGTCGATTCTGATGTCGATGCCGCCGATGGCGCGCTGGCAGTATCAGTGGGCCCCGGCCGAAGGCAGCGAGGAGGCTCGCCTGTCGGCCTTCCTCGAACCCCATGACTGGTTGAACGCCACGGAGGCACAGTTACCCCGATGAGTGATCGCTACGCCGTTTTCGGCAACCCCATCGGCCACTCCAAGTCGCCCCGGATCCACGCCGCCTTTGCCGAACAGACCGGTCAGGCGATGCGCTACGAGGCGATCGAGGCGCCGGTGGAGGACTTCGCCGGCGCCTGGCAGGCCTTTGTCGCGGCCGGCGGTCGCGGTGCCAACGTGACCGTGCCGTTCAAGCAGGAGGCCTTCGCGTTGGCCGAGGTGCTGAGTCCGCGCGCGCGTCTTGCCGGGGCGGTGAATACGTTGCAGGTGGGTGACGATGGCCGTCTGTATGGCGATACCACCGACGGCGTGGGGTTGGTGCGCGACCTGCAGGCACATGCCTCGCCGCTGGCTGGCGCACGTGTGCTGATATTGGGCGCCGGGGGCGCCGTTCGTGGGGTGATCGAGCCGCTGCTCGAGGCCGGCGTCGGGTCGGTGGTGATCGCCAACCGTACCGTGGCGCGGGCCGAGGCGCTGGCGGCGCTGTTCGCTGAACGGGGCGACGTCCGTGGCTGTGGCTTCGCCGAGGTGTCCGGGCCGTTCGAGCTGGTCGTCAACGGCACCAGCGCCAGTCTCGCCGGCGATTTGCCGCCGCTGCCGGACGACGTGTTCGCCGATCGGGCGCTAGCCTACGACATGATGTACGCGGCCGAACCCACGGTGTTCCTGCGCTGGGCGGCCGAGCGGGGCGCGCGGACCGTGGACGGTCTCGGCATGCTGATCGAGCAGGCGGCGGAATCCTTTCTGCTGTGGCGCGGTGTGCGCCCGGAGACGGCGCCGCTGCGCGAGGCCTTGCGCCGCGAGCTCTGACTGACAGGTGAGCGCCGAGCGTCACACGGGATACCCGTTCGCTGCCCCTCCGGTGCTGTGCCGATAGACAAGAAGCCCGCCCCGATCGTCGACCGGGGCGGGCTTCTTGCCGCTATCTGGTGCTACCTTCTCGCGCAACCTGGTGCGCGTCGTTCCATCGGCCTGCCGCTATCGGTTGATGCTACCGGCCATCGCTAACGGCTGGCGCGATAGCGGGGCGAGGGAAGGCGGGGCGAGACCTCAGGCCTTGCAGTTGGGGCGAATGCCGTTGGCGCGAGCCTCTTCGTAGCGGGGCTCGGCTTCTTCCAGTCGGTTGTGCAGGCCTTCCATGCGCTGCGCGTTGCTCGGGTGGGTCGACATCCATGCCGGCGGCTCGCCCTGGCTGTTGGCCGACATGTTCTGCCACAGGGTAATGCTGGCGTTGGGGTCGAAGCCGGCGTCGGCCATCAGGTCGAGCCCGACCAGATCCGCTTCCGACTCCTGCTTGCGCGAGAAGGGCAGGATGACCCCGTACTGCGCGCCCGCCCCGAGCAGCCCCATCAGCTGATCGCCGCCGGCACCGCCGAGGCCGGCAGCGGTCTGCAGCACCGATAGCCCGGTCTGCGTAGCCGCCTGGGTGGAGACGCGTTCGTTGGCATGGTGCGCCAGAACGTGGCCGACTTCATGGCCGATGACGGCCGCGAGCTGGTCCTGATTGGTGGCCACATCGAGCAGGCCGGTGTTGACGCCGATATAGCCGCCCGGCAGGGCGAAGGCGTTGGCGGTATCGTCCTGGAAAAGCTTCACTTCCCACTTGTCGATGCCTTGGCTGGCGGGTACCTGGGCGGTGATGGCATCGGCCACGCACTGTACATAGCTGGCCCGGGCACCACCGACGGTCTGCAATTCCTGTTCGTACTGGGCGAAGCTCTGCTGGCCCATCTGCGCCAGCTCGTCGTCGGAATAGAACGCCAGCTGGTTGCGCCCCAGCGGCGAGGTGCTGCAGGCACTGATCAACGCGGCGAGGCCGAGAACGCCGACTAGCCGTTTGGAAGGTCTTGCTGACATGAAGGTCTCCGATTCTGCTCGATCGTGAATAGCGTCGCTCGCCGTTGAAACCGGTCTCGCGCCGGTCTTTGTTTCGCTTGGTGGCGAGTCTCTCCGAGCGCTGCTCAAGCGTTGGGGTCCGCTCAAGATACCCGGCACGACGAGGGGGTCAAGATGTCGCCGCCGCTGGCGGTATTTTCGTCTCGGTGTCAGTGTCGGGTCCGACATGAGTATCGGCCTGAGTGCCGGTCTGAGCACCGGGCTCGCGACGGGTTGCCGTCTCGTCGTCAGCACCGATCTCCAATCTCAGCGTGGGGGCGGTGACGAAACCGGCGAGCGCGGTCGGTAGCGCCGGCGTCAGCGACAGCTGACTGCCCGGCGGCAGTTCGCCGGTTCGGCTGAGCATTCGTGCCAGCGAGAGAAGCGACGAGACGCGTTCGGCCTGCGTCGCCAGCGCGTCGCTGCCAGCGGGATGGAGCGCGACCGGCAGCGTGACCGTTACCGGCTCGCCTCCCTGCAGCGCGATGAGCTGGTCGATCTGGCCCGCGCTCGACTCGGCACCGGGCACCTCGAGCTGCCAGTCGAAGCCCTGCAGCTCGATCTCCGGTAGGCCGGCGGGCAGTGTCAGTGCCAGCGGCAGATCGAGGTTGACCGGCAGGCCGGCGAGCGCAAGCCCGGAACTTAACAACGAGCGTTCGTCGATGCCTTCCAATCCGGGCGAGAAGTGGTAATTGCCGATACGCACATCCTCGACGCCCAGCGACGATAGCGCGATGCGGCCGAGCATGATGCCGACCTGCGGTAGCGCGAGACAGCCACCAAGCAGCATTGCCGGGAGCAACACGGCATAGAGACGAAAACGGGGCAACATGAGGGCTCCGGAGAATCGGCAGACGGCGGTTCGCGGGCGGGGGGGCTCGGGCCGTGATATCGATGAGCGAGAGGGCAGACAAGCCCGCGCCGGGCGGCGCGAGCAGAACGGACAGCATGATACCGCGCGGCGAGCGACCCCGGTAGCGATTTCCACCGAGGCTGGCGGGGGTCAGCCGCGGCCGACGAAGGGCATGGCGCTGGCCATCAGGGTGACGAACTGGGCGTTGACCTCCAGCGGCAGATTTGCCATCGCCAGCACCTGCTCGGCGACGTGCGAGGCATCCATCACCGGCTCCACGGCGATGTGGCCGTCTGCCTGGGGCACGCCCTGGGTCATCGCTTCGGCCATCTCGGTCAGAGCGTTGCCGATATCGATCTGGCCGCAGGCGATGCTGAACGCGCGCCCGTCCAGCGAGAGCGATTTGGTCAACCCCGTCACCGCGTGCTTGGTGGTGGTATAGGGTGACGAACCGTAGCGCGGGGCGTGTGCCGAAATCGAGCCGTTGTTGATGATGCGGCCGCCGCAAGGCGTTTGAGTCCGCATCTGGCGGAAGGCAGCGCGCGCGGCGAGGAACATGCCGGAGACGTTGACGTCGAGAATGCTTTTCCACTCTTCCAGCGAAATCTCGTCGATCATGCCGGTGGCGACATTGCGTCCGGCATTGTTGAACAGGGCATCCAGGCGCCCCCACTGCTGCGCGGCCTGCGAGAAACGCGCCTCGACCTGGGCAGCATCGGTCACATCGCAGGGCAGGATCAGCGCCGCCTCATGGTGGTCTGCCGTTTCCTGGAGCGCGGCTTCTCGACGCCCGATCAGGCCGACCTGCCAGCCGGCGTCGAGAAAGCGACGGGCGGTGACGCGGCCGATGCCGGAGCCGGCGCCGGTGATGACGATACTGGGCATGGAGCATGTCCTTGTGCGTAATGGGGGGAAGGGCAGCGCGGCGCGGTATCCGACAGCGGGGCCCTACGCGAGTCGAATCTGAAGGATAGCGCTCTAACCAAGCGCCCGAGCCGATACCTTGGTCGAAGATTGATGACCGGATCATCAAGCGTCCGTGTCCCCGATGGGGAACACGACGGCTGGACCCGGCGTGCCAGGCGTCACAAGATAGGCGGTTCTGGACAATTTTCCGCTGCGCCCGGGGCCGGCGGGGTAGCCTGCAAGGAGTGGATGATGGATGAGGATCTGGCGCAACGACTGGGGCGTCTGCTGGACCGTGTGGAGCGCTGGTTGCCGGAGCAACCGCCTGCGGTCGACTGGCGGCACGACGTGGCGGCGCTCTGGCAGTCGCACCCATTGGGCGGGCAGTTGGTCCCCGTGCAACCCCGGGATGCGGTGACGCTGGACGACCTGCTTGGCGTGGAGCGACAGAAGGCGGCGCTGCTCGACAACACGCGCGCCTTTCTGCAGGGGTACCCGGCCAACCATGCGCTGCTATGGGGCGCGCGCGGCAGCGGCAAATCGTCGATGGTACGTGCCTTGCTCAACACGCTGTCCGGTGAGGGGCTGCGCCTGATCCAGGTGGATCGCCACGATCTGGTAGCGCTGCCGGTGTTGGTGCAGCGCCTGCGCGGTCAACCACAGCGCTTCGTGGTCTACTGCGACGATCTCTCGTTCGAGGGCAGCGATGACGCCTACAAGGCACTCAAGAGCGTGCTGGACGGTACCCTGACCGGCCCGCCGGACAATGTGCTGCTCTACGCGACGTCCAACCGGCGTCATCTGCTGCCGGAGTCGATGTCGGATAATCAGGCAACCCAGCTGGTCGACGGCGAACTGCATCACGGCGATGCGGTCGAGGAGAAAATCTCATTGTCCGACCGCTTCGGGCTATGGCTGGCGTTCCACCCTTTCGATCAGCAGGCCTTTCTGGAGACCTGCCAGCACTGGGTCGCGCATCTGGGGGGCGAAGCCGCCTGGAGCGAGGCGGCGCGGGGCGAGGCGATTCGCTACGCGACCCTACGCGGCGTGCGCAGCGGTCGCGCCGCCTGGCAATTCGCCTGTCAGTGGGTCGGTTCTCGGTCTATTCGCTGATTTTAACCGCTCAGTATGAGTTACCCTCATGAAAAGGTGTGGGCCAAAGTTGGGGCCCGGTCTCTGCCGTATCGTCATGAGGGGGCTTGCATTGAACCATTCGCGTTTGCCGACGTTGCTGATTCTGCTGGGGAGCGGTCTGTTGACGCTGTTCTTCGGCTGGATGCTGCTGGAGGCGCTGCACAATGACCGCGAAGCGTTCGCGCGGGATCTCGCTTTCCAGTCCCAGGAGCAGGGCATCACGGTTAAGGCGACACGGGCGGGATTCGAGCGTCGGACGCAGACGATTGCCTCGACGCTGGCCGCCGACCCGCTCGCCGGCTCGCTGCTCGATCGGGCGCTGTCGATCGAGGCACCTGCGGAACGCGCGGCGCTGCGGGAGCAGCTGCGCGAGAATCTCGCGCCCTACTGGCAGGCGGTGCGTGCCGGTGGTGCGCTCGAGCTCAACCTGTTCCTGCGGCGTGACGATGGCATCGTGCCGTTCTTGAGCCTGGAACCGCCTGGCGCGCTGGAAGAGCCCCGTCATGACGGCAGCCGGCTACTGCGTGAAAGCGTCCAGCGCCAACGGTCGCAACATGGCATCGAGTATGACGGTGAACGCGCCACGACGGCCGGGGTAGCGCCGATATTCGGCCCGGGGGACGAAGAGGGCGAGGAGCGGATCGTCGGGTTGCTCGAGGTGGAAATGGGGCTGCTGCCCGATGTCGAGTCGCTGGCGACACGGCTCCAGAGCGGTGTGGCGCTCCTCTCGCGCGATCCGGGGCTGACCGACGAAACCCGCTGGCAGATCGACCAAGCGTCCCAGGCGCGGGTCGAGAATTGGCTGTCGACGCTGGCTGCACTGAGCCGGGAGCCCGAGCGCGACCGCCTCGAGATGAGGGAGGACGGGACCGATCACTCTGACTCAGCACACGGCAGCACCACAGCCGAGATGCACTCCCGCCATGCCGTGGTCGAAGGCGACGAGGGTCGCCACTATCTACTGACGCTGATCCCATTCGTTTCGGCTGAGCTGTCCGGGTCGCCACCGGTCGCGGCCGTGGCGATCTGGAGCGATATTACCGCGCAGCTCGCCGCGCGTGACGGCATGATTGTGAACACTTGGCTGCGCTGGGGGTTGGCTTGGTTGATCGCCGAGGCCTGCCTGCTGCTGCTGCTGTGGGGCACGCGGCGGGTAACGCGCGCGAATATGCTGGCCCATCAGCAGCGCCTCGAAACCCAGAAGCGCACGCTGGAGTCGCTCAACCAGCGGCTCGCCATGCAGAAGGATACGCTGCAGACGCTCAACGATATCGCGGCGCTGCAGGAGACGTCCTTCCAGCGACTGGTGGAGAGTGCGTTGCAGGCGGGCGCGGCGCATCTCGACATACCTTTTGCGGTGGCCAACCGGATCGAGGGGGAGGACTACCTGATCGAGGCTGCCTACTCGCCCGATCAGCGTTTCGAGGCTGGCCAGCATCTGGCCACCAGCGATACCTTCTGTGAGCTGACGATGGCCAGCGATGATGTGGTGGCTTTCGACGATGCCGACAAGGACGGGCTGGGCGAGCATCGCTGTCGCCTGCGCTACGCGTTGCGCAGTTATATCGGTGCGCCGATCTGGGTTCACGGCCAGCGCTACGGCGCGCTGGCCTTCAGCAGCGATCGCCCCCGCGGGCGCGCGTTTGACGAAGTGGACCGGGAGTTCGTGCGTTTGCTGGCGCGCTGGATCGGCGCAACGCTGATGCGCTGGAAGGAGTCGCGAGCCCGAGAGGAGCTCAATCGGCGCTTGACCAAGATTGCTTCGCAGACGCCTGGCCTTATCTATCAGTATCGCGAGGACGCCGAAGGTAACCCCTCTTTCCCGTATGCCAGCGATGCGATAGAGACGTTCTACGGCATCACGCCGCAGGAAGCAGCCAAAAGTGCCATGCCGGTCTTCGACCTCGTCTTCAAGGAAGACCTGGATGCGCTATCGGCATCGATTCGGGAGTCGCGTGTCAATCTGACGCCCTGGCATGCCGAGTATCGCGTTCGCAAAGCAGACGGCGGTTTCATCTGGCTGGCGGGGCAGTCGGTGCCCGAGCGGGAGCTCGATGGCGGTACGCTATGGCACGGCTTCCTGCACGATGTCACCGAACGCAAGCGCAACGAGCGCCTGAAGGGCGAGTTCATCTCCACCGTCAGTCACGAGCTGCGTACGCCGCTGACCTCGATTTCCGGTTCCCTGGGGTTGATTCAGGGCGGTGCGCTCGGTCAGCCGCCCGAAGCCATGCGGTCGATGCTTTCGGTGGCACACAACAACGCGCAGCGCCTGATCCTGCTGATCAACGATCTGCTCGACATGGAAAAGCTCGTCGCCGGCAAGATGAACTTCGAGATGGAAGCGCAGCCGTTGATGCCGTTGATCGAACAGGCGATCGAGTCCAACCAGGCCTACGCGGATCAGTTCAATGTGCTCTATGCCATGACGGCGCGGATGGATGAGGCGCAGGTCACTGTCGATGCCATGCGTCTGCAGCAGGTGATGAGCAATCTGCTCTCCAATGCCGCCAAGTTCTCGCCGGCGGAGGCCCAGGTCGAGGTGCGCGTCGAGCCGGTTGGCGATCGTGTGCGGGTCAGCGTGCTCGACCATGGTCCTGGCATTCCGGAAGCCTTCCACGAACGCATCTTCCAGAAATTTTCCCAGGCCGACGGCTCCAGCACGCGCAAGCAGGGCGGCACCGGTCTCGGCCTGGCAATCACCCGCGAGCTGATCGAGCGCATGCGTGGATCGATCAACTTCTTCTCCGAGGAGGGACACGGCGCCTGCTTTTTCTTCGAGCTGCCGTGCACCGCTATGCTGGCGCCGCCGGTGGATGCTCCGCGCGAGGCCCCGGCGGACGTCGCCGACGTGCTCGAGGTCGCCCCCGGCTCACGCCTGCTGATTGTCGAGGATGACCCTGACACGGCGCTGCTGCTGGCGACGCTGGTGCGACTCTGGGGCTACCAGGCAGAAGTGGCGCATACCCTCGATGAGGCGGTCAACTGGCTTGAGCGACGCAGCTTCGACGCGTTGACGCTTGACCTGCTGCTGCCGGACGGCAATGGCCTGACGCTGCTGCAGCAGCTGCGTGATCGCCCGCAGACCCAAGACCTGCCGGTGCTGGTCGTCTCCGCGAGGGCGGACGAGGGGCGGCTCGAGATCGGCGGCGAGCTGAGGGCGGTAGACTGGCTGTCGAAGCCATTCGATGAGCGTCGACTGGCGCTGGCGCTGGCATCGTCGCAGCAGCTGCAGCCACAACGAGAGCGCGTCATGCACGTTGGCGACGACGCCGAGCTGGCACGCCATGTCGGGGCCCAGATCGCGCAGAGCATGACACTCGACGTGGCGCACTCCCTGCAGGAGGCGCGCTATTTGCTGGACAGCAATGACTATGGCCTGATCTCGCTCGACCTCACCGCGACGCGCGGGCCGGGCTGGGAAATCATTCCGCTGCTCAGCCAGTTGGCCACCCAGCCGGCGGTGATCATCCTATCCGACCAGGCACTGGCGCCCAACCTGCTGGGACGCGTGGAGACGGCGATTGCCAAGCCCGGGCTGTCGTCGGAGGCGCTGCGCGAAGCCTTCGACCGCCAGCTTCGGGAGCACGGCCCGAATCAGAATTCCGCTACCGATGGAGACCATTAGATGAAGCCCTTGCAGCGTATCCTGCACGTCGAGGATGACCTGTCGATACAGGAGGTGGCACGGGTGGCGCTCGAGATCGTCGGCGGCTTCGAAGTGGAAAGCTGTGAAGACGGTCTGACCGCACTGCCACGTGCTGAAGCCTGGCAGCCCGACCTGATTCTGCTGGATGTGATGATGCCGGGTATCGACGGCCCGACCACTCTGGTCCGCCTGCGTGAGCAGGAGACGACACGCGACATCCCGGTCGTCTTCATGACCGCCAAGGTGCAGCCGAACGAAATCGAGCACTATCGCGCGATCGGTGCGCTGGACGTGGTGATCAAGCCGTTCGACCCGATGGCATTGGCCCAGCAGCTACGCGATATCTGGGAGCGTTCCCATGTCGGCTAGCGATATCGAGACACGGCTGGCCGAGCTCAAGCAGCAGTATGTCCTGCGCCTGCGCAATGACCTGCAGACGCTGATCGCCCAGACTCGCGTCATGAGTACACGCGAGGGAGTGATCGAAGTCGGCGCGCTAGAGAGCGTGCGCCAGGGCCTGCACCGGATTGCCGGCTCGGCGGGTAGTTTCGGCTATCCGGAAGTCGGGCGGGATGCGCGCGAGATGGAAGTCTGGCTGCAGACGCTGATCGAGGCGCGTGGGGTACCCGCGCCGTCGATGCTGGGAGCGCTCCACGAGCGGTTGCGCGACGTGCATCGTCTGCTGGATGCCAGCCCGGCCACGGTCGTCCGTGAGCCAGAAAGTGGCTATCGCGCGGAGAGCGGCGACCGCGCTGTGCGCGTCGGTCTTCTCGTCGACGCTGAGCGCGAGTCGCTGACGCAAGCGCTGGCCGGCTTCGGCTACGAGTGTCGCGCGCTTCCCCAGGACGCGACGTCGACCTGGCAGCCCGATGTCATAATCGTCGACACTGCGGGCCAGTACGCGACAAGCTGGCAGCCCATTGCCGAGCAGAGCCGGCATGCCGTGCGCGTCCTGTTGAGCGACAGCGGCGATTTTGCGGCACGTCTGCAAGCGGTGCGCGATGGCGCTCAAGGCTTTTTTACCCATCCGCTGGATATTCCCGCGCTGGAACGCCGTTTGCGCCATCTCGTCAGTCTGCCGCAGCAGGACCCTTACCGTGTCCTGCTGATCGATGACGATGAAGCGCTGGCCGAACACTACCGCCTGACGCTGAAACGGGCCGGCATCGAGTCGCGCGTGGTCATTGAGCCGGCCGATGTGCTCACGGGCATGCGCGATTTCGTTCCCGATCTGGTGTTGATCGATATCAACATGCCGGATTGCTCCGGACCGGAGCTGGCGCGGGTCATTCGCCTCGACGACGATTGGCTGCGCGTGCCGCTCATCTATCTGTCGGCGGAACATGATGCCAATCGCCAGGCCCAGGCGCTGGCCCAGGCCGGTGACGATTTCCTGGTCAAGCCGATCTCGGATGTATCACTCGTCGCCGCCGTGACCGCGCGGGCGCAGCGCTCGCGGCAGTTGAGCCTGGCGCTGGCGAGGGATGGCCTGACCGGGTTGATCAAGCATCCGGCGATCAAGGATCTGATCGAGATCGAGCAGTCGCGCTCGCAGCGGACCGGCGCCAGCGCCTGCGTGGTGATGATCGATATCGACCGCTTCAAGTCGGTCAACGATACCTATGGTCACGGCACCGGCGACTATGTGATCCGGCTGCTGGCCAATCTGCTGCGGCAGCGGCTGCGTCGGGTCGATCATGTCGGTCGCTACGGTGGGGAGGAGTTCGTGGCGGTGCTGCCGAGCTGTTCGCTGGCCGACGCGCACGAAGCGATCGAACGCATTCGGGTCAGCTTTTCGCAGCTGGAGTGCATCGCCGGCGATCAGATCTTCCAGGCTACCTTCAGCGCGGGCATCGCCAGCACATTGGACTGGACGGATGCCGAGGCGTTGCTGGAAGCGGCGGACAAGGCGATGTACGAGGCCAAGCAGGGCGGGCGCAATCAGGTGTGCCTGGCCCGTCCCGAGGCCTGAGCGCGCGACGCGATCCACCGCGCCGCGACGTCTTGGCGCGGTTCCTTCTTAGCGCCGGTTTTTCCGGGCTTCGCGCGTGCGGTTCAGCTGGCGCGTGCGAGCTTTCTCGCGGTCGCTGGCGCCGACCTGATTGTCGTAGGGGTTGTTGCCCGAGCGGAATTCGAAGCGAATCGGCGTGCCGCGCACCTTCAACACCTTGCGGAAGGTATTGGTCAGGTAGCGCTTGTACGCTTCCGGCAGCGACGATGTCTGATTGCCGTGGACCACGATGATCGGCGGGTTGCTGCCGCCCTGGTGCGCCATGCGTAGCTTGATGCGACGGCCATTGATCATCGGCGGTTGATGCTCGCTGACGGCGTCCTGCAGGATCGTGGTCAGGCGGTTGGTCGACCAATGGCTGTTGGCGCTGTCGAACGCCTTGTCGACCGACTTGTAGAGATCGCCCACGCCGGTGCCGTGCAGCGCGGAGATGAAGTGCAGGTCGGCATAGTCGGCGAAGCCCAGGCGGCGTTTGATGTCGGTACGCATCTTCTCGCGGGCTTCCTGCTCGAGGCCATCCCACTTGTTGACCGCCAGAACCAGGGCGCGGCCGCTAGAGAGCACGTAGTCGAGCAGGTGCAGATCCTGCTCGACCAGCCCCGTGCGGGCATCCAGCACCATGATCGCAACGTGGCACTCCTTGATCGCCTCGAGCGTCTTGATGATCGAAAATTTCTCAGCCACCAGGCTGACGTTCTTGCGTCGCCGGATGCCGGCGGTATCGACCAGTACATAGGGCTTGCCACGACGCTCGAAGGGAATCTCGATCGCGTCGCGCGTAGTGCCAGCCTCGTCGAACACCACCACGCGATCCTCGCCCAACATCCGGTTGACCAGAGTCGACTTGCCGACGTTGGGGCGGCCGATGACACCGATATGGACGCCGGGGTAACCATCCGCCGGGCCGGCGCTAGGGTCACGCTCGGGAAATGGTGACAGCACTTCGTCGATCAGGTTGGTGACGTTGCGCCCGTGCGAAGCGGCAATCGGTCGCGGGTCTCCCAGGCCGAGGCTCCAGAAGTCGGCCATGGCCATCTGCTCATCGAGCCCATCGGTCTTGTTGACCACCAGCCAGGTCTTCTTCTGGTTGACGCGCAGGTGGTTGGCGATCGCCGTGTCCGCCGGCATCAGACCGGCGCGTGCGTCGACCATGAACAGCACGATATCTGCCTCGTCGATCGCGGTGAGCGACTGCTCGGCCATGGCGGCATCGATGCCCTGCTCGTCACCGCTGATACCACCGGTATCGATCACCGTGTAGCGCTTGTCGCCGAGCTGCCCGTTGCCGTACTTGCGGTCGCGGGTCAGGCCGGGGTAGTCGGCCACCAGCGCATCGCGGGAGCGTGTCAGGCGGTTGAACAGCGTCGACTTGCCGACATTGGGTCGGCCAACCAGGGCGATAACGGGGGTCATGGCGATTCGCAAAAGGAGCTTCGAGGAAATGGCATCGGCGATGTGGTGACGAGCCGACGGCGTCAACGGGCGATTCTAGCACACGCCGCCCGCCGGGCGAGCCAACCCGAGGCGCAAAAACCCGTGGGTGCGGTACGAAACGAGATCGGCCCCGCCGAAGCGGGACCGATGGGAGCAGAATGCGCGTGGTGAGATTGACGGGCGTCGCCGGTGGTCGCGTCGGCGACCAGGTGACGCCTGTCAGCGCATCGGTGCAGGCTCTCCGTTACTCGGCGTTCTGCAGGTCGTAGGCGACCAGCGTACCGTCGTTGGCGAGCGCGTAGAGACGACGATCACCGGTCAGCAGCGGCAGGGTCAGCCCGCTGGAGTCGACGCGAACTCGCCCGTTCATCTCGCCACTGGCAGCATCCAGCAGGTGCACGTAGCCCTCATAATCGCCAACCGCAATATTGCCGTCGACGAAAGCGGGGGAGGTCAGCCAGCGCCCTTCGAGGGTGTCGGCATCCCACATCACACGGCCAGTATCCGCCTCGATCGCGATCACGTGGCTCGCGTCGTTGACGGTGAACAGGTAGTTGCCGACGACCAGCGGCGTCAGGTAACTCGACTCTTCTCGCTCCCAGATCACCTCACCGGAGGTGGCTTCGAGCGCCAGCAGGCGACCGTTGTAGCTGGTCACGAAGAGTCGGCCATCCTGCGTCAGCACCGGCTGGCCGTCGAGATCGACGAGCTGATCGACCTCGGTACGCCCCTGAGGCACGGCGACGCGCATGTCCCACAGCGGCTGACCGCTGCGATTGTCCAGCGTGACCAGGCGGCCGTTGGCGAAGCCGGCGAAGGAAACCGGCTCGATCACGCGCGGCGAGCCGGTGCCACGCAGGGTCAGCGCCGGCTGCGAGCTGGAGTAGACCCACTGCTCGCTACCGTCGAGGCGGTTGAGCGCGGTCACGGCGCCATCGACGCTCTGGACCACGACGAGCTGGCTGTTGACCTGCGGGGCCGACAACACTTCGCTGGAGACGCGCGAACGCCAGTCAATGCTGCCGTCCTCGCGATCGACCGCCAGCACTTCACCATTGCGTGTGCCGATGTAGAGGCGGCCGGCATCGGCGCCGATCCCGCTGGAGATCGGGGTGCCGAGCTCGACTTCCCAGGCGGTATCGCCACTGTCGGTATCGATCGCCGTCAGGTCGCCGTTTTCATCGACGGCATACAGCATGCCGCCATCGACGATCGGGGTCAGCGGATAGTGGGCTCGGCCCAGGCCGTCACCGATGTCCTGGTCCCAGCGCGCATCGAGTTCGACGCCCGGGGTGAAATCCTGCAGCCCCTTCGGCGGATACTGCGGCTCGACGCTCCCGGCGCAGCCGGCCAGCAGGGTCGCGGTCAGCCCGAGGGGCAGGAGTAAGCGGGTCAAAGTCATCAGGTGGCGTCCTCCACACCGAGGTCGTCTAGCTTGAGCTGAAGGCCGTAGATCGTCTGGTCGGCATCCTGTGCCAGACGTTGTGCTTGCTGATAGGCGTCGCGCGCGTCCTGGGGGCGCTCGAGCGCGACATAGGCGTCACCGATGACGCTCTGGCGCTGGGCCGCGAGTGCACCGGGGACCTCTCCGTCGAGGGTGTCGAGCGCTGCCTGGGCCTCGCCGTCGGCGATCTCGATACGCGCCAGGTCGATACGCGCCAGTGCCCGGATATAGTCGCGGTCGCTACTGGAGACGACCGCGTTGAGGGCGTCGCGGGCCTGGGCGTTATCGCCGGCTTCGACCGCGATCTTCGCCTCGAGCAGGCCGGCCATGTCGGCGTACAGGGTGCCGCCGTGCTCGTCGCGCAGGGTGTCGACCAGCGTCAGTGCCTGTTCGCGAGCATTGTCGTCGAGATTCTCGCCGCCGGCGACCGCCATCAACTGCTGGTAGGTCGCGGAGGCGTCGGCGGCCTGGCCGTCCTGGTAGCGCTGCCAGGCCTGCCAGCCCAGCACGCCGGCCACGGCAACGAGAATGCCGACGATCAAGGCGGTACCGTTGTCCTTCCACCACTGCTTGATCGCGTCCAACTGTTCTTCTTCGGTTCTCAGCTCCGCCACGGGCGGTCTCCTTCTTCGTTGCTCGGCGGCCGCTACCGGCCGCTGCTACCCGTTCAGGCTTGGCCGGACTGGCGGCCCAGCCAGGCGATAGCGTCATCCAGCGGCAGCGTCTGCTGTTCGCCGTTGTCGCGCAGGGGCTTCAAGGTGAGCGTGCCGTTGGCGATCTCGTCATCGCCGAGGATCAGGGCGACGTGCGCGCCACTGCGGTCGGCACGGCGAATCTGGCTCTTGAAGCTGCCGCCGCCGCAGTGTACCTGAAGTTGCAGGTCGGGCAGAGCGTCGCGCAGGCGCTCGCCAAGCAGCAGCGCCTGGAGCTCGGCCTGTTCGCCCATCGCGAGCAGATAGGCATCGGCGCCGGCCTGGGCCTCGGCCGGGATCAGGTCAAGAGTTTCCAGCAGCAGCAGCAGGCGCTCGAGCCCGATGGCGAAACCGATGGCCGGTACCGGCTTGCCGCCGAGCTGTTCGACCAGCCCATCGTAACGGCCGCCACCGCAGACCGTGCCCTGACTGCCGAGCGCGGTGGTGGTCCACTCGAAGACGGTGCGCGAGTAGTAGTCGAGTCCGCGCACCAGGCGGGGGTTGATGCGGTAGGTGACGCCAGCGGCATCCAGCGTCGCCTTGAGACGTTCGAAATGCTCGCGGGACTCGTCGTCGAGATGCTCGAGCAGCTGCGGTGCCCCCGCCAGCATGTCGGCCATCGCTGGATTCTTGGAATCGAGAATGCGAAGGGGGTTGCTGGTCAGGCGTCGCAGGGAGTCCTCATCCAGTACCTCGCGATGAGTCTCGAAGTAGGCCACCAGCGCGTCGCGATAGTTGGCGCGCGCCGCCGGCGAACCCAGCGAGTTGAGCTCCAGCGTGACGTGTTCGGCCATGCCGAGCTGCCGCCACAGACGCGCCGACAGCAGGATGATCTCGGCGTCGATGTCCGGGCCATCCATGCCATAGGCTTCGATGCCGATCTGGTGGAACTGGCGGTAGCGTCCCTTCTGCGGCCGTTCGTAGCGGAACATCGGGCCCATGTACCAGAGTCGCTGGGTCTGGTTATGCAACAGCCCGTGCTCGAGCGCGGCACGCACGACAGCGGCGGTGTTCTCGGGGCGCAGGGTCAGGCTCTCGCCGTTGCGGTCGTCGAAGGTGTACATCTCCTTCTCTACCACGTCGGTCGCTTCGCCGATCGAGCGAGCGAAGAGAGCGGTCTGTTCGACGATCGGGGTGCGGATCTCGCGATAGTCGTAGCGATCCACCAGCGAACGCAGCTGGCGCTCGACATACTGCCAGGCGGCCGATTGATCCGGCAGCAGATCGTTCATGCCGCGAATGGCTTGTATCTTGTTACTCAAGTGTCACTCCTGCCTGAGTTCTTGCGAAAACTGTCGGTGCCGGCGGCTGGTGACGGGTCAAGCGGGGCGCAAGGACCCGATCGACCGTTATCGTTCCCGCGGCCGACCGGGGCATCGAAGGGAGGCGAGCGTGCGCCGGCGGTGGTCGCTCAGGCGCCGCGGGCGATCACGTCCTCGTCACGCGCTTCTTTTTCTTTCACCTTCTGGCGGATCAAGGCTTCGAGATCGTCGACCAGATGGTCATTGCGCAGCTTGCTGGCCGGTTTGCCGTCGATGTACACCAGGTTGGCCGGGCTGCCGCCGGTGAGGCCGATGTCGGTCTCCTTGGCTTCGCCGGGACCATTGACCACGCAGCCGATGACCGAGACGTTCAGCGGCGTCATGATGTCATCGACGCGCGCTTCGAGCGCGTTCATGGTGCCGATGACGTCGAAGTTCTGACGCGAGCAGCTCGGGCAGGCAATGAAATTGATGCCCTTGGCGCGCAGCTTCAGACTCTTCAGCATGTCGTAGCCGACCTTGATCTCCTCGACGGGATCGGCGGCGAGCGAGACGCGAATGGTGTCGCCGATGCCATCCATCAGCAGCATGCCGAGACCGATCGAGGATTTGACCGTGCCCGAGCGCAGCCCGCCGGCTTCGGTGATGCCGAGGTGCAGCGGCTGTTCGATCTGCTTGGCCAGCAGGCGGTAGGCGGAGACCGCCATGAATACGTCGCTGGCCTTGACGCTGACCTTGAAGTCCGGAAAGTCCAGGCGATCGAGATGGTCGATATGGCGCATGGCAGATTCGACCAGTGCCTCCGGCGTCGGCTCGCCGTACTTCTTCTGCAGGTCCTTTTCCAGCGAGCCGGCATTCACCCCGATACGGATCGGGATGCCGTTGGCGCGAGCGGCGTCGACCACCGCGCGCACCCGGTCCTCGCGTCCGATGTTGCCCGGATTGATGCGCAGGCAGTCAACGCCGAGCTCGGCGACGCGCAGGGCGATGCGATAATCGAAATGGATATCGGCGACCAGCGGCACGCTGACGCGACGTTTGATCTTGCCGAAAGCCTCGGCGGCATCCATGTCGGGTACCGAGACTCGCACGATATCCGCACCGGCCGCCTCGAGGCGCTGGATCTGCGCCACGGTAGCCTCGACGTCCAGCGTATCGGTATTGGTCATGCTCTGTACGGCGATCGGAGCGTCGCCGCCGACCGGCACGTGACCGACATGGATCTGCCGAGATTGGCGACGGGTGATCGGAGAGGGCGTATGCATGGCGCTTCTCAGTCTCCCAAAGTGAAGCGGGCGACGTTGTTGCCACCCGTGTGTTGGCCAAGTTCGACCGGCTCGCCGCGATACTCGAGCGCAACACCGCTGGCATTGCCGATGGTCAGGCGGAAGGGCGGCGTGCCCTCCGCGGTCGCCTGGCTGTCGGCGGGCTGCAAGCCGCTAAAGATTCGGTCGTCGTTGGCATCGTAGATTTCGGTCCATGACGCTTCGTTGAAGGTCAGGGTGAGCGTGTTGTCGTCGACCGAGGCCGGGGTCGCCGCGTCGGTGGCGGCATCGCTGTCCGTTGCGTCGTCCGCCGTGATCCCCGTGTCGCCGGCCGTCGTGGCGATGGACTCGGCGCGCAGCTCGCTGCTGTCCGGGGGCGTGCTCGCCTCGAGGCCGTCGTCGCCCTCCAAGGCGGTCGCCGTATCGGCGTCGCCCGCCGGAAGGTCGCGCTGCGACGCGGCAGGTGGCAGCTGGGTGTCGGTATTCGGCGTCATGGCGGTGTCATTGGACGCGCTCTCGGTCGACGAGGTGGCGCTGCCGTTCTCGAGGGTGTCGACCGCGACCGGATCGTCCCCGCCGCCGAAGATGTCGTTGCCCTCGCGACTCTGCCACCACAGCAGCGTCAGCGCGATCAGGCCGACTATCACCAGCAGGGTGAACAGGCGAAAGATCCAGGCACCGACACGCGACGGGGCGCGCGTGCTGCTCATCGGTGACAGCTTGCGATCGATATCGGCGCGGCCGTGCTGGGCGTCGTAGGCGTGGACCACGGCGTTCTCGTCCATGGCCAGCAGACGGGCGTAGGCGCGCACGTAGCCGCGCCGGTAGGCTGCGATCGGTACCTGCTCGAAGTGATCCTCCTCGATGCCGGAGACCACCGTTGGGCGCAGGTTCAGCTGTACCGCGACCTCATCCAGGCTGAGACCCTGCCGTTCGCGTTCCCGCTGCAGCATAGTGCCCGCCGCTTCCCGGGAAGCGTGCGACAGGTCGTTTGACGTTGTGGATGATGCGTTCATTTCGCTCATTGGCGAAAATCCTTCTGAATTCTAGGGTCTGTTCGCCTTAGGAGCCGTCGAGCTGCTGACGGTAAAAGGCGGCACGCGCCGTTTCGCCTTGCGCACTAGCGATATTGCCGGCCAGGCGAAGGCTCTCGGCGTCGGTGCCGGCCACGGTGAAGTAACGCTGCAGACGTTCCCAGGCGCGTTCGTCGTTACCCTGCGTGTGTTCGATACGCGCCAGTGCCAGCAGACCGCGTGCGTTGCGCGGGTCGATGTCGAGGGCGCGTTCGTAGTGGTTGCGAGCGGCCGCCGGATCGCCGTTGGCAAGCTCACACTGGCCCAGGTTCGCGAACAGCTGGGCTCTATTGGTATAGGTAATATCGTCACTGGCGACCCTCAGCTGCGTGCACGCTTCTGCATAGCGCTGCTGACCGTAGAGGATTGCTGCATAGTTGTTGCGAATGCGGGTGGCATCAGGGTCGGCCGAGAGGGCGCGCCGAAAGAAGGTATCGGCGAGACTGGTTTCGTTTTGACGCTGATAAAGCAGTGCCAGCCCTTCCAGCGCCTCGCTGTCATCCGGCGATAGTTCGAGCGCGTGCTCCAGTGCCTGCTGCGCACGGGCCAGATTGTCCTGCGCCAGATACGCCTTGCCGAGCCGGGTATAGGCCGCCGCCGCATCGGCCGGGTCGCTCGCGGTCGGCCCGTTGCTGGCCACCGGGGTGGCGCAGCCGCCGAGCAGACACGCCACGCCCATCGCGATACAGAGCGAGCGTATCGACAGGGGCGGGTGATGGCGACTCATGCACGGTTCTCCGACGGTACGAGATCACGACAGTCCAGCAGACAGCGAGCCCCGAGCAGCTGAAAACAAAGCGGTTTTGGGGCTCCCATCAAAGCGCCGAGGCGAGGTGAAGTCAAGGCGAGGGCGACAGAAGGCAACGCTTTTCTCGTCTCGTGCATGTCTCGTCTCGTGTCGGGCCGCTGGGTGTGTCAGTCGGCATCCAGCTGGATCGACTGGATATAGCGCTCGTGGCGCTTGGTGCGATCCTTGACGCGGCCAACCAGCTGGCCGCAGGCGGCGTCGATATCGTCGCCACGGGTCGTGCGCACCATGGCGGTGTGGCCGAGTTCGTGGAGCCAGGTCTGAAAACGCATGACCTGATTGCGCGACGGCTTTTCGTAACCCGAGTGCGGAAAGGGGTTGAACGGGATCAGATTGATCTTGCACGGAAGCCCTTCGAGCAGGGCGATGAGCTCCTCGGCATGGTGCTGCTGATCGTTGACGTCCTTGATCAGTGTGTACTCGATGGTGACGTGACGGGCGCTGTCGGATTTGGCCAGATAGCGCTTGCAGGCATCGAGCAGCTTGGCAATGTCGTACTTGCGGTTGAGCGGGACCAGCTCGTTGCGCAGCTCGTCGTTGGCCGCGTGCAATGAGATGGCCAGACTCACGTCGATCTCGTCGCCGAGCTTGTCGATCATCGGCACGACGCCCGAGGTCGACAACGTGACGCGACGTCGGGAGAGCCCGTAGGCGTTGTCGTCGAGCATCAGCTTCATCGACGGCAGGACGTTGTCGTAATTGAGCAGAGGCTCGCCCATGCCCATCATGACGACGTTGGTAATGGCCCGGCGGCCGTCCGGGGCGCTCATGCGACCGCCGGCACGCTGCTGCGCCACCCACACCTGGCCGATGATTTCGGCGCTGGTTAGGTTGCGCTGGAAACCTTGCTTGCCGGTGGAGCAGAAGCTGCAGTCCAGCGAGCAGCCGACCTGCGACGAGACGCATAGCGTCCGGCGCGAGCCGTTCTCGGCGGGAATCAGCACCGTCTCCACGTAACTGCCGTCTTCCACTTCCAGCACCCACTTGCGAGTGCCGTCACTGGAGGTGCCTTCATAGACCACGCCCGGCCCGCGGATTTCGGCGTTCTCGGCCAACCGCGCGCGCAGCGACTTGGAGAGGTTGGTCATCGACTCGAAGTCGTCGCAACCTTCCTGGTGGATCCACTTCATGACCTGGGCGGCGCGAAACTTCTTCTCGCCCAGCGAGACGAAGAACGCCTCCATCTGCTCGCGAGATAGCCCCAGGAGATTGGTGCGGGGGGGTGCGGTGACTGCGCTCATGGCAACGGGATCGGCTCGGGATGGGAGTGGAGAGTCGGCAGCGTGGCGGAACGGCCGCCGCAGGGCGCGGCGACCGTGAGACGAATCAGCCGCGCGGGCAGATCTCGTCGTCGCTGAAGAAGTAGCTGATTTCGCGAGCGGCGGATTCCGGTGCGTCGGAACCGTGCACGGCGTTAGCGTCGATGGAAGAGGCGAAATCGGCGCGGATGGTGCCGGCTTCGGCTTCTTTCGGGTTGGTGGCTCCCATCAGTTCGCGGTTCTTGGCGATGGCGCCTTCACCTTCGAGAACCTGCACCACGACCGGGCCGGACGTCATGAAGCTGACCAGGTCGTTGAAGAAACCGCGCTCCTTGTGCTCTGCGTAGAAGCCCTCGGCCTGTTCCTGGGTCAGCTGCTGCATCTTGGCGGCAACGATGCGCAGACCGGCTTTCTCGAAGCGGCTGTAGATGTCGCCGATCACGTTCTTGGCGACGGCATCGGGTTTGATGATGGAAAGCGTGCGCTCGGTGGCCATGACTTCGGTCTCCTGGCTGATAGTAGTGGTGGCCGCGCCTGTCGCGACCACGATGTCGAACGAGTGATGCAAGACGCCGCGCCAGGCGCTGAGTGGGTCCTGGCGCGTCGTCCGGAATCGGGTTTTCGCCAACGCCATTCAGTGGCGGCCGGCGGAAAAGCGCGCCATTGTAGCGTAAGCCACCGGGGCGCGCATCCCGCGGGCGGCGGGCGCTCGCGTCAGACGTTAAAGCTTTCGCCGCAGCCGCATTCGTCGGTCACGTTGGGGTTGTTGAAGCGGAAGAAGCGGTTGAGCCCTTCGTTGACGTAGTCCACCTCGGTGCCGTCGAGCACGTCGAGGGCCTCGCGATCCACCAGGACCTTGACGCCGCGCGCTTCGAAAGCGACGTCTTCGGCACGGACTTCGTCGGCGATATCGAGTACGTAGCTGTAGCCCGAGCAGCCGCTGGGCTTGACTGCCACACGCAGGCCGAGTCCCTTGCCGCGCTCTTCGAGCACATGACGAATCTGGGTCGCGGCGGCTTCGCTGATCGTGATGTTCTGCATTGCGTTGTCTCCCTATCGCGGTGGATGACGCCCAAGGTCATCCGCCGGCGATCTAGCGATGATTCATGGCGCTTGGCGACGGTTGGCGCAACCCTTCCAGCGCGCGTCGGATTTCGCCCACGGCGGTATCGATCTCCGCCGCGGTCGTGAAGCGGCCAAAGCTGAAGCGGATCGACGCCAGCGCTTGGGCGCGCGATACGCCGATGCCCTCTAGCACGTAGGAGGGCGCGACGCTGGCCGAGTTGCACGCCGAACCGGTGGATACGGCCAGCCCGCGCAGTGCCATCAGCAGTGATTCGCCATCGACGTCGTCGAAAGCGATGTTGAGAATATTCGGGACAGCATGCGCCAGCGGCGTGTGTACATGAACGCCGCCGCAGCCGGTCACGCCCGTCAGGAAACGGTCGCGTAGCATGGCGGCGTGTTCACCGTCGCTCTCGCGGGCTTCCCGCGCCAGTGCGAAGGCTTCGCCCATGCCGACGATCTGGTGTGTGGGCAGGGTGCCGGAGCGCATGCCGCGTTCGTGGCCACCGCCATGAATCAGGGCCTCGAGACGCAGGTCCGGGTCGCGCTTCACGTAGAGTGCGCCGATGCCCTTGGGCCCGTAGGCCTTATGCGCCGATAGCGACATCAGGTCGATACCCATGGCCTCGACGTCGAGTGCCAGGCGGCCCGGCGCCTGGGCGGCATCGACGTGAAAGCGGGCGCCGAACGCATGCGTCACGGCGGCCAGCGCGGTCAGATCATTGACGCTGCCGAGCTCGTTGTTGACCGCCATCAGCGACACCAGCAGGGTGTCGTCGCGCATCGCTTCGCGTAGCCGCTCCGGCGCGATGCGTCCCTCCGCATCCGGGCTCAGGTAAGTGACCTCGAATCCTTCGGCCTCGAGCGCTGCAGCGGTGTCGAGGACGGCCTTGTGCTCGATGCGCGAGGTCACCAGATGGCGCCCGCGCGCGCGGTTGGCCCGCAGGTAGCCGGTCAGCGCCAGATTGTCTGCCTCGGTGGCGCCGGAAGTCCAGACGATCTCGCGCGGGTCGGCGCCGATCAGGTCGGCGACCTGGCGACGGGCGCCCTCGACAGCCTGTTCCGCGAGCCAGCCGGGCATATGGCTGCGCGATGCCGGGTTGGCATAGACCCCGTCGAGCGTCAGATGACGCATCATCTGCTCGGCCACACGCGGATCGGTGGGCGTCGTGGCAGCGTAGTCCAGATAGAGGGGAGCGCTCATGGCACGAATCTTCTCAAACGGTCGGTAAAAGGGAGCGAGACACTGGCCTGTCAGTAAGGGCTGCAGACACCGGACTCAAGAGCCTGCCCCCGGTCCTCGGAATCAGCCCGATTCTCGAAACCAGCCCGATCCTCAGAATCAGCTCGAGCTTCAAAATCAGCATAGTCGCTCACTGCGAGGCGACCGTAATGGTCGCTGGATCGTCCTTGAGTGAAGACGGTTGCGGCGTCTGTCGCTGGGCGATCGTGCGAACTTCTTCGCGGCGGACCAGTTCCTGCAGGCTGATATCGCTGAGAAACCGCTGGATCTCGTCGGAGAGATCGCACCAGAGGTGGTGCGTGATGCATTTGCTGCCCTGCTGGCAGTCCGCCTGGCCATGGCAGCGGGTGGCGTCCACCGATTCATTGACCGCATCGATCACGCCAGCCACCGAGATGTCGGCGGGCGCCCGGCCCAGCCGATAGCCACCCCCCGGGCCGCGTACACTGGTCACCAGCTTGGCGCGACGCAGGCGCGAGAACAGCTGCTCGAGATAGGAGAGCGAGATGTCCTGGCGCTTGGAGATGTCGGCCAGACAGATGGGCCCCTGATCGGCATTAATTGCCAGATCGAGCATGGCGGTGACGGCATAGCGGCCTTTGGTGGTCAGGCGCATCGGCGGTATCGGTGGTCGCTGCAAAAGGTGACGGCATTATGGAAAACCCGAGTAACACGGTCAACCATTCTGGCCGGCGCTTGGCGCCGGCTCAGCCTTCCCCTTCGGCCGTCACGTGCGTGAGGGTGGCGTCTCGCCGTCTATGGCCTGTGTTGCGGCCGACGCGCGCAGGCGCTTGTCGATCGTTCCCAGGATACCGCGCAGGATATTCAGCTCCATGCTGTCGAGATGTGCGCGCAGGAACAGTCGGCGCAGCCGGGCCATCAGCTGTCGCGGGTTGTCCGGATCGTGAAACTCCAGGGTCGTCAGCGTACTTTCCAGGTGCGCGAAGAGGCGCTCGAGGTCAGCATGAGTGGCCGGGGGGTTGTCCCACTCTACACCGAAGGGGGTGGCGTCGGTGGTGCTTGGCGCCGTCTCGGCGGCGAGAAAGGCCTGGCGACACTCATAAGCCAGCACCTGCACGGCAGCGGCCAGATTAAGCGAGCTGAACTCGGGGTTGGTGGGGATGTGTACATGACGATGACAGCGCTGCAGCTCGGCATTGGTCAGGCCTGTGTCTTCCCGACCGAAGACCAGCGCCACACGGCTCTGGGGCGGGGTCAGCGTCTGCGGCAGGGTCTCCGCCAAGGCACGCGGTGCCACCAGTGGCCAGGGCAGATGTCGCGAACGGGCGCTGGCGCCGACCACCAGCGTGCAGTCGCCGACCGCGGCTTCCAGCGTGTCGTATACCTGCGCGCCTTCGACGAGGCTGTTGGCGCCCGACGCGCGTGAGTAGGCCTCTTGGTCGTGGGGTTCGCAGCGGGGCGCGACGAGGGCGAGATCGCCGAGCCCCATGTTGCGCATGGCGCGGGCGGCGCCACCGATATTGCCGGGGTGGCTGGTGCCGATGAGAACGATACGGATACGGTCGAGCATGGGAGCGGGCGTCGCACGAAAAGCGGGAAAACGCGTAGTCTAGCATGACTCGCGTCTGCTAGACTGCGCGCGTTCTTTAACAGCTCCCGACTCCCCAAGGCCCGATCCATGCATCCTATGGTTCAATATGCGTTGCGCGCTGCGCGCAGCGCCGCTGAGCAGTTCGTCCGTATCCGTGACCGTCTCGAGGTCAGCCATGATGAGCAGGCAACCGCCAGTCTGCTCGACGATACGGCACGTAACGCCGAAACGCTGATCGTGCATCAGCTCTCCCGCGGTTATCCGCAGCACGGCGTCTCCGGTCGCTTCACGCCCTATCGCGAAGGCAAGGGCGCGGATCGCGATACCGTCTGGCATATCGAACCCTTCCACGGCGAATCCAATCTCGGCGTGGCGAGCCGCCAGTTCGCGATCTCGATGGTCTGCCTGGTCAAGGGGCGTCCGGAGCATGCAATCGTCATCTGCCCGTTCAGCGATGACGAGTTCCTGATCAGCCGCGGTCGCGGCGCCCAAGGCAACGGCAAGCGCCTGCGCGTGTCCAAGGCCGGTGGCGTCAACGGTGCCCGCCTGTCTCTTTCCTGGCCGACCGTCGAGTACCGCTCGCGCTGGCTGCCGCAGTATCTCACCGTGGTCGAGCGTCTCGGCCCGCAGGTCGAGACGCTTATCGGTAGCGGCTGTGCGTTGCTGGACCTGATCGAATTTGCGGCCGGACGTACCGATGCCGCCTTCGTGCTGGGCCTGGAGCCGCAGGACCGCCTCGTCGGTTCCCTGCTGCTCAAGGAGACCGGCGCGCTGGCCGGCGGTATCGATGGTTCGCCGAGCCTCGAGGATGGCGGCAGCCTGATGGCCGCCGGGCCGCGTCTCTACAAGGCGCTGGCGCAGCAACTGAAAGCGAGCGTCTGAGTCGGTACGGCTGAATGCCTGCGTGACTGCCAAGACACCCCGTCGGCGATGGCCGGCGGGGTGTTTTTCTTTTGGTGGTGACGCCCGATTCTTGCGCCTGATTCTTGCGCCTGTCAGGGCGCGCGTCGCTAGCGCCGAGCGACGCCCGGCAGAATGCACAGCATCTCGAACAGCAGGTTGGCGGCGACCACGGCCGTCTGACCGTGGGCGTCGTAGGGCGGCGAGACCTCGACCAGATCGCAGCCGACGATGTCGAGACCGTGTGCCCCGCGAATGATTTCCAGCGCCTGCGGGATGGTCAGGCCACCGATCTCGACCGTGCCGGTACCCGGGGCGTAGGCGGGGTCGAGGCTGTCGATGTCGAAACTCAAGTAGACCGGCCCGCCGCCGACCTTGTCGCGAATCTCCGCCATCAGCGGTGTCAGGCTCTGGTGCCAGCACGCTTCGGCGGGCACGACGCGGAAGCCCTGTTCGCGCCCCCAGTCGAACTCCTCGGCGGAGTAGCCGGTGCCGCGCAGACCGATCTGGGCGACCCGGTTCGTATCCAGCAGACCCTCCTCGACCGCGCGACGAAACGGCGTACCGTGGGCGATCTCCTCGCCGAACATGTGCTCGTTGATATCGGCGTGGGCATCGACATGAATCAGGCCGACCGGGCCGTGCTTCTTGGCCATGGCGCGCAGGATCGGCAGGGCGATGGTGTGGTCGCCGCCCAGGGTCAGGGGAATGACGTCGTGCGTCAGCAGGTCGTTATAGTAGCGCTCGATGATGCCGACGCTCTTCTTGAGATCGAAGGTGTTGATCGGCACATCGCCGATGTCCGCCACCTGCAGGCTTTCGAAGGGGGCGGCGCGGGTCGCCATGTTGAACGGCCGCAGCATGCGTGATTCATCGCGAATCTGGCGCGGGCCGAAACGGGTGCCGGGGCGGTTGGAGGTCCCGATGTCCATGGGGATGCCGACGAAGCAGGCATCCAGCCCGGTGGCATCTTTCTGTGTCGGCAGGCGCATCATGGTAGCGGGGCCGCCGAAGCGAGGCATCTCGTTGCCGCCCAAGGGCTGGTTGAGGCTCGAGGCGTCCGGATGTGGGGTTGTCATGGGGATTCTCCTGGGGCGGCACGTCGGTGCCACCGTGTCTTGTGTCACGCGTCGGCGGGTGTCGACTCGAGTCCGATAAAGCGTTTGAGGCGCGCATCAGCGCTGGTGCGAATGGCGGCGGGCGGAGCGTCGGTCTGTACCTCGCCGTGTTCCATGAACACCACGCGGTCGGCGATCGACATCGCGAACTCCATCTCATGGGTGACGATCAGCATCGTCATCCCTTCTTCCGCCAGATCGCGAATGACCTTGAGTACGTCGCCGACCAGCTCCGGGTCGAGCGCTGAAGTTGGCTCGTCGAACAGCATGATGTCGGGCTGCATGGCCAATGCCCGGGCGATGGCGACGCGCTGCTGCTGGCCACCGGAGAGCTGGTGCGGGTACTTGTCGGCGTGTGCCAGCAGGCCGACCTTGTCGAGCAGCGCCAGCGCCGTGTCTCGCTTGGCGGCGCCCTTGCCCATGGCGTGGTAGCGCGGCCCCATCAGCACGTTGTCGACGATGGTGCGATGAGGGAACAGATTGAAGCCTTGGAAGACCATGCCTACGCGGTGGATGCCGGCACGGAAACTGGCCGACTGGCGCTCGCCTGCCTGCAGGAAACTCTCGCCGAAGAGCACGATCTCGCCGCCATCCAACGGTTCGAGGCCGTTCACGGTGCGAATCAGCGAGGTCTTGCCGCTGCCGGACGGGCCGATGATCGTGATCACTTCGCCAGCGCCGACCTGGATATCGATCCCCTTGAGGACTTCATGGTCGCCGTAGCGCTTGTGAATATCGCGCAGCTGCAGGGCGGGGGGCTGCCCGGCGCTGGGTGTCACGCCGGCGGCACGCGGTGGCGGCGGGAGCTGATCACGGAGCTTAGCCACCTGGTCGTCGCTCAGGGTCGGGGCGCGGCGTTTCTGCAGGTCGAGATGACGCTCCAGCCACTGCAGCAGCCAGCCGACCACGGTGACGATCATCACGTAGTAGATGGCCACTGCTGCCAGCGTCTCCAGGACCAGGAAGTTGGAGGCATAGAGGCGCTGACCGACCAGCAGGATCTCCGTCAGCGAGATCACCGAGACCAGCGAGGTCAGCTTGACGATGGTGATGTATTCGTTGGTCAGCGTCGGCAGCGCGATGCGGAACGCCTGCGGCAGCACTACCAGCCGCTGCATGCCGAGAGCGCGGATGCCGAGCGCACGGGCGGCCTCACGCTGGCCTTGCGGCACCGAGAGCAGGCCGCCGCGATGAATCTCCGCCATGTAGGCGGCTTCGGTCAGGATCAGCGAGATCAGGCCGGCATAGAACGACTGCGACAGCACCCCGCGTAACGAGGGCACCAGCTGGGGCAGGTTGTAGACGAAGATCAGCAGCACCAGCAGCGGTACGCTGCGGAAGAACCAGATGTAGAGCGAAACCGGCCAGCGCAGCCACGCGTGGCGGGACTGCTTGGCCAGGGCCAGCACGAAACCGATTGCCATGCCGATGAGCCAGGAGAGCAGGCTCAGCTGGATGACGGTCAGGCAGGCGCGCCAGAAATCGCCCACCGAGAACAGCGACAGGAAGTAGGGCCAATCGAATGGCATCAGCAGCCTCGAAAACGGTCGGGGAAGTCGAAGGCCGACGACCATGCGGCCGCCGGCACGGGGAGAATGTCAGGCGGCTTCCAGGTTGTAGCGTTCGAGCAGCTCACGGTATTCGTCGGTCTGCTTGAACGCCTCGACGGCCGCTTCCAGGGCATCGTGCAGCGCGTCGTTGTCTTTCTTGACGTAGATGCCCAGGGTTTCCGGATAGATCGCGTGGTCCGAGGTAATCTCGATGCGCCCGCGTGCCTTGTCGACGATCGAGTGCGCGGCGCTGAGGATTTCCATATGCGCCTGGATGTTGCCGGACAGCAGCGCCTGCGAGGTTTCCGACGTGGTCGGGAATTCGCGGATATCGATCGGTTCTTCGCCGTTGGCCCCGCAGTAGTCCGTCGACAGCGCGTTGAGCTTGGCGACCCAGGAGGTGCCCTGCTGCAGGCCGACGGTCAGGCCGCAGAGATCCTCCGGCTCTGCCGGCCGGACATCGCTGGCGGCGGTCACCATGATCGCGGCGCCGGTCTGTGCGTAGGGGATGGCATCCGCCTGCTTGGTGCGATCGGGCAGGATGTACATGCCGGAAATGATGGTGTCGAAGCGGCCGCTGTTGAGACCCAGGATCAGGTTGGGGAAGCGAGTGTCGAAGTAGTCGACCTCAAGACCCAGACGCTCGGCGAGCGCTTCGGAGACTTCCGGGTCGAAGCCGACCACGTCGTCGCCGTCATAGGACTCGAACGGCGGATAAGCGATCTCCATGCCGACGGTCAGTACGCCGTCGTTCAGCGTCGGCGGCGTCTCGATCGCCAGGCTGGGACCGGTGGTGAGCAGGCCGAGCAGGCCCGCGCCTAGAGCGGAGAGAGCGGTCTTGCGAATGTCTAATGTCATGGTAGTGGTTCCTGTTGGGTTTGTTATTGGCTACGGGGTTCAGCGTTGTCTGTCTGGCGCGCTGTCATTGTCGAGGCCGGCCTCGACGAGGGGCCGTTCGGCCGTTCGGCCTTTCGCCGCGCGCGAGGTCGCAGTGCCGCGGGGGCGGCGGTTACTCCTCGGCCTGTGCATGCTTGAGGTGGCCGAAGCTGGAGGGCTTGCGTGAGCCTTCCGGCAGCGCCAGCTCACCGTTCGCGACCTTGCGCTGCAGATAGCGATAGGTCTGCAGTGCCTGGCTCCACATGTGATCGCCGACGGCGACGGCCTCGTAGTTCGTGCTGCCCTCGGCGAACTGTGGCAGCGGCTTCACCTGGGTGTGGTAGTCGCAGGCGTAGAACAGCGGGAAGGAGTAGCGCTCCTCCTTGACACTGCGCACGCGGTGCGCCGTGGCGACGAAGGCGCCGTTGGTCATGATCTCGAGCATGTCGCCGATATTGACCACGAAGCCGTTGTCGACCGGCGGGGCGTCGATCCACTCGCCGAGATCGTTCATGACCTCGAGGCCTGGGGTGCGCGAGTAGAGGATAGTGAAGCATTCATAATCGGTATGGGCACCGATGCCGGGGGCATCCTGGGCCTCGCCGTCGAACGGGTAGTGGATCAGGCGCAGCTTGGAGGGCGGGGCCGTCACCAGCGATTCGAAATAGTTCTCGGGCTGCCCCAGCGCCAGCGCGAAGCCGCGGAAGAGTCGCGTGCCGAGAGCGAAGACCGCGTCGTAATAGGCCTTGATGGCTTCGTGGAAGCCCGGCAGCGGCGGCCATTCGTTGGGGCCGATCAGCGGTGTACCGGCCACGTAGAGCGGGTGATCCTCGCCGACCTCGAAACCGACGTCGAAGGCTTCCTTGTGATCGGTCTTCTTCGAGTAGACCTCTTCGCCTTCGGGCACGAATCCCTTGTGGCTGCGCGAGGTGCCGATGTACTGCTGCATCTTGGCCTCGAGCGGCTGGCCGAAGTAGCGGCGGGCGGCGTCGTGCAGATCGTCGATCAGCCTCGGGTCAATGCCGTGACCGACGATATGCAGAAAGCCGATGTTGCGTGCGGCATCGCCCAAAGCGTCGGCCACGGCCTGGCGTTCGGTCAAACGCTCGCTGAACAGGCCGCTGATATCGATGACCGGGATTTCGGTGAAGCGCTTGAGGTTGTCGGTGTTGTCTTTATCTTTATCTTTGTCTTTGTTGTGGAAGTCGTTCATGCCTGGCTCCTTCTCGAATCAGGAAGTGTGGGACCGCTGTGAAAAGTGCTGGGCAAAGTGGCGGCGCTCGCAGTCGGCCATCCAGCGGTTCAGCTGCCACAGGTCGGCGACCGGAACGTCAGTAAAGGGAAGGTGGTGGAGGTAGCCGTCGACCCCGAACTCCGGTGTCAGGGTGGTGGCCTCGTGGCCGGCGCGGCGCTGCGCTTCCCAGATCGCTGCCCAGTGTCGTTGGTGAAACGCCAGCGCGTCGGCGTGTTCCGGTGCGGCCGGGTGGGGTACCTGCGGCCCCTGGTCGTAGCCGACCCGAGCCTGGATGTGGTGCACGCGCTCGATGAACGGCGTGAGGTCGTCGCACGGGTCGTCGAGCAGGCGCTCGCAGGTCACCACCCAGTGGCTGATATCGCTGGTGAAGCGCAGGTCGGGCAGCTGTGCGATCAGGTCGAGCGTGACCCAGGGGCTGTAGAGCGAACGTGCCCGATGCGTCTCGAAGACACAGGTCAGCCCGCTGGCATCAATGATCTCCATCGCACGGCCGAAGAAGTCGACCTGCTGTGCCAGCGGCCAGCGGTCATTACCCGCCAGCACGTTGACGAAGCGCGGCGCCAGTGCCTGCATCTGCTGAAGCTGAAGGGCGAGATCGTCGAGGTGCTGCTGTGGGGTATGGGCCTGATGAGGCAGGACCGGCGCCGAGGTAAAGAGGATGCCGATATAGGGCAGGCTATGCGACTGGAGAAAGCGTGCGAACGCCTGGCGCTCGTTCGCATCCTGCGGCATGCGTGCCTCCAGGCCGTCGAAGCCGGCGGCTCTGGCTTCGCGGGCAGCCTGTTCCCAGGTGCCCTGAAAGCCCCATAGCGAACGGAAGGTTTCCAGCTTGAAAGAGTCGTCCAAGGATCGCTCCGTGATTGTCGTTGTGAGCGTGTGACTACGACTAAAGCAGAAAACGTGCCAACCCAGTCCCAAGCGGTATTCAGCCTCGGTCGCCAGTCTTGCTGACCTACGGGGGTGCCGGTTCCCGGTGTCCTTGATGGCGTTCCGGGCCGTTAGTCGTTTTTTTGGCCCGCAGAGTGTGGTGCTTGTCGGTCAATGCATTCTTGAATCAATATGGGCGACAAATGATTCATTAAGGCATCAGTGATGCAGAAACGTATGGGTGACGAGACGCCGCTCGATCGGCTCGTGCTGGAGGCGCTGATCCAGACCGCACAGGATCATCTCTTTATCGTCGATGAATCGGGGGCGATCCTGGCGGTCAGCCCGAGCAGTGCGGCGGTCTACGGCATGAGTCGAGAGGCGCTCTGCAACACCACGGTGCAGGCGCTGGAAGCCGATGGCGTGCTGTCTCCGTCGGTGTCGATGGAGGTCATGCGGACCGGGCGTTCGGCACAGCTGCTGCAGCGCACGGCGACCGGCCGGCAGGTCATTGCGGAGGCGCATCCGATTTACTGGCAGGGCCGGCTCAAGCGGATCATCAGCCGGTCGATGGACATGACCGATGTGCGCCTTCTACAGGACGAATATGCGCTGCTACAACGGCGCTTCAATGCTCATCTCTCGCGTGGTGGTGGCGCCGGCGAGGCGGATATGGAAGTGCCCGGACTCGAGATTCGCAGTCAGGTGATGCGTGAGGTGGCACAGCTGCTCGAGCGCGTCGCCGCCACCGACGCCACCGTACTCATGCTCGGCGAATCGGGGGTCGGCAAGACCGCCTTTGCCCGGCAGTTGCATCGCTGGAGCCGTCGCGGCGAGGGTGCCTTCGTCGATGTCAACTGTGCGGCGATTCCGGAGTCGCTGTTCGAGTCGGAGATGTTCGGCTATCAGCCGGGCGCCTTCAGCGGTGCCGCACGCCAGGGCAAGGCGGGGCTGCTCGAACAGGCGCATGGCGGCACGCTGTTTCTCGACGAGATCGGCGAGTTGCCACTGGCGATGCAGTCGAAGCTGTTGAAGGTGATTCAGGATGGCTCGCTGACCCGGCTGGGCGATACGCGCTCGCGTCAGGTCGATTTTCGACTGGTGGTCGCCACCAATCAGGATCTGGCCAAGCGGGTGGAGGAGGGCACGTTTCGTCTCGACCTCTATTATCGGCTCAACGTGATTCCGGTGACGCTGCCGCCGCTGCGCGAGCGTCGCGAGGATATCCTTGGGATCGCTGAGCGACAGCTTGCGACGCTCAACCGTCGCTATGGTGGCGAAAAGGTGATGCACCCTCATATCTGGTCGGAGTTGATGAGCAACGACTGGCCCGGCAACGTACGCGAACTGGAAAACTGGCTGGAGCGCGCCTGGTTGTCGGCCGACAGCGAGGTGATCGGGGCGCCGATGATGGCGGCGCCGGCCAGCGAGTGCGCGACGCGGTCCGACGCAGTTGTGGTGAGCCCCGCGGTTGATGAGCGTGGTGCGCCGGCGCTGGCGGATGAATCGGCGCTGTTGGCCCCAGGACAGAGTCTAAAAGCGGCGCTCGATGCGTCCGAACGGCGGATACTCGCGTCGCTGGCCAAGGAACTGACCAGCACCTACGCCATGGCCGACCGGCTCGGGATCAGTCAGCCCACGGCTGTACGCAAGCTACGCCGGCACGGGATTCGGCTGCGAGGGTCAGCCGCAGCCGAGAATTGATGATGGTGCGCTTTGGGGAGGGGGCTGTGAAATGGCGCGCTGTGTGAATGGCGCGCCTTGGGGATGGCCGATCGCTGCGGCGGCGAGCGGTTGGCCGGCGGTGGACGCCCGGCTTGGTTACCCATGAAAAAGGGCCTCCCATGCGGGAGGCCCTTGTCGTTCAGCGTCCGGAACGAGAGCGCCTAGGGCAGCTCTTCTTCCTCGATGTTTTCCTTTTTCGCCGGGATCAGGTCTTCGCGCTCGAGCTTGAACACGATCAGCAGGGCTGCCGCCACATAGACCGAGGAGAAGGTACCGGCGATGATCCCCAGGATCAGCGAGATCGAGAAATTGTGGATCATGTCGCCGCCGAGGAAGAACAGGGCGAACAGCACCAGCAATGTGGTCCCTGAGGTGGCCAACGTCCGCGCCAGCGTCTGATTGATGGCGCTGTTGAAGATCGATGGCATGTCGTCGATGCGAGAGAGTCGGATGTTCTCGCGGATGCGGTCATAGACGATGATCGTGTCGTTCAGCGAGTAGCCGATCACGGCCATGATGCCGGCGAGCACGGTGAGGTCGAACTCCCACTGGAAGAGCGCGAACAGCCCCAGCACGATGACTACGTCGTGGACCAGCGAGATGATGGCACACAGCGCGAACTTGTACTGGAAGCGAAACGCCACGTAGATCGCCACGCCAGCCAGTGCCACCAGCATGCCGAGGCCGCTCTGGTCACGCAGCTGATCGCCGACCTGCGCGCCCACGTACTCGGCACGAATCAGATCGATCTGGGTGCCGTTGCCGCTCAATGCCGCGACGACCTGGTTGCCGACATCGTTGCTGAAGGTCTGCTGTAGACGCACCAGAATCTCGTCGGCGGCGCCGAAGGTCTGCACCTGGAAGTTGTCGAAGCCGCTGCTGGCCAGCTGTTCGCGGATGGCATCGAGTGCCGGCACGCTGGCGTAGTGCAGCTCGACCACGGTGCCGCCGGTGAAGTCGAGCCCCAGGTTGAGATTGAGGAGGGCGAGGGCCGCCACCGAAACGATCGTCAGCAGGATCGAGACGATGAAGGCGATGCGGCGCTTGCCCATGAAGTCGAATTGGCGCATTGCTCGCGTCTCCTAGATCCAGAGTTTCTTCACCGGCTTGCCGCCGATGGATAGGTTGACGAGGGCACGCGATACCAGGATGCCGGTGAACATCGAGGTCAGGATGCCGAGCGACAGGGTGACCGCGAAGCCCTTGACCGGGCCGGTGCCGATGGAGAAGAGCACCACGGCGACCAGTAGCGTGGTCAGGTTGGCGTCGACGATCGAGGTAAAGGCGCGCCCGTAGCCAGCGTGAATCGCTTGCTGGGCTGGCGTGCTGCGCCTGAGCTCTTCGCGAATACGCTCATAGATCAGTACGTTGGCATCCACCGCCATCCCCAGCGTCAGCACGATGCCGGCGATACCGGGCAGGGTCAGCGTGGCGCCGAGCAGCGACATGGCGGCGACCAGCAACACCAGGTTGACCGCCAGCGCGACGTTGGCGATCACGCCGAAGGCCTTGTAGCGGATCAGCATGAAGGCGACGACAAGCAGGCCGCCGACGAGCACGGAGAAGATACCGCGTTCGATGTTCTGCGCGCCGAGGCTCGGCCCGATGGTGCGTTCCTGCACGAAGTAGATCGGCGCCGCCAGCGAGCCGGAACGCAGCAACAGTGCCAGCTCGCTCGCTTCCGTCGGGGAGTCGAGGCCGGTGATGCGGAAGCGGTTGCTCAGCGCACTCTGTACGGTCGCGAGGCTGATGATGCTGCGATCGGTGGTGGGGATGCGCTTCTCGACGCGCTCGCCATCTTCCATCACCGTGCGTGTCTCGGTGCCGTGGTCGATGTAGAGCACCGCCATGTTGCGGCCGATGTTGGTGCGCGTGGCCTGGTTCATCAGGGAACCGCCGGTGCCATCCAGATTGATATTGACCTGGGGACGACCGTTCTGATCGAAGCCCTGGCTGGCGCTGGAGACGCGGTCACCGGTAATGATTACATCGCGGGAGAGATCGGCGCGGCGCTGCGGATCGTTGCGAAACGCGAAGCTTTCCGTCTCCGATTCCGGCGCGTCCGGGCGTGCCTCGAGGCGGAACTCGAGGTTGGCGGTGGCGCCGACGATACGCTTCGCTTCGGCGGTGTCTTGCACGCCCGGCAGCTCGACGACGATCCGGCTCGGGCCCTGGCGCTGCACCAGCGGCTCGGACACGCCCAGTTCGTTGACGCGATTGCGGATCGTGGTCAGGTTCTGCTCGACCGCATAGTCCTGAATGTCGTTGATCGACTGCTCGGTCAGGGTCATGTCGAGGAAGGCACGGCGGCCGGCTTCGCGGTTGGCCAGCTGGAATTCGCCGAAGGTCTGGCTGATTTCGCTGCGGGCTGCGTCGCGATCCTCGGCATTAGCGAATTCGACATGCAGGGTATTGCCGTCGATCTCGGTGTCGCGATAGCGAATGCGTTCGTCGCGCAGGTTGGCGCGGATCGCGCTGGCCGTCGCGTCGAGTCGCTGTTCGACGGCCGCATCCATGTCGACCTCGAGCAGAAAGTGCACCCCGCCTCGCAGGTCGAGACCGAGTTTCATCGGCGCGGCGGAAAGGCTGGTCAGCCAGCTCGGCGTGGAGTCCGCCAGATTGAGTGCCACGGTGTAGTCGTCGTCGAGCATGTCGTCGATCACATCGCGGGCGGGAAGCTGTTGCTCTGTGTCCTCAAGGCGGACCAGGGCGGTGTTGTTGCCAGTCATCTGCGCCGACTTGACGGCGATATCGTCGCGGCTCAGGGCCTGCGTGACGCGATCCAGTTGTTGACTACCGAGGGAACCGTTGGTGGTGCTGATCTGGACGGCGGGATCCTGCGGATAAAGATTGGGTAACGCGTATACGACGCCGACGACACAAACGATGAGTATCAGCAGATACTTCCACAGGGGGTAACGATTGAGCATGAAAGCCCTGTCCTATCTATAACTGTCGCGGAAGAGGGAGCGGCTGCCGGCCGGGAACCGGCAGCCGGGAGAGTTACAGCGACTTCAGCGTGCCTTTGGGAAGCACGGAAGCGACAGCGCTCTTCTGAACGTTGACCACGGTGCCTTCGGCGATTTCCATGCTGATGAAATCGTCGGTGACTTCGGTAATGCGGCCGAGCAAGCCGCCGCCGATAACGATTTCGTCACCCTTGCTCAGGTTCGAGATCAGCTGCTTGTGCTGCTTGGCACGCTTGGACTGCGGACGCCACAGCAGAAAGTAGAAGATCAGCACGAAGCCGACCAGCATGACGATCTGGGCAATCCCGCCGCCGGCCGGGGCGCCGGCATCCTGGGCGTGCGCCGCAGGGATGAAAAAGTCCAGCATGGATGGTTCTCCGAAGTTGTGAAGTGAACTGGTTGCCAGGATGAGACCGGCGACGTCGACGCCGCTTGTCCGAGGGCATCGACGGGAATCGTATCAAGCGATTCCGGGCGGCACGGGAAGCCCGCGTCGCTGATAGAATTGTGCTACGAAGTCGGCCAATGTACCCGCTTCGATAGCCCCGCGCAAACCCGCCATCAGGCGCTGGTAGTAGCGCAGATTATGGATGGTATTGAGCATCGAACCGAGCATTTCACCGCAGCGATCCAGGTGGTGGAGATAGCCGCGCGAGAAGTGCTGACAGGTATAGCAGTCGCAATCCGCTTCCAGAGGCGACGTGTCGTGACGATGCTTGGCGTTGCGGATCTTGACCGTTCCCTCCGCCGTGAACAGGTGGCCGTTACGTGCGTTGCGGGTCGGCATCACGCAGTCGAACATGTCGACGCCGCGGCGTACGCCCTCGACCAGGTCCTCGGGCTTGCCCACGCCCATCAGGTAGCGCGGCTTGTCCTCGGGCATCCACTCGGGGAGATAGTTCAGCACGCCGATCATCTCATCCTTCGGTTCGCCGACCGACAGGCCGCCGATTGCGAGGCCATCGAAGCCGATTTCCATCAGGCCTTCGAGCGAGCGCTGACGCAGTGCCGGGTACATGCCGCCCTGTACGATACCGAACAGCGCCGCCGGGGAATCGCCGTGCGCGGCCTTCGAGCGAGCCGCCCAGCGTAGCGACAGTTCCATCGACTTCTCCGCCTCGGCTTCCGTGGCGGGGTAGGGCGTGCACTCGTCGAATATCATCACGACATCGGAGCCGAGCGAGCGCTGAACCGCCATCGACTCTTCCGGCCCCATGAAGACCTTGGCGCCGTCGACCGGCGAGCGAAAGTGCACGCCCTGTTCGGTGATCTTACGGGTCTCGCCGAGCGAGAAGACCTGAAAGCCGCCGGAATCGGTCAGGATCGGTTTCTGCCATTGGGCGAAATCGTGCAGGTCGCCGTGGCCCTCTATGACGTCCGTGCCCGGCCGCAGCCAGAGATGGAAGGTGTTGCCGAGAATCATCTCGGCGCCGATCGCCTCGACGTCCTTGGGCGTCATGCCCTTGACCGTGCCGTAGGTGCCCACCGGCATGAAGGCCGGCGTTTCCACCGTGCCGCGCGGAAATGTCAGCCGACCGCGCCGGGCGCGCCCATCCTGTGCCAGCCGTTCGAAGTTCATGAAGCATTCGTCTCGCATGGTGATCTCTCGTCGGTTCGGCAGTTCAGGGGGCGATATCGGTCGGTGGCGTATCGGTCGCCGGCTCGTCGGGCGCTGGCTGGCGAGTCAGGTACATCGCATCGCCGTAGCTGAAGAAACGGTACTCGGCTGCCACGGCTTCCGCGTAGGCCCGCATGACCGGCTCGAAGCCGGCAAAGGAGGATACCAGCATCAGCAGCGTCGACTCCGGCAGGTGGAAATTGGTCACCAGGGCATCGACGCAGCGCCAGCGATAGCCGGGATAGATAAAGATGTCGGTTTCGCCGCGATAGGGCGTGAGCTCGCCCGAGCCGGTACTGGCACTCTCCAGGCAGCGGACGCTGGTCGTGCCGACGGCCACGACCTTCTTGCCGTTGGCGTGGGCGAGATTGACCTGTTCGCAGACGGTGTCGTCGACTTCCAGCCATTCGCTGTGCATGTGATGCTCACGGATGTCGTCGACACGCACCGGCTGAAAGGTGCCGGCGCCGACATGCAGGGTGACGAAGGCGGTCTCGATGCCCTTGTCGCGCATGGCTTGCATCATGGGTTCGTCGAAATGAAGCCCGGCCGTGGGGGCGGCAACCGCGCCCTCGCGGCGCGCATAGACGGTCTGGTAGCGTTCGCGGTCAGCCAGCTCGTCCTCGCGGGTGATGTAAGGCGGCAGCGGCATATGGCCGTGCGCCTCGAGCAGCGCGATCAGCGGCGTTTCGCCCAGGAAGCGCAGCGCGAACAGCGCCCCCTGGCGCTCCTCGACCACGGCGTGGATATCGCCCTCAAAGATCAGTTCCGTACCCGGCTTCGGCGACTTGCTGGCGCGCAGGTGGGCCAGCCCCCGATGGGCGTCGAGCGGCCGCTCCAGCAGCATTTCTACCCGGCCGCCACTGGCCTTCTGGCCGAACAGGCGTGCGGGAATCACGCGGGTGTCGTTGAAGACAACCACATCACCCGGATCCAGGCGTTCCAGCAGGTCGGTAAAGCGCGCATGCGTCAGCGTACCGTCATCGCCGTCGACACAGAGAAGTCGGCAATCGGTGCGCTGTTCGGAGGGGTAACGGGCGATCAGCTCATCAGGCAGATCGAAGTGAAAATCGGCACGCTGCATGGAAAATAGGGGACGTCGACTCGAGTGAACGGAGGATCCGCGAATGCCGGCCTGTGAAGCACCTGCCGAATCCGCGGTGCCGGGCGGGACGATATCGGCGATCCGGCCGCGCGGCTTCTGGCGAGGCGCCATCATAAAGCACACGAGGGATGAAGTCAGCGTAGCGATTGACGGCGCCCGACGCGTCCGTATAATGCGTCCCGCTGCCGGCGTGGCGGAATTGGTAGACGCAGCGGATTCAAAATCCGCCGCTGGAAACAGTGTGTCGGTTCGAGTCCGACCGCCGGCACCATCCGCAAAATCAGTACCTTAGCGTTATTTCCTCCCTTCTCGTTTCACCTTCATTTCACTGCTTGGTCGCAGTTTGGTCGCAGAACGCCGCGCCAAAGCTCGGCAGCCGTGCGCCGACATCGTCCAGCCTCTAGTTGAACATGTGCGCATAGCACAGGTCATTGTTGTCGTCTGATGCCCCTGCTTGGTCTATAACGTGAGCACGTTACCACCATTCATCATGAAGTGGCTGGCGAAGGTGTGCCTGAAAACGTGCGTCCGTTGGCCTCTGGGCAACACAATACCTGCTTCCTTGATCGTGCCCGAACACGGGTTGTCGCCCGTGGTTGGTAACACTCGCCCATCACCCAGCATTTCCGCTCGCAGGTATTGCGCTTCGGACCCGCGTGAGAGAGAGGGTCGGCATATTCGCCATCCAGATAGAAGGCGGTGTCCTGATGGGGCTGATCGGGGATGGGGTGGCCGAACGTGACCTGGATCATGACCGAGCCTCCAGGGAGATAAGGGAAGCGCGGAATAAAGAAGACCCGCCCATGCAGAACAGTCTTGAAGGACGGATCTTCACGTCGGGTCGAAGCGGCCGCAGGGAAGCAACCAGAATCTAGAGGGTGAGCCGCGGTGGCGATGTGAAGAAATGTAGCACAACATTCATAAAAACAAACGTTTGAAATTTCTCAGTCTTCGGCGGCGATATCGGAGATACGTGTAAGCGATTAAGCATTTATGACCAACCCTCCTCGTCGAGCCATTCGGCCGGGGGACGGCGATGTTGATGAGGGGACGGCGACCTACCTTCATGACCGGGATGTGGCCACGGCGGCATAGGGCTTTGGCATCGTTTTCTTGGGTCGTGGGGCACCGCCGCGTCGGCCAGGCTCTCCTCCATGTGGCAAGGGGGTGCGGGGCTATGGGGCGGCGTGATGAGGGAAGGCGCGCGTGGGGAGTTGCCGATCATCTGGGTAACCCGAAGCGGACTGGACGGTGGGATCAAAAGAAACCCGGCATGAGAGCGACTAATTGAGTGGCGTCATGCCGGGTTGAAGCGGCCGCAGGGATGCAACCAGAACTGGCAGCCAGTGGTGCTGGCAATATGTATCGCTAAGTTACGCACATTAACGGCACGTGAACGGAAAAATTTAGCTTAGGTTAAGTCGTTATTTCGGAAATTGTTGTCAGTCATCGCGGATTCTGTCGCCATCGAGGTCGAGGCGCGTGTCTTGAGGTCAATCTGGGGTCACCGGGCAAGACCATGAGCGTGCGGCTCTCCTCGCTACCGTGCGCCCTGACATCGGTGGCGGACTTTTGCATGGGTTATCGACGGAAAGCGAGAGGGCGCCCAGGCTGGGGCTTCATTTCTTTCCAGAGGGCAGGGATTGCCATGAGTGGAGATCATTCGATTTACGAATTGAAGGGCGTGCAGATCCGTCAGGACTTCAACCGGGCGATGACAACGGCGGATCGGACGCGACGATTCGACGTGCGCCACACGTCGAGGGCGGTCAGCGATCTGCTGCGCGTGGTCGCCGATATGGATCAGCGCATCAAGTCGCTCGAGCGCGCGCTGGCGAGTGAGCGGGGCGGGGAGAAACAAACGGCGGCCGACGTCGTGACTCGAGAATCCACGCCAGCAAATGGCACATCGGCGCGGGCCGAGGCATAAAAAAGGGCCCGACCATTCGGCGTCTGTGCCGCATGGTCGGGCCATCAGGAACCTTTGGGATGAGGGTTCCTCACGCTAAAGGTGGTATGCGAGAAAATGACTCCGTGGAGAAGCCACGGGGTCAGTTTCCCCAATCTGCTAAATATTAGGAAGTACTAAATGGAAGCCTTTTGTAACTCGCTGATCGCGATGTTCGCTGCGCGATTGGCTGCCATCTTGGCGCGGCCACGCACGAGGCCACTGCTTGGCTGTCGACGCGTTGGGTCCAGGGAGCGACCCCGGCTTCAAGTGCGTGGCCTTCCTCGTCGGTTGATCGGGCGCGCCAGGGCCCGCGCGATGGCTTCTTCGCGTGCTACGCCACTGTCGACTAGTGCTTTGACGCGGCTCTTTAGCGTACCCACCGGCATGTCATGCGCCTCTGCCAGGCTGGCCAGACTGCCGGGCTGGCGCCGGTTGCGCTTGGCCATCGGAGTACGCGCCAGTTCATGGTCCATCATGCGCATGATCGTTCCCGCCTCTCCCCTAGACCGGTTTCATCCCGTCGACCCCGAATGACGCTCGGCGCAACGAGTCGCCCGGATACTATCGGCACGATCGCGCTCAATCTTTGATATTGGGCGAACTTGCCGATCTTTTCTGGATCACTGGCGGTCGCGGTCTCCGGCGCTTGCCGGGGCTGCCGGGATCAGCAGAGATGTCAGACCGGCCGCCTCCAGCGCGGGGCGGCACGCTTTCAGCGCTTGATCGGGCAGGGCGAATTCGCGCAGTTCCGCGAACAGGGCCCACTCCAGATCCTGTTCGACCATGGAGCGGGCCTGATGAGGGTGTAACCGGTATTTCTCCATGGCCTTCCAGCGAGCGCTGTCCAGCCCCTCCAGCGTCAACCACGGCGTGGCGTAGGCTTGACGTAGCGCCTCGGCATAGGACATCAGCAGGAAATAGCCGAAGGCGTCGGTCAGCGCGGCTGGCTCGCGCTCGTCGCTCTGGTCCGGTGCGGTATCGGCCAGGCCGTGGCGCGACCGGGCGCCTGACAGTGCGGTGTTCCAGAGTGCCTGGTAATCGAAGTCACGTTGGGTCGTCATGACCTTTCTCCCTGTGGTGAGTCGCGCCATGACCCGGGCGATATCGGGCTTTTCCTGGTTATCGGCGGGCGCTGTCCGGACTGCAGTCAAGCGGGCAGTTTTCAGGGTCGATCTAACCGATGTTATATAACTCGTCCTCCTAACATGCTGTCATGCTTGAAAAATTTCATAAGGCAGAAATGCATGAGTCAGCAGGAAGGCTGTATCGCTCAACATTTCAGTCACTATGGCAGGCTCACCGAGAATGATCGTCGGCGGCTCGAGACGTTGGAGGGATCGAGCACCACTGTGGGAAAGGGGCAGATCCTCTGGTACGAGGGAGACGCGGCCCGCGATTTCTGTACGTTGGGACAGGGATGGGCGTACTCCTTTCGGCACATGGAGGACGGCACCCGCCACATTCTTGAGCTGTTTCTGCCGGGTGACGTCATCGGGCTGAGAGAGTTCTCTTTCAAACAGCGTCTCTCCAGCGTAGCCATGCTGGAAGCGGGAGAAATCAGGCTGGTCGCATACCGAGAGCTGATTGCTCTCTTTCGAGAGTCAACACGGTTGACCTCTCTGTGTCTGGCGGTCTTCTCCTACCAGCAGGCGCTTTTGAGCGAGCGACTGGCGCATCTGTCTCGGCGTAGCGCGAGGCAACGTGTGGCGTATCTCCTGTTCGAGATATTTTCGCGGCTCAAACGCAACGATCAGTCGCTGGGAGAGAGTTTTCGTGTGCCGCTCTCCCAGCAGCAGATGGCGGATGCGGTCGGCCTGTCGCCCGTTCATGTTAGTCGCACGCTCAGCGCCTTTCGTCAGGAGGGGCTGGTCAAGCGCTCTCGCGGATGGCTGCACTTGCCGAACCCGGTGGCGCTGGCGCATGAAGGCTGTGTCTCCAGCGATCTGCACGAGATCGTCGAGCCGCTGGAGTAAGGACGACGCTGGGCGCTGCCCGGTTCACGCGTTCGCGTCGGCCGCCTGATCTGTCGCCAGCCGTTTCGCGCCCACGAAGTCCGCCTTGCCGGACCCCAGACGAGGCAGCGCGTCGACTACGCGCCATTCGCCGGGAATGCTGAGTGCCGGCACCGAATTTTCCTGCATCCGAGCCTTGACGGCCGTGACATCCAGCGTGGCTTCCGAGAGCAGTACGAGGCGCTCGCCTTTTGCCGCATCCGGCACGTTCACGGCCATGATCTCGATGTCGGGAGAGGGCAGTGCCGCCTTCACGGCGCGCTCGACAGCGCCGAGGCTGATCATCTCACCGCCGATCTTGGCAAAGCGCGAGTAGCGATCGACGATCGTCAGAAAGCCGTCTTCGTCGAGATAGCCCTTGTCGCTGGTCACGTACCAGCGCTGGCCGTCCTGCTCGTGCAAAGCGTTGGCAGTGCGCTGCGCATCGGCGAGATAGCCCAGCATGACCTGCGGGCCGCTGATCAGAATCATGCCGGCTTCGCCGGTGGCCAGCTCGACGAAGTTCTCCGGGTCGACGATCTTGAAGCTGGTGCCCGGCAGTGGCATGCCGACCGTGCCGACCTTGCCGCCACGCTGTACCTGCAGGTAGTGGACGTCGAGTTCGTCCGGAAGATTGACCGAGGCGACCGGCGCGGTCTCCGTCGCCCCGTAGCCTTCGAAAATCGGCTTGTGGAATTTTGCCTCGAAGGCTTGGCGAATCTCGGCATCGACCCGTTCGGCGCCGGCGACGACCACGCGCAGACTGTCGAGCATCCGGGGGTGGACCTTGCGGTTGCGTGTAAACAGGCGCAGAAACGTGGCCGTGCCGCACATGAGGGTGGCGCGATGCTTGGCGATCGAACGCGCCACGCCGGCGACGTCGGTGGGGTCGTGATGACAGACCAGCGGTAGCCCCTCGATCAGCGGCAGGAACTGGGTCACGGTGAGGCCGAAGGCGTGAAACAGCGGCAGCGAGCCCATGACCACATCATCATGCTCGGTATTGAGCACATCGGAGGTCTGCTTGATGTTCGCCATGATGTTGTGATGGCTGAGCACCACGCCCTTCGGCTGCCCCTCGCTACCGCTGGAGAAAATGATGGCTGCCGGGCGACTCGCCTTGCGCTGGTGACAGCAGCCGCGCACGAGCAGGCTGGTCGGCAGTAGATTGACGGCCAGCCAGGTAGCGAGGCGCTCGCCATGGCCGATCGTTTCCGGCAGCGACTCCAGATAGACGACGTTCACGCTTTCCAGCAGTGTCTCGATCTCGAGTCCACGTTTTGCCAGCTTTTCGACGAAGCGCCGAGAGGTGAATACCGTCTCGAGGCGGGCCTGTGTCATCGCCGAGGCGATGGCTTCGGCCGGGGCCGTGTAGTTGAGATTGACGATCGTCTTGCCGGCGAGCAGCGTCGCCATGTTGGCGATCACGCCGGCGCTGCTGGTCGGCAACAGCAGGCCAACGTTGTCGCCGGCGCACTGCCGGCGAATGCGCCGGGCCATGAGCACGCTGGCAGTCAGCGCTTTGCTCGCGCTGTAGGATTGTCCGAGCGCATCGGTCAGCGCCAGCTCGCGCGGGCGTCGCTTGACGCTGCGAATCCATGCCTCGGGCAGGCTTGGCAGCTCATCGAGCGCGCGCTGCCACGAGTGGGTGGCCTGTTCGAAGATTCGCCGCTTGAGAACGTCGGCCGGCGTTTCCTTGGGCAGCGGCCGGCCAAAGGCGACAACCACGGCACGGTGCAGCGGGGCGTTGCGTAACGCCTTGAGCTTGCTCGAGGAGCGCGAGAACTGACTTCCCCACAGACCGCGCAGATAGAACGGCACGATCTTCACGTCGGGGTTGGCCATCTCGCAGGCGCGCTCGAATCCGCGGCGGAACTCTCCCAACTGGCCGTTGCGGCTGATCGCCCCCTCGGGAAACAGACACACCACCTCGCCAGCATTGAGTCGTTCGGCAACGGTCTTCAGCGCCTGACTGGCGGCGGCGCCGCGCTCGATCGGGATGCAGCCGAGCGCTTTCAGAAATCCGCGAAGGAATCGGCGCTCGTAGAGACTCTTCAGCATGACGAAGCGGACCGGTCGCGGGCTGGCAATTTGAATGATCGCCCAGTCGATCCAGCTGATATGGTTGCCGAGCAGCAGCACGCCGCCTTGCGCCGGTAGATTCTCCAGGCCATGGACATTGACCCGATAGTGGCGGCTGAGCAGGAAGCCGAGCAGAAAGCGGACCAGGCTCTGGGGTAGCTGCAGCACGGTGTAGAGTCCGCCGATGACGGCCACGCCGGTAATCAGGGCGAGCAGGTAGCGGCTATCGACGCCGGCCAGGGCGAAGCTGGCGGTCACGATCAGGAAGCCGAACATCGCCAGATTCTGGATCCAGTTGTTAGCGGCGAGCACGGTGCCCAGCGCCTGCTCGCCAGCGTGAAACTGGATCAGGGCGTTGAGCGGTACGATGAATAAGCCGCCCATGACGCCGATGAACACGAAGTTGAGCGCCTGTGTCCAGGCGCTGGTGAACAAGGGCAGGCAGGCGAGGCCGGCGGCGATGCCCAGGGCGCCGATCGGAATTAGCCCGGTTTCGATCCGGTTGGGTGATAGACGACTGGCAAGAGCGGCGCCGAGCGCGATGCCGACACCGCTGGCGGCAAGAATACCCTGCAGTACCAGCGCGCTCTCGATACCGATATGGCTCTTGGCATAGGCGGGAAACGCGGCCAGCAGCACCTGTCCGACCGACCAGAAGGTGGCCAGGCCGATGATCGATAGCTTGAGTACCGGCTGTCGCGCGATGATCTGGAGATTCTCCTTAGCCGCCTGGCCGCGCAGGTAGCGCTGCCAGGAAAAGCGCGCGCCAGCCTGCGTCGCGGTATCGAGCGGCAGGCGATGCAGCATGAGTGCTTCTACCAGGCTGTGAATGACCAGTAGCCAGCCGAGCGGTGCCACATGGCGCAGCATCTCGTCAGGGGCGGCGTCCGTTGGTGCGATCCAGGCTTCGAAGAGCGCGGTGAAGACCACGGTGCCAGCCAGGATCGCGACGATGGTGACGGCCTGGATCAGTCCGTTGGCTTCGGCCAGATGAGGCTTGCCGAATAGCCCCTTGATCAGGCCGTACTTCGCCGGCGAGTAGAAAGTCGACTGTATCGCCAGCAGCAGTGTCAGGGTGAAGGCGAGCCAGAACCAGCCGGCGTAGTAGGCCGAGGTAATACCCAGTGAGACGGCCACGGCCGCCCAGGCCGAGACACGCATGACCCGCACTTTGGGCTGCGTGTCCGCGATGTATCCCGCCGGGGTGAAAAGTGCAATGAACGGGAGCAGGATCAGGCCGTTGACCAGTGCCGTCAGCACGATCTGCGCGGTACCGTCATAGCTCTTGAAGATCGTGTTCTGGATGACGATCTTGTGCCCCAGATCGACGAACGCGTTCAAAAAGATCGCGATCAGATAGGGCCAGGCGCCCGGCAGACGATGCAGCTTTTCCATGATGACAGCCTTGGAGTGTTCGTGGAGTCGCCCAACTCTCGATGATGCCGGGCGTGCTCGCAACGCTCCCAGAAGAAGTTGTGTCATGTGCGCGGTCAGGTATCGTTATTCGATACTTTTTCTCGAGGTTTCGCGCCCGTGTCCCAGATTGTCTCGCTTGTCGATACTTTGAAGCGCCAGCTCCGGGCGCAGGGAAAAACCTACGCCGATGTTGCGGGGTGGCTTGCGCTCAGCGAAGCGACGGTCAAGCGTCTCTTCGCTGAGCGTCACTTCACGCTGGTCCGTCTCGAGTGCATCTGCGAGCGGCTCGGCCTCGAATTGAGCGAGCTGATGCTCGAGATGCAGACCGAGACGCGCCGCCTGCACGAGCTGAGCGCGTCCCAGGAGCAAAGCATTGTCGACGAACCGGCGTTACTGCTGGTCGCGGTCTGCGTCATGAACGGTTACGGCCTCGACGATATTCACCGCGAATATCGGCTCAGCGAGGCGGAGTGCGTGCAGCAGTTGCTCAAACTGGAGCGCTTGCAGCTGATCGAACTGCAGCCCGGCAATCGCATCAAGCGGCGTGTCGCCGCGCATTTCCACTGGCGACCGGACGGACCGATTCAACGCTTTTTCCAGCAGCACGTGGTCAGCGAGTTTTTCCGTTCCCGTTTCGACAGCGATAGGGAGCGACTCGTCGTACTGAACGGCCTGCTGTCTGCCGCCGGCAATGCGGAGTGGCAGCAGAAGCTGGCACGCCTGGGGCAGGAGTTTCACGATCTCTGTCAGCGGGAGGGTAGCCTGCCGCTGGATCAGCGTGCCGGTACGACCTGCGTGCTGGCGCTGCGGCAATGGCAGCATACGCTGTTTCGCGACTATGCACGCTGAACTGGCTCCGGCTCCGGCTCGCGAGGGTCGATGAGGGGGGGGGGGGCGCGCGAGCCTCAGGGGGCACGAAAGGTTAGGCGTCACGAAGGGAGAAGATGTCACGAAGGGAAGAGATGTCACGAAGCGTGGCGAGCCCTTGTCGGCGTCTCGGCGCGCCGTGCGGCGAGCGCGTCAATGACGCGAAACCTAATCCGAAGCCCAACGTCGGCACGGGCCGAGAGCGCGAGACCCTGCAACGGGGCGCCGCCACCCAAGGGGGCGGCGGGAGACCAGTGAGGCTATCGTCGTGAGGGCGGCTGTCGTCGTCAGATAGCAGCGCGGCGCGAGGCACGGCTCAGCGCACTGGTCATCTCGATGGCCATGGTCAGGTCCGCCAGCTCGCGCGGAGAAAATGCCGTCAGGGCCAGCTTCCGGGTCGCCGGGTTGGCGGGGCGGAAGTGGGTGAAGGATTCACACCAGGCGAGCGCGGCTTTCTCACGCTCGTTGAACTCGTCCGATTCGGACCAGGCGGCAAGCGCCGAGAGTTTGCTGGCGGAGATGCCCAGCGCTTCCGCCTGTTCACGGCGGAAATGGGTGCAGCTCAGGCAGCCGTTGATCTGCGAGGCGCGCAGCTCGGCCAGGCAGCGGATGGAGGGGTCCAGCGAGCAGGCATGCAGCGATCTCGCGGATTTGTCGATGTTTTCGACGTTGATCGTCTGCCACTTGTCTGCGCTCATCTCGGTCTCCGGGTGTCAGGTTTTTTCCGATTAAACGACTATCGTTCTCAACTGTCTACAGCTTCGATTGGAAAGTTTAATAACGGTTAAAGGATGAAACTATGGTTGTGCCAGATCGCCCCGGCCCGTGAGCCGAGGCGAACGGCATCAGCGGCGCCCTACGAAGAGGCCGACGAGCGTGCCAGCAACCGCAGCGATACCGATACCGGCCCACGGATGCTCGCGCACGTAGCGGTCGCAGTCGTTGGCGGTTCGGCCCGCGGTCGAACGGCCTCGCGCGGCGGACTGTTTCAGGCGGCGATTCTGGCGCCGTGCATCGGCAGCAAGCCGGGCATACTGGGCCTCGCTCTGCTGGCGTGCCGCCTCGATCGCGTCCTCGGCATCGGTGAGCAGGTCGCGTCCCAGCGCCCGGCCCTGATCGCCGATATCGCGAACGTCATCGCGCAGGCGATCGGTGTCGGCGCGATGTTCTCCACGACGGAAAAGGCTCATGGTTTTCCTCCCTGATTTCGATAAGCCTGACAGTTGTGCTCGATCTGAAAAGTGCTGACGCTGGCTCGGACGACGGTCGGTTTCGGCAGGTGCATCAGGGCGGCTCCGCTGTCGCGGCGATCGCTCTACCGCTTGGCGGCGCCGCTGCTCAGCTCCGCGGCTTGCTCGCCCGCCTGGGCTATCTAGTTTGTCGGGCTTTCTAGCTCGTCTTGCCCTCGCCGGTTGACGTTTCAGATGGAAGCTTCGACAGCGTAGACGCCGAAACGTGCCGGCGCGACGTCATGATGCGAGGAGGCCGGCCAGAGAGAAGCTCCCGGCGGCCTCGCCGAGGCGATGGGGCATCGGGACATCGGGGTGGTCGGGGCGGGCGCCAGCGGGCATGCTGGGCGTTTTCCTGTCCGGCGCTGCATTGGCAGCCTTCGGATGCTGCTGCAAGGACGCGTCATGTCGCTGCCACTCTGGTTGTCGCTGCTGTTGATCTGCCTGCTCGGCGCCATGTCGCCGGGGCCGAGTCTGGCCATGGTCATGCGCCATACGGTCGGCGGTGGCCGCCTGTCCGGCATGGTGGCCGCCATCGGGCATGCGCTGGGCGTTGGCGCCTACGCGGGTCTCACGGTGCTGGGTCTGGCCGCGGTGATCGTGCATCAACCCTGGCTCTATCGCCTGGTGACCTGGGGCGGAGCGCTCTATCTGGCCTGGATCGGGCTGCAAGCATTGCGATCGAGTGGACACCGATACTGGGTGACCGAGCACGACGCCGGCGGCTGGTTGCCTGCGCTACGCGACGGGCTGCTGGTCGCGCTCGGCAACCCCAAGTTGATCGTCTTCTTCACCGCGCTGCTGAGTCAGTTCGTGACCGCCGACATGAGCGCGGTCGCACGCTGGCTGATCATCGCGACCGCCATGCTGGTGGATGCCGGCTGGTACCTGCTGGTGGCACTGGTGCTGTCTCACTCGCGGGTGCTGCCTTGGCTGCAGCGGCATGCGCTCGGCCTGCAGCGCTTGACGGGTATTGTGCTGCTGGGGCTGGCGATGCGGGTCGCGCTGGGGTGAGCGTGTCAGTCCGATAGTCTCGCCAGCAGGTCGGCGATCGGTGCCTGAGCCGGGAGTACGCCGAAAATCGGCGACGGGACGCCGAGCCGGGTAGCGCAGAACGTTTCCGCGACCGAGTGTGGCGCGTGACGGATCAGCAGTGCGGCCTGCAGGGTCTGCGCCATCTGCTGGGTGAGCCAGCGGGCCTCGGCTTCTTGCTGGCTGGCATCTTGCCCTGTCGCACGCTCGAGTAATTCGACGGCGGCATCGAAGGCCGGGTGGCCGCCCCGGCTCAGGTTGAGCTCATGGCGCAGAGCTTCGATGCTTGCCGGGTGCCGCGCGAGAATGCGTAAGACGTCGAGGCAGATGACATTGCCCGATCCTTCCCAGATCGAGTTCACCGGTGCCTCTCGGTAGAGGCGAGCCAGCGGGCTCTCTTCGACATAGCCGATGCCGCCGAGACACTCCATCGCCTCGGCCATGAAGGTTGGGCCGCGCTTGTTGTTCCAGAACTTCGCGAGTGCCGGCACCAGCCGAGCCAGCGCCGCCTCGTGCTCGCTCTCGCTGGCGCCGTCCATGGCGCTGGCGCCGCGCATGGCCAGCCACAGGCTGGCTTCGGCCTCGATCGCCAGATCCGCGATGACGCGCTGCATCAGCGGCTGATCGCTCAGTCGCTGGCCGAAAGCCTCGCGCCCCTGCACCTGTTGCCACGCCTCGCGCAGGGCCTGGCGCATCATCCCGGCCGGAGCCATGGCGGCGTCGAGACGGGTCTGCTGGACCATCTCCAGAATCGCTGCGATGCCGCGCCCCGGCTCGCCGACACGCTGCGCCCAGGCGCCGACGTATTCGATCTCGGCAGAGGCATTGGCGCGATTGCCGCACTTCTCCTTGAGACGCTGGATTTCGATCGCGTTGCGCTGTTCGTCGGGCGTGAAGCGCGGGGCAAGGAAGCAGGTGAGTCCGGCGTCGGTCTGGGCCAGGGTGAGGAACGCGTCCGACATCGGCGCGCTGCAGAACCACTTATGCCCGTGAAGCCGATACCACGTCGCTCCGGCATCGGTCGGCTCGGCTCGGGTGGCATTGCGGCGCACGTCGCTCCCGCCCTGCTTTTCGGTCATGGCCATGCCGAACGTATTGGTCGTCTTGTGCCAGGCGGGCCGTGCGCGAGGGTCGTACTCGCGCCCCATGAGTCTGGTCTGCCAGCCCTCGTCGTCGGGCAGATGGCGCAGCACGGGCATGGCGGCGTGCGTCATGGTGATCGGACAGCAGAAACCGGGCTCCGCCTGCGTGAGCAAGTAGAGTCCGGCAGCGTGGGCCTGATGGCCGCCACGATATTCCTGCTCCCAGGCGACCGCCTGCCAGCCGCCTTCGATGGCGAGGGTCATCAGGGCGTGGTACGCCGGATGGTACTCGACCTCGTCGAGCCGCCGGCCGTGGCGATCGAACGCGCGCAGCCGAGGCGGCACACGATTGGCCTGATCGGCCAGTGTCTCGATCTCCGCGTCTGCCAGCCGGGCGCCCAGCGGGGCCAGGCGTTCGCCGACCCAGGGCGGGGCTAGCCGGGCAAGGACGTCACGCAGGGGGCGATCGGTCAGCCACGGGTCCGCCGGCGGGCGCAACGGTGGCTGATTGTCGACGGTATGCGTGGTCAGGCGAGTGCGTGGCGCATAATCGACCATGCGCGTCCTCCTCGGGCGTTTCGCCGAGCATAGCCCCGACGAGGGCCGCATGCCGGGTTCTTCGACCAATGCAGGATAGCCGTACCGTCATGATAGGCTGGCGCCTCATGTTTTCGTTGTGGATGCCGTCATGAGTGACATCGTCATCGCCGATGAGCAGGTCCAGCTCGTCGATTCACGCAACCGCCCCTGTGGCAGTGCGTCACGCGCCGTGATGCGCCGTCTGGGGTGCTGGCATCGCGCGACCTATATCGTGGTCTTCAATGCCGGCGGTGAGGTCTGCGTACAGCAGCGCACGATGATCAAGGAGACGTATCCCGGCGGGTTCGACTTGGCGGCCGGGGGCGTGGTCGGTGCCGGCGAGGCCTTTCTGCCGGCGGCCCGGCGCGAGCTCGAGGAAGAGCTGGGCATCCGCGGCGTACCGCTGAGGCCGGCCGGCGAGCTGCGCTTCGTGGAGGGCTCGCTGCGGATCTTCGGCGCCCTTTACGGCGTCAGCGTGGACGGCCCGCTGCGTCTGCAGCCGGAAGAGGTGGCGGCCGTGCGCTGGATGCCGCCGCGAGAGGCGCTGGCGCTGGAGCGCGCGACACCGGATACGCGGCTGGCGCTGCAGCAGATGATGACGCGGCTCTCGGTCTGAACGTCAAGCAAGCGGGGACGGGTTAGCCTCTGGTGAATGCCGGGTCGGCGTGGCACTCTCTTCAAGCAAGCGCTCAGGCTTGAAGCAAGCGCTCAGGACGCGCAAGCGTGCCACTCTCACTTCGGGGTTTCTGGATCGACGCATCGATGTCGCTATATACGCTGGACTGCCGGACCCAATCCGGTACCCCTTTCAATCTCCGCGCCCTGCGCGGTCAGGTGCTGCTGGTCGTCAACGTGGCGAGTCGGTGCGGGTTCACGCCGCAGTTGGCGGGGCTGGAGACGCTCTATCGCGACTATCGGGACCAAGGCTTCACCATTCTGGCCTTTCCCTGCAACCAGTTCGGCCGCCAGTCGCCGGAGTCCTCCAGCCATTTCGGCGCCTTCTGCGAGCAGCGCTACGGTGTGACCTTTCCGCTCATGGAGAAGGTCAACGTCAACGGCCGCGACGCGCACCCGCTGTTCGTGCATCTGCGGCGTCAGGCACCGGGTGTGCTCGGCAGCACGCCGATCAAGTGGAATTTCACCAAGTTTCTGGTCGGGCGCGACGGGCAGGTCATTCGGCGGTTCGGGCCGCGTGCCCAGCCGCGTTCGATGCGCCCCGCGCTCGAGGACGCGCTCGACACGCCGTTCTCCGCCTGACCGCTGCCGGGCCAGCGTCAGCGGGGCGGGCGCTCGCCACGAGCCACCATCAGCCTGACCATCAGTTCGTCGAAGCGCGGGCGGCTCATCATCGTCGTCAGTCCCGAGAAGAGCGACCAGACGCCCTTGCGCCAGCCCCGCAGCCGACGATTGTGGCGCACCAGCCGCGTCAGCAGCAGCGTCTCGTCGAACGTTCGCCACTCGCCTGCCATCGAGAGCTGATAGCGCGCCATCACCGGCGACATCTCCAGGCGATAGATCCACTCCAGCGCTTCCCGAGTCAGGCCGCTGGCGTCTGCCTCTCCGATCATGCGGGCGTAGTCGGCTTCGCGCGGTTCGCGTTCGAGCCACAGGGCGGAGAGGGCCAGCCAGAGCGCGCCGCGGCGGGCGATGAGGGCTTCGATCTCTTGCTCGTGCTGATTCATGGGGCGCTCTCTCTCGGGCTTTCTGGCCGGACTGGCTTTTTGGTCGGACGGGATTTCTCGTTGGTCGGGCCTATCGGGCGCAGGCATGACGGGCTGGATGACGCCTGACCGCAGCACGGGGGCGGACGGGTAACGGCAGGCTTCTCACCGGCGCGGGCCATGATCGGCCACCCCCGGCGAGGAGACAAGCCCATCGGCGATGAACGTGGTGTCGGCAAGGCCGAGACGCAAGTTCGCCCCCTTTTCGGCCACCCTGTTAGAATGCGCCCAACGTCAATGCCCGGCCGAACGTGCCGGGGCTTTCCGCACAGGCTAAAAGAAGACGAGGTTCGACGTGATCATCAAGCCCAAGGTCCGTGGTTTCATCTGTACCACGACGCATCCGCTCGGCTGCGAGCGCAATGTTCTCGAGCAGATCGAGACGACCCGAGCCAACCTGAACGGCGCCGAGGGCGGCCCGCGCAACGTGTTGGTCATCGGTGCTTCCAGCGGCTATGGCCTCGCGGCACGGGTCACCGCGGCGTTCGGCTATGGCGCCGACACGCTGGGCGTCTTCTTCGAGAAGCCGGGCACTGAGAAGAAAACCGGCACCGCCGGCTGGTACAACGCCGCGGCCTTCGACAAGTTTGCCAAGGCCGAAGGGCTCTACAGCAAGTCGATCAACGGCGATGCGTTCTCTCATGAAGTGCGCCAAGCGGCGATCGAACGCATCCGCGAGGACATGGGCCAGATCGACCTGGTGGTCTATTCGCTGGCATCACCGGTGCGCAAGATGCCGGATACCGGTGAGCTCAAGCGCTCCAGCCTCAAGCCGATTGGCGAGACCTACACCGCGACCGCGATCGACACCAACAAGGACACGATCACCGAAGCGTCCGTCGAGCCAGCCAGCGAGCAGGAAATCGCCGATACCATCGATGTGATGGGCGGGCAGGACTGGGAACTATGGATCGATGCGCTGGACCAGGCGGGCGTGCTCGCACCGGGTGCGCGCTCCGTGGCGTTCAGCTACATCGGCACCGATATCACCTGGCCGATCTACTGGCACGGTGCGCTGGGCAAGGCGAAGGAAGATCTCGACCGCGCCGCGAGCGACATCGACAAGCGTCTGGCGGCGACCGGCGGCAGCGCCAACGTGGCCGTGCTGAAGTCAGTGGTCACGCAGGCGAGCGCGGCGATTCCCGTCATGCCGCTCTACATCTCCATGGTCTACAAGGTGATGAAGGAGCAGGGCGTTCACGAGGGCACCATCGATCAGCTCAATCGCCTGTTCAAGGATCGGCTCTATATCGACGGCGATGCGCCGGTGGACGAGGCGGGCCGGCTGCGACTGGACGACTGGGAGCTGCGCGACGACATCCAGCAGGCATGCAAGGATCTGTGGCCGCAGGTGACCAGCGACAACCTGTTCGCGCTGACCGACTATGCCGGTTACAAGCACGAGTTCCTCAAGCTGTTTGGCTTCGAGCGCGATGATGTCGATTACGACGCGGAAGTGGATCCGGCCGTCGAATTCGACGTCGTTCAGGTCTGAGCCGCAGCGGCTCTGATGCTGCGACCATGAGTGCAGACGTCGCCCCGCGCCAGGCGGGGTTCCTGATGTTGCCGGGCTTCTCGCTGATCGCACAGGCCTGTGCGATCGAGCCGCTGGTGGTCGCCAACGCGCTGGCCGACCGCCGGCTCTATGCGGTCACCACCTTTGGCGTCGCCGGTCGTGGTGTCAAGAGCGTAGCCGAGCTATCGCTCTCGCCCGAGAGCGTTGCCGGCAGCGATGCACGGCCCCTCGACATGCTTTTCGTCTGCGCGCCGCCACCGACCACGGCACGCGACGAAGCCGATGATAGGCTGATGGCCTGGCTGCGTCGTCTGGCGCAGCGTGGGGTGACGCTCGGTGGCATCGCCGGCGGCACCTACTGGCTGGCACGAGCCGGGGTGCTCGACGGCTACCGGGCGTCGATCCCCTATGCCAGCGCCGAAGCGTTTGCCCAAGCCTTCCCGGCGGTTCAGGTAACCCATCAGCTGTTCGAGATCGACCGGGATCGCCTCACCTGTGGGGGCGGCACGGCGGCGATGGATATGCTGATGACCCTGATCGGGCAGCAGCAGGACGCAGCCCTCGCGCAGCGGATCTCCGAACACTTCGTCTGCGAACGCATTCGCATGGGCGACGAACCTCAGCAGGTGTCGCTGCGTTCCCGTCTAGGACACGCGCCGCAGAGTCTGGTCGATGCCGTGTCGCTGATGGAAGCCAATATCGAGGAGCCGCTGACCACGCACGAACTGGCGGCGCACCTCGGTATTTCGCGGCGCCAACTGGAGCGGCTGTTCAAGAAGCACCTTCAGGCCGTGCCCAGCCGTTATTACCTCAACCTGCGCCTGCAACGGGCCCGTCGCCAGCTGCGGGAGAGCGATCTGGCGGTGGGGGATATCGCCCTGGCGACCGGGTTCTCTTCCGGGGCGCATTTCTCTACCGCTTACCGCCATCATTTCGGCATCAGCCCGCGCGACGAGCGTCTGACGGGAGAGCGCTGATGTCCTGCGAGGCCGACATGACGATCGATGACCACTGGCTCGCCGAAGCAAGGCGCGTACCTTCGCCGAATGCCAATGCTCGCCCCGACGGCGAGATATCCGCCGTGGTGCTGCACGGTATCAGTCTGCCGCCGGGGGAATTCGGCGGCGAGGCGATCGAACGGCTCTTCACCAATACGCTCGATCCGGCGGCACATCCTGCCTTCGAGCCGATTGCGGCGTTGCGGGTTTCCGCCCACCTGTTGATTCGTCGCGATGGCGAAATCGTGCAGTTCGTGCCGTTCGATCGCCGGGCTTGGCACGCGGGACGCTCACGCTGGTGCGATGCCGGGCGCTGGCGCGAGGGGCTCAACGACTTCACCATCGGCATCGAGCTCGAAGGCACCGACGAGACTCCTTATCGCGAGGCGCAGTATCGAGCGCTGGCGGGTGTGATCCGAACGCTGTACCAGCACTACCCCGATATCGACGGCGATCGGCTGACCGGACATGCGCACATCGCGCCCCTGCGCAAGACCGATCCCGGCGGCGCTTTCGATTGGGCCTATCTGCAGCGTTGCCTGACATCGCGGGGCTGAGTGCTAGGCTGATCAGTCGGACGCTTCTCGGCGTGATCTCAGTGCGTAAAAAGACTACATGCGCGCTAACAACGACATCGTTCTGCGGGAGTCCGCTCAAGCGATTGATGTTGCGGCATTTGGGCGCACTCTCTGGCGTGATAGACGCGTCTGTGAATTGGCACGAGACAGCGTTTGCGGTATCTTCTTCGCCTGATTTTCTGCGTCACGCACGCCCGCTGTAATTCAGTTACAGCCGAACAATCTCGGAAAACGGCCCCACAAGAGTCGTACCCGCACCGAAGAGCGCATATCCAAGCCCCGCTGCGGCTACCCGCCATGGCCGGGCGAATGGCAAACCTTTTCCCATTCGGAGAGTTGTCTATGAGTCTGGAGACACGAGAAGATCTCGATCCGGTCGAAACCACGGAATGGCTGGATTCCTTGGCCTCGGTCGTCGAGCATGAGGGCGAAGAGCGCGCTCGGTACATCCTGAGTCGGCTGGCGGATCGCCTGCGTCGTGATGGCTCTTCACCGCCGTTTTCCGGCACCACGCCGCACCGCAACACGATCCCGGTTCATCGCGAAGCGAAGATCCCCGGTGACATGTTCATCGAGCGCAAGATCCGCTCGGCGATTCGCTGGAACGCGATGGTCCAGGTGCTGCGGGCCAACAAGAAGCACAAGGGGCTGGGCGGGCATATCGCCAGCTACCAGTCCAGCGCGACGCTCTACGAAGTCGGTTTCAACCACTTCTTCCGCGCCGACAATGGCGATCACAAGGGTGATCTGCTTTATATCCAGGGTCACGTGACGCCGGGCATCTACGCGCGCTCCTTCCTGGAAGGTCGTCTGACCGACGAGCAGATGGACACCTTCCGTCAGGAAGTGGACGGCGAGGGCCTGCCCTCGTACCCGCACCCGTACCTGATGCCGGACTACTGGCAGTTCCCCACCGTCTCCATGGGGCTGGGGCCGATCCAGGCGATCTATCAAGCCCACGTGATGAAGTATCTCAACTCGCGTGAGCTCGAGGACATGAAGGACCGCAAGGTCTGGGCCTTCCTCGGCGACGGCGAGTGCGACGAGCCGGAGTCGCTGGGCGCGCTGCACCTGGCAAGCCGTGAAAAGCTCGACAACCTGATCTTCGTCATCAACTGCAACCTGCAGCGTCTCGACGGTCCGGTACGCGGCAACTCCCGCGTCATCGACGAGCTCGAAGGTGTCTTCCGCGGTGCCGGCTGGAACGTGATCAAGGTCGTCTGGGGCGGTCTGTGGGATCCGCTGTTCGAACAGGACACCAAGGGCATGCTGCAGAAGCGCATGGACGAGGCGGTCGACGGCGAATACCAGAACTACAAGGCACAAGGCGGCAAGTACACCCGCGATCAGTTCTTCGGCAAGTACGAAGAGACTGCCGAGATGGTCAAGGACTACTCCGACGAGGAAGTCTTCCGTCTCAACCGTGGTGGTCATGATCCGCAGAAGGTCTATGCGGCCTACCACGAGGCGGTGAACAACGCCAATGGTCGTCCCACCGTGGTTCTGGCGCACACCGTCAAGGGCTACGGCATGGGTGGCGGCCACGGCGAAGCCGACATGGAAGCGCACCAGATCAAGTCCATGGACACCGATGCGCTCAAGGCCTTCCGCGATCGTTTCGGTATTCCAGTCTCGGACAAACAGATCGAGAGCGGCGATATTCCGTACTACAAGCCGGAAGACGACAGCCCGGAGATGAAGTATCTGCATCTCCAGCGCGAGAAGCTCGGCGGCTTCCTGCCGGCGCGAAAGGCCGACTTCGAGGCGATGGAGATCCCCGGCCTCGACGACAAGATGTTCGCGACCCAGCTCAAGGGCTCCGGCGATCGCGAGATCTCGACCACGATGTCCTTCGTGCGTGTGCTTAACGGCCTGGTCAAGCACAAGCAGCTCGGGTCGCGCGTGGTGCCGATCATTCCCGACGAAGCGCGCACGTTCGGCATGGAAGGCATGTTCCGTCAGCTCGGTATCTACGCGGCCGAAGGCCAGAAGTACGAGCCGATGGATGCCGGCCAGATCATGTACTACCGCGAAGATCAGAAAGGTCAGATCCTCGAGGAAGGCATTACCGAAGCCGGTTCCATGTCGGCGTGGATCGCCGCGGCGACTGCCTATGCCAACCACCATCTGCCGCTGATCCCGTTCTACGTCTACTACTCGATGTTCGGCTATCAGCGCATCGGCGATCTGGTCTGGGCCGCCGGCGATCTGCAGGCGCGTGGTTTCATGATCGGCGGTACCGCAGGGCGGACCACCATCAACGGCGAAGGCCTGCAGCACCAGGATGGCCACAGCCATATCCTGATGTCCACGGTGCCGACCTGTCGCGCCTACGACCCCTGCTACGGCCACGAGCTGGCGGTCATCCTGCAGGACGGTCTGAAGCGGATGTACCAGGATAAGGAAAACTGCTTCTACTACCTGACCGTGATGAACGAGAACTACGCCCATCCGGAAGCGCCGGAAGGTTGCGAAGAGGGCATCGTTCGCGGCATGTACCGGCTCAAGGCGGGCGAGTCCTCCGGCAAGAAGAAGCAGCCGCGCGTTCAGCTCATGGGTAGCGGCACGATCCTGCGCGAAGTCGAGGCCGCGGCCGAGATGCTCGCCGAGGAGCACGGTGTCGTCGCCGATATCTGGAGCGTGACCAGCTTCAACGAGCTGCGTCGCGAAGCGCTCGAGTACGATCGTCAGCAGTTCCTCGATTACGACGAGAAGCGCGAAAAGCCGTGGGTGACGCAGCAGCTCGAGAGTGTCGAGGGGCCGGTCATCGCGTCCACCGACTACATGAAGCTCTACGCTGACCAGATTCGTGCCTGGGTCCCGAACGACTTCCACGTTCTGGGTACCGATGGCTTCGGACGGTCGGACACGCGGGAACAGCTGCGTCACTTCTTCGAAGTCGACCGCTACTACGTGACCATTCAGGCGCTGCGTGCCCTGGCCAACCGTGGCGAGATCGACGCCAAGGTCGTGGTCGATGCCATGAAGAAGTATGGCCTCGATCCTGCCAAGCCCAGCCCGCTGGTGTCTTGAACAGCGGCGGTTATCCTGAAGGAAACGTCAAGGTGCCGCCGTCGCGGGTCGACGGCGGCCGGATAGCCTGATGTAGCCGGTGGCCCCCGGGCGGCCTGGCAGATGAAGAGGAGCGCGACCTTGAGTAGCGAAATCATCAAAGTTCCCGACATCGGTGGCAGCACCGATGTCGAAATCATCGAGATTCCGGTGAGCGTCGGTGATGTTATCGCCGCCGAAGACACCATTATCACGCTGGAATCCGACAAGGCCAGCATGGACGTACCGGCGCCTAAGGGCGGCAAGGTCGTCAAGATCCTGGTCAAGGAAGGCGATACCGTCTCCGAAGGCGACGATATTCTCGAGCTGGAAGCGGAAGGCGGCGGCGAAGATGACGCCGAGGCGTCTACCGAAGGCGACGAATCCGCCGCCCAGGATGACGCCGAGTCGGAAAAGAACGACGACGCATCCGGAAAGGCCGAGTCCAAGCCGGCTGCCAAGAAGTCCAGCGGCGGCGGTAAGCGCACCGTCGAGGTGAAGGTGCCGGATATCGGCGGCAGCGAAGGCGTCGAGATCATCGAAGTCCCGGTCAGCGAAGGCGACGAGATCAGCGAGGAAGACACGCTGATCACGCTGGAGTCCGACAAGGCGTCGATGGACGTGCCGAGCCCCTACAGCGGCAAGATCGTCTCGCTCTCTATCAAGGAGGGCGATAGCGTCTCCGAAGGCGACGTCATCGGTACCATGGAGATCGCTGGTGAAGGCGATGACGAGGCCGAAGAAGACGCGCCGGCCGAAGACGCCGCCAGCGACAGCGCTGAGTCCGACACGGCCGAAGACGCGGATGACGCCGAGGCAGAAGAGGCCGAAACCGGTGGTCGCCAGGAGATCCGTGTTCCCGATATCGGCGGCAGCGATGGCGTCGAGATCATCGAAGTCGCGATCAGCGAAGGCGACGAGATCAACGAGGAAGACACGTTGATCACGCTGGAGTCCGATAAGGCATCGATGGACGTGCCGAGTCCGTTCAAGGGCAAGGTCGTCGAGGTGTCGGTCAAAGAAGGTGACAGCGTCTCCGAAGGCGATCTGATCGGTTATGTCGAAGTGGCTGGTGCCAAGAAGGCGGCGAAGAAGCCGGCTTCCGGCGGCAAGTCTGCCGATGCCGGTGCCAAGAAAGGCGGCGACGCCAAGCCGAGCGCGGACAAGGCCGATAGCGGTCAATCGCCGAAGCGTGCGGAGTACACCGGCGAGCCGAGCCCGGAAGCGCGCGAGAAGCACGGCGACGACAAGGGCGCCGGTGCCGGCGTGCATGCTGGCCCGGCGGTGCGCAAGCTGGCACGCGAGCTGGGCGTCGATCTGGGCGAGGTCAAGGGTTCCGGACCCAAGGGCCGAATCCTCAAGGACGACGTCGACGGCTTCGTCAAGCAAGTGATGAAAGCCCGTAAGAGCGGCGGTGGCGCGGCGGCAGCGCCGGCAGCTAGCGGCGGCGCAGGCATTCCGCCGGTACCGGCGGTCGATTTCAGCCAGTTTGGCGAAATCGAAGAGAAGTCGATGGGCCGTCTCATGAAGGCCGGGGCGACCAATCTGCATCGCAGCTGGCTCAACGTGCCGCACGTCACCCAGTTCGACGAGGCGGACATCAGCGAGCTGGAAGCCTTCCGCAAGGCGATGAAGGACGAGGCGCAGCAGCAGGGCGCCAAGCTCACGCCGTTGCCGTTCATGATCAAGGCTGCTGCCAAGGCACTCGAGAAGTTTCCGCAGTTCAACGTCTCGCTGCACCCGGACGGCGACAAGATCATCCAGAAGAAGTACTTCCATATCGGCGTCGCGGTCGATACGCCGAACGGCCTGATGGTACCGGTAATCCGTAACGTGGATCAGAAGGGCATCATCGAGCTGGCGAAAGAGGTGATCGATCTCGCCGGGCGCGCCCAGCAGGGCAAGCTCAAGCGCGACGAGATGCAGGGTGGCTGCTTTACCATCTCGAGTCTTGGCTCGATCGGTGGTACGGCGTTCACGCCGATCGTCAACACGCCGGAAGTGGCGATCCTCGGGGTCTCCAAGTCGCAGATGAAACCGGTCTGGAACGGCTCGGAGTTCAAGCCGCGGCTGATGTGCCCGCTGTCGCTTTCCTACGACCACCGGGCGGTCAACGGGGCTGATGCGGCGCGCTTCACGGCCTACCTGGCGCAGGTGCTGACCGACATTCGTCGCATGCTCGTCTGATCCGGTCTCGCGCGGCCTGACCGACGCCAGCGGCTCCTGCAGGAGCCGCTGGCGTTTTTCGTTGCGGGCCCCAGCCCGCGTCACGCTGACACGCCCGCCGTGCGGCACCTTGTGTGCCGGCGCCACGGCAGGTATCGTCTTGAGCCATTACGATCTCTATCGCGTGTCGGCCCGACGTCATCGACGGTTCGCCGGGCCGACGCCACACTTCAAGGAGCAGCATCAATGCGTTTGATTCTCTTGGGCGCCCCCGGCGCTGGGAAGGGTACCCAAGCTCAGTTCATCTGCGAGCACTACCATATTCCGCAGATCTCGACTGGCGACATGCTGCGTGCCGCCGTCAAGGAAGGTAGTGAACTGGGGCTCAAGGTCAAGGAGACCATGAATAACGGTGGGCTGGTCTCCGACGACCTGATCATCGCGCTGGTCAAGGAGCGCATTGCGCAGCCCGACTGCGCCAATGGCTTCCTGTTCGACGGCTTCCCGCGGACGCTGCCGCAAGCCGATGCCATGAAGGATGCCGGTATCAAGCTGGATCACGTCGTCGAGATCGCAGTGGAAGACGAGGAAATCGTCAACCGCCTGTCCGGGCGTCGTGTGCATCCGGATTCCGGGCGCGTCTATCACGTTGACTACAAGCCGCCGCAGGAAGAAGGCAAGGACGACGTGACTGGCGAACCGCTGATCCAGCGCGACGACGATAGCGAACAGACCGTGCGCCACCGCCTGTCGGTCTATCACGACCAGACCGAACCGCTGGTGGAGTATTACCAGAGCTGGGCGGCGCAGGAGCCCAGTGCCGCGCCGGCCTACCATCGTATCGCGGGTGTCGGCAGCGTCGACGAGATTCGTACCCAGGTTCTCGCCGCCCTCGAAAGCTGATCTCTCGCTTCGCTCCGCCTTCGGGCGGAGCGTTCGTTTCGGGTCGTCGAACAGGTATACTCGCCCCCTTCCTTTGCTGTCACGACCCGGGAAACCGATGTCTACCCTGCTGGCCCTCGATGCCTCTTCTACCGCTTGCTCCTGCGCGCTATGGCAGGACGGCGACCTCGTTCATCGTTTCGAGATCGCGCCACGCGAACATACCCGCCTACTGTTGCCGATGATCGATGCCCTCCTGGCGGAGGGCGGTGTCTCGCTCGCGCAGCTCGATGCCATTGCCTATGGGCAGGGGCCAGGCTCCTTTACCGGGCTGCGGATCGCCGCAGGCGTGGCCCAGGGGCTTGCCTATGGGGCTGACCTGCCGCTGATGGGGATCTCGACCCTGGAGGCGCTGGCGCTCGCCGCGCATCGTCAATGGCATGCCCGGCACGTTATCGCGGCGCTCGATGCGCGTATGAACGAGATCTATGTCGGTGCATACCGCTGCCAGGATGGGAACGTCGAGGTCGTGCTCGAGGAGCGCGTCATCCCGCCAGAATCCCTGCACCTGCCTCCCGGCGGCGAAAAATGTGAGTGGCTGGGGATAGGCAGCGGTTGGCAACTTTTGTCTAATATACCTGTCGATGTAAAGGCTGCCTTGCCGCAGTGCCTCCCCGACGAACTACCGGCGGCGGAGGATATCGTTCGTCTTGCCGCCGCATCATGGGAACGTGGCTCGCGTGGTCGCGCACCTCACGAGGCAGTCCCGGTCTATCTGCGTGATGAGGTGGCATGGCGTAAGGCGTGAACGACGTAGGCCGCGTAACGCGGCCTCATCGAATAAGGATACTGACCGACAATGGATGTGCTTCAACTGGCAGCACTGGCCATCATTCAGGGCTTGACCGAATTCCTGCCCATCTCCTCTTCCGCGCACCTCATCCTTCCCTCGCAGCTTTTCGGCTGGTCCGATCAGGGGCTGGCTTTCGACGTCGCCGTGCATATCGGTTCCCTCGGCGCGGTCCTGTTTGCCTTCCGCCACGAGGTTGGTCGCATTCTCGTCGCCTGGTTCGCCCAGTTTGGCAAGCGCGGCTCGACGCCCGAGAGTCGCCTCGGCTGGGCGATCCTCGTCGGCACCGTGCCGGCGGTGATCTTCGGGCTGCTGATCGAGGACTGGATCGCCTCGGCCGGACGCTCGGTACTGGTGATTGCGACCACCACGGTGGTCTTCGGCGTGCTGCTGGGGATCGCCGACCTGCGTGGCAGTCGGGTCAAGCCGATCGAACGCATGACCCTGAAGACGGCACTGCTGGTCGGGCTGGCTCAAGCCCTCGCGCTGATACCGGGTACCTCGCGCTCCGGCATCACCATGACCGCGGCGCTGATGCTGGGCTTCACGCGCCAGGCGGCCGCCCGCTTCTCGTTCTTGCTGTCGATCCCATTGATTCTCGCGGCGGGCTCGCTCAAAGGGCTCGAGCTGGCGCAGTCGGGCTCGGCAGCGCAATGGCACGAGATTGCGCTCGGGGTGGTGTTCTCGTTTGTCGCCGCTTGGCTCTGCATCAAGCTGTTCCTGGCCGCGCTCGATCGCATCGGCATGATGCCGTTCGTGATCTATCGTCTGCTGCTAGGGGTGGCGTTGTTCGTCTGGGCGACATGAGGCATCGAAGACATGAGGCATCGAAATAGCGTGAGTTACGAGGCCGGCATGAGTCACTGGATCCTATGAACCCTTCACACGACACGCTCGGTGCGGCCGATCCGGAGGCCGCTAGCACGTTGATCGTGGTCGGCGAGTCTCTGCGCCTGCTCGCCGATCGCTACGGCCTGGCGTGGCAGGCGACGCCGCCCGGCAAGGGGCTTGTGCTGCAGCAGGGGGGGGATGGGCTAGAGATTGCCGGCGATCCGGCGATCTACGGCCATCCGATTCGCGCGGATTTCGTTACCGGAGCGGTGGCGCATCGACGTCGTTTTGGTGGCGGTCGCGGCCAGTTGATCGCCAAGGCGTGCGGGTTCGGTAAGGGCGTCGTGCCGCAGGTCGTGGATGCCACGGCGGGGCTGGGGCGCGATGCCTTCGTGCTGGCTTCGCTCGGCGCTGAGGTGCTGATGGTCGAGCGGGTGGCGGCGATTCATGCGCTGCTGGCCTCGGCGCTGGCTGGCGCCAGTGCCGATCCGGAAATCGGCGAGATCGCCGCGCGCCTGGCGTTGAGTCATGCCGACAGTGCGTCGGGGCTTGCCGGTGCGGTGGCTGCCTGGCCGCACGAGGCACAGGTCGTGCATCTCGATCCGATGTTTCCCCATCGCGAGAAATCGGCGCTGGTGAAAAAGGAGATGCGTCTCTTCCGGGCGCTTGCCGGCGACGACGCTGACGCGCCGCGCCTGCTGGAAGCGGCGCTGGATGTGGCCACGCATCGTGTCGTGGTCAAGCGCCCGCGCAAGGCGCCACCGATCGATGGCCCGGCACCGCACCATGTGATCGAAGGCAAGACCAGTCGCTACGACCTCTATGTCCATCGCTCGCTCAAGTCTTGAGCGATGTCTTTCCAACGGCCTGCGCCATTGGCGGTCGGCCCGATGCTGAGAGCGATCAATGACCCCCGGCAGCCGCCTGGATAACTTTCTTTTCTCACTCATGTCGCGGATCGATGACGCCACGACGCGCGAAGAGATCCGAGACATCTTCACGACGCTCGAGCGCTACGAGGGCTCGCTGGAGCCGCCTCGCGCCTGGCGGCGGCCGATCATGCTGGGCTCCATCGCCGTGGTTGGGTTGGGCGTGCTGGGCTTGGCGGGCGTCATCGGGTTGCGCTGGCCGGTCGTTGTGCTGGGCGCGCTGGCGTTGATCTACACCCCGTTCGCACTGATTCTGGCCAAGATCAAGCGTCTGAGGCCGAGGCCTGGGATGATAGCCGGCCAACTCTACCAGCAGGCGGTTGCGCTCGAGGCGGGAAGGCCGATCACCATGAATGCACCGATCCTGCGTCACCTGCTGACAGGCGTCGTCGCGCATCGCGTCGCCGATACCGACTACGAGAGCGTGGGGCTTCAGGGCGGCACGCCGGGGAGCCGCAGTGACCCGGAATTCGTGGTCTTCGATTTCACTACCCCGGACGGTTCGACGGACGAGATGTCGCGGGACCCGACGCTGTTTGCCTTCTGCGACGCCATTGCGCTGCCGACCCGCTTGCGCGAACCGCTGAAACGCACCTATCCGGTGGCGGCCGACGACGCCTGTGACACCACGCCGGTTGAGTCGCTGGCGCCCGGCGCTGCAGCGGCGATCGAGCGTCTCGGCGACGCGCTGGAGTGGGTCGAGATCGAGACCGACGGCGCTGGGCTGATCGTCTTCACCCACGAGGTGTCGGCGATCTGGCCACCGCACGATATTGACCTGCCATTGAGCGATCCGGTCGCGCTGCGGCGAGCCATCGATCGCAGCGAGGCGGTCGCGGCATTGAAGGCGCGAGTCAAGGCGCTGCTGCGCGTCGTGGAGGCGCTGGAGGGCGGCTCGACGGGCGCCCGGCCGACGCTTGCCGAGGCGGTCTCGGGCGCAGCCCCAAAAGACAATTCGATCGCTCACTGAACGAGTAGACATTCACGCAGGAAAGCGAGCAGATCATGGCGATCGGGATACCTTCAAAGCGGAGACTGGCGCAGTTCGAGGTTGAGCTGGCGCAAGCAACGACATGCGAGGCGCTTGCCGCGTTGGCGACAAGAATCCAGCGTCATGACTGGCAAGCGGATCAGCGTATCGATCGCCTGTACGCGGCTGGTACCGCTGCATTGTCGTGTGCGATTGGCTATGCCGGATGGCGACTTTCCGGCGCGGGCTATACGGCCATTGCGTCGCTTGTCATTACCGCGTTGCTGGCGCTTCCTTTCTTGATCGGCGGATGCGTCAAGCTCTTTGGATTGTCGGAATCTCCCGCCGATCGAGCAGGATGGACGAAAGGAGAGCTCATCAGGCGTTTCATCGAGGTGCGTCACGGCCTTGAGCCGGTCGCCACTGCTGCACCGCCGGCGCGTCTGGTTAACGGGCTGCGCCAGTGCCGGCGCTGCCATGATCTCAATCAAATCTCCCTGTTTCAGCGCGGGGTCCTAGGGGAGGGTGCCGATGCACTTCCCTTCGCAATGTTCGTTTACGAAGGTGAAGGAGATCATTGTGGAGGGGGCCAGTATGAGATTTCCGAGGAGCAACGTGAATATGCGACCCGGGACTGGATCATCGAAGAGGGCATCCTGCTGACTTGCAACACGCCACGGACCATGATGCTCTGGTCCGGCAAGCCGGATGTTCACCCATTGGAAGGCGACGAGCGTAGGGATATGCTGGCGGATGCTGGGGCGGCGCTGATTCGCGATCCAGAGACCGGGTTTTATTGTTCGCGTCATTCTGGGCTCTGTGAGACTTTCGAACCGGGCACGGTAGCCATGCTGCGCAGGTTCCGCGAGCGTTTCGGCCAGTTCCTGATCGAGTTCGACGGTCGGGGGTTGGTGTGCCTGATGTTTCCGCCGGAAGACCAGCAGATCCCGTCGCACGAGTTCGGCACCGACTGGCATGAAGGATTCAATTGTCGCCGCGAGCTGAACGCAGCTGCCGACAGCATCCCCCTGGTGTCGACGCTACAGTTTCTCGATGCCTTTCTGACGCGCTACGAGGGGAGTCGTGTCTCTGAGCGCCCCACCTTTGCCGAGATTGGCCTCGACTGGCAGGCGGAAGAAATTCGGATGACGGCAAAAGAGACCTGAAAAGCGCGAAGCCGGGCGCTTGGCCCGGCTTCGGTATGGCTATCGAGATCCCATCTGAACTTGAGCCCCGTACTGGCGGAGGTCCCTGTGCCGATCTCGGTCGGGGGCTGTTGTTACTGGCGCTTCAGTGTCACGTCGACGCCGGACTGGATCGACTGCATGCCGGTGTCGAGAACCTCGAGATTGCCGTTGTCCATCGGACGCAGGTAGTAGATGGTATTGCCTCCGGCGCCCTTGAGGTCGTAGACGATCGGCAGTTGCTGGGGACCGGCGTCCTCGCGAATCAGGAAGTTGCCTCGTGTCACCATGACTTCGTCGCTGCGCCCCTGGTACACGCTTCTGAGCACGTAGGCGCCGCCGGTGTCGTCCATGTTGACCATTTCGAGGTCGATGTTGATGCCGGAGCAGTCCGCACAGGGCAGGACGCCCTTGTACTCGCCGGCAACCTTCTCGTAGGAAGAGGGCGGGGTGCTGGAGCACCCTGCCAGTAGCACGAGTGCCAGACTACCACCAGCCAACCACTGTCCGAGTCGCTTCATGACGCCGTTCCCGTGTGAATGGATTCGAGCCTGAGTATAGACGGCGTTACGTCACCTAACGCTTGCACTCGACCTATGTCTGGATAATTTCATGCGGTTGCGCCCAGCAGCGGCAGCCATAGCGCCAGTGCCACGAGGGTGGCCAGGAGCACCGGCGGCGTGATCAGCAGGCCGACCTTCATATATTGACCCCAGCCGATTCGATGCCCTTTTCCCGCCAGCACGTGCAGCCACAGCAGTGTTGCCAGGCTGCCGATCGGCGTGAACTTGGGGCCGAGATCGTTGCCGATCACGTTGGCGTAGATCATCAGCTCGCGGATCAGTGGCGGCACTTGCGCGTGATCGATCGCGAGTGCGCCGACCAGCGTTGCCGGCATGTTGTTCATCACCGAGGCGAGCAGCGCACTGGCAAAGCCGGTGCCGACCGTCGCGACCAGCGCTCCCCGGTGACCCAGCCACTCCAGCCCATGAACGACCAGGTCGGTCAGCCCTGCATTGCCAAGCCCATAGACCACCAGATACATGCCGATCGAGAACCATACGATCTGCCACGGGGCGTTCTTCAGCGCATGTCCGACCGATACCTGGGCGCCCCGGCCGCGCGACCACCAGCGCCCGGCAATCACGATCAGTACCAGCGCGGCGGAGCCGGTCACCACGGCGATCGGGATCGCCCACGCTGCCGTCACGAAATAGGCCGCGAGTAGCAGGGCGAGCAGCGGGAAGGCAGCCCGGAAGACGAGCGGATCGCGAATCGCCGAGCGCGGCGCATCCAGAGCGTCCAGCGCATAGCGTTGCGGTACGCGGCGGCCGAAGGCGAGCCAGAGCACGCCCAGCGTCGCCGCCAGCGAGACCAGGTCGACCGGGACCATGACCGCGGCATAGCGCGAGAAGGAGATCTCGAAGAAGTTGGCGCTGACGATGTTGACCAGGTTCGAGATCACCAGCGGCAGGCTGGTGGTATCGGCCACGAAGCCGGTCGCGATGATGAAAGCCAGCGCGGCGGCGGGCGAGAAGTCGAGTCGTACGAGAATCGCCAGTACGATCGGTGTCAGCAGCAGTGCCGCACCATCGTTGGCAAAGAAGGCGGCGATAATCGCGCCCAGTATCACCACCAGCGGAAACAGCAGGTGGCCACGGCCGTTGCCCCAGCGGGCGATATGCAGCGCGGCCCAGGCGAAGAACCCTGCCTCGTCCAGTATCAGCGAGATGATGATCAGGGCGACGAAGGTAAAGGTGGCGTCCCACACGATGTCCCAGACGACGCCGACATCGGCCCAGCCGACCACGCCGGTCGCCAGCGCCAGCAGCGCCCCGCCCATGGCGCTCCAGCCGATGCCGAGCCCGCGCGGTTGCCAGATCACCAGGATCAGCGTTGCGATGAAAATAGCCAGTGCCAGCATGCTCACTCCCTGAGCGTTCAGTGGTTGCCCTGATTGACGCGCTGCGAGACCGCCTCGGCGCTCTCCACTCGTTCCGAGTAGCGGTCGGTGAGGTAGCGCGAGCGATCGCGGGTGAGCCAGGTGAATTTCACCAGCTCCTCGCAAACATCGACCACGCGTAGATAGAGCGGTGAGGCGCGCATGCGGTCATCGTCGTCGAATTCGGTGAAAGCCTTGGGTACCGAGGACTGGTTGGGGATGGTCAGCATACGCATCCAGCGACCCAGAATGCGCATCTGATTGACCGCGTTGAAGCTCTGGCTGCCGCCGGAGACCTGCATCAGGGCCAGGGTCTTGCCCTGCGTCGGTCGGACGCCGCCGAGCGACAGCGGCAGCCAGTCGATCTGCGCCTTCATGATGCCGGTCATCGCCCCGTGACGCTCCGGGCTGACCCAGACCATTCCTTCCGACCAGGTGGCGAGATCGCGCAGCTCCTGCACCTTGGGGTGTTCCGGTGTCTCAGCATCGGGTAGCGGCAGCCCGCGTGGGTCGAAGGCTTTCACCTCGCAGCCGTACCAGCGCAGCAGCCGGGTGGCTTCTTCCGACAGCAGTCGCGAGAAAGATCGTTCGCGCAGCGAGCCGTGAAGCACCAGGATGCGCGGCGGATGGCGTGATGCCCCGGGGCCGACGAGTGCCTCGATATAGATCGGCTGTAGCTGTGCCATATCGATATGGGGCAGAGCGTCAGCGGGCGTGTTCTCGGTGGCAGCGGGATCGTCGTAGGAGGCAGGACTCACGCTGGCGTCTCCGGCGCGCGAACGATCTCGCCGTCTTCCTTGGTGAAGCTCGCGACCGGATTGGCCAGCAGCGCGAGGACTTTCTCCGACGGGCGGCACAGCGCTGCACCTTTATCGGTCACCACGATGGGGCGGTTGATCAGGATCGGATGCTCAAGCATCGCCTCGATCAGTTGATCGTCGCTCAGCGCGGGGTCGTCGAGTCCGAGCTCATCGAATGGTGTGCCCTTGCGGCGAAGCAGGTCGCGTGGCGGTATCGCCATGGCCGACAGCAACGCCTCCAGCCGCTGGCGGCTCGGCGGTGTTTCGAGGTAGTGGATGACCTCGGGGGTTTCTCCTGACGCTTCGATCATTGCCAGAGTGTTGCGGGAGGTACCGCAGGCGGGATTGTGGTAGATCACGGGGTTCATGAGGCGTCTCTTGAAGGGCTGTTAGAGGAAGATACCGGGTGAGATGCGACGTCGGAGGAGCAGCAGTCTGACGCGGCGCTCTGCAGCGATGCACAGACTTCCGGGTGGCCGGCACAGCAGTCGCTGACCAGAAAGCCGATCAGTTCGCCCACCTCGGCCAGATGCGCACGATAGATGATCGAACGGCTCTGGCGCTGCGACACGATCAGCCCGGCGCGCGCCAGCACCGCCAGGTGTGCCGACATGGTGTTGTGCGGCACCGCCAGCAGGCGAGCGATCTCGCCTGCTGCCAGTCCGGCCGGTTCATGGCGGATCAATAGGCGAAAGGCTTCGAGGCGAGTCTGTTGGGAGAGCGCGGCGAAGCCGTCGAGAGCATCTTGGGTTTCCATATGTCCAAGATTATGGATATGTTGTGATGATCGCAAGTCGTCTTCTAATTCGATCCTGGGAACGGGAACCCCCGGGGACTTTGTCGGAAGCCCCGGTGCCAACTACGCTCTAGGGTGCGACGGGACGAACCCGTGAGCCGAAGACACTGCCAAGGAGAGCGACATGTACGAAGATCAGGTCAAAGGACGTACCGAAGAACTCAAGGGGCGCGCTCAGGAAGCGGCCGGCAATTTTACCGAAGACCAGGATCTGCGTGACGAGGGCAAGGCCCGCCGGGCGGCCGGCAAGGTGCAGGCCAACTACGGCGAGAAGATCGACTGCATGCGCGAAGCCACCGTCAAGAATCCGATCAGCGCGCTGGCCATCGCCGGCGGTGTTGGCGTCTTCGTCGGGATTCTGCTGGGCCGACGCTGAGGCGTTCTGTCGCCGCTCGCGTGTGAGCGAATGCCACCGCGGCGGTTGATGCCCAAGGCCCGAGCCCCGAAACGGGGCTCGGGCCTTTTCGTGGGCGTTACCAGTCTCTCCGGGACAGCGACAGGGTCGCTCGACAAAAGACTATCGGCCAGCGATGGTGTCGTGCTTCAGCGCATCCACCAGCGCCGACAGGGCCGGGCTCAGCTCCCGCCGCCCGGGATAGTAGAGATGATAGCCGGGGAAGGGCGGGCACCAATCCTCGAGTACCCGCACCAGCTCGCCACGATGCAGCCTCTCCGCGACTTCGTCTTCCATCACGTAGGCCAGACCGAAGCCGCGCGTCGCGGCCTCCGCCATCATCGACGGCGTGTTGAAGATGAGACTGCCTTCGACGCGGACGTTGACCTCTCGCCCCTCCTGTTCGAACTCCCAGGCATAGAGGCCACCGCGGGTGGGCAGGCGCAGGTTGATGCAGTCGTGGTGCGTCAGCTCGCGCGGCGTGGTCGGTGGCTCGCGATCGGCAAAGTAGGTGGGCGAGCCGACCACCGCCATGCGCAGAGCGGGCCCTACCGGAATCGCGATCATGTCGCGGTCGATCTGCTCGCCCAGACGCAGGCCGGCATCGAAGCGTCCGGCGACGATATCGACCAACCCCTCGTTCAGCGAGACCTCGACCTGAATATTCGGGTGGTCGGGTAGCAACCGCTCCAGCGCGGGCCACAGCACGCTGCGAGCGCCATGTTCGCCGGCGGTGAGGCGCACGGTGCCGGCAGGGTTGTCGCGCAGGTTGCTCAGGACCTGAAGACGAGCGTCGATATCGGCGATTGAGGGCTTGAGCGTCTCGAGCAGGCGCTCGCCCGCCTCGGTCGGCGAGACGCTGCGCGTGGTTCGGGCCAGCAGCCGAATGCCCAGGCGCTGTTCGAGGCGGCGAAGGGTATGGCTCAGCGAGGATTGCGACGTGCCCAGACCGGCCGCCGCCTTGGTGAAGCTGCCGGCTTCGGCAACCGCCAGGAAAGCCAGCAGATCACTCAGGTCTTCTCGCTGCATTCATGAATCCTCGATATAAGTGCAATCGAATTATGCCCTCTAATTGAATGGGTCGCCACACCTTACACTGGCTGCCGTCATCGAATAGTTATCGATAGCCATCGATCCATGCATTTATCCCAGGAGGTTCACATGGATATTCAACGTAACGGTTCCAAGCCGTCCAACCCCGGCCCGGAAGACTACTTCACCGGCACGGTTCGCATCGATTCGATGTATCAGGCCGAAGCGCCGTCCCGCGTGACCAGTGCACTCGTCACTTTCGAGCCGGGCGCTCGCACCGCTTGGCACACCCACCCGGTAGGTCAGACGCTGATGGTCACCGCCGGTCAGGGTTGGGTCCAGCGCCTTGGCGGCCCGAAGGAAACCATCAACCCGGGTGATATCGTCTGGTTCCCCCCGGGCGAGAAGCACTGGCATGGTGCGACCGACAAGACCGCGATGACCCACCTGGCGATCCAGGAGCCGGAAAACGGCTCGCCGGTCGACTGGATGGAGAAGGTCTCCGACGAGGATTACCTGAGCTAACGCGTTCAGGCTATTGCTCGCGACCTTTGAGTCGCCGAACGCCCCGCTGATGCGGGGCGTTTTCGTGGGTGAGTATGGCAGCACCTTGCCGGCGGTCGCGCCGCTGTCGTTCGCGTTTCACAGTTGACGCGAAAAATACTTGAGGCCAGCCTTTGACGAGGCCATTATCTGCGCCCCATGTCGTGGCGGTTGGCGCGGCGTGGAACCATGACCGGGGTGGCATCGGGTCGGGGTGCGCTGAATTTTGCAGGAAGTTAGTTGCCCACTACCGATAAGACCTTATCACTGTTGACTTTTCCCGATCTGGAATTGAATTCATGAGCAAAGTCCTGATTATCGGCGCCGGCGGCGTCGGCGGTGTCGTTACGCACAAGTGCGCCCAGCATCCCGAAGTGTTTTCGGAAATTTGCCTCGCCAGCCGCAACGAGGCCAAGTGCCAGGCGATCGCCGAGCAACTGTCACGTCCGATTCAGACCGCCCAGGTCGACGCCGATGACGTCGAGGCGATCGTTGCGCTGATCGAGTCGTTCAAACCGGACGTGCTGATCCATGTGGCGCTGCCGTATCAGGACCTCACCATCATGGAAGCCTGCCTGCGCACCGGTGTGCCCTATCTCGACACCGCCAACTACGAGCATCCCGACGAGGCGAAGTTCGAGTACAAGGAGCAGTGGGCGTTCCAGGAGCGTTATCAGAAGGCTGGCAACATGGCCACGCTCGGCTGCGGCTTCGACCCGGGCATGACCAACATCTATTGCGCCTACGGCCAGAAGAACCTGTTCGACGAGATCCACCGCATCGACATTCTCGATGCCAACGGTGGCGATCACGGCTATCCGTTTGCGACCAACTTCAACCCGGAGATCAACATTCGCGAGATCACCGCGAACGGCCGCTACTGGGAGAAGGGCGAGTGGGTCGAGACCGCGCCGCTGGCCGAGAAGCGGACCTTCGACTTTGACGGCATCGGCGAGAAGGAGATGTACCTCCTCTATCATGAGGAGCTCGAGTCGCTGGCGCAGAACATCAAGGGCATCGAGCGTATTCGCTTCTGGATGACCTTCTCCGAGAAGTACATCACGCACCTCAAGGTGCTCGAGAACGTCGGCATGACCAGCATCGAGCCGATCAACGTCAACGGCGCCGAGGTGTCGCCGCTGCAGTTCCTGAAGTCGGTGTTGCCGGATCCGGCGTCGCTCGGCCCGCGTACCAAGGGCAAGACCAACATCGGCGTCATCCTCGACGGCATCAAGGATGGCAAGCGTCGCAAGGTGTACATCTACAACATGTGCGACCACGAGCAGTGCTACGCCGAGGTGAAGTCCCAGGCGATCTCCTACACCACCGGCGTGCCGGCGGTGACCGGCGCCATGCTGATGCTGGAAGGTATCTGGAAAGGTGACGGCGTCTACAACGTCGAACAGCTCGACCCGAATCCGTTCATGGAGCGCATCGGCGAGATGGGGCTGCCGTGGCAGATGGTCGAGCTCGACCCCGACGTCGATCCGCTGGCCTGATGGCGGCGGTCGACACGAGCGCGCAGGCGTCCGACGTCTGCGGCTTCGACATCCATGCCTGCCCGTCGCCGGCCTACGTGGTCGACGACGCACGGCTGATCCGCAATCTCGAGCTGCTCGCTCGCGTGCAGGCCGAGAGCGGGGCGAAGATCCTGCTGGCGCTGAAGGGCTTCGCCATGTGGGATACCTTCCCGCTGGTCAGCCGTTATCTGGTCGGCACTACCGCGAGCGGGCAGGACGAAGCGCGTCTCGGCGCGGAAACGTTCGGCGGTGAGGTGCACTGCTATTCGCCCGCGTTCACGGTGCCCGAGATGGACGAAGTGCTGCGCTACGCGGATCACCTGAGTTTCAACTCGCCCGGCCAGTGGCGCTACTTCCGCGATACCGTCTCGGCGGCGGCGCGGCCGGTCTCCTGCGGGCTGCGGGTCAACCCGGAGCACTCCACCGGAGAGGTGGCGCTCTACGACCCCTGCGCGCCGGGCTCGCGCCTTGGTACGCGGGCCATGGACCTCGAACCTGCCGATCTCGAAGGTCTTGAGGGGCTGCACTTCCATACGCTGTGCGAGCAGGACAGTGACGCACTGGAAGCGACGCTCAAGGCTTTCGAGGAGAAGTTCGGCCGCTACCTGGGCGACCTGCGCTGGGTCAACTTCGGTGGCGGGCATCACATCACGCGGCCGGGCTACGACGTCGAGCGGCTGGTGCGCGTGGTAAGCGATTTCCGGGCGCGTTATCCGCATCTCGAGGTCTACCTGGAGCCGGGTGAGGCGATTGCGCTCAATACCGGGTTCCTGGTCGCGACGGTGCTGGATATCGTCGACAACGATGGCCCCATCGCGATACTGGATACCTCGGCGACCGCGCATATGCCGGATGTGCTCGAGATGCCCTATCGCCCGGAGATCATCGGTGCGGCCGAGCCGGGCGAGAAGGCGCATACTTACCGCCTGGGTGGCACCACCTGTCTCGCCGGTGACGTGATCGGCGACTACGCCTTCGATACGCCTCTGTCGATCGGCGACCGGCTGGTGTTCACCGACATGGCTCACTACACCATGGTCAAGACCACGACCTTTAACGGCATTCGTTTGCCGGCGATCTGCCGGGTCGATGGCGAAAGCCGCGAGGTAAGCACGGTCAAGACCTTCGGCTACGAGGACTATCGACAGCGCTTGAGTTGAGCCTGTCGTCGTCTTGCCTGCTGGTCAGGCTGTCGATAGCCCGATCTGACGCTCCGCCTCGGCGGGGCGTCTTTCGTTGTCTCGTTTGCATACCACGGCTTGCGTAGGCCCGCGCAATCGACGACATGGCTGGAGCGCGCGCATAAAAAAGGCCGCCGAGACGGGGAGGGGCGGCCAACGGGGTAGACATTGTCAGCGTCGTACTCGACGCGCGTGATGGTCAGGCAGTGACTTCTTCAGACAGCAACGTCTTCAAGCAGTAACTTCGAGGCGCGAGCCGCGGGTTTTCTGATCGCTCATACGGGCGACGGCCACGTCGCAATTGTCGCTTTCGAAGCGATGGGCGGTGCAGTTGGCGCAACGTAGGCGACGAGTCTCCGACGGCGCAGCGGCCACGTAAAACTCCTTGAAACCGCAGACATAGCAGGGGGCGTCCAGCGTAATGCGTGTCATGCCGACTGTCTCTGCATGACAGTATCGTTGAGCGACTCGTTCTCGCGCGCCATCTGCAGGATCAGGCTGCGGGACATATTCAACGCTCTCAGTGCGTAGCTGCCTGTGTGGCGGTCTTCGTGCAGCCCGCAGGTATCTAGGAATTCGCCGCAATCCTCGCAGTGAATCTCATCCCAGTCGTAGCTGGTATCCGGTGCCGAAGCCTGACTGCAACCACAACGGGGGCAGGAAATCTGATATTTCATGGCTCGCCTCCTTGGCGTTGGATGTTGACCTTCCGGGTCGATCCTTCGTCGGGGCGTCTCTGCCCCGCCGCCGTATCAACATGGCACAGAGTCTAAACTTGTACAAACGACATTTTTCGTACAGTTATGTGACACTGCACGGCAATACGAGTGCGGGCGAGGGCTGGCGCGGGCAGTGGCTCAGGGCGCGTCGACGGTACGCTCGGCGGCGGCGGCCAGCGCTTCCGGGCCGACGAGTCGTACCAGCAGGTCCTGCGCGAAACGCGGCAGCACGTCGATATCGCGCAGTAGCAGGCTCCGCTCGCGGTACGCCCAGGCGTCTTCCAGGCGACGTACCGCCAATTGCATGCTCTGGCGATAGCGCAAGGCACAGGACTCCGGCAGGATACCGACGCCCACGCCGGCTTCGATCATGCGGCAGGCCGCCTCGAAGCCGAAGACCTGCGTACGGACCGTCAGTGGCTTGCCGAAAGCCAGGGCCTGGCGCTGCAGGTAGTCGAACAGCGTGCTGCCGGCATGCAGCGTCACCTGGGGATAGTCCAGGGCATCCGCATAGGTGACCTGCTCGGCCGTGGCGAGCGGATGCCCTGCCGGCATCGCCAGCACGAGCCGGTCGCGGCCGAAGGGTAGTGTGGCCAGCCGCGACGGCAGCTCGACGCCTACCATGATGCCGAGAATGCCGAGGTCGGCCGTACCGTCGAGCACCCCGCGCACGATATCGCGGGTCAGGCGTTCCTGCAGATCGATCGTCACACCTGGACGGGCCGCCAGAAAGTCGGCCAGGACTTCCGGCATGAATTCGGTCACGGCCGTGGTGTTGGCGAAGATCCTGAGATGGCCGCTGTCGCCAGTGCCGGCATCGGCGAAGTCGCTCTTGACCCGCTCCACCTGACGCAGAATCGCGCGGGCATGGCGCAGCAGTGCCTCACCCGCCGGTGTCGGCTCGACGCCCTGGCTGCTGCGGTAGAACAAGCGTGTGTTGAGCTGGCCCTCGAGCGCCTTGATGCGGGCGCTGACCGCGGCCGTCGACAGGTGGGCGCGTTGAGCGCCGGCGGTCAGGCTTTGCGCTTCGGCAACCTGGACGACGAGGCGTAGATCGGTGAGATCGAAGTGCATGACCTAAGGCCTCGCATCGCGCGCTTGCGCGGTGGTCGCCGGCGCACAGGACACGACGTCGTACTGCATTGACGTCGCCAAACAGAGAAGGAGTATAGGCACGCGCAAAGCCCGGATGTTGCGGGGCGTTTCAGACTATCAGGATCGCTCGCCGAAGGGGATGGGGTGGTGGCACGCCGCGAAGAGGGGGCGCCGGTGAACCTGATGGTCGCCGGCACGAGAAGCCTTTTTCATACCGTTGCCTGACTGACGGCCTCGGCAACAGGTGCTACGGTCGCCAAAAACCCTCGAAGGCGCCATTCTGGCCCAAGGTCGTATCCGTGACGCCACCTCGACGAGCCGCCGGCCGTGTGCTGGAGATCTTTTTTGCCTTCCTTTTCCTCGGCGTGATCGCCTTCGGGGGCCCGGTCGCGCATCTGGGGTACTTCCATCAAGCATTCGTACAACGCCGAGGCTGGCTCAGCGAGCACGACTACGCCGATCTGCTGACGCTCTGCCAGTTCCTGCCCGGGCCGGCCAGCAGCCAGGTCGGTTTCGCCATCGGTCTTTATCGTGGCGGCCTGCCGGGCGCTATCGCGGCCTGGATGGCATTCACGCTGCCTTCGGCGCTGATGCTGTTGCTGTTTGCCTTGAGTGCGGCGTCGTTCGGCGGCCAGTTCGGCCAGTCGCTGATCGATGGACTCAAGCTGGTCGCCGTCGCCATCGTGGCGCACGCGGTCTGGTCGATGGGGCGGCGCTTGTGTCCCGATCGCCAGCGCGTTGGCATTGCTCTCGGCGCCCTGTTCATCGTCACGCTGCTGGGTGGGCTGTTTGGCCAGTTGCTGGCGATTGCCGCCGGCGCTGTCGCCGGGGTGCTGCTTTGCCGGTCTCAGGTCGAGCTGGGCGAGGGGCGAATGGCTTTCGTCGTAGGTCGGTGGGTATCGCGCTTGGCGCTAGGCCTGTTCGTGCTGCTGCTGGGCATACTGCCGCTGTTCGCGCTGGGAGACTCGCTGGCGCTGGTGACCGCCGATGCCTTGTTTCGGGCCGGTGCGCTTGTGTTTGGCGGGGGACACGTAGTGCTGCCGATGCTGGAGAGTGCAGTGGTGGCGCCGGGATGGGTCAGCCAGAGCGATTTCCTCACCGGCTATGGTGTGGTTCAGGCGGTGCCGGGGCCACTATTCAGCCTGGCGAGCTATCTTGGCGCCATTATCGCGCCCGTCGGGCAGGCCGTTCCCTACGCCCTGTTGGCGCTTGTCATGCTTTTTTTGCCGGGATTTCTGTTGCTGCTGGCGGTGATGCCGCACTGGGAGCGCCTGCGACGCTCCGTGACGGCTCAGACGCTGATGCTGGGCGCGAATGCCGCTGTCGTCGGCGTGCTGGGGGCGGCGCTCTACGATCCGGTATGGGTGGGTGCCATATCGGGCCCGTGGGAGATGGCCATCGCGCTGGGCGGTTTTCTTCTGCTCAGCGTCTGGCGTTGCCCCGCCTGGGTTGTTGCACTGGGCGGCGCGCTCTCGGGGTTGATACTGCCCTAGTGGCGGCGGCCGAGGAATGAGGGCGACTGCCGGTGATGCCCCGGCTCCCGCTTGTGAGTCGAAAAGATACATTTTGATACATAACCCTTCGGGTTAATTGATCCTAATCAAATTATCTGATGGCAAAGAGGTCCATTGTGGGCGCCAACGCTAGGAAGGCGTTCACACAGGGATGATAGCCGCAGGAAGCGGATCACAAGGACGCATGGCAGGACGCCATGGTAGGCAAGCAAGGATGAGCAGCGTTTGGAAGGGCCGGCCAGCCGGCCCTTCTTCGCTGTGCTTGTGACGATTTCTCCGACACCCGGCTGCCTGGCAGCCGGGTGTTTCATTTTCGGTGCTTGGGTCGCGTCTCGTGACTCGATAATGGGCCGCGACGCCAGCGATACCCGAACCCTCCTTCGGTGGCCCCATGGCGCTCGAACCCGCTACGTTAAGACCTCGAGTGATTAAAAACGTTGACCGCTGACGAGCTTCGACGGCGGGATCAAGTCGAGAAGTGGTGTCGCCGGATTCCCGAAACCACGCGAGGATACGCCATGCCCACACGTGCCAAGCCGCCCGAGCTGGAACTCGCCGAGTCCTCGGTGCCGCTATCGATCTCGCCGCGTCGGCGTTGGCTGGCCGGGGGCATTGCGGTCGCCTTCTTCGTCTTCTCTCTACTGATGCTGCTGAGTGGTCTGTTCGAGGGCGGGGCCTTTGTCAGCCTCTTTACCGTGGGGTTGGTCGTCGCGGGCGTCAGCCTGGTGGCTGAACGCATTACCCAGGTTTCGCTCTGGGGTTATGACATCGAACTGCAGCGCCGCCGCGCGGCGAGCATGACGCAAGCGGCCGAACAGACGCTGGCCGATCTGGAATCGTGTCGCGTCGATATGCTCGAAAGCACCCTCCTGAACCTCAACGATGATCTGGACCGTGGCCACGGCGAGTGCGCGGATCTTGAGCATCGTGTCGCGTTGCTGGAACGGCTGCTGACGCGGATCGAGGCTGCCGACCTGCTGGAGACGCTCGCCGAGCCAGCCTATCGGGCAACCGAGGCGACCACTCGCATTTGGCAGGGAAACCAGACAAGCCGCGAGCCGCCGCCTGGCGATATCGAGCGCCAGCGCTGGGAGCGCTTGCTGGCCTACCGGGAGCGGGCACGTCGGTGCCTGCATTCGCCAGCCGACGGCGCCGATGCGGCGACCTGAGCCCGTGTCCGTTTCCGCTGATCGACAAGGGAGCGAGGCTGACGAGAAGCCAGGCCAGGGAAGATAAGGAGAGAGTCATGCAGTGGCTGAGCGACCACGCCGAGGCCATCTCGGCGGCATCGAGCATCCTGACGCTGTTCGTCTGGATCTTCTACGCACAGATCCTGTATCGCAATTTTGCCCGCACACGACGCCCGCGCATCATCATCAACCGCGGACACGGCAAGGATCTCACCGCGCTCTGCCTGATCAGCAACATGAGCTCGGAGCCGATCTTTCTGGAACATATCATCGCCACGCTACACACCAGCGAGGGGATGTTCAGTCAGGACATGATCGATTACGAGTCTGACTTTGGACAGGATGCCCGGCAGCACGAGAACCAGGATGAACCGTCTCGGTCGCAGACCAGTCAGGGGCCGATGCTCTCCGGCAGCTTCAGCCATATCGACACCTTCCAGCAGATCCTTCATCGACTCTGCCGAACCTATGATATTCCTCTGGAAGGCGACACGCCGAGCGGTGATGCCGTTTTCCAGTTTCTGGATATCCGCGTGGTCGCGATCTACGGCAGTGAGGATCATCCGGTCGGTGCAGCGAGACGCTTCAAGCTCCAGACCGGCGATCATAACCGCTGCACGCTGACGCCGGTCTCGATCGACACCAAGCGCTACGCCAATCGCTGGCAGCGCTGGCGAGTGCGGCAGTGGATGCGTCAGCTGGATCGCTGAACCGTCGTCTCGCGATGCCACTCAGCAGACACCAGCGCGTGCTTCTGCTCGGCCAGACGCGTTCCCCCGGGGCGCGCGGCCGGGCCGCGAGTCCGCGGGTTCAAACGCTGAAGGCGGCCGGTCTACCGACGTTCCAAAGCGGGGGCGAAGGCAACGATACCCAGCGCGAGGGCTCCCAGCAGGCAGAAGGCGTAGTGCAGCGTGATCAGATGGGCGGCGAAGCCGATCAGCGGCGGGCCAAGCAGCATTGCCCCGTAGCCGAAGGTGGAGACGCCAGCGATGGCCTCGCCCGGGGGCGTTACCGGGTCGTTGGCGGCACGGGTGATCACCAGTGGCATGATCAGGGCGTAGCCGACCCCGATCAGCGCGAAGCCGACGAGTGCCAGATAAAACTCGGCAAAGGTGACGGACACGGCGATGCCGACAAAGGCCGAAAGCCCGGCGAGTCGCGCTGCCCAGGTGGGGCCGAGCGCCGCCGTCAGGCGGTCACCGACCAGACGCACGGCGACCATCGCGACCGAAAAGACGGTGTAACCGAGCGCCGCCTGTGCCTCGGTGGCGGCGGTGACCGAGACCAGGAAGAGGGCGCCCCAGTCGGCCATGGCGCCTTCGCCAATCGATGAACACATCGCGATCATGCCGACCCAGAGTAGCGACCCACGGGGAAGCGGCACCAGACTGCCGCCGCGTCTGCGCTGGCGCGTTTCCGAGCGCCAGCCGATGGCTGCCAGCCGTACCGTGCACAGATAGAGCAGGGTCGCGAACAGCGAAAAATGGACGATCAGCCCCCAGTCCAGCTTGACGGCCAGATAGCCGACGGCCGCACCCAGGCCGGCACCCAGGCTCCACATGGCATGAAGCGATGACATCACGCGCCGGCCGATATAGCGCTCCGCCTCCCCGGCCCAGCTGTTCATGGCGACATCCATGGCGCCGTGGGAACCACCGAACAGAAACAGTGCCGCCGCCAGCAGCCACAGATTCGGTGCTAGGGCGATCGCGATCAGTGCCAGCGCATAGATCACTGCGATGGCCAACGTCGTGCGTGCCGCGCCAAAGGCATCCGATGCCCGCCCGGCGAGCGGAAACGAGGTCAGCGCCCCCAGGGCCAGTAGCAGCAACAGCAGCCCCAGTTGCCCGCCGTCGATGGCGTTTTGTTTCACGACGGTCGGGATGCGCGAGGCCCAGGCGCCAAACAGACCGCCGTTCAGCAGGAAGGCGGCAGCCACGGCAATCCAGGCGCGGCGAGAAGAAGGCATGCGGGCGCTCCTGTGAAAAAGGGTCGGTCCTGACGGCTCGCGTCCTGCCCATCAGCGGATGGCAAGCCGCTCGGCGGCCGCACAATCATGAACGGGGTCGATCCTTTTCGCCAACGGTAACCCGTGGTTTCAAAGCGCTCAGCGCACGCATTCGGCAGGGGCTGGGGAACGTGACAACGCGTCACTGGCGGTAGCGGGGAAGGCCGCGATGCCGAAAAATCCGATGTGGCGGTGTTAACAGTGTTCGCCATAACGTCTGCTAATGAACAGGCGACGTTATGCATCGTTATTCATTAGTTAAACGGCGTTAATTCCGTTAACCTGATAGCCCTGTAGCCTTCACGCGCAAAGATCATTTTCCAGCCTCAGGGATGGCCATGGATATCACAAGGGATTGGGGACGCTGGGCGGTACCGGGCGGCGCGCTGGGTAGCCAGCCACTGGACAGCGAAGAATTGATCGCCCACGAGGCGATACGGATCGGCTTTATCGCGGTCTATCATGCGGAGGACCTGCCGGCGATCAGCCAGGACGCGGGGTTCTATCACAGTCAGGTGGCGTGGGAGGTGTGTCGGCCGATCATGCTGAAGCACTTCTCGGAGGAGCGGGAACGCTTCGAGCTGCGGCTGACTCAGCACGGCAACAAGTTCAGCATCGATGAAGTCGGTATGGATATCGAAAGCTTCGAGTCGAGCTATGTCTGCTTCCTCGCACCGCTGCTGTCCAGCGCGGCCACCGTCGAGGGTGCCCGCCGCTACTGCGCGGAGCGGGCTTTCGTGCCGCCCTGGTTTCTGGTCAACCATCACGACATCCATCGAGTCTAAGCCTGTGAGTCGGGAGTGATCCCGTCGGCCGGGAGGCGACGCCAACGTGGCGGCTCCCGGCCGCATCCGTTTGACTGCCTGAATCGTTCGACTGCCTGAGCCGTTCCACTGCCTGAATCGTTTGACTGCCGCGAGCGGACACCCAGCGCCGGACCGGGTACACGTTGATTTCCCGACGATGTGGATTAGCGATGGCCACCGGCGCTTGGCATTCGCGCCAGCACTGGAATTTAACCTGTATTAAAAGCGACAAAAATGTCGCCGTCTGTGACATTGTTTTGCAATGTTCGGTAGTTTCTCATTCACTTTTCGTTTAAAAATGCAGTTGTGCCAACGGTACGCAGGGAGACTAACTCGTGGCTGGGTTCGTCAAAAAGAGTCAAAATATTATAAGCAGTTTCATAATCAACTCGGTTGGCACCATCGAGTCCAAAGGCCGAAGAGGAGGGCAGACACTCGACACGCAGCATTGCAAGATTGTCCGTAACAGGCATTGATGCCCCGCCGTTGTCGGCATCAGTCATCAGCCGCTGAAGGGAGGTATCCAGCGAGAGTATCCATCGACACTGCATCAAGATAGGTTCAAATTAGACTTTTATGACGGTATGTTGATAATTCAGGTCGATAGACAATACTGATAAACCATATTGATAACCAGAGAGGTAAACGACGAGGAAAAAAGAGGTAAACGAAAAAAGAAGTGGTCAAACTAGGAAAAAGAGGAGGTCGATCGCATCAGTTAACTGCAGCATTCATTACCGCGAAGCGGTCGTAACAACGGCAAGGAGTCAGAAATCGATACGGTGTTGATAGACAGGCAAGATATGACGATCTCGGCGCAAGCCGGGCACTGGGGAGTCCTGCATTGAACTTCCCGCCATCAGAATAAGGCGCGGCCCTCATAATGACGGTCGCGCCTTTTTGTTTCCGACTCGACTCTTTTCCAGTTTTTTCCGCTCTTTCCCGGTGCTCTCGTGGGCCGCGCTCTGTTGAATGATCGTCTCTCTCACCGGTTATGCCGACCATTGGGCGAGAAAGCCGGTGGCGCGCGAGTGTCACGAGACGGTCACGCGAAAGCTGCAAGGTAGCGAAGTGACCCGCAACGGGGCCGAGGACAACCCGGCCTATCGGATCAAGCAGGACGACGGTACTCGGGTACCGAAACTTCACAGCGAGTGGCAAAAGGGATCGCCAGGGAGGTCGACGTGACGTTCGAGGATATCGCGAGGCTGGCACTAGCCGGCCGTGTCGAGGCGCTGCACGTGGAGTCGTCGGCGCGGGACCTGTTTCATTACCGGGCTTTTATCGAAGGGCGAGACTGGATGCTTAGGGATAGCCGGGGGCAGCCAGTACGTGATCGCTCACTGGGGCATGCGCGCCAGCGACTGCGTGGGGCGGGTGGGTTCGAGGGCGTGCCGCTGTTTCTGGTGCAGCGGCGGGTAGCCGATAGCCTCCGTGAGAGTGAGAGTGCGAGTGCGAGTGGCGCCTTGCCGTTTCCCTACAAGACGCCGCTCCGCCTGACCAGCGGCGGCGTGTCGTTTGATGCCTCGACTACCGCCGCGCCCGCGCTTACTGGGCGGGATTCGCTTGCATGTAGTCCGCGATGAGGTCCATCGAGGTCTGCATGTCGTCGCAAAGCTTCTGCGAGGGCTCGAAATTCGGATCGTTGACGAGTTTCTCCATCTCGTCGTCATGGTTATCGAAGGTGCCTTCCGCTTCCTTCTTCTCCATGATCGAGGCGATGTCGGCCTGGGCGTCGCGCGGGTTCTCCACCTGAGACATGTAGCCGCCGATCACCTGGCCCTGTGTCATGACGTACTGCTTGAGGCCGGCCTGGGTACATTCGAAATCGTTGGCCTGAGCCACACCCGTAAGGGAAAGGGCAACCAGGGCAGCGCCCGCGGCAATTCTGGAATTCAACACGTCTCTTTCTCCGAGTAGCTGGCGTAAAGGGTTGATACGCGGCCACTATCTCAGTTCTGGCTCGCTATCACCAGTGACAGCGGGTCGCGTTCGATCTGCCGCTGAGGGCGCGGCCTCCTCCAGCGTGCGGCTTGTCCTCTCGTCAGCGTTCCATGGTGGTTGCACAGACAGATCAAGGTTTGCCGGCCGCCGCCGATATAGCTTCGCGCGGAGGACACTGAAGCCCATCGGTAATGCTCAGTGTTAGCGCTATCGTCCGGGCGTTGGGCCACGGGCTTCAGTGAGACTTACTCGATGCGAATTCTGAACCGTAGCGTCAAGCTCAGGCTCGGCCTGAGCCTCGGCGCCTGTATTCTGCTGTTGATTGCCGTCGGCGTCATCGGCCTTTATAGCCTGGCCAAGACCAACGATGCGCTTGAGGACACCTACGAAGGCAACGTGCTGACGTTGAGCGACCTGAGTCAGATCAATCAGGCGCTGCTCGGCAATCGGGTCAAGATCACGGCCGAGCAGCGCGATCGGGACCCGGCCTCTGCGCGCGTCACTCGCGACGAGATTGCCGAGAACGATGCGATTATCGACGAAGCCTGGGCCGACTATTTCCCGCAGCGGGTTTCCGGGGATCGCGAGCGCGAACTGGCGGCTGACTTCACGGCTTCTCTGGCCCGCCTGCGCGCCGGTATCGACAAGCTCAACGATGAGATGATCGACAACGATTTCGACGCCGCCCGCGTGATCGCCACGACCACGTTGCGCGCCGAATACCCCCGCGTATTGGGGTCGCTCAATGAGCTGATCGAGCGCAACCGCGTTCAGGCGGCCGATGCCTACGCCCTGTCGCTCACCGAGTACCAGTGGACACGCAACTTCGTGGTCATCGTCATGCTCTTGGCGGTGCTCATCGGCATCGCCCTGGCGTTCTGGCTCATTCGCGGCATCATGACCCCGCTGGCCAAGGCCCGCGAACTCGCCAATGCCATGGCCGATGGCAAGCTCGACAACCGGATCGACGTTACCTGCAAGGACGAATTCGGCGACATGCTGCAGTCGCTGCAGGCCATGGAAGGCAAGTTTTCCCGCGTGGTCATGGCCGTTCGTGGCAACGCCGAATCGGTCAGCGGGGCGGCCGACGAGATTGCGCAGGGCACCGAGAATCTAAGCCAGCGTACGCAGCAGCAGGCGGCCAGTCTCGAGGAGACCGCGGCATCCATGGACGAGATCACCTCGACCGTGCGCCAGAATGCCGAGAATGCGAACGAGGCGGATCGACTGGTACGTGACGTCAGCCAGCAGGCCAATACCGGTGGTGCCGTAGCCGGCGAAGCGATCAAGGCGATGGAAGGAATCAACCACTCCAGCCGCAAGATCGCAGGCATCGTCGGCTTGATCGACGAGATCGCCTTCCAGACCAATCTGCTGGCGCTCAATGCCTCCGTCGAAGCCGCACGCGCGGGCGAGCAGGGGCGTGGGTTTGCCGTCGTCGCCAACGAAGTGCGCAACCTTGCCGGCCGCAGCGCCGATGCCGCCAAGGAGATCAAGACGCTGGTCGAGGAGAGCATCAGTCAGGTCGGCGCCGGCTCCGAGCTGGTCAACCGAGCCGGCAAGTCGCTCGAAGAGATCGTCAGCGGTGTTCAGCGTGTCACGGCTCTGGTCAGTGAAATCGCGGTCGCCAGCCGTGAGCAGTCCCAGGGCATCGACCAGGTGAACACTGCCGTCGCGCAGATGGATGGCGTCACCCAGCAGAACGCCAGCCTGGTCGATGAGTCCAGCGAAGCCAGCCGTGCCCTGCAGCGCCAGGCGGCCGCGTTGCTCAAGGAAGTGTCCTTCTTCCGCGGCGCTACCGGTACGACGCCGGCGCCGGCACTGGCTGCCGCGCACGCCGCGAAAGCCACGTCCGGCCATCGCCCCGCGCCCGCTCTGAAGCGCCCGGCGCCGCGCGCGCCCGAGCGCCAGGCCGAGACCGAAGAGTGGGAATCGTTCTAACGGCCATCACGCCGCGATCGCCTGTCATCGAAGCGCCCCAACCGGGGCGCTTTTTTTGCCTGCTTTTCGGGGCGCGTTTGATGGAGTGCCTGGTTAGGACGGGCTTTTGGGGGGGCTTCAGAGCGTTTTCTGGCGGTGGCCCTGATCCTGTCGAGGCCGCATAACGTGGTACTCCCGAGAGCCGTTATCGCGACAGCGCCGTTTCAGCGGTGCTGTCATGCTCGGGCGCCGACAGTAGGGGAGACAGCAGCGGCGAGGCGAGTAGCCCGCTGGGAAGCAGAAAATCGCCCTGGGCCAGCGGGATATGCAAACGGGTGAAGCGGGCCTGGAGATCGAGCCCGGCCTGCTGCCAGGCCGCCCAGACCAGTGTCGTGCAGTAAGTGCCCGTTGTCCCCAGTACATCGAACGGCGTGCCTGTCTGCGCTCTGGCCCATCGAACGGCCTGGGCGCGCTGGGCTGATGTTGCATTGGCCACATGGTAAACCTGCCAGTGTCGCGCGCGTGCCGGGGCAATAAAGAAGTTCAGGGCGTCGATGACCACGCCGTCTGGCCTGCCGGCCCTCTCTGACGGCGTGGCGTGGATGACTTCCCATGCACCGTCGCGCCGGGCCAGCATGCCGACATGGCTGAACCGGCCTTCGTCGACCGAGATCACGACATCGCTGACCGGGGCCGTTCCCTCCCGAAAGATCAGGTCACCCGGCGCGGCGCCGGGCAGGGGGGCCGCGAAAAGATGGCCAGCCATCAGGCTGCAGATCAGCAGCCCGAGCGTCAGGCAGGGGCGAATCGTCATGGCTTACTGGAACGAGACTTTCCAGTCGCCATCTTCCTTGACGAGCCTGGTGTTCTCGCTCGTCGATTTGCCGTTGCCGAATGTGATCCGGCTTCTGACGACGGCGGTCTGACCATCCTCGGAAACCTGCGTCTCGAGTGTCTCGACGGTGTCCAGCCCGTCGTTCGCCGCCACGCGACTTTCCAGGTTGCCCACGATCATCTGCACCTTGCCCTTCGCTTGCACCATCTCGTTGGCACCCACGCCGGCGAAGGAGATCAACTCGACCGCGCCATCGACATCTCCTTCGGCGGCGGCTTCATAGAAAGCGCTGGCCGTCGATTCCGGATCGCCACCGGAACAGGCGACCAGGGTCATGGCGGTCATCAGCAGGAACAACGGATAAAGTGCGAAGCGTTTCATGGGCCCTCCGGGGCAAATCGGATCGAGCCCGGATCGTAGCAAAACGGATCTGCCCAAGGATCATTTTTTGGTATTGATAGCTATTTTCCTACACGTTTTTAGGAAATGGCGACGTTTTTGGCGACGGTAACAAGGGGATGCGTCTACACATCCATTTGGCATTCATGAATATCGGCCTGTAGGACAACCGCCAGGATATGAAAAAGGCGCCCACCATGGGGCGCCTTTTTTGGCCAGTCGACGGGCGAGTAACCGTCACTGCTGTGCGGCAAGGCTATCGACTCTGCCACTGCCGGGCTCGAGTCGAACTCGCCTCAACGTTGCCATTTCACCGCACGTAGATCTGCCCGCTTTCGTACAGGGCGCGACAGTCGTTGGCGTCGTGATAGCGGTCCTCGGCAAGGTTGTGCGCATTGACGCCCGGCCCGCTGAAACGTGGGTCATCGCACTCGCCATCGTTGGCCCAATCGCTGGTGTTGTCGCCCCATTCGATACCGTGGCTAGACCCCACGGTCGCCGAGGCGTCTTCCGTCTCCGACCAGGCAGGGTTGGCTTCGGAAATGTAGAGCTTGGCATCCGCCCGGCTATTGCCTTCGTAGGTGCCGACCCAGATGTTGTAGTTGCCCGACGGCGGATTGTTCCACTGCAGGCCGGGGTTGGTGCCGGCAGCGGTGGAGAAGTCATCGTTGCAGTACCAGTTGCCCGCCGCGTCGTAGACCACCAGCGTGATATCGTCCGCGGATTCCGCATAGATGCTGAGCGGGTACTGGCCAGCCTTGAAGTTCAGATCCAGATCCGGCTTATCGCTGACAAAGCCACTGCAGTTGACGCCGGCTTCACTCGCGGCGTGGTCGCCACCCGCGGTCAGCGACTTCTCGTGCGGGTCGGGTTGGAAACCGGAGTTCAGGTTGACCGTGCCGTAGGCCGGCGCGGCTTGCCAGTCCAGCGCCTGGGCGCCGGCGCTCAGGCAGAGCAGTGGCAGGGCGAGCAGAGCGGTCTTGCAAAGAGATGACGACTTCACACGTCTATCCTCGTTCTTCTTTTGAGTCGTGATGCGTAGCGTACCTGCCTATTATTACGAAATGTTAATGGAAAGTCACGGTTAGCAGAGGGTAACCAAAACCCATCGATACTCGTTTTTTAATCGCAATCTCATGATTTTTCACAATAAAAATAGTATCACTAATTAAAGGCCGGACTATCGATAGCCTGCGCAGGCATCGGTGTTGGCTGTCGTCTTCGTAGGATTGCATCGGCTTGGGATGGGATGCGCTTAGCCATCAGCTGATCGACAAAACCGGTCGAGCGGCTTGTCGCTGTAGCGAATCTCTTAAAGGACGTAAGTGTTTGTCCTTGGCGCGGAAGTTCGAGGCCAAATCACTGATAAATGGTTGAAAAAGACGTCATGAAAAAAGTGAGAGCAACGGCGCTCGGGCATTGCGTGTCTGCTGTATGGCGATTGTCCTACACGGGATAAGAGAAAAGCAGCCAGCCTTGTCAGGGAACAGCTACAGACAGTTATTCGGCACGGCACTAAGTTTACTGAGAAGACCGCGCTGCGGTTCATTACTCATATCCCCCTGGCCGTGAGGAAACGATGACCGAGACCGAAAAAGCCACGCTCGCCTATCATGCGGGCTTTGCCGACGAGGCTTCCCGTCAGACGACCGCCGAAATCTGGATGCGCGCCGACCATCTCGCGTTGGAACCTCTGGCGGGCAAGTTGAGCGGACCGCACTCTGAAACCGATGATTTCTATCGGCACGGCCGTGGCGACGCGATCGTTTATTGCCGGTCTCGCTCGGATGCTGCGGTCAAGGACGAGATCTGGAAGCGCTATGGCCCCGCGGGTGATCTCTACCCACGTCTGATCCGCTGGGAATTGGCGCTAAGTGGGTCTGGATCGCTTGGATGGCGTTGAAAGGGAGGGCCCACCAGGATTCTATAATCATAGATAACTAACTGTTTAATCTATCAATTCCCTGATTTCGATAATCTAGATATACCATACGATATACCTCCCAGCTTCAAAAGCTGAGCGTGTGGTTGCGCATCGCACGGCCAGGTAGCCGGGGCTCCCAACCGCCAAGCAAACTCGCCTGAGGGCACTGTGTGCCTCAAAATGATCGCCCACGGGCTTTTCAATCACTGCCAGGGGGATCGATCCATGCCAACTCAGGTGAGAGAAGCGAGAGAGACAGACATAGAGGATATCTTCGCTATTCGCACAAGCGTGGCGGAGAACCATCTTTCGCTCGAGCAGCTTGCCGAAATGGGCATCACGCCGGAGGCCATTGCAGCCGAGCTCGCCCAGGGCCCTTGTCTTTGGGTTGCGGAGATTGAACGAGTACCCGTGGGCTTTTCGATGGTCCATAACGAGACCGCATGCGTATTTGGACTCTTCGTCCGCGCCGACCATGAAGGGCAAGGAGTGGGCCGCTTACTCCTTGAGAGAGCCGAGCACCATCTATTCGCCAAATTCGATGAGATTTGGCTAGAAACAGAGATCGGCAGTCGAGCCTACGCGTTTTACGATCGTGCCGGCTGGATTCCCGTTGAGAAACGGGATCGCGACTTGATGAAATTCGTCAAAGTCCGAGCCGTGGCGAGTAACCTTTGAGTGGCAGCATCCGGCCAAAAGTAGATATAACGCCTTACTAATGGGCGCATAAATGCTTGGTTAAAATTAGCGACGAAGGAGCACAAGCCAAGCGTTTTGCGTCGTTTTGAGTAATTTGTTATAACCCGCTGGCTACCCAACAAAGTCTTTAAAGCTATACTGCCCCTCAGAGATAAGATTTTCTTTTACCATTTCATCAAACCAGTTATTTGGAGCCGTTTTCATTGAATCCATTGAACCCTTCCATACAGGTTTAATGTGCTTGACCCAAAGCTCTATTTCCTTCGTAGTATAAATACTATCTTTGCACATCAGTTTGGCTACTTTAAGTATATTTTCAGTATTATCTTTATCTATTATTTGTTCAGGAACTGACCAATGAGCTTTTCCAAGGCAATCTGTGTAAAAACCTATTTGTTTAAGGTTGTCTAAAAGTAATGGATGTTCGGCCTTTTCATCAAATAATGATTTAAACCTATGGAGTTTGTTTGCACCGCTTGAAGCTAGATGGAGAAATAACCACATAGTGTTCTTTTTTGTGTGTGAACGATAAGCCTTCCATGCTTCTTTAACTTGGTCGCCATTTTTAGCTAGTGCTAGCTCCCTTAAAATACTTACTTTACCCGACTCCTCGATTGATAAAATCGACAAAGATAATGCAGAAGGAAAGCGATTTAGATCAAATAATATTTCTGCATCTTCAAGTAGCCGCCGAGCATTATTGTTGGCAGCATTCATCCCCTCTGCAATTTGAGCTGGCTTGAGTGTATTTTTCCATTGACCTAATCCTTTAGACACGAGCACCTCATTTTAAAAGGTTATAACGCCTCAATCAGCCGCCGCTTCAGCGGTCAGATGCATTGACTTGTTAGAGCCCGCCGACTGCGTAACTGAAACGGTCAATGAGACTGTTGAAACAATTAGCGCAAGAACAGCGATTGCTGTTCCTATCCAAAACTTCTTTCTCTCTTGACGCAAGCCAGCCAAAACGGATGTCATAAGTGGAAAATTTACACACTTCGAGTCATTCCCAACTTTTAGAGCAAAGAAATGAACATTACCCCCATCATCTTGTTTGTAACCGTACTGCTTCTCTAAGTGGTAGTACATGCGGCCAAAGACAATGTCGGGATCCACTTTAAGCTTGCCAGCAATTTTCTCGCAGTCAATCGGAATATAGATTTTAGAGGCCCGCGACCCATCACCTCTTTCAAAAGAAGCAAAGTCAGAGTGATACATACGGTATATCGTGTTTAATATTTCTAGATCAGTGGGAATTCTCATGTCTACCCTTGGGCTATAACGCCAGCGCACAACGGCGCCCTTGTAATGGAGGCGCAGCCGCAATGCAAAAGGGCGTCCGGCGGCCATCGACCGCGTATTGATGCGCCTTGTTATGTTTTGATGCCGAACTGGCACCAACCCGTGACCTAAAGTACTTAGGGCAGAACCCTGGCGACACTCTGTAGCAGTACAACCCACGAGGGGCTTGTTACAAAAAATGAGCTAAAGAATGCAAGCCATCCAAGGATGACCAGGGTGGGACCTACGAAAGGCCCAGCTTTCAGTTGCAGTTGTTTTACCATAGCAATTACCTCTCTCAGTTTGTGTTTGAACGTTGATTGGGAATCGCCAGGGTTCTGCTCCGCAGTGCGTGCTGCCCTAAATACTCTAGATTTTCTTCTACATGCGCTGACAAACATAACTCCCGGCTTTGGGGCGGACTTGTAGCCGCGAAGCGGCGGAAAGGCCGTCCCAGCCTCGAAGGGGCGACAACAGCCGATTGTTATGCCTGGCTTCAACTACTCGTCGTCATCTTCGATATCAAATGAAGGTTCCTCTACGTCTATCGATGGATTTGGAGTGGTAGTTTCGAATACTTCCTCGATTACTGCATATGTTTCAAAGCCGGATCGCCTTGCTGAAACTTTCCAAGTGAACTCACCGTGTTCAGAGTCCGCCCCATACGTTGCCACGCAAACGGTATCATTAGGCTCTTTGTATCCACCGGGCTCACTACCGAATTCTTCATTTACAAGCTGTATTGGATATGTTTGGTAAGACTCATCATCCAATTGGTACTGAACAGTTTCACTTTTTAGAATGATTTTCCAAGACATACTGCCTCCTTAAAATGGTTGATTGCATAACAGGTATTAGACAGCGCGCTCGTTTATTGACTTGAACGCGCACGCGCGTTCAACAATGTTATGCTGCACGCCGCTTTCTCCATAACATACTGAAAGATCGACACATTAAATATAGCTTGGCTGTATAACACCAATCATAGTGTCGGCTGCATAACACCGATGAACGTGCAGGCAGTCTTTTCCAGCATGCCCGCTTTGGGTCGGAACCTATCAGCCTTCTTAAGCCCTGTTAGGAATTCCTTTGGTATCAATCTGCCACATTCTGTTTCTCTTCTCTATCCGAAGCCCCTCATCTTTCGCCGGGTAGTCTGCAAAATGCATCATTCCGCACTATTTTTCCGCCTGCCAAATCGCTCCGCCGTCCCAGTGCTGGCGCGGCTTGGCGCCACTTGCAACGCTGCATCAAAACCGACCCATTTAGCGCGCAGGCGGGGCGGGGAGTCGACGGCGCACCGGCGGTGAAGGCCGCAATCGAGCTTATATTGGCCCAATAAATGGCCACGGCCTCCTATATCGTTACCATACAGTAACACTCGGGTCTATCAGGGCTCTCTCAGGAATCCATTGATTAGCTATCGGACGCTACGTGGCCGCACTTGAGCGTTTCTCGCTTCCACCGAGGGGGCGCAAGTGCATAGCACTGCATAGATCCGCATAAATTGTCGGTCGTGCTCTGGGCTACGCCGCACCCGTTGTGGCGCGGTTTAGGGGCCTCTTGGCAGATGCGTGGTTTTCGACCCATTTAGCGCGCGTAGCGCACGGTCGCTCGCATCCTGCCTTGTGATGACATAACACCGAGGGCGGGGACTAGATTGAGATCGTCAACAGAGGAGATTTCCAATGTCCCAGCAAACCTGTGCTTGCCCGAAATGCGAATGCAAGGTCACTGAGCAATCTGTCGAGGTAGAAGGAAAGCGGTATTGCTGCCAGGCATGCGCCGATGGCCATGCGGATGGGAGTAAAGATTGCGGCCACGACTGTCAGTGTGGCTGATTTTTCTCTGCAGCTCGGCGGCGCCCGCCGCCGGGCTTGGCGGCGATGGCCAAGGTTGGCTTGAATGACCGCCACCCGTTTTGAACCCCGGCCGTCAGCACGGCAAGCCTAGAGATAACGATGGTGTCCACAGGGTTATCAGTGGCGCGAGCGGCGAAGGCTGCTGGGCGGGAAAGAACGGCGAAGGCCGTAGCGAGAAACCTTTCAATGGTGCCCCCACCAGGATTCGAACCTGGGGCCTTCCCCTTAGGAGGGGGACGCTCTATCCAGCTGAGCTATAGGGGCGATGCGGCAGGGAAACGGCGAGTTGGCGTGCACCGTTTGCTGCGTTGCGAGCGGCGCACAGTATAAGCGCCGGATTCCACGAGATAAAGCCATGGCGCTTTGGCCGGGACGCTCCGCGCCGGCATTGCTACAATGCCGCCTTCCTCCGCTTTCTGGCCGCTGCCCGCTTGCATGTCCGCTCCTGACGATGTCTCTTCCGTCGATTCCCACCGCCACGGCAATGATGTGCCGGTGGCGCAGGATCGCATCTTCGATGGCCTGGCGGAGAAGTTTGCCGACAGCCTTTACGCCACCGCGCGGGGCCGGATTCGGCTGGCCGTGCTGGGCCTGTTGCTGGACGAGGCGTTGCCGCGCGACGGCTCGCCGGCGCTGGATGTCGGCGGTGGTCTGGGCCAGATGAGCGCCTGGCTGGCGAAGCGTGGCCACGCGGTGACGCTGGCAGAGCCTTCGGCCGATATGCTCGCGGCGGCCGCTCCGGCACTGGCGGGGCTTTCGGTCACGCCGCTACGGGCGCCGGTACAGGCGCTGCCCGGGCAAGCGCCCGGCCCGTGGCCGCTGGTCGTCTGCCATGCGGTGCTGGAGTGGCTGGCGTCTCCGCGCGAGGCATTTTTCACCCTGCGTTCTCTGCTGGCGGCGGAGGGGCGACTGTCGTTGATGGTGTTCAATCGCGATGCGCTGCGCTTTTCCAACGTGGTCAAGGGCAACCTGGAACGCTCGCTGGAGGATCGCCTCGCGGGGACCGGCAAGCGTCAGCGGCTGACGCCGATCTCGCCGCTGACGCATGACGATATCGTGCGTTGGTGCGCCGAAACCGGGCTGGTGATCGAACAGGTCGCCGGCGTGCGCATTTTCCACGATTACCTGCGGGAGCGGGCGCCGAGCGATGCGCAGATGGAGACGTTGATCGCGCTGGAGAAACGCTATTGCCGCACCGAGCCCCATTGGCGCCTGGGGCGCTATCTGCACTATATCCTGCGGCCCGCGGCGGCATCCGGAAGCGACAAGGCCGCGCCCCCGGCTGCCGGGATGGCCACGGTGCATCCGACCGACGACGACCCCCATGGAGAGAGACGATGACCCCGCAGACGCCACCGTGCGAGTTGCTGGCCCGCCAGGACGCAGACTATCGCGGCTGGCTGTGGGTGGCGCCACCCCGTGACGGCTGGCTGGAGTCCGGTGAGGGCGCGGTGTGGAGCGCGGATCTTTCGGTCTGTGCCGCCTGGGCGGCGGCGGGGCGGCCGGCCCACTCATCGTTGGTGCCGCCGACGTTCGCGGTGCCCGGCGCGGTGCTGTTCTGGCCCAAGAGCCATGCGCTCGGGGCCTGGTGGCTGGAGGCGTTGTGCGGGGCGCTGCCGGCGGGCACGCCGATTCAGGTCGTCGGCGAGACCCAAGGCGGTATCCGGCGCGTGCCGAAGACACTAGCGGCGATGGCGCTGGCCTGCCGCAAGCTCGACAACGCACGACGCTGCACGCTGTTCGAGACGCGCGCCGACGACCGCGCAACCGTGCCCGATACCGGCTGGACTTCGTTCGAGGTTGCGGTGGCCGGCGTCGACGGGCTGACGCTGGCGACGCATCCGGGGGTGTTCGGCCATGGCAAGCTCGATGACGGCACGCGGTTGTTATTGCAGGCGCTGGTCGATTCGCCGTTGGCGACCCAAGGCGAGGCGCTGGATATCGGCTGCGGCGACGGCATCATCAGCGCCTGGTTGGCGCGGCGCGGTTGGCAGGTAACGGCGTCGGATATCAGTGCGTTTGCGGTGGAGGCGGCACGACGTTCACTGGCGGCCAACGGCCTGCGTGGACAGGTGTGCCAGAGCGATGTCTACGACGGTGTCGATGGCGTGTTCCAGGCCATCGTCAGCAATCCCCCTTTTCATCAGGAGCGGGCGATCGATTATGACCCGACTGAGCGCCTGATTCGCGAGGCACCGGCGCGTCTGCAGGCCGGCGGCTCGCTGACGCTGGTTGCTAATGCCTTCCTGCCATACCCGGACTGGCTGACGGCCGCTTTTGGCAGTTTCGAGGTGCTCGCCGACGACCGCCGCTTCCGCGTGTATCGGGCGTTCAAGCGCCGGCGTTAGTCGTCTTCTGTCGGCTCGTCGCTGCTGGCCGGCGGCAGCGCTTATAACCCGCCGCTAGCCTCCATCTCGTTGACCTCCGCGAGCGCACGCTGGTTGGCCTCGCTGACGCCGATGGCATCGATGCCGAGCGGTGCCAGGCGTTCCCACGGGATCTGCCCCCAGTCGCCATTTTCGAGATGAATCGCGGTCTCCAGCAGGGCGCCGACCGGGCCGGCACGCTCGAGCAGGGCGTCTTGGATCGCCGGGTGCAGGGGCAGCGTTTCGATCAGCGAGGCCAGCGGCCGATTGAAGAAGGCCTCGAGATACGAGAAGAGGCCGGTGGTAAACGCCTTCTCGGCCAGCGCGGTGTCATGGATCGCCAGTTCCCGACAGAGGCAGGCGCGGTACATCGCCAGTTGCTGCAGCGAGACCGGTTTGTCGTCCATGTCACCCAGGGCCAGCAGCGTTGCCAGGCTGCGGATGCGCTGGGTGCCGATCAGCGTGACCGCCTGGTTGAGCGAGGTGATCGCGCTGAGCCGCTGATACTGCGCCGTGTTGACGATTCTCAGCAGGCGCACGCCGAGCGCAGGGTCCCGTTCGATGGTCGTGGTGATGTCGCGCGTGCTGACATCCGGCTGGTTGAGCGTGGCGATCAACTGCAGGATCGCCAGGCGATCGGCGTTGATCGCCTCGCCCTGCATCACCTGCGGGCGCGCCAGGAAATAGCCTTGGAACAGGTCGCAGCCCGCGTCCAGGCAGCACTCGAGCTCCTCTTCGCTTTCGAGCTTCTCGGCCAGAATCTTCATCGCCGGGTAGCGCTGGCGCAGCTCGCGCACGACCTGGCGGAAGCCCTCGCTGCAGTAGTGGGGGTACTCGAGCTTGACCACATCGACCAGCGGCAGGAAGGGGTGTTCGGCGCCGGGTTCGGTGTAGTCGTCCAGCGCCAGCGTGAAGCCGCGCTGCTTGAGCCCGGCCAGGCGCGACAGCGTCTCGTCGTTGGCCGGCGTGTCCTCGAGAATCTCCACGACCAGTTTGTCGGAGTCGAACGGCAGGTTGGTGCAGAGCGTCTCGGCGGTGAAGTTGATGAAAAGCGGCTTGCCCTGGCTGACCGTTTGCAGGTCGCCCTGGGTAAAGGCGTTAAGCAACACCGTGCTCGTCGCGCGGTTACCGTCGAATGGCGACGGCATGGGGCCGCCGTCCTTGGGACGGAACAGGAGTTCGAAAGCCACGATCTCGCGCGCCTCATTGAAGATCGGCTGGCGCGCGAACAGCACGTGTTGTTCGCTCGGGTCGGAAGCTTCCGGCATGGTGGCGTACTCGACAATCGGGTTGCTGGCAGACCATACCGACATGGCCTGCCTTGTAACGCTTATCGTCTGCGGCGGAAAATTCTGTAGGGGAAACCGTCAGCTTCCGGCGTTTTCTTCGGCGCCCGGGTAGCCGATATCGGTGACAATATAGTGGGTTTCACCACCGGGCGCGGCGACCACGGCATCATCGTCCAGCGCCTTGCCCAGCAGGGCGCGCGCCAACGGCGCGTCGACGCTGATCCAATGGCGGCTGGTGTCGGTTTCGTCGTGGCCGACGATGCGAATATGCAGTTCCTCGCCGTCATCGTCCTCGAGCGTTACGTAGGCGCCGAAGTAGATCTTGCCGGTGTCCGCCGGCAGGCGGTCGACCACCTGCAGTTCATCCAGCCGCTTGCGCAGGTAGCGGATGCGCGCAATCACGCGATTGAGCTCTTTCTTGTTGTAGGTGTAGTCGGCGTTCTCACTGCGGTCGCCCAGGGCGGCGGCCTCGCCTACCTTGGCCGAGAGCTGCGGCCGCTTGACCCGGGAAAGGTGGTCGTGAATGCCTTCCAGTCGTGCATAGCCCTGTGGCGTGATCAGGTTGCTCTTCTTCTCCTGGCGGGGATCCTTCTTGGGATCGCGCCAGCGTGTCATGTTGCGGCCCTGCATATCGGCCTCCGTTTCGGTCGCTACTGGCGCGCAGCCTAACGCAACCGCCCAGGGCTCGCCACGCGCTTGAGACGCTTACGACTAAAACCGGATGGTGGCATTTTCAAACGACCGTTAGATTTTCGCCATGACCTGATAAAGGAGAGCGGCGATGCGAGCGCAATGGCGAACACCGGGCGCGTCGGGCAGTGAGGTGCATAGGGTCCAAGTGGACAGCTGCGAAGTGGACAGCGACGGCGTGGACAGCGGCGGCGCGACCAGCGTCGAAGTGATGAACCGGTCCGGCCGCGGCGGGATGTCGACCGGGGCAGGCGCCGTGCGGATCCTGGCGGCGACCGTGTTCACCCTGACGCTGATCGTCGGTGCGGCGGCCGGTGCGCTGGCGCAGGACAGGGCGCCCGAGTCGACGCTTTTCTCGCTGATGCAGCGCTGGGGCAACGTCGAGTACGAGATGCAGGGAGATGCGCAGACGCGAGCCTTCGAAGGGCTGGAGCGCGAAGTCGAAACACTCGCCGAGACCTATCCCGATGACCCGCGCGTGCTGACGGCCGAGGGTGTCGTGCTGGCTTCCTACGCGCGTGTCGAGGGTGGCCTGGGGGCACTGGGGCTGGCCAAGACGGCGCGAGATTCCCTGGAACGGGCGATCTCGCTCGACCCGCAGGGGCAGGATGGCTCGGCCTACGTCACGCTGGGGGCACTCTATCAGCGTGCGCCGGGCTGGCCGATCGCCTTCGGCGACGAGGACAAGGCGCGCGAACTGCTGGAGAAAGCCGTGGCGATTCGTCCGGCCGGCATCGATACCAACTATTACTACGCGCAGTTTCTCGAGGAGCAGGGCGCGCACGGCGAGGCGATGGCCTACGCCGAACGCGCGCTGGCGGGCGAGGCGAGGGAAGGTCGCGCCTCCGACGAGGCACTGCGCGAGCGCGTACGCGCCTGGATCGACGCCCACCGATGAGCCGCCGCCCGTCGACGGCGTGGCTCAGTAGACGGAGTGGTTCAGTAGACGGAGTGGTTCAGTAGAGGTTGGCCTTCAGCAGCGGCTTGAGCAGGTAGTCGAGGACGCTGCGTTCGCCGGTCTGGATATCCACCTGCGCGACCATGCCCGGAATGATCGGCAGGGTCGCGCCGTTGTGGTTGAGCGAGCCGCTGTCGGTGCGAATGTAGACCTTGTAGTAGGACTCCGTGCCGCGCGGCGTCTCCTCCTCGATGGTATCGGCGCTGATCTGCTCGACCGTACCTTTCAGGTCCCCGTAGATGGTGTAGTCGTAGGCCGTGATCTTGACGCTGGCGGGCATGTCCGGAGCCAGGAAGGCGACATCCTGGGGCTGGATGCGCGCCTCGATCAGCAGCTGATCCTCCAGCGGAATGACCTCCATGATCGTTTCGCCGGGCGGTACCACGCCGCCTCGGGTGGTGTAGTTGATCGCGTTGATCCGACCATGCACCGGCGAGCGCAGCTCGGTGCGCTGGTACTGGTCCTGACGTTGCACCAGCACCTGCTCGAGCGAGGCGAGCTCGCCCTTCTTGTCGGTCAGTTCGGTGTAGGCATCCTGCACGTAGCTGTTCTGGATCTCGGCGCGCTTGCCGCGCAGCGAGGCAATATCCTGCTGCAGCTGCAGTTGCTCCATCTCGCTGACGGCCTGACGCTGCACCAGCGGCTGAATCAGGTTCAGGCGGCGGCTCGCCATGTCGATCTCGTGGTCGAGAGACGCCGTCGCCTCGCGCAGTTTCTCGCGGCGGGCACCGAACAGCTCGCGTTCGGACCGGGCCAGCGAGCGTTCCGGGTCGATGCTCTCGGGAAAGGCGATGCTGTCGCGTTCGAGCACCTCCGCCTGCAGTCGGGCGATGGCCGCGCGCAGCGCCACGACCTGATTCTCGGTCTCCTGGTAGGCGCTACGGAAGCGGGTACCGCTGAGCCGGACCAGCAGCTCGTCGCGGTCGACGATATCGCCCTCGCGGACCTGTAGCTCGTCGATGATGCCGCCCTCCAGGCTCTGGATCGACTGGATGCGGCTGACCGGAATCACGCGACCCTCGCCATGGGTGACCACGGCGATCTCGGCCCAGGCAGACCAGCCGACGAAGGCCAGCAGGCTCAGGATGACCGCCCAGGTGATTGGACGTGCCAGCGGATGGCGCAGATTGGCGCGCGGATCGCCCAGTTGGCGCTGTAACTCGTGATCGCTAAGCGTCGTCGCCATTCAGCGTCCCTCCCCGGTGTTGGCGACGCGATTGCCGCGCACGACCTGGTCGACGTTGCCCTGCATGGCCAGCTTGCCGTCGCGCAGGACGATAGCGTGCTCGGTCAGATCGAGCAGGGGTCGCTTGTGAGTGGAAACCACCAGCGTGCGTCCTGCCATCCACTGTTTGAGAAACGCGACCGCGCGCTTCTCGTTGGTCTGGTCGAAGGCGGCGGTGGGTTCGTCCAGCAGCACGATCCGCGGGTCCTGCAGTACCAGCCGGGCCAGCCCGATGGCTTGTCGCTGGCCGCCGGAGACGCTGGCGCCGGAGGCGATCGGCATCTCCAGACCGAGTGGATGGGTGCGCACGAAGCGCCCCAGGCCGACGCCGTCGAGGGCCTGGAAGATCTCCGCGTCGCTGTAGTGGCCGCCGTCGAGGGTCAGGTTGTCGCGCAGGGTGCCGTAGAACAGGGCGATATCCTGGGGCAGATAGCCGATCGCGTGGCGGCGATCGGCGGATTCGATCTGGGCGATATTGACCTCGTCGAGCATGACGCTGCCGCTGCTGGGGTCGATGAAGCCCGACAGCAGCCGCAGCAGCGTGGATTTGCCGGCACCATTGCCCCCTAGCAACGCGATGCGGGCGCCGGCTTCGATCTCGAGCTCCGGAATCTGCAGGGCGACGGGCCCTTCCTCGCTGTGGCGCAGGGTGACACCTTCCAGCTGATAGTGGCCCTGCAGGTGTGGCTTGCGCACGCGCTGGCCGCTGCCCTGTTCCGAGGGCGCCTGCATCAGCTCATCCAGTCCTTCGACGGCGGCCTTGACGTGCTGCCAGCGGGCCAGCAGGGCACTGGTCTGGGCCATCGGCGCGATCGCCCGCGAGCCGAGGATCGAGCAGGCAATCAGCGCGCCGATGGTCATCTCGCCGGCGCTGATCTGGTAGACGCCGGCGATGACGATGCCGACGTAGCCCAGCTGCTGCAGCAACGAGGCGGCGTGCGTGAGCGTGCCGGTGACGGAGCGCAGGCGGATGGAGGCGTTCGACAGCTGCGCCGACAGGGATTCCCACAGCGCCAGGTTGCGCCCCTCGGCGTGAGTGGCCTTGACCGTCTCCAGCTGGTCCAGCGACTCCAGCAGCACGCCGTTCTTGACCGCGCCCTCGCGCAGGTTTTCCCGCGCCAGTCGGGCCAGATAGCGCTGCAGCAGCAGTCCGGGAAGGATCATGCCGGTGATGGCCACCACCGGGACAAAGGCGACCGGGCCGCCGATGCAGGCGATCAGCAGCACGAACGGTAGGTCGCTGATCGCGCCGGCGGTGGCGGAGGTGAAGAACTCGCGTACCGCTTCGAATTCGCGGACCTGGCTGGTGAAGGCGCCGGTCGAGGCGGGGCGCGCCCCCAGGCGCATGCGCAGCGCCTGCTCGAACAGGCGCGAGGAGAGCTCGAGATCGAGGCGCTTGCCGATCACTTCCAGCAGGTGGGCGCGCAGCCCCTTGAGCACGAATTCGAGCAGCACGGCCAGGGCAACGCCACTGGCGAGCACCCACAGGGTGTCGAAGGCGGCGTTGGGTACGACGCGGTCGTAGACCTGCATCGCGAACAGCGCGGTGGAGATCGCCAGCAGGTTGGCCGCCAGGGCGGCGACGCCCACTTCGGCATAGGCGGGCAGGCAGGCCTTGAGCGGCCCCTTGAGCCAGTGCGTCGGCGCTTCGCGGGCGAAGTCGCCGGCGCGTTCGTCGGCGCGCGGCAGCGGTCTGGCGAAGATGGCGGTACCGGCGTAGAGCGCCTCCAGCGTTTCCCGCGGCATCGTCTCCTCGCCGCCGTCGGCTTCCGGCAGGGCAACACGCGCTTCGGTCGCGTCGAGCGATTCCAGCAACAGAGTGTCGCCCCCTTCGAGCAGCAGCAGGGCTGGCAGCAGGCGCGGGGAGAGACGGGCGAGCGGGCGTTCGACCACGCGTGCGCTGACTTTGGCGCGGCGCAGCGCGCGTGCGGCCTCGGTCAGCGGCAGCCGGCCGTTGGCGAGCGGCAGGCCGTCGCCCAGTTCGATGACCGAGGCGGGGCGCTCGAGGCGGCGGCAGAGCAGCACCAGCCCCTCGCGCAGCGGATCGCCGTAGCGGTCGGCGGTGGCGGCAGAGAGCGTCATGGTGTCCCTTCTCCCAGGCGGTCGATGATCAACGGACGGATCAGGCCGAGCTGTGAGGCCGCTCGGTACTGGATACGCTTCTGCTGGCTGTCGAGATCCACCAGCTGCTGTTCGGCGGTAAACGCCTGCTGGCGAATCGTCAGCAGATCGTTGACCTCTCGCCGCCCGATGGCGAACTGGTCGTCATAGACGTCGCCGACGGCTGTCGCTTCCTCGCGTTGTGTCTCGAGGGCGCTTTCGCGGTCGCGGTAGACCTCGGCATTCTCGATCAGCGTCAGCAGCGTGCGGCGGATCTCGCGGCGCTGGTCGTCGATACGAAAGCGCGCGGCTTCCAGGCGCTGGCGTGCGGCTTCGGGGCGCTGAAAGTTGGCCAGCCCCTGTAGCGTATCCATGCGCAGGCGGAAGCCGATCACCGAATCGTTCTCCAGCTCGCCGCCGATCTGGCGCCGCTGCAGCGAGCCTTCGAGATTGAGCTGGGGCTTGAGCGCGGCGCGGCTCTCTTCGAGCTCCGCCTCGGCCTGCTCGGCGGCGGCCACGGCTTGGCGGTAGCCGGGGGCACTGACGATCCAGTCGGCTAGCGTATCGCCCCGGGCCAGCTGGTCGGTGAGCCCCGCCGGCATCGGTGTTTCGAGAGCGTCGGCGTTCGCGCCGACCAGCACGCGAAACTGGGATTCCGCCTCTCGGATGTCGCCGCGGGCGGAGGCGAGATCATCCTGTGCCCGGGCCAGGTCCAGCGCCACGCGGCCGCGCTCGCTGCTATCGGCGTAGCCGCTGCTGCCGCGGTCGCGGGTGAGGTCTTCCAGGCGTGTCAGATCGTCGACGTAGGTACGCGTCACCGCCAGGCGCCGACGGGCGGCGAGTACGTCGAGATAGACCTCGACGATATCCAGGGCGGCTTCCTCCTCGGCCACGCCGAGCGCGCGTCGGGTCTCGCGCTGGGCGGCCGTGGCCTGGGCCACTCGGCTGTCGACGCGCCCCCAGTCGTAGAGCATCTGCCGGGCGGAGACGTCGTAACCGAGATCCTCGAACGGGAACTCCTCCGGCCCGGCGGAGAGATCGACCTCCGGGAAATAGCCCCATTCGGCGATATCCACCTCGGTGCCGGCACTCTCGGCGTCGGCGATGGCGGCGCGCACCGCGGGGTGGATCATGAGTCCGCGACGCACGGCTTCCGCCAGTGAGAGCGGGTCTGCCTCGACGGGCGGTGTCGAGGTGTCATTGTCGAGGTTGTCGGCTCGACTATCGTCGAGGTCGTTGGCTCGACTATCCGGCGATTGCCAGGCCACCGCCGGTAGCTGGGTGCGCATGGGTGACTCGGCCGATGATGTTGACTCGCTGGCAGGACGCGCCATAAGGGGACCAGATGGCGTGTGCCGTTCGACCGCTGACCACCAGCCGGAGGTTTCGGTGGCGGCGTTGGCCGCCTCTATCGTCAAGACGAACCCTATCGTCGAGGCGAACCCTATCGTCGAGGCGAACACCGTAGATGTGCCCATGAGCGCCTTCCATCCGCTTCGTCTGATGTCGTAAATGGCAGCGATCCTTGTATCGTGGTCTGCGGTCTCCCTGGCGGCGGCCAATGGCCGCCGCCGTCGATGCTGGCGCGAGTCGGCCGGTTCAGGTTTCCACGGCGACCGTGTTCTGCTCGACCTGCAGCGTCGTGTCGCCGAAGGTGTACTGGTCGTAGACGGTGCCACCGAGCGAGAGGCTGCCGTCCAGCGTGGCGCCCTGAACATTGAGCGTGTCCTGCTCGTCGCCGGTTACCTGCAGCAAGTTGTCCTCGTCGGTCATGGCGCTGACGTCCTCGGCGCTGAGCGTTGCCGTGCTGTTGCCATCACCGCGGCCCAGGTCGAGCCGCTCGATGTTGCTGATGGATCCGAGCGCGTCATTGACCAGGTCGAGATCGATGCCGCCGTCGAGCAGCAAGGTATCGAAGCCGTCCCCCCCGTCGATGGCGGCGAATCCGGTGCCGCTGGTCACCATCAGGTCATCACCGGCGCCACCGTTGAAGGTGTCGGCGCCGTTGCCGTCGATCAGCAGGTCATTGCCGGCGCCGCCGTTCAGCATGTCGTCGCCGGCCCCGCCGCGCAGCAGGTCGTTGCCGTCACCGCCATTCAGCGTGTCGTTACCGGCGTAGCCGTAGAGGCGTTGGCTGGCGGTCTCGCTGCTATCGCCAAGCGTATCGTTGGCGGTGGTGCCCTCGATGAGGTTGTCGTTTTCGCCGAGCAGCGTGTTCAGGGCGTCGATATCGGCCAGGTCACCGAGCGAGTCGGTCGCGCTGCGGCCGTCGCTGTCAGTGGCGGTGATGGTCGTCGCGTCGAGCAGCGCGAGCTGCAGGTTGGCATCGAGCCCGAGCACGCCGTCGGTATCGGCAAAGACGATCGTGGCGAGCAGCTCGTTGACCGCGAGGTTATCCATCGTGCCGCCGTCGGCAGCAGTGAGGGTCACACTGGCGGAAGGCGCCACCAGCCCCAGCAGCCCGGGGTCGCTGTCGAAGGTCAGGCTCAGCCCCAGTTCATCCGCCATTGCCTGGGAGGCCGTGAACTCGAGCGCGGTGAGGTTGACGCCCAGCAGCGGCCGGTAGGCGATCGTGATCGATTGCAGGTTGCCGTCCGCATCGGCGGCAAAGAAGTCCTGATCGTTGAAGTCGATCAGGCCGAGCAGGTCGACCCCGGCGATCCCCAGCAGCGAAGCCGAATTGGCCTGGACGACCGGGGCGACATTGTCGGGATTCGGGGGTGGTGTCGGTTCGCCGGTGCTGTCGAACTCGGCGCTGGTGCCGGCGGTGTCGCCGTCGTTGTCCGAGATGACCGCGTCGACCTCGGTCGAGACGCTGCCGGAAAGGTCCGTATCGGCGGAGGCGTCGTCGACGATCAGGTTGCCGTTGGTCAACAGGCTTTCGATGATCGCGGTATCCGTCGCTCCGGCGGCGGTCAGGTCGACGCCCGTCAAGGTAATGGTCTGGTCGGCCTGGGCCTGCTTGTCAGCCGCGCTGTCGCCGCTGGCGAAGGCGCCGGTGCTGCTGATATAGATCACCGTGGCGCCGGCGAGGAGCGCGAAATGCAGGTAGTTGCTCAGGTTGCCGGCGTTGCGCCCGATCCGGCCTTCACCCTGCAGCAGGTTGCCGAGATCGAGGATGTCCCCGCCTGACGACACGCGGCTGGCGTTGAAGTCGGTGATGGTATCCGCGGCAGGCGACCCCACGCTGCCCTGGTGGCCCTCTTCCCAGCGGAAGACGTCGTTGCCCGTTCCACCAGTCAAGATGTCGTTGCCGGCCCCACCGATCAGCAGGTCGTTACCGCTGCCCCCATTCAGCGTGTCGTTGCCGGCGCCGCCGCGCAGCAGGTCGTTGCCTTCTCCGCCGTTCAGCGTGTCATTGCCGCCGTAGCCGTAGAGGCGATCATCGCCTGTGGTGCCGGTGATGGCGTCCTCGCTATCTGTTCCTTCGAGCAGATAGTCGGGTGCCTCGCTGCTAAGCAATCCCTCGAGCAGGTTCAGGTCGGCCAAGTCGCTGCTGGAGGCCGTGCTTGTCACTCCGCGGGCGTCTTCTGCTTCGATGGTCCAAGTACCCAGGAGTGAGAGATCCAAGGTTCCGCCGTTGAAGTAGATCGAGCCGAGAAACTCATTCAGTTTCTGGTTATCTATCGTCCCTCCATCTGTGGCGGTGATCGTGATTGACGCCGAGTTGTCCAGGAGTGTTAATCCGTTGTCGTTGTCGAAGGTGATACCCAGGCTCTCGGCTAGGTCCGTCGACGCGGAGAACATCCCGGCGTCATCGCTGAGTCCAAGCAGGTTAGTCAGCTGACTCAGGCTCAGCGAGACACCAGAGAGGGAGATCGTGACCTGAGTGATGTCGTTATTCGCATCGGTTGCGCCAAAAGCTTGCTGTTGGCTGAGATCTATGACGCCCAGCGCGTCGGCTCCCACCAACCCCAGTAACGAGCTATCGGTACCCAGGTTTGCCTCAGGAGCGACCTCTTCCTCCGGATCGAGCAGATTGGCGCCGGAGGCATCGTAGTCGTACTCACCGGTCAGCATATTGACGGTCAGCGTCTCGCCCTTGACGGTCCGGATCGTCAGGTCCCCGGTGGCGCTGTTGTAATCGCTCTCCTCGAAAGCCACGACCAGTTCGGAGCTGCCCGTCGCCGATACGCTGTCGGCATCCGGGTCATAGTTGAAGGTGTAGCCATCGATGGTGAGCTGCGAGACATGGCCGCCATCGGCGCCGTAGCTCTCGACGAAGCTGCCGGAAGCCGTGGCCGCGTCGGTGTCGATCTCGAAGAAGGCGGGCTGCGCGGCAACCGGCACATCATCAGTGAGGTTGATCGTCAGTTCGGCGGTGCTGGCGTTGCCTAGCCCATCGGTCGCCGTCACATCAAAGCCGAGTGCCAGCAGATCGGCACCGGCCAGCGGATGGTCGAGGGCTTGTGATTGCGTAAAGGTATAGGCACCGGCCGTGCCGACGGTCAGCGTGGCGACCGTGGTGCCGTTGGCGGTGCCGGTCAGGGTATAGGTGTCGTTGCTGAAGCTGCCGCTCCAGGTGACGCCAACGCCCCCGGCCGTGACGCCCTCGGGGCCCGTGACGGAGATCGATTCGACGCCGGTGCCGCTGTCGTCGACGGCCAGCGTACCGGATACCGTCGTGCCCAGATCCGCTTCGCTGGCGCTGGCCGTGGCGTCGTCGATCGTGGGCGGCGCGGTATCCAGCACGCTGGTGTCAGTCACCGTACCGGTATTGCCGGCGGCGTCGGTGATCGAGAGGGTGGCGGTCAGCGGGCCGTCGGCCAGCCCACTCAGATCCTGCGCGGCCACACTGACGTTGCCGTTAGCATCGACCGTGATGTCGGCGGTGGCGACAACGACACTGCCACCGGCACCGTCGCTGATGGTCAGCCCCGTCACGCTGGCACCGCTCTCGATCTCGCCGCTCAGCGTGACGCTGGTGGCTTCGTCGGCGCTCAGGATCGCGTCACCGCCGTCGTTGAACTCGATGCTGTTGAAGCCGTCGCCGTTGTCCGGCGCGATCGCGTCAACGATCGCCGTGGCTTCGGGGCTGGTGTTGCCGGCCGCATCGGTGGCGGTGACATTGACCTCGGTGCCGTCGGTCAGCGCCGGATCGGGCGTGTAGGTCCAGGCACCGGTATCGGGATCGGTCGCGATATCCTCGGCGATGACGTTACCGTCAGCATCGGTCAGCGTGATCGTGCTGCCGGGCTCGGCGGTACCGTCGATCGTGTCGCCGTTGGTCGGTTCGATGACCGGGGCTGCCGGGGCGGCGGTATCCAGCGTCAGCGTAAAGCTCGGGCTCGCCGGCGAGACATTGCCGGCCGCATCGGTCGCCGTCGCGGTGAAGACCGTATCGCCGTCGGGCAGGGCGTCCGGCGTGAACGTCCAGTTGCCGTCGCCATCGGCAGTCGCGGTGCCGATGGCCGCGCCACCGGCCAGGACCGTGACCGTGGCGTTGGCCTCGGCCGTGCCGTTCAGCGTCGGCGTGGCATCGTTGGTGCTGTCGCCGTCGGCCAGCGTGCCGGTCGGGTCGACATCGTCGGTGGCGCTGACGATGGCCGGCGCTGCCGGGTCGCTGACATCGACCGTCACCGGGCCGAGATTGCCGACGTCGCTGAGATTGCCGGCAGCATCGGTCTGGCGGACCTGCACATCGCCATCGGCGTAGTCGCCTTCATCCAGCTCGAAGCTGGTGCCGCTGCCGGCACTCCAGGTCGTGCCGCCGTCGGTGGAGTACTCCCAGGTGGCACCGTCTTCGAGGCCGCCGACGTTGACGGTGGCATCGCTGGTGATGCCGTCGGCATTATCGACGCCAGTATCCGTCGCGAGCGTCGCGGTGGGCGCCGCCGGCGCGGTGGCATCGAGCGTGGTGGTGTCGGTGACCGTGCCGGTATTGCCGGCGGCGTCGGTGATCGAGAGGGTGGCGGTCAGCGGGCCGTCGGCCAGCCCACTCAGATCCTGCGCGGCGACGCTGACGTTGCCGTTAGCATCGACCGTGATGTCGGCGGTGGCGACAACGACACTGCCACCGGCACCGTCGCTGATGGTCAGCCCCGTCACGCTGGCACCGCTCTCGATCTCGCCGCTCAGCGTGACGCTGGTGGCTTCGTCGGCGCTCAGGATCGCGTCGCCACCGTCGTTGAACTCGATGCTGTTGAAGCCGTCGCCGTTGTCCGGCGCGGTTGCATCAACGATCGCCGTGGCTTCGGGGCTGGTGTTGCCGGCCGTATCGGTGGCGGTGGCATTGACCTCGGTGCCGTCGTCGAGCGGTGCGCCTGGTGTCACGCTCCAGTTGCCGTCGCCGTCGACCAGCACCGGATCAGCGATCGGATCGCCGTTACCGTCGGTCAGCGTGATCGTGCTGCCGGGCTCGGCGGTACCGTCGATCGTGTCGCCGTTGGTCGGTTCGATCGTCGGCGTCGCCGGAGCGGCGGTATCCAGCGTCAGCGTAAAGCTCGGGCTTGCCGGCGAGACATTGCCGGCCGCGTCGGTCGCCGTCGCGGTGAAGACCGCATCGCCTTCGGGCAGGGCGTCCGGCGTGAACGTCCAGTTGCCGTCGCCATCGGCAGTCGCGGTGCCGATGGCCGCGCCGCCGGCCAGGACCGTGACCGTGGCGTTGGCCTCGGCCGTGCCGTTCAGCGTCGGCGTAGCATCGTTGGTGCTGTCGCCGTCGGCCAGCGTGCCGGTCGGGTCGACATCGTCGGTGGCGCTGACGATGGCCGGCGCTACCGGGTCGCTGACATCGACCGTCACCGGGCCGAGATTGCCGACGTCGCTGAGATTGCCGGCAGCATCGGTCTGGCGGACCTGCACATCGCCATCGGCGTAGTCGCCTTCATCCAGCTCGAAGCTGGTGCCGCTGCCGGTGCTCCAGGTCGTGCCGCCGTCGGTGGAGTACTCCCAGGTGGCACCGTCTTCGAGGCCGCCGACGTTAACGGTGGCATCGCTGGTGAGGCCGTCACCGATCGTCCCCGTATCCGTTGCCAACGTGGGCGCCGGCGCTGTCGGATTCACGGTGTCGATCGTCAGCGAGAAACCGGCGCTGGTCCCGGAGAGGTTGCCGGCGGCGTCGGCCGCGGTGGCCGTGAAAGTCGTGTCGCCGTCGCCGAAGGCGTCTTCAGGAGCGGGGGTGAATGTCCAGTTGCCATCGCCGTCGGCGGTGGTGGTGCCGACGGCCGTGCCGCCGGCCAGTATCGTGACCGTGGCGTTGGCTTCGGCGGTGCCGTTCAGCGTCGGCGTGGCATCGTTGGTGCTGTCGCCGTCGGCCAGCGTGCCGGTCGGGTCGACGTCGTCCGTGGCGCTATCGATGGTCGGGGCGTCGGGCGTAAGCGTGTCCACGGTCAGCGTGAACGGATCACTGCTGTCGGAGGTATTGTTGTTGGCATCCGTCGCCGTGGCGGTGAAGACGGCATTGCCGTCTTCCAGGGCGGTCGAGACGGTGTAGGACCAGTTCCCCTGACTATCGGCGGTCACCGTAGCCAGCGGGGCACCATTGAGAGAGAGCGCAACGGTGCTACCGGCTTCCGCCATGCCTTGCAGGACGGGCAGGGTATCGTTGGTGGTGTCACCGTCGGCCAGATTGCCGGTCTGCGGGTCGACATCGTCGACCGCGAGCTCGATGGTCGGTGCGGCCGGGGGCGTCACGTCGTTGAGATCCGCGTCCACCTGGGTATCGGTTGACGGTCCGGTGTTGCCCGCCGCATCCGTCGCCGTGGCGCTGATCGTGGCGCCATCGGCAACCGGATCTGCCGGCGAGAACGACCAGTTGCCCTCGGCACCTGCCGTGGTGGTGCCGAGTTCACCATCGGGGCCGGTCAACGTTATCGTGGCGCCGGCTTCGGCGGTTCCGGTGATCAGGGTGCCATCGGTATCGTTTAGCGTGGGCGCATCCGGGGCCGCGGTGTCGACGGTCAGCACGAAGGGCGGACTTAGCGGGGACACATTGCCGGCCGTATCGGTGGCGCGGGCGGTGAAGGTATGATCGCCATCCGCTAGCGCCGCCGTCGTGAACGTCCAATTGCCGTCAACATCGGCGGTAATGATGTCGGGAAGCGCCGCGCCATCGACGTAGAGCGTAATCGTCGCATTGGCATCCGCGGTCCCGTTGAGCGTCGGGGTGCCGTCGTTGGTGCTGTCGCCATCGGCCAGCGTCCCGGCCGGGTCGACATCATCGGTCGCCTCGGTGATGCTTGGCACGGCCGGATCGGTGCGGTCGACAGTGACCGGGCCGAGACTACCGATGGCGCTGGTGTTGCCGGCCACGTCGGTCTGACGAACCTGAATATCGCCGTCTTCGTAGCTCGCCTCATTGAGTTCGAAGCGGTTGCCGCTGCCGGTGATCCAGGTCGTGCCGCCGTCGGTGGAATACTCCCAGGTAGCACCCGCTTCGAGGCCGCCAACGTCGACGGTGGCATCGCTGGTGATGCCATCGGCGTTATCGATGCCGGTATCGGTCGCGAGAGACGGCGTGGGCGCCGCCGGCGCACTCTGATCGACGACGACGGCACCAAGGTCGGTAATGCCGCTCAGATTGCCGGCGACGTCGGCCTGGCGGACCTGTATGGCGCCCTCGGCATAGGTGCCGGCCGCCAGGTCGAAGCTGTTGCCCGAGCCGTCGATCCAGGTGTCGCCCCCATCCACGCTGTACTGCCAGGTCGCGTTGACCTCGAGACCGCTGACCGTGACCGTGCCATCGTTGGTAATGCCGTCGTCATTGGTCGCGCCGGTGTCGTTGGTGAGGGTGGCGACAGGCGCCGTGGGGCTACTGATATCGACGGTCACCGGGCCAAGATTGCCGACCTCGCTGAGATTGCCGGCGGCGTCGGTCTGGCGGACCTGGACGGTGCCATCGGCGTAGTCGTTCTCGTCCAGCTCGAAGCTGCTGCCGCTGCCGGCGGTCCAGGTCGTGCCGCCGTCGGTGGAGTACTCCCAGGTGGCGCCTTCTTCGAGGTTGCCGACGTTGACGGTGGCATCGCTGGTGATGCCGTCGGCGTCATCGACGCCGGTATCGGCCGCGAGCGTTGCGGTGGGCGTGGCCGGGGCGGTCGCATCGAGCGTGGTGGTATCGGTGACCGTGCCGGTGTTGCCAGCGGCATCGGTGACCGAGAGGGTGGCGGTCAGCTCCCCGTCGGCCAGCCCACTCAGATCCTGCGCGGCGACGCTGACGTTACCGTCGGCGTCGACGGTAATGTCCGCGAGAGCCACATCGACGCTGCCACCGGCACCATCGCTGATGGTCAGCCCTTCGACGCTAGCCCCGCTTTCGATGCGGCCGGTTAGCGTCACGCTGCTGGCTTCACCGGCGCTCAAGATCGCGTCGCCGCCGTCGTTGAACAGGAGACTGTTGAAGCCGTCGCCGTTGTCCGGCGCGGTGGCGTCAACGATCGCCGTGGCTTCGGGGCTGGTGTTGCCGGCCGCATCGGTGGCGGTGGCATTGACCTCGGTGCCGTCGGTCAGCGCCGGATCGGGCGTGTAGGTCCAGGCACCGGTATCGGGGTCTGTCGCGATATCCTCGGCGATGACGTTACCGTCAGCGTCGGTCAGCGTCACCGTACTGCCGGGCTCGGCGGTGCCGTCGATCGTCTCGCCATTGGTCGGTTCGATGACCGGGGCTGCCGGGGCGGTGGTGTCGAAGGTGAGCGTAAAGGTTGGGCTCGTCGGGGAGACATTGCCGGCCGCGTCGGTCGCCGTCGCGGTGAAGTCGGTCTCACCACCGGTCAGCTGGTCGCCTTCATCCGTGGCGAACTGCCAATCGCCATTGGCGTCGGCGGTGACCGAGCCCAGTTCCCGGCCATCGGCGAAGACCGTGACGATGGCATTGGCCTCGGCCGTGCCGACCAGTGTCGGCGTGATGTCGTTCGAGGGATCGCCGTTGTCGATAGGGCCGGCGGGGGGCACATCATCCTCGGCCCCATCGATGACCGGCGCCTCGGGCGCACTGATATCGATGGTCACCGGGCCAAGATTGCCGACCTCGCTGAGATTGCCGGCGGCGTCGGTCTGGCGGACCTGGACCGTGCCATCGGCGTAGTCGTTCTCGTCCAGCTCGAAGCTGCTGCCGCTGCCGGCCGTCCAGGTCGTGCCGCCGTCGGTGGAGTACTCCCAGGTGGCGCCTTCTTCGAGGTTGCCGACGTTGACGGTGGCATCGCTGGTGATGCCGTCGGCGTCATCGACGCCGGTATCGGCCGCGAGCGTTGCGGTGGGCGTGGCCGGGGCGGTCGCATCGAGCGTGGTGGTATCGGTGACCGTGCCGGTGTTGCCAGCGGCATCGGTGACCGAGAGGGTGGCGGTCAGCTCCCCGTCGGCCAGCCCACTCAGATCCTGCGCGGCGACGCTGACGTTGCCGTTGGCATCGACCGTGATATCCGCGGTATCGACAACCACACTGCCGCCGGCGCTATCGCTGATGGTCAGCCCTTCGACGCTGGCCCCGCTTTCGATGCGGCCGGTTAGCGTCACGCTGCCGACTTCGTCGGCGCTCAGGATCGCGTCGCCGCCGTCGTCGAACAGGATGCGGTTGTCATCAGCGTTGGGTGCCGAGGCATCCAGTGTCAGCGTGAAGCCTGGGCTTGCGGGCGAGACATTGCCGGCGGCGTCCGTCGCGGTGGCGGTAAAGGTAACGTCGCTTTCATCGAGAGGATCCGGTGTGAAGGTCCAATTGCCGTCGCCATCGGCGGTCACACTGCCGATCACGGTGCCGTCGGCCGAAATGGTGACCGTGCTGTTGGCTTCGGCGGTGCCGTTTAGCGTCGGCGTTCTATCGTTGGTTGCCTCACCGTCGGCCAGGGTGCCGGTCGGGTCGACGTCGTCCGTGGCGCTGTCGATGGTCGGTACATCGGGCGGTACGGTATCCACGTTGAGGGCGTAACTGTTACTCGGCGCGGACTCCAGGCCATTGGGATCGGTAGAGGTAGCGCGGAACGTCCTCGTCCCATCCAGCAGGCGAGTATCGATGCGTAAACTCCAGCTACCGAAGTTGTCGGCCTGCGTCTCGCCGATCATGACGTCGTCCGCCCAGACCTGTACCAGGTTCGTCGCCTCGGCCGTGCCTTGCAGGGTGGGATTCGGGTCGTTGGTGATGCCGCCATCCTCGACTTCCCCGGTCACCGGCTCGGTGGCGTCGATGGACGTGATGATGACCGGTTCGGCGGGTGGCAGCGTATCTTCCAGGTCGGCGTCGACCGTGGCAGTGCTGGATGGACTCGTATTGCCCGCCGCATCGTTCGCTACGGCTGTGAAGGTGCTGCCGTCCCCCAGCGGCGTGTCGGGGGCGTAGGACCAATTGCCGTTGGGGTCTGCCGTGACGCTGGCCAAGGTGCCGTCATCATTGCTCAGCGTGACACTGCTGCCAGGCTCGGCCGTGCCCGTGAGAATGTCACCATCGGTCGGGTTGAGCGTGGGGGCGGCGGGAGACGCGAGATCGACCGTCACCGGACCGAGTGAAGATGTTGGCCCGGTGTTGCCGGCGGCATCGGTCTGGCGTACCTGCACCTCGCCATCGGCGTAGTCGCCTTCGTTCAGCTCGAAGCTATTGCCCGATCCCGCCTGCCAGGTAGCGCCGCCGTCGGCGGAGTACTCCCAGGTGGCACCGGCTTCGAGATTGCCGACATTGACGGTGGCGTCATTGGTGATGCCATCGGTGTCGTCGTTGCCCGTGTCGGCGGCCAGTGCGATGGAAGGAGATGCAGGTGGCGTCGTATCTCCATTATCGTCGCCGCCGTCATCGCCGCCGTCATCGCCGCCGTCATCGCCGCCGTCATCGCCGTTGTCAACGGGCGGCGGCGTCCCATCGTCACCTCCGCCTCCTCCGCCGCCACCCCCTCCGGCTACCGCACCGGCTGCGAGTACGCCGCCGCCGATAGCGGCCCAGCCCAACGGGGAGATCCCGAAGTCGCTACCGCCTTGGGTAGCCGCTGCCTCGAAGACACCGAACTGCTCTTGCGGAATGTAGTCGACCGGTACGACGCCGCCGCTGGTGGAGCCAAGATCGGCCCAGATGAGTTCCTGGTCCTCACCGGTGAGATACAGCTGGCTGGTGGCTCCTCCATCGACCTCGTAGAAGTCCGTGATGCGTATGATCTGGCCGTCGGTCGTCTGCACCAGAAGGTCGTCGCCATCCCTTGTCATCGCCTGAACGGTGTCGGGAGAGAGGCTCAACAGCACATGGCGGGGCTGGGACAGTTCAATGACGCCGTTGGTGGACAGCGCCTGAGCGGGTGCGTCCACCACGTTTTCATTGGGGGCACTGATCTTGAAGGAAATGGCCATGATGACGCCTCCCGAAAGTAACAGATTAGATACAAGGCGATAGGTATTTGAATCTCTGTTTACTCAAATCGCCTGAAATCTCCAATGTTTTTCAGGGATAGGGGAGCGAGCATTTTATTGCAATATGTAATTTGGTGGTTTTCTTTTCTAATTGTGTCTGATTATTTTTACCCTTTTATATCAATGGCTTGTGATTCTTCATCTTTGGTTTGTCATCCTCTGGAAAAGAGGATTCTAAGTAAAATTAATATTATTTTAAATATATATACCTTTAAATTGTCATAGGTTGTCGCTAAGTGGTTGTGTGACAACAAGTCTCGATAGGAAAAGACGTTATCTCTTTGTTGGAACTGCTAGAAAAGTCCGCCTCGTACCGATCGAAATTTCCTCCGATTGCGCGGGAAAAGACGAAAAGGCGGCCCGGCGCCGGTTGGAATTGCTGCGAGGCATCGCAATAATGAGAATTCAAACGGCAGGGAGCCCTCGCATGACGGCACGGATCGATCCGCTTCAACGCTACGGCGCCGCCGACCTGGAGAGAATCGAGGATCGAGCGCTTTACTCCGGCTTTTTCGATTTGCAGCTTCGGCGTTTCCGCCATCGTCGTTTCGATGGCGAGTGGAGCGAGGCGGTCGATCGGGAAGTGCATGTTCGTCGGGACGCGGTCGGCGTACTACTCTACGATCCGGACCGGGACCAGGTTGTACTAGTCGAGCAGGTTCGGGCGGGGGCGCTCGAGGACTGCACATCGCCCTGGAAACTGGAGCCGGTTGCCGGCCTGGTGGAGCCTGGCGAGACAGCGGCCGAGGTGGCTCGGCGCGAGGCGCTCGAGGAGGCAGGCTGCGAGATCCGAGAGCTGATCGAGCTCCACACCTACTACCCCAGCCCCGGCGCCTGCTCCGAGCAGGTCACGCTGTTCTGTGGTTTGATCGATAGCCGCGGCGCAGGTGGCGTGCATGGTCTGGAGGAAGAACACGAGGATATTCTGGTTCATGCGATCCCGTTCCCGGAAGCCTGGGACCGGTTGATGGCGGGCCAGTTGGATAACGCCATGGCGTTGATCGGCTTCTACTGGCTGTCGCGTGAGCGCGCGGCGCTGAGAGTCGGTGCCTAGCGCAGCCATTATGTGGTGCGCTCGACGTCATGTGCCAGGAGAGACGAATGGTAAAGACTGCATACGTTACCGATCTCAAGACGCTGCAGGCAGAGTGCAGCGGCAACTACCTTCGGTTGTGCCGGCTGGTCATGGATATGGCGCCGGGCGAGTTGAAGGAGGTGCCGCTCGCCGGAGAGCACGCGCGTTTTGGTACGCTCTGGCTGGAGGTGCTGGAACAGGCACCCTACACAACGATAGCCCGTGTCTCGCAGACCGGTGTGCTGGATGGGTTTATCGACTCCCCGCGCATGACCGTGCACCTGTACCACGACGCCAATATGGCAGAGGTGACGGGATTTCAGCGTCAGCGCCATTTTCAGGGGCGCTACCGTTACCCCAACCCGCATATGCACCAGCCTGACGAGAAGCTGCAGCTCAATCGGTTTCTCGGTGAGTGGCTCCAGCACGGACTGGCCCACGGGCACGCTGCCAACGTACCGGAAACGCCCTGATGCGCTTGATTCAGGTCACCGACTGCCATCTGCTGGCGGACCCGAAAGGGCGTTCGCGCAAGGGCTATCCGCTACATCAGTTACGTGCCGTACTGGCGCAGGCCAGAGCGCTCAGGCCGGACATGCTGCTGGTAACCGGCGATATTGCCGAAGACGAGACATCCGCCGCCTATCGCCACGCCTATCATGCGCTAGCCGAGGTGGGGGCACCGTGGTTCTGGCTTCCTGGCAACCATGATCAGCCCGAATTGATGGACGAGTGGCAGCCTTGTCTCGATGAGCTGGATCTCGGGGCCTGGCGCGTACTGTTGCTGAATACCCGTTTGAGCGGCCAGCCCGGCGGCGAGGTGGGGCGCGAGCAGTTACAGCAGCTGGCCGAACAGCTCGAGCGCGATGAACGGCCGACGCTGATCGCGCTACATCACCCGCCTGTGCCAGTCGGTTCCGTATGGATGGACGCGATTGGTCTCGCCGACCGCGATGCGCTCTGGCAAACCCTGGCCCCCTATCCTCAAGTGCGGGCGCTTTTATGTGGTCATATTCATCAGGCCTTTGCGGCCTGGGAAGGCATGGTTGCCGTCTATGGTTGTCCCTCGACCTCGGATCAGTTCCTTCCCGGCAGTCACGAGTTCGCCGTCGACGAAGCGGCGCGCCCCGGGTTCCGAGTTATCGATCTGAAAGGGGATGACATGACCACCTGGATCGAGCGTGTCGAGCTCTAGGGATGTTGAGTGATATAACCAGAAGCACTTTTTGGATCATCTTTGATTCTTTGACGTTATTACCGCTGTCTCGCTAGGGTAAATGGCTTTATACCGGGTCGCGCCAGGCATCGCGGCTTGAGGCTTTAGACTTCGCTCGCGTGCTCGAGGACTCGGTAGATCCCATTTCGTTACCGGCTGGCATCACGCCAGCGACCGTGAGATAGCGCCCATGACAGCTCCTCCCCTCAGTGCCCAGCGCCAGACCCACTTGAAGCAGCTCGAAGCCGAGTCGATTCACATCATCCGCGAAGTGGCGGCCGAGTTCGGCAACCCGGTGATGCTCTACTCGATCGGCAAGGACTCCTCGGTGATGCTGCATCTGGCGCGCAAGGCCTTCTATCCCGGGTCGCCGCCGTTCCCGCTGATGCACGTCAACACCACCTGGAAGTTCAAGGAGATGATCGAGTTCCGCGACCGCATGGCGGCGGACGTGGGCATGGAGCTGATCGAGCATATCAACGAGGAAGGGCGTGCCGCCGGCATCAACCCGTTCGATCACGGCAGCGCCAAGTACACCGACATCATGAAGACCCAGTCGCTCAAGCAGGCGCTGGACAAGTATGGCTTCGATGCCGCCTTCGGCGGGGCGCGCCGCGACGAGGAAGCCTCTCGCGCCAAGGAGCGCGTCTACTCCTTCCGCGACAAGCATCACCGCTGGGACCCCAAGAACCAGCGCCCGGAGCTGTGGAATCTCTACAACGGCAAGGTCAACAAGGGCGAGTCGATCCGCGTCTTTCCGCTCTCCAACTGGACCGAACTGGATATCTGGCAGTACATCTACCTCGAATCGATCCCCATCGTGCCGCTCTACTACTCCGCGCCGCGTCCGGTGGTCGAGCGCGACGGCATGCTGGTGATGGTCGACGACGAGCGCCTGCCGCTGGAACCGGGCGAAGTGCCGGAAGAGAAGTGGGTGCGCTTCCGTACGTTGGGCTGCTATCCGCTGACCGGTGCGGTGGAGTCGGAAGCGGCGACGCTGCCGGAGATCATCCAGGAGATGCTGCTGACCCGTACCTCGGAGCGCAGCGGCCGCGCCATCGACAAGGATCAGGTGGGCAGCATGGAAAAGAAAAAACGCGAGGGGTACTTCTAGCCGCTGGCTACCACTCGCTGCGCTCGGCCATACGGCGTTAACAATCAGCTCAAAATGCTCATTTACCCCAGTAAACTCCGCCTTTCCGCTGATTTTTCCCTATCTGGCCATCGCTCGCTAAGTGAGTGCTCAGCGCCTGCGCCCCTGTTCATCGCATTGTAAGGAAACCAGACAATGTCTCACCAGTCCGGCCTGATCTCGGAAAACATCGAAGCCTATCTCAAGGAGCACGAGAACAAGGATCTCCTGCGCTTCATCACCTGCGGCAGCGTCGACGATGGCAAGTCGACCCTGATTGGACGGCTGCTGCACGACTCCAAGATGATCTACGAAGATCAGCTTGCCGCCATCACCCAGGCCTCGAAGTCCAGCGGCACCACCGGCGACAAGGTCGACCTGGCGCTGCTGGTCGACGGCC